>NZ_JCAIJS010000001.1:2262500-2475000 GCF_059429235.1 Leisingera sp. CC-HEC096
GCTCCTCAATGGCAGCCGCAGTCTGCTCCAGGGTTGCTGCCTGGCTCTCGGTGCGCTGGGACAATTCACCGGCCGATTTGGTCATCTCACCGGCGGTGCGCTCCACGGCCTCGGACACCTGTGTCACCGCTCCCATGGCGGTTTCCAGCTGCCCTGCTGACTGGTTGAACGCCTCGCCCAGCGCCGCGATATCGGCCTGATCCGACAATTTGACCCGCACCGTCAGGTCCCCCTGGCTCATCGCCTCAAGACCGCGGGCGATTTCCTGCAGGCCAATACGCCGCTCCGTCACATCCGAGGCAACGAGAACCACACGCTCAACAGCGCCCCCGGCTCCGGCAACCGGTGCGTAGCTGGCTTGGAACCAAACGGTGGTGCCATCCTTTGCTATCCGCGGAAACTGCCCCGTGAACACCTCGCCAGAGGCCAGTTTTTTCCAGAAGCTTTTGTATTCCGCTCCGGCAGCAACCTCCGGCGCTACGAACATCGAGTGCTGCTGCCCCGCGATCTCTTCCATCCTGTAGCCCATGGCGGCAAGAAAATTGCCGTTTGCTGTCAGAAGGTCACCATCCGGGGTGAACTGAGCCACGGCTTGGGTGGCATCAACAGCGTCTGCAATGATCCTGGCGCCGCTGTCCTGTTCTGCGGGCCGTGCTGCCTTGAACTTGAAAAACAAAAGTCTTCTCCGCGCATTCCTGATTCTCTGTGCTCCCGAAGGGAGTAGACCGATTCCAAAAGAAATCTCTTAACACCGGCCCGCACGTTCGGGCACGGGTTTTACGATGACTTCACCCTGCCCGGCCCTGTCCTGACACACCGGCGGGACACCTGGATCTGCATAGCCCTGTGCACAATGGCGCCGCGTAGTCACACGCACCGCCCATCTTTACCGGTTAACAACCAAAAGTTGTGATGATAGTGGAAATGACGCCATAAGATGTTCTATGCGCCGTGAGCTATTCACGCGGCAGTCTGGCTGCACTCCGCGCCAGGCACAGCATCAACCCTCGGATCGGAGATGAACCGCGCGGGCGGCGACAACCGAAAGCGACAGACATGACAATTGCCAAGCAAGCAGCCTCACGTCAGTCCCGCTTCTCCGAAGCCTGGCTGCGCTTTCACGAGAAACGGATTGCAGCCGGGCTGGCGGCCGGGGGATTTCTGTTTGATTACCTGACACCGCTGGGCGTCGCTGCCGGACTTATCTATGCCTCTTTCATCATACTTGCCGTCTGGGCGGCCAAACCGGAGGCTGCATTCACTTACGCCAAGATTGCAACTGTGCTGACGGTGACCGGCTACTTCCTGTTCCAGCGCATCGGCATAGACGAGAGCGTTGTCCTGATGAACAGGACGCTAACGCTGTTTGCGATCTGGATTATCGCCTCCGTTGTGCACGAGCTGAAGACCAACCAGCTGTTTTTGGAGCAGAAACAGAAGGAGCTGACTGCAATACAGGACAACACCGCCGAGGGCATGATCACAATTGACTGCAAGGGTATTATTCAAAGCTACAACCGTGCCTGCGAAAAGATTTTCGGTTATTCCGCCAGCGAAGCGGTTGGCCGCAATGTTAAGTTCCTGATGCCTGAACCCTATCGCTCCAGGCACGATGGCTACCTCGCCGCTCACCTGCGGACCGGTCAAAACAGGAATATCGGCACACGACGGGAATTTCAGGGGCAGCACAAGGACGGCGGCACGTTTCCCCTTGAACTGTCGGTGAGCGAGGTCAGGGTGGGCGGCCATCATCTGTTCAGCGGCATTGTCCGCGATATTTCCGACCGCAAACACGCCGAGGCGGAACGTGAAGAGATCATGAGCGAACTGGCCCGCTCGAACCGGGACCTGGACGATTTCGCCTATGTCGCCTCCCACGATTTGCGCGCGCCTCTGCGCGTGATCGGGAACGCCTCCCAGTGGCTGGAGGAAGATCTGGCGGACGGATTGGATGATGACAGCCGGGAAAACCTGGAACTGCTCCGCGCCCGGGTATCACGGATGGACCGGCTGCTCGATGATCTTCTCGAATACTCCCGGGCAGGCCGCCAGCAAGACAGCAGGTATCAGCAGACCATGCCTGGCGACGAGCTGATGCGTGAGGTCCTGATGCTGGTCGAAAAGCCGGAGGGGTTCACCATCAGTATCGCACCCGGCTTTGACGGTATCCAGCTGCCGAACATGCCGCTCAAGCAGATTTTCACCAATCTGGTTTCCAACGCGATCAAGCATAATGACCGCGCCACCGGCACGGTCTGGGTAAACGTGGAGGACGCAGGCGAAAACTACCTGTTTTCAGTCGCCGATGACGGTCCCGGCATCGCTCCCGAGTACCACGATCAGGTATTCAAAATGTTCCAGACCCTGAAATCGCGCGACGAGGTCGAGGGCAGCGGCATCGGCCTGTCAATCGTCAAGAAGCATCTGGAGCGCGCAGGCGGCACGATCTCCGTCCGTTCCGCCCCCGGAGAAGGCTGCGCATTCCGCTTCACCTGGCCAAAGCAGCAGGAGCTTCAGCAAAAAAGCGGATAAACTGGAAACCCGCCGCAGCGGATTCCGCCCTGGAGGAAACGTGAGGGTCCTCTGGGCCAGAGCCGCCACAGACGTCTCCCGTACCGCTCCTGCTGACCTTCCAGAGTGCCGGATCGCCCCTGGGGACAGCCGGGCTGCCGACGGAATCAGAGACCTGACCGCCCGGAAACGGACTTTGCACACGCGCAGTGCCTGCGCAGACAAAGCGCTAGGCTCAGAAAAGAAATAACGAGAAATGGCGATCCCTGAAGGACTCGAACCCTCAACCTGCTGATTAGAAGTCAGCTGCTCTATCCAGTTGAGCTAAGGGACCGCGTGGCGCCAGTTATGACAGGCTCCGGCCGGGGGTCAAGCCGCGGCGCGCAGGTCCAAGTGCATAAAGACCGACCAAGGGTCCTCGCCGTAGTCCGCAAACGGCCCGCATTGCACAAACCCCAGGGATTCATACAGACGGCGCGACGGCAAGAAATCATCCGTCGACCCGGTTTCCAGATAAATGCCAGAGGCGTTATCGCGCCGGGCCAGCGCCAGCAGGAAATCCAGCATCGCCCGCCCTGCCCCGCTGCCGCGCGCCTCTGCCAGTGTATGCATCGACTTCAGCTCGCGCGCGCCATCGTCCAAGGTTTTCAGCGCCCCCATGGCAATAGCCTTGCCGCCCTGGCGCAACAGGAAGAACCGCACATCCGGCCCTTCCAGCCCGCTCCCGTCCAAGGCATGGCAGCTTTCCTCAGGCGACTGCGCAGCCATTTGCGACAGATGCCGCCGGATCATCGCGGCGGCCTCCGGTTCCGCCGGGCTTGCCGGGCTGATTTCAAATCCGGAAACAGGGGTGCCGGCGCCACCCGGGCTGCTGCGGTGCTCTACGTTCGCCATATTGCCTCACGATCTTATCAGCGGTCACCGGTGCGGTCCGGCACAGAACGCACCGGCCTGGCACGACCCCTACTCTGTGTTTACTGTCAGGGAAAGAAAATTCCTTATCACTCAGCAGCACGGAAAAGGACCGCTGCCAGGGGCAACGGTCCGGGGAAACGAACACATCAGAAACAGGACCGCCGCCGTCAAGTGCCCTGGCACCGTTCCGGTAAACAGATCTCCATTTCCTTCATCACGGCGCCGAAACCGCCCGCCATCAGGCCAGTGATCCGGCCCGCCTCCAAATCCAGCTCGACCATGATTTCGCTGGGCGACGCCGGCACCATGTAGTGGCCCTGCTCGATCAGAAGCTTGGGCTTGCGGATGCCAAGATGGTCATAAAGCGCGCAGGCCAGCGGCCCGGCGGCCATGCCGGTTGCCGACTCCTCAGCTATGCCATAGCGCGGCGCGAACATGCGTGCCGTGGCATCGGCGGAGGTTGCAGCGGGATCCGTTGTGAAGACATAGAACCCGATCAGGTCCAGCGCCTCGCTGATGGCTTCGATCTGCGGCTGCCGGGGCTGGATAGCCGCCAGCGCAGCGGCGTCCTTGACTGCAACCAGCACAAAACTGTTGCCGGTATTGGCAAGCACCGGCGCAAAGCGCGGATCCAGCCTGTCTTCGGCAAGGCCGAGCGCGGCCAGCACATCCTGCAGCTGGACACCGCGGTCCGCCCAATCAGCGGCCGTCTCGTAGCGCGGCGCCAGCTGCTCCATATAGGCCGCGCCTTCCCGGACGATGATTTTCCGAGGCCCGTCAACGGTTTCTTTGGAGGTCTCGCCCTCCTTAACCCGCCCGAGTTCAGCCAGATAGCTGAAGGTCGCGATGGTCGCGTGGCCGCAATGGGCAATGCGCCGGGCCGGGGTGAAGAAGTCCAGCTTGAACCCCTCGGTGGCGGAACGCGAAACGAACGCGGTCTCCGACAGCCCAACCTTTTGCGCGATTTCCAGCATCTGCGCCTCGCTAAGGTCATCGGCATCCAGCACAACTCCCGCGGGGTTGCCGCCGGCTGCCTGCACGTGCCCGCCGCTGCCGCGGCTGATCCGCTTGAGGTCCGCATCGCTCAACCCGTCGCGGCCGGCCTCAAGCAATTCCGCGTCGCCGGTGTCGCGAAGGGTGACGAACCCGTTGACGATGCGGGCGGTGACAGATGTGGTGTTCCGGGTCATGCTGCGAACTCCTTTTCATGAACTTCTGTCAGCATGACCAAACTCTTGCGTCTGTAATACTGATATAACTATGATCAGGATTCATGAATTACGACAGCCTTCTCCCTAAACTTCTGCAGAGCGCCCCCCTGCTGGCGGCCATTGCCGAGGAACAAAACTTTACCCGCGCTGCGGAACGGCTGGGGATTGAGCAATCCGCGGTCAGCCACCGGATCAAGGCGCTGGAGGAGGCCCTCGGCGTACCGCTGTTTGACCGCACCACCCGCCGGATCACTCCGACGGACGCCGGCCGCATCGTGTGTGAGGCCGCGCAGCAAAGCGGCGGAGTCTGGCAAGCCGCGCTCACCCGGCTGCAGGACCTGAAAACCAGCCGCAGCCTGCGGCTTTCGGTATCGTCTTCGGTGGCGATGAAGTGGATCGTGCCCGCCCTGCAGCGCGCGCAGGCCAGCGGCCTGGATCTGCTGGTGGACGTCGATGACCGGCTGGCCGACCTGCACGCAGGCGAGGCCAAGGCCGCGATCCGCTATGGCATGGGGCCATATCCGGGCCTGCATTCGGAACCCTTGCTGCAGGCCGTGCTGCTGCCGGTCTGCCGCCCGGGTTACCTGGGGCCGCAATCCTTTCAGGACTATTGCCGGCAGCCCGGCGCCCGCCTGCTGGTCGACCGCTTCGGCGAAACCGACGGCACCGGGTTCAGCTGGAACGCCTATTTTTCGGGCCGCGGCTGGGACATCGGGTTTGAGCGCTCCATCAATGCCTTTGCCCGTGCCGACCTGGCCATCCAGGCCGCAATCAGCGGCATGGGCATTGCGCTGGGGCGCAGCCTGCTGGTCGAACATGATCTGGAGGCCGGCTTTCTGGAGGCTGCCGGCCCGCCGGTGAAATCACGGGCCCGCTACTGGCTGGTCACCACGCCGGCCAATGCGGCGACGGAGGGGTACCAGGTCTTGCGGAGCTGGCTTCAGGCAGAGGTCTCGGAGATGCGCAAACAGCAGGCCGCGCTGTTCGGCAAGCGGTAGGAGCCTTCATCTCAGCAGCCGGGCCTCAGCCCGCCGCCCTGATCCAGCGGGCGATCTCCTCAGCAGCTGACTGCAAATGCTGCTCCTGCGTCAGCCCGGTCACTCTCTTACGCGGCTTCAGGTCATGATCGCCGTCTTCCAGCCAGCAAAACGCCGCCGCACCGGAAAGGTCATAGCCTGCAACCTCCCCCTGCGTGCCGAACGGGTCACGGGTGCCCTGGCAAATCAGCGCTGGCGTTCTCAGTCCGGCCAGATGCCCGGTCCTGAGCTTTTCGGGTTTGCCAGGCGGATGGAACGGATAGCCAAGGCAGACCAATCCGCGGATGCGTTCCTGAGCCCAAAGATCATCGGCAATCAGACTGGCGACCCGGCCGCCCATGGACTTGCCGCCGATAAACAGCGGGCCGCTGCAGGCAAGCGTCTCGATGGCTTCGCGGTACTCTTCCTGCAACACCTCAACCTTCGGCGGCGGCCTTTTCGGCCCGCCGCTGCGGCGGCCTGCCATGTATGCGAATTCAAACCGGGCAACGCGCATCCCCCGGGCGGCAAGGGCCTCTGCCATCGTGGTCATGAAGGGCGTGTCCATTGCCGCCCCTGCACCGTGGGCGAGGAGAATGGTGGCGCGCCCCGGTTCGTCGCCGTTCAAGAGAAACCTGAATTCAGACATGAAAGCTTACCCTCAGAACCGCCCCTTAGAATTTGGCATGAGCTGCCGCCGTTACCGGCGAGAGCTGCATCCGGAACCACCATGCGCGCAAACAAAATGGGGCCGCAAGACCGCTCCGCCCTCTGGAAGCTGAAGCGCTTGCAGCGGAGGTGCTCAGGGGCAGAGCAATTTGATCCTGCCGTTCCCAGCGAGACACCGAGCCATATCGCTCAATTTTGGCGGCGGCAAAAGGCGTCTGCACTTGCACGTCGCTTTGGGGCCGCCCCCCGGTGCTCCGCGGGCACGCAAACCAAGGCACGCTAAATCGGCACACCGGTGATGCGCGCGATCAATTCCAATGAGTTCCGCGCACCGAATTTCTCCAATAGCCGGGCGCGATGGACCTCGACCGTCCGCGGTGAGATGCCAAGCCCGCGCGCGATCTCCTTGCTGGTAAGCCCTTCGGCCATCATCTTGGCCACCTGCCGCTCCCGCGCGGTCATCTCTGTGATCGGGCGCTGCTCGGAAATATCGGCGAACGTCCAAACCGACCGGGCAAAAGGCGTATCCGCATCAAGCGACTGCCCCCGCACCCGGCACCAGAAATGCGAACCGTCCCGGCGGCGCATGATGCGCTCATCTTCGTACTGGCCGGTGCCCTGCATCTTGTGCAGGCCAAGGTCCCCGATGCGCCGGTATTCCTCCATCGACGGGTAAAGCACCGAAAGGGAACGCCCTTCGAGATCCTCCGCCCGGTATCCGAACATGCGTGCGAAACGGGGATTACAGCGGCGGATCAGGCGGTTTTCGGCATAGATCAGCCCGATCGGGGCATGGTCGAAGGCAAGGGATTCAAGGTCAGCATTCATGGATAATTACGTAGTTACACGGATCGCGCCGCCATCGTTACACAATTAGCCTGTCTTCACGTCAAGGGAGGCAGATATGGACGCAAAAATAGTTGGCTGGGGCCACACACCATTCGGTGCGCTGGACCAGAGTTTTGAGGAGCTGATCCAGACCGCCGCCGCGGAGGCGATCGAAATGGCCTGTGTCGGCCCGGAAGAGATCGATGCAATCTGGCTGGGGCATTTCAACAGCGGCATGGTCCCGGACGCCTTTGCGTCGTCGCTTGTGCTGGGCCTGGATGAGCGGCTGCGCTTCACGCCTGCAACCCGTGTGGAAAACGCCTGCGCTTCGGGCTCGGCGGCGGTCTATGCGGCGCGTGATGCCATCCGGGCGGGATCGGCCCGGACCGTCCTGGTGATTGGCGCGGAGAAGATGACCTCGCTTGACACCAAAGGGGTGACTGCGGCGCTGGCGGGCGCCTCCTATCAGACCGAAGAGGCGGGGGTCAGCTTTCCGCAGATTTTCGCCCGGATCGCCAGCGGTTATTTCCAGGCCTACGGCGACCAGTCCGAGACGCTGGCCCGTATCGCCGTTAAGAACCATGCCAACGCGCAGGCCAACCCCCTGGCGCAGATGCGCCGGGACGTGAGCTTTGAGTTCTGCAACACGCCCAGCGACAAGAACCCGGTGATCGCTCCGCCGCTGCGGCTGACGGATTGCTCGCTGATTTCGGACGGTGCCGCCGCGCTGGTGATGGTGGCCGAAGACCGCGCCGGCTTTGAATGCGCGGCAGGGTTCCGCGCCGCCTGCCAGGTCAATGATTACCTGCCCATGTCGCGCCGGGACATGACCCGCCTCGCAGGTGCGGCGCGCGCGTTCGAAATGGCCTTTGAAGAGGCCGGCATCGGCGTGAATGACCTCGACCTGGCGGAAGTGCATGACTGTTTCACCATCGCCGAGCTGATGATCTACGAGGCGATGGGCCTGGCGCCGCAGGGCCAGGGGGCCCGGGCGGTGGCAGATGGCACCGTCATGGCCGGCGGCGCCCTGCCCGTGAACCTGTCGGGCGGGTTGAAGGCCAAGGGCCATCCGGTCGGCGCCACCGGTGTTTCCATGCATGTTTTGGCTGCGCAGCAGGTTACCGGACAGGCCGGGCCGCTGCAGAAACCCGGGGCAGAGCTGGCGGGTGTTTTCAACATGGGCGGTTCCGGCGTTGCCAATTACTGTTCCATTCTGGAGGCCCGTTCATGAACCCCGCCGAGTGGCTGCACCGGACTGCATTGCGCGCCGGCGCACGTCCTGCCCTGCTCATAGGGGACCGGACCATATTGGACTATGCGGGCTTTCGCGATGCGGCAGCGCGCCTTGGCACGGGGCTGGCTGCACGCGGCGTTTCCAAGGGCGACCGGGTCGCGGTCTTCATGGGCAACCGCATTGAGTACCTGATCGCGCTGTACGGTATCTGGTTCACCGGTGCCGCGGCCGTACCGGTTAACGCCAAGCTGCACCCGAAGGAGGCCGGCTGGATCATCGAAAACGCCGGCGCTGCCCTGACGCTGAGCGATGGCAAGCACGCGCCCGGCCTGAGCGGACCGGTGGTTTCGGCGGACGGGGCAGAGTGGGATACGCTCCTGCGGTCATCACCGATGGCGCGGCCGGAGATGCTGGACGCCGACGATATGGTTTGGCTGTTTTACACCTCAGGCACCACCGGCAAGCCCAAAGGCGTGATGATGACGTGCGGCAACATTGCCGCCATGACCTATGCCTATTTCACCGATGTCGATGATGTGCTGCCCCCAGACGCCATCCTTTACGCGGCGCCGATGTCGCACGGGGCCGGCATCTACAACTTCATGCACGTGATCCGCGGCGCCCGCCATGCGGTGCCGGAAAGCGGCGGGTTCGATCCGCAAGAAATTCTCGCACTGGGGCGGTCGGTTGGCAGCATCTCCATGTTCGCAGCCCCCACCATGGTGCGCCGCCTGGCAAGTCACGCCAAGGCAACGGGCCAGGATGGAGAAGGTTTGCGCACGATCACCTATGCCGGCGGGCCGATGTATGAGGCAGATATTCTGGACGCGGTTGAGACCATGGGCGCGCGTTTCATTCAGGTCTATGGCCAGGGTGAATGCCCCATGGGCATCACGGTACTGCCGCGCAATGACGTGGCCGGCCGCAGCCACCCGCGATGGCGCGCGCGGCTGAACTCCGTGGGCACAGCCCAGAGCGCTGTCATGGTCCGGATCGCCGATGAAACCGGCACTGAGCTGCCGCCCGGCGAAACCGGCGAAATCACCGTTCGCGGGGCGACGGTGATGAAAGGATACTGGCGCAACCCCGCGGCCACCGCCAAGACAATCCGCGACGGCTGGCTCTGGACCGGCGACATGGGCTCAATGGACCAGGACGGCTATGTCACGATGATCGACCGCTCGAAGGACATGATTATCTCGGGCGGATCCAACATCTATCCCCGCGAAGTGGAGGACGTTCTCCTGTCTCACCCGCAGGTCTCCGAAGCGGCCGTGGTGGGCCGGCCCCACCCGGAGTGGGGCGAAGAAGTGGTGGCCTTTGTCGTGGGAACTGCCGCACAGGAGGCGCTTGACGCCCGCTGCCTGGAACAGATCGCGCGGTTCAAGCGGCCAAAGCAGTACATCTTTGTGCCGGAACTGCCCAAGAACAATTATGGCAAGGTGCTGAAAACCGATCTGCGCGCCATGCTGCAACAGGAGCAACTGCATGACTGATCTGACCGGAAAGACCGCCCTCGTAACAGGTTCGGTTCAGGGCATCGGGCTGGCAATGGCCAAGGCTTTTGCCGGGGCGGGCGCCCGCGTGGCCGTGCATGGGCTGGCCGATCAGGAACAAGCCCGGGCCGCTATGGCCGAAGTCACCGCTGCCGGCGCTCCGGAAACCCGGTTTTTCGATGCTGACATGCGGGACGCAAGCGCGGTCGAAGCCATGATGGCCGGAATGGAAGAATGGGGGGGCACCGACATCCTCGCCAACAACGCGGGCATCCAGAAAACCGTCTCCCTCGCGGAGGCAGACACCGCCACATGGGATGCTGTGCTGGGTGTCAACCTGACGGGGGCCTTTCACACGATGCGCCTGGCCATGCCCAAAATGGCCGAACGCGGATACGGGCGGGTGGTCAATATCGCCTCGGTTCACGGGCTGGTCGCTTCGGTGAACAAGGCGCCCTATGTGGCATCGAAGTTCGGGCTGGTGGGGCTGTCCCGGGTCGCAGCGCTGGAATACGCGAGCCAGGGCAGCCGCGACACGGGCGGCATTACTGTCAACTGCATCTGCCCCGGCTGGACGGAAACCGCGATCATCGAGCCCCAAGTCCAGGCCCGCGCCGCCCTGCACGGCGGCGACAGAGCAGCGGGGATTGCCGACCTTCTCGCCGAAAAACAACCCTCCCGCCGCACCTCCGACCCCTCTGAAATCGGTGCGCTGGCGCTCTGGCTCTGCGCCCGCGAGGCACACAACGTCACGGGGGCATCCATTCCCGTCGATGGCGGCTGGACGGCGCAATAGTTAGCGGGGCAAGCACCGGCGCCGCGATGCCGCTTGGCCCCTTTCTTCGCGTCTTTCAGGTGCGCGTCAGTGCTTCGGATTTCCGTCCTCTTTGAGAGCTTGACGGCCCGGGGAGGCGAGCGGCTGCGCCCATTTGCCCCCCGGAGCCGGTCACGAGTTCAAAAACTCACCTGAAACTGCGGCCGGCAACCGCTCTCAGCAGATCAATCTGGACAATGTCAAAAGTGGTCCGGAAACAAGCTCTTTGCAACATACAGACAGGTCCGCTCAGCCTTGCCGCGGTCAAAATCATCTGCGTGCAAGTGAAAGTCGGTCCACGTTCCCTCAAGGAGAGCGATCAGCCCGTCGGCTGCAAGCTCTGCATCGGCGCCGGCGTAGGACCCCTCGTCGATGAGAGTCTGACAAATCTCAATCAGCACATTGCGCAGATTTGCATCCCTGGAATCGATGTACCGCCGGTACTCCGGGTTCGAATAGACTTCAGATCGGAAGGCGAACCAAACCGCGACATCGCGACGGTTGAGCAGGTCCGGCGAAACATCCAGTTTGATGATCCCTTTCAATTTTTCCGCCGCCGGAAGGGCCGGGTCCAGGGCCACCCTCTTCCATCGTTCGGAGTAGCTGTTCGCCAAATCTTCGGCGACTGCCAGCAGGAGGTTCTCCTTGGTCTTGAAATGCAGATTTATCATGCCCCGCGACAGGCCGGAAATGTCCTGAATTGCGGCAATGGTCGCCCCCCGGAAGCCGTATCTGAAAATGGCTTCCGCTGCGGACTCCAGGAGATGACGCCGATTCTTGGACTTGCTGAACTCCCTGGCGTTCAGCCCTTCCCCATGCTGGCCGGTGCTGCTCACGTCCTTTGCGACCCTCTTTGCTTCAGGGGAATGCCCCAAGTTTCCAATGGCTTCACACAAACCGAACTTAAAAGCAAAGGCCGTTCTTGACAATGAATGTACGTTTGTTCAGTTTGTGATAAGTGTTACAATGCAGGTGAGATCATGACGCTGCTGAATACCGGCTTCGACACAGTCCGCGATTGGGACAACGGGCATTTCGTGCATCCGTGGGAGGGGATGGCCCACATCGGCCAGAACAACAGGACGTTTACCGAGGGCGGTGAAGGCATCTATGTCACCACGGAAACGGGTGAGCGCCTGATCGACGGACCGGCCGGCATGTGGTGCGTGCAGATCGGTTACGGCAACACCGAGATAGCCGAAGCGATGGCACAGCAGGCACGGGAATTGGCTTATTTCTCGCCGTTCAACAACGCGAACTCCACCTCCGCACGCCTGGCCCATGAAATAGCCGGACACACGCCGGGGGATCTGAACCATGTGTTCTTCACCACCGGCGGCTCTACGGCCGTGGACAGTGCGCTGCGCTTCGTTCAGTTCCGCAACAATGTCCTGGGACGGCCGGAAAAGAAAACCGTCATCTCGCGCCAGAAGGCCTATCACGGCTCAACCTATCTGGCGGCCTCGATGAGCGGCAAGGAACGCGACAAGGGCTGGCTGGACCAGGCAGAGCATCTGACCCATTTCCTGCCCAACGTGAACCCTTATGTCCGCGCCGAAGGCCAGAGCGTCGAGGCGTTTCTGGATGAAAAGGTTGCGGACCTGGAAAACGCGATCCTGCAGATCGGTGCTGACAAGGTAGCGGCTTTCATTGCCGAACCGATCCTGTGTTCGGGCGGGGTGATCATTCCGCCGGCGGGTTATCACAGACGCTGTCTCGAAGTCTGCCGCCGGCATGACGTGCTCTACATCTCTGACGAAGTGGTCACCGGTTTCGGCCGCATGGGCCACTGGTTTGCCTCCGAAGAGGTGTTCGATATCGTTCCCGACATCATCACCTGCGCCAAGGGCATGACCTCAGGCTATGTGCCGATGGGGGCCTGCATCATCTCGGACCGGCTGATTGCCGAGGTGTCCGGCAGTAATTCCCAGGACGCGACCTTCTCGAACGGGTTCACCTACTCCGGCCATCCGGTCAGCGCTGCCGCAGCGCTCAAGAATATCGAAATCATCGAACGCGATGGCATCCTTGAGCATGTGCGAAAGGTCACGCCCCATTTCGAAGCACGGCTCGCAGCCCTTGCCGGCCTCCCGCTGGTCGGTGATGCGCGCGGTCAGGGGCTGCTTGGCTGTGTCGAATGCGTAGCTGATGCAACGGCCGGCGACGTGCTCGCACTCGACAAGTCCGTGGGCGCCATGATCGACGCGCATTGCCAGGACAACGGCCTCATCCTGCGCCCGATCATCAACATGTGCGTGTTCTCACCGCCGCTGATCATCTCCGAAAGCCAGATCGACCAGATGTTCGACATTCTGGAGGACGGCATCCGCAAGACAACAAGCGATCTCATCAAGCAGGGGATCAAGCTCGTATGAAACAAGAGAGTGTGCGGCGCTAGCGGCCCGGGTGGAGTCCCCGCGCCAAGGGCACCTGCGGCAGCACCTTGCCGCGGGCGCCCGTGCCTTAACGTCAAATTGACCCATAAAGATTGGGCCGAACAGCTCGCTTCGGAGCACCGCTCCGCCTGCTGAGACCCGGATATGGAAAAGGCGCCCATTAGGCGCCTATTTGCAAATCCCGATGAGAACCCGTGCCGAAACGGTGGGAACTCGATCAAGATTTACAAACCTCAGTGGGTCCAGGGCCCGCGGCGGTTGGTGGCGAAATTGTCGCCATAGCCGCCCGGACGGATGTTGGCCTTGCGCTCCTTGGGCTCGACCACCAGCGCCTCAATGCCATGATCCTTGGCATATTCCAGCGCCGCCTCCTTGGTATCAAAGCGCAGACGCACCTGGCTCTGGGTGTCGCTTGAGGAGGTCCAGCCCATCAGCGGATCCACCTCGCGGGCGCTTGCCGGCGCGAATTCCAGGACCCATCTCCGCGTCTTCGCCATGCCCGAGGTCATGGCATTGCGTGCTGGCCGGTAAATCCGCGCTTGCATGGGCTGTCTCCTGGTGTCTCAACCTGTGAATCTCGAAGTTGCGCATTTATGCGCCGGATATGCCTCTGCAGCAAGGTGGCAAATGCGCCGTATTTCAACGGTTTTGCCCTGCCGCCACAGGCGTTTGGCTGCAACAAGGCCGGATGCCCCCTTGAACAAGAACAAAAACAGACCAAAATCAGCGCGGTCCCCAACGGAGTCGCCCGATGCCCTATGCCCATTCCGACAAGTCCATGCCGATGATGACCCAGCGGGCGCCGCAGCAGCGGCCCAAGCTGGAGGGCGGCAAGCGGTTCGTGATGAACACCACCTTCGATCCCGCAGGCGACCAGCCCACCGCGATCAAGGAACTGTCCGAGGGCGTTCTGGACGGCGAGCGCAACCAGGTGCTCTTGGGCGCCACCGGCACCGGCAAAACCTTCACCATGGCCAAGGTGATCGAGGAAACCCAGCGCCCGGCGATCATCCTCGCCCCCAACAAGACGCTGGCGGCGCAATTGTACGGCGAATTCAAGGGCTTCTTCCCGGAGAACTCGGTCGAATACTTCGTCTCCTTCTACGACTACTACCAGCCGGAGGCCTATGTGCCGCGCTCCGACACGTATATCGAGAAGGAATCCCAGATCAACGAGCAGATTGACCGGATGCGCCACTCCGCCACCCGCGCCCTGCTCGAACGCGACGACGTGATCATCATCGCCTCCGTCAGCTGCATCTACGGCATCGGCTCGGTTGAGACCTACTCGGCGATGACCCAGGACCTGAAAGCGGGCGAGATGTACGACCAGCGCCAGATCATGGCCGATCTGGTCGCCCAGCAGTACAAGCGCAACGACCAGGCCTTCCAGCGCGGCTCCTTCCGGGTCCGCGGCGACACGCTGGAAATCTTCCCCGCCCACCTGGAAGACCGCGCCTGGAAACTCTCCTTCTTCGGCGAGGAGCTGGAGGCGATCACCGAATTCGACCCGCTGACCGGCGAGAAAACCGGCACCTTCGAGCAGATCCGCGTCTATGCGAACTCCCACTATGTGACGCCCAAACCGACCCTCAACCAGGCCATCATCTCTATCAAGCAGGAGCTGAAGCAGCGCCTTGAGCAGCTGGTCGGCGACGGCAAGCTCTTGGAAGCGCAGCGGCTGGAACAGCGCACCAACTTCGACCTGGAAATGCTGGAGGCCACCGGCCACTGCAACGGCATCGAAAACTACTCTCGCTACCTCACGGGCCGCGCCCCGGGCGAGCCGCCCCCGACCCTGTTCGAATTCATCCCCGACAACGCCATCGTGTTTGCCGATGAAAGCCACGTCTCCGTCCCCCAGATCGGCGGCATGTACCGGGGCGACCACCGGCGCAAGTTCACTCTGGCCGAACACGGCTTCCGCCTGCCCTCCTGCATGGACAACCGCCCGCTCAAGTTCGAGGAATGGGACGCCATGCGCCCGCAGTCGGTCTTCGTCTCCGCCACCCCGGCGGCGTGGGAGCTGGAACAGGCGGGCGGCGTCTTCACCGAACAGGTGATCCGCCCCACCGGCCTTCTGGACCCGGAGGTCGAAATCCGCCCGGTCGGCATGCAGGTGGACGACCTCCTGGATGAGATCCGCAAAGTCACCGCCAACGGCTTCCGCACCCTGGTCACCACCCTCACCAAACGCATGGCCGAGGACCTCACCGAATACCTGCACGAACAGGGCATCAAGGTCCGCTACATGCACTCCGACATCGACACGCTGGAGCGGATCGAGATCCTGCGCGACCTGCGCCTCGGCGCTTTCGACGTGCTGATCGGCATCAACCTGCTGCGCGAGGGTCTCGACATTCCCGAATGCGGCCTGGTCGCTATTCTGGACGCCGACAAGGAAGGCTTCCTGCGTTCCGAGACCTCGCTGATCCAGACCATCGGCCGCGCCGCCCGCAACGCCGACGGCCGTGTCATCATGTATGCCGACAAGATCACCGGCTCGATGGAGCGCGCCCTGGGCGAGACCAACCGCCGCCGCGAAAAGCAGATCGCCTACAATCTCGAACACGGCATCACGCCTGAAACCGTCAAGAAAAACGTCGAGGACGTGCTGGCCGGCCTCTACGAGGGCGATGTGGACATGAACCGCGTCACCGCCCAGATCGGCAAGCCGATGCACGGCGCCAACCTGGAGGCGCATCTGAACGGGTTGCGCGACGACATGCGCAAGGCGGCGGAGAACCTGGAGTTCGAAGAAGCCGCCCGCCTGCGCGACGAGATCAAACGGCTGGAGGCCGTGGACCTCGCCATCTCCGACGACCCCCTGGCGCGGCAGTCGGCGGTGGAGGCGGCGTCAGAGGCCGCGGTTAAGTCGCGCGGCCGGTCAACGGCGGGGAAAGCGGGGACGCGAGCCTACAGGGGGAAGTCGCAGAAGAAGTTTTCGTAGGGTGGGCAATTTGCCCACCATTCCACGGGTGACAAAAAGAAATGGTGGGCGGAATCGCCCACCCTACTCGCCGAACTCTCCCTCCGGGCTTGGCTCTGTCCACTCTGCCGGGACTCTGCACGCCCGAATATCCCGATGGATCGAGGAAAATTTCCAATCTGCCGGCCGAGCGGCCAGCCCATGCTTCACCGGATTGGTCCAGCAGTAAGTGACATGCCGCCGGTAGTCTTTTTCATTCCGGATAAAATGCTCCCAAAACCGGCGCTGCCAGATCCCCTTTTCCCGCTTGGCGTGCTTGCTGGCGGAACGACCAAAGCTTCCGCCCACGGCATGTGAAAACCGGGACTTGATCAGCCGCCAGCGCCCGGAGAAATCGCAGTCTCCCTCTGGCAAGGTCCAGACCGCATGCAAGTGGTCCGGCAGAATAACCATTGCCTCACAGCGGAACGGCAGCTGCCGCTGAGTATCCGCATAAGCTTGCCGCAATGCAGCAATCTCCTCGACGAGCAAGGATGTCCCCCGCTGCGCCAGGCTGACGGTGAAGAAATAGCAGCCGCCATCGCTTTTGAACCGGCGGTAGTTTGGCATGGGGTATTTGAACCTGAGGCAGGTTAACACCCTATTAACCACCCGATCCGAGGTGGGCAAATTGCCCACCCTACGCAGAGCGGGCGTTCTTGCCATTGCCGCCTAACAAATTAAGTAACCACCTGTGAAAAAACAAGGTTTCGCAGAAAACCCCTTTTCATTTTCACCCCGAATCCGACCTCAACCACCCGCACAGCCCCAGCTCCGCCAACCCCCGGCCCCTCACAGCTTCCACTTCTTCTTCACGCTGTCCGGCACCGGGTAGATCAGTTTGCGGTTGTCGAAATGGTGGCACTTGATGCCTTCGCTATTGCGCTCCGCCAAATAGCGCAGGCAGGTGCCCAGCGCGTCGATGATCTTCTGGTCCGTCCGCGTGGTCACATCCACCGCCTGTCCCGACAAATGGCGCGAGATGTATTTCCACTCGGCCTTCTTGAACATGCAGGCAATGAACCCCTTCTTGTCCCCCGCCTGGACAAACCCGTCCAGTTCGACCCGGAAATCCTCATGGCTGCGCAGGTAGGAATAGATCTTGCCGCGCTTCAGGTGGCTGTTCCAGCCGTTGTACATGGCGCTTGCCTGCCCCTTCTTGTCGCGCAGGCCCGAGACCACATGGATGGTCTCGCCATAGTAGGACGAGACCTCGAACAGCACATCCAGGATCTTCTTCTGCACCCCTTGCGTCTTGCCGGTCAGCCGCCCGGGCTTGCACAATCCGCCGGTGTCGATGGTCTTGATGACATTCTCTGCGGCCTTCTTCTTGGCGTCCTTAGCAGCCTTCTCCGCCGCCCGTTTGGCGGCTTTCTGCGGGTCCTCGCCCTTCTTCTCGCCCTTGGCAAAATAGCTGTCATAGAGCGAGGTGGCATAATCCTCGATCTCGCTCAGCAGCGCGGCCCAGCCGCTCTGGTCGAGCGACTTGGACTTGGCCTCCTTCATCACCGCATCCTTGGCGGCCTTCACCGCCTGGGCCTTGGCCTCCTGCTTGGCCTTCTCGTCCTGCTTTTCCTTGGCTTTCTGCTCCGCCTTGGCCTTGGCGGGCCCCGCGTTCAGCTTCTTGATCGTGTTCTTGCCCGGGTCGATGCGGAAATCGGGCTTGAAACCGCAGACGTCCTGCTGGAACTGCCCGATGGTCTTTTCCAGCACCGGCGTCGGGGTGCCATCGACCTTGAGCTTCTTGAAACCGGCATTGGCCGCAAAGGCATTCAGCAGCTGCTGCACGGCTTTGACATCTTCGGGCAGGTTCTTGCCCTTGCGCCCGACTGAGGCGGAAAGCTTGGTAACCATGGTAAACTCGCAATCAAATACAGCGCGCCGGCCAAACCGCCCGCGCAAGAAAATTTTACTACGCCGGGCGGATTCAGGCAATCAGCCCCTCAGCACCGGGCCCGGCAGGCCCGACAAGCGATTGAACTCCCCTTAAAACTGTGCGCATCAAGCTCTTCATGGTTTGCAAGCTGCCGCATATCCGCCCGGGCCAGAGCGTCGGGCTCTTGGGAGGGTCCTTTGACCCGCCGCACCGCGGCCATGCGGCGATTTCCCATGCCGCGCTGAAACGCTTCGGGCTGGATCACCTGTTCTGGCTGGTCTCCCCCGGCAACCCGCTGAAGGCGCGCCAGCCTGCTGCGCTGGAGCGGCGGATCAGCGCCAGCCGCAGCCTGATCCAGCACCCGCGGATCCATGTCAGCGGCATCGAGGCCGATCTCGGCACCCGCTACACCGCCCAGACCCTGCGCCACCTGCGCCGCCGCCATCCGGGCGTGCGCTTTGTCTGGCTGATGGGGGCGGACAACCTCACCCATTTCCACCGCTGGAAGGACTGGCAGCAGATCCTGGACACGGTGCCCGTGGGGGTGCTGGCACGGCCGGGGGACCGGATCTCGGCGCGGTTTTCGCCAGCGGCGCGGATCTACCGGCATGCGATGCTGAAGGGCTGCGAAAGCCACCTGCTGGCGCAGGCCACGGCCCCCGCCTGGTGCTTTGTCAACGTGCCGATGGTGGATGTCAGCTCCACCGAAATCCGCGCCCGCGGCGAATGGTCAGCGGCGGAGCATGGCTGAGACCAGACCGGCGCTGAGCACCACCGCAAGCCCGGCCCAGGTCCAGGCATCCGGCAGCTGGCTGAACACCGCCCAGCCCAGCCCCACAGCCGCCACCAGCTGGAAATAGACCATCGGCGCCAGCTTGACCGCCTGCACCCGGCCATAGGCGAACAGCAGCAAGAGATTGCCCGTCATCGAAAACGCGGCACTCCCCACCGTCAGTGCCGCGGTTGAGGCGGAAAACTCCGGCAGGCTGGCAAGGCCCAGCGGCAGCATCAGCACGGCCGACAGCAGCAGCTGCGTCAGGCTCAGCTCCAGCGGCGAACCCACCCCCGCCAGCCAGCGCGAACTGGTCAGGAACCCGCCATAGAAACAGCCTGCCAGCACCGCCCACAGCAGGTTGACCGAGCCGCCAAAGCCCGGCCGCACCACCATCAGCACACCGAGAAAACCCAGCGCCATCAGCAGGCTGCGCGCCAGCGTCGCCTGCTCCCGCAGCAGCAGCACCGACAGCACGTAGCTGATCACCGGCCCGATAAAGAAAGCGGCAAAGACATTGGCCAGCGGCTCCGTCATCAGGGCCAGCTGGATCGAGAAGATGCCGCCGGTCAGCAGCCCGGCCCTGAGCCACAGCCGCCAGTCGCCCAGCAGCGTGAACGCCCGGCGCGGCACAAAGGGCAGGATCAGCGCGGCACCGATCGAAAACCGCGACCAGGCGACAAAGGCAGGCGTCGCCAGCCCGCCGCCGGTCAGCAGCTTCCCGCACAGATCACCCGCCGGGATCATTGACATGGCCGCAAACATGAGGATGACTGCCTGAAACATGGCTGCCAGCGGTAGCAGGACTTTCCATCAGGCAAAACCCCGGACACTGCGGCGGATCAGCCGGCAACGGGGATTGAAGAAGAGCAGGTCCTCGCCTTAAAAATGAATACGATGACTTCACGCCGGACATTCCTTCTTTCCGGGCTTGCCGCATTGGCGGGCTCTTCTGCGCTGGCCAATGCGCCTGCGGTTTCCCTGCGCCCTGTGGCGCGCAAGGTCAGCTCTCTGGCGGCTGGGGCCGACGGGCTCAGGGCGCTGCTGTCGCGGGCCAAGCTGCCGGGCGATGCGGTCTGCGCGGTGGCGGATGTGAAAACCGGCAAGCTACTGGAGGCGTCCGGCAGCGGCGAGGCGCTGCCGCCTGCAAGCGTTGCCAAGGCGCTGACCGCGCTTTACGCGCTGGACGTGCTGGGCGCGGATCACCGGTTCGAAACCCGCGTTCTGGCCACCGGCGGCGTTGCGGGCGGTGTGGTCAATGGAGACCTGATCCTGGCCGGCGGCGGCGACCCGATGCTGAACACCGATCACCTGGCGCTGCTGGCCAAGGCCGTGAAAAGCGCCGGCGTGCGCGAGGTACGCGGCAAGTTCCTGGTCTGGGACGGCGCCCTGCCGTCGGTGCGCAGCATCGACCCGGACCAGCCCGACCACGTGGGCTATTCCCCTGCGGTTTCCGGCATTGCGCTGAACTTCAACCGGGTGCATTTCGAGTGGAAACGCGCCTCCAGCGGCTGGGCCGTCACCATGGACGCCCGCACCGAGAAATACCGCCCCGAGGTCGCCACCTCCCGGATGACGATCGCCTCCCGCGCGGTGCCGGTTTACACCTATGCGGAGAAGGCCGGAACCGACCAGTGGACGGTGGCCAGCAAGGCCCTGGGCAAGGGCGGCGCCCGCTGGCTGCCGGTACGCAATCCGGGCGCCTATGCGGGCGATGTGTTCCGCACCCTGGCGCGGTCCCATGGTATCGCACTGCCCAAGGCAAAGGCCGCCAAGTCGCTGCCTCAGGCCCGGCTGCTGGCACAGCATCACAGCCCGCCGATGGACGTGATGCTGAAGGCGACGCTGAAATACTCCAACAACCTGATGGCCGAGATGATCGGTATGGCCGCCACCGCCGCGCGCGCCGGGCGGCCTGGCTCGCTCAAGGCTTCGGCTGCTGAAATGAACCGCTGGGCGGCTGAGAAATACGGCATGTCCAGCACCCGGCTGGTGGACCATTCCGGCCTGGGCGAAGACTCCCGGATGACCCCGGCAGACCTCACCGGCGCGCTGGTGGCGGCCTACCGCTCCGGCCAGTTGAAACCGCTCCTGAAACCCTTCCGACTGCGCGACGCCAAGGGCCGCGTGGTCAAGGGCCACCCGATCAAGGTCGCTGCCAAGACCGGCACGCTGAACTTTGTCTCGGGCTTGGGCGGTTTCATGACCGCGGCTGACGGGACCGAACTGGCTTTCACCATCTTCACCGCTGATCTGAAGACGCGCTCCCGCATTCCCCGCGCCCAGCGCGAACGGCCCAAGGGCGCCCGCGGCTGGAACCGACGCGCCAAGCAGCTGCAACAGCAGCTGATTGAGCGCTGGGGCGCGGTTTACGGCAGCTGACAGCCGGGATTGGTCTGGAAAAATTTTCCGTTACTGGACGTTTCTCCCAGACCAGCGGCGTGGCAGATCCGGGCCTGACGGCGGTGCAGGGACACCGCGGCAAGGCTTTGCGAAGGATGCCCTTATGACGGATCAGTTCAACAACCTCGGCCAGCCCATCGGCGCCCCGCTGCCGGACTGGACCGGCGCCCGCCACCCCGGGCACACCGGCATGGAGGGGCAGTACTGCCGGGTTGAGCCGCTGGATGCGGAGCGCCACACCGCGGACCTGTTCGCGGCGTTCCGGCAGGACCGCACGGACGCGATCTGGACCTATGTGCCCTACGGCCCTTTCGCTGCCCAAGAAGAGCTGCACGATTGGGTAAAGGCCGCCAGCGGCGTCGATGCGCAACCCTATTTTGCGGTGATCAACGGCACCAGCGGCAAGGCCGAGGGCATTGCCAGCTACATGCGCATCCAGCCTGCTCATGGCGTGATCGAGGTGGGCGGCATCACCTTTGCCCCGGCACTGCAGCGGACGCGGGCGGCGACCGAGGCGATGTATCTGATGATGGCGCGGGTGTTCAACGATCTGGGCTACCGCCGCTATGAATGGAAATGCGACGCGCTGAACGCCCCCTCCCGCCGCGCGGCGGAACGGTTCGGCTTCACCTATGAGGGGCTGTTCCGGCAGGCCATCGTCTATAAGGGCCGCAACCGCGACACCGCCTGGTACTCCATTCTGGACAGCGAGTGGAAGCAGCTGGAGACGGCTTACAAGGCTTGGCTTGATCCCGCGAATTTCGATGCGGACGGGCAGCAGCAGCGGAGCCTGGCGCAGCTCAGAGCACAGCCGTCCGGAGGCTGACCAGGCCAGGCAGGGCTACGCCAGCTCCGCCGCCACCTGTTGCGCCAGATGCTGAATGCGCTGCAGCCGCGCGCTCAGCGGGCGCCCCTTGCGAAAGGTGAGCCACAATCCGTGGCGCCGCGGCTTGGGCAGCGGGATCACCGCCAGCAGGTCCCGCTGCGCATAGGCCTCGACCCCGCTGCGCGGCAGCAGCGTATAGCCGATGCCGCGCGCGACCGGGTCCAGGATCTGGCCGATCTGGTTGACATAGGTCCGCACGCGCAGCCGGTCGGCCCCCTGATAGGCCTCCGGAAAATTCAGCGGCAGCAGCTCATCCGCATGGGCAAAGCCATCGGGGTGGGCCACAAAACCGCGGGTTTCCAGCGCCTCGAACGTCACCTCTGCGCCCGCATCACGGCTTGGCAGCACAAGGCAGAGCTCCTCCTCCCCCAGATGCTCCGCCTCCAGCCGGGGGTGGCCGGGGTCGTGATCCAGAATGCCCAGATCGAACACACCGTCCAATAGACCGCGCTCGATGGTGGCTTGCGGCGCCGCTTCCAAATGCGCCGCAAGGTCCGGCGCGGCTTCAAGCAGGTCCAGAATGCGGGGATAGAGCAGCGTTGCAAAGCTGCCGGAGCAGGCAATCCGCACCTCTCCGGCATCGGGGCTGTCCGTGGCGATGGTCTCTCTCAGGCGCCGTTCCTCGGCCCGCCGCGCCTGCCCCAGCGCCCGCACCGCCTCCCCCGCCGGGGTGAGCGAAAAGCTTTTACCGTCCTGTGCGATCAGCTTCTGGCCCAGCTGCGCCTCCAGCTTGCGCAGGTGCTGCGAGACGCCCGGCTGGGTCATGTTCAGGCGCTGTGCCGCGCGCGTGAAATGGCCGGTTTCAGCCAGCGTTGTGAAGGTTTCGAGCCAGGTGGCGTTCAGCATCAATCATACCACATTTTTATCATTTACATGCAAAATGATAATTTCACAGAGCACCGGGGAGTGTCTACCTTTCTGTCATCCCAAGCATGAGGAGACCAAAGATGACCACCACACCCAGAACTTTCTCCCACATCGGCCTGTCGGTGCCGGACCTTGAAGCCGCCGTGAAGTTCTATTCGGACGTCATGGGGTTCTACGTGCTGATGCAGCCCAGCGAGGTTGTCGAGGACGACAGCGCCATCGGGCAGATGTGCACCGACGTTTTCGGCCCCGGATGGAACAGCCTGCGCATTGCGCATCTGTCCACCGCGGATGGCATCGGCATCGAGCTGTTTGAATTTGACGGCAACGAGGCCCCGGAGGACAACTTCCAGTACCGCAAGCACGGCACGTTCCACTTTGCCGTACAGGACCCGGACGTCGAGGGGCTTCTGGAAAAAATCGTCGCCGCCGGCGGCAAGCAGCGGATGCCGGTGCGGGAGTATTTCCCAGGCGAGAAGCCTTACCGCATGGTCTATGTGGAGGATCCGTTCGGGATCATCTTCGAGCTTTACAGCCACAGCTATGAGCTGACCTATTCAGCCGGCGCCTATAGCTGAGTGATGGCATTGTCCGGGCCCCTGCCCCGGGCAATGCCCTTCCTGTTCAAGCCTCGGCCAGCGGTCAGACCATGTGCCGGGCGCGCGCGCCGCGTTCGATCGCGGCGGCGTGCAGCCGGTCGATGTTCAGCTCATACCGGACCTCTGCCAGGAACTCGAGCTCGGTCTCGCCCAGGATGCCATCGGCGGCGGCCACATCGCAGGCCAGCGCATAGCCGGTCTCGAACAGCCGCTCCGGCAGGTCGCCGCGGATCAGGCCGAACAGCGCCTCCAGCCCGTCCTCCTGCTCAAACAGGTCCAGCACCGTGCGCGACACCCGGCTCACCCGGTCGATGTCATAGTCGGCAAAGACCGGCAGCATGTTCACCGCCGACTGGATCTTGACCAGTTCTGCGGTGCGGATGTTTTCGTCCGAGGCCGAGACCGCCACCATCAGGGCCACAAGGCAGTCCTGCGGGGTCATCGGATGCGGGGTTTGCTCACTCATGGACGAAATCCTTATTTGCGCAATATTCACCCGGACAGGATAGGTACGCCCGCGGAGAGGTTCAATAACAGGCTGAGCCCGGCCGCCGATTTTTGCGCGGCGCAAGGCCGCAAATCCCGGCCCCGGCGGGGCTGGCATTATTGACTCATGCGGCACAGGCACAATAGAGGGAATGGCCGGATGCATGGGGCATCCGGACAGATCACGCGGCACCCCGAATACTGACGCAACCGCCGCCGATGGAGAACATGATGTCTGATGTGCGCGAAGAAGCTCTGAAGAGCAAAGCCTGGCCGTTTGAAGAAGCCCGCCGGGTTCTCAAACGTTATGCCAAGGGCGCGCCGGAAAAGGGCTATGTCCTCTTTGAAACCGGCTATGGCCCCTCCGGCCTGCCGCACATCGGCACCTTCGGCGAGGTCGCCCGCACCACTATGATCAAGAAGGCGTTCGAGACCATCTCGGATATCCCGACCCGGCTGATCTGCTTCTCCGACGACCTGGACGGCATGCGCAAGGTGCCGGGCAACGTCCCCAACCAGGAGGCGCTGGCGGAACACCTGCAAAAGCCGCTCACTTCGGTGCCGGACCCGTTCGGCACGCATGAAAGCTTCGGCCACCACAACAACGCCATGCTGCGCCGGTTCCTGGACACCTTCGGGTTCGAGTATGAGTTCTACTCTGCCACCGAATTCTACCAGTCCGGCCAGTTCGACGAGATCCTCAAGCGCGCCGTCGACAAGTACGACGACATCATGGCGATCATGCTGAAGTCCCTGCGCGAGGAACGGCGCCAGACCTATTCGATCTTCCTGCCGATCCACCCGGAAACCAGCCGCGTTCTGTACGTGCCGATGAAGAAGGTGGACGCGGAGAACTACACCATCACCTTCGACGACGAGAACGGCAAGGAATGGACCCTGCCGGTAACCGGCGGCAACGTGAAGCTGCAGTGGAAGCCCGACTTCGGCGCCCGCTGGGCCGCGCTGGAAGTCGATTTCGAAATGTACGGCAAGGACCACTCCACCAACACGCCGATCTATGACGGCATCTGCCGGGTGCTCGGCCAGCGCGCGCCGGAGCATTTCACCTATGAGCTGTTCCTGGACGAAAACGGCCAGAAGATCTCCAAATCCTCCGGCAACGGCGTGTCGATCGACGAATGGCTGACCTACGCCTCGACCGAGTCGCTGGCCTACTTCATGTACCAGAAGCCCAAGACCGCCAAGCGGATGCATTTCGACGTGATCCCCAAGGCGGTGGATGAGTACCACCAGCAGCTGCGCGCCTATCACGGGCAGGACCTGAAGGCGCAGCTCAACAACCCGGTGTGGCACATCCACGGCGGCGACGTTCCGCAGTCGGACATGGTGGTGCCGTTCTCGATGCTGTTGAACCTCGCCTCCGCCTCCAGCGCCGAGGACAAGGACACCATGTGGGGCTTCATCAACAAATACGCCCCCAACGCCACCCCCGACACCCATCCGGGCATGGACCAGGCCGCGGGCTTTGCGGTGCGCTACTTCAACGACTTCGTAAAACCGGCCAAGGAATTCCGCCTGCCCACCGATCAGGAGCGCGCGGCGCTGCAGGATCTGGCGGACGCGCTGAAATCGGCAGAGGCGGCGCTGGCCGCAATTGCGAAGAAGAACGAGATCGCAGGCAACGACGACCCGCTGCCCGAAGCGGACTTTGCGGATGAGGAGTTCCTGCAATCCGTGGTCTTCGCCATCGGCAAGATCCACGGCTTCGAGCCGCTGCGTGCCTGGTTCTCGGCGATTTACGAGGTATTGCTGGGCGCGTCGCAAGGCCCGCGTTTCGGCGGCTTCATCGCGCTTTACGGTGTCGAGGATACCATCGCGCTGATCGAAAAAGCGCTGGCGGGCGAGCTGGCCTAAGCCTGCACGCATCGGATTCAGTCAGGGCGCGGTCTTCCGCGCCCTTTTTCGTTTTCAGCCCTGCTGCGCACAGCGGGCTGCGGCCTCGCACCGCGCATCAAAATTACCAATTTGCAAAAAAGTTTTGACGCAGCGTCACTTTGTCCTAAACTCAAGAAACGGACCGGGAGGGACAGATGCGCAGTGTTCTGTTTGCGGGGGTAAGTGTTTTTCTTCTGACCTTTCCGGCCTTTGCTCAGAGAGAGCCGGTCACAGCCGTGATCGGCTCTCAGTTTGAAGCCTTCCTGAACAATGATACAGAGACCGCGTTCTCCTTTGCCTCGCCGTCGATCCGCCGCCTGTTCGGCACGCCGGAACGGTTCGGCCAGATGGTGCAGCAGGGCTATCCGATGGTCTGGCGGCCGGCGGAGGTCCGCTATCTGGACCTGCGCGAAGTGGCGAGCGGCCTGTGGCAGCGGGTGATGATCACCGACGCGCAAGGCCGCGTGCACCTGTTGGATTACCAAATGGTTAAGCTGGAGAGCGGTTGGAAAATCAACGCCGTACACTTGCTGAGAGGGTCATCTGACAGCGTCTGAACCCAGGGCAGCGTACGCCCCGCTGGGCGGAATTTAACGCCAATTCAGTACTTCCTTTTCCCCGAACGCGACATGCGCAGCAGGAAAGGGTACCCCCATGAACAAGGCAATCACTGACGGTCTGCAGCTGATGCCCCCCGCCTTTGCGGAGGGACTGAATGTATGGTCCAGCGGCAACGGCACCCCCGGATCAGACACCTATGACGGCGCCGCCAACGCGGCCTTTGTGGCGGCGGATGCGGACTTCGGCGGCTGCCTGGAGTTGCAGAAGACCGGGAACACCCAGAAGCTGCGCTTCATGGGCCAGACGCCGCTGGAACCTGGCTGCTATCTGCAGATCAAGGTTCGAATCAAGGCCGTCAGCGGCGCGCTGCCTGCGGTCCGCGTGGCGGGCTGGGCGGCCAGCAGCGGCGGCAGCCACATCGGCGGCGTGTCCGAAACCGGGATGCAATACGCGCTTACCGAATACGGCAAGGTGCTCGAAGTCACCGGCATCGTCGGCAGCGGCGACCGCCCCGGGGTGGATATGCCTTGGGGCCGCAGCGCGGCCTATGGCCATTTCGGGCTGGACCTGACCGGTGCCAATGGCGGCGTCGTGCGGATCGACGACATCGAGATCACCGATATCACCAGCGCCTTCCTGCGCAAGATGCTGAGCGTGGTGGACGTGACCGACTATGGCGCGGTGGGTGATGGCAGCACCGACTGCACCGCTGCGTTCGAGGCCGCCGATGCCGCCGCCGCCGGGCGCCGCATCCTGGTGCCCGCGGGGGACTTCCACCTCGCCAGCACCGTGTCGCTGAACAACGAGGCGGTGTTTGAAGGCACCGTGTCAATGCCCGCCAATCAGATGCTGCTGCTGACCAAGAATTTCGATTTCCCCTCATATGCCGCTGCCTTTGGCGATGAGGAGCTGGGCTTCAAGAAGGCGTTTCAGGCCCTGCTCAACAACGTGGATCATGAATCGCTGGACCTGAAGGGCCGCAAAATCACCGTGACCGCCCCCCTCGACATGCAGGCGGCGGTGCCGAACAGGTCCTCCTATTCGACCCGCCGGATCATCCGCAACGGCCAGCTGGAAGCCGCCAGCAGCGCGGCCTGGGACACCGGTGTGGTGACCTCGCAGGCCAGGTACAGAACCTCGGATTCCAGGAAGCTGACCAATGTCGTCAATATCGCGAACATCAAAGTAGGCTCATTGGTGGAGGGTGCCGGGGTCGGCCGCGAGATCTATGTGAAATCCAAGAACACCGGCGCCGGCGAGCTGACGCTGACCGCGCCGCTGTACGACGCGGCGGGCACCCAGACTTTCACCTTCCGGGATTTCAAGTATCTGTTGGATTTCAGCGGTTTCAGCGCCCTCAGCAAGTTTGGCATGGAAAGTATCGAGTTCCAGTGCAATTCCCGCTGCAGCGCCCTGCGGCTGGCCCCGTCGGGTTCCGTTTTTTCGCTGGATGGCTGCTTTATCTCGCGCCCCAAGGATCGCGGCATCACCTCGATCGGCACCGGCTGCCAGGGGCTTCTGGTCGACAATTGCCAGTTCCTGTCCGCCGAGGACCCGCTGGATGTGGAGGACCGAACCAGCATCGGCCTCAACGTGAATGCCAACGACGCCAAGCTGCGCAGCAACCGCGCCACCAAGTTCCGCCATTTCGCTTTGCTGGCAGGCGCCAACAACACCGTGACCGGCAATCATTTCTTTCAGGGCGACAGCGTGGCCAACGGTGTCCGCTCCGCCGGGCTGGTGCTGGCCGCAAACAACTGCACCACAACAGTGTCGGACAATTACGTCGACAATTGCTTTATCGAATGGACCAACGAGCGTGATCCGGCACCTGACTTCACCACCGGCTTTTCCTTCAGCGCGCTGTCGGTAACCGCCAATGTGTTCCTGTCCGGCGATGTGGCGCCCTGGTTCAGCTATATCGTGATCAAACCCTACGGCAGCGGCCACTACCTGAACGGGCTGTCCGTGACCGGCAACAAGTTCCGCTCGCTCAATGGCAGCATCGACCGGGCGGAGCGGGTCGATACCAGTTTTTCGGATCTGGATTTCAGCCGGGCCTTCAACGTGGTCTATGAGGGCAACATGTACCACAACGTCACGACCCATTCCGCCAACCCCTTGCGGATACGTCACAACCAGTCCTCGGCGTCGTCTTCCTGGGCGGTCAGGGCGAATGGCAAGCTGCCGTTTCAAGGCTACGCGCGCTATGTCGACAGCGTGGTGCCGCAAGGGCCGCTGCGGACCGGCGGCAACAGCACCCGCTACAGCACACCCTATTGCGATACCCAGCTGGGCGCGAACGACGACGAAATCCGCCTGCGCTGGCAGGAAGCGCTCAAGGGCGAGGTGCAGGTGCTGCTGAGGATGGACGGCTAGGACCGGCCCGGCGGCCGCAGATCGGCGGCGCTAAGGTGGAAAGCCTTGCCGAAACCGCCGTTCAGATGCGCAGCCGACACCCGGAACCGGACAAAGGCAAAGTCGGCAAATTGCAGGTACAGCTTGGCCTTGGGCTGGCTGCGCAGATAATGCGCGGCCAGCGGCTCATGCTCCGGGCTTTGGCGGCTGAGAAACTCCGCCTCGCAGATCAGGCTGAGCCGGGGATGGGTGAGCGGGTCGCCCTTGTCCCCCGGCTCCCCTACCAGCAGCGAGCAGGCCGGATTGCGGTGCAGCGCCCGGGTGTGCTGGGCCAGCTCAGAGATCAGGCTGACCGGACCGCCCTCCGGATCCAGGGCAAAGGCGACACGGGTGACCAGCGGGGTGCCCTCCTCCAGCAGCACGCCCAGCGCGGCAAAGCGTGCCTGCGCCATCAGGCCCTGCGCGAGCTGGCGGGCGTCGTCATCGGTGGGGCGGATCGGGCTCGCCATGGACTCCTCCAGGGTTTGGCGCGGGGTTCAGAACTTCTGCCACAGGCCCAGTTTCAGGCCAAGGCTGCGCTGGCCCGCCTGGCGGTATTCCAGCCCCACGACCAGCTCCCGCTTATCCTTCAGCGGGTAGCGCAGGGAGGGGGTGAGTGTGTAGGAAAACGATCCGCCTTCCGGCTTGGAAAACTCCGCCTGGAGCATCGGTGCGGGCCTGCCGGGGCGGTTCAGGCCGATGGTGGCGTCCAGCTTCCAGATCGCCTCCTGGCCGCTGCCGCGCAGCTCATAAGCGGCATCTACCGCCAGCCAGCCATCGCCGCGGCGGGTCGTGAGACTGCGGCCGTACGACAGGGTGGTTTTGTGCATCAAAAGCCAGAGGCCCCTGACATGATTGCCGCCCGCCCCTGTCTCCACCGCGAGCCGGTAGCGGGCACCTGTGTGCAGCGGCAGCCGGGCAAAAACCAGCGCGTGGCCGGACACATCCGCGTTCTGGTTCAGGTCGATACCGAGGGTGAGCCCGGGGCTGATCCCATAGGCGCCGTAATAGCCAAGCTCATGCGCGGCGGCGCTGCCTGTGTGCCGGTAGGTTGCGCTGGCCGCTGCAAAGGCCTGGCCCGGCTGCTCCAGCCAAGCCCCGCCGGCCGCCGGCTGGGCCAGCGCCAGGGCAAGAGCAGCGGCAAAGGCAGGTTTCATCCCGTGGCCTCAGGTTGGCGTGTGCAAACGGTTCCGCCTTATGGTTAAGGTTGTATTAACAGGTTCGAAAGCCCTCTATGGGTGCACGCACCAAAAAACCCGTGCGCTTTCAGCGCGAACAGGCGTAGGCTGGGGAGAGTCAACGGAGGAGCCAATGCCAAAAATAGCAAAAACCGCTGATATCCAGACCGTTATCACCACCTTCGAGATGACGCCCGGGACCTGCCAGGACCTGCTGGAGGCGCTGGAGGATGCCTATTCCGAGTTTATTTCCAAGCAGCCCGGCTTCATTTCGGCCGGCTTGCATGTGAATGACGCGCAGACCCGTATCGCCAATTATTCGCAATGGCGCCGCCGCGAGGATTTCATGGCGATGCTGCGCAGCCCGGAAATGCGCGAGCGCAACCGCAAGATCAATGAGCTGTGCCGCAGCTTTGAGCCGGTCATGTACGACGTGGCGGAGGTCTTTGGCGCGTGACCCCTGCCCTGCAGGCCGGCCGCTGCCTTGACGCCGGTCAAGGCAGAGCACCGCGGGCGCGGATAATCTGGAGCAGGTTTCAAGCTATGGAGGCGACCCATGTATCATAACGTTCTGGTGCCGATTTCCTTTGATCCCGAACGGGATGTCACCGGACCGCTGAAAGTGGCGCGGCTGCTTTCGGCGCCGGGAGCCAAGGTGACGCTGCTGCATGTGATCGAACAGGTCCCGGCCTATGCGATCTCTTATGTGCCGGCGGATTTCATGGAAGACACCCGCCAGGCGCTGCAGGCAGAGCTGGACGGGCTGGCGCAGACCCTGCCCAACGCCGAGGGCGTGCTGATCGAGGGCCATTCCGGCCGCACCATCCTGGACTGGGCCGAGCAGAACAAGCCGGACCTGATCATCCTCGCCTCGCACCGCCCGTCGATGCAGGATATGCTGTGGGGATCGACCTCGGGCCATGTTGTGCGCCACGCGGCCTGCGCGGTGCACGTGGTCCGCTGAGGCGCGGCCTGAAGATCAAGCCGCAACCGCCTTTTTCAGCAATTGCCAGGCCAGCCGCATCGCGGCACCTGGCAGCATCGCGGACCGTAGCAGCACCTTGTTGGAGTTCACCGCTTCGGCGATGCGGACGTAATGCACCTTCTTTTCCGCGGGCGAGCGCAGCAGGATGGTTTCCGCCTGCCGCATCGCCCGTTCCGTCTGCCGCTTGACCTGCGGCACCGCGGCAGGCTTTACCGCACGGTAGAAATTCAGCCCCTTGCGCACAGGTTTCTGCGCCGGGTCGAGGTTCTTTTTCACGGCCTGCGTCAGGGTTTCCTCCACCAGCACCAGCGCCTTGGCGGCTTCTGCATAGGCCTGGTTGCTGTCTAGCTTCTGCGCCGCCAGCTTGTAGGTGTGGCGGTAGCAATCGAACTTGTAGACTTGCGGCAGCGTGCCGCAGCGGTCGAAGCCGCGGGTCAGGGTGGTGACAACCGCCCGCGTGGAACGCGAGCTCAGCCCGCTGCTCTGGCCGCCGCCGCTATCAGCGCCGCCGCCTCCGCCACCGCCTTCACCGGCCCATGCATAGGCCGGAGCCGACGCAAGGATCAGGGTCAGGAGCCCCGCCTGGATGGTCTTGCTGCTCATTGTTGCCTCCGTGATTTGGGGGCAGCTTACCATGCGTCAGCAGGCCTGAAATGGGCGAAAACCTGCAAAACCCTCGTTTTTGCGCAGGCTTTGTCTTGCGCAGCACAGGTGCACTGCCCACGTGGAGTGCAGGAGTTGAGCAAGGAGACGCAGATGCAGTGCCCGATTGACGGAACCACATTGGTCATGGCCGACCGCGCCGGGGTGGAGATCGACTATTGCCCCCAGTGCCGGGGCGTCTGGCTGGACCGGGGCGAATTGGACAAGATCATCGAACGCTCAGCCCAGCCCGCGCAGGCCGCGCCGCAGCCGCCGCGCCATGAGGACCGCAGCGACCGGTATGACCCGCGCTACAGCAAGCCGTACAAGAAGAAGAGCAAGAAGAACTTCCTGGAAGATCTGTTCGATTTCTGACGCGCCCGCAGGGGCCGCCCCGGGGGTCGGGGCAGCTGGCCGGTTGTTCAGAATCCCGGTCTCCTGACCCGCGTCAGTGGACCGTGCAGAAGGAGCCGTGCTTGGCGTCCTTCATCAGGGTGTCGAAATCGTCACCCTTCATTTCGATCAGCGTCTTGTGGTCGCCGGCCTCGAACCAGACCTTGTCCAGTCCGGTCAGGCTGTCGTCGATCACGGTGGGCACATGATAGGCCGCGCCGACGCAAGGTGCCGCGCCCGGGTCGCAGTCGTCAAAGACCTGGTTCAGCTCATGTTCCGGCGCCAGGCCGAGGCGGCGGTCCATCATCGTTTGCAGCGCGTGCAGATCAACCGTCTGGTTGGACGGCACGACGGCCAGAACCGGGCCTTCCTCCATATGGATGAGCACGGACTTGGCCAGGTGATCCCCCGGCACATGCGCCGATTCCGCGCATTCTGCCGAAGTTGAGGTATAGGGGTGGCGGACAGTGCCGAACGGCAGGCCCTGTGCCTCGAGATGATGTTTCAGGCGTGAGGCGATCATCGTGGGGTCCTCCTGTGCTGTGAAGGGCCCCGGGCCGCTCTGGCTCAGGTCTGTGCCGCCATCGGGCCGGAACGGCCCAGTGTTTCACCGGGGCCTGTGCGGCTCGCATTCCGGCGGCTTCTTCAGGTCTGGGCGCGGCAAACGGCAATCCGGGGCGCCCTCGTGTTTCTGGTGCCCTACAGTCTGCGCCCGAAGGGGTGAGTCGGGCAAGGGCAGGCTGCGGGCGCCCTTTGTGCGGTCCGGGCACATTGCCCGGCGCGCTGCATCCCTCATTGCCCCGCCTGCGCCCTTCGGCTATCACTCCCGCCAGCAAATTCCCCCCTTAACGGAGCAATCAGATGGCCTCCTACCAGTACGTCTACCACATGCAGGGTGTCTCCAAGACCTACCCGGGTGGCAAGAAATGCTTTGAAAACATCCACCTCTCCTTCCTGCCCGGCGTGAAGATCGGTGTGGTCGGCGTCAACGGCGCCGGTAAGTCCACCCTGATGAAGATCATGGCCGGCCTCGACAAGGATTACACCGGCGAGGCCTGGGCGGCCGAAGGCGCCAAGGTCGGCTATCTGCCGCAGGAGCCGCAGCTGGATGAAAACCTGACCGTGCGTGAAAACGTCATGCTGGGCGTTCAGGCCAAGAAGGACATCCTGGACCGCTACAACGAGCTGGCGATGAACTACTCGGACGAGACCGCCGAGGAGATGGCCAAGCTGCAGGACGAGATCGACGCCCAGAACCTGTGGGATCTGGACAGCCAGGTGGACGTGTCGATGGAGGCGCTGCGCTGCCCGCCGGACGATGCGATGCCCGCCAATCTGTCGGGCGGTGAGCGCCGCCGCGTGGCACTGTGCAAGCTGCTGCTGGAAGCGCCCGACATGCTGCTCCTCGACGAACCGACCAACCACCTGGACGCCGAGACCATCGCCTGGCTGCAGCAGCACCTGATCGACTACAAGGGCACCATCCTCTGCGTCACCCACGACCGTTACTTCCTGGATGATATTACGGGTTGGATCCTGGAGCTCGACCGCGGCCGCGGCATTCCCTACGAGGGCAACTACTCGGCCTGGCTGGAGCAGAAGGCCAAGCGGCTGGAGCAGGAAGCCCGCGAGGACAAGGCCAAGCAGAAGACGCTGGAGCGCGAGCTGGAATGGATGCGCCAGGGCCAGAAAGCCCGCCAGGCGAAATCCAAGGCGCGTATCCAGGCCTACAACGAGATGGCCAGCCAGTCCGAGCGCGAAAAGGTCGGCCGCGCACAGATCGTCATTCCGAACGGCCCGCGCCTGGGTTCCAAGGTGATCGAAGTCAATGGCCTGGCCAAGCACTATGGCGACAAGCAGCTGATCGAAGGCCTCGACTTCTCGCTGCCGCCCGGCGGCATCGTCGGCGTGATCGGCCCCAACGGCGCCGGTAAATCGACCCTGTTCAAGATGCTGACCGGCCAGGAGCAGCCCGATGAGGGCTCTGTTGAGTACGGCGACACCGTGAAGCTGTCCTATGTCGACCAGTCGCGCGATGACCTGAACGACAACGACACCGTGTGGGAGGCGATCTCCGGCGGTGCCGAGATCATCGAGCTGGGCGACGCGCAGGTCAATTCCCGCGCCTATTGCTCCTCCTTCAACTTCAAGGGCGGCGACCAGCAAAAGAAACTCTCGCTCCTGTCGGGCGGTGAGCGCAATCGCGTCCACATGGCGCGGCTGCTGAAAGAGGGCGGCAACGTGCTGCTGCTCGACGAACCGACCAACGACCTGGACGTGGAAACCCTGCGGGCGCTGGAAGACGCGCTGGTCGATTTCGCCGGCTGTGCCGTGGTGATCTCGCACGACCGTTTCTTCCTCGACCGGATCTGTACCCACATTCTGGCCTTCGAGGGCGACGCGCATGTGGAGTGGTTCGAGGGCAACTTCGAGGACTACGAAGAGGACAAGAAGCGCCGCCTGGGTCCCGACGCGCTGGAGCCCAAGCGCCTGAAGCACAAGAAATTTGTGCGGTAACCGTGCGATAACGGTGATTTCTTGGGAGGGCGGTCTTGGCGGCCGCCCTTCCTGTTTATGCTGAAGAAGCCGGCAGCAGCGCTGAATTTTCGAATTACGGCGTCCGCCTTGAAATCTATTCTGCCACACAAAGCGCAGGCCAGGCCGATGCGCGCCACGCTCCATAAGGGCAGATCGCTAAAATTGCTTTGATCCTCTGTTTCGTGTTCTCGGAACTCTTCGCTACCATCGCGTCAGGCGGCCAGGATCAGCCGGTTCATTCTGAGCAGGCGCAGTGGAAGCTTATTTTGTTAACCCCTTTTGAACACTTTCTCCTGCAGGGTGGTGTGCAAGCAAGCGGTTGCAACCGGACCATCAAGGCCCGGCCCGCGCAGCAGAACAGGAGGCATTATGGCTTGGGCAGGCATTTTCCTTGGAATGATCGCGGGGCTGTTCGCATCGGTTCTTGGGTACTCGGCACTCGGCCTGCCGCTCTGGCTCAGCCTGCTGGTGTATACGGGGGCCGGGACGGCTGTGGCGCTTTTGACGACGGCCTTGCTGGCCTGGCGCGGTCCCACAGACGGTCCTGAGGGCCGGTTGGATGCCGGAATGGCGGATACAGCCACCGCCTGAAACGGCGGGAACGGCCAGGCGGCGGAGCGCCGCACTACCACCAAAGGCGTAGCCGGCCGCTAAAATTCTACTTATATGACAGCCGCTTCAGTCTTTTGCGCAGTTGTTTCGCGCCTCGCCGGTTTCTACCTTTAGTAGGCGTTGAGCGAGCATAGGAGCGATGGCATGGCTTGGGTAAGTTCAGTTTTCGGAGCAATCAGCGGTTTGGGCTTGATGCTTTCGGCTGTGCTGCTTGCAGGCTGGCCTGCCTGGGTCGCGGTCTTGCTCTACCCCTTCACCGCTGCGCTCTTGTGTCTGATCCTGGTCGCCTATTTGTTCATGAGCAGCGCCCGCCGTGAAGACCAGCAGCAATCAGCACAGTCTGGAGACCTGCTGTACGCCGAATAACCCGCAACCGCGGGGGCGCGCCTGCTATCTCCGCAAGAGGGCCGTGCCGGAAGCAAGCGGCCCGCTGGTTAACTGCGCAGCCAGCCAGTGATCTGGTTCTGCCGCATCACGCCCGACTGGCGCTTTTTCTCCTTGCCGCGCTCGAAGGCGATCAAGGTGGGAATGCCTCGGATCCGGTAGCGGGCGCCGGCGGACGCATGGTCCTGGGTGTTGAGCTTGACCAGCCTGGCCCGGCCGTCCAGCGCCTTGGCCGCCTTGGCGAACTCCGGCGCCATGGAGCGGCAGGGCCCGCACCAAGGTGCCCAGAAATCTGCCACCAGCGGCAAATCATCGTTCCGGACAGCCTTTTGCAGGATGGCAGGATCAACGTCGATTGGCTTGCCCGGCAGCAGCGCCGCGCCGCAGGTGGCGCATTTCGGGCCGCGGCCCAGCTTGTCCTCCGGCACCCGGTTCAGCTGGGCACAGGACAGGCAGGTCAGGGTCTTGGCTCCCATTCCATCGCCTCCTCAATCAGTCGCACAGATCCGGATATAGACGCCCTGCGCCCCTGTGCAAGACACCGCATGCAACACTTGCGGCCCGGGCTGCGGAAACCCGTTGACCGGTCGCGGTTCGCGCCGGAAGATAAAGAGAGATGCAACAGACGTTCAGGGGTATGGCCATGATTTCACGCCGGAAGATTCTGAGCACGGGCACTGCGGCTGCCGCGGCCTCTTTGCTGCCGCTGCCTGCGCTCGCACGCAAGAAAGACCCAGTGGTGTTTGACCCGGTGCCGCAGGAAGTGCGGATCAAGAAGGATTTCGCCCCGGGCCAGATCCTGGTGCTGCCGCGGTCCTATTACCTGTATCTGGTGACCGATAAGCGCAAGGCGATCCGCTATGGCGTGGGCGTCGGCAAGGCCGGGCTGGAGTTCACCGGCCAAGCGGTCATCGAACGCAAGAAGGTCTGGCCGACCTGGCGCCCCACCGACGAGATGATCGAGCGCGATCCCAGGGCCTATGCCAAATTCATTGACAACGAGTACATCCAGCCGGGCGGGCCGGACAATCCGCTGGGCGCGCGGGCGCTGTACCTGTTCCAGAACGGCGTCGACACCTATTTCCGGATCCACGGCACCAACCAGCCGCAGACCATCGGCCATTCGGTGTCAAACGGCTGTATCCGGATGATGAACGAACATGTGGTCGACCTGTACGAACGGGTGCCGCTGGGCACGGTTGTGACGGTGCTTTAGCCGCCGCTCTGCGGGATTTTGCCGCAAAACCCCGGATCACACAGCATTTTTCTTGCACCAGAGGGGATTCGCACCCAATTCTGTCACGGCGATGTTACGCGAATGCCATCACTGTACCTCACCCGGCGCGGTCATGATCATCCGCAAAACTTGCCGGGCTGCCGCATAAGCGGGCAGAGAACTGAAGACGACTTAGGAGTACACGACGATGGCCACTGGCACCGTCAAATGGTTCAACACCACCAAAGGCTATGGCTTTATTGCACCCGAAGACGGCGGCAAGGACATTTTTGTCCATATTTCCGCTGTTGAACGTTCCGGGCTGACCGGCCTGGCGGATAATCAGAAAGTGACCTATGAGCTGCGCGCGGGCCGTGATGGCCGTGAATCCGCAGTGGATATCGCGCTGGTTTCCTGATCCTCTGATCTGAAATGAGATTTTGAAGCAGCCCTGACTGAAAGGGCTGTTTTCACTCGCCGATCGCCTCGATCAGCTGCAGGGCCGCCGGCCCTATGGCTGCCGCATTCAGCGCAACGCCTTCGGCGTTGGGGTGGATGCCGTCGTCCTGCATCAGCGCCTGCGCCGCCGCCGGGTCTCCGCCTGCTTCCACGGCCATGCCTGCAAAGGCGTCCGGATGCAGCACCGCGCCAAACTCTGCCGCCAGCTCCGGGTAGATCGCGTCAAACGCCTGCTTGTAGTCCGGCCCGTAGTTGCGCGGGGCCTTCATGCCGACCAGCAGGATTTCGATGTCCTGGTCCTTGGCAGTCTGCAGAATGCGGCTCAGGTTGGCGCGCGCCTCCTCCGGCGCCAGCCCGCGCAGCAGGTCATTGCCGCCCAATAGCACGATCAGCCCGTCCGGATTATCTGACAAAGTCCACTCTGCCCGCTCAGCCCCGCCCGCGGTTGTGTCACCGGAGACCCCGGCATTTTGCAGGACAACTTCGGCGCCGTTTTCGTTCAGCCAGCGCTCCAGCTGCGGCACCAGCCCCTGGCCCTGCGGCAGCCCGTAACCCTGCACCAGACTGTCGCCAAGCGCGGTGATCCGCAGCGGTTCGGCCCATGCGGCGCCCGAAAAAAGCAGCAAACTCAACAGTGCCAGTATCTTGCGCATCGCCGCAAACACTCCATATCCGAAAGGTGGATCCAACAGGCAGGCCCGATGACCCAGCAAAACAGCCCCGTTCTTCATCTTTTAGATGCGAGTTTGACCCTGAATAGCAATACCGGCCCGGTAGAGATTTTGCACGGTATCTCGCTGGACGTGCGGCAGGGGGAGACTTTGGGACTGGTGGGGCCGTCCGGGTCCGGCAAGTCGTCGCTGTTGATGCTGATGGGCGGGCTGGAGCAGGCAACCGGCGGCCGGGTGACGGCCCTGGGTGCGGATCTGACCGCAATGGATGAGGACGCGCTGGCCCGGTTCCGCCGCAATAACATGGGTGTGGTGTTTCAAAGCTTTCACCTGATCCCGACCATGACCGCGCTGGAGAATGTGGCGACGCCGCTGGAGCTGGCGGGGGTGAAGGATGCCTTTGACCGCGCCCAGGCGGAGCTGGAGGCCGTGGGCCTGGGCCACCGGGCCGGTCACTTCCCGGCGCAGATGTCCGGCGGCGAGCAGCAGCGGGTGGCGCTGGCGCGTGCCCTGGCGCCGCGGCCTGCGATCCTGCTGGCGGATGAGCCGACCGGCAACCTGGATGAGGCCAATGGCGAGGCGGTGATGGACCTGCTGTTCGGCCTGCGGGACCGCTATGGCGCGACGCTGGTGATGGTCACCCACGCGCCGGAACTGGCGGCACGCTGCGACCGGGTGGTCCGGCTGCGCGACGGCCGCGTTGACGGAGACGCCGCGCGCGAGGCGGCGGAATGAGCGGTTCCGCCCTCCGCCTGGCCTGGCGCTTTGCCCTGCGGGAGTTGCGCGGCGGCCTGAAGGGGTTTCGCATTTTCCTGGCCTGCCTGGCGCTGGGGGTTGGGGTGATCGCCGCCATCGGCTCGATCCGCGCCTCCATCGAAACCGGGTTGGAGCGCGAGGGCGCGACGATCCTGGGCGGCGATGCGGAGCTGAATTTCACCTACCGGTTTGCCAATGAGGATGAGCTTGCCTGGGTGGAGCGGACGGCGGTCCGCTATTCCGGGATTGCCGAATTCCGCTCCATGGCCACGGTGGGAGAGGAGCGCGGCCTGACCCAGGTGAAGGCTGTGGACGGTCTCTACCCGTTGAAAGGGGAGATGGAGCTGACCCCTGACATGCCGCTGGAGACGGCGCTGGCGGGCGCAGAAGGCTTGCCGGGCGCGGTGATGGACCGGGTTCTGGCCGACCGTCTGGGCCTGCAGCCGGGGGATACATTCCGGCTTGGCACACAGGACTTCACGCTGACTGCGATGATTGCGCTGGAGCCGGACGCCGCCGCCTCCGGCTTTGAGCTGGGGCCGCGCACCATGGTCAGGAGTGAGGACCTGGCCGGGTCCGGCCTGCTGGAGCCGGGCACGCTGTTTGACACCAAATACCGGATGGAACTGCCGCCGGGCAGCGATCTGGCCGCCCTGCAGGCGGAGGCCGAGGGGCTGTTTGAAACAACCGGCATGCGCTGGCGCGATGCCCGCAACGGCGCGCCGGGGATCACCACCTTTGTCGAGCGGCTGGGCGGGTTCCTGGTGCTTGTGGGCCTGTCGGGGCTGGCAGTGGGCGGGGTCGGTGTTTCTGCCGCCGTGCGGGCCTATCTGGCCACCAAGACCGCGACCATAGCCACCCTGCGCACGCTGGGGGCGGAGCGGCAGACGATCTTCCTCACCTACTTTCTGCAGATCGGTGCGCTGACGCTGATCGGAGTCGGCTTCGGGCTGGTGCTGGGCGGCGTGGGGCCGATGCTGCTGGGGCCGCTGATTGCGGCGCAGCTGCCGTTTCCGGCGGTGTTTTCGCTTTATCCGTCTGCCCTGGCAGAGGCCGCCGTCTATGGTGTGCTGACCGCCTTCATCTTTGCCTTGTGGCCGCTGGCCCGGGCCGAGCGGATCCGCGCGGCCTCCTTGTTCCGGGATGCCTTTGCCAGCCGTACACGGCTGCCCGCACCGCGCTATTTGCTGGCAACTGCGCTGGCGCTGGCGGCGCTGGTGGGGCTGGCGGCGTGGTTCAGCGGCTCGGCGCAGCTGACGCTGTGGACCGCAGGCGGGCTGATGGGGGCGCTGCTGGTGCTGCTGGTCGCCGCGCTGGGGATCGGCTTTGCGGCGCGCCGCGGCACCGGGGCGTCGCGCGGGCGCCCTGCCCTGCGGTGGGCGCTGTCGTCCATTGGCAGCGCGCGCGACGGCGCGGTGCCCGCGGTGCTGGCGCTGGGGCTGGGGCTGACCGTTCTGGCGGCCATCGGCCAGATCGACGGCAACATGCGCCGGGCGATTGCCGGCAACCTGCCGGATGTGGCGCCCTCCTATTTCTTTGTCGATATTCAGCGCAGCCAGATGCCCAGCTTCCTGGAACGGGTGGAGAATGACCCCGCCGTGACCCGGGTGGAAAACGCGCCGATGCTGCGCGGCGTGCTGACCCGGATCAACGGCCAGCCTGCCACCGAGGTGGCGGGCGACCATTGGGTGGTGCGCGGTGACCGGGGCATCACCTATGCAGCGGCCCAGCCGGAAAGCACCGAGGTTACCGCAGGCACATGGTGGGCTGAGGATTATTCGGGTGATCCGCAAATCAGCTTTGCCGCCGAGGAGGCCGAGGAACTGGGGCTCAAGCTGGGCGACACGCTGACGCTGAACATTCTGGGCCGCGATATCACCGGCACCATCACCAGCTTCCGCAACGTGGATTTCTCCACCGCGGGCATGGGCTTTGTGATGGTGCTGAACGAGGCCGCGCTAGCGGGTGCACCGCACAGTTTCATCGCCACCGTCTATGCCGAGGAGCAGGCAGAGGCGGCGATCCTGCGCGATCTGGCGCGGGAGATGCCGAATATCACCGCGATCCGGATGCGCGATGCCATCGACAGGGTGTCGGATATCCTGCGCCAGCTGGCTGCCGCCACCGCCTATGGCGCGGCGGCGACGCTGCTGACCGGGTTTCTGGTGCTTTTGGGAACCGCGGCTGCCGGGGAGCCTGCGCGGCGGTATGAAGCCGCGCTGCTGAAAACGCTGGGCGCCCCGCGCAAGCAGATCCTGCTGAGCTTTGCGCTGCGCTCGGCCCTGCTGGGAGCAGCAGCCGGGCTGGTGGCGCTGGCGGCCGGCATCGCCGGAGCCTGGGCCATCAACGCCTATGTGTTCGAGACGGGATACACGGTGATCTGGCCGAATGCGCTGATGGTCATTTCAGGCGGGGTGCTGACCACGCTGCTGGCCGGGCTGGCCTTTGCGCTGCGGCCGCTGGCCGCCAAACCGGCCCGCATCCTGCGGGCCCGCGAATGATCAGGACTGCGGCGGCCTCAGCGGGCGCCGCAGGACACCGGCTGCAGAATGCGCAACAGGTCGTGGTTGTCGCAGACCAGCGACTCCAGGGAAATGTCATCGAGCGAGGCGTAGAAGGCCTGTGCAGCGTCCGCCAGCGCCACCTTGAGGCGGCAGGCATCAGACAGCGGGCAGGTGTTGTCGGCATCGGCAAAGCATTCGACCATCGGCAGGTTGCCTTCGACATCCCGGAACACGTCGCCGATCCGGATCTCTGCCGCGGGCTTGCCCAGGTTCATGCCGCCGTTGCGGCCGCGCTGGGTGGACAGATAGCCAAGCTGGCTCAGCTGGTTGATCACCTGCGCCAAGTGGTTTTCCGAGATGTTGCAGCATTCGGCAATCTCGGCCTTGGTCACCAAGCGGTCTTCATGCGCGGCGCAATACATCAGCAGCCGCACGGCAATGTTGGTCCTTTTGGTAATGCGCATGGGTCGCTCCCGCAGCTATGGTGCATCGCTTATTGCACAACAGCCGAAAAAGCGGTTTGACATACATCAATAACCGGAATTGCGGCAGAAAGGCGCGGCGAATGACGGCTCCATACTTCTTTGGCTACGGCAGCCTGGTGAACACTGCGACGCATGGCTATGGCGGTGCACAGCCTGCCCGGCTGCGCGGCTGGCGGCGCGCCTGGGTGCATACGGATCTGCGCGAGGTGGCGTTTCTGTCGGCAGTGCCCTGCGCCGCCAGCACAATCGGCGGGCTGATTGCAGAGGTGCCGGGCGCCGACTGGGCGGCGCTGGATGAACGCGAGTTCGCCTATGAGCGGCTGCCCGCGTCGGACAAGGTGCAGCACGGGCTGGATGTCTCACCCGAAGTTTCCGTTTATGCCGTTGCCGCGGACAAGCGGAATGGCGTCACCGAGCAGCATCCGATCCTGCTGAGCTATCTGGATGTGGTGCTGCAGGGTTATCTGCAGGTGTTCGGCGAGGAAGGCGTGCATGACTTTATCGCGACGACCGATGGCTGGGACGCCCCGGTTCTGGACGACCGGGCAGCGCCCCGCTATCCGCGCCATCAGCGCCTGAGCCGTGCGGAGCTAGCCTTGTTCGATGATTTGATCGACAAAACCGGAGCGCGCCGGATAAGCTCAGCCCATGATTGAGCAGAGTCTCCTGTACCTCAGGCGGATTGCCCGCAAGCTTTGGTTCCGGGTGGTTCTGATTTCCATACTCTCGCTGCTGGCGCTGCTGCTGGCACCGCTGGCCAAGCCGCTGCTGCCCGACAGTCTGAGTGAAGACTTCGGACGCGAAGCGGTGCTGCCGGTGCTGACCATCCTCGCTTCGGGCATGCTGGCGGTCACCACCTTTTCGCTCAACGTCATGGTCAGCGCCTACCGCACCGCCGCGTCGATGGCGACGCCGCGGGTTTACCGGCTGCTGCTGGAAGATACCGTGACGCAGCGGGTGCTGGCGACCTTCGTGGGCGGCTTCATCTTTTCGCTGAGCGGCGTGATTCTGTTCCGGGCGCGGTATTACACGCCCGAAGGCGCGCTGGTGGTCTTTGCCATTACCATCCTTGTGGTGTTTCTGATCATCGGCGCGATCCTGCGGTGGATCGATCATTTGTCGGGGCTGGGCAGCATGGACCACACGCTGCGGCTGATCGAATCCCGCACCCGCGACAGCATGCGCGCGCGGCTGAACACCCCCTGCCTGGGCGGCCAATGCTCCGGCGGCGGAGGCATTCCGGGCGATGCAGTGGAAATCCCGGCCGCCCGCAGCGGCTTTGTCCGCTTTGCCGGGCTGGCCCAGCTGGATGAGCTTGCTGACGAAGCCGGTACTGAAATCACCCTGACACGTGCCCCGGGAGAATACATCCTGCGCGGCCAGCCGGTAGCCTGGGCCACGGCCGGGGATAATGACTTCTGCAAGGCAGCGTCCAAGGCGATCGACATTGGCGATGTGCGCAGTTTCGATCAGGATCCGTCCTTTGGCATCACCCTGCTGGCGGAGACGGCTCAGCGGGCGCTGTCGCCCGGCATCAATGATCCGGGCACCGCGGTGGAGGTGATGGGCCGTCTCGGGCGCCTGTTGTGGGAGAACATGCCCGCCGATGAGACCAGCAGCACCCGGGAGCCGCAATTTCCCAACGTGAAGGTGCCGCCGGTGACCGCGCGCCATCTTCTGCGCTGCGCCTATCCTCCGATTGCCCGCTGCGGCAGCGACTCGCCTTCTGTCATGGGATGGGTCCAACAATCGCTGCAGGAGCTGGAGGGCCACCCCAATCCGGAAATGGCCAAGGCCGCCGCGGAGATGCGGGAAAATATCGGGCAGGAGCACCCCGGCGGATCAGCAGGCTGAGGCCGGACCTGCATTCTGCCGCAATCCCGCGCCCTCCCGCCTGTTCAGGCGCAGGCGAGCTGCGCCTTGCTCAGTTGGGCATGGCACCGCGCCGAAGCGCGGTGCTGCGCCGCGCATCTGCGCGGCGCGCGGCCCAACGGCAGGGAATGCATCTTTGATGCAGTTCCGGCGGGCGGGAGAACCACGCCGACTCCTTGGCGAGACTGCACGAAAAAGGGCGGAACCCGCGGCTCCGCCCTTCTGGAACGTCTTGCCGGAAACGGATCAACCGCGGGCCCGGACCTTTTCCATCAGCGCCAGCAGCGCCGACATATCGGGGCCGCGCTCCATGCCGGTCACGGCTTTGCGCAGCGGCATGAACAGGCCCTTGCCCTTGCGGCCGGTGGCTTCCTTGACCGCAGCGGTCCACTTACCCCAGCTTTCGCTGTCATAGGGGCCTTCGGGCAGCAGCGCCATCGCCTCGGCGATGAAGTCCTTGTCCTCATCAGCCACCAGCGGTTCGGCACCGTCGCGGCACAGCTCCCACCAGCCGGCCAGGTCTTTGAGCGTGGTGATGTTTTCCTTGGCCATGTCCCAGAAGGCCGCCTGCTTCTCTGCCGGAACACCCAGCGCGTCCACGTGGGTTTGCACGGTCTCCAGTGGCAGCGACTGCAGGTAGCGGGCGGTCAGCGGATAGAGATCCTCGACATCGAATTTGGTCGGCGCGGCGCCGAAGCGGTTGATGTCGAAACCTTCGATCAGCTCCGCCATCTCCGAGCGCAGCTCCACCGGATCGGAGGAACCGAGGCGCGCCATCAGGCTCAGGAGCGCCATCGGCTGCACGCCGGCCTCACGCAGGTCGCGCAGGGCCAGGGTGCCAAGGCGTTTGGACAGCGCCTCGCCCTGCGGGCCGGTCAGCAGCGAGTGATGCGCGAAGGACGGGACAGAACCGCCCAGTGCCTCGATGATCTGGATCTGGGTGGCTGTGTTGGTCACATGGTCGGAGCCGCGCACCACATGAGTCACGCCCATCTCGGTGTCGTCGACCACCGAGGCCAGGGTGTAGAGAAACTGGCCGTCGCCGCGGATCAGCACCGGGTCGGAGACCGAGGCCGCGTCGATGGAGATGTCGCCCAGGATACCGTCGGTCCATTCGATGCGCTGTTGATCCAGCTTGAAGCGCCAGACGCCGTCGCCGCGCTCGGCGCGCAGCTTGGCCTTTTCCTCGTCCGACAGTGCCAGCGCGGCGCGGTCGTAGACCGGCGGCTTACCCATGTTCAGCTGCTTCTTGCGCTTCAGGTCCAGCTCGGTCGGTGTCTCAAACGCCTCGTAGAACCGGCCGATCTCGCGCAGCTTGTCGGCGGCGGCGACATAGCGGTCGAGGCGCTCGGACTGGCGCTCCACCTTGTCCCAAGTGAGGCCCAGCCATTCCAGGTCCTGCTTGATGGCATCGACATATTCTTCCTTGGACCGCTCCGGGTCGGTGTCGTCGATGCGCAGGATGAAGGTGCCGCCGGCCTTGCGGGCGATCAGATAGTTCATCAGCGCGGTGCGCAGGTTGCCGACGTGGATATAGCCGGTCGGCGACGGGGCAAAACGGGTGGTGGTCATCACGAGTCTCCTGTTGCCTTGCCCCTTGTCACATGGGCGGGCGATTGTCCAGTTTCGGCAGTGTTAACGCGCCTCCGCGCGTGCCTGCGGCGCGAGTATTTGGGGAAAGATGAAAGCCCGGCAGTCACTCAGGCTGTACCGGCCAGAGTGCGTTCAGATCCTTCAGGCCTGCGCGGATCAGTTCGGCCAGGACGTCCAGGTCGATATCGGCGAGCTTGTTCACGTAGAGACAGCTCTTGCCAAGCTTGTGCTTGCCCAGGCGGGAGAGGATGGCGCCATAGTCCTGATAGCCCGGCATGATGTAAACCGAATGGCGTGCTTTTCGAGGCGAGAAGCCGGTGGCGAGAAAGTCACCCTCGCGGCCGGAAGCATAGCGGTAGTGGTAGCGGCCGTAGCCTATGATCGAAGGCCCCCACATCTGCGGCTCATAGCCGGTTACCCGGCGGAACAGCGCATCCAGCTGCTGCGCTTCCGCCGTCTTGCGGGCAGGCTCAACACCAGCAAGGAACGCTTCGACGCTTGACCCGGTCAGGACGGTCTTGTTCTGGCTCATGGCGCGGCCTCCTGCCGCTATCCTAACCCGCATCACGGGATTGTTTACAGCCCTCTGCCGCCGGAGCGCTAGGGTAAGGCCAGTCCAACTCCACTGGAGGTTATGCCATGACTGTTTCCCTCTCCCGCCGCGCGGCCCTGGCCGGCGCCGCCGCACTGCCCCTTGCTGGTGCTGCCACGCCGCTGCTGGCGGGCGCCCACGGCGGCCAAGCCGAAGCGCCGGTTGCCCATTCGTTCAAGCTGGCAGAAATGCCGGTTACCGCTCTGCTGGATGCCTCGGCGCAGCGGGAGGGGCCGAAAGCCATCTTTGGCGGCAATACAAGCGATGAAGAGTTTGCCGAGGTGTCGGAGGAGAATTTCATCTCTGCCAACAGCGTCCAGTTCTATTTCACGCCCTCACTGGTCGACACCGGCGGGGAACTGGTGCTGTTTGACACCGGGCTGGGCAATGGCGGCATTACCAAGGCGCTGGCCGCCGCAGGGGTGACGCCGGACCAGATCAACGTCGTGGTGATCACCCATATGCATCCGGACCATATCGGCGGGCTGATGACGGATGGCACGCCAACCTTTCCGAACGCCCGGTATGTGACTGGGGCGGAGGAATACAATTTCTGGTCCAAGCGCGACCCGGGCGACCGGGTGGGCGATCTGGTGGCCAAGAACATGACGCCGCTGGCGGAGAAAACCACCTTTGTCGATGACGGCGCGAGCGTGGCGCCGGGGATCACCGCAATGGCCAGCTTTGGCCATACGCCCGGGCATATGTGCTACATGCTGGAGAGCGGCAACCGCCAGCTGGTGCTGACGGCGGACCTGGCCAACCATTACGTCTGGAGCTTTGCCCGGCCTGATTGGGCGTTCAGCTTTGATGTCGATCCGGAGGCCGCCAGTGCCTCGCGCCGTCGGGTGCTGGGGATGCTCGCAGCGGACAAGCTGCCGATGATCGGCTATCACATGCCGTTCCCGGCAGCGGGTTTCGTCGAGACCCGCGGCGAGGGGTTCCGGTACGTGCCGGTGAGCTATCAGCTGATGGGCTGACGGCGGCTGTTCAATAGCCGCTTCGCGGGCCGTATTTGCTGCCATCGGTAAAGCGGGACAGGCGGAAGTCGTGCGGGTCCACCACGGGTTTGTCACCGGTGACCAGATCGGCGGTCAGCTTGCCCGCGGCCGGGCCTATGCCGAAGCCGTGGCCGGAAAAGCCGGTGGCGATGAACAGGCCCGGCAGGCGGTCGGCCTGCGAGATCACCGGGATCGCATCCGGGGTCACGTCGATCAGCCCGCCCCAGCTTTGCACCACATCGGCGCCCTGCAGCACCGGAAAGGCTTTCTGCGCCGCCGCCCAGCCGCTTTTCAGCGCCTTTTGCGAAGGCGCGGGGTCCAGCACCCGGCAGAGCTCGAACGGGGTGGTCTGCTGCGGCTGCCAGCGGCGGGCCTGGGCCGCCTCCTCGCGCCAGCGGCTGGTCAAGCGGAACTGCAGCGCGCGCCATTCGTGCCGCAGGCTGGGCAGGAATTTCCAGCCCAAACGGAGGCTGTCGGGCACGATATCGACCATGTTCTCCAACGCGTCCGAGACGGTGTAGCCGCCATCGGCCCGCTTGCGCAGGCCCAGGTTGCCGGTGCGCACAGCGGTTTCCGGCCCGCCCTGCAGCGGTGAGGTGCGCAGGACCGAGTTCAGCACCTTGAGCTGAGGCAGGCCAATGCCCGCATTGCCCAGAAACAGCCGCGACCAGGCGCCGCCCGCCACCACCACCGCCGAGCAGGCGACGCGGCCGCGTTCCGTCATCACCCCGCTGATGCGCCCGGCCGAAGTTTCGACGCTGCGCACCGCGCATTCGGTCATGATCTTGGCGCCCGCGGCCTGGGCGGCAGTGGCGATTGCGTGGGTGGCCAGCTGCGGCTCGGCCCGCCCGTCCATCGGTGTCAGCAGGGCGCTGCGGGTTTTGGTCTGATGGCCGGGCATCAGCTGCGCCAGCTGCTGCCCGCGCACCATACGGGCGCCTTGCCCCCAGCCATCAAGGTTGCGCAGCCAGCGTTCCAGTTGCGCCTCGCGCTTGGCGGTTTCCGCAGTGTAGAGGATGCCGGAGCGGGTGAACCCGGTTTCCTGCCCGGTGCGCGCTGCCAGTCCCTCCCAGAGACGCAGCGATTCCGCCATCAGCGGGATTTCCCGGGGGTCTCGGCAGGAGATCCGCACCCACCCCCAGTTGCGCGAGCTCTGCTCGCCCGCGATCTGTCCCTTTTCGCACAAGAGCACCGAGTGGCCGCGTTCGGCCAGCTCCAGCGCGGTGGCGGCGCCAATGATGCCGCCGCCGATCACCACGGCGTCGACGGCCTTGGGCAAGGCAAGATTGGATTGGAAATGAGGCAGTCTCGGTCCAGGCATGCGGCCTCTATGCCCGCTGCGGAATCGGCGGTCCAGCGTCCAAGCGACGCCCATTGCGCCGCTTTCCGCCATTGTGTTTTTTTCGCCGCATATCAGGGCGTTACCGCCACCGGGACGTGCTTTACCGAATTCAGAAAAGCGCGGAAAAGATCCGCGCCTTCAATGGGTTAACGCTTGCCTCAGGTCGGGTCGCGCCAGCGGTTCACAATCGGGTAGCGGCGGTCCAGCCAGAACGCGCGCGGCGTCAGCCGGGCGCCGGGTGCGGACTGGAAGCGTTTGTATTCGCTGATATAAAGCAGATGCTCGACCCGCTTGGCCACGTCGCGGTCAAATCCGGCGGTGACGCAATCTGCGATTGAACCTTCCTGGTCGACAAGGATTTCCAGGATCGCATCCAGCTCCGGGTAGTCCGGCAGGCTGTCGCTGTCCTTCTGGTCTTCGCGCAGTTCAGCCGAAGGCGGTTTGTCGATCACGTTGGGGCGGATCACCTCTCCCGCCGGGCCCTTCATCCAGGGGCGGTGGTTGGCGTTGCGCCAGCGGCAGGTCTCGAACACCCGGGTCTTGTAAAGATCCTTGATCGGGTTGTAGCCGCCGTTCATGTCGCCGTAGATGGTGGCATAGCCCACCGCGACCTCGGACTTGTTGCCGGTGGTCAGGAGCATCTCGCCGAACTTGTTGGACATTGCCATCAGCAACAGGCCGCGCAGGCGGGACTGGATGTTTTCCTCGGTGATATCCGCATCGCGACCGGCGAACAGCGGCGCCAGCGTATTGGTGATGGCTTCGCGCCCTTCGCTGATCGGGACATAGTCGTAGTGGACGCCCAGCTCCTTGGCGACAGCTTCGGCATCGTCGAGCGATTCCCGGCTGGTGTACTCGGACGGCAGCATGACGCAGCGGACGTTCTCAGCTCCCAGCGCATCCACTGCAATCGCCGCCACGATCGCTGAGTCAACGCCGCCGGACAGGCCCAGCAGCACCTTCTTGAAACCGGTTTTGCCCATGTAGTCGCGCAAGGACTCGACCATCACCCGATAGTCCTGCTCCCATTCGTCGGGCAGATGCGCCTTCTCGCCTTCCTCCACGCGCCAGCCTTCGTCGGTGCGGATGAGGTCGATCTGTGCAATGCATTCGTCGAACACCGGCATTTGCACCGCCAATGCGCCGCCCGGATTCAGGACAAAGGAACCGCCGTCAAAGACCTGGTCATCCTGGCCGCCCACCATGTTCAGGTAAATCACCGGCAGGTGGGTTTCGACCGCGCGCGCAACCATGTGGTTGAAGCGCACCTCCATCTTGTTGCGGAAATAGGGCGAGCCGTTGGGGATCAGCAGGAACTCGGCACCGGTCTCAGCCAAGGTCTCCGCCACGTCCTCGTGCCAGCCGTCCTCGCAGATGGGAGAGCCGATGCGGGTGTTGCTGACGGAATACGGGCCGCCCAAAGGACCGGCTTCGAAGATGCGGACCTCGTCAAACACGGTCTCGTTCGGCAGATGATGCTTGAGGCTGCGCGAGGCGATCTTGCCGCCCTTCAGGATCAGATAGGCGTTGTAAAGCCTGCCGCCCTCAACCCACGGCCCGCCGATCGCCAGGGCCGGACCATCGGCACAATCCGCCGCCAGCTTTTCGACCTCGGCAATGGCGGCCTGATGGAAGACCGGCTTCATCACCAGGTCCTGGGTGTTGTAGCCGGTGATGAACATTTCCGGCAGCGCCACCAGATCGGCGCCGGCCTTGCGGCCTTCCTCCCAGGCGGCACGGGCCTTGGCGGCGTTGCCTGCCAGATCGCCCACCGTGGGGTTCAGCTGCGCCAAAGTCACGCGGAAACGGTCTGCCATGCTGCATCAGCCCTTTGCAAAATTCCTCCATCAGCCATTTACCAGATTGGCGGCCAAGGGAAAGGGCAAGGGCCCGCCGGAGGGGAAAAGACATTGCGGCCCCGCCTGCGGTAGCTTAGTTTCCGGGCGAGCAACCCAATATGGCAGCAGCACCGTAATTTCTGGGCAGGCAGAGGTTTTGAATGACCCGTTTCGGCACCGTACTCGCGTTTTCCACGATCCTGGCACTGGCCGCTCCGGCCTCGGCCCAGGAGGGGGAGATCATCACCACGCAGGATGAGATCGGCGGCGTGTATGAGGGCACCTTCCGCAACGGGCTGCAGCATGGCACCGGCACCTACAAGCTGCCGAACGGCTATGAATACACTGGCGAGTGGGTCGATGGAGAGGTGCGCGGCCAGGGTGTGGCGCGGTTCCCGGACGGTTCGGTCTATGAGGGTGAGTTTGCGCAGGGCAAACCGCACGGCCTGGGCATGCTGACCCGCGCCGATGGCGGCACCTATGAGGGTGAATGGCAGGACGGCCAGATCCATGGCGACGGTGTATCGGCCTATGCCAGCGGCGTGCGCTATCAGGGCAGCTTTGCCAACGGCAAGCGGCACGGCAAGGGGGTGATGAAATCACCTGACGGCTACACCTATGACGGCGACTGGGTGGACGGGCGCCAGCAGGGCCAGGCCAAGATCACCTATGCCGAAGGCACCGTCTATGAAGGCAGTGTCGCTGATGGCCAGCTGCAGGGGCAAGGCCGGCTGGAGACCTCCGACGGACTGGTCTACGAAGGCGAATGGATGGCGAGCCAGATGCATGGCACCGGCCGCCTGGTGCAGCCCAATGGCGACATTTATGAAGGCGAACTGCAAAAGGGCCGCCGCCACGGCACAGGCACGCAGACATATGCCAATGGCGATGTCTACGCGGGCGACTTCCTGAACGATCAGCGCCACGGCACCGGCACTTTCACCGAAAAGGACGGCTACAGCTACACCGGCGAATGGGTGAAGGGGCAAATCGAGGGAAAGGGCAAGGCAGTCTATCCCGACGGTTCGGTCTATGAGGGCGATTTCCGCGACGATCTGGCAGAAGGCAAGGGCAAGATCACCTATCCCGACGGGTCCACCTATGAGGGCGACTGGGTTGCCGGGGTTATCGAGGGCGAAGGCACCGCCACTTACCCCAACGGGATCACCTATACCGGCGGCTTCAAGAACGCCAAGAACCACGGCAAGGGGGTAATGACCTATGCCGATGGCTACCGCTATGACGGCGGCTGGCAGAACGGGCAGCGCCATGGCGAGGCTACGGTCACCTATGCCGACGGGTCGGTTTACACGGGCCAGTTTGCAAACAGCCAGCGGCAGGGCACAGGCAAAATCGTGATGCCCGACGGCTTCAGCTACGAAGGCGAATGGCGTGAGGGCAAGATTTTTGGCGAGGGCGTGGCGACCTATGCCAACGGCGACGTTTATGAGGGCAGCTTTGTCAACGGCAAGCGCCAAGGGCCCGGCACGATGAAGTACGCCAGCGGCCAGCAGGCGGACGGCACCTGGGAAAACGGGGCGCTGGTCAGCAGCGGGGCCGGGAACGCCAGCCAGACAGAGTAAGCCGGACAGGATTGGGGCGCGCCAGTAAGGCGCGCCCTTTTCGTTTCAGCCGATGCGGATGCGGCTCAGGTGATCCGGCATCGCGACGCCCTCAATGTTGGCAGGATCCGGCTGCGGCGGCTTCAGCTCCATCGCCATCGGCACCACGCCCGCCCAGATGGGCAGCGCGTAATCCTCCTCGTCATCCTTGGGCGCACCGGAGCGGATCTTGGCAGCGCCCTCCTCGATCGGCATCCGCATGAGGGCGGTAGCCTTCAACTCCTGCCGGGTCATCGGACGCAGCGCGTCCCAGCGGCCCGGAAAGATATGGTCCACCATCGCCTTAAGGCTGGCAGCCTTGGCATCCTCATCCGTGACCTTTTCGGCCACCCCGAACAGCATCGCGGAGCGGAAGTTGACCGAGTGGTGAAACGCCGAACGCGCCAGCACGTAGCCGTCCATGCAGGTGACGGTCAGGCAGACCTCCGCCCCCTCCATCGCCCGGATCGCCCGGCTGGCGGAAGAGCCGTGCCAGTAGACATGATCTCCCTCGCGCCATTGCAGCGTCGGCAGGACGGAAGTTGCGCCATTGATCTGATAGCCGATATGGGCCAGCGGCATGGCGTCGAGCACCTGATACACGGTCTCGCGGTCATAGAGCCCGCGTTCGTGAGCACGGCGCAGGCGGCTGCGCTCTGTCTTCAGGGCGGTTTCGGTGTCGGGCTGGCGCATTGGCGGACCTCGTGAATTCTGGTTGTGTCACGGTGAGTGCTATGCGCAAACTGGACTGTAATTAACTTCCAGTTTCCGACAAAAAGAGCAGTCCAGTATGATTGACCTTTCCGGCCTGCTGTCCAAGGCCCGCGCCGAGCCCATCTATCTGCAAATCGTCAGCGCGCTGCGCCGCCAGGTCAGCGATGGCAGCCTGGCCATCGGCACCCGGCTGCCGTCATCCCGGGCGCTGGCGCAGGATCTGGGGGTGGCGCGCTCCACCGTGGTGACGGCCTACGAGCAGCTGGTGGCCGAAGGCTTTGCCGAGGCGCGGCGGGGTGCCGGGATCTTTGTCTGCGACGTGGCGCCGATCCGGCCGCCCGAAGCCCCGCCGCGCCCCCAGCCTGCCGCTGTCCCGCCCGCGCCGGGGATGTTGCAGCCCGGCGCGCCGGACCCTGAGGTGTTTCCGGCCCGGTCCTGGGCGCGCTGTGTTTCACGTGTGGCACGGATGGACCCGCTCAGCCTGAGCCATCAGGAGGATTCCTTTGGCGACCCGGAACTCCGGCGCGAGATTGCCGCCTATGCCGCGCGCTGGCGCGGGATCGAGTGCAGCGCGGATCAGGTTCTGGTGACAAGCGGCGCGCGCGAGGCGCTGGAGCTCACGATGGATTTTCTGGTGGAGGACGAGGACATTGCGCTGGAAGCCCCCGGATTTACCCCGACACAGCGCTTTGCCAAGGCGCGCGGCTGGCCGGTGCGCTGGCTGCGGGCCGGGGAACGCGGCGCGGAGGTGCCGCGGCAGATGGCCAAGGTCACGCTGCTGACGCCGTCGCACCAGTTTCCGCTGGGCGGCACCCTGCCAGTGCCGCAACGGCAGGCCTTCCTGCAGGCAGCCGGGGAGCGGGACGGCTGGATCATCGAGGATGATTTCGACAGCGAGTTCCGCTATGCCGGCCAGCCGGTGCCGGCGATGGCAGCGCTGGACCGGGAGGGGCGCTGCATCTACGTCGGCACCTTCTCCAAAACCTTCTCGCATGCGCTGCGGCTGGGTTATGCGATCCTGCCGCCGGCGCTGGTGCCGCGGTTCCGGGCCGGGTTCATCCAGCCCAGCGCCGGCGCCGCAATTACCGCGCAGCGGCCGCTGGCCGAGTTTATGGCCTCCGGCCAGTACGACCGGCACATCCGCCGCGCCCGCAGGCTTTATGCCGAACGCTATGCCGCCGCGGCAGATGCACTGGCAGAGTGGCCCGGCACGCTCGGGTATTTCAGACGGCATAACGCCGGGATGCAGGTTGCCTTCCATCTGGCGGACGGGCTGGCGGACGTCCAAATCTGCCGCCGCGCCGCACAGACGGGCTATGGGGTCCAGCCCCTGTCGCCGCACGATCCTGAAGGCCGCTCACAGGGGCTGCTGACCGGTTTCTGCCAGTCAAGCGCCGGGGACCTGCCCGGACAGATTGCCGGACTGCGGCGGATCGTGGAACACGGCGGTTAAAGCCCCCTGCCCCGCCCGCAAAAAAGCCTCCCCGGGGACCCGGAGAGGCTTGGTTTTCAAGTCATCTGTAAAGATGGCCGGAGCCGGTCAGACGTACTTCTTGATCTCGCCCGCTTTCAGGCGCGACATGTAGCTGTTCAGCTCACGCTTGACGATCGGCATCAGGAAGTAGAGCGCGATGATGTTGACCACCGCCATGGCGAAGATCGCCGCATCGGAGAAGTCGATCACCGGGCCGAGGTTGGCGGCCGCGCCGATCACCACGAAGATGCAGAAGATCACCTTGAACACCAGTTCCTTGGTCTCGCCTTCGCCGAACAGGAAGGTCCAGGCCTTGAGACCGTAGTAGGACCAGCTGATCATGGTGGAGAAGGCAAACAGGATCACCGCGATCGCCAGCACGTACTGGAACCAGCCGAAGGCGGAGGAGAAGGCTGCCGAGGTCAGCGCCACGCCCTTGTTGCCGTCGACGGTCTGAATGGTGGCTGCGCCCTCATCCAGCAGGTAGAGGCCGGTGTTCGGATCCACGACCAGCTGGCCGGTGATGATGATCACCAGCGCGGTCATGGTGCAGATCACCACGGTGTCGATGAACGGCTCCAGCAGCGACACGAAGCCTTCGGTGATCGGCTCCTTGGTGCGCACCGCCGAGTGGGCGATGGCTGCCGAGCCGACGCCGGCCTCGTTCGAGAAAGCCGCCCGCTTGAAGCCCTGGATCAGGGCGCCAACCATGCCGCCGGCAACACCGAGACCGGTGAAGGCTCCTTCGAAGATCTGACCGAAGGCCCAGCCGATCTGGTCGGCGTTCATCGCCAGGATGACCAGTGCGGTTGCGACGTACATGACGCCCATGAACGGAACGACCTTCTCGGTCACCCGTGCGATGGATTTCAGGCCGCCAACGATCACGGCGAAAACAACACCAGCAAACACCACGCCAGTGATCCAGCCCGGATACTCGCCGACAACGCCGGAGATCTGCGCATGCGCCTGGTTGGCCTGGAACATGTTGCCGCCGCCCAGGGCGCCCAGGATGCAGAAGACCGAGAACAAGACCGCCAGGAACTTGCCCATCGGCAGGCCGCGTTCGGCAAAGCCCTTGGTCATGTAATACATCGGGCCGCCCGAGACGTGGCCGTCCGGGAACTCGTTGCGGTATTTGACGCCCAGCGTGCACTCAGTGAACTTGGAGGCCATGCCCATCAGGCCGGCCAGGATCATCCAGAAGGTCGCGCCGGGGCCGCCAATGCCCACGGCCACCGCAACGCCGGCGATGTTGCCGAGGCCGACGGTGCCCGACAGCGCGGTTGCCAGCGCCTGGAAGTGGCTGACCTCGCCCGCGTCGTTAGGGTCGGAATAGTCGCCCTTAACCAGCGAGATCGAGTGCGGGAAGGCGCGGAACTGGATCAGGCCGAAGTAGATGGTGAACACGGTGGCCGCGATCACCAGCCAGGCGACGATCCAGGGGAAGCTGGTGCCGGGGAACGGGCTGAAGATCAGGTTGACGAACCAGCCGGTCGAATTGGCAAACAGCTCATTGACCCGCTCGTCGACAGATTGTGCCATCGCTGGCGCGGATGCGGCCAGCAGCAGCGGTGCAGACAGAGCTGCTGCCTTGACTGAATTACTCATGACTGTCCTCTGAAATAGTTGTTATGGAACGATGGTGACCGGAACCGGCGCGGCCTGCGCCAGGCTGCCCGCAACAGAGCCGAAAAGCCGCGATGACAGCGCGGAATGGCCGGTGCGCCCGATGATCAGGTGGCTGGCTCCGGACTCCTTGATCACATCAATCAGGGTTTCCGCGATATGCCCGTATTTCAGTTCAGTCGTGACGGTGACACCGCTGCCCTCCAGGCTTTTGCGCACCGGCGCCAGCAGCGCATCCTCGGCCCGCTTCAGCTCATCCTCCCGGCGTTTGTGGCGCTGCTCGATCTCCTCCGGTGTGAGGAAGGAATAGGGCGACCATTCCAGCACATGCGCAATCACCAGTTCTGCCCCTTGCGCTTTGGCAAGGCTGACGGCAAAAGCAAGCGCTGACTTGGCTGCCTCGCTGTCGTCATACCCAAGAACAATTTTATTCGACACTGTTTCCTCCTATCGATGGCGCCTCTTTTGGCCAAGGCGCCGGATCCCGGCTTAAGGCGCCAGGAAACCCGCCAATGCGAGCTGCTTGCGCTTCCGCACCAAAGCCTGGCGCAGCACTGACAAACTGTCGCATTGAAACTGGCTACGCCCCATAATTATGTTACACGTCTTTTTCAACAGTGTCGCGAAATTACCTGTGGCGGGTATTTACCGCCTTTTGCTGCAGCAAAAGTGCCAGCGTGCCCCCAGGTCAAAATCCCCCTTCCCATTCGGCTGCACGTCTGTATAAATCCGTCCCATGAGCATTTGCGCAGATATCCCTTTTGCCGCCGCCGCGACCCGCGGTGCAGCTCTGCGCGCCCTACTGATCCTAGCCCGCCTCTGAGCGTGCCCTTCCGGCGCGCCCGCTCAGAGGATTGCCGCACGCGCGCCATCGAAGGCTATGAATGCCCTGGAAGGGCCTAGGACAGAGACAAGAGATACCAAAATGACAAACACATCCCCGATTTCCGGCGACAAATCCCGTGTATTGATTTTCGATACCACCCTGCGCGACGGCGAGCAGAGCCCCGGCGCCACCATGACCCATGACGAGAAGCTGGAGATTGCCGAGCTTCTGGATGAAATGGGCGTGGACATCATCGAGGCAGGTTTCCCGATTGCCTCCGAAGGCGACTTTGCTGCGGTGTCCGAGATTGCGGAACGGTCGAAGAATTCGATGATCTGCGGCCTGGCGCGCGCCAATTTCAAGGACATCGACCGCTGCGCCGAAGCGGTGCGCAAGGCCGCGCAGCCGCGCATCCACACCTTCATCGGCACCTCGCCGCTGCACCGCGCCATCCCGAACCTCACCATGGATGAGATGGCGGACAAGATCCACGAAACCGTCACCCACGCCCGCAACCTGGTGGACAACGTGCAATGGTCGCCGATGGATGCGACCCGGACCGAATGGGATTACCTGTGCCGGGTGATCGAGATCGCTATCAAGGCCGGCGCCACCACCATCAACATCCCCGACACCGTGGGCTACACCGCGCCTGCGGAGAGCGCCGACCTGATCAAGCGCCTGATCGAGACCGTGCCGGGCGCGGATGAGGTGGTCTTTGCCACCCATTGCCATAACGACCTCGGCATGGCGACCGCCAACGCGCTGGCTGCCGTGGCGGGCGGCGCGCGTCAGATCGAATGCACCATCAACGGCCTGGGCGAGCGCGCGGGCAACACAGCGCTGGAAGAAGTGGTGATGGCGCTGAAGACGCGCAACGACATCATGCCCTGGTCGACCGGCATCGACACCACCAAGATCATGCATATCTCGCGCCGGGTCTCGACCGTTTCCGGCTTTGTGGTGCAGCCGAACAAGGCGATTGTCGGCAAGAACGCCTTTGCCCATGAAAGCGGCATCCACCAGGACGGGATGCTGAAGAACCGCGAGAATTTCGAGATCATGCGGCCCGAGGACATCGGCCTCTCCGGCACCTCCTTGCCCTTGGGCAAGCATTCCGGCCGCGCGGCGCTGCGCGACAAGCTGGAGCATCTTGGCTATGACGTGGGCGACAACCAGCTGAAGGACGTTTTTGTCCGCTTCAAAGAGCTGGCCGACCGCAAGAAAGAGGTGTTTGACGACGACCTCATCGCGCTGATGCGCATCGGCACAGACGCGGAGAACGATCACCTCAAGATCGTGTCGATGAAAGTGGTCTGCGGCACCGGCGGCCCGGCGGAGTCCACCGTCGAGATGGAGATCGACGGCAAGGATGTGACGGAAACGGCTGAGGGCGACGGCCCGGTGGATGCCACCTTCAAGGCAATCCGCAAGATCTACCCGAACACCGCGCGTCTGCAGCTTTACCAAGTGCATGCCGTGACCGAAGGCACCGACGCGCAGGCGACCGTTTCCGTTCGGCTGGAGGAGGATGGCAACATCGCCACCGGCGAGAGCGCCAACACCGACACGGTGGTGGCTTCTGCCAAAGCCTATGTGAACGCGCTGAACCGCCTGATCGTGCGCCGCGGCCGGGTTGGCGAAGGCGCCGACACCAAGGAGATTTCCTATAAAGACCTGGCCTGAGCCGGTCTGCCTCCTGTGAACTGCAAAGGGCACCCGCGCGGGTGCCCTTTTCCATTTCCGTTCGGCCTTTGCGCGGCTATTTCGGGGAGATGGCCTTGAACAGCGCTGAAATCCGGGCGGCCTCCTCCGCAGCGCCATAAGGCGCATTGACCACAAACATTCCTGAGCCGGTCATACGGTGCCCTTCACGGACCGGCGGAAAGGAGACCTCGTGGCGCAGCGCTCCGGGCAGGTCCTGTGCCTCCAGTGCTTTGAGCATCTGTTTGTGGGAGCCTTCCCTGAGGATCGGATACCACAGCGCCAGAACACCCACGTTCCACTTCTTGTGCAGCTGGCCGATGATGCCGGGGATGCGGGCATAGTCGGACTTGATCTCGTAACTGGGGTCGATGAGCAGCAGACCGCGGCGGGGCGCAGGCGGCGCCAGCGACAGCGCCAGCTCGAACCCGTCCTGCTGATGCACCTTGGCTTTCCAAGGTTTCAGAGCGGCGCGCAGGGCGGCGTTTTCCTGCGGATGCAGCTCCGCAAAATGCAGCGAGTCGCCCTGGCGCAGCAGAGAGGCCGCAATCAGCGGCGATCCGGGATAGGCCGCCTGACCGTGCTGCCTGCGGGTCTCCGACAGCGCGCGGTGCAGCGGGTGATCCGCCGCCAGGCCCTGATCTGCCAGAACCCGGGTGATGCCCTGTTCCGCTTCGCCCGTTTTGACTGCTTCCGGCGCATCCAGCTGATAGAGGCCCCGGCCCGCGTGGGTCTCGATATAGCTGAGCGGCTTGTCCTTGCGCGTGAGGTAGGCCAGCATCCAGGCCAGCAGCGCGTGCTTTTGAACGTCGGCCAGGTTCCCGGCGTGATAGATGTGCTGATAAGAGAGCATGCGCCCCCTCTAGCCGCTATTTCAAAAGGGCGGAAGGGGCGGCGTGCGGCGGATAAACGGAATCTCAACCCCGAAGAGGCAGACTGCCCCTATTGCTTTTGCCGCAGAACGCAGGTTCCGATGCCCTTTAGAATGAGCGCGCTTGCCCTTTTCCTGACTATTCTGGCCCTGCTGCTGTGCGCCGCGGCGGTTGTCAGCGCGCAAGGCTACTCACTGGTGGGCAATCAGTTTTTCCTACACCAGGCCTCTGCCCCGCAACCCGGCCCGGCGCCAGCCCGGGCCACGGCGCCGCAGGCAGCGGCCAGCCTTTTGCCCGACACCCTGCCCGGTGCAAACCCGGGCCGCGGGGCGGTGTCGCTCAACCCCGGTGCCGCCAGCCTGTTCCGCGGCCGCAGCGGCGGCGGCCTGTTTGCCCCGATCCTGAAAGCGCCGCCCAGCGTCAAACAGCTGCTGGACCTGATCGCCAGCGCCGAGGCAGGCAAGGCGCAATACGATGCGGTGCAGTATGGCGCCACCCGCAAGCCGCCAAAGAAGCCGACCCAGATGACGATCGCCGAAATCAACGCCTGGATCGATGCCACACCGGGCCAGCCCCACGCCATCGGGCGGTATCAGATGATCCCGGCGACCCTGCGGCGGCTGGTCCGCCACCAGGGGGTCAAACCGCAGGCCCGCTTCTCGCCCGAGCTGCAAGACCAGCTGGCGCATCAGCTGATCGAGGAAGCGGGTTACAGCGATTTCCTGGCGTCAGAAATGCCGCGTAAGACCTTCATGCTGAACCTTGCCAAAATCTGGGCCGGGCTGCCCATCTCGACCGGCAAATCGTATTACGAGGGCTATGCCGGCAACAGCGCCAGCCTGACCTGGGGCCATTTCAAGTCGGAGATGCAACGGATTTTCCCAAGCTGATCCGAAGGATGACTGGGCATCGGCACCCAGCGCGCGTGCAGCACACCGGCGCTGGCAGGAAACCCGGCGCGGCGGGCCTTGCTGCCTGACCGACATTGCCTTTGCCCGCCGGTCCGGCGCGCAGCCACGGCAACTTGGCGGAAACGCGCTGTTTCACCATAATACGCCCTTTCGCGGCACTCCCGTGCCGCTTATAAGGTGGAAGCAGGCGGCTCCTCCGGAGTCGCCCAAGGTACAATGGCAGCACTTACAGGATCCCTTCTATATGGCGCTTTTCGGAAACTTGGGCGGTCTGTTCTCCTCGGACATGGCCATTGACCTCGGCACGGCGAACACCCTGGTCTACGTCAAAGGCCGCGGTGTGATCCTGTCCGAGCCTTCAGTGGTGGCCTACCACGTCAAGGACGGCGTCAAGAAAGTGCTGGCCGTGGGCGAGGACGCCAAGCTGATGCTGGGCCGCACCCCCGGCTCGATCGAGGCGATCCGGCCGATGCGCGAAGGCGTGATTGCCGATTTCGACACCGCCGAGGAGATGATCAAGCACTTCATCCGCAAGGTTCACAAGCGCTCGACCTTCTCCAAGCCCAAGATCATTGTCTGCGTGCCGCATGGCGCCACCCCGGTTGAAAAACGCGCGATCCGCCAGTCGGTGCTGTCCGCAGGCGCACGCCGCGCCGGGCTGATTGCCGAGCCGATTGCTGCCGCCATCGGGGCAGGCATGCCGATCACCGACCCAACCGGCAACATGGTTGTCGACATCGGCGGCGGCACCACCGAGGTGGCAGTCCTGTCGCTGGGTGACATCGTTTACGCCCGCTCTGTCCGCGTCGGCGGCGACCGCATGGATGAGGCGATCATCAGCTACCTGCGCCGCCAGCAGAACCTCCTGGTGGGGGAATCCACCGCCGAGCGCATCAAGACCTCCATCGGCACTGCCCGGATGCCCGACGACGGCCGCGGCCAGTCGATGCAGATCCGCGGCCGCGACCTGCTGAACGGCGTCCCGAAAGAGATCGAGATTTCCCAGGCCCAGGTGGCCGAGGCGCTGGCCGAACCGGTGCAGCAGATCTGCGAAGCGGTGATGACCGCGCTGGAAACCACCCCGCCGGATCTGGCCGCCGACATCGTCGACCGCGGCGTAATGCTGACCGGCGGCGGCGCTCTCTTGGGCGATCTGGATCTGGCCCTGCGCGAGCAGACCGGCCTGGCCGTGTCGATTGCGGACGAGAGCCTCAACTGCGTGGCCCTGGGCACCGGCAAAGCGCTGGAATACGAAAAACAGCTTGCCCACGCGATCGACTACGACAGCTAACAGACCCTGACCGCCGGAACGGCGCCAGCTGACAAGCTGGAAGGGCGGCTGGAAGGAGAACCGTGGCGAAGGACAAGTCACAGCGCGACGATTACGCAACCCCGCTGCGGCGTCTGCTGACAGCGGTGCTGTGCCTGTGCCTGGCCGCGATCTTCATCGTCTGGCGGATCGACAGCCCGCGGGTGGAACGCTTCCGCGCCCAGGTTGTCGACAAGGTGGTGCCCAGCATGGACTGGGCGATGGTGCCGGTAACCGCCACAATCAATCTGCTCCGCGACTTCCAAAGCTACCAGCGCTTGTCCGAGCAGAACCGCGAGCTGCGCAGCGAGCTGCGGCAGATGCGGGCCTGGAAAGAGGCAGCCCTGCAGCTGGAGCAGGAAAACGCCCGGCTGCTGGATCTCAACAACGTGCGGCTCGACCCGCAGCTCACCTATATCACCGGGGTGGTGATGGCCGACAGCGGCTCCCCCTTCCGCCAGTCGGTGCTGCTGAACGTGGGCAGCCGCGACGGGGTGCATGACGGCTGGGCGGCGATGGACGGGATCGGGCTGGTGGGCCGGATCTCCGGAACCGGGCACAACACTGCGCGGGTGGTCCTGCTGACCGACGCCGCCAGCGCGGTGCCAGCCACCATCCAGCCCTCGGGCCAGACCGCGTTGGTGACCGGCGACAACAGCGCCGCCCCGGTACTGAGTTTTCTGGAAAACCCAGACATGGTGCGCCCCGGCGACCGGGTGATCTCCTCCGGCGATGGCGCGGTGTTTCCGGCCGGGCTGCTGATCGGCCAGGTCGCCAAGGACCGTTCAGGCCGGATGCGGGTGCGGCTGGCCGCGGATTACAGCCGGCTGGAGTTCCTGCGGGTGCTGCGCCACCATGGCACCGAAGTGATCCAGGACCCGGGCGGGCTGGTCGGGGCACCTCCCGGCGATCCGGTTCCGCAACCGCGGCCCGAGGGATTGGGGGCCGAGAGCGCTGGCAGCACGGCCGAGGCAGGCAATGGCTAACACCTCCCCTGCCCGGATCTGGACCATGCGCGCGGCATTCCCGGCGCTGGCGCTCATGATCATGTTCTTTCACCTGCTGCCGCTGGAGACCGAGCCGCGCTTCTGGGCGCCGCCGGACCTGCTGATTCTGCTGGCAATGGCCTGGTCGCTGCGGCGGCCTGATTTTGTGCCGGCGCTGTCGATCGGCCTGGTGATGCTGCTGGCCGATCTGCTGTTTCAGCGCCCGCCGGGCCTGCTGGCGCTGCTCACCGTGCTGGGCTGCGGCTTTCTTAAGGCCCGCGCCGCCCCGCACCGCGAGAGCACCTTTGCCAGCGAGTGGCTGGCGGTGGCCGTCGCGGTGACCGGGATCGCCACCGTGAACCGGCTGGTTCTGGTCCTGTTCGGCGTTCAGCAGGCGCCGCTCGGCCTGACGGTGATCGAGGCGGTTATGACCATCGCCGCCTACCCGCTGGCGGTTTGGGCCAGCCAGTCTATTCTGGGTGTGCGCAAACTGTCCCCTGCTGAAGCTGAAACCCTGGTGAGCCGCCGATGAAACGCAATTCCAAGGACGTGGATGCCTCACACGGCAGGATGACCCGGCGGGCGCTGTTCCTGGGCGGGCTGCAGCTGGCCTTTGCCGGCGGGCTGGCGGCCCGGATGCGCTATCTGCAGGTGGATCAGGCTGATGAATTCCGCCTGCTGGCCGAGGAAAACCGGATCAACATCCGCCTGCTGCCGCCCGCGCGCGGCCAGATCTTTGACCGCAACGGGCTGATCATCGCGCAGAATTCACCCTCTTACCGGATCACAGTGGTGCCTGAGGACGCGGGCGACGTGGAAGAGGTGATCGGCAAGCTTTCCAGCCTGGTGCTGCTGGATCCGGAGGATCTGGAGCGCGCCCGCACCGAAATGCGCCGCTCGCCGCCGTTCCTGCCGATCACCCTGGCCGACCGGATCGGCTGGGAGGACATCTCCAAGGTGGCGGTGAACGCCCCCGCCCTGCCCGGCGTCACGCCGGAGGTCGGCCTGACGCGGGTCTATCCGCAACTGGGCGATTTCGCCCATGTGGTGGGCTACGTGGGGCCGGTATCCGACTATGATCTGAGCAAGATGGAAGATCCGGAGCCGGTGCTGCTGATCCCGCGCTTCCAGATCGGCAAGGTGGGGTTCGAGGCCAAGCGCGAGGATGTGCTGCGCGGCAAGGCCGGTGCCAAGCGGGTGGAGGTCAACGCCACGGGCCGGGTGATGCGCGAGCTGGACCGGCGGGAGGGGATCTCCGGCGCCGATATGCAGCTGACCATCGACGCCATGCTGCAGAACTATGTGCAGGCGCGGCTGGGCCGGGAAAGCGCCGCCGCGGTGGTGATCGACTGCGAGGACGGGGACATCCGCGCAATCTGCTCCTCGCCCAGCTTTGACCCCAACCTGTTCGTGCGCGGCATTTCGGTGGCCGACTACCGGATGCTGACCGAGGACAAATACCGCCCGCTGTCCAACAAGACCGTGCAGGGCACTTACCCGCCAGGATCGACCTTTAAGATGATCACCGCGCTGGCAGCGCTGGAAGAAGGCGTGGTCGGCCCGGAGGAAACAGTCTGGTGCCCCGGATACCTCAAGGTTGCGGGCCGCCGGTTCCACTGCTGGAAGCGTGCAGGCCACGGGCATGTTGACCTGAACACCTCGCTGAAGCGGTCCTGCGACGTCTATTACTATGACGTGGCCATCAAAACCGGCATCGACAAGATTTCTGCCATGGCGAACAAATTCGGGCTTGGCATCAAGCACGACCTGCCGATGTCCGCGGTGGCACAGGGGATCACCCCGACCAAGGATTGGAAGGCTAGTTCCTATGGCAAGGACTGGCTGATCGGCGACACTGCAAACGCGTCGATCGGCCAGGGCTACATGCTGGCCTCACCCCTGCAGCTGGCGGTGATGTCGGCGCGCATTGCCACCGGGCGCAGCGTGACCCCGCGGCTCTTGAAATCGCTGGACGGCGTGGAGCAGCCAAGCGGTGCCGGCGAGCCTTTAGGGGTCAGCGAAAGCAGCCTGCGGATGGTGCGCAAAGGCATGTATTCGGTCAGCAATGACCGCCGCGGCACCGCCTACCGGTCGCGCATCATCGGCGAAGGCATGCGGATGGCGGGCAAGACCGGCACCAGCCAGGTGCGCAACATCACTGCCGCCGAGCGTGCCGCAGGTGTGATCCGCAATGAGGACCTGCCCTGGGAGCGCCGTGACCACGCGCTGTTCGTGAGCTTCGCGCCCTATGACAACCCGAAATACGCGGTGGCCGTAGTGGTTGAACACGGCGGCGGCGGTTCCAAGGCGGCGGCACCGATTGCCCGCGACGTGATGCTGCAGGCGCTTTACGACGGCACCCCGCCGCTGGAGGCCTACCCCAAGGCCGATCGCAGCCGCATCAAGGCCCAGCAGGAACGGCTGGAACGCGAGCGCGTCAAACGGCCCCTGGGCAGCAGGAGCAGCCGGGCATGAGCTATCTTGAGTACCACGCCAAGTCGACCCCCACGGGTCTGCGCAAGATCCTCTATCTGAACTGGGGATTGACGCTGCTGCTGGTCACGGTCGCCTGTGTCGGCTTTCTTATGCTCTACTCGGTGGCGGGCGGTTCCTTCAGCCCCTGGGTGGAGCCGCAGGTCAAGCGGTTTGCCCTGGGCCTCGCCGCCATGTTCGTGGTTGCGATGATCCCGATCTGGTTCTGGCGCAATGTCTCGGTGGTGGCTTACCTGGGGTCGCTGGCGTTGCTGGTCGCGGTGGAGCTGTTCGGCACCGTCGGCATGGGCGCGCAGCGCTGGATCGACATTGGGTTTATGCGGCTGCAACCCTCGGAAGTCACTAAGATTGCCCTGGTGATGCTGCTGGCGGCTTATTACGACTGGCTGCCGCCCGAGAAAACTTCCAGGCCCCTGTGGGTGCTGCTGCCGGTGGCCCTGATCCTGCTGCCCACGGCTCTGGTGCTGAAACAGCCGGACCTTGGCACCTCGATCCTCTTGATGGCGGCAGGCGGCGGGGTGATGTTCCTCGCGGGCGTGCACTGGGCCTATTTCGCCGCGGTGATTGCAGCCGCTGTGGGACTGGTCAGCGCCGTGTTCCAAAGCCGCGGCACCGAGTGGCAGCTCTTGAAGGACTATCAGTTCCGCCGCATCGACACCTTTCTGGATCCCTCGCAGGACCCCTTGGGCGCGGGCTATCACATCACCCAGTCCAAGATCGCGCTCGGCTCCGGCGGCTGGTCGGGGCGCGGCTTCATGCAAGGCACCCAATCGCGGCTGAACTTCCTGCCGGAGAAACACACCGACTTCATTTTCACCACCCTGGCAGAAGAATTCGGCTTTATCGGCGGCGTGACCCTTCTGTTCATCTACATCCTGATCATCCTGTTCTGCATCGCCGCGGCGATTGCGACCAAGGACCGGTTCTCCTCGCTGGTGATCATGGGCATCGCCATCACCTTCTTCCTGTTCTTTGCTGTGAATATGTCGATGGTGATGGGGCTGGCGCCGGTGGTTGGCGTGCCGCTGCCGATGGTGTCTTATGGCGGCTCGGCGATGCTGGTGCTCTTGGGCGCCTTCGGCATCGTGCAAAGCGCCCATATCCACCGTCCAAGGCAAGCCTCACGCTAGAAATTCAGGGAGTTTCCATGACCGCCAATGTCCTGTTTGCAGGCCGCGCCGATAGCTGGCCAACCTATGAGCCGCTGCTGAAAGCGGAGCTGGTCCGGCTGGGTGTTGAGGCAGACCTGCGCAATGATTTTGCGCCGGAAGAGGTGGACTACATCGTCTACGCCCCCAGCGGTCCGGTCAGTGATTTTACCCCGTTCAGCCGGCTGAAAGCCGTGCTGAGCATGTGGGCCGGCGTTGAGAAAATTGTGCCTGTTGTTCCTGCCGCGGTTCCGCTCACCCGGATGGTGGACAGCGGGCTGGAACAGGGCATGACCGAATGGGTGGTTGGCCACACGCTGCGCTATCACCTGGGCATGGACATGCATATCCAAGGGCTGAACGGGCGCTGGCACCGGCATATCCCGCCGTTGGCCAAGGACCGGCACGTCACCGTGCTGGGCCTCGGCGCGCTGGGTACCGCATCGGCCAGGGCGCTGGCGGGGCTGGGGTTTGATGTCTCCGGCTGGAGCCGCACCCCGAAGGAGATCGAAGGCATCACCTGCCACGCCGGGCCCGAGGGGTTAAAGGCGGCGCTTAAGCTCGCGGAAATCGTGATCCTGCTGCTGCCGGACACGCCTGCGACTGAAAACACGCTGAACGCCGAAACGCTGGCCCTGCTGCCCAAAGGGGCAATGATCATCAACCCGGGCCGCGGGCCATTGATCGACGATGACGCGCTGCTGGCCGCGCTCGGCAGCGGCCAGGTGGGCCATGCGACACTGGATGTCTTCCGCATCGAGCCGCTGCCGCCGGAACACCCCTATTGGGCGCATCCCAATGTAACGGTGACCCCGCATATCGCCTCGGAAACCCGCGAAAGCACCGCGGCCGAAGTCATTGCCGAAAACATCCGCCGCGCCGAGGCTGGCGAGCCGCTGCTGCACCTCGTCGACCGCAGCCTCGGCTACTAAACGAAAAAGAGCGGACAGCCGCCCGCTCTTTCATCTTTCCCAAATACTCAAGCCCCGCTGCCCGGAAGGCGGCTTTGCCGCCGGAAGGGGAGGCAGCGCCCGTCAGGGCGCTTCACTTACTCCGCAGCCAGCCCGCGGCCTTTCAGCAGCGCATCAACACCGGGCAGCCGCCCGCGGAAGGCGGTATACAGCTCCGCCGGGTCCGCGGAACCGCCGGTAGAAAGGATATGCGCCTCCAGCGCCTTGGCACGTTCCGAGTCAAAGGCCCCGCCTGCTTCCTCAAAGGCGGCAAAGGCATCGGCGTCCATCACCTCCGACCACATGTAGCTGTAGTAGCCCGAGGAGTAGCCGTCGCCGGAAAACACATGCGCAAAATGCGGCGTGGCGTGGCGCATGATGATCGCGTGCGGCATACCGATTTCCGCCAGCACCTCGGCCTGCTTGGCCATCGGGTCGGAAGGTGCCGGGCCGTCATGGAAGGCCAGATCCACCAGCGCAGAGGCCGCATACTCCACGGTCTGGAAGCCCATGTCGAAATTGGCCGCGCCCAGCACCTTCTCCAGCATCTCCTGCGGCATCGGCGCGCCCGTTTCCGCGTGGGTGGCAAACTCCTGCAGCACTTCAGGCACCTCCAGCCAGTGTTCATAAAGCTGGCTGGGCAGCTCGACAAAATCGCGTGCCACCGACGTGCCGGAGATGCTCTCATAGGTCACATCCGACAGCATCTGGTGCAGCGCATGGCCGAATTCATGGAACAGGGTGCGGGCATCATCCCAGGACAACAGCGCAGGGTCGCCCTTGGCGAAGTTGCAGACGTTGATCACCACCGGCGCCTGCACCTCGGGGAACTTGGCCTGCTGCCGCATCGCGGAACACCAGGCGCCGGAACGTTTCGAGCTGCGGGCGAAGTAGTCGCCGATGAACACCGCCACATGCCGGCCGCCCCGGGTCACCTCCCAAGCGCGGCAGTCGGGGTGGTAGAGCGGCACATCCAGCGGTGTGAACTCCAGCCCGAACAGGCGGTTTGCGCAGGCAAAGGATGCCTCGATCATCCGGTCCAGCTGCAGATAGGGCTTCAGCTCCGCATCATCCAGATCGTGTTCGGCCTTGCGGCGTTTCTCCGCATAATAGCGCCAGTCCCAGGGCTCCAGGTCGCCGTTGATGCCATCGGCCTGCATCATCCCGGTCAGCACGTCCGCATCCGTTTCCGCCTGCGCCTTGGCCGCCTCCCAGACCTCCATCAGCAGCCCGCGCACCGCCTCCGGTGTCTTGGCCATTTCGGTTTCCAGCTTGTATGCGGCAAAGTTATCATAACCCAGAAGCTGCGCCCGCTCCTCGCGCAGCTGCAGGATCTCGGCCGCAATCGCACGGTTGTCGGTCTCACCGCCATTGGCGCCGCGGGCGGCCCAGGCGTTGAACGCTTTCTCGCGCAGGTCGCGTCGCGGGGAGAACTGCAGGAACGGCGTGATCAGCGAGCGCGACAGGGTCACAACCGGGCCGCCCGCGCCCTTTTCCTCCCCCGCTGCGCGCGCGGCCTTTACGACAAACTCCGGCAAGCCTTCCAGATCGCCCTCGGACAGCTCCATGAACCAGTCGCGTTCATCCGCCAGCAGGTTTTGGGTGAACTGGGTGCCCAGGGTCGCCAGCCGCCCCTTGATTTCCTGCATCCGGGTGTCGGCCGCGCCCTCCAGCGCCGCGCCGCCGCGGACAAAACCGCGATGGGTCAGCATCAGGACGCGCTGCTGCTCTGCTGTCAGATCCAGCTCCTCCCGCTGGTCCCACACCGCCTTGACCCGCGCATACAGCGCCTTGTTGGCAGTAATGGCGGAGAAATGCGCTGCAAGCTTCGGCGAAAACTCCCGCTGCAGCTCCTGCCGCTTGGGGTTGTTGTCGGCACCTGCCACGGTGAAGAACACGCCCAGCACCTGCTCCAGTTCCCGGCACGGGGTTTCCAGCGCCTCGATTACATTGGCAAAGCCAGGCGGCTCGCTGCTGCTTGCGATGGCGTCTATCTGTGCCTTGTGCGACGCCAGCGCCTGCTCCAGCGCGGGGGCGAAATCGTCATCGGAAATGCTGTGGAACGGCGCGATTTCAAACGGCGTGTCCCAGCGGGACAAAAGCGGGTTGGACATGTGCTGATCTCCTTTGCTGGCGACGCTAGCGGGAAAGCCAGGGGGCTGCAATCAGGCTGAGAAACGCGCATAAGCTTGTCTGGGCCTCCAAGCTCTGAAGGCATGGGCTGTTCAGCCGCCAGCCCCCAGGCCGTCCGCCAGAACCGCTGGAATGATCCGGATCGGAACCCCTGCCACATTGGCTGCGCGGGCGATCCGCCACTCGAACCGGCCCATCGCGCCATCGGTGTCAATCAGCACAACCACAGGCTCCTTCCCGGTGATTTCCGCCGCAAACATCGACTGCTGGAGACTGTCCAGGCTGCTGCGCTTGTCTAGGCCGAATTCGATGACCCGGTTGCCGTTTTCACAGTCAGTCCGGATCGACGCCGCGCCGCCAGGATAGGTGAACTCATGCACCGTTTCCGGCTGGCCGCCGAACAGGGCGCCGCACAGCAGCGCAATGTAGTAGGCTTCGTTCACGGGAAACGATCAGCTTTCTGGCGTGCCGCCGCAGGCCGGGCAACTGTCCCGCCGGGACAGCCGGATCTTGCGGGTTTCACCATAGAGCCCGTCATAGATCAGCATCTCGCCCCGCAGGACGGCTCCGGCCCCGGTGATCTGCTTGACCGCCTCCACCGCCATCATCGACCCGACCACGCCCGGCAGCGGGCCGATCACCCCGGCCTCGGAGCAACTGGGCGCCAGGCCGGCAGCGGGAGCCTCGGGGAAGATGCACTGATAGCAAGGCCCGCTTTCGGCCGGGTGAAACACGCTCAGCTGCCCCTCCCACTGCGACAGCGCGCCGGAAATCAGCGGCTTGCCCAGCGCCACGGCGGTGCGGTTTGCCAGATAGCGGGTGTCAAAGTTATCGGTGCCGTCCAGGATCAGGTCATACTCCGCAAACAGCTCCGCCGCGATCTCTTCCGTCAGGCGGCGGTTGTACGGACGCACCTCCACATAGGGGTTCTGAGCCTCCATCGCGGCCTGAGCGGAGAACACCTTGGGCGTGCCGATATCCTTGTCGCGGTGGATCACCTGGCGCTGCAGATTGGCATTGTCGACCTGATCGTCGTCGATCACCCCTATGGTGCCAATACCGGCGGCGGCCAGATACTGCAGCGCAGGTGCGCCGAGACCGCCCGCGCCGATCACCAGCACCTTGGCATGCTTCAGTCTCTTCTGCCCCGGCCCGCCCAGTTCCCGCAGGACGATATGGCGGGCATAGCGGTCAAGCTCGCTTTCGGTGAACGTCCCTGCGGGCTGAGTCACCGGTGTATCCTGAGGCTGGGCGCGGGTCTTCAAAGCCGTCACGATACGCGCATAGAATCCGGCCACAAGGGCAACGCCGCCCAGCATCAGCCAGGGTGCCACCGAGCCGCCGGTCCCTTCGCGCAAGGGATGCCCGTCCGGCAGGGTCAGCTGCACCGCCAGCACGGCGAGGAACAGCACCGCCAGCAGCGTGATACGCAGATTGCGCGGCAGGCCAAGGAACCGGCCGCCCCACCAGATCAGCGCTGCCAGGATCAGGATCCGCAGCATCAGGCCTGCCCGGTGGAGCCAAAGCCGCCAGCACCGCGTCTGGTTTCTGACAGCGTATCCGCCAGCTCGAAACCCGCTTGCAGCACCGGGGCCACCACCATTTGCGCAATACGGTCGCCGTGCGCGATCTGAAATGCCTCCTGCCCCGCATTCAGCAGGATTACCCCCAATGGACCGCGGTAGTCGCTATCGATGGTGCCCGGGGTGTTGGGCAAGGTGATCCCGTGTTTCAGCGCCAGCCCGGAGCGGGGCCGGATCTGCACCTCATAGCCTGCCGGGATCTCAATGCGCAGCCCGGTGGGGACCAGAGCCCGCTCCCCCGGCTGCAGCACCAGGCAGCCTCGGTCCGGCAGGTTGGCACGCACATCGGCGCCGGCGGCACCAGCAGTCTCATAAGTCGGCAGCGGCACATCCCGGTCCGCAGCTTCCTCATGGCTCACACGGATCGTGACCATACCCGCTCCCTCTTCATCTTTCCCAAAATACTCAAAATCACCCGGCCAGCGCCGCAGCAATCCGTTCTGCCAGCTTGCGCGCGACCTCATCCTTGCCCATGCGCGGCCACTCCTCAGCACCGTCGTCAGAGATCAGGACCACCGCGTTTTCGCTGCCGCCCATGATGCCGGTTGCAGGCGAGACGTCATTGGCGACGATCCAGTCGCAGCCCTTGCGCTTGCGCTTGGCAGTGGCGTTCTCGACCACGTCGTTGGTTTCCGCGGCAAAACCAACCACCAGCGGCGGGCGGCCGTCCTTCATCTGCGAGACGGATTTCAGAATGTCGGGGTTCTCCGCGAACTCCAGAACCGGCAGCCCGTCCTTGGATTTCTTCAGTTTGCGGTCAGAGGCACTGGCGACCCGCCAGTCCGCCACCGCGGCGGCAAAGACCCCGGCATCGGCGGGCAGCGCCGCTTGCACCGCCGCCTCCATCTCGCGGGCGCTTTCCACCGGCACCACCTGCACGCCCTCCGGCGGGCGGACCGCTGCCGGGCCTGTGATGAACACCACGTCCGCGCCCTGGTCCCGCAGAGCACGGGCGACCGCCGCCCCCTGCGCCCCGGAGGAGCGGTTGGCGATATAGCGCACCGGGTCGATCGGCTCATGCGTGGGACCGGAGGTCACCAGAATGCGCTTGCCCTTCAAGGGCCCGTCCGCAAGCTTGGCCGCGATGGCGGCCAGGATCTCCTCCGGTTCCGCCATCCGCCCGGGGCCGAATTCGCCGCAGGCCATGCTGCCCTCATTTGGGCCCACGAAAGAGACACCGTCCCCTTTCAGGGTTTCAAGATTGCGCCGGGTGGCGGGGTGGTCCCACATGCGCACGTTCATGGCGGGCGCCAGCAAAACCGGCGTGTCGGTGGCCAGCAGCAGCGTCGAGGCGAGGTCATTTGCGTGGCCCTGGGCCATCTTAGCCATCAGGTCAGCCGTTGCAGGCGCCACAACCAGCAGATCGGCGCTGCGCGACAGCTGGATATGGCCCATCTCAGCCTCCGCCGTCAGGTCGAACAGCTCCTGATGCACCGGCGTTCCGGCCAGCGCCGAGACTGACAGGGGGGTCACAAACTCGGCACCGGACTTGGTCAGCACCGGGGTCACCCGGGCGCCCTGATCCTGCAGGCGGCGGATCAGCTCCAGCGATTTATAGGCCGCGATGCCGCCGCCGATGATCAGAAGAATATGTTTGCCAGCCAGCATTTGCGCGTCCTCGCCCGGTTTGCCGCGACTGTACTGCGCCGCAGCGCAAGTGTGAAACGGTTTTCCCGGCCCCGCCCCGCAGCACGAGGGCGCACGCAGAAGCTCCCGCCTCCGCGCGGCACGGGCCTGCTGCCCCTGCCCCTGGCTGCGTTGGGCCGGGCGCCGCGCTGCGCACGGCGCGGTCAGGTACAAATGCACCGTCAGCTGCGTGCGCAAAGTTCCTCAATTGCTTTTCTGAAACACCAGACAGGGATCGGGACGTTCTGCCGCCGGGGCATCCAGCACCACATCGAAAGTGCCGCTGATCTGCCCGTCCTCCGACTGCCCCAGGCTGCGGATCCGGGCCTCAGGTCGTGCCTTGGCCAGGTACACCGCCAGCCCGCGGTCGGCGCGGGCGTGGCCATTGCCTGTAATGACAGCCACCGGACCGCCGGTTTCCGCCAGGGCCTTGTCCGCGGCAGCGGCCAAAGCCGCGTCGCGCAGGCGCTGGAAATCCACCAGAACCGGCAGCATCTCTACCGGCATCGCGTTGCAGTGATTGGCCAGCTGATCTGTTTCACGCGCCGCCTGCTCAGCAGCCGGCAGCGGCTGATCAAGACCAAAGCGTGCAGCGTCCTCCGCGCCGAAATAGGCGGCCACACCCTGATCCAGCGCCCTGTAGGCTTCCTCCCGCGGCACCAGCGCGCCGTACTGGCGGGCGCCCTTGGCTGCCGCAAAGACGGGCGCATAAAGGACGAACTCCGGCCAGCCGGACTGCGCCCAATCCAAGGCCTGCGCGACCTGCTCCGCATCTGCCATCATGTCCGGGTCAAGCCCTGCCGCCTGCTCTGCCGTGATCATCTCCCAGACCACGGCCTTGGGCTGCAACGCTGCCAGCAGCGCTGCCTGCCGCTGGTGGTGAACCGCATTGTCATGCACCTCGCCAAGTATCGCCACATCCGCGCCCCGCAGCACTTCAATCGCCTCGGACAGTTCGCCAGCGCGGGCGGCAGACAGGCTAAGCGCCGCCAGAACGGCGGCGCTTGCCAGTGTTTTCAGGATCTGAAACCGCTTTCTCATGAAAGCAGTCTGTGCACCTCGCGCGATTGGCTTTCAAGGCTCTTGCGCATCTTCTGGAAGGCTCCAGCCTCCAGCTGGCGCACCCGCTCTTTGGAGAGACCCAGCTCGGTGCCGAGGCTTTCCAGCGTACGCGGCCGTTCACGCAGCTTGCGCTCGGTGATGATGAAGCGCTCGCGGTCATTGAGCGCCTGCAGCGCCGTGACCAGCCATTTGCGCAGCTGGCGGCGGTCGTGCCGCTCCTGCACCAGCTCTTCGGCTTGGGAAGCGTCATCCTCCAGCGCATCGATCCACTCGCGACCCTCTTCTTCGGTGGACTGCACCGCGTTGAGCGAGAAGTCGGCGCCGGACAGGCGCCCCTCCATCATCTCCACATCGCGCAGCGGCACGCCGATCTCGGTGGCGATCTTCTGGTGCAGCTGATGCTGGTCCAGACGCACGCCCGAGGACCGCGCTTCCCGCTCCAGCTGCGCCTGCACCCGGCGCATGTTGAAGAACAGAGACTTCTGCGACGAGGTCGAGCCGGTACGCACCATCGACCAGTTGCGCATCACGTAGTCCTGGATCGATGCCTTGATCCACCAGACCGCATAGGTCGAGAACCGGACACCGCGGTCCGGATCGAACTTGTCGGCCGCTTTCATCAGGCCGAGGCCCGCCTCCTGGATCAGATCGTTCATCGGCGCCCCGTACCGCTTGAACTTGGCTGCCATGGAAATGGCGAGGCGCATATACGCGTTAATGAGCCGGTGCAGCGATTCGACATCACGGTCGTCGCGCCAGGCATAGGCCAGCCGCCGCTCTGTTTCGGCGTCCAAAAGCTCCGCCTTCATCGCCTGTCTCGGCAATGGGTTTTCGACTGTTTGATCAAGTGCCATGTGATTTCCCCCCGGAAACTAATTAACAAACTGCCGCCTGGGGACGCGCATGGAACAAACGGGGGCCCGGTTTATATAGGCCGACAGCAACCGCGCACTGGATGCGACTCTTGGCTCATCCAAAGGCCAAAATGGGAAGGTAAAATTTTATTTTGGCCCCTTGCACAGACTTTCCCGGCCTTAATAAGTGGAACCCCGGGATGCTGCGGTCTCTTGTCTTCACCGGGCCCTGCGGTTACCCACAGGAACGGCTTCGTACTTACAGGTTAGCAAAGAATGCCTGCAAATGTAACTTTTATTCTTGGCGGCGCCGCCTCGGGGAAGTCAGCCTTTGCCGAACAGCTTTGCATAAACTCCGGGAAAGACAGAGTTTACTGGGCTACTGCGCAAATTTTCGACAGTGAAATGCGCGCGAAAGTGTCCCGGCACCTCAAACAAAGAGGCTCGGGCTGGCGCACTGTTGAGGAACCGGAAACGGCGGGCAATGTTCTAGCCGCACTGGAGCCGGGCCAGATCTGCCTGATGGACTGCGCCACCATGTGGCTGACCAATCATTTACTGGCAGATCATGACCTGCACGCCGCCCAGGACGGGCTGCTGGCGGCTGTGGAAAGTTGCCAGGCGGACCTGGTGATCGTGTCCAATGAAACCGGCCTTGGCATCGTGCCTGAAAACGCGCTGGCCCGCCGGTTCCGCGAGGCGCAGGGGCGGCTCAACATCGCGCTGGCGGCGCGGGCGGACACCGTTGTGCAAGTGACCGCGGGGCTGCCGCTGGTGCTGAAGGGGGCCATATGATTACCCGGCTGTTCCTGATCCGGCATGGGCCAACTCACGCCAAATCAATGGTCGGCTGGTCGGACCTGCCCGCCGACCTGTCTGATTCGGCAGCGCTGGCGCGCCTGTCGGACTACCTGCCCGCAAACGCGCTGGTAGTGTCGTCGGACTTGTCCCGCGCGGCAGAGACCGCCACCGCCATCCAGGGACGCCGCCAGCGCCTGCCGCACGTGCAGGCCCTGCGCGAGATCCACTTTGGCGCCTGGGAGCTGCGGACCTGGGCCGAGGTGGACGCCGAGGACCCGGAGCGAATCCGCGCCTATTGGGAGACCCCGGGCGATGTGACCCCGCCGGGCGGCGAGAGCTGGCACCAGGTCTGCAACCGGGTGAATGCGGCGGTTGACGGGCTGATTGACGCGCACCGGGGCCGCGATCTGATCGTGGTGGGCCATTTCGGCCAGATCCTGACGCAGATTCAGCGGGCGGAGCTGCTGACCGCGGAAGAGGCCTTTGCACACCGCATCGACAACCTGTCGGTCAGCGAAGTGCTGCATGGGCCCGAGGGCTGGCAAACGGGTGTGATCAATCACCTTCCGTGACGGATAACATCACAAACATTCCATTTCGCGATACCCCGCCAGGCGCTAGCCTCCTGACATGGCTTATGAACTCTATATTGGCGACCGCATGTTCTCCAGTTGGTCCTTGCGCGGCTGGCTCATGCTCGAAAAATTCTCCCTGCCCCACACCGTGCATATGGTGGGGCTGTATTCCGGAACCATGGCCGATGACATGGCGCATCTGGCCCCTGCCCGGCTGGTGCCCGCCTTGCGCACGCCCGAGGGCACGGTGGTCGGCGAAAGCCTTGCCATCGCCGAGACCCTGGCCGAACGGCACCCGGAGGCAGGCCTGTGGCCGCCCGCCCCGGAGCAACGTGCCACGGCGCGCTGGCTTTGCGCAGAAATGGCCGCGGGCTTTGGCGCGCTGCGCAGCGCGTGCCCGATGCAACTGGCCCATGTGTACGAGGGGTTTGAGGTCTCAGAGGCTGTGAAGTCGGATCTGAACCGGATCGAAACCCTGTTTGACCATGCCCGCAAAGTTTCGGGCCGCAGCAGCGGTTATCTGTTCGGGGCGTATTCGCTGGCGGATGTGTTCTACACCCCGGTGGCGGCGCGGATCGTGGGTTACGGCCTTCCGGTGTCCGCTGAGACCCGGGACTACTGCGAACTGCTGCTGTCCGACCCCGCGGTCCTGCGCTGGCAGGAGCAGGCGCATGAAGTCAGATATGACCCTGAGCCTTACGCAATGGATCTGCCGCGGCGCCCCTGGCCGCTGGACTGAACCTGCAGCGAGCGCGAATTCTGCGTGAATTCGCCTTCGCCCGCCCCTCGCGTTAACGACTCGGAAACCACGATTGCCAAGCATTTCTCCCTGAACCAGGAGGGTTGGGAGAGATGACCGCACGGTCCTACACAGTTGCCTTTCAAGGGGTCGAGGCCCGGCTGGTCGAGGTGCAATGCGCCGTTGCCCCGGGCCTGCCCGCCTTCTCCGTGGTCGGATTGCCGGACAAGGCGGTTTCCGAGGCGCGCGAGCGGGTGCGGGCGGCCTTTGCGGCGATGTCCATCGCCCTGCCCTCGCGCCGGATCACCGTGAACCTGTCGCCGGCGGACCTGCCCAAGGAGGGCAGCCATTTCGATCTGCCGATTGCCCTGGCCCTGCTCGCCGCCATCGGCATCCTGCCGGCCGAAAAGGCCGAGGAGACCATCGCGCTGGGGGAGCTATCGCTGGACGGCCATCTGATGCCGGTGGTCGGCGCCCTGCCTGCCGCTGTGACCGCTGCGGAGGAAGGCCGGATGCTGCTTTGCCCGAAACCATCGGGGCCGGAGGCCGCCTGGGTCGATGCCGCGCAGGTGATCGGCGCCGCCACGCTGACGGAGGTGGTGCAGCATTTCACCGGCCAGCGGCGCATTGAACCTTCGGCACCCGGTGAGGCCTTCAGCGGGCTGGGCGGCAAGGACCTGCGTGACGTGAAAGGCCAGGAAACGGCCAAGCGGGCGCTGGAAATCGCTGCCGCCGGGCGCCATCATATGCTTATGATCGGCCCGCCGGGCTCAGGCAAGTCGATGCTGGCGGCGCGGTTGCCCTCGATCCTGCCGCCGCTGTCGCCCGCGGAAGCGCTGGAAACCTCGATGATTCATTCCTTGTGCGGGCTGATCGACGAGGGCGGCATCAGCCGCGCCCGCCCTTTTCGCGAGCCGCACCATACTGCTTCGATGGCGGCGATTGCGGGCGGTGGGCGGCGGGCGCAGCCCGGGGAGATCAGCCTGGCCCACAACGGCGTGCTGTTCCTGGATGAGCTGCCGGAGTTCGGCCGCCCTGTTCTGGAAACCCTGCGCCAGCCGCTGGAAACCGGCGAGGTGATGGTGGCGCGTGCCAATGCACATGTGAAATACCCCAGCCGCTGCATGCTGGTGGCCGCCGCCAACCCCTGCAAATGCGGCTATCTGGCCGATGCCAACCGCGCCTGCTCTCAGGCGCCTATTTGCGGGGCGAATTACCTGGGCCGGATCTCCGGCCCACTGCTGGACCGCTTCGACCTGCACCTGGACGTGCCGCCGGTGGATGTCGCCGACCTGGAGCTGCCGCCCAGCGCTGAAGGCTCTGCTGAGGTGGCGCAGCGGGTGGCCATCGCCCGCGAGATGCAGGCAGCGCGGTTTTATGACCATGCCGGCCTGCGCCAGAACGCCGATGCCGAGGGCGGCCTGCTGGAGGAAATCGCCGCGCCTTGTACCGAAAGCCGCGCCTTGCTGGTCCGCGCTGCCGAACGGTTCGGCCTCAGCGCGCGCGGATATCACCGGGTGCTGCGGGTTGCCCGCACGATTGCGGATCTCGCGTGCGAAGAAAAGGTCCAGCGCCCCCATTTCGCCGAGGCGCTGAGCTTCCGGCTGCCTTCAACCCGCTGAGCTGCTGTCCAGCGCCGTGACCGCAAAGGCGGCCGCCTCTTCCAGCGCCGCCTGCCCTTCCGGCAAGTGCCCGGCCATGAACTGCCAGACGTGCGGCACATCGCGCCACAGGGTGAGGCGCACGCTGCCGCCCGCGGCCTGCAGCCGTTCCGCCATCCGCTCCGCATCCGACAGCAGCACTTCGACGTCGCCTGCCTGGATCAGCACCGGCGGAGGATCGGTAAACTCGGCGAAGAGAGGCGACGCACGGGCATCAGCAGGGTCCGCGCCCGCCAGATACTGCTCCACTACCTCATTCATCCGCCCCGTCGGGATCAGCACATCCTTGGCCTGGTTGGCGCTGATGCTTGCGCCGCTCAGCGTCAGATCGCACCAGGGGGAAAACGCAACCACACCCGCCGGGCGCTCGCCCTTGGCCAGAAGCCCGCCCAGCAGTGCCAGTGCCAGCCCGCCGCCTGCACTGTCGCCCGCAAGCAGAATGTCACCCGGCCCGTACCCCATACGGCGCAGGGATTGCCACGCCGTCATCGCATCGTCATACGCCGCCGGGAACGGAGCCTCCTGCAACAGCCTGTAATCCGGTACCGCAATTTCCAACCCGGAAGCATAAGAGAGACGGGACAGCATCCCCTGATAGGCCCGGGCGCTGCCAGCCAGAAAGGCGCCGCCATGCAGGAACAGGATGACCTGCCTGCTGCGGGTCCGTCCGGCAGATACCAGATACAGCGGCACCGGTGCAGGCCGCCGCAGCACCCGGGTGTATGGCAGCGCCGGGCAGAACAGCGGCGCGGTCAGCTCAAAGACCCTGCGCGCCAGCTGCGGGCTGCTGGTCACCTGCAGCACCGGTTTCATGCCATAGCGCATCCACGCATTGATGGCCCGGCGCTGCCAGCTCATCAGCGGATCTTGGCTTCGATCGCCTGCCAGATCTTTTCGGCGATGCTCACCCCGTCAAAGCGCTCCAGCTCCTGAATGCCGGTGGGCGAGGTCACGTTGATCTCGGTCAGGTAGTCGCCGATCACGTCGATGCCGACAAAGATCTGGCCCTTTTCGCGCAGCAACGGGCCGATGGCGGCGCAGATCTCCAGATCGCGTTCGCTGAGACCAATCTTCTCGGGCCGGCCGCCCACGTGCATGTTGGACCGGGTCTCGCCCGCCGCGGGAACGCGGTTGATTGCTCCAACCGGCTCGCCATCAACCAGGATCACCCGCTTGTCGCCGTTACTGACGTCGGGCAGGAATTTCTGCACGATCAGCGGCTCGCGGCTGAAGCCGGTGAAAAGCTCGTGCAGCGAAGTGAGGTTGCGGTCGTTTGCATCCAGCCGGAACACGCCGGCGCCGCCATTGCCGTAAAGCGGCTTGAGGATCACGTCGCCATGCTTCTCCTTGAAGGTCTTGATGGTCTGCAAATCACGGGCGATGGTGGTCGGCGGCGTCAGATCCGGAAAGTTCAGAACCAGCAGCTTTTCAGGGTAATTGCGGACCCAGAACGGGTCATTCACCACCAGCGTCTGCCCCTTCAGCATGTCCAGCAGATGGGTCGAGGTGATGTAGTGCATGTCAAACGGCGGATCCTGGCGCAGCCAGACCACGTCGAAATCCGCCAGATCCACCTCGCGTTCCGGACCCAGGACCGCCGGTGTGCCTGCCACCCTCTGCACGGTCATGTCATGGCCGCGGGCGGTAATGCGGCCCTCCTGATAGGCCAGATGGTCGGGGCCGTAGAAGAACAGCTCATGCCCGCGCGCCTGGGCCTCTTCGGCCAGGCGGAAGCTGCTGTCCGCGTTGATGTCCACGCCCATGACCGGGTCCATCTGAAAGGCGATCTTCATGGCTTTATCCCTTATAAACTGGCCAAATACATGGCGCACCCCGCTCCGGGGTTCAATGGGTCAGACGCGGTTCAATCCATTCCGAAAGCGTTTTCGATGATTTCCACGGCGCCGGTTCCATCAACCAGCGCCGCGTCGAAGCGGACCGGCGTCAGCTGCCCCTGGGGCGTGTTCTCCAGATACTGCCCGGCGCTGGCATAGATGCGTTCCGCCTGCCGCGGTGTGATGCGCAGGGCAGCGGCGGCGCTGGTGGCGCTGTGCTTTACTTCAACAAACACCAGCCCGTCAGGCCCGCGCAGGATCAGGTCGATCTCGCCGCCCTGCCCGCGCCAGCGGCGCTCTGCCACGGTATAACCGCGGTTTTCATAGTGGCGGGCCACGATCTCCTCTGCCGCTTCGCCCGCCAGGTGGGCGCGGGCACCGCGGTGCTGGCGGGCGCGGGTCATGCCTCAGCTGCCCTTCGCCAGCTGCAGTGCAAGCTGATAGACCTTGCGCCGGGGCAGCCCGTGCATCTCGGCGACGATCCCGGCGGCGTCCTTGACCGAATTGCCCAGCAAAGCCGCCTGCAAATCGCTTTCCAGATCGCCTTCGCTCACCTCCGCTTCCTGCGCGCGGTCGACCAGCAGCACGATCTCCCCCTTGACCGGGCTGTCCTCCAGACCCGCGGCCAGATCCGCCAGCGGCGCACGGCGCACTTCCTCGAACTTCTTGGTCAGCTCGCGGCACATCGCTGCCGGGCGGTTGCCCAGCACCGCGGCCATGTCCGCCACCGAGGCGGCAACGCGCTTGGGCGATTCATAGAAGATCAGCGTGCCGGGGATCTCCCGCAGCTCCTCCAGCCGCTTGCGGCGGGTGCCGGAGGCATTGGGCAGGAAGCCCGCAAAGAAAAACGCATCTGTCGGCAGCCCGGCCAATGTCAGCGCAGTCGCCGCCGCCGAGGCGCCGGGTGCGCAAGTCACCGTGTGCCCGGCCTCCGCCGCGGCGCGGCTGAGGTCAAATCCCGGGTCGGCGATCAGCGGCATCCCGGCCTCGGAGGCATAGGCAACCGATTTCCCCTCCGCCAGCGCCTCCAGCAGTTTCGACCGCGCGCCGGTGCCGCTGTGGTCGTGGTAGGCGATGATCCGCCGCCCGCCCAGCGGCACGCCATGTATCTCCATCAGCTTGCGCAGCGAGCGTGTATCCTCAGCCGCAAGCACATCGGCCGAGGCAAGCACATCCAGCGCACGCAGGGTAATGTCGCGGGCAGTGCCTATCGGAGTGGCAACAAAGTACAGCCCGGGGGACAATATGACATTCTGGTGATTCAACGCTGGACCCGCCTTTTTGGTCGTTTATGATCCGTCTTTAAACCCACACGGCGCAACCGCGCCGGGAGAACGGAGTTTCAAGCCATTATGTTTGCTGTTTTCAAACGGGCCCGCAAGGCGGCATTGACAGCCGCTGCGGCACTTTCCGCCATTGCCCTGACTGCCTGTGATCCGGTTGCCATCGGCACCGGCCCGACAATTAACACGTCCAAGCCCGTGCCGGTAGCGCTGCTGGTGCCGCGCGGTTCCGCCCAGCAGGGCGACCGGGTGCTGGCCCAAAGCCTGGAAAATGCCGCCCGGATGGCAATCGGCGACCTGCAGGGGGCGCAGATCGACCTGCGGGTCTATGACACCGCAGGCAACCCGGCAACCGCCTCCACCGCCGCGCAGCAGGCGCTGGACGACGGCGCCCGGGTGATCCTGGGCCCGGTCTATGCCGAGGCCGCCAATGCGGCGGGTATCGCCGCCCGCCAGCGCGGGGTGAACGTGCTGGCCTTCTCCAACAACCCGGCGATTGCCGGCGGCAATGTCTTTATCCTGGGGCCAACGTTCGACAACACCGCCCGCAGGCTGACCAGCTTTGCGGCCCGCAACGGCAAGCGCAACATCCTGATTGTCGGCGGCAATGATGCAGCCGGCTCTGCAGGCCGTGCTGCCATCCAGCGCGCAGCCAGCGAGAGCGGTGTCAGTATTGCAGGCAGCGTGGGCTATGAGCTGTCGCAGCAGGGCGTGATCAATGCCATCCCCACCATCCGCACCGAAGTGGCGGGTGCGGATGCTGTGTTCCTGACCTCGACTACCGCAGGCGCGCTGCCGCTGCTGGCGCAGCTGATGCCCGAAGCAGGCGTCGATCCGTCGGTGACGCAATACATCGGCCTGACCCGCTGGGACATCCCGCCGCAAACCCTGACCCTGCCCGGCGTGCAAGGCGGCTGGTTTGCCCTGCCGGACCAGAGCAAGGTGCAGCAGTTCAGCGCCCGCTACCAGGCCAGCTATGGTGCAGCGCCGCATTCCATCGGCAGCCTCGCCTATGACGGCATTGCCGCCATCGGCGCCTTGGTCGCGGCCGGTAAATCCGACGCCCTGACCGGCGGCGCACTGACCCAAGGGGCAGGTTTCAGAGGGGCGGGCGGCATCTTCCGTCTGCGGCCCGACGGCACCAATGAGCGCGGCCTGGCAGTTGCCACCATCCAAGAACAGAAGGTCGTAGTCATTGACCCAGCCCCAAGCAGCTTCGCCGGCGCAGGTTTCTGAAGCCTCCGCCGGCTCCCCGCGGCACACTGCCAACGGGTATCCCGAACCGCTGGGGCCGCTCATCTGCGACCCCGCGGACATCTTTGACGCCACGGCCGTCCGTGCGCAGATCGAAGCAACGGCAGCGGATACCAGCCCGGCAGAACTGCGCGGCGAAACCGTGAAGATCCTGCGCGCCGCGAACAAGGCCGGGCGCGCAGTCATTGCCGAGGCCTTTGCCGCCAAACCCTTTGCCGCGCGCGAGCTGACCCGCTCCTACACCTTCCTCACTGACGGGCTGGTCACCACCGCGCTGCATGTGGCCAGCGGCCTGCTGCATCCGCTTGCCAACCCGACCCGCGGCGAGCGTATCGCCGTGCTGGCTGTCGGCGGTTACGGCCGGGGCGAGATGGCGCCGGCCTCGGATGTCGATCTGCTGTTCCTGACCCCCTACAAGATCACCGCCTGGGCCGAGAGCGTCATCGAATCCATGCTCTATATCCTGTGGGACCTGCGGCTGAAGGTCGGCCACGCCAGCCGCACCATCAAGGATTGCATCCGGCTGGGCGGCGAGGACTACACCATCCGCACCGCGATGCTGGAGCACCGGTTCCTGGCCGGCCACGCACCGCTGGCCAAGGAGCTGGACAAGCGGCTGCGGGCAGAGCTGTTCTCGAAGGATGCCGAGCAGTTCATCGAAGCCAAGCTGGCCGAGCGCGACGCCCGCCACCTGAAGCAAGGCCAGCGCTATGTGGTTGAGCCCAACGTGAAAGAGGGCAAAGGCGGCCTGCGCGACCTGCAGTCTCTGTTCTGGATCGCCAAGTACCTCTACCAGGTCAAGGACGCCGAAGACCTGGTGCCCCTGGGCCTGTTCCACCCCGAGGAAATGGAGCTGTTCGCCAAGGCGGCGTCCTTCTTGTGGGCGGTGCGCTCGCATCTGCATCTGGCCACCGGCCGCGCCACCGAGCAGCTGACCTTTGACATGCAGGTCGAAGTGGCTTCGCGCATGGGGTATGAGGACCGGGCCGGCCGTCGCGGCGTCGAGCTGTTCATGCAGGATTATTTCCGACACGCCACCCGCGTCGGCGACCTCACGCGGATTTTCCTGACCAAGCTGGAGGCTAGCCACCAGAAAGGCGCGCCGCTGCTAGAACGGATCTTCCGCCGCCGCCCCCGGATTAAGCCGGGCTACCGGGTGGTCCACAACCGGCTGGATGTCGTCGACCCGGAGGCGTTTCTGCAGGACAAGGTCAACCTTCTGCGGCTGTTCGAGGAAGCTCTGCGGACCGGTATGCTGATCCATCCGGACGCGATGCGGCTGGTGACAGCGAACCTGCACCTGATCGACGAAAACATGCGCAACGACAAGGAAGCGCGGAAGCTCTTCCTCGATCTGCTGCTCAAGCACGGCAACCCGGAACGCGCACTGCGGCGGATGAACGAACTGGGCGTGCTGTCTGCCTTCCTGCCCGAGTTCGAGCCGATCGTGGCGATGATGCAGTTCAACATGTACCACTCCTATACGGTGGACGAGCACACCATCCAGGTGATCGCCAATTTCGCCGCCATTGAGCGCGGCGAGCTGGAAGATGAGCTGCCGCTGTCGTCAGAGGTGCTGCGCAAGGGGCTGAACCGCAAGGTGCTGATGGTGGCGATGCTCTTGCATGACATCGGCAAGGGCCGTGCGCAGGACCATTCGATCCTCGGCGCCCAGATTGCCCGCAAGGTGGCGCCGCGGCTGGGGCTGAAACCCTCGGAATGCGAAACTGTGGAATGGCTTGTCCGCTATCACCTGCTGATGTCGGATATGGCCCAGAAACGCGATATTGCCGACCCGCGTACGGTGCGCGACTTCGCCAAGGCAGTGCAGACCGTCAAGCGGCTGGACCTTCTCTTGCTGCTGACCGTTTGCGATATCCGCGGCGTCGGACCGGACACCTGGAACAACTGGAAAGCGGCGCTGCTCAGGGCGCTCTACGGCCAGACCCGCGCCGCACTCGAAGGCGGCATGGAAGCACTGAACCGCGAGCACCGCGGCGCGTCCGCCAAGAAAGCCCTGCGCCAGGCGCTGCCGGACTGGTCCAAGGCAGACCTAAAGACAGAAACCGCCCGCCACTACCCGCCCTACTGGCACGGGCTGCATGTCACCGCGCATGTGGACTTTGCCGAGATGCTGCGCGAATTCACCGCCAAGGGCGACCCTGGCGAGGTGATGATCCGGCTCTACCCTGACGTCGACCGCGACGCCACCCGCGCCTGTTTCGTGATGGAAGACCACCCCGGCATCTTTGCCCGCATCGTCGGCGCGCTGGCGCTGGTCGGGGCCAATGTGGTGGACGCGCGCTCCTACACCACCAAGGACGGGTATGTCACGGACGCCTTCTGGATCCAGGACAGCGAAGGCCACCCCTTCGACCCGATGCGCCTGCACCGGCTCAAGCAGATGATCGAGAAGACGCTAAATGGCGAGGTAATTGCCCGCGATGCGCTGAAATCCCGCGACAAGATCAAGAAGCGCGAGCGCGCCTTCAAGGTGCCGACGCATATCACCTTCGACAACGAGGGCTCGGAGATCTACACCATCATCGAGGTCGACACCCGCGACCGGCCGGGCCTGCTCTATGACCTGGCACGCGCCCTGGCCGCGGCCAATGTCTATATTGCCAATGCGGTGATTGCGACCTATGGCGAGCAGGTGGTGGATGCCTTCTATGTCAAGGACATGTTCGGCTTGAAGTACTATTCCGAGTCCAAACAGCGGACGCTGGAGAAGAAGCTGCGCGAGGCGATTGCCGAGGGCGCAAAGCGGGCGGATATATGAAGCCAATCAGATTGCTTTCGGGGTTCCTGACCGTCGGGTTCTGGACGCTGGCCAGCCGCGTGCTGGGCTTTGCGCGCGAGATCCTGATCGCCGCCTTCATCGGCCCGGGGCCGGTGCTGGATGCCTTTATTGTGGCCTTCCGCCTGCCCAACATGTTCCGCCGCTTCTTTGCCGAAGGCGCCTTCAACGCGGCCTTTGTCCCGGCCTTTGCCAAGCGCTACGAGGCTGGCGATGACGCCAACGCCTATGCGCAGCAGGCCTTTAACCTGCTGGCTGCTGCGGTGCTGACGCTGGTCGGCCTGGGCATGGTGTTCATGCCTGGACTGGTTTGGCTCACGGCGGGCGGCTTTGTCGGCGATGCGCGGTTCGATATGGCGGTGGGATACGGCCATATCGTCTTTCCCTACATTCTGTTCATGTCGCTGGCGGCGCTGTTTTCCGGAGTGCTAAACGCCACCGGACGCTTTGCCGCCGCGGCCGCCGCGCCGGTGCTGCTCAATATCTTCGCTTGCACAGCGATGACAGCCGGGGCGATCCTGGGAGGCGATGTGGTAATTTGGCTGGTCTGGACCATCCCTGTGGCCGGCGTAGCACAATTGGCGCTGGTCTGGGTTGCCGCAGCCCGGGCAGGCATCGCTCTGCGCCCCGGCCTGCCGCGCTGGAACAGCGAAATGCGCAATCTGGTCCGGGTTGCCGTGCCTGCGGCGCTGGCCATGGGTGTCACCCAGATCAACCTTGTGGTCGGGCAATACGTAGCCTCGGACATCGAGAAGGCCGCCAGCTGGCTGTTCATCGCCGACCGCCTCTATCAGCTGCCGCTGGGCGTCGTGGGCATTGCCGTCGGCATCGTGCTGCTGCCCGCCCTGTCGCGCCGCCTGCGGGCCGGTGACGGCGCGGGCTCGCAAGACGCCCTGTCGCGTGCCGGAGAGTTCTCGCTGCTGCTGGCCGTCCCCTCCGCCGTTGCCTTCATCACCGTGCCGCTGCCACTGGTCTCTGTTCTCTATGAACGCGGCGCCACCGGCCCCGAAGACGTCGCCGCCATCGCTATCGCCGTTGCCATCTACGGCGCGGGCCTGCCGGCCTTCATGCTGCAGAAGGTGCTGCAACCGCTCTATTTCGCGCGCGAAGACACCCGGACCCCGTTCCACTATGCGCTGGTGGCGATGGCGGTGAACGCCGGGCTGGCCTTTGGACTCAAACCGGTTCTGGGCTGGATCGCCCCCGCCATTGCCGCCTCTGCCGCCGGCTGGGCCATGGTGGCGCTCTTGGCACTTGGCGCCCGCGGCATGGGGGAGGAAGCCCGGTTCGATGCCCGCTTCCGCCGCCGCGCCTGGCGTATCCTGGCCGCCTCTGCGGTGATGGGCGCGGTGCTCTACACGGTGGCGCAAACGGCGGGCTGGCTGTTCACCCTCAACTACTGGCGCTACCTGTCCCTGCTGGGTCTGGTGGTCCTGGGCGGCGTGGTCTATTTCGCCGCCGGCCAGGCGCTTGGAGCCTTCCGCCTGTCGGAATTCCGCAGTGCGCTCAGCCGCCGGAGACAGGCATGAACCGCCTCGCCTGCCCCGCTGGTACAGTTCTATTCCGCCCGGGCCAGGATTGCCCCGGCTTTGTCCGCCTCACCTCCGGCCGCATTAAGGTCACGCTGACCGCCGCCAACGGCCGCGAGGTGGTGCTCTACCGCGTCGGCCCGGGCGATGTCTGCCTGCAGACCTTCGCCTGCCTCACCGACGGGCGCACCTATGCGGCGGAAGGCGTCGCGGAAACCCCGCTGGAAGGCGAGATCATCCCGCACGCCGCATTCCGCCAGGCAATGTCGGAGGACGGGGCGTTCCGCAGCGAAGTCCTGACCGCCGTCGCCCGCCGCTTTGCCGACTATGAGCAGCTGGTCGAGGACGTCGCCCTCACCGGCTTTGACGCCCGCCTCGCCCGGGTGCTGCTGCGGCTGGCACAGAACAGCGATGAGATCCGCACCACCCATGACGCGCTGGCCGCCGAAACCGCTTCCGGCCGCGCATTCGTCACCCGCCGCCTGCGCGAATTCGCCCGCCTCGGGCTGGTCGAAACACAGCGCGGGCAGCTGCGCATCCTCGACCGCGCCGGGCTGGAGCGGGTGGCTCAGGATGAAACCTGAGCTTTGGTGACACTGTCACCGACAGCCCCCCTGCTGCGGTCTAAAATAGGCTCAGAAATTGCAACCTGAGTTCGAAAGGACCGCACAATGCTCCGTAACGAAGGCACCCTCGACCGCGCCCTGCGCGTAATCCTCGGCCTGATCCTGCTGTCGCTGGTGTTCATCGGCCCGCAAACCCTGTGGGGCCTCATTGGCCTGGTGCCGCTGGCGACCGGCCTCATGGGCTACTGCCCGCTCTATCAGATCATCGGCCTGAACACCTGCTCGCTGAAAAAACAGGGCTGAGCCTTCTGGCCAATGCCGGGTCAAGGGCGGCAAAGCCGCCGCGCGTCAGCGCGGCCCGGCCCAACGGCTGGCGATGCCCCGCCAGGGGCGTCACCAGCGGGCGGGAGCGCCCCGCTTCAATCGTGGCGGATGCGGTTGCGGATCCGTGCCCAGCCGCCCGGCGCCAGGAAAAACGACAGCCCGAACCCGGTGGCAAAACCCGCCAGGTCAGCGACCCAGTCCTTCTGGCCGCCAAACAGCAGTCCGAACACCAGCTGCGCCCCCATAAGGAAGGCAATCAGCGTGAACGCCCGGCTTTGCTGCGCCCCGACCGAGGCCAGCGAGCGCCACAGCAGAAAGGTGAACGCCCCGATCAGCCCATAGACCGCCGGGAAGCCGCCGATCAGAGGCTGTCCGCCGCTGACCAGCAGCGCATAGCCCAGCGCGCCGCCGGCGCCGGACAGGATAAAGATGATGACCATCGCCAGATCGCCCATCACCTCGCCGACCATCTTGCCCATCGCCAGCACAAAGACGCAGACAAACAACGCATGGGTAAAGGCGCCATGCACGAAGATGTAGGAAACAAACCGCTTCAAATGCTCCGGCAGCCAGCGGCCGCTCTCCTGCATCCACCAGAAAATCTCGCTGGAAAACGCATAGGACTGGACCGCCTCCAGCCGCCAGCCAATTGCCTCCGGACCGCCCAGGATGCCGCGCGCGCCGAGTGAAAACACGGCCTCGATCCCGATGATGATCAGGACCAGCGCCACCACCGCGGCGGGCAAAGGGTTGACCGGGGCATTGTGGGGCTGGCTGCTCATCCAAACTCCTTGCGGCACGGAATCTCCCGCGCCTGTTGACCTATCCTGGCCCCATGGGTAAGCGACGATGGTGCATAATTCCAGACGGGAGTTTCCGGCCATGAGCGAAACCAGCTTCACCCCGCGCGTCTTTTCGGGGATCCAGCCTTCGGGCAACCTGCACTTGGGGAATTACCTCGGTGCGCTGAAGCGCTTCGTCGACTGGCAGGCCAAGGACATTGAGACCATCTATTGCATGGTCGATCTGCATGCGATCACCGTCTGGCAGGATCCCGCGGATCTGCAGAAATCTACCCGCGAGCTCTGCGCCGGCTTCATCGCCGCCGGGATCGACCCTGAAGACTCGATTCTGATCAACCAGTCCCAGGTGCCCGAACACGCACAGCTGGCCTGGATCTTCAACTGCGTCGCCCGCATGGGCTGGATGCAGCGGATGACCCAGTGGAAGGACAAGGCGGGCAAGAACCAGCAGAACGCCTCGCTGGGCCTGTTTGCCTATCCGGCGCTGATGGCGGCGGACATCCTGGTCTACCACGCCACCCATGTTCCGGTGGGCGAAGACCAGAAACAACACCTAGAGCTGACCCGCGACATCGCCATCAAGTTCAACCATGACTACGGCGTCAACTTCTTCCCGGAAACCGAGCCGGTGATTGAAGGCGCCGCCACCCGCGTCATGAGCCTGCGCGACGGGTCCAAGAAGATGTCGAAATCGGACCCTTCCGACGCCTCCCGCATCAACCTGACCGATGACGCCGATGCCATCGCCAAGAAGATCCGCAAGGCCAAGACCGACCCAGAGGCACTGCCCTCCGAAACCGAAGGCCTGGAGGACCGCCCCGAGGCACGCAACCTGATCAACATCTACGCAGCGCTGAACGAGCAAACCGTGGAACAGGTGCTGGCGGATGTCGGCGGCAAGCAGTTCTCGGAGTTCAAGCCGATGCTGGCGGATCTGGCGGTGTCGAAACTGGCTCCGATCTCGACCGAGATGGCGCGGCTGATGCAGCACCAGGACGAAATCGACAAGATCCTGTCCCGCGGATCGGAGCGCGCACGCGAAATCACCGCGCCGATCCTGCGCAAGACCTATGACATCGTCGGCATGGTTCCGCCCGTAAGCCTCTGAAACGGGTCGCCGCTGGCGGAAACCGGCCGCATTTCAGCCGCCCCTCCGGGGGCGGCTTCTTTTTTGCCGGGACGCGCGGAAACTTTTCCGCCACTCAGCGGTTACCCCCGTACGGCCCCGTGCCGGAACAAGGAAGGAACCGCAATGAAACCGGGAATTTTCAAATCGACCACGGCGCTGGCAGTGATGGTCTCGCTGGCAGCCCCGCTGCCCGCCCTGTCGCAGGACAAGGGCAACAAGCGCATTGACCTCACCCAGATGACCACCGCCGAGATCGGCGATCTGGTCGACCGCTGCCGGAAACGCGCCGAGAAGCGGCAGAAGAAACTGGCCGCTGGCGCGGAGATCGAAGAAAAGACCGGCCGGATCGCCAAGTTCTGCCAGGCCTACGGCACTGGCGCCTTTGACGCGGAGCTGCCGGGTGAACTGCAATCCGCCAGCGTGCTGGCCAGCGTGGCGGAGATGACCGCCGGTGCTGAGGCTGAGGCGGAAACCGAAGTCATCGCCGAAGCACAGGCCGCTGCCGAAGCAGAGGTGCAAGCCCAGGCCGCTGCGGAAGGCCAGGCGGCCGGCGGTGAAGACACCCAGCAGCCGGAAGAGGCCGCCGGGACTGAGACCGGGGCCGAGGCCAATGCAGAGGCCAACGCTGAGACAGAGGCCGCCGCTGAATCCGCGGCCGCTCAGGAAGCTGCAGAAGCCGCGGCTCTGGCAGAGGCACTGGAACAGCAAGCCGAAGCTCAGGCCGAGACTCAGGCCGGCGCTCAGGAAGAACAAACCGAAGCACAGGCTGACCAGCAGGCAGAGGCCCAGACCGAACCGCAGCCCGAAGCTGAGGCCGTACAGCAAGACGAAACCCAGGCCGGGCAGCAGACCGAAGTGCAAGCTGACCAGACCATGGAACAGCCCGCAGAGGACACAGCGGTTGAAAGCACCGGCGCAACTGCAGAAGCCATTGCCGCCGATCTGGCCCAGTCACAGGGTGAGACCAGCGAGGAAACCGACAACCCCGAGCTGGTCGAACTGGACAGCCAGGCCCAGGCCGACGCTCAGGCCGAAGCCGAGACTGAGACCGCAGCAGCTGCCGCAGCCGCCGCGGAAAGCAGCGAAGGCGAAGCCGAGGTGATCGAGGAAACGGTGACCGAAGACACCGTACGCAGCTCTGACGAGGAATTTGAAACCCAAGTCGGTGAAAACACTCAGGCGGCAGAAGCCCCTGCCCCGCAGGCCAATGCCGCTGCGGAAGAGGATGACGGCGGCCTGTCCGACCAGCAGCGTAACGCCCTGCTCGGCCTTGGCGCCCTGGCCATCGGCACGCTGCTCAACAACGGCGGCAAGGTGGTCTCCAACACGGGCGACCGCGCCATCGTCGAGCAGGACGGCCAGTACCGCGTGCTGAAAGACGACGACGCGCTGCTGCGCCAGCCGGGCTCGAACGTGACCACCTACCGGTTCCAGGACGGCTCCACCCGCACCGTGGTGACCCGCGAGAACGGGGTTGAGGTGGAAACCATCCGCTCCGCCGAGGGCCGGGTTCTGCGCCGCACCCGCATTCTGCCGGACGGCCGCAGCGTGGTTCTGTTCGATGACACCCAAAAGGCGGAAAAGGTGGTCGTCAATGAACTGCCGCAGGTTCAGGACAACCGCCGCGCCTTCTCCAGCACCGGCGCGGTATCGGCCGAGGACCTGGCCGCAGCGCTGGCCGCACAGGACGCTTCCCAGGTTGACCGCCGCTTCTCGCTGGCGCAGGTCCGCAACATCGACGCCGTGCGCCGCCTGGTGCCGGTGATTAACGTGGATTCGGTGAACTTCGATACCGGCTCTGCAGTGATCCGCCCGCAGGAAGCCGAAGAGCTGGCGGCCCTGGGCAACGCCCTGCGCGACATGATCGACCGCAACCCGGGCGAGGTGTTCCTGATCGAAGGCCACACCGACGCGGTGGGCGCAGCCACCTATAACCTGGCGCTGTCGGACCGGCGCGCCGAAACCGTGGCGCTGGCGCTGACCGAATACTTCGACGTGCCGCCGGAAAACATGGTGGTGCAGGGCTATGGCGAAAGCGATCTGGCCGTGAAGACACTGGACGCCGAACGCGTCAACCGCCGCGTCGCCGTGCGCCGGATCACGCCGCTGCTGGGCAGCGAAGGCTGATCTTAAAGCTTGAACAACTGCACCCGGCGGGACTTCCCCGCCGGGTGTATTTCCGTCCCTATTCCGCCGGTGTCCTGCGGCGGGACAAAAGCCCGTACTTTAGGGCAAATGACTTCAGGGAAAACCGACGCCTGCCGGTTCTTGCACCTTTCCGCCCGCCCGAGGTCCGGTCGAACTCATACATGTCGATGGCCCGTTCGGCGCAGCCGCAGGCTTCGCCCAGGCCGACTTTCTTGTAGTAGAAATTCTCAAAGCTCTCAGGTTTCTGCATCGCATCCTCCCTTGGCGGAGAAAGCTAGCGCAGAAAGGCGGAAACGCAACACGGGCGCGCTATTACAGCCCCCTTACCCCGTGCAACGTCAGATCCGAAACAAGACGGGCATAGTCCTCGCGGGCCTTGGAGCCGGCGCCGCTGTTCCACATGTAATACCAGTTCAGCATCCCGAAGACAGACATTGTGGCGCCGCGCAGCTTGGTGCCGTCGCCGTCAAAGATCTCGGGCGCCACGGCCTGCAGGGCATCGCTCATGAACTGGACCATTTCGCGCTGATAGCTGCGCAGATGCTTCTGCTGCTCCTCGGGCAGCGCGCCCATCGCCCCCAGCTGCACCTGGTGCTCGTGATCCGCGCCCTGATAGGCCAGCAGGATTTCCGAGACGATGCGGCGCAGCCGCTCCTGCGGGCCGTAACCGTCCAGTTCCACCTCGCAGACCCGGTCGCGCAGGTCTTTGAGGTACGTGTCAAGGACGCCGAAAAGCACGGCGTCCTTGCTGTCGTAATAGTGGTAGATATTTGCCTTGGAGATCCCGCATTCCCGCGCCAGCTGGGTCATCGACGCGCGGTCGTAACCGGATTCGGCGAACACCTTTGCCGCCGACTTCAGGATCTGCGCGCGTTTCTCATCATGGTCTTTTGCGATCGTGCGGGCCAAGGCTCACTTCCCCGGTTCAGGACTTGCTGCGGTTGTCGACGACGCGCTTGGCCTTGCCCTGGCTGCGCTCGACGGACCCCGGGTCGCCTACAATGATCTCGGTCGAAACGCCAACCATATCCTTGATCCGCTTGGTCAGCATCCGCGCCGCGGCTGTTTTGCTCAGTTCGTCAGTGGCATCCGGATTGGCCTCCACAAACACCCGCATCGCATCCATGCGGCCGGATTTGTACAGCTCGATCTGGTAATGCGGTGCCAGCCCGCCGGTCGCCATCAGCTGTTCCTCCACTTGGCTAGGGAAGACGTTGACACCGCGCAGGATGATCATGTCGTCACTGCGGCCGGTGATCTTCTCCATCCGCCGCATCGACCGCGCGGTGCCCGGCAGCAGCCGGGTCAGGTCGCGTGTGCGGTAACGGACCATCGGCAGGCCTTCCTTGGTCAGCGTGGTGAATACCAGCTCGCCCAGCTCGCCGTCCGGCAGCACTTCACCGGTCTGCGGATCAATGATCTCGGGCAGGAAGTGGTCCTCCCAGATCACCGGGCCGTCCTTGGTCTCGACGCATTCGTTGGCGACACCCGGCCCCATGATCTCGCTCAGGCCGTAGATGTCGACCGCATGCATGTCAAAGGCATCCTCGACCTCCTTGCGCATCGCGTCGGTCCAGGGTTCAGCCCCGAAAACACCCACCTTCAGCGAGCATTCGCGCGGGTCCATGCCGACCTTGTGGTACTGCTCCAGGATGTTGAGCATGTAGGACGGCGTCACCATGATGCCATCAGGCTTGAAATCGGTGATCAGGCCAACCTGCTTTTCGGTCTGGCCGCCCGACATCGGCACCACGGTCGCGCCCAAGCGCTCAATCCCGTAGTGCGCGCCCAGGCCGCCGGTGAACAACCCGTAGCCATAGGCGTTATGCACCATATCGCCCTTGCGCAGGCCCGAGGCACGCAAGCTGCGCGCCACCAGATCCGCCCAGTTGCTGATGTCATTGGCGGTATAGCCCACCACCGTCGGCTTGCCGGTGGTGCCGGAAGACGCATGGAGACGGATGATTTCACTGCGCGGCACCGCGAACAGGCCGAACGGATAGTTGTCCCGCAGGTCGTTCTTGTAGGTGAAGGGGAACTTGGCCAGATCGGACAGCTGCTGCAAATCGTCTGGATGCACACCCGCCTCGTCGAACCGCTGCTTGTACATCGCCACGTTGTCATAGGCATGGCGCACCGACCACTTCAGCCGCTCCAGCTGTAAGCTCCGGATTTCGTCGATCGAGGCAATCTCGATCGGCTCCAGTTCACCCTTCTTGGGGCTCAGATCTTCCATGGCGTCCTCCACACCTTATTCGTCAAACAACTGGCCTTTGACCGCCCGGGAAAAGCCCCGGAACTCGGCGATCTGCTGGCCGTCCTGATTGGTCACTGTCACGTCGTAAATACCGCTGCGCCCGGTCAGGGAAATCTCGCGGGCCTTTGCGATCAGTTTGTCACCCAGCCGTCCCGGCGCGGTGAAGCTGATCACGTTGTGCTGCGCCACGGTCGACTGGTTTCGGCTGTTGCAGGCAAAGGCAAAGGCGCTGTCGGCCAGCATGAAGGTCACACCGCCATGGCAAATGCCGTGCCCGTTGCAGTGGTGCTGCGCGATGGTCAGCTTCAGCGTGGCCTCGCCCTCGTCCACATGGGTGATCTCCATGCCCGCCCACTTGGACGCGTGGTCGTCGGCCCACATGGCGGCGGCGGATTTTTCGGCGCGTTCTTTCGGGGTCATGGTCACTTGCCCTTGAACTCAGGCGCGCGCTTTTCCAGGAAGCTGGCAACACCCTCTGCATAATCCGCGCTTTCGCCGCAGGTCTTCATCGCGTCCGCCTCGATCTCCAGCTGGTCAGAGAGCGTGTTGACCGCAGCCGCCTGAATGCACTGTTTGGTCAGTCCCAGCCCCAGTGTCGGCCCGTTGGCGAATTTCTCTGCCATCGCGCGGCCTTCTGTCATCAGTTCGTCATCCGGCAGCGCCTTCCAGATCAGGCCCCAGTCCTCGGCCTTCCTGGCTGGCAGCGGCTCAGCCGTCAGCGCCAGCCCCTTGGCGCGCGCCTCGCCCAGCAGCCGCGGCAGATGCCAGCTGCCGCCCGTGTCCGGGATCAGGCCAACCTTTGAAAATGACTGGATGAACTTGGCGCTTTCCGCCGCCAGCACGACGTCGCAAGCCAGCGCCAGATTGGCGCCCGCCCCAGCGGCCACGCCGTTGACGGCACAGATCACCGGAAAGTCCAGGTCACGGATCAACCGCACCAGCGGCGCATAGAATTTGCGCACCGTCTGGCTCAGGTCCGGCGGCCCGTCCATCTTGCGCGGGTCGCGGTCGCCCAGATCCTGACCGGCGCAGAAGCCACGGCCCGCTCCGGTCAGCAGCACCGCGCGGGCGCCGCCATCACGCGCCGCCTCAAGTGCCGCGCGCAATGCGTTGTGCATCTCTTCGTTGAAACTGTTCAACCGGTCCGGACGGTTCAGAGTGATCTCCACCCAGGTCCCGTGGTCCTCCACCAGAATCGTATCGCTCATCGCTCCCTCACCCTGTCAGCGGTGCATTTGACAAATTCCTTGCATAAACCGACCGGACGGTCAATATATCTCAGCATCGGATTCCAGCCAGCCGGCCCCTGCCGGCCTGACGAAAAGGACAGCATCATGAGCCTTCTAAAGATTTCCAGCTTTGCAGCGGGTCAATGGGTCGCACCGGGCGCAGGTGCCCGCAACATCGCCAGCGCCATCACCGGCGAGGTGATTGCCAGCGCCGGCAATGACGCGCTCGACGTGCAAGGAATGCTCGACTACGCCCGCACCGTGGGCGGCGCCAACCTGCGCAAGCTGACCTTCCACGACCGCGCCCGGATGCTGAAGGCGCTCGCCGGCCACCTGAACCAGCACAAGCAAGCGCTCTATGACCTGTCGTTCAACACCGGCGCCACGCAGTCCGACCACATGATCGACATTGACGGCGGCATCGGCACCATGTTCGTCTTCGCCTCCAAGGGCCGCCGCGAGATGCCGGACGCGCATGTCTACCTCGATGGCGATGTGGAGCAGCTCTCCCGCAACGGCACCTTCCTGGGTCAGCACATCTGCACCCCGCTGCGCGGCGTCGCGGTGCATATCAACGCCTTCAACTTCCCGGTCTGGGGCATGCTGGAGAAGCTCGCCCCTACCCTGCTGGCAGGTGTCCCGGCCATCGTCAAACCCGCCACCAACAGTTGCTATGTGACGGAGCTGGCGGTGAAACTGATGCTGGACTCGGGCATCCTGCCCGAGGGCGCGCTGCAGCTGGTCTCCGGCGGCCTCGGCGACATGCTGGACCATCTGACCATGCAGGACGTGGTCAGCTTCACCGGCTCCGCCAGCACCGCTCTGAAGCTGCGCGCCGACCCGGTGATCCTAGAAAACTCGGTCCGTTTCGTCGCTGAACAGGACAGCCTCAACGCCTCGATCCTGGGCCCCGATGCGCAGCCCGGCACGCCGGAGTTCGACCTCTTCGTCAAGGAAGTCAGCCGCGAGATGACCACCAAGGCGGGCCAGAAATGCACCGCCATCCGCCGCATCATCGCACCGCAAGCGCAAGTGGATGCAGTGATCGAAGCGCTCTCTGCCCGCCTGTCCAAAACCGTTATCGGCGATCCGCGCCTTGAAACCACCCGGATGGGCGCGCTGGTCTCAAACAGCCAGAAACGCGACGTTCTTGAAAAGGCTGAAATCATCGGCCAGGAAGCAGAGCGCGTCTTTGGCGACCCGGCGAACTTCTCCGTCGATGGCGCCGACGCTGAAAAAGGCGCCTTTGTCCCGCCGATGCTGTTCCACTGCGCCGCCCCCGACAACGCCCAGCGCGTGCACGACACTGAGGCATTTGGCCCCGTCTCCACCATCATGGGCTACCGCGATCTGGACCACGCGATTGATCTGGCCAACCGCGGCCAGGGCTCGCTGGTGGCCTCGGTCATCACCCATGACCCCGCCACCGCCCGCGAGGTCGCCATTGGCGCCGGCGCCTACCACGGCCGCCTCTATTTCAACAACCGCGACTCGATGAAGGAATCGACCGGCCACGGCTCCCCCCTGCCCCACATGGTGCACGGCGGCCCGGGCCGGGCCGGCGGCGGCGAAGAAATGGGCGGCGTGCGCGGCGTCAAACACTACATGCAGCGCACCGCCATCCAGGGCTCGCCCGACATACTGTCAGCAATCGGCGACAAATGGGTCCCCGGCGGCACCGAGATCGAAGGCCCGGCACACCCCTTCACCCGCAAATTCGGCGAGCTTTCCATCGGCGAGACCCTGCACACCGCCCCGCGCACCGTCACGCTGGAAGATATTGAGACCTTCGCCCATTTCACCGGCGACACCTTCTATGCCCACATGGACGACGAGGCCGCCAAGCGGAACCCGTTCTTCCCGGGCCGCGTGGCGCATGGCTACCTGCTCTTGTCCTTCGCCGCCGGCATGTTCGTGCAGCCGGACGAAGGCCCGGTCCTGGCCAATACCGGCCTCGACAATCTGCGCTTCATGAAACCCATTTCGGCAGGCGAAAGCATCAAGGTGCGCCTCACGGTCAAGAAGAAGACCCCCCGCAACGAGGAATACGGCGAGGTCCGCTGGCACGTGACCCTGACCAACCAGGACGGCGAGATTGCGGCAGAGTATGAACTGCTGACGATGAACGCCTTCTAAGACAGCGCAAATGCGGCAGGCAGCGGTAAAGCTGCCGTGCGCCCGGACTGGCCTTACCGGTCCGGGCGAACTATATTTATCCCTATGAACGAACAGCATAACCCTTGGTTTGACACCACCGTCCAGCAGCTGAACGATCCGCAAAACCAGCGGGTCTGGTCGGTGATCGTATCGCTGTTCGGCGATCTGGCGCAGGACAAGGGCGCCCAGATCAGCGGCGGGGCACTCACCCGCATCATCACCCCGATGGGTATCAAGCCCGAGGCAATCCGGGTGGCCCTGCACCGGCTGCGCAAGGACGGCTGGATCGAAAGCGAGCGCGCGGGCCGTGCCTCTGTCCATTACCTGACCGAATACGGGCGCAGCCAATCGGCCGCGGTGACGCCCCGCATCTACGAACGCCGCGCCGCAACCCCAACCGACTGGCACCTGCTGATCGCCGAAGATGGCGCAGGCCAGACAACACTGGACGAGGTGCTGCTGCTGTCCAATTATGTGGCCGTCAACCGCACCACCGCGCTTGGCCACGGTCCGGTACCGCGCAGCCTGGACGATCTGATGGCGGCCCGTGTCAGCAGCATGAGCGTGCCCGGCTGGCTCAAGGCCCGGCTGTTTCCCGAACCGCTGCGGGCCGCCTGTTCCGCGCTGCAGCGCGACCTTGAAAACATCGCCCCGCCGCCTTCGGGCCTGACGCCGGCGCAGACCGGAACTTTAAGGACGCTGATCGTGCACCGCTGGCGCCGCGTGGTGCTGCGCCACCCGGATCTTCCGCCCAGCTTCCACCCCGAGGACTGGACCGGAGAGACCTGCCGCGCGCTGGTGTTCCAGCTGCTGGACCGCCTGCCGCGGCCAGCGCTGACCACCTTGGACACCCAGACCGAATAACCGCAAAACTCCTCAGCGATCTGAACTCCCACGCAACGCGGCCCGGCGCGCGAGGCGCGAGGACGCATGTAAGATTTTGTTTTTCCAATTCTTTTCTCGCCCATCGGAAAAAATTCGGAAGAATCTGCATTTCGTCAGCTTTTCCGCTTGACCCCACCGCCGCCATTCCTTAAATCGCGTCCACACAGCGAGCGGCGGAGTAGCTCAGTTGGTTAGAGCAGCGGAATCATAATCCGCGTGTCGGGGGTTCAAGTCCCTCCTCCGCTACCACCCTTCCCCATGAAAACCGGAAGAACTAGGCACGGCCCGTAAGGCCGACGCCTGTGGCTGCCATCCCTGCGGCACTGGCTCCAGCCGGGCGAAAGCTAGGCACTGCCTGACCAAGCCCCGGGCACGGTCGGGGACTGACGCCTCCTCAAACGCAAAAACGGGCCCTCAGCGGGCCCGCCTGCCGATACCAAAGGGGCTTCTACTCTGCTGCCTTGGTGCCGCTGATGCTTTCAGCTGAGGCCAAGCCCGGCGCGTCCGACGCCCCGCCGAGCTTTTCGCGCACCCCGGCTTCGATCCTGTCGCCCGTCTCGCCGTCGATGTTGCGCCAGTAATCGAAGGCCCGTTGCAGCACCGTCTCGCTGACACCGTCGCACAGGTGGCCGACCACGTTCGACACCAGCCGGTCGCGCGCGTCATCGTCCATCACCTCGCGGACCAGCTGGCCGGCCTGGCTCCAGTCATCGTCGTCTTCCCGCAGCGTATAGGCCTGGCGGACCATATCGCCGTCCGCATGCCACAGGCCCGCCTCGGGACCAGCGGCGGGCTGCGCTGCCGGTCCGCCGTACGAATTGGGCGCATAGACCGGGTCGGCCACCTTCTCCGTGCGCCCCGCCCCGTCCTTCGAATAGCTGTAGACCGGGCATTTCGCCTTGTTCACCGGGATTTCCTTGTAGTTCACACCCAGCCGGGCCCGGTGCGCATCCGCATAGGAAAAGCCCCGCGCCAGCAGCATCTTGTCCGGCGACAGCCCAACCCCGGGCACCATGTTGTTCGGCTCAAACGCCGCCTGTTCGATCTCCGTGTGAAAGTCGGTGGGGTTCCGGTCCAACACCAGCTTGCCCACTTCAATCAGCGGATAATCCGCGTGCGGCCACACTTTGGTCAGGTCAAAGGGGTTGAGGCGGTAGGTCTTGGCCTCCTCATAGGGCATGACCTGCCATTTCAGGGTCCAGCTGGGGGGATTGCCGTCGCGGATCGCATTGAACAGATCGCGCCGGTGGTAGTCGCCGTCGCTGCCGGCCAGCTTGCCGGCCTCGTCCTGGCTCAGGTACGCATTTCCGTCACCCTGATCGGTGTGGAAGTGGAACTTGACCCAGAACTTCTCCCCCTCGGCATTCACCAGCGAGTAGGTGTGGCTGGAATAGCCGTTCATCTCGCGCCAGGTCTTCGGGATCCCCCGGTCGCCCATCAGATAGGCCACCTGATGCGCGCTTTCGGGCGACAGCGTCCAGAAATCCCACTGCATGTCATGGTCGCGCAGGTCATTGTCGGCCCGGCGTTTTTGACTCCGGATGAAGTGCTGGAACTTCATCGGATCGCGAATGAAGAAAACGGGCGTATTGTTGCCCACCATGTCAAAGTTGCCGTCCTCGGTGTACATCTTCACCGAAAAGCCGCGCGGGTCGCGCCAGGTGTCGGGGCTGCCCCGCTCGCCGGCCACCGTCGAGAAGCGGACAACCGCATCGCATTTCGCCCCAGGCTGAAAGATCTTGGCCTTGGTGTACTTGGACACGTCCTGCGTGGTCTCGAAATAGCCGAACGCCCCGCCGCCCTTGGCATGGGGCTGGCGCTCCGGGATGCGCTCCCGGTTGAAGTTGGCCATCTGTTCGATCAGGTAATGGTCGTTCAGGACAATCGGTCCATCCGGCCCCACGGTCAGCGAGTGCTCGTCGCTATGAACGCGCTGTCCCGCATCCGTGGTGGTCGGGGGTGTGGATTTGTTATCATTGGAGTTTGTCATTCCGGGCCTCTCTTCAATCACTATGGAAAAACTTCAGTCTGCAGCGATAAACGCCTTGGCCGCCGCGCGGCCGCTTTCACCCGCTGCGTATCCGTAAGGCGCGGGGCGGGTCCCGCCGCCTCAGCTGCTCTGCCGCGCGCCCAGTTTGTCGGCTTTCACCGCGCCGCGCTCGCCCATCGGCTCCTCCGGGCCAACGGTTGTGTCATAGGCGGTCTGCGCCTCGACCTCGGCGTTGATCTCGGCGCCCAGGAGCACGATGAAGGCGGAGATCCACAGCCACATCAGCAGCACAACAACCCCGGCCAGCGCGCCGAAACTTTCGTTGTAGGAGCCGAAGTTGCCAACGTAGAACGCAAACCCCGCCGACCCCGCCAGCCACAGCACACAGGCGGCAATCGCACCGGGCGATGCCCACAGCAGCTCCGGCTTGTCCCGCGACGGGCCATAGCGGTACAGCACCGCAAGCCCGGCCATGGTCATCACCAGCAGCACACCCCAGGCTAGCAGCGAGCCCAGGACTTCGGTCACGGGCCCGGCGTCAACCAGCGCGATGATCGAAGGCACCGCCAGCGTCGCCAGCAGCCCCATCAGCAAGCCGGTAATCAGGAACAATGTCAGGGTGAGGGTGACAAAGGTCTTCATGAAGAAGCCGCGCTTCTCCTCCTCGTCATAGGCCACGTTCATGCCTTCGATCAGGCTGTTCATGCCCTTGGACGCCGAATAAAGCGCAATCAGGATGCCCGCCACCGCCGCAAGGCCCAGCCCGCCTTCCCGCGAGCCGGCGACTTGGGTGGCCTGGCCGATGACGATCTCCATCACCTCGTCCGGCACCACGCCTTCGAGCTGCGAAATCTGATCCACGATCTGGCTAGGCTCAACCATCAGGCCGCCAATGGCCAGCAGCGCCGTAATCGCCGGGAACAGCGCCATCAGCCCGTAAAAGGCAACACCGGCGGCGATCAGCCCGACATGGTCGGCGGCAATCTCATCCTTGACCCGCAGGGCGATATCCTTCCAGCCCTTGGGCGGGATCCTATGCGGCGCTTCCGCGTGCCTGCCGCGAGTCATCGTTTCTCCTCCAAAGCCTTATGCGTGCAATAGGCGGAGGCCGCAGCAGCAGCCTCCGCACACGTCTTATGATGAGGGTTTTCCAAGGTCCTTTTCCTTGGCCTTATCGGCAGCCGCACTGGCGATCCGCTTACCCGCAGACTTCACCTCATCGGCTGCAGCCTGGGCCGCCGACTTGCCTTGCGGGGCGGCGCTGTCCATAGCTTCGCGTTTTTCCTTAGCGATGGTTTCGGCCTCTTCGCGGGCGGCCTGCATTACAGCCAGGGCCTTCTCCTGCTCTTCGCGGAAGATCGCCTCGGCGCGCTCCATCATCTTGTCGCTATACTGCCCCAGCGCATCATCCTCGGTGCGCGTGCGCGGCAGCGCGCCGCCAATCGCTGCGCCCAGCGCCAGTGCCAACGCCCCCGCAACCAGCGGCTGTCGGTTGTAGAAATCCGCCGACTGGCGCGACCCCGATGCCAGCGCCTCGCCGGCCTTGCGGCGGGCGTCGACCGCTGCCTCACGCGCCGCGATCACACGGGCCTTGGCCTCTTCCGAAAGGTTCTCGGTGCCTTCCGACAGGCGGGCACGCAAGCGGGCAGCGCGAAGCCGGGCAGCTTCTGCGGCATCCGACACCGACGAAGCCGCAGAGGCAGCGCCATCGCGCACAGCCTGCCCGGCGGCAGCGGCTTTGCCCTTGGCGGCTGCACCAGCGTCCTTGACGGCAGAGCCCGCCGCCGATGCCTTGTCATGCATGGCCGATCCCGCGGCCGACGCCTTGGCCTGCGCCGATGCAGCAGCGCCAGAGGCACGGTCCGCCAGGCTGCGGCCATCGTCATCGTCGTCATCCTCGCGCGCCCAGGACGGGACACCTTCAGAGCCGCCCTTCATGCGCGGATCGGGCCGTGTCACCAGCGTGCCGCTGGAAGCGTGGCTGCCATAGCTGCCGCCTGCGGCGCGGTCTTCCCAGCCGCTGTCCCGGTAGGTGCCGCTGCTGCCGTAGCGGCGGCTGGAGTAGTCCGGGTCGCCAGTCTCAGCCGTATAGCTGCGGCTGCCGGAGCGGCCCTTGCCAAAGATCATCCAGGCCAGTCCGACGCCAGTCAGAACCACGGCTGCCGGGTTTTCCTTCACCGTCCGGGTGATGGCATTTCCGATCTCGCCGCCATGCTCTCGCAGCTGTTCGCCCAGCTGCTGCATCACACCGTCAACGGAAAGCTTGTTCTGCAGATGCTCCAGGTTGCTGGTCAGCTGCGCGCGATCCCGTTCAATCTCGCGCTCAATCTCGTGAACAGAACGGTCATCATTTGTCATTGTACGTCTCCTTGATGGATTGCGCGTCGCGCTTCACGTTCTCAGCGGTGCGGGTGGGCGCCAGGCTCGACAGCTTCAGATCGCTGGTCCCCTTGGCGATCATGCCAAAGGCCGCGGCAGCAAAGGCCACACCCACCAGCAGAGCCGCCCAGCCCGGGTCCATTCCGGCCTCAGTCAGCCCGGCGGACAGCGCCGCCGCCAGAACATTCAGCGCCGTCAGCGCCACGACGACACCGCCAACAATCAGGCCGAGGGCCACGGCTGCGCGGTTGATGTTTTCGCCGATCTCTGCCCGCGCCAGAGCGAGCTCGTTGCGGATCAGCGAGCTGATGTTGTTAAGCGCCTCAGCGACGATGCTGGCCGCATTCGGCGTTGTGCCAGGTTCAGGATTCGTGTGTGTCATTGCATGTTCCCCTTCGCCTGCGGGACCGTATACGCGCCGGTCGGCTGCGCAGGGCTGGTGGCGGGTGCGGCCGCAGGCGCGCGCGGGCCATCAGGCTGGCTGTTGTCCGATGCCTTGGCAAAACGCGCGGCGGCAAAGCCCAGCAGCGCAGCGCTGCTCAGGAACACGACCGGGTTCTTGCGGGCGAAATCCGAAACCGAGTGGACCATTTCGCCCAGGTCCTGGTTGCGGATCGTATCGGACACGTCTGCCAGGGTGCCGGCCATCTGGCCGATTGCACGCTCGTGCGGCGAGCCGCTGCGCATCTCATCGGAGGCGGTGCGCAGGGCCGAGGCCACGGATTTGACCTCATCGGCAACGCCTTCCTTGGCCGCCTCGGCGCGGGCATGTGCCTCTTTCTTTGCAGTTTCAGCAGCGGTCGCCGCAGCGGACTTGGCGCTTTCGGCAACGTTTTGTGCGGCGGTTTTCACTTTGTCTGTTCCGGACATCTGATGTCTCCCTTTGATCAGGCGATAAAGTTGAGCAACGCGAGAACGACGACAACGACGCCAATGATGTAGAAAATACTGTGCATGGCTTCCTCCCCGGGCTGTATCGGTCGGTTCGATACTTGGACAACTCACGGCACACCCGATCAGTTCCAATATTCCCGGAACGTGCGGCCTTTTGCGGTTCGATCAGGGCCGTCGCCTGCATTGCGGCAGACCTGCGCGCTCAAGCTTTCAGGCAGCCGGAGAAATCCGGCCTGCCCTAGCGCAGCGGTCATTCGAAGCGGAAAAAGGTGGTTTCGCCTAGAACCCTGGCACCTGCACAGCCAGGGTACGTTCGTCAAAGGCAGCCAGCGGCAGGTGCCAGACGGTGCCGGGCCAGCGGACTTCCATCTCAAGCTTCCGGGGCCGGTAAACCGCCGTGTAAAGCGTGCCGAAGCCCTCGCTGAAGGCTGAGGAATACAAGGGCGGCTTCAGGAAGGCGCCGATGAATTTCTCCTCCGGCTCCACATGCAGCGTCAGCCGCTGCAGCAGGAAACGCTCCCGTTCGACGGTCGCCGTGAACCGCGCATGGCTGTCCCACTCCACCTTTTCCTGGTGGTTGGTGGCAACCCCCACATGCTTGAGCACGGCCTTGCGGTCCGGCGCCATGAAGGCGGTCAGGAACTTGCGGGAGCGGTCGACCACGGTGACGTTGTAGCTCATATGCGTCGGCAGCCGCGACAGCGCCGCCCCCGCCTCCTCCGCGGTCTCGCAGGTCTGCAGCACATAGCGCAGGATCAGCGGCACCCCGAAACCTTCGCCGACCACCCGGCGGCCGCCGAAGGTCAGCGACACCGCCAGCCCGGCATCATTGATCCCGTCCACCAGCCCCCACAGGCTGTCGCTGGTGCCCAGCACCGTGCGCCCCAGCCATTCGGTCCGCATCACCACCCCGTCAAAGGCGTGCGGGCTGTAGTCGTAATTGCGCACCAGCACCGGATCCGGGCCAGGCCACAGCGCCTGGGAGCAGGCCGAGAGATACGGCGGCGGGCAGTAGAAGCTCAGAAACCGCGCCGCATGATCCGCCCCGCCCGCCAGAGCGCACAGCTCCTCATAAAGCGGCAGCAGTTCCGGCATATGGGTCTTCAGCGCGTTGACGCTGTCCAGGTAGCCCGGACGCGCCTCCGGGCCCTCGCGGATCCACCACTTGTGGTAGTCCGGCCAGAACTCCAGGAACAGCCCGGCCCACTTGGGACCAGGCTGGGGTTCGTCGATGGCGCGCCAGCGGATGATCATGCCCTCACGGGGTCTACATGATCTTGAAGGCAGGGTCGGACACCACCGGCCCCGCCTCCTGCATCGGCAGCGGCCGCGCTTTGACATTGCTCTTGATGGCGTCGATCCAGCGCTTGCCGCGGTCGTTCAGCTGGAACCCCGGCGTCATCGACCGGCCGCGGGTCACCAGGATGCCGATGTCAGCCCCCTCGTACCGGTAGTCGCCCGGCTGCAGGATGCGCAGGAAAAACGCCTCCTGCTCGCTCTCGACCGCGCGGCGGTGATAGTCGAACCGGTCGAACTGCACGGTGCCGTCCTCGGCCATGCGGTAAATGCCGGTCTCCGGCACCTCCGTGGCGATATCGACGGAATCGTCGGTGTGCTTGATCACCATCTGCGACCAGCTGTCGATCATCTTGGGATCGGCCCAGCGGTTGTTCAGCTCCGCCACGTCCAGCTTGAACTTCTTCTTCGAGAACTCCAGCAAGTGGAACAGGAACAAGGGCGCATCCGCATGGGCAAAGGCCGCGTGGTTGGTCATCGACGACGCACCGGTGATGCGCGGGTTCAATTCGCCCAGCCAGATATCCCCGGTCTTCTTGTCGATCAGGAAATCCAGCTCGAAATAGCCGCGGTAGCCTTCCTTGCGCAGCTGCTCGCCGAACTTGAAGGTCAGCTCGCGCGCCCGCTCGCGGGTCTTGGGCGGGAACGCGGTCGAGAAGATCTCGTTGCCGCACCAGCCGCCGCGGTAGGGGGTCAGCTCCTTGAAGCCGACCAGTTCCGTCATCAGCGGCCCGACGATGGTGCCCTCCTTGGTGGCGCAGGCCTCGATGGCCGAGCCGCGGCAGTCGATCCGCTTCATGATCTTGATCTCGCCCTCGCCGACGATCTCATGCTCGTGGCGGCGGAAATCGGCTTCGGAATTGATGAAGAACGTGGTGTGCCCGCTGTCGCCAAAGGCCGACTGCAGCACCACGTCATGGCCGATGCCCGCCTTCTCGCAGGTCTTTTTCAGATCCTCGTAATCCTTGACCTCCGCCAGCACGTTCGGCACCGAAGGCACCCCTGCCTTGTTGCCGATCCGGACCGTTTCGATCTTGTTGTCCATGCTCTGGCGCAGCTTGGCGCTGGGGAACCAGACCTCGCCGCCCAGTTCCTTGGCCAGCCGCTCGGTCTCTTCGTCGAACATCAGGAACACGAACTTGGGCTTGCCGCCGCGCCCCTTGATCCACTCGACCACCTCCTTGTGCTGCAGCAGGTAGTTGTTGATATCCTCGATCGACTGGAATTCCGCATGCGGCTGCTCAGACGGGCAGAACACATTCGGGTGCTTGCCGCCGTAGCAGTCAATGTAACATATGTATTTGAAATTCTTACACCATTCATCCAAGCCCAGCAGGTTGAAATTGGTTGCCGAGACAAAATACACCGGGTCCTCGTTACGGTGGAAGTGACGGCGGATCTCAGAGATATTGTTCAGTACTGCAGATGGCATACCATTTTTCTCCCTTTAGAATATCTTGTGCCGGGCCGCGTTCAGCTTCAGCCGCGCGGCGTTGGCCTTGGCCTGCTGTTTCAAGGCCTCCTCGGTGAACACGCGCAGCCCCAGATCGGCCCGGTAGCCGTGGATTTCGCTGACATCCAGAGCCCGCATGAACGCCAGGATCTCCTGGCTCACCACCTGCCCCGGCACCAGGATCGGAAACCCTGGCGGATACGGAATGATGAAAGAGGCCGAGACCACCTCCTGGCCGCTTTCCATCGCCGCCCTGATCGACCCGTCGAGTTCCAGATAGTCGCAGTTGTTTTCTTCATAGCTGAGGAAGAATGCCGAACGGATATCGCCCTCAGGGGTTTCCGGGGACGAGCGGAAAGCATCGTGGAAGCGGCTGAAGTCGGGCAGCGGCGGCAGATCGTGCATCAGGTTGGCCACCCGCTTCTCGAACCCGCGCTTCTCCATTATCGAGGCATCATCCAGCAATTCGTCCAGATCGGTGGCGATTTCCACCAGAACCTCGATCAGATAAGCCACCGACGACCGCGTCGTCCCGATGTTGGTCATGAACAGCACTGTATTGCGTGAGGTCTTGTTGATCTGGATCCCGTATTTGTCCATCAGGATCTGGGTCTTGAACGTGTCGCCGTCCCAGCCGGTGCCGCCCACCGCCAGCGTCACCCGGGTCGGATCCAGCACGAACTCGTCATGCACAAGGCTGTCCCACACATCGGTCCAGCCGCGTTGGGGATCATAATAGCTTTCCAATCCGCTTTCGCGGTGCTCGCTCGGGATCATGTCCGCAGCGCTCAGGATCCGGAAATACTTGCTTAGGCGCGGGTGCGTCATGATCGCCCGCCGCATCGCCATGCCCGCTTCCACCTGCCGGTGCACGAATTCGAAGCCTTCCAGCTCGACCTGCCGCCGCCCCACATCCAGCGAAGCAATGATCTGGTAGTTCGGCGAGGTCGACGTATGCGTCATGTAGGCCTCATGGAAACTTACCTCCACCTCGCCTTTGAAATCCTGGTCGTTCACATGGATCATCGACCCCTGCCGCAGCGAGGTCAGCGTCTTGTGGGTGGACTGGGTGGCATAGACCCGCACCCGTGCATCCGGCGCCGGCAGCAGCCGAGTACTCAAATACTCCTCCTCGCCGGCATCCTTCAGCTGCTTCTGCTGCTCTTCCCAGGCCTTGGCATGGGCGTCGCTGCGCAGCCGCTCGCGCAGAACGTTGGCGGCGTTCATCGCGGTCCGCTGCCGGTACAGCGGGCTGAACCGGGCAAAGGCAAACCACGCCTCGTCCCACAGGAAGATCAGGTCCGGCTTGATCGCCAGGCACTCCTCCATCATGCGTTCGACGTTGTAGACGATACCGTCAAAGGTGCAGTTGGTCAGCAGCAGCATCCGCACCCGGTCCAGCTTGCCCTGCGCCTTGAGGTGCAGCAGCGTGTGCTTGATCTCCCGCAGCGGCACCGCGCCATACATCGAGTATTCATGCAGCGGGTAACTGTCGAGATAGACCACCTGCGCCCCCGCCAGCACCAGCCCGTAGTGGTGCGACTTGTGGCAGTCGCGGTCCACCAGCACGATATCACCGGGCCGCACCAATGCCTGCACCACGATCTTGTTGCAGGTGGAGGTGCCGTTGGTGGCAAAGAACGTCTGTTTCGACCCGAACGCCCGGCTGGCCTGTTCCTGCGCCTGCTTGATGGGCCCGTGCGGCTCCAGCAGGCTGTCCAGCCCGCCGGAGGTGGCAGAGGTCTCGGCCAGGAAAATGTTGGAGCCATAAAACGCCCCCATGTCCTGAATCCAATGGCTGCGCGAAACCGATTTGCCGCGGCTGATCGGCATCGCGTGGAAGACGCCGGTGGGCTGTTTGGAATATTCCACCAGCGCCGTGAAAAACGGCGTCTTATAGCGCGCCTGCACCCCCCTCAGGATATTGAGGTGCAGCTCCATGAAATCTTCCTGATTGTAAAACACCCGGCGGCAGATCCCCAGGTCATGGCCTGCGATTTCCTCAACGGAGCGGTCGGTGACCAGATAGGCGTCCAGTTCCGGCCGGACATTTGCCACCAGCCGGCACAGCGCCGGGCCGTGATCATGGGCGCGCATCGCCTCGATCCCGTCGGTGCCGCCAGCCCAGTCCAGATAGCGGGTCAGCAGCGACATCTCCATCTTTGAATCGAACTTCAGGCCCGGCCGCACCACAATCGCCTGAATGTTGTAGTTGAACAGGATCCCGATCAGCGCATCCTGCAGGCTGGGCACCACCACGGTTTCATAATGAAACGGATCCTCCGGCCGGCGCATCTTCTTAAAGTTGCTGTGCAGCCAGCGCTCCTGGTGCTCGTTGACGTTGTCGACCACCAGGACCTCGAAATAGGGCTTGGCCAGCGCCCGGGCCTCGGGCGGCTGGATCACCTCGTCCTCATGCTCGTCCGCATCCGCAGAATCGCGGTCCAGCGGCACATGCCGCCGCCGGTAGGCGCCGGTGGACAGGGCGCGGCAAATCCGCTGCACGGAAAACGCCACATCGGCGTAATTGCCGTGCTCGAACTGGCGCCGCAGCTGATCAAACGCCTGCACGCCGGGAAAGGCCCAGTAGGCTTCGATCGGGCCCAGTAAATCAAACAGCGCCCGGACATTCGTCACGAGCGCTGCTTCACGTTTGGGTTTTCGGGCACTGGCCAGGGCTTCAGTTACTTCTCTCAGCGTTGTCCATTGGTCATGACGCAGCTGGATCGCGGAGTAATAGTCGCCCATTACTTGCATATGCACCTCCCATCCTGGTTATCGGCGGGAGATCAAAAGGCTCTGGCTACTAGTAAATGAGACTGATCAACCGCCTGCTTTTCTTTCAGGGTAGTGTATTGAATGCAATTCGGCAAATCCGTTGGTTTCCTCACCCGGCGCGCGGGCGTTCAGACCCGCTTGCGAGCCCTGCACCGGGATCTCCAGCGGCCCCAGCGTATGCAGGTACGCATCCGCCCCGCTGCTGCGGTCGTACACCGGGAAATCCACCTCCCGGTCGCGGAAGCTTTTCAGCACCTGGCCCAGCCCCTTCAGGCCGATTTCACGCTGGCGGCGCACCTGATCCAGATCCAGCTCCAGCGGGAACATGTCCTCGTGGCGGCCCGACTGGTGCAGCACCGTGGCGGAAGGATCAATAATGCAGGACTGGCCCACCCCGCCGGCACCCAGCCCGTTCACGTCGACGACATAGCATTGGAACTGCGCCGCGGTGGCGCGGGCGATGGACAGTTCGGCATCCCGGTCGGCGGTCCCGGTCAGCACCGGATGCAGCAGCACCTCAACCCCCTGGCTGGTCAGCTGGCGGGTAGTTTCAGGGAACCAGATGTCATAGCAGATCGACAGGCCGAACCGGCCCACATCGGGAATGTCGAACACACAGAATTCGGTTCCGGCCTCCACGCCCTGCTCATACGGGCGGAATGGGAACATCTTGCGGTAGACCGCCACCACTTCGCCCTGCGGATTGATGACCGAGGAGGTATTGTAGATCTTGCCGGACTCCGTGACTTCGAACATCGAGCCCGGCACCACCCAGATCCCGTGTTTCACAGCAGCCGCGCAAAACCGCTCTATCGCCTCATTGTGCAGCGGCTGCGCGAATTTGGTCAGCGGCCCATAGGGCGCCAGTTCGCTGAACACGGCCATCTGCGTCCAGGGAAAGCGCGCCATCAGCACATCGATCCGGTGAATCATAGCGTCGACATTCGAATGCAGTGCGTCCACGTGCATTTGGATGCCCGCGATGGAAAATGGCGTCATTCAGCCTGTACTCCGTTGGCGTATGTTGCCTCCAGAATACAGGATTGCCGCAGCCGCCGCCATCCCGGGCAGCACACCCTGACGCCCAGACAACGCAAGTGTTGCGCTCAGGCCGGCAAACCGCCCGGACGTCAGGCGATTGCCTGATCAATCAGCACCGCCGCCGCGGCGCGGGCATCCCGGGCCGCGGCGCTTCTGTGAGTCAGGGCAGCCAGAACAATCGCCCCCTCCTTCAGCACCATCAGCTGCCGCGCCAGCGCGTCCGGGTCCCTTGCCCCGGCCCCGGCCGCCAGACCCGTAAAATGCTCCTGCAACAGCCGCTTGTGCTCCGCCGCCTGCCTGTTTATCGGATCCTCCGGAGACTGATACTCGGCACTTGCCTTGATGAACATGCAACCCTGGAAACCGGGCTGTTCGAACCATTCCTCCAGCACATCAAACAGCGCCTCCAGCCGGCCGCGCGGGGTATCCGCCCGCGCCTCCAGCCGGCCGTACAGCCAAGTGCGGAAATCCTCGTCCCGCAGTTTCAGCACCGCCAGGATCAGCTCCTCCTTAGAGCGGAAATGCTTGTAGATCGAGGTTTTCGACACCCCCGTTTCCGCCGCCACCAAGTCCATTCCGGTAGCGTGAAAGCCGTTTCCATAAAACAGATCCAGCGACTTGCGAATCAGCTCGGCACGTTTGTTAGGCCGCATAGCACCTCCAGCGGAACGGTTTATGCACCGATCAGTTAACATTATTTGCGCTGCGGACGTCAAGCTAACCAGTTTCGCAAATTGGTTTTTCTCATTTAGAATCGGCAGATCACGCATCTGTGCGGACAGACAGCGGGCATTAGCCTTGAATAGATTAACTGATCAGTTCACCTTTGCATTCACAACTTGACAGATCGGTAAACAAACATGACAGAAGCTCCCCGCCCCCCGCTGCCTCCCTTCACCCGCGACACCGCCATCGCCAAGGTCCGCGCCGCCGAAGACGCCTGGAACGGCCGCAACCCCGAGGCCGTGTCCTTGGCCTACACCCCGGACACCAACTGGCGCAACCGCGCCGACTTCCCGCAAGGGCGCGCGGCAGTCCAGGCCTTCCTCGCCGCCAAGTGGGAGCGCGAAAACGACTACCGGCTGATCAAGGAGCTGTGGGCCTTCACAGGGAACCGTATCGCCGTGCGCTTTGCCTATGAATGGCACGACGCCGCTGGCCAGTGGTACCGCTCTTTTGGCAACGAGAACTGGGAATTTGCCGAAGACGGCCGCATGGCACACCGCTTCGCCTCGATCAACGACCTGGAGATCACAGAAGACGACCGCCTGTTCCACTGGCCGCAGGGCCCGCGCCCGGCAGATCACCCCGGCCTCAGCGATCTCGGCCTCTGACACCCCTGCGCGCCCCACTTGGCCGGGCTTGGCCGTCAGGCCGGCCCCCTCTTGCGGACCCGTCTAAAACGGCCGCTCCTGATGCGGCGACTTGCCGGTATAGCGGCGGTAGACCTTGGCGAAATGGGTCTGGCTGTTGAACCCCGATGCCAGCGCAATGTCGATGATCCGCATATTGGTCTGCAGCAGCAGACTGCGCGCATAGTCCAGCCGCAGCCGGGTGTAATAGACCTTGGGCGTGGTCTGCAGATACTTGGCGAACAGCCGCTCCAGCTGCCGCACCGACAGCCCGACCAGATCGGCTATACCGCCCGGCGTCAGCGGCTCCTCCAGGTTGCTGCGCATCAGGCTCAGCGCCGCCGCCAGCTTTTCATGCCGCACGCCCGTCCGGCCGTATTCGGAGACCGTCTGATCCTGGCTCCCCTTGCGGGCAGAAGAACAGACCATCAGATCCGCCGCCCCGGTTGCCACGGCGGCCCCGTGATGCTCCGAGATCAGGTTCAGCATCATGTCCACCGTTGCCGTGCCGCCGGCACAGGTGATCAGCTTGCCCTCCATGGTGAACAGCGAGTTCCTGACCTCCACATCCGGATGCGTCTCCGCCAGGATCGCCCGCAACGCCCAATGGGCCGAGACCTCGCGCCCCGCCAGCAGGCCGGAGCGCGCCAGCGCCAGCACACCGCCGCCCAGCGCGCCCAGGGTCACCCCCATCCGCTGCGCCTTCCTCAGCCAGCCCAGCACCTTCAGCGAGAGGCCCGGCTCCTGCCCCTGGCCGCCGCAGACAAAGATAATGCCGCCGCGCGCCAGCTCCGGCAGACCGCCGTCCACCGCCACGCTCAGCCCGTTAGGCGCGGTCACGGCCAAGCCGTCCTCGCTGACCACGCGCCAGTCATAGCGCTTGGTCCCGTCATATGTGTTCGCCGCTTCCAGCGCTGCCACCGCGCTGGACAGGTCCAGCGGCGAAAAGGCCGGCAGCAGCAGGAAGACGCAGCGGCAGGCCGGCACCGCCCGGGCCGCTTCGGGGAGCTTCCGCATCAGTTTCGTCATGGCATCCGCCCCCCTGCTCTCATCAGGCCCGCATATTGGCGCCATTGGCGTCGTAGACCGGCCCGCCCAGCACTTCGGCGCCGTACATCTCGCCCAGGATCTCGACCTGCAGCCGGGTGCCCGCTTCGGCGTGCTGAGCCGAGACATAGCCCATCGCCATCGACGCCTTTGCGTGATGCGCATAACCGCCGGAGGAGATGTAGCCGACCGCCTCGCCATCCTTGAGGATCGCCTCGTCGCCCGACACGTCGATGCCGTCCACGTCGATGGTCATGGTGACCAGCTTGCGGCTTGCCCCGGCCTCCCTGGCCTTCAGCGCGGCCTCCTTGCCGATAAAATCCTTCTTCCAGTTGATGAAGACATCCATGCCGCTTTCCACCGCGTCGAAATCGGGGCGGAAGTCCAGCGTCCAAACGCCCCAGCCCTTCTCCAGCCGCATCGACATCAGCGCCCGTGCCCCGTACCAGCGGTAGCCCAGATCGCTGCCCGCCTCCTCGACCGCCTCCGCCAGGCGCAGCAGGTACTGCGGCTTGCAGTAGATCTCATAGCCCAGCTCACCGGAGAAGCTGATCCGGTTCAGGATCACCGGCACGCCGCCCACAAAGGTCTGGCGCAGATCGCGGAACTTGAACGCCCCGCCCGACACATCCTCACGGGTGATCCGCTGCAGCAGCTGCCGCGATTTCGGACCCGACAGCGCAATCCCGTGCCAATCGTCCGAGACGTTCTGGTACGACACATCCGCGGGCAGATCCTTCTCGAACCAGCGGCGGTGCGCCTCCTGCATGGCGCCGGAGCCGAACAGCATGAAATGCTCCTCACCCAGGCAGGCCACGGTCAGATCGCCATAAAGCTTGCCCTTCGGCGTCAGCATCGGCGTCAGGGTCAGGCGGCCCGGCTTCGGCACATAGCCCGCCAGCACCCGGTCCAGATAGGCCCGCGCGCCTGCGCCCTTGAATTCATGCTTGGCAAAGTTGGCAATCTCGATGCCGCCCACCGCCTCACGCACCGCCTTGACCTCGCGCGCCACGTAATCATGCGACCGGTTGCGCTCGAATGTCGGCTCCTCATGCGCGTCCTCCGGCCCGTCGGCAAACCACAGCGCGTTCTCCAGGCCATAGCCCTGCCCCATCCGCGCGCCCTTGGCGACCAGCCGGTCGTACAGAGCGGTGGTCTTCTGCATCCGCCCCTTCGGCAGCGTCTCGTTCGGGAAGGTCATCACGAAGCGGCGCTCGTAGTTCTCGGTCGATTTCACGGTGCCCCAGTCGGGGGTCGCGAACTCGCCGAACCGCGCCACATCCATCGCCCAGACGTCGATGGACGGCTCGCCGTCGATCATCCACTCCGCCATGGTCAGGCCCACGCCGCCGCCCTGGCAGAAGCCCGCCATCACGCCCACGGCGCACCAGTAGTTCTTCATGCCCGGCACCGGCCCGATCATCGGGTTGCCGTCGGGGCCGAAGGTGAACGGTCCGTTGATCATATCCTTGATGCCCGCTTCCCCGATGGCCGGGATGCGCTCGAACGACATCTCCAGACGGTCGGCAATCCGGTCCAGATCCGGCTGCAGCAATTCGTGGCCGAAGTCCCACGGGGTGCCGCCCACCTTCCAGGGCGTGCCCTTCGGCTCATAGGTGCCCAGCAGCATCCCCTGCCGCTCCTGCCGGAAATAGATGTTGGCCTCATAGTCGATGCCGGCCGGCAGGCGGGTCGGGTGGTTGGCCACCGCGTCGATCTTGTCGGTGATCAGATAGTGGTGCTCCATCGGCTGCACCGGCAGGTTGATGCCCTGCATGTGGCCAACTTCCCGCGCCCACAGGCCGCCGCAGTTCACGATATGCTCGGCATTGATCACACCGCGCGGGGTGGTCACATCCCAGCTGCCGTCCGGGCGCTGGGTGGTCGCGGTTACGGGCGTATGGGTGAAATACTGCGCGCCGTGTACCTTGGCAGATTTGGCAAAGGCATAGGTCGCGCCCGACGGGTCCAGATCGCCGTCCTGATCGTCCCACAGCGCCGCGTGATAATGCTTCGGATCAATCAGCGGATGGCGCTCAGCCACTTCCTTGGGGCTGATGAATTCCTGGTTCAGACCCATGTACCGCGCCTTGGAACGCTCCCGCTTCAGGTAGTCGTACCAGGTTTTGTTCGACGCCAGATAAAACCCGCCGGTGATATGCAGGCCCACCGAGTGGCCGGAGGTCTCCTCAATCTCCTTGTACAGATCAATGGTATAGCTCTGCAGGCGCGAGATGTTCGGGTCCGACGAGATCGTATGGATCTGACCCGCCGCGTGCCAGGAGGAACCGGAGGTCAGCTCGTCGCGCTCCAAGAGCACCACGTCCTTCCAGCCGAACTTGGCGAGGTGGAACAGGATCGAGCAGCCAACGACACCGCCGCCGATGATCACCGCCTTGGCGTGGCTCGGCAGCTTCTTGTCGCCGGTGCTCTCCTCCTTGTGGATGTTGAGCGTCGATTGGGCAAAATTGTCTGACATGGGTTTGTCCTCAGGTCCGGGGCAAAGCGCGGGATTTGCTGCAAATGGCACCCAGGGGGTGCACAGGGGGTGTACGGGGGGTGCACAGGGGGTGCCGGGGCAATCCGGCACATCCTGCATCAGCTGAACTTATGCGTGAAGAAAGGGTCAACTCAGTACCACGCATCCGGGATCTCCTCCTTGCGGCGGGCGACATAGGCGGCCAGTTCCTCTTTCACCGCCTCATCCATCGGCGGCGCCTGATACTCGTTCAGCATCTGGTTCCAGCGCTCATAGGCGCGCTGGCGCATGTCCTTGGAACCGCCTTCCTCCCAGTTCTCGACATTCTCGCTGTCGCTCAGCTTCGGCTCATAAAACGCGGTCTGGTAGTTGCGCATGGTGTGGCCGGAGCCCAGGAAATGCCCGCCCGGCGCCACCTCTGCGTAAGCATCACGGGCCATCGCCTCGTCGCTGGTATCCAGCCCCTGGCTCAGCACCTTCTGGTAGGAGCCCAGCCGGTCCGCATCCATGATCAGCTTCTCGAACCCGGTGCACAGCCCGCCTTCCAGCCAGCCCGCCGAATGCAGCACATAATTGGCACCGGCCAGCATGGTGGAATGCATTGAGTCGGCGCTCTCATAAGCTGCCTGCGCATCCTCGATCTTGGACGCGGTCAGCGACCCGCCGCAGCGCAACGGCAGCCCGGCGCGGCGCGCCAGCTGGCCGATCGCATAGTTGGAGATCACCGGCTCCGGCATCCCGAATGTCGGCGCGCCGGACTTCAGCGACATGGACGACAGGAAGTTGCCCAGCACAAACGGCGCACCGGGCCGCACGATCTGGCTGAAGGCGCAGACCATCATCGCCTCCGCCATCGCCTGCGCCACCGACGCGGCGGTGGAGACCGGCCCCATCGCGCCCGTAAGGATAAACGGCACAACGATAATTCCCTGCCCGCGGGCGCAATAGGTGCGCACCGCCTCCGTCACCACTTTGTCGACCAGCAGCGGCGAATTGGTGTTCACATTGCCCATGATCACACAGTTTTTGTCCATGACGTCCTTGCCAAAGACGATCTCGGCCATATCCACGCTGTCCTGCGCGCGGGACATCTCGGTGATGGCACCCAGATGCGGCTTGTCGCTCAGCGTCATATGGGCAAACAGCATGTCGAAATGGCGCTTGCTCACCGGCACGTCGCAAGGCTCGCAGATCACAAACCCGCCGTGATGGAGGTTCGGATGCATGTAGGTGAGCTTCACCAGCTTCTCGAAGCTCTCCATGTCGCCATAGCGCCGCCCGCCCTCCAGGTCGCGCACGAACGGCGCGCCATAGATCGGCGCGAACACCTGGTTGTTGCCGCCAATGGTGACCGACCGCGCCGGATTACGGGCCAGCTGGGTGAACTCCCGCGGCGCCTTGGCACATAGGGCGCGGATCCACTGCGCATCGGCACGCACGGTGTCGCCGTCGATCTTCGCGCCCGCGTCCTTCCAGATCCGCAAGGCTTCTGGATCGTCGCGGAAGGCGATGCCGACCTCCTCGAAAATCCAGTCGACCTGGGCTTCCAGCCGGACCAGCTTTTCTTCGTCCAGCACGTCAAAGAACGGCAGCGTGCGCTGGATCCAGGGCGAGGCCGGTGCGCCCGCAGGGGCAGTGTTTCTATCGCGGGATGCGCGGGCGCGTCGGGCCATGGGGGTCTCCAGTGTTCAAAAGCTGCGTAACGATAAGATCCGCAGCCCGCGTTGTGACGGTTGAAAAATCTGATGATTTGGATAACACACAGTTATGCAAGACCTGTGGAAGCTCCTCACCAGCCCCCGCCACCTCATCGTTTTCGAGGCCGCAGCCCGGCACGGCTCCTTCACCCGCGCGTCGGAGGAATTGAACGTGCAGCAGCCTGCCGTCAGTGCGGCGATCAAACAGATGGAAGCGTCTTTGGGCGTTATTTTGTTCCGCCGCGGCCACCGCAAGGTGGAGCTGACGGGGGCCGGTATGCGGCTTTACACGGATGTGTTCAAAGCGCTGGAGGACATACTTTCCTCAGCCAAGGCGGTGCGGCAGTTCGGGCGCAATGACCATGTGACGCTCAATTGCTCGTCGGCTTTTGCATACTACTGGGTGATGCCAAGACTGGCCCAGCTGCATGAGGCGCACCCCGATATCGATCTGCGCCTGCAAAGCTCCGACCGGGAGCCGGATATCAATACAGAAGGGATTTCCTTGGCGGTGCGGCGCGGGGACGGCGACTGGCCGGACTGCCATTCCGCCCTGATCGCGCCGGAGGTGATCTTTCCCGTCGCCAGCCCGCGGGTGATGGCCTCCGCCGTCAACTTGGCGACGGTGCCGAACTTGCTGCATGAGCGGCTGATTCACCTGGAGGAGCCGATACGCGAGCGCCCCAGATGGCAGCAGTGGTTTGAACATTTCGGCGTCACCGGCAGGCCGCCGGCTGCCGGGATGCGCCTAAATGACTACGCGCTGGTGCTGCAGGCGGCGATTGCGGGCGAGGGCTTTGCCTTTGGCTGGCAGCATGTGACCGAGCCGCTGATCAAACAGGGCCTGCTGGCCGCCCGCAAGGAATGGTCCTGGACCACCGGGGCAGGGTTCTATCTGGTGTGGTCCAAGACCCAGGACCTGGTTCCCAACGCGGAACTGGTGCGCCAGTGGCTGCTGGAGATGGCCAGGCCCGGGACCGTTTAACTCACGCGGTCCCGGAGGTTTCCCTGGCGCGCTGCATCGACCTGCGATGCGTCAGATACAGCCGCCGCACAAAGGCGAGGATGAACAGCGCGGTCAGGATCAGCACGATGGTTGGCGCGGGCGCGCTGTCGAGGAAGAAGCTGGCATAGGTGCCCGCCAGCATCGAGAACATGCAGACCAGCACGGCCACCCACAGCATGGTGCTGAACTTGCGCACCACCAGGAACGCGATGGCACCGGGAGCGATCAGCAGCCCGATCGCCAGGATCAGACCCGCCGCCTTGAGCGTTGCCACGATCGTCAGCGACAGCGCCGCAAGCAGCCCGTAGTGCAGCACCGTGACCGGCAGGCCGGAGGCCTGCGCCTGCGCCGGGTCGAAGCTGTGCAGCAGCAAATCCTTCCACTTCAAGACCAGCGCCGCGCCGACCACCAGCGAGATGATGCCCGCGGTCCACAGCTCATCCGGCTCCACGCCCAGCATGTTGCCGAACAGGATGTGGTCCAGATGCGCGTTGGTTTCCATCCCCACGTACATCACGATGCCGAGCCCGAACATGCCGGAAAACACCACCCCCATCACCGTGTCCTGCTTGACCCGGCTGTTGCCCGCCAGAAAGCCGGTCGCCACCGCGCACAGCATACCGGCAGCAAAGGCGCCGATGATCAGCGGGAAGCCCAGCACATAGGCCAGCACAATCCCCGGCAGCACCGCGTGGCTGACCGCGTCGCCCATCAGCGCCCAGCCCTTCATCACCAGGAAGCAGGAAAGCAGAGCTGTGGGCACCGAAACGATCATGGAGATCCAGAAGGCGTTCTGCATGAACGCGAACTGGAACGGCATCAGCAGCGTATCGAAATCCATCACACCGCCTCCTGTTGTGCGGCGGGGCCGCGCTTCAGCGCTTCGCGCGCCTTGCGCTTGGCAGCCAGCAGCCCGTGTTTCGGAGCGAAGACGAACACCACCAGGAAAATCAGCGTTTGCAGCGTCACGATGATGCCGCCGGTGGCGCCGTCCAGAAAGTAGCTGGCATAGGCCCCAAGGAAGCTGGTGGCCGCGCCGATCAGCACCGACACCATGATCAGCCGCGGGAAGCGGTCGCACAGCAGATAGGCCGTAGCGCCGGGCGTCACCACCATGGCGATCACCAGGAACGCCCCCACGGTCTGCATCGCAGCCACGACGGAGGCCGACAGCAGCACGAAGAACACCGCCTTGAGCAATCCGGGCCGCAAGCCAATGGTCCGGGCATGGTTTTCGTCAAAGAAGGTGACCATCAGGTCCTTCCACTTGGCCAGCAGCACCGCAAGCGAGACAAATCCGATGATCGCCAGTTGAGCCGTGTCCTCCGGCGTGATTGCCAGGATATTGCCCATGGTGATGGTCTGCACCGAGACCGACATCGGGCTAATCGAGACGATGAACAGGCCAAGCCCGAAGAAGGAGGTGAAAATGAGGCCGATAATCACATCCACCTTGAGGCCGGAACGTTCCGACAGGAACAGCATCGCGCCCGCCGCCAACCCGCCGGCGATGAAGGCGCCCAGCGCAAACGGCAGACCCAGAATGTAGGCCCCCGCCACCCCCGGCACCACCGAGTGCGAGAGCGCGTCGCCAATCAGCGACCAGCCCTTGAGCATCAGATAGGCCGAGAGAAAGGCGCAAACGCCGCCGACCAGCGCGGAAACCCACATCGCATTGGTCATATAGCCGTAGGTGAACGGCTCCAGCAGGTATTCCATCACGGCTTACCCCCGCCCTCGCCGCTGCCCTCGCTGGTCTGGGTCTTTTCGCCGTACTGGACAAACGGGCGCTCGTCGTCGGTCAGGATGGTGACCTCGCGGGTGTCGCCATCGTCATGCAGCGCTTGGCCGCCCAGTGTGAAGTGGCGCAGAACGCCGCCAAAGGCATGTTCCAGGTTTTCGCGGGTAAAGGTGGTCTCGGTCGGGCCGTAGCCCAGCACCGTGCCCTTGACCAGCACCGTGCGGTCGCAGAATTCCGGCACGCTGCCCAGGTTGTGGGTGGAGACCAGCATCACCCTTCCCTCCGCGCGCAACTCGCGCAACAGGGCGATGATCTGCTCCTCGGTCTTCACATCGACGCCGGTGAATGGCTCGTCCAGCAGGATCACCTGCCCGTCCTGCGCCAGCGCGCGTGCCAGGAACACCCGCTTGCGCTGGCCGCCGGACAGCTCGCCGATCTGGCGGTGACGGAAGTCCTGCATGTTCACGCGGCGTAGCGCCTGATCGACGGCCTCGTGATCGGCAGCCTTAGGACGGCGCAAGAAACCCATGTGGCCGTAACGGCCCATCATCACCACGTCCTCGACCAGCACCGGGAAGGCCCAGTCGACCTCCTCCGACTGCGGCACATAGGCGACCAGGTTCTTGCGCAGCGCCTCTTTGACGGTCATCCCGAGAATACGGATTTCGCCCTGCGCGGCCGGGACAAATCCCATGATTGCCTTGAACAGGGTCGATTTGCCCGCCCCGTTCACGCCGACCAGCGCCGTGACGGTGCCGCGGGGAATGCCAAAGCTGGCATTCCACAGCGCGGTATGGCCGTTACGGTAGGTGACCGTGACATTTTTTGCGGCAATCCCGCCGTCCGCAGGCGCGGCGCTGGTGTTCATGATGTGGGTCTCGCTGGCATCAAGCATGGGCTGTCCTGCAGAGTTACACACAGAAATTGTGCTTTGTGAAATGAAACGCCCCACAACTTGCGCTGCGGGGCTGTTCGGATATGCAAAAAAGCGTTCTTAGTTGGTCACTTCGGTCAAACCGCGGGCAACGGTCTGAGAGGTGACCTTGAGCAGGTCCAGGTAGGTCGGCACCGGGCCGTCCGCTTCGCTGAGGGAGTCGACGTAAAGCTCCCCGCCATAGGCCACGCCGGTTTCGCGGGCCACCTGCTGTGCCGGGGCGGTGTTCACGGTGCTTTCGCAGAACACCACCGGAATGTCATTGGCGCGCACGCCGTCGATCACACCGCGCACCTGCTGCGGGGTGCCGACCTGATCGGCGTTCATCGGCCACAAGTACAGTTCTTTCATGCCGAAATCGCGCGCAAGGTAACTGAAGGCGCCCTCGCAGGTCACCAGCCAGCGCTTGTCCTCGGGGATTTCCGCGATGGAACGGCGCAGCGGCTCGATGGTGGCGCGCAGCTTGTCCTTGTATTCGCCTGCGTTCTTCACATAGACGGCGGCGTTTTCCGGGTCGTGCTCGGCAAAGGCCTCGACGATGTTGTCGATATAGATCAGCGCGTTATCCAGACCCATCCAGGCATGCGGGTTGGGCTTCCCCTCGTAGGAGCCGGCCGCGATCGGGATCGGGTCGATGCCGTCAGTCAGGGTGACGGAGGGCACGTCGTCGAGGTTTGACAGGAACTGTTCGAACCACAGCTCCAGGTTCATGCCGTTCCACAGGATCAGATCGGCATCGGACGCCCGTACGATGTCGCGCGGGGTCGGCTCATAACCGTGGATCTCCGCCCCCGGCTTGGTGACCGAGACGACCTCAGCGGCATCACCTGCCACATTGGCAGCCATGTCGGCCAGCACGGTGAAGGTGGTAACCACCTTCATCTTGTCCTCAGCCATGGCAGCGCTGGCAGCAACGGCCGCGACCGCTGCGGCGGAAACTGTCTTGAGCAGGTTCGAAAACATCCGATTCTCCGTTTTGAAGATGCCTTTGATGCATCGTTATTGCAAATCATTCGCAACTGTCAATGAAATTGAGAATGATTTGCAACAACAATCCCAGCCTGATCCAAAACGCGCCCTCGCGCAAGCCGCGTTAGAATAGGGTTAACCCCGGTTAACGACGTCTAAATATTGCCCGGATCGCGACCGCCATTTCGCCCAAATCCGCTCCCATTACTGAGTGTGCAGCCAGAACGGCGCAGGACTGAACCTGATCCCAAAACCGTCTGAGCGAGCACCTTTCCCATGATTTCACCTGGAAAACTCTCCAGCTGCTCCGCCGCAATCTGGCTGCTTGTCACCGGGTCCGCAGCGCTTGGCAGCCCGGTGCAGACCATTGAACTGCAATGCGGCGACGCCATGCGGCAGCCCCTGTGCGATGCATTGGCCGGAAGTCTGCGCCAGAGGTTTCCCGGAGCAGCGGTTTCAACGGCAGACGGTCAGAAAGCCGGGTCCGATCTGACCTTGCGATACGTCGGGCAGGCCCAGGCCGCGGACTGGATCTCCGGTTGCCTGGCCTGGCAGCACAGCGACGGCCGGACCGGTCAGGGCCCGGTCCTGGAGCAGTCGGTCATGGACGGGCAGCTCACGGCCGACAGCCTTGCGGACTTTGCCGGCCAGCTGGTCAGGCACACGGAATTCCCCCTGTAATTCAGCGATTTAGGATGGAAAACGGATATGTGTGAATATTGCGGTCAAGCCAATCACAGAATTCCCGAAGTCACCGACAGCAGCGGCTCCGGCACCGGTGGCGGCGATGCCGGCGGCAAGCCAACGTATACGGTCGACCAGATCGCGCAGTATCTTTACCAGGGTTTCTGGGAGGACACCGGCCGGACCCAGCGTTCCTTTGACGTAGAAACCGGGGGGCAGCTGACGGTCAACCTCAGCGGGCTGAATGCAAACGGCAAGGCAACCGCCCGCAAGGCGCTGGAAAGCTGGACCGCGCTGACCGGGATCGACTTTGCCGAAACCACAGGCAGCGCCCAGATCACCTTTGATGACAACAGATCCGGGGCATATGCCACATCCACTGTCAGCAATGGAACCATCCTCAGCTCGCACATCAACGTGGACGACGGCTGGTCGGCTTACGGCAACTATTACCTGCAGACCTTTATCCACGAAATCGGCCACGCCCTCGGCTTGGGCCACACCGGCAATTACAACGGCAGCGCCAGCTATGGCTCGGATGCGCATTTCGCCAATGACAGCTGGCAAATGTCGATCATGTCCTACTTCAGCCAGGCTGAAAACACCGCTGTCGATGCCTCCTTTGCCTATCTGGCGACGGCACAGCTGGCCGACATCGCTGCAGTGCACCATCTGTATGGCGCGCCTGTAAACGTGGAAACCGGCGACACCACCTATGGCGACGGTCAGACCACCGGCCGTTTCGGCATGGACCTGAACGGCGGCTGGGCGGTGGCGATTGTCGACAGCGGCGGCACCGATGTCATTGACCTGGGCTCGCGCAGCTACAATCAGACGCTGAACCTGAACGCGGGCACCTTCTCCAGCATCAATGGCAAGACCGGCAACTTTTCCATTGCCAGCGGCACCGTGATCGAAAATGCCGTGACCGGCTCGGGCATTGACCACATTACCGGCAACGCAGCGGACAATGTGCTGGAAAGCGGTGCCGGCAACGACCGGATCGAGGCGGGCGCCGGCGACGACACGGTAATCGGCGGAACGGGTGCAGATTACTTGACGGGCGGAACGGGCGCCGACCGGTTTGTCTACCGGTCGCTAGGCGAATCCGGCGATTCAATCGCCGACTTCAACCTGGCCGCCGGAGACCGGGTCGACGTTTCCGCCCTGCTGCAGGAGATCGGTTATGCGGGCAGCGATCCCGCGGGCGACGGCGTTGTATCACTTCAGGCAGGCAGCGGCGGCTCCTGGCTGAAAATTTCCCACAATGGCAGCAGCACGCTGCTGGTGTTCTTGGCCGGTATCGATGCGAACGCCGATCCGGCAGAAATCATCAACACTTCCGCGACCCCGGAGCCCGGCCCGGAGCCTGAGCCCACGCCAGATCCGGACCCGACCCCGGATCCGGACCCCACGCCGGAAACCATTGATAACACCTACATCTTCACCAACAGCTTCGTGCCGCAGTGGACCAGCCTGCTGGGCACCGTCACCGACACCAATGGCGGTATCGACACGCTGGATCTCAGCACCGTGACGCTGGCAGCCACGATCAACCTGGAAAGCGGTGTGTCCGGGAAAATCGGCTCCAAGACCCTAACGATCAGCGAAGGCTCAGTGATCGAGAACATCCTTTTGGGCAGCGGCAGCGACAAAGGCTACGGCAACAGCGCCGCCAACCTGATCGAAGGGCGGGAAGGCCACGACCGGCTGTACGGACTGGACGGCAATGACACGCTGTCCGGCGGCAGCGGCAACGACATCCTGGAGGGCGGCTTGGGCGGCGACAGCCTGGACGGCGGCGACGGCAACGACAAAATCTATGGCGGCGACGGCAACGACACCCTCCAGGGCGGCGACGGCAGAAACCAGCTCTTTGGGGACGGTGGCGATGACTCCGTTCTGGCAGGCGCAGGTAACGATAAAATCTACGGCGGCGAGGGCGATGACACCCTTGCTGCCGGCGACGGCAACAACAAGACCGATGGCGGCCTGGGCGATGACTCGATCACCGCCGGCAGCGGCAAGGACCGGATCAAGGGCGGCGAAGGAAACGACACGCTTTCCGCCGGCGACGGCGACAATAAGGCTGACGGCGGCCTGGGCGATGACTCGATCACCGGCGGCAGCGGCAAGGACCAGTTCAAGGGCGGCGACGGAAACGACACCCTTGCTGCCGGCGACGGCGACAACAAGACCGACGGCGGCCTCGGCGATGACTCGATCACCGGCGGCAGCGGCAGGGACCGGATCAAGGGCGGCGAAGGAAACGACACGATAGCCGCCGGCGACGGCAACAACAGAGTCACCGGCGATGCTGGCCACGACGCGATCACCGGCGGCAACAGCAAGGACCAGATCAAGGGCGGCGAGGGCAACGACACGATCGCAGCCGGCGGCGGTGACAACAAGCTGTCCGGTGATGACGGAAATGATGTGATCAGCAGCGGCAGCGGCAAGGATCAGCTGAAGGGCGGCGATGGGGATGACACCCTGTCTGCCGGAGACGGCGAAAACAAAGTGAGCGGCGGCGGCGGTAATGACGTGATCACCAGCGGCAGCGGCAGGGATAAGGTCAATGGCGGCGACGGCAATGACACGATCCAGACTGGCGCGGGTGCTGACAAGGTCAACGGCGCCGACGGGGACGACAGTCTGGACGCGGGCAGCGGTGACGATCTGATCAATGCGGGCAAAGGCGACGACACGGTTGACGGCGGTGCCGGCACGGACAAGGTCAAGGGCGGCGAGGGCAATGACGATATCCGCGGCGGCAGCGGCGGCGACTCGCTTGATGGAGGCTCCGGCAGCGACAGGCTGGAAGGCGGCGCAGGCGCGGATCTCCTGAAGGGCGGGGCAGATGCCGACGTGTTTGTCTTTGCCTCCGCTGACGACGCCGGCGACACCCTGCGCGACTTCAAGATCAGCCAAGGCGATGCGCTCGATATCGACGGGCTGCTTCTTGAACTGAACACGACGCTTGAAGATGCCTTGACCAGCGGCAGTCTCAGCCTGAACGGGACCAAGGATGTCTGGCTTCAATACGATGCGGACGGTGAGGGCGGCAACGACCCGCTGCAGATCGCCTGGCTGAAAGGCGTCAAGTCAACCGACCAGCTGACCGAAGACTGGTTCGTCTGACGCTTAAAAACCGCCACAGGCCCGGCTCCTTACTGGACCGGGCCTTTCCCTGTTCACGCGGCATCGTCCGGGCTTGGGCCTAGCCTCGCCGCGGCGCGAAACGGGACACGCCCTGCGCCCCGTCAGCGGTGATCGACATCAGCGACAGCGTGTGGTCCATGTTCTTCATCCGGTGCCGCAGCATCAGCCGGGTCAGCCGGTTGAGATCGGCGGCATACTCCGGCTGCCCGGCCACGTTCTCCAGCTCCCCCTGCCCTACCGCATCAAACAGCATCGGCGGCAGGTCGGCGGCGAATTCCACCAAGGTAAAGCGCCCGTCCCGCAGGATGCCCAGACTGCTGTCGCTAGGCGAGGTGCCCAGCGCCTGCTGCCACAGCGTCGGCTCCAGTGGTTCGGAAAAATCCAGTTCCGAGAAGGAGTATTGCCGCCAGTCCCGCGGCTTCTCCCCGCGCAAAAGCGGCAGCAGCGACCGCCCGTCCATCGAGTTCGGGACCTCCTGCCCGACCCACTCCAGAATGGTCGGCGTCACGTCGATGGACTCGGTGGTCTGAGTGAGGCAGGCGCCGGCATTGTCCTCATTGCCAGGCATCCGGATGATCAGCGGCGTGTGATAGGCGGCGTCATAGACCGACATCTTGCCCCAGGCGTGCCGGTCGCCCAGCATCTCGCCGTGGTCGGCGGTGATGACGACCATGGTATTTTCATACTGGCCCGTGTCCTTGAGGAATTTGATCACGCGCCCGACATGGTGATCCACCTCGGTGGCCAGCCCCAGGTAAACCGCGCGCAGGGTGCGGATGTTGTCGTCCGTCGGCTCCAGATCCGGGAACCCCTCGACAAAGCCGGCCGCTGTACTGCTGCGCAACGCCGGATCAAAGAACGGATGCAGCGCGCCTTCCTGCTCCGGCGTGTCCAGCCGCGTTGGCAGCGGCAGCGAGGCCGGGTCGTACATGGTGTTGTAGGGGGCCGGCGCCACCAGCGGCGGATGCGGGCGGATATAGGTCAGATGGGCAAACCAGCTTTGCTTCTGATAAGCGGCCATCTTGCCCAGGAAAGAATCCGTTAGAAACGCGGTATCGCTGTCCTCTGCCGCGTAAAGCGCCGGATCGTTCAGCCGGGGCGCGCCGCCATCGGGCGAACGGGGCTTGTAGACGTCCCAGTAGTCCTCGAATTCATAGCCCCGGTTCATCAGATGCGATTGCCACGGGAAGGACGTCTCCAGCCGCATCTCGGTCATCTCATGGAAGCCGTTCATCGGGAATTCATAGGTGCGCAGCGCCGGGTCGTTGGCGTCAAAGGCGCGCGGGTCCTGCGAGGTATCGGTATAGCCGAACAGCATCGGCAAATAGCCCGCCTTGCGCATCTCGGTGGCAATGTTCGGCGTGTCGTGGCGCAGCGGCGTGCCATTGCGCACGGAACGGTGGTTCATCGCATACTGTCCGGTCAGGATCGACGCCCGCGACGGCCCGCAAGGGTTGGTGACGGAGAAATGCCGCTTGAACGAGACCGCCTCCTGCATGAAGGCGCGGATGCTGGGCAGCTCCACATGCTCTGCCATGGCACCGAACACGCAATCCGCACGCAGCTGGTCGATGATGATGAACAGGACGTTGCGGGTTGCGGGGCGGTTCTCGGGGCGGGTGGCAGGCATCCGGGGTCCTCGCGCGGCTCGTGTCAGGTTTCGGCTGTCAAACTGTGATGATCCGCCCGTGGATTTCAAGCTTAGACTGCCCCGTCCGGCGGGACAGCTTGCCAAAAATTGTCAGGCGGCAATTCCCGTAAAATTCTACCTATCCGCCCGCCGAACCCCGGGCAAACAGCCTGCCGAATTGCGGCTGGGGGTCCGTGATCCCGGCCAGCCGCAGCATGTGCCAGGCCAGCGCCTGGTTGCTGGAGACCACCGGCACACCGGTCGCCTCCTCAATCTCCGGAATCACCCGCAGGCAGCGCAGGTTGGTGCAGGAGATCACGATCGCATCGCAGTCCGCGGCGCTGGCCACCTGTTTGGCCGCCGCCGCAATAGCCGCCTCGGTGATGCGTGCCACCACCCGGTCGTCCATTTCCTCAAACGAGCCGAAGCCGGCGATTTCCAACCCCGCCGCCTCCAGCTTCTGCCGCATTTGCGCCGAGACCTCGGGCAGGTAGGGCGTGACAAACCCCAGCCGCGCGGCCCCCAGCGCCCGGCCCGCGGCGATGATCGCCGCCAGCGGGTCGGTGACCTTGGCCCTGGGCAGGACCGTCTGCACCGCCTCCGCCACCTTGGCCGAGCCGATCACCGTGGAGGCCGAGGTGCAGCCATAGCCGATTACGTCAAAATCCAGCGAGGACGGCAGCAGCCGGGCCGAGGCCGGCAGATCCGCCTGCATCCGTGCCAGCGTCTCCGGGCGGACTTCCGGCACCATCGGGATGCGGCTGTGATAAAGCGCCACCCCCTCCTGCGCCATCATCCTGGCGAACTCCGGCTCCAGCGTCTCGTCGGTTTCCAGCACGATCACGCCCAGGGTGGCGCGGGTGCCGATGCCTGCATCCGTCTCATAGGGGAGTTTCATGGCCCAAAGCCTCCTTCAGATCACCGGCAGTTCGGGCGCGGCGCGGGTTGTCAGCAGCTCAGCGCCATCCGCCCGCACGACGATGTTTTCCTCATGCACCATGATACGGCCGTCGCCGTAGCTCAGCGAGGGTTCCAGCGTCAGCACCATGTTTTCCTCGATCACCGTCCCGTCAAAGGCGGCGTGCGAGGGCCATTCGGTCAGCTGCATCCCCAGCCCGTGGCCCAGCCGCCCCACGTCGCCGCCCTGATCGTCCATTTCGGCAATCACGGACTGCATCGCCTGGAACAGCTCGCGGCAGGTCGCGCCCGGGCGCGCGGCGGCGATTCCCGCCTCGGTCGCCCGCCACAGCACGCCGTAGGCGCGGCGCGACAGGTCATCCGCCCGGCCAATGGCAAAGTTGCGGTCGAAATCGCAGAAATAACCGTCCCAGGTAGAGCCGGTGTCCAGCATCACGATGTCCCCGGCCTGCAAGGGGCGGCCGGTTGGCGGCGAGATCACGTCGCTGTAGCCGCCCTGATCGGCCCCGCCCACCAGGTAAGGCACGTCATCCGCGCCTTGCGCCAGCGCCTCGCGCCGGAAGGCGCGGAACAGATCCACAAACGGCTGGCCTTCATGAGCGATTTCAGGAACCCGCGCAAATGTGCGGGAGCCGATGGCGCAGATGTGCGAGAGTTTTTCGATCTCGGCGGCGGATTTCACCATCCGCAGTCTGCGCACCAGCGGGGTGGCATCCGCCACCTTCAGCCCCGGCAGCCCCGCCATCAGCCGCTCATAGTCGCCCAGCGGCATCCGCAAAGAGGTTTCATGCCCCTTCATCAGGCCGATGGAACCGCCACGGGAGGCAACCGGTGACAGCAGTTCCGTCAGCAGGCTGATGCCGTCATCCTCGGGTGCCGGCGCGCTCCAGGTGCGGATGTCCTCAATCCAGGTGCGGCGCATCAGGTCGGCGCCGATCTCCGGGATGATGGCAGCCGGCTTGCCGGCGGGCGGCACGAACAGGAACCAGGGGCGCGTCGGGCTTTGCCAGAACAGCGTGTGAAAACCGCTGAAATAGCGCACATCCGGCTCGGTCAGCAGAAGAAGCCCATCAAGCCCCTGCTGTGCCATCAGCGCCTGCGCCTTTTCAGTGCGGGCTGCAAATTCCGCTTCCGGGAACCCGCGGGCGGGCGCGTCAGACATGGTCTTTCCCTTCCATGATCGCGGCATAAATCGCCGGATCGGTGACCCCCTCGGAGCCGATCAGCAGCACGCGCGAGCTTTCATCCAGGCGCAGGGTCTTCTTCATCTCTGCCGACTGGCAAGCCGCGATCAGCGCGGTCAGTCCCGCCACTGCGCTTTCACCCGCCTCCACCACCGGATCGCCGGTTTCGCCATTGGCCAGCAGCCGCACCGCGGGGGCAACGATGCTGTCAGGAATGGTCACAAAGTCCGCGGCTTCCTCGGTCAGGATTTCCCACGCCATTTCCGACGGCTCACCGCAGGAGAGGCCCGCCATGATGGTTTCTTCCTGGATGGCGAAATTCGTCGCCTTGCCCGCCTTGGCGCTGTCGAACAGGCAGGCCGCCAGTTCCGGCTCGACAATCACCACCTGCGGAGACGCTGCCCCGTAAAACTGCCGCAAAGCCGCTGCGACTGAGGCTGCCAGCCCGCCGACGCCGCCCTGCAGGAACACATGGGTGGGGGGCTGCTCCATCGCCTCGCAGGCTTCGCGGGTCATCACGCTGTAGCCGGCCATCACATCGCGTGGCGGCTCGGTGTAGCCTTCCCAGGAAGTATCGGAGACCACGAACCAGCCGTTTTCCTCTGCTTCCCTCTTGGCCAGCAGCACCGAGTCGTCATAGTCGCCGTCGATCCGGATCACCTCGGCGCCCAGCTCGCGCATGGCCACCGCGCGGCCCTCGCTGACTTCGGCATGGATATAGATCCGGCAGGGCGCGCCAAAGCGCTGGCAGCCCCAGGCCAGCGACCGGCCATGGTTGCCGTCAGTGGCCGAGACCAGGGTGATCCCGGCGCAGGCGTTTTTGTGAGCGCCCTTGCGGATTTCCTCCAGGCTGACATCCTGGCCCAGCTGGCGGCTCAGCTCCCGCTGCAGCACCCGCAGCGCCGCATAGGACCCGCCCAGTGCCTTGAAGCTGCCGAGACCGAACCGCGGCCCTTCGTGCTTATAGTCGATCCGGCCCACGCCGATCTGCGACGCCAGCCCGGCCAAAGAGACCAGCGGCGTTTCCTCATACCCCTCCCAAGCGGTGATCTCCGCTTGCGCGTTGGCGAAGTCCTGTTCCGACAACACGCTATAGGCCGCCTCGCCGGGTTTCGGGCTCCCTGCCGTGTGGCGCAGGGCAACAGCAAATTGTTCAAGCATCGTCAGTCCTTTCCCGCTGGCAGCCGGTCCCGCACCAGCTGCACCCAGAACTCCGCGCCGATGGGCAGCAGAGCGTCGTTGAAATCATAATCCGCCGCATGCAGCGGCTGGCCGTGCGGCCCCCCTTCGCCATTGCCCAAGAGCAGGAAGCAGCCAGGCACGGCGTTGGCGAAATGGGCGAAATCCTCGGAGAAGCTCATCGGCGGGCGGTTGCGGATCACGGCGCAGCCCGCGGCCTCGCCTGCCCGATAAACGGCCTCCACAGGGCCTTCTGCGTTGATAGTTTCCACGAATTCGGTGTTGAAACTCACCTCCGCCGCCACCCCATGGGTGGCAGCCACTCCGGCGGCGATCTGGCGCATGAAGCGTTCCACCGCCGCGCGGTCCTCCGGCACCCGGACGCGCACATCGCCCTTCAGCACCGCATGGCCCGGCAGCACGTTGCGCTGGCCGTCGGTCAGGAACTCGGTCACAGAAACAACCGCGCCAACCCCCGGTGCCAGCTTGCGCGAGACGATGGTTTGCAGCGCCAGCACCATTTCGGCGCCGACAGTGATGGCATCCACCCCCGCCTGCGGCATCGAGGCATGGCCGCCCTGCCCCTTGATCGCAATCTCGAACAGGCTCTCGCTGCTGCAGATCTGCCCCGGCCGGGTCGAGACCTGCCCCACCGGCGCGCCGGGCAGATTGTGGATGGCATAGACCTCTTCGATCGGGAACCGCTCCAGCACACCCTCGGCAATCATCGCCTGCGCGCCCAGCCCGTGCTCCTCGTTGGGCTGAAACAGAAACACCACGGTACCGTCAAACCCCCGCTCTTGCGCCAGCCGTTCAGCGGCTCCTAAAAGCATCGTCATATGGCCGTCATGGCCGCAGGCATGCATCACACCCGGTGTTTCGGACACGTATCCATGCGTGGAAGTTTCGCTGATCGGCAGCGCGTCCATATCGGCCCGCAGCCCGATGGCCCGGTTGCCGGTGCCGGCCCGCAGCAGCCCGACCACGCCTGCGCCCTCATGCACCTCCAGCCCCAGCCCGCGCAGGTGCGCCGCGACCTTGGCCTTGGTGCGGTCTTCCTGGAAGCCGAGCTCCGGCTGCCGGTGAAACTCCCGGCGCAGAGCGGTCAGGCGGTCCTGAAAGCTGGTCATTTGGCTCTCCAAGCTGTTTGAGGCGACTTTAATCTGCGCCTGGCGACTTGGTGCGTATTAATCCTGATACCAGATGACGAAATTCATTCTTGTTCAGGCAATCCGGGCTGATTTTCGTACCCGGCAGGGTAAGGACCCGGCCGGGTTCAGGCCGCTAGATTTCCTCGCCTTTTTCCAGCAGCTCCTCGATCAGCTGGCGCTGGATCCCCGGGCTGTCGCCGCCGCGGAACTGCAAGGCCCCGCCGGTGTAAAGCGTCCCATAGGTGCGGGCGATATTCACCGTCTGCCCCAGGCCCGAGATCAGCTGATCCTTTTGCAGCGCTGACAGCGGGTGGATGAACACCGCCCAAAGCTGGCCGCGCGCCACCGCATACGCGCATCCAGCGCGCTGTCGAAATTGGCCTGCATCATCCGCATCAGCTCTTCCGCGGTCAGACCCTCTGCAGGGCGCAGCGGCACCATGGCTCGCATCCGGTCCGCTGCCGGGTCGGTGACCACCAGCACCGGCACCCCGGCGATGGTCAGCTGGAAGCCCGGCCCCACCGGCTGCGCCGCGCTGTCCAGGGCAAAAAGGATCCGCCCCAGCCGTTCATAGGTCATCGGCGGTTCCGGCTCTGGTGATGCTTCCTGCGCCAGCCCGGGCACAGCCAATACGCAAGCAATCACAAATGTCCGCAGCCAGGCCATGACGGCACCTCCCCTTTTGACGCGCCCTTTCAGGCTACTTCGGTGCCGCGCGCGGCTCCATGCACAGTTGGGTGAGCCGTCAGCAAAACAACGCCCCGGAAATTCGGGACGATCTGCAAGATCACCGGGACGGACGGAGATTAAACGTCCAGCGCGGCGGACTTAGCTTCAGATCACCGGGCCGCACACCCTGCCCCGGCACCCCTGAAACCGCCCTGAAACCCGATGAGGACCAACATGAAAACGCTTCTGACAACCGCCCTGATTTCACTGACTGCCGCACTGGCCGCGCCCGCCTATGCCGCGGACGAGGTCAACGTCTCCAACGGCATCTCCGCCGGCGGCGCACCGCTGGGCGCGCATGGCGTCGACCTGGTGGCGCTGCTGGACAGCCGCAACCCGGTGGAGGGCATGGCCACCTACTCCGCCACCGTGGACGGCGCTTCGTATTATTTTGTCTCGGATGAGAACAAGACCGCGTTTGAGGCCAACCCGGCGAAATACCTGCCGCAGCATGGCGGCTTCTGCTCTTACGGCGTGTCAGTCGGAAAGAAGTTCGACGGCGACCCGGACCAGTACCTGGTGCATGATGGCAAGCTGTTCCTGTTCCTGAACGCCGCCACCCGCGCTGCCTTCCTGGAGGACGTGGCCGGTACTGCCCAGACCGCGGACAGCCAGTGGGGCCAGATCAAGCACGTGGCCGTCGGCGCGCTCTGATCCCGCGCTGGCCGTGTCCCGCCGGGCGGGCCTTCCTGCCTGCCCTTGCGCCCGCAGCTGATGTCCCGGCTGCGGGCGTTTCCGTTTCAGCCCGCTGGCTCCATGCGGCTTTCGATCACGGCCAAGGCCTTGGCCAGCGCCTCTTCGATGCTCAGCTCGCTGGTGTCGATCAGCACCGCGTCATCGGCCGGCTTGAGCGGTGCCTCGGCACGGTTCATGTCGCGGTCGTCGCGGGCCTTCACGTCGGCCAGCACTTCGGCAAGGGTGATCACCTTGCCTGCCGCCGTCAGCTCCAGGAACCGCCGCCGGGCGCGCACCTCGGCGCTGGCGGTGACAAACAACTTCACCTGCGCATAGGGGCAGATCACTGTGCCAATGTCGCGCCCGTCCAGCACCGCGCCGCCCGCCCGGCGGGCAAAGGCACGCTGGAAGTCGATCAGCGCCGCACGGACCTCGGCAATAACTGCCACCTTGGACGCCGCCTGCGCCACCTCCGGCCCGCGCAGATCCTCGCGCGCCAGATCCTCCGGAGTGAGGGTCCGGGCCGCCGTGACCGGCGTCACGCCCTCCATCATCTTGGCCCCGACGGCCCGGTACAGGAGACCGGTGTCAAGATGGCCAAAGCCGTAATGGGCAGCAACCGCCTTGGAGAGGGTGCCCTTGCCAGCCGCGGCCGGCCCGTCGACCGCTATGGTGAAGCTCTTGCTCATGTGCGCTCCAGCTTGGCCCCCAGGTTGCCCATGAGGGATTCAAAGATCGGGAAGGAGGTGGCGATCGGGCTGCCGTCGTCGACGGAAACAGCGTTTTGCGCGCCCATGCCCATCACCATGAAGGACATGGCGATACGGTGGTCCAGGAAGCTCTCGCAGGTGCCGCCGCCCGGCACGCCATCAATGCCCAGCCCGGTGACCTCCCACCAGTCCTCGCCTTCCTCGACAGCCACACCATTGGCCCGCAGGCCCTTGGCCATCGCGTCGATCCGGTCGCTTTCCTTGACCCGCAGCTCCTTGACGCCCGCCATCATGGTCTTGCCTTCGGCAAAGGCCGCCACCACCGACAGCACCGGGTATTCGTCGATCATCGAGGCGGCGCGCTCCGGCGGCACTTCGATGCCCTTCATATTGGGCGAGTACTTGGCGCGCAGATCGGCAACCGGCTCGCCGCCCTCTTCGCGCATGTTCTCGAACGTCAGATCCGCGCCCATGTCCTGCAGGGTGTAGTAGAGGCCCGCGCGGGTCGGGTTGAGGCCGATGTTCGGCACCAGCACGTCAGAGCCGGGCGTGATCAGCGCCGCACAGACCGGGAAGGCGGCGGAGGACGGGTCGCGCGGCACCGCGATCACCTGCGGTTTCAGCTCGGGCCGGCCGGTCAGGGTGATGACGCGACCCTCTTCGGTCTCCTCGGTGGTGATCTCGGCGCCAAAGCCCGCCAGCATCCGCTCGGTATGGTCGCGGGTGGCTTCCTTCTCAATCACCACGGTCTTGCCGGGCGCGTTGAGGCCAGCAAACAGCACCGCCGATTTCACCTGCGCCGACGGCACCGGCACCTCATAGCGCACCGGCACCGGATCAGCCGCGCCAACGATGGTCATCGGCAGCCGCCCGCCGGAACGGCCCACGGATTGGGTGCCGAACAGCGCCAGAGGATCCGTCACCCGCGCCATTGGGCGCTTGTTCAGCGAGGCATCGCCGGTGAAGGTCGCGGTGATCGGCGAAGTTGCCATCACCCCCATGATCAGCCGCACCCCGGTGCCGGAGTTGCCGCAATCGATCACATTGCCCGGCTCAGCAAAGCCGCCGACGCCGACGCCGAACACCGACCAGTTACCGCCGCCGTGGTTCACCACCTCGGCGCCAAAGGCCTGCATCGCCTTGGCGGTGTCCAGCACATCCTCGCCTTCCAGCAGGCCGGAGATCTTGGTTTCCCCCACCGACAAAGCGCCCAGGATCAGCGACCGGTGCGAAATCGACTTGTCGCCGGGCACTTCAGCCACGCCGGTCAGCGGGCCAGAGCGGTGCGAGGTCATCGGGATGGGCGTGCCGTGTCCGGACATGTGGCTTCCTTCGTCTGTCGGTCGTTCGTCTGTTCGTTTGCGCTATCGGTAACGGATTGGATCTGGCCGGTCCAGCGCTATTGGCCTCAGCCCAAGCGGCGGAAGGTCAGGTAATGCGGCGTGCGGCCTTCGCGCAGGGCTTTCTGCTCATACCGTGTGGAGATCCAGTCATCCCAGGACCGGCGCCAGTCTTCGGGGCCTTCGGCCAGCCATTCGAAACCGGCCTTCGGCACCTCCTCCAGGGTCTGGCGCACATAGTCGGGAATATCGGTCGCCACACGGAAGATCGCACCGGGCTTCAGGCAGCGAGCCAGCGGCTCCAGATGCTCCTGCGTCACAAAGCGGCGGCGGTGGTGGCGCTTCTTCGGCCAGGGGTCCGGGTACAGCAGGAAGGCGCGCGAGATCGAGGCGGCGGGCAGCACATCCATCAGGTCGCGGGCATCGCCCGGGTGGATGGCGATATTGTCCGCTCCTGCGTTGCGGATCTTGCCCAGCAGCATCGCCACACCGTTGATAAAGGGTTCGGCGCCGATGATGCCCGTGTCCGGATTGCTCACGGCCTGATGCACCAGATGCTCGCCGCCGCCAAAGCCGACCTCCAGCCAGACGTCCTTGCCGCCAAACAGCGCGTCCAGATCCAGCGGCGTGCGCTCCGGGTTTTCCTCCCAGCCGACGGCGCCGGGGCTGAGCTTGGCCAGATCCTCGTCGAGATAACGCTTTTGGCTGTCCTTCAGCGTCTTGCCCTTGAAGCGGCCATAGAAATTGCGCCAGGGGGCGCCGCTGGCGTGTTTTTCAGCCGCGTTGGAGGCGGCAGGCTGGGCATCCTTGGACTGGTCGTCGCGTGGCTTCTGGTCGCCGGACATGCGTCGGGGCTCCTGTTCGAGGCGGTATTTGAAAGGCTGGCCGCTCCTCTGCCGCAAGCAGGCCCCGGGGTCAAGCCGGTGCCGGCCCGGCTAGGGGCGCTGTTGCGGCAGAACGTCCCGCAGAACCCCGGCTGCGGTCAGGCGCAAGCGGCTGGGGTACCACTCCCCGTCGGGATCGGTGCGCAGCGTTTCGATGGCAAAGCCGGGATCGACACCGCGCGCCACCATATAGCTGAGATGGTCATAAATCTCGCGCTGGGTGTCCTCATAAATCCAGGAGCCGAACTCAAACGGTGTCGACCATCGCTGCGTCCGCCGCTCGCTGCGGTAGTATTTGTGCACGGCCTGTGCCGGCCAGTTCCGCTGATGGAAACCGATGCGCGACCCAAACGTCATCCGGCGACGGTTACCCGCCAGGAAAACATCGACGCAAGCGCTGATGCACTCCCCGTCGATTAATGTGTCGAGCCCGTATTCCAGCACCAGCGCGGCAATTTCCTCGCCGGCATAGACACTGCCGCCAATGCTGTTGAGCTGCAATTCGGTGATCTCCGGGGACTGGAGCAGAATCCCCTGCAGCTTCTCAACGTCCTCATCGGTGATCTCGGCCGGTTCGCCTCTCACATCTGTCCCGGTGTCATAAACAAGCGTTCTGCCCAGAAGACTGAATTTTTGCGGCAACCCGTCCTTTGCGGCCGCAGCTAGCGGCAGCGCCAAGCAAAGAATAGAAGCCGTCAAACGCAGCATCGCGACTCCGGAAGGTGAGGATTTCGACCCGGTCAGTATGGCGCAGCCCGTCGTTTTGCTCCAGCCTCAACGGGTCAGCGCTTCTGCCCCAATGCGCCAGACGCGGCGCCGGACCTTAGGGAAGAGGCGCATTCCGTGGATGTTTGAACGCGGGCGGCAGCACTCCACGACAAAAAAGAGCGGACCCTGCGGCCCGCTCCCCTGTTGTTAGTCCTCTGGCTTCAGACCGCTTTCTTAAGCGCCTCGGCCAGGTCGGTGCGCTCCCAGCTGAAGCCGCCGTCGGCCTCCGGCTCGCGGCCGAAGTGGCCATAAGCCGCGGTGCGCTGGTAGATCGGCTTGTTCAGCCCCAGGTGCGATCGGATGCCGCGCGGGGTTAGGTCCATCACCTGATCAATCGCTTTTTCGATGGCAGCGGGCTCGACTTCGCCGGTGCCGTGGGTGTCGGCATAGATCGACAGCGGCTTGGACACGCCGATGGCGTAGGACAGCTGGATGGTGCATTTATCAGCCATGCCCGCAGCCACCACGTTTTTGGCCAGGTAGCGCGCGGCGTAGGCCGCCGAGCGGTCCACCTTGGTCGGATCCTTGCCGGAGAAGGCGCCGCCGCCGTGCGGGGCTGCGCCGCCGTAGGTGTCGACGATGATCTTGCGGCCGGTGAGGCCCGCGTCGCCGTCCGGGCCGCCGATCACGAACTTGCCGGTCGGGTTCACGTGCCAGACGGTTGCGTCCGTCAGCCAGCCCTCGGGCAGGGTTTCGCGGATGTACGGCTCGACAATGGCGCGGATGTCATTCGAGGTCAGCGATTCATCGAGGTGCTGGGTCGACAGCACCAGCGAGCTGACACCCACCGGCTTGCCGCCTTCATAGACCACCGACAGCTGCGATTTCGCGTCCGGGCCCAGGGCCGGCTCGGTGCCGTTCTTGCGGACCTCGGCCAGGCGGCGCAGGATCGCGTGGGAGAACTGGATCGGCGCCGGCATCAGCGCGTCGGTTTCATTGGTGGCAAACCCGAACATGATGCCCTGGTCGCCTGCGCCCTCGTCCTTGTCGGCAGCGGCATCAACGCCCTGTGCGATATGGGCCGACTGCTCGTGCAGCAGGTTGGTCACTTCCACGGTCTCGTGGTGGAACTTGTCCTGCTCGTAGCCGATGTCCTTGATGCAGGCACGGGCGATCTCGTCGATTTTGCCCATGTAGTCATGCAGCTTGTCCTGGTCGGACAGGCCGACTTCGCCCCCGATGACAACACGGTTCGTGGTGGCGAAAGTCTCAGCTGCCACACGTGCTTCGGGCTCCTCCGCCAGAAAAGCGTCCAGCACCGCATCGGAAATGCGGTCGCAGACCTTGTCCGGGTGGCCTTCGGAAACCGATTCCGAAGTGAAGGTGTAGTTCATACGGGTCATGAAAAAGTGCTCCATTGAGGTTCAGCCCGCCACGCCAGGAAGCCGTTGTGGCAGGTATCGGGCCGCATTACGCGGCAAGACCGCGCGGGTCAATCTATATTCGGATAGAGTTAAACAGCTATGACCGCAGCGCAAGGGGCCGGTGGCGGAAGAACACCGCAAACGCACCAAAAAGACACAGCAGCAGGACAGGCCAGTCGCCGGTGCGGCTGTAGAGCGTCGGCGCCAGCGGTGCAGGCAGGGCCGCGTCGATATACCCGGCCTCCCCCAGCGGCAGGCTGTCCAGCATCGCCCCATCCGGCGCGATCATGGCAGAGACGCCGGTATTGGCGGCGCGGATCATCGGCAGACCCTGCTCCAGCGCCCGCATCCGGGCCTGCACCAGGTGCTGATAGGGGCCCGACCGGGTGCCGAACCAGGCGTCATTGGTGATTTGCACCAGCATCTGCGGCCGGGTTTCGGCGGCGTTCACATCCTGAGGAAAAACAGCCTCGTAGCAGATCAGCGGCAAGGCGCTGCCGATGGGCAGATCCATCACCTGCGCGCCCGGACCGGCGGCATAGCCCGCGCCCGCCTGGGAGGCAAACCCGTGGATGCCAAAGCGCGCCATGAAGTCTCCGAACGGCACGTATTCCCCGAACGGCACCAGATGCGCCTTGTCATAGGTGGTGATGGCCATGCCATCAGCGTCCAACAGCACCGCGGAGTTGTAGTAGGCGCCCGCCTCCTCCCGCTGGATGCCCAGCAGGACCGGCACGCCGCCAGCGCTGTCCGAGATGATCCGAAGCGTGTCTTCAGCGTAGTTCAGCAGCTGCGGCACCGCGGTTTCGGGCCAGACAATCAGGTCGGGCCGCGGCTCCCCCGCGGACAAGGCAACAGACCTGCGGACAAATTCCCAGCGGTGGTCAGGATGCCATTTCAGGTTCTGCGGCGCGTTGGGCTGAACGATTCGCACCGTCTTGCCCGTTTGCGCGCCCTGTAGCGGAGCGGGCACGGCGAGAACGGCAGCCGCGGATATGGCGAGCGGTGCGGCAGCGGCAAGCGGGTTTTGGCGGATCAGGGCCAGCGGTAGAAACGCCGCAAGGGTAAGCAGCCCCAGCCCCTGCGGTCCAATCCAGGGCAGCAGGTTTGCGGCGGGAGTGTCGATCCAGACCTGCCCGAAACCCGCCCACGGAAATCCCGTCAGCAGATAAGCCCGGGCGAACTCGGCCAGTGTCCATATCGCCGCCAGCACCGGCACCCGCCAGGCGCCGCGGCTGAACCGGGCGGTCAGGCCAAAGGCCGCCCCCCAGAACAGGGCAAGGCCTGCGGCCAGGAACACCAGCGCAAACGGCGCCATCCAGGCGTGGCGCTCCGGGTCGATTTGGAAGGGTTCGATGATCCACGACAGGCCAAAGGCGAAATACCCCAGCCCGAACAGCCAGCCCGCCAGCGCCGCCGTGCGGGCCGAGGCGGCTTGCAGGATCAGCCAGCCCGCAGCAGCCAGCGCGACGGGAAGCCCAAGCAGGACGTGCCAGGGCGCAAGCGCCAGAGACAGCAGCGCACCGCCGCCAAAGGCCAGCGCGGCCGGCGCAAGCCTGAGCTGGCGGGCAGCCCGGCGCAGCCCGAGTGAAATCATGCGGCGGCGTCCGGCAGCCTGACGCGCAGCCGTTTGATGCGGCGCGGGTCGGCGTCGATCACCTCGAACTCAGCCCCTTCGGGGTGCTCAATCACCTCGCCGCGGGCAGGCACCCTGCCCGACAGCATGAAGACCAGACCGCCCAGGGTGTCGATTTCTTCTTCATCCACCGCATCGTGGCTGGTCAGCGACTGGCCGATCTCAGTTTCGAATTCCGGCAGGGGCGTGCGTGCCAGAGCGATGTAGCTGCCCGGCTTTTCCTGGTACCAGGTCTGCAGCTCGTCGGCGTCGTGCTCGTCCTCGATCTCGCCGACCACCTGTTCGATCAGATCTTCGATGGTCACCAGCCCGTCAACACCGCCGTATTCGTCGATCACCAGCGCCATGTGGCGGCGTTCGGCCTGCATCTTGGTCAATAGCACCCCGATCGGCATCGACGGCGGCACGAAGAGCAGCGGACGCAGCATCCGCTGCAGGTCGAACTCCGAGCTGCCGCCATTGAAACCGTGGGTGAGCGAAAAATCCTTGAGGTGGACAAAACCCAGGGGCGTGTCCAGCGTGCCCTCGTACACGGGGATCCGGGTAAAGCCGCTTTGGCGGAAGATGCCGACCAGGTCGTCCTTGTCTATGGTTACCGGCACTGCGGCAATCTCGGCAGAGGGGATGGCAACATCTTCCACCCGCAGCCGACGCAGATTGATCATCCCGTGCGGAACTGCTCCCGCCGCGGGCTGATCGCTGCCGGGTTCCTCTTCGGCTTGCGCTTCAGTGCTGAACACGCTGAAAAGCCGTGCCCAGAAACCTGTTTTTTCGGTGGCAGGCGCTTCTGCCGCCGTGCCGTTCACGTTCTGCAGCGCGCCCTGCGCCGCGTTAGAACTGCCTTCTATGTCGCCCATCGGTCCTATCCAAAAACCCCGCTCAGGGGGCATCCTCAGTCATATATGGGTTCGCGATACCCATTTTGCCAAGTATCAGAACCTCAATCCCTTCCATTAATGCGGCATCGCGGTCACGGATGTGATCGTAGCCCAGAAGATGCAACATTCCGTGAACGGTCAAATGGCGGGTGTGATCTGCCAGCGGCTTGCCCGCCTCCCGCGCCTCGCGGACGCAGGTTTCATAGGAAATAGCGATGTCGCCGAGCGGGATCTCCCCGGTGAAATCAGCCTCCGGAAGCTGCGGCGTGCCGCCATCCTGTTCCGCTGCCAGATCCTCTGCAGGCCAGCTTAGCACGTTGGTGGGCTTGGCTTTTTCGCGGAACTCGGCGTTCAGCTCTGTGATGCGGGCATCGTCGCAGCCCAGCAGGGAAATCTCGCAGTCTTCCGGATCCAGCCCGAAATGGTCCAGCACCGCAGTGACCGCCTCGGCGGCCAGCGGCTTAAGCCCGGCGTCCTGCCAGCGGCTGTCTTCGATGGAGATGTCGAGTGTCATGAATCAGGTCCGGAAGCGGGGGCCAGCCCCCGCGCCCCCGGGATATTTAAGGCAAGAGGAAAACGGGATCAGGCCGGCATTGCGTCTGCGTCATAGGCCTCGATGATGGCCGCCACAAGGGGGTGGCGCACCACGTCGCGGGCGGTGAAGTAGTTGAAACTGATTTTGGGGATCGTTTTCAGCAGCCGTTCGGCATCGGCAAGGCCAGATTGCACACCGCGCGGCAGGTCAACCTGGCTGCGGTCGCCGGTGATCACCATGCGCGAGCCCTCGCCCAGGCGGGTGAGGAACATTTTCATCTGCATGGTGGTGGCGTTCTGCGCCTCGTCCAGCACCACAAAGGCGTTGGAGAGGGTGCGGCCACGCATGAAGGCCAGGGGCGCGATCTCGATGCGCTTTTCCTCAATCAGCTTGGCGAGCTGCTTGCCCGGCAGGAAATCGTTGAGCGCGTCATACAACGGCTGCATGTAGGGGTCGACCTTGTCCTTCATGTCGCCGGGCAAATAGCCAAGCTTCTCGCCGGCTTCCACCGCCGGGCGGGACAGGATGATGCGGTCGACATGGCCGGTGATGAACATGGACACGCCGACAGCTACCGCAAGATAAGTCTTGCCGGTGCCGGCCGGGCCGATGCCGAAGGCCAGCTCATTCTCGAACAGCGAATGCACATAGGCCTTCTGTGCCTCGGTGCGCGGTTCCACCAGTTTCTTGCGAGTCTTGATCTCCACCCGGCCGCCGCGGAACATCTGCAGCTGGCCGTCGGGTTCGGCCTCGTCCGCTTCCTGGCCCATACGCAATTCGCGGTCGATATCGCCGCTTTCGACGCTGCGGCCGGTTTCCAGCCGGTCGTAGAGCGCCGTCAGCACGCCAGCCGCCTGCTCGCGCGCCGAATCCTCGCCCATTACAGACAGCTGATTGCCGCGGCGGACGATCTGCACGCCCAGTTTCTGTTCGATGTCAGCCAGGTTACGGTCGTATTCGCCGCACAGGTCGATCAGCAAGCGGTTGTCGGGAAATTCCAGAAGCACTTCATGGGTTGCGGTCTGGTCTTGCGCGTCATTCAGGGCACCGATGGCCAAGCTGATCTCCTCAATCCGGGGTTGCCCTTTCAGTTTGCCGCCCCTGCTCCGTTTGCGCAAGCATGAGCAGCGGAAATTCACTCAATTGAAACAAAACAGCCGCCCGGAGGGGCGGCTGCAGTCTGAAAAACAGGCTGGATTTACAGCGGGTCCGCGAAGGTCGAACCGTCCTTGAACGGGCCGGTCGCCAGCGTCGGCGGCAGGTCGCTGTTGCAAACCGGCTTGCCATCAGGCGTGCGGCGCAGATCCGCGTAGCCCTCAAGACCATCGTCGATGATCCAATGCTCGCAGCCATTCGGGTCAACCCAGATGCCTGCAGTCAGGTTGGACAGGTCCAGCGATTTGCCGTCCCCGATATGCTGGTCGGTGGTTTTGTTGACCGCCGGCGTGCAGGCCGAAACGGCGGCGGCTGCGGCCAGAACGGCGGCGGCGTGCAGATTGCGTTTCATAGGATCCCCCTCAGCGCAGGCAGTAGATTTCGACACGGCGGTTTTGCGCCATATTCGCGGCACTGGTGTTGGGCACCCTTGGATCGCGTTCGCCATAGGCGCGGACACCGGCGATGCGCGCGCCGACCGAGCGGGCAACCTTGGCCACCGCATTTGCGCGGCGTTCGGACAGGCGTATGTTGTATTCATCCGACGCCCGGCTATCGGTGTGGCCTGCGACGATGAAAGAGCGCGCGCCGTTGCCCTGCGCCTTCTGGAAGAATTCGCGCAGGCGCTGCTTGCCAGCTGCGTTGATCACATGCCTGTCGGTGGCGAAAAACTGGTCGGTCGGCATCACCCCGCAGATGTTGCCCCGCCGGCAGACCGGCTTGCCGTCGGGTTTGACATGCGGAGTCATGAAGCCCTCGGCTCCGTCATCCATCACCCAATGCTCGCAACCGTCCGGATCGACCCAGATGGTCGGCACGTACCGTTCGCCCTTAATTGTCCGCTGCTGGGATTGCGCGCTGGCAGGCGCGGCGGCGATGCTGAGCGCGGCCGTGGCAGCGGCAGCCAGCGCAATCACCTTGTTCAATTTGAATTTCGACACAACCAGATTTCCTTCACCTAAGTTCCCCAGGGTGAGAGCCGCACAGGGGCCCACCGCTCAGGCCTGAAGGCAAATCTAGCTGAAATTGATGCAGTATACCTGTTAAATTCCTCCTTTTCCGGCGCGCATTGGACGCCAGTTCCGGACACTCCGCGTGCCGGGAACCCATTGTCTCTGAATAGGATGCAATCGGAAAATGCCCGGCCATTGCCGGGCGCCGGAAGCGAGCTGCGTCCAGCCCGCTCCCCAGGAGATTCGCTTGGCGGCCGCGGCCTTAGCCGATCAGCTCGCCTGCCAGCGAGTTTGCCCCCGAAGAGACAATGCGGACGCGCGCCAGATCCCCGGCGTTACGGCTGCAATCGGCCACGTGCACGGCGTGGAGATAGTCGGACTTGCCGACCATCTGGCCCGGCAGGCGGCCGGCTCTTTCAAACAGCACGCCAACCTCGCGGCCGACCATGCTGTCCTGCACCTCGCGCTGCTGCCTGGTCAGCAGGGCCTGCAGCCGCTGCAGCCGGTCGTCGGCCGCGGCGGGGTCAACCTGAGCACGCTCAGCTGCCGGAGTGCCGGGGCGGGTGGAGTATTTGAAGGAATAGGCGGTGCCGTATTTCACCTCTTCCACCAGATCCATGGTGGCCTGGAAATCCTCCTCGGTCTCTTCCGGGAAGCCGACGATGAAATCGCCGGAGATCAGGATGTCGGGGCGTGCGGCGCGGATGCGCTCGATCAGGCGGATATAGCTTTCCGCCGTATGCGAGCGGTTCATCCGCTTGAGGATCTTGTCGGAGCCCGCCTGCACCGGCAGGTGCAGATAGGGCATCAGCTTGGCACAGGTGCCATGCGCTTCGATCAGGTCGTCCTGCATGTCGTTGGGGTGCGAAGTGGTGAAGCGGATGCGCTCCAGCCCGTCGATCTTGTCCAGCTCCCAGATCAGCTGCGCCAGGGTCATGTCGCCATTGGGGCCGGCCCCATGGTAGGCGTTCACGTTCTGGCCCAACAGGGTGATTTCACGCACGCCGCGCTCAACCAGGTCCTGCGCCTCGCGCAGGATGCGGTCTGCCGGACGAGACACCTCTGCACCGCGGGTATAGGGAACCACGCAGAAAGCGCAGAACTTGTCGCAGCCCTCCTGAACGGTCAGAAACGCGGTCGGGCCGCGTTTGGCCTTGGGGCGGTTTTTCAGTTTTTCGAATTTGTCTTCTTCGGGGAAATCGGTATCGAGCACCTTCTCCCCTTCGCGCGCCTTGGCTTCCATCTCCGGCAGGCGGTGATAGCTTTGCGGGCCGACCACCAGGTCGACCAGCGGCTGGCGGCGCATGATCTCTTCGCCCTCGGCCTGGGCCACACAGCCCGCCACGCCGATCTTGAGATCCGGCTTTTCGGCCTTCAGACCCTTGAAGCGGCCCAGTTCGGAGTAGACCTTTTCAGCTGCCTTCTCCCGGATGTGGCAGGTATTCAGCAGGATCATGTCGGCGTCATCGGCCGATTTGGTCTCCACATAGCCCTCGCCGCCCAGCGCTTCGGCCATGCGTTCGCTGTCATAGACATTCATCTGACAGCCATAGGTCTTGATAAACAGCTTTTTCGGGGCGCTCATGAGTCTCAGCCTTTTAGCCTGATCCGGGGTCAGCGGCCTGCATTACAGGCAAATGCCGCCGCTTGCAATGACGCGGGAATTACCCGATTTTGACCGCAAAGGCCAGAAAGGCAGGGGCAGACGGGCATGATGTACTCTTCGCTGGAGGATTTCCTGAAGCAGGGCAAGCTGCTGCTGGCCAAGGGGCCGGTTGCGCTGGTCTTCATCGAGGATGAGGTGGAGATTGCCACCACCCTGCGCCACCATCTGCAAAGCGGCTTCAAAGCGGTTGCGGCGCTGATGCCGGATGCCTTCGACCTGCCGCAGGACGTGCGCGCCAAGGTGCACCGGGTGCCGTTCGACTGCGGGCCGGAGGGTGCGGTGACAGGTGCCGTCAACGCAGTCATTGCGGCGGCGCAGCCGGGTTGCTGGCTATACTACTGCTACAACGCGGAATACCTCTTCTACCCGTTCTGCGAGACCCGCACAGTTGGCGAGATGCTGGCCTTTCACACCGAAGAGCGGCGTGAGGCAATGCTCAGCTACGTGATTGACCTCTATGCGGGCGATCTTGATGCCTGCCCCGCCGGGGTCTCCCTGCAAAATGCCTATCTGGACAAGTCCGGCTATTACGCCCAGGCCCGTCAGGACCCCGCAACCGGCCACCCGCGCGAGCGGCAGCTGGACTTCTTCGGCGGCGTGCGCTGGCGGTTCGAGGAACACATTCCCCCAGCCAGCCGCAAAATTGACCGGATCTCCTTGTTCCGGGCCAAGCCGGGGCTGAAGCTGCAGGCCGACCACACGTTCAACGACCAGGAATACAACACCTATGCCTGCCCCTGGCATCACAACCTGACCGCCGCCGTCTGCTCTTTCCGCACAGCCAAGGCACTGAAACGCAATCCCGGCTCCACCTTCGATATCGAAACCTTCCGCTGGCACAATTCCGCGCCGTTCGAGTGGCACTCGCGCCAGCTGCTGGATCTGGGGCTGATGGAACCCGGGCAATGGTTCTGAGCGGCTGACGCCCTGCCCGCGCGCGCAGGCCGCCGGGACCGGATGCCGCTTTCCTGTCCGGGGATTATGTGTATTCTTATGGGTGTTAAATTTTCTTATGACCCTGAGAGGCACAATGGCAGCACCGCGCCGGAACATGAGCTACCGGGATATCAAGCAGGTCGTTCTCGACCGCATCCAGAACCGGATCTGGGCGCCGGACAGCCTGCTGCCGAGCGAGACCGAACTGGCTGAGGAGTTTTCCAGCACCCGCACCACCGTGAACCGGGCGCTGCGGGAGCTGGCCGAGGAAGGCTTCCTGGAGCGCAAGCGAAAGGCAGGCACACGGGTGCTGAACTCCCCGGTCCGCAAAGCCCAGTTCTCAATCCCCCTTGTCCGGGATGAGATTGCGGGAGCCGGCGCAGAATACCGCTATTCCCTGGTGGAGCGCAGCGTCCAGGCTGCACCGCCATGGCTGTCCGCCCGGCTCGACCTGCCCCAGGGCCAGGAGGTGCTGCACATCAGATGCATGCACTATGCGGACAACGCACCCTTTCAGTACGAAGTGCGCTGGGTGATCCCCGACAGCATCCCGGAGGTGCTGGAGGCGGATTTCTCCCAGTCGGGACCCAATGACTGGCTGGTGCAGAAGGTGCCGTTCACCAATCTGGAGCTGAGCTTTATGGCGACCAAGGCGGATCAGGCGGTGGCCGAGTTCCTGGACGCGCCCGCCGGAGACCCGGTATTCACGGCGGAACGGATCACTTGGCTGCGCGGCCGCCCGGTCACGCTGGCCAAGCTGTACTTTGCACCGGGATACAAGCTGACCACGCATCTGTGACGCCTGCCGCGGCCTGACCCGGCCATGAAAAAGGCCCCGGCAAATGCCGGGGCCTTTGCAGTTGCAGGCGGGATCAGGCTTTTTGCGCGCTGTCCGCGTGGGTGACCACGTCGGGCTCCAGATCCCAGATCTTGCCGTCCAGACCCTCGATCTGGTCGTCCTCAGTCACCCGCAGCCCCACGGTCCGCTCCAGGATGAAGGCCAGGATCATTGCCGTGACCACGCCAGTGCCGATGCAGACAGCCGTGCCAGCCAGCTGCATCACCAGCGAGATTTCCCCGTGCTGGAACGCATAGGCGCCTTCCTCGATCCCGAAGTAGCCGCCGCGCGGGGTGCCGGCCTTGAACAAACCCAGCATGACCATCCCAAAGACACCGGAGCCCAGGAACAGCGGGAACAGCTTGTGTTCGTCGATGCCGCGCTTCAGCGTGAACTCGTAGACAACATAGGCCACGAACGGCGCCGCGAGGCCGACGATGAAGGCCTGCCACGGCAGGTATACGTCAAAGCCCGATGCCCCGGCGACATAGCCGGCCAGCGGACCAAGCAGGGTATAGGCATACTTGCCTGTCGAGTAGGCAATCAGCAGGCCCGTGACCGCGCCGCCGGCCCAGACCATCGCGTAGTTGTTGATCGCAATACCGACACTGGTATCAGCCATGGTGACACTGACCGCCAGCGCTTCGGGGTCAAAGAAGAACAGGCAGGACAGGATCACCATCGGCAGACCGGCAAAGATCAGCAGCAGGCCCGGTGCGCACAGGCCGATGCTGGGGGCCAGGTAGGCCGAGATCCGCGGATGCGGTGCCATCATTCCCGGGCGCGCGCCCAGTTTCGGCGTGAACACCAGTGCCATGCCCGCAGGGAACAGATACACGAAGCCAACGCCAAAGAAGTCGTGGAAGCCTGCGTTGGTCAGCGGCCCGACCGAGCCCCAGGTCGCCCAGCTGAGTGCCGAGGACACCACCGCGGCGACGATGCAGGTGATGAAATAGGCCGGGGCCTTCATCCGCTCAGACACCGCAAAATGCAGCAGGATGTTGATGATCCCTGCAAACACAGCAAGGAAGAAGATGAAGATCTGGAAGGTGTTCAGCCCCGGGAAGATCCCCGGATCGGTATGATGCGCCATGGCGTTGGTCATCGCGCCGCCCAGCCACCAGTCGTTGATGGAATCCATCATGGTTGCGCCTTCCATGATGTAATACTGCCCGGCCCACAGGCCGAAACCGATAACGTAGTAGGTTGCAAACCCCAGGAAGAAGCCCAGCGTCTTTTCGATGGTTGAATTAAACAGGTTCCTGCGGCGCGCGGTTCCCGCGTCGATCAGCAGCAGTCCCACAACCACCAGGATTGCACCGACGATACCCGATGCGTACAGAATGTTCTGCACCAGCGAGTTCAGAGTGACTTGCTGAGCAAATATTGTGCTCACGTCCAATGACATTTGAATTTTCCTCCCGGTTCATTGCCATCTAGCCGGGTGTGTTTCCCCGGTCTTGTTTGCCGGCACGCACAACCGCTTCAGGCGGGCCGTGCCAGATTGAGGCGCACCAGATCAGGCCGGCTTGCGGACTCATCTGGCCTCAGGTGAATGATGCTGGGAAGAAGGCGCATCACAAAGACATTTTTTATTTTCCGGAAATGTTTTTTACCCTGAGTGCGCAAACGGGAAGATGCCTGCCGCATATGGCCAAGTCTAAAGAGCTGATGTGCAAGAATTTTAGGCTCCGCTCGGGCGAAAGGAAGCTATCGGGCAGCCTACGCACCGCCTGCGCCCAGCGAAAACGGCTTCGCACGCGCCCTGCCCCACCTGCCTTCAGAAACGTCTCAGGGGTCGATGAGGCTGCCATCCCAGGCAAAGCAGTGTCCGCTTTGGGCAGGTGTCAGGCTGTCGATCACAGCCAGCATCCGGGACACCGAATACTGCGGCGAAAAGCGTTTCTCTTCCGCGACGTTTCGCAGAAACGGTTGCGACAGGCCGCTCTCCACTGTTCCGGGATGCAGCCCGACGGCAATGGCCTCCGGGTGGCGGCGGCGGATTTCTATCGCGGCATTGCGGATGAACATGTTCAGCGCGGCCTTGGACATCCGGTATGAATACCAGCCGCCCAGATAGTTGTCGGAGATGCTGCCGACACGCGCAGATAATGCTGCAAACACCCCCCGCCTGTCACGCGGCAGCAACGGCAGAAAGTGCTTGGCGGTCAGGGCCGGGGCGACAGTGTTGGCCGTAAAGAGCGCCAGCAGCTTTTCGGCGCTCAGGTCTCTCAGGGATTTCTCGGGCATGATCTCGCCCTGATGCAGGATCCCGCCCGCCAGAATCACAAGATCAACCGCACCCTTGCCGGCAACCTGCTCCGCTGCGGCTTGCAAGCTGTCTTCATCCAGATAATCCACTTGCAGGAACTGAACACCGGCCAGGGCTTGGGCTGACGGGGTGCGGGTCAGGCTATGGATGCTGGCGCGCGGGTATTTCTGCGCCAGCTCACTCAGGAAAGCTGAGCCGATCGCCCCGGACCCGCCGCTGACAACAATGTTTCGCATGACCAGTCACCTTCTAGCAGGGATTTGCGTTTGTTACGCCCCGGCATTGGAAGCGGATCAGTTCTTGATGCCTGACCATCCATCCGGGCTGGCGGGCCGCGTAAAAAATCACGCCCGCCTATGATCCAACTTCCACACCGGTCCGTATCGGGACTATGCTGACACTAAACTTGGACAGGCCGCCCGTTAAAAACGCTGTGCTTCGGGCATCCCCTGAGGGCAAAGCAGTAGTGTCAAAAGAAAAAACCTATTCTCAGCTGACCGTGTGGCTGCTGGCCGTGCGCGACGACCGCGACCGCGCGGCGTTCGGTGACATGTTTGATTTCCTGGCCCCGCGCCTCAAGGGATTTGTGATCCGCTGCGGCGCCCGGCCCGCCTTGGCCGAAGAGATTGTTCAGGACGTCATGCTGACGATCTGGCGCAAGGCGGCGATGTTTGACCCGCACAAGGCGCAGGCGTCGGCCTGGATTTACCAGATCGCCCGCAACCGCCATATTGATATTGTCCGCAAGGAGAACCGGCCCGTGCCCGACGAACTGGGAGAGGATCCCGGTTCCGAGCCCGATGCCAGCCAGATCCTGGCCTTGGAGCAGGAAGCCCTGCACCTGAGGCAAGCCATCGCGCAATTGCACCCCGATCAGAAAGAGATGATCGAAAAGGCCTATATCGGGGATTTAACCCATCAGGAAATCAGCACCCAGACGGGCTTGCCGCTGGGAACAGTAAAGTCGCGTATCCGCCTTGGCCTTGGGCGGCTGCGCAAGGAACTAAAAGGATTGCGTTGAATGCCTGCAATCACCCATCACATCCCCGATCCGATGATCGCGGCCTATGCCTCGGGCAGCCTGCCGCACGCGTTTTCGATGGTTGTCGCCAGCCATCTGTCTTATTGCCGCGACTGCCAGGCAGCGCTTGGTGCGCACCAGGCGGTTGGCGGCGCGCTGCTGGAGGGGGCCGACTGCGTGGCGATGGCGCAGGGCGCGAAATCCGATCTCATGGCCCTGCTGGATGAGCCAGCCGCGCCGACACCGGTCTATGACGCCAAAGGGGTCTATCCGGGTCCGGTTATGCAGTCTTTGAAAGGCCGGCCGCCGCGCTGGCGCACGCTGGGCATGGGGGTAAAGCAGGACATCCTATTCGAAGATGACTTCGGCTCCGCGCGGCTGCTGTATATTCCCGCAGGCCAGGCAGTGCCGGATCACAGCCACAACGGGCTGGAGCTCACCCTGGTGCTTCAGGGAAGCTTCAGCGACGAAACCGGGCGGTTTGGTGTCGGGGACGTCGAGATCGGTGATGAGACCTTGGATCACACCCCGGTTGCAGATGCTGGCGACCCCTGCATCTGTCTGGCGGCCACCGATGCGCCGCTGCGGTTCAAGGCGCTGATCCCGCGCTTGCTGCAACCGCTGTTCCGGATTTGAAGAAGACTGATTGAGGCTGGGCACGATCTTGGGCCCCCAGCCTCACTTTCCGCGGTAAACCAGCCAGTCGGGCATCAGATCAAGTGCCTTGATCGCATAGGCGAATGGACGGGGAAAGTCCGTCCGGAACCGGCGCGATTGCATGGCAGCAACCACATGTTCGGCGGCGTCTTCCGGCTCCATCAGCTGCGGCATCTTAAAGCTGTTCTTGTCCGTCAGCCGGGTTTTGATAAAGCCCGGGTTGACCACGCGCACAGTGACGCCGCTGTCCTTCAGGTCGTGGCGCATGGTTTCTGCAAGGCTGATCAGCGCCGCCTTGCTGGCGCCGTAACCGATGGACGCGGGCAGCCCCCGGTATCCGGCAAGCGAGCCAACCAGCGTGATATCCCCGCGGCCCGCCTTTACGAACCCGGGGACCACTTGCCCCAGAACGCGCAGCGCACCGGTGAAATTCACATCGCTCATCCCCAGAACCGCCTCGCTATCCCAATCCTGGGTACGCATCGGCTCATAGGCGCCTGCGTTGTACAGCAGTGCATCGACCGGCCCGGCCTGCTGCGCGGCATTCGCAACCGATTCCGCATCTGTGACATCCAGCGGCACCGGCTCTGCCTGGCGCAGCTCACCTGCCAGCGCGTTCAGTGCATCTTCTGACCGCGCCGACAGGATCAGCCGGGCGCCGGCCCGGTCCAGCCGCCGCGCTACCTCGCGCCCCAGACCGTGGCTCGCCCCGACCATCCAAATGGTTTTGCCTGCAAACTGAGTCACGCTTTGCCCCCCGAAAATGTCGAGCTGTCAGAGATCAGCGGCTCCGGCGGTTCCGGCTTGCGCAGGAATGGCGCGCGCTTGACCCAAAGCTTGAGCGCCTGCCAGTAGATCAGCGCCACCACGCGGGCGGCGCCCAGCGGCCTGCGCAGGGCAGCCCGCAGCAGGCCGCCGGCGGTCACCGGACGGCGCAGGCCATTCAGCGTCGCCAGCACACCCTCGCGCCCGTTGGCATAGGAAATCCGGATGTTGAACGCCCGCTCTGTCATTTCGAAATTGAACCTGTAGCGCCCCGCGACCTGCTGAAACGGGGACACATGCATCAGCTTCTCCGCTTCGATCACATCGCTGCGCTGGATCGGGCGGAAATCGGGGTGCGCCGCGAAATAGCAGTGGCGGTGGCCGAAGGTGTTGTTCACCTCCGCAATAAAGGCCCGCGGGCTGCCATCCTTCACCGCGATCCAGAAGCTGACCGGGTTGAAATGGAACCACAGGAAGCTCGGCTGGGTCAGCAGCAGCAGCTGGGCCCCCTCCAAGTGAAACCCGCGCCGCTCCAGCTCCTCGCGGAACCAGGCGGCGCCGCGCCCGTTGCCGCGGGGGCCGCCGTGGCGGCGGTCGTGAATCGAGAACAAGTTGAAGCGATTGCGCGACAGCAGCGGCGGCGCGCCATGGGTCATGTCAGTCAGAATATAGTCCACGCCGTAGCGGAATGCATTCCTCAGGCTGCCCCGGCGCGCGTGAAAAGTCTGTGCTGCAATATGTTCGATCATGCACCGGTTACGCATCCGCCGCTGCCCCGGATCACCCGCAAACACAGTTTTATCGGGAACGAAGTGATCCGCATTCTTGCCGGCGGCGTATCCGGTCGAAACAACAGCAAGGGAAAACCGACACATGCTGGATCAAACTCAGGGGCCACGGCGCAAGATTGCCATCGCGGGAGCCGGTATTTCAGGGCTGTCCGCGGCGTATTACCTGTCTGAACGGCATGATGTCACCTTGTTTGAATCCGCTCCGCGGCTGGGCGGCCATGCGCGCACCGTGATGGCGGGCAAGAACGGCGATCAGCCGGTGGATACCGGTTTCATAGTATTCAACTACGCCACCTACCCCTACCTGACCCGGCTGTTCCGCGAATTGGACGTGCCGGTAATCAAAAGTGAAATGAGCTTTTGCGCCAGCATCGACGACGGCCGCCTGGAATACGGGCTGAACAATCTCCGCATGCTGGCCGCGCAGAAACGCAATCTGGTGCGCCCGCAGTTCCACAAGATGGTCGCCGATATCGTGCGCTTTGGCAAACGGGCCGAGGCCGCAGCAACCGATGACGACAAGACCATCGGCGAACTGGTGGAGGAGCTGGGCCTAGGGAGCTGGTTCCGCAACCACTACCTGATGCCGATGTGCGGCGCGATCTGGTCGACCCCTGTCACCGACGTCGATGCCTTCCCGGCCAAGTCGCTGGTCCGCTTCTTCCGCAACCACGCGCTGCTGGCGGGCACCGGCAAACACCAGTGGTGGACCGTCAAGGGCGGCAGCATCGAATATGTCCGCCGTCTGGAAGCCGCGCTGATTGCCCGCGGCTGTGAGATCCGCACCGGCTCCCCGGTTCAAAACGTCACCCGCCGCGCTGGCCGTGTGTCAGTTCAGGCCCAGGGAGCGGACCCGCGCGTCTTTGATGACATCATCCTTGCCTGCCATTCCGATCAGGCGCTGGCCATCCTTGGCGCTGATGCCACTCAGCTGGAGGCCGCCGCGCTCGGGGCAATCCGCTATCAGCCGAACACGGCGGTGCTGCACTGCGACGAAGGGCAGATGCCCAAGCGGCGCAGCTGCTGGTCGAGCTGGGCCTACCGCAGCCAGGACGGCGGCGTCGGGGTCACCTACTGGATGAACCGGCTGCAAAGCATCCCGGAAAGCGATCCGCTGTTCGTGACCCTGAACCCCACCCGGCCCATTCCTGCGGACAAGGTCTATGACACGGTGGCGTTCTCCCACCCCGTTTTCGACAAGGCAGCCCTGCGCGCCCAGCGCCAGATCCGGGCGATGCAGGGGCAGAACAACACCTGGTTCGCGGGCGCCTACAATCGCCACGGCTTTCACGAAGACGGCATCGCCAGCGCCATGCGGATCGTCCGCATGATGAATTCTCTCACCTACTCACCGGTCAAAGGAACAGATCATGGCATTCACGGACAAAGCTCTTCAGTCGGAATTCCTGGACACCTGCGCGCGACTGCGTGAGGGGCGGCTGACGCTGCGCACGCCGGTTGGCGCACGCTATGAATTCGGTGACCACGGCCCCGAGGCCGAAATGCAGATCAACGACTGGGCCGCGGTTTCTGCGATGGCGGCGCACGGCCAGGTCGGGCTGGGCGAAGCCTATGTGCAGGGCCTGTGGGACACACCGTCCGTCGAGGGGCTGATGCAGCTGGCGATGCGCAATCGGGACCACCTGAGCAGCTATGATCAGGCCAGCCCGCTGAACCGGGCCAAGTTCCGCATCGTCGACACCCTGCTGCGGGCCAACTCCAAACGCGGCGCCCGCAAGAACATCCGCGCGCATTATGATGTGGGCAATGAGTTCTACCAGCTGTGGCTGGACGACGGCATGACCTATTCCTCCGGGTTGTTCGGGGCGGAGGGCGATGATCTGGCGCAGGCGCAGACCCGCAAGAATGCCCGTATTCTGTCGCGGCTTGGCGATGGCGAGCAGGTGCTGGAGATCGGCTGCGGCTGGGGCGGCTTTGCCGAGCAGGCCAGCGCCGAGGGCCGCGACGTGACCGGCGTCACCATATCGCGCAACCAGCACAGCTATGCCGAAAGCCGCCTGGACGGGCGCGCCGACATCCAGCTGCGCGACTACCGCGATATCGAAGGGAAGTTTTCAAGCATCGTCTCCATCGAGATGATCGAAGCTGTCGGCGAACGCTACTGGCCCAGCTATTTCGCCAAGCTCAAGAACAGCCTGGCCGAAGGCGGCCGGGTGCTGCTGCAGGCGATCACGGTGCGCGATGACTTCTTCCCGACCTACCGGACCTCCTCCGACTACATCCGCCAGTATGTCTTTCCCGGCGGCATGCTGCTGTCCGACCAAGTGATCGCGCAGCAGGCAAAGACCGCCGGGCTGCAAGTCGCGGACAATTTCGCCTTTGGCCAGGACTACGCCAAGACCTGCCGGATCTGGGCCGAGCGTCTGGCTGCGCAGAAGCGCCGCATCATGGATCTGGGCTATGGCGAGGCTTTCTTCCGCAACTGGCAATACTATCTTGAGATCTGCGCCGCCTCCTTTGCGATCGGCCACACCAATGTGGTGCAGGTGGAGCTGGCCCATGCGTAAGCTGCTCCTGACCCTCTGCCTGCTTGCGGTGCCGGCGGGCGGCTTTGCCTCTCCGGTTCAATCGCTGCTGCCGGGGGCCGAACAGCGCGGCGCGGCGACATTCCGGTTTCTTGGCCTGCCGGTCTATCAGGCCCGGCTGTTCACCAGGGGCGCAGCACCGCTCGACTGGTCCCAGGATTTCGGCATCGAGCTCACCTATCAGCGCCGGCTGAGCCAGGATGATCTGGTCGAGGCAACGCTTCGCGAAATGCAGCGCCTGGGATATTCTGCGCCCGGCCGCACCCAGTTTGAGGCCTGTTTCAAGGGCGTCTCTCCCGGCGACCGGTATCTTGCGGTCAGCCAGGGTCCGGACCGGGTCAGGTTTCTACGCAATGGGCGCACCGCCTGCACCCTGAACCAGGCAGGAATCAAGCGCAGCTTTATGTCGATCTTTGTCGGGGAAAACACCCGCTCTGACCGCTTCACCCGCGCGCTCCTGGGCTGATGATGCTGTATCCCCGGGTCAGCCTCTATGCGATGATGCTCGCCTCGGCGGGGATCCCGCTTTATATCCACCTGCCGCAGTTTGCGTCAGTTAACCTGGGGATCGGATTGGGGGCGCTTGGCGGCATCCTGCTGGGGATCCGACTGTTTGATCTGGTACAGGACCCGTTGATCGGCTGGGCTATCGACCGCTGGCCGCAGTCGCAGCTTTGGTTCGCGCTGGCGGCGGCGGGCGGCCTGGCCGTCGGATTTCCGCTGCTGTTCGGCCTTTCGGCAGGCCCCCTCGTGGTGCCAAAGCTTGTGCTTGTCCTGCTGCTGCTGTTCTCGGCCTACAGCCTGGGCATGATCCTTCTCTATGGCCGCAGCGCAACGCTTGCCAAACAGTCCACCCCGCGCGAGCTGATGACGCTGGCCGCCTTCCGCGAAGCCGGAATGCTGAGCGGCGTGATCTTCGCCGCCATCGCACCAGCGGTTCTGGTAGCACTCGGTGCTGCAGGCCAGGGTTATGCGGCCTTTGGCCTTGTCCTCGGGGGCTTTGCCCTGTTCACCGCGGCGGCCACCCGGCCGGTCTGGATGCGCCCGGCGGTCACAGGTCAGCCGTTGTCAGCCATGGCCCTGACACAAGCCGGCGCGCTGCGCCTTTTGACCTTGGCGGTGCTCAACAGCCTGCCGGTGGCTCTGACCTCCACCCTATTTCTGTTTTTTGTCGAAGACCGGCTGCAGCTTGCAGGTTACGCCGGGCCGTTGCTGGTCCTGTTCTTCCTCTGCGCCGGGCTCAGCGTGCCGCTGTGGGCACGCCTCAGCCAGCGGGTTGGACCGAAAAAGACGCTTCTGATCGCCATGCCGCTGGCCATTGCCAGCTTTGCGGGCGCCGCAGCCCTAAGCCCGGGCAGCCTGCTGGGCTTTGCGGTGATCTGCGCGGTGTCGGGCGCCACTCTGGGTGCTGACATGGTGCTGCTGCCCGCCATGTTCAGCATCGCGCTGACCAAGGCGGGTCTCAACGCATCCGCCGCTTTCGGCATCTGGTCCTTTGCCGGCAAACTGGCGCTGGCATTGGCCGCCGCCCTGGCGCTGCCGCTGCTGGAGCAGCAGGGCTTCCGGCCTGGAACGGACAACAGCCAGCAAGCGCTCACCGCCCTTGCGCTGGCCTATGCCGTCCTCCCCTGCATTCTGAAAACCGCCGCCTTCGCCTTTGCCCTGACCCTGCCATCAGAAAGAGCAACAGCATGAAACTCCTCACCATACTCCTCGCGATCGTTCTTCTTCTGATGATCGCGAAAACCTACCTGTTCAGCTTCCGCTTCCAATCACCGGATGATTATGCGGACACCGGCCCGCAATTCATCCTGACCAAGCACCTGTCCGGTGAGATCCTGTCCGAAGGCGTGATTTTCGGCCCCACCGGCAAGATGGCAAACAGCTTTACCGCCAGGATGGTGGGCGAATGGGATGGCGACACCGGCACGCTGAGCGAGGAATTCACGTATTCCAACGGCGTCACCCAAAGCCGCAAATGGTTCCTGACCCTTGGCCCTGGAAACACATTTACCGCAACAGCCGATGATCTGGTTGGAGAGGCGCAGGGCATCGTGTCCGGCTCCACCGTGCAACTCACCTATGAAATCATCCTGCCTGAAAGCGCCGGCGGGCACACCCTGAAAGCCACCGATTGGCTGTATCTGACTGCTGACGGCGTGATCATGAACAAGTCGGAAATGCGCAAATTCGGGCTCAAGGTTGCGGAGCTGGTCGCCACCATGCGGCCTGCCCGCTGACCCGTGACGGTGACACCCAATGACCTCCTCTGACGATCAGTCCGGCGAGCGCAGCCTCATCCACATTCTAGGCGACCAGCTCAGCCGCAACATCGCCGCGCTCAAGGGCGCGGCCCCCGAGCGCGACATCATCCTGATGGCGGAAGTTGCGGAGGAAGCCGGGTATGTCCAGCACCACAAGAAGAAGATCGCGTTTCTGTTCTCAGCTATGCGCCACTTCGCGCAGGAGCTGGAGGATAACCGCTGGCAGGTGCGTTATGTGCGCCTCGATGACCCGGATAACTCCGGCAGCCTGACCGGCGAAATCGACCGGCTGCTTGCTGAGCATCCGGTCGACCGCGTCGTTGTGACCGAACCCGGCGAATACAGGTTGAAATCCGCGTTTCTTGACTGGGCAGAGGCGGCGGACATTCCCTTGGAGATGCCGCAGGACAGCCGGTTTCTCTGCTCCCATGACCGGTTTCGCGAATGGGCCGAAGGGCGCAAGCAGCTGCGCATGGAGTATTTCTACCGCGAGATGCGCCGGGAAACCGGGCTGCTGATGGACGGCGATGAGCCGGAAGGCGGCAAATGGAATTTCGATCACGAGAACCGCAAACCGGCCGATGGCGGATTGTTCCTGCCGCGTCCGCCGGAAACCAGCCCGGACGCCATCACAGAGGAGGTTCTGGATCTGGTCGAGGCCCGGTTTGGAAACCATTTCGGCACCCTGCGCCCGTTCTGGTTTGCAGTCACCCGGGACGGCGCACTGGAAGCGCTGGAAAGCTTCGCCGACAAGGCGCTTCCCGGCTTTGGCGATTATCAGGACGCAATGCTGGAGGGGGAGCGGTTCCTCTACCACTCCGTCCTGTCTCACTACATCAATGCGGGACTCCTGGAGCCGCTGGAGGTCTGCCGCCGGGTGGAGCGGGCATATTACGAGGGGGATGCCCCCCTCAATGCCGCCGAGGGATTCATCCGCCAGATCATCGGCTGGCGCGAATATGTGCGCGGGATCTACTGGCTCAACATGCCCGGCTATACCGAACAGAACTTTCTGGAGGCCACCCGCCCCCTGCCCGGCTTTTTCTGGACGGCTGACACGGACATGGCCTGTGTGGCGGCTGCGGTCCGCCAAACCCGCGACGAAGCCTATGCGCATCACATCCAGCGGCTGATGGTGACAGGAAACTTCGCCATGCTGGCGGGCGTCGACCCGCATCAGGTGCATGAATGGTACCTGGCAGTTTACGCCGACGCCTATGAATGGGTGGAGGCCCCCAATGTGATCGGCATGAGCCAGTACGCCGATGGCGGCCTGCTGGGGTCGAAGCCCTATGCCGCCAGCGGCAATTACATCAACAAGATGTCCGACCATTGCGCAGGCTGCCGCTACAGCGTGACGCAGAAGACCGGCGAGGATGCCTGCCCGTTCAATCCGCTCTATTGGGACTTCCTGGTGCGCAATCAGGACAAGCTGCGGGACAATCCGCGCCTCAAGCGGGCCTACAGCACCTGGGACAGGATGTCCGAGGCGCGGCAGGAGGAATACCTGGACAGCGCCCGCAAGGTGCTTGACCAGCTCTGACCGCAAACGCCGGGACAGCAGGACGGGACGGCCGTCTTGGCCGCGGGCACCGCAGCAGCGTCATTCCTTCCGGACCGCGCTGAACCATTCCGCCATGAAGCGGCGGCGTTTCTCGGCGTCCAGATAAACCAGCAGACCAGGCCCCAGCTGGATCGGCCGTTTCGGGCTGGCGCTGTCCACAAAGGCGACCGGCGGCTGAGAGAAGGGATAGTTTGCCGCCGGCGGCTGCGACCAGGCTGCGGCCGCCAGGTGATCGACAAAGCTCCGGGCCAGACCGGGCCGCCGCCCGCCTTTCAGCAGAACGGCGGAACGCATCATCAGGTGGGTGTAATCCTCGGGGTCGATCACGATGATCTTGTCCGCCAGATCCCGCCGGGCCCGCGCATAGCTGCCCAAGACGTTATAGGCCACCAGGATCTCTCCGGAGGCGACGCTTTCGATCATGCTGGACGAACAGCAGAACAGCTGCGGATCCAGGCTGCCCATGACCTCCATCAGCCGCCAGTAGGTTTCCGCTGTGCGCGCGTCCTGGGTCGCAAAGAGATAGCCCAGCCCGCTGAGCGATACATCATAGGTACCCACCTTGCCGCGGAACCGCTCCGGCTGGGCGCGCAGCAGCGAAATCAGGTCCTGCCGCGTGCGCAAGGCTTTGCCGCCGGAAAACGCTGCGGCTGACACGACAATGGACGCAGGCTCCAGGGAAAAAGCAAACACATGGCCGCGCCATTCGCCCCATTCCGGGATCAGAGCGGTCGATGCGGACTGATGAGGCCGGGTGAACCCGTCATTGGCCAGTTTGGTTTGCAAATCCATGGCCGAAGACAGGGCAACGTCAAAGGGCTCCTGCCCCTCCAGCACCGCTTTCATCACCTCGCTGCTGTTGGCCACGGTGTACTCTATCGCCACCCCCGGATGATCCTCCAGAAAGCTGCTGATCAGCGGCTCCAGAAAGGCCGTGTCCGTGGTTGAAATCACCCGCAGCGGGGTACCGTCCTCAGGCCCGATCCAGTGCCGTTCCTCCACCTCGAACCCGGCTGCCGCTGCCGCCGCAAGGGTCAGGAACGTCAGGAGAGCGGAAAACAAAGCGTTACGCATGCGCCAGCTCCTGTTTGGCTGTCCTCGATGATCAGGCGGCCGCCGTGGGCTTCGGCCACCTCGCGGGCAATGGTCAGCCCCAGGCCTGAGCCGATGGTGTCCCCGGCATTGCCCCCGCGGACGAAACGGCGGGTCAGCGCCTCGGTATCCTCACCGGCAAAGCCGCCAGCCTCATCTTCCACTTGGATGCATGCCTCGCTGCCGGAGTTTGCCGAGCGGACCCATATGTCCCTCTCCCGGCCGGAATACTTGATGGCATTGTCCAGAATATTGCGGACCGCGTTCTGCAGCAGGATGGCATCGCCTTTGACGCGGGCATCGTCATCACTTTGGAAATGCAGAACAATATCCTTGAGCTCCGCCACCGGCTGCAGCCGCTCTGCCAGATCGCGGGTCAGCGCGGTCAGATTGACCTCCTCCTGCTCCAGGCTGTCAGTGCGGAACGACACCATGGCGTGATCCAGCAGCTGCCCGGCCGCGCGGGAGCTTTCGTCGATGGCGCGGATCATCTCGCGCAGGCTGGCCCGGTTTTCCTCCCGATCGACCCGCATCAGGGTAACCTCAGCCTGGGTGCGCACGGTTGCCAAGGGCGTGCGCACCCGGTGTGCGGCTTCGGCAATGAAATCCTCGGACCGGGTCAGCGAGGCCTGCAAGCGGCTGATGAAGCTGTTGAGCGAAGACACCAGCGGCGACATCTCGGCAGGCACCGGGCGGGTCACCGGGCGCAGATCCTTGGGCCCCCGCCGCGAAATCGCCTCAGTGAGCGACCGCAGCGGAGTGATGCTGGACTGCGCTGTCCACACCGCCAGGCCCGAGGCAAGCACAAAAAAGCCCACCCCCAGGTACAACGCGGACCGGAACAGCTGCTCCAGCAAGGCGGCCTGGCCGGTGCGCGTCTGAGCCACTGAAACCTGCACCGCCACCGGCGCGCCCTGCGCCGACAGGCGGCGGGACACAGTCACCGCCCGGATCGTCTCATCTTTGTACTCAGCGGTTTCGAACCGTGGCTGCCCCGGCTGCACCGGCTGGCTACCGGCGGGCAAATCGGTGTATCCGGTCAGCACCCCGGCAGGGCTGGCGATCCGGTAAAACACCCGGTCGTCGCTGACATTTCCCAGCATCGACAGGGCGGCATAGGGAATGTCGGCGGTGATCTCCCCCGCTTGCACCGACACGGAATCCAGTATCGACGTTGCCGAGGCCAGCAGGATCCTGTCGTGGCTTTCCTCGGCGACGTTGCGGACAAACCCCAGCACCGCAAAGAACAGGATCGCCGCCAGCAGCGCTGCGCTGCCCACCAGCTGCAGCAGCAGGCGGCGGCGCAGGGAGCCGCTCACATTGACCGCAGCGCTCATCCCAGGCTCAATCGGTAGCCAAGACCGCGCACCGTGGTGATCTGCACCCCGGACCCGGCCAGATGCTTGCGCAGCCGGGCGACATAGACCTCGATGGCATTCTCCGAAACTTCCTCGTCATAGGAAAACAGCCGGTCGACCAGTTTCGCCTTAGAAAAAATCCGATCCGGCGCGTTCAAGAACACCTCCAGCAAGCGCAGCTCCCGGTTGCGCAATGTGATGGTCGAACCGCCGGTGGACAGTGTTCCCGCCATCGGGTCGAACTGCAGGTTTCCGAATCGCCGCAGGTTGGAACTGCCGCCGCCGCGCCGCCGCAGCACCGCCCGGCAGCGTGCTTCCAGCTCGGAAAAATCGAACGGCTTGGTGATGTAATCATCGGCGCCAAGGTCCAGCATCCCGACCCGGTCAGAGACCTCCGAGCGGGCCGTCAGAACGATCACAGGGGTTTCCTTCGCATTCTCCCGGTGGGCCTTCAGGAAGCTGCGCCCATCCCCGTCCGGCAGCATAATATCCAGTAAAATCAAATCGTAATCAGTGGTGAAGGAAAACGCGGAGGCAGTGCTCACATCCGGCGCATGATCCACAACATGCCCGTCCAGCCGCAGCCGGTCCAGAATGGCCTTTGCCAGGCTTTCGTTATCCTCAACCAGCAGGAAGCGCATCGGCGCGGCTCCTTTCCAAACTGTTCTTGGCGGCCCCGTGACAGGTTTGTGTCAGCTTGCTGTGCTCACTTTCAGTCATGAGCGGCTTGACCGCATTTTGTCAAATGGGAGGACAACATGAACAAATGGACCCTGACCCGCCGCGCCGCGCTGGCGGCCACCGCGGCAGCGCTGGCTTTTGCCGCCCCGTCCTGGGCCGAGGAGCAGGTGGTCGACAGCATCCACTTCCTGATCCCCGGCGGCGCAGGCGGCGGCTGGGACGGCACCGCCCGCGGCACCGGCGAAGCGCTGACCGAAGCCGGGCTGGTGGGCAAGGCGTCTTACGAGAACATGTCCGGCGGCGGCGGCGGCAAGGCGATCGGCTACCTGATCGAAAACGCCGCCAGCCAGCACGGCACGCTTATGGTGAATTCCACCCCGATCGTGATCCGCTCGCTCACCGGCGTGTTCCCGCAGAACTTCCGCGATCTGACGCTGGTGGCAGGCACCATTGGCGACTATGCGGCCATCGTGGTGGGCAAGGACAGCCCGATCAATTCAATGGAGGACCTGCTGGCCGCCTACAAGGCCGACCCGCGCGGCACCGCGGTTGGCGGCGGCTCGGTTCCGGGCGGCATGGATCACCTGGTTGCGGCGATGGTGATGGAGGCCGCGGGCGAAGACCCGACGGCGGTGAAATACATCCCCTATGACGCGGGCGGCAAGGCCATGGCAGCGCTGCTGTCGGGTGAAATCGCGGCGCTCAGCACCGGGTTTTCCGAAGCCATCGACCTGGCCAATGCCGGAGAGGTGAAGATCATTGGCGTCACCGCCGATGAGCGCGTGGACAGCTACCCGGACGCGCCGACGATGAAGGAACAGGGGCTCGACACCACCTTCGTTAACTGGCGTGGCTTCTTCGCGGCCCCCGGCCTGCCCGAGGACAAGCTGGCCGCCTACCAGGATGCGCTCGCCAAAATGTACGATACCCCGGAATGGGAAGAGGTCCGCGCCCGCAACGGCTGGGTCAATATCCACAACAGCGGCGATGACTTCCGCGCCTTCCTGGAGGACCAGGAACAGGCGATCGGCGATCTGATGAAGAAGCTCGGCTTCCTCTGAGCCCGGCGCAACCGCGGGGGCTTTGCCCCCGCACCCCCAGGATATTTTCAGCCAGAAGAAGCCCGCCCCCAAACTGCCGATAACTGATTGGCTTTCGCGCCCGGCGGCGCTGAAAACTGTTTTCAGAGCGCGGGCACAGTCCTTCTTCTGGCTGCAAATACCCCGGGGGAGCCGCGCAGCGCGCGGCGGGGGCAGCGCCCCCTTTCCTTCCACTCCCTCTAAATACCGGAGGAGAACATGGCACTCGACCGCTGGATTGCCCTGGTCATTCTGATGATCTGCCTCGCCTACGGCTATGCGGCCTTCTTCACCATGGATGCCGCCTTGCCGCCCTTCATGAAACGCAACCCGATCTGGCCCAGCACCTTTCCCAAGATCCTGTCGGTGATGGCCATCCTGGTGGCCCTTTACGTGCTGCTGGGCTTTGAAAAGGGCGCTGACGACCCGAAACCGATGGACATCAACTACCGCCGCCTGACGGAGTACAAGCTGGGCCAGGCGCTGGCGCTCTTGGGGCTGATGGCGGCCTATGCGCTGCTGCTGCGGCCTGCGGGCTTCCTGCCCGCCACAGTGGGCTTTCTGGTTGCAGGCGCCTGGGTGCTGGGTGAGCGCAAGCTGCACATCCTGCTGCCCGTCACCGCCGGGGCGGCCGGCGTGGTCTGGTATCTGGTGCAGGAGGTGCTTGGCATCTTCCTGAGCCCCTGGCCCGCATTTCTGACAAACGGAGGCTGACATGCTCGAAGGCATCATGGTCGGGCTGGGAACGGCCTTTTCCCTCACCAATCTTCTGATGGTCATCGGCGGCTGCCTCATCGGCACCTTTATCGGCATGCTGCCGGGGCTGGGGCCGATGTCGATCATCGCTATCATGATCCCGGTGGCGATCTCCATCGGCGACCCCTCCGCCGCGCTGATCCTGCTGGCAGGTGTCTACTACGGCGCGATCTTCGGCGGCTCCACCTCCTCGATCCTGATCAACGCGCCCGGCGTCGCCTCTACCGTGGCGACCAGTTTCGACGGCTACCCGCTGGCCCGCCAGGGCAAGGCCGGCAAGGCGCTGACGGTGGCGGCCATCGCGTCTTTCTCGGGCGGCACCATCGGGGCGATCCTCTTGATGATCTTCGCCCCGGCGCTGGCCACCGTGGCGCTGCTGTTCCATTCGGCCGAATATTTCGCGCTGATGGTGGTGGGCCTGTCGGCGATTGCCGCCTTCGCGGGCTCCGGCCAGGTCGGCAAGGCGCTGCTGATGACACTGCTGGGGCTGATCATGGCGACGGTGGGCGAAGGCGCGCTGTTCAACATGCCGCGCTTCACCATGGGGATTATGGATCTGCAGTCGGGCTTCGGCTTCATCACGCTTGCGATGGCGATGTTCGCCCTGCCAGAGGCGATGTACCTGGTGCTGGACCCCTCCCGCTCGAACTCCGGCAGCGGCAGCAACGAGATCAAGGACCTGCGCATCACCAAAGACGAGGCCAAGGCCATCGCCCCGGTGATCGGGCGCCAGTCGATCCAGGGCTTCCTGATCGGCGTGCTGCCCGGCGCGGGCGCCACAATTGCCTCTTTCCTCGGCTACGCGGTCGAGCGCAACATTGCCCCGAAGGAGGAGCAGGAGCAGTTCGGCAAGGGCTCTGTCAAAGGCCTCGCCGCGCCGGAAAGCGCCAACAACGCCGCCTGCACCGGCTCCTTTGTGCCGCTTCTGACGCTGGGCATCCCCGGCTCCGGCACCACCGCGATCCTGCTGGGGGCGCTGATTGCGCTGAACGTCTCGCCCGGGCCGCGGCTGATGGTGGATGAGCCGCAGATCTTCTGGGCGGTGATCATCTCGATGTATCTGGGCAACCTGATCCTCTTGATCCTGAACCTGCCGCTGATCCCCTACATCGCCAAGGTGCTGGCGGTGCCGCGCAACTATCTGATCCCCTTCATCCTGTTCTTCACCCTGATGGGGGCCTACATCGGCCAGAACAACGCCACCGAGCTGCTGATCCTGGTGGGTTTGGGGATCTGCGCGACGGTGCTGCGGTTTGCGGACTACCCGCTGGCGCCGCTGCTGATCGGCTTCATCCTGGGGCGGATGCTGGAGGATAATTTTGCCCGCTCGATGCAGCTCTATGACGGGCTGGGATTCATCCTGGAACGGCCGATGACCCTTGGCCTGCTGGGCCTTGCGATCATTCTGGTGGTTCTGCCCAGTTACCGCGCCCGGCGCGCCCGGCTGCGGGCCGAAGGGTCTGCCGACGCGGACTGATCCGCATCGGGGGCACGGCGTGCCCCGCCTGCCGCCCATCTCCGAAGGGGCGGCCAGAAGAAATTGCAGCTGCCGGACAAGCATTTGCCCGGCAGCGGCGGGTTCAACCGGCGGGGCAGCAACAGCCCCGCCAAACAGCCGCCGGATCACGGTACCGCTGTTACGCAGCCCCTTGCAGCTCAGGCACCAGGCCGAATTGCGAAGCAGGCGAAACATAATACGCTGCCAGGTCCAGGTTCACCTCCGGGTCGCAGGCCATCAGAAACGACCGGTATTCGCGCCCGTCATCATCGCAGATGTAACGGGCCGGCTCCCTGCGCACAGAGTACCCGAACCGTCTCAGCAACAACCCCAGGCTGCGCGGCGATAGCGACATCATCTCTGTGGCGCCAAAGCTGTAAGCCGCCTGGCACAGCCCGGCAACAACCAGCTTGGTCTCTATGGACGGCTGCGCAGCGTCCGCCAGGGTTTCGTCCATAACGAAACGGGTGCACTCCCATGTCCGGCCTGTCTCCGGGTACTCGCTCAGCAATCCGCCAGGTATGCCTTGGATTTTATCGTCCCTGGCATCCTTCAGCATATACGTCCAATAGCCGTCACTGCCGCCGCAGGACGCAGCACGCGCCCCGGCAACGATCCGGCGGCCCTGCGTGACAACCGAGTACACGGCTCCCGGCCGGTCGTACTGATCCTGTTCAAAAGTTCCATCGTGATTCAACCCCCAGCCGAGTTCATCCACCAGCTTCTGTTTGCGCAGGGCAAGAAATCCCTGATACGCCGCTTGGAAGCTGGACCGCTGTTCGTAAGAAAAAATATGTAGCTGCATGGCGCTCTCCTTTTTGCAGCGCCATGATCGAAGGGTCTTAGCCGTTTGAAATCCTGAAGTGTCAGATCAGTCCGAATTTTATTACTTGTGATATCAGCTGTGCGCTTGTCTTGGCTTCAAGCGCTTGCATCGCGGTCCGCCGCCGGGCTCTGACCGTTTCCAGCTTGACCCCTAAATTATCAGCGATTTCCTGATCTTTGCAGCCGTTGCACATCATCCTGAGAACATCTTTCACCGGAGCCGTAAGCGTGATTGCGTTGGACGGCTCAAATTCCAGCGCGTGCAGCGCATAGAGAGCCGCGCGGGCGATCCGCAGGTCTTCGCCCCTCCACTCAGGACCAGAGCAGCTCAGTACTGAGACGCGCCCGTCAGCGCTGATCGCCAGCGTATTGCCGTGGTTCAGCCCAAAGGCCGCGGCGTCTTCAAAAAACGTCTTTGACGCAGGAAAAAGCCGCTCAAGCTCTTTCCAGGTTGCCCAGCCGGTGCTGCTCAAACCGTACTGAATGGTCGGGTCAACAAGCAGGTAGGACTGGTCGACATAGCGATCCACCCAGTCCTTGGCATAAGTGCTGTGGACGAACACCGGTTCTACCCCGTTGAAGCCCACACCAATGGAATATCCGTTCTCAGATATTTCATCCAAGGACCTCAAAAGAATGCCGCGTATATCACTTCTCATATTGTAATCCACACGCATAGTATGCAACCAAATCAGATGATACCGCAAAAAGCGATTATCATAAATGATAAATACCTTACCCGGGCAAGACTATGCAAAGAGAAAAGATTACCGCGGCGACCTTAGAAGCGCTCTTACGCACGGTCGCCGAGGCCAACCAGGAAAGGCCCCGCCAGGGAACCCGCCTGTTTAAACGAATTATCGAAAGGATAGAATCAGCGCGCTCGGGCGCTGCTGATGAGCCGGCTAACTAGTATTGCGTCATCTTCCGTAAGATCCGCTGCTTTATCCAGAACGCTACGGTCATCTGCGTTCGGCTCATCTGAAAACAGATAAGCCATGTCTATATTTGCAACTTCACAAATCCGGATGATCCGCGCCACGGTCGGATTGAACCGGCCATTCAGCACCTTGCTGACGTACTCCGGATTATTGCCTGCCGCTTCGGAGACCTCATCATAGTCCAGGCCGCGGATGTCCAGCGCCTGACGAAGGCGCTGCCTCCAAAGCTCAATCCCCTCATCAGCAGAGAGTTGTGTTTTAGTGTCGTGTTCTTTCATAGCAGCAGCATACACAGAACTATAGTTCCCGCAAATAGAATTATAATTCGATCTACGATATCACTTAGTGCAGATATTCGCGGATCAGCCCCCAGAAACCGATTTACACCCGCACGCAGATAGAACTATATTTCTATCGCGGCAAATTGCGGGAGGACGCGATGACATTCAGGACTTCAAGACCCCGGCGGATCGAACCGCAGGGTACAGATTTCCTGAACAGGCCCGCAAGCACGGGCAGCCGCAGTTCCGGACAGTTGTTCTGCTTTTTTTGATGACGCTTGGAGTTTTTGAGATGAACGCCAGTAATGCCGCCCTCCCTGAAACGCAGGCAGAACGCATTCGGGCCGTGATTGCCGCAGCCCAAGACTACGCCCACGCACGCGAAGCATTCGATGCTGCCTCCAAGGGGCTGGAGCACTCGCACCATCAGAACAGCAGCACATCCGGCCAGCTTCTGGATGAACTCGACGCCGCTGCCGATGACATGGGCATGCGGCAAGCACGGGTTGCAGACCTGATCGCCTCGCTGGTCAGTGACGGCTCGCTGGAAACACTAAGCCAGCTCCTGGCAACCGAGGCAGCCGTTCCCCGCAGCAACGGCACCTAAGACCGCCTGCCAAGCGTCTCGCGCCGCAACGGCGCTGCCCGGCCCGGCAAGCCGGCAAACAGACTCCAAACCGCACGGCCGCTGATCCGCACCCTCCCGCCTGGCAGCGCGCGGGGCTATGATCGTTTTCCGAGGCTTAGGGCAGCAGCGTCAAACGGTTGAGGAACTGGGATTTCACCGTTTCCGCGTCCACTGTCATGCAGACGTTGACCGGCTCCCGCCCGCTGTCCGGCGCCGCCAGCGTAGCGCCGGAGGTTTCGCCCTCGCAGGAGACCACAAGCGGCACCTCACGCATACCGAACAGTTCCGGATGGGTGCAGGCAATCACCGCCGCCGGGTCATGCAGCGAACAGCCATTTTTGCCCGCAACCTCCTGATAGAACTTGAGGTAGAAATACGACATTTCCTGAAGCATCCCGCCCAGATCCGGCGACTTGGCCGCAATCGCCTCGAAATCCTCCGCCAGGCAAAGGATCCGGTGGGTGACGTCCAGCCCGACAAAGACCACCTTACCGCCGCCCTGGCAGACCACGTCCGCAGCGTGAGGGTCGTGATAGATATTGGCCTCGGCGTGGGGCGTGATGTTGCCGCCCTCTTCCAGCGAGCCGCCCATCACCACGATGGACTTCACGTTCCGGATGAACTCCGGATCGCGCTGCATGGCGAGGGCAATATTGGTCAGCGGGCCGATCGGGCAGACCACCAGCTCGCCCTCATGCTCGCGCGCCATGCGGCACAGGAATTCCGCGGCATCCTCCGCCAGCGGTTTGCCCTTGGGCTCTGCCGCGGGGATGTCGCCAAAGCCCTCCTCCCCATGCACATGGGACGAGGGTTTGAACGGCGGCAGCACCAGCGGCGCGGTGGCACCTGCGGCCACCGGCACGTCCAGCTCCGCCGCTTCCAGCAGGCGCAGCGCGTTGCGGGTGGCCGTCGCCGTGGTCACATTGCCGAAGATCGTGGTCAGCCCCAGCAGGTCAATGTCCGGCGCTGCGGCGGCGTAAAAGATCGCCATGGCATCGTCGATGCCCGGATCGGTGTCGATAATCAGTTTCACCATCTCTTGTGCCTCCCGGCTCACTTGAACTTGTCCATCAGCTTTTCCAGCGCCGACCGGGTGTCCGGCGCCGGTTCAGCCTTGGCCGCCTTCTCCGCCTTTGCTTCCGCCTTGGGTTTGGTGGTGGAGCTGCGCGGCGGCGCCACGCGCAGGGCGACCGCATTCATGAACTTGCCGCCATCGCCCTTCGCCAGCTCTGCCGCGCCATCTGAAATCCCGCGCATCAGGTCGTCCAGCCAGCCCTCATCCGCCTTGGGGAAGTCGCGCAGCACATAGCCCGCGACCGCGTCCTTGTGGCCCGGATGGCCGATCCCCAGACGCACCCGCGCATAATCCGCGCCGATATGCGAATGGATCGAGCGCAGCCCGTTGTGGCCCGCATGGCCGCCGCCCTGTTTCATCCGCGCCTTGCCCGGCGCCAGGTCCAGCTCGTCATGCAGCACCACCACATCGGCGGGCGTCAGCTTGTAGAACCGCATCGCCTCGCCCACCGACTGGCCGGAGAGGTTCATGAAGGTCTGCGGCTTCAAGAGCAGCACCTTCTCGCCACCCAGATTGCCCTCGCAGATCAGCGCCTGGAACTTGGACTTCCAGGGGGAAAACCCATGGTCCGACGCGATCTGGTCCAGCGCCATGAAGCCGATGTTGTGGCGGTTGCGCTCATATTTCGGGCCGGGATTGCCCAGCCCCACAAAGAGTTTCATGGCCTCTGCCCGCTTGCGTTTCCGTAGCCCTGAGTGATGCCCTATTTGGCCCCGGGAATCCAGAGGCCGGCAGGCTCAGGCAAAGGCCCGGTTCGCGGCAAACGGCGCCAGATCGATGTTGGGCTGGCGGCCTTCCGCCAGATCCGCGATCAACCGCCCGGTGATGCCGCCCAGGGTCAGCCCGATGTGCTGATGGCCAAAGGCATAAAGCACCCGGTCCGACTGCGGGCTGGGCCCAATGACCGGCAGCGAATCCGGCAGCGTCGGGCGGAAGCCCAGCCATTCGCTGTCCGGCTTGGGCAGGTCCCCCAGCATCTCCGCCCCCTTGCGGGCGATGTAGGCCAGCCGCCGCTGGTTCGCGGGCGCTTCCAGCGCGGCAATTTCCACCGTGCCTGTCAGCCGCAAGCCTTTGGAGTGGGGCACCGCGTAAAACCCCGCCTCACCCCAGCCGACAGGCCGCGTCACCCGGTGCGCCTCGCCCGCATACATAAGGTGATAGCCGCGCTCGGTGCCCAGCGGCAGCTTGTCCGTGCCCGCCCCTTTGATGCGTTTCGAGAAAGCCCCGCTGGCGATCACCGCCCGCCCCGCGGTCAGGCTTTGACCGTCCGCCCGCAGCTCCACTACGTTGTCCGAGGTCCTGATCGCTTCCACCGGCGCCCGCAGCGTGGTGCCACCCAGTTCGGTGAAGGCCCGGTGCATCCGGGTGACCAGCTCCAGCGGGTCGCGCAAGTGCCGGGCGGCGTGGAAATGCACCGCGCGCTTGATGGGCAGGCGCAAGCCCGGCTCCATCTCCAGCGCTTCATCCGCACCGACCTCGCGCCAGGCCACCCCCAGCGCGCGGCGCTGCTCCAGGTCCGCCGTTGCCGCCTCCGCCGCCCTGGCGGTGGACCAGACCGACAGCTGGCCGCGCTCCAACACCAGGTCCTGGGCGCCTGCGGCCTCGATCAGCGGATTGATCCCGGCATCGGCGTGGGCCAGCAGATCCGCCAGATGCCCCGCGATCCGGCGCGAGGGCGCGGCGCGGCAGTTGGCCAGAAAGGACAGCATCCAGCGCGGATTGCGCAGCGCATGGGCATAAGACAACGACAGCGGACTGTCCTTGGAGAACATCAGGCTGGGCAGGCTCGTCAGCACCGAGGGGCTGTTCACCGGCAGGCAGGCATAGGTCGCGAGCGTGCAGGCATTGCCATAGCTGGTTCCCGACCCCGGCGGCTCCGGGTCCGCCAGCAGCACCCGGTGCCCGCGCATCTGCGCCCACAGCGCGCAGCTCATACCGACCGCGCCCGCGCCCGCAATGGCAATATCGTAATCGGCCATGCCCCGCTCCCCTCTGTTCAGGCGGAACTGGGGCAGCGGCGCCGGGGAAAGTCAATCGCTTGCGCAATGCGCAGCGCACAAAAGAAAACGGGCCCCCGGATGGGAGCCCGCAAAACCGTTGCCCGGATGGGCGCGGTTCTTATTGTTCGACTTCGGTCGCTTCGACTTCTGCGCCTTCTTCGCCTTCTTCCTCATCGGAGGACGCCAGGCCGGCCGGAGCCGCGATGTTGGCGATCACGAAGTCGCGGTCGATGGTCGGCTTGGAACCTGCGGGCAGGTCGACCGAAGAGATGGTGACCACGTCGCCGATGTTCAGGCCTTCCAGGTCCACAACGATCTTCTCGGGGATCTCGCCGGCGGTCACTTTCAGTTCGACTTCCGGACGCACGACGGTCAGAACGCCGCCCTTCTTGATGCCGGGTGCCTTGTCCTCGTTGATGAACTCAACGTGGATGAACAGGTTGATCTTCGAGGTGCGGCGCAGGCGCATCAGGTCGAAGTGGGTCGGCAGGTCCTTGACCACGTCGCGCTGAACGTCGCGGCAGATCACGCGCACGTCGTCCTGGCCTTCCACTTTCAGGTTCCACAGGGTGGACTTGAACTGGCCGGCTTTCAGCTTTTTCAGCAGCTCGTTGAACGGGATCTGGACTGCCAGCGGCTCTGCGTCGCCACCGTATACCACACCCGGAACCATGCCTGCGCGGCGCGCAGCGCGAGCGGCGCCCTTGCCTGTCCCCGCACGTTCCTGGGCTACGAGATCAGGAATCTCTTTTGCCATCTTACTTCTCCATATGTCTAACCGGGGTGCCTCCAAGGCTGTCACCCCGCGTGAAGCCGTGCCTATAGACCGGTTGCAGCGGTTTGGGAAGGGGCAAAGCCCCCTGCCCGGTGCCTCCGGCGCACTATTCCTGCCAGCGGCCGCCGAAATCCTCGGGGATCAGCAGATTATGGCGCCCCAGCCCCTCGACGGAGCGTTCGCCGCACAGCGCCATTGTGGTGTCCAACTCCTTGCGAATCACCTCCAGCGCTGCCGTCACGCCCTTTTGCCCCATCGCGCCCAGGCCATAGACAAAGGCCCGCCCGATCATGGTGCCCTTGGCGCCCAGCGCCAGCGCCTTCAGCACGTCCTGGCCGGAGCGGATGCCGCTGTCCAGATGCACCTCGACGTCATTGCCCACCGCATCCATGATCTCCGGCAGCATCCGGATCGAGCTGAGCGCGCCGTCCAGCTGCCGCCCGCCGTGGTTGGAAACCACGATGGCATCGGCGCCCAGCTTGGCCGCCATCCGTGCATCCTCGGCGTCCAGGATCCCCTTGAGGATCACCTTGCCGCCCCACATCTCCATCAGCTTTTCGACCTTGCCCCAGTCCAGCGCCGGGTCGAACTGCTCTGCCGTCCAGACGCCCAGCTGCGAGGTGTCGGAGACGCCCTGCACGTGGCCGACGATATTGCCGAAGTTGCGCCGCTTGGCGCCCAGCATCTCGATACCCCAGGCCCATTTGGTCATCAGGTTGGCAATGGTTTTGGGCGTCAGCTTCGGCGGCGCGGACAGGCCGTTTTTCAGGTCCTTGTGGCGCTGGCCCAGGATCTGCAGATCCAGCGTGATCACCAGCGCCGAGCATTTGGCATCCTTGGCGCGCTGGATCAGGCGGCGGATATAGTCCTCGTCCTTCATCGTATAAAGCTGGAACCAGAACGGTTTGGAGGTCGCCTCCGCCACTTCCTCGATCGAGTTGATCGACATGGTGGACAGCGTGAACGGCACCCCGAATTCCTCAGCCGCCTTCGCCGCCTTGATCTCGCCGTCGGCGTGCTGCATCCCCGTCAGCCCCACCGGCGCCAGCGCCACCGGCATGGCCACGTCCTGACCGATCATCCGGCTGGCTGTGGTCCGCCCGGTCATGTCCACGGCCACCCGCTGGCGCAGGCGGATCTTCTCGAAATCGGAGGTGTTCTCGCGGAAGGTCTGCTCGGTCCAGCTGCCGCTTTCGGCATAGTCAAAGAACATCCGCGGCACACGGCGTTCATAGATGCGCTTGAGGTCGTTGATATTGGTGATCACCGGCACCGGACAGTCTCCCGCTTTCGTTTGGTAAAGTTTTCTTACCAATCCAGCCAGACAAAAGCAACGCTGCCTTTGCCGCACCCCTTGAGACGCAAAAACCGCACCCGAAGGCGCGGTTTTTGAAGTTCGTTTTGGTCTATTCAAATGGTTCCGCCCGGCGTGCATTCCAGGTCCGGACGCTTAGCCCTTGTGGGCGCCATCCGCGAGGGACTTCACAAACGCCAGCACCTCATCCGGCGACTTGCCCGAACCGATCTGGCTGACAATGGCGCTGCCCACCACCGCGCCATCGGCAACCGAGGCGATGTTCTGTGCCTTCTCCGGCGTGTTGATACCGAAGCCCACGATGACCGGCAGATCGGTGGCCGCCTTGATGCGGGCGACCTCGGGGCCGACGTCGCCTGCCTCGGCCTCAGCGGCGCCGGTGATGCCGGTGATCGACACGTAATAAACAAAACCGGAGGTGTTCTGCAGCACCTTGGGCAGGCGCTTGTCATCGGTGGTCGGGGTCGCCAGACGGATGAAGTTCAGCCCCGCCTTCTGCGCCGGGATGCACAGTTCTTCATCCTCTTCCGGCGGCAGGTCCACCACGATCAGACCGTCGATGCCCGCGGCCTTGGCGTCCTCCAGGAACGTCTCCACGCCGCGGTTATAGATCGGGTTGTAATACCCCATCAGCACGATCGGGGTGGTGTCGTCGCCCTTGCGGAAGTCGGCGGCCAGCTGCAGCGTCTTTTCCAGTGTCATGCCGCCGTCCAGCGCCCGCTGCCCGGCCAGCTGAATGGTCGGCCCGTCGGCCATCGGATCAGTGAACGGCAGGCCCAGCTCAATGATGTCCACACCTGCGCCCGGCAGCCCCTTCACCACCTCCAGCGAGGTCTCGTAGTCCGGGTCGCCCGCCATCACATAGGTGACAAAGGCTTTCTTTCCGGCGGCGTTCAATTCGGCGAATTTGGCATCAATGCGGGTCATGGGCGGGCCTTGCTTTCAGGTTTCCGCCCCGGTGTGCCGAATGTTGCGCGGGAAATCAATCCCGCGCCGCACCGGCCCGGCTCAGCCGCCCAGCGGAATGTGCCAGCGCAGCGTCAGCGTGTTCACGCCCGGGTTCTCATCCGCGGTTGAGGCGTTGGACTTGTGGCTGAACGCCAGGGACACCGCCCTGCCGCTGTGGAACCGCTTGCCCACCGCCAGAAGGGTGCGGATTTCAAAGGCGGAGCCCAAGTCGTTTGCATCGGAGCTTTCGTGATAGGCGCCAGGCATTACGCTGGTCTCGATGAACCAGTCGTTGTTCAGACCGATAACTCCGCTGATGCCGACGCCGGCAAACACATCGCCCGCCTCCTGCACCTCCAGCCCGGCGCCGAAGCGGGCCGACAGCCGCCCGCGCTCATAGAACGGCGCGTGCAGGTAATCCACTGCGAACACTGCGCTGTCTTCCGCCGCATCCCGGTGATAGTCGGAATACCCCAGCCCCAGCGTTACCTCCTGAGCAGCCGCAGGCAAGGCCATGGCAGCCGACAATGCTGCCGCCAGCAAAGCTGTCTGTTTCATTTCAAGCCCCTCGCAGAATTATTTATTTGGCATAAAGATATTTTTTTGCAGAGGTTTTCCAAGCCGCCTCACGAAAAAGCAATATGAGGTCCCCCTGTGCAACGCCGCACAGAAGACGATTGTGGCGCTTTTGCCAGCCATACTTGCCTTGCGCGCACGCCCAATGCTGCCTAGAAGCAGCTCCCAAGTGGCATCAGGAGGCCGAAATGGGCTTTAAAATGGGAATCGTCGGCCTGCCCAACGTGGGCAAGTCGACGCTGTTCAACGCGCTGACCAAAACCGCCTCGGCGCAGGCGGCCAACTTTCCGTTCTGCACCATCGAACCCAACGTGGGTGAGGTTGCGGTGCCGGACGCACGGCTGGACAAGCTGGCGGAGATCGCCAAGTCGAAACAGATCATCCCGACCCGGATGACCTTTGTCGACATCGCGGGCCTGGTGAAGGGCGCCTCCAAGGGCGAGGGCCTGGGCAACCAGTTCCTGGCCAACATCCGTGAAACCGACGCAATTGCCCATGTGCTGCGCTGCTTTGAAGACGGCGACGTGACCCATGTGGACGGCCGCGTCGACCCGGTCGCCGATGCCGAGGTGATCGAGACCGAGCTGATGCTGGCGGACCTCGAAAGCATCGAGAAGCGCCGCGCCAACCTGGTGCGCAAGCTCAAGGGCAACGACAAGGAAGCCCAGCAGCAGGACCGCCTGCTGGCGGCCGCGCAGGCAATGCTGGAAGACGGCAAGCCCGCCCGCCTTGTCGAGGTCGACGCCGAGGACGCCAAGGCCTGGAAGATGCTTCAGCTCCTGACCACCAAGCCGGTGCTTTATGTCTGCAACGTGGGTGAGTCGGAATCGGTCGAGGGCAATGAACACTCCGCCAAGGTCGCTGAAATGGCCGCGGCGCAGGGCAACGCCCATGTCATCATCTCGGCCCAGATCGAGGAAGAGATCAGCCAGCTGGAAGCCGAAGAGGCCCAGATGTTCCTGGAGGAAATGGGCCTGGAAGAGGCCGGTCTGGACCGGCTGATCCGCGCGGGCTATGACCTGCTGCACCTGGAGACCTATTTCACCGTCGGCCCCAAGGAAGCACGCGCCTGGACCATCCGCACCGGCACCGCGGCACCGCAGGCGGCCGGCGTCATCCACGGCGATTTCGAGAAGGGTTTCATCCGGGCCGAAACCATCGCCTATGACGACTTTATCGCCTGCAACGGCGAACAGGGCGCCAAGGAAGCCGGCAAGATGCGGGCCGAAGGCAAGAGCTACATCGTCAAGGACGGCGATGTGCTGCACTTCCTGTTCAACACCTGATCCCTGAACCGTTTTCAGGAGACTGCGGCCCGCCATACCCTTGGCGGGCCGCAGTTTTTTGCGGCACCGGGATTGACCTTGGCACACGCTTGGCCATCCTGTCCGCGGCCCGCGCCGGAAATCCCGGGACGGGCGACGCAATTGCTCTACTATTATGCCGGAACGCCGCCCCGGAATGCGGCCCCGACTTGCTGCGAGGACAGGCCTCCCATGGAAAAAGACGACGCCATCAATGTTCTGGGCGGCCCGCTGGCACCTTGTTCCACTGCGCCGGTGACCGGCTTTTTCCGCGACGGCCATTGCAACACCTGTGCCGAGGATCATGGCAGCCACACCGTCTGCGTGGTGACCACGGCTGAGTTCCTGGCCTTCAGCAAATACGTGGGCAACGACCTGTCCACCCCGCGGCCCGAGTTCGGATTTGCGGGCCTCCAGCCCGGCGACCGCTGGTGCCTGTGCGCGGCACGCTTCCTGCAGGCCGCGGATGAGGGCTGCGCCCCCAGAGTGCACCTGGAAGCGACCCACATGCGGGCGCTGGAAATCGTGCCGCTGAGCATCCTGCAAAGCTACGCGGCCGACCCGGCCTGAGCGCAGAAGTTTATGGTCTGCAACGAAAAAGGCGCCCCGCAGGGCGCCTGATCCTTTTTGCCTTGGCCGAATGGCTCACTCCTCGAAGGTGCGGCCTTCCTCTGTGTCGGACATGTCAAAGCCCAAGTGCTTGGCGACGGTGAACACGTCCTTGTCGCCGCGGCCGCACATGTTCATCACGATGATATGGTCCTTGGGCAGATCGGGAGCGATTTTCATCACATGGGCCAGCGCGTGGGAGGGCTCCAGCGCCGGGATGATGCCCTCGGTGCGGCAGCTGACCTGGAAGGCCTCCAGCGCTTCCTTGTCGGTGATCGAGACATATTCGGCACGGCCCGTGTCATGCAGCCAGGAATGCTCGGGGCCGATGCCCGGGTAATCGAGACCGGCGGAGATCGAAAAGCCCTCCTGGATCTGGCCGTCATCGTCCTGCAGCAGATAGGTGCGGTTGCCATGCAGCACGCCTGGGCGGCCGCCGGTCAGCGACGCGCAGTGCTCCATCCGGTCGTCCACGCCCTTGCCGCCGGCCTCGACGCCGATGATCTTCACCGAGGGATCATCCAGGAACGGGTAGAACAGCCCCATCGCGTTGGAGCCGCCGCCGATCGCGGCAATAACGGTGTCCGGCAGGCGGCCTTCGCCTTCCTGCTCCTCCAGCTGCCAGCGGACTTCCTTGCCGATCACCGACTGGAAGTCGCGAACCATGGCCGGGTACGGGTGCGGGCCCGCGACGGTGCCGATGCAGTAGAAGGTGTCGCGCACGTTGGTCACCCAGTCGCGCAGCGCGTCGTTCATCGCGTCCTTGAGGGTGCCGCGGCCGGAGGTGACCGGGATCACTTCGGCGCCCAGCAGGCGCATGCGGAAGACATTCGGGGCTTGGCGGCGCACGTCATGCGCGCCCATGTAGACCACGCATTTCAGGCCGAACTTGGCGCAGACGGTGGCGGTGGCCACGCCGTGCTGGCCCGCGCCGGTCTCAGCGATGATCCGGGTCTTGCCCATGCGCCGCGCCAGCAGGATCTGGCCCAGCACGTTGTTCACCTTGTGCGCGCCGGTGTGGTTCAGCTCGTCACGCTTCATGTAGACCTTGGCACCGCCCAGTTCTTCGGTCAGGCGCTCTGCAAAATAGAGCGGGCTGGGGCGGCCGACATAGTGCTTCCACAGGCTGTCCATCTCGGCCCAGAAGGAGGGGTCGTCCTTGGCTTTGTTGTATTCTTCTTCCAGGCTCAGGATCAGCGGCATCAGGGTTTCGGACACGAAACGCCCGCCAAAGATACCGAAACGGCCATTTTCATCCGGACCGTTCATGAAGCTGTTGAAAAGATCGTCGGCCATAGGTGTTCCCTCACTTTCGCAGCGCCCGCAATGACTATAGCGCGGCAGCGCCTTGGTAAAGAGGACTCTGCGCAAGCAGGTCTGCCCGGCTGGGGCTGCCGCCCTGCCGGTTCGTTTGCTCATTCTGTCATGCTGCCGGCCCTAAAGGTCTGGCGGAGAAGGATGGCGGCGCCGCCACAAAGGCGGAGGCGGGCGGGCGTATCCGCCCGCGTGCTAAACGTTGTCTCTGCACGTCCCCTGCCAAGGGGCCCTGTTCCAAGGTGCCAGGGGTGTCAGGCCCGGCGGTGACCGCGATCAGGGGCCACTATGGCAGACCCGGCTTAATACAGGATGAGAGCAGCGTTCGGCGGAGCCGCAACACTCAAGCCGAGCGGTTGCGGGACGCTGTTGCGCAATGAGTATTTTTTGGAAAGATGAAGCCATTGGCCAATGCCCCTTCACCTTTCTTCAAATACTCAAAATCCGCCGCCTGCCCCGCGGAACAGCGGGGCGGCGGCGCGGCGGCGCGAGGAAGTCAGCCGCGGGCGGCGTGTGCGGCCCGGGTGAAGCTTTCGATCAGCGCGGCGTCCTTTTGGCCCGGCGCGTTTTCAACGCCGGAGGAGACATCCACCTGCCGGGCGCCGGTCATGCGGATCGCCTCGGCCACGTTGTCCGGGGTCAGGCCGCCGGCCAGCATCCAGGGTTTCTGCCAGTATTTGCGCCCCGCCAGCAGCCGCCAGTCGAAGGCCAGGCCGTTGCCGCCGGGCAGCTCCGCCTCCTTGGGCGGTTTGGCGTCGATCAGCAGCTGGTCCGCCACCTGCTCATACTCAGCAATCTGCGGCAGATCCGCGGCATCGGCGATGCCCACCGCCTTCATCACCGGCAAGCCGTAGCGGCTGCGCACCTCGGCCACGCGTTGCGGGCTTTCCTTGCCGTGCAGCTGGAGCATGTCGAGCGGTACGGCGCTGGTGATAGCATCCAGCTCCGCGTCGGTGGCATTCACGGTAAGGGCCACTTTGCAGAGGCCCACGGGCGCTTCGACGGCCAGCGCGGCGGCCTGTTCGATGCTGACGTTGCGGGGCGACTTCGGGAAGAAGACAAACCCCGCGTAGGCTGCGCCTGCCGCTGCAACGGCGGCCACATCCTGCGGGGTGCTAAGCCCGCAGATCTTGACCCGGATGTCCGTCATGACCGGCTCAGCTTGCGTCTTCGAGAAGCGCCAGGACTTCGTCCTTGCCTTCGTGTTTCTGCTTTTTCAGCCGCTTCACTTCGCGGTTAAGCTTGCGCGCCTCGCGGGCCTTTTCGGCCGCTTCGCGGCGGTGCTTGTGCTCGCGGATCCATTCCCACAGGAAGCCGAGCACCAGACCGGCGCCGACCCCGCCCAGAACCACCGCAAACAGCGGCAGCGAGATGCCCGGATTAAAACCGAACAGCTCACCCAGTGCCTCGGGCATCAGTTTGAGCTCAACAAAACTGCGGTTTGCAAGGCTCACCGACACCAGCACGATGGCCAGAGCCCCCAGAACCGCGTAGCGAATGTAACGCATCAGGCTTTCCCGTTCAGGCGGTCCCTCAAGAGCTTACCCGTCTTGAAGAACGGCACATGTTTTTCCTCGACATGGACGGTTTCACCGGTGCGGGGATTGCGGCCGACCCGCGAGTCCCGCTTCTTGACCGAAAAAGCGCCAAAGCCGCGCAGTTCGACCCGGTCGCCCCGGGCCATCGCGTTGGTCACTTCCTCAAACACCGTGTTCACGATCCTCTCCACATCCCGCTGATACAGGTGCGGGTTTTCGTCTGCAATCTTCTGAATCAACTCAGAGCGGATCATGATCTGTCTTCCTCCCAGGCTGCCATAATGTTTTGGCTATTATTCTGAGAGTATAGGAAAAATTCCCGCGCGGGGGAACAAAATGCCGCATGCAGGGCGGGAAATCCGGCAAGAGTTCACCCGCTTTGCAGGCTGCCGGGGCCGGATCAGGCGCCGCCGCGCGGCGCTGCGCCGCGGCATCCGTGGTCCGGATGCCGCAGCAGCTCCAGTTGATTCGGGTCCCGCAGCCTGCCGGACGGCGGCCTTAGTGGCAGGGATGGACTTGGGTTCCGGCCGCCTTGGCGTTCGCCGGGGTCCAGGCCGGATTTGCTGAGCGGGTAACGCCGCTGACATCCCGCTGAGAAAGGCTGACATTCCAAGCCGGGTTCAACCACACGGTGGCGGAATTGGCGTCACCGGCCCGGGAGAGTGTGCCGTGCACGGAGACGCTCAGGTTTGCCGCGTCATGCTGTGCCGTGATTGTCAGCCGGTCCCCTGCTGCTGCGGTTTCGGGACGATCCAGCAGGTAAGCCGTGCGTCCCCAGTGCCCGGCAGCGTCCAATCCGTTTGCCACCAGAATGCCAGGCGCCAGCTGCATCTCGAAACTGACAAAAACCGCGTGAATAGTGCCGGCGGCGGTACAGGTCAGATCCCTGGCGATGCGCCCCGGGTTGATGGTCGGCCTGGTGAAATCGAAGTGAAACAGGTCTGCCGCCGGCCCCAGGGCGCGCAGCCCGCAGGCCGCAAAATCGTTAGGGGGCAATTGCGCGACCCGCGCAAAACGGTGAAAGGCGCTCAGGTCGAAGCCTTCCGCCTCTTGCGGGCGCCACAGGTCCAGCAGGCCGCCGCTTTCGACGGGCTGCGCCAGCAGCGTCCCCCGTTCCGGAATCGCGCGCGCGCCCGGCTTGGCCAGTTCGGACATGGCGTGGGTCAGTGTCGCGAGCGCGCCCTCGCCAAGCAGAACGGTATCGACGATTTCCGAGATCACGACATCGGCCGGTTCCGGCATGTCCTCGCCCATGGTGATGTCGTGCGACCATTTCGGGATCACGGTGATCCGGTCGCTCAGACCGTTGTCTGCGATGACTTGGGTCGCGGCCTGCGCAATCAGCGGCTGCTGTTCGCAGGTGTAGACATGTTTCGCACCGGCGCGGGCCGCCAGCATCGCGGTCAGACCAGCTCCGCAGCCGATGTCCAAAACCACGTCCCCCGGCCTTACCTTGGCCGCGATGGCCTTGGCATAGGCTTGGTTGCGGGCGGTGTCCGCCAGCATCGGAAAATGCCAGCGGGGGACAAACGTCTGATGCAGCCGCTCCTGCAGAACCTGGGCTTCGTGGTGGTGCGGATCTGCTGCCAAAGCTTCCGCGAGGATCTGAGAGGTCCGCAGACCGCCGTCCTTAAGAGGTTCGGATTTTGCGCGCCAGACGAGTTTTTCTGCCACTTCGGCGCCATGATGAGAGTTTGCGTGCGCCGGATTAGCCGAGTGTCCTTTGGTCAACTTTTAGTCTTCCTGATTTGAAGAAAATGCGATTGTTTCGACTATCCATCAGGCGCCGCTAAAAAATGGTGAAGGCGAAGCAGGGACTGCAGGTCAAATGCCGCAAAAGAAAAAGCCCCGCAGTTGCCTGCGGGGCTTTGTGTTGTCCGCCGTGAGGCCGGGGAGATTAGTCGCCCGACTTCAGTGCGGCACCCAGGATGTCGCCCAGCGATGCGCCGGAGTCCGAGGAGCCATACTGTTCCACTGCTTCTTTCTCTTCCGCGATCTCGCGCGCCTTGATGGACAGGCCCAGGCGGCGGGTCTTGGAGTCGACGTTGGTGACGCGCACGTCGACCTTGTCGCCAACCGAAAAACGCTCGGGGCGCTGGTCGGCACGGTCGCGGGCCAGGTCGGAGCGGCGGATGAAGGACTTCATGCCTTCGTATTCCACTTCGATGCCGCCGTCTTCGATCGCGGTCACTTCGACGGTGATCACGGAGCCGCGCTTCACGCCGCCCACGGCTTCGGCGAACTTGTCGCCGCCCAGAGCTTTGATCGACAGCGAGATACGCTCTTTGTCGACGTCCACTTCGGAGACAACGGCCTGAACCACGTCGCCTTTGCGGTAGTTCTGGATCGCATCTTCACCGCGCTCGTCCCAGGACAGGTCGGAGAGGTGAACCATGCCGTCGATGTCGCCGTCGAGGCCAATGAACAGACCGAATTCGGTGATGTTCTTGACTTCGCCTTCGACCTGGGTGCCTTCCGGGTGAGTCTCGGCAAAGACTTCCCACGGGTTGCGCATGGTCTGCTTGAGGCCCAGGGACACGCGGCGCTTGGCACCGTCGATTTCCAGAACCATGACGTCGACTTCCTGGGAAGTGGAGACGATTTTGCCCGGGTGGACGTTTTTCTTGGTCCAGGACATCTCGGAGACGTGGACCAGACCTTCGACGCCCGGCTCCAGCTCAACAAATGCACCGTAATCGGTGATGTTGGTGACGCGGCCCTTGTGAACGGAGTTCAGCGGGTACTTGGCGCCAACCAGATCCCACGGATCTTCCTGCAGCTGCTTCATGCCCAGGGAGATACGGTGGGTCTCTTTGTTGATCTTGATGACCTGAACCTTGACGGTTTCGCCGATCGACAGGATCTCGGAAGGGTGGTTCACACGGCGCCATGCCATGTCGGTGACGTGCAGCAGGCCGTCAACGCCGCCCAGGTCAACAAACGCACCGTATTCGGTGATGTTCTTGACGACACCGTCCACTGCCTGGCCTTCGGACAGGTTGCCGATGACTTCGGCGCGCTGCTCGGCGCGGGACTCTTCGAGGATCGCACGGCGCGAAACCACGATGTTGCCGCGGCGGCGGTCCATCTTCAGGATCTGGAACGGCTGCTTCAGACCCATCAGCGGGCCAGCGTCGCGCACGGGGCGCACGTCAACCTGCGAGCCGGGCAGGAACGCAACAGCGCCGCCCAGGTCGACGGTGAAGCCGCCCTTGACGCGGCCGAAGATCGCGCCTTCGACGCGCTGATCGTCTGCGTATGCTTTTTCCAGGCGGTCCCAGGCTTCTTCACGGCGGGCCATCTCGCGGGAGATGACGGCTTCGCCACGGGCGTTTTCTGCCGAGCGCAGGAAGACTTCCACTTCGTCGCCGACTGCGATTTCAGCGGCTTCGCCGGGGTTTGCGAATTCTTTCAGATCAACGCGGCCTTCCATTTTGTAGCCGACGTCGATGATGGCCTGGCCGGCTTCGATTGCCAGCACTTTGCCTTTGACAACCGAACCTTCGTCCGGGGTGTCCATTTCGAAGCTTTCGTTCAGGAGGGCTTCGAATTCCTCCATCGATGCGTTTTGAGCCATGAGGTCTCAGGTTTCCTTTACTAACGGTTTTCTGGCCGGGCGGTTGTCTCCGCCGGTCTTGGTTAGCCCTACAGAACGTGGCCCGGAGCACATCTGATCAAACAAACACAAAGGGCCGAGGTATTCCCCAGCCCTGCTCAGATATGCCACCCGGACGTTGACCGCCCTTGTATTGACAGCGCGCGTATAGGCGGATTCCCGGGGTTGCGCAAGGGAAAAGCCCTGCTGGGCAAGGCGGAGGCGGCTTTGGGCAGCCCCCTGCCCCGCCTTTCGCCTGCCGGGGCCGCTTCAGGCCTGATCCCGGCGCTGGTATTCCTGCTCCAGCAGAACTACGCCCGTCATCAAATAGTCAACTGTCGAGCCCTCTCCCCGCAGGGGGAGCAGGATTTCGGTGGAGCTGCGGTATTCCGGCAGCGGGCCGACATAGGGCAGCGAGACCAGCAGCGGCCGGGGATTGGCGGCCGCTTCGGCAAAGCAGGTCCAGATCATGGACCCGGGCCCGAAGCCCGGACGTTCAGACAGGCGGGTGCCGGCGACCTTGGTGCTCAGCGTGTTGATGATCTTGCTGCGCACATAGAGCGCCTTGAAATCAGACAGCTCCCCGGTCCCTGTCCGCTCGATTTCGAAGACCGCCAGGATATTGGTCGCCGTGCTGATATACGGCAGGCTCAGCTCGGCGAGCCGCGGGAAAGCGCCCGCCTCCGAGGCGTTCTGCCAAAGCTGAAGAACGGGTTTCAAAGCGGGATCCAGGTCACTCGCAGAAAAATCAGCGGTAAACATGGATACTGGCACCCCTCGCAAAGTCTTAACTGACAGCACCAGACCCGACGGACCTGCGCCGAGGCCGAAAAGGGTGCCTGCCGGCCAGTATAATGCAGATGAAATGCATGAATAGTCTCCGCAGGCAAATTTTACCTGCGGAGAAACCGGCGGCAGGCGCGGCAAAAACCGCCTGCCGCCGGGGATCAGCCCTCTCAGGCGATTTCGGTCACGATGGTGTCGCGCGACTTGCGGACCTTTTTCATCGGCAGCAGCCAGTCGCCCTCCTCCTGGCGGTAGCCCAGCGGCAGCAGCACCACCGAGCGCAGGCCCTTGTCCCGCAGGCCCAGGATTTCATCGACCTTCGCGGGGTCGAAACCTTCCATCGGGGTGCTGTCCACTTCCAGCTCCGCGGCGGCGGCAAGCGCAAAGCCCAGCGCGATATAGGCCTGGCGGGCGGCGTGGTCGTGGTTGGTGCGTTCCTCGCGCGGCAAATAGGTCGCCTTGAGGTTCTCGTAATACTGGTTCAGCATCGGGATCTCGCCGCGCTCTTCGGTCATCTGGCGGGTCACCGAGTCGATGCGGTCTTCGGAGTAGTTGTCCCAGGCGGCAAAGACCAGCAGGTGCGAGCCATCGGTGATCTGGGCCTGATCCCAGGCGTGCGGTTGGATCTGCGCGCGGATTTCCGGGTTGGTAATGACGAAGACCTCAAACGGCTGGGTGCCCGAGGAGGTCGGTGCCATGCGGATCGCCTCGATGATCTGGTCGATCTTTTCCTGCGGAACCGCCTTGGCGGGGTCCATCTTCTTGGTGGCATAACGCCAGTTCAGCTTCTCGATCAGGGTGCTCTTGCTCATCTCATTGGTCCTTTCACGGCCGGTTGCCAGGGGTGGTATAGATTTGTGACTGGCTATATAAGCGGTACCGGATGGGGCACAAGAAGGCACATTTCTGAGCCCCGGTTACACGGAGGGAACCACCATGGCAGAAGGGCAATGCCCGGAATGCGGCCGTATCAACGAGGTGCTGTCGCGGGTCGGCGACCGCTGGAGCGTGCTGATCGTGATCTCGCTGGCGCAATACGGTGTGCTGCGGTTCAATGAGCTGAAGCGGCATCTGGGGATTTCCCAGCGGATGCTGAGCCTGACGCTGCGAGAGCTGGAGCGGGACGGGCTGGTGAAGCGCACCTATTACCCGACGATCCCGCCCAAGGTGGAATATGCGCTGACGCCGCTGGGCGAGTCGTTCCGCGAACCGGTCTGGGCCATGGGGCTGTGGGCGCTGGAGCATCTGCCCGCGATTGATGCGGCGCGGGCAGACTATGATGCCGCGGCGGAGGCGGAGAAAAAGACTGCCTGATGCAGAGGGCCGGAGCGGCTAGCCCCGGAACGCCCAGATGCGGGCGTCCCGCTTCAGCATTGCTTGTTCAGCGGCGTCCAGCCGGGCGGCTGCCGCAGCAGGATCGCGGCTGCCGCCTGCCTTGGTCCAGAGCCTGAGGGCAGACGCCGGGCTCCAGGGCAGGCAAGCGGAGGCCAGCCACTGCCGCAGGGGCGGCGGCAGCGCGTCGAAGGCCTGCATCGGGTCCCCTGCCCTGCGCCGCCGTTTCAGGCGCGAGTTGAGATTGCGGCGGGGCCTGCGGTCAGCCATTGCGGTGCCAGTTTGGGAAGGGATCGTCCAGCGCAGCCCAAGCTGGATCGAGACCGTCTGCGGCTTCCGGCACCAGGCAAGCATCCAGGCGGGCCGTGATCGCGGCCTTGTCCAGACCTGCGCCGATGAACACCAGCTCCTGGCGGCGGTCGCCCCAGGTTTCATCCCAGTTCTGCAGGAATTCACGCCGGGCTTCGGGGTGGCTGGGCCAGCGCTCGGACGGCACCGCGGCCCACCACAGGCCCAAAGGGCGGACCGAGGAGATGGCGCCGGCCAGAGAGAACTCCGCGGCCCAGTCCGGGCGGGTAGCCAGCCAGAAATGGCCCTTGGCACGGATCACGCCGGGCAGGTCGCCATTCAGCAACGCGTGGATTTTGGCAGGGTCAAAGGGGCGTTTGGCCCGATAGACGAAGGAGGAGATGCCGTATTCCTCGGTCTCGGGCACGTGGTGCTCGAAGCCATATAGCTCCTTGGCCCAGAGCGGATGTTCATGAGCCTTGTCAAAATCGAAGCGGCCGGTGTCGAAGATGCGGTCTCCGTCAACTTCGGAAAAGTCGGTCTGGATCACCTCGGCATCAGGGTTCAGCGCCTTGATCACCAGCATCGCTGCTTCGGTCTGGGCCGGGCCGGCCTCGGTCACCTTGTTCAGAATGATGACGTTGGAAAATTCGATCTGATCGGTCAGCAGATTGACCAGCGTGCGGTCGTCCTCCTCACCCAGGCTTTCGCCGCGGTCGCTGAGGAAGTCGTGGCTTGCGAAATCGCGTAGCAGGTTCACCGCATCGACCACGGTCACCATGGTGTCGAGGCGGGCCACGTCCGAGAGGCTCCGGCCCTCCGCATCGCGGAAATCGAAGGTCGCGGCCACGGGCAGCGGCTCGGCAATGCCGGTGCTTTCGATCAGGAGGTAATCAAAGCGCCCTTCGTCCGCGAGGCGGCGCACCTCTTGCAGCAGGTCGTCGCGCAGGGTGCAGCAGATGCAGCCGTTGGTCATTTCCACCAGCTTTTCGTCCTGTCGCGACAGTTCTGTTCCACCGCGCACAAGGTCCGCGTCGATGTTCACCTCGCTCATGTCATTCACGATCACTGCAACCCGGCGTCCCGCGCGGTTGTTCAGAACGTGGTTCAGCAGCGTGGTTTTCCCGGCTCCAAGAAACCCTGAAAGCACCGTGACCGGCAGCCTGTCATCCTTCATGCCCGAATCTCATTATGTTATATCGTAACCTTCACCGGGAGCACGCTTAGCAGCTTCCGGTGCGGCCTGCAATTCCCGGAAAGCTCCGGCGGCCGCCGGAACGCGGGCAGCCGCGTTTTCACACGCCGCTGCCACCTGCGGGGACAAAAGTTTTCAGTAAAACTTCTGGCAATTTTCTTGAGTAAGAAAATTGCACCGATGGCTGTTTAGAGGTCGATCTCCAGCACCCCGCCTGGCGCCAGTGCGCGGGACTGGCAGAGGATGATTGCCCCTTGGCGCTGCTTGTTCGACAGAACGAAGTCGCGGTGTTCGGCGTCGCCTGCGATCAGCCCGCATTTGCAAACGCCGCAGATGCCGTCAGAGCATTTCACATTCACATGGATACCGCTTTCAGCAAGTGCCTCAGTCGCAGTTTTTTCTGCCGGGACCCGTATCTCGCGCCCCGACTTCGCCAGCTTCAGGGTGAAGGGGTGGTTTTCATATTCCGGCTGTTCGGGGACCAAGAAATATTCCATGTGGCGGGCCTCTTCGGGGAAGCCGTTTGCCCGTGCTGTGTCGAGCACCGCTTGCATGTAGGCCTCGGGCCCGCAGGTATAGACGTGGCTGCCGGGTGTGTACTGCAGCACCTGCCTGAGGTCGGCGCGGGTGCCCTGATCCGAGAAATGCAGATGCACTTTTTCCGACCAAGGCACATGTTTCAAGTCATCCAGAAACCCGGCATTTGCACGTTTAGAGCAGGAATAGCGGAATTCAAAATCCCGGCCCAGCGCGTGCAGCCGGTGGGCCATGGCGATCATCGGTGTCACCCCGATGCCGCCGCCCATCAGGTAGGATTTGGCGGCGTCCTCATGCAGCGGGAAATGGTTGATGGGTTTGGAGATGAATACCACCCGGCCTTCTTCGAAGATCCGGTGCATCAGCTTCGAGCCGCCGCGGCCCGCGTCCTCGCGCAGCACGGCGATCTGATATTTCGAGCGGTCCGCCGGGTCGCCCGACAGCGAGTACTGGCGGAAGAATTCCGGGGCGACCACCACGTCAATGTGAGCACCGGCAGTTGCGGCAGGCAGCGGCGCATCATCCGGCAGGGTGAACTCGTATTTGGTGACAGCGTCCGTCATATGCTCTGCCTTTGAGAGCCGCACCCGCATCACCGGCGCATCGCCCTGATCGGCGGTATAGACATGCTCCGGCGGCAGGCCTGCTGCGCGGCGGCGCTTGTGCTCAGCGGCGGGGATCATCGCCTGATAGGCGGCAATCCCGGCCTCCCGGTCCATCGGCGACGGCCAGGCGTAGGGCGGCGGCGCCAGCGGCGCGGGGTAGACGGCCAGGGTCTGGTCCTCGAATTTCAGGTCCAGATCCTTGGAAAGCTGGCGGGCGTTCACCGGGTGCCGGGAGGGGGCGTAAGGCCCCTCCTCCACCATCTCCAGATCCCACCACCATTTCTTGGCGGTGTTGACCTCGCCATTGCCCAGTGCGTCGTCGAGCTTCGCCAGAAGCGGCGCGCTGCCGGGCAGGTTCATCGCGGCCCAGCGGAACGGCGCCTCGGCAAACAGGCCTTCGAGGTTCCAGGGGCAGGTCTTCATACAGCGGCCGCACATGGCGCCGCCGGGGACCGTGACCCGGTAGGTGGTGCATTTCTGGCTGTCGGATTTCCAGATCTCGTAGCCGTTGAACATCAGCTTGGGCCCGGCGGTGATTGCGCCGGAGGGGCATTCGCGGGCGCATTTGTTGCAAGCCTCGCAAAACCGCTGCAGGCCGAAGTCGACCGGCTTGTCATGCGTCATCGGCAGGCTGGTGGTGACGGCGCCGGATTTCAGGCGGGGTCCGAGGAAGGGATTGAGGATCACCTCGCCAATGCGGGAGACCTCGCCCAGCCCGGAGAGCAGCAGCAGCGGCGGCTGCAGCACCTCGCCGTCCATCACCGAATGCACGCGGGCGGTATAGCCGAGGTTGCGGATCTGTTGGGCGATCACCCCGCCCAGGAGCGAAAACCGCAGATAGGCGCGCATCGACTGGGCGCAGGCGATCCAGTCGTCGCCAGAGGCGCCCTCCATCGTTTCATGGCCCTGGTCGATGATGATGCTGATGGCGCTCTCGTGGTAGGGGGCCAGCGGCTCGCCTGCCGCGTCGTGGGAGTAATAGGCCCAATCCGGGCAGCGCGAGATCCCCACTGCATCACAGCCAAGGAAATAGGCCGCGGCCTTGATATTCGCGGCGTTGCGGGCGGCATCCGTGGCGCTGGGGTCAATTTGCGGCGCGGGCTCGCCATCCTGCAGCAGCACGAAGGCCGCGAGCGAGGAGCGGAAGGCAAAGGCAGAGGAGGACTTGCGGACGTAGTTGCCGTTCTTCGCCGCCTCCTGCGGGCCTTTGCCGAGGTCGCCGAACAGCGCCCGGGCAAACATGTCGGCTCGTTTGGGAACCCGCGCGACGTTCACCTCGTCGATATAGGTTGTCGGATCGTCCACCCGTTTCAGGGTCTCGAACGGGTGCGGTCCGTCCATGAAGCGGCGCTTGGCGTAGGGGTCGCGGGTGGCGGCGCTCTTGGCGTGGGCGCCGAGACCGAGCCGGTATTTGACCCCTGGCGTCTGGCCCGGTTCCAGCGGCTGATCGGGGGCTAGTTCCAGCGTTGTGGTGACGGCGGCGATCCCGAAGCGGCGGCCGAGGAAAGGGTTGGTGAGGCCGCCGTCCTCAAGGGTGGCAAGACCCGCCTGCACTGCGAGCCTGGCCAGATGCACATCCGTAGCAGCGCCGGTATGGGCGCGGGCTTCCCAGCCCAGAAGGCGGATGTAATTGGCGAGTGTAACCGCGGTTTCCGCCGCCCTCAGGCAGGCGCGCTGGTTTTGCGCGTCTGCGAGCCATTCGGTGCCGTCTTCCCCCGCTTCGGGGTCGCGGGGGAATTCATAGGCATAGACCAGCGCGTGGGTGTGGTGGCGGCAGTCCGCGGGCGGGGCCTGCATCGACTCGCGCAAAGACGCCATCACCACGTCGATGCCGGAGGCGAAGGTCTTGGTCTGCTTGGTGCGCAGCGTTTCCGCCAGCGCCGCCACATCCTGGTTCACCAGCGGTGTGTCCAGCCAGGCCGCGGACGGAACCGCGCAGGCGCCCGCCAGCGACGCGTCGCAGAAGTAGCCGAATGCCTTCAGGTGCTCCGTGCGCTCCTGCGGGCTGGCGGGGATATCTGCACGCTCCCTTTTCACCAGCCCTTCGCGTGTGGCATCCAGCATTGCCTGGTAGTCGCGCATTGCGTTGACGATGGAGAGCGGCGCATCGGGGCGGCGGAAGCTGATCTGCGGCAGGGGTGGAATGTTTTCCAGCTCCTCTAGGCCCTTGCGGCGGCGCAGCGACTCTTGCGGATAGGGTCCCAGATGCACCGGCCGGTTGCGGTAGGAGAACAGTTTACCCATGGTCACTCCCTGAATGCTAAAGCTTGGTGACGATGCGCGGCTCGTCCTGCAGCAGCTTGGCGGCAGCCGACCGCAACTGGGCGAGTTCCTGCCCGGTGAGCTTGGCCTCGAAATGCGCCGCGTTTTCCTGTGCGATGGGCAATACTTGTGTCAGCACGGACTGCCCCTGCGCGGTCAGCCGGACCTGGATGGAGCGGCCATCCCGCGCGCTGCTGCTGCGGGTGATGAAACCGCGCTCTTCCATATGCCGCAGCGTGCGTGAAGCGGCCGTGCGGTCGATGCCGATGAAACCTGCGATTTCTGATGGGGCGGTCAGCCCTTCCCCGCCAGCGGCCAGCAGCACGCACCACATCACGCGGGTCAATCCGAACTCTGCGATCCGCTGCTCAAAGCGGCGCTCGATCACCCTGGCCAGCATGGTCACCTGATAGCCGAGTGAGCGGTGGAGATGGAAACGGTCTTCAGTCATGATAATTGACAGTGTCAATCATTTAATTGACAGCGTCAACTATACTGCCGGATGGGTTTAACCGCTTGCCTAACATGAGACAGCCGCCCTGCGCCGCGCCCATAGGTTGCGCGAAACCAGCACAAAATGTGTTTTCTGTGCATCCTCTGTAGCGCACCCCGCCGCCAGGCGTGAGACTTTATTTTACCACACCCCCACTTCAAACATCTGAAAAATAACAATAAAAACGCTTCAAGAGGCAGAAGACATGCGCAGGAATGGGACCGGAGCCTATGCACGCGGCAAGAGCTTGTTAACCCTCTCACCTTAGTGTCACGAAACACCCAATGATTGAATTTCAGGACCCTAGTGAATGAGTATTTTGCTTCGGCTGTCATGTTTGATGTCTGCCGGATTGCTTTGCCTTCTGGGCCTCAGCGGGCACGTTTCGGCACAGGCGCAGGAAGGCCGAGGCGGACTGACGGTGGCATTTCTGCCGGTGCCGCCGTTTGCGCAGCGCTCTGCGGACGGCGGCCGCAGCGGATTCTTTGTCGAGCTGGCAGAAGAGATCGGCGCGGAGACCGGTGCTCCTATCAGCTATCTGGACGTGAAAACCTCCCACGAGTTCATCCGCCGGCAAGCTGATGGCGGCACCCAGCTCATCGCCGGTGTGGCGCGGCTTCAGCTGCTGGAGGAAACCAATGTGTTTTCCGCCCCGGTGGCATCGGAAACGCTGCGCCTGACTGTGTTGCGGCACCGGGCCGCGGAACTTGCGGGCAGCCCCCGCCGCGGTCTGCGCATCGGCATTGTGCCGCCGGCGGTCGGGTCGGCGGCTCAGGACCTTCTAGCCGCGAACGAGCCGGTGGAGTTCGTGACCCCGGAAGCGGCGCTGATGAACCTGCTGACCGGCGGCGTCGATGCGGTGCTTATCCCTGAACCCGTTGCCTTCTCGATTGCCAGGAACGCGCAGGTTGATGCCAAGATCAGCTTTCTCGATCCGCCGGTCCTTGCGTTCAGCCGCTTTGTCGCCCTGCACCGGAGCCGCGCGGACCTGCTGCCTGACATCGACGCCGCGCTTGCGCGAATGGAGGCGGATGGCCGCCTGCCCGCGCTGCGGCAGAAATACTTTCTTGATATCCCCAAACCGGTCCCCGAGGTGCTGACCGTGGGCGTCCGCCACAACCCGCCATACCAGACCGTCGAGCCGGGCGGCGTGTTTTCCGGGTTCGGTGTGGAGGTCCTGCGCGGGCTGGCGAAACGGGCGGGCCTCGCGCTGGAGTTCAAGCGGATTTCCCTGACGGAGTGGCGTGCAGGCCCCGGGCCCGGGCGCTATGACCTTTTACCCGACTTGCGGATCACCGGCGAGCGGCGCGAGATGATGGATTTCTCCATGCCGTTGGAACAAGTGCCGTATTCCGTGTTCACCCGCGCTGAGGATAAGGGCAAAATCACCGGGCTTGATGACTTGGCCGGACGCAGAGTTGCAGCGCTGCGGGGCAGCCCCCCGCTTGAGATTGCCGCAACGTATGAAGATGTCACGGTGCTGGCAGAAGAGACTGCGGATGCAGTGCTGGAGAGTCTATTGGATGGGCGCGCGGACGCTATTCTGGCACCCGCCGCAACGACACTGGCGCGGGCCCGGGAGTGGGCGGTGGCAGACCAGGTTGCCGCGGCCGGCCCGCCGGTCTTTGCCAGCGCGCGTGCCCCCGCGCTGCGGTTCGGCCTGGGTTCTGTCCGGGACCGGCTGAACGCGGTTATCCCGGGCTATCTGGCGTCCCGGGAGTTTGCCTGGCTGCGGGAGAAGTATTTTGGCACGCCGGAGTTCTGGACCCGCCCCCGCCAGTATGCGGTCGCGGGCACAGCGGGGGGGATCATCCTTGCATTGCTCGGCTTCCTCCTGTGGCAGCATCAGCGTCAGCGCCAGCAGGCATACGAACGCCAGGCGCGGGAGCTGGAGCTGGAACAGACCCACCGCCGACAGCTGTCAGCCATGGTGGAGCGGCTTGAGACCGCGAACCGGCAGCTTGCGGAATTCACCTATGCGATGTCGCATGATCTCAAGGCGCCGGCCCAGACGATGCGCGCGCTGCTGGCGGAACTGCGCGGCACATCCAGTGCCTGCCTGGATGTTGAAGGGCGCGAGATTCTGGATGACTTGGAGATTACCAATGCGCGCATGGCCCGGCTGGTTGAGGACCTTAAGGTTTTTGCCCGCTCCGTCGATGACGAACGGCCTGTTGAAGCCGTCGATCTGACCCGCGAGGCCGTGGCCGCGGCCGCTGACATTGCCGCCGACATCGCGGCCGCGGGCAGCGTCATTGAGACGGGTATGCTGCCGGCGGTGGAAGGCAACCCCGACCAGCTGAGGACGCTGATCCGGCAGCTGATCTCCAACGCGGTCGCCTACCGGGACCCAGAGCGCGGCAGCAGGATCGAGATCGCAGCAGGCCCGGAAGCTCCTGCGGGCTGGATCACCTTCAGCGTGCGCGACAACGGTATCGGGATTGAGCCGGAGTATCATGACCGGATTTTCGGTCTGTTCAAACGTTTGCACAGGCACAGCGACCGCCAAGGCTCCGGGATCGGCCTGACCTTGTGCGAGCGCATAGCGGCAAATCACGGCGGCAGGATCGGCGTTACCTCGCAAAAAGGGTCTGGCAGCACATTCACCGTCACGCTTCCGGAGAAGGCAAGTGGCAGAAGTCATTGAAAACCTGATGCTGATCGATGACGATCACGCTGATCTGAAACAGTTCAAGCGGGTGCTTGCGCGCACCGGGCTGGCGGGCCGCGTCACCGCGTTTGATGATGCGTCGGAGGCTTTTGACTACTTGGCTCAGAACGCCGATGCCACGGTCGATGCCATCTTCCTGGATATCAACATGCCGCGGATGAACGGGTTCGATTTTCTGGAGAAAGCCACCGCGGAGCTAGCCCAGCGGCTGGCCGGCACCATAGTCCTTATGCTGACCACCTCGGCCGACTCGGGCGACCAGCAGCGAGCGCAGCAATTCAACATCGTCCGCGGCTATCTGACGAAACCTCTGCATGAGGAGGATATTCGCCACGCTGTAAGGCTGCTGGCAAAGGCCCGCAGCTGAGACGGGACAGCGCAGTACAGGAGACTTTCCAATCAGCGCGACGGCGCCGGAGGACCAGATCCGGCAATTCAGCCCGGCCGCATAGGGCCGATTGGAATCCCGTGCTTTGCAGTTTTACATTCGGCGTGCCTGCAGACGGCCGCCTTCCGGAAGTGCCAGCTGTGCCCCTTGCTGCCCTGATCTCCAATTTGGATCAGGTACTCCCGGCAGCGGCCAGGCGCGGACGCCTGACCCGGACATAGGGTGTTCAGCAGCACGTGCGGCCGGCCAGCGGCGCAGGCTCTGACGGCGCGACCCCCCGGCGCGCCCACCCTATGTCCGGCAGGAGGCCCCCTCCCGGCCAGCAAAAGCAGGAGAAAGGGCTCTGAGCATGCGGGCATGCCGCATCGCCACGTTTAAACCGGCGGTTTGCCCTTCAATGCGCGCGCAATCATCGCAATGACGAAGAGAACCAGGAAAATAAAGAACAGAATCTTGGCAATACCGGCAGAGGCGCCGGCGATCCCGCCGAACCCGAGCAAGGCGGCGATCAAAGCGATAACCAAAAATGTAAGTGCCCAACCAAGCATAATTTCACTCCTTTTCAGCGAGGCTACCGAACATCGCAGCCGCTAGATAAACCCGGCTAGGCCGCGATTGTTCCCTGCCCCGGCCCGCAGCGGCGCCAGCTGGGCCCGTATCATCTGGTTGGACACTGGCCGGGCCAGCACAGGCCACCGCAGGCACGGTGAGTGCGCATCCAGCTCGTTTTCCGCGGCACTCCCCAAAAGGACCAGACGGCCGCCCCGGACTTGGACATCCCGGTCTATATGAAGCCGGGTCACCAGTTCGGAGCCCGCCTCAAAAAAGGCCACGGCAATCCGCTGGTAGCGGGAAAGCGCCATCAGCGCCGTATCATGCGCCTGCTGCACGCTGAGTTCAGCGGCAGGGTCGAAATCCAGAATGGCATCGCAGATATCGCAGGTAACCAAGTAGTTCCTGGACATGACCAGATAGACATGCGAGCAGCCTGGAGTAGGCATTTTCATTGCACCAGCCCCCCTATAGGCCTAGAGTGTGTATCCATTTCCCACCGGGCGCATTTAACTGCGACATAGCCGCCAGGGGAGCGCAATGTCTTCTACCGCCTGCCGCGAATGCCCGCTCCGCAAACGGGCCATTTTCACGCCGATGACGCGTGAGGAGGTGCTTTCAACGCAGCAGTTCAAAACCGGAGAACTGGTGGTGGATGCGGGTACGACAATTCTGCTGGAAGGCTCGAACAGCCCGCAGCTGTACACGGTGCTCAATGGAATGGGCACGCGTTACACAACGCTGGAAAACGGCCGCCGGCAGGTGATCAACTTCCTGTTTCCAGGAGATTTTGCCGGGCTGCAGGCCGGCCTGATGGGCGAAATGAAGCATTCGGTTGAGGCGACCACCGCGATGACGCTGTGTGTGTTCCGGCGTGCGGCGCTGTTTGAGCTGTTTGAGCAGGAGCCTCAGCGGGCCTATGATCTGACGTGGATCTCCGCGGTCGAAGAGCATTTTCTTGGCGAAACCATCGCCTCGCTGGGCCAGCGCGACGCAGCGCAGCGGATTGCCTGGGCGCTGGTGAGGATCTTTGAGCGCCTGAAGGCAGTTGGCATGGAGGAAAAGGGCACGGTACCGCTGCCCTTCAAGCAGCAGGATCTGGCAGATGCGCTTGGCCTGTCGCTGGTCCACACCAACAAAAAACTGAAAATGCTGCGGGACAGAAGACTGGCGCAATGGCACAACGGGAGGCTGAAGGTCAGCGATCTGCCTGCTTTGGCAAGCGTGGCGATGATCGATCTGGATGCGCCCGAACCCCGGCCGCTGATCTGACTGAAAGCACCGGATGCAGCCGGCCGGGAATGGCCGGTAGCCCCGCTTCTTCTTCCAGCACAATCCCGACGTTCTGGCGCCGAGGAGCCGCAGGCGGGTCCTTGGGCAAGCCCTGGGTACCGGTAATACGGCGCCCGCGGGTGGCCAACGCCTCCGATGCGGGGCCTGGCACTGCGCCCAGGCAGTGGTGCACTTGCAATCTAAAACTCTAGGAAACTGGCTGGAACCTTTCGCCGGGCTTGCGGGTTGGGACGGTACAATCCGCAACTGAAAGGACACGGCATGCTGTACTGGGCGCTCGTCTTCCTGGCCGTTGCCATCATTGCCGGAATCTTCGGATTTGGCGGCATCGCTTCGGCCTCCGCCGGGATCGCACAGATCCTGTTTTTTATATTCCTGGTGCTGTTTGCAGTGGCGCTGATCGTACGCTTGCTGCGCGGCTCCTCCCGTTGACGGCCGGGGCTGGCGGCAGCCGCTGAAGGCTGCCGCCCGCATTCCAGCCGCAGGCCGGACTGAACGTTTTCTGCCGTCCGGTTGTCCATCACCGCTTAGACCTTCTAGAAGTAAAGGAGTACTCCATGACTGGCGCGCTTTCCGCCACCCCAAGCCCTGACAAAGTCGAAACCGGTGTCCGCGATACCGGCCCCATCGCCAGCGGCTTGGCGGATGTGCTGGCCGACACCTACCGGCTCGTCTTCAAAACCCACGCCTATCACTGGAATGTGGAAGGCCCGGCTTTCTATTCGATGCACAAGCTGACCGAAGAGCAGTACGAGAACATGTTTGCCGCCGCCGACACGCTGGCTGAGCGCATCCGCGCGCTGGGGCACCTGGCGCCGTCGCGGATGGATGAGATCCTGAACCGCTCGAAGATTGAGGATGCCGACGGCGAGCTGACCGCCGGCGGTATGGCCAAGGACCTTGCCGCCAGCCATGAACGCATTGCCCACCGGCTGCACGCGCTTGCGGAGCTGGCCGGCAGCCGCCGCGATATCGTGACCGAGGACCTGGCCACAGGGCGCTCCGCGTTCCATGAGCAGGCTGCCTGGATGCTGCGGGCGCTGGCCAAATCCTGATCTGTAATTTCTCCCGCCTTCCTGCCGCCTCCTCCCGTTTTGCAGGAAGGCACCGGTCCCCGCCCCGCTTCCTCCCCGGGGCGGGGACTTTTTGAGCGGCTGTCACGCGGGAAAAAAGCCCCGGGCCGCAAGTGCGGCCCGGGGTCCTGCCACCCAGCCCTGGCGGGCGGTTTCAGCTTTTAAGGGTTTCGGTTGACGAGAAGAACATCGCTTGGCTCACCGCGGAGCGCACCTGCTCTTCGGTGTACGGCTTTGAGATCAGGAACGCCGGTTCGGGTCCCTCGCCTGTCAGCAGGCGTTCGGGGAAGGCGGTGATAAAGATAACCGGACGGTCACCGTACTTGGCCAGAATGCCATTCACCGCGTCGATCCCGCTCGAATTGTCCGCAAGCTGGATGTCCGACAGGATCAGGTCGGCGGAGTCCTTTGAAGCAAGGTCCATCGCATTTGTTTCCGTGCGGGCGATACCGGTCACTGTATGGCCCATGCCGGTGACGATCGCCTCAAGGTCCATCGCGATGACCGCTTCGTCCTCGATGATCATGATTTTACCGGCGGTCGCCCGCGACATTTCCTCGTAAGCGATAGAAATCAGCTCTGAGGCTTCGCTTTCGCTCACCCCCATGATGGTGCCGGTTTCGGCCGCGCTGAACTCCTCGATGGTGTGCAGCAGCAGGGCTTCGCGGGTGTTCGGCGTCAGGCGCCGCAGGTGTTTTTGCGCTTTGGCGGCCAGGCCCGCATCGTTTTCCTCCTCTCCCGCCGGGGCGCCGGAGGAGGACCAGATCGCATGGAAGACACGAAACAGCGCAACTTTGGGAGACAAAACGCTGTCATATTCGGCGTCGCCGGCCAGGATGGCTTCGAGCGAAGCCAGGGCATATTGATCGCCGCTGTTCTGGCTGCCGGTCAGCGCGCGGGCGTAGCGGCGCAGATAGGGCAAGTTTGCACCAATCTGACTGGCGATCAGTTCTCCCGATTGAGCGGTCATTTTGTGATGTCCTTTTTTGCAATATACATGGAACTATACGCGCTAATGTGCGTTTGGTTCCAGAAAACCGCGCAAAAAACCGATGGATGGCATGACACAGCTAAACACCCCCCGGCCGCGCAATGAAACGGCCGACCGCGACATAGACGAAAACCTCAAGCGGGCTTTCGACGAGATCGCGAATGAGCCGGTCCCGGACCGGTTCACCGATCTGTTAAAGCAACTGAAGGACAAGGGGGCTGCGACGCCTCCCTCACCTGATCGGTCCGAGGAGGAGCGCTCCGATGACTGAAGCCGCACAGGACCCAAGAGACGACCTGGTCAACCACCTGGGCGCCCTGCGCGCCTTTGCTATCAGCCTGACCCGCAACAGCGCCACCGCCGACGATCTGGTGCAGGACACGCTGGTCAAGGCCTGGACGAATATCGAGAAATTCGAGCATGGGTCGAACATGCGGGCCTGGCTGTTCACTATCCTGCGCAACACATTTTATTCGCTGCGCCGCAAACGCAAACGTGAGGTGGAGGACGGCGACGGGGCGCTGTCCGCAACACTGGCGCAGAAACCCGACCACGACGGGCGACTGCATATGCGCGATTTCCAAGTGGCCTTTGCCCAGCTGAACGACGAACAGCGCGAAGCGCTGACGCTGGTCGGTGCGGGCGGCTTTTCCTACGAGGAAGCGGCGGAGATGTGCGGTGTGAAGACCGGCACGATCAAAAGCCGGGTGAACCGCGCACGGGCGCGGCTGGCCGAACTGATGGAACTGGGCGACGACAGCCAGATGGAGCTGACAGATACCGTCACCGCTGGGATCGTTGCCCAGCAGGGCGCCGCGTGATCAGAATGCCCCGGCTGCAAGCGGGCAGCCTTTTGGTCCGGCTGGCGGCGGTGATGACGCTTGCGCTGTTGCCGCTCGGACTGATTGCGCTGTACCAAACCAACGCTGTGGTGGAGGAAGCCACACGGCTGTCCCGCGCCTCGCTGCTGGACCGCACCGAGAGGGCTGCGTCCAGGGAGCGGGAGCTGCTGCAACGGGCCGGCGGCGCCACCGAGGGGCTGGCCGCTTCGATCCTGCCCGTGGTCGCTGACCGCGACGCCTGCATCCGGATGCTTAAAGCCTTTAACGAAGGCGCGAACCCCTTTACCTTTGCCGCTTTCATGTCGCCCGAAGGTAAGATGGAGTGCGCGTCCGACGGGAAGGTGCGGGACGTTTCCAAGAGGTGGATGTATCTGAAGGCCCGGCAATCCCCGCGGCTGTCCTTTGCTTTGAGCCGCGACCTTTTGGGGGCCGACAGAAGCTACCTGCTGGCGACCAGCCCGGTGCTGCGCGATGGCATCCTGATGGGATACGTGTCGATTGGAATTCCCCATAAGGTCAGCGCTGAGCCGAATGGCGACGAATTGTCTTTTAAAGGCATCCAGTATGTCACCGTGGATTCACAGGGCGAAATTCTGTCCGCAAGCGTTCCCGAACAGCGGGCGTCACTGGCTTTGCCGGTCTCAATCCCCCGACGGGAACTGGCGGCTCGTATCGGCGACACGTTTTTTGAGGATGCCCGCTCCGGCCAGGAACGGTTTTTTGCCGTGAGCGAGATCCTTCCCGGCCAGGTCTTTGTGGTTGGCAGCTGGCCAGTGGAACACGCCGCGTCGGCGGCGACAAACCCTGCGTCGCTGATGACGCTGGCGTTCCCGGTGCTGATGTGGCTTGCGGGGATTGCCGTTGCCATCTTCGGACTGCAGCGGATGGTGATCCGTCACCTGAGCGCGCTGCGCACGGCGATGCGCCGCTATGCGCTGGGGGAGCGTGAAGATGCCAGTCTGGAGCTTATCTCTCCTCCGCGCGAATTCGCCGAAGCCCAGCAATCCTTCAACCGGATGGTAGCCATCCTCAGCGAAGCGGAGCGGCGGCGCGAGCTGGACCTGGAAGAGAAGACCGTCCTGCTGCGCGAGATTCACCACCGGGTGAAGAACAACCTGCAGCTTGTTGCCTCGATCATGAATATGCAAAGCCGCAATGCGCAGACGCCGGAGGCCCGGCGGATGCTGGCGCAATTGCAGCGGCGGGTGCGCGGCCTGGCAACCATTCACCGGAGCCTGAACACCAATCCCGATGTCACCACCGTCGACAGCCGTGACCTGATTGATGCGCTGATCTCGGAAATCGGCGCGATGCTCCCCGGCGCGGGCCAGAAACTTTCGATCAGGACAGATCTCGCGCAGGTGCCGCTGAGTCAGGACCAGGGGGTGACGCTGTCAATGCTGGTGTCGGAGGCGATGACCAATGCGCTCAAGTATGCCGGTGTGCCTGACGGCGGAAAACCGGAAATCCTGGTCAGCCTGCGCGAAACGGCAAAAGACTGGCTGGAGCTTGAGATAACCAACACCAAGGGGCGGCCCGTGATGCCTCCTGAGGAGGCCGCGGACGGAACGGGCGTCGGTGCCCGGCTGATGATGGCCTTTGCCACCCAGCTCGAGGGCGAGGCCACCATTTACGAAACTGACAACAGCCATACCTACAAGCTGAACTTCCCTGCTGTAGCCGGGGCCGTGCCGCCGGCAGCAGCGTCACAAGATCAGGAGAAACATGCCGCAGGAGCCGCAACCTGAACAGCACCACGGTGATTTCGAGGTGCTGATTACTGCCGAGGAGGCCTGGCCTGCGTTTGAGCGCGCGGTGCTGGGCGCGAAGCGCGAGCTCATTGCCAGTTTCCGCCTGTTCGATTTTGCCACCCAGCTGCTCAGCCCGGAGGCACGTGAGACCGGCGAAACTTGGGCGGACCTGATAGCAGATGCATTGCGGCGCGGCGTGCGGGTGCAGCTGGTGGTCAGTGATTTCGACCCGGTGATGGCCGCACCGCTGCATGCCGCGGCGCAAAAGACGCTGACGCAGGCACAGGAGATCATGGCCGGCCTGCCCGCGGAGCAGGCAGCGCTGCTGTCAGTCGCAGCGTCACTGCATCCGACGCGCGCGGGTTTGCTGCCGCGGCTCGCCTTTTCGCCCTTTGTGCTGCGCAAACTGCGCAAGCTGCCCCCGCGGCTGCGGCCTGCGGCGGCCAGCCGCCCGGGACTGCCGCAACTGTACCCGGTATCGCATCACCAGAAAATTGCGGTAATCGACCGGGAGGTTCTGTATATCGGCGGGCTGGATCTGAACCGGCGCCGCTATGACACGCTGGAGCACGACCTGCCGGCCCATGAAACCTGGGCGGACGTGCAGCTGATGCTGCGCGGCCCCGAAGCCGAAGAGGCGGCCCGCCACCTGGAGCGGTTCCGGGATGAAATCGCGCTGCGCAAGCAGCCGCCCGCAGGCAAGCTTGTCCGCCGCACGATGTCGGCCCCCCGCCGTGCCGGCTTCTGGGCCCTGTCGCCGCGCACGATGCTGAAGGAAATCGAAGAGGACCACCTGGCCGCCTTTGACCGGGCGCAAAACCTGATTTACCTGGAGTCCCAGTTCCTGCGGTCCAGCCTGATTGCACGCGGGCTGGCGAACGCCGCGCGCCGCAATCCTGAATTGTCGCTGATCCTGATCCTGCCTGCGCTGCCCGACGACGTCGCCTTTGAAGGCAACCGCGATCTGGACGCGCGTTATGGCATGGCATTGCAGGCGGAAGCCCTTCAAGGAGTCACTGAGGCCTTTGGCACCCGCGCCTGTATCGCCAGCCCGGTCCAGCGGCGCATGGCCGCCCGCGACACCCCTGCGGTGCTGTCGGGGTCGCCAATTATCTATCTGCACAGCAAGGTGCTGGTCACCGACCGGGATTTCGCCATGGTCGGGTCTGCCAATCTGAACGGGCGGTCAATGCGCTGGGACACCGAGGCCGCCTTGCGGATCAGCCAGCGCCCGCGGATCGAAAAGCTGTGGCGGGAGCTGGCGCAGCATTGGTGGCAGGAGGATTTGCCAGCCGAGGCGCTGGACCCGGCCCATGCTGCCGCCTGGTGGCTTAAGGAGGTCCGCCGCAATCAGGTGCGCCGCCCGGAAGCCCGCCGCGGGCTGCTTGTGCCGCATGATCCAGGCAATATGGCGGAACTTCAGCAGCCGCTGCCGGGCGCCACAGAGGACATCGTCTGACCCCCCAACCCCCAGGGGTCGCCTGCGGCGGTAAAAAAAGGCACCCGGCGTGTTCCCGGGTGCCTTGGAGGGGGCCCAAATCTTCCGGATCAAACCGGACTAGGGGGGAGGACTTTGGGCCGTTTTATTGCAGTAGTAACGCACCGGTCCCGCAAAGGTTCCGCGCTTTGCAAAAATAATAATCCCGGCAGCTCGCAAAGCTGCCGGGTTGGTTCAGTTGCCCAGAAAGCGCCTAAGCGGCTTATTGCGCTTCCTGAGATTCTTCGGTGATTTCGTCGCCGAGGTTCGACACGTCCCGTCCGAAACCTTCGGCGGTTTCGCAGGCGGCCAGTCCCGCCAGTGCCAGAAGCGCGATCATGATACGCATATCTGCCTCCTTACTTCAGTTTCGACGCGACATTGCTGGCAAAGGCGTCGATGATGGCATTGTAGAACACTTCGCTGTCAACGCTCACCGAGGCAGGGTCCGTGCCCTCGGGGTAGTAAGTGTTGACCTGATCCGCCGAGACGGTGAGGTCATAGCGCATATCCTTGGAGGCGTCCGGCATGTCGATATCCACATCGCCTTTCAGCATCCATTCGCCAACGCCCAGCGCCTGCTGGAAGTTGCTGGCGAGGGCAACGGAGTCGATCTCAATATGGATTTCCGCAGCCTCTCCGGCATCTTCACCCGCAATCTGGCCCACGAGGTTTTTGGCGAGGGCGGTTTCCAGGTCGGTCTCCAGGCTGGTCCAGACCTTGGCGGCCTGATAATTCTCGATCGCGCTCAGGTCGGCGGTCACGTCGATCTCGGAAACCTGGGAGCCCGCAGCAGCTGCGGTGGCCATGGCGGCAACAAGTGCGGTGGTGCGGATCAGGTGAGTCATCTTATGTGCTCCTTTCCATATTTGTCCCTCTTGGGGATGCAACACAGAAACGCACAGGCCATCTGAAAGGTTCCTGATTTCTAAATGAAAATCTCGCCCGGACCTGTTCCGCACGGATTTTTTAATGCCCTAGGTCATTTGCACGCGGAACCCGCCGCCGGGCGCGTGCGTTTGTGTTGCGCACAAGAGCAGCCAGAGGCAGAAACCAATGAATTCTCCGAAACAGCCCGTTGCCGAGGTCCTGAAGGAAACAAGCCGCATAGTCCGCCAGACCAACGGACCGGTCACCGTCGCCCAACTGACCGAGGAACTTGGGCACAGCTCACTTTCGGCGGTTCTGGCGGTTCCGGCGTTGGCCGTGGTTTCGCCGCTTAGCGGAGTGCCGCTGTTTTCGTCCGCATGCGGCATCCTGATCTGCCTGGTGTCGGGACAGATGCTGCTGGGCCGGTCGCATCTGTGGCTGCCGCAATGGCTGGGCCGCCGCAGGATCGAGGGCCGCTCCGTGCGCAAGATGACCGCCGCCATGCGCCGCACCGCACAGTGGCTGGACCGGCATTCGGGCAAACGCCTGCCTGCACTGCTGCGTCAGCCGTTTCTGACTGTCATCCGGCTGGTCTGCCTGATCTGCGGCGCGCTGATGCCGTTGCTTGAGATCGTGCCCTTCTCCTCTTCGGTTCTGGGCGCGGCTGTCAGCCTGCTGGCGGTAGCGATGCTGACCAGGGACGGGCTGATTGCACTGCTGACTCTGACCGGACTGGGCACTGCTGCGACAGCGCTGGCCGCCGGGCTGGTCTGATACCAGATAGCCGCCCCCTATAGAAACCCAAAAGGCCGGGTTCCGTTTTGGAACCCGGCCTTGAAGGGCCGCCTGGCAGTGCTGTTTGCCCGAAACGCCGGTACGAGGCAGGAAACCGGCAGAGGGACGGGGGGCAAACGGGGCGGCTGTCAAAGGGGCCAGGAGGCCCCTTTGAGAAAGGGAGTGTTATTCAGACTTATACTCCGGCAGAGCTTCCAGTTCCTCGCGGGTCAGATGGGTGTTCACGCGGATGTCACCATCGACCTTGCCGATGTCGAGATCACCCATGGTCAGTTCAACCGGCTTCTCGCCGATACCCAGGAAACCGCCAACGTCGATGATAACCGCTTCAACGCTGCCGCTGGTGTTCACGATCACCTGCGAGACTTCGCCGATGTGCTCATCATTGGAGTCATAGGTCCAAGCACCGGTCAGAGCCTCGGTGGTCATCTCACCGTCAGCCAGCGGTTCCATGGCCGGGCCGTCCGCGTCAGGGTTGACGGCGTCCGACATTTGCTCAGCAGTATTTTCGGTCTCGGTGGCCAGCTCTTCAGCTTCATTCGCCACTGCTTCAGCACCGGCTTCAGCTTCGTTTACCACTTCGGCGGCGCCGGCTTCAGCTTCATTCGCCAGCTCGGATGCCTCAGCTTCAGCCTCATTTGCCAGCTCTTCGGCCTCCTGCTCCAGCGGAGCAGTGTCAGCCTGAGCTTCACCCGAGACGCTGGTCTCGCCGGAGGCGTCAACGGCCGGGGTTTCCAGCTGGACTTCGGCCTCGGCGCTGCCGGAAGCTTCGGTTTCGGTGCCTGCAAAGGCGGGCACGGCGGTTGCGACGATCAGCGAAGTCGAAAGCATAAGACGTTTCATCGTTTTGATCTCCTTAGCATTTTCACTCATCTGCGCGCTTGAGTTACAGCCACATAACCCCCGGCAGGACCGCTTGGTTCCCGCGTCCGGCAAATTTTTTAGAAAATGGCCTTATGCGGGGACGCTGCTGGCAAATCATTGCTGACGACAGCCTCAAAGCGGCAGGCCCCGGCCGAAACCGCGGCAGCACAAGCGCTGGAAGCAAATGGTTGCGGGGGTGAAAAACGGATGTGCCGGGCAGTCCGCCGCCCGGCACATCAGAAAGCAGAAAGGCGGGTCCAGCCAAGGGGGCCTGCCCGGGCCCGGCTACCGCTGCTTCGGAGCTTCCGCCTCCGCCGTGCCTGGCGGAGGCGCCAGCATACGGCCGCACCACAGCAGAACCGGCAGCGCCACGATGGCACCGACCGGCCCCCAGATCCACAACCCGAATACAATGGCCCAGAAGACAATCAGCGGATTGAGGTCCAGCTGGCGGCCGACAAAAGCCGGGGTGACGAACTGCGCCTCAGTCAGGTTGATCGCGAGATACAAAAGAGGCGGCAGCACGGCGCCTGCGCCGCCGATTTGCGTCAGGCCTGCCACTGCGAGCCCGGCCATCATGATCAGCGGACCAAGGTACAGAATGAAATTCAAGATGGCCGCCGCTAGGCCCCAGATCCAAGCGCCCGGCAGGCCGATTACCGCAAGCCCCGCCGCCGTGAGCAGGCCCAGCCCGCCATTGACGATCGTAACCGCCGCAAAGTAGCGCGCCACTGCACGCTCTGCCCGGAAGAACCGCGCCGTAAAGCTGCCGGCCTTTTCATAAAGCTCATTCCGGGTCAGCACGAAGAAGAACAGCGTGCCGGCAAAAATGAACATCTGCGCACCAAAGTTCGGCGCCAGCCAGAGCGCGTCCGTCAGTGTCGGCAGGCCGCCGCCCTCTTCCTCGGTCTCCGCGTCCGCTGCGCCGATTGTCTCCTCGATCTCGGTGCTGATGCTTTCGATACCGCGCAGCAGCCCGGACACCATGTCGAGCCAGCCGCGGATTTCATACTTGATCTTGGGGATCTGGCTGGCCAGCGATGTCAGCAGCGGGTCCAGCGACAGGATCAGCAATGCCAGCAGCGCGATGGACAGGATCAAGAGGCTGCTGGCCACCGCAACCCGGCTGACCCCGATCCGTTCCAGCCGGTCTGCCAGCGGCGCGACCACGACCCCGACCACCATGGCAAAGACGCCTGGCGCCAGAACCGGCTTGGCGAAATACAATGCAGCGCCCAGAAGTATCAGGGTGATGATCAGCAGCATCACACGGACCGAGCGCTTGGCGATCACTGTTTCCCACATGGTCTAGCGTCCCGTGCCGCGGCACTGCTTGCGTTTCCAAGCCTCGAGCGGCTGCGGCGCGGCTGCGGTGTGATCATTTGGCATGGAAGACCTCCCTGATGACATTGGCCTTTTGGCCTTATTCGCGCAAGCTGACGCGCAATTCACGGCGCTCCGGGTCACGCTGGTGCGGGCATCTGCGGACTTATAATGCGAAAAAGCTGGCGGGCACGCGCTGAACAGGCTGTGCAACCTTCTTGTTCCTTATCGATGAGTCCGGCATTGGTTCCAAGCCCGTCTGTTTCAGGTGACCGCCCGTTCTGGGACAAACGCCTGCAGTCCCGGTTCGGTTCCCTGGCGCCCCGTGCAGTCAGCCCTGAGTGAACAGCTGGTAGCCCGGGTGCGCCACCGCGCGCAAACTGGTGATCGGATCATCCCCGATCCACGTGGTGCGCTCCATCACGAACAATGCATCGCCGATCTTGCTCTGAAGCACCTCGCAGTCGCTTTCGGTTCCGGGCCGTGCATAGAGGCGCAAATCGCACCGCGAGTAGGGACGGTTGCGGACCAGCCATTCATTTGCACTTTCGCGAGTCAGGTCGACGGCTTCAATCTCCGGCACGGTTTCCAGGCAGATCCAGCGGTCCTCGAAGATGTAGGGACGGCTGTCGGAGAGGTGCAGCGCCTCTACGCGCAGCATCGGCCGGGCCTCGGGCAGACCGAAATTGGCCATGATGGCCGGGGTTGACGCCTGCACGGACTGGCGGATCAACTGGTACTGGTAGACGCTGCCCTTCTGTTCGACCTCCAACCGGGTGATCGGGATATTCAGCGTTGCGCGGGTCACGGGATCGCGCCGCACCATCGTGCCGCCCTTGCGCCGGCGTTCCACCACTCCGCTTTCGGCCAGGTCCCGCATGGCGCGGTGCACGGTAGAGCGGGCACAGCCGAATTGAGCCGCGAACTCTTCATCTCGCGGCAGCTTGTCACCGGGCCCGTAGGTCGAATCCAGGATCATCTGCCGGATGCTGTCCCGGATCTGCGTCCAGGAATGACGCCGCTTGTCCGTCAAAATTCATCTCCCAGGCCGCGCGGGACAATGTGCGCTGCTGCTCCATATTTCATCTTGCGCAGAAAGGCGAACGCGAACCGCGCAACCGTGATTGACAAGAATATGTAGCTACATATTAATGTAAAGCACTTACAAAACAATAAAGAGTCTGCGACACCGGCCCGCGGCCACCGCAGATCCACCGACAGACGGAGGAATGGAGACATGCAAAGACGGAGTTTTCTGAAGGCCGGCGCTATGGGCGCAGCGGCCACTGCACTGGCCAGCCCGGCCATTGCCCAGGGCAAGATGCAGTGGAAGATGGTCACCGCCTGGCCGAAGAACCTGCCCGGACCCGGCGTGGCGGCGCAGATGCTGGCCGACCGGATCACCACGCTGTCGGGCGGCCGGATCGAGGTGAAGCTGTTTGCCGCGGGCGAGCTGGTGCCGGGACGCGGCGTGTTCGATGCCGTGTCCGAAGGCACCGCGGAGCTGTACCATGCAGTGCCGGCTTACTGGGGCTCCAAGTCCAAGGGCATCCTGTTGTTTGGCTCGCAGCCCTTTGGCCTGCGCGCGGATGAACAGTTCGGCTGGCTGTACCACGGCGGCGGCCAGGCGCTCTATGACGAGATGTACGGCCGTTTCGGCATCAAGCCGTTCCTGTGCGGCAACTCCGGCCCGCAGTGGGGCGGCTGGTTCAAGACCGAGATCAACTCGGCCGAGGATCTGAAGGGTCTGAAGTTCCGCACCACCGGCCTGGCTTCCGAGATGGCCTCGAAACTGGGGATGGCGGCAGAGGCCACCAGCGGCCCGGCAATGTTCCAAGGCCTGCAGACCGGCGCGCTGGATGCCGGCGAATTCATCGGACCCTGGACCGACAGCGCGCTGGGGTATTTCCAGGTGGCCAAGAACTACTACTGGCCCGGTGTGGGCGAGCCCTCCTCAGCCGAGGAATGCGGCGTCAACGCCAATGTCTTTGCCGAGCTGCCCGATGACCTCAAGCAGGTTGTGTCGCTGGCCTGCGAGAGCCTCTACAATCCGGTCTGGACTGAATACACCACTAAACACGCTCAGGCGCTGAAGAAGATGGTGGATGAGGATGGCGTGCAGGTAAAGATGTTCCCCGAGGACGTGATTGCCGCCATGGGCGCTGCCGCCAAGGAAGTGATTGCCGAGCTGCAGGAAGACGAGGACGAACTGGTGCGCCGGATCACCGAAAGCTTCCTCACCTACCGCGACAGTGTCGGCGGCTACATGACCTATGCCGACAACGGCCAGATGAACGCTCGCGCGTCGGTGATGGGCTACTGATCTGTACAACGGCCGCCGGCGCCCTGGGAGACCGGGCGCCGGCTTTTTAGTGGGGAGAGACGCAGGATGCTACGGGTTGCGGATGCACTGGACGGCATCAACCGCGGGCTGGCAATGGTAATACGCTGGCTGGCACTGCTGATGGTGCTGGCGCAATTTGCCATCGTGGTCGGACGCTATGTGTTCGGGGTGAACTCTATCGCCGCGCAGGAGAGCGTCCTGTACATGCACGCCACCCTGTTCATGCTGGCGGCCGGTTACACGCTGCTGGTCGATAAGCATGTGCGTGTCGATGTGTTCTATGCGGGCCTTAGCCCTCGCACCCAGCGCCGCATCGACATATTCGGCCACTTGGTACTGCTGCTACCGTCGATGGCGGCGCTGCTCTACTGGTCCTGGCCCTCGGTCCGCAATTCCTGGGCCATCCTCGAAGGCCCGATTGCCGTCGGCGGCTTGGAGGCCGTGTTCCTCCTGAAATCGCTGATCCCCGCCTTCTGCGTGCTGGTCATGCTGCAATCCATCGCCCTGCTGATCCGGCTGTTTTCGGAAAGATCCCCCCAATGACGGAATATCTCGACCTGGTCATGTTCGCGGCCCTGATGGCAGCGATCCTTATGGGTTTTCCGGTAGCCTTCTCGATCGCGGGTGTTGCAGTCCTGTTTGCCTATCTCGGCTGGGTGCTGGGGGTGATGGACATCTCGCTGCTGGGGGCGCTTGGCCAGCGCGCGTTCGGGCTGCTGAGCAACCAGGTGCTAATCGCCATCCCGCTGTTTGTGCTGATGGGCGCGATCCTGGAAAAGAGCCGCATCGCCGAAGAGCTGCTGGACACCATGGGGCGGCTGTTCGGGCAGCTGAAAGGCGGCTTGGGCATCTCGGTGGTGCTCGTGGGGGCGCTCTTGGCGGCCTCAACCGGCATTGTCGGCGCCACGGTGGTGGCGATGGGCATGATCGCCCTGCCTGCCATGCTACGCGCGGGTTATGATCCGCGGGTCGCCTCCGGCATCGTCTGCACGGCCGGCACGCTGGGGCAGATCATCCCGCCCTCGACCCTGCTGATCATCCTCGCCGACGTGATGTCGAACGCCTACCAGCAGGCGCAGTACGAGCAGGGCAAGTTTTCGGTCGAGGCCTTGTCGGTGGGCCAGTTCTTTGCGGCGGCGCTGGTGCCGGGGCTGGTGCTGGTTGTGCTGTACCTTCTTTATGTCCTGGTCCGGGGCTTCTTGCGCCCGCAGGACATGCCCTCTGCCCCGGCTGATCTGGCCCGCCCCAGCCGCGGCGAGGTCGTGCGTGCTGTGGTGCCGCCGATCCTGCTGATCTTTGCCGTGCTGGGCGCCATCCTTGGCGGCGTCGCCACCCCGACGGAGGCGGCATCGGTCGGAGCCATCGGCGCGCTGCTGATGGCGGGCCTGCGGGCGGGCGGTCCGGTCCGGCTGATCCTGCTGGGGGCTGCCGCACTGATCCTGCTGGGCATCCTGTCTGGCGTGCATCCCATCCGCCTGCAGCGCAGCGACCTCAGCAGCGGCGACTTGGCGGCGGGGCTGTTTTACGCGCTGCTGACGGCTGTGGGCGCCATCGCCGTGCTCGCCGCATTGCGCAGCGGGCTGAAGAAGCGCATCCTGCATGAGGCCGTGACCTCAACCGCGACGATGACCGCGATGATCTTTGCCACCATTTTGGCGGCGGGCATGTTCTCGCTGGTATTCATCGGGCTGGGCGGCGAGGAGCGGGTGGCCCATATCCTGGGCAACATGCCGGGCGGCCCATCCGGGGCGCTGCTGTTCTGCATGCTGTTTATCTTTGTGCTGGGGTTCTTCCTCGATTTCGTCGAGATCTCGGTGATCGTGCTGCCGCTGGTCACGCCGACGCTGATCCTGATGGGGCATGACCCGGTCTGGCTCGGCATCCTGATCGCGATTAACCTGCAGACCAGCTTTCTGACCCCGCCCTTCGGTTTCTCTCTGTTCTACCTGCGCGGCGCAGCGCCGGAGGAGGTGACCACCCGCCACATCTATCAGGGCGTGGTGCCGTTCATCGGCTTGCAGGCACTTGGGGTTTTACTGGTCTGGCTGATCCCCGGGCTGGCGACCTGGCTGCCTTCGGCAATTTTCTGACCCGCCGCGCCCTTGCAGCATGCTTTGCGGTGCAAGGGCGCACATTAGCCCCTTTTATTGGCGCTTCTTGAAGGCCGCGAGCCGCTAAGCCTGCGCTCTTCGCCAGTTGCCTGTCACCTGCCCGGAAGAATGAGCGGCTTCGGCGCGAGAACCGCATTCTTAAGGAGGAGAGGGAGATCTTAAACTGAAGAGGATCATCGAGGACAATCCGGAGCCCCCTGCCCTGCGGCTGCACCCCAGCCTTTCGCAGCGCTACCGCGAGATGGTCGAGGATCTCGCCCGGTCGCTGAACGCGCCGGAGGTGAAGCGGGAAGCCACGGCAGCTCTGCGGGCGCTGATTTCAGAGGTGCGGATGGTTCCGGACGCGGATTCAGCGGGCGGGCATCAGCTTGAACTTGTTGGGGAATTGGCGGGACTGATGGCCTTGGGGGGCCCTGAATCGAAAAAGCCCCCGCTGGTGGCGAGGGCTTGGTCGGAAACGGTGGTTGCGGGAGCAGGATTTGAACCTGCGACCTTCAGGTTATGAGCCTGACGAGCTACCTGGCTGCTCCATCCCGCGACAGGTGTTATTGATCGTTTAGAGAGTTTATTGGATTTTACTAGGTTTGGCGGTGACCTACTCTCCCAGGGCTTGAGCCCAAGTACCATCGGCGCGACAGTGCTTAACTTCCGGGTTCGGGATGGGACCGGGTGTTTCACTTGTGCTGTGGCCACCAAACCAAGAAAAATCCACTTGCCTTCGGCGAGTGGATTTTTTTGGTTGGCGGCCGTCAGCGTGTTTGCGGAGCAAATACGCGAGAGGCCGCACCCCAGTTACGTCACGAGACGTTTCCACGAGCGGAAGGCAATACAATCAACAGTCCAAGTTCTTGGGATGGTTTGCTTGTTTGGTTTTGTAACACTGTCTGTTACTGGATCAAATCAAGCCTATCGGGCGATTAGTACCGGTCAGCTGAACGCATTGCTGCGCTTACACCTCCGGCCTATCGGCGTGGTGGTCTTCCACGGCCCTCAGGGATACCTTGTTTTGAGGGGGGCTTCCCGCTTAGATGCCTTCAGCGGTTATCCTGTCCGATCATAGCTACCCAGCACTGCAATTGGCATTACAACTGGTCCACCAGTGGATCGTTCACCCCGGTCCTCTCGTACTAGGGGCAACTCCTCTCAAGTATCCTGCACCCACGGCAGATAGGGACCGAACTGTCTCACGACGTTCTAAACCCAGCTCACGTACCTCTTTAAACGGCGAACAGCCGTACCCTTGGGACCTGCTCCAGCCCCAGGATGAGATGAGCCGACATCGAGGTGCCAAACACTGCCGTCGATATGGACTCTTGGGCAGTATCAGCCTGTTATCCCCGGCGTACCTTTTATCCGTTGAGCGATGGCCCTTCCACGCGGGACCACCGGATCACTATGGCCGACTTTCGTCTCTGCTCGACTTGTCAGTCTTGCAGTCAGGCTGGCTTCTGCCATTGCACTCAACGAGCGATTTCCGACCGCTCTGAGCCAACCTTCGCGCGCCTCCGTTACTCTTTAGGAGGCGACCGCCCCAGTCAAACTACCCGCCACGCAGGGTCCCGGATCCGGATAACGGACCGCGGTTAGACATCAAGAGTGCGAAGGGTGGTATCTCAAGGGAGGCTCCACCGGGACTTGCGTCCCGGCTTCGATGCCTACCACCTATCCTGCACATCACAATCCTGATGCCAGTGCGAAGCTGTAGTAAAGGTGCACGGGGTCTTTCCGTCTAACCGCGGGAAGCCTGCATCTTGACAGGCAATTCAATTTCGCTGAGTCGATGTTGGAGACAGCGGGGAAGTCGTTACGCCATTCGTGCAGGTCGGAACTTACCCGACAAGGAATTTCGCTACCTTAGGACCGTTATAGTTACGGCCGCCGTTTACCTGGGCTTCAATTCGGAGCTCTCACCCCTCCTTTTAACCTTCAGGCACCGGGCAGGCGTCAGACCCTATACGTCGCCTTGCGGCTTCGCAGAGCCCTGTGTTTTTAATAAACAGTCGCCACCCCCTGGTTTGTGCCCCCGGATCCAAGTTGCCTTGAACCCGGGCCTCCTTCTCGCGAACTTACGGAGGTATTTTGCCGAGTTCCTTCAACATCGTTCTCTCAAGCGCCTTGGTATGCTCTACCAGTCCACCTGTGTCGGTTTAGGGTACGGTCTGATGGAGGGCTATTTCCAGGGACCAATCAGCGGCCCGCCCAATCCGATAAGGGCGAACAACCTTCATGATCCGTCACATCCTCCTGGCTCAGGAATATTAACCTGATTCCCATCGCCTACGCCTTTCGGCCTCGGCTTAGGGGCCGGCTTACCCTGCTCAGATTAGCTTTAAGCAGGAACCCTTGGACTTTCGGCGAGAGTGTCTCTCACACTCTTTGTCGCTACTCATGTCATCATTCTCGCTAGTGATCTCTCCACCGGATGGCTCACGCCCCGGCTTCATCGAAAGCCTCTCTCCTCCAATGTATCCGAAGATACTAAGGAGGAATGAGACTATGTCACACTACGCTCTGCTACCATGCACTATGTGCATCCTCGGCTTCGGCTCATGGCTTGAGCCCCGTTACATCTTCGCCGCAAGACATCTTGATTAGACCAGTGAGCTGTTACGCTATCTTTAAAGGATGGCTGCTTCTAAGCCAACCTCCTGGTTGTTTTGGACGTCTCACCTGCTTTCCCACTTAGCCATGAATTGGGGGCCTTAGCCGGAGGTCAGGGTTGTTTCCCTCTCCACGACGGACGTTAGCATCCGCCGTGTGTCTGCCATCCAGTACTCCCGGGTATTCGGAGTTTGGTTAGGATCAGTAAGCCTGTGGGGCCCCATTACCCATCCAGTGCTCTACCCCCCGGGGTATTCGGATGACGCTCTACCTAAATAGATTTCGCAGAGAACCAGCTATCTCCGAGTTTGATTGGCCTTTCACCCCTAGGCACAGCTCATCCCGATCCTTTTCAACGGATGTGGGTTCGGTCCTCCAGTGCGTGTTACCGCACCTTCAACCTGGCCATGCCTAGATCACTCGGTTTCGGGTCTGATCCCACGAACTCATGCGCCCTATTAAGACTCGCTTTCGCTGCGCCTCCGCCTAGCGGCTTAAGCTTGCTCGTGAGACCAAGTCGATGACCCATTATACAAAAGGTACGCTGTCAGCCCTCAAGGGGCCTCCAACTGATTGTAGGCGTTCGGTTTCAGGTACTGTTTCACTCCCCTCGCCGGGGTGCTTTTCACCTTTCCCTCACGGTACTGGTTCGCTATCGGTCAGTAAGGAGTACTTAGCCTTCGGAGGTGGTCCTCCGGTCTTCGAACAGGATTTCACGTGTCCCGCCCTACTTAATACGTCCCTCAAAGCTTCCCATACGGGGCTGTCACCCGCTCTGGCTGCGTTTCCCAACGCATTCTGGTCACTTATCAGGCTCGGCTGGTCCGCGTTCGCTCGCCGCTACTAACGGAGTCTCTATTGATGTCCTTTCCTCCGGGTACTTAGATGTTTCAGTTCCCCGGGTTTGCTCTTAAAGACCTATGTATTCAGTCCTTAAGTACCTGGTTCAAACCATTATTGATTACCGAAGGTAACAATAACGATCTGTCAGGTGGGTTCCCCCATTCAGAGATCTTGGGATCAAAGCCTATTCCCGGCTCCCCCAAGCTTATCGCAGGGTATCACGTCTTTCATCGCCTCTTACTGCCAAGGCATCCACCAAACGCCCTTCTCGCGCTTGATTTGATCCAGAAAAAGACAGTGTATCTGCCACGATGCGGAAGCTGGTAAGAAACCGCATCCTTATTCCGGACCAAAAAGCAAACTATCCCGCTCCCGGTCATGTCGGTGACCAGGAACTTGTTG
>NZ_JCAIJS010000001.1:2477500-3837500 GCF_059429235.1 Leisingera sp. CC-HEC096
CTCAGAAAAATGACAGTCGCAACAAAATCAAGGACTTACGATAAAACAAAGTCAGCACCTCTGACCTGTCTCACCCCTCCTCCCCGCACCGCAAACCGCCCGAAACACCGCAAATCCGCGCCCCAGGCAGCTTACCCCCAGACTCACCGGCCTTATCCACAGACTCAACCGCCCGGAATCGCAAACCACCCCCCTTCCTCCTGCCCGAAATATCCCAGGGGAATCTGGCCAAAGGCCAAAGGCGGCAAAGCCACAAACAAATAGGACGGCCAAACGGCCGCCTGATCGCGTTACCGGCTGCCGCACTCAAGCATGTCCAAACCCGCAACGAGATCCCGCCCAATACCGGCGTCTTCCATATGGAGGCGCAGACGCTGGTTGTAGCCGCCGGGCGTATTCAAGGCTTCAATCAATTCTGCACAGCCAGACTTCTGCAGACTGCTGGTGATCAGCATGCGCAGAAAAGCTTCCCCTTGCTGCCGGTCCTCGGCCCGGCCGCCCAGCCATTCGGCGGCGTCGTTCACCATGCGCGCAACCGGCGACAGTACTGCCTGGGCACACAGGTATGCATCAAGCTCTGCCTGGTCCTTCAGGGCAAATACAGTGTTCTCAGGACCGAATATCTGCGAGACCAGGCCAGTGTCTCCCAGAGCTATGATAGGAGAGCCGCCCTGCGCAATCCCTGGAAAGGGCATCATCACAGCCGCCGCGCGCGCCGGGGCGGCCAATTTTGCGACCCTAGCCAAACCGGCACCGGCCATGAAAGAGATCACCTGCTGATCTTCGCGAAACTCCAGCCCGGACAGGATGTCATCAGCCGCCTCTGCCATAAGACCCAGAAAAACAACTTCGCTGGCATCTGCCACCGCCTGGTTGGCAGCAGCAGTGACGTCGCCGAATTCCGCCGCCAATGCTGCCGATTGGGACCGGCTGCGCTCTGACACCGTAATCCGGTGCCCCTTTCCAGCGAGTCCCCGCACCACTGCAGAGGCAATGGTGCCGCATCCGAGAAAACCAAGGCGCATGTCAGATGTCCTTCATAAGCCGCAGCGCGTCATAGATCGCCGCATGTGTGTTGCGCGCGGAAACCGCATCACCGATCCGGAACAGCCGGAACCGGCCCGCCGGGTTGGACATGGCGTCCTGCGGACGGCCTGCAATCAGTGCATCATAGACCACTTCGCCGCGGTTGGCTGACTGCTCCTTCAGCGCGAAGTACAGGTCGTCCAGCGGAAGCGTGCCATAATTGACCACCACCTGATCATACTCTTCGCTATAGGTGTGACCGCTATAGTTGGTGCCGATGGCGGCAGTCAGCCTGTTGCCGCTGCGGCTGATGCCCAGCAGGCGGCGGGCGACAGTGAACCTTACGTCCTTGTCCTGCAGGGACCGCATATAGGGCACAAGGTTCATGCCCATAATGTCAGGCGCAAACGTCCGGTCGGGTGTCATCACCTCTACCCGGGCTCCAGCACCAGCCGCGGTTTCTGCCGCCATCAACCCCGGATGATCGCCGCTTTCGTCATAGATCAGGACATGCCCTGCGGGTTTAACATCGCCAGAAATGATGTCCCAGCTGGACACAGCATGCGGCACGTCTTCCCGGGCTTCATGCAGCGCCATATTCGGTATCCCGCCGGTCGCCACGATCACCACATCCGGATCCATGGCCATCACATCCTCCGCCTCAGCCCAAGTATTGAAGCGGAACGCAACATTCCGGGCCGCGCATTGCGCCATGCGCCAGTCGATGATGCCGATCATCTCAGCCCGGCGCGGGTTTTGCGCCGTCAGCCGCACCTGGCCACCCGGCTCAGCAGCCGCTTCGAAGACAGTCACATCATGGCTTCGCTCTGCGGCCACCCGCGCTGCCTCCAATCCGCCGGGACCGGCGCCGACGATCACCACTTTCTTGCGCGTCTCTGCCGCTGGGATTTCGTGGGGCATCGTGAGTTCGCGCCCGGTGGCGGCGTTGTGGATGCAAAGGGCCTCCCCCGCCTGGTAAATCCGGTCGAGACAGTACGTAGCGCCGACGCAGGGGCGGATGTCATCTTCGCGCCCCTCGATGATCTTCCGCACCACATGCGGATCCGCCATATGGGCGCGGGTCATGCCAACCATGTCCAGCAGGCCGCTGGCAACCGCATGGCGGGCAGTGGCCACATCGGGAATGCGGGCGGCGTGAAATGTTGGCATGCCGGTGGCCCTCTTCACTTCCCCGGCGAAATCCAGATGCGGCGCCGACTTCATGCCCTGCACCGGGATCACGTCGGTCATCGCAGGATCGGTGTGGATACGTCCTCGGATCACGTTTAGGAAATCCACCATCCCGCTGTCCGCCAGACGCTTGGAGATTTCGATCCCTTCTTCAGGGCTGATCCCGCCTTTCTGCGCCTCATCCGCGGTGTACCGCAGGCCGACGATGAAATCCTCCCCGACGCGGTCCCGGGCTGCGCGCAGGACATCGAGCGGCATGCGCATCCGGCTGTCCAGCGATTGACCGCCGTAAGGCCCGTCCAGATCATTGGTCAGCGGGGACCAGAACTGATCCAGCAAGTGGCCATAGACCTGCAGCTCGATCCCGTCCATGCCGCCCTCTTTCATCCGCTCTGCTGCATCAGCGAAATCGGAAATAATGCGGGCGATGTCCCAATCCTCTGCCAGTTTGGGAAAGGACCGGTGCGCAGGTTCGCGGTGCCGTGAAGAGCTGACGGACGGCAGCCAGTCCCCCTTATTCCAGCCGGTGCGGCGGCCCAGGTGGGTGAGCTGGATCATCACCGCTGCGCCGTGCTCATGCACCTGATCCGTCAGGTTGCGGATCCAAGGCACAACTTCGTCCTTGTAGGCCAGGATATTGTTGAACACCGGCGGGCTGTCGCGGCTGACCGCGGCCGAGCCGGCGGTCATAGTCAGCGCCACGCCCGCCTTGGCACGCTCCGCGTGATAGGCGGCATAGCGTTCCTTGGGCATGCCGTCTTCCGGATAGGCCGGTTCATGGCTGGTGGTCATGATCCGGTTGCGAAGCGTCAGATGCTTCAGCTGATAGGGCTGCAGCAGCGGATCCTTGGACATGGCTGAATCTCCTGGAACGATGTCTGGGCTAGCCATGATACGACACCATCATGACACATGTGTCAATTTAACGATCACACCTGTCCGGAAAAGTTGCTCCCGCGCCGGGCTCTTGCTAATGCTTACGCATGACCACACAGGACATCTCCCGAGCGCGGCTGAGTGAAGAAGACTGGCTTGCCACGGCATACGACGTGCTGACCGAAAGCGGCGTGGAAGCCGTCAAGGTTATGCCGCTGGCCAAACGGCTTGCTGTGTCGCGCACCAGTTTCTATTGGCATTTCAAGGACCGCGAAGCACTGCTGGACGCGATGATCCGCCGCTGGGAGGAAAAGAACACCGGCAATCTCGTGGCCCGGACCGAAGCCTATGCCGAAACCATTGCAGAAGCGCTGTTCAACCTCTTCGACTGCTGGATTGACCCGGAGCTGTTTGATGCCCGGCTGGATCTCGCGATCCGCAACTGGGCGCGCAATGACGCCGGGCTGCAGGCGCGGCTGGACAAGGCCGATGCACGTCGCGAGCAGGCAGTAAAACAGATGTTCCTGCGCTTCGGGTACAATGCGCAGGACGCGCTGATCCGCGCCCGGGCCATGATCTATACCCAGATCGGCTATATCTCGATGCAGGTTCGGGAAAGCACCGAGTACCGGATCTCGCTGATGCCAGGCTATATCGAGGTTTTCTCAGGCCAGTCGCCTGCCCAGCATGACTTGGACCGGTTTCTGGCCCGCCACAGCTGATCACTTGATACTGCTTCAGTGCCCGCCTCTTGCCATATGGGTGTACTCCCGCCTGCCGCCCGGGCATCCAAGATGCCTGCCGGACAAGTTGGGCTAAGCGCCACGCCCAAGGTGCGCAGCGCAGGTCGCTTCTGCTGAAAACTAACGAACGTTTTTTGCCACTGCCGCGCCGCGCGTCAGCGCGGCGCCACCAAAAGCACGGGCGCGGAACCAAAGGTTCCGCGCCCGCCCTGTTCAGCCTTACCTGACCGCCTTATTCCGCGGCGATCTGGCCTTCAATCTTTTCGACCTTCACCGCCGAGAACTTGAACTCGGGGATCTTGCCGTAAGGGTCCAGCGCCGGGTTGGTCAGGATGTTGGCGGCGGCCTCCACATAGGCAAAAGGCACAAACACCATATCCTCGGCAATCGCCCGGTCGGCGCGCGCCATGATCTCGATCGAGCCGCGGCGGGTCGACAGTCGGATCATCTCGCCAGGCTCGATGCCCATCAGCTTGAGCGTCCGCGGGTTGAGCGAGCAGTTCGCCTCCGGCTCCACCGCGTCCAGAACCTTGGACCGGCGGGTCATCGACCCGGTGTGCCAATGCTCCAGCTGGCGGCCGGTGGTCATGATCATCGGATAGTCCGCATCCGGTGCCTCATCCGGGGGAATGACCGATGCCGGGGTGAAGCGGGCGCGGCCCTCGGGGCGCGGGAAACCATCGCCGAACACGATCGCCTGACCCGGGTCGGTCTCATGCAGCGACGGGTAGGTGATGGTCTCGGTTTCCAGACGCTCCCAGGTGATGTTGTTCAGCGACTTCATGTTCAGCTTCATCTCGGCAAAGACTTCGCTGACATCCTTGTAATCCCACGGCAGGCCGATGCGCTGCGCCAGCTCGACAGTGACCTGCCAGTCCTCGCGCGCCTCGCCCGGAGGCGGAACGGCCGGACGCACACGCTGCACCTGGCGGTTGGTGTTCGACACGGTGCCGTTCTTTTCATACAGCGCCGAGGCCGGCAGGATAATGTCCGCATAGTTTGCCGTCTCGGTCAGGAAGATGTCCTGAACGATCATCAGTTCCAGCTTGGCAAAGGCATCGCGTGCGTGGTCAGCATCAGGGTCGGACATCGCCGGGTTTTCACCCTGGATGTACATGCCCTTGATGTTGCCGGCATAGGCCTCGTCCACGATCTCGGTCACGGTCAGGCCCTTCTCGTTCGAGAAGTCGCCGCCGCCCCAGACATCGGTAAAGCTCTTGCGGACATCATCCGAGGTCACGGTCTGATAATCCGGCAGGAACATCGGGATCAGGCCCGCGTCGGACGCGCCCTGCACGTTGTTCTGGCCGCGCAGCGGGTGCAGGCCTGCACCCGGCTTGCCCACGTTGCCGGTCATCAGCGCCAGCGAGATCAGGCAGCGCGAGTTATCGGTGCCGTGAATGTGCTGGGACACGCCCATGCCCCAGAAGATCAGGCCCGCCTTGCCGCCCGCAAAGATGCGCGCAACACTGCGCAGCTGCTCAGGGGACACACCGCAAATCTCCGACATCTTTTCAGGCGTGAACTGCGCCAGATGCTGTTTTTCCGCCTCCCAGTTCTCGGTGTATTTGTCGATGTATTCCTGGTCGTACAGGCCTTCCTCGACAATCACGCTCATGATCGCGTTGAGCATCGACACATCCGCGCCGGGACGGAACTGCACCATTTCGGTGGCGAACCGGCGCAGGCCGACGCCGCGGGGGTCCATCACGATCAGCTTGCCGCCGCGCTTGGTGAACTGCTTGAAGTAGGTCGCAGCCACCGGGTGGTTCTCGATCGGGTTGGAGCCGATCACAATGGCCACATCCGCGTTTTCGATCTCGTTGAAGGTCGCGGTCACAGCGCCGGAGCCGACGTTTTCGATCAGTGCCGCAACCGAGGAGGCGTGGCACAGACGGGTGCAGTGGTCGACGTTGTTGTGCTTGAAGCCCTGGCGGATGAACTTCTGGAAGAGATAGGCCTCTTCGTTGGTGCATTTCGCCGAGCCAAAGCCCGCAACCGATTTCGGGTTCTCATCCCGCAGCTTCATCAGGCCCTTGGCGGCCAGATCCATCGCCTCTTCCCAGGTTGCTTCGCGGAAATGGGTCGCCAGGTTGCCCGGATCGACGTTCAGCCCTTTTGCAGGCGCGTCGTCGCGGCGGATCAGCGGCTTGGTCAGGCGGTGCGGGTGGTGGATGTAGTCAAAGCCAAAGCGGCCCTTGACGCACAGGCGGCCTTCGTTTGCCGGGCCGTTGATGCCCTCGACATGCTTGACTTTGCCGTCCTTGACCTTGAGCGAGACCTTGCAGCCGACACCGCAGAACGGGCAGACGCTTTCGGTTTCAGAATCATAGTCCTTGCTGTCGCCGACCTGGTTTTCGTCCAGCACGGTGGCAGGCATCAGTGCACCGGTCGGGCAGGCCTGCACGCACTCACCGCATGCGACGCAGGTGGACTGGCCCATCGGGTCGGCGATATCAAAGGTCGGGAAGGCGTTATGGCCGCGGCCAGCCATGCCGATCACGTCGTTCACCTGCACTTCGCGGCAGGCACGCACGCACAGGCCGCAGGAGATACAGGCGTCCAGGTTCACCTTCATGGCAACGTGGGAATCGTCCAGCAGCGGGATGCGCCCCTCTTCCAGCTTCGGGAAGCGGCTCTCGGTGACGCCGTTCAGCTCTGCCATGTCCCACATGTGGGAGGATTTGTCGTGTGCCTCTTCCCGCTTGGGTTGGTCGGCCACCAGCAGTTCCATCACCATCTTGCGGGCATTTTCGGCGCGCGCGTTGTTGGTGGTGACAACCATGCCCTCGGAGGGTTCGCGGATACAGGAGGCCGCCAGCGTGCGCTCGCCTTCAATCTCCACCATGCAGGCGCGGCAGTTGCCGTCAGGGCGGTAGCCCGGCTGCGGCTTGTGGCACAGGTGCGGGATCTTCAGCCCGCGGCCGTTGGCGACTTCCCAGATGGTCAGGCCCTTGTCCGCCGTGACCTGTTCGCCATCGAGTGTGAATGTGACTTTATCGCTCATGGCTCAGACCTCATCCGGAAAATGTTTCATGGTCAGGCGGATCGGGTTCGGCGCGGCCTGGCCCAGCCCGCAGATCGAGGCGTCCACCATTGCGGTGCTCAGCTCTTCCAGCAGACCCTGATCCCACTTCTTCTCGCTCATCAGCTTGACGGCTTTTTCACAGCCCACGCGGCAGGGGGTGCACTGGCCGCAGCTTTCATCCTCGAAGAAGCGCAGCATGTTCAGCGCTGCGTCGCGGGCGGAGTCCTGGTCGGACAGCACCACAACAGCAGCGGATCCGATGAAAGTGCCATGCGGCTGCAGCGTGTCGAAGTCGAGCGGAATGTCATTCATCGACGCAGGCAGCAGGCCGGAGGACGGGCCGCCCGGCTGATACGCTTTGAACGCGTGACCATCCAGCATACCGCCGCAGGCTTCGATGATGTCGGTGATGGTGGAACCGGCGGGCAGCAGATGCACGCCCGGGTTCTTCACGCGGCCCGACACCGAGTAGCTGCGCAGGCCCTTGCGGCCGTTCTTCTCAACCGAGTTCAGGCATTCCGGGCCTTCACGGCAGATCTTGGCGACCCAGTACAGGGTCTCGACATTATGGACCAAAGTCGGACGACCGAAGACACCCACCTGCGCCACAAACGGCGGCCGGTGGCGCGGCTCGCCGCGCTTGCCCTCGATCGACTCGATCATCGCGCTTTCTTCACCGCAGATATAGGCGCCAGCCCCGCGGCGCAGGTCGATGTAGCCTTCCTCGACGATGCCGGCGACTTCCAGCGCCTTGATCTCGCGGCGGAGGATCTCAAGCACTGCCGGGTATTCATCGCGCATGTAGATAAAGGCTTTCTCGGCCTCGACCGCCCAAGCGGCGATCAGCATGCCTTCGAGGAAGACGTGCGGGGTTCGCTCCAGATAGTAGCGGTCTTTGAAGGTGCCGGGCTCGCCTTCGTCACCGTTGACGGCGAGGTAGCGCGGGCCTTCGTTGGCGCGCACAAAGCCCCATTTGGTGCCGGAGGGAAAACCAGCGCCGCCGAGGCCGCGCAGGCCTGCTTCTTTGACTTTTGCCTGAACCGCTTCCCAATCGCCCCCCCCACGCAGGTCTTTCAGCGAGGCATAGCCGCCTTCTGCTTCATATGAGGCGAAGGTCTCATACTCGGGGATATGGGCGTGGGTATCATCTGCCGCAATCGCTGCTTCCACCTTCTCGACAGTCGCATGGTCGATGTGATTGTGGCCGATTTCCAGCACTGGTGCAGTGTCGCAGCGGCCCATGCACGGCGCGCGCAAAACGCGAACCTGGGAGGCATCCAAACCGTCTTCCAGCGCCTTCTGCAGCTGCTGGGCGCCTGCCAATTCGCAGGACAGCGAGTCGCAGACGCGGATGGTCAGGGCCGGCGGCGGGGTCTCGCCTTCTTTCACCACATCGAAATGGGCATAGAAGGTGGCCACCTCATAGATCTCTGCCTGACCGGTCCGCATCTCCTCGGCCAGCGCCCGGATATGCGCGGCGCTGAGGCAGCCGTATTTGTCCTGAATCACGTGCAGGAACTCAATCAAGAGGTCGCGGTTGCGCGGGCGATCCCCCAGCAATTCCTGAACCTCGCTCAGCGCGATGTCGTCGACCTGGCGGCCTTTGGGCGTCTTGCGGCCCTTGCCTTTGCCGGACTTCCATACGCCCTTGCTATCATCCAATGGTGCCATGGGGTCCTCCAGTCAGCACGTAATTCACTCCGAAATGCCATCAAGAATGAATATCGTCAAATCTGGAAATTGGATTGCACGATAAGCAACGCTTATCACGCCATTTGCGGCATCCCATCGTCCACAAACGTCGCAATTACCTCTTTCAAGGCCTGAACCGTGGTCAATTCCGGTGTCCGATCCAGAGTCGCAATGCAAATCGGCCGAGATTGCTCCGGCTCGATCAGCGAGAGAACCCGGGTTCCCCCCAGCTCTCCCAAGGCCTGCATCAACGCCCGCGGCAGAATCGTCGCCGCGGAGCCTTCGCGCGCCAGAACCATCGACGCCATAAAGCCATTGGACTCGGACACGATATCCGGCCTCAGTTCCAGGTCGGCAAATATCCGGTCCAGAATACGGCGGTTCTGCATCTGCTGGTCCAGCAGGCTCAGCGGCAATTCAGCGGCCTCGGCCCAGCTGATCGTCCCGCCACGGTCCGCCACCATCTCTTCGGGCGCCAGCAGCACATAGCTCTCTTCATACAGCGGCTGCACTGACACCAGATCCCGCCCCATGCTCTCGGCGTAGGTAATACCGGCATCAATTGTACCATCATAGAGGCGCTGCTGGATAGCCAGCGATGTCGTCACCTCGACCTGGGCCAAAATCCGCGGATAAGCCTGGTGCACCTGATCCACCAACTGCGCGGCCCAAGCGGTGGCGGTCGGCACCACCCCCAACACCAGCGTGCCGGTCACCTCGCCGCGCGATGCTGCGATCTCTTGTTCTAGGGCCTTGGCATCATCCAGGATAGAACGCGCCCGGCGCACGATCATCATGCCTTCTTCGGTCAGCCCCTGAAACCGGTTCGCTCGGCGCACAATAGACAGGCCCAGCCGTTCCTCCAGATTGCGGATCCGCATGGAAAACGCCGGTTGCGACATACCGCAATCAGCCGCTGCCTTGGCAAAATGCTGGTGGCGGGCCAAAGCGGTCAGCAACTGAAGATCCTTGAGCTCGATCATGCCAGCACCTTACGCCGCGGCCGCCGGCCCCTGCAATGGGCCCCGCTGAAATGTCAGCCCTTGCCGGACGTTTCAGCCTGCTGTGCGGCTTCTCCGTAGAGTTCCACCAGCTCTTCCAGCACTTCGGCCGCTCCTTGCAACCGCCCTGCCAGCTCAGTGCGCCCTTCGAGCGCCTGCATCAGCATGCGGTCTCGCAGTGAATTGAGCTCCTCCACCAGCACACGGCCCTCGTCAGTCAGGTCATAAGTAACACCCGAACGGCCAGCTCCCTGTTTGCGGGTCAGCCCCGCCGCCGCCAGCTTGCGCAGGGAATACTGAATGTTGGGTATATCGACACGGTTTGTCGAACGGGCCAGCTCCTTTATTGATTTGGACCGCCGGCCGCCGCCAATCAGACGCAACAAGGTGATCTCAGCTCCGGCCAGAGACACGTTTCCGGCCAGTTCCATACACCCGGCCTGCCACCGGATCAGGCCCTCACCGGCTCGCTGCACAGCGATTTCCAGCCGGTGGAGCCGGTCAGCAGCCGTTTCTTCAGTCAGGTATGAAAACGAGGATGAGTCCAATCTGTTATCCAAGAAACAGCTCCGATAAAAAGTTTTGGCGGCCCCCAAGGGCACAGAAAACAGCAGATCAAAATTCAGGAGTTTCCAATACACCCCCGCCCAGCACCAGAAAGCGCACGGTACAAGGAGGCGCAGGCTCCTTCTTGAAAATCCATCTCAAATTACCCTCAACTTATCCTGCCAATTCCTCCGGACTTCAATACCCGGAAACTCAATATGTTAACCAAACGGAAACCGTGCAACCGTCCGCCTGCTGCTCACCCGCTGCTCTGCAAGCCACTGAGTGGAAAGACGCGGTTCAGGATCGCTGCGCGGAAGCCGCAGCAAGAACTGCCTGCGCCCACCTGTCAGAAATGCTGCCGAAACAATCATGAATCGAGTCAGTGGCAATTGCGCTGCCCAGTGCCAGCCTGCCTGTCAGCGCGAGCCCTGCAACCGGTTCGCCGTCAGCTCCGGCCAGCGCTGCGTCCGGTGCACAGTTTGCACCCAAACCGCTGCCAAGGGGGTTCAATGCCAAGTCTTGCCGCAGCCTTGCCACAAGCGGCTCCGTCACAGATTCCACCGCGGGCTGAGGCAGAACGGCGTCAATCATGACATCGGCGGTCACCGCGTGACCGCCGGATTGCAGCCGCCAGCCCTGCGGCGTGAGCGTGATATCAGGATCATCTGCCGCACGTGGATCTACCAGCCCGATCTCAATGAGGATCTGCAGCTGACGGGCGGTTTCTACTGGCGCCCCGTAGGAATAACGCTTGAGACCGTCATCAAACTCAACAAAGTCCCGCGCAGTGCCGGCAGACACCGGGGAACTGTCAAAGACGCGGCGCAGCAACGGCTGCCACTTTCGCCAAAGCTGGCCGACCGTGTAGCCGATGGCGGGCGGCGCTTCCCCCTCGGCCTGGGCGATGCCTGCGCGCAGAGCGTCCAGCGTCCCCCGCTGTTCCTGGCTTCCCGGATGGCCCCGTTCCAGCTTCAGCCATTCCCGGACCTCGGCGGGCTGCGCTGCCCCTCCACCGGCGCGGATTATGCGCAGCGCTGCGGCCTCAAGAACGCGGCAAATCGGTTTCAGACCGGTATCAGGCTGTTCAAACAGCCCGGCACGCATGGCTTTTTCAAATGCCGCGGTCTCTTCGTCCACCGGATCAAAGCGCGCGTCCAGCTTTGCATTCAAAGGTTTCGGGGCAGGCGCCTGACCATCCAGCGAAAAAGGCACGATCCGGGCCGGTTCCCGCCCGGACGCGATATAGCGGTCACCTTCGAACCGTCCGCCAAGACCCAATGTCAGCATCCGGACAACATCAAGCGCCGAAAGCGCCATGCCGCGAATACCAACAATCCGGCCCGCCCAGCCGCGGGCCGCACTTATCAAGTCTGTCCCAGGGTAGGCCGGCATTAGGGGCAATGAATTTCGGTCCGCATGATCTTGCCAGCGCGACAGCTGCTCATCGCTCGCTGTTTCAGGCTGCCCTAGGGACAGCAGCACGTTATCGTAGGGGCCGCGGGTCAAACCCTGCGCACGCAGTTGCCAGCCCGCCTTACCGCGCTCCGCCCTGGTGACCCGCGCCGCGCAATGTCGCACGGCAATCGAGTCTGGCAGATCAGCGAGCAGTGCATTGAACCGGGCGTTCAGGTAAGCACCGAGTTTGGCCCGCGGCAGAAACGCCTCTCCATCCCCGGCGGCCTGGCCCATCCATTCGGCGAAACTGCTTTCTGCCCCGCGCGCCAGCGGCGGCGGCGGCAGGTCGATGCTGCGCAACGGCAGGTTCAGCAGGCAGGTTTCACTTTCACTTGGGTCGAAACTTGGGCCCGCCGCTGGATAGCTGGAGGGGTCGAAAACATCCACCTCCAGTGCCCTGCCTTCTTCAGAGGCACGGCGCACCAGCGCCTCCAGCGCACCAAGGCCGCGCGGCCCGAACCCAACAATGGCAACCCGGCGCAAGTCTCGCCCCATTTATGCGCTCCCTTACCCAGCACAGCCCTGCCACCTTGGGCCGCTAGCGTCCCGCGGCGCAAGCCATTTCCGTGAAATACCGCTGAGCCGGGTGCCCCACTGTAAGTTTACTTCTTTTTGCCCCTGCGCGGACTCTATCGCGTGCCACCTGCAGAGGTACGGATTTTGTTACCGTGCCGGTTTCCAAGCGAAAATTGCGGTTGGCCTTACCGATGGCATACCGGCAGGAGATACTCAGGACATGTGGTTCACCGTTAGAACACCCGTGCCGGATTTCACCTATCCGGATTGCTCCTCGCGGCTCACACGTTTCAAAAACCGCTTGAGCCGGTCATCCCGTGGCGCATCGAAAATCTGCCGCGGCGGGCCGGATTCGACGATCTTGCCGCCATCCATGAACACGATCCGGTCCGCGATTTCACGTGCGAACTGCATCTCGTGGGTGACGATAATCATGGTCTGGCTTTTCTCGGCAACCCGCCGCATCAGGTCCAGCACCTCGCCCACCCACTCCGGGTCCAGCGCCGACGTCGGCTCGTCGAACAGCAAGACGTCTGCACCAAGCGCCATTGCACGGCCGATACCCACGCGCTGCTGCTGCCCCCCGGACAAGGCCGCCGGGTAGCTGTCCGCCTTCTCGGCCAGCCCGGTTTCCCGCAAAACCGACAGGGCGCGTTCCTCGGCCTCGGCGCGGGGCCGCTTCTGCACGGTGACAAGTGCTTCCATGATGTTCTCTTTCGCCGTCTTGTTGGCAAAGAGCGCATAATTCTGAAATACAAATCCCGTGCGGCGGCGCAGAGCCAGGATTTCGGATTTCGACGCCCGCGCGGCATCAATGGTCAGATCGCCAACCGTGATTTGCCCCGCATCGGGCACATCAAGGAAGTTGAGGCTCCGCAAGAGAGTCGATTTCCCTGTGCCGGACGGGCCGATCACAACGACCTTTTCGCCGTCTTCGATGTCAAGGTCGATCTCGCGCAGCACCGGTGCGCCGCGGAACGACTTGGTAAGTCCCCGGATAGAAATCATCGCGCAAAAGCCTTGTTCAAACGGGTTTCCAGCCGGCCCTGGACCTGGCTCAGCGCCTCGACCATCACCCAGTAGATGACCGCGACAACCAGAAACGCTTCGAAATAGAGGAAGCTGCCAGCCGCCTCCTTCTGCGCTGCGCCCATCATTTCAGTGACCCCAAGCGTAAAGGCCAGCGACGTGCCTTTAATCATATCGATGAAGTAATTCACCAGCGTCGGCGCCGCGATCCGCGTCGCTTGCGGGAGTATGATGCGGCGCATCATCTGGACCTGCGTCATACCGATGGACTGCGCCGCCTCCCATTGGCTGCGGTCGACCCCGGCGATTGCGGCGCGGATGCTCTCAGCCATGTAAGCGGCGAAATGAAGCGTAAGCCCCATGATCGCGGCGGTCACGCCGTTGATATTGGCAAGCGCGGGCAGCAGCTGCGGCAGGCCGAAATAGAATAGAAACAGCTGTACCAGCAGAGGCGTGCCGCGAAAGAAGCTGATGAAAAGGACAACCAGATTGTCCAGCACCGGCACCTTGATGACCCGTTCCACAGCAAGGAAGGAAGCCAGGATCAGCGCCAGCACCATGGACGCCACGGCCATGGCCAGGGTAATCGGAACGTAGGACAGGATGACGGGCACCAGCCCGAGCATGTAATCGAAGTCAAGCGCCCGCATCGTCAATCCTATTGCGCAACAGTGATGTCAGAACCGAACCACTTCGTGGAGATTTCGGTCAAAGTACCATCAGCCCGCAGCGTGTCCAGTGCCGCATCGATACGGTCGCGCAGCTCGCGCCCTTCCTCGGTATCAGCAAAAGGCAGAGCATTGCGGATCTCAGAAAACGGTGCTCCTGCCAGCTGCAGCGGCAGCGGGCTTTCTTTGATGAGCTGGACCGAAGACACGCGGTCCATCACGAATGCATCGACGCGGCCAAGCGCAGTGTCCTGGGCGATATTGCTCTCGTAGGTGCGGATGTCGATCTCTGAGGCGTATGGCAGCTCGTGCAGCAACTGCTCGAAATTCGACCCGAGGTTGACCGCGACCGACCGGCCGCGCAGATCTTCGACCGATCCAACCTCTTCGTTGCCCTTGCGCACAACAACCTGCGCTCCGTCGATCACATACGGCTGGCTGAAAGCGAACTTTTCCTCGCGCTCAGGCGTGATCGTGATCTGGTTTGCAATAGTGTCGATCCTTCCGGATTCCAGCGCCCCGACCAGCCCGGAAAAAGTCATGGTCTCATAAGTGATGTCCAGACCGGCCACGTCTCCGACCGCGTCCATCACATCGACTTCGAACCCTTGCAGCTGGTCCTGCTTCACAAAGGTGAAGGGGAAATAGCCTCCTGACATGCCAACCCGCAGCTCTTCTGTCTCGGCAAAGGCGGCGGTACCCAGCACGGCGGCGGCAAACGCGCCAAGAGTAAGGGATTTTAGCATTAGTCTGCTCCTGTCTGATTGGTCCGCCCTAAAGTGAGGGTCCTAAAGGATGTTTCAACCGTTTGGTCAAATGAAAAACAGTTCTTGGACGCGGGGAGCAAACGGGAAACCAGCATTCCAAGGCAAGCCGAGAGCCGCAACGACTTTTTGGGCAGTATGCGCTTCAAGGAACATCCTCCTCCCAATGCAGCCGTTCTTCAGGGCCAGGTGCAGGAATCTGCAATGGCGTCACCACCCCGCCATGGTGACAGAGCCGGCAAGACTCCGCTTCAGGCGATCCCTAGCCGGTTAGCTGCGTGTGACCCGGGCCTCGGGCAGTTTTCCAATCCCGCGGCAGTGGTTCGGCCTTTCTATTTTTCGCGACTCAAGTGCCTGTGCTAAAGTGACGTATGGTAAAGGTAGAGTACTTTGCGGGAGGAAAACTGCGCGCAGGGAAACGTCTGAGAACAGCCATGGTTGTCCCCGTCGATCCCGAACGCGGCGCGGTGTCGCTGCCAGGGTGGCGCAATGTGCCGCTGGGCAGCAACCGGTTCCAATTGGTCGTCAACGGTGAACTTATCGATGAACGTGCCACAGAGCTGCGGCGGATCGAGGACCTGATCCCCGCCCTGCGCGAGGCCGAGGCTATACTCGGAGCAGAGGACGAAAACCGTGCAGAGCGCTCGCTTCGTGCCGCGTTTGGCAAGCGTGCCTTCCCGGCCGTGCTGGACGAGTCAGGAGCGCTTTTGCTGCCTACGGGTGAGGTCGCGGTAGGGTTTGAAACGGACATCTCCGAAGACACCGCCCTGGCCGTTCTGGCTGGCTATAGCGCCAAGATACTGCGCCGGCTGCCGCTTTCGGCACCAAGCTGGCTCATCACAGTACCTGAAGAGGACGGCATTGCGCTTGCTTTGAGGCTGGCCGACGAGCCCGGTGTGCGCTTTGCGTCACCCAATTTCATCGAAGAGGTTCCCGAACGCCGTGCCGAAGCACCACCCAACGCCCTCTTCACCGAACAATGGCACCTTGAAAACACTGGCCAAGGTGGCGGTCTGCCTGGCGCCGACATAAATGCACGTGCCGCTTGGTGTATCACTCGCGGCTCGCCGGAAATCATCGTTTGCATAATCGACAGCGGTGTCGAGCTTGCTCATCCGTCGTTTTCGGCTCCGGGAAAAATCGTGGCGCCCTTTGACGCTGCCGATGGCGACGATGTTCCAGCGCCCACGGTATCCTCCCACGGCACCTCCTGCGCGGGCGTGGCGGTGGCCGGATGGGGCACAGGCGACGTCGTCGGTGTCGCACCCAATTGCCGGCTGATGCCCATACGCCGGGCGGATATCAGCGAACACGTCAGGATGGCCGAGGCCTTTTCCTGGGCCTGGCAGCAGGGCGCAGATGTGATTTCTTGCAGTTTTGGCTACGATGGGCGGCCCTGGATCCTGCCCGACGTGGTCCGCGCGGCAATGGAAGAAGCCATTACACTCGGCCGGCAAGGGCGTGGCGCAGTGATCGTCTGGGCAGCGGGCAATGGCAATGAGGCCGTTTCGGACGATGAATGGGCGAGCCACCCCGAGACGCTTGCCGTTGCCGCCTCTACCGATAGCGACAGGCGCGCCGGCTACAGCGATTTCGGCCCCGAGATCGACGTCTGCGCCCCCAGCAGCGGAGGCTTCCGGTCGATCACCACCTCGTCCAATGGCGGCTACACCAGCTTCTTTGGCGGAACCTCGTCGGCTGCGCCGCTGGTGGCGGGTGTCGCTGCGCTTATGCTGTCCGTCTGTCCGTCGCTGACCGGAGCCGAGGTGCGCGCCATCCTGAGGTCAACCGCCCTCCAGATCGATTTTGAAGAAGGAGAATACGACAATACCGGTCATAGCCGGTTCTACGGGTACGGACGGGTCGACGCGGCCCGGGCGCTTGAGGGTATTTCGCCTCTTATCGAAGCGCTGCGCGACAGCCCTGCCCTGGCCGACATCGAACAGATCGACGCCTTTACCGCCGCCTATCTTGCGACCAGTTCCGCGGGTCAGGCCATCATCTCATTTCTCAGCACACGGCGTTTCATAATCCTGGCGCTGCTAAAAAGCGATATCGCGTTCCGGCAAAGAGCGCAGACCGTCCTCGAAACCATCATTCAATTCATGAAAGGAGGAGAACATCCTGGCGACATCACCGACGCCGCAGTGCTTGCTCTGACAGGTGCAGCGCAAGACCTCATCGATGCGTCCATATCTAGTTGAAGTTTTAAGTTCCTTAAAAAAGGAGGTCTATTCATGTCCCGCACATATTCTGACCCGCGCGGTAAGCGCAGTTCGAAAACCAAGACATCCTCAGGCGAAAGATCGCAATCGGGCGAACGCTCGGTCGAGGACGTTTTGTCAGAATTGGTCGCCATGCTGGAAAACTCCGGTGCTACTTCGGGCTCAGGCACAGGCAGCAACAGCGCGCCAGCTACGCCGGGAACCGGAAATGGCACGCCCTCGTCCGCGACTGCATCAGCAAACCGTTCCAGCCGGTCGCTGGGCGATACAAAGGCGCCGCCGCTTGATGCGTTCTCCATGATTGATCTCGACCGCGGGTGCATTCTTCTGCCCGATTGGCTGAAGAACCTTAAGAAGATGCCTTATGCACAAGGGCAGATCGACAAGGCCATCGCAGGTGCCGGCGAGCCCGGTAGCTCCACCAACGACGATGAGCGCGCGGTCTGGTTTCTGGCCCCCTGGGTGGTTGCCGGCGGTGTTTGGCTGGCCGGAGAGCTGATCGAAGACGACGAGGACGACGATCGCGCCATCCTTCCGCCATTACCCATTATCCTGCCGATCATCATCCAGAATGCAATCATCGAAAAGCTGATCGACAAATTCTCTTCCGACGACGGCGAACGCTTCGTCCCTGCGTTCATCGCCGTCACCGGCCTTTTTGCGGCGGGCCTCGCCACGGGAAGCACCGGCAAGAAGCTGTGGAAAAAATACGTCGACTAATTCATTCCGATCCGGAGAAAAGCAATGTCTGCGAAACTCGATCCGACCAAGACAATCTTCTTCCCTCCTCCCACCTTTCCACCCGTTCCCGGCCCGTTCGATCCCTGGCCCGGCGGCCCATTCGGTCCGCCGCCGATCACGACCTCGCCGCGCACGACCCACGGCCCCGGCGAACGCGCCGCCGGCGATCCTGCCGCACTCGACGCGCTGTTAGCCCGGCTCGTCGAACTGCTGTCCGATGCGCTTGAGCGGCAAGATTACGATGCCGTCATCAAGGCCTATGGCCCGGTAATTCAGAAGCAGCTCGAGAGCGACCCTGACGCCATGGCGGCTTTTCGCGCTCTGTTCGAACGCTACGGGATCGACCTCGATCAATTCAACCTGCCCGCCACTGATGAGCGCGAACCCGTAACAATCGGGATTTCCGTGACTGTGGCGCTGATCGCATTTGGCAGCGGTGCAGTGATCGGCTGGTTAGCCGAAGACTGAGCACTGTCCAGATTGGGCCGCGGAACTTCCCGGCCCAATCAGCTACCGCAGAAACAACTAAGAGATAACGCAGCATGGGTTGCTGAACAGGCCGAGTGATCCGGGCTGCGGTCAGTCAGGCCGCTAGGGAAAACTCACCAGTACGCCAGGTTCCCAGCCCCCGGAAGGCTAATTGCTGCCAAGCAAGCTCACTGCCTTGCCCGGCCCGGAATGCGGCCTGGCACCCTCGTGAGTTTCCGCTCACTCAATTGATACCCTTCCGGAGCAATCCGTTCACGGAACTCAGGATCATGGCTGACCAGAAGAACCGCCTGATCCAGCCCCTCCAGGATCTCTGCCAGCCGCGTGTAATTTTCGGGGTCCAGCGCGTTGGTCGGCTCATCAAGGATGAGAACGTCCGGCTCCATCGCCAGCACCGTGGCCAGTGTCACCAGCCGCTTCTCACCACCCGAAAGCTTGTGCGTGACCCGCTCGCGCAGATGCATCAGCCCCAGACGGTTCAGCACGCTGTCGACGATGGCCAGCGCCTCCTGTTTAGTTTTTCCCAGGTTGAGCGGGCCAAAGGCCACATCCTCGGCCACAGTCGGGCAAAAAAGCTGGTCGTCAGCGTCCTGGAAGACAAAGCCGACACGGCGGCGCATCTCATGAAAGTCCGCTTCCTCAGCGCAGGTTTTGCCAAAGGCTTTGACCGTTCCACTGGCAGGGGTCAGCAGCCCCATGATAACTTTCAGGAGTGTCGACTTCCCGGCGCCGTTTGGCCCGACAATCGACAGACGTTCACCCGCGTTAAGCTGCATCGACGCGCCTTCCAGAACCGGATCAAGTCCGGGGTAGGAGAAGTGAATGTTATTCAAGTCAAGAAGCTGCATAGATGGCCTCAGCCCAAATCAAGGCGGCAAGGGCGGCGGTAACGGCCGCGGCAAAGAACAGGTCGGCCCTGCTAAAGCGGAAGTCTTCCAGCAGGATAATGCGGCCGGAGAACCCCCGGCATTTCATCGCAGCCAGAATGCGTTCCGACCGTTCGATAGCACGCACCAGCATCATGCCGACCAGATAGCCATAGCTGCGGTAGGTGTGCCAATTGGTCCCGGGACGGAATCCGCGGAGCTTCATCGAGGTGCGCAGGCGCTGGTATTCCTCGCGCAGGACGTCGATGTAGCGGATTGTGAACATCATCAGATGCACCAGCCGTTCAGGGGTTTTGAGCGCAAACAGCGCGTGTCCCATCGTCACAGGTTCCATGGACCCAACCAGCGTCATGACCGCAAGAATGACTGCATTTGCGGTGAGGGCTATTTCCACCGCACGCCACAGCCCTTCCCAGCTGGCCTCCAGCCCCCAAACCGAAAAAACCGGGGTTCCGGGGACAGTAAAGGGCAGCAGTACCAGCATGAAGACGATAAAACTGTCCATCATCGCCATCCGTTTCAGCGTTTTCCGGGGTGGCAAGCCGGAAAACGCCAGCAGCCACATGGACAGGCCAAGCGCAGCCGAAAGCACCCAAAGATTGCTGAGCGAGACAACGACGACGGCATAGACTGCGCTCATCACGATGCGCATCCGAGGATCAAGCGTGGTGACCTTGGCGCGGAAAACGCCGATGCCGCTGAGCGGTTTTTCAGCGCCGGTCAGAACATAGGTCATGAGCTGCCGCCAATCTTACGCTGCGCGGCGATGTAGAAGCCCAGCCCGAACAAGCCAAAGATATAGCCGATGCCGCCAAGGATAGACTGAAAGTCCGACTTGTTCTTGAACGCGGTCAGTTCCTGCCGGAGCGGGCGCAGTTCGTTGCGAATCATGGCAGCCAGCTCAGCGCGGGCCTCACCGGACAGGCCGGCAGCCGCGGCGGATGAGGGGGCTTCAGTTGTGCCGCCGGCCGCAGGCATTAGCCTGCGCGGGTTTTGACCCAGGATCTGCGCGACCTCTGCCGCATCCATGATCACTTCCGCAACGTGGCCAGCGCCAAGGTCGCCGCGAAACACATGCGTTACCGGCTCCGACGGTGTGAACAGGAAAAAGCCGTCGGAGTCCGTATTGGTTTCACCCAGCTTGCTCCCAGCTTCGTCAAAGACTTCGATCAGCAAGTCCGGAGCCATTGCGCCATTGGAAAAGCCAACCTCGCCCTCGATATCCGAGCCGGAGGGGAATACCGCAGAGATCACATTGTGGGCCAATGCCGGCAGCGGTGCGAGAAGAGCAAGAATCAGAACACAGGACCGGATCACGTCAGGCTGCCTTTCGTGTCAAAGAACAGCTCAGGTTTCACCCGCCGGGCCAGGAAGATTGCGGCGCCTGACAGCAGAGCTTCGATAACCATCACAGGTATATGCGAGAAGAAGACAAGCTTGGCGGCTAGAATGAACTCATCGCCGGATAGCATTAGCGAGAAGGCTACGGCCAATGTCGTTGCCGCTATCGCAGCTCCGCCTCCGATACCGCCCCAGATCGCGCCGTGCAGCGGCGAGCCGCGAGCCACCAGCGGGCGGAAAGCCAGCCCCACCAAAACAGCGGGCAAGGCGATATTCACGGCATTCACGCCCAGCACGGTCAGCCCGCCAAAGCCAAAGAACACCGCCTGCAACAACAACCCGACAAACAGTGCCGGAAACGCGGCCCATCCCAGTACCAGCCCGGCCAGCCCGTTCAGGATCAGGTGAACCGAACTGGGCCCGATCGGGACATGGATCAGTGAAGCCACAAAGAAACTGGCCGAAAGAACCCCTGCCGCCGGAATGCGCTCCAGCGGCAGGCTGCGCAGACCCATGGCGATACCGCCGGCTGCAGCAACAGCGCCGCCAATCACAACCGGGTTTGACAGAGCGCCGTCTACGATATGCATCGGTCTGCTTTCACTTCAGCTCTTCAGCGTGGATCCACAGCACAGCATCCTGGCTGAGTTCCTTGCCGTCGTGCTCGGTTACCGGGCCGGACCCCAGAGCGGCAAAACCCCAGTAGCCTGCTTTCGGGATGCCGAAGGAAAACACGCCGTTCTGGTCCGCGATAGCAACGATCGCTCCGCCCGGCATCTCACCCACGGTGGGATCGGTGGCCGAAAACGCTTTGAGGTCAGGCTCGGCCGCCATGAACTCGATCTCGATTTCAGCACCGGGGACTGGCGCGCCGTCTGCCAGAACCTGACCGGAAAAGGTGGATCCGACGATCACGTTGTAAGGCTTGTTCAACGGCAGAATCTCGGTGGCCAGACCAACCGGCTTATCCCAGTCGGTCGGCAAAGTGTTTCGGTTCAGCACGACTTTTGAGATCTGTTGAATATAGATATCTTCGCTTTCCTCGTAGTAGGGCGAAGGCACGGTCACCACGACATAGTCGCCGGAGCGTTTCACCGGAACGGACGCCTTGTAGGCCGAAGCTTCGTTCTCAGCGCCCTTGAAAGTGGCGGGTTCAAGGCGATCCGAAAGGTCGGTCTTTTCGCCTTTGTGGATCATGAAGAATTCTTCCGGCGCGCCCATGTCCATTGCGTATCCGTTTGACATGGGATGCCAGAAAACCAAGCCCATCGGCACGTCACCGGGCTTCTCGATCAGCGCTCTTTCGGTGTAATTCAGCTGGAAATGCGCCGACGCGGCGGCAGGCAGGGAAACGGCCAGTGCTGCGGCCAGATAGTTCAGTTTCATTTCGTCCTCATTCGACGACGCAGGCGCACCTGCAATCAGGAATGAACAACGGGGAGTATTGGCACGGAGTCGCCGGAACGGCCGTCGCGCCAGACGCTCACCCCGGCGTCCGGTGGAAAAGGGCAGAAACTCCGCAAGCGGGGCCTCGGTCCTTGTGTCCGGCAGGTCTCCTGACTCGCGGGTCCTGGTTCGGCTGGCCTTCCCGGGGATGATCCCAGTGGCGTCTTCAGCGTCACTCACCGCTCACAGTTGCGGGGGCAGTCACGGATTTGGTCCCTTTTGGGTACGCCGCACCGTGTTCCCTATTTCTTCCGCTGCGCATTGAAACACTTGCGGAACCGGTCACACTGGTTGAATGGCAAAACCGAATTTCCGAGTCAAGCTTCTTGCCTTCTGCTCAGTCTCGGGATTGGCACTGCAGATGACTGTTTCCGGACTTCAACGGCCAGCTGGCAAGCCTGAGTGATGCGCGCAAACGGTGGCCGGTTTCCAACGGTATTCCTTTCGTGTGACCCGATTTCACGGGTTAAGACCGCTACCGGAATGACGATTGCCCGAGCCCGGCAGAGATAGTTCAAAGCACCGTACGTTCTGCCGGTATTGGGTTTTCCTTGCCCCTTGTTCGATCAGGATTTGGGGCTCTTCTGACCTGCAGAAGGCTTCCCGTTCAGAACCTCGCCTCGCAACCCGGCCTTAAAACCCTCGCGGCCACGTTCCCCAGAGTGATACCAGTGCGCTTCAAGCGGCAACAACTGCGCTCCCACCCTGTTTTGCCCTCTTTGCGACACGAGGTCTTCCGAAGGTAAAATCAGGGAACGCTTGGCCACTGGCGGAACAGGAGACGCGAACGGGAATGTTGGAGACACGAAAAAGGAAAGGTTCTGTCGCAAATGGTAAAAATTTATGTCGCGCGACAAGGGAGGAAGTGGCGGACCGAGGAGGATTCGAACCCCCGACCCCTTGATTCGTAGTCAAGTACTCTATCCAGCTGAGCTATCGGTCCACTGCGGCGGGGTTTACTCATAGCATCGCAGAGTCGCAACCCTAAAAGACGGCTGTTTCTGTTTTTCTTCACCAGCAGCTTCCGTACAAACCTCGGCGGACGGCTGAACCACAAGGGCGTGCCCCCGTTCGGCCGCTTTGACATCCGGCCGCTCTTCGCCCCAAGACCGGCCGGAATTGTGGTATAAGTCTGAAGCCATGTCTTCCCCGCCAGGCTTGGCGCCGGGGAAGGCGCGTACCGCAAACCGAAAGGGGGCGGCGGATGCCGGACCGGAACTCAGCAGGTTTTCAGCTCAGGCCGCTTGAAACAGCGGATCTCGCCACAGCCGCAGGCTGGCTTCAGAACATTGCTGACATGGCTTGTTTTGATCGCTCGAACCGCGTGCCGCTCAGCGCACAGGGGCTGGAGCAGTCATGGGAGCTATTGTCCGATACAAAGGCAAACGCCGATAAGTGCTGGTTCGCACTTACCACGGAGTCCAGTGAGCTGTGCGGTATCACCGGGCTGGATAGCATCTCAGCGGTGAACCGTGATGCCGTCATTGCCATGTTCATCGAAGAATCCAGGCGCAGGCAGGGTGTTGGGATACGGGCCCTGGCGCTGCTTCTGGACTTTGCCTTCCGGCAGATCGGGCTAAATCGCGTTACATCATACTACCGTGCCGACAATACCCGCAGCAAGCACCTGACCGCGCGTGCCGGCTTTGCGACCGAAGGCAGAATGCGGGCCGCATGGTTTGCAGAAGGCCGTTTCTTTGACATGGTCACTGTCGGCCTCTTGCGCGAGGAATGGGACGCCAGCCGCAAAGCGCTGGCGCAGGAGCTTGGCGCGGGCCCGCGCGTAAGTTTCCGCGGCGCAGAAGCCGCTGGCTGGGCCTGGCCGCCCGGCCCGGACAACCCGCTAGAAGGATGAGCGCGAATACCAGCGGCCCCAGCCCGCACTCACAGGAGGAGGACAGCTTGTGAGCGGCCAAAAAAAGACAACAAGAGTCCGCCGCCAGCTTGGTGCGGTGCTGTTTGCCGATGTCGTCGGCTATGCCCGGCTTATGGGCAATGACGAAATCGATACCTACAGTGCCCTGAAATCCCTCTTGGAACAGCTGGAAGCGGCTTGCCAGGCACATGAGGGGCAAGTGGTGGCGGTCCGCGGCGATGGGGTTCTGGCGCTGTTTGAGACAGCCACGCATGCTGTGGAGTTTGGCGTCGAGCTGCACCGTATTGCCGAGAAAAACAACCGTGCACGGCCGGACGATCAGCACCTCCGGTTTCGCGCCGGTGTGCATATGGGCGAAATTCTGGTCGATGACCGAGGTATCCATGGCGACAACGTCAACATTGCCGCCCGGCTGCAGGAGATCGCCGAACCGGGCCGGGTTTTTGTCAGTGCGTCCGTCTACGAGCAGATCCGCAACCGGCTGCGCTTTGGCTTCGAGTTCCTCGGCCCGCAGCAGCTCAAGAACATCACCGAGCCTGTCGCGGCCTATTGTGTCCGCAGCGAAGTCGCAGGCGCAACGATGGCGGCAACCCGGCGGCCGGAAACACGGCCCGCGCACCGGCCGCCGCCTGGGATCCCTTCGGTCGCCGTGCTGCCATTTGCCAGCCTGGGCGGCGAGCCGTCCGACAGCTGGTTTGCCGACGGGCTGACCGAGGACATCATCCTCAACCTGTCAAAGTTCAAAAACCTTTTTGTCATTGCCCGCAACTCCGCCTTCTTTTTCAAAGCCAGCACCATGCCGCCTCAGGATGCCGCGCGGGAACTGGGGGTGCGCTACGTCGCGCGCGGCAGCGTCCGGAGAGCCGCCGCGCGGGTCCGGATTGCCATTGAGCTGATCGACGCGGAGACCGGCCGCACCATCTGGGGGGAGCGGTACGACCGAAATATTGATGACATCTTTGCCATCCAGGACGAGGTAACTGACGCTATCGTGGCTTCTACGGCCGTTCTGATTGAGGCGCAGGAACGCAAGCGTATGGCGCAGACGGCACCCGCCGACCTTGCCGCATACGGGTATGTCCTGCGCGGGCAGCAGTATATCTTCCGCTACACAAGGCAGGACAACCACGAAGCGCAGACCCTTTATGAGCGCGCCCTCGCCCGCGACCAGGACTATGCCCGGGCCTCTGCCGCGATCTCCCGGACCATGAATATCGACTGGCGCTACTCCTGGGCCAAGGATGCCGAGCACGCGCTGGATACGGCGTTGTCTTATGCGCAACGGGCCGTGGAGCTGGATCCGACCGACGCCCGCGGCTTTGGCGAGCTTGGTTTTGTGCATTTATACCGGAAGGAGCACGATGCCGCGCTCGGCGCCTACCGCCGTGCTCTGGCGCTGAACCCCAACGATGCGGACCTCCTGTCGGACTATGCTGATGCGCTGGCCCATTCCGGCGATAACGAAGCCGCAATCGGAAACCTGCAGCAGGCCATGCGGCTAAACCCCTATTTTCCGGACCAGTACCTTTGGCACCTGGGCGGGGCCTATTACAATCTCAAGGAATATGATGCGGTGATCGGCACGCTGACGAAGATGAACAACCCGACAGAGGGCCAGCGTATGCTTGCCGCCAGCTATGCGCAGCTGGGCCAGATGGAACAGGCCCGCAGCATGGCAGACCGGCACCGCGAAGCGCATCCCAACTTTTCGCTGGAACGCTGGGCCAAGGTGCAGCCTGACCGGCTGGAAGAAGACACCCAGCACTTTGTCGAAGGGTTGAAGAAGGCAGGGTTCTGACCCCGTTGACCCGACCGGCGGTCAAGTTCGCGCCCGCGGCGCGGAGACCCTACGCTCTTTAGCGTGCAAACATTTACCGAACACGGAATCAGTCGCCGGAACCGCGGGCCTTGGCACCGCTTACCTTGGCACCACTGACCTTCGCACCGCTGACTTTAGCTCCGCTCACCTTTGCACCGCTGACCTTGGCGCCGCTCACCTTGGCACCGCTTATGTCAGGACCACCGCCGCCAAAGTAGACATCCAGCAGAACCTGTTCCAGCATACCGGTCATAACATCCATCCGGATTGTGTAATCGGCCTTATCATAGTCCCACACCCGGATATCGTTTGCGATCTGGTATTCAGCTGAGGCAACGCCGGTCTTGGAAGGATCAAGTGGCGCACGGGCAGCCTGATCCCCGGGTTTGTTACTGTCTGTCGCACTTTCGCCGTCGCCATGCACCAGGAAGATCACTGGTTCTGGCAGCTCAAAATACGTGCCCTCGTAAGAGAATCCGTAAATACGCGCGAGATTGGCATCTTCACTCAGTTGATCAGCCAGCAAGTTATTACGGCCGCGGCCCTTTTTCTGCCGTTTTCCGGCCCGGGAAAACTCCTGCTCTCCGGCACTGAAATTGCCGACTTGTCTCCACAACCCTTGACGCGGGCCGTGGGCAATTTCGACAATAGCGCCTACAGGGAATTGCTGCTGACCTTCCCATGGGTTGTTCTCTCCCGCTCCAACTTTGTAGAGGCCGTTTTGCCCCTTGTTGGTCTGAGCCATCACCAGAACCTTGTCACCCGGCACGAGTGTTTCACCGTTGACTGCCGTACCTCTCAAGTTCTGCTCATTTTTGACCGTGCCAACAATGGCCCCCGCAAATTTGGGAACAATCTTGATGTCGTCGATCAAACGTCCAAATAACAGCACTTCGGAAAAACTCAGTAAAGACTCGGCCACCGTACACACTCCCGTGGCTATGGAACAACACCAGAAGACCTATTCGCGTTTCCACGGGCGCAATCAGCGCTAACCCCATTTTTCGGAAAAGTCCCCCTGCGGATGAAAGTAGCACAAAAACGATAGAAATTACAGACAATAGGAAATCATTCGTCCGGCACCCGTGTCCGCACCGAATGCGCGTGGCTGTCCTCATCCCCTTCTGAGACACGCGGCCCGGCCTCGAACAGCCCGACACCGCGCATCCTGAAGTTGCCTTCAATGATCGTTTGAAATGCGCCGCCGGTTGTTGCACGGTCAACTGCAAGCAGCGCCTCCCCCACCGCCGCATAGGTGAGGGTTTCCGCATCCAGCATGCTCCAGGCCGCCGCCAGGTAGGCGCCCAGAAAGTCACGCGACTCCAGCAGCGCGATACGAAATCCTTCAGGATCAGCCGCATAGCTCTCGTCAAACAGCGCCTGCATGACATCGCTGTAATAGGGCGACTCCTCCAGATGGTCGGACAGATCCTCCATTTCAGGCGTGATCAGCCGATGCACCAGTAGACGCTCATGAAAGATATCGACCAGGATATCAAACATTGCACCGGTCAGCGGCTCCGAAAGCGCATGCTCGCTGCTCCAGCCGCGCGCGAATTCCTGCAATGTTCTGGTATTTGCTGCCATCCGGATTTGCTCATTTCCGGCAAGCTCCGCAAAGCGGTTCAACTGATTGAAGGTGTATAGATTGCCCCGGGTGTTCTCCAGCAGCTCCTCGACCACCGAACCAAAATGAAGCGAGGCGATCAGCGCCACCATGTCCGCCGCAGATTCGTGGAACCCGTAATACTCTCCCGGCACGTCCTCAGATACCGGCATCCCAACAACGCTATAGATGATGGCATGGCCGACCTCATGCGCGACGACGTCAAAATTCAAGCTGTAGGCGCGGTACTCGCCTCCATGCTCGCTAGTGCCGCCGGTTTCCAGAAAGCCCCAGCCGATATGGGCGTTGTCCAGACTCGGCAGCAGGGACAATTCCAGCCGGTCATAGTCGCGCGCGAAATGCCAGGGGATCGGATGCCCAAAGTATTCCTCCCACACATCCAGGGTGAAATGGGCGGAGGCAAACAGGTGCGCTGCCTCGAAACCGGGGTCCGATGGCGAGATATGGATAAAGTGCCCGTCTTCATCCGGTTCCGGCGGCGGATGCACCTCGCCATGCCAAGGCGGCAGATACATGCCGGGCCCGTAAGGCCCCGGGACGATAGCACCAAAAGGAATGGTCTTGCCTGCCGGGTTGACCACGTACATCCGCGGACCCGACGGTCCCGGCCCAAGCGAGCCAGGAGGCGCGGATATTTCGACCAGCTCCAGCTGCGGTTCGGACATCCGGAAAGGCGACTGCGGAAACAGCAGAAAACGCGTTCCCGGCGCTTCCTCCACAAATTCCAAAGGGTCGTGCATGCGGTCCTCCCATCCTGCGGAGGCCTTGTCCTTTGCCCTGCCTACTTCCGGCCTTCTGCCGCTGGCCGTGTTTTGCACTTCTGATGATACATGAATTCGCGCCGGATCAGCTCAAAGAATTCATCCCGGCTGCGGCAGCCAATTGATTCCACGTATTCGCCGAGCTTGTCCGGAACGTCCCCCTGCAACAGCGTCTCAAAATACCAAGCCGTCAGCTGCAAACGCTCTGCATCGCTCAAGGGGCCGGGCAGCGGCTCCTGCGTCTCCAGATACTGCTCCTTTGACCGCGCCCGCATTTTCAATCCTGCGTAGACGCTTGCCCACCGCAATTCTGCCAAGAGATGCGAGGCCAGCTTACCGTTCAGGCTGTCCGCCACGCTCCCGGCAAGGGCTGCTTCCCCCAGCCAATCTTCATAAGCCGACGCGGTCAGTCCATTGTCGTCCAGCCACTTGCGCAGGCTTTTGCTGCTGTATAAGCCCAGCGCCTCGCGATGCGCTGCCATCTGCGCAGTCAGTGTTTCCCGCTTTACCGTGCGGCCGTTCTGTCTGGCGTCCTGCAGGGCCAATTGGCGGAGCAGGGCGCGGGCGCGGAAGTCCTCATAGCGGTCGGGTTCCAGCCGCAGTTCATCCAAAACCTGCCAGTCTTCCGCCTGCAAACGCTGCGCTTCCGCTTCGACACGCCGGGTCAGGGTTTGCCAGGCAAGCGTGCGCTCAACCTTTTGAGGCGGCGCTTGGCCGGGATCGCCCCCTTCTTCCAAGTACGCCGCCATGCGCACCAGCATCTCGCGCGCATCGTCCCGCTTGGCATCCACCCGCCCGGACTTTAGCCAGACCTTGAACCCATCGCACCAGGCCTCTCCCTCGAAATCCGCCAGAATCTGATCCCAGACCCGGTGCTGGTAAAACCGTGCCTTTGCGGCACCCAGCAAGGCCGCCGCCTGATCCGCGCCCAGCACCCCTTCGTTCCCGGCCCGCGCAACCGTGGCCCGGATGGAGACCATCGGCTCACTCAGCGGGGCAAAACCCAGCTCCGCAGGGCTGTGCAGCACCGCGACCTCATCATCGTCAATTATCGCGCCAACGGCGTAGGCCTCATAAATCCGGCCGACACCCACCATGCCGAAAGCGGACAGCTCAGCCGCTCTCAGCGCCCCCATGCTGGCACTGCCGAAGACAGCGATCCCCTGCTCCATCGCCCAAAGAATTTCTTTGTGCCAGACAGAGGGCACACCTTGGAAATAACCGTCTATCAGGCCAATGGCCTTGGCCCCTTGCCGGGCAGCCCTGTAAATGTCGCCTTGGCCGGCCGGAGGCAGGACCGTTGCCTCGAGATATGCCCCCACCTCTTCTGCCCCTATGGTCGGGCCGGCAAAAACCACTGCCGTCATAGCCCGGCCTCCGAGGCTGCGAGCGCCCTCGGTCCCGGTACAAAATCAGGATCGTCATGCGGTGCCTCCAGCCCCGGGATCACAGCACGTACCACCGCGACACCCAAGCCTGGACGAGACAGATCAACTGTCAGAGCCTGCCGAATACCGGCTCCGGCCAACCTGCCCAGAAGCCAGGACAAGTCTTCCTGAAAGGATGGTGACGAAAAGTCCGGGCACTCCTCAAAACGGGCAGTTGGCACTGTCTGGTCCAGCAGCCGGCGGACATATTGCGTGCGTTCGGCGGACGCCTGCGGCATAAATTCCTCCGGCTCCAGGTCATCGCGGGCACCGGAGATATAGGTCAGCCGCGTCTGCGCCGCCTCCGTCAGCGCCCGCAGCAGGGCAATGCCCCGGTCCGGGTGGCAGCCGCTGCCTATCCCGATGTGCCCGGGCCGGGCGCTGTCCTCGCAGATCATGCAGTGAAACGCTGGAACGCCAATGTCAGAAGTGATGTCCCAGATGCCTGCCTGCAAACCTGCTTTCTCAAACCGCTCAAGCGCTTCGCGGCAGCGCGGGTCCCCGATTGCGGCATGGTTGATCCGAGGGCCGGGCGGCGCGTGATGCCATAAAGTGATCGCATCCCGCTCGATCAATTCGCAGACGGCGTGGCACGTGGCCTCCGCTACGCTGTTACCTGAGGCAAGCCCGTTAGTCGTGCGCGGAAAGGCCCCCTGCCCGCCGCAAGGCCGCGCGGTGTAGTCGGTGTCCACCATTTCAAAGGGCAGCCAATGCGGCTGCCCTGAGACTAGGTCTGTGCCCTCCACCCACAACATCGGGCCATAGGGATCAAAACTGCCGCCCGTCACCCGCGGCAGGCGCTCCGCATCAGCGACCAGGGCCTCCTGCTGCAGGTCAGCGTAACTCGCCACCCGCAGCGGCCGCGTGATCCGCTCGGCGTGCCAGGTTTCAACCGCCTCCATCACACCAGAGGCCTGCGCCGCCTCCAGCGTCAGACCCTTGCCCAGCGCCACCGCGACAGAGCGGGAGTTAGGCCTGGCCACCATAACCGTTGGCAGGCCAACCCGGTCCAGGCCAGTCAGATTTGCGATACGAGTGATGCCCATCCCGGCCAGGTGCGGCTTGACGGCTTCCAGCGTCTGCGCCGGATCGCACAGCCGGTGAGTGTCCAGCACATATCCTTTCTGCTGCGCCTTCGGCATGGGGCAGGCCTCTTTTTTCATGACCGCCACGGATGATCTGCCGGCGGCAACCCGGCAGCCGGCACGCTTTGCCCAAGGATGCGGGATCACGCGCTGCTGGTCAACAAAACCGCACTTCCAGCCGCTTGGCGCCTCACAGCGAAGTCACTGCGGCGGCCGAAAATCAAAAACCGGCACAAAGCTTGCAGGGGCCAAGGACTGCTCCAGCAGATCAGCCCCGATCGTCCTCTGATCGAAAACCATGATCTCAGGCCCTGCATGTTTCACACGCAGCGTTCCCTCAATCGCCCGCACCGCCATTTCGACCGCCAGCCGCCCTTGCAGCACGGGAAAATCCGTCGGTGCCGCTATGATACGCTCGCGCAGCACACCCCGGTAAACAGCGTGGGTCATGTAATCCGAAACCACCTGCACCCTGCCTTGCAACCCCCGTGCACGCAGGACCGAGACAGCGGCCTGGGCTGCCGGTGCAGAACCGGCGATGTAATCGATGCCCTCGGCCTCATCCAGCGCCTCCTCAACCAGCCGCACCTGAATTTCCCGGCCTGTATCTCCGTATTTCGTCACCGCAACCACTGCCGAACTATCCTGCAGCGCCGTGCGAAACCCCTGTTCCACAAATTTCACCCAGCCCGCGTTTTCGGGCCCCGGAAACCAAGCGACTTTCACAGGCGCCCCGCCCTTGGGGTGCCGCGCGGCGATGACCCGCCCTGCCACGGCCCCCATTTCCGTCCAGGACACCCCCACCTTGGCGGTGATCCCCGTATCGGCAATGTCATTCACCGCAGCAATCACCGGCACCGCCTCTGATATCCGCTCGACCGTGCTGGTGAGCCCGCCGTAGGACACCGTGCCAAGGATCAGCGCGTCCGCCCCTGCGGCCACGCAGTCTTCCACCTGACGGATCTGCCGCTGCATATTGGGATAGCCGCCGGCCTCGACCAGCTGGAAGGAGACTCCCAGCCGGGCCGCCTCAGCCACCATGCCGTAATTGACGCTGAGCCAGTAAGCATCCTTAAGATGCGGATAGGCGACGCACAACCGCCACGCCCGAGAGGCCGTTTCCAATGGCTGGTAATCGGCCGCGGCATATCCGCTTTCGTAGTCAAATGGGATTCGGGGGACTTGCAGGCGCCAGGTTTCCGCCGCGGCGGGCGTGCAAAACACCGCAAGTAAAAACGACCAGACTGCGCGCATGAATTCCCCTTCCTGCCGCCGAAGATAGGCAGAGCTAGGAAAAAGGGAAATTCAAAATTGCGCCGCACTCAAATGCGCGCGACAGTTCAGGAATGTTAGGAAAGCTCGGTCTCGGCGGTAAATTGAGCCTCGCATTCATAGTCATTGCGGGTCTTCCGGCCCTTGCCGGCATCCTTGGCCTGATCGAGCTTAGAACACTTGCACGCCGCCAGGCAGAGGTGATCAGCCAGACAATTCCCGCCATAGCAGAGGTGCGCGGCATGGCCGAAGAGAGCACCCGCATCATCGCGATTGCCCCCGAACTGGCCGCCGTAACTTCTCAATCCGAACGGAAGAACCGTGCCCGCTTTCTCGCGGACCAGGTAGACGCCCTGACCCGCCGGCTTGACGCGCTGGAGCAGGCTGGGGGAGTGGGGTCGGCGCGGCTGCGGGCGACTGTGACGGATGCGGCCCGCGTGCTCGCCCTTCTCGACGGCCTGGTTGAGGACCGTATTTCGTTGCGCAAGGAATTCAAACAGCTCGCCGAACGCAACCTGACGGCTGCAAGCAGTCTTCTGAGCATGGCGGATACTCTGGTGGCCAATGCCGAGATGGGTACCACCGCGGTGATCTCGAGCCTTTACGGCCCCGGTGCATCTCCAATAGAGGAACAAGCCCGCACGGACACTCTTGACAAGCTGATTGAGGTTGACCTGTTCCAACTGGGCCTGATGTTCGAGCTGAGGTCGCAGACAGCGGAAATCGGGCTGCTGATCAACCGGATTGAAGACGCTGGCAACGAAATCGAGCTGGGGGAAATCGAAGCTTCGCTTATCAGCCGCCTGCGGATCGTCTCGCGCCGGGTCAAAGCCATTCGCGACCCTGGGCGGCGCCAGCAGGCCGAAAGCTACGCTGCGCAGTTGCAGAGTGTCCCGGACCCTGATGCAGGTCTCTTTGTGCTGCGTGACCGGATCCTCGCCACCGAAAACCGCATAACCGCCCTCAAGCAGGAACTGCAGAACACCGCGCTGCGTCTTGGCGACGAAGCCGCCTCCGTGGCAGATCAGGCGCAGGCCCGGGCAATCCGGTCCGGCCATGACGCCGCATTGGACGTGCAGCAGGCGCAACTGCGCAACGGCTTCGCTGCGGCTGCCGGCTTTGTGCTGTCGCTGGCGGTTCTGTGGTTCTATGTGCGCGGCAGCATCACCCGCCGCCTCAACCGGCTCTCCGGCACTATGGCAGCACTGATGCGCGGTCAGCTGGACCATCCGGTGCGGCCTAGGGGCAAGGATGAGATCGCCCGCATGGAGGGGGCCGTCGAAGTCTTCCGCCAGCAAGCCATCGAAAAGCTGGAACTGGAACGGATGCGGGACCGCAACGAACAAGAGCTTAGGGAGCACCGCAACAACCTGCAGAACCTGGTGAATGAGCAAACTGAACGGCTGCAGGAGGAGGTCGAAGCCCACGACGAGGCGCGGCAGAAGGCTGAAGCTGCTGATCAGGCGAAATCCGAATTCCTTGCCATGATGAGCCACGAAATCCGCACCCCGATGAATGGCGTGCTGGGGATGCTGCGCAGCCTGTCGGACGATGGCCTGCCGCCCCGGCAGATGGAGCGGCTGCGGGCAGCGCTGACTTCCGGCCAGAACCTGCTGAAGATCCTGAACGACATCCTGGACTATTCAAAAATTGAAAGCGGTGCTCTAAAGCCCGAGATTACAACCTTTTCGCTGCGCGAACTGGTGACTGACATCGTGGTTTTGTTGCGGCCCGGTGCCGATGCCAAGGGCGTCCACCTGTGGCTTGACGCACCGGAGGGAGGGGCCGACGTTGTACAGGGCGACGCCGCCAAGCTGCGGCAGATTCTGTTTAACCTCCTGTCCAACGCACTGAAATTCACCGATGAAGGCGAGGTGATCCTGCGCGTCAGGTCCAATGGGGAGACCGACGGACGGCACCGGGTGACGTTTGAAGTCAGCGACACCGGCCGGGGTATCTCAGACGAGGCCAAGCGCAGGGTTTTCGAGGCCTTCGAGCAGGAAGACACCGACACCGCCCGCAAATTCGGCGGCACCGGATTGGGGCTGGCGATCAGCAGGCATTTTGCCGACGCCATAGGTGCCCGGTTGTCGCTGGAAAGCACCAAAGGCGTAGGCTCGGTGTTCACGCTTTCCCTTGAGATGGAGCCCGGCAATCCGGCTGACCTCTCACCAGAGGAGCCGCGATCCCCGGTGGCGCGGGCGGAAACCGCTTTGTCCGTGCTGGTCGTGGAAGACAATGAGATCAACCAGATGGTCGCCCAAGGCTATTTGGAGCGCATGGGCCACCGGTGCCATTGCGTTGGCAGTGCGGAGGAGGCGCTGGAACTGCTGCCGGGCTCCCGGTTCGACCTCGTGCTGATGGATGTGAACTTGCCTGGGATCAGCGGTACTGAGGCCACCCGCCGCTTGCGTTCGCTGCCGGATCCGCGGCTTGCCAAGCTGCCGGTCGTCGGGATCTCAGCGCATGTTCAAGAGGAACAGATCGAAACCCACCTGCAGGCTGGCATGAACGGATTTGTCGCCAAACCAGTCTCGCCAGAACGCCTGGCCAGGGCGATGGAAAGCGTTATGCAGGGCCGCGATGGCGCGATTTATCTGTCTGCGCGGCACACGGACCCGGACCAAATGGACCGCCACGCCAGCCTGCGGCGGAAGATGCAGGAAAACATGCAGGACCTAGGCGCGGCGCAGGCCCTGGACATCGCGCGGATGTTCGAGCGCGAGCTGCCGCACAGCCTGACCCGCATGAGCGACGCGCTGAAAGCCAAGGACTTTGCGGCCCTGGCAAGAGACGCGCACCGCGCCAAGGGGGCTGCCGGTACATTCGGCCAGCAGGAACTGGCGGCGCTGCTGTCTGAACTCGAGAAACAGGCTTCCAATGGAAATCTGTCCGGAGCAAGGGTTCAGCTGGACGCGCTGAACCGCCTGGCGCCGCGGCTCTTGAACGCGCTGGCAACGATACTGCGCGATTGCGAAGACGTCAGCTCAAAGGCGCCGTGAAGACATAACCCTCGCCGTGAACGGTGGTGATGACCCGCGGGTTGCCCGGATCCTCCTCCAGCTTGCCGCGCAGACGCCGGATCAGCACATCCACGGTACGGGGGTTGCCGCCGTACTGCCGGTGGGTGACCCGGCTCATCAGCGCATCGCGCGAGGCTACCTCTCCCGCACGGCTGACCAGCATATCCAGCACTTCGAACTCGGCCCGGGTCAGCGGGATGCTGTTACCGTCAACGGTCTGCAAATGCCGGGCCGCCACGTCGAACTGGAACTTGCCGAATTTGTAGATCCGCCGGGACAGGCGGCGGATGTCCTCAGTCCGCCGCAGCAGGTTCTTGATCCGCGCCAGCAGCTCACGCCGGTTGAAAGGCTTACAGACATAATCATCCGCACCAAGCTCCAGCCCGACAATTCGGTCGATCTCATCATCCCGGCCGGTTACCAGAATGATCCCGATCTCTGACTTTGCACGCTGCTCACGCGTGATCTGCAACCCATCCTTTCCCGGCAGGTTGATGTCGACCAGCAGCAGATCAACCTCCTGCTCCTCCAGAATTTTCTCCGAGTCTTCTGCAGTTTCGGCCTGCGAAACTTCATACCCTTGCGCATCTAGATAACTGGCGAGAGTGGCCCGGGTGACCGGCTCGTCCTCGATGATCAGAATATGCGCCATGAACGCGGTGCCCCCCCTGCGAAACTTTCCTATCGGTTAACAAATTTTAACAAAACAAGCCAGTCTGTTCATTCCATCGGGCTGACCTGTTCACATCCGCTGCCTAGCCTCCCCTCCCGAAAGCCAGGCTTTCACACCGCAAAAAGGCTCAGGCCATCAGGACCCGGGCTGCGACAACAGGGAGACACACATGAACTACCGGCAATACCTTTTGGCCACTGCAGCGGCCATGACCATGGCAGCCCCGATGGCACTGGCGGAAGACTCCTCAGACCCGATCATTATTCCCGTCCACAACTGGTCAAGCCAGATCGTGATGAGCCACGTTGTCGGCCAGATTTTCGAATCAATGGGCAACAATGTCGAATATGTCTCGACCGACAGCCAGGCGGTCTATGAGTCCGTGCGCCTGGGCGATGTGACGCTGGAGCTGGAGGTTTGGGAAGGCGCTTTTGGCAAGTCCTTCAACGAGGCGCTGGCCAAGGGCGGCCTGCATGACGCAGGCGACCACAACGCCGTCACCCGCGAGGATTGGTGGTATCCGGCCTGGACCAAGGAAGCCTGCCCCGGCCTGCCGGACTGGCAAGCACTGAACAAATGCGCTGCCGTTTTTGCCACGCCTGAGACCGGCGACAAGGGCCGCTTCCTGGGCGGTCCCGTCGACTGGCTCAAGCATGATGCAGAGCGGGTAGAAGCTCTGGACATGAATTTTACCGTGGTGAATGCGGGCTCAGCTTCCGCACTCTGGGCCGAAGTGGCCGCGGCGGAGAAGACCAAAAGGCCGGTGGTGATCTTCAACTGGACCCCGAACTTTGCCGAGGCCGTCTGGCCGGGTGAGTTTGTTGAGTTCCCCCAATGGGTCGAAGGCTGTGACAAGGACCCCGCTGTCGGCCCGAACCCCGACGCCACCTATGACTGCGGCAACCCGGCGAACGGCTACCTGAAGAAAGCGGCCTGGGACGGCATGAAGGACAAGTGGCCGGCGGCATACGAAACCCTGACCCAGATCAGCTTCACTAACCCGCAGATCGCCGAGATGGCCAAGCTGGTCGACATTGACGAGATGGAACCCGAGGACGCAGCCGCCGAATGGCTGGAGGCCAACGAGGATCTCTGGAAACCCTGGACCGGTTCCTGATTTCCGCACCTTCCGCCAACCAGCCGGGGCGGTTCGCTGCCCCGGTGTCTTTGCTAAAGAAAGTTAAGCCATGACCGCCGCCACCCCCGTCATTTCCTGCAAGAACGTCTGGAAGCTGTTTGGCGCCAATCCGGAACAGTATTTGAAATCGCTGACCGGCAACCCGGACTTTGATGAAATCCGCCAGGCCGGCTACATCGCGGCGGTCCGGGACGTGTCGCTGGACATTGCCAAGGGTGAGATGCTGGTGATCATGGGGCTGTCAGGCTCCGGCAAATCGACCTTTGTCCGCTGCCTGTCCCGCCTCATTGATATCACCGGCGGCGAGGTCCGGGTCGAAGGCCAGAACATCGGCGAAATGTCCGAGAAAGAGCTGATTGATCTGCGCCGTAACAAGATGGGCATGGTGTTCCAAAGCTTCGGCCTGCTGCCCCACCGCACCGTGCTGGACAATGTTGCCTTCCCGCTGGAAATGCGCGGCCAGGACCGCCACGAGCGCCGCGCCCGCGCGCTGGAAGTCATTGAGCTGGTCGGCCTCTCGGGCCGCGAGGATTATTTCCCGCGGGAACTGTCCGGTGGCCAGCAGCAGCGCGTCGGTATCGCGCGAAGCCTGGCGATCGAACCCGATATCTGGTTTCTGGACGAACCCTTTTCCGCCCTGGACCCGCTGATCCGCCGCGAAATGCAGGACGAATTCCTCCGCCTGCAGGAAATGCTGGGCAAGACCATCGTCTTCATCACCCACGACTTTGACGAAGCCCTTCGCCTCGCCGACCGCATCGCAATCATGAAGGACGGCGTGGTCGAGCAATGCGACACTCCCGACCAGATTGTGCTGAACCCGGCCACTGAATATGTCGCCAAATTCACTGAAGAAATCGAGAAGGCCCGCGTTGTCCACGCCGGCGTGCTGGCCCGCGAGGTGAACGGCCACAGCCTGACCGGAACGGCGATCGGAGAAAAACAAACCATCTCCGAACTGGCCCGCCTGCTGATCAATGACAACCGCGACTTTCTGCCTGTTGCCAACAGCGCCGGCAGCCTGGTCGGCGCCATGAGCCGCCAGGAGGCGCTCGACGTGCTGCTGGGAGAGGCATCATGACGGACCAGGCGATGATACTTTCCGATAGAAACCACGGTTGGACACGGGCGAAGACCGGCTGGGCGATCTTCGCCGCGGCTTGCCTGCTGGCCGCTGGCAACTCTGTGCTGCCCGCCGGGCTTGTGCGGCCGCCAGAATGGCTGGTGCTGCCCTTTGCCGACTGGATCAATGCGCTTTTCGCATTTCTTCGCGACGATCTAGGCCTCCTCTACCTGACACGTGCCTTTGCCGATGGTGTCGAATGGCTGCTCGATGTGACCGCCAATCTGCTCTATGGCAAAAACCGCTGGCCGCGCATCGGCCCCATTCCGTGGACTGTGATCGCCAGCATAGGCTTTGTCATCGGCTATGCCCTGCAAGGCTGGCGGCTGTCGCTTCTGACCGGCGGCACCTTTGTCTGGATCGCTGTTATGGGGCAGTGGAAATGGGCGATGGAGACCCTCTCGGTTATCGTCGTCGCCGCCCCCTTCTCTATCCTCTTCGGCCTCGTCATGGGCATCTTCGCCTGGCGTTCCAAAACCTTTGAACGGATCCTGAATCCGATTCTGAACATTGCGCAAAGCCTGCCGCATTTCGCCTATATGATCCCGGTCGTGGTCTTCATCGGCGTCGGCCCCAAGGCAGGCGCGATTGTCACCATCATCTTCTCAGTGCCGCCGATGATCCGTATGACCCTGCTGGGCCTGCGCAAGGTCCCGCATGAAGTGATCGAAAGCGGCCATATGTGCGGCTCCACCCGCTGGCAGCTGCTGCGCCACGTGCGCATCCCAACAGCCCGGACCGAGATCCTGGTGGGTGTGAACCAGGTGATCATGCAATGCCTTGCCATGGTGGTTCTGGCCAGCTTCATCGGCATGCCGGGCCTCGGCCAAAAACTGCTGCAGTTGCTGCAAGCGCTGAAGATCGGCCGCTCAGTCGAGATCGGCATCACCATCGTTCTGCTGGCCGTCATGCTCGACCGCTGCACCAAGGCCTGGGCCACCAAACAGCCCGAACATTTCGAGAAGGGAACCTCCTTTGCCGTCCGCAACAAGTTCCTTCTGTTGGGCTTCGGCCTGTCACTGGCCTGCCTCGTGCTGGCACAGTTCATCCCGCTGATGGACCAGATCGGTCGCCGCGACGCCTTCACCATCTCCAAACCGATTGACGCAGTTGCAGACTGGTTCATCGTGCTGATCGACCCGGTCACCCAATGGCTGCGCTGGTTCCTGATCACCTGGGTGCTGATCCCTATCCGCGATGCCTTTCTGTGGATGCCCTATGCCGCGGTGCTCGCACTGCTGGCCGCGGCCGGCTGGGCCATCGGCGGTTTGCGCTCGGCCCTGGTGTGCCTCGCCTTCTTTGGCCTCATCGCCATGTCCGGCTGGTGGGACCGCGCAATGATCACGGTCTATACCGTCGTGGTTGCCGTCTCGATTGCCGCCGTGATCGGCTTCCCGCTGGGCATCTGGGGATCGTTCCACGAAAAGCGCGCCGCCCTTGCCCTGCTGATTTGCGACACGCTGCAGACCTTCCCCAGCTTCATCTACCTTATCCCGGTGGTCATGCTGTTCGGCGTGAACGACGTGGCGGTAATCGGCGCGGTTGTCCTTTTCGCCGCAGTGCCGCTGGTGCGATACACCATCGAAGGGCTGCGCCAGGTGCCGGAAACCCTGATCGAGGCCGCCGACATGTCCGGCGCCACACGGTTGCAGACCTTGTGGAAGGTCCGCCTGCCAATGGCCCTGCCCACCATTATGGTCGGCGTGAACCAATCGGTCATGTTCTCTCTGTTCATGGTAATCATCGCCGCCTTCATCGGCACCCAGGACCTGGGCCAGGAGATGCAGCGCGCCCTGTCCTCCACCGATGTGGGAAAGGGGCTGGTTCTGGGTCTCGCCGTCGCCTTCATGGGGCTGATGGTGGACCACCTTGTCACCACTTGGGCCAAGTCCAGGAAAGACGCGCTGGGACTGGAGTAAGACCGTGACCATCCATACAAACGACTTCGGCCCTGCGCCCCACACCCGCATAGGCTTCCTGCTGTTTCCAGGCTTTCCCATGGCCTGCCTGACCTCGGCAATGGAGCCGCTGCGTGCCGCCAATGAAATCGCCGGGCACCAGGTTTTTTCCTGGTCCCTGGTGACGGAAACCGGCGCGGATGCAGCGGCTTCTGCCGGGGTCCTTTTTCCAGCAGATTCCAGCCTTGCAGAAGCCGAGGGGCTAGATTGCCTGTTCATCCTGTCAGGCCCCGAAGCGGAATTCGAAGACCCGGTCTCAGGCCCTGGGCGGCTCCGCTACCTGGCCCGTCACGGGGTTGCCATGGGCGCGGTTTCCGGCGGCATCTTCCCGCTGGCCCGCAGCGGCCTTCTGACCGGGCGGCGCTGCGCCGTGCACTGGTGCTACCGCAGCGCCTTTCAGGCGGCCTTTCCCGATTGCACCGGCCTGGACCGGCTGATCGTGCGCGACAGCAATGTCCACACGGTCTCCGGCGCCAGCGCCATGTTCGACCTGTCGCTGGACCTGATCGGCAGCGCCCTCGGTGCAGATGCCATGAATGAGGTCGCTTGCCTGTTCCAGCATCCCGTCATCCGCAACGGCAGCACGCGGCAAAAGATCCCGGTTCTGCAAAGCGACCGGACAGTTGACCAAATGCCGCCCGCCGTGAAGCAGGTGATGTCAATATTCTCAGAAAACTTCGAGACACCTGTCAGCATAAGGGATGCAGCGCGATTAGCCGGGATTTCCCCGCGCCAGCTTGAGCGCAGCTTCCGCGCCGCCACCGGCCTCAGCCCCGGAGAGTACTACCGGCGCCAGCGCCTGAAAGCCGCCCGGCAGATGGTGCTCTATTCGTGGGATTCTGTCTCCGAAATCGCCCACGCGGTCGGATATGCCAGCTCCTCAACCTTAACCCTGCACTACCGCAAATTCTACGGCGCCACACCTGTTCAGGACCGCAAGCAGTGCTTTGCCTCCTAAAGCCTGAACTGTTTGAAGGGGGCTTCTTCCGCTAAGTGGAGCTCCCCTTTTCCGGGCCGGCTTCATGCGACCGCTCGGGCTTCTTTCAATTGGCCCGCAAATACCCTTGGCATCCTGTTTCCGGGCGAAGAATGCCGTCTGATTTCGTCGCAGCGGGCTTTCCAATCGTTGATCCGTATGCGGTCGTCATCCATGGGCAGCAACCGTGATACACGAAGGCATTTCTGACGCAGCCCGCTGTTGACGGCTTTTTTATCAGCATTAGGTCTGGCATTTACAGGTTCCGCCTACAAGCACGGCCCGGAAGGTGAACGCGCACTGGTGGAGGGTCTGCGCCCCCGTCTGCGGGGGATTCCGGCTGTCACCACTTGCCTCGCTGCCGAAACTGCTCTGCGCAGCCTTGGCGTTGAACGGCTGCCGATCGTCAACCCGGCCTGGTTTGACGAAGATCTTTATGCGCTCGGCGCCCGCTACTTCGAGGCTGCGGGCTTAGATGTGGTTCACCACGCGCCTTGCGGGATGAAAAGCGGTCAGAAGTACGTGTCCCCGCCTGCGCTCTACGATTGGATCAAGACAACAGTCGCACCTTCCGGCGCGGACGCGGTTTTTGTGGGCAGCAACGGTCAGCGGGCCATTGGCGTCATTGATGCCGTCGAAAGCCAGTTGGGTATGAAAATGATAACCGCAAACCAGGTTTTGTTCTGGGGCGCCCTGCAAGCAGCCCATGTTCAGCCCTCCATAGAAGGATATGGGACGCTTTTTCCAACAATGTAACATCCATGTGACTTCAAAGTCTGGCAAGTGGCGCGCAGAAGCCATATCGTTGTTTGCAAAAGCAAACGTGTACTGCGCACCACTTGCAGGACCAAGGAGCCACGCAATGAAGCTAGATGTTTGGGATCAGATTTCTGCCTTGTTCTACGGAATCGAAAACCAGCTGACGGAAGAGCTGCGCAGATCCAGCGACCTGGGCCTCAGCGAGTTCCGGACCCTCAAACATCTTTCAGAACAGCCCGACCTGGAACTGCGCATGCAGGAACTGGCGGAAACCCTGATGCTGACCCAGAGCTCGACCACGCGTGTGGTCGAGCGTTTGGAGAAAAGGGGGTTTGTGTTCCGGGACAGCTGCCCCAGCGACAAGCGGGGCAAGTACTGCGTCTTGAACGAGCAAGGCAAGAAATACATCGAGGAGGCCGCCCCGGTTTTCCAAGACTGCCTGGCGCGCGTTCTGAAGAAAACCTTTGAACAAAAGAAAGCGCGCGACTCTGCCCGCGCGCTTTGCGCCCTGACAGAGGTTTGAAGAAACCTGGGCGGAGGGCTGCCTCCGCCGGCGCACAACCTGAGAAGCCACTCAACCAAAATAGGTGCATGCACAAATAAGTTAATTGACAGACGCGATACCCCCTCACTATGTTGCATGTGCAAGTAAATAATTAAACCTTCCGTTCGCGGAGGGCCCATCAAAATTTCCCGTGCCTCGCAAGAACGAGTTCAACCTGAAAGGAACAGTAATGCACTGGATTTACCTGATGATCGCAGTTGCTTTCGAAATTTCCGTGGCCATCGCGGCCGGGAAATCGGAGGGCTTCAAGAACGTCAAATGGACCACGATCACGCTTCTCAGCGGTGTGATTGCGACCATCTTCCTCAGCCTCGCCCTGCTGACCTTTGACGTCGGCGTCGGCTACTCGATGTGGACCGCGCTCGCCGGGGTCGGGATCGTGGCGCTTGGCGCGATGTTTTTTAACCAGCGCCTGAGCTTTTCCAAAGGCATCGGCATCCTGATCGTCATCGGCGGCGTCGTCGGCTTGCGGATGAGCGGAGCGGCCTGACCCAATCCGCTTCCCAATTCCCTGATTCAGACAGAAAGGAATACACAATGACTGACACACAAACTTCTGCGATTTCTCCATCAGAGGCCGGCAGCAAGGGCGCTTGGGGTGCTCTGCTTCTGGCTGGTGCCTTCGAAGTCGGCTACGCCCTGAGCGTCGGCGGCAGCCAGGCCTTCACCGTCCTGACCTGGTCTGCCTCGGCCATCGTGTTTTTCTTGCTGACCCTCTATTTCCTCAGCGTCGCGCTCAAGTCTATCGACGTAGGCATTGGATACGCCGTCTGGGCCGGCATCGGGTCGATCGGAGCGGCCGTTCTGGGTGCCGTGCTGCTGGACCAGCCGTTGACCCTCGCGCAATCCATCTGGCTGGCAGTCATTATCGCCGGAGTGATTTGGCTGAAACTGGCGGACAGTCCGAAGCTCAATTAGAGCTGTGCCCCCGCCCGTGGTGTGGCGACACTGTGCATTGGCTTCTGCAGCCCTGCAGCAGCCGCAGGTCTATGCACCCACCACCCGCCGCAGCCTGGTATTCCGTCAAGGTTGGTCAGAGACCCGATGCGGCCCTTTCAGGATGCAGGTGCCAGAGGCCGGCTGAAAAACTCCGCAGCAAACCCCGGGGCGGGGCCTCAACCGCTTTCACTACGGGTGGGGGGCACTCGCCCCCCCCCCACCTTAGCGTTAAGGGATCTTCGGCGGCACCCGGCCCTCCTGCAGCCGCTGGAGCAGCCGGGAAAGCCCATGACGGAGAGGGTGCTTGCCGGGGAGTTCGGCGCCCTGGGTCCGCAGGCGTATCGTTACTCATCCAGCTTTAAGCCTGTACTGGCCGCGCTCGCTGCGGCTTCCGGGTATAATCTGGTTCTCTACCAGTAGGAGGTTCTGGCAGTTGGATAATGCTTCCGAAGATCTGCCGGGACTCGTCGATTTAAGCCATAGATGCCCTTTTTCACGCAGAAATGCTGGGAGGACTTGTACTTCAAAATGTACTACGCCTCGCCTTGCTCGTTGCCAAAGCTGATGCGGCACAATGGCTTAGGCTTGGGAAGTGGTGCCCGGGGGCGGAATCGAACCACCGACACGAGGATTTTCAATCCACTGCTCTACCCCTGAGCTACCCGGGCACGGGAAGGCTGTTCGCCTTGGGTGGGGGCCTTCTATGCTCTGGGCGCGGCGGTGTCCAGAGGGTTTTTTCAAGAAAATCACTAATGGCGGGTCTGAGGCTGTTTTTCTTTCTCAGCCAGCGAAAGCTCTGCTTCTTCCAAAGCGTTTTCAATGTCTTCCGGGTCCTGGCTGGGCACTGCATAAGAGCCGTTCAACCACTTGCCGAGGTCAATATCCGCGCAGCGCTTAGAACAAAAAGGCCGGTAACTCTTTTGCGGGTCCCCGCCGCAGATCGGACAACTCATTTCAAAACCTCCCGCAGCGCAATGCGGCCGCGCTTGCGCTGCAGCTCGTAATGGCCGAGGTTGGTCCAGCCCGCCAGAACCGTCTCCTCGGAATCGGCACGGAAGGCGGCCCTCAGCGCGCTCTCGAACCCGCGCCGGTCCTTTTTCGGCATCGGTGCAAGGTCCAGCACAATCTGCCCGCCCAGCCCGCGAACACGCAAGGCGCGCGGCAGGGCTTTGGCCGCGGACATATTGGCTTTGATACCTGCCGCCAGCGAGGTGTCGGAACCGGTGTTCACATCCACAGCAACCAGGGCGCGGGTCGGTTCGATGAACAGAAACCCGCCGCCAGGCAGCGGTTCGCGGATACCTTGGGCTGTGTCCAGCGCATCCAGCACCCCCAGGCGCTCGAACCCGCCGGGATCGCGTTCCACATCCGCAGGCTCCACCCAGTCGCGCCAGGCCAGCAAATGCGGGCCGTCGCCTTCGGCCAGGACCTCGGCTTCGCCGCCTTCGTCCTGCATCACCTGCGCCGCCAAGGCCGCCATCGCCGCCACATCCTCGGCGATCTCCTCACTGTCCGCACCGGCGCAGGCAGAGCGCAGAATCAGACCGTAACCTGACTCTCCCATCTCTTCATGCGCAATCTCCAGCAGCCGGTCGCGCTCGTCCTCGTCACGGATGCTGCGGGAAATGTTCAGCCCCGGCGCCTCTGGTGTCACAATGGCGTAGCGGCTTTTGAACAAGAGCTTCTGGGTCACCGGGATAGCCTTGCCCGGCTCGGCATAACCGGAGACCTGAACCAGGATCATCTGCCCTGGCGCCAGCCCCTTAACCTGGCGCAAAAAGGCCGGGCCGTCAGGCGTGGTCAGGAACATGCCGCCCTGCCCCTTTACCGGCCGGTCGGCGCGGGCGCGGTAGATGGTGCCGGGCGCCGGCGCATCGCTTTCGATCAGGAAATCTTCCAATTTACCGTCGGCCATCAGCGCGGCGGCTTCACGACCCTGGATGTGGTCGAGGATGATGGTGCGGCCCTTCATGCGGCGGCCTCCTGATACAGCGGCAGCCCGGCGGCGCGCAAAAGATTGGCAGTTTCGGACAGCGGCAGCCCGACAATTCCGGTGAAGGAGCCGCTGATCCATGGAATGAACGCCCCAGCGGGCCCCTGGATGGCATAGGCGCCGGCCTTGCCCTCCCAATCGCCCGTGGCGAGGTAGGCATTCAGTTCCTCGTCCGACAGGTTTTTCATTTTCACCTGGCTCACCACATCCTTCTCCCATATGCGGTCGCCGCGGCGCACGGCAACTGCCGTAATCACCCGGTGGCGGCGGCCGGACAGGGCCAGCAGGAACTCCGCCGCCTCGCCCGCGTCGCGCGGCTTGCCGAGGATGCGGCGGCCCAGAGCAACTGTGGTGTCGGCACACAGAACAATATCGTCTGTCCCCGCGGGGACAGCCTGGGTTTTTTCCCGCGTCACCCGGGTGCAATAATCCCGCGGCAGCTCGCCTTTGCGCGGCGTCTCGTCGGTTTCCGGCGGCCGCACTGCGTCGGGATGCACCCCAAGCTGCGCCAAAAGCTGCAGCCGCCGCGGACTGCCCGATCCCAGAATGAATGCCATGCCTTGGCCCTCTCTTTCCGTTCAAGCCGTCTTAATGGCTTTTCCCAGCCTGTGGAAGCCGCCCCCGCCTCTTCATCTTTCGGAAAATACTCCCGCCGGAGGCAGCGGCTGCAAAGCCGCAGAAAAACAAAAGCCCGGCGCGATGCCGGGCTTTGTTTGTCTTGGCAGATCAACAGCTTACTTAAAGCGATAGTTGATCCGGCCCTTGGTGAGGTCGTAAGGTGTCATTTCCACCTGGACCCGGTCGCCAGCCAGAACACGGATGCGGTTCTTGCGCATCTTGCCTGCCGTATGAGCGATGATTTCATGGCCGTTTTCCAGCTCGACCCGAAACGTCGCGTTAGGCAGGAGTTCCTTCACGACACCGGGAAATTCGAGCGTATCTTCCTTGGCCATGTTGTCTCCATCATTGGGTTTACCCGCAAACTGCGGGACGTGCGCTTAAATGGGGGCATTTTCCCAATATTTCAAGGCCTCAATCAGGATAACACGGCTTTTGTGACCGATTTCACCCGCGGCATTTGCTCCTCCCAATGAAGGCGGTTCAGCACCCCGCCATCGGCACGCACATGGGCAATTGTGTCCAGATCAGCCTCGCCATAGGTCCAGCCTGGCTGGTTCAGCACACCTTCGGCTAGCACACCGGTTCCGGGGAAGCCCTTGTCCGGCGGGCCGAAAATGCCGCCCATGCCGGTGTTCGTGTCCACCGCTTCGGACCATGCATTGTTGCCCACAATGGAGGCCATGGCCGTGACGCACTGGTTTTCCAGTGCCCGCGACATCGCGCCGATGCGCACCCGCCAGTAGCCGGCCAGCGCCTCGGTGCAAGAGGGGACAAGAATCACATCCGCCTCCGCCAGGGCGCGGCCCAGCAGCGGGAACTCGCTGTCATAGCAGATCAGCACACCGATTCTGCCCAAGCTGGTCTCGAAGATCTTGAGCGGCCCGCCCCCGGTGATGCCCCAGGGGTCGCGCTCGAACCGGGTCATGATCTGCTTATCCTGGTGATCGCGGCCGCCGCCGGGCGTGTAGAACTCCGCCCGGTTCACCGGCTGCTCCAGACCGCTGTTCACTGGTGCGGATGCTCCCAGAATATGCACCCCGTATTCGGCGGCCAGCTTCAGGTGCAATGCCGCCGCATCCTCCATTTTTTCGGAAACCGAATGGATCGACTGCGCCAGATCCCCGGCCACTGCCGCCCCGTCCAGGGTGGTCAGCTCCATCGCGCCGTATTCCGGGAACACCAGCAGCTCTGCCCCGTTGCCGGCAGCTTCCGCCACCCAGGCGGCCAGCTTGTCTTCATACTGCGCCCAGCTGTCGAGCCAGTCGAGCGGATAGGCGGCGGTGGCGATTTTCATCCTGTATTCCCCTTGTTCAAATGCGGCTCACAGATACCTCCGGTTGCCCTCCGCGGCCGCCGGAAACGAGGGGGGGGCATCCGTGCACCCCCTGTGCACCCCTCGTGCAGCGGCTTGGCAGAAAGCGCTTCGGCCAAACCGTTCCGGCATTTCTACAAGTCCCGGATCCAGAACTGCAGCGGCTTCTTTGTCTCTTCCGCCTGATCCACGTCTTTCCAGGAGAAATGCGCGATGGCACCTTCCAGCGGCTGGTAACCGCGTTTGCGCCAGAATGGATCCAGCGGCGCGTAACCGGCCGGGCGCAGCGGATGGTCAGCCGGACGCTGCACGCCGCAGAACGCGCATTTGCTGAAGCTGTGCTTGCGGGCATGCGTTTCGCGCGCATCAAAGAAGCCGTGACCCACGCCGTGGCCGCGGTATTCCGGCAGCAGCACGGATTCGGCACAGTAGAAGACGTCTTTCAGATCAATGCCGGTGCCGTCAAAGGCCACCGCAAAATCATCCGCGTGATCGGCCAGCGGCGCACCGGTCGAGGCCCCCACCAGCACATCGCCGTCAAAAGCGCCAACCACCACAGCCCGTTCGCTCTCGCGGTAGCTTTGCAGGTACTCCCGCTCATACCCCAGATCACCGTCATAGAGATACGGCCAGGCGCGGAACACCTTGATCCGCAGGCGCGCCACATCGTCCAGCGCGGCCTCCAGCGCCGCGCCGGTCATCGCTTCGACCCGGATGGTCATCCGGCAGACACCTGAGCGATCCAGTCCGCCAGGTTGTAATAGGTGGTGACGCGGGAAATCTTGCCGTCCTTCAGCTCAAAGAACGACCCGCCCGGCAGGCGGTAGGTCTGCCCCTTGGCTTCGGGCAGCCCTTCGTCGGTCACCAAGTAGGTGCCATTGACGATGAACTCCGCCGCGGCGCGGGAGCCGTCCTCGCTGGAAAAGATCACCATATCGGTCAGATCTTCCTTGTAGCAGCGGCTCATGTGGGCGCAGAATTCCGCGAATTTCTCCTTGCCCACGCGGATTTTTCCCTCGTTCACGTGGTGGGCAATCTGGTCGTCCAGGCAGTCCAGCATGGTGTCCGTGTCGCCGGCGTTGAAGGCTGCAAAGTAGCGCGCGATGGTGTCGGTCATGTTCTCTCCGTCGGTTCGCCCCAGCGGTTTTTCAGGTGCTGGATGATTTGGTCCCGTGTTTGCCGGTACACGTCTAGCTTGGCAGCCCGCGTCTCGCCGAGCCCGGTTGGGTCCATAATCGGCCAATATTCGACATCAAGGTGAAAAAAACGGGTGAGTTCGAGCGCCCGGCGCTGGCTGGCTGGCGACAGCGCCACAACCAGATCGAACGACGACAGATCATCCCCCCAACGCTCCATCTCGTCAAAGGAACGCGAGCGGTGGCGCGACAGCTCGACGTCGATTTCCTGGCAGACCGCGATGGAGAAGCCGTCGATTTCCATGTCGTTCTTGACACCGGCGGACTGCACGTAGGTGCCGGTGCCATAGAATTTCTTCATGATGCCCTCCGCCATCGGAGAGCGGACCGAATTGTGGTCGCAACAGAACAGAACGGACTGCGGCAGCTCCTCCACCCGTCAGCCTCCGAAATGCAGAACGCAGATCAGGGTGAACAGGCGGCGGGCAGTGTCGGTGTCGACCTCGGCCTTGCCTTCCAGCCGCTCCTGCAGCACCCGGCTGCCCTCGTTGTGGATGCCGCGCCGGGCCATGTCGATGGTCTCAATCTGGCTCGGCGGCATGGTCTTTACCGCGGTGAAATAGCTCTCGCAGATCTGGTAATAATCCTTCACCACCTGCCGGAACGGCGACAGCGACAGGTGAAACTCCGCGGCCTTCTCGCCAGCCTCGGTGTTGATGTCGAACACCAGCCGCTTGTCGCGGATCGCCAGCCCCAGGTGGTAGGGGCCGTCCGGCAGATCGCGGTCCTCGCGGGACGGCAGGGTAAAGCTGTTATCTTCGATCAGGTCATAGATCGCCACCTTGCGCTCCTGCTCGATCTCAGGTGTCGGAGGCGGCAGGTTGCGGTCGTCCAGTTCAATGTGGCTGATGCGGCTCATGGGTCTTTGTCTCTATATGCGCTAAGGCGTCCGGCCATGAGTATCGCACCGGCGCGGCTGGGGCAATGCAGCAGCAGGCGTCACGGCACAGGCGGTTTGCGGCAGCGCTTGACAGACAACGCCCTCCTGCCCAGCCTGTCCCGGGCAGGAGGCAGGATGATGACAGGGCTGGAACAGTTTTCCCTCGCAGGACAGCGCGCGCTGGTGACCGGATCCACGGACGGGCTGGGGTTCGCCGCCGCCCGGCTGCTGGCTGAGGCCGGGGCCGAAGTCTGGATCAACGGCCGCAGCGAAACGCGGGTGGCGGAGGCTGTGGCCCGGATGCCGGGAACCGTCCGTTCTATGGTTCTGGATGTGGCAAATGAAGAGGCTTGCGTTGCGGCGATGGAGGAGATCGCGGCAGCAGGCGGGCTGGACATTCTGGTCAACAACGTTGGCCAGCGCGACCGCCGCAGTCTGCCGGAATTTTCCCGTGCCGATCTGCAGGCGCTGTGGGAGGTCGATCTGGTCTCCCCCTTCCGCCTGAGCCAGCTGGCGGCGGCGCAAATGGCGGCCAAGGGCAATGGCCGCATTATCAATATCTCCTCGATCGCGGGCCTAATCGCGCAGGCGGGCGACGCCGCCTATACCACTGCCAAGGCCGGCATCAACGGCATGACCAGGGCGCTGGCGGCAGAGCTTGGCCCCAAGGGCATTACTGTGAATGCAATCGCCCCGGGGTTCTTCAAAACCGCCCCCAACATGGCCGCCGCCGCCGATCCGGCGATTGCGGAGAAGCTCAAAGCTGCCACCTCCCTCGGCCGCTGGGGCGAGCCTGAGGAGCTGGCACCGGCCATCCTGTTCCTCGCCTCCCCAGCCGCGTCCTACATCACCGGGCAGGTGCTGGCGGTGGATGGCGGCTATACCGCGCACTATTGAGTGCTGCGTCATTTTTCCGGGAAAAATGACTTGCGGCCTCCGGCGGGGATATTTGGGGCCAGATGAAGCAACGGATCATTAACCAAACCTGGCAACCCTCGTCCCGCGGTACAGGCGGGGACGCCGATGACCGCGCCAGGTGAAGCGCCCCGGCAGGCCCGGGGCGCGGATCCCCTTTCATCTGGCTGAAAATATCCCGGGGTGAATGCGCGCCACGCGCGCAGAGGGGCAGAGCCCCTCCGCCGCTTACTTGTTCAGCGCATCCAGCCGCGCCGTGACGGACAGCCCGTGAGCTTCCAGGCTTTCGCTTTCCGCCAGCACCTCCGCCGCCGGGCCAATGGCGCGCAGCGCGTCGGGGGTCATCTGGCTGAGCGTCGTGCGCTTGAGGAAATCCATCACCGACAGGCCGGAGGAGAACCGGGCCGAGCGCGCGGTCGGCAGAACGTGGTTCGGGCCGCCAACATAGTCGCCAATGGCTTCCGGCGTGTACTGGCCCAGGAAGATGGCGCCCGCATGCACGGTCTTTTCGCTCAGGCCGACCGGATCGGCGACGCAGAGCTCCAGATGCTCCGGCGCGATACGGTTGGACAGCGCCGCCGCCTCATCCAGGTCGCGCACGGTGATCACGGCGCCGAAGTCCCGCCAGGAGGCGCCGGCAATGGCGCGGCGCTCCAGCGTTTCCAGCCGCTTGTCCACCGCCGCGGCCACCGCGCGGCCAAAGCCCTCGTCGTCAGTGATCAGGATCGACTGGGCGCTTTCGTCGTGTTCTGCCTGGCTCATCAGGTCCAGCGCGATCCAGTCCGGGTTGTTGTCCTTGTCCGCGATCACCAGAATTTCCGAGGGGCCTGCGATCATGTCGATGCCGACCTTGCCGAACACCCGCCGTTTGGCTGCGGCGACAAAGGCGTTTCCGGGGCCGGTGATCTTGTCCACCGGCGCGATGGTTTCGGTTCCATAGGCCAGCGCCGCCACCGCCTGCGCGCCTCCAACGCGGTAGATTTCATCCACGCCGGCGATCCTGGCGGCCAGCAGCACCAGCGGGTTGATCTGGCCGTCCGGCGTTGGCACGGTGACCGCCAGCCGCCCTACCCCTGCGACCTTGGCGGGTATGGCGTTCATCAGCACCGAGGACGGGTAGGAGGCCAGCCCGCCCGGCACATAAAGCCCTGCCGCCGAGACCGCCGACCAGCGCCACCCCAGCTTTGCGCCGGTCTCATCCGTCCACTGCGCATCCTCCGGCATCTGGCGGGCGTGGTAAGCGCGGATGCGGTCTGCTGCCAGCTCCAGTGCGGCGCGTTCTTCGGCGGAAACATCGGCAATGGCCGCGTCCACCTCCGCATCGTTGATGCGCAGCTGCGCAGGCGTCAGCTCCAGCCGGTCGAATTTGGCAGTCAGCTCCACCAGCGCCGCGTCGCCGCGGGCGCGGACGTCAGCAATGATCCCGGCCACGATGGCGTCCACGTCCGGGCTGTCCTCTCGTTTGGCACCCAAGAGCGCCGTGAAGGATTGCTCGAAATCGGAATCGGCGGTGTTCAGAAACTGCGGCATCGGGATCTCCTTTGGCCTCCGCATAACCGCATGGGGAGACGGCCTCAAGATTTATGCGGCAAGCGGAGCAATTGGACGCAACAGCAGCGGTGTGATTTCAGCCGGCCTGTGCCGCCCCAGTCAGACCAGCGGCTTGCGCATCGGGATGCAAGGAAAACCGCAGCAGGCCGTTGGAGCCTCTTCCTGCCGCCAGCCATGTTTCCGGTAGAAGCCCAGCGCGGTGCGGGTTGCGTTCAAACGCCCCTCGCCATGGCCAGCGCTGCGCAGCTCCGTCTCTAGATGCGTCAGCATTGCGGTGCCTGTGCCCTGCCCTGCAGCGCTGGGGGAAGTATAGAGCAATGTCACCGTGCCATCCGGATCCAGCCCGCCCACAGCCTCGGCCCGGCCGCTGCGCTCGGCCAGCCAGTAGCGCCCGGCGTCTCCGAACCAGGCCCGGATTTGCCCGGGCGACTTACCGGCGGTCCAGGCGGCAATCCGCTGCGGATCGCCGCCGTGATCGGCGTGGCACAGATCGCGGATCGAATCCGTGAGAACCCGGCTCATGGCAAATACGTCAAAAACAGACGCGGGACGGATCTCCAGGCGGCCGGATGAGCGGGCAAAAACCTGAGAGATACCGCGCTTGTTCTGCAAGATCAGGCGCCGTGGTCCGGCGCTTTGCCCGACGGAGCGCGGTACGGGCGGGTCACATCGCGCAAGGACACCTCCAGCGCTTCGACCGACAGGCGGATGGCACCATCGCCCGCCAGGGTCAGCAGCACATGGCCGGTGCCGTCCTCACCGGGTTCGAAATCGACGGCTAGCAAGGACAGCACCAGATCCTTATCCCTGCGGTCCACCCCTTGCGAGGCCACACGCAGCACATTGTCCACCACCAGAAGCGACTGCACCCGCTCGTAATCACGGCCGCGGCGCTCGGCAGCGTCGCGGTCTTCCCAGCGGAAACGGTTCAGCAGCAGGGCAAAGCGGCGCTCGGATGCGCGCCAGCTCATTTCGGTTGCCGGGAACACAGCATCCTGGACCAGGGAGGAGATGACCTTGAGGTCCTCCTCCTCCAGTGCGCCCAGGTTCAGCGGAACCTCGCGGCCATCTTCGAAACTAGCATCCGCCATCACTGCTCCTTGATCCGTTCGATTCTGGCGCCGACACCGGACAGCTTGCGCACCACATGCTCGTAGCCGCGGTCCAGGTGGTAGACCCGGCTCACTTTGGTTTCACCTTCCGCCGCCATACCGGCCAGAATCAGCGAGACCGAGGCACGCAGGTCGGTGGCCATGACGGGGGCGCCTTTCAGCTTTTCGACGCCTGTCACCGTCGCATGGCCGCCGTGCACCTCGATCTGCGCGCCCATCCGCACCAGCTCCGGCGCGTGCATGAAGCGGTTTTCAAAGATCTTCTCTTCCAGCACCGAGGTGCCTTCGGCGGTGCACATCAGCGCCATCATCTGCGCCTGCAGGTCGGTCGGGAAGCCCGGGAAGGGTTCGGTCACCACATCCACTGCCCGCACACGGCCGTTCTTGCGGCTGACGGTCAGGCTGTTTTCGTTTTCGGTAATCACAATGCCCGCCGCTTCCAGCTTGTCGCAGAAGCTTTCCAGCAGGCTGCGGCGCCCGCCCAGCAGTTCCACTTCGCCGCCGCAGATGGCCGGGGCCAGCATATAGGTGCCAAGCTCGATCCGGTCGGTGACCACCTGGTGAGTCGCGCCATGCAAACGGTCAACGCCCTGGATAGTAATGTCCGGGCTGCCGTCGCCCTCAATCTGGGCGCCCATCTTGCGCAGGCAGTCCGCCAGGTCGACAATCTCAGGCTCGCGCGCGGCGTTCTTGATGACGGTGGTGCCTTTGGCGAGCGTTGCCGCCATCATGATGTTCTCGGTCGCCCCGACCGAAGCAAAGCTCAGCTCCACCACGGCACCTTTCAGGCCCTTGGGGGCCTTGGCATGGAGATAGCCGTCTTTCAGCTCAATCTCGGCGCCCAGCGCCTCAAGACCATGGATGTGCAGATCCATCGGCCGCGCGCCGATGGCGCAGCCGCCCGGCAGCGACACCACCGCCTGGCCCAGGCGGGCCAGCATCGGACCCAGCACCAGGTTGGAGGCGCGCATCTTGCGCACGATGTCATAGTCGGCGACGTGGCTGGTGAGGTCATGGCTGGACATCGCCAGCACCTGGCCATCCTGCAGGCTGGAGACCTCGGCACCCAGCGACTGCAGCAGCAGCGTCATCGTCTTGATGTCGCTGAGCCGCGGCGCATTGGTGAGCGTCAGCGGCTCTTCGCTGAGCAGCGTCGCCGGCATCAGCGTCAGGCAGGCGTTCTTGGCGCCGGCGATCGGGATCTGCCCGTGCAGCGGGCCATTGCCCGTAACCAGAATCGAATCCATCTGCTCTTACTCTCCGCTTTTGCCCGTATCCTGGTCCTGCTTGTCCGCCCGCGCCTTGGCCTGCGCCTTGCGCCGGGCCATGTTGGCCTTGAGCGCGGCCTTAAGCCGGTCTTCGCGGGAGGCCGCAGATCCGTCGTTTTTCGGTGTTTTCTTCTCTGCCATAGAACTTCTGTAACTTAGTGCGAAAAAACCGTCCAGAATGCTCTTGCGCCCCTCCGCGTTTATGCCTAAAAGCCCCCTCACCGGCGCTGCTGTAGCTCAGAGGTAGAGCACTCCCTTGGTAAGGGAGAGGTCGAGAGTTCAATTCTCTCCAGCAGCACCATATTCCAAAACATCAGTGTTTTCAAAGGCTTGGATAGCTGCTTCGCGCCGTTGATGCAGCTTTGCAAGACTAACTGCCGCTGCAGGCAGGCAATATCTGCAAAGAATAAGAGGTTTTCGCGCTGCTGTCGGCATTGGCGGCCTGCCGCTCGCTTTCCGGCCGGAACTGTCCCGTCAGCGGAACGGTGCGCCCGCTCCAACAGATTCGCAGGCGCCGGAACGCCTGACGGCGGTAATTGGCTCAGCACCGGCGATTCGCCGCATTCGCGCAGGCCGCATATAACAATGAATCGGTACTTTTGCGGCTTATCACCCGCCAGCCGCCGCAAATCGGGGGCATTGAAGCAGAAGTTAACGCTGCGGAAATGAATCCCCCTGAGTGTTCTTCCATCAAGCGCCACCCGGCTGGCACAGCCCGCCGCCGCACCTAGGCGGCCGGGCAGACCGAAATGTTGATGGGAACCACGCTCAAATGACCCGACTGTCCAAATTCTGGGGCAATATGCGGCTGGGCCGCAAGCTGCCGCTGTCCATCGCCGCTCCGACCATCCTGCTGACCCTCGCCTCAGGCTTCTTTTTTGCCTGGGAGGCCGGGCAGGCGCTGAAGACCAACCGCGAAGCCGCTTATGCGACGCTGCTGGAGGAACGGAAGGAAGCGCTCGAATCCTGGGTGGCGGATCTGCGCTCGCAGACCCGGACCCTGGTTGCCAGCAAGGCTGTCGAAACTGCGTTGCGGGATTTCTCCAACGGTTTTTATTCGCTTGGCGATGATCCCGCCGGACATCTGCGCGCCGCATACGCCGACGGCAACCCGAATCCCGCCGGTGAGCGTTACAAATTGCTGGACGCCAAGGACAAGTCCGCTTGGTCCATCCGCCACAAGATGAACCACGCCGGCTTTGTCACCTTTCTGGAGGAGCAGGGTTTCCTGGATGCCTACCTTTTGGATGTGCAGGGCAACATGGTCTACTCGGTCCAGAAGAACGACGATTTCGCGCTGAATTATCTGGACGGACCGTATAAGGACAGCGGGCTGGGCCAGGCCTTCCGGACCGCGCTGGAGCTGGAGCAGGGCGATGTGTTCCTGTCGCAGATGGCCGCCTATGACGCGGGTGGCGGGGCCGCGGCCATGTTCATTTCCTCGCCGGTCTTCAAAAAAGGCGCGCTCATGGGGGCGTTGGTCCTGCGCGTGCCCGTGGGGGAGATCGCCGGGATCCTGTCACACTCCGCGCTGCTGGGGGAGACGGGCCAGGCCTATCTGGTACGCGGTGATGGCGTTGCTCTGACCGCATCGAGCCGTGAGGGCGGCCACCGGATCCTGTCGCAGCTGCCGCAACTGCAGCAGATCGATGCCGCGATCAGCGGCGAGGAAAGCACCTTCTCCGGCACGCCGGGCCTGTCGGGTCAGCCGGTTGAGGCGATGGCCGGGCGCGTCGGACTGGACGACCGGACCTGGGGCATCGTGCTGGAAGTCGACAGCGCCGAGGCGCTGGCCGCGCAGAAGAGCCTGGTCAATGCTGCCATGCTGCAGGCGGTTGGCGTTGCGCTTGCGGTGGCGCTGCTGTCCTGGGTGGCTGCCCGCAGCATCGCCCGCAAGGTGTCAGCGCTGTCCGACAGCGTCGAGCATATCGCGGCCAAGGATTACGGCCATCCGGTTGCGGGCAACGGAACCGGCGACGAATTCGGCAACATCGCAGGCATCCTGGAAGGGTTCAAAACCGATCTTCAGAATGCCCAGACCGCCGAGGAGGAACGGGCTGAACTGCAGCGCCAGCAGGACCATGTGGTCAGCGAGCTGCGCAGCGGCCTGAAGCATCTGGCGGCCGGTGACTTCTCAAGCACGATCACGGAGCCTTTCCCCGAAGCCTATCAAGGCCTGCGAACCGACTTCAATCAGACGGTCGACACGCTGAATGCAACGGTGCGCGAAGTGGTTGAAGCCACCACCAGCATCCGCAGCGGCACGCATGAGATCAGCCAGGCATCAGACGACCTGTCGCAGCGCACCGAAAGCCAGGCGGCCACGCTTGAACAGACCGCGGCGGCTCTGGACCAGATGACCGCCAGCGTCAAGGCGGCTGCCGACGGCGCCCGCGGGGTGGAAAACGCGATGAACAACGCCCGGGACGAGGCGGAGACCAGCGGCCAGGTGGTCCAGAACGCGGTGGCCGCGATGACAGAGATCGAGCAGTCCTCGGCCCATATCTCGCAGATCATCACCGTGATCGACGACATCGCCTTTCAGACCAACCTGCTGGCGCTGAACGCCGGTGTCGAGGCCGCGCGGGCGGGCGAAGCCGGGCGCGGGTTCGCGGTTGTCGCTTCTGAGGTGCGGGCGCTGGCGCAGCGCTCCTCTGATGCGGCGATGGAGATCAAGGCGCTGATTTCCAACTCCGGCGAACAGGTGGCCAAGGGCGTCGACCTGGTCGGAAAAGCCGGTGAGGCGCTGAACAGCATCGTCTCGCAGGTTACCCATATTTCAGGGCTGGTGTCCGGCATTGCAGAAGGTGCTGCAGAGCAATCTACCGGTATCGGCGAGATCAACACCGGCGTGATGCAGCTGGATCAGGTGACCCAGCAGAATGCCGCTATGGTGGAGGAGATGACCGCGGCTGGTCAGCTGCTCAACGGCGACGCCTCCAAGCTGGCGGGGCTGGTGGCCAGATTCGATGTCGGGCTTGAGATGCCGCCGCCGCGCCAGCCTGCCGAACCGGCCCTGCCCTCGGCGCATGGGTCCGGCTGGGACGATCTGCCGGACAACCTGGCTTCAGCGCCAGCCGCAGATGGATCTGCTGCCTTGGCGAAATGGCAGGATTTCTGAGCCCGCGGGCTGCGTGCCCGCAAAACCGGAAAGGGTCATCTGCTTTGGACACGGATCGGGGCGCGCAGCCAGGCTGTTACGGCCTGGCTGCGCGCTGTGCCGCAACACGACCGGCCCGCGCCAGTCAAGGCCGGCGCGGATTCGCCGCTGCAAGAGCCGGTGTTGTGCAAACCTGATTTTCAGACTTTAAGGAGATGTTGAAGCAGAACCGGACACCTGACGAGCAGAGCCCTGGCGGCTGTCAGAGGAGATTCGCGCAAATGCAAAAGGTGGCTAGATGGCCCTGAAAAAGACGTCCCCAGGCTGGCTGCGCGTGCTCAGCAACCGAACCTATCTTCCTGCCCTGCTGGCCTTGGCGGTTGTTTGCGCCGCCGGATATTTTGCCGAGCGTCAGAACGATACGATCCACCATCAGTCCGAGCGCGCCAGGATCCAGCAGCAGGCCGGGCTGATCAAGTCCCGCCTGGAAGGCCAGCTGAACGGCGACTATCAGCGGCTGCGCGGGCTCGCCGCCATGCTGGCAACAGAGCCGGACATGCCGCAAGCGCGGTTCAGCCAGATTGCAGAGCAGGTCCTGATGGGACAGACCGCGATCCGGCATATCGGCGGCGCCCCGGGGCTCGTGGTCTCGCTGATGCACCCGCTTGAGGGCAACGAATCGGCGATCGGGCTGGATTACACCAAAAATGCTGCCCAGCGAGCGGCGGCGCACCGGGTGCGCGACAGCGGCCAGATGGTGCTGGCTGGGCCGGTGAACCTGGTGCAAGGCGGCACCGGTTTTATCTACCGGCTGCCTATTTTTACAGGCCCGGAAGACCAGCAGCAGTTCTGGGGAATCCTGTCCGCCGTGGTTGAAACCGGGAAGCTGTACGCAGAAACCGGCGTTACCGGCGGGGACACAGGGCTGGAAATTGCCCTTGCCGGCAAGGACGGCACCGGCGCAGGCGGCCAGCAGTTCTTCGGCTCTGCAGATGTTCTCGCCGGCGATCCGGTCGTGATGGAAATCAACCTGCCGAACGGCTCCTGGCAGCTGACAGCCCGGCCTGAGGGCGGCTGGCAAAGCCGGCCGGGCAATCTGTGGCAATTGCGGCTGGTGCTGCTGGCGGCCGGGACCCTGATTGTGTTTCCGACTTTCCTGGCCGGCAGGCTGTCTGCCGCGCGGCAAACTGTGATCGGCCAATTGCGGCGCCGGGAAGCAGAGCTGGAAGCGGTCTCGCGGCGGCTGGAGATTGCGGTCAAGACCTCCCGGGTTGGCATCTGGGAATGCGATGCCGAAAACAAGCGTGTCAGCTGGGACAGCCGGATGCATGAACTGTACGGTGTTCCCCGGGAAGACGGGCCGCTGGCGGGCAGCGCCTGGAACGCCAGGCTGCACCCGCAGGACAGGGACCGGGTTGTCAGATCCCTGGAGGCGTCCGAGCACGCCAAGACGAACTTCGCGTCAGAGTTCCGCATCGTGCTGGATGATGGCACAGTCAAGCATATCCGCGCCTTGGCCAGCCCGTTCACAGATGCGCAGGGCCGCGACTGGATGATCGGCGTCAACTGGAATGTGTCCGAAGACGTGCGCCTGCGCGAGGAGCTGATTCATGCCAACCAGGCCCTGTCCGAACGGAATACCGAGCTGAAAGAGGGCAAGCGGGCGCTGGAAGACGCCCATGCCGAGCTGCAGAAACAGCAGGCGGAACTGCACCGGCTGTCGCTGGTCGCCAAACACGCCTCAGACAGTATCATCCTGACGGATGCCAGCCGTAATATCCTTTGGGTCAACGACGCCTTTTCGCGGGCCACCGGTTACACTGCTGCCGAAGCGATTGGCCGGACACCCTCCGATCTGCTGGACGGGCCCAAAACCGATATAGAAGTTATCCGGGAAATGAACCGCCACAAGGAGCGCGGGGTTCGGTACCACAACGAGATTCTCAACTACACTAAGGACGGCGAGGAGGTTTGGTTCGACACCAACATCGTGCCCGTGACCGGAGCCGATGGCGAGGTTGACCTGATCATCGGCATTGAGCGGGACATCACCCGCAGCAAGCAGCGCGAACGGGAACTGGCCGAAGCCAAGCTGGCAGCCGAGCACGCGGACCGGGCCAAGTCGGAGTTCCTGGCCAACATGAGCCACGAAATCCGCACCCCGATGAATGGGATCATCGGCATGGCAGACCTTTTGGCGGAGGCCGACCTGACGGCCGACGATGAGCAGAACGTGGAGACAATCCGCAGCTCGGCGCTGGCGCTGCTGAAAATCATCAACGACATCCTCGACCTGTCGCGGCTGGAAGCCGGGAAATTCGCAATTACCAATGAGGATTTCAATCTTCGGGACTGCGTCAATGGCGCCGCCGACCTGTTCCGCCCGAAAGCGCTGGAAAAAGGCCTGGCGATGCGGGTCAGCTATGCGGATGGCCTGCCGGAATGGCTGCACGGGGATGACGGGCGGTTGCGCCAGATCCTGGTCAATCTGATTGGCAATGCGGTGAAATTCACATCGGACGGCAAGATCGCGGTGCGGGTCTTTCATGCGGACGGCGATCCCTGCCGCCTTTTGGTTGAGGTTGAAGACAGCGGCATCGGAATCTCCGGCACCCAGGCCAGCCACATCTTTGACCGCTTCACCCAGGCCGATGCCGCGACCACCAAGGTCTTTGGCGGCACCGGGCTGGGGCTGACAATTTCCAGCATGCTGGCCAAGCGGATGGGCGGCGGCATATCGGTGCAATCGAAGCTGGGCAAAGGCTCCTGCTTCCGGCTGGAGCTGCAAATGGCGCCGGCCCGCCAGGCGCTGAGCCCGGCGGCGGCGCCGCTGCCGGACGCACCGCCGCAGCTTGCTCCTTGCCGGGTTCTGCTGGCCGAGGACAATCAGACCAACAGGCTGCTGATCCGCAAATTCCTGCGCGGGCAGCCGGCTGAACTGGCAGAGGCCGGGAACGGCCGCGCCGCGGTTGAGATGTGCAAGGAACTGCAGCCCGACATCATCCTGATGGACATGTCGATGCCGGAACTCGATGGCATCGCCGCCACGCGGGAAATCCGCAGCCTGCCCATTCCGCAGCCGATCATCGTGGCCCTCACGGCCAATGCCTTCTCCAGCGACCGGCAGGCCTGCCTGGACGCCGGCATGGATCACTTTCTGGCCAAGCCGGTGAAAAAGGCGGTGCTGCTGCATACTCTTGCCGCCGCTCTGGCCGAAGCGAAAGATGCTCAGCAACGGCCCCGCGCCAGCGCCTGACGCCCGCAAGGCTGCCCTCGCAAGCAATGCGCGGCCGCGAGGCGCCGGCGCTAGACGGCTGTTCCGATCAGCGAAACGCCTGCGGCCATCAGCACCGCTGCTCCCAGGCGCCGGATCCAATTGCCCTCCTTGAGAAAGACAAAGCCGATGAGTGCCGCAAAGATCACCGAGGTTTCCCGCAGCGCGGATACCGCTCCCAGCGGGGCGAAGTTTTTTGCATATAGCACCAGACCGTAGGCTGTCATCGACACCAGCCCGCCTGCGATGCCCAAGGCCCAGGTCCGTACCGGCAGACCCGCCAGGGTGTTGCGCTTGCGCACGGCGACAAAGCCCGCGATGAAGATATGCAGGAACGCCCCCCAGGCCCAATAGCTGAGCGTGTTGCCAGAGAGGCGCACCCCTATGCCGTCGACCAGAGAATAGACGGAAATGCAAAAACCGGTCCCCGCGGCAAATCCCAGCGCGGCACGCCCCACGCCGGAGCGCAGCGCTTTCCAGCTGCTGAGCTGGATGCCCAAGGCAATCACACCAATCCCGATCCAGGCCTGCAGCGGCAGCACCTCCCCGGCAAAGATCATCGCCCAGATCCCCACCAGCGCCGGGACGATCCCGCGGGCGATCGGGTAGACAACGCTGAGGTCGCCATGCTGATAGGCCCGCCCCAGCATGTAGTAGTACGCGAAATGCACGGCCGTGGAGAGCAGGATGTAGACAAAGCTTTCTGCCGACGGCAACGGCAGCACCGCGATCATCAGGGACGCGGGGATGACATGGCCGAAGGCAACCAGCCCCAGCGTGGTGGTGCGGTCGGCGGCGGTTTTAACGATGGCGTTCCAAACCGCGTGCAGCAGCGCCGCCGACAAGATGATCGCAATAATTACGGGTGTCATGTTGAATACAGGTCTTTAAATCAGGGGCCGGATTATGCCTTAGTCGGTTTCTTCCGGCCTCATTTCCTCAATCAGCCGGGTCTCCAGCAACTGGCCGTTGCGGTAGAGCACGGGATAGGCCACCGCCGCGATGTGGCTGTTGAATTCGCGTAACGCTCTTAACGTCTCCAAGTGGATGTCCGACGTGTCAAAGCTGTCGCGGGCGCCGTTCTGCAACCGCCGCAGGTGGCGTTTACGGCTGTCGCGCTCCATCCGTTTCAGCTCGGTCTTTTCCAGGCTCAACAGCCGGGCGCTTTCCAGATCATCGGAAATCAGCACGTTGGAGGCCAGCTGCATATTGGCCAGGATCGCCTCATGCATACGGGTGATCTCCAGCCAGCCATCGCGGGAGAACCGCAGATCCTTTTTACGCATCTCGCCGGCCAGCACCGTCAGGCGGCGGGCCACCACGTCGCCGGCGGTCTCCAGGCGGATGGCGTATTCCATCAGGCTGCGGGCCGTCTTCAGCTGCTCCTCGCTGAACGCCTCCTCCGGGACCGCGGCCACATACTGGCGGATGCCTGACAGGCAGGCGTTGACCTCAACGTCCATCTGCTGCACCGCGCGGATCTGCTCCTTGGTGCCTGCCTGGTACAGCTCCAGCACCGGGCGGAACATGGCGTTGACCTGGTCGGACATCCGCAACAGTTCACGCGTAAGGTTGGCCACGGCTTGCGCCGGCGAGCCGTAGCTGCCCTGCTCCAGCGCGCTGACCGGCCGGCCCGGCGGCTGCGTCTGAGGCGCCGCCGGATCCGGGAACAGCCGGGTAAAGACGCCGCCAAGCGGCGTGCAGACCGGCAGTGCCAGCAGCAGGAGCGCGGCGTTGAAGGCCAGATGGGCGCTGACCAGCATCTGGCCGCCCTGGGGATCGCCAAGCCAGCCCTGGCGCAGCGCCAGATTGGCGCCGAACAGGCAGATCACCGCCCAGGTTCCGCGCAGAGCGAGGTTGGCATAGGGAATGCGCCGTGCCTTCAGATCCATACCGCGGCTAAGCCAGACCGGGATGAAGGCGGAGCCGAAATTCGCCCCCAGCACCAGCGACAGCCCCGCGGCAAAGGGGATGGCACCAATCTGCACCAGCGTCACGCACATCAGGATCGCCGCGACAGAGGAATGCATCACAAAGGCCAGCGCGCCGCCGACCAGGAAGGCGGTGATATAGTCGCGTGCCAGGTAGCCTGCGATAGCGGGCAAGAAGGCGCTGTCGCGGATCGGATCCATCGCCTCGCGCAGAAACCTGAGCGATATCAGGATGAAGGCCACTCCCATCAGGATCCGCCCCAGCTGGCGGGCCTTCTTGGCCTCAGTCTTGACGAACAGGTAGCCGCCGACAGCCAGCAGCACCGGCACCAGCCAGTCGAGCTTGAACGACAGGATCTGAATGATCAGCGCCGACCCCAGATCACCGCCCAGCACGATCGCGAGCCCGGTCGGAAAGGCCAGATAGCCGCTGGCGGCAAAACCGGACGTGAGCAGCGCCACTGCCGCCGAGCTTTGCAGCACAATTGCCAGGATCAGCCCCATCAGGCCCGCCTGCAGGTGGCTCTGCCGCCCGGTCAGCAGCCGCTGGAATGAGGCGCCATAGCTGCGCTCGATGCCCGTCCGCACCATACGCACCGCATACAGCAGCAGCATCGTGGCGCCCGCGAGGCTCAGAAGGAAGGTCAGTATCGCCATATCAGGCTCCGGTTACCCCTCCCGGCAAGGAGGTGTTGTTCGTATGATAATTGACGCTGTATCAGCACAGCCGGTCTGCAGGGGCAACCGGGGAGAGGCAAAGCCCCGGGATACGGCCTCCGCAGCAGCCAGTTCGCTCACCCGCTTTTTCCGGGCGCAATCTCGGTCTTCACCCCCCAGCCGGACAGCGCAGCAGCCAGCTTCTTGCCCGGCGCCCGGTCGGTGAACAGAAAGTCGATCCGGCGCGGCGACGGGCCGCAATGCGGCGCGGTTTCGTCGAACTTGGGGTGGGCGATGACGACGGCGAGCTGCTCGGTGCACTCCGCGACGACTCGCGCAAGCTGCGCCTCAGCTGCGCTGTGGTAAAGGATCCCCTGCTTTGCGGAGAAGCCGTCCGCCGACAGGATGGCCAGATCCAGCGCGAAGCGGCGCACCTGCTGTTCGGTGACAAAGCCAAAGGTGCCGCGCTCATTGCTTTGCAGTTCGCCGCCCAGAAAATGCACCCGGTTGCCATTGTGGTTTGCCAGCGTCTGCGCCGCCCCGATGGAATTGGTCACAACGGTCAGGCTGGATTTCTGCCGCAGCTCCTCGGCGGCGAAGGCGGTGGTGGACCCAACATCCAGAAACAGCGCCATGCCATCGCGGACATGCGCGGCGACCCGGGCTGCAATCTGTGCCTTTTCCTTCTGGTGTTCGGAGATGCGCCGGGCGAAGCTTGTGGCGCTTTGCGGCCCCGCCAGGAAGGCGCCGCCATGCACACGCTGCACCGCACCTGCCTTGTCCAGCGCCTTTATGGTGCGGCGCACGGTCTCCTCAGAGACATCGAGCATTCTGGCAAGTTCCGCACTGCGGGCTGAACCGCCCAGGCGGCGCAATGCGTCGACAAGCTCCAGTTCGCGGTGGGAAAGGGAAAGAGAGTCCGGCAAGAGGGAACCTGTTTGCAACTGCGATCTTGATGCGATTAGGCATCGCTTGGCGCCGCATTACAACATAAACCCACAGTTTCCCACAAATTTTTGGACTTTCTGGCCATTTCGCTGAGATTTCACCTAAGCAAGCCTGCCGCCCGCCCAGCCGTTAGACACTCCCGCCCCTTTCCGGCCTGCCTGCGGCCGTCCCGAAAGCGTTGGGCCTGGCGCCGTGCTTGCCGCACGGCGCGGGCAGCGCCCCTGCAAGGGGCGCTGCCGGGCCCAAGGCCCGTGCCGGTGCATCCGGGATGCCCGCAAGGGCATCCGGAATGCTCCGGCGGGGCGCGGGAGAACTTCCTTTGCTGCCAACAGAAAACCGCCGCGGCTGCTGGGCCGCGGCGGTTCGGTTTCTCAGTCCCCATAAGGGCTTACAGGTTCGGGTACAGCGGGAACCTGGCGCAGAGCTCCGCGACCTTGGCGCGCACCGAGGCCTCCACATCGGCGTTGCCTTCCTCACCGTTGGCGGCCAGCCCGTCGATCACCTCGATGATCAGGTCGGCGATCTGGCGGAACTCCGCCTCGCCGAAGCCGCGGGTGGTGCCGGCCGGGGTCCCGAGGCGCAGGCCGGAGGTCACAGTGGGCTTTTCCGGGTCGAACGGGATGCCGTTCTTGTTGGTGGTGATATGGGCCCGCCCCAGCGCCTTGTCGGCGATGTTGCCGGTCACGCCCTTGGGACGCAGGTCGACCAGCATCACGTGGGTGTCGGTGCCGCCGGTCACGATGTCCAGCCCGCCCTGGATCAGCTGATCCGCCAGCGCCGCCGCGTTGGCCCGCACCTGCTTCTGGTAAGCCTTGAATTCCGGCTTCAGCGCCTCGCCGAAGGCCGCCGCCTTGCCTGCGATCACATGCATCAGCGGGCCGCCCTGGATGCCGGGGAAGATCGCCGAGTTCACCTTCTTGGCGATGGCCTCGTCATTGGTCACGATCATGCCGCCGCGCGGCCCGCGCAGGGTCTTGTGGGTGGTGGTGGTGGCCACATGCGCATGCGGGAACGGCGAGGGGTGCTCACCGGCCGCGATCAGGCCCGCGATATGGGCCATGTCGACCATGAAGTAGGCGCCGACGCTGTCGGCGATTTCGCGGAACTTGGCAAAGTCGATCTGGCGCGGGATGGCGGAGCCGCCGGCGATGATCAGCTTCGGCTGGTGCTCGGTCGCGAGCGCCTGGATCTGGTCGTAATCGATCAGGTTGTCGCTTTGGCGCACGCCGTAATGCACCGCGTTGAACCACTTGCCCGACTGGTTCGGCGCCGCGCCATGGGTCAGGTGGCCGCCGGAGGCCAGATCCATGCCGAGGATGGTGTCGCCGGGCTTCAGCAGCGCCTGGAACACGCCCTGGTTGGCCTGCGAGCCGGAGTTCGGCTGCACGTTGGCGAATTCGCAGCCAAAGAGCTGCTTGGCGCGGTCGATGGCCAGGTTTTCGGCGACGTCGACATACTGGCAGCCGCCGTAGTAGCGGCGTCCCGGGTAGCCTTCCGCGTATTTGTTGGTCAGCACCGAGCCTTGCGCTTCCATCACCGCGGCGGAGACGATGTTCTCCGAGGCGATCAGCTCGATCTCGTCGCGCTGGCGGCCCAGTTCCGCGGTGATCGAGGCATAAAGCTCAGGATCGCGCTCGGCGAGGGATTGGGTGAAAAAGAGGTCTTTGGACATTCCGGGGCTCCTGTCTATCCTGTCCAGCCGAGGCCCGCCGCGACGCAGTTCATCGACTGCATCAGCGGGACCGGCACTGTAGTGGATTTCCGGGCGCGCTCTTCCCGCAGGAGGCGCACCTGGGTTTTGTGGATTTCGCGCAGCATGGTCTCGACCCGGCCGAAGCGGGTGCGCAGGCGCGGAAAACGGCTGGCGAGGCTGCTGTCTCCGGTCAGGAACAGGATGGCCTCGCGGGCCAGCTGGTATTCCTTGCGGATGGCGTCAAAGATGCGCTCGCGGATTTCCGCGTCCTGCACCAGCGTCGCATAATTGGCAGCGATTTCCATATCGCTTTGCAGCAGGGTCTTTTCCACCTCATCCACCACCAGGCGGAACAGCGGCGAATTGCTGAACATATCCTGCAGCACCGTCTCGCCGCGGCGGCCGCGGAACTTGCGGAAGCTGGCGACCGCGGAACCGAAACCGTACCAGCCGGTGATCATGTGGCGGTTCTGCGACCAGGCAAAAACCCAGGGGATCGCGCGCAGATCGTCCAGCGAGCCGGCACCGAAGCGGCGGGCGGGACGCGAGCCGATCTTGAGCATTGCCAGTTCTTCCACTGGGCTGGCCTGCTGGAAATAGTCCAGGAATCCCGGCGCGTTCAGCAGGTTGGAATAGGCCGCCTGGGACATGCCGGCCAGCGCCTCGAAGGCGTCATCATGCTCCGGATTTACCGGCGGGGTGTCTTCCTGCAGCGAATGGCGCAGCACGGAGGAGGCCATCAGCTCCAGCTGGTGCAGCGCGGTGCCGCGGTTGGCGTATTTGGAGCTGACCACCTCGCCCTGCTCGGTGATCCGCATCCGGCCTGCGATGGTGCCTGCAGGCTGGGCGGCAATGGCGCGCTCAGCCGGGGCGCCGCCGCGGGAGACCGAGCCGCCGCGGCCGTGGAAAAACACGGGCTTCATCCGGTGGGCTGCCAGGGTGCGGGTAATCAGACGCTGTGCTTTCTCCAGTTCCCAGGTGGAGCAGAGGAAGCCGCCATCCTTGTTGCTGTCGGAATAACCCAGCATCACCTCGATCCGGTTGTCGCCGGATTTCAGCGAGCGGCGGGCAAAGGGCACGTCCAGCAGGCCGTTCAGGATGCTGGGTGCAGCCCGCAGGTCGCCGATGGTTTCAAACAGCGGCACAACTTTCAAAGCCGCTTTTTCCGCGCCGAAGCCTGCGTAGCGCGCCAGCAGGTAGACGCCCAGGAGATCATCGGTGGAGCGTGTCATCGACAGGATGAAGGGGCCCATCGCCTGCGGATCTTCCCCGGCGCCGGCGTCGCGCATCAGGCGCAGCAGCTTCAGCAGCTCGCCGCTTTGCGGGCTCAGCTCATCCGGTGTCATATAAGGAAGCGAGGCGCTGCCCAGCTCCTTGCGCAGACGCGCCGACCAGTCCGGGCTGCCGAACTCCGGCACCTCGCCCGAGCGCGCCCAGATTTCGGTCAGCGTTTCGGTGGTCACGGTAGAGTTCTGGCGGACGTCCAGCGTCACCGTGCGGAAGCCGAAGACATCGGCCTGCCAGCGGATCGGGCGCACATAGCGGGCCGCCAGCCGGTGCGCGCCGATTTCCTCAAGCGCCTCTTCCACATCTGTCAGGTCGGTGACGAAATCACCCAAGTGCTTATAGGCGCCGGTTTCCTCTGCAGCCGTGGCCCTGATCCGCACCAGGATTGCGGTCAGCGCCTGGCGGAAGACCTCGCCGGGGTTGCGGGCAGACAGCGCCGCAGTACCGGGGGCCGCGGCAATGACCTTTGCCAGCCGGGCAGAGGCACTGTCAGGCAAGGCAAACACCGCTGCCGAAATCGAAATCCGCTCCGCCGCGGTGGTCAGCGCCTTTTGGTAGCGTTTCAGGATCGCCGCACGGTTTGCGGTCAGCGCCGCCGCCGTGGCCTCTACCGTGACATTTGGGTTGCCGTCGCGGTCACCGCCAATCCAGGAATGGAACTTGAGACAGGGCGCATCAGCACTGTTGCCCAGCCGCGGCTCCGCGGCGGCGATGTAGCGTTCAAACAGTTGCGGCACAGCTTCGTACAGGCTGTCGCGGAAGAATTGCAGGCCCCATTGGATTTCGTCTTGCAAGCTGGGACGGTCGCGGCGGAGTTCACCGGTCATCCACAGAAGGTCGATCTCCGAGCGCAGGTCCTCCAGCAGACCCGCACGCTCGCGCGGGGTCCAGCGCTTGGCCTCCAGCGACACCAGTCCGCGGTAGATGCGGCGGTGGATTTCCAGGATGGTGACGCGCTTGGCCTCTGTCGGGTGCGCGGTCAGGGTCGGGCCGATGGAAAACTGGCTGGCGACCTCCTGCAGCCGTTCGGGCGTGGCCAGTTCTCCGGCCAGGTCCAGGGCGCGGGCAAAACTGCCTTCGACCACTTCCGGGCCGTCCTGGGTTTCGGCCATGCGGCGGTCGCGCATGGCGGCGTTTTCCTCGACGATCTTCAGCAGCTGGAACCAGATATTGAAGGCCTGCAGATAAGGAGTGGCCGGCTGATCGCCGGACAGGTCCCATGCAGTTTCCCCCATGGCCTTCTGTGCCACTTCCGGCGCGCGCTGGCGCAGGACATCCAGCCACAGGGCGTGGAGTTCATTGCGAAGTTCGGCGGCATAGCCGGTGTCTTCGACGCCGGCGTGGGTGGTTTCGGCAGGGTCTCCCATCACATCACCCGGTCGCGCGGCTCGCGCCCTGCGAAAAAGTCGGTCAGATTGTCGAGCACGCGGAAGCCCATCGCCTCGCGCGCCTCGCGGGTGGCGCTGCCCAGGTGCGGCAGCATCACCAGGTTGTCGCAGTCCATCAGGTCCGGATTGATGCGCGGCTCGCCGTCGAACACATCCAGTCCGGCGCCGCCGATTGTTTCGAACCACAGGGCGCGGGACAGGGCCAGCTCGTCGATCACTTCGCCGCGGGCTGTATTAATAAGGAAGGCGTCCGGCTTCATCAGGTTGAGCATCCGGGTGTTGATCAGATGCCGGTTGGCGGCGCCGCCCGGGCAGTGCAGCGAGACGAAGTCGCACTGCGGCATCAGGTCTTCCAGGCTGTCGGCCTGCGTGGCGTTGTAGCGGGCCAGGACATCGGGGGAGACGCGGGAGCGGTTCTGCACCACGATCTTCATACCAAAGCCATGATGCGCGCGGCGGGCCATTTCCTGGCCGATGCGGCCAAAGCCGACAATGCCCAGCGTCTTGCCGGAGACCTTGGTGCCGACCAGATGGGTCGGCCGCCAGCCGGTCCACTCACCGGCGCGCAGCTCGCGCTCGCCCTCGCTGGCGCGGCGGGCCACCATCAACAACAGCGTCATCGCGATGTCTGCGGTGCATTCGCTGAGCACATCCGGGGTGTTGGTCACCGTCATGCCGTGGCCTGCGGCGCTGTGCATATCAATATGGGAATAGCCGACACCGTAGTTGGCCAGGATGCGGGCCTGGGGTTTGGCAATGTCGAATGCCTCAGCCGAAATCTTGTCGGTTACAGTCGGCAGCACCGCATCAAAGGACTTCATCGCCTCGCGCAGCTCGCACTCGCTCAGCGGTTTGTCACCTGTGTTCAGCACGGCATCGAAGGCTTCGGAAAGCTGCGCCTCAACTGCGGCCGGCCAGCGGCGGGTCACCAGAACCTTGGGCTTTGCCATGATGTCATCTCCCTGACGTGCTTCTTAGTAATGCGCTCCACCCCCTGCCATTGCCCCGGGCCAAGGGTGGAGCGTTGCGCCTGTTCCGTTACCGGATCAGGCGGCGTTCTTTTTCATCACGCTTGCGATGGTTTCGCCGATCACTGCGGGGTTTTCGGCAACGGTCACGCCGGCCGCCGACAGGATCTCCACCTTCTCGGAGGCGCTCTCGCCGAAGGCCGAGATGATCGCGCCCGCGTGGCCCATGGTGCGGCCCTTGGGGGCGGTCAGGCCCGCGACATAGGCCACAACCGGCTTGGTCACGTGGTTCTTGATGTAATCCGCCGCTTCCGCTTCCTGCGGGCCGCCGATTTCACCGATCATCGCGATGACCTCGGTTTCCGGATCCTTCTCGAACCACTCAAGGATGTCCTTGAAGGAGGAGCCGTTGATCGGGTCGCCGCCGATGCCGACCGAGGTCGAGACACCAAGGCCCAGCTCTTTCAGCTGCGCCGCGGCCTCATACCCCAGGGTGCCCGAACGGCCGATGATGCCCACGGTGCCCGGCAGGTAGATGTGGCCCGGCATGATGCCCAGCAGTGCCTTGCCCGGCGAGATGGTGCCCGCGCAGTTGGGGCCGGTCAGGATCATCCGCTTTTCCTTGGGATAGCGGTACATGTAGCGCTTCACCCGGATCATGTCCTGGGCCGGGATGCCGTCGGTGATGCAGACGCAGTAGTGGATGCCCGCATCCGCCGCTTCCATGATGGAGTCGGCTGCAAACGGCGGCGGCACAAACACCAGCGAGGCATTGGCGCCTGTGGCCTCAACCGCTTCTTTCACGGTGTTGAAGACCGGCACGCCCTCGACGGTCTCGCCGCCCTTGCCCGGCACCACGCCGCCGACGACGTTGGTTCCGTATTCGATCATGTCCTTGGTGTGGAACCGGGCGATCTTGCCGGTGATGCCCTGGACGATGACACGGCTTTCGCGATCAAGAAGGATGCTCATTTGACGGCCCTCACACGAGTGTTTTGATCAAGGTCGTTTTTCCACGCGCCGACGGCCCTTTCGGCGGCTTCCATCAGCGAGGTTGCACGGATCAGCGGCAGGCCGGACTGGGCCAGGATCTTCTGGCCTTCCTCCACGTTTGTGCCGGCAAGGCGGACCACCACGGGCACGTCGACCTGCACTTCCTTCAGCGCCTGTACGACACCTTCGGCAACCCAGTCGCAACGGTTGATACCAGCAAAAATGTTGACCAGAACCGCCTGCACATTGCTGTCGGACATCACCAGGCGGAACGCCTTGGCGACCCGTTCCGGGGTTGCGCCGCCGCCGATGTCCAGGAAGTTGGCGGGCTCGCCCCCGGCCAGCTTGATGGTGTCCATGGTCGCCATCGCCAGGCCTGCGCCGTTCACGATGCAGCCGATGTTGCCCTCGAGCCCGACATAAGACAGGCCGCGGTCGGCGGCGCGGGCTTCGCGCGGGTCTTCCTGGCTCTTGTCGCGCAGCTCAGCGATCTGCGGGTGGCGGAATAAGGCGTTGTCGTCAAAGGTCATCTTGGCGTCCAGCGCGATGACCCGGTTGTCCGAAGTGACCACCAGCGGGTTGATCTCAACCATGGTGGCGTCCAGTTCCGAGAACGCCTGGTAGCAGCCCTTAAGCGTGCGCACCATTTGCTGCGTCATCGCCGGTTCGATGCCCAGGGCAAACGCAATCTCGCGCGCCTGGAAGTCCTGCAGGCCGACGGCCGGCTCGACAGTCGAGCGCACGATCGACTCGGGCCGCTCGGCAGAGATCTCCTCAATCTCCATGCCGCCCTCGGACGAGGCAACGATCATCACCCGCTGGCTGGACCGGTCCAGCACAAAGCCCAGGTAAATCTCGCGGGCAATCGGCACCGCACCTTCGACATAGACACGGTAGATGCCTTTGCCCTCGGGGCCGGTCTGGTGGGTCACCAGCTTTTTGCCGAACAGGTTCTCGGTCGCCTCATAAATCTCGGCTTCGGAATTGCACAGCTTGACGCCGCCCGCCTTGCCGCGGCCGCCTGCGTGAACCTGGGCCTTGACGATCCATTTGTCGCCTCCCAGTTCCCGCGCGCGGTAGGCCGCCTGCTCGGGGCTGTAGGCCAGCGCGCCCGGGGGAACGGTCACGCCGAAGTTGCTCAGAACTTCCTTGGCCTGATACTCGTGGATATCCATGGTCCTCTCCTTCTCATGGATGCCGGAATTCTATTACTCAGCCGGTTCCAGTTCCGGTGCGTAATGCTTGTCGAGCAGGGCTGTGACGGCCGCCATGTCGACGTTCGCGCCCATGTGCTGCATGGCCTGACCGAAACGGGTCACGATATCGGTAATCGCCCCGCGGTTCGCCAGGTTCAGGATGCCGATCCGGACCTGCACCGGCTCCGACAGGGTCGGCCAGATACCGAACCCCTGGGAACGGCAGGACTGAACCAGTTCCTTTTCGCGCCCGGCCAGCGCGCCCGGCAGGTTCAGGACAACAAGGCTGGTCATGTTCGATGTCACCTCGCAGCCCATCAGCGCAACGGCATCGCGCAGCGCCTTTTCGTGGAAGGCATAGTCCTGCGCCTTTTGGGCGCGGCCGTGCTGCAGGTTGATCCGCAGGGCCTCGTGGAACGCCGCAACGGCATAGGCCGAATGGGTCCGGTGATAGGTGCCGGCCTCGGCATCCTGCCCGTCGATGATGCCCCAGTGGCGGCCTTCCATGATGGCGTTGTGCACCCAGGAGTAGCTGCCATTGGTCTTCAGCTCATTGATGTAACGGTCGGTGAAGCTGACCGGCGCATAGGTCAGCGGCAGGCACAGCACGCCCTTCTGCGGGCAGGAGGCCCAGCCGACGACACCCGGGTAATCGTCAATCGAGAAATCCTCGATCCCAAGCGAGCTGACGGCGTCGATAAGACCCATCGCATCGTGCTTGACGCAGGCATCGTTAAAGCCTTTCAGATCGTTGATACGGCCCGAACCGGTTTCCCAATGCGCCATGAAGGCCCATTTCGGCTTGTGCTCGGCCAGAGCCTTTTCGACGATCTCACCGGTGACCGACTGACCGTGCGGGACTTCGACAATGGTCACCGAAGCAGGCTGCGGGTCCAGTGCGTTTGCCGCCAGCTCCTCACGCGTCGAAGCGCGCATCCGGATGGTCAGGCCGTCAATGCCCGAGAAGGTGCCGTTCACAAAGGCGACAACGGTGTCGCCCGGCAGGATTGCGTTCATCATGCAGTCCAGGCCGCTCCAGCCGGTGCCGGCAACTCCGAAGGTGTAGGTGTTCTTGGTGCCCCAGACATCCCGCAGCATCTGCTTGCACTCGATCATGCCGCGCAGCACGTCCGCCTGCATGTGGTCGGCCAGACCGGTGTTGGCAAAGGCCTGCAGCACGCGGGGGTCGGTGTTGCCCGGGCCAGGGCCGGCGGCCAGGGTTTCCGGGATTTCCAGGCTGGGGAAGATCGTGGGTTCTGTCATCGGGTCAAACCTCTTTGGTGTCCGTTGCCGATGCGCCGGAGGTTACGGGCCTTCTTCGCTGTGGGAAGGTTTGTTTCCTGTCGGTCAACATCTGTTAACCTAAGGAAAACCCAGGTCGACAAAACCCGCAACATTCCTATATCCTGCTTTTGGGTATCTAAATGGGCGGTAAAAAACCTACCCATACAGGTAAAAATACCGTTGCATACCGAATTCGACCCTACCCATTTGGGTGGTTTTTAACAAAAGGGCACCAAATGGCTCCTATAAGCGACAAAGTTTCCCCGATTTCGGTCATGCTTGCTGACGCAAATCCGCTGGTGCTGTCAGCCATGTCCGAGATCTTCGACAAGGACCCGCGATTCTCGCTCGTCGCCACCTCAGCAACCGCCGAAGGCTTCCTCGGAACGGTGATGCGGGTGCCGGTTCAGGTCGGGATCATCGACTGGAACCTGCCCGCGCTCGGCGGCGCCAAGCTGATCGAGGTGCTGCGCGACCAGGCCAACGCGCCGCGGCTGGTCGTCTATGCCGACGAAGGCGGCGACGTGCCGCGCAAGGCGATGAGCGCGGGCGCGGCTGGCTTCGCGCCCCGCTCCAGCGCGGTCGACGGGCTGCTCGACACTTGCCTTGCCGTGGCCGAGGGCAAGATGGTTTTTCCCTTCCTCGACGTTCGCGGCCTGCAGACCGATCCGATTGAGCAGCTGTCGCGCCGCGAACGCACGATGCTGGAGGCGCTGTCGAAGGGGCTCACCAACAAGGAGCTCAGCAAGGAGCTGGGGATCTCGACCAACACGGTGAAATTCCACCTGTCGAACCTCTACGAAAAACTCTCGGTCAAGAACCGCGCCCAGGCGATTGCGTTCTACTACGCCAACCGCGCCGCCAAAGGCGATTTCAGCGTGGAGGAGTGACCCCCGATTGCCGCCCCGCGCCTCGCACGCGTGTGCGCTTACGCGTACGCACGCGAGGGCGCGACGCGCGGGCGCGCTCCCGCGCGAATGTATTTAAATGAAATCTTTTTTCTTGACAGGAAACACTCTGATGGGGAATGCCTAGGGAGGAGAGGACGAAACCCCATTGCGAATGAGGAGCGCACCCATGTCGTTTCATACCATCGAACAGGCCCCTGGCCGCCTGAACCGCAGCGAGCTGGCAATCCCCGGATCCCAGCCTCAGATGTTTGAAAAAGCTGCAAAATCCGACGTCGACGTGATCTTCCTGGATCTCGAAGACGCGGTTGCACCGGACGAAAAAGACCAGGCCCGCAAGAACATCATCGAGGCCCTGAACGACATCGACTGGGGCAACAAATCCATGTCGGTGCGAATCAACGGCCTCGACACCCACTACATGTACCGCGATGTCGTCGATGTGGTTGAACAGGCAGGCGAACGCCTCGACCTGATCATGGTCCCCAAGGTGGGCACTGCGGCAGACGTTTACGCCGTCGACATGCTGGTCACCCAGATCGAAGACGCGAAAGGCTACAAGAAGCGGATCGGCTTTGAGCACATCATCGAGACCGCGCTTGGCATGCAGAACGTGAGTGAAATTGCCGCAGCCTCCAAGCGCAATGAATCGCTGCATTTCGGCGTCGCCGACTACGCCGCCTCGACCCGCGCCCGTACCACCATCATCGGCGGTGTGAACCCGGATTACTCGGTGCTGACCGACCCGTCCGCGGACGGATCGCGCGACGTGCATTGGGGCGACATGTGGCACTATGCCCTGGCCCGCATGGTGGTTGCCGCCCGCGCCAACGGCTTGCGCCCGATCGACGGCCCGTTCGGCGATTTCCAGGACAAAGAAGGCTACAAGGCTGCCGCCAAACGCGCCGCGGTTCTGGGCTGCGAAGGCAAATGGGCCATCCACCCCAGCCAGATCGAACTGGCCAACGAGGTGATGTCGCCGTCGGACGCGGAAATCACCAAGGCGCACCGCATCCTGGAAGCCATGGCCGAAGCAGAAGCGGCCGGCAAAGGCGCGGTGTCGCTGGACGGCCGCCTGATTGACTACGCCTCGATCCGTCAGGCAGAAGTGCTGGTGGAAAAAGCCAAGCAGATCGCCGGCAACTAAGCCGCCGTTCGGTTTCAAGACCTTACGCCGTCCCGGTTTCGGCTGGGGCGGCTGTGCGCCGCTATGCCAGGAGATGCAGATGACCGGATTGCTGACCACCGCCAAGGCCCTGTTTCAGGCCGCTGTCGACCGGGCAGACCCTGCCAAGGCCCTGCGTGCACAGCTGGCGTCCGCCCCGCTCCCCCCGCTCCCCGAAGGCGGCAGGAATGTGCTGCTGGCTGTCGGCAAGGCTGCCATCCCGATGATGCGCGAAGCGCTGGCGGCGATCCCGGATGCAGACCAGGCTTTGGCGATCACAAACCCAGAGAACTACACGGAAATTCCCGGCGCCACGGTGATCTGCGGCGCCCATCCGGTGCCGGATGAGACCAGTGCCGCCGCTGGTCAAGCTGCCATTGAACTGGCGCGCTCCCTTGGCCCGGATGACCGGCTGATCGCGCTGATTTCCGGCGGCGGCTCTGCCCTGATGGTGGCCCCCGCCCCCGGCCTGACGCTTGCGGACAAGGCCGCGGTGAACAAGCTGCTGCTCGCCTCAGGGCTTGAGATCAACGAAATGAACCTGATCCGCCAGCAGCTGTCGGACATCAAGGGCGGCGGCCTGCTGCGCCATGCAGCCCCCGCTCAGGTTCAGGCTTTCATCCTTTCAGACGTAATCGGCGACGACCTGCGCGCCATTGCCTCCGGCCCCACCGTGTCGCCGATCGGCACCCGTGCTCAGGCACGGGAGATCCTGCAGCGTGCAGGTATCTGGGAAAGTGCCCCGGAAGCGGTCAAAACCCTTCTTAACACCACTGAAGACGTCCGGGAAATCCAGCACCCGGCCACCAACACTTTGATCGGTTCAAATCGCCACAGCCTCAAGGCGATGATGGCCGCAGCGGCAGAGGACTGGACCTGTAAGCTGGTCTCCCACCGGCTGGTTGGCGACGTGTCAGAGGCCGCGGAAACTGTTGTTTCGGCCGCGTCAGCCGCCCCGCAGGACAAACCCGTCGCGCTGATTTTCGGCGGCGAGACCACGGTCCAGCTTACCGGCACCGGCCTTGGCGGCCGCAATCAGGAACTGGCCCTGCGTGTCGCCAAACTGGGTGCGGAACGCCTTAGCGGCGACTGGCTGTTTCTCTCCGGCGGCACTGACGGGCGCGATGGCCCCACGGATGCAGCAGGCGGCATCGCCACCCCCGCAACCTGGGAGGCTATCAAGGCTGCGGGCCAGGACCCGGATGCACTGCTCGCCAACAATGACAGTTATGCAGCTCTCAAGGCCGCAGACGCGCTGCTGATCACCGGCGGCACTGGCACCAACGTGGCCGACGTGCAGGTCCTCCTCAGGCGCCCCAGCTAACATCCAGGCCGCTCCAGCTTTTCATCTTTCCTGAAATACTCCCGCCGGAGGCGACCTCGGCCGCCACAGGCGCCGCGCTCAGGCAGGCACGCGCTTCTCGCCCCATTCGGCCAGGTCGTTCACCAGCATCAAGGCCACCCGCCGGAACACCTGGCGCAACCGCTCCACATGCGGCCCCTCCAGCTTGAGCTCGGCCAGCGCCTGGTCCATGCACTTGAGCCAGTTCTCAGCGTCTTCTTCGGTGATTGGCACATGGGCGTGCATCAGTTTCACGTCCATATGCCCGTGCTTTTCCTCGTAGTAGCGGCGCCCGCCCATGAAGCCGGACAGGAAGTTAAACTGTTCAATCCGGGCATGGTCCATGCCATGCCCCCGCTTGTGCAGCTTAACAATCTGCGCGCCGGTCTCTGTTTCCTCGACTATGTCGTAGAACCGTTCGACCAGCGCACGCAGCGCGCCTTCGCCGCCGATCTGCTCTATCAGCTTCTGAACCATTTAACCTCCCTGCCCCAGAGCGGCCGGCCTCAGGATTGAGGCCGGGTCTTCTTGGGGTCGTAATGCGCAAAGGGTACAATCTTGGCCGGCAGCCGTTTTTGATGCCCGTCAAGTTTACCGATTTCCACCTCGGTTCCGGCCTCCGAACAGGACACATCCACCCGCGCCAGCGCGATGTTCTTGCCTAGGAGCGGCGAACGCATGGACGAGGTCACCTCGCCGATCTGCGCGCGACCGATGTGGACACAATCGCCATGACCCACATCGATCGCAGAGTCGATATCCAGCCCCACCAGCTTGCGCGCAGGGGTAGTCTTGCGCCGGATCAGCGCGTCGCGGCCGATGAAATCATCCTCTTTGGACTTCAGCGGAACGGTGAACCCGATGCCGGCTTCAAATGGGTCGGTCTGGTCAGAGAAGTCATAGCCCGCGAAGATCAGCCCGGCCTCGATCCGCACCATATCCAGCGCCTCCAGCCCCATCGGTCGGATGCCGTGATCCTGACCAGCCTCCCAGACCGCATCAAAGACTTCGCTGGCATGTTTCGGGTGGCAGAAAATTTCATACCCCAGTTCACCGGTATAGCCGGTGCGCGATACCACCACCGGCACACCATGTTCGCCGCCGATCCGCGCAGGGGTGAAGCGGAACCACCCCAGTTCCTCCAGCTCGGGGTTATGCGGCATCGTCCAGACGATCTTCTTCAGCAGATCCCGGCTTTCGGGACCTTGCACCGCGATATTGTGCTGCATGTCGGTGGAGGACCGGATCAGCACGTTCAGCCCCAGCTTCTCGGCCTGCTCGCGGATCCATTCCCCGCCGTAATCCGAGCCGCCGATCCAGCGGAAGTTATCCTTGCCCAGGCGGAACACGGTGCCGTCGTCGATCATGCCGCCATGCGGGTAGCACATCGCGGTGTAGACCACCTGCCCCACTGCAAGCTTTTTGATGTTGCGGGTAAAGATATACTGGCACAGCGCCTCGGCATCGGGCCCGGTGATCTCAAACTTGCGAAGGGCTGAAAGGTCCAGCACCACGCATTTCTCGCGGCAGGCCCAGTATTCCTCCAGCGGCCCGGACTCGGCATAGCAGTTAGCCAGCCAAAACCCGTTATATTCGACGAAATTGCGGGTCAGCTTGCTGAGGCGGTCGTGGAAACCGGTTTCCTTGGTCATCTTGGGCTCCGATTCAGGGGTCGCGCGGAACGCGATCGCCCGCTTGAAGGTCTCTTGCCCGCTGTAGGTGCGGACGTGAATATCAGTGGGTTTCCAGCCATTGGCGGCGCTGGTGTCATCCGGGCAGGCCGAGCTGACACAGACCAGATCGGTCAGCGCCCGCAGCAGCACGTAATCGCCGGGCCGGGTCCAGGGCTCATCGGCGTACATCACGCCGTGATCATCGAGCCCGGTGTTGAAGAAGAAGTTGATCGCCATCCAGCCCGCACGCGGTGTCACCCCATGCTGGGCCAGTGTCGCATTGAAATTGTCCGAGCAGTTCACATGGCCAGGATAGCCGATGTCGTCGTAGTATTTCGCCGCACAGGCCAGGGCAAAGGCATCATGCCGGCCCACGGTGTCCTGCACCACCTCGACCAGCGGCAGCATTTCCTGATCATAGTACTTCGCATGCAGCCCCGGCATCGGATAGGCATGGCCCATCAGTGTCCGGGTGGTGGTCACGTCCAGCGCATGCTCAATCCCCTTGTCCAGCTTGCGGGCGGCAAAACACTGGAAATCGGTGCACTGGCGCCCGTCCACGTCAATGATCTGGATGTAGTCGCCCGCCTTCACGAAATAGCTCTCCGCAGTGGCGCTGTGCACCCGCACTTCGCTGACAGGATCGGCCAGCGGATCCGGCAGCTCGAACCGCGCCACCTGCTTGATCACCGCCCGCTTGACCATGACGGTCAGGGACGTTGCAGTGTCCTGCTTCTCAAAATCCATGATCCCGCCTGGCGCCGCAATGATCATCACCCCGTCGCGCTGCGCGGTAAAGCTTTCTTCCGTCTTGGCAGGCGTTGTGCTGTTAAAGAACCGCACCGCCCCCCCCTGCGCCAGATCGATGCCGCGCGCCTCCATCCCCATGCGCAACCCGCGCAAGGACTGGTCGGAGGAGGTCAGCAGCGCCTTCAGTCCGCTTGCATCGCTATTGGGGGCCGCGCCAATGATCCCGGAATCAATGCGGCCCTTGTCCTCTGCCGCAACGATCTCGCAGGGCTGCCCGCCCTCGTCATTGATCACCGTCACCCGGTCGCCTGTTTCCACGCGGATCAGGATCGCGCCGCAGCCCTCGACCACGTATCGCTCAGTTCCCTTGGGCAGCGAAAACACCGACGGCTGATACAGCCCAGAGGGCTTTGGCGGCCCTTTGACAACCTCAGGGAAGCTCATGTCATTCATCGCGCATCTCCTGTTGGACTCCGGCCGAAAATTGCATGGTCGGAATATTTATTTATTGAAAAGAATATTGCCTTCCTCCACTCTAATCAACAAACATGTTGATTTTCTGCGGAAAAACGGTAGATGCCCGGGATGCGGCATTTTCCTGGGGGTGAATGCCGCAAACGAAAGGATAACCGCCATGCACTCGCTGCTTCTTGGCCTCGCGGCAGCCCTTGCCTGGGGGATCCACGACCTGTGCGTCCGGTTTATCTCGCAGCGGACCGGCATTCTGCCGGCCATGCTGACAGTGTTTGCAACGGGTGCGATTCTGATGGCTGCTGCAGGCCTGGCACTGGCGGACTGGCCGGCGATGACCTTGCCGGCAGCCAAACTCGCCGGGCTCTCCGGCGCCATCTATGCGCTTGGGTCTTACGCGCTGTACCGTGCCTTTGCACTTGGACCGGTCAAGCTGGCAGCGCCGCTGATCGGCGCCTATCCGGTGCTGTCGCTTGGCTTGGCAATGCTGCATGGGCAGCCGGTCGGGCCAGGTCACTGGCTGGCAGTTGCCGCCGTGGTTGGCGGTGTGGGATGCATAGCGGTCTTTTCAGCAGAAGACGAGAGCGGCGCGTTCAATCCGAAGACTGCAGGATGGGGCCTGATGGCGGCAATCGGCTTTGCGTTGACCTTTGCAACAGGCCAGGCCGCGACCCAGGCCGGAGCAGAGCTGCCGGTCCTGATCGTCACCCGCGCGGCCGCAATCCTGCTGGCGGCGGCCCTCGCAATCCTGTTGCGCGCGCTGCAGCTCCCGCCCCGCCAGGTCCTCCCGCTCCTCTGCGTGATGGGCGTGCTGGATGCCGCAGCACTTGGCTTGGTGATCTATTCAGGCACCCTTCCCCGGCCCGAGTTCGCCTCCGTCAGCGCCTCGCTGTTCGGCCTTGTCACCGTGGTTCTGGCCTGGCTGGTGCTGCGCGAAAGCATGACCCGCGCACAATGGATCAGCGTCGCTGCCACCTTCGGCGGCATCGCCTACCTGGGTGTCTGAGGCCCTTTCGCGGGCGACTCGCTGCTTACTCAACTTTCCCAAAAATACTCCCGCCGGAGGCGTCCGGCGGGAGCATCGCTTTCAGCCGCTTCTGTTCTGCGCTTCAGGCGGTCAGGCCTTCCGGCTCGGCCAGGTTGTTGGCGCGGCAGGCGGCGGTCACGGTGTTCGCCAGCAAACACGCGATGGTCATCGGGCCGACGCCGCCGGGCACCGGCGTGATGGCGCCTGCGCGCTCAGCCGCAGAGGCGTAGTCCACATCGCCCACCAGACGGGTCTTACCCTCGCCCTTCTCCGGCGCGTCGATGCGGTTGATGCCGACGTCGATCACCGTCGCGCCTTCCTTGATCCAGTCGCCCGGCACCATCTCCGGACGGCCCACGGCCGCCACCACGATATCGGCGCGGCGCACCACGTCAGGCAGATCCTTGGTGCGCGAATGCGCGATGGTCACGGTGCAGCTGTCGCCCAGCAGCAATTGCGCCATCGGCTTGCCGACGATGTTGGAGCGGCCGATCACCACCGCGTCCATCCCCGAGAGGCTCCCATGGTGCTCGCGCAGCATCATCAGGCAGCCCAGCGGCGTGCAGGGCACCATCGACTTCTGGCCGGTGCCCAGCAGGCCGACGTTGGAGATGTGGAAGCCGTCCACGTCCTTCTCCGGCGCGATCGAGTTGATCACCAGATCCTCGTCCAGATGCTTCGGCAGCGGCAGCTGCACCAGGATGCCATGCACGGACGCGTCGTTGTTCAGCTGATCGATCAGCGCCAGCAGATCAGCCTCGGAGGTGCCCGCGTCCAGCTTGTGCTCGAACGAGTTCATGCCCACTTCGACGGTGCTCTTGCCCTTGGAGCGGACATAGACCTGGGAGGCCGGGTCCTCGCCCACCAGCACCACCGCCAGGCCGGGGGTGATGCCATGCTCCTCTTTCAGCCGCGCCACGTGCTCCGCCACCTGGCCGCGCACCTTGGCCGCAAAGGCCTTGCCGTCAATCACTGTTGCTGCCATTGCTCTCTTCCTTTCCGCCGGGGGCGCCGCCCCGGATCCGGTCCCGTCATCTCAAAGCTTCAGCGGCCCGGGGACACCCGGGCCGCTGCATTCCGTTTGCGGTGCCTTAGAACAGGCCTTCGATCTGGCCGTCCGCATTCAGGCAGATGGTTTCCGCCGCCGGTTTGCGCGGCAGGCCCGGCATCGTCATGATCTCGCCGCAGACCACCACGATGAAGCCGGCACCGGCGCTGAGGCGCACTTCGCGCACCGGCACCGAGTGGCCCACCGGCGCCCCGCGCAGGGACGGGTCGGTGGAGAAGGAGTACTGGGTCTTGGCCATGCAGACCGGCAGGTTGCCGTAGCCCGCGTCTTCCCATTCCTTCAGCTGGTTGCGGATCTTGTTGTCCGCCAGCACCTCGTCGGCGCGGTAGATGCGCTTGGCGATGGTCTCGATCTTCTCGAACAGCGGCATCTCGTCCGGGTAGATCGGCGAGAAGTTGGCGGAGCCTGCGTCGACGATCTCGACAACCTTCTCGGCCAGCGGCGCGGAGCCCTCGGAGCCCAGCTCCCAGTGGCGCGACAGCACCGCTTCGACGCCGTGGGAGGCGCAGTAGGCTTTGACGGCGTCCACTTCCGCATCGGTGTCGGTCACGAAGTGGTTGATCGCAACCACAACCGGCACGCCGAAGGATTTGACGTTCTCGATGTGGCGGCCGAGGTTGGCGCAGCCGGAGTTCACCGCCTCGACGTTCTCGGCACCCAGATCCGCCTTGGCAACGCCGCCGTTCATCTTCATCGCGCGCACGGTGGCGACCAGCACAACCGCGGACGGCGCGATGCCTGCCTTGCGGCACTTGATGTTCATGAACTTCTCGGCGCCCAGGTCCGCGCCAAAGCCCGCCTCGGTGACGACATAGTCAGCCACTTTCAGCGCGGTCTTGGTGGCAATGACCGAGTTGCAGCCGTGCGCGATGTTGGCAAACGGGCCGCCGTGCACGAAGGCCGGGTTGTTTTCCAGGGTCTGCACCAGGTTCGGCTGCATCGCGTCCTTCAAGAGCACGGTCATCGCGCCTTCGGCCTTGATGTCGCGGCAGTAGACCGGGGTCTTGTCGCGGCGGTAGGCCACGATGATGTCGCCCAGGCGCTTTTCCAGGTCCTTGAGGTCGGTCGCAAGGCACAGGATCGCCATCACTTCCGAGGCCACGGTGATGTCAAAGCCGGTTTCGCGCGGGAAGCCGTTGGACACGCCGCCCAGGGACGCGGTGATCTGGCGCAGGGCGCGGTCGTTCATGTCGACCACACGGCGCCAGGCGACGCGGCGCACGTCGATCTCGCACTCGTTGCCCCAGTAGATGTGGTTGTCGATCATCGCGCTGAGCAGCGAGTGCGCCGAGGTGATGGCGTGGAAGTCGCCGGTGAAATGGAGGTTCATCTCCTCCATCGGCACAACTTGCGCGTAACCGCCGCCTGCAGCGCCGCCCTTCATGCCGAAGTTCGGGCCGAGCGAGGCTTCACGGATACAGATCATCGCGTTTTTGCCGATCCGGTTCAGGCCGTCGCCCAGGCCCACGGTGGTGGTGGTCTTGCCCTCGCCCGCCGGGGTCGGGTTGATCGCGGTCACCAGGATCAGCTTGCCGTCTTCCTTGGACTGCACCGAGTCGATGAACGCCTGGCTCACCTTCGCCTTGTCGTGGCCGTAGGGGAGCAGATCGCCGCTGGAAATCCCGATCTTAGCACCAATCTCCTGGATCGGCTTCTTCTGCGCCTCACGCGCGATCTCAATGTCACTCTTGTAGCTCATGGCCATCTCCCTGCTGCCATCCGTTCCGGTTCACGCCCCGCAGCAGAATTTGATTGCGAGGCAAGATATATTCCTATTACTCAATTTATTTTCCTGCGCGTCAACACCTTCCTGAGCCGGTTTCCCTGAAAAACAGGAGGTTTCCGGTGGATCCGCCGCCAATCGGAAACAGGCGGAATTTCACCCCGGGTGAAAGCGGCGCATATGCGGCAGGCGCTGCCGCAAATAAAAAGGGCCCGGGCAGAACCCGGGCCGCAGATGTCCGGCCAATAGGCCAGAGCGGGGAATCAGATGTCCAGCGTGTTGTCCTTCTCCCAGCGGGAGAAGTGATTGACGAAGGAGTTCCACTCCTGCTCTTTCATCTTCAGGTAAGCGGCGGAGAATTCCTCGCCCATCATTGCCTTCAGACCGTCGTCCTTGTCGTAGAAGCGCAGCGCATCCAGCATGTTTAGCGGCAGCTTCGGCGCGTCGGTGATGGTGTGGCCCTCGGCGTACATGTCGATGTCGTGGCGCGGGCCGGGATCGGCCTTGGACCGGATGCCGGAAAGGCCTGCCGCAATGATCACCGCCTGCAGCAGGTAGGGGTTCACCGCGCCATCGGGCAGGCGCAGTTCAAACCGGCCCGGGCCGGGCACGCGCACCATATGAGTGCGGTTGTTGCCGGTCCAGGTCACGGTATTCGGCGCCCAGGTGGCACCTGACATGGTGCGCGGCGCGTTGATGCGCTTGTAGGAGTTCACCGTCGGGTTGGTGATCGCCGCCAGCGCCGAGGCGTGTTTCATGATGCCGCCCAGGAACCAGCCGCCCTGCTCAGACAGACCCAGTTCGGCAATCTGGCCTTCGCCCTTGTCGGCGGCAAAGACGTTGGTGCGGGAATCCTTGCCGGGCGCATCCCAAACCGAGATGTGTGCGTGGCAACCGTTGCCGGTGAGGCCCTCGACCGGTTTCGGCATGAAGGTCGCGCGGTAGCCGTGCTTCTCCGCCACCGACTTGGTCATGAACTTGAAGAAGCTGTGCTTGTCGGCAGTCGACAGCGCGTCGTCGAACTCCCAGTTCATTTCGAACTGGCCGTTGGCGTCCTCGTGGTCGTTCTGGTACGGGCCCCAGCCCAAGTCCAGCATGTAGTCGCAGATCTCGCGCACCACGTCATAGCGGCGCATCACCGCCTGCTGGTCATAGCAAGGCTTCTCGGCGGTATCGAAGGGGTCGGAGATCTCGTCGCCTTCCGGGGTCAGCAGGAAGAACTCGGCCTCGATGCCGGTCTTCACGTGCAGGCCCTCGCTTGCTGCCTCCTTGATCAGGCGGCGCAGCACGTTGCGCGGCGCCTGGGCCACGTCCTCGCCTTCCATGACGCAGTCAGCCGCCACCCAGGCGACCTCCGGTTTCCACGGCAGCTGGATCACCGAGGACGGATCCGGCACCGCCAGCATGTCCGGATGTGCGGGCGTCAGGTCAAGCCAGGTGGCAAAACCGGCAAAGCCGGCCCCGTCTTCCTGCATGTCCGCGATCGCCTGCGCCGGCACCAGTTTGGCGCGCTGGCCACCGAACAAGTCGGTGAAGGAGATCATGAAGTATTTGACGCCTTTTTCTTTTGCGAAAGCAGCCAGATCTGTCGTCATGGTCCTACTTCCTTTCCCTGTTGAACGTATTTCAGAAATGGGGCGCAGACTGTTGCCAGCCGCGCCCCGCCAATTATCAGAACCCAGCTTTGCCCGGGTACCAGTCGGTGCCCGCCAGCGGCACCCGCGCCATTGCGGCGGCCTCCATGGTCAGGGCGCACAGGTCCTCGGGTTCGAGGTTGTGCAGGTGGTTGTGACCGCAGGCGCGGGCGATGGTCTGCGCTTCCAGCGTCATCACCTTGAGGTAGTTGCGCAGGCGGCGGCCCGCGTCGACCGGATCCAGGCGTTTCATCAGCTCTGGGTCCTGGGTGGTGATGCCGGCCGGGTCGCGGCCCTCGTGCCAGTCGTCATAGGCGCCGGTGGTGGTGCCCAGCTTCTGATACTCGTTTTCCCATTTCGGATCGTTGTCGCCCAGCGCTACCAGCGCCGCGGTGCCGATCGCGACCGCATCTGCGCCCAGCGCCATCGCCTTGGCCACGTCCGCGCCGGTGCGGATGCCGCCGGAAACCACCAGCTGCACTTCGCGGTGAACGCCCAGGTCCTGCAGCGCCTGCACGGCAGGGCGGATACAGGCGAGCGTCGGCAGACCGACATGTTCGATGAACACATCCTGGGTGGCGGCGGTGCCGCCCTGCATGCCGTCCAGAACCACAACGTCCGCGCCGGCCTTCACCGCCAGAGCAGTGTCGTAGTAGGGGCGGGTGCCGCCGACCTTGATGTAGATCGGCACCTGCCAGTCGGTGATCTCGCGCAGTTCAAGGATCTTGATTTCCAGGTCATCCGGGCCGGTCCAGTCCGGGTGGCGGCAGGCAGACCGCTGGTCGATGCCTTTCGGCAGGGTGCGCATTTCTGCAACACGGTCCGAGATCTTCTGGCCCAGCAGCATACCGCCGCCGCCGGGCTTGGCGCCCTGGCCGACCACGACCTCAATGGCGTCCGCCTTGCGCAGGTCATCCGGGTTCATGCCATAGCGGGACGGCAGGTACTGGTAGACCAGTTTGGAGGAATGGCCGCGCTCTTCCGGGGTCATGCCGCCGTCGCCGGTGGTGGTCGAGGTGCCCGCAGCGGATGCGCCGCGGCCCAGGGCCTCCTTGGCGGGACCGGACAGCGCGCCAAAGCTCATGCCGGCGATGGTGATCGGGATATCCAGCTCAATCGGCTTCTTGGCGAAGCGGGTGCCCAGCGTCACCTTGGTCTCGCATTTCTCCCGGTAGCCTTCCAGCGGGTAGCGCGAGATCGAGGCGCCGAGGAACAGAAGGTCATCGAAATGCGGCACCTTCCGCTTGGCGCCGCCGCCGCGGATGTCATAGATCCCGGTGGCTGCCGCGCGGCGGATCTCCGCATTGATCGGGTTGGAGAATGTCGCCGACTGGATCGGGACGGTACGGGGGATGTTATTGCTATCCATGTCTTTTGATCCCTGTCCTTAGTACGCTTGCGCGTTGTCGACGTCGAAGTTGTAGAGCTTGCGGGCGGAGCCGTAGCGCTTGAACTCTTCCGGCTTGGCATCTGCGCCGGCGCGGGCCAGCAGATCCTTGAGGATCTCGATGTGCTCCGGGCGCATTTCCTTCTCGATGCAGTCGGCGCCGAGGCTCTTGACGCTGCCGCGCACGAAGAACCGCGCCTCATAGCAGCTGTCGCCCAGCGCATCGCCGGCATCGCCCAGCACAACCAGGTTGCCCGCTTGCGCCATGAAGGCGCACATATGGCCGATGTTGCCGTGCACGACGATGTCGATGCCCTTCATCGAAATACCGCAGCGCGAAGAGGCATTGCCCTTGATCACCAGGAGGCCGCCATGGCCGGTGGCGCCGGCGTACTGGCTGGCGTCGCCCTCGACGATCACGGTACCGGACATCATGTTCTCCGCCACGCCGGGGCCGACGGAGCCCTCGACCTTGACGGTCGCCTGCTGGTTCATGCCGGCGCAATAGTAGCCGGTGGAGCCCTTGACGGTGACTTCGATCGGAGAATTCAGACCCACGGCAATCGCATGGCTGCCCTTGGGGTTAACGACTTCCCAGGCAGTCTTGTTGGAGCTGCCATTGAGTTCCTGCAGGGCCGAGTTCAGACCGCGCAGGCCATTTGCTTCAAGATCATATGTCTGCATCTTAGTGGTTCCAGAAGTAAACGGTTGCGGGTTCGGGCTCCCAGACCTTGGCGTCTTCGATGCCCGGCAGGTTCACCAATGCGCGGTATTCGCTGCCGAAGGCCACATACTGGTCAGTCTCTGCCATTACGGCCGGCTTACAGGCGATCGGGTCGCGGACCACGCCAAAGCCGTCCTTGGTGCCGACCACAAAGGTGAAGAAGCCATCCAGGTCCTCCAGGCTGCTTTCCAGCGCCTCGCCCAGCGATGCGCCGTTCTGCATCTTCCAGGTCAGATAGGCAGCGCCCACCTCGGTGTCGTTCTGGCTTTCGATCCGCACACCCTCGCGGCGCAGCTTGCGGCGCAGCGAATTGTGGTTGGACAGCGAGCCGTTGTGCACCAGGCACTGGTCGGAGCCGGTGGAGAACGGGTGCGCGCCCTCGGTCGTCACGGCGGATTCGGTGGCCATACGGGTGTGGCCGATGCCGTGGCTGCCGCTCATGCCGCGCACGTCGAAACGCTCGGCCACTTTCTCCGGCAGACCCACTTCCTTGTAGATCTCAATGGTGTCGCCTGCGCTCATGACGCGCATGCCGGGGCGCAGTTCGGCCAGCACGCTGCGGGCGTCCTCCTCCTTGCCCGCGGGCAAGTCAAGGACCGCATGGGTGTCGATCACCCGGATCGACACATCGGCGCTCAGCGCTTCGGCCAGCGCGCCGTCCAGGCCGTCAAAGGCCTCGTCCGGTGCATCGGACTGGACGGTGAGCTTGGCCCGCCCATCGGCGTCCGCGCCATAGATTGCAATGCCCGCACTGTCGGGACCGCGGTCCGTCATGGTGATGAGCATATCGGTGAGCATATCGCCCAGTTTCGGCTCTAGTGATTTGTCTTTCAGAAAAAGACCGACAATCCCGCACATGGGTGTGCCTCCTGCTTTTCATCTCGAATCAAAGCTAGCAGTTTGCGATCCACCGTTCAACTCTTATGAAACTTATTTTCCTTAGAAGGAAAGAAAGGCGCGCCGGACTGGCGCGCCTCTGACCGGATCAGGTCAATACTTTTCAAGCAGATTGTGGATTTTTTCCGTATCTCCCATCCGCTTGGCCTTATCCAAATGCGCGCCTTCGCGGACAAACTGGATCCTGTGCCAGGCAATCCAGAAGACCACGCCCAGGACCACCATCAGCCCCTCTGATCCCTGGAAGGGGTAGACTGCCCCAACCTCTGCCAGATCCACTGCCCAGCTGTCGTAACCGATCGTAGACATTTCAATTCTCCTTATTCAGCCGGAACGCCGCCACCATTCAGAGCAGCCTTGTCGGCGGCAATGATTTCGGCTTTGGCGTCTTCGTAGGCATGGTGTTCGGCGTAATCGAGGCCTTGCAGCTCAACCTCTTCGGGGATGCGCAGGACGCCGGCAGCTGCCTGCATCTTTGCGATCACAAAGCCCGGCAGCCAGCCCAGCACACCGAACATGATCACTGCGCCGATGGTCTGGCCGACCGGGTTCACGGTCGCGAAACCTTCATACGGCGAGCTCGGCGCGCCCCACAGCAGGAAGCCTGCGATGATCAGGCCAACGATGCCGGAGTAGCCATGCACGGCAACGGCGCCCACCGCATCGTCGATCTTGAAGGTGCGCTCGACCCAGTAGTGCAGCTTGTAAACGATCACGACACCAACCGCGCCGACCAGCATCGCCTGGATCGGGTGATACAGATCGTTGCCCGCGGAGGCCGTGATGATGCCCGCCAAACCGCCGGAGAAGGTCCAGAACGCATCGCCCTTGGACACCACATAAGCCGCCATCAGGCCGCCGGACAGCGACATCAGGAAGTTGAAGGTGATCGCGGACAGCGAGGTCGGCGCCAAGTAGATATTGGTGGCCGTCCAGGTCTCACCGGTCAGCAGCCCGCCAATACCGTCGGGGGAGATCACCGGAATGTTGCAGGCTGCATAGAAGCCCCAGAAACCGGAGTAGATCAGGAAGATCCCGATGGTCAGCATCCAGGGGTTATGCGGCGGGATATCGCGCGGTGTGCCATCGGCGGCAAACTTGCCCAGCCGCGGTCCCAGAACCATGATCACGCCCAGCGCGTAGCCGCCGGCAATCGCGTGGATCACGCCGGACGCATAGGCATCGTGGTAGCCCAGGTATTTGACCATCCAGCCCTCGGCGTGCCAGCCCCAGGCGGCGTCGATGATCCAGAACACCGAACCGATCATCACCGCGTGCACCCACAGAGCAGAGGAGCGGATCCGTTCAATCACCGCCCCCGACACGATCGAGGCCGCGGTCCAGGAGAACAGCAGGAACGCTGCCCAGAACACGCCGGTGATCCGGTCGGACAGGTTGGCGCCCATGTTCTGCGACCACGGCAGGTTCGCCGCGCCCGCGTCATGGTTCAGCCCGCCGAAGAACGGGAAGCTGGGAAAGGCCCAGTAGATCCACCAGCCGAAAAAGAAGAATGTCACCGTGACCAGCGGAATGATCATGATGTTCTTCATCAGTGTGTGCATGTGGTTGCGGTGGCGGCTGGCGCCGACCTCATACATGCAGAACCCCACGTGAATGAGGAACATGAAGACAACCGTCACCCAGTAATAGAACTCGGTGAACACGGTTGTTAACGCGTTCAGATTACCATCCAATGTTTTGCCCTCCTGTTGGCAGTGCTCCCGGGCATTTTTGCCTCTTGGGAATATTATTTTCCTTTATTCTGGGTCTCGGGATGCGAATCTGTCAATAATCATGTGAAAGTTTATTTACTCGCAGGCAATCCGGTCCGCTCCAACGCGTTTTCCGGCCTTCCTCTCCACCCGCCTTAGCTCCGCTTCTCCAACGGCTTAGCGTGGCCAGCCCGTGCCCGGCAGCCGGCCCCATTCCGGCCCGAAACAGCGGCCAAAACCCTAAGAGAACCGCTTGTTTGCGGCAGAATCACGCGATTCTCCGGCGCGGGAATCACCCGATTCTCACTTTGAACGGGTCAATTGGCAGCGCCCGCAACCTCAAGCCTGCGCATAAAAAGACCATTTCAGGCCAGTCCGTGCCGCAAAGCCGTGAGGAATCGGCCTTTTAGGCAAAATCTTTTTCCTGGTAGGAATATTCATTGACACAGAGCCCCCCCTTTTGGCTAACTGGACCAGACCAAAGGAACCAAATCAAGAATTTTGGTCCGCACCAATAGGGAGACACGCGAAATGGCCATTATCTGGCGGACTTCAGCACTGGCACAGCGCCACAAGGAAATCGGCGGCGAGCTGGAAGATTGGAACGGCATGGGAACCGCCTGGTTCTACGACCACACTCCGGAGCGCGCCAAAGCAGACTACGAGGCGATCCGCACCAAGGCGGGCCTCATGGATGTGTCGGGCCTGAAAAAAGTCCACATCGTGGGTGAACACGCAGCCCAGGTCATCGACCGGGTCACCACCCGCAACGTCGAAAAGATCATGCCGGGCCGCTCCACCTATGCCTCGATCCTGAACGATCAGGGCAAATTCGTGGACGACTGCATCATCTACCGCCTGTCGGTGAACAGCTGGCTGGTGGTGCACGGCACCGGCACCGGCATGGAGCAGCTGAACACGGTTGCGGCCGGCAAGAACTGCTCGGTGATCTTCGACGACAACCTGCACGACATGTCGCTGCAGGGACCCGTTGCGGTGGACTTCCTGGCCGAATACGTGCCCGGCATCCGCGATCTGGCCTACTTCGGCATCATCCAGACCAAGCTGTTCGGCTGCGCGGTGATGATCTCGCGCACCGGCTACACCGGCGAGCGCGGCTATGAGATCTTCTGCCAGGCCAAGGACGCCGTCCACCTGTGGGACAGCATCCTGGACAAGGGTAAGGACATGGGCATTGTTCCCGTCCAGTTCTCCACCCTCGACCTGCTGCGCACCGAAAGCTACCTGCTGTTCTATCCGGGCGACAACTCCGAGACCTATCCGTTCGACAACGAGACCTGCGGCGACACGCTGTGGGAGCTGGGCCTCGAGTTCACCGTCTCCCCCGGCAAGACCGGCTTCATCGGCGCCGAAAACCACTATGCCGCCGAAGGCAAGGAACGCTTCAAGATCTATGGCGTCATGCTGGAGGGCAAGATCCCCGCAGACGAAGGCGCGGACCTCTTGCAGAACGGCGAAAAGGTCGGCGTGGTCACCTACGGCATGTACTCGGAGGTGAACAACCACAACGTGGGCATCGCGCGGATGCCGGTAGCCTGCGCCAAGCCGGGCACCAAGCTGACCGTCCGCAATGGCGACGGCACCGAGATTGCCGCCACCGCTGAAGAGATGCCCTTCTACGACAAGGACAAATCGATCCGCACCGCAAAGGGCTGATCCGGATCCCGGGCGTCCCCATCCCGGGGGCGCCCGCTTTCGTTCACCCGGACTGCAGGAAAAGCGACCCACATGTCTAAGACCGAATTCCCCCCTTCAATCACCAGCCGCCCGGTATACGGCGAGCTTGAGGCCCGCGCTGGCAGCGGCCACCTGATGATCGCCGATGCCGAAGGCGCCGAGGCGATCCTTGATCTGGCGAAATCCGCGGACAAGGACTTCTGGGCCAAGGCCCACATCATTTACATCTCCAAGAATACCGGCACCAAATACAGCAGCCAGCTGGAGGAGCTGGGCGCTGGCCAATACTACGCAGGCCCCTCTTATGAGGCTGCGCAAGGCCGCATCCGCCGCGCCCTGCTCGACTGCCACATGGGCACCCAGGTGTACCTGACCGGCACCGAAAGCCTGATGGGCCAGGCCGCAGCAGAAGCCGCCGCGGCAGGTATTCCGCACACCGCGATTCAGACCGAGCACCGCGGCTCCACCGCACGCCGCATGCAATGCGTGCACTGCAAGGGCATCACCGAGGACGTCACCACCGATCCCTTCGAATGCAGCCACTGCGGCCTCAGCCTGTTCGTGCGCGATCACTATTCGCGCCGCCTCGCCGCCTTCCAGGGCGTGCGGGTGGATGCCGAAGACCCGGGCAACATCCCCGAGAAAGTGGAGCTGTTCAAATGAGTGCTGGCACCGCAAAACTGAATGTCACCGTGGCCGAGGTCAAACCGGTCAACGACCTGGTCACCCGTTTCAAATTCGTTCGCACCGGCGGCGGCGACCTGCCGACCTTCTCGGGCGGCGCTCATACCGTGGTCGAGATGCAGGACGGCGATATCACCCGCCTGAACGCCTATTCGCTGATGTCCAATCCGGCCGACCGCGGCGCCTATACCATCTCGGTGCGCCGCGACGACCAGGGCCGCGGCGGCTCCAAATTCATGCATTCCCAGGTGAAAGAGGGCATGGAGATGGTGATCTCCAACCCGGTCAACCTGTTCTCGCTGGACCTGCGGGCAGGCAAGCACCTGATGCTGGCAGGCGGCATCGGCATCACCCCCTTCATGGCACAGATGCATCAGCTGACCATGATGGGCGGGAACTTCGAGCTGCACTACGCGGTCCGCACCGCCTCGCTCGGCACCTACGCCAAGGAGCTGTCCGAGCGCTACCCGGGCAAGGTGCATGTCTACCATGACGACCAGAAAGAGGCGATCGACCTCAAGACCCTGCTCGCCAACCAGCCGTTGGGCACCCACGTCTACGTCTGCGGCCCCAAGGGCATGATCGAATGGGTGCATGGCACCGCAGAGGAAATGGGCTGGCCTCGCGAGGCCGTGCATTCCGAGGAATTCCTCGCCCCCGCCTCCGGCAAACCGTTCGAGGTCAAATGCGCCGTGTCGAACAAGGTGGTTCAGGTCGGCGAGCACCAATCATTGCTGGAAGCGCTGGAGGCAGCCGGCATCGACGCCCCCTACCTCTGCCGCGGCGGCGCCTGCGGTCAGTGCGAGACCAATGTCATCGGCTATGACGGCAAATTCCTGCACTACGACCACTGGCTGACCGACGAGCAAAAGGCCGGCGGCAAGCACATCATGCCCTGCGTGTCGCGCTTTGAAGGCAAGACCCTGGTTCTGGATCGCTGAGGAAAGAAAAATGACTATCCAATTCAACGACGAAACCTTCTACGGCGACTTCACCTTCAAGAACTCGGACTGGGCAATCAAACGCTTCCCCTTCCCGTTCCACGAAGACAGCTACATGTACTCAGTCAACATGGAGCCGCACAAATCCTACCGGCCCGGTTCCGTGTTTGAGCGCACCTTCGACGTGGACGAGCACTACGTCTCGGAAATGAAGGACCGCGCCCGGGTGCTGGCCAATGACCCCCTGCGCTGCCAGTCGCTGCCGCATATGACGCTGGCAGGCTGGGACCTGGTCGAGCTGATCATGGAGGCCAAGGCGGCCGAATACCCGGACTTGTTTGAGCTGCACAAGGACGGCAACCGCTGGCGCTGGATCAACAAGCCGCTGGGCATCGACGACACTTTCACCTTCCTGGATGAAAGCACCCTTCCCTACGGTCCGATGGAATACATCACCCGCCAGACCCAGGGCGACTTTGCGGTGCTGGATCAGCGCGACGACAACCTGTGGATGGACGCCGGCATGGTCACCACCCAGGCCGACTGGTCGCTGGACTTCGACATCGGCATGAACTTCTTTGAATGGCACGCTCCGGTGCCGAAGGCGCATGAGATGGGCATCTTCGTGCGCGCGCTGAAGTTCCTCTTGAACATCCAGCAGGGCCAGCCCGCGCGCCGCCTGAACTGGACGATGACAGTCAACCCGCTGCTCGACACCTCGCCCGAGAACTACCACAAATGGGGTGTGATGAAGCAAGGGCTGACCATGGACAACATCGGCGAGAAACAGCACCTGCGGGTCGAGCTGCAGACCTTCTTCCGCCTGCCGCGCTCCAACGCGCTGGTGTTCCCGATCCGCTGCTACCTGATCAGCTTCAACGATCTGGTGACGGTGCCGAAATGGGCCCGCCGCCTGCACCGTGTGATCCGCGACCTGCCGGAGGAGCTGGCGACCTACAAGGGCTTCATCGACAACCGCCCGCTGATGGTCGAATGGCTCTCGCAGTATGACGATGGCAGCCCGACCTCGGACGGTATCTGGCCCGACGACGATTGATCCCGAGCGGACCTGGCGGGCCGTCCCTACCCCCTGTCACTAAGGCCCGCCTCACTGACTGCCGTTGCCCTTGGCTCCGGCAGTTTCTTTTTTGCAGAGGCAGAACGCAGCCCTCCCGCCCCCGCTTCAGACGGCAGGCTGCGCCTGCCCCCCCCCTGCGCGGCGTTGGGCCGGGCAACGCGCTTTGCGCGCTGCGGGCGGCACCCGCAAGGCTTGCCGCAGAACGCAACCGCGCCGCGCATCGCGCGGCGCCAGGCCCACCTGTGCAGAGGCATCTTCAGATGCCGCGAAGCAGGCGGGAGCGCCCCGCCGCGCCTCAGCTCGACTGCGGGTAGGAAATGATCGACAGGTAGCGTGCCGGCAGTTTGACCAGGCTCTCCGGTCCGTGCGGCGCATCGGCGTCGAAAAACAGCGTATCGCCGGGCTTCAGCGGAAACACCTTGTCGCCGTGCCGGTAATCCACCTCACCTTCCAGCATATACAGCATCTCGATACCGTCATGCTGGAAGGTCGGGAAGACATCCGACTCCTCGGTCAGCGTGATCATGTAGGGCTCCACCATCACGCCCGAGGCATTGGCGCCAAGATGGCCCAGCAGCTGATACTGATGCCCGGCCCTTGTCCCGGCCCGCTCGGTCTCCACACCCGCGCCCGACTTGGTGTGCACCGCCTCGCGGGTTTCCTCGAAACGGCGGAAGAACGATGTGATCGGCACGCTCAGCGCATTGGCCAGCAGCTGCAGCGTGGTCAGCGACGGCGAGGTGTTGCCGTTCTCGATCTTCGACAGCATCCCGATCGACAGGCCGGTCAGATTGGCCAGATCCGCCACCGTGATACCCTGCTGCCGCCGGAACGACCGCACTTCGCGGCCGATCGCCACTTCCAGGACTTTTTCCGAGCCCTCTCGGACACGATGCGGATCTTGAGAAAGGTTATTTGCCACTGCGTCGGTATCGTCTTTAGGTTTAGCCACTGTGTTATCTTCCTTATTGACGGCCTCTGACAAGCGCGCAGCGGCGCGATACGCAAAAACTTTTCAAAGCGCAAGAAACCACGCGAAAATTATTTTACTGCCATTACCATTTTTTCCCAACCCCCTACCGCCTGGGGAAAGAAATTAGTTGCCCCGCAGCACCGGCCCGCAAGGGTGCAAGCAGAAAACCCGGGCCAGCCAGCCCGGGTTCCACCGCGTCTCCGCAAAACATGCCGGTTTACGCGTCCAGCAGCAGCAGGCAGGCCCCCAAAACCTTGCGGGTGCCGTCAAACACCATGGGCTTCTCCCCGCGCCAGCGGCTGGCGTGCCGGTGCAGCGCTGCCCTGCCAGAGGTCAGGTTGCGCAACGTCTCACCGGCTTCGACCGCAATCAAGCCGACCCGGGTTTTCAGATTGGCGTGAAACGTATCGCGGTGCAGCGCTTCCATCCGCAGATGAAACAGCGAAGACCGGCTGCGGGGTGCGATCTGCATTTCCTCTACCTGCGCTGCCGCTCCGGCCCAGATGCGCAGGGCGCGGGCCTGCAACCGCTCCGCCTCCCCCCGCGCGCCGCGCCGGAATTGCAGCACCGCCAGATTGGCAGGTGCCGCGGCCCGGCGCAAATCCGCGGCTGGAAACGCCGCCCGCGCCAGCAAATCCGCCAGCCGGAACAAACGCATTGCCTGACGCCCGCGCCCATCGCCGGCCTGTGCCAGCGCCCGCTCCATCAGCCGCTCCCAGGCCAGATCGGCACGCGACCAGCCCGCCTCGCGCGCCACCCGCATCTCCGCGTCCGGCTTAAAGCCCCAGATACGCGGCGCGGACGTGTTCGTTCCCGTGAAGCTCATCTGCAGGACCCTCCATTGCTGCATTTCCGGTTTCCAGAACATAGGCGTAATCGGCCAGCTCCAGCGCCAGTTCGGCGTTCTGCTCGACCAGCACCACCGACAACCCCTTGGCGTTGATTTCTTCAACGATCTGAGCGATTTCCTCGACGATCACCGGTGCCAGCCCCATCGAGGGCTCATCCATCAGCAACAGCCGCGGCTTGGACATCAGCGCACGTCCGATGGCCAGCATCTGCTGCTCGCCGCCCGACATGGTCTTGGCCATCTGGGTGCGCCGCTCGCGCAGCCGCGGAAAGCGGGTGAAGACATCCTCCAGATCCTCTTCCACCGCATCAGCGTCCTTGCGCAGAAATGCCCCGGTCCGCAGGTTCTCCTCCACCGTCATGTCCGGGAAGATCCGCCGCCCCTCCGGCACATGGGCGATGCCGTTGGCCACAACCTTATGGGCTGGCAAATGGTCGATCCTCTTGCCCTCAAAAGTGATCTCACCGGCGGTGATCGGCAGCATTCCCGACATCGCCCGCAGCGTAGTGGTCTTGCCAGCACCGTTGCCGCCGATGATGGTGACGATCTTGCCCTCCGGCACCGCAACCGAGATGTTCCGGATCGCGTTGATCTTGCCGTAATTCACGGCGATGTTCTTCATCTCAAGCAACATGGCGCGCCCCTCCCAGATAGGCTTCGATAACCGCCGGGTGGTTGCGGATCTCCTGCGGGCCGCCTTCGGCCAGAAACTTGCCAAAGCTCATGCAGGTGATGGTGTCGCACAGCCCCATGATCGCCTGCATGTCATGCTCGACGATCAGGATGGTGATCCCGTCGGCCTTGAGCCGCTCCATCAGGTCCATCATCTGCCGGGTCTCTTCCGGGTTCATGCCGGTAAAGGGCTCGTCCAGCAGGATCACATCCGGGTGGCTGGCATAGGCCACCGCCATGCCCAGCGCCCGCTGATGGCCGTGGGACAGATCCCCGGCGCGTTCCCGCATCACATGATCGAGGCCGAAGAACTCCAGCGCCTCCTTCGCACGCGCCTCAGCGCCGCTGCGGTCTTCCTTGTCCCAGCCGATGATTGCGGCAAAGATATTGGGGCGGAATGGCATATGGGTGCCGACCAACGCATTCTCCAAGACGGTCAGCTCGGCAAAAAGCGTCGAGTGCTGGAAGGTCCGCACCACCCCGCGCCGGGCGACCTCATGCATCTGCAGGCCAGAGATATCTTCGCCGCGCAGCAGAACCTGCCCCTCGGTCGGCTTGTAAAAGCCCGAGATCATGTTGAACGTCGTTGTCTTCCCCGCCCCGTTGGGACCGATCAAACCGTGGATCGAGCCATGCGCCACCTTGAACGACAGGCTGTCCACCGCCGTCAGGCCGCCAAACCGCATGGTCAGGTCTTTGACTTCCAGAAAATCGGTCATTCTGCCGGGCTCCGTTCCGGCGCGCTCTCAGCAGCGCGTCTTTTGGTGAGTTTCTGCACGATGCTTTCCAGCCCGTTGGGCAGGAACAGGATCGACAGGATCATGATGGCGCCATAGACCAGCGGCCGCATCTGCTCGAGCCCAAGCTCGCGCAGCACGATCTCATTCAGCACCGTCAGCACCACACAGCCCAGGATCGGGCCATAGAAGGTGGCGGTGCCGCCGACAATCGCCCAGGTCAGCACAAAGACCATCAAGTCGATATCAAAGGCATTGGGATTGATGGTGCCCACATAATGCGCCAGCAGCGCGCCCGAGATGCCGGCAAAGCCCGAGGCGATGGCAAAGGCCAGCGTCCGGTAGGCCCGCACATTCACGCCCGAGGCCTGCGCCAGCTTGTCCTGCCAATGCACCGCATGGAAGGTAAGACCGACCGGCGACTTCTCGATCCGCCACAGGATCCACAGGCAGAAGGCGACGATGACACCGGCGAAGTAGTAATATGACGTCGGCTCAAAGAAATCGAACTGGTAGAAGCCTATTGAGAAATCCGGCATCGGGTCGATCCCCTTGATCCCCTTGGCGCCGCCAAAGGGGTCCCGGAACCGCTTCCACAGCAGGCGGATGATTTCACCGGCGGCAAACGATCCGATCAGGAAGTAAAACCCCTTCATCCGGAACAGCGGGAATGACAGCAGCACCGCGATCAACGCCGCAATAACCCCGCCCAGCAGCATCGAAACCGGCACATAAACCCCCAGCTTCTTGGTCAGAAGCGCCGAGGAATAGGCCCCCACCCCCATGATCACCACATGCGCCAGCGACCATTCACCGGTCAGCGTCAGCAGCCGGTAGCTGGCCACCAGCAGCACATTGATGGTCAGGAACACCAGGATTTCCTGCTGCGAGAAGCTGAGGCCATGCGGCAGGGCAATCAGCGCGGCAAGGACCGCGATCCAGATCAGGAACTTAGGCACGGTCCGCACTCCCAAACAATCCGGTCGGCTTGACGATCAGCACCACCAGCATCAGCGACAGACCCACGATGTCGGCCAGAACACCGTCCCAGAACGTGGTCACAAAAGTATGCACCAGCGCATAGGCGACCGAGGCCACGATGGCGCCCTCCAATGAGCCGACCCCGCCGACGATGATGACAATGAACGCGGTGACGATCACCGAATGCCCCATATGCGGGTTGACCGAGACCAGCGGTGCCGTCAGTGCGCCGGCAATCCCCGCCAGCCCTGCGCCGATGAACATGGCGATGCGCGCGGTCTGGGTGATTGAAATCCCCTGCAAGGCGGCTGCTTCCGGATCCTGCGCAGAGGCCCGCAACGCCCAGCCGAACCTGGTGCGCTTCAGGAAGTACCAAAGCGCCGACAGCAGCACGATTGCCGCGATGATCACGTAAAGCCGCGCCACCGGCAGCCGCACCTTGTCACTGAAGGCAATGACCTCCTGCGTGACCGGCGGGATATGCACCATCCGCACACCGAACCCCATCACCGCCAGCGCCTGCAGGATCATCAGAAACCCGATCGAGGCGACCAGCCCGCCCAAGGGATTATCCTTCAAGGGACGGAACAGGGCCCTTTCCATCAAGAGGCCCAAGCAGCCCACAAACAGCAGGCCGACCGCCACAGCCAGAAAGAACGGCACGTTCAGACCGGCATAGAGCGCCACAATCGCATAGGCACCCGCCATGAACAGTTCACCATGGGCAAAATTGATCACGCCCATGACGCCAAAAATCAGCACAAGCCCCACAGCAACAAGGGAAATATAGCTCGCAGCATACACGGCGTTGAGGCCGGTCTGCGCCAAAAGGTCCAGCATCGGATTGTCTCTTTTCTCAGTGGCTCTTGCGGTGCGGGGACAGGTCCCGCACCGCCTGATGGCCTGGCTTGCAGGTCAGCTGCGCTGATCCCACATCTGGTCATAGGTCTTCATATGCTTGACCAGCAGATCGCCGTGCCTCGCGTACCAGTCGGGGATGGAGCGGAAGTCCTTGATCCTGGCCTTGCCCTTTTCGATCGCCACCACCGGCCAATCGCCGACCAGCGCGTTGTCGATGCCAAACAGCTCAGTGCCCCACCAGTCCGCGTCGCCAAAGGCGTGCTTTCCCTTGCCCTCTTTCATTGCGGCCGCCACCGCATCCGGGCTGGCCGACCCGGCCTTCTCCGCCGCAGCTTTCCACAGATCCATGATCGAGGCATATTCCCAGCTCACCGCGCCCCACTGGCCCGGGTGCCGCCTGTTGAACTCCGCATAAAAGCCGTTCGGGTCGGTGAAGTTGATGTTGTCGCCATTCAGCGCCGGATCGTCGAAATCCGGGAACTGGAAGACAAAGCCCTCCATGAACTCTTCCGAGGTCTTGGCGATCATCTGGTCATAGAAATCCGCGGTGCAGGAAATGATCTGCCCCTTGAACCCCTGCTGGAACAGCTGCTCGGCAATCGGATGCACATAGTCGCTGTAGCAGGTGTCGAGGCAAACAATATCCGGGTTCTTGCTGATCAGCCGGGTCACCACCGGTGCAAAGTCGGTGGTCGCCGGGTCAAACAGCAGCGGCTCGTCCAGCATCTCGATGCCCGCCGCCTCAAAGGCCGCCAGATAGGTCGCAACCGACGGCAGCCCCAGCGCGTCGTCCTGCGCGCACATCACCGCGGTTTTCAGCTCCGGCCTGTTCTCGGCCAGCCACTCAACCCCGGTCACGTTGTAGATCGGATGCACCTCGGCCGGCGCAATCAGCGTATTGGTATCCGGCGACAGGTCCGACGGCAGCAGGGTGGAAAACAGCATCCCCGTCTTGTCGGCGACCGGCTGCACGCCGGGCCAGGTATCGCCGCCCAGCATCATGATGAAGCTGACGCCGTCCTCGCGGATCAGCTTGGTGGCGCCGGTGCGTGCCTTCGCCGGATCGTATTCGTTGTCATAGGAGACGAATTCGACGTTGTAGCTGCCGTCACCCAGCTTGATGCCGCCTGCGGCGTTGACCCGCTCGGCCCAGATCTGGCAGCCGTCCAGCCCCGGTTTGCCCCAGGCCGCCACCGCGCCGGTCAGCGGCGCCAGGAAACCGATCTTGATGGTATTGCCCGCCGCCAGCGACGCGCCGGGCAGGCCGGCGCTCATCGCGGTGACCGCCGTCGATTTGAGGAACGTCCGCCGGGTCAGCCCCGATTTCACGATCTTGGAAATCATCTTCTTCTCCCATGTTGGACCCGCCTGTTTTTTGCGGCGGTGTGTTCTGCGGGACGGGCTTTGTATCGCGGGACCCCGATGCCAGTTAAACATCACTGAACCAGTTTGCGTAAATTGGACCCATCCTGGACCAAGGCTAGCAGCGAGATGGTTCACCTCCAAGAAATTTTCTTTCACTTTACGCACCAAAAAGGCACCAAAATAGTACCAAAGGCACTAATTTGCGGCAAAGTTGATATCAAAAACGGCATCAAAACATGACCTTACGGCTTATCTTCAAAATCCCGACCGGAAACCAATTTCAGAACCAATTTTGCCTGATTTCTTGCCGTCCGGCGCAGGAACCGCTAGGCTGACGGCAACTCACAGCTGTGTCAGACGGTTGCGCACCGGTCGCCAAAACCGGTATTTGCACCCTTGGCACAGTGATCAGGAGCAGGGGATTCTCCCGCTCGTCCGGCCCGGAAAACAGATATGAGCTCAGCGGAAGAGACGACCTCGCAAATCCTGACCACGCATTCGGTAGGCGCCACCGTACAGGTGGTGATCGACACGCTGTTTGCCCGCATCAAGGCAGGCACCTACCCGGTCGACACCCGCCTGCCGTCCGAACGGACGCTGGCCTCGGAACTGGGGGTGGCCCGCAATACCGTGCGCGAGGCGCTGGATGTTCTGGCCAGCCAGAACGTGATCCACCGCCGCCCCGGTTCCGGCAGCTTTGTCAAATTCCGCTCCGACCCCAAGCCCGAGGCTTCCTATTCCTCGCTGGCCAAGGAAGTGTCGCCGCTCGACCACCTGGTGGTGCGCGGCATCCTGGAGCCGGAACTGATCCGTCTGGCGGTGATCAACATGACCCCGCGCCAGATCGAGGAGCTGGACGAGATCCTGTCGCGCGTCGAGGCCGTGCGCACCGATCCGGGTGAGTTCATCGAAGCGGAGGAGGATCTGTACCGCAAGATCGCCGAGGGCAGCGGCAACCCGCTGCTGCACTCCTGCTATGAGCTGACGATCGAGGCTTGCCGCCTGTCCTACCGCACCGCCCTGCGCCGCCGCCACCTGACGCCGCAGCGCATTCAGGACTATCAGAAACGCTATAACACACTGTTCAACGCCATCGCCTCACGCGATGTGGAATCCGCGGTGGAATTCATCAAGCTGCACCTGATCGACGAGCAGAAACTGCTGCTGCAGGAGATCTGAGCCCGCCCAAGCCCTATGCGCGGTCAGCCTTGCACGGCGCGTGACCCGACCTGGCTGCCGGGCGCGCCGCTTTCCAGCCGCTGGTGCCATAGCTGCCCCAGCGCTTCCATCTCTGCCTTCAGCAGATTGGAGTGCTGCGCCAGCCAAGCGGGTATCGACCTGAAGGCGGCGATCCGCGCCTTGCCGTCCTGAATGGTAACCACCGGCCAATCGCCAACCAAAGCATTGGAAATACCGAAAATATCCTCGCCCCACCATTCCGCGTGACCGAAGGCGTGGGTGACATGCCCCAGCTGCTTCATCGCCGCCAGCACCGACGGCGGCGCAACCGAACCCGCCTTCTCCACCGCGCTGTGCCAGATATCCAGGATCGCCACATACTCCCAGCTCACCGCCGACCAGCTGCCCGGGAAGCGGCGGTTGTACTCCTCGTAGAAGACATGCGGACGGTTAAAGAAAAACGCCTTCTCCCGCAGCATCGGGTCGTCGAAATCCGGAAACTGGAACACCATCCCTTCCATGAACTCGGCTGAGGTCTTCTCCACCAGCTGGTCATAGCCATCCAGGGTGCAGCTGATGATCTGCCCCTTGAAGCCCTTGGCATAAGCATATTCCGTCATCGCATGCACCATCGGCGCATAGGACGAGCACCAGCACAGGATATCGGCGCCGCTTTCCAGCATCGGATCCACCACTGGCGCCGGGTCGCTGGCGCCCGGGTCATACTGCACTTCCCGCAGGATCTGCTTGTCCGCCGCCTTGAACGCCGCCCTATAGACCGCCTGCGCAGGAAGCCCCAGCAGATCAGCCTGGCTGCACAGGGCGACGGTTTTCAGCTCCGGCCGGTTCTCCGCCAGCCAAGCCACCCCGGTCACATTCTGGATCGGATGCGCCTCGCTCGGCGCGATCAGATAGGGCGTGTCCGGCGACAGGTCTGTCGGCAGCAGCGTCGATGTCAGCACCTTGTTGCGCATCAGGAAATCGCGCACCGGTGCAAACGTGTCCCCGCCCAGCATCAGCATCAGCTTGACGTTGTGCTTCTGCACCAGCTCCATCGCGCCCTCGAGCGAGCGTTCGGGGTCATGACCGCAATCATAGGAGTGAATGCGGATCGGGTAGCGGCGGCCGCCGATCAGCAGCCCGCCGGCCTTGTTCAGACCGTCCTCCCAGATCCGGCAGCCGTTCAATCCGGGCAGCCCCCAGCTTTCGACCCGGCCCGAAAGCGGGCCCAGAAAGCCAATATTCACTGATTCTGTCATCCCCACCGACAGCCGGGGCAGCGCCGCGCGGGCGGCCAGCTGGTGCGCAAAACTCGTCGTCTTCATGGCCTGAATCCTAACAATAATTCTCTGCCCCGCCAGTCCAATCCGGGAAAAATCATATTCCTTCTGTGAAAATATGTTGACTCGGCGGTGCAATTTTGGACCTTATTGGATCAGACCAAAAGAACCAAACAGACATATTGGTCTATACCAATGGGAGAGCCACATGACCAAGAAGCGAATTGCCATCATCGGCGCCGGCCCCTCCGGCCTGGCCCAGCTGCGCGCATTCCAGTCCGCCGCCAACAAGGGCGAAGAGATTCCGGAGATCGTCTGCTTTGAAAAGCAGGACAACTGGGGCGGCCTGTGGAACTACACCTGGCGCACCGGCCTGGATGAAAACGGCGAGCCGGTGCACTGCTCGATGTACCGCTACCTGTGGTCAAACGGCCCCAAGGAAGGCCTGGAATTCGCCGACTATTCGTTCGAGGAGCACTTCGGCAAGCAAATCGCCTCCTACCCGCCGCGCGCCGTTCTGTTCGACTACATCGAAGGCCGGGTGAAAAAGGCCGACGTGCGCAAATGGATCCGCTTCAACTCCGCTATCCGCTGGGTCGAATACAATGAGGACCAGGGCAACTTCACCGTCACCGTGCATGACCACACCAAGGACAGCACCTACAAGGAAGACTTCGACCACGTGATCTGCGCCTCCGGCCATTTCTCGACCCCGAACGTGCCGTTCTACCCCGGGTTCGACACCTTCAACGGCCGCGTGCTGCACGCCCACGACTTCCGCGACGCCCGCGAGTTCGCCGGCAAGGACATCCTGCTTCTCGGCTCCTCCTACTCAGCCGAAGACATCGGCTCCCAATGCTGGAAATACGGCGCCAAGTCGATCACCACCTCTTACCGCTCGGCGCCGATGGGCTTCAAATGGCCGGATAACTGGGACGAGGTTCCGGCGCTGGAGTCGGTCTCCGGCAACACTGCCACCTTTGTCGACGGCACCCGGAAAGAAGTCGACGCGATCATCCTCTGCACCGGCTACAAGCACTTCTTCAACTTCCTGCCGGACGATCTGCGCCTGAAGACCGCCAACCGCCTGGCGACCGCCGACCTGTACAAAGGCGTGGTCTATGCCCATAACCCCAAGATGTTCTATCTGGGCATGCAGGATCAGTGGTTCACCTTCAACATGTTCGACGCGCAGGCCTGGTGGGTCCGCGACGCGATCATGGGCAAGATCGAGATCCCGGCGGACAAGGAGACTCTGCTGGCCGACGTGAAGGAGCGCGAAGAGCGCGAGGAAGCCTCTGACGACGTCAAATACGCGATCAAATACCAGGGCGACTACGTGCTGGAGCTGATCGAGGAGACCGACTACCCGACCTTCGACGTGGCCGGCGCCTGCCAGGCCTTCTATGAATGGAAGGGGCACAAGGCCCAGGACATCATGGCCTTCCGCAACAACTCCTACAAATCGGTCATCACCGGCACCATGGCGCCCGTGCACCACACCCCGTGGAAAGACGCCCTGGACGACTCGCTGGAATCGTATCTGCAAAACTAAGCAGATCCGCCCGCGCCGTTTTCCCCTTCCTGTACGGCGCGGGCACCCTTTCGCTGCTGTGCGAATCCCCTTTCGCAAGCTAATATCAACCCCATGCAGCGCGACAACACCATGACTCTCGGCTTCCTGATTTTCCCCGGCTTTCCAATGGCCTGCCTGACTTCGGCCATCGAACCCCTGCGGGCGGCAAACGAAATTGCCGGCACCGAAACCTTCCGATGGAAACTGATCTCCGAGACCGGCGCCAGCGTGAATGCCTCCGCCAATGTGGCTTTCCAGCCCGACTGTTCCCTCGACCAGACTGAGGACATCGACACCCTGTTCCTGCTGTCCGGCCCGCAAGGCAAATTTGAGGACCCCAAGGCCTCCAACGGCAAGCTGCGCCACCTGGCCCGCCACGGTACCAAGATGGGTGCCGTCTCCGGCGGTGTTTTTCCGCTGGCCCGCTCCGGCCTGCTGGACGGGCACAGCTGCTCGGTGCACTGGTGCTACAAGGCCGCCTTCACCGCCGAATTCCCGTCGCTCGCCACCGTTGACGACGTAATCGTCCTCGACCGCCGCCGCTTTACCGCCAGCGGTGCCGCGGCGATGTTCGACCTCTCGCTGAAACTCATCGAACAGACCCTGGGCGACGCAGTGATGACCGAGGTCGCCTGCTGGTTCCAGCACCCGATGGTGCGGGCCGAGGGCGTGCGCCAGAAGATCCCCGCCTTCAAGACAGACAGCACCGCCGACAGCCTTCCGCCGCCGGTGGCCAAGGCCGTCGAGCTCTTTGCCGACAACCTGGAACACCCGGTGTCGATCCGCGATGCAGCCAGCCAGATCGGGGTGTCCCCGCGCCAGCTGGAGCGCAGCTTCAAATCCGCCACCGGCCAAAGCCCGGCCATCTACTACCGCACCCTGCGGATGAACGCGGCGCGGCAGCTGGTGATGTACTCCCGCGACTCGATCACCTCGATCGCCAATGCGGTGGGATACGCCACCTCCTCGACCCTGTCGCAGCACTACCGCGAGAGCTTCGGCGTCACCCCGCAGGAGGAACGCCGCAAGGTGAACCTGTTCCGGGTCCAGGACAACCGCCCGATCCCCTCGGTCTGACCCCGCCGCTTTCTTCCGAAAAACCTTTGGCAGCCGCTGGAATGTCCGCGGCTGCCTTTCCTCTTGCCAAAAATATCCCCGCCGGAGGCATCCGCCCTTTCCGCGCAGGCCAGGCAATTCCTTTGACCTGCTCCGATTGCCAAAAGCAAAACGCCCGGCCTGCTGGCCGGGCGCTGTTTCTCTTCGCTCGCTTCTCTCTCAGATAACCGATTTCGCCGCTGCAACCAGCGCGTGATGCAGCGACCCGGCTGACGACCGCGGGCCGATGATCGAATATCCTTGGCCGGGTGTCTGGCACAGCAGGAAGACGCCCAGATGCTCCATTGAAGTCCGGGTGGCATTGCCGCGTTTGGCTGCACGAACATTGGCGTTGCACAGCCGCTCCAGCACATCAAAGCAGCGCGGGCCCTCCATGTCGAAACGGCACCAGCCGTCGGTCTGCTCCACCACGGAGCCCGCCTCGCCGACCGCTTCTTTCAGCTCGCCCGCCATCAGCTCGTGAGTGTCATGCGGCGCAGACACCATCCACAGGTCCGGCCCCATCCACCAGGCAGAGAAGACGCCGGTCTCATTCCAGCTGGCAGGCTCAGGCAAAGCGCCGCCCAGGAACCCTTCAGCGGCGGACTTCATTGCCCCCTCCTGCCCTTGACGCGCGCCCAGCGAGGCCAGCGCCCGATCAGTGACTTCACGGATCAGCAGACCGGTGAAGGCGTCCACCTGCGGCTCATGCCCGCCCAGCGGGGAAATGGCCTTCAGACCATGATTATCGAACTTACCCACGGAGACGCTCCCCTTCCGGATCCACAAAATGCGCGCTGACAACTTCGACTTGGGTTTCCTTGCCCTCCAGCGGGTTGACCGCGCGGATCACCTCACCCTTGCGCACATCGCCGCTTTTCAGGAACCCGATCCCGATCGAGCATCCCAGCACCGGCGAATAGGCGGCTGAGGTGATATAGCCCTGATCGGTGGTTGCGCTGACCTCGCCTGATGCATTCATCAGATGCGCTCCGGCCTGCACCGGATCAGACGCGTTCACCGGCTTGAAACCAACCAGCTTCAACGCATCGTCCTGGTTCATGCCTTCGCGTTCGCTCAGCACGTTGCCGATGCAGTCCTTCTTCTTGCTGACCATCCGGCCCATGCCAAGGTTCAGCGCCGAGGTGGTGCCGTTCAGCTCATTGCCCGCGGCATGGCCCTTCTCGATCCGCATGACACCCAGCGCCTCGGTGCCGTAAGGAACAGCGCCGAACTCCTCGCCCGCCTCCATCAGCTTACGGATCATCGCATCGCCATAGCGGGTCGGCACCGCGATCTCATAGGCCAGCTCGCCCGAGAAGGAGATCCTGAACAGCCGCGCCCGGCAGCCGCCCGCGACGGTGATCTCACCGCAGCCCATGAAGGGGAACGCCTCGTTCGAGATGTCGAACTCGGGGTCCACGACCTTTTGCAGCAGCTTGCGGGCATTCGGACCCGCCACCGCGAACTGTGCCCAGGCCTCGGTGGTCGAGATCAGCTGCACATCCATGTCAGGGAACAGGCACTGGCGCGCAAATTCCATGTTGCGGTAGACCAGAACTGCGTTGGCGGTGGTGGTGGTCACCACGAAATGATCCTCGGCAAAGCGCGCGGCGGTGCCGTCGTCATAGGCAATGCCATCCTCGCGCAGCATGAGGCCATAGCGGACCTTGCCCACCGGCAGCTTGGCAAAGGCATTGGCATACATCTTGTTCAGGAATTCGGCGGCATCTTTGCCCTGCACGTCGATCTTGCCCAGCGTGGTCACGTCGCAGACGCCAACCGAGTTGCGGGTCTGCAGCACCTCGCGGTCCACCGACTGGCGCCAATGGGTTTCGCCTGCCTTGGGGAACCACTGCGCCCGCAGCCACTGGCCCACCTCGACAAACACCGCACCCTGCTCCTCGGCCCATTTGTGGCTGGGGGTCTTGCGGGTGGGGCGGAATTCCTCGCCGACAGACCGGCCAGCCATTACGCCAAAGGACACCGGCGTATAGGGCGGGCGGAACATGGTGGTGCCGACCTCGGGGATCTGCTTGCCCGCCAGTTCGGCCATGATCGCCAGACCGCCCATGTTGGAGGTCTTGCCCTGATCGGTGGCCATGCCAAGGGTGGTGTAGCGCTTCAGGTGTTCGACAGAGCGGAAGTTCTCCTGATGCGCCAGCTTCACGTCCTTGACGGTGACGTCGTTCTGCTGGTCCAGCCAGGCGCGGCCCTTGCCTTCCTTCACGTACCAGAAGGGGGTCACGTTAATGGGCGCATCCTCGGCTTCGGGCAGATCGGCAACCTTGGCTTCGATCCCCAATTGCGACAGTGCGGCTACAGCGCCCTCGGCACCGGCCTGCAATGCGGCAGCGGTGGAGAAGTCGCCATTCGCAGCCCCCGCCACGGACATGTTTTGCGGCAGCTCGCCTGCCGGCACAAAGGCGGCGATGTCTTCACGCCAAGCCGGACGGCCGCGCTGGTGGCAGGTCAGATGCACGTTCGGGTTCCAGCCGCCGGACACCGCCAGCGCGCCGCAAGGCACGTCGCGGGTGGAGCCGTTTGCCAAGCGCACCCGTGCCCATTCCAGCCCCAGCCGGCCCTTGGTGTCGATCACCTGGGCACCGGCAAACAGCTCGGCGCCTTCGGCCTTGGGCGCATCGGCCCTTGTGTCGATCACCGCTGTGACCTTCACACCTTTGGCGATCAGGTCCGCCGCGGTGCGGTGGCCGTCGTCGTTGTTGGTAAAGACCGCAACGGTCTGATCCGGCGTCACCGCCCAGCGGTTGGCATAGGCCCGTACGGCACCCGCCAGCATCACGCCCGGACGGTCGTTGTTCTCAAACGCGATGGGCCGCTCAGTCGCGCCCGCCGCCAGCAGCGCCCGCTTGGAATAGATCCGCCACAGGATCTGCCGCGGCTTGCCCGCCTCCGGCGCCAGCACGTGGTCGGCCACCCGCTCTACCGCGCCATAGATGCCGTGGTCAAACGCACCGATGATGGTGGTCCGCGGCATCACCCGCACGTTCGGCATCGCGGCCAGCTCGGCCTGCACCTGCGCAACCCAGGCCGCACCGGTCAGATCGCCGATGCCAAAGGTCTCGGCATTGAGGCGCCCGCCCAGCAGGAAGTCCTCATCGGCAAGGATCACCTGCGCCCCGGCCCGGCCAGCCGTCAGCGCCGCCATCAGGCCGGTGGGACCGGCGCCGATTACCAGCAGGTCGCAATGCAGGAAACCCTTGTCATAGGCATCCGGATCGGCCTCAAAGCTGATGCTGCCCAGACCCGCCGCCTTGCGGATGATCGGCTCATACAGCTTCTCCCAGAACGCTGCCGGCCACATGAAGGTCTTGTAGTAGAAGCCCGCGGTCAGGAAATTCGAAAACCGGTCGTTGATCGCCATGAAGTCATGCTGCAGCGACGGCCAGCGGTTCTGCGAGTTTGCCTCCAGACCGTCATACAGCTCCGCCACGGTGGCGCGGGTGTTCGGCTCCTGCCGCCCGCCGCTGCGCAGCTCAACCAGCGCGTTCGGCTCTTCCGAGCCGGAGGTCAGCACGCCCCGCGGACGGTGGTACTTGAACGAACGGCCCATCAGCCGCACGCCGTTTGCCAGCAGGGCCGAGGCCAGCGTATCGCCCTCAAACCCCTTGTAACGCTTGCCGTCAAAGGTGAAGCTCAGCGCCTTGCTGCCCTTGATCAGCCCGCCATCCAGGCGGTTGACCTGCACGCCCTTGCGGGCGCCCGTGCTGCCGTCGGCCTGGAAGGCCACGCGGCCGGCATTCATCACTGCGTCAGTCATTTGCTGCGCCCCCTTGCCCGGGCCACATCACGGGCCAGTTCGACATTCAGGATTTCATGGGTCACGGTGTTGCGGGTCACCACCAGCCAGGACCGGTCGCCCTGCTCGTGGAACCACAGCTCGCGGTGCTCGCCCGCCGGGTTGTCGCGCAGGTACAGGTAATCGTGGAACTGACCCGCCGCGTCATCAGCCTGCCAGTCCGGCCGGTCGATCAGGCTGGCGTCCCCCAGATAGGTGAACTCCTGTGAATCCCGCGGCCCGAGGATCGGATGGTTGATAATCATCGCTGTCTTCCTTTCCTCAGTGCAGGTTCGGCTGGGCGCCTTGGCCCTTTTCGTCGATCATGCAGCCGCGGCGGAACCGGTCGAGCCGATAGGCCGCGGCCACCTTGTGCGGGGTACCGGTCGCCAGCAGATGCGCATAGCACCAGCCCGAGGCAGGCGTCGCCTTGAACCCGCCGTAGCACCAGCCGCCGTTGAAATAGAGGCCGTCGATATGGGTCTTGTCGATGAAGGGGGAGCCGTCCATCGACATGTCCATGATGCCGCCCCAGCTGCGCAGCATCCGCACCCGGCCCAGCGCTGGGATCAGTGCCATGCCGCCTTCCATCACGTCCTCGACCACCGGCAGGTTGCCGCGCTGCGCATAGGAATTGTACATGTCCAGATCGCCGCCAAAGACCAGCCCGCCCTTATCCGACTGGCTGACATAGAAGTGACCCGCGCCAAAGGTGACAACCCCGTCCAGTACCGGCTTCAGCCCCTCAGACACAAACGCCTGCAGCACATGGCTCTCGATCGGCAGGCGCATCCCCGCCTTCTCCATCACCCGGCTGGAGGAGCCTGCCACGCAGCTCGCCACCTTATTGGCGCCGATGAAGCCCTTGGTGGTTTCCACGCCCAGGCACTTGCCGTTCTCGATCCGGAAGCCAGTGACTTCGCAGTTCTGAATGATGTCCACCCCGCGCAGGTCGGCGCCACGGGCATAGCCCCAGGCCACCGCATCATGGCGCACGGTGCCGCCGCGGCGGTGCAGCAGCCCGCCCTTGATCGGGAAGCGCGCGTCGTTGAAGTTCAGGAACGGGTACATCGCCCGCACGCCCTCGGTATCCAGCAGCTCCGCGTCCGACCCGTTCAGGATCATCGCGTTGCCCCGGCGCCGCGCCGCATCGCGCTGCGCATCGGTGTGCACAAGGTTCAGAATGCCGCGCTGGCTGACCATGGCGTTGTAGTTGAAGTCCTGCTCCAGCCCTTCCCACAGCTTCAGCGACAGCTCGTAGAACGGCTCGTTGCCGTCCAGCAGGTAGTTGGAGCGGATAATGGTGGTGTTGCGGCCCACATTGCCGCCGCCGATCCAGCCCTTCTCGATCACGGCGACATTGGTGATGCCATGGTTCTTGGCCAGGTAATAGGCCGTCGCCAGCCCGTGCCCGCCACCGCCGATGATCACCACATCGTAGCTTTTCTTGGGTTCCGGATCGCGCCAGGTCGGGCGCCATCCCTTATGGCCCGTCAGGGCCTCCTTGATCACTTTCAGGCCGGAGTACCGCATGATGTCCTCATCAACTGTCCCCATAACAGTTGTTGAGAAACGCCAGTCTTCACAGAGCGATTTCGGACACCGGCCGCGCCATTTGCGTCACCAGCAGCAATTTGCCAATGCAGGTGCGGCAGCCTCTCCGTAACGCCCACCGCAGTGAATTTTGGTCAAGTTACCGATTTTAATGAGAAAAATCACTTGCCATTGTGAAATAGCCGGTACAAGCAACGAAGCCCGGTTTGCGTCACCCGCCCCGGTATCCGCGCCAAATGCGGCAGAAACGACTCACTCCGTCAGGTCGATCTGGTCCAGTTCGTTGAGCAGGTCCAAAAGCGCCTCATACCGGTCCGCGCCCATCTTGGCCCGGGTCCGGTTCATCAGCTCCAGACTCGCCTCAATGTTGTCGGCAATCACCTTCTCGCCGCCAGGCGCAATCCGCACCACTTGGCGGCGGCGGTCCTCCTTGTCACGCTGGCGGCTAATCAGCTGCTTTTCCTCCAGCTTTTGCAGGATTCGCGTCAGGCTAGGCAGCAGCAGGCAGGCCTTGTCGGCAATCTGGGTCGGATCAATCGGGCCGTCCTCCTGCACCACCCGCAGCACCCGCCACTGCTGCTCGGTCAGACCGGCACCGCTCAGCAGTGCCCGGATCGGACCCATCACACGTTCCCGCGCCCGGAGCAGAGCAATTGGCAGTGAACGGTCGGTGGCCGGCATCATCTTGGTCATACCCGAGTATCACCCCGCTTCAGGCTAAACGCAATTGCTGCTTGGATTTCTTCTGCTTGACCGGCGGTCGCCTTTTTGCTAAACATGTTAAGCAATTCAGGAGGACGCTGGAGATGCCGCATATCACGCTGGACTACTCCCCAAACATGGAGGACCGCACCGATATTGCTGCGCTCTGCCGATGCCTGCGGCAGGCCGCTGCGGCCACCGGCGTGTTCCCGCTGGCGGGCATCCGGGTGCGTGCTTTTGCGGCCAGCCATGCCTCCATTGCCGACGGCGATCCGCAGCACGGATATATCGACATTTCCATCCGGCTGCGCGCGGGCCGTGACCTGGACACCCGCAAACGCGCCGCCCAGGCCGTGTTCCAGGCAGCCCAGTCTTTCCTGGAGCCGGCCCTGCAGGAGCACTCCATCGCACTCTCGCTTGAGATGCGCGACATCGACCCGGAGCTTTCCCCGAAATGCGGCACCATCCGCGACCACATGCAAAAGGCGGACCCGTCATGAGCGACCTGGCCACCAACACCGAAAAGCTGAACCGCCACCTGGCCCGCTTCCGCACGGACGGCATACTGAACCTGATCGGCGGCGAAAGCCGTCCCGCTGCCTCCGGCGCCACGTTTGAGACAACCTCGCCAGTGGATGAGAGCGTGATCTGCTCCGTCGCCAAGGGCGGCACAGAGGACATCAACGCGGCCGCCCTGGCTGCCAAAGAAGCCTTCCCCGCATGGCGCGACATGCCTGCCTTGGAGCGCAAGAAAATCCTGCACCGCATCGCCGATCTGATCGTCGAACGCGCCGAAGAAATCGCGCTGTGCGAATGCTGGGACACCGGACAAGCCCTGCGTTTCATGTCAAAGGCGGCGCTGCGCGGCGCCGAGAACTTCCGCTTCTTCGCGGACAAGGCCGCCGCGGCCCGCGACGGCCAGCAGCTGCAATCCCCGACGCTGATGAACGTGACCACCCGGGTGCCGATCGGCCCGGTCGGCGTGATCACTCCGTGGAACACCCCCTTCATGCTGTCCACATGGAAAATCGCGCCCGCGCTGGCGGCCGGCTGCACCGTGGTCCACAAACCAGCCGAATTCTCCCCCCTCACCGCCCGCATCCTGGCCGAAATCGCCCGTGAGGCCGGCCTTCCGCCGGGCGTCTGGAACCTGGTCAATGGCTTTGGCGAGGACGCGGGCAAAGCGCTCACCGAACATCCGGATATCAAGGCCATCGCCTTTGTCGGCGAGAGCAAAACCGGCTCGATGATCATGAAACAGGGTGCTGATACCCTTAAACGCGTGCATTTCGAACTGGGCGGCAAGAACCCGGTGGTGGTCTTCGACGACGCCGACCTCGACCGCGCGCTCGATGCCGCGGTCTTCATGATCTACTCGCTCAACGGCGAGCGCTGCACGTCCTCCTCGCGCCTCTTGGTGCAGGAGAGCATCGCGGAGGACTTCGAGGCCAAGCTCATCGAGCGCGTCAACAGCATCAAGGTCGGCCACCCGCTGGACCCGGCCACCGAAGTTGGCCCGCTGATCCACAAGGTGCATTTCGAGAAGGTCACATCCTACTTCGAGACCGCCAAACAGGACGGCGCCACCATCGCCGCCGGCGGCACCCGCGCAGGCGATCAGGGCTGGTTCGTGCGTCCAACCCTGTTCACAAACGCCACCAACGATATGACCATCGCGCAGGAAGAAATCTTCGGCCCGGTCCTCACCGCCATCCGCTTCAAGGACGAAGATGAGGCTCTGACGTTGGCCAATGACACCCAGTACGGCCTCACTGGATACGTCTGGACCAATGACCTCACCCGCGCCCTGCGCTTCACCAACCAGCTTGAGGCCGGAATGATCTGGGTGAATTCCGAAAACGTCCGCCACCTGCCGACCCCCTTCGGGGGCGTTAAGTCCAGCGGCATCGGCCGCGACGGCGGCGACTGGTCGTTCGAGTTCTACATGGAGCAGAAACACATCGGCTTTGCCACCGGCCATCACAAGATCCCGCGCCTCGGCGCCTGATCATTTCCTCTTGCTAAAAATATCCCGGGGAGCGCGAGGGGCCGGCCCCTCGCTCCCGCACCCGGCCACAAGTGAAAGGTTCAAACCATGCCCGTCCCCGCCCCGAACCTCTACCCGCCCTTCAACATCGTGCGGCTCAGCCACGTGGAATACCACGTCACCGACCTTGCCGCCTCACGCGCCTTCTATGTGGACACGCTGGGCCTGCAAGTGACGCAGGAAGACGGCAACCGTATCTATCTCCGCGCAATGGAGGAACGCGGCCATCACTGTATCGTTCTGGCCAAGGCAAGCACTGCCTCCGTTGGCGTTCTCGGCTTGAAGCTTTATGACGAGCCCGACCTGGACAAGGCCGCAGACTTCTTCGCCTCCAAAGGCCTGCCAGTGGAGTGGATCGACCGCCCCCACATGGGCAAAACCTTACGCACCCGCGACCCCTGGGGCATCCCGCTGGAGTTCTACGTCAAGATGGAGCGGCTGGAACCGATCCATCAGAAATACAGGCTCTACAAAGGGGTAAAACCGCTGCGCATCGACCATTTCAACATGTTCAGCGCGGATGTGGACACCTCGGTCGCCTTCTACAACGAGATGGGCTTCCGCGTCACCGAATTCACTGAGGATGACGACAGTGGCAAGATCTGGGCCGCCTGGATGCACCGCAAGGGCGGCGTGCACGACGTGGCCTTTACGAATGGCCTCGGGCCCCGCCTGCACCACACCGCCTTCTGGGTGCCGAACCCGCTCAACATCATTGACCTTCTCGATCTGATGTCCACCACCGGCTATGTCGATAACATCGAGCGCGGCCCCGGCCGCCACGGCATCTCCAACGCGTTTTTCCTCTATGTGCGCGATCCGGACGGCCACCGGATCGAGATCTACTGCTCCGACTATCAGACCGTCGATCCGGATCTGGAGCCGATCAAATGGTCGCTCACCGATCCGCAGCGCCAGACCCTCTGGGGGGCGCCCGCGCCGCGCAGCTGGTTTGAGGAAGGTTCCGTCTTTGAAGGCGCCACTCCGAAACCCAGCGCCTTGAACGCTCAGCCGATTATTGCACCCTGACATTGTCCGTGCCGATGGCACGGACAAAAGGAATACGAGATGAAATGGAATGAATTCTCCGACTGGGGCCGCAGGGTCGCGGACTGGACGCAGGACTACCACCTGACCGTCGGCGACCGCCCGGTGCGCGCCATGACCGAACCGGGCCAAGTGCTGAACGCCCTGCCCCAAACCCCGCCTGAGGACGGCGAGGGGATGGAGGCAATCTTCCGCGACTTCGAAGACATCGTGATGCCCGGCATCACCCATTGGCAGCATCCCCGCTTCTTTGCCTATTTCACCTCCAACGCCGCCGCGCCCTCGGTGCTGGCGGAATTCCTCGCCTCCGCCATCGCGCCGCAATGCATGCTGTGGCAGACCTCCCCTGCGGCGACAGAGATGGAAACCCGGATGATGGACTGGCTGCGCCAGGCGCTGGACTTGCCCGCCCAGTTCCAGGGTGTGATCCAGGACTCCGCCTCTTCAGCCACCCTCGCCGCGGTGCTGACCATGCGGGAGAAGGCACTGAACTGGCAGGGCAACCAACAGGGCTTGTTCGGCCAGAAAGCCCTGCGCATCTATTGCTCCTCCGAAGTCCACACCTCCATCGACCGTGCAATCTGGGTTGCGGGCATCGGCCAGCAGAACCTGATCCGCATTCCCATCAAGGGCGATTGGCGCGGCATGGACCCAGAGGCTCTGGAGGCGGCAATCCAGGCCGACCTCGCCGCAGGCCACCAGCCTGCTGGCGTCATCCTCTGCGTCGGCGGCACCGGCGTTGGTGCCACCGACCCGGTGGACCGGGTGCTGGATGTAGCCGAAAAATACGGCCTCTACACCCACGTGGACGCCGCCTGGGCCGGCTCCGCGATGATCTGCCCGGAATACCGTCACTACTGGCCGGGGGTAGAGCGCGCCGACAGCATCGTCTTCAACCCGCACAAGTGGCTGGGCGTGCAATTCGACTGCTCCGCCCATTTCCTGAAGAACCCGGACGACCTGGTCCAGACCCTCGCCATCAGCCCGGAATACCTCAAGACCCACGGCCACGACGGCATCATCAACTATTCCGAATGGTCGGTGCCGCTGGGCCGCCGCTTCCGCGCGCTCAAGATCTGGTTCCTGATCCGTACCTACGGGCTGGAGGGCCTGCGCCAGCGGCTGCGCAATCACATCAACTGGTCCAACCAGCTGCACGAAAAGCTCAAGTCAGAGCCTGATTTCCAGATTACGACCGCGCCCATGTGGTCGCTCTGGTCGTTCCGCTATGCACCCGAGGGCGCCACAAATCTGGACGACCTGAACCTTCGGCTGGTCAATGCGATCAACGACGATGGACGCATCTACCTGACCCAGACCCGCGTCGACGGCGAGCTGGTGATCCGTTTCCAGGCCGGCCAGTTTGAGACCACCGAGGCAGACGTGATGATGGCCTTCGACGTCATCACCGAAATCGCAAGGAGCCTGGCCTGATGCGTTTTGCCACCTACACTGCCGACGGCGAAAATTTCTATGGCGCAGTAACAGACGCCGGCATGATCGCCCTGTCGCCGCAGTTCCCGGACTGGCCCACACTGCGCGACGTGATCGCGGCGGACGGCCTGCCCGCCCTGGCACAGGCCGCCGAGGGCAAACCAGTCACCCACACGGACTTCACGTTTGAGATCCCAATCCCCAACCCGGAAAAGATCATTTGCGTCGGCGTCAACTTCCCGGACCGCAACGCGGAGTACAAGGACGGCTCTGCCCAGCCCAAGCACATGTCCCTGTTCCCCCGCTTCCCGCGCTCCTTCACCGGGGCGGAGCGCCCGCTGATCCGCCCGCCGGAAAACCACACCCTGGATTACGAGGGCGAGGTCGCCGTGGTGATCGGCAAGGCAGGCCGCCGGATCAAACCGGAGGACGCTTACGATCATATCGCGGCTCTAACACTGGCGAATGAGGGCACCATCCGTGACTGGGTCCGCCACGCCAAGTTCAACGTCACGCAAGGCAAGAACTGGGACAACTCCGGCGCCATCGGCCCCTGGCTGGTGCCCTTCACCGATGCCGCCCAACTGGATGAGGCCCGCATCGTCACCCGCGTGAATGGAGAGGTCCGCCAGGATGATACCCTGGCCCGCATGATGTTCCCGATCCGCGAGGAGATCGCCTATATCTCCACCTTCACCACCCTGCAGCCGGGCGACGTGATCATCACCGGCACGCCCACCGGCGCAGGCGCGCGGTTCGACCCGCCGAAATACCTGGCCCCCGGCGACGTGGTCGAGGTGGAGGTGGAAGGCATCGGCATCCTGCGCAACACGGTTGAGGATGAGACATGACCCCGGAGCAGCACCACGAAGCCGCCGAAACCCTGCTGAAGGCCGAAGAAACCGGCCAGCAATGCGGCCTGCTCTCCCTCGCTTATCCCGGCATGACACTGGATGATGCCTATGCGGTGCAAAAGGCTCTAATTCAGCTAAAACTGGCCTCCGGGCGCAAGAAAATCGGCTGGAAGATCGGCCTCACCAGCCGCGCCATGCAGCAGGCGCTGAACATCACCACCCCGGACAGCGGCGTGCTGCTGGACGACATGTCGTTCGAAAACGGCAGCACCGTCCCCGCCGGCCGCTTAATCCAGCCACGGGTGGAGGCGGAGATCGCTTTTGTCATGAAATCCCCCCTCGCAGGCGCTGACTGCACCCGCGAAGACGTGCTGGCTGCCACTGCCTATGTTGCCCCCTCACTGGAAATCCTCGACACCCGCATCCTGCGTGCCGACCCGGCAACCGGCCAGGCCCGCATCATCACCGACACCATCAGCGACAACGCCGCCAACGCAGGCGTGGTGCTGGGTGCGGAGCGCCACGCGGTGGATACCCACGACCTGCGCTGGGTGGGTGCCATTGCCGCGCGCAATGGCACGGTCGAGGAAACCGGCCTCGGCGCCGGCGTTCTGAATGATCCCGTCACCTCAGTCCTGTGGCTGGCGCGCCGGATGGCGGAATATGGACAACAGATCGAGGCCGGGGATATCGTGCTCTCGGGCTCCTTCATCCGCCCCATCGAATGCCCGCCGGGCACGGAAATCGCCGCTGATTTCGGCCCCTTCGGATCCGTATCCATCAACTTCGCCTGACAGGAGGCTCTGCCCATGCCCGCGCCCAAGAACAGCTTCAAACAGGCTCTATCACAGGGCAAACGCCAGATCGGCTGCTGGATGAGTTTTGCCGACGGCCAGATTGCCGAGATCATGGGCACCTGCGGTTTTGACTGGCTGGTGATCGACGGTGAGCATGCGCCCAATGACATCCGCTCGATCCGCGACCAGCTGATCGCGCTGGCGGCCTCGCCAAGCCATCCGGTGGTGCGGGTGCCGGTGGGCGAAACCTGGATGATCAAGCAAGTGCTTGATGCAGGCGCCCAGACGGTGCTGGTGCCGATCGTGGAAAGCGCCGAACAGGCCCGCGAGCTGGTCCGCGCCTGCCACTACCCGCCCAAGGGCGTGCGCGGCGTCGGCGCCACGGCGGCGCGCGCCACCATGTTCGGCTCGGTTTCCGAGTACATCCAGACCGCTGATCAGGAGGTCTGCCTGCTGGTGCAGGTGGAAAACCGCGCCGGGATGGCCGCGCTGGACGAGATCCTGCGGGTCGAGGGCATCGACGGCGTTTTCATCGGACCGGCGGATCTGTCTACCGACATGGGCCACCAGGGCAATTCCGCACATCCGGAGGTGCGCGCAGCAATTGCCGATGCCATCACCCGCATCAGGGCGGCAGGCATCGCCCCCGGCATCCTCGGCACGACGGAAGAAGCGACGCAAGCCTACGCAGACATGGGCGCGCAATTCCTGGCGGTCGGAATTGACGTCATGGTGCTGGCCAAGAATGCCCGCGATCTCGCTGCCAAGTGGAAGGCGGAATAGACCCGCACCGCAAATCTCAAAGGAAGCCCTCCCGCCCCCGGCCGCAGCCCTGGCTGACGCCAGAGCAGCGGCAGCGGCCTTGAGCGCGGCACCGCGCGCTGCGCGGTGCCGCGCCAAACGGGAGGAAGGTATTTTCAATACCTGACGACGGGCGGGAGCGCCCGCCCCTGGCATCCCGCCCCTGACGTGAAGCGCTCCGCCGGGATCAGGCCTGCGTCAGCGCAGCACCATGCCCTCGGGCCAGCTGAGCGTGGTGTCCAGCCGGATCGTCCGGGTTCCGCCTGCCTCGATCTGCAGATCCCAGGCCAGGATGCCGCGCTGTTTTCCCACGTCCTCCTCAGCGGGCCGCGGCCTGGCTGTCCAACTGATCTCCAGATCGTCCTGCTGCGAATAAGGCACCCGGTCCAGAACCCGCAGGGGCCAATCCTGGCCGGTCAGGTTCTCCACCTCGATTTCCACCGTTTGCACCTGTTCGCTGCTGCGCGAGATCAGACCCTGGCCGCCCTCGCTCTGATCCAGCACGTCGCGGCTGAGCTGCAACCCCTCCACCGGACCGAACCCGGCCTCCATCTCCGCACCCGGTGCCAGACCCTGAAAGTCTTCCACTGCGATCAGTTTGCCATCCGCAAAGCGCGGCACCCCGGCCGAGGCCAGCAGCTGCTCGCCAAAGCTGTTGGTGAATGACGCGACGCGGTAGGCAGTCTCACCCCGCGACGGCACCGCCACCGCCCTAAGCTCCGCCGCAGCGGTGAGGGCATCCATCTCCAGCCGCAGCAAATCAGCGCCAGAGGCCACAGAAACAGGCGCGCCGAACCGGTAAGTGACAGCGGCACCGCTGCGATCCGCGCTCCACCCAAGCGCCTCCTCCGCAAGGATGGGAGCCTCTGCCGCCGGCTCCGCCAGCGAGCCCATTTCAGAATCGAAATTTTGCAGCCGCTTTTGCGTGCGCGGCAGTTCAGGCGCTTCAACCCGGCGCAGCCAAGGGCGCAGCACGGACGGGCTGCCCTGCCCGGAGGGCTTGGCCGTCGACAGTGTCAGCGCCACATCCTGCCAGTTCTCTCCGGTGTCCTGCGCCAGCCGCACCGCCCGCTTCAGGGTGATTTCAGCCCCACCCGCAGCGCTGTCCTCAGTGTTCAGGTGCATTTCATAGGACGGCTGCCAGCCGATGTTTCCCGCACCTTCCGTAAGATAGCGGACCGTCACCGCCCCCTCGCCCGCCTGCTCAGCCACAATATCCACCGCGATGAACAGCCGGTCCTCGTCTTCCAGCGTGATCGCCGCCAGCGCCGCGCGGGCCTCTGCCAGATCGTCCTCCAGATCCTCCAGCTGCAACTCGATCCGCCGCGCCTCAGCCTCGGCCGCAACAGCCGCCCGGCTGGCGCCGGCGGCCTCCTCGGAAATCATCCGGGCAATGGCGCTGAGGGATGCGGCATCGGCCTGCGCCAGCCCCTCATTCGCACCAAGCTGGCGCAGGAACCCGATCGAGGCCTCCGCCGCCCGCACGCCGGCCCGGGCCCGTTCCGCCTCATCACGGACCGCAGCAATGCGGGCCTCAGTCGCGCGGACCAGCGCCTCAGCGGCTTCGATTTCCGGATCATCGGCATTGCGCGGCGGACGGTAATCCTCGCGCAGCAGGGTTCCGGTACGGCGCGCACCGGAAACGTCCACCTGAAGGGTCTCCAGCAGCGCAGAATGCGGCACGTTTTGCAGGACCAGCCGGTGGCGCCCTTCGGTCAGGGTGAGGGCAGCATTGCGGGTAACTTCGGCCAGCCCCGGGTAGAGGGTCACTTCGGACACCCGGCTGCTGACAGGGATATCGGCCGCCGCGGCAGCGCCGGCAGCCAGGGAAAACGCGGAACAGGCAATGGCCCTAAAGGAAATTCGCATTGGCATCTCTCAATCAGGAAACGGGGGCGGCTAAAACCGCCCGCCTGATGTCAAGCCTATCTGTCCCTCTGCACCCTGGCCAGCGCGCTCAGGCCGCCTTGGCAACGGGCTGCTGCGCCTGCGGCTTGCGCTGGGGCTGCGCCAGTGTCTGCGGCTCCGGCCGCGGCTGCCGCTGCTGCTGCGAGAGGCCAAAGCGCAGCTCCAGCTCCTCCGGGTCAATCCCCAGATCCTCGCAGGAACAGACCGGACGAAGGCGTGCGGCATCGAACAGCCACAGATCCTCCCCGCGCATCCGCAGGCAGAACCCCTTGCGGCGCAGCCCGCGGCAAAGAGTGAACCAATCCTTGGCCGCGGCGAAGTCACCGGCGATGTACCATTTCAGTTCGGCCGCGGTGCCACACTTCAGCACGGGCTTGCGCTGAGGCGCAGAATGCGAAGCGGTCCTGGGTCTTTTCGGCAGCTCCAGAGGGGCGAACGACGGCAGCATCTGCGAAACGGGGGCGGCGGTGCTGAAGTCCTGCAGTGCAATCATGGCGTTCTTTCCTTTGTCTCTGCTTTTCTTCTGTCCCTCTGAAAGTACCGGACCCGGCTGCGCCCCGGCAGCCGTGCAAAAGAAAAGGGGCCGCCTCTTTCGAAGCGGCCCCCTCACCAAAAGGATATAAGGCTTAGCCTTTTTTCAGGACCTCACGGCCCAGAAGCTCGGCAATCTGCACCGCGTTCAGCGCCGCGCCCTTGCGCAGGTTGTCGCTGACGCACCACAGGTTCAGGCCGTTTTCGATGGTCGAATCCTGGCGGATGCGGCTGATGAAGGTGGCGAAATCGCCAACGCATTCAATCGGGGTCACGTAGCCGCCTGCTTCGCGCTTGTCGATCACCATGATGCCGGGCGCCTCGCGCAGGATGTCGCGGGCCTCGTCCTCGTCCAGGAAGTCCTCGAACTCGATGTTGATGGATTCCGAGTGGCCGACGAACACCGGAACCCGGACGCAGGTCGCGGTGACCTTGACCGACGGATCGACGATCTTCTTGGTCTCGGCAACCATCTTCCACTCTTCCTTGGTCGAACCGTCGTCCAGGAAAACGTCGATGTGCGGAATGACGTTGAAGGCGATCTGCTTGGGGTAAACCTTCGGCGGCACGTCCTGGGTCGGGTTATAGACCGCCTTGGTCTGATCCCACAGCTCATCAATCGCGTCCTTGCCGGAGCCGGACACCGACTGGTAGGTCGACACCACAACGCGCTTGATCCTGGCGCGGTCATGCAGCGGCTTCAGCGCGACAACCATCTGCGCGGTGGAGCAGTTGGGGTTGGCGATGATGTTCTTGTTCTTGTACTCGTGGACCGCCTGCGGGTTCACTTCCGGCACGATCAGCGGGATTTCCGGGTCGTAGCGGTAGAGCGACGAGTTGTCGATCACCACGCAGCCGGCCTCAGCCGCCTTGGGCGCGTATTTCTTGGTCGCGTCCGAGCCGATGGCGAACAGCGCCATGTCCCAGCCGGCAAAATCGAAGGTGTCCAGATCCTTGGTAGTGAGTGTCTTATCGCCAAAGCTGACTTCAGTGCCGAGAGATTTGCGGCTTGCCAGCGCAGCGATCTCATCCACAGGGAACTGGCGCTCGGCCAGGATGTTCAGCATTTCGCGGCCCACGTTGCCCGTGGCGCCGACAACGGCGATGCGGTAACCCATTTGTCTGTTTCTCCAGTATTGCCCGGCCCCATGGCCGGCGCGGGAGTGATAATGCCTCCGGGCAAAAGTTTAAAGGGGCGGATCAGTCCATGCTGTCGCGGCTAAGCAGATAAATTGCGCATCCCGCCGCCAGGCACACCAGAAAGAAGCCGAAAATGCCGGTGTAGGGCAAGGATGGGTCCGCTCCGGCCATACCCGCGTGGATGCGGCCCGTCGCAAACTGCATGATTCCCACCCCGCCAATGCCGAACAGGTTCAAGAGGGTCACCCCGCGTCCGGCCAGATGCGGCGGCACAAAGGCCCGGCCATGCGCCATGATCACCGGGAAGGAGGCGCCGAAGAACCCGACCGCCGCCATCATCGCCACCGGCAGCCAGACCGGCGCGCCCGCTGCCAGGATCAGACCGCCCAGGGCGGCGCAAGCCAGCAGGTTGCCGCCCAGGATCACCCATTTGCGGGTGCCCAGCATCCGGTCCAGCGGCCCATAGGCAAAGGTGCCTGCAATCATCGCCGCGCCCATCACCAGGGTCGCCAATCCCACCTGCTGGGTGCTGAGCCCGTAGAGATCGCTCAGGTACGGGCCGATCCACAGCCCCCTCAGCGCGCCAGAGGGCGCATAGGCCACCAGCATCAGCGGAAAGATCGCCCACATCACCGGCATCTTCAGCAGATCCAGCACCGATCCCTTGTGCTCGCCATCGGGCTTGTCCGGATCAGAGACGGTCACAAAGATCCCCGCCGCCACTGCAACCGACACCACCGCCAGCCCCGCCAGCGTGCCGCGCCAGCCGAACAGATCCACCGCCAGCGCGGTGGGATAAGAGGCGACCAGGTTGCCGGCCGAACCCACGCCCAGCATCAGCGCCGCCAAGGTGGCAAAGCGGGCGGGCGGGTACTGGCGGGCAAAGATATAGTATGAGGCCATCAGCACCGGCGAGCAGCCGATGCCGATCAGGAACATCGCAATGCTCACATGCAGGGGCGCCGTGGCCGCGGCAAACAACGCCGCCCCGCCGCCGCCGCCCAAAAGCAGCAGCACCGCCGCGGTCCTGCGCGGGCCTGCATGGTCCAGCGCCCAGCCCACCGGCAGCTGCATCGCCGCAAACGACAGGAACCACATGCCCGAGGCAAAGGCGAGATCATCCGGCGCAGCGCCGATATCCTGCCCCAGCACCCCCGACAGCACCGCAAGGAAGGCCCGGAAAAACTGGCTCAGCACATAGGCCAGGCACAATAAGATCAACCCTGCCTGCATTATCCGCCCCCTCAGGTCTGCTCAGCTTATCGTTACTGCCGCACAGCTTGCATGTTTGGCCACAGCACACAATTCGTTTAGGTAGAAACGGCAGGTCACGGGACTGCGGCAGGGGGCTGAAACTGATGACGACGGACACTTTCTATGCCGGCCTCCCCAAGGTCCGCAGCTTTGCAAGCCTGTCCGCGCCTGAGGCTTTTGCCGCGCTGCCGCCGGACTGGCACCTGTGCTGCACCGATATCGTCAATTCCACCGGGCTGGTGAAGGCGGGCCGCTACAAGACCGTCAACATGATCGGCGCCGCGGTGATCGCCGCCATGCGCAACGCGCTGGAGGGCGAGGCCTTCCCCTATGTCTTTGGCGGCGACGGCGCGTCCTTCGCGGTGCCGCCCCGTCACCGCGCCGCGGCTCAGCGCGTTCTGGCTGGCCTGCGCAGCTGGACCGAGGGCGAATACGGCGTCTCCCTGCGTGCCGCCATGCTGCCGCTCGGCTCGATCCGGACCGAAGGGCTGGACGTCAAAATCGCCCGCTATGCTGTGTCCGACCATGCCGATTTCGCCATGTTCAGCGGCGGCGGCCTGGCCTGGGCCGAGGCGCAGATGAAGGCTGGCGCCTTTGAAGTGCCCGCTGACCCGCAGGCCGGGCTGCCCGATCTCTCCGGCCTCTCCTGCCGCTGGAGCAACACGCCCGCCCGCAACGGCATCATCCTGTCGGTGGTCGCGCAGCCTGCTCCGGGCGCGGACCCGCAGGCCTTTGCCCGGTTCTCCTCCCGCCTGCTGGATCTGGCGGGCGAATTGAAGGACAGCGGCCACCCGGTGCCCGAAACCGGGCCCAAGCTGGGCTTTCCGCCGGCCGGGCTGCATCTGGAGGCGCAGTCGTCCCGCGGCAAATCCCCTCTGATTTTACGGAAGCTTTATCTTCTGGCCCACAGCGCCCTCGCTGGGCTGATCTTCCTCAGCAAACGGCCCGCCGGCGGATTCGACCCCGTGCATTACCTGTCCGTGCTCAAGGCGCATTCGGATTTCCGCAAGTTCGACGACGGGCTGAAGATGACGCTGGATTGCACGCCGGAGATTCGCGACCGGATCCGCCAGCATTTGGAGGCGGCGGCAGAGGCCGGGCTGGTGCATTTCGGGCTGCATGAGCAGGACGCCGCCCTGGTCACCTGCATTGTGCCCTCGCCGGTCGAGGACGGCCACGTCCACTTCGTTGACGGCGCGGCGGGCGGCTATACGCAAGCAGCCGCCAATCTGGCGGCTGCATTCGGGAATGGCAAAGAAGGGGCCGGACCTCAGACCGGCTGAAAGGTCCCCGTCTTGGGGTCATAACATTCCAGCCCGCCCTCGCCGATATCGGTCCACAGCCCGTGCAGGCTCAGCTCGCCCGCCTTGACCGCCGATTCGATGAACGGGAAGGTCATCAGGTTTTCCATAGACGCGACAACGGCCTGGCGCTCAAACTGCCGCGCCTGCTGCACCGGATCCTCGATATCCGCCACGCCATCGAACTTGGGTTTCAGGATCTCCATCCAGCGGCCGACAAAGCTGGTCTTCTCTTCCAGCTGCGGCGCCTGGCCCTTGCACATGTCGATGCAGCCTTGCACGCCGCCGCACTGCGAATGGCCCAGCACGATCAGATGCGCCACCTTCAGCGCGGTCACTGCATATTCCACCGCCGCAGATGTGCCGTGATGGTCGCCATCGGGCGCATAAGGCGGCACCAGGTTGGCGATATTGCGGTGGATAAAGAACTCGCCCTGGTCGGCCCCGAAGATCGAGGTCACATGCACCCGGCTGTCGCAGCAGGAGATCACCATGGCCCGCGGCCGCTGGCCTTCGGTTGCCAGGCGGCGGTACCAGCCCTGATTCTCCTCATAAGATGTGGCTTTCCACCCGTGGTAGCGGGTCACCAGATAACTGGGCAGGGGTTTGGCAAATTCCATTGTCATGTCCTGTCAACATTCGTGTTGCCGGGCTTGATAGCCTGCATTGTCCCTAAATTCGAGAGATTTGAACACCCGGGCGGAAACCTTTTGAAAACCTGTGGGGCGCACATTGGCAGGCGTGCCGTGGGGGCATAATGAATTTGGGTGAAAGTGGTGGCCAATATACTAACAGTAATGCACTCGGAAACAGTGCGTCTCGATCCAGACAAACTCACCGCGCTCTATGAGCAGCTTGGCGAAACCGGCGCCGAAGACGTCGTGTGCCGTGCGGTGGAAGAAATGGCCGTGCGGCTGACGCATTGCGAGCGTCTGTGGCGGCAGAACGAAATGGCGAGCCTGCGCAAAAGCGCCCGGTCGCTGATCGCGATTGCCGATCAGATCGGCATGACAGCGCTGGCGTCCATTGCCAGTGACGTGACCGCAGCCATCGACGCAGAGGATGCGCCGGCAGTTGCCGCGATTCTGTTCCGTCTGATGCGGGTGGGCGAACGCTCCCTGACCGCGGTCTGGGACCAGCAGGACATGACGATCTGACAGCTCTGCAGCCCGCAGGGCTTGCAGGCCGCGCGGCGGCGGCTACTCTGGCGCATCAGAAATGATTGCAACCGGAGTATTTCGATGCCGCCAGTCTTTGCCGCACCCGGCCCTGACGCCTGCCCTGTGCATGTTATCGCAAGCGATGCTTTCGACAGCTGGCTCTCCAGCCAGCCGCAGCGCGTTCAGGCCTGGGCAAAGGCGCATGGGTTCACCGGCGCCTGCGGCCAGGCTCTGGCGGTGCCGGGCGCCGATGGCGCGATTGAAATGGCCCTGGCCGGATACGGCAGCGCCGACCAGCGCGCGCGCCGCCGTTTCGTGCTGGCCGAAGCGGCGCAGAAACTGCCCGCGGGCAGCTACCGGATTGCCTCCGGCCTGCCGGCTGAGGCCGCAGCGGCCGAGTCTCTGGGCTGGCTCCTGAGCGCCTACCGCTTTGACCGCTACAAGGAAGCCAAGGGCGAGACAACCTCCCTGGAGGCTCCCGAAGGGGTGGATCCTGCCGCCATCGAATCGCTGGCCGCCGCCGAATGCCTGACCCGCGACCTGATCAACACTCCTGCCTCCGACATGGGACCTGAGCAGCTGGAAGCCGCCGCCACCGCGCTGGCAGAGGAGTTTGGCGCGGAGACCTCCACTATCCTGGGCGAGGACCTGCTGGCGCAGAACTTCCCGCTGATCCACACGGTGGGCCGCGCCTCGGACCGTGCGCCGCGGCTGATCGACCTGCGCTGGGGCAGCAGCGGCCCCAGGCTCACCCTGGTGGGCAAGGGTGTCTGTTTCGACACCGGCGGGCTGAACCTGAAACCCGGCAACAGCATGGCGCTGATGAAAAAGGACATGGGCGGCGCGGCCAACGTCCTGGGGCTGGCGCGGATGATCATGGCTGCCGGGCTGAAGCTGCAACTCAGGGTGCTGATTCCCGCGGTGGAGAACTCCGTCTCCGGCTCCGCCTTCCGCCCCGGCGACGTGCTGATGTCCCGCAAGGGGCTGACGGTCGAGAACAACAACACCGACGCTGAAGGCCGTCTAGTGCTGGCCGACGCGCTGGCCCTCGCCGCCGAGGAGACGCCGGACCTGCTGATCTCCATGGCGACCCTCACCGGCGCGGCCCGCGTGGCGGTCGGTCCGGACCTGTCTCCCTTCTATACCGATCACGATGGCGACGCCGCAGCCTTGTCCGCCAGTGCCGAACGCCACGCCGACCCGGTCTGGCGGATGCCCTTCCACAATCCTTACGAGAGCATGATCGAACCGGGCATCGCCGATCTCGACAACGCGCCCTCCGGCGGCTTTGCGGGCTCCATCACCGCTGCGCTGTTCCTGCGCCGCTTCGCCGGAGAGACCCGCTACATGCATTTCGACATCTATGGCTGGACCCCCAGCGCCGCGCCGGGCCGGCCCAAGGGCGGCGCTCTGCAAGGCGCGCGCGCGCTGTTTGCCGCGCTGCCGGACTTGCTGGAGCTGTGAGCGGAATGGCAGACCGCCGCCGCACACCGGTGAACGACCGCGTCGCCGCGGCCCATCTGAGCGATGCGCCACAGGGGCTGCTGCGCGTTGAGGGAACCGCTGCCCGCATCAGCGTTCCGGTTGCGGATCTTCTCCGCGCGCCGGACGGCCCCCGCGACCGCCAGCTGGTCTATGGCGAGCCGGTCACGGTCTACGAGGACCGCGGCGGCTGGTGCTTCCTGCAGGCGGCCAAGGATGCCTACGTCGGCTATGTGCCCAGCGCCAGCCTGACCGCCCCTTTCGAGGCAACTCACTGGGTCAGCGCCGCCGCCACCCATGCCTATACCGCGGATGACTTCAAATCCCCCGAAACACTGTCCCTTAGCCACGGCAGCCGGGTGCAGGTTCTGGGCGGCTCTGGGCGGTTCTTGGAAACCTCACTTGGCTTCATCCCCGCCCGCCACCTCTCGCCGCTGGGCGCCCACACCGGCGACCCAGTCACGGTGGCGGAGCTTTTCCTCGGCACGCCCTACCTCTGGGGCGGCAACAGCCGTTTCGGCATCGACTGTTCCGGCCTGGTGCAAGCAGCGCTGCTGGCCTGCGGCACCCCCTGCCCCGGCGACAGCGACATGCAGGAGGCCGAGCTGGGCAGCCCGGCGCCTGCCGCAGACTACCAGCGCGGCGACCTACTCTTCTGGAAGGGCCATGTGGCTCTGGTGCGGGATGCTCAGACGCTGATCCACGCCAATGCCCATGACATGGCAGTGGCCGTTGAGCCCATCGCCGCGGCAATCGAGCGGATCGAAGCCCAGGGCGACGGCCCGGTCACTGCGCACAAAAGGCTGGGGTAGGACCCGCCCGCCGCCGCAGGCGGTAAAAAATCTTTCGAAGATTTTTGGCCGGAAAATTCAAATTTTCCGGTCTCCGCTCCGCCGCAATCGCTGCGGCTACTCCACGGAGCGGATCAGCTTGCGCTCCAGCACCCTCAGCACGGTCTTCAGATCCGCCCCGCGCTTCAGGATATGCCCGTCCATGCCGACCACCGAATACTGCCCTTGCCGCAACCGCAGCTTGGGGCGCTTTTCGATCCGGTAGAGCGGATGCTCTGCCGTGCGCCGGAAGACGGAGAAAACTGCCAGATCACGCAAGGAAGAAATCCCGTAATCGCGCCATTCGCCCGCGGCGACCATCCGCCCGTACAAGGAAAGAATGACCGACAGTTCCCGCCGGTCAAACGCGACTTGCTGAGGTATGGGAGATCCGGGAAAAGGCTGCACCTGATCAAAGCTCATACCTAAAAGGTTGCGCCTTTCCCCCCGCAAATCAAGGTTTTTAACGTTCGATTTTTCGTGTGATGCAGCAGGCGCACAGGTGCAATGCACCTGTTTTGCCCCATGTTTGAGCCCATATCAGAGCCTGTTTCAGGCCCTCTCAGGCCTCGGCCAGCGCGCCACATTGCAGGCCCAGAATCTGCTCCAGCGCCACCCGCCCGGGGGCGGTCAGCATCAGCCCGCGCTTGTGCCGGTGCCGCTTGACCCAGCCGCTGCCCAGCGCGTGATCCAGGATCTGCCGCCCCATCGGACCGGCCACATGCAGCTTGCGCTCGGTCCAGTCCAGGCAGGGCCGCACGAAGGGCTGGCGGGAGGGCCGATCCGGCAGCACAACACCCAGTTTCAGCCATTCCCCGGCGGGCACAGCGCGAAAGGCGCCGTGCTCCTCCGCCAGCATCCCGCGGTCCAGAAAGGCCCGGGTCATCGCCACCGCGAGCGGGCCTGCCAGATGGTCATAACAGCTGCGCAGCTGCGCCAGCCCGCCCGCCTTGCGCTGCTGGGCGCGGTGCAGGCTGTCGGCAGGCGCAATCGCCGCCAGCTGCTCCAGCGCATGGGCCACCTCTGCGCCTGCCAGCCGGTGATAGACGCAGCGCCCGCGCTTTTCCGCCACCACCAGGCCTGCATCCTGCAGCAGCCGCAAATGCGCCGAGGCCGTCTGCGGCGTCACGCCTGCAGCCGCCGCCAGCTCCTTGTTGGTATAGGCGCGCCCCTCCATCAGTTCGCACAGCATCTGCGTGCGGCTGGCGTCGCTGATGGCCTGGCCCAGAATGTCAAAGCGTGGTGTGATCATCCCCTTACCCTATGCGGTTTGCGCAAGGACACCCAAGCAAAACCCTTCGCCGCGCAGCGAACTGTCCGCTGCCGGGCGTTCAGGCAAACGAGCCATGGCAGAACCAGCCCGGCGACAGCGCGCCGCCATGGGCAAAGAACAGCCACAGCCGCGCGCCGCAAGCCGTCACCACCACCCAGTAATCGCGCACCCCGCTGCGCCAGTTGGGGTCCTCCAGCCACCACTCAGGGGCAATCCGCTCCGGCCCTTCGGCCTCTGCCAGCTCCCAGTCGCGGCCGCGCCAGCGGAAACGCTCCGGCACCTCAGGCCGCTCCGGCGCATGGACCAGCTCGGGCTGCCAGATCAGCAGCGGGCGCGGGCGCGGCGGCAAGGGCCAGTCCCCGGCCGCAGGCTCTGACCAGGCGGCGGCCTGCACGCTAAAGGTCTTTTCCGGAATATGGCTCTGTGCCGGGTGATAGCGGGTGATTGCCTCCAGCCCCAGCCGCGCGCCGATACGGCCGATCAGATCCTCCAGCGCCGCGCCATCCTCCTGCCGGGCCCGCGCCGCGGCACCCGCTTCGGCATGGCCCGCAGGCGTGCGGGCGTGGATCGCCTCTGCCTGCAGCACCTCCAGCCGCAGCATGTCGATGCCGTAACCTGCATCAATCTGCTCCAGCTTCATCTCCAGCAAGGGCCGGATGCGGGCGGGGTCACGGCTGGCACGGGCCAGGCCGATGGTCACCGCCTCCATCTCCTGATCGCAGCGGTGCGCCTCCAGCCGCAGGCTGCGCGCGCCCTTGCCGCGCGCCTCCAGCCGGGCGCACAGCCGCGGCAGCATCCGGTCGATCCCGGCCAGCAGGTCCTCCATCAGCCCGATCGGCTCCGGCAGGGTCAGCCGCACCGCAAAATGATCCGGGCTGCGCGCGGGAGAGACCGGCTCCGGCGCGCTGCCCATCGCCTGATCCAGCCGCAAGACCAGCCCGCGCCCGAACCGGCGCGCCAGGCTGGCCCGCGGCTGCCCCAGCAGATCGCCGATCCGCCTGAGGCCAAGCCGGTTCAGCTGCGCCACCGTGGCGCTGTCCAGCCGCAAGGCCGCCACCGGCAGGGGGGAAAGCGCGCCATGGGCCTGCCCGGGTCCGGCAATCCGCCCCATCTGCGGCGGCGGTGCCTGCAGCTGCGGCGCAGCACCCCCACGGGTCCAGTGGCGGCGCTTGACGCTCTGGCGCTTCTGCGCCCGGGCACGGGTGGCGCGCGCCTCCTGGTCGATGGCGTCGCCGCTGCGGTCCGGCGCCGCCTCCTCGCCGGCATAACGCGCCAGCGCCCAGGCCGCGCCCAGGGTATCGGCCAGCCCCATCTGCACGCTCAGCCCCATTTCCGCGCAATCGCGCCCCGCCGTCTCCATCAGCGCCGCCTCGCTGCCGAACAGATGCGCGCAGCCGGTGAGGTCGATGGTCAGCCCGTCGCGCTCCGCCTCCGCCACCCAGGGGCTGAACTTGCCCGCCCAGCGCCTCAGCGCGGCCAGGAACGCCGCCTCCGCCGCCGGGTTGCGCGGCCGCACCGTCAGGCCTGCGCACATCGCATGGGCATCGCGCAACGGCTGGCCGGGCTGCAGCCCCTCCGCCAAAGCGGCAGCGTTTAACGCGGAAATAACCTGAGTGTTGGAGACTTCCTCCGCAACGGCCAGCGGCCCGTCGATGCCGCCGCGCTCTGCGCGCAGGATGCGCTCCGCCCCCAGGCGCGGAAACCAAAGCGAGAGAATGCGGCGGTGGGGCATGGCAACAGACGCAGAAAGCAGGGCGGGGCAGCGGGCAGGCAAGGGGCAGCAGGGGCCGGAAGGCCGCCGCAGAACGGGAGGCACACACGGCATGTTCTTATTTTGTTCTTATTCTTCGATTCGGTCAATCCGCCCGGAGGCATCGTGACATCTTTCCGCCTGCACAAAGCCGCTGCCCTGATTGCGGTGATCATTGCCCTGGCCATCGGCAGCACCGCCCCGGTGACCGCCCGGGACAGCACCAGCAAGCATGTGACCAAGCGGATCGCGCTGATGATCTCGCAAAAGGCCGCCATGGACGTTCTCACCGGCATGACGGCCGGGCGCAGCACGTTCGACCGCGGCAAGGCGCGCACGGCCCGCAAGCAGCTGATCAGATCCACCGGCAGCATCCGCAAGCACTTCCGGAAACCGCGGCTGGATCCGCGCTCCAACGCGCGGCCGCAGATCTGGCACGCCTGGAAGGATTTCAAAGCCCGCGCCGAAACCGCCGAAGCCGCAGCCCGGAACCTCAACACCCGCTCCCTGCCCGGTCTGCGCCGCACCCTGCCCGGTCTGATGCAAAGCTGCCTGAGCTGCCACGAAACCTATCGCAACACGCCCAACAGCTTCATCACGCACTGACCGGCCGCGACGGGCCTCTGCCGGTTAGGCTGGCGGCTCAGGCTCCGAACCGTGCCAAAAAGGTGTCGATCGCGCCGCTGATCACCCGCTCGCGCTCGGCCTCGGAAAACTCGGTGTCGATCTTGAACAGGAAGCGCAGGAACACATCAGCCTTGCACAGCTCAATGAACTGGGCAGCGGCCAGATCGGCATCCTTGATTTTCAGCTCGCCCCGCGCCGCCGCGGCCTCGATATAATCCCGGATCTCTCCGTGCAGCACCATCGGGCCGCTTTCATAAAACATCGGCCCCAGCTCCGGGAACCGGTCGGCCTCGGCCACGAAAATGCGGAACAGCTGCAGGCTGAAGCCGCCCAGCAGCACCCCGTGCACCCGCTCCGCCGCCGCCCGCAGAACCTCCCGCGGCCCGCGGCTGCCCGGCGCCAGCTCCAGCGACGCGTCCGCCTGCTGCACACAGGCTGACCGCACCACCTCCATGAACAGAACCCGCTTGTCGGGAAAGTAGCTGTACAGCGTTGCCTTGGACACGCCCGCCGCCTTGGCGATGTTGTCGACGCTGGCGCCTTCAAACCCATCCGCCAGGAACACCTCGCGCGCGCCCTCCAGAACCTGGTCGAATTTCCGGCCTGTGCGCAGGACGCTGGCTTGCTGGTTCATGAGGGCTCCTCAGGATACGGGCTGCAGGGTGCAGGGCCTGCCTCTAATGTAATCCGGGCCGCCGCTTTGCAACAAGGCTGACGCGCCATCTTGCGGTGCCACGGGGACTCGCTATGTTTAGAATAATTCTAAACTAGAGGGCAGATGATGCGGTTTTTCACTCAGCGCAAACAGTTTGCGGACCTGACCGGGCAGGAGGTTCTTGCCCTGGCAATTGCATCCGAGGAGGACGATGCGCGTATCTACCGCAGCTATGCGGAGCGGCTGCGGGCGGATTATCCGGCAACCGCGGCGATGTTCGACGGCATGGCGGCGGAAGAGGACGAGCACCGCGCCCGGCTGATTGCCCTGCATGAGGCGCGGTTCGGCCCCGCCATCCCGCTGATCCGGCGCGAGCATGTGGCAGGCTACTATGCCCGCCGCCCCATCTGGCTGATGGAGAACCTCAGCCTGGACCGCATCCGCGACGAGGCCCGCGCAATGGAGCGCGACGCCGAACGCTTCTACACCGCCGCCGCCGCCCGCACCCGGGACGCTGCGACCCGCAAGCTGCTGGGCGACTTGGCCGCGGCTGAGGCCGGGCACCAGGCCCGCGCCGGTGAGTTGCAAGAGGCGCATCTGGACGACGGCACCCGCGCAGACGAGGACCGCGCCGCCCACCGCCAGTTTGTCCTCACCTGGGTGCAGCCGGGGCTGGCCGGGCTGATGGACGGCTCGGTCTCTACCCTGGCGCCGATCTTTGCCACCGCCTTTGCCACCCAGGACACCTGGACCACCTTTCTGGTCGGCATGGCGGCCTCGGTCGGGGCGGGCATCTCGATGGGTTTCACGGAAGCCGCCTCGGATGATGGAGAACTTTCGGGCCGCGGCTCCCCCATCAAACGCGGGCTGGCCTCCGGCATCATGACCACCGTGGGCGGCCTCGGCCACGCGCTGCCCTACCTGATCCCGGAGTTCTGGACCGCCACCACGCTGGCGCTGCTGATCGTGTTTGTGGAACTTTGGGCCATCGCCTGGATCCAGAACAAATTCATGCAAACCCCCTTCTGGCGCGCCACGATGCAGGTTGTCCTAGGCGGCGCCCTGGTGCTGGGCGCCGGCGCCCTGATCGGCAGCGGTTAGGAGTGAGGGAAGCCCTCCCGCCCGCTCCAGAACAGCCAAAGGCTGCCCCTCCCCGGTTGGGCCCGGCAGCGCTGGCGCGCTGCGGGGGCGTATTGCCCCACCGGGCTTTCTTGGGTCAAGGGCGGCGGCGCCGCCGCGCCTAGGCGCGGTTCACCCTTGACGCGGGACAGCCCGGTCACACAATTGACCAGGCGCTCTCAGGGCACATCTGCCCGTAGAGCGCGTCTCAGCAGAACCTCTTGCCCCGTGCAGCGCACGGGGCCACGCCCAACTGCGAAGGGCATTCACCTGAACGCCCATGAGCAGGCGGGAGCACCCCCTCGCCTGCTCAAAGCCTGCCCCAAAAACAGCCCTTGCCAATTGGTCACCTCTTGTTACCAATTCCCCATGGCCGAGATCTTCTTCCGCACCCTTCCCTTCTTCGCAATCATCGGCCTCGGCTACTGGGCCGGGCGCAGCCGCTTCTTCACCGAGGAAGCCACCGCCTATCTCACCCGCTTCGTGTTCTACTTCCCGCTGTCGGCGATGATCTTCGGCTTTGCCGCCAACCTGTCCTTTGCCGAGGTCTTCGACCCCACGCTGATCCTCGGCTACCTGGCCGGCACCCTGGCGGTTTATCTGCTGGTGACGGCGGTTGCCATGGCCCGCGGCCTGGACGTGCCAACCGCGGCAGTAGAGGCGCAATGCGCCGCCATCGGCAATGTCGGTTTCCTTGGCCTGCCGATGATGGCGATCCTGTTCGGCCCGGCCTCCGCCGCGCCGATGATGGTGGTTCTCAGCGTCGACCTAGTCGTGTTTTCCTCGCTGATCGTCATCCTGATCAACGCGGGCCGCGGCCAGGGCTTGGGTTTGGCGACCCTGAAACTGGTGGGGCTGGGCCTGCTGAAGAACCCGATGATCCTGTCCATCGTCGCGGGCCTCGCCTGGTCGGCATCGGCGCTGCCGATCCCGGTGCCTGTCAACGACTTCCTGACCATCCTGGGCGGCGCCGCCACCCCCGGCGCACTGTTTGCCATCGGCGCTTCGCTGGCCTCGAAATCGGCCGAACGGGTGCAGGTCGCGGGCTGGCTCAGCTTTGCCAAGCTGGTGCTGCACCCGGCCTGCGTCGCCGTCGCGGTGCTGTGGCTGATCCCGGCCGCGCCGTTCTCCGCCTCCGTCGCCATCGCCGCCGCGTCGCTGCCGGTGGCAGGCAATGTCTACATGCTGGCACAGCACTACGGCGTGGCCCCGCACCGGGCTTCCGCCGCAATCTTCATCTCCACTGTGCTGTCGATCATTACCGTACCCGCGGTGATCGCCTGGGTCTCCGGCCCCTAAAGCCGGATCACGTAATCCTTGCGGGTGGTCTCGATCACCTCCCAGGTGCCGCGGAAACCGGGCCGCAGGATGAAGCTGTCCCCCGCCGCCAGCGGATATTCCGTACCGTCCTCGCCGGTGATCACCGAGCGGCCTTCCAGGATGCGGCAGTATTCCCACTCATCATAGGCAATCCGCCACTTCCCTGGCGTCGCCTGCCAGATGCCGCAATAGAGCCCGTCGGCCTCTTCCGCATTCCAGGTGGTGAAAACCGGATCGCCGGCGATCACCTTGGCCGGGTCCGGGCGCTCTGTCTCCGGCTCCGCGGCGCTGGTGGTCACTCTCAGAAACTTGCTCATGGCCTGCTCTCCCTGCTGCTCCGGCTGCAGACTGTCGCGGCTTTGGGCGCAGCTGTCCAGCTTCTCCTTTGCACCGGCGCTGCCTGACATCTTCTGCCAGAAATCCGCCCCCTGCCCCCGCGAAGTTTGCAGTTTCGCAAGCCTTCTGCCGCAAAAACCGGAATTGCCGCCGCCCTCCCGCTGGACGCTGCGGCAATCTGGCGATAGCGATAGGGCTAACAGATTTGAGGAGCCTCACCATGGAAACCGTTTCCGAGAACCGTGCCTTTGGCGGCACCCAGGGCGTCTACAAACACGCCAGCAGCGCCACCGGCGGCGACATGACATTCGGCCTGTTCCTGCCGGAAGAGGCCAAGGACGGCCCGGTGCCGGTGCTCTGGTACCTCTCGGGCCTCACCTGCACCCATGAAAACGCGATGACCAAGGCAGGCGCCCAGGCCTGGTGCGCCGAGCAGGGCATCGCCATCGTCTTCCCCGACACCTCGCCCCGCGGCGAAGGCGTGGCAGATGACGAGGCCTATGACCTGGGCCAGGGCGCGGGCTTCTACGTGAACGCCACCCAGGACCCCTGGGCGCCGCATTTCCGCATGTGGGACTACGTGGCCGAGGAGCTGCCCGCACTGCTGGGCGAGAAATTCGCCATCGACCTGGACCGCCAGGCGATCACCGGCCACTCCATGGGCGGCCACGGCGCGCTGACGCTGGCGATGAACCTGCCGGGCCGCTACAAATCGGTCTCCGCCTTCGCGCCGATCTCCAACCCGACCCAGTCGGACTGGGGCCGCAAGCAGCTGAGCGCCTATCTGGGCGACGACGAGGCAAACTGGGCCAAGCACGACGCCACCCTGCTGATGCGCGAGAAAGGCTTCGACGGCCCGATCCTGATCGACACCGGCACCTCGGACCAGTTCATCGATCTGCTGAAGCCCGAGGCGCTGGCCCACGCGGTTGCCGAACGCCGCCAGCAGGCCACCCTGCGGATGCAGCCAGGCTATGACCACAGCTATTTCTTCGTGTCGACCTTCATGGAGGAGCATGTCTCCTTCCACGCCGACGCGCTGTACCAGAACTAAAGAAGACAAGGAACGCGGCCATGAGTGACGAATTTGATTATGACCTGATCATCATCGGTTCCGGCCCCTCGGGCCGCGCCGCTGCCATCCAGGCGGGCAAGCTGCACCGCCGGGTGCTGGTGATCGACCGCAAGGACCGGCTCGGCGGGGTCTCGGTGCACACCGGCACCATCCCGTCGAAAACCTTGCGCGAAACCGTGCTGAACCTCTCCGGCTGGCGCGAGCGCTCGTTCTATGGCCGCTCCTACCGGGTGAAGGACCAGATCGAAGCGAACGACCTGAAGGCGCGCCTGCACATGACCCTCGACTACGAGGTCGACGTGCTGGAGCATCAGTTCAACCGCAACCATGTCGACACGCTGAACGGGCTGGCGAAATTCATCGGCCCGAACGAAGTCGAGGTCGCCACCGAAGCCGGCGAAACCACCCGGATGACGGCGGAGAAATTCCTGATCGCCACCGGCACCCGCACCTACCGCCCGGATTACGTCCCGTTCAACGGCAAGACCGTCGTGGACGGCGACGAGTTCCTGGAGATGGCCGAGATCCCGCGCTCGCTGGTGGTCATTGGCGCCGGGGTGATCGGGGTGGAATATGCCACCATGTTCTCCGCCCTCGACGTCCGTGTCACCCTGATCGAACCGCGCGAGACCTTCCTCGACTTCATCGACAAGACCCTGATTCAGGACTTCACCCACCAGATCCGCGAGAACGGCGTCGATCTGCGGCTCGGCTCCGCGGTGGAAAGCATCGAGGATGCGGGCGAGCATATCGAGGTCTCGCTGGCCAACGGCCGCCACGTGCGCGGCGAAATGCTGCTGTTTGCGGCCGGCCGCATGGGCGCCACCGATGCGCTGAACCTGGACGCCGTCGGCCTCAAGACAGACCACCGCGGCCGCCTGTCGGTGGACCGCAAGACCTACCAGACCGAGGTGCCGAACATCTATGCCACCGGCGATGTGATCGGCCACCCGTCGCTGGCCTCCACCTCGCTGCAGCAGGGCCGCGTCGCCGCCTGCCACGCGCTGGAAACCCCGACCCTGCCGGAAAGCCCCTGGTATCCCTACGGCATCTACTCGGTGCCGGAAATGTCCACCTGCGGCATGTCCGAGGAAGAACTGAAGGAGCGCGGCATCCCTTACGAGGTCGGCGTCGCCCGCTTCCGCGAAACCTCCCGCGGCCATATCATGGGGCTGGAGCACGGCATGCTGAAAATGCTGTTCTCGCTGAAAACCCGCCGGGTGCTGGGCGTGCAGATCGTCGGCGAAGGCGCGACCGAGCTCATTCACATCGCCCAGGCGGTGCTGAACCTCAAGGGCACGGTGGACTACTTCGTGCAGAACACCTTCAACTACCCGACCCTGGCCGAGGCCTATAAGATCGCCGGTCTCGACGCCTTCAACCGGATGCCGATCCCGGAAGAGTTCAAGGTCAAGAAACCCGCCCGCAAGGCCAAGGCAGCGCCGAAGGCGGAGAAAAAACCCGAAGCAGAGAAGAAGGCGGCAGAGTGACCGCCCTCTACATCGACGCCGACGCCTGTCCCGTGAAGCAGGAGGCCGAGCGGGTTGCCACCCGCCACGGGCTGCGCATGTTCGTGGTCTCCAACGGCGGCCTGCGGCCTTCGCAGAACCCGCTGGTCGAAAACGTGATCGTGTCCGAGGGCGCCGATGTGGCCGACATGTGGATCGCAGAGCGCTGCGGCCCCGGCGATGTGGTGGTCACCGGAGATATCCCCTTGGCCGCCAAATGCATCGAGGCCGGCGCCCGCGTGCTGCGCCACAACGGCGAGCGCTTCACCCAAGCCAACATCGGCCAGCAGCTGGCGATGCGCGACCTGATGGCCGACCTGCGCGCCGCCAACCCGCTGGGGGTTCAGGGCGGCGGCAAGGGCTTCACCAAGGCCGACCGCTCCCGCTTCCTCGACGCGCTGGAGCGCGAGCTGCGCGCCGCCAAACAGGCCTGATACCGGGTCAAGGCTCCGCGCAGCGGACCGCGCGCAAGCGCGGCCTGGCCTTGACGCGGGATCAGGCCGGCAAACACTCGGGCAGGCGCGTTCAGGGCAGACCTGACCCTGAACCGCTTCTCAGCAAGAAATCACACCCCTCCCCGAGCCCCGAACCCCACGTTCTGCGGCCGAAAATTCCGCCCCGGAATTTTGCCCGTAAAAATTGCATTTTTCCGCCCCGGCCCATTGCCCGGTCAGATCAAATCCGCCACTGATCAAGGGCAGGAGACGGGAGGGCTACGGCATGAGCGCAGAGATGAAGGTCAGCGTCCCCGGCCTGTTCGCCGCGGCCGGCGCGGGTATTGCCTTCTCCGTCATCGACATGGTCTTCAAGTTCCTCTCGGGCGATTACCCGCTCTATGAGATCGTCCTGTTCCGCTCCGTCATCGCGGTGGCGGTGATGCTCGCCATCATCGTGCCGCTTGAGGGCGGCTACCACCTGCTGCGCACCCACCAGCCCAAGCTGCACCTCGCGCGCTGCCTGGTGGTGTTCTTCGCCAATATCTTCTTCTTTACCGGTGTCGCCATCCTGCCGCTGGCCGAAGCTGTGGCCATCGCCTTTGCCACACCGCTGATCGTCACCGCCCTGTCAGCGCTGTTCCTGGGCGAGCGCCCCGGCCCCTGGCGCTGGGGCGCGGTGTTTGCGGGCTTCCTGGGCGTTCTGATCATCATGCGCCCCGGCCCCGGCACCTTCCAGCCCGCCGCCCTCCTGCCGCTGCTGGGCGCCTGCGGCTATGCCACCCTGCACGTGCTGACCCGCCGCGCAGGCGGGACAGAGGCCGGCGCCACGCTTGCCTTCTACCCGATGATGGGCTTCCTGATCCTCAGCGCCCTGGCCGGCCTGATCTTCGGCGACGGCCGCTTTGCCAGCGGCGGCAGCCCCGCCTTCGACTTCCTCCTGCGCGCCTGGATCTGGCCCGCACCGCAGGACTGGCCCTACCTGATCGGCGTCGGCCTCGCCGGGTCGATCGGCGGCTATCTGGTCAGCCAGGCCTACCGCATGAACGAGGCCGCGCTGGCAGCACCTTTCGAATACATCGCCATGCCGATGTCGGTCCTGTGGGGCGTGCTGGTCTTCAACGAATGGCCCGATGCGGCGGTCTGGGCCGGCAGCGCGCTCATCATCGCCTCCGGCCTGGTCTCCGTCTGGCGCGAAACCCGCCGCAGCCGCCCCGCCCCGCGGCCCCGCCCGCGCGCAGAAGGATGACCCTAGATGCCCATTGATGCCGTCGTCTTCGACATCGGCCGCGTGCTGATCGAATGGGAGCCGGAACGCTTCTACGACAGCCGCATCGGCCCGGCCCGCCGCAAGCAGCTGTTCGATCAAGTGCCTCTGCACGATATGAACCTGAACGTCGACCGCAGCCACCCCTTCCGCGAAAGCGTCTATGCTCTGGCACAGCAGCACCCGGACTGGGCTGAGGAAATCCGCTGGTGGCACGACTGCTGGCTGAAGATGGTGCCGCGCGCGATCCCCCGCACCGTCCGCCTGATGCAGGCGCTGCAAGCCAAACACATCCCGGTCTTCGCCCTCAGCAACTTCGGTGCCGAGACGTTCGAGCTCGCCTGCGAAACCTACCCCGCCTTACGTGGCTTCGACCGCACATTTGTCTCCGCGCATCTGAAATGCATCAAGCCAGAACCGGAAATCTATGCCATTCTCGAACGCGAAACCGGGGTTGCGCCGGACCGGCTGCTGTTCACCGACGACCGCCCCGAAAACATCGAAGCCGCCCGCGCGCGCGGCTGGCAGACCCATCTGTTCACCGCGCCCGGCCCCTTTGCCGCACGGCTGGTGCAGGAAAGGCTGCTGACAGAACAAGAGGCCGCATAAGGCGGCACGCACAGGAAGGACGACAGGCACATGAGCATCCCATTCATCACCTTTGAAGAGGGCGAGGCGCTGCTGGACTGGGTCAGCTTTGCTGACGCGCTGGCCGCCAGCCACGATCTGCCCAAGGCCGAGATCGGCGATACCTTCCTCTACCGCGATCCCGACACGCTGCTCAGCCGCTCCGCCTGGATCGACGGGCTGGGCATCGCGGTGAAAACCGCCAATATCTTCCCGCGCAACCCGGATGCGGGCAAGCCGATGATCAACGGCTCGGTCTGCCTCTACTCCGACACAGACGGCACGCCTGAGGCGCTGGTGGATTTCCACCTGGTGACCAAATGGAAGACCGCCGGCGACAGCCTGCTGGGCGCCCTGCGGCTGGCCAACCCGGAGGCGCAAGAGGTGCTGATCGTCGGCGCGGGCACCGTCGGCGCCTCCCTGATCGAAGCTTTCGGCGCCGGGTTCCCGCAGGCGCAGATCCGGGTCTGGAACCGCACCGCCTCCAAGGCAGAAGACCTCTGCGCCCAATATCCCGGCACCAAACACGCACCCGACCTGGAACCGGCGGTGCGCGCGGCGGATATCATAGTCACCTGCACCATGTCCTCCGACCCGGTGATCAAGGGCGAATGGCTTCGCCCCGGCCAGCACCTCAACATGATCGGCGCCTACCGCCCCGACATGCGCGAAGCCGACGATGAAGCGCTCAAACGCGCGCAGATCTACTGCGACAGCTTCGACACCACCCTCGACCATATCGGCGAGTTCAAAATCCCGCTGGCTGCAGGCACCATCCAGCGCAGCGATGTGCTGGCGGACTGCTACAGCCTTGACCGGTTCCCCGCCTTCGATCCCGCACAGATCACCCTGTTCAAGAACGGCGGCGGCGCCCATCTGGACCTGATGACCAGCCACCACATCCTGCAGAAGTGGAAGGCCCGGGCATGATCTGGCTGCTGGCCCTTGCCGTTCTGGCAATTGCACTTGCGCCCTTCCTGCGCGAGCATCTGCGCAAGCCGATGAACGCCAAGGCCCGGCAGACCGCCCCCGGCGCGCTGGCTCAGCTGCCCGGCGGCTGCACCCATTACCGCTGGACCGGCCCCCTGCGCGGGCCCGTCGCGGTCTGCGTCCACGGCCTCACCACACCGTCTTTCGTCTGGAACGGCATCGCCAAGGGCCTGGGCGCCCTGGGCTACCGGGTGCTGACCTATGACCTCTACGGGCGCGGCTATTCGGACCGCCCCGCAGGCCCGCAGGACAGCGCATTCTTCCTCACCCAGCTGGAGGAGCTGCTGGCAGATCAGGAGGTGGGCGATGATGTCACCCTGATCGGCTATTCCATGGGCGGCGCCATTGCCACCGCTTTTGCGGCGGCCCACCCCACCCGCCTGCGCGAGCTGATCCTGCTGGCCCCTGCCGGTTTCGGCCGCAGCGACGGCCGCTTGATACACATCATCCGCAATGTGCCGGTCTTTGGCGGCTGGCTGATGCACGCCATCTACCCCGCCCTGCACATCCGCAGCACTCAGGCAGAGCGTAGCCTGCCCTCCTCCGTCCCCGGCATCATCGACCTGCAGCAGCAGGAGCTGGGCTACCGGGGCTTTGTTCCCGCCGTGCTCGCGTCCCTGCGCGGCATCCTGAACGAGGATTTCACCGAAGAGCTCCGCAGCCTGCACAGCAAGGGCGTTCCGGCCCTGGCCATCTGGGGACAGGAGGATGCGGTGATACCTCCGAGCTCGCCCGGCCGCCTGGCCGAACGCGCCCGATCCGTCCGGCAGGAGGAAATCCCCGGCGCAGGCCACGGACTGCCTTATACCCACACGGACCAGGTGCTGGAGATCATCGCCCAAAACCACCGCCGCGGCCTGATGTAAACGCCGCCCGCGCTTTTCATCTTTCCCTAAATACTCCGGGGTCCGGGGCTGGCCCCGGCTCCTCGGCCCGCCACGCAGCACACCGCAGGCGTCACGCCGCTACCGCAGCCGGGGCGGCCCGCAGCGGCCGCTCCTTCACCGGCAGATGCACAATCGCGCTGAACGCCCCGACACCGACGCCGATCCACCAGACCAGGGTGTAATCGCCATAGGCGTCATACATCCGCCCGCCCAGCCAGACGCCCAGGAAACTGCCCAGCTGGTGGCTGAAGAACACGATGCCATAGAGCGTTCCCATGTAGCGCAGCCCGTAGATATGCGCGACCAGGCCGGAGGTCAGCGGCACCGTCGCCAGCCACAGCGAGCCCATGGCAACCGAGAAGATGATCACCGACAGCGGTGTGATCGGGAATATGATGAAGGCCGCCGCCGCAATCGTCCGCCCGGCATAGATCGCCGCCAGCAGGTATTTCTTGGAATACCGCTTGCCCAGATACCCCGCCAGCAGCGTGCCGCCCACATTGGCCGCGCCAATGAGCGAAATCGCCGCCGCCCCCAGCGCGGAGGTGGTGGTGATCCCGATCGAATGCAGCGCACCGCCCGGCAGGATCGGCCCGCACATCTCAGTCACAAAGGCCGGGAAATGCGCGGTGACAAAGGCCAGCTGATAGCCGCAGCTGAAAAAGCCCAGGAAGATCAGCGTGTAGGACGGATCCTTGAACGCCTTCATCAGGATCGCCCCCATGCTCTCTTCCAGCTCCAGCCTGGAGGCCGCCTCCGGCGCCCGCATCAGCGGCAAGAAAGCAATCAGCGCCAGCACCACGCCCGCAAACAGCAGGAAAATCGTCTGCCAGGGCAGGAACCCCAGCATCCACTCTGCCGTTGGCGCGCCAAAGATCTGCCCGGCAGACCCGGCCGCGGTGACAATCGCCAAGGACATCGAGCGGTTCTCGTCGGAACTGGCGCGGCCCACAACCGCCAGCACCACGCCAAACCCGGTGCCCGCGATGCCAAAGCCCACCAGCCACTCATAGGCCTGCATCTCAAACGGCGTCGTTGACCAGGCGCTCAGCACCAGCCCGGCGGCATAGACAATCGCCCCCATGACGATCGCCTTGCGGTCGCCGATCTTCTCGGCAATGGCGCCGAATACCGGCTGCCCGATGCCCCAGGCCAGGTTCTGGATAGCAATCGCCAGCGAGAACTCCGCGCGCAGCCAGCCGAACTCCTCGGCAATCGGGATCTGAAAGACGCCAAAGGAAGCGCGCACCGCAAAGCTCACCATGATGATGATGCAGCCCACGATCAGAACGGGGGTAAACAGCGGCGCTGAACGGTCCATAGCGTCTCTCCTGGCAAGCTGCAGAACTCTCAGGGAAATCTGGCGGCCGGTCAAATCAGGAATTTTGCGCGCATGGTTAAGGAAAATTGATGTGACAGGCTTCTTAGGCCCTGGCCGGGTCAGAAGAGCTGATCCGTCCTGCCTTACGCAAAACACTCCTTGGCACCGCGAGCGCACGAGGAACTTCCCATCCCCCGCGCCCCGCGCTATCCCTGTCCCCATGACCCATTTGAGTGCGCTTTACCGGCAGAAGATCGACGCGGGCGAATTGAAGCCCGACCCGGCCCAGGAAGCCGTGCTTCCCCATTTCGACCGCATCGCAGAAGGATTAAAGGCGCCGCCTGTGAAACGCGGCTTCTTCCGCAAGGCGGAATACCAGACGGTCAAGGGGCTCTACCTTTGGGGCGGCGTGGGCCGCGGCAAGTCGATGCTGATGGACCTGTTTGTCGACAGCCTGGACGGCATCCCCTCGCGGCGGGTGCATTTCCACGCCTTCATGCAGGAAATCCACACCCAGATGCACGAGGCCCGCCAGAACGGGGTCGAGGACGCGCTGGCGCCGGTGGCCAAGGACGTGGCGGACTCGGTGCGGCTCCTGGCCTTTGACGAGATGCAGATCACCGACATCACCGACGCGATGATTGTTGGACGTTTGTTCGAGGCGCTGTTCGCCGCCGGCGTCACCGTGATCACCACCTCCAACCGGGTGCCGGACGACCTTTATAAAAACGGGCTGAACCGGCAGCTGTTCCTGCCCTTCATCGACCTGATCAAGGCGCAGATGGAAGTTCATGAGATGGTCAGCGCCACTGATTACCGCCAGGACCGGCTGACCGGCGCGCAGGTCTATTTCGCGCCCGTCGACGCTGAAGCCCGCGCCCAGATCCGCGCGATCTGGGAGGATTTGTCGGGCGGCCCGGCACAGCCGCTGACGCTGGAGGTGAAAGGCCGCGAGGTTACCCTGCCCGCCTTCCGCAACGGGGTGGCGCGGGCCACTTTCTATGACCTCTGCGGCAAGATGCTGGGGCCGGGCGACTATCTGGCCATCGCCGAGGAAGTGAAGGTTCTGGTGATGGAGGACATCCCCCGCCTCAGCCGCAACAACTTCAACGAGGCCAAACGTTTCGTCACCCTGATCGACGCCCTCTATGAGGCGCGGGTGCGGCTGATCTGCTCCGCCGCGGCGCAGCCCGAAATGCTCTATGTCGAGGGTGAGGGCACTTTTGAGTTCGAACGCACCGCCTCCCGCTTGCGCGAGATGCAGGACAAGGACTGGGGCACCGCCGCGCCATGATCGTCCGCGACACGCCCAGCCGCTGGGAGATCTTCCTGATCCTGAACGGGTCCGTGGTGCCGCAGATCCTGCCCAACATCATCGGCGCCGCGCTCTGGGCGCTCTTGGTGCTTGTGCTGGACCGCTACGTCGTGGCGATGCCGGAAATCTCGATCGGCGCGATGGGAGTGTTCGGCCTGTCGCTGTCGCTGTTCCTCAGCTTCCGCAACAACGCCGCCTATGAGCGCTGGTGGGAGGCGCGGCGGATCTGGGGCCGCATGGTCTCCGACGTGCGCAGCCTGGCGCAGGAGCTGCGGATATTCGCCGGGAAAGGCCCCGATGAGGATTACATCCTGACCCGCATCCTGGCTTTCCACCACCTGCACCGCGCCCAGCTGCGCGGCGATGAGGTGGCAGAGACCGTCCGCCACTGGGCCGGGCCGGAAGCGGCGGAGGCGCTGCTCAAGAACACCAATGCCCCGAATGCCGCCCTGCAGGACATCGCCACCCGGCTGCGCGAGATGGCAGAGGACGGCCGCATTGACGGTTTCGGCCAGCGCGCCCTGGCTGAAAGGCTGGCCGCTTTCCCGGCCGCTCAGGCCGGCAATGAGCGGCTGCTGACCACGCCCCTGCCGTTCGTCTATTCCCTGCTGGTCTGGCGCACGACCTATCTCTACTGCCTGCTCTTGCCCTTTGCCCTGCTGGACAGCGCCGGCTGGTTCGAGCCGCTGGTGGCGGCGGTGGCGGCCTATGTCTTCTTCGGCCTGGCCCAGGTGACGCATGAGCTGGAGCACCCGTTCCGCAAACAGGCCAACTCCGTCCCGCTGAGCGCCATGTGCCGGGTGATGGAAATCTCGGTCTGCAACGCCCTGGGCCGCGAGGTGCCGCCCCGGCTGGAGCCTTTGAACTACGTCCTGGATTGAAGGCAGAGCGGGTCAGGGGGCGCTGCCCCCTCGGCCTCACGGCCTCACCCCCGGAGTACTTCCGGAAAGATGAAAAGCGGCCGCGCCGCGCCAGCGGCGCCTGGCCCAACGGGATGAGATCGTCAGATCGAAGCCGGGCGGGAGAGCCTCCCCGCCGCCGCAAATCTCAGCCGTTTTCGCGCAGGATATGGCCTGCCAGGTACAGCGAGCCGCAAATCAGCACCCGCGCCTGCGGGTCCTTGGCGATGATCGCCTGCAGCGCCGCCATGGTGCTCTCCGCGGTGCCCGCGGCGATGCCCACGGATTTCGCTGCGGCTTCGGTTTCCTCGGCACTCAGCGTGTTCACCTCATCCGGGATCGAAATGGCGGTCAGGCTTGCAACATGCGGTGCCAGCGGGGCCATGTAGCCGCTCACGTCCTTGGTGTTCAGCATGCCGCAGATGAGGTGCGTGGGGCGTTCGGGCAGTTTCGCCAGAACATCCGCCAGCGCCACGCCGGCCGCGGCGTTGTGGCCGCCGTCCAGCCACAGCTCGGCCTCCGGTGCGGCCTCCACCAGCGGGCCGGTTTTCAGCTTCTGCATCCGCGCAGGCCATTCGGCATTCAGCATCGCGGCTTCGCAAGCCGCCTCATCCGCCCCCAGATGGCGCAGCGCCGCCAGCGCCGCGCCGGCGTTCTGGATCTGATGCGCGCCCAGCAGGGCCGGCAGCGGCAGGTCCAGCAGGCCGTTTTCGTCCTGGAACACCAGCCGCCCCCGCTCCTCGTAGACATGCCAGTGCTGGCCATAGGCGATCAGCGGCGCGCCAAGACGGGCGGCGGTGGCCTCGATCACCTTCATCGCCTCCTCGGGCTGCGGGCCGACCACAACCGGCACGCCGCGCTTGATGATCCCCGCCTTCTCCGCAGCGATCTTGGCCAGCGTGTTGCCCAGGAACTGCTCGTGGTCGATGGAGATGGGTGTGATGACCGACAGCTCCGGCGTAATCACATTGGTGGCGTCCAGACGCCCGCCCAGACCGACCTCCAGCAGGGTGTAATCCGCAGGCGTGCGCGAAAACGCCAGCAGCCCCGCCACCGTGGTGATCTCGAAATAGGTGATGTTCCCGCCATTGTTCGCTGCATAGCACTCGTCCAGCACTTCGGTCAGATGCGGCTCGGAGATCAGCTCCCCCGCCAGCCGGATCCGCTCATGGAACCGTGCCAGATGCGGCGAGGTATAGGCGTGGACGGATTTTCCCATGCCCTCAAGACCCGCCCGGATCATCGCCTGGGTCGAGCCCTTGCCATTGGTACCCGCCAGGTGGATCACCGGCGGCAGTTTTTCTTGCGGGTTGTCCAGCGCTTCCAGCAGCCGCCAGACCCGGTCCAGCGTCAGGTCGATGATCTTTGGGTGCAGCGCCATCATGCGGGCGAGGATCGCGTCGGAGGTCTGGGTCATCAGCCTGGTCCTGTCAGGTCGGAGTGTCTTAGGTCGCAAAGAACAGCGCCCGCCCTTGAAGGGACGGGCGCTGACCGGCCTTATAGGCCATGCGTATCTGTTTAAACCGGATTACTCGGCAGCTTCTTCGCTGGGAGCGCCATCGGCCGGCGCATTTGCGGCCTGGGGAGTCTCTTCCTTCTCCGGCACCGGCAGATCGCCCACCACCTGCGGCGGCAGGTCCATCAGCATGCGGATGATGGTGATCAGCTCTTCGCGCATCTCGGTGCGCGGTGTCACCCGGTCCAGCATGCCGTGGTCCAGCAGGTACTCGGCGCGCTGGAAGCCATCGGGCAGCTTCTCGCGGATGGTCTGCTCGATCACCCGGGGACCGGCAAAGCAGATCAGCGCGTTGGGTTCGGCGATATGCACATCGCCCAGCATCGCATAAGACGCCGTAACACCGCCGGTGGTCGGATGGGTCAGCACCACGATATAGGGCAGCCCCGCCTCTTTCAGCATCTCCACCGCAACGGTGGTGCGCGGCATCTGCATCAGCGACAGAATGCCTTCCTGCATCCGCGCGCCGCCAGCGGCCGAGAACAGCACCAGCGGGCGGCCCAGCTTCACCGCTTCCTCGGCCGCGGCGATGATGGCGTTGCCCACATACATGCCCATCGAGCCGCCCATGTAGGAGAAGTCCTGCGCAGCAGCGATAATGGGCGTACGGCCGATCTCGCCCGCGGCCACCAGCATCGCGTCTTTCTCGCCGGTCTTCTTCTGCGCCGCCTTGATCCGCTCGGGATATTTCTTCTGATCCTTGAACTTCAGCGGGTCGGTCAGCGGCTCCGGCACCGCGACCTCGGTGAAGACACCGCCGTCAAACAGCGCGGTGAACCGGTCGCGCGGCGTGATGTTCATATGATGGCCGCAGCTGGTGCAGACGTTCTGATTGTCGCTCAGCTCGCGGTGAAACAGCATGGTGCCGCATTCATCGCATTTCTGCCAAAGGTTCTCGGGCACTTCGCGGCGCGAAAAGATCGAGTTGATCTTGGGCCGGACGTAGTTGGTGATCCAGTTCATATTGCTTGCCTCTCCGGGGGCGCGGTTTGCCCCCCAGATAAGGCGCATTTGCCGCAATTGCAATCAGCGGCGTATGGCAAGCCGCGCTGTCAGCCAGCTCACCAGCATCAGCGCAAAGTCGACGGCCATCCACGGACGCAGGTTGCCGGTGTCGGCCATATCAAAGGGGATCAGGTACAGCGCCAGCCCGTTGAGGCTGGTGGGCGAGGCAAACAGCAACAGCGCGGCGGCGTTGTTGAAAAAGTGCACCGCCATCGCAGGACCCAGGGTGCCGGCCCGCGCCGTCAGGTCCGCCATCAAGAGCCCGAACAGCCCGGCCCAGGCGGTGATCAGCAGCGCGTTTTCCCCGGCATCAACCGGCAGGTAATGGCCCAGCGCGAACAGCGCCGAGGGCACCAGCAGCCAGACCGCGGGGCTGCGGAAGCGTGCTGCCAGCGCCTGCTGGATATAACCGCGGAACAGGATCTCTTCCGAGCCGGTCTGCACCAGCACCGCGGCAACCGAGAAGGGCAGGATGCCCAGCCAGGTCCAGAACGGCAGATTCGGGGTCATCGGCGGCCCCATGCTGTAGGGCGGCAGGGCCATCAGCACTGCACTCAGCCCCAGCAGAAACAGGCTGACGCGGCCGAACTGCCAGACCAAGGGCCGCAAATGCCCGGTCACGGTGGCAAAGCTGCGCTGGTGAAACAGCCGGGCGGCCATCGCCACCCCCAGCGACAGGAAGGCAAAACTGCCCAAGAGCACCAGCATCGCACCCGGGTTGCTGCCATCGGCCAGCCCCTGCAGCCAGGCCCCGGGAAACAGCTCCGCGACGGTCACCTGCAGCGCTGCTGTCATCGCAAAGCTGACCGCCGCCACCAGCACCAGCCCCAGCAGCAGACGCCACAGCTGCGGCTGCGCCCGGGCAAACCGCACCATGGCCTCATGCGCCCTGTAGCCCTGCCTGTGCCGCATGGATGCTCCCTTCCGGCCAACCGCCAAATGCCGCCAACGTTATGCATTGCTGCAACGCCATGGCAAGGCATCGGCACCGCGGGGCTGTTCGCTCTTGCCCGGCGGCGGGCCTGACCGCTATGGAATTGGCAAAAAACAACACCGGCAGGGGCAGCAGTGACCAAAATAACCAGCGGAAAACCCGCGTCTTTTCCGCCCGCCGGCGGAAAGGCGCCCACCCTTGCGCCATTGGCCAAGGCGGCTGCGGCGGTGCTGACCGGCGCGTTTCTGACCGCTTGCTCCTCTGCCCCCCAAAGCCTCTCCTTTGCGGCCCGTGACGCCGGCCCGTCCCCCCTGCAAGGGGGCCAGATAATGTCCTTTGCCAACGGCGAGGTGCTGCTGGCCGCGCCGGAAAGCTATTGTTTCGACCAGCGCAGCAGCGCCGCGGACGGTAGCGGCGGCTTTGCCCTGATCGCCCATTGCAGCCGCCTGGAGGGGCGCGGCTGGTTCGGCGCCCGCAAGGCGGCGGTGCTGACCGCCTCTATCGGCCCGGCCAAACAGGACGCGCTGGCACCGCAGGCCACGGACATCGCCGCCATGTTCCCCGGCGCCCGGCTGCTGGAAAGCCGCGAGGATCAGCTGCTGCCGCTGGTACGCCTGGAGTTTCCCGAAGCCGTGGCCAAAGGCGCCAGCCCGGTGCACTGGCGCGGCGCCTTTGTGCTCGACCGCCACCTGGTCGCGCTGGCGCTTTATGCGCCCGACGGCAGCCGCGCCCTGGGCAGCCACGGTGCGGCCCTGCTGAACGAGGTGACCCACCGCACGCTGGAAGCCTCCACCCTGCCGGAGCTGGAGGAGGCGCAGGCCGCACCCCCCCCGGCAGCCGCCGCAGCGCTGCGGCCCCAGCCGCGGCCTGCGGGCCCGGCGGCAGACGGCGGCGCTCCCGAAGCCCGCAAAAAACGCGGGCTGCGCCAGCGGATTGCCGGTTTATTTCATTAGCCGCGCTCGGTTACACTGCCGCCAGCCCCCGCGGCCAGCCGCGCCGGGGCCGGACAGGCCAGCAAGACCTCAACTAGGCAAGAGAGAGCACGATGGGCAGGATCATGGACCGGCTGATGCACCTGCGCAGCCTGCGCCGCTGGCGCGCCGCGGCAGAGGAATCCTCCCGCGCGCCCTTGTCCGAACTGCGCCGCCAGCGCAACCACGCCCGCCAGCTGCGCACCCATCTGGACCGGCTGATCCACACCGCCGACGGCCGCCTGGCGCTGCCGCAGGTCGGCTCTTCCTTCTTTCCCCGCCCGCACGGCACCGACTGGTCCTGGCGCCCGGAGATGTGGCGCGGCCCCTTGCCGGAGCGCGGGTTGTCCTCAGTCCCGGCCAAGGCCCGGCTGGGGGATGAGGTGCAGCTGTTTCACGACTGCGCCTTCTCGGAACTCACCCTGCGCCAGCTGCGCAATACCCGCGAGGAGGATCTCGCCCCCTTCGGCCTACGCATGGATGTCTTCAAATTCGACGGCTCCTTCCTGTCGCTGGTGGTCGACCTGCCGCCCGCCGCCGCAGAGGGGATGACCCGCCAGCATCTGTTGCGGGTGGACAGCATCATCGAATCGGAAAAGCCGATCGAGATCTTCGCCCGGCTCAACATCCAGCACGGACCCAACACCGAGCAGATCGTGCGCGAGCTGCCGATGGAGGAAAAGAACATCGTGGTGGAATTCGACCTGGCCTATTCCCGGCTGAACGAGAAGCGGATCGAGAAGATCTGGCTCGACCTGATTTTCGAGGCGCCCGACATGAACCAGGTGGTCCTGCGCGACCTGACATTCTCGCGCCACCGCCGCGCAGCGATCTGAGGAACCCTGCCCCATGAGCACCCGGACATGAGCACCCTGACACTGACCAAAATCCGCTTCCGCAATGGCGTATGGGAGGGCCAGATCGGCAACGCCCCCGCCAGCGGCGCCAAGCCAGACATCACCGTGATGTTCCAGGATCAGCCGGTTCAGGGCGTCCAGCTGACCGAGGGCCAAAGGGGCGGTGAATGGACCATCTCGGTGCCCATCCCGGCAGAGGCCGTGGCTGACGGGGTGCAGACCTTTGTGATCTTCGACGCTGCCGGCAGCACCCGCCTGGGCGATTTCACCCTGATTGCGGGCGAAGCCGTCTCCGACGACCTGCGTGCCGAAGTCGAACTGCTGCGCGCCGAGCTGGACATGCTCAAGCGCGCGTTCCGCCGCCACTGCCTTGAGACTATGTAAGGCCGCTTACTCCAGCGACTGGTAATGCTCGGCCAGAACCTGCATCAGCCTGGCGTGCGGGATCGGCCCGTAGCTGGCCCGCGCCACACCGGCCTGCCGCGCGGTTTCCAGCGTGATGCCGCGCATCATCGTATTGACCGGCAGCGGGCTCGCCTCGCAGACCCGGGCCACCAGATCGGGATCGCTCAACCCCGGGACAAAAAACCCGTTGGCGCCCGCTTCGGCATAGGCCTCGCCGCGCTCCAGCGCCTCCGACAGCAGCGCGCCGTGCTTGGAGGCATCCTTTTCCTTCAGGAACAGATCGGTGCGCGCATTGACGAACATATCCGCATGGGCCGCCCGCACCGCGGTCACCCGGCGGGCCTGCTCAATGATCCCGTACAGCTCCGCGGTGCCGACAACCTGATCCTCGAAGTTCAGCCCTACCGCGCCGGTTTCGGCCAGGCGTGTGACGTTGACGGTCAGCTGCTCCGGCTCGCTGGCATAGCCACCCTCGAAATCAATCGTCACCGGCAGGTCCGTGGCCGCAATGATCCGCTCCGCGTTGCCCAGCACGTACTCCAGCGGGATCTGTTCCCCGTCCGGGAACCCCTGCGCCGCCGCCACCGGGTAACTGCCGGTCGCCAGCGCCTTCGCCCCTGCCCCGGCAACCGCCTTGGCGCTGCCCGCGTCCCAGATGTTGTAAAGCACCACCGGGTTGCCCGGCTGGTGCAGCGCCGCAAAAGCCGCGGCGCGCTCTGAATATGTCATGCTGAAATCCTCTGTTTATAGCCTGTTTCAATCTCGATCAGCCGCTGCTTGCGCCACAAGCCGCCGCCGTACCCCGTCAGCGATCCATCCGCCGACAGCACCCGGTGGCAGGGTACCACCAGCGCCAATTGGTTGGCGCCATTGGCCCGCGCCACCGCCCGGGTCGCCGAGGCCCGCCCCAGCTCCCGCGCGATCTGCGAATAGCTGCGGGTCTCGCCCGCCGGGATAGTCAGCAGATAGCGCCAGACCTCGCGCTCGAACCCGGTGCCATGCAGCGACAGCGGGGTCCGGAAATCCGCGCCTTCGCCCGCAAAGAACCGGCGCAGCTCCTCTGCGATCTGTTCCGTCGGTGCCGGACGGCCAAAGCCCAGGCGGCCGGGCTGCGCCTTCTGCAGCTTGGCCACCTCGCGCGGCAGCGCCTTGCGGTCGGCAAATTCCAGCAAGTGCAGATGATGCCGGCAGCTGATCGCAATCATCGCCCCCAGCGGCGTGTCGATCCAGTCGGCCAGCAGCAGCGCATCCTTGCGGAAGGCCCCCGGCGCAATCCCCACCAGTTTCGCGAATGCCGCGCGAAAAGCGCTGGCGCTTTCAAACCCCGCATCAATCTGCGCCGCGATCACCGGCTCCCCCGCCTTCAGCGCGGTGAACCCCTCGCGCAGGCGGCGCTGGCGCGCCATCTCCAGGAACGTCATGCCGAAATGCCGCTTGAACGCGCGCCGCACGGTCGAGGGATCCAGCCCCAGCCGCACCAGATCGCCCTCGCCCCAGCGGTAGGCGGGGCGTTCTTCCAGCCGCGCCAGCAGGTCCTGCACCACCGGGTCATCGCCGGCCGCCGCCGCCAGGGGCTTGCAGCGCTTGCAGGCGCGGAACCCCGCCTCGATGCAGTCGCCGGGGGTGGCATGGAACCGGCAGTTCTCAAACTTGGGCTTGCGCGCCGGGCAGGTCAGCCGGCAGAAAATGCCGGTGGAGGTCACGCCGACATAGGCGCGGCCCTCATAGGCGGCGTCACGGTCTAGCAGCGCTTGGTAAAGCGTGCGGGAATCAGGAAGGTCGAACAACATGAGCGGAGCATAGACCAGCCTGCCCGCTCAGTACGCCGGATATCGGGCGTTTATTTTCGCGATGACGCAAGGGCGTGGGCGAAGCAGCCTCAAAAGAAAACGCAGACTTCTTGTTTTCGGTTTCCCGTTTTCCACAGAGGGCTGCGCACCTTCATCCGGGCAAGGCGTTGCGCCCCCGGCGCACGCCTGCTTCACCCGATCCTCACGCTGCTATGCCACACTCCCGGCTGATCGCGATCACCCGCCATGGCCCCGCGCAAGGGCTATGATACGAGACGCAGGCATCTGTGCGGCTGCCTGCGCAACACCCGGAGACCGGCCCTGATAAAAAGGGGGTCGCTCAGGAAATCCTGTCCGAGCAGGCCCCGCGGGGTCTGTCCAACTCCACCCGGCGGCGCCGCCCCCTTAACTGGGACACAGCGCGAAACGGCACGAAACAACAGACCCCGCCCGCCAAGGCGGCAACAGCAGACATGAAAAAAGGCCGCCCAACCGGACGGCCCCTTTGTGCTGCGTGTTTGCGGCGGGCTCAGTTCGGGCCCAGCGCCACCAGCCCCTTCAGAATGTCGATGGCATAGGCCAGCTGGTAATCCTCCTCGCGCAGCTCGGCGGCTTTCTCGGCCTTCTCGCGCTCTTCCTCGATCTGGCGGATTTCATCCTCGCTCAAGGAGTCGTTGTTCAGGCTGCCGCGCAGGTCGGCTTCCGAACGGGAGCGGCGGGCGGGGCTGTCCTCCTCCTCGGCCGCGGCCGTGCGGCGGGGCTGTTCCACCACGATATCAGGCGACACGCCCAGCGCCTGGATCGAGCGGCCCGACGGCGTGTAATAACGCGCGGTGGTCAGGCGCATGGCGCCATCGCCCTTCAGCGGCATCACCGTCTGGACCGACCCCTTGCCAAAGGACTTGGTGCCCACGACAATTGCGCGGCGGTGATCCTGCAGCGCGCCGGCCACAATTTCCGAGGCCGAGGCCGAGCCGCCGTTGATCAGCACCACAATCGGCTTGCCGTCCGCCAGATCGCCCGGGGTGGCGTTAAAGCGTTCGCCGTCTTCCGGGTTGCGGCCGCGGGTAGAGACGATCTCACCGGACTCCAGGAAGCTGTCGGCCACCTTGATCGCCTGGGTCAAGAGGCCCCCCGGGTTGTTGCGCAGGTCCAGCACGATGCCGTTGACGCTCTCCATGCCGCCGGCTTCCTCGATCTGTTTCTTGAGGTTTTCCTCGAGGTTCGGCGTGGTCTGGTCGTTAAAGGTGGTGATCCGCATCACCACGGTGTCGCCTTCGGTGCGGGCCCGCACCGCGGTCAGCTTGATGGTGTCGCGGATGATCGACACATCGAACGGTTCCGCCTCGCCCTCGCGCACCACGGTGATCACGATCTCAGAGCCGACCGGCCCGCGCATCAGGTTGACCGCCTCATCCAGCGACAGGCCCAGCACGCTTTCGCCGTCCACATGGGTGATGAAATCGCCGGCTTCCATGCCGGCCTCATCCGCCGGGGTGCCGTCGATGGGGGAGACGACTTTGACAAAGCCCTCTTCCTGGGTGACTTCGATGCCCAGGCCGCCGAACTCGCCGCGCGTCTGCACCCGCATCCGGCTGGCATCATCAGGCGACAGGTAGCTGGAATGAGGATCCAGCGAGGTCAGCATTCCGCCGATCGCCGCTTCGATCAGCTCCTTCTCGTCGACCTCCTCGACATATTGCGCGCGGATGCGCTCGAAGATGTCGCCGAACAGGTCCAGCTGCTCATAGACATTGGCCTCGCGCGTGCCTTCCTGCGCCAGCAAGGGGCCTGCAACATAGGTCGTGGCGACAATCCCTGCCAGCGTGCCGCCAACGGCGGCCATCGCAAATTTTTTCATCAAGCCTTCATCCACCTTTTCCAGTGCGGAACCATGTTTCCGGGTCCACCGGGCTGTTGTCCATTCTCACTTCTATATAGAGCGTTTCTGTCCGGTCAGTTCCACCCCCTTCACCGCTTGTTGACAGAATTGCGTCCGGCCCGGGGGCTTCACCGCTCATCAGGCCGACAGGCGTGCCTTCCGGGATCACCTGCCCCGCCTCGCCATAAACTTCGGCCAGGCCGGAGAGGACAAACAGAGTTTCGGGCTGCGGCTCCAGAATCACCACGTTGCCCAGATCCAAGAGCGGCCCGCGGTAGCGGATGGTGGCGGCTGTGGGCGCGGTGACCAGCGCCCGCGGGCGGGTTGCAACCAGCAGGCCCGGGCGGGCAATGCCCGCCGCATCGCGCTCGCCATAGCCGCGCAGCACCAGCCCTTCGACCGGCAGCGCCAGGGTGCCGCGCAGATCGCTGATGTCAGCGCTGGACTCGGCGATTTCGCCGCCAGCGATCTCGGCCAGCCCGTCGGCAAAGCCCGACAGCGTCTCAGTGGAGGAGATCAGGATCGCGGTGCGCACCGGATCGGCGGTGAACCGCTTGGGCAGCGTGGTGCGGTCGGCAATCGCGGTCGACAGCTGCACCCGCGCGGACTGCACGCCCGCCAGCCCCTCCTCCAGCGTCCTGGCCGCGTTCTGCTGCAACAGCCGCAACGACTGCACCTCGTCCAGATCCGTCTTCAATGACTGCGCCTTGGCATGCAGCGCCGGGGTCACCTCGGCCAGCATCATCGCCGAGCGCGCAGCGCCCAACGGACCCGAGGGGTGAACCATCAGCACCGGCGGCGGCGAGGTCTCAATCGTCTGGATGATGCCCAAAAGGCCCGAGACCTCCTCCTGCCGCGCCGCCAGCTGGGCGCTCAGCTGCGCCTCGCGCCGCGCCACCCGGCGCAACCCGTCGCGCATCGCGGCCAGCCCGGCTTCAAACGCCTGCACGGTGCCGGTCAGCGCCTTCACCCGGTCGCGGGAACTGTCGGCCTCCTGCAACTGGACCGAGGCGGCCTCCAGCTGCGCCGCGGCCTCGCGCGCGGCGGCTGCCGGATCCGCCGCCGCCGGCAGCGGTGCGGCCAGCAGCGCCAGCAGCATCAGGCCCGCCCGCCGGATCATGACAGCAGGCTCTCCCCGGTCATTTCCGCGGGCTTCTCCAGCCCCATCAGCTCCAGGATCGTCGGCGCCAGATCGGCCAGCCGTCCATCCCGCAGCTGAGCGCCCTCGGGCCCGCCCACCAGCGCCACCGGCACCAGGTTCAGCGTATGGGCGGTGTGGGCGCCGCCGGTCTCGGGGTCGATCATCACCTCGCAGTTGCCGTGGTCGGCGGTGACGATCATCGCGCCGCCCGCCTTCTCCAGCGCTTCCACCACCTGCGCCAGACCGCGGTCCACCGCCTCGCAGGCCAGCATCGCCGCCTTGATGTCACCGGTGTGGCCGACCATGTCGGGGTTGGCATAGTTGGTGACAATGAGGTCATAGCCCGCCTCGATCGCCTCTACGAATTTCTCCGTCACCTCCGGTGCGCTCATCTCCGGCTGCAGGTCATAGGTCGCCACATTGGGCGACTTCGGCATGAACCGGTCCTCGCCCTCCTCCGGTTCTTCCTTGCCGCCGTTGAGGAAGAAGGTCACATGCGGGTATTTCTCGGTCTCGGCCAGGCGGAACTGGCGCTTGCCCTGCTTGGCCACCCATTCGCCCAGCGTGTTGACGATGGCCGCCTTGGGGTAGCAGGTGGTCATGTAATCGTTGTGGCCATCGGAATATTCAACCATGCCCAAGAGGCCCGCCAGCTGGGGACGGTCGCCGGTGTCGAACTCGGCAAAGCCCGGCTCGCCGATGGCGCGCAGGATCTCCCGCGCCCGGTCGGCCCGGAAGTTCAGGCAGAAGAACCCGTCGCCGTCCTTCACGCCTTCATAGCCCTGGAGCACGGTGGCGCCGATGAACTCATCGGTTTCCGACTGGTTATAGGCATGGTCCACCGCGCCATGGGCTGTCTGCCCAGGCCGCCCCTTGGCGTGGATCATCGCATCATAGGCTTCGCTGACCCGGCCCCAGCGGTTGTCGCGGTCCATCGCGAAATAGCGCCCGGTCACGGTGGCAATCCGCGCGCCTTCGGGCAGCTTCTCTTCCAGTTCGCGGAAATAGCCAAACGCCGATTTCGGCGCCACGTCGCGGCCGTCGGTGATCGCATGCAGCCAGACCGGCACCCCGGCGTCCGTGATCGCTTTCACCGCCGCCAGGATATGATTGATATGCCCGTGCACCCCGCCATCGGAGACCAGCCCCATCAGATGCGCGGCGCCCCCAGTGCCCTTCAACTCCGCAGTAAACGCCTGCAGCGCCTCGTTTTCAAAGAAGCTGCCATCCTCGATCGCCAGGTCGATCTGGCCCAGGTCCATCGCCACCACCCGGCCCGCGCCGATATTGGTGTGCCCGACCTCAGAATTGCCCATCTGCCCGGTCGGCAAGCCGACATCCGGCCCGTGGGTGATCAGCTTCGCGCTCGGCCCTTTCTCCATGATCGCATCAAAGGTTGGGGTCTTGGCCAGATAAGGCGCGTTGGCCTTGCCCGGCTCGCCGCTGCCCCAGCCATCGAGAATGCACAGGACAACGGGTTTGGGTGCGGTCATGGGTCAGGCTCCGGGGCAAGGAAAGGTTCGCAAGCCTTCTAACGCCTCGCCGCCCCGGGGTGAACCGCCATTCCTGCCGCAGTTGGCGTTATCAGGCGCAAGATCAGGCGCAGACCCGCCCTGCGCCTTTCATCTTTCCCCAAATACTCAATCCCCCGGCCCGCCTTCCGCACCGCCGCCCATGTTCTGCGGCGTCAGCAGATGCCGGATCAGCGCCACCGGATGCGCCCGCAAGCTCAGCCGCATGGCGACGTAATCCTCCACCACCTCCTCGCCCAGCCCCATCTGCGGCAGGTTTGCCTCCGGCTCATAAATCGCCTCGCCGTCCAGTTCGCGGGCAAACAGCGGCAGCGGCTTGCGGGCGGAGATCGCCTTGGCCGCCCATAAGGCTTCCCGCCGGTTCAGCCCCAGGGAGGCAAAAGCGTCCGCCTCCGCCAGCCGCTCGATCACCGGCGGCGCCAGCCCTGCCTTGCGCCAGACGTCCTCCACCTCATGATAACCGTTGCCGCGGGCGGCAGTCAGCCAGGCGGCGTCCTCATCCCGCAGGCCCTTGATCTGCCGGAACCCCAGCCGCAGCGCCAGGCCGCCGTGGCCGTCGGGCTCCATCACGTTGTCCCAATAGGAATTGTTGATGCAGACCGGGCGCACCTCCACCCCATGCGCACGGGCGTCGCGGACAATCTGGGCGGGCGCGTAGAACCCCATCGGCTGGGCGTTCAGCAGCGCGCAGGCAAAGATCCCCGGATGGTGGCACTTGATCCAGGCCGAGGCATAGACCAGCAGCGCGAAACTCGCCGCATGGCTTTCCGGGAAACCGTATGAGCCGAACCCCTCGATCTGGGAGAAACAGCGTTCGGAGAACTCGGCGTCATAGCCGTTCTTCGCCATGCCGCGCAGGAACAGGCTGCGGAATTCGCTGACGTTGCCGTGTTTCTTGAAGGTCGCCAGGGACCGCCGCAGCCGGTCGGCCTGCTCCGGCGTGAAACCGGCGCCGACGATGGCGATCTGCATCGCCTGCTCCTGGAATAGCGGCACGCCCAGGGTCTTGCCCAAGACCTCGCCCAGCGCATCCGACGGGAAATGCACCGGCTCCTCGCCGTTCCTGCGGCGGATATAGGGGTGCACCATGTCGCCCTGGATCGGGCCGGGGCGGACGATGGCGACCTCGATCACCAGGTCATAGAAACAGCGCGGCCGCATCCGCGGCAGAAAGTTCATCTGCGCCCGGCTTTCGACCTGGAAGACGCCGATACTGTCGGCCCGGCACAGCATGTTGTAGACCGCCGGATCCTCCGGCGGCAGGGTGGCGAGGCTGTAATCCAGCTGGTGGTGCTGCCGCATCAGGTCGAACGCCTTGCGGATGCAGGTGAGCATGCCCAAGGACAGCACATCGACCTTGAGGATGCCGAGCGTGTCGATGTCATCCTTGTCCCAGCAGATGACCGTGCGGCCCTCCATGGTGGCGTTCTCAATGGGGACCAGCTCATCCAGCCTTCCTTGGGTGATGATGAAACCGCCCACATGCTGGGACAGGTGGCGCGGAAAGCCGATGATCTGCTCCACCAGCTGCATCGTCAGCTGCAGGCGGCGGCTGTTCGGGTCGAGGCCAATCTCGCGCATCCGCTCGGCCTCCACCCCCTTGGTGCTGAAAAAGCCCCAAAGCTGCGAGGACAGTGCCGAGATGGTGTCTTCCGTCAGCCCCATGGCGCGGCCGACCTCGCGGATGGCGCGTTTGCCGCGGTAGTGGATCACCGTGGCGCAGAGCCCTGCGCGGTGGCGGCCGTAGCGTTCATAAATCCACTGGATCACCTCCTCGCGCCGCTCATGCTCGAAATCGACGTCGATGTCGGGCGGCTCGTCGCGGGCTTCACTGACGAAGCGCTCGAACACCATGGTGCCCAGCTCCGGGCTGACGGAGGTGACGCCGAGGCAGTAGCAGACCACCGAATTCGCCGCCGAGCCGCGGCCCTGGCACAGGATCCCGCGGGAGCGGGCAAAGGCGACGATGTCGCGCACCGTCAGGAAATAGGGGTCGTATTTCAGCTTGGCGATCAGGGCGAGTTCATGCTCCAGCAGCGCGCGCACCTTTTCCGGCGCGCCGCCGGGGTAGCGCCAGCGCAGGCCTTCCTCGGCCAGACGTCTGAGGCGCTGCGGGGGCGTTTCCGCGTCGCTGCCTTCATCCGGGTAGTCATAGCGCAGCTCATCCAGCGAGAAGCTGAGCTGGTCCGCCAGCCGGGCGGCATTGTCCACCGCGTCTTCATACCCGCGGAACAGGCGGCGCATCTCGGCCTCGGACCGCAAGCGCTGCTCGCCATTGGCCATGGCGGCGCGGCCCAGGGCTTCGACCTTGCAGCGCAGGCGGATGGCAGTCAGCACGTCGCCCAGGCGGCGGCGGCTGCCGTGGTGCATCTTTGGCGCGGCGCTGGCGAGCGGCGGCAGGTTGAGATGTTCCGCCAGCTCCGCCAGCGCGGCAAAGCGGGCCCGGTCGCCGCCGTCATAGGCCGGCGTCATCAGCAGGTGCATCCGCCCGGCAAAGCGGCGCGTCAGCGCGTCCATATGCGGCCCCCATCCGCCCGCGCCGCAGGGCGGATGTCCCGCCTGCGGCAGCAAGAGCAGGTGGAGCCCGTCTGCAAACTCCAAGAGGTCGGAGAGGTGGAGCGTGCAGCTGCCCTTCTCTGCCCTGAGCCGCCCGGTGGAGATCAGCCGCGTCAGGCTGCCCCAGCCGGTACGGTTCACAGGCAGGGCAATCACTTCTGGCGCGTCGGTGAAGACCAGCCGCGCCGCCGGGATCAGCCGCACGGTTTCATAGACCGGGAAAGAGGCGGGCTGCGGAATTTCTGCGGGGCGCGGCGGGCCGATCGGGGTGTTTCGGCGGTCCCAGGCCTGCCGCTCCTGCACCCGGCGGGCGATGTCGCGGCACTCCGCATGGGCGCGCACGATGCCCGCCACCGAGTTCTCATCCGCAATGGCCAGCGCCGCAATCCCCAGCTCCAGCGCACGGGCCGCGTACTCCTCCGGGTGGGAGGCCCCGGTGAGGAAGGTGAAGTTGGAGAGGCAGGCGAATTCGGCAAACATGAGTCGCATGATATTCCCGTTTTGTTCTCATGTGGAGTCGAACCCGGCGGACCTGCCGCGACGTGCCCCAGCGCCGCGCGCCAGCGCGGCGCCCGGCCCAACCGCCGCAGGGCATTTTCAATGCCCGCCCGGCGGGCGGGAGCGCCCCCGGCGGTCTGCCGGATGCGCAGGATCCGGGTCGATTGCGGCGGGGCGGTTCAGGCAGGGTGTTGTCAGCAAAGGAGAAACCCCATGACCAGAATCACCGCCCTGCCCACAGATATTGTCCGCGCGCTGCAGGATGGCGGGCCGGACGCCCATGGCCAGATGCCGGAGCGTACGGTGTCCGACGGCGGCGCCAACCCCTGCCGCCATTGCCTGCAATACATTCCCGCGGGCGCAGAGATGCTGATCCTGGCCCATCGCCCCTTTCCTGAGGCGCAGCCCTATGCCGAGACCGGGCCGGTCTTTCTGTGTGCGGATCACTGCAAGCGGCATGAGGGCGAGCAGGTGCCGGAGGTTCTGGAAGGCTCCCCTGATTACCTGATCAAGGGCTACAGCGCGGATCACCGGATCGTCTATGGCACTGGCATCGTGATCCCGCAGGCGGAGATGATGGCACAGGCCGGAAAGATCCTGGAGGATGGGCGGGTGGAGTACATCCATATCCGGTCGTCGCGCAATAATTGCTATCAGGCGCGGATTGACCGCGGGTGAAAACGTGATGCTGGCCTCAAAAAGTTGAGGGCAGCGCCCGTCCCGGCGGGGTGGAAGCGAAGCGCCCGCGTCGTGCTGGAAGCGCGCCTCCGGCATGACGGGGGGCGGGACGGGCGCTGCCCGGCCTATCGGCCGGACGTAACAGATATTGATTCCGTAAAACGGACCTATTCGTCAGGCGGATTTCGTCAGCGACAGGAAGACATCCTCCAAGTCCGCCTCTTCCGTCTTCACATCGCGGATGCTGATCCCGGCGGCGCGGACCGCGGCCAGAACCTCTTCGGCACTGGTCGTGCGGCTGCGGTAGCGCAGCACCACGGCGCCGTCTTCGCGCAGGCTGGCCTCGATCCCCTCGCCCTGCGGCAGCGCCGCGGCAGGCTCTGCCGGCTGCACCACCATCGTCTTGGCATCGAGCCGCCCCAAGAGGCTCGCCTTGCTGTCGCGTGCAACCACCTCGCCCTGGTTGATGATGGCGATCTCGTCGCACATCTCCTCAGCCTCCTCCAGGTAGTGGGTGGTGAGGATGATGGTCATGCCCTGCGCGTTCAGCTTGCGGATGTTCTCCCACAGCATCTGGCGCAGCTCGATGTCGACGCCCGCGGTCGGCTCGTCCAGCACCAGCACCGAGGGGCGGTGAACCAGCGCCTTGCCCAGAAGCAGACGCCGCCGCATACCGCCCGACAGGGTGCGGGCATAGGCCTCTGCCTTGTCCTCCAGCCCGATCATGCGCAGGATTTCGTCGCTGTGGCGCTCGTTCTTGGGCACGCCGTAAAGCCCTGCCTGCACCTCCAGCGCGCCGCGCGGGGTGAAGAAGGGGTCGAGGTTCAGCTCCTGCGGCATGACGCCGATGGCGGCGCGGCTCTGGCGCGGGTTTTCGTCCTGGTCGAAGCCCCAGATCGTCACCTTGCCGGAGGTCTTGCGCACCAGCCCGGCGAGGATGTTGATCATCGTCGATTTGCCCGCACCATTCGGACCCAGGAGGCCAAAGACCGAGCCGCGCGGCACCGTCAGGTCAACGCCCTTCAGCGCGTGTTTCTCCGGCTGGCCCTTGTAGCCGCCGTAGATTTTGCGCAAAGCCTCGATACGGATTGCATCGCTTGTCATTGCCGCTCTTGCCCCCGGTTTTTGCTTGGCTCATAAATGCGCCTAGCCGAAAACCGAAAGGACTGCCAGCCATGAGCATCGAAGCGCCGGAAACCAAGATCGTGGACAGCCGCAAGGTGGCCTGTGACGGCAGCGAGGGCGCGTTGGGGCATCCGCGGGTTTATCTGCTGATCCCCGAGGACGAGAATTTCGTGGAATGCCCCTATTGCGACTGCAAATACGTCTACCGGGACGCGGCCAAGGCGGCGGAGTGATCCGGGCGGCGTGAGGCCGTTCGGGCGGAGGCCGGGTCCCGGAAAATTCGAATTTTCCGGCCAAATTTCTTTGAAGAAATTTGCCAGCGCCCGGTAATCTGCCGCTGGATGAAACAGGCGGGCGGCAGCGATGGCACAGCTCTTGATCGTGTACCACTCACGCACCGGCGGCAGCCGCCGGATGGCGGAGGCCGCAGCAGCGGCGGCACGGGATGAGATCGGGACCGTCCTGAAACGGGCTGAAGACACCGGGCCGGAGGATCTGCTGGCAGCGGATGGCTATATCTTCTGCGCGCCGGAGAACCTGGCGGCGCTGTCCGGAATGATGAAAGAGTTTTTCGACCGCTGCTATTACCCGGTATTGGGACGCATTGAGGGACGGCCTTATGCGCAGATGGTCTGCGCCGGGTCGGACGGCGAGAACGCAGCCCGCCAGACCGCCCGCATTGCCACCGGCTGGCGGCTGAAGGAAGTTCAGCCGCCGCTGATCCTTTGCACCCATGCGCAGACGCCCGAAGCGATCCTGGCGGAGAAGGTGATCCCCGAAGACGAGCTGGAAGCCTGCCGCGAGCTGGGGATGGCCTTGGGGGCGGGCCTCAGCATGGGTGTGTTCTAGGCCCCTGCCCCGCGGCGGGCGGTGCGGCGGTCAGAGCTCGACGCGCACCTCGTGCATCCACAGTTTCGGCGGTCGCGACAGCATGAAGACCACCACATCGGCCAGGTCCTCCGGCTCGGTGAAAATGTGGTTGGGGACGTCTTCGCCTGCCTTGGCGAACATGCCGGTATTGGTGCCGCTCTGATACAGGCCCGCGACGCGCACGCCGGTCTCTGCCTCATCAACCTTCAACACATCGGTAAAGCCGCGCACGCCGTATTTGGTGGCGGTGTAGACCGACTGGCCCGCCTGGGCCACGACACCGGATTTGGAGGCAACATTGAGGATGGCGGCCTCCTCCCGGTCGCGCAGTGCGGGCAGCAGGCGGCGGGTCAGCTGCATCAGGCCGGTCAGGTTGGTCTGCACCGTGGCCATCAGCATCTCCTCCGAAATGCTGTCCAGCGGGCCGGCCTTGTGCCAGATGCCCGCATTGTTGATCAGGATATCCACGCTGCCGAAGTCCTGGAGGATGGCCTGGGCCGCGGCAGCAATCGCCGCTGGATCGGTCATGTCCGCCCCGTAGCTGCGCGCCTCGGGAGCGCCGAGGCTGCGGGCCTCCTCTGCCACCTGTGCCAGACGGTCCTGGTTGCGGCCCAGAATTGCCAGCTTGCAGCCCTCGGCGGCCAGTTTCAGGCAGATATGCTTGCCGATGCCATCGCTGCCGCCCGTGACAATGACCGTTTTTCCGTTGAGCTGCATGGGGTTCCGTCCTGATGTGTGGTGAAGGAAGGCCAGAGGTCTATCACAGCAGGGCGGCTGCCGGAACCCGCCGCCCTTCTGAGGCAGCAAAGGACCGCCGCTGCCGGTTCCTGCCGCCGGCGGCAAACGGCAATTGCCCTTCCCTGCCGGATCACCGATAACCGGGAAACAGAACACGAACGGATTTCCAACAGGAGCGCGACGGGCCATGAGCGGGACAACATTCGGCAAGGGCTGCCATCTGCATCTGATCGACGGCTCGGCCTTCATCTTCCGCGCCTATCACGCGCTGCCGCCCTTGACGCGGAAATCCGACGGGCTGCCGATCGGTGCGGTGGCCGGTTTCTGCAACATGCTGTTCAAGCAGGTGGAGGACAACAAGGGCCCGGATGCGCCGACCCATGTGGCGGTGATCTTTGACCATTCCGGCACGTCGTTCCGCAATGAGATGTACGATCTCTACAAGGCCAACCGCCCGCCCGCGCCCGAGGACCTGGTGCCGCAGTTCCCGCTGACCCGCGAGGCGACCAAGGCCTTCAACATCGCCTGCAAGGAGGTTGAAGGGTTTGAGGCCGATGACATCATCGCCACGCTGGCGCATCAGGCGCGAGATGCGGGCGGGCGGGTCACCATCATCTCGTCGGACAAGGACCTGATGCAGCTGGTCGGCGGCGGCGTCGAGATGCTGGATGCGATGAAGAACAAGCGCATCGACAGTGACGGCGTGGTGGAGAAATTCGGCGTTGGCCCCGACCGGGTGGTGGATGTGCAAGCGCTGGCCGGTGACAGTGTCGATAACGTGCCGGGCGCGCCGGGGATCGGGATCAAGACCGCCGCGCTCCTCATCAATGAATTCGGCTCGCTGGAAGAACTCCTGGACCGCGCCGAGGAGATCAAGCAGCCCAAGCGCCGTCAGACGCTGATTGAAAAGCGCGATCAGATCGAGCTGTCGAAGAAGCTGGTGCAGCTAGACTGCGGTATGGAGCTGGACTTCACCCTGGATGATCTGGAGGTGATGGAGCCGGACGCGGACACCCTGATGAGCTTCCTGACCGAAATGGAGTTCCGCACCCTGTCCAAGCGCATGGCCGACCGGCTGGGGGTTGAGGCGCCGGCAATCCCGGACGCGCCCGCCGCGGCGCCGGTTTCCGCGGCAGCAGAAGCGCCGGAAGCGGTGCCGTTTGACAAGGAAAAATACGAATGCGTCCGCGATGCGGCGGCGTTGCAGGTCTGGGTGGACCGCATCCGCCAGCGCGGCTGGGTGGCGGTGGATACCGAGACCACGGGCCTGGATGAAATGGTGGTGGACCTGGTCGGCATCTCGCTGTGTGTCGAGGCGGGCGAGGCTTGCTATATCCCGCTGGCGCACAAGGCCGGGGGCGATGACCTGTTCGGCGGCGAGGGGCTGTCCGAGGGGCAGATGCCGCTGGACGAGGCCGTGGCGCTGCTGAAACCGGTTCTGGAAGATCAGGCGATCCTCAAGATCGGCCAGAACATGAAATACGACGCCAAGATCTTCCACCGCTACGGGGTGGATGTGGCGCCGATCGACGACACCATGCTGATGTCTTATGCGCTGCACGCGGGCCTGCACGGGCACGGGATGGATACGCTGTCGGAACGCTACCTCGACCACACGCCGATCCCGATCAAGCCGCTGCTGGGGTCCGGAAAATCGGCGATCACTTTTGACAAGGTGGCGATTGACGACGCGGTTCCGTATGCCGCCGAGGACGCCGATATCACGTTGCGCCTGTGGCAGCTGTTCAAGCCGCAGCTGCATCAGGAGAGGGTGACAACGGTCTATGAAACTCTGGAACGGCCGCTGGTGCCGGTGCTGGCGGATATGGAGCGCAACGGCGTCAAGGTGGACCGCGATACGCTGAGCCGCATGTCCAATGCCTTTGCCCAGAAGATGGCAGCGCTGGAAGCGGAGATCCATGAGCTGGCGGGCGAGAGTTTCAATGTCGGCTCCCCCAAGCAACTGGGCGAGATCCTGTTCGACAAGATGGCGCTCCCGGGCGGCAAGAAGGGCAAGACCGGCGCCTATGCCACCGGTGCCGATATCCTGGAAGATCTGGCGACCGAGCATGACCTGCCCGCGCGGGTGCTGGACTGGCGGCAGCTCAGCAAGCTGAAATCGACCTACACCGATGCGCTGCAGGACCATATCAATGCCGACACAGGCCGGGTGCATACATCCTATGCCCAGACCGGGGCGAGCACGGGCCGCATGGCCTCGACCGATCCGAACCTGCAGAACATCCCGGTCCGCACAGAGGAAGGCCGCCGCATCCGCGAGGCGTTTGTGGCGGAAGAGGGCAACGTGCTCTTGTCGCTCGACTACAGCCAGATTGAACTGCGCATCCTCGCCCACATGGCCGGGATCGACACGCTGAAGCAGGCCTTTGCCGAGGGCCAGGACATCCACGCGCTGACCGCGTCGGAGATGTTCGAGGTGCCGCTGGAGGAGATGACGCCGGAGATCCGCCGCCAGGCGAAGGCGATCAACTTTGGTGTGATCTACGGCATCTCGGGCTTTGGCCTGGCGCGCAACCTGCGCATTCCGCGCAAGGATGCGCAGGGCTTCATCGACCGCTATTTCGAGCGCTTCCCGGGCATCCGCAAGTACATGGACAGTACGGTGGAGTTCGCCAAGGAGCATGGCTACGTGCAGACCCTGTTCGGGCGCAAGATCCACACCGCGGAGATCAACGCCAAGGGGCCGAAGGCGGGCTTTGCCAAACGCGCGGCGATCAACGCGCCGATCCAGGGGACAGCCGCCGACGTGATCCGCCGGGCGATGATCCGGATGCCGGAGGCGATTGCCCATCTGCCCGCGCGGATGCTGCTGCAGGTGCACGACGAACTGCTGTTCGAGGTGCCGGAAACGGCGGTCGAGGACACCATCGCCGCCGCGCGCCAGGTGATGGAGAACGCCGCCGATCCGGCGGTGCATCTGGACGTGAAACTGGTGGTGGATGCAGGCCGCGGCCAGAATTGGGCCGAAGCACACTAAGAGCTGCCCAACGAGGCCGGAGGGGCTCCCGCCCGGCTTCGATCTTGCGATCTCATCCCGTTGGGCCGGGCGCCGCTGACGCGGCGCGGGACTTTCCCCGTCCTCTCCTCACCGGGTCAAGGGAGGCGCCAGCCTCCGCGCGTTCCGCGCGGCTTGCCCTTGACGCGGCCCGCCCTGAAAACAATCGGAAACGCCCCTCAAGGGCAGACCTGCCCTTGAGGGGCTTCTCAGCAAAACCCTTTACGCCGCGCCAGCGGCGCCACGCCCAACGGCTGCTGCTGCATCTTTGATGCAGCTTGCGGCGGGCGGGAGCTGCCCCTGCGGCTCTCAGCCCTGCAGCGGCTGTTTGACCAGTTTCGCCACCAGCCCGCGCACCATGGGCGCGGCGGTAAAGGCGACGGCAAAGGCAATCGGCCAGCTGAGAGACCAGGCCTGCATCCAGGCCCCGGTAAACCCGGCTGCGACACCAAGCGCCTTCCAGGTCGCAACGCCGGTCACGATGAAGGACATCAGCCCCGACAGGATCAGGCTGAACAGTACAGGCGCAAAGCGGGCGGGCAGCATGGGCAGGTTCCTTGATCAGATCACCCCCGCCTTATGACGCGCGCCGCATCATATTTCAATTCACGAATATGTTTCCGCCCTGCGGCGGCTCAGCGCATCCAGGTAAGGCTGTCTTCGGTTCGCCGGGTCGAGGGGGTGTATTCGGCGCTGACCCAGCCGTCGTAGCCGCTGTCGTCGATGGCGGCGAACAGCCTTTGGAAGTCCACCGGCCCGGTGCCCGGCTCGCAGCGCCCGGGCGCGGCGGCGATCTGCACGTGCACGGCGCGGCTGCCGAAGGTCTCCCACACTTTGGCCGCATCGCCGTGGATCAGCTGGGCGTGGTAGGCGTCATATTGCAGGCCCACGTTGGGCCGGTCCACCGCGTCCAGCACCTCCATCGCCAGAGTATAGTCGTCCAGGAAATAGCCGGGCTGGTCGCCGCTGTTCAGCGGTTCGATGGTGAACTGCTGGTCCGGCGCCCGGTCGGCGGCCCATTGCAGGTTTTCGACAAAGGTCCGCTGCGCCGCTTCACCCTTGGCGTAGCCTGCCATCACGTGAATCTTGCCCGCCTTCAGCGCCTCCGCGTAGCGCAGCACCCGGCGGATGTCGCGCTGGAAGCGGTCCACCCCGTCAGGCACCGCCGCATAGCCGGGCATCCCGCCGGTGTAATTCGGCGGCGGCGCGTTGATCAGCAGCAGCTCCAAGCCGTTGGCCAGCAGCGCGCGCTGGGTTTCCTTGGCGGCGAGTTCATAAGGGTAAAGGATTTCCACCGCCTCGAACCCGGCCGCGGCGGCGGCCTGGAACCGGTCGAGATAGGGCAGCTCGGCAAACAGCATCGAGATGTTGGCTGCGAATCTGGGCATGCGGGTCCTCCTGGCTTCACGGTGGTTTATCGTGGGCGAATCCATGAGGCCAAGACACAGAAAACGACGCATTGTCGCTTTCCCGCAAGGCAGCTGTCGCACGCCTTGGTTGCGCGGCGGCGAAACCGGCAAGATTTCGCTGGAAATTCAAAGGATAGCAGGCGGGGCGGTATGCTGCCGCCGCTGCCTGGCCTGCCGGCAGGGCGGTTGCCGTACTGAACGTCCGGAAGGTCAGCCGGCGTCCAGCTCTGCCGACGGGATCAGCGGGAAGAACGCGCCGCCGGACCAGACGCCGAACCAGCCGTCGTGATGCTCGCCCAGTTCCACCAGCCGGTAGAAGCTTTTGCGGTCGATCAGCGCCTCCAGCCCGGCGCGGATCATGACATAGGGCGCGGGTTCGCCGCTTGCGCTGTCACGTTCCACCCGGACCGGGTGATCCGGCCCCGCGGCGGCGGTGTCGCCGATATTGGTGGTGAAGGTGATCTGCTGCTCACGCCCCTGCCCCGCCGTGTCGAAATCCACCGCCACAAAGGGCGCGTCCTCGACCGTGATGCCGACCTTTTCGACAGGCGTCACAAGGTAATACTTGCCGTCCTCCAGCTTGAGGATGGAGGCGAAGAGCTTGACCAGTTCGAACCGGTTGAAAGGCGTGCCGAGGTAGTGCCAGCTGCCGTCGCGGGCGATGCGGATGTCCAGATCGCCGCAGAACGGCGGGTTCCACAGGTGGACTGGGGGCAAACCTTTACCTTTACCGGCCGCTTTTGCCGCCGCGGCAAGGCCTTCGGCATCGGGGGTCACGGGGTTTTGTCCGCTCATTGCTTTTGCCATTTCCTGTCAGCACGATAGAGTAACAGCATATATCCGGGAAACGAGGAATGTCATGCCTGAAACGGACGATCTGCTGGCCGGCATCGAAGCGCTGGAAGCCAAGCTGCAGGAGGCGCGCGCGTCGATCACCAAACGGTTCATCGGCCAGGAACGGGTGGTGGACCTCACGCTGTCGGTGCTGCTGTGCGGCGGCCATGGGCTGCTGATCGGCCTGCCGGGCCTGGGCAAGACCCGGCTGGTGGAGACGCTGAGCACGGTGATGGGGCTGGACGGCAACCGGATCCAGTTCACCCCGGACCTGATGCCGGCGGACATTCTGGGGTCCGAGGTGCTGGACACCGCCGCCGACGGGCACCGGTCGTTCCGGTTCGTGCCGGGGCCGGTGTTCTGCCAGCTGCTGATGGCGGATGAGATCAACCGGGCCAGCCCGCGCACCCAGTCGGCGCTGCTGCAGGCGATGCAGGAGCGGATGGTGACGGTGGCGGGCGAGGACCGCTCGCTGGGCGCGCCGTTCCATGTGCTGGCAACCCAGAACCCGATTGAGCAGGAGGGCACCTATCCGCTGCCGGAGGCGCAGCTGGACCGGTTCCTGTTGCAGATCGACGTGAATTATCCGGACCGCGCGACTGAGCGGGATATCCTGCTGGCCACCACCGGGGCGGAGGAAGCAGAGGCCTATCAGGTGTTTACCGCTGCTGAGCTGATCGAAGCGCAGACCCTGCTGCGGCGGATGCCGGTGGGCGAGTCGGTGGTGGAGATGATACTGGATCTGGTGCGCGCGTTCCGCCCCGAGGAGCCGGGCGTGTCCGATCATGTGGCGCAGACCGTGGCCTGGGGGCCGGGTCCGCGTGCGGCGCAGGCCTTGATGCTGGCCGTGCGGGCGCGGGCACTGCTGCAGGGGCGGCTGGCGCCCAATGCTGAGGATGTGCTGGACATGGCCCGCCCGGTGCTGAGCCACCGGATGCAGCTGAACTTTGCCGCCCGGGCGCGCGGTGAGAGCCTGGCCGCCCTGATTGAGGAAACCGCCGCGGATCTGGCCCGGACCGGGGCCGCCGCGTGACCAGGCCCGCCGCCTCTCAGGCCGCAGTTGGACTGCGGCACCGGGCAGAGGCCGAGGCCAGCACCCTGCCGCCCTTGCTGGTGCAGGCGCGGCACTTGGCCGGGTCGGTGCTGATGGGCGAGCATGGCCGCCGCCGGGCCGGCACGGGGGATGATTTCTGGCAGTACCGCCCGGCACAGGCCGGCGACAGCCGCCGGATGATCGACCACCGGCGCTCTGCCATGGGCGACATCCAGTATGTGCGCGAGCGGGAATGGCATATTTCGCAGACGGTGCATCTGTGGGTGGATACCGGTGCGTCGATGCGGTTCGCCTCCTCCGCGAAGCTGCCGCAGAAGATTGATCAGGCCCGGCTTCTGGGCCTCGCCGCGTCGGTGCTGATGGTGCACGGCGGTGAGCGGGTGGGCCTCACTGGCGGCAGCCTGCCGCCGCGGCGCGGCAATGTGCAGATCCTGCGGCTGGCCGAGGCGCTGTCGGATGACGAAGAGGAAGATTATGCCCCGCCCAATGGCCGCGCCCTGATCCCGCACGCACGCGCCCTGTTCATCTCGGATTTCTTGGGGCCGTATGAACCGGTAGAGCAGGCGCTGTCCAAGGCCGCCGCGCGCGGCGTCCGGGGTGTGCTGCTGCAGGTGCTGGACCCGGCAGAAGAGGCGTTTCCGTTTTCCGGGCGCACCCTGTTCGAGAGCATCGCGGGCGGTGTTACACATGAAACACTCAAGGCCTCTGCCCTGCAGGAGCGTTATCTGGAACGGCTGGCGGAGCGCCGCGCGGCCTTGGAGCGGCTGTGCCACGGGGCGGGCTGGCGGTTCGGGCAGCATCACACTGGCACACCAGCGCAGAACGCGCTGATGTGGCTCTATCACGCAATGGAGCGGACCGCGCCATGACAATGATTGCGGGCATCGGCTTTACCGCGCCCTGGCTGCTGCTGGGTTTGCTGGCCTTGCCGGTGCTGTGGCTGCTGCTGCGCGCGGTGCCGCCTGCGCCCAGGCGCCAGCCGTTCCCGGCTGTGACGCTGCTGTTGGGGTTGAAGGACGACGAGAGCCTGTCGGACCGCACGCCCTGGTGGCTCTTGCTGCTGAGGACGCTGGCTGTTGCGGCGGCGATCATCGGGCTGGCGGGGCCGGTGCTGAACCCCTCGGCCGAGGAGACTGGCGGCAGCGGGCCGCTTTTGATCGTGATGGATGCGAGCTGGGGCGGTGCTGCGGAGTGGAAGCAGACCACCGCGCAGGCCGCGGTGCAGCTGGAGGAGGCAGGCCGGGCCGGGCGCCCGGTGGCCGTTTTGCGCCTGAGCGCGCCGGAACCGCTGCTGTTCCGCGCCGCCAGCGATTGGCAGCGGCAGCTGGCCGGGATGGTGCCCCTGCCCTGGCAGCCGGGACCGGAGCAGCTGGCGCAGGCGCTGGACGCGATTGACGGCGCCGAGGGCCGCTTTGACACCATCTGGTTCAGCGACGGGCTGGAGTATCCGGGCCGCGACGGGCTGGTCCAGGCGCTGAGCCGCCGCGGCGGCATCGAAGTCTTTGAACAGCCCGCGCCGGTGCTGGGGCTGATGCCCGCGAGCTATACCGGCGGCGCGATCGAACTGACGGTGCAGCGCAGCCGCAGCGGGCCTGCGCAGGAGGTCACGGTTGTGGCCCAGGGCAAGGATCCGGGCGGCACCGCCCGCAGCCTGGCGGCGCTGCCGCTGCGGTTTGCGGATGGTGCCCGCAGCGCCTCCGCCGAGCTGTCGCTGCCCGCGGAGCTGCGGGCGCGTCTGTCACGGTTCGAAATCCGCGAGGTGAGGTCGGCGGGCGCGGTGGCGCTGACCGATGAAAGCCTGCGCCGCCGCGAGGTTGCGCTGGTCTCCTCCGAAAGCGCCGATGAGGGGCTGGCGCTGCTGTCGCCGCTGCACTACCTGCGCCAGGCGCTGGCGCCTTCGGCGGAGCTGCTGGAGGGCGCGCTGGCGGATCTGCTGCCGGCCAATCCGGATGTGATCGTGCTGGCCGATGTGGCGCGGCTGGCCCCGGATCAGGAAGACCAGGTCATCGAATGGGTGGAAAACGGCGGCCTGCTCTTGCGATTTGCCGGGCCGCGGCTGGCCGCCAGCGACACTGCCCGCAGCGGCGAGGAACCCCTGATGCCGGTGCGCCTGCGCATAGGCGGGCGCAGCATCGGCGGCGCCATGAGCTGGGGCGAACCCAAGACGCTGGCGCCCTTTGCCGAGAGCTCGCCCTTTTACGGGCTCGAGGTGACGGAGGAAGTCTCGATCAGCTCGCAGGTGGTGGCGCAGCCCGATCCGCAGCTGGCGGAGCGGGTGATTGCCGAACTGGCGGACGGCACGCCGCTGGTCACCCGCAAGACGCTGGGACAGGGTCAGGTGGTATTGTTTCACGTGACCGCCAATGCAGAGTGGAGCAGCCTGCCGCTGTCGGGGCTGTTCGTTTCGATGCTGGAGCGGCTGGCGGTGTCCTCTTCCGCCGCCACGCCAAAAGCCGAGGATCTGGAAGGCACCACCTGGACCCCGGTCGAGGTGCTGGACGGCTTTGGCCGGCTGGAGGCGGCGGAGACGCTGCCGGGCGTCAAGGGGCCGGACCTGGTGGCCGCGCCCGCGGGGCCGGAGCTGCGGCCCGGTGTCTATGACGGCGGGCGGCGGATGCTGGCGCGCAACGTGTTGCGTCCGGGCGATGAGCTGCTGGCGGCGCGCTGGCCTGCCTCGGTCCGGGTCAGCGGCTATGACGCGCCGCAAGAGCTGCCGCTGGGCGGCGCGCTTCTGACCCTGGCGCTGGCGTTGCTGGCGCTGGATGTGCTGGGCACGCTTGCGGTGTCCGGCCTGCTTCGGGCGGGCCGGGCGGCAGCGCTGGCGGCCGGCATAGGCCTGGCAGCGCTGGCTTTTCCGCAGGACGCGCGGGCACAGGATGCTCCTGCACCGGAAGATTTCAGGGCTGCCGGGCTGGCTGCCGAACTGGTGCTGGCGCATGTGCTGACCGGCGATCCTCAGGTCGACCGCATTGCCGAGGCGGGCCTGCGCGGACTGTCGGACACGCTGTTCTTCCGTACCTCGGTGGAGCCGGCCAATCCGGCAGCAGTGGACCTTGAGCGGGACGAGCTGGCCTTTTTTCCGCTGCTGTACTGGCCTGTTACCCGCGACCAGCCGCTGCCCTCGTCCGAGGCTTACGCCAAGCTCAACACCTATCTGCGGGCGGGCGGCATGATCCTGTTCGACACCCGCGACGCCGATCTGGCCTCTGCAGGCGCGACCAGCCCGGCGGCACGGCGGCTGCAGCAGATCGCGCTGCCGCTGGACATCCCGCCGCTGGAGGTGGTGCCGGAGGATCATGTGCTGACCCGCGCCTTCTATCTGCTGCAGGCCTTTCCCGGCCGCCACAGCCGCGGCCCGGTCTGGGTCGAGGCGGCGCCGGCCGATGCGGAACAGGCCGAGGGCATCCCCTTCCGCAATCTCAACGACGGGGTGACGCCGGTGGTGATCGGCGGCAACGACTGGGCCTCGGCCTGGGCGGTGGATGAAAACGGCCGGCCTTTGCTGCCGGTCGGGCGCGGCTATGCCGGAGAGCGGCAGCGGGAACTGGCGTTCCGCTTTGGCGTCAACCTGGTGATGCATGTGCTGACCGGCAACTACAAATCCGACCAGGTGCATGTGCCGGCGCTGCTGGACCGGCTGGGGCAATAGGGGGCGGATGCCATGACACAGACCATTCTGTTCGACCCGCTGGTGCCCTGGCCCGTGATCTGGGCCGCGGGTGCGGTGACCCTGGCAGTGCTGATCCTGGGGCTTTGGAAAGGGCTGTCGGGCTGGGGCCTGCGGGCGCTGGCGGCGCTGGTGCTGCTGGCGGCGCTCAGCGGTCCGGTGCATCAGAGCGAGGACCGCGCGCCCTTGGACGACATTGTGATTGTTGCCGAGGACCAGACCGCCAGCCAGCAGCTGCGCGGCCGCCCGGAGCAGATGGCGCGCGCCCGCACCCAGCTGAAGACGGCGCTGGCGAACCGTCCCGGAACCGAAGTGCGCTGGGTCACCGTTGCGGATGGCGCGGGCGATGAGGGCACCCGGCTGATGAGCGCCATTGCCGGGGCGCTGGCGGATGAGCCGCGGGCGCGGGTAGCCGGCATCATCGCCTTGTCGGACGGCCAGGTGCATGACGCGGATCAGCTTGTGAACCTGCCGGCGCCGATGCATCTGCTGCTGACCGGGCGCGAGGACGACTGGGACCGCCGCCTGATCGTCAGGAACGCCCCCGGCTTTGCCATTATCGGCGAGCCGGTGACGCTGACGCTCCGGATCGAGGATCAGGGCGCGGTGCCGGTGCAGGGCGGTTTTGCCGATCTCGACATCTCGGTCGGCGGCGATGAAGCGCAGCGCTTTACCCTGCCGGTCGGCGTGGATTTCGAGCTGCCGATGGTGCTGCAGCACGGCGGGCGCAACGTGATCCAGTTCTCCGTCCCGGAAGAACCGGGCGAGCTGACCGCGCGCAACAACGCCGCGCTGGTGCAGATCAACGGGGTGCGCGACCGGCTGCGGGTTCTGCTGGTGTCGGGTGAGCCGCACGCGGGCGGGCGCACCTGGCGCAATTTGCTGAAATCCGACAGTGCGGTGGACCTGGTGCATTTCACCATCCTGCGCCCGCCGGAGAAGCAGGACGGGGTGCCGGTGGAGGAGCTGTCGCTGATCGCTTTCCCGACCCGCGAGCTGTTCTTGGAAAAGATCAATGACTTCGACCTGATCATCTTTGACCGCTACAAGCGGCGCGGCATCCTGCCGGCGGTCTATCTGGACAATGTGGCGAATTACGCGATGGGCGGCGGCGCGGTGCTGGTGGCGGCGGGGCCGGATTTCGCCAGTGCCGACAGCATCTACCGTTCGCCGCTGTCGCTGATCCTGCCGGCCGAGCCCTCGGCGCGGGTGCTGGAAGAAGCCTACCGCCCTGCGGTGACGGAGCTGGGCAAGCAGCATCCGGTCACCTCCGGGCTCGAGGGCGCGGAGGACTGGGGCCGCTGGCTGCGCCAGATCGAGCTGAGGACGCCGGAGGGCCACGTGCTGATGAACGGCGCAGGCGAGCGGCCCCTGCTGGTGCTGAACCGGGTGGGCGAGGGCCGGGTGGCGCTGCTGGCCTCGGACCACGCCTGGCTGTGGAGCCGCGGCTACGAGGGCGGCGGGCCGCAGCTGGAGCTGCTGCGCCGTCTCGCCCATTGGATGATGAAGGAGCCGGAACTGGAGGAGGAGGCGCTGTGGGCCGAGACCTCGGGCCAGCGGATGCGCATCCTGCGCCGGACGCTGGCAGGGGAGGCCGGGCCGGTGACGGTGACCAACCCGGATGGCTCCACGGTGGAGCTGGCGTTGCGCCAGACCGCGCCCGGCCAGTGGGAGACCCGCTATGAGGGGCCGGAGGCCGGTCTGTACCGGCTGGAGGAAGGCGGCAAGACCGCGGTGGCCGGTCTGGGGCCTGCCGCGCCGAAGGAGTTCGAGGAGACCCTGGCCTCCGGCGCTGTGCTGGAGCCGGTGCTGGCGCCTTTGCGCGGCGGAGTGCTGCGGCTGGAGGACGGGATGCCTGCCCTGCGCAGCGTGCGCGCCGGACGCCCGGCTGCCGGGCGCGGCTGGATCGGCCTGACCCCGCGCGAGGCTTATGAAACGCTGTCGGTTTCCCAGGGGCCGCTGCTGCCCGCCTGGCTGGCGCTGGTGTTGGCGGCCTTCTTCCTGGTGGCCGGCTGGCTGCGCGAGGGACGGCGGTAGGCGTTTCAGCCGGGACCGCCCGCTGGACCAGGGAGTACTCCCGCCCATCGCAGGTGTCCTGCCGGACACCGCCCTGGTTGGGCCAAGCGCCGCGCCAAAGGCGCGGCGCGGGTCGCTTCGGGCGCAGCCCGAAGCGAAACACCTCATCCAGCCGGCTGCGGATTATTCCTTGAAGCTCACCGAAACCACCGGGTCGCCTGGCAGGCCCTGATAGGTCACGCTGACCCCGCCCTTGGTTTTCTGCGGCGGGAACAGCGGGCCGAAGGAGCCGGCGGAGATCAGGTCGCCTGCCTTGAACTCCACGCCCTTGGAGCGCAGCCAGAGGGCGGCATTCACCGGGTTGCCCAGCACCGCGCGGCCCGGCGCCTGCACCAGCACACCGCCCGCGCCGTCGCGCATCGTGACGGTCATTTCCTCCAGCATGCGGGACATCTCAGCCGGGTCTTCCACCGGCACCGGAGCGCCCAGGACGCCGAGGCGCGTGCCCACGCCCATCGCTGTGATCGTCTCAGCTGTGAATGGCTGTCCCTTGGCCAGTGTGAGGTCGGGCAGTTCGATGAAGGGGCGGATGGCGGAGATATGGGCAAAGGCCTCCTGCGCCGTGGCCGCGGTGTTGATGCCCTCATCCGCGACCACCAGCACCAGATCGGCCTCGACCATCGGGATCGCGCCCCAAGAGGCGTCGAGCGTGGCGCCATCGTCCAGCATCATGTTTTGATAAAGCAGGCCGCGCACGGGCTCGGTTGCGCCGAAACGCTCCTGCGCCGGTCTGCTGGTGAGGCCTGCCTTGTAGCCGATGACCGGGCCCAGGTGCAGCTCCAGCGCGGCGGCGAGTTTTTCCTGGGAGCACAGCGCGTCCTCCATGCTGGCGCCGGGCGACAGAGCCTGCGCCGGGGTCTTGGCCAAGTAGCTGTCCACAAAGGCGGCGATTTCGGCATCAGTGGCGCAGGCGGCCATAGCGGCGGGGGCGGCCAGGACCACGGACAAGGCAAGGCTGCAGGCGGCGGGAAGGGGTTTCAGCATGACAGGGCCTCTTGGAATTGCGGGATCAGTCGATCCGCAGATTAACGCGGTCGGAGCGGCCCGAGCCATCGACAACCACCAGCGAGGAGAAGCCGGGGCCTGGGCTGGGGACAGCGAACTCGCGGCGGCGCTGGCCCGATAGCACCGGCCGGCCGTTGGCCATCACCAGGAAGGGCGCGGTGCCGCCGCGGAGTTTGAGGGTGAGGTCGGCGCCCGCAAGTTCTAGCCTTGCGCCTTCGGGCGGGAAGACCAGCTCCGGCGCGTCTGAAGCCTCCGCGAAAGCCGCATCGCGGGGGCGGAAACGCTGCAAAGGCTGCGGCAGTTCGGCAGAGCTGACGATCAGCGTCGCGGGCGGCGGAGGCGGCAGGGGGTCGAGCGCGGGTTTCAGGCGGCCGAAGGCTTCGAACAGCACCGGCGCGGCGAGGTCCCCGCCGAAGATGCCCGGCACCGGGGTGCCATCGGCGCGGCCCATCCAGACGCCGACCGCATGGCGCCCGTCCCAGCCGATCGCCCAGGCGTCGCGGTGGCCATAGGAGGTGCCGGTCTTGTAGGCGATGCTGCCTGCGCGCGCCCCCGCTGGCACCGGCAGGCCGCGCAGGATATCGGCCACCTGCCAGGCAGCCTCGGGAGAGGCGAGGCGGCCTGCGGGAGCGCGTGCTTCGCCTTGCATCACGCGCAGGCGCGGCCCCTGCCCGCCTGCCGCCAGCCCGGCATAAAGCTGCACCATGTCCTGCAGGCTGATGCCGAGGCCCCCAAGCGACAGTGCCAGGCCAGGCCCACCGCCGGGCAGTTGCGGTCTGGCGCCGCTGGCCCAGAGGGCGGCCATCACCCGGGCCGGGCCAAGCTCTTGCGTCAGTTTCACGACGGGGATGTTCAGTGACAGTTGCAGCGCCTCGCGCAGGCGGATGTCGCCGCGGAATTCGCCGTCGAAGTTCTGCGGCGCATAGCCTGCAAAGTTGACCGGGCCGTCGCGGATCAGGGTTTCCGGGTGGGCCAGCCCTTGGTCGAAGGCGAGGCCGTAGATCAGCGGCTTCAGGGTGGAGCCGGGGGAACGGACCGCCTGCGTCATGTCGACGTATCCGCGGCGTGCGGCGTCCGAGTAACCGGGCGAGCCGACCAGCGCCAGCACTTCGCCGGTCTGGTGATCGGCGGCGATGAGGGCGGCAGAGAGGCGCGGGCTGCTGCGGACGGCCTCGGCCAGCAGCCTCTCCATCCGCGATTGCATTGCGCCATCGAGGGTCAGGCGCAGCTGGCGGTTGCCGGGGTGCTGGGCCGCCACCCGGTCGGCCAGATGCGGGGCGAGGCGCGGGAAAGCGGCCATTTGGTGCGGCAGCGGGGTGCGCCGGGCGGCCTCTGCTTGTTCATCGGTCAGGAGGCCCTGGCGCAGCATCCGCGCCAGCACCCGGTCGCGGGCGCCGCTGGCGGCCTCGGGGAAGCGGTCGGGGCGGCGGCGCTCGGGGCTCTGCGGCAAGGCGACCAGCAGCGCGGCCTCTGCCGGCGTCAGGCGCTTCGGCTCCTTGCCGAACCAGCTGTAGGCGGCCGCGCGGATGCCCTCTGCTGCGCCGCCATAGGGGGCGTGGGTCAGGTAGAGGGTGAGGATTTCGTCCTTGCTGAGGCGGCGCTCCAACGCCAGCGCCACCCGCATCTGGCGCAGCTTGCCGGACCAGCGGCCGGTGGTGCCGTCTTCCAGCAGGCGCGCAACCTGCATGGTGAGGGTGGAGCCGCCAGAGACCGCGCGCCCGTTCCACAGCGCCTGGCCCGCGGCGCGGATCAGGGCGATGGGGTCGACGCCGGCGTGGGAGCGGAAGCGCTTGTCTTCATAGCGCAGGAGCATGTTCAGAAAGCGCGGGTCGACGTCGGCGGGCTGCACCGCGAGGCGCCAGAGGCCGTCATCCACAGGGTAGGCGCGCAGCAGCTTGCCGTTGCGGTCGAGAACTTCGGTGGAGGTCTCCGACAGGGTGAGAGGGAAGTTTGTATTCTCGATCCAAGTGTCGAAGCTGCGGTAGGCGGAGAACGTCACCGCTATCAGAAGCGCTAAGGCCAGAGCGCTCCATTTCCGCCTTTTGCCTGGCCGATAGGCCGGGCATCGCCCGTCCGCCCCCCCGGGCGGGCGATACTCGCCCACCCGCGGACAGGCGCTGCCCTCAGCTCTTTTCCGCCAGCGTTTCACCTGACTTCTACCCGCCCCGTGCCGGTGCGGGCGCGGTAGGCGGGGCGGTACATGTCCTCAACCGAGGCCGCCGGGTGGTGGAACACGCCGGGCGTCACCGCGCGGACCACGTAGGCCAGCGTCACAGGCGAGGCATCGCGCACATTCACCGCCGCCAGGAAGCGGTCGCTGCGGAACTCGGCGTGCTCGGCCTCTGCCGGGTTCAGCCAGTCGAGATCGCGCAGGTCGCCGGAGCGCAGAAGGTTGGGGTTGTCGATCTCAAACCCCGCGGGCAGCGGGTCGTTGATCATCAGCCGCGCACCGGTCTTTTCATGCGGTTTCACCCGCAGGACCGCCACGAACCGCGCGCCAGCCTGCACGGACTGCGCATCCAGCGGCTGGCCCTCCAGCGAGTAATAGCTGCGCTCGATGGTGTAGCCGAAACCGCCCGCGGCGGGCGGGACCTCTGGCACGCCAAGCGTGGTGAGGGTGATCTCTGCCGTCCGCCCGCTGGCGGCGGTGAGCGCCAGCTCCGGCGTGTCCTGGCCGTCTGCGGCTTCAACAAACGGGCCCTGCACGGGTTGGCCGTTGACCAGCAGACCGGAGTCTTCGGGGGTTTGCGCCAAGGCGTGGGCGGCCATCAGGGTCCAGGCGGACTCCTGGGTGGAGCGGGTGCCGGACGCATCAACAAGCCGCGACGACAGGCGGGCGCGATCCACCGCCTCCGATCCAGCCTCTGCCGCCAGCGCCAGAACGCCGGCGGTGTCGCGCAGCCGGGTGCCGAAATCGGCGCGCCAGAGGCGGGCTTCGCCCTGTTCATCGGAGCCGATCATCTGCGCGGCGCGGGCAAACATCCGGTCAGCCCGGCGCTGGTCGCCATAGGCCGCCAGGGCTGCGCCCAGCTGGGCGGCGGCGAGCGGGGTGGCAAAGGCGTCGCCCTTCACATCGGCATAGTAGCGCAGATCGCCCATCTGGGCCGCGCCTTCGCGGGCCAGCACCAGCAGGGCATAGGCGATCTCCTCGCCGCCCGCGTCAAAATCGGCGGCGTAGTTGATGCGGTTGCGCAGGTTGTCCATCGCCTGGGCAAAGGCCTGCTGCGGCACCTCGAAGCCCTGGGCGCGGGCGCGGCTGAGGAAGTCGCTGGCGTAGGCGTCGAGCCAGAACTCGCCGCTGTCGGCGCGCCACATCCCGAAGGCGCCCGAGGGGGCCTGACGGGTCAGCACCTTGCGGATGGCGGCGTTGATGCGGGCGTCCACCGCCGGGCCGTTGCCCAGCCCAGCTGCCTGCGCCACGCTGCTGAGGTAGAGGAGCGGAAGGGCCTTGGACGTCACCTGCTCAGTGCAGCCGTAGGGGTACTGGTCCAATTCGGCCAGCAGGCCCGGCACGTCGAACTTGGCAAGCGGGCCGGAGGAAATGGTGGCCCGCGCGGTGCCGGGGCGCAGGCCCGTGAAAACGTCCTTGCTGAACAGGAAGGTGTCGCCGCCTGCGAGGGTGAAGCGGCGGGTCTCTGACGTCACCGGATCATTGGCGCGGACCGGCATCCGAAGGTCCTGCCGCAACTCTTGCCCATCGGGCGTGGTGAGGGTGAGCGTCAGTTCATGGTCGCCCACGGTTTCTGCCGTCACCGGCAGGTCCAGCACGGCCTTGCCCTGCTCCGCCAGTGTGACGGAGGCAGGCAGGCTGCCGAGCGTCAGGCCGCCTGCGTTTGTTGCGGTCAGCTTCATCTCGCCTGCCGGGCCGTCGGCGTGGACGATTTCTATCCTTGCGCGGCTTTCATCACCCGGCGCCAGGAAGCGCGGCAGGGAGGCGGTGACCACGACGGGGTCGCGAACCAGCATGTCGGCCTCTGCCTGGCCGACGGCCTTGCCCGACCAGGCAACCGCCATCAGCCGCACGGTGCCGTTGAAGGCAGGCAGGGTCATCGGGAACTCCGCCTCGCCATTGGCGTCCACTTTCAGCGGGCCGGAGAACAACGCCACCAGATCCTGTGTGGGCGGCGGCGATTGCATCTTCATGCCGCTGTCCGCATCGCCGCCGGATCGGATGCGGCCCAGGGTACCGTTGCCGGGGTCGATGAGGCGGCCGTAGACGTCGCGCAGCTCCACGCCTAAGCGGCGCTGGCCGTAGTAATGCGCGCTGGGATCGGGGCTGGTGAAGCCGGTGAGGTTGAGGATGCCGAGGTCCACCGCGGCGACGGTGAGCCAGACTTCTTCGCCCTCTGCCGCGCCATCCACGCGGATTTTGGCCACTTGGGTGCCGCGCGGGCGGGCCACTTCGGGGACGTCAATGGCGACCTGCAATTGCTGTCCGGGCTGGGTGACGGCCGCGTGGGCCAGGCCCAGGGCGCGCAGCGGGGTGCGGCCGCGCTCAGCCGCAACGGGCTGGATTACCGTGGCGGTCACATAGGCGCCGCTGCCCCAGTCCTGTGTCACCTCCAGCGGGATCACGGTTTCGCCAGCCGGAACCTCCACCGCCATGCGGTGGATCAGGCGGTTGGAGACCACCGAGACCAGCGCAGTGCCGGCAGCTTGCGGCACGATACGCAGACGGGCGGTGTCGCCGGGGATGTAGCTGTCGCGGTCCAGCGACAGGTCCAGCCTTGCCGGTGTTTCAGTGCTGCCTTCGGGCGCGTACCAGCCGGCGTAGAAGTCAAAAGCGGCGGAAGCGTATTCTCCGTCCAACCGCTCCACCACCAGTTCATAACGGCCCCAGTCGACGGGCTGCGACAGCGGCAGGGGATCATTGCCCAGCTGCGCCTCGCCGGTGGCGATGCGGGTGCGGCGGGTCACCGGTTCCCAGTTCCAGTTGCCGTAGAGCTGATACCACTGGTAGCGGGTCTCGATGCGGTTCAGGGTCCATTTGACGCGCATCGGCATCGGTTTCAGGTCCGGCGACAGGGCGATCAGTTCAAAGCCTGCCTCAGAGCCTTCCGGCGCGGCCTCGTCAAACAGCGGCTTGATGCCGAGGACCGGGCCTGCGGGGCGGACCGGCAGTTCCAGCACGCGCTCCACCGGGCGGGCGGCGCCATCGGCAACGCGGGTGGTGAGCGTGGCCAGCAACGGCTTGCCCTCTGCCGGGGTGGCGGCCGGGAGGCTGGCCGTGAAGGATGCGCTGCCGTCGGCGCCGGTTTCCTGGCCGCCGAAATACTCGGTCTGGGCCGAGGAGGCTTCATCATAGCGGCCGAAGCGGAAGCCGGGCCATTGTTCGAGAGTATCGGCGGCGGTCAGGCGGATGCTGCCCTCCACCTTCAGGCCCGCGCCCGGCGCGCCGAACAGGTAGTCGGCTTGCAGGCTGATCTGCGCGGCGCCGCCGGGCTGAAGACTGTCAGAATTGGTGACCTGCTGCGTGAAGTCGATGCGCTCCGGCAGGAAATCTTCAACCAGGATCTGGCGGCTGGCGAGCGCGGGGGCCTTGAGGTCGCTCTTGATCTCGATCCGCCAGGTGCCGCGCGGGGCGGCGGGGCCGGTTTCCAGCGCGAAGACATGGCCGCCCTGATGGCCATTGGCCGAGGTCTGGCGGGTGTATTCCACCCCGTCGGGGCGCAGGAGGATTGCGGTCAGCGGCAGGCCGTCGATGGCCTGGGCCTTGCTGTCGCGGGCCAGTGCGGTCACATGCACGGTTTCGCCCGCACGGAAGGCGCCGCGGGTGGTGGCGAGGAACACATCCACCGGCCCCGGCGCGGGACGCCCGGCCACGCCGCGGTCCGACAGGTCAAAGGCGGCATCGTTCAGCGGCAGGAAGGTGAAATCGCCCTCCCCTGCCCGCGCGGTGATCAGCGCGGGCGCCGTGTCGCCAGTGCCGCGGGTGAGGCCGGGGGCGAAATGCACATAGCCGCTGGCATCGCTGGTCTGGGTTGCCAGAACCTCATTGGCGGAGGAGATCAGGCTGACCTCGGCGCCTTCCTGCGGCTTGGCATCCGCCAGGCCCTGCACCTGCACATGCAGGCCATCGCTGCCGGACATGGTGGAAAGGCCAAGGCCGGTCAGTACGAACCACTGTGTCGCCCCCGCATCCTCGTAGGGGTCGGCCCCCGGTACCCGGGCGGTCAGCGCGTAAAGGCCCGGTTTCTTCTGCCCTGTCAGCGCATCTTCCAGCGGCAGCCGGCTGGTCATGGCCTGATTGAGCGCGGTGTCCACTTCGGCGCTGCCGGTCCAGATCTCCTCGGCAATGTCAGCGGCGAAATGCTTGTCTTCCCAGTGGGAGAGCGGCTTGGCGAAATAGCCCTCCTGCAGGGTGCGCAGCACGTTGCGGCTGCTGACCCGGCGCAGGCGCAGGTCCAGTTCCGTCAGGTTCACGGTTTCCACCGGCAGTGCCGCGGCACCGCCGGCTGGCAGCACATAGGCACGCCCCGGGAAGCGGACCTGCGGGGAGCGGTCGCGCACATAGTGGGTCAGCTCCACATCTTTGTAGAGCTGCTCGCCGCTGGCCGCGGGCAGGCCGCGGCGCAGGGTCAGGCGGTAGCGCTTGCCGTGCTCCGCCCCGTCGAGGCAGAGCTGGCGGCCCTGGACGGTGACGGCCAGGCCGGCCTCGGCCATGCGGACGTAGTTTTCGTAATCGGTGCCGGCCTGCTCCAGATCCTCTGAGAACTCGGCGCAGATGCGCGGCGCGGCGCTGTCGCTTTCGACCGTGCTGGTGAGCACGCGGAAACCGTATTTGGCAGTCGCATCCTCCAGCTGCGCGGCGCGGCCGGCGTCAGGCGCGATGTCCTGCGCCAGCCGCAAAAGCGGCAGCATGGCGCGGCCGTTTGCCTGCAGCTCCTGTGCGCGGGCTGCTGCCGCCAGCGCCTCTGCCTGCGCGGCAGGCGTGGCGGCCCGCAAGTAGCCGTTCACCGCCGCGAGGTAGCCCTGCGCGCGCAAGCGGCGCTGCTGGCTGCGGCTGCCCCTGTCCTTGGCAGCGCGCAGCAAATAGCCGGAGAACTGCGTCCAATCCGCGGCGTCATCGCTCAGCACCACCGCCTGCGCCATCCAGCGCAGAGCGGCAGGGGAATCGCCTTCCCGCAGCCGGTTGCGGGCGGCGGCGCGGGCCTCCGCCGGGTCACTGGCGGCCAGCGGGTAATCCAGCCCCAAAGTGCGCGCAAAGGCAGCGGCGTTCTGCAAGTCCTGCGCCGGCAGGAACCCGAGCCGCGCCGCGCGGGACGCTGCCGCGGCGGCCAGCCCGGGCGCGGCGGGCTGTCTCACCGCGGAGAGGGCGCCTGCGTAGGGGCTGGATTGCCCCAGTGCCGATTTGGGGAAGCAGGCACTCGCCCTCTGATTGAAGACAAAGCCTGCGCAGTCCGCCTGTGCGGAGCAGGCGCGGGCACAGGATGCCACGTCCGTATCAAACAGCGGCTGCAGATCGGAGCCGTAGAAATCGGTATCCGCATAAGAGCGGTAACGATAATCAGGAACCGCCGGCCCGGCCCAAGCCGAGGGTAAAAACGCAATAAAAGCAATAAAATACAATAAGACAGAAGCAAACAGACGCGGCATGGCACCCTCCAATACTGGAGACAGGCTGGCACGGGCTTAACGTCATAGCAAGATTCCCCCGCGTAACACGTTAAGGGCAGCCAGGCTGCCGCCCGCGCGGAATTAGCCGCGCGTTGTTTGTGTTGATGCATTGCCGGAGTTTGCAGGGATGAGCCTTGCCGACAAATTAGCGGAAGAAAGGCGGGCCCGGCTCGCCGCGGAACGGCTGCTTGAGCTCAAGCAGGCCGAGCTTTCCGCCGCCAACCGCAAACTTGGCCGCCATGCGCTGGCGCTGACCAAGCAGATCGGCCAGACACAGGCCGAAGTGGCCACGGTCCGCGACGAAAACGCCAAAGTGAAATCCGACCTCAGCACCGCCCACGCCAAGGTCGAGACCGCAGAGCGGCGGCTGTGGCATTCGATCCAGGCGTTTCAGGACGGGTTTGCCTTCTTCGATGCCGACGGCAACCTGATCGGCGCGAACACGGCTTACCTGAATATCTTCGACGGGCTGGAGGAAGTGTCGCCCGGCATCTCCTACCTGCGCATCCTGCAGCTTCTGACCGACGAAGGGCTGATCAACACCGGCGACATGGCGGCGGATGCCTGGCGCGAGATGATGAATGAGCGCTGGCACTCTCCCGCGCCGGAACCGGTGGTGATCCAGCTGTGGGACGAACGCTACCTGCGGCTGATCGACCAGCGCGGCCATGACGGCGACATGGTGACTCTGGCGCTCGATATCACCTCGACCGTGCGCTACGAGGAGGAACTGCGCGCCGCCCGTGCCCGGGCGGAGGCCGCCAACCGCGCCAAGTCCGCCTTCCTCGCCAACATGAGCCATGAGATCCGCACCCCGATGAACGGGGTGGTGGGCATGGCGGAGCTGCTGTCAGACACCGGGCTTAATGAAGAACAGCGGCTGTATGCCAGCACCATCAAGAATTCGGGCGAGGCGCTGCTGGTCATCATCAACGACGTGCTCGACTACTCCAAGATCGAAGCCGACAAGCTGGAGCTGCACCCCGAACCCTTTGACCTGGAACGCAGCCTGCATGAGGTGGTGATGCTGCTGCAGCCCACCGCGCGGGACAAGGGGATTGCCTTGCTGGTCGACTACGACCTGTTCCTGCCCACCCGCTTTACCGGCGATCCGGGCCGCATCCGGCAGGTGCTGACCAACCTGGCAGGAAATGCGGTGAAGTTCACCAAGGAGGGGCATGTGACCCTGAGGGTGACCGGCATCACCTCTCCCGACGACAAGCAATGCGCGGTGCATGTGAATATCGAGGACACCGGCATCGGCATCCCCGAAGAGAAGATCGGCCACATCTTCGGCGAGTTCAACCAGGTCGAGGACGAACGCAACCGCCAGTTTGAAGGCACCGGGCTGGGACTGGCGATCTCCAAACGGCTGATCGAGATGATGGGCGGCGAGATCTGGGTCGACAGCGAGGAGGGCAAGGGTTCCTGCTTCGGCTTCCGCCTGCCGCTGCCGGTGGAAGCCGGCCCCGAGGCGGCGGTTCCGGCGCTGCCCAGCACGCTGCGCCATGTGCTGCTGGTGGATGACCTGCCGCTGAACTGCGAGATCCTGCAAAAGCACCTGCTGATGCTGGGGGTCCGGGTCAGCACCGCGGGCACCGCCGCTGCCGCGCTGGCGGCAATGCAGGAGGGGATCGACCTGGTCATCAGCGGCCACAACCTGCCGGTTCTGGACGGCGTGCAGCTGGCCCGGGATCTCAAATCCGGGCCGTGGCGCGGGGTGCCGGTGCTGCTGCTGAACTCCAGCCCGCAGGCCGCGAACGATCCGGAAATCCGCCAGCTGGTGAACGGCGTGCTGCAGAATCCGGTGCCGCGCGATGAGCTGTTCAGGCAGCTGGCCAATCTGGCTGGCTCCGGCAAGCCCGCGGCAGCGCCGTCCGCTGCGGGGCCAGAGCCTGCGGCGGCGATTCCATTGGCGGCGGCGCCGGAACCGCCTGCCCGCCCGCCCGGCCCGGCAATCCGCCGGATGCGGGTGCTGGCGGCGGAAGACAACAAGACCAATCAGCTGGTGTTCCGCAAGATGGTGAAGGAACTCAACATCGAGCTGAAATTCGCCAGCAACGGGCTGGAGGCGGTCGAGGCCTTCAGGACCTTTGCCCCGGATCTGATCTTCATGGACATTTCGATGCCCAAGATGGACGGCAAGGAAGCCACCGCGGAAATCCGCAAGCTGGAGGCCGGAACCGGCAATCATGTGCCGGTGGTGGCACTGACCGCGCACGCCATGGCCGGCGATGCCGAGGGCATCCTGGCAGCCGGGCTGGACCATTACCTGACCAAGCCGCTGCGCAAGGCCTTGATCCACGAAAAGATCCGGGATTGCGCTCCGCCCGGCACCAACCCGCTGGACACCGGCAGCCCGCCTGCGATCCCGGCCGCCAGCGGACAGTGAAGGCACAAGGACCGGTCCCGGCCGCTTTAGAGCCGGGTTTCCTGCCGCATCAGGCAAAAAACGCAGCTTGCGAAACCGGCAGTTGCAGCCTCCAATGTGCTGCCCGCCCGGTTCATGAGACCGGACAAGGGCAGCGCCGAGCGGACTGCCGCCTCCATGGTCCCTGATTTCAAAATCCAAACTCTCCCGCGCCCGCGGGCGCACCGGCTGCGCCGGAGCATCCTTTGTGCGGCCTTGGGCCCGGCAGCGCGCGGAGCGCGCTGCCGGGCCCAACCGGGACGGTGCAGTCTCTGACTGTGCCGGAGCGGGCGGGAGCCCCCGGCCCTGTATCAGGCGCTGCGCAGGAAGACAGGCTTGTCCGGTTCCGACAGCTGCGGCTGGTAGGCATAGCCGCCGGTATCGAACTCCAGCAGGCTTTCCGCGTCTGTCAGCCTGCCTTGGATGATGTAGCGCGCCATCGCGCCGCGGGCGCGTTTGGCATAAAAGCTCACCACCTTGGGCGTGCCGTTCTTGTCTTCCATGAACACCGGCGTGACCACCCGCAGCTTCAGCACCGCAAGATCGACCGCGCCGAAATATTCCTGGCTGGCACAGTTCACCAGGATATCCGTGTCCGCAGCCTCAGCCTGCGCATTCAGCGCGTCCGAGATCTTGCGGCCCCAGAATTCATAGAGGTTCTTGCCGCGCGGGTTTTTCAGGCGCGAGCCCATCTCCAGCCGGTAGGGCTGCAGCGCATCCAAGGGCCGCAGCACCCCGTAAAGACCGGACAGGATGCGGAGGTGCTCCTGCGCCCAGGCCATTTCCTCCGGCTCCAGCGAGGCAGCCTCCAGCCCCTGGTAGGTGTCGCCGGCAAAGGCCAGCGCCGCCGGGCGGGTGGCTTCCGTTTTCGGATCGGCGGCGAAGGCCTGGAAACGGTCGTAGTTGAGCTTGGCCAGATCCTCGCTGATGTGCATCAGCTTCATCAGGTCCGCCACGGACTGACCGCGCGCCACCTCTGCCAGCTCCACCGCGTCGTCATGCAGCGCGGGCCAGGTCATCTCCTGATCCCGTTCCGCCCAGTCCAGCTTCTTCGCCGGAGAGGTCACTACCAGCATATCTGCCCCCTTGATGATCTTGGCGCGACCCTAGCCCGCGCCGCGCAGGACGTCCAGAAACGCCGCCGCGAAACGTTCGGCGCGGCGCTCCCCCAAGAGCCGCGAAACGCCAGCCTCGTCATCCGCACGCAGCTGCGCCACCTTTGCCAGCAGCGACGCCGAGCAGGTGAGCGGCTTCAAGGTGCCGCATTCGCCGCGGGCCAGCTGCGCCTGCGCTTCCAGCAGACCGTCGTAAACGGAGCCCGCCTCGCGCCCTGCCAGTTTGCGCCGTGCGGGGTGCAGCTGCTCTGCGGCGCCGGTGATCACGCCCAGGAAATCATCGCCGTAGCGTTCCAGCTTCTTGGCGCCGACGCCGTTGATGCGGGCCATCTGGTCCAGCGTTTCCGGGCGCATCTCCGCCATCTCGATCAGGGTGCGGTCGGGGAAGATCACATAGGCCGGCACTTTTTGCGCCTCTGCCAGCGCCCGGCGCTTGGCCTTGAGCGCGGACAGCAGGGGTGCGTCCTCTTCGGAGACCAGGGCCTTCACCGCCGGGCGGCGGTCGGCGGATTTGATGGTGTCGCGGCGCAGCTCGATGGACTGCTCGCCGCGCAGGATAGGCAGGGCGGCCTCGGTAAAGCGCAGGGCACCGTGGCGTTCCGGGTCCGGGCGCAAGAGGTCGTGGCCCATCATCTGCCGGAACACCGCCTGCCACTGGCGCTTGCCGAACTCCTTGCCGCAGCCGTAGACCGACAGCTCATCATGGCGCTTGGCGCGGATCCGCTCGTTGTCGGCGCCCAGGAGGATGTCGATCAGGTGGCCGGAGCCGAACCATTCCTCTGTCCGCAGAACCGCCGACAGGGCCTTGCGCACCACGGTGGTGCCGTCGAACACATCTGCCGGCGTGTCGCACAGGTCGCAATTGCCGCAGGGCTCTGCTTCCTCGCCAAAATACCCCAGCAGCTTCTGGCGGCGGCAATGCAACGCCTCGGCCAGCCCCAACAGCGCATTCAGGCGGGCATGGTCGGCGGCGCGGCGTTCGGGCGGCGCAAGGCCCTCGTCGATTTGCGAACGGCGCAGGCGGATGTCGTCGGGGCCGAACAGGGTGAGGGTTTCGGCAGGCGCGCCGTCGCGGCCGGCGCGGCCGATTTCCTGGTAATAGGCCTCGATGGATTTCGGCAGGTCGGCGTGGGCGACCCAGCGGATATCGGGTTTGTCGATGCCCATGCCAAAGGCAACCGTGGCGACCACGATCAAGCCATCCTCGCGGGCAAAGCGGGTTTCGACAATACGGCGGTCCTCCGCCTCCATGCCGCCGTGATAGAAACAAGCGGAGTGGCCGGCCTCGCGCAGGGCGGCGGACAGCGCCTCAGTCTTGGCGCGGGTGCCGCAGTAGACGATGCCGGACTGGCCCTTGCGGGCGGCGGCGAATTCCAGGATCTGGCGGCGCGGGCTGTCCTTGGCGGCAAAGGCCAGGTGGATGTTGGGCCGGTCGAAGCCGCGCAGAAAGCTGCGGGGGGCCTCGCCGTCGAACAGTTTCTGGACGATCTCTTCCTGCGTTTCCTGGTCCGCGGTGGCAGTGAAGGCGGCCAGCGGCACGTCCAGGGCGCGGCGCAGCTCGCCGATGCGCAGGTAGTCGGGGCGGAAGTCGTGGCCCCATTGGCTGACGCAATGCGCCTCGTCCACCGCGATCAGGCTGACGCCGATGCGGCGCAGCATCCCCATGGCGGCGCCGGAAGCGAGGCGTTCGGGCGCCATGTAGAGGAGCTTGAGCCGCCCGGCCTCGATCGCTTCCCAGACCATCTCGGTCTCTTCATCGGTGTTGCCGGAGGTCAGCGCGCCTGCGGTGACGCCGGCCTCCTGCAAGGCGCGGACCTGGTCGCGCATCAGGGCGATGAGGGGGGAGATCACCACGGTAATGCCGTCGCGCAGCAGGGCGGGCAGCTGGTAGCACAGCGACTTGCCGCCGCCGGTGGGCATGATCGCCAGCACATTCTCCCCGGCGGTCACCGCGTCGACGATCTCTTCCTGGCCGGGGCGGAAGGCGTCAAAGCCGAAGATCTCACGCAGGATCGGGGACGCGCCTGTCAGGGCTGCCGGGGCTGTCATGGGGGCAAGGGGCCTCAGTGTGGTGGTCTGCTCTTACTTGGCAGGCACAATCCCACAGGAGGCATGGGGCGGCAAGGGGGGCTTAACCATCCGGCGACGCTATTGGTCAACCGCCAAGGGCTGCGCCCGAGCCTGGGAGGGTGCGAATGCGCCCTCCCGTGGGGAGGGTCGGGCGCAGCCCGGCCTATCGGCCGGGCAGAAGGTCCATCAGTAGAACGCCGCCATGTTGTTCACTAGGATAATGCGCAGCGCATAGACCGCGACCAGCACCACCAGCGGTGCCAGGTCCAGCCCGCCCATGTTGGGGATCACGCGGCGCACCGGCGCATAGAGCGGTTCCAGGATCCGGTTCAGCCCGTACCAGATCTGGGCCACCAGCTGCTGGTGCAGGTTCAGCACCTGGAAGTTGATCAGCCAGCTCATGATCACATGGGCAATGATGAAGAACCAGACGATGTCGAGGATCAGCATCAGGATTTGGAACAGCGAGACCATCTGTATTTCCCTTTTTCGAACAGCCACACAGGTAAGCAGCCGGCAGGAAATACGCAAGGCTTCCGCGAGGTTGCGGTTGACGCGCTGTAAACGGGTGGCATCACGGGCACATGCGAAACAGGAGCCCGCGTCCATGTACCCGATTTTCCGCCTGATCAAGGATACCGTTCTGGCCAGCCGGATGGAGCGGCTGCCGATCACCGGCCTGCATGTCTCCAGCCACATCTGCTGGCCCTGGGATCTGGACATGTGGATGGAGCTGAACAACGGCCGCACCATGACACTGTATGACCTGGGCCGCACCATGCTGGCGCAGCGGGCCGGGCTGATCGGCGCGTTGAAGAAGAACCGCTGGGGTCTGACAGTGGCAGGGTCGTCGGTGCGCTACCGCCGCCGTATCCGCGGTTTTGAGCGCTTTGAAATGCGCAGCCGCGCGGCCGGCTGGGACGACCGGTTCATCTATGTCGAACAGTCCATGTGGAAGAAAAACGGCGAGTGCGCCAGCCATGTGATGCTGCGCACGGCCGTTACGGACCGCAACGGTATCGTTCCGCCGGAAAAAGTTCTGGCGGCGCTTGGGCAAAGCACCGAGGCCTCCCCTGAATTGCCCGGGTGGATCCAGGACTGGTGCCAAGCGGATGCAGGCCGCCCCTGGCCGCCGATGCAGGACGGGCTTGCCTAGGCCCCTGCCCGCCTGCCATACCTGAAGGCAACTATAAAAAGAGGCCGGGTATGCAGCAGGTGTCCACGCGCAAGCGGATCTGGGGATGGTGGTTTTTCGATTGGGCCAGCCAGCCGTATCAGACGCTGCTGGTCACCTTTGTGTTCAGCCCGTTCTTTGCCGCCGTCGCCGCCGAGCATTTCCTGGGCCAGGGACTGGACAGCGAGGCCGCCAAGGCGCAGGCGCAGACCGTCTGGTCGATGTGCCTGACCGTGACCGGGCTGATCATCGGCTTCGGGGCACCGTTCCTGGGCGCCATGGCGGATATCACCGGCCGCCGCCTGCCCTGGATTATGGTGTTTTCGCTGATGTACCTGATCGGTGCCTGGGGCCTGTGGTATATGGACCCCGAGGGCGGCAACCTGTGGTGGATGCTGGTCAGCTTCGGGTTTGGCTTCATCGGTGCTGAATTCGCCCTGATCTTTGTCAATGCCCAGCTGCCGACACTGGCCAGCCGCGAGGACGTGGGGGATATCTCCGGTTCGGGCTTTGCCTTTGGCTACCTCGGCGGGGTTATTGCGCTGTTCATCATGCTTCTGCTGTTTGTCGAGCAGGGCAGCGGCAAAACCCTGATCGGCCTCAGCCCTGCCTTGGGCCTGGATCCGGAGGCCAAGGAGGGCACCCGCGCCGTCGGACCCTTTACCGCAATCTGGTTTGCCGTCTTCATGATCCCCTATTTCCTGTGGGTGAAGGACCGCGGTGCAACCGGGCGCAAGGCGACGCTGGCCAAGGCCTGGCAGATGGTGGTCAAGCTGGTCTCCGGCCTGCGCCGCCGGCTGAGCCTTGCGAGCTACCTCGGCTCCTCGATGTTCTACCGCGATGCGCTCAACGGGCTGTACGGCTTTGGCGGCGTCTACGCCAAGCTGGTGCTGGGCTGGGAGATTACCCAGATCGGCATCTTCGGCATTGTCGCGGCCTTTGCGGCCACGCTGTTCAGCTGGCTGGGCGGCAAGGCGGACCGGCGGTTCGGGCCGAAGCCGGTGATCATCGCCTCGATCCTGATCCTGTCCTTTGTCTGCCTGATCATCGTTTCCATGTCGCGGCACCAGATCTTTGGTGTACCCTTGGCAGAAGGCTCCACCCTGCCGGACACTGTTTTCTTTGGCTGCGGCGTGCTGATCGGCGGCTTCGGCGGCATTCTGCAAGCGGCCAGCCGCAGCCTGATGGTGCGCCACACCAGCCCGAAGGACGCAACCGAAAGCTTTGGCCTCTACGGGCTCTCGGGCCGCGCCACCGCCTTTCTGGCACCGGCGCTGATTGGCGCAGCGACCACAATAACCGGCAGCGCGCGGCTGGGGATCACCCCCGTCATCGGGCTGTTTCTGATCGGTTTGATACTGTTATTCTGGGTTCAAGGAGAAGGAGATCAGGGTTGAGACTGTTACTTGCCTTTTGTTTAGCGGTTGCTGGTTTCATAAGTCCGGCAAGCGCGCAGACCCCCGCCAAAGCGCTGTTCGGGGCCAAGCCCGCCGCCTCGCAGCAGCGGCCGGCGCCTTTCGGCTCCTACGCCAAGGGCTGCGTTGCCGGCGCCGCCCGGCTGCCGGAGACCGGCCCCACCTGGCAGGCCATGCGGCTGAGCCGCAACCGCAACTGGGGCCATCCCGTCGCGATTGATTTCGTCAAGGACCTGAGCCGCTTTGCCGCCCGGCAGCGCGGCTGGAAGGGGCTTTACATCGGTGACATCAGCCAGCCGCGCGGCGGGCCGATGCTGTCAGGCCATCGCAGCCACCAGATCGGCCTGGATATCGACATCTGGATGCGCCCGCCCGACCGGCTGAACCTCAGCCGTAATGCACGCGAAAACATTTCCTCAATCTCCATGCGCCGTGCCAAAGGCGCCTATGTGAACGCCAGCTGGAGCCGGGCGCATCACGAGATCCTCAAGGCCGCGGCCAAAGATAAGCGGGTGGCGCGGATTTTCGTGTTTCCCGGCGCCAAGGTGCAGATGTGCAACGACGAGACGGGCGACCGCCGCTGGCTGCGCAAGATCCGGCCGTGGTGGGGGCATCATTACCATTTCCACGTGCGTCTGGCCTGCCCCCGCGGCGCCCGCGGCTGCGTGGATCAGGCCGCTCCGCCCAAGGGCGACGGCTGCGCGGATGCGCAGCAGTGGGTGAACAACATCCTGAACCCGCCGCCGCCGAAACCGGTTGACCCCAACGCGCCAAAGCCTAAACCACGGCGTGACTACACCCTTTCGGATCTGCCCAAGCAATGCGCCGCCGTTCTGCAATCAAACTGACCCTGGCCCTGGCCGCTGCTGCCGGACTGACAGCCGCGGTCTTTGCCGCCAGCCGTCCCGCCGCCTCCGTGGCGGGCAAAGCGCGGTATCTGAGCAGCTATACCTGGAAGCTGAACCAGCCCTGGTTCGGCGGCTTTTCCGCGCTCAAGCTCAGCGAGCGCGGCACGGTAATGACGGTGCTGAGCGACCGCGCCACCCTGGTGACCACACGGATCGAGCGCCGTCACGGCACCATTTCCGGAGTGACCGCGCAGCGCGCGCATGGCCTGCGGGCCTCCACCGGCAAGGTGCTGCGCGGATTTGCCGGAGACAGCGAGGGGCTGGCGGTATCGCCCGACGGCAGCCGCTATATTTCTTTTGAGGGCGCCGCGAGGGTGGTCCGCTACCGCCGTCCTGAAAGCCGCGCCAAGGTGCTGCCGCGCCCCAAGGCCTTCCGCAAGCTGCCGCCCAACAAGTCCCTGGAAACCCTTGCCATCGATTCCCGCGGCCGCCTCTACACGCTGCCGGAGCGGGCCTATGACAAGCACGGGCAGATCCCGGTCTGGCGCTGGAACGGCCGCCGCTGGTCGCGGCCCTTCAGCCTGCCGCCGCAGGGAAGGTTTCTGCCGGTGGACGCCGATTTCGGGCCCGACGGCCGCTTCTATCTTCTGGAGCGGGACCTGACCTTTCTCGGCTTCCGCAGCCGCCTGCGCCGCTGGGACATGACCGCCGCCGGCCCGGTGAACGAAACAATTCTGCTGCAGACCGGCCCCGGCACCCACGACAATCTGGAAGGCCTGTCGGTCTGGGCTGATGAAACCGGCCAGCTGCGCGCCACCATGGTGTCGGATGACAACTTCCTGCCGCTCCAGCGGACGGAACTGGTGGAATACGCGCTGCCCCGCTGATCGCGCCGCGCCAGCGGCGCCCGGCCCAACCGGGAGCGGGGCATTCACGGAATGCACCGCGAGCGGGCAGGAGCGTTCCCTGCCGCCGGATACCTTGCCCTCAAGGCCGGATCATTTTAAAGGGGCCGGTCTTTTTTTGCCGCGGACCTCGTCCGCGCGCCCCGAAACATACGGATCCGACACATGAACCGCTCGCATATTCCCGGCATCCTTGCCATGGCCGCCGTGGTGGTGGCCTCCAATATCCTGGTGCAATTCCTGTTCGGCCAATGGCTGACCTGGGGCGCCTTCACCTACCCCATTGCCTTTCTCGTCACCGACGTGATGAACCGCGTCTACGGCGCCGCCGCGGCGCGCAAAGTGGTGGTGGCGGGCTTTGTCGCCGGGGTGATCTGCTCGCTGATCGGCACCCAAATCATGCTGGAGGGCGACGGTTTCACCTACCCGGCGGTCACTCTGCGCATTGCGCTTGGCTCCGGCCTCGCCTTCCTCACCGCGCAGATGCTGGATGTCGCCGTGTTCTCCGCCCTGCGGACCGGCAAATGGTGGCGTGCCCCGCTCGCCTCGACCCTGATCGGCTCCTCGGTGGATACCGCGATTTTCTTCACCGTGGCGTTTTCCGGCGCGCTCACTTGGCTGGAGCCGGGCAATGACGTCTCCTGGGCGGGAGAGATCCTGCCGCTGCTGGGCACCGGCCCCGAAAGCCCCTTGTGGGTCTCGCTGGCCCTGGCCGATTGGCTGGTGAAACTGTCGCTGGCGCTGGTTGCCCTTGTGCCCTTCCGCATCATCGTGCGTAAGCTCACCGCAAAGACCACATGATTTTGTTTTGACATTGGCCGAATCTATGGCAGGCTGAGGGCACACGAAACATTCAGAAAGGAGGTGCCCATTGTCTAGAGAAGCTATGGAGAGCAGTGCCGGAACAGTTCAGAAGGAGTGCGGCCGAGGCAGCCCTTGGCGCGTATAGATCACTGAATTGGTGCTGACCTAACCGGTGCACCTCCTATCATCTCGAAGGGCTGTTCCCGCGTGTGGGAACAGCCCTTTCGCTTTTCCGGCCGCCGTTTCATAAAGAGCCATGATCCGCATCAACGACCAAATCACCCTGCAGGACTGGGAAATGACCGAGAGCTTTGTCCGCGCCTCGGGCCCGGGCGGGCAGAATGTGAACAAGGTGGCGACAGCGGTTGAGCTGCGGTTCGAGGCGGAGCGCTCTCCTGCGCTGACGCCTGCGGTCAAGAACCGGCTGAAGCGGCTGGCCGGGCGCCGCTGGACCAAGGAAGGCGCAATCATCCTGCAATGCGACGAGACCCGCTCGCAGCAAAGGAACCGCGAGATCGTCCGCGAGCGGCTGGCAGAGCTGGTGCGCAAGGCGCTGATCGCGCCCAAGCGGCGCATCGCCACCAAGCCCACCCGGGGCTCCATCAAGCGGCGGCTGGAGGCCAAGAAGCAGCGCGGCGAATTGAAAGCGACGCGCGGTAAGATCGACCCGGACTGACTTGGGATTGCACCGCCGCCCGGAGCGTCCCATGCTGGCGTCAGACAGTTCGGGAGGAAAATCATGCGTCTGGACGGAAAGACCGCCATCGTGACCGGCGGCGCCTCGGGCTTTGGCGCGGGCATTGCGCGCAAGTTCCTGGCCGAGGGCGCCCGGGTGATGATTGCGGATATCAACGGCGCTGCGGCAGAAGAGCTGGCCGCAGAGCTGGGCAGCAACGCCATCCCGCAGGCGGTGGATGTTTCGGACCGCGCTTCGGTCGATGCCATGGCCAAGGCCGCGCTGGCCGCCTTCGGGCGCCTCGACATTCTGGTCAACAACGCAGGCGTCACCCATCTGCCTGCGCCGCTGGAAGAGATCAGCGAGGACGACTTCGACAGGGTGCTGGGCGTCAACGTCAAATCCGTTTACCTGACCGCCTGCGCCCTGGTGCCGCATATGAAGGCGAACAAGGCGGGCGCGATCCTGAATGTCGCCTCCACCGCCGGCGTCTCGCCGCGTCCCAACCTCAACTGGTACAACGCCTCCAAGGGCTGGATGATCACCGCGACCAAGACCATGGCGGTGGAGCTCGCGCCGCATGGGGTGCGGGTCAATGCGATCAACCCGGTGGCGGGCGAAACCCCGCTGCTCAAATCCTTCATGGGCGAGGATACCCCGGAAGTGCGCGCCAAGTTCCTGTCCACCATCCCGATCGGCCGGTTTTCAACGCCGGAGGACATGGGCAACGCCGCCTGCTTCCTCTGCTCGGACGAGGCCAGCATGATCACTGGCGTCGCGATGGAAGTGGACGGCGGCCGCTGCATATAGCGTCCCCGGCTTTCATCTTTCCCAAAATACTCCCGCCGGAGGCAGCGCGCGCCAGCGCGCTTCATTCAGAAAAAGGACCGCCCGCCATGCTCCCCGGCCCAAGGAACCTGATCACCGACGTTCCCGGCATTCTCGTCGGCAACGCCCAGGATGCCACGCTGAAATCCGGCACCACGGTGCTGACATCGGACTGCCCCTTCACCGCGTCGGTGCATGTGATGGGCGGCGCGCCCGGCACGCGGGAGACCGACCTGCTTGCGCCGGATAAATCGGTGGCAAAGATCGACGCGCTGGTGCTGTCGGGCGGCTCTGCCTTCGGGCTCGACGCCTGCTCCGGCGTGATGGACGCGCTGCATGGCCAGGGCCGCGGTTTTCCGGTCGGCCCGGCGCGGGTGCCGCTGGTGCCGGGGGCGATCCTCTTTGACCTGCTGAACGGTGGGGATAAGGCGTGGCAGGAAAACCCCTACCGCGATTTGGGCCGGGCGGCGTTTGAGGCGGCGGCGGAGAGTTTTGAACTTGGCACCTCGGGCGCCGGCACCGGGGCGCTGACGGCGATGCTGAAGGGCGGGCTGGGGTCCGCCTCGCTGGTGCTGGAGGGCGGCGTCACCGTGGGCGCGCTGGTGGCAGCCAATCCGCTGGGCGCCGTCACCACGCCGGGGGAGCGGCATTTCTGGGCCGCGCCCTTTGAGATTGGCGAGGAGTTCGGCGGGATCGGACCAGACACGTCCGCCGGGCTGGGCCGCAGCCTGCGCAGCCGCAAGATCGAAGCGATCCAGAACCTGAGCGGCACGCCGCTGCCACCGGAGCGCGCCAACACCACAATTGCCATCGTCGCCACAGATGCGGCACTGACCAAGGCGCAGTGCCAGCGGCTGGCCACCGCCGCCCATGACGGCATCGGCCGCGCCATCGTGCCCGCGCACACCCCCGGCGACGGTGATCTGGTGTTTGCCGCCAGCACTGGCGCACGGGCGCTGGAGGTTGCGGACGCGGAGCTTGGAACGCTCTGCCATGCAGCAGCCCTGTGCCTCAGCCGGGCCATTGCCCGCGCAGTCTTTCACGCGCGCCCGGAACCCGGAGATCTGCTGCCCTGCTGGGCGGCGCCTTGAATTGCCGCAGCTTCCTGCCGGAACTTTGATGCGCGTCAAACTGCCGGTTGACACTGCCGGCTATTGGATCATGAGTCACACGTGCCAACTCATAACCGGAGCAAGCAATATGAAACCTCTCGTTACTGCCGCCATTTTCGGCCTCCTCGCCGCCCCCGCCTTCGCCGAAGGCGACCCGGCCAAGGGTGAAAAGGGGTTCAACAAGTGCAAGTCCTGCCACATGGTCGTCTCTGATGACGGCGACGTGATCGTCAAGGGCGGCAAAACCGGCCCCAACCTGTGGGGTGTTGCCGGCCGCACTGCAGGCGCCGTGGAAGACTTCAAATACAGCAAGGACCTGGCTGCTGCCGGTGAAGCCGGGCTGGTCTGGGATGAAGAGAAATTCGTCGCCTTCACAGCAGACCCCAAGAAGTTCCTGCAGGCCGAAACCGGCGACTCCAAAGCCAAATCGAAAATGTCCTTCCGCCTGAAGAAGGGCGGCGAAGACATCTATGCCTTCCTGGCCAGCCACGGCCCGGCCCCGGCAGAGGGTGCCGAAACTGAGGAAAGCGCGGAAGCGGCCACCGAATAACGCCCGGATTTCCGGCAAACACTGCATCAAAGCCGCGGCATTTTCGCCGCGGCTTTTCGCGTAATTGCTTTCGCAACCCGCAGGCGTTAGCGGTAGGAGCCAGGCCATCGCAATTGCGGCAGGCCGGCCAGGGAAACACGTCACGGACACAGCATGAGCCACATGATCCCCGCCTGGGTGAACGGCGATTTGACACCTGTTGACAAGCTCGCCGCGCATGAGCGCGGGCTGAAGCACAAGGCGGTTTCCGTCTTTGTGGTCAAAGGCGTGGAAATCCTGATGCAGCGGCGGGCGATGGGCAAATACCACACGCCGGGGCTGTGGGCGAACACCTGCTGCACCCATCCGATGTGGGAGGAGCAGGCTTCGGCCTGCGCGGTGCGGCGAATGCAGGAGGAGCTGGGGATCACCGGTCTGTACCCGGAGTTCCGCCACCACCTGGAATACCGCGCCGATGTCGGCAACGGGCTGGTGGAGCATGAAGCTGTTGATGTGTTCCTGGCGCACGCCCACCGCCCGCTGAAAGTCACCCCGAACCCGGATGAGGTGATGGAAACCCGCTGGGTCGACTACCACGACCTGCTGGCAGAGGTGAGCCGCCATCCTGAGCGCTTCACACCCTGGCTGAAGATCTACCTGCACAACTATGCTGACGTGATCTTTGGCCCCGACCTGATCATCGCCGGCAGGCGCTGAGCCGCCTCCCCCGTATCTTCTTGTTCTGCGCAGTAGGCTGTGGTTTTCTGCCCGCACAATTGGGAGGTATACTTATCATGTCCATTCTCATCGCCGGCGGCGGCATCGCCGGGCTGACCCTGGGGCTGACCCTGCATCAGATCGGGGTGCCCTTCCGGATCTTTGAGGCGGCGCGGGAGCTGAAGCCGATGGGGGTTGGCATCAACCTGCAGCCCAACGCGGTGCGGGAGTTGTTCGATCTGGGGCTGGAGGCGGAGCTGGATGCGATTGGCGTGAAGACCCGGCAGCTGGGGTTTTACAGCAAGCTGGGCAAAACGATCTGGGAGGAGCCCCGCGGCACCGGCGCGGGCTATGCCTGGCCGCAGTATTCGGTGCACCGCGGGGCGTTGCAGATGTTGCTGTACCGCGCACTGGCGGAGCGGGCCGGGGCGGGCTGCTACGAGACCGGGGCACGGGCGGCAGGGTTTGAGAATACGGGCGGCGGCGCCACGCTGCTGCTGGCTGATGGGCGGCGGATCGAAGGCTCGCTGGTTGTGGCAGCCGATGGGATCCACTCTGCCCTGCGCGCGCAGATGGTGCCGGATGAGGGCGCGCCCATCTGGAACGGCCGCATCCTGTGGCGGGCTACCACCCGCGCGCGCGCCTTCAAGGGCGGCGCGGCGATGGCGATGATCGGTCACGACGACCTGCGGCTGGTCGCGTATCCGATCTCCCAGCCGGATGCCGGAGGCCTCGTCACGATGAACTGGATCGCGGAAAAGCGCTTTGACCCCTCCGCCCCCTGGCGGCGGGAGGACTGGAACCGGCCTGCGGACATCCAGGAGTTCCTGCCGGATTTTGCGGGCTGGCAGTTCGATTGGATCGACGTGCCCGGCCTGATCCGCGGGGCGGAGGTGGTCTATGAATACCCGATGGTGGACCGCGACCCGCTGGCGCGCTGGACAGATGGCAACGTGACCCTGATGGGCGACGCCGCGCATCCGACCTATCCGGTGGGCTCCAACGGCGCCAGCCAGGCGATTGTCGATGCGCGGGTGATCGGTGCGCGACTGCTGGACCACGGGATCAGCGCCAGCGCTCTGCAGGCCTATGAGGCAGAGGTGCGTCCGGTGACCACGGCTGTGGGTATGGCCAACCGCGCAGGCGGCGGCCCGGACGGAGTGCTGCAACAAGTCGAGGACCTCTGCGGCGGAGATTTCGGGGACATCAGCGAAGTGATCCCGCAGGCTGAGCTGGCCGCCCATGCCGCCAAGTACAAGTCGATTGCGGGCTTTTCCATCGAAGAACTCAACGCGCGTCCCCCGACCATCCCGGCAGGCGCTGGCATCAGCTGAGGCACGCCCCCCGGCCAACCGCGGGTCAAGGACGGCGCAGCCGCCGTGCCGCAGGCTCGGTTTATTCTTGAGGCGCGGATGGACACACACACTCGAAAACGCGCGTTTAAGGGCAGTTCCGCCCTTAAACCGCTTCTCAGCAGATAGAAAAGCGCCGCGCAAAGCGCGGCGCTACGCCCAACTGTGAGGCCCATTTTTTGAATGGGCAGGAGCAGGCGGGAGAGCACCGCCCTGCCCGTTCACTAGCGCTTAGATCCCGATCACCGCCTGCACCGCGCGCTGCCAGCGGGCATAGGCCGCTTCGCGCGCGGCGGGCTGCATCAGCGGCGCGAACTGGCGGTCGAGCTTCCAGGTGTCGGCAAAACCGGTCTGGTCCGGGTAGATCCCGGCCCGCATCCCTGCCAGCCAGGCCGCGCCCAGCGCGGTGGTTTCCTGCATCACCGGGCGGTCGACGGCAGCGCCCAGCAGATCGGACAGGCTCTGCATGGTCCAGTCGCTGGCACTCATGCCGCCATCGACGCGCAGGGTCACGGTGTGGTGGCTGTCGTCCTCCCAGTCGGCGCGCATCGCCTCATAAAGGTCGCGGGTCTGGTAGGCGACGCTTTGCAGCGCAGCGCGGGCGAATTCCGCCGGACCGGAGTTGCGGGTCAGACCGAACATGCCGCCGCGGCACTCCGGCTCCCAATAGGGCGCGCCAAGGCCGGTGAAGGCGGGCACCAGGATCACGTCCTGGCCCGGGTCCGCCCGCAGCGCCAGTTCGCCAGATTGGGAGGCCTGTTCGATGATTCCCAGCCCGTCGCGCAGCCACTGCACCGCGGCGCCGGCGATAAAGATCGAGCCTTCCAGCGCATAAGTCGGCTTGCCGTCCAGCTGATAGGCGATGGTGGTCAGCATCCGGTTCTTCGACACAACCGGCTCATCCCCGGTGTTCAACAGCGCAAAGCACCCCGTTCCGTAGGTGGATTTCATCATCCCCGGCTGGAAGCAGGCCTGGCCGATGGTGGCGGCCTGCTGGTCGCCGGCCACACCCAGAATCGGAACCGGACCGCCAAGGATTTCCGGGTCGGTGGTGCCGAAATCGGCGGCGCTGTCCTTCACCTCCGGCAGCATCTGCTGCGGCACGTTCAGCAGATCGCTGATGGTGCTGCTCCAGCGGCCCTTGCGGATATCATACATCAGCGTGCGCGCGGCATTGGTCGCGTCGGTCACGTGGGAGGCGCCGCCGGTCAGGCGCCAGATCAGAAAGCTGTCGACTGTACCGAACAGGAGATCCCCTGCCTCGGCCCGCTCCCGCGCGCCCGGAACGGTGTCGAGGATCCACTTCACCTTGGTGCCGGAGAAATAGGGATCCAGCAGCAGCCCGGTGCGGTCGGCCACCATTTCCGCGTGGCCGGCCTCGCGCAGCTGCTCGCAGATGGCGGCGGTGCGGCGGTCCTGCCAGACGATGGCGTTGTGGATGGCCTTGCCGCTGGATTTATCCCAGACCACGGTGGTTTCACGCTGGTTGGTAATTCCGATGCCCGCGATATCCGCAGCAGAAACATCCAGATCCGCCATAACCCTGCGGCAGACCGCGACGGTGGTGTCCCAGATCTCCTCCGGGTCATGCTCCACCCAGCCCGCCTGCGGGTAATGCTGGGTGAACTCCTGCTGCGCGGTGCCCGCGACCTGCATTCCCGCATCAAACAGGATTGCCCGGGTCGACGTGGTGCCCTGATCAATTGCCAGAATATAGGTCATCGGCTGCCCTCCAGTCTCCTCTGACCGGGGACAATAAACGCAAAGGTGCTATCGCTACCAGCCCCTACTAAGAATTTAGTTGAGGAACCTCGATATTGTCGATCAGGCGGATGCCATCCATCCAGGCGGCGGCCAGCAGCCGGGCCGGACGGGAGGGGGTCTCCAGCGCCTCCAGCGTTTCCGCGCAGCGCAGATCGAAGTATTCGACGTCGCCAAACCCCGCCTCAGACAGCGCCTGCCGCGCGGTGGCCTCCAGCGGTGCCCAGAGCCCGCCCCCGGACGCCTTGGCGGCGGCCTCGCGCATTGCCGCATTCAGGGCCGCGGCCTTGGCCAGCGCCTCCGGCGAAAGGCGCAGGTTGCGCGACGACATGGCGAGACCCGACGGCTCGCGCACGGTTTCGCAGCCGATGACCTCGATCGGGATGTCCAGATCGCGGGCCATGCGGGTCACCACCATCAGCTGCTGGTAATCCTTCTGGCCGAAAAAGGCCTTGTCCGCGCTGGTCTGCAGGAACAGCTTCGCGACGACCGTTGCAACCCCGTCGAAATGACCGGGGCGGAAGGGGCCCTCCATCACGTCCGTGATGCTGCCGCCGACAGACACATTAGTGGCATAGCCGTCCGGGTAGATCTGATCCGGGTCCGGGACATAGATCAGGTCCACGCCGTAGGGGGCGAGCTTCTCCGCATCCTCGTGTTCGGTGCGCGGGTAGTTCGCCAGATCCTCAGCGTTATTGAATTGCTTGGGGTTCACGAAGATGGTCACGACCACACGGTCACAAGCCTGCTTGGCTGCTTCGACCAGCGACAGGTGTCCTGCGTGCAAGGCCCCCATGGTCGGCACCAGGCCGATGGTTTCGCCGTTGCGGCGCCACTCGGACGTCTTGGCGCGCAGGTCGGCCAGACGGCGCAGGATCGGGGCAGTCATTTCGGAAGTCATCCTTTGGAGGGCGTCTTGGCCGCCGGGGCCTGATCGGCAAAGACATGTTCGGCAGCCGGGAAACTGCGGGCACGCACTTCGGCGGCGTATTCGGCGATACCCGCCTCGGCCAGCGGGCCAAGGTCGGCGTAGCGTTTCACGAACTTCGGTTTGAAGGCGGTGAAGAAGCCCAGCATGTCGTCCACCACCAGGATCTGCCCGTCGCAGCCGGCGCTGGCGCCGATGCCGATGGTGGGAATCGCCACCTCGGCGGTGATCTTGTCGGCCAGTTTCTGCGGCACCTTCTCCAGCACCACCGAAAACGCGCCGGCCTCCGCCACCGCGCGGGCGTCTGCCAGCACGGCGTCCGCCTGTGTGTCACGGCCCTGCACCTTATACCCGCCCAGTGTGTTGATCGACTGCGGTGTGAGGCCGATGTGGGCCATCACCGGGATACCGCGCTTTACCAGGAAGCGGATGGTTTCGGCCATTTCGACACCGCCCTCCAGCTTAACCGCGGCGCAGCCGGTTTCGGCCATCAGCCGGGCAGCGTTGCGGAATGCCTGCTGCGGGCCTTCCTCGTAAGACCCGAAAGGCATGTCGATCACCAGCATCGCCTGGCTGAGACCGCGCGCGACCGCCTGGCCGTGCAGGATCATCATCTCCATCGTCACGCCCAGGGTGGAGGTCAGCCCGTGCAGCACCATGCCGACGCTGTCGCCGACCAGCACGAAATCGCAGTGCTTGTCCATCAGCCGCGCCATCGGCGTGGTATAGGCCGTCAGGCTCACCAGAGGGGTGCCGCCTTTGCGGGCCCGGATGTCTTCGGCGTTGGGCGCCTGTTTCTTGGCTGTTGCGCTCATGGCTTCCTGTCCGCGGTTCTTGGAGTGGCGACGGATTATCAATTAACGCCGCGTGCTTCCAGTGGGCGAAATGTCCCCCGCCCTTGATTACGCTTGGGAATCGGGGAAACTCGTTTCCAATAGGCGCCGCACACGGCCCGCATATTGTACACGGGGAGTTATTCAATGGCACTGAAATCATTTGTTTTTGCGGCGGGTTCCGCACTGGCCCTGGCCGCGGGCGGTGCCTGGGCCAAGGACAGCGTCACCATCGCCATGCAGCTGGAACCGCCGCATCTGGACCCGACCAGCGCCGCCGCCCAGGCCATCGACTCGGTGGTTTACAGCAACATTTTCGAGGGGCTGACCCGGTTCATGGGAGACGGATCGGTAGTGCCGGGGCTGGCAGAGAGCTGGGAAATTTCCGAAGACGGCACCGTCTACACCTTCCGCTTGCGTGAGGGCGTCACCTTCCACGACGGCAGCGCGATGGATGCGGAAGACGTGAAATTCTCGCTCGACCGCGCCCGGGCGGAGGATAGCACCAATGCCCAAAAGGCGCTGTTCGAGGGGATAACCGCGGTCGACGCGGTGGACCCGCAGACCGTGCAGATTACACTGGAGGCGCCAAATGGCAGCCTGCTGTTTAACCTCGCCTGGGGCGACGCGGTGATCGTGGCGCCGGAAAGCATCGAAGACATCAAAACCAATCCGGTCGGCACCGGCGCCTATACGTTCCAGGAGTGGGTGCAGGGCGACCGCATCACGCTGGCCCGCAATCCGGACTATTGGGGCGATCAGCCTGCGCTGGCGTCGGCCACCTTCAAGTTCATTTCCGACCCCACGGCCGCCTTTGCCGCGATGATGGCGGAGGATATCGACGCCTTCGACAATTTCCCGGCGCCTGAGAACCTGCCGCAGTTCGAGGCCGATCCGCGGTTCCAGGTTCTGGTCGGCTCGACCGAGGGTGAGACGATCCTGTCCACCAACAACAAGCAGCCGCCTTTTGATGACATCCGGGTGCGCCAGGCGGTGGCCCATGCCATCGACCGGAGGGCGATCATCGACGGCGCCATGTTCGGGTACGGCACTCCGATCGGTACCCACTTTGCGCCGCACAATCCGGCCTACAAGGATCTGACCGGCAAGTCCGCCTATGACCCGGAACAGGCCAAGGCGCTGCTGTCCGAGGCTGGATTCGCCGAAGGGTTTGACACCACCCTGCATCTGCCGCCGCCCTCCTACGCCCGCCGCGGCGGCGAGATCATCGCGGCGCAGCTGGCCGCGGTCGGTATCAAGGCCGAGATCATCAATGTGGAATGGGCCCAGTGGCTGGAGACCGTGTTCCGCGGCAAGAACTTTGGCCTCACCATCGTCAGCCATACCGAGCCGATGGACATCGGCATCTACGCCCGGCCCGAGTACTACTTCCAGTATGACAGCAAGGCGTTTCAGGAGCTGATGAACCGGCTGAACGCGACCACGGATCCGGACAGCCGCACCGCGCTGATGCAGGAGGCGCAGGAAATGATCGCAGCGGATTACGTCAACGGTTACCTGTTCCAGCTGGCCAAGCTGGGTGTTGCTAAAGCCGGGCTGCAAGGTCTGTGGGAAAACGCGCCGACGGCGGCCATCGACCTGACGGCGATCAGCTGGGCGGAGTAATTTGATAAAAGCCAATGGCCCGGCGGCAACGCCGGGCAGCGCCCGAGCCTCCCGTCAAACCGCAGGTTTGCCTTCGGCAAAACGAGAGGGCGCTTACGCCCCCTCCCAGGAGCGGGCGCTGCCCTCATCGCGTCACAGACCCTGCCTCGCACGTACAAACGCTACTCGCTCCCGGATTTCCTGACGGATCTCCCCGCCCCGCGGCTGATCCCTGAGCGTGGTGAACCAGTGTTCCGGCGGATTGCGGCCCAGGCGATTGCCATTGAACTCCAGCCCGCGCAGCACTTCTTCACCCGCCGCGGGCAGGTGCTCCGGCACCTCATACCCGTTCAGCGTGGCCCAGACCCCGGTCCAGAGCCGCCCCACTGACCACGGATTGTAGCCTCCGCCGCCCAGCACCAGATAGCGCGGCGCCATGCCCATCAGCGCCCGCACCACCGCCCAATGGGCGTTGTTCGACAGGTCCAGATGCGGCAGCGGGTCTTCGGTGACGGCATCCGCCCCGCATTGCAGCACGATGGCATCCGGCTGAAACGCTTCGACCGCGGGCAGGATCAGCGCGTCGCGGATATGGGCCATCTCATCATCATTGAAGCCGCGCGGCACCGGCAGGTTCAGGGCGGACCCGCCTGCGTCCTCTGTCAGTGTGCCGGTCTTGGGCCACAGGTTTTCCTCATGCACCGAGATCATCAGCACATCGGCGTCGCCGGCAAAGCCATGCTCCACCCCGTCGGAATGATGGGCGTCGATGTCGACATAGGCGATCCGCTGCGCGCCGTGATGGCGCAGCGACAGCATCGCCAGAACGGGATCGTTCAGATAGCAGAACCCGTTGGCGCGGTCGGGCATCCCGTGATGGGTGCCACCCGCCGGGTTGTAGACGATGCCGCCACCCGCCAGCAGTTCCCCCGCCAGGATCGAGCCGCCCGCAGCGGTGGCCGGGCGGCGGAAGATCTCCGGAAACACCGGGTTGGACAGGGTGCCAAGATGATGCCGGGCGCGGACCTCCTCGCTCACAAACTGCGCCGCCTCCGCCGCCTGCAGGGCCGCGACGTATTCGGGCGTGTGCCAGATGGTAAGCGCCGCAGGTTTGGCGCGGGGGGAGTTCACATAGGCCTCATCCGGCAGCCAGCCCAGCGCGCGGGACAGGTCCATCACGGTTGAAACCCGAGGCACCCGCAGGGGATGGGTGCGGCCATAGGACGATCCGCGGTAGATTTCAGATCCGATGAACAGGGGGCGGGACAGCATGGCAGAGTGATAGCCGTTTTCCGGGCGCTGCCAAAGGGCTTGCCCCGCACAATCCGCCGGTTTCCGTGCGGCATCCGCTCAACCCATTGACGCTGCGCATTTTTGCCGCCTGGCCCCGGTTTCCCTCTGCTGGCCTCTGGACCCGTTCCCCGCAGGCTCCTAACGTGGCAGCCATGCTGCGCTATGCCCTCAAACGCCTCCTGTCACTGATCCTCAGCCTGGCTGTTGCCTCGCTGGTGATCTTCCTTGTGGTGGAGGTGGCACCGGGCGACCCGGCGTCGTTCATGCTGGGGGTCAATGCGCAGGCCGACACGGTGGCCGCCCTGAAGGCAGAGCTGGGGCTGGATCAAACCAAAGCCGCCCGCTATCTGAACTGGATCGCCGGGATGCTGGCGGGCGATTTCGGCACCTCCTACACCTACCGCACGCCTGTTGCCGGGATGATTGCCGACCGCATGTGGGTATCGCTGCCGCTGGCGCTTTACGCGCTGACGCTGTCAACGCTGATCGCCTTTCCCGCCGGCATCTATGCCGCTGCCCGCCGCGGCACGCCAGGCGATATGGCGGTGATGGGGGCAACCCAGCTGGGCGTTGCGGTGCCGAACTTCTGGTTTGCGATGATGCTGGTCCTGATCTTTGCCATCAACCTGCGCTGGTTCGGGGCCGGCGGGTTTCCGGGCTGGGAAGCGGGGCTTTGGGCGGGCCTCCATGCGCTGACGCTGCCCGCGATTGCCCTGGCGCTGCCGCAGGCGGCGATCCTGACGCGGGTGATGCGCTCCGCCCTGCTGGATATTCTGGGTGAGGATTTCATGCGCACCGCCCGCGCCAAAGGGCTGACTCGCCGTCAGGCACTATGGCGGCACGGAGTGCGCAACGCGATGATCCCGGTGCTGACCATCATCGGGCTGCAGTTTTCCTTCCTGCTGGCAGGCGCCATTATCATCGAGCAGGTTTTCTACCTGCCGGGCCTCGGGCGGCTGGTGTTCCAGGCGATCTCCTCCCGCGATCTGATCGTAGTGGAGTCGGTGGTGATGCTGCTGGTTTTTGCCGTCATAACGGTGAATTTCCTGGTCGACCTTGCCTATGCGCTGGTGGACCCGCGGCTGAGGAGCCGGACATGACCCGCAACCTGATCCTTGGCGGTGTGCTGTCCTCGCTGGTGCTGCTGGCGGCGGCGGTGTCGTTTGTCTGGACGCCCTTTGACCACACCGCAATGAACATCGCCGCCAAACTGCAGACGCCGAATGCGCAGCACTGGCTGGGCACCGATCATTTCGGGCGCGACCTGATGTCGATGATCATGGTCGGCGCGCGCACCTCCATCGCCGTGGCGCTGGTGGCCGTCGGTATCGGCATGGGCGCGGGCGTTCCGCTGGGGCTGACGGCGGCGGCGCGCAAGGGGTCTTGGCTGGATGAGCTGATCATGCGCGGCAATGACCTCGTCTTTGCCTTCCCTTCGCTGGTGATTGCGATCCTGATCACCGCTGTTCTGGGGGCTGGCGCCATCAACGCGATCATCGCCATCGGCATCTTCAACATCCCCGTGTTTGCCCGCATCACCCGCGGCGCGGCGCTGAGCCTTTGGGAGCGGGAATTCATCCTGGCCGCCCGTGTGGCAGGCAAGAACGCGGCGCGCATCTCCGCGGAACACATCCTGCCGAACGTAATGAACCTGCTGATCGTGCAAGGGACGATCCAGTTCTCGCTGGGGATCCTGGCCGAAGCCGGCCTCAGCTATGTCGGCCTGGGCGCGCAGCCGCCCACCCCCAGCTGGGGGCGGATGCTGGCCGATGCGCAGACCATGGTCAGCTTTGCACCGCATCTGGCGCTGGTGCCGGGCACAGCCATCATCCTGACGGTGCTGGGACTGAACCTGCTGGGCGACGGACTGCGTGATTATTTTGACCCGAAGCTGCGGGTGGCGCGGACATGACCTTGCTGGATGTGACCCATTTATCTCTCAAGATCGGCTGCTATCCGGTGCTGAAGGATGTATCGTTCCACGTAGAGCCGGGCGAGATTGTTGCTGTCACCGGCGAAAGCGGCTCCGGCAAGTCGATGACCGCGCTGGCGGTGATGCAACTGCTGCCGGAGCGGAGCCAAATCAAGGGGTATGTCACGCTGGACGGGACCCAGCTGCTGGATCAGTCCGAAGAACAGATGTGCGCCCTGCGCGGCCAGTCTATCGGCATGGTGTTTCAGGAGCCGATGACCGCGCTCAATCCGGTCAAGACCATCGGCGAGCAGGTGATGGAAACGATCCTGATCCACAAGGCGATGCCACGCCAGGACGCCGAGGCCCGCGCCCGCGAGGTGCTGGAGCGGGTCGGGCTGCCTCAGGACCGCTTTCCGCTAAGCCGCTATCCGCATGAGCTGTCGGGCGGCCAGCGCCAGCGGGTGGTGATCGCCATGGCCATAGCCCTGCGCCCCAAGCTGCTGATCGCGGATGAGCCGACAACCGCGCTGGATGTGACCACGCAGGCGCAGATCCTCGGCCTTTTGAAGGACCTGGTGCAGGACTATGGCATGGGTCTGCTGATTATCACCCACGACCTGGCGGTGGTAGCGGATCTGGCTGACCGGATTGTAATCATGCGCAATGGAGAGGTGGTCGAATCCGGCCACACGGACTGGCTCTTGCGCAACATGCGCCACCCTTACACGCGGATGCTGTTTGACGCCTCGAACCATCAGGTGGCGCTGCCGGATCCATCCGCGCCAGCAGCGCTCTTGGAGGTACGGAACGCGGTGCGCGACTACAAGACCCCGCGCCCATCGCTGTTTGCAAAGCCCGGCACATTCCGTGCCGTGAACGATGTCTCCTTCACCCTGAACCGCGGGGAGCGGCTGGGGCTGGTGGGGGAGTCGGGATGCGGAAAATCGACCCTTACGCGGGCAGTTCTGGGACTGGAGCCGCTGCAAGGGGGGGAGATCCTGCTGGATGGAGAACCCGTCACGATCCACCTAGCCCCCGAGACCCGGCGCAAGATGCAGGTGGTTTTCCAGGACCCCTACGGCAGCTTCAACCCGCGCCACCGGGTGGACCGGCTGATCACCGAACCGTTCCATATGCTGCCTGATCCGCCAACCGGCGCGGCGCGCCGTGATCTGATCGCCGAAACCCTCGACGCTGTCGGCCTGAAACCGGAGGACGCTGAGAAATACATCCACCAGTTCTCCGGCGGGCAGCGCCAGCGTATTGCCATTGCCCGCGCCCTGATCACCCGGCCGGAGCTGATCATCTTTGACGAGGCGGTGTCAGCCCTCGACGTCTCTGTCCGCGCCCGCATCCTCGACCTGCTGGCAGAACTGTGCGAGGCCTACAGCCTCACCTACCTGTTCATCAGCCACGACCTGAGCGTGGTGCGCACGATCACCGACCGCTGCCTGGTGATGAGGCACGGAGAAATCGTCGAACAGGGTGAAACCGAAGCCGTATTCAGCAACCCGCAGCACCCCTACACCCGCCAGCTGATCGCCGCAGCCCCGGTGCTGCCTGATCTGTCCGGCCCGAAAAGGAGCCCCCAGCATGTCTGACCCCCTCTGGTTCGATCCCGCGCTCTGCCTCATTGGCGGCAAGTGGCTGCCCGCGGCCAGCGGCGGCACTCTGCCGCTGGTGAACCCCTCGGACGGCAGCGAAATCTGCCAGATCCCCCGCGGCGGTGCGGCAGATATCGAGGCCGCGGTGCAAGAAGCTGGGACGGCGCTGAACGGCGCATGGGGCCGCATGACTGCGCTGGAACGGGGCCGCATCCTGACCCGGATCGGCCAGTTCGTGCTGGAGCGGGTGGACCTGCTGGCCGAGATTGAGGCGATGGATGTGGGCAAACCGCTGACCCAGGCGCGCGCCGATGCCGTGGCGCTGGCGCGCTATTGCGAGTTCTACGGCGGCGCGGCGGACAAGGTGATGGGGGAGACCATTCCCTATCTCGACGGCTACACCGTCTATACCCTGCGGGAGCCGCATGGGGTGACCGGCCATATCGTGCCTTGGAACTACCCGATGCAGATCATCGGCCGCTCTGTCGGCGCGGCGCTGGCAATGGGCAACGCCTCTGTGCTGAAACCGGCGGAGGAGGCCTGCCTGACGGCGCTGGCCTTCGCCCATATCGCGATGGAGGCCGGGCTGCCTGCGGGTGCGCTGAACGTGGTGCCGGGACTGGGATCGGAGGCCGGTGCGGCGCTGGCCGGGCACCCCGGCGTGCATCACATTTCCTTCACCGGGTCGGTCAGGACTGGCGCGCTGGTGCAGCAGGCGGCGGGCGCCAACGTGGTGCCGGTCACGCTGGAGCTGGGCGGCAAGTCCCCGCAACTGGTGTTTGACGATGCCGATCTTGACGCTGCCCTGCCGTTTCTCGTGAACGCGGGTATCCAGAACGCAGGCCAGACCTGTTCGGCATCCTCGCGCATTCTGGTGCAGCGCGGGGCGTATGAGGAGGTAAAGCGGCGCATGGCTAAGGCCTACAGCACGCTGACCGTCGGACCTGCGGCAGAGGACCTGCGGGTCGGGCCGCTGATCTCTGCCAGGCAAAAACAGATCGTGGAGGATTATCTGGACAAGGGCGCTGATCTTCCCGTCGCGGCGCAGGGGACCATCGTGGGACATGCGCCGGAAAGCGGCGCCTATGTCCGCCCCGCCTTGTTTTCCGATGTGCCAGACGATCATGTGCTTGCGCGCGAAGAGATCTTTGGCCCGGTGCAGGTGCTGATCCCGTTCGACACCGAAGACGACGCGCTGCGGATTGCCAATGCGACCGACTACGGGCTGGTCGCCAGCGTCTGGACCCGTGACGGCGCCCGGCAGATGCGGCTGGCCAAGAAACTGCGGGCGGGCCAGGTGTTCCTCAACAACTACGGTGCCGGCCGCGGGGTGGAGCTGCCCTTTGGCGGCGTCGGGAAGTCGGGGCACGGGCGTGAGAAAGGCTTTGAAGCGCTCTATGGCTTCTCGCAGCTCAAGACCGTGGCGGCGCATCACGGCTGAGGCCGTCCGCCTCTTTCATCTTTCCCAAATACTCCGGGGGTGAGGCCGCCAGGCCGAGGGGGCGGCGCCCCCCCTTTAACTCCCCTCGTTTTCTTTCAGACGATAACGTCCTGCCGTTCCTGCTTGCCGACGCCGAATACGCGCTTGTAACGCGCAATCTCATCCGCAGGCCCCATCGCCTTTTCCGGGTTGTCGGACAGTTTCACCGTCGGACGGCCATTGGCGGCAACTGCCTTACACACCAGCGAGAAGGGCGCCAGCGCGTCATCCGGCACCAGTCCGCGGAAGTCGTTCGTCAGCAGCGTGCCCCAGCCAAAGGACACTTTGGTGCGGCTGGAAAACTGCGCGTGCAGGTCCTGGATCTGCTGCACGTCCAGGCCATCGGAAAAGATCACCCGTTTCTCCGCCGGGTCCTCGCCGCGCTCTTTCCACCAGTTGATCGCTACCTCTGCGCCCTTGGCCGGGTCGCCGCTGTCGATGCGGATGCCGGTCCAGCCGGCCAGCCAGTCAGGCGCGTGGTCAAGAAACCCCTGGGTGCCATAGGTGTCGGGCAGGATGATGCGCAGGTTGCCCTCGTGCTCGTCATGCCAGTCGGACAGAACCTCATAAGGTGCTTGAGCCAGTTCCGCATCGCTGTCCGCCAGCGCCGAATAGACCATCGGCAATTCATGCGCATTGGTGCCGATCGCCTCCACCTCGCGGCGCATGGCAATGAGGCAGTTGGAGGTGCCGGTGAACTTCTCACCCAGCCCCTCGATCATCGCCTGCACGCACCAGTCCTGCCACAGGAAGGAATGGCGGCGGCGGGTGCCGAAATCGGCAATCGTCAAGCCGTCAATCTCGCGCAGGCGCTCAATCTTTTCCCAGACGCGGGTCATGGCGCGGGCATAGAGCACCTGCAGCTCAAACCGGCCCATCTTGTCCAGAACCGCGCGCGAGCGCAGCTCCATCAGCACCGCAAGCGCCGGGATTTCCCACAGCATGACCTCGTGCCACTTGCCCTCAAACGTCAGCTCATACTGATCGCCCTTGCGCTCCAGGTGGTAGGGCGGCAGGCGCAGGCCTTCGAACCACTCCATGAAATCAGGGCGGAACATCTGCCGTTTGCCATAGAAAGTATTGCCGCGCAGCCAGGTGCTTTCGCCGCGGCTAAGCGACAGCGAGCGTATGTGGTCCAGCTGTTCGCGCAGCTCGCCCTCGTCAATCAGCCGGGCCAGCGGCACATGGGTGGAGCGGTTGATCAACGAGAAGGTCACGGTGGTGTCCGGCTTGTTGCGGAACACCGACTGGCACATCAGCAGCTTGTAGAAATCGGTGTCGATCAGCGACCGGACAATCGGATCAATCTTCCATTTGTGATTGTAGACGCGGGTTGCAATATCCACCGGCAGCCTCGTGCTTAAGAAGTCATTGATTGATAGGATAGCCCGCCAGCGGGGGCAAAGGAAATCAGCCCGCGCGGCGGGCCTGCGCCTGTGGCGCCAGCTGCACCAAAAGCTCGATCAGTTTGCTGCGGTTGATGGGTTTGCTCATGAATTCGTTCATGCCTGCGGCAAGGCAAGCCTCCCGGTCCGAATCGAAGGCATTGGCCGTCAGCGCCACAATAGCAGGCTGCGGCAGCGCCGAGGCGCGGATCGCGCGGGTGGCTTCCAGCCCGTCCATCTCTGGCATCGACATATCCATCAGGATGATATCCGGTGCGAATTCCTGGAACTGTGCCACCGCTTCGCGGCCATTTTGGGCAAAGACCAGTTGCGCCGGTGTCGGGTGCAGAAACTTTTCCATCAGCACCCGGTTCACGGCGTTGTCTTCCGCCACCAGGACCCGCAGCCCCTCCAGCGCGTCGAAACCGACCGGCTGCGGTGCGGCAGCGGGCGGTGCTGCCTGCTGCGCCTTCGCAGGATCCAGGCGAAGCCGCACAGTAAAACAGGACCCCAGCCCCAGTTCGGACTTCACTGTGATACTGCCGTCCATTGCCTCCGCCAGGCGGCGGGAAATAGCGAGCCCCAGTCCGGTGCCGCCAAAGCGGCGGCTGATTGCGGCGTCCCCCTGGGCAAACCGCTCGAACACCTTGGAGAGCATCTCCTTGGGAATTCCGATGCCGGTGTCCGCCACCGAAAAGATCAGATCAAACCCCTGCCCTGCCGGTTCGGCATCCAGTGTCACCAGCACCCGGCCTTGTTCGGTGAACTTGATCGCATTGCCAGCCAGGTTCAGCAAAATCTGCCGGATTCGCCGGTCGTCGCCGCGCAGCTGTGCGGGCACCCGATCCTTGATTTCCAGCAGCATCCCCAAGCCCTTGGAGTCCGCCTGGGCCTTCAGCAGGCACACCGTTTCCTCAAAACAGGCGCGCGGATCAAAGTCGGCGCAGCTGAGGGTGACGCCCTCAACGTCCATCTTGGAGAAGTCGAGAACATCGTTGATCAGCGCCAGCAGGGTATCCGCCGAGCTGAGGATGGTGCTGGCATAAAGCTCCTGCTCGCCGTTCAGGCCGCTGTCGCGCAGCAGCTGGGCCATGCCAATCACCCCGTTCATCGGGGTGCGGATTTCGTGGCTCATGGTCGCCAGGAATTCTGCCTTGGCGCGGGCACCTTCCTCAGCCGAGATCCGCGCTTGTTCCAGCTGCCGTGCATGTTCCTTGGCGGCGGAAATGTCCCGTTCCACCGCGATCAGTGTTTCCAGCTCTCCGGCGCTGTTCAGCATCGGCACCTGGCTGGTCTCTATCCAGATGTGCTGCCCGTCCTTGCGCCGGTTGCAGATTTCCACGCGCACCGGCCGGGCATCGCGGACACTGTCCTGCAGCAGCCGGATGGCGGCGGGGTCGGTCCTGCCGCTGTTCAGCAAGTCACCCGGCAGCTGACCCAGAGCCTCGTCGAACGAGTACCCGGTGAGGCGGGTGAAACTGTCGTTGACCCAGGTAATCCGCCCGTTCCGGTCCATCAGCATCACGCTGTCATTGGCGTTCTCCGCAACCAGCGCCAGGCGTTTGGCCTCCATCTGCTGTTCGGACAGCTCCGCATAGGCGGCTTCCAGCTCCTGCTGCTGCAGGGCCTGGGCCCTCATGTTGCGGCGGGTCCGGCTGAAGTTTCGCCTGACGAAAACGAGAAACCACAGAAAGGAGGTATAAAGCACCGCCAGCCCTGCCAGATGCAATTCGTACATTGCGGCCGATTCCGGCGCTTCCAGGATCTCCACCGCCAGCGCCGCCACCGGCAGCGCTGCATAGGTGACGAGTTTTACGATAACTGCCAAAGGGTTATACGGCAGCACCAGCGCGGCATTGATCGCCAGCCCCAGGAGCAGGCCGACAGTGAAAAGCGGTTCGTTGTGGGTGTGCGGGTCCTGGGCCGGAAACTCGACCCAGAAAGGAATGGATGCAGCCGCGCAGAGCGCCAGGGCGTGCAGGAACGCGGTCAGAGCGGTCAGCAGCCGCAGCCGCCTTTCACTCAGGCCGCTGCCGGCCAAGCGGTCCGCGCGGCGCAGAAGCATGCAATCCGCGGTGTCGCCGGCAAAGGTTATGGCAAAGGCCAGCAGCGCGTATTGCGTGGGAACGACCAGAGCGAGAGTCAGAAAGGCCAGAGCCATGAACAGCTGGCGGCCCCAAAACATCCGCACCCGGCCGCGGGCGTAACGCAGCAGCAGCTCGAGCGAACCGTAGCGTTTGAAATAACTGTCCAGCGGGCCTGCGGCAGCCCCATCCAAAGTATTCATCTATCCGCCTTGCCGTCGGTGAGCCCGCACAGCATAAGCCGGCTATCGTTAACAATTCGGCAAATCAACTCAAGATTGAAGCTCAACGCCTGCCTCTTTCATCTGGCCAAGGGCCGCCTGCAGCGAGCCGTCCAGGTCAATTGCCCGGCAGGCCTTCAAATCGACCGTCACCTCAAACCCAAGCCGGGCCGCATCGAGCGCAGTGAAGGCAACGCAAAAGTCGGTGGCAAGCCCGGCGAGAGTCAACCGGGAGATGCCGCGCGTGCGCAGGTATCCTTCCAGCCCGGTGGGCGTGGTCCTGTCGTTTTCGAAGAAGCCGGAATAGCTGTCGATTGCCGGGCGGAATCCCTTGCGGATTATAAGGTCGCCGTCGGTGCGCAGGTCCTTGTGGAAGTCCGCCCCACCGGTGCCCTGCACGCAGTGATCGGGCCACAGAACCTGAGTGCCATAGGGCATCTCCACCGTCTCGAACGGTGTCTTGCCCCGGTGCGCAGAGGCAAAGGAGGAATGCCCTGCCGGGTGCCAGTCCTGGGTGAGAATCACCGCGTCGAACTGCGCCATCATGGCGTTGATGGGGGCGACCACCTCGTCCCCGCCGGGCACCGCCAGCGCCCCGCCCGGGCAGAAGTCATTCTGCACATCCACAACGATCAGGGCCTGGGTCATCGGCAACTCCCTTTCTGGCTTGCACAATTTGTAACGGGACAAGTGCCGCTTGGGAACTCCCGCTGGCCGGCGCCGGGCTGACGCAAGTGAAAACATACATGCAAAGCCCTTGTTTTATTGGCCCCGCGCAGGCGGTTCTTGCTCTTGAAAACCGCGCGCCATGGTTCTAAGGCCGGGGCATGTACACGATTGCTGCCCTCTATCACTTCACCCGTTTCCCCGACCCTGCCGCCATCCGCCCGGCGTTGCTGGAGCTGTGCCAGGCGCAAGGCGTCAAAGGCTCCCTGCTGCTGGCGCAGGAGGGGATCAATGGCACCATCGCCGGCCCGCGTGCCGGCATCGACGCGGTGCTGGCGCATATCAAGGCGCTGCCGGGCTGTGCCGGGCTGGAGTGGAAAGAGGCCACTGCCGCCGAGCCGCCGTTTGGCAAGATGAAAGTGCGGTTGAAGAAAGAGATCGTGACCATGGGCCAGCCGGATGTGGATCCGCTGGCCTCCGTCGGGCACTACGTCGAGCCGGAAGAGTGGAACGATCTGATCCGGCAGGACGATGTGGTGCTGATCGACACCCGCAACGACTATGAGGTGGCAATCGGCACCTTCGAGGGCGCGATTGACCCCAAGACAGAGAGCTTCCGCGATTTCCCCGCCTGGTGGGAGGAGAACAAGGACCGCTTTCACAACAAGCGGGTTGCGATGTTCTGCACCGGCGGCATCCGCTGCGAGAAATCGACCAACTACCTGCTGGGCCAAGGGGTGGAGGATGTCTACCACCTGAAGGGCGGCATCCTGCGTTACCTTGAGGAAATGCCCGCCGAAAACAGCACCTGGGAAGGCGAGTGCTTTGTCTTCGACAACCGGGTGTCGGTCGGCCACGGGCTGGTCGAAGGCCCGCATGAGCTGTGCCACGGCTGCCGCCGCCCGATCCTGCCTGAGGACAAGGCCCGGCCGGAGTTCGAACAGGGCGTTTCCTGCCACCTGTGCATCAATGAAACCTCGGAAGAGGACAAGGCCCGGTTCCGCGAGCGGCAGAAACAGATGAAGCTGGCGCGGGAGCGCGGCGAGGATCACCTGGGCAGCATCCCGCTGTAAGCCCTGCCGAGTAGCAGACAATTAGAAAGGCCGCTGCCCATCGGGACAGCGGCCTTTTTTAGTGCTTGCGCAGGCTGCCAGCGTCAGTCCCCGCTCAGGCCCAGGTAGCTGCGGGTGCTGGCCAGCAGGCCCTCGCCATGGGCAGGGGCCAGCAGGCCTGCGTGATCCTCGCCTTCGGCTGCGGCCATGTCGGGCAGCTGGTGGGCGATGCCCTTGTGGCAATTGATGCAGGTCTTCTCGCCGGTGAACAGGAAGCGCTCATGCGCCTCTGCTGCGCGCTTGGACTGGCGGGTGATGTCCATCGACTCGTCGGAGTGGCAGTTACGGCATTCCAGCGAGTCGTTGGCTTCCAGCCGGGCCCACTCGTGCTGCGCCAGCTCCAGCCGGTGCTCCAGGAATTTCTCCCGCGTGTTGATGGTGCCAAAGATTTTACCCCAGACCTCCTTGGAGGCCTGCATCTTGCGGGCGATCTTGTTGGTCCAGTTGTGCGGCACGTGGCAGTCCGGGCAAGAAGCCCTGACACCGGAGCGGTTGGAATAATGGATCGTCGGCTTCAGCTCCTCGAACACGTTGTCGCGCATTTCATGGCAGCTGGTGCAGAAGGCCTCGGTGTTGGTGACCTCAAGCGCGGTGTTGAAACCGCCCCAGAAGATGATCCCCATCACAAAGCCGCCCATGGTCAGGAAGCCGAGCGAGAAATAGGCACTGGGCCGCCTGATGATCCACCAGAGCCTTTTCAGGAAAGCAATCATCAGTCCGCCCCGCCCTGTTTCGAGTGCACATAGTCGAGCACCTTGTCTACATCGACGAACTCATTCTCGACCAGCGGCCGGGCGTTGGTCTGCACCACGTGGCACTGGTTGCAGAAGTAGCGCCGCGGGCTCACGGCGGCGAGGGTCTGGCCCTCGCGGTTCATGAAGTGGGTGACCGAGATCATCGGCGCCTGGCTGACCTCCACCGCGGTGCGGCTGTGGCAGGTCAGGCATTTGTTGGAGTTCAGGTCGACTTGATAGTTGTCGGTCTTGTGCGGGATCAGCGGCGGCTGATCCGGGTAGTTGCGCACCTGTCGGATGTCGGTGTTGACGATGCCGGGGATCTGGGTGGCTTCGCCCTCCTGGTCGAGCGGCGCGGTATTACGCAGCGTGGCGACCTGGTTCTGGGCAAAGGCGGCCGAGGCCAAAAGGATCGGAGCGGCCAGGATAGCGAGACGGAGATGTTTCATGACGGGCCTCACACTGCTTCGATACGGACTGCACATTTCTTGAAGTCCGTCTGTTTCGAGATCGGATCGGTGGCATCCAGCGTGACCTTGTTGATCAGCCGACGCGCATCGAACCAGGGCACAAAGACCAGGCCTTTGGGCGGCTTGTTGCGGCCGCGGGTTTCCACCCGGGTGCGGATTTCACCGCGCCGCGAGATCACCCGCACCTCGGTGCCGCGCCTAAAGCCCTGGGCCTTGGCATCGTCCGGGTGCATGTAGCACAGCGCATCCGGCACCGCCTGATACAGCTCCGGCACCCGCTGGGTCATCGAGCCGGAGTGCCAGTGCTCCAGAACCCGGCCGGTGGTCAGCCACATCGGGTATTCCTCATCCGGGCTTTCCGCCGGCGGCTCATAGGGCAGCGCAAAGATCACCGCCTTGCCGTCGGGCTTGCCGTAGAACTCAAAATCCGCACCTGGTTTAACGTAGGGATCTGAGCCTTCCTTGAAGCGCCAGCGGGTTTCCTTGCCATCGACGACGGGCCAGCGCAGGCCACGCACCTCGTGGTAGGTGTCGAACGGCGCCAGATCGTGCGCCTTGCCCCGGCCGAACTCAGCGTATTCCTCGAACAGGCCCTTCTGGATGTAGAAGCCAAAGTCTTCGGATTCGTGGTTGCCGTATTCCTTGGCCTTCTCGGACAGCTCGTACTGGTCGACCTTGCCGTTGGCGAACAGCACCTCGAACAGGGTCTTGCCCTTGTAGCCGGGGTTGGCGTCCAGGATTTCCGCAGGCCAGACCTCATCTGTGGTGAAGCGCTTGGAGAACTCGGCCAGCTGCCACAAGTCGGACTTGGATTCACCCGGCGCGTTGACCAGCTGATACCAGAACTGGGTGCGGCGTTCGGCGTTGCCGTAGGCGCCTTCCTTCTCCACCCACATGGCGGCGGGCAGGATCAGGTCGGCGGCTTCGGCGGTCACCGTCGGATAGGCATCCGACACCACGATGAAGTTGTCGGGGTTGCGGTAGCCCGGCAGCCCTTCCTCCATCATGTTGGGGGCGGCCTGCATGTTGTTGTTCACCTGCACCCAGTAGCAGTTGATCTTGCCGTCCTTCAGGTCGCGGTTCTGTTTCACCGCGTGGGAGCCGACCCAGCCGGGCACGGTGCCTTCGGGCAGTTTCCAGATCTTCTCGGCATAGGCGCGGTGCTCGGGGTTCTTGACCACCATGTCGGCCGGCAGGCGGTGAGCGAAGGTGCCCACCTCGCGCGCGGTGCCGCAGGCGGAGGGCTGGCCGGTGAGCGAGAACGGCGAGTTGCCGGGGGTCGAGATTTTGCCGGTCAGCAGGTGGATGTTGTAAAGCAGATTGTTCACCCAGACACCGCGGGTGTGCTGGTTCACGCCCATGGTCCACAGCGACATCACCTTGGTGTCCGGATCGGCGTACAGCTTGGCGATCTTCTCCAGCGTCTCTGCCGGGACACCGGACATTTCCGCCGCTTTTTCAAGCGTGTATTCGGAAACGAATTCGGCAAACTCCTCAAAGCTCATGTCCGTTGCGCCGCCGGCCTTGCCGGCGTTCCCGGCAGCCTGCTCCAGCGGGTGCTCGGGACGCAGGCCATAGCCGATGTCCTGGTTGCCGCGCTTGAAGTTGACGTGCTTGCCGACGAAGTCCTTATGCACCGCGTCGTTCTGGATGATGTAATTGGCGATGTAGTTCAGGATCACCAGGTCGGAGTGCGGGGTGAACACCGCCGGGATGTCCGCCAGGTCGAAGCTGCGGTGGGTGAAGGTCGACAGCACCGCCACTTTGACATGCGGATGGCTGAAGCGGCGGTCGGTGATGCGGGTCCACAGGATCGGGTGCATCTCCGCCATGTTCGAGCCCCACAGCACAAAGGCGTCGGCGTTCTCGAAGTCGTCATAGCAGCCCATCGGCTCGTCGATGCCGAAGGTCCGCATGAAGCCGCCCACGGCAGAAGCCATGCAGTGGCGCGCGTTGGGGTCGATGTTGTTGGAGCGGAAGCCCGCTTTCATCAGCTTGGAGGCAGCATAGCCTTCCCAGACAGTCCACTGGCCGGAACCGAACATGCCGATGCCCTCAGGGCCTTTCTCGGCCAGGGTCTTTTTCCACTTCTCGGCCATGATGTCGAAGGCCTCATCCCAGCTGACCGGGGTGAACTCGCCGTTCTTATCATATTCGCCATTGGTCTTGCGCAGCAGCGGGGTGGTCAGGCGGTCGGCGCCATACATGATCTTCGACAGGAAGTAGCCCTTGACGCAGTTCAGGCCGCGGTTGACCTCTGCCTGGGTGTCGCCATGGGTGGCAACCACGCGGCCGGCTTTGGTGGCCACCATGATCGAGCAGCCGGTGCCGCAGAAGCGGCAGGCCGCCTTGGACCATTTCAGTTCGGTCAGGCTGGCGTCGGTGACAAGGTTCTGCGCTGCCGCGGGGATCGGCAGCCCGGCAGCAAGCGCCGCGGCGGCGGCAGCCTGCGCCTTGATGGCGTCACGGCGTGTAAGTCCGGTCATTGGGAAGTTCCTTCTTGGAGGGCGAGTTCCTGGGCATCGCAGGTCTGATGGAAGACAAGCGCCGCGCTGGCGACACCGTCGAGAAGCTGGATTTTGGCCAGGGCATCGCCAATGGCGCGATCACTGTCCGCTTCGAACAAAACGACAATTTTGCCCGAGGGATCCGTTTGCGAAATCTCGGAGTTCGGCATGGCTTTGATGGTGTTCAGCACGGCCTCCATGCGGGCCGGGTCGCTGCGCACCAGCAGGCTGGAAATATGCAGTTCTTCTGTCACCCGTGGCTCCTTTGCTGGCGGGGGTCGCGGATCGCGATGGCGTTGTTGGGACAGGTGGCAAGGCAGGCACCGCAGCCGGTGCAAGCGCTAGCGTCCACCTGGATGGCACCGGCCGGACGGACCGAAAGATCCATCCGAAGGGCGCGCGGGTCGCAAATATCGGTGCACAGCTGGCAAGTTATGCCCGCAGACAGCAGGCAGCTGCTGCCGATTTCCACGGTCACCGGCCAGGGCTCGGGCTGCTCGAGGTCGAAAACAGGTTCAGGGCAGGCCTCGGCGCAGGCCGCACAGAAGGTGCACTCGCCGCCGCTGAAGCGGATCCGCGGGCGACCCCGGCTGTCAAACTCGATGATCTCTTCCGGGCAAGTCTCGACGCAGGCATTGCAGCTGGTGCAATGCGCCTGCACCCGGTCCTCATCGGTCCAGGGCGGGCGGAACTCCGGCTCGGGCCTGGCGACCCGTCCGGTCAGAAAGGCGCGCCGGGAAGGGGCTGTGCTGGCATGGGCTGGCATCGGCCTGGCCTCTTAACCCGCGGGCGGGCCCAGGAAGATCTGGGAAACCCAGATGATCAGGCCGTAACCGCCGACAATCCCGACCGCCAGAACCGGCGCGAGGATGACGGCAAGAAACAGGAATGTGTTCCGCTCTTCGGCTTTGGTTGGCTGTTCGGACATATGCGTCCTCCTTGGCTCTCACTTTGTCAGCGGAGCAAGCCAGCCAGGAAACGGTCATGTCAGATACCTGTTTTCCAGTTCAGCTTCACTTCGCTGGACGGGACAATGCGAAGGACCGTCGTCCGTCACATTGATCTGAGTCATTTTAAAGCCTGTAGATTCCGAAAATCAAAACATTCAAAAAATCATAAGTTAATGTTTGTTGGGCTGCAAACGGCGGCTTCGGAAACTTGTTAAGTAAATTCAAAACAATCCGTTCGCCTGCAGCGCGGCGCAAAACCGAAGCGATCAGCGCCGCGGGCGCGCAGCGGGTCCCTTTGCCTTGTCAGGACCAAACCGCAGGTAGGTTGCTGGTCGCGAGGCCGCTTTCGCGGCAAGACCTGCTCACCGCCGGCAAAACTGCGCTCCTGCTTATCGGGATGCATCCTGACCCGCGCCTTGAAACTCGCCGATTAGCCACCGCTTGACGGAGGCAAGCGTCTTCGACGGCTCCACCCCCTTGGGCATGACGAACCAATAGCTATGGCTCGCCTCAAGGCTGATCGAGAATGGCGCAATGAGCCGGCCTGCCGCGATGTCGCCGGCCACAAGCAGCGACCGGCCAAGTGCAACCCCCTGATGATCCATGGCGGCCTGAAGTATGGCGCCGTCATCCTCAAGACGCGGCCCGGCGGGCGGCGGCCGGGTGCACCCCGCAAGGTGAAGCCAAGCGGACCAGTCCTCAGGAATATCCGCGTGAAGAAGGGTTGCGCGATACAGATCGTCCGGAGCCTCCAGGCGCATCCGGCGGGCATAGTCCGGGGAGCAAACCGGCTGAACCGTCTCAGTGCCGAGCTTGACCGCCTCCAGGTTGCTGTCAGGTTCTCGGTTATAGCGGACAGCCGCGTCGATCCCTTCGGCGGCGAAATCGACCAGATGGCGCGACGCCGTAACCCGCAGGTCAATTTCCGGGTGGCCGGCAATGAACCGTCCCAGCCGGGGCGCAAACCAGCGGGCCGCGACGGAAGGGAGCATCGAAAGTGTGACCACCTGTTCCGACCGCCGGGCCTCAGCCACCGCGCGCCACATCCGGCCAAAGGAGTCGGTCAGCCCCGCCGCCAGCCGGTCGCCCGCCGGGGTCACGGTCACCTTTGCGCCTTTCCGGACAAACAGCCGTACTCCAAGAACCGCCTCCAGGTCCGAGATCTGCCGCGACACACCGCTCTGGGTGATCCCCAGCTCCGCACCCGCCGCCGTAAAGCTGCCGTGGCGGGCGGCGGCTTCGAAGACCTGAAGCGACCTGAGGGGAAGGTTAGCATGAGTTGTACGCATGATAAGTGCTGTTTCTTCTCATTTTGAAAGGGTTAGGGGCATGGATAGCATGTTCAGAACTCATGCATAAAGGTTATTGGCCATGCCCGACACACGTACTGCTGTTGTTGACACTGCGACTGTGTGGCGGGGACTGCCCGACCTGCCACTGGTAATGTGGATGGTCCTTCTGACACTGGTGCTTGGCCTGGCAAACGGTCGCGGAGCGGAGGAGGTGATCGGCCTGTTCAACACCGGTTTCGGACGCGCCTTGGGCGAGTTCGCCCTGATACTGCTCCCCTCTTTCACGCTTGCCGCCGCACTCTCACGCCGGCACATAGCCTCCGAAGCCGCCGGGCGGACGGCGGGGCTCGCCTCGCCTGTAGCCGGGGCGGGCATGATCTGCCCCGACACCGCCTATGCCGCGCTTTCTCCGGCGGCCGGGCGGCACAAGCTCGCCACCGTTTTCGGTGCTTATACCGGCTTCAAACTGCTCTACCCCGCCGGTCCCCTGATCGTGGCGGCCAGGCTGGGCGGTGCAATCCCGGATTCGGCACCGCCGCTGGTTCTGCTGGCCGCAGGAATCGCACTTACACCCCCTGTCTGGGCTGCGGGCATGGTCTGGGTGCGCCTTGTCAACGGAGCACCTGTTGCCGGGAAAGAGCCTGAGCCGGCCCCTGCAAGCGGACGGCTATGGATCGCTTTTGCGCCCTTCGCGCTCATGGCCGCACTGCTAACACTCGGCGGGCTGGCCGGGCAAACCGGTCTGGCCGCGGCGGACTTCTTTCTGTCGCCCAAAGGCGCGCTGATCGCCGCCGCGGTCCTCGCAGTGGCGCAAACCCCAGCCAGCGCGCGCCGCGGCTGCATGGAAGCGGCTGTGCGGCGGACCGGATCATTGCTGCTGCTGATCGGGGCCGCCAGCGCTTTCGGGGCGGCAGTGACCGGGTCTGTGCCTCTTGACCGTCTGGTGCCTGAAGGCGGCGGCCCGCTCACATTGCTCGCCCTGTTCGCACTAACCGCTGCGTTTAAATTGGCCCAGGGATCATCCATGGCGACCTTCGCCGCGGTCTCGCCAGTCGCCGCGCCGATCGTTGCCGCAAGCGGCACTGACCCGCTCGCCGCCGTCTTTGCGATCAGCCTTGGCTCCTTCGTTGCGATCCTGCCCAATGACAGCTTCTACTGGCTCGTGCGTGGTGACGCGCTGGCAGAGGAGAAGCGAGAAGCCCGTGCGGTGTACATTCTTGCAGGCGCATCGGCCATACAGGCACTGACCGGCATGGCGCTGCTCCTTGTATGGGTTCTCATACGATCATGACCCAAAGGCAGGGCGGCTGGCAGGCACTCTTGCGCAACGCCGCCTGGCCCCTCCCGAATGCGGCCAGGACGCCAATTCGCACACCAAGGCCTCCACAGACCTGCAGGCACCTCCGGCGATACCGGTGGAACCCGCAGTTCTAAGGGGGCCTCTGCAACGCGCTAGAAGTCCAGGTTCTCGACGCTGAGGGCGTTTTTCTGGATGAATTCGCGGCGGGGCTCCACCACATCTCCCATCAGCTTGGTGAACAGGTCATCCGCCTCGACCATGTCGTCGATCCGCACTTGCAGCAGGGTGCGCGCATCGGGGTCCAGGGTGGTTTCCCACAGCTGATCCGGGTTCATCTCGCCCAGGCCCTTGTAGCGCTGCAAGGTGAGTCCCTTCTCGCCCTCTTCCAGAATCGCCTGCAGCAGACCGAGCGGCCCGTGAATGATCTGGCTGCGGTCGCGGCGCACCAGCTGGGCAGTGGTGCCGTATACTTCCTGCAGGCTCTTGGTGAAGCTGCCGGTCTTGCGGGCCTCGCCGGAGCGCAGCATCGGGCCGTCCAGCGTGCGGACTTCTTCCACCCCGCGCAGGATGCGGGCCAGGCGGATACCGTGGTCCTGCGTGATCCGGCCCTGCCAGCCGCGCTCGTACTCCAGCGCAATCGCGTCGAGCCGCGCCGCCACCTTGTCCGCCACGCCCTGCAGGTCGGCATCCACCGCGCCGGGCACAAAGGCGCCGGCCACCGCGGCCTGCTCCAGGATATGGCGCGGGTAGTGGGTCGGGAAAGCATCCAGCACGCGCTTGAGCTGGCGCGCCTCATCCACCACGCGGGTGAGGTCTGCGCCGGCGATCTCGGAGCCATCGCCCAGTTTCAGCACCGCGCCGTCGACGCCCTGGTTGATCAGGTAGTCATCCAGCGCCGCCTGATCCTTGAGGTAGACCTCCGACTTGCCGCGCGCGACCTTATAGAGCGGCGGCTGCGCGATGTAGAGGTAGCCGCCCTCGATCAGCTCCGGCATCTGGCGGTAGAAGAAGGTCAGCAGCAGGGTGCGGATGTGGGCGCCGTCGACGTCGGCATCAGTCATGATGACGATCTTGTGGTAGCGCAGCTTGGAGATGTCGAACTCGTCCCGGCCGATGCCGGTGCCCAGCGCCATCACCAGGTTGCCGATTTCCTGAGAGGACAGCATCCGGTCGAAGCGCGCGCGTTCCACGTTCAGGATCTTGCCTCGGAGGGGCAGGATCGCCTGGGTCATCCGGTCCCGCCCCGTCTGGGCGGAGCCGCCGGCCGAGTCACCCTCGACCAGGAAGACTTCGGTCTTGGAGGGGTCTTTTTCGGAGCAATCCTTGAGCTTGCCCGCCAGGTAGTTCACGTCCATCGCGGTCTTGCGGCGGGTCAGCTCGCGCGCCTTGCGGGCGGCCTCGCGGGCCAGCGCGGCTTCGACAATCTTACCGACGATCTGCTTGGCTTCGTTGGGGTTCTCTTCGAACCATTCGGCCAGTTTCTCGCCCATCAGGCTCTCCACCACCGGGCGCACCTCGGAGGATACCAGCTTGTCCTTGGTCTGGCTGGAGAATTTCGGATCCGGCACCTTGACCGACAGAACACAGGTCAGCCCCTCGCGGGCGTCGTCACCGGTGAAGGAGACCTTCTCCTTCTTTGCGATGCCCGACGTCTGCGCGTAGTTGTTGATGGTGCGGGTCAGCGCACCGCGGAAGCCCGCAACGTGAGTGCCGCCATCGCGCTGCGGGATGTTGTTGGTAAAGGGCAGCACCGTCTCGTGGTAGCTGTCGTTCCACCACATGGCGATCTCGACGCCGATGTCGTCCTTTTCCCCCACGATGTAGACCGGAGCCTCCATCACCGGGGTCTTGTGCCGGTCAAGGTATTTGACGAACTCCTTGACGCCGCCCTCGTAAAAGAGCTCAGCCGAGAGCTTCTCTGCCGGGCGCTCATCCTCCAGAATGATCCGCACGCCGGAGTTCAGGAAGGCGAGTTCACGCAGGCGTTTTTCCAGCGTCTCGAAAGAGTACTCCAGGTTCGAGAATGTATCCGTCGACGCCATAAACCGGACCTCGGTGCCGGTCTGGTCGCCGCAATCGCCGACCACTCCCAGATGCTTGACGGTATCGCCGCGCTCAAACCGGGCGACGTGCTCCTTGCCGTTGCGCCAGATGCGCAGTTCCAGCCAATCGGACAGCGCGTTCACCACCGACACACCCACCCCGTGCAGACCGCCGGAGACCTTGTAGGAATTCGAGTCGAACTTACCGCCCGCGTGCAGCTGGGTCATGATGACCTCGGCCGCGGACACGCCTTCCTCGGCATGGATATCCACCGGAATCCCGCGCCCGTTGTCGCTGACGGAGACGCTGGAATCGGCGTGAATTTTGACGGTCACATGGTCTGCGTGGCCCGCCAGTGCTTCATCGATGCCGTTGTCCACGACCTCATACACCATGTGATGCAGGCCCGAGCCGTCATCCGTGTCCCCGATGTACATGCCGGGGCGTTTGCGAACCGCCTCCAACCCTTTGAGAACCTTGATGGAATCCGCGCCATATTCTGCGGGGGCCTGCTCGTTTCCGGACATTCACATCTTCCTGTCTTAGCTTCGGGATTTTATACGAAACCTGACCGGGAATGTCACGCGCAAGCCCCCTTTTTTCTTGGCAGAATCAAGCCGCTTTGGCCCCCAGCCCTCCTGCAGTTCTGAGCCAGGATTCGACCTTGGCCTCCGGCGCATCCGTGGCCGGCGCAAACGTGGTGAACCGCGTGGGTTTGATGCCGACAAAGCCAAGGATCTGGCGGCTGATGAATTTCTTGACTGCATTGCCGTAGAACAGCCGCAGCAGCAGCGCAGGGGTGTCCGATGTGAGCAGCACACGCGCGGTCTTGCCGGTCAGCATCGGCGCCGGCAGCCCCATGAAATTGACGTTGCGGGTGTCAAAGGCACGCCCCGGCAACAAGGCCCGGTCAAACACCGCCTTCAGCTTGGCCGGCACCGCGCCCCACCACAGCGGTGAAGACATCACCACATGCTCTGCCCATTCCAGATCCTCCAGGAAGGCGGCCAGATCCGGTTCCAGCGGCTTGGGGTTCTTATACCCGCTTTGTCCATAGTCCATGTCGAACTTCATTTGCGAAATGTCATGGCAGCGCACTTGGTGGCCGTTTTCCTCAGCCGCGGCCTGATAGGCGGCACACAGGGATTTAGACAGCGAGGTTTGGCCGGGGTGGCCGTTCAGGATCAGGATTTTCCGGGAAGACATTTGAGGCTCCGCAAGTTAAGTTGACCATGGTCACTTTATTGAACCAAAAATGACCGCGGTCAATTATAAAAGTGACCGCGGTCAATAACGAGATCGTGAGGCTGAGACATGACACGTGCACCCCAGAAGCGGCGGCTGGAAACACGGGCAAAGCTGCTGGAGGTGGCAGCGGCTATCGTACGGGAACAAGGCTACAGCGGGCTGCGGGTCGAAGACGTGGTTGCCCGGGCGGGCGTGGCCAAGGGCACCCTGTTTTCCCACTTCAAGGACAAGGACGGGCTGCTGGCTGTGCTGATCGGCGAGGAAGTCACGCGCCTGCTCGACGGGATGGAGGCTGGCGGCACTCCTGCGAACGTTGCCGCCCTCACCGCCCGGCTGGCTCCGCATCTCGATTACGTCGCGCAGGACCGGGTGATCTTCGACCTCCTGCTGCGCTACTCAGGCACCACCGCCGCGGAACCGGATGAGGTGGTCGCGGCAAGCTTTATCCGGCAGGTCACCCTGCTGACAGGCTGGCTGCAGACCCTGCAGGCAGCGGGCAATGTGCGCAAGGACCAGCCACCGGAACTGCTGGCAGAAGGCGTCCAAGGCTTTCTGAATCATGTGCTGGGAGTCTGGTTTTGCGCCGAGCACGAAAACGACGCGTCACCCGCCGATGCGCTCGAACCCTATCTGCGGGCCTGGCTGCTGCCGCCTGCCTGAGGGCAGCGTTCAGGTGAGCGGGATCACCAGCCCCACAGCGATCAGCAGACCGCCCGACACCAGGTTGATGCGCCTTCGGATCCGCGTGGAGGTCACCGCGCGGCGCACGCGGTGCACCATGCCGGCCAGTGCCAGGTTGCCGACCAGCGGGATCACGAAGGACAGCGTCACGATCGCAGCCACATCCGGCCAGGAGGTGCCGGACAGATCAAAGAACCCCGGCAGCACCCCCATGTAGAACAGGATCGCCTTGGGATTGCCCAGAATGGCGGCAATCCCTGCCATGAAACCGGCCCAGACACCGGGGCGGGTCAGGGCCCGGTTTTCCTCTACCGCGTCGCCGGCATGGCGGATCAGCAGATAGCCCATGCCGAGGAACATCAGGCAGGCCACCCAGCGCAGCACGGTCATGATGCCGGTGAACTCCGACACCACCCAGGACATGCCCGCCACCGCGATCAGCGGCCACAGGATATCGCCGCAGGCCACCCCGACCGCCAGAGGCCAGGCTGCCTGAAACCCGCCCGAGAGAGAGCGTGCCATCAAGGCCAGCCAGACCGGGCCAGGGGTCAGAAACAGGATCAGCAGCGCCCCCGCATAGAGGGTCAGATCCCAGGCAGAGACAGTCATTTTTGCAGAACTTCCGACGTGCCGCCGCTGTCCGAGACTTCCAGCACCTGGGCGCGGCCGCCCAGTTCGGCAAACAGCTCCGGCCCGGTGCCGGTCATCCAGGCCTGGGTGCCAAGCGCGCAGATCTCGTCATACAGCGCGGCCCGGCGGCCCGCATCCAGATGCGCGGCCACCTCATCCAGCAGCAGGATCGGCGGCGCGCCTTCGCGCTGTGCCAGCGCCCGGGCGTTGGCCAGGATCAGCGAGACCAGCAGCGCCTTCTGCTCACCGGTGGAGCAATCCTTGGCCGGGATGCCCTTGGCCCGGTAAGTGCCTATCAGGTCAGTGCGGTGCGGCCCCACCAGGGTGCGTCCCGCCGCCAGATCCCGGAACCGGCTTTCCTGCAGCGCCTCTTTGAAATCGGCTTCAGAGGACGGCATGCTGCCCTCTGACTGCAGCAATTCCAGCTCTGCCGCGGGAAATGCGGTTTCCGCCTCCGCCTCCGCCAGCTGCAGCAAATCCACCGCCTGCACCCGTGCGGCATGGATCCGGTGCCCGGCGGACGCCATCCGGTCCTCCAGCACCCGGTACCAGGCGGCATCGCGCACCTGCTCCTTCAGCAGCCGGTTGCGTTCGCGCATCGCTTTCTCATAGGCCAGTGAGGCCTCGGCATGGGCGGGTTCGAAACTCAGCGCGATCCGGTCCAGGAACCGCCGCCGCCCCTCCGCCGCCTCGATCCACAGGCGGTCCATCGCCGGGATCAGCCAGACCACCCGCGCCACCTGCCCCAGCGCCAGCTGACTGGCGGATTTATTATCAATCTTAACCTGCCGGGCAGTGCCGCCCTCGGACCAGGTTTCCACCTCATAGGCCTGCGACGGTGCCCGCAGCTCCCCCTTCAGCTTCCAGCCCAAAGCTTCAGGCTGGCGCGCCATCTCTGCCGCGCTGGCCCGGCGCAACCCGCGGCCCGGAGAAAACAGCGAGACTGCTTCCAGTATGTTGGTCTTGCCTGCCCCGTTGTCCCCGTAGATCGCCACCGGACGCCCGTCCAAACGCAATTCCGCCCGCAAATGCGAGCGGAAATGGGACAGGGTCAATGCGGTCAGGGCCAGCACGAGGCGCGCTCCCTTTTCATCTTTCTAAAAATACTCGCGCCGCAGGCCGCGCCGTCAGGCGCGTCAGACCCGCATCGGCATCACAACGTAAACGGCGCTTTCGTCATTGCCTTCGCGCATCAGGGTCGGATCGCCGGAGGAGTTGAACATGAACACGGCGTTTTCGCGATCCACTTGGTTGGCGATCTCCAAGAGGTACTTGGCGTTAAAGCCAATCTCCAGCCGCTCGTCATTGTAGGCCACCGCCAGCTCTTCCTCGGCGGCGCCGCTGTCGGGCGCGTTCACCGACAGGATCAGGCGGTCCTCTTCCAGCTGCAGCTTCACCGCGCGGGAGCGTTCGGAGGACACGGTGGCAACCCGGTCAACGGCTTGCGCAAACTCGGCTGCATCCACTTCCAGGCGGCGGGTGTTGCCGGCCGGGATCACGCGGGTGTAGTCGGGGAAGGTGCCGTCGATCACCTTGGACGTCAGCGTGATGTTAGGGGTGGCAAATCGAACCTTGGTTTCCGAGACCGACACTGCGATGTCCATGTCGTCATCGTCCAGCAGCTTGCGCAGCTCGCCCACGGTCTTGCGCGGCACGATCACGCCGGGCATGTCCTCGGCGCCCAGCGGCAGTTCCGCGTCGATGCGGGCCAGGCGGTGGCCGTCGGTGGCGACGGCGCGCAGAACCTTGCCGCTATCACCCGACGACACATGCAGGTAAACACCGTTCAAGTAATACCGGGTCTCCTCGGTGGAGATCGCGAATTTCGATTTGTCGAACAAGCGGCGCAGCACCGCGGCCTTCGCGGCGAAGTTCGAGTGATACTCAGAAGACGCCATTACCGGGAAATCCTCCCGCGGCAGGGTCGCCAGCGAGAAGTTGGAGCGGCCGGCCTCAACGGTCAGGCGGCCGGTTGCGGCGTCGGCACTTAGTGTGACCAGCGCGCCGTCGGGCAGCTTGCGGACAATCTCGTGCAGGGTGGTGGCGGCCACGGTGGTCGCGCCGGCGCGCTCCACCTGTGCGGGGGCCTTGTCGACCACCTCGATATCCAGGTCGGTGGCGCGGAATTGGACGCTGTCGCCCTCGGCTTCGATCAGCACATTCGCCAGAATCGGAATGGTGTTGCGGCGCTCAACGACAGACTGCGCCTGAGCCACAGCCTTGAGAAGCGTGCCGCGTTCGATGCTGATCTTCATGTCCCAAATCCTCTTCGTCAGGCCCCTGTCAGTGGCCGGGACAAGCAACCTACCTGTTTACCCCTGCCATACAAGGCTTTTTATGGATTTCTCCAAGGGATTTCCGGCGGGGTCAAGAGGCGGCGGACGGCATATGGGCCAAACCCGGGGAAACGTTGCAGCAGAACCCGGAACTGTCCCCGCGGGGACTGGGTTGCGAAACCTGAAACGAGTCCCCGCGGGGACACAGACGAAAAACGCCCCGGCGCGCAGGCCGGGGCGTGATACGGGCAGGTAAAGACGCTGGAGAGGCGCTTAGGCCTTCACCCGCTCCGATTTCGGATCGTACATCGGCTTCAGCGAAGCCTCGGCCTTCACCTTCACACCGCAGACGTCGATCTCGTAGGTGGAGCCCAGCACATCGGCGGCGCTTTCCCCCTCGCACGGCACATAGCCCATGCCGATGGCGGCACCCAGTGTGTGGCCGTAGTTGCCGGAGCTGAGGTAGCCCACATATTTGCCGTCGCGGATGATCGGCTCGTTGTGGAACAAGAGCGGTTCGGCATCGGTCAGTTTGAATTGCAGCATGCGGTTCTTGGGGCCGGTTTCCTTGCGCTCCAGCACCGCAGCCTTGCCGATGAAATCGTCCTTGCCGGTGGCAACTGCAAAGCCGAGGCCGGCGTCGATCACGTTGTCCTCGCAGGTGATGTCGTGGCCGAAGTGGCGGAAGCCCTTCTCGATCCGGCAGCTGTCCATCATGTGCATGCCGCAAAGCTTGAGCCCCATGCCCTGGCCCGCTTCCCACAGGGTCTCAAACGCGTGGCCCGCCATGTCGGCGCCAACGTAGATTTCCCAGCCAAGTTCGCCCACATAGGTCACACGGTGCACACGGGCGAGGCCCATGCCCAGCTCGATCTCCTGCGCGGTGCCGAAGGGGTTAGCCTCGTTGGAGAAATCGTTGGGTGACACTTTCTGCAACAGTTTGCGGGCGTTGGGGCCCATCACAGCCAGCACGCCCTCGCCTGCGGTCACGTCGGTGATCACCACGCGATGATCGCCCACGTGGCGCATCATCCAGGTCTGGTCGGCCAGACGGGTCGCCGCCGGGGTCACCACCAGATAGGCGGTCTCAGACAGGCGGGTGACGGTCACATCCGCCTCGATGCCACCGCGCGGGTTCAGGAATTGGGTGTACACGATCTTGCCCGCGGGCACCGAGACGTTGGCGCCGCAGATGTAGTTGAGGAAGGTCTCCGCATCCGGGCCTTCGACGCGGATCTTGCCGAAGGAGGACATGTCGTACATGCCGACGTTCTCGCGGACTGCCTTGTGTTCAGCGGCAGAGTTTTCGAACCAGTTCTGGCGCTTCCAGCTGTACTGGTATTCGCGTTCCTGACCCTCATTGGCGAACCAGTTGGCGCGCTCCCAGCCGCCGAGTTCGCCGAAGACCGCGCCCTGTTCCTTCAGGTGGTGATGGAACGGGGTCCGGCGCACACCGCGGGCAGTGGCCTTCTGGCGGTAGGGGAAGTGGTCGGCGTAGAGCAGGCCCAGCGTCTCTTTTGAGCGCTCAAACAGATAGTGCTTGTTGCCCTGGAACGGGTGCATGCGGGAGATATCGACATCGCCCAGGTCGAACGGTTTCTGGCCGTCTTCCATCCACTGCGCCAGCGCCATACCGGCGCCGCCGGCCGACTGGATGCCGATCGAGTTGAAGCCCGCAGCGACCCAGAAGTTGTCCATCTCAGGCGCCAGGCCCAGGTGGTAGGCGTCGTCCGGGGTGAAGGATTCCGGTCCATTGAAGAAGGTGTGGATGCCTGCCTCAGCCAGCATCGGCATCCGGTTACAGGCCGCTTCCAGGATCGGCTCGAAGTGGTCGAAGTCCTCGGGCAGCTGGTCGAATTCAAAGCTGTCGGGGATGCCGTTCATTGCCCAGGGCTTGGCATTCGGTTCAAACGCGCCCAGCAGGATCTTTCCGGCGTCTTCCTTGTAGTAGGCGCATTCGTCCGGGACGCGCAGCACCGGCATCTGGGTCAGGCCCGTGATCCCTTCAGTGACGATATAGAAGTGCTCGCAAGCATGAAGCGGGACGTTGACACCCGCCATGCGGCCGACCTCGTGGCCCCACATACCCGCGCAATTCACCACCATGTCGGCCTCGATATGGCCCTGCGATTGGCCGTCATCGCTGACCCAGTCGACACCGGTGACACGGCGGCCTTCCTTGGAGATGCCGGTGACCTTAATGCGCTCCTTGACCAGTGCTCCGCGCTGGCGGGCGCCTTTGGCCAGAGCCAGCGCAATGTTAGCCGGGTCGCCCTGCCCGTCCTTGGGCAGCCACACACCGGCGGTCACGTCGCCCACGTTCAGGTGCTCGTAGCGGGCTTTCACTTCCTCGGGGGAGATTTCCTCAACCTCGACGCCAAAGGCGCGCGCCATGGCGGCCTGGCGGAAGATCTCTTCCTTGCGCTCTTCGGTGAGCGCAACGGTGATCGAGCCGCAGCGTTTGAAGCCAGTGGCGACGCCGGTTTCTTCTTCCAGCGAGCCGTAGAGTTCTTGGCTGTATTTCGCCAGCTTGGTCATGTTGGCAGTCGCGCGCAACTGGGCGATCAGGCCCGCGGCGTGCCAGGTGGTGCCGGAGGTGAGCTGCTTGCGCTCCAGCAGCACCACATCTTTCCAGCCGAGCTTGGTCAGGTGATAGGCCACCGAGCAGCCGATCACGCCGCCGCCGATAATGACCACGCGGGCCTTGTTGGGAAGATCGCTCATGTCATCGCTCCACATTCAGTGTTGAGGCCGATTTATCACGTACAGGCGGCACAAAATGCATCAAAAACGTCAGACTCCCGGGGCTATTCTCCGGCCTTAAGGATATTTTCCGGACCGTCCTCCCCCAGCCTGCGGCGCTTGCGCAGGGCAAATGGGGTGATGCCGAAGAAGCTTTTGTAAAGGCTGGAAAATCCGTTCGGGAAGCCGCAGGCGAGACCGATTTCCCGCACGCTCATGGTGGTGTTGAGCAGGAGGTTGTTGGCCTTGGAAAGGCGCATTTCCCGGTAGAAGCCGTTGGGGGTGGTGCCCAGGAAGGTCTTGAACTTGCGTTCCAGAGAGCGGGTGGAAATGCCAAGTTCGGCAACGATTTCGCTGATCGGCACCGGTTCCTCGATATTGTCCTGCATGATGCGGATGCAGTGGTCCAGGTCGCTGTCGCCGGTGATCGTCGGCTTGGCGCCGGCGAACGGCTGAAGCGAGGAGAAATCCCGCACCTGTTCGTGCAGCATGATATTGGCGACGGTCATCTGCGCCGCGGCGGAGGTGAGCCGCCCGACCAGCGCCAGCGCGATATCAACAGTGGACCCCATGCCGGCGCAGGTCACCACCAGCCCGTCCTCGCTGGCCAGCGCGTGGCTGGAATCGTTCAGCCCCATGCGTTCGCGCAGCAGGGCGGAGTTTTCCCAGTGGGTCGTCAGCCGCCCGGACGCCCCGCCCTGATCGCGGATGTAACGGGCCGCGGCCTCTGCCAGCAGGTAAACCTTGATGCCGCGGCAGGTGTAGCTGGAGATCACCCGGCCCAGGCTTAGGCCCGGATGATCCGGGTCGGAGTTGCCAAGGAAGAAGGCAAAATCCGCGTCCGGCTTGGCCGCAAAGGATTCGGTATCAAGGCTGAGGCCCGCCCGGCAGCCGACCCGTCCCCCCTGCAACGAGCGGACCGTCCATTTGAACGGCGGCTGCGCCAGCACCCTGTTGGCGATCCTGAGCACTTCAAGAATTGCCGACATTTCTGTCAGGACAAAGCCTTCGGTGACGATGATGTCGATGCTCCACACCCGGGCCGGATCCGCAGCTTTGAGTTTTTCCGGAGTTGCCATGCTGATCCCCCCTCCCCTGGGCAGACGATGTCAGACGATCCGATGCCCGGCCGCGCGCAGCTGGCGGGCCAGTTCGGCAATGTGGTCCGGGCCGACTTCACAGCAGCCGCCGACGATGGTGGCGCCCTGCGCGACCCAGCCCATCGCAAATTCAGCATAAGCCTTGGGCCCGAGATCCTGGCGCTGCTCCAAGGCATCCACTGTGGGGGCATCCTGCAGGAAGCCCTCCGAAATCCGGGTGAAGCCGTTGGCATAGGCTCCAAACGGCTTGCCGAATGCCTTGACGATCTCCAGCCCGGTGGCGATGACCTCGGGCCGGGAGCAATTGAGCAGCACAGCGTCCGGCTGAAATTCTTCGATCAGCGGGGCAAGGGCCGCCAGCGGCTCACCGGAGCGCAGCAGGGTGCCGTCCTCATCCGAAACAGAGGCAGCCAGCCAGACAGGTTTGTCCGTGCCGGCGCAGCCCAGCAATGCGCCCCTGGCCTGCTCCAGCGAGGAGACAGTCTCGATCAGGAACAGATCCGCCTTCGGCTCCAGAAGCTGGACCAGTTCGGCATAGACGCCTTGGGCTTCCTCAGCCGGCGGGCAGATGTCCGGCCGGTAAGAGGCAATCAGCGGTCCAAGCGCGGCGGCGACGTGGCCCGAACCGTGGGCATCGCGCGCGGCGGCGGCCTGGCTGGCGGCCGTCTCCAGCAACTCCTCGAAATGGTCTTCGATACCGGCACGGCGCAGCCGGTCGCGCAGCACGGCGTAGGTGTTCATGGTGGCCACTGTGGCCCCGGCGGCAAAGTAGTCGGCGTGAACGCTGCCAGCCACATCCGGCTTTTGGATCATCACGGACGTGGACCACAGGGGCGTTGCCCGCTCGCCGGAGCGTCTGACAATCTCCTGCCCGATCGAGCCATCCAGAAGCGTGATCTCAGCCATACCGAACCGTCCTTATTCAGGGTGCCATGCGCCGCCAGGATACAGGAAACGGTCCGGCGGCGCAGGCTGTCTTGCAATCAGGCATCAGCCCGGGCAGGTCACCACCCGGGATGATGCCAGTACATTAGGCGCGCAGGCGCTCGTTGGCCGGATCCCACAGCGGTTCGTCTTTCTGAACCACCGCACGGCATTTCTCACCGTAGATCTCGACCTCCAGCTCAGTGCCCGGCACGGCGAGATCGGTGCGCACCATGCCCAGAGCGATGGAGGCGTTGACGCGGTAACCCCAATCGCCGGAAGTGGTTTCGCCCACGATTTCGCCATCTTTCCAGATGCAGGACATGTAAGGCGCGTCCGCCTCGCCTGCGTCGACGATCAGGGTGACGAAGGACTTCTTTGCCCCCTGCTGCTTTTCGGCCTGGATCGCGGCCTTGCCCGGGAAGTCCTGGGGCTTGTCCAGCTTGATAAAACGCTCCAGCCCGCCTTCGAGCAGCGAGTAATCGGTGCTGAGATCGCCCTTCCAAGTGCGGTAGCCTTTTTCGATCCGCAGGGAGTTCAGCGCGTACATGCCGAACGGCTTGGCACCGCCTGCGAGCAGGGCGTCGTAGATCGCCGGCTGATGCGCGTTGGCACAGTGAACTTCCCAGCCCAGCTCGCCGGCAAAGGAGACCCGCGCCAGGAAGGCGGGCTTGCCTGCCACTGTGGCTTCCTGATGAGTCAGCCAGCCGAGCGACAGGTCAGCGTCCGAGATACCCGCCAGCAGCTCCCGCGATTTCGGACCGGTAACGATCATGGTCGCAAACTCGGTGGTGCGGTCTGTCAGGGTCAGACCCGCGGGCAGCGCTTTGCGCAAGATCTCGAAGTCGTGCCACTGGGCCGAGCCCGCGGTGATCATGGTGAAGTGGTCTTCGCCATGACGAATGCAGGACATCTCGGTCAGAATGCGGCCGCGGTCATCCGAGAAGTAGACCAGGTTCATCCGGCCCACCTTGGGCAGGCCGCCAGTCACCATACCGCGCAGGAATTCGGCTGCGCCCTCGCCGTCCAGGTTGAAGCGGGAGAAGCCCGGCAGGTCCAGCACGCCGACACTGTCGCGGACCGCTTCGCATTCTTCCTGAATGCGCTGCTGCCACGGGCCGGAGCGGCCCCAGGTATGCGTGGCCTCCTCGGAGGTGTCGTCACCCTCCTTGGCAAACCAGTTGGCGCGTTCCCAACCGTTGTAGACACCCATCTGGCCGCCCAGTTCCTTGATCTTGGCGTGCACCTGGCTAACCTTCTTGTCGCGCGCAGCCGGCCATTCGTGGTGCGGGAAGTGCATGGCGTATTCGTTGCCGTAAACTTCCATGCCCTTTTTGTTGCAGTAATCCTGGTCGGTATAGTCGGTATAGCGGCGCGGATCGACGGCCCACATATCCCACTCAGTGTGGCCATCAACGATCCATTCGGCCAGCACCTTGCCGGCGCCGCCGCCCTGGGCAATGCCGAAGGTGAAGCTGTGCGCTTCAAACGCGTTTTTCACTCCCGGCATCGGGCCGATCATCGGCAGGCCATCGGGGGCATAGGGGATCGGGCCGTTGATCACACTGGAGACACCGGATGACGCCATCAGCGGCACCCGCTCCATGGCATCGGTGACGATATCCTCGATCCGGTCCAGATCTTCCTGCCACAGCTGGAATGAGAAGTCCTCGGGCATCGGATCGTCGTCGGTCAGCCAGTGGCCTTTGCAGTTCGGCTCGTAGGGGCCGAGGTTGTAGCCGTGCTTTTCCTGACGGAGGTAGTAAGACACGTCCACGTCGCGGATCAGGGGCAGCTTGCCGCCGTGTTCCTTCGACCAGGCTTCGACTTCGGGGATCTGTTCGGTCAGCAGATACTGGTGCTCCATCACCATGGCAGGCACGGTGCGGCCGCCGTAGGGCTTGAACATCTCGCCCACGCGCTGCGCATAGTAACCGGCGGCGTTCACCACATAGTCACAGTCGATATCGCCTTTTTCGGTGTGCACGGTCCAGGTGCCATCTTCGTGCTGGGTCACACCGGTCGCCGGGGTGAAGCGCAGGATCTTAGCGCCCATGTCGCGCGCGCCTTTGGCCAGGGCCTGGGTCAGCTGTGCCGGGTCGATGTCACCATCGGTCGGGTCATAGAGAACCCCTGCCAGGTCATGGGTCTCCAGGAACGGATAGTGCTCCTTGGTTTCTTCCGGGGTCCACATCTCCATCGGGATACCCTGGTAGCGGCCCATGGACATGGCGCGTTCGAATTCCTGCATCCGCTCTTTGGTGTGTGCAAGGCGGATCGAGCCCGAAACATGGTAGTTCATCGGGTAGTCGACCTCTTCGGCCAAGCCTGAATAAAGCTCGGTCGAATAGCGCTGCATGTTCATGATCGCCCAGGACGTCGAGAAGGTCGGCACATTGCCGGCCGCGTGCCAGGTCGAACCGGCGGTCAGCTCGTTCTTTTCCAGAAGCACACAATCGGTCCAGCCTTTCTTGGCCAAATGAAAAAGCGACGAGCAGCCGACGACGCCGCCGCCGATGATGACCACGCGGGCCTTGGTTGGAAAATCAGACATGTTCGCTCCCTAGTCTCAGTCCTCTTGCGGCACGCCGTCCGCGATTTCGTAGTAGTCGCCCTTGGAGGCGGTAAAGATGTGCTTTTCGACACTGAGACCGGTGTTCCCGTCGACAGTGCCCAAAGCAAAACTCGTGGTGTCTTCGCCCTTGCCCTTCCAGAAAAGGAAGGAGCCGCAGCGCGGGCAGCTGCCGCGTTTGGCCCGCGGTGTTGCCTCAAACCAGCTGACCGGACCGGTGATCGTGAGGTCCTCCTCCCGCACCTGAGCCGAGGCCCAGATGCCGCCCGATTGCTTGCGGCACTGGCTGCAATGGCACATCGAAGCCCCCTGGGGCCGGGCGGCGGTTTCAAAGCGGACATCACCGCAAAGGCAGGATCCCCTGATCATCATCCCCTCCTAGTAAACCGGCGGCGCGATCACCCAGACGGCCACGGCAGGCTCGTCGTAAGGGTTGGACCACTGATACGGCTCGTGCTTGATCCGGAAGCTGTCGCCGGGACCTACAGTAAAGCTGCGGCCGCCGATCAGCAGGTCCAGCTTGCCCGAGATCATGTAGCCGACCTCCTGCGTTGGCCGGTTGGCCGGCGTCTGCATCCGCGATTTGGGCTGGAAGGTGGAATGCACCATCTCGAAGTCGTCGGTCAGATCGGGGGAGAGCAGTTCTTCGATCAGCCCCTCCTCGCCGGAGCCCATCGGACGGCGGGAGCCTGCGCGCACGATGTAGCCATGCTCATCCGCCGGGGCGCCGGAGTGGGCAAACAGCATCGACATCGGCACGCCCAGCGCCTCGGCAATCTGGCGCAGGTCAGAAATCGAAGGGTCAGACATGTCCCGTTCAACCTGGCTCAGCCAGCCGACCGAGCGGTTCAGCACTGCGGCGATATCCGACAGCGTCAGCCCGCGCGCCTTGCGCAAGGCCCGGATATCCGCTCCCAATGTCGCTGCGGCCAGGGTCTGATCGTTCACAGGCTTGCTCCCAACTCGTGAAAAAATCCTCTCGTTTTTCACGATGCATCGGGCCCGTGAAATTTCCAAGCATTTTTTCACGAAAGCGGTTGTCCCACGAAAAAACCCAGCGCTTTCAGACGCCGGGCCTTTCATCTTTCTGGAAATACTCTGGGGTGAGGCCGCCAGGCCGAGGGGCGAAGCCCCTGGATGCCCCGAATCAGATGCGGTTGAACACCTGATGCAGAATCGCTGCCAAGTGATCCGCATCCTGCTGGGTAAAGGCCTCCGGCTGGTCGCTGTCGATGTCAAAAACCCCGATCAGCGCGCCTGCGCCATTCCAGACTGGCAGCACCAGCTCCGAACGGGTGGAGGAGGCGCAGGCAATATGGCCGGGAAACGCCTCCACATCCGGCACCAGTTGCACCTCGCCGCTGCGCGCTGCCGCGCCGCAGACACCGCGGGAGAACGGGATCTGCAGGCAGCCGTGGCCGCCCTGATAGGGGCCGATCTTCAGCAGCTCCGGCGCAACGGCACGGTAAAAGCCGGTCCAGTCGAACCGGTCGTCGGCGTGATGCACCTCGCAGGCGACTGTAGCCATCAGCGCCACCTCATCCGTCTCGCCTTCGGTCAGCGAGGCGATGGTCTTGGCAAGGATATTGTAATCGGCCTGCATGAACAGCCCTCCTTCAACGCAGCAGAGGGGGCTGTCTGCCCCCTCTTGACCTGACGGTCAATTCACCCCCGAGAGTATTTTGCGAAGGTGAAGATCACACCCGCTCGATTGCGATCGCGGTGCCTTCCCCGCCGCCGATGCAGATGGCGGCCACACCGCGCTTGAGGCCGCGCTTTTCCAGCGCGTTCAGAAGGGTGACCATGATGCGCGCGCCGGAGGCGCCGATCGGGTGGCCCAGCGCGCAGGCGCCGCCATTCACGTTCACCTTGTCGCGGGAAATGCCCATTTCGTGCATGAAGGCCATGGGCACCACAGCAAAGGCCTCATTGACCTCCCACAGATCGACATCCTCAACTTTCCAGCCAAGCGACTTGAGCAGTTTCTGCGCTGCTGGCACCGGTGCAGTGGTGAACCAGCCCGGCGCCTGGGCGTGGCTGGCGTGGCCCAGGATGCGGGCGCGCACGGTCAGGCCCTGCGCTTCGGCCGCCTCGGCGGAGGCCATCACCAGCGCCGCGGCGCCATCCGAAATGGAGGAGGCATTGGCGGCGGTCACGGTGCCGTCCTTGCGGAACGCCGGTTTCAGCGTGGGGATCTTTTCCGGACGCGCCGATTTCGGTTGCTCATCCGCATCGGTGACCACCTCGCCCTTGCGGGTTTTCACGGTCACCGCGGCGATTTCGCCGTCGAAGGCGCCGCTCTCCTGTGCTTCCAGCGCGTTGGACAAGGACTTCAGGGCATATTCGTCCTGAGCTTCGCGGGTGAACTGGTATTTTTCAGCGCAGTCCTCGGCAAAGGTGCCCATGAGGCGGCCCTTGTCATAGGCGTCTTCCAGCCCGTCGAGGAACATGTGGTCGATGACTTGGCCATGGCCGATGCGGGCGCCGCCGCGCATTTTCGGCAGGATGTAGGGGGCATTGGTCATGCTTTCCATACCGCCGGCAATCATCGTGTCCGCGTGGCCCAGCGCGATCTGATCAAACGCGATCATCGCCGCCTTCATGCCGGAACCGCACATCTTGTTGAGCGTGGTGGCCGGGGCGTCTTCGCCCAGGCCCGCCGCAAACCCGGCCTGGCGCGCAGGCGCCTGGCCCTGGCCCGCGGGCAGCACACACCCCATCAGAACCTCATCGACAGTGGCAGCGCCGGCCCCGTCGAGGGCCGCCCGGATGGCCGCGCCGCCCAGCTCCGAAGCCGTCACCCCGTCGTACATTCCCTGGAATCCGCCCATCGGCGTCCGGGCTGCTCCGGCGATAACAACATCTTTCATGCAATTTTCCTCCAATCGTCAAAATTATACCTACAGAAAAGTAAGCTTTGCGGTCTAGAGTGCTGCCAAATGACGTTACATCCCGGGGGAAGAAATGAGCCTGACGACCACCATGACGGACGATGCGCAGATCGTCAAAGTCAATGCTGAACGTATTGACGCCGCCATGGCTATCCAATTCAAGGAGGACATGCGGACGGAAACCGAAAGCGGGCCGGACCGTGTGATCCTCGATCTGTCCGAGGTCCAGTTCATCGATTCCAGCGGGCTTGGCGCGATTGTCGCTGCGATGAAGCAGCTGGGCGGCACCCGCAAACTGGATCTCGCCGGGCTGACACCAATGGTGGAGAAGGTTTTCCGGCTGACCCGGATGGATACGGTCTTTGACCTCTACGGTTCGCTGAACGAAGCAACCGCGCCTGCTAACGCAAATTCTTGAAGACGAACGCGCTGGCGGCGCAAAGCGAGAAATTTATGGTAAAAACCTTTGCCTGCTCGTTCACGGCCACAAATCTGGATGCTCGCAAGGGAATCCAGTCCGTGGTCAGCAAACTGCGGTCCCTGGGGGTGCCGGGTGCCCGCGTGGACGAGGTGCAAATTGCCCTGACCGAAGCCGTGAACAACGTGGTCGAACACGCCTATGAGGACACAACCCCCGGCGACGTCCGGATCAGGGTGGAGCTGGCACCGGAGCGTTTGTGGATCAGCATTCAGGACGCCGGCAGCCCGTTCCCCCAAGGCGAGCTGCCCGAAGGCAAGCCCGCGGATATCAGCGGACCCACCGACAGCCTGCCCGAAGGCGGATTTGGCTGGTTCCTGATCCGGGAGCTTGCAAGCCAGGTTCAGTACGAGCGGGCGGATGGGAACAATAACCTTTCTCTTTGCTTTGAAATCCAGGTCACCACCCCCCCTGCCGAAGCCTGAACCAAATTACCGCCCCTATTTGCGGGCGAACCGCCGGTTAGCTGCATTTTTAACGCTTCGCCACACCGGCGCCGTATTCCCGGCAAACCGCAGCCCAATACATATGCGAAACCTTACCTGTAGCTGAAACGAGCTTCCCCTGGTGCCGCGTATACTAGCCCCCACCAGTGCGCGGCACCGGGGACACTTCGTTCAGGCTGCTCTCCCGCTTTCGTGATCCATGACGTTCCGTCCCGCCGCAGCGGCAGAGGAATTTCATTGCCTTCCCGCACCGCCTGCCTAGGCTCTGACCGGTGACAGCGAGGAGCCGGACCATGCGCGATTTTCATCTTCCCGGGCGGTCAGCCGTTTTTGCCGGTAACGGCCTGTGCGCCACCTCCCATCCGCTGGCGGCCAGCGTGGCGGTGGACATGCTGAAGCGCGGCGGCAACGCGATGGATGCGGCCCTGGCCGGAGCCGTTTTGCTGGGTATTTGCGAGCCGCAGATGACCGGGATCGGCGGCGACTGCTTTGTGCTGTATTCCCGGCCGGGCAGCGGAGTTCAGGCGCTGAACGGGTCCGGCTGCGCTCCGGCGGCGGCGAGCGCTGCCGCCTTGCGGGCGCGAGGGCTGGAGACGGTGCCGCTGAGCAGTGCCGAGGCTGTTACGATCCCTTGTGCAATTGATGCCTTTTGCCGTCTTGCGGAAAGCGAAGGCCGGCTGGGGCTCGATACACTGCTGCAGCCTGCGATAGATTATGCCGAAGAGGGCGTGCCGGTGGCACCGCGCACGGCCTTCGATTGGAATAACGGTGCCGACACCCTGCAAGGCGCGGCCCGGCGCCACTATCTGCGGGACGGCCGGCCTCTGGGCAGCGGCGACGTTTTCCGCGCGCCCGGTCAAGCCGAAGTCCTGCGCCGCATCGCCAAACACGGGCGGGATGCTTTTTATACCGGCGAGGTGGCCGAGGACATGGCGCAGGTCCTGGAGGCTCTGGGCGGCGTTCACACACTGGAGGACTTTGCCGGCGTAAAGAGCTTTGCAACGCAGCCGGTTACTGGCCAGTACAAGGAGCGCGAACTCGCAGAGCACCCGCCTAACGGCCAAGGCGCAACGGCAATCTTGCTGCTGAATATCCTGAAGCACTTTGACCTTGCCGGGATGGACCCGTTCGGGGCCGAACGGGCGCATATCGAGGCGGAAGCCTCCAAGCTGGCCTATGACGCGCGCAACCGGTTTCTGGCGGATCCGGACCACACCTCGCGGCTCGCGCACATGCTGGCGCCGGAAACTGCGTCCGGACTGGCCGCGCTGATTGACCCCAAACGCGCCATGCCGGCCGCCGCACCGCTGAGCGAAGCTGTCCACAAGGATACGGTCTATATCACCGTGGTGGACAAGGACCGGATGGCAGTGTCGTTGATTTACTCGATCTTCCACGGCTTCGGGTCCGGTATTGCGTCGGAGAAGTTCGGCATCCTGCTGCAGAACCGGGGGGCGGGCTTTACCCTGGAAGAAGGTCACCCGAACGAGCTTGGGCCCGGCAAGCGGCCGATGCACACGATCATCCCGGCTATGCTGCAGCAAGACGGAGAGGTGATCATGCCCTTTGGCGTGATGGGCGGCGGCTATCAGCCTGCGGGCCATGCCCGGCTTGTCTCGAACCTGTTGGATTTCGGCATGGACCTGCAAACGGCCATCGACGCCCCGCGCAGCTTTGCCGATGGCGGCGTGCTGAAAGTCGAGCGCGGATATGCGGCTCCGGTGCATCAGGCCCTTGCGGATCTGGGCCACGATGTCGTGGTGCCGGACACGCCGCTGGGCGGTGCGCAGGCCATCCGGATTAATGCCTCAGGCGTTTTGGAGGGTGCCAGCGATCCGCGCAAGGATGGCTGTGCGCTGGGATACTGATGCGCGAATACGCAGCTTATCCGGTCAGCGGCCGGACAGCAGCAGCTCTTAGTTCAGCTGGTAATGCAGCGCATAGGCACCACCGTCAAAGGTGCCGAACATCTCCGGCACGTCCGGGTGGCCGACCGGCTCGCCCGAGTAATCCGCGACCAGGTTCTGCTCCGATACATACGCCACATAGTAGCTTTGATCGTTCTCGGCCAGCAGGTGGTAGAAGGGCTGGTCCTTCACCGGACGGCTGTCCTCAGGGATCGCCTCGTACCATTCCTCGGTGTTGGAGAATTCCGGATCGACGTCGAAAACCACCCCGCGGAAGGGGTGCTTCCGGTGGCGGACGACCTGCCCAAGGTTGTATTTTGCTCGTGTTCTCAACATGGTCATGTTAGCCCCCGTTCTTTGTAAATAGCGCGCTCGCGCAGCAATTGTCCAACTCTTGACGTAAATTTTCGGGGAAACAGACTGTGAACCTCGCTTTGACAGTGCTCGAAATCACTGCCCCGGTGTTCCTATTGGCCTTCGCCGGGTTCCTCTGGGTGAAGCTCGGGTTTGAGTTCCGTACCCAGTTTGTCACCCGGCTGGCGATGACGCTGGCGGTGCCCTGCCTGATTTTTACCGCGCTGATGAACACCAGTCTGGACAAGGGCGCGCTGGGAACCTTTGTACTGGCCGCGCTGGCGGGCCACGCGGTAATGGCGGTGGCGGGCGAGGCCCTCTGCCGCATCAGCGGGCTGGAGCGGCGGACCTATCTGGCGCCTTTCATTTTCGGCAACACCGGCAATCTGGGCATCCCGCTGGCGATGCTTGCCTTTGGCGAGGCCGGGCTTGGGTATGCCGTCGTCATGCTCGCCGTGTCTGCCATCCTGTCCTTCACCTATGGCATCTATCTGGTGGCCGGGCACAGCGCGGGCAGCAAGGCAATCCGGGAGCCGATGGTCTGGGCGACGCTGCTGGGCGCGCTGTTCCTGTGGCAGGACTGGGAAACCCCGCGTTTCCTGACCAACGCGCTGGAGCTGACCGGACAGATGGCGGTGCCGCTGATGCTGATCACACTGGGCACCGCGGTGGCGCGGCTGACGCCCGGCGGCACCGGCAAGGCGGTTGCGCTGTCGCTGGTGAAGTTTCTGATCAGCGCCGCCGCGGGCTGGGGACTGGCGGTGGCTTTCGGGCTGGATCCAACGGCCTCTGGCGTGCTGATCCTGCAGCTGGCCACCCCGGTCGCCGTCACCGCCTATCTGCTGGCCGAAAAATTCGATGCCGATTCCACCGCCGTGGCGGGGCTAGTGGTGGTCTCGACCCTGATGTCAGCGCTGCTGCTGCCTCTGCTACTGAGCCAGGTGCTGTAAATTTGATTTTCACACCCGCCGCAATCCGCTAGACTTGCCGAAAACATACCCAATGCAAAAATGGGCTGAGGTAATGAGCAGATTCCTGAGCGCCCTTGTTCTCCTGATGGCGGTTGCGTCATGCGGAGGCGGGCACAAAGCGCCGCCGCGCAACCTGGATAACGCGTGCAGCATCATCCAGCAGCGTCCTGAATACCTGAAGGCGTTCCGCGCCACGCAGCGCCGTTGGGGCGTGCCGGTGCATGTGCAGATGGCAACCATCTATCACGAAAGCCGGTTCCGCGGCGACGCCCGCACGCCGCACCAGTTCCTGCTGGGTGTAATCCCGGTCGGGCGGCAATCCAGCGCCTATGGCTACAGCCAGGCCCTGGACGGCACTTGGGATGATTACCGCCGCGACACCGGGCGCCGCCGGGCCAAGCGCGACCGCATCAGCGATGCCGCCGATTTCATGGGCTGGTATATGCGCAAGAGCTACGAAAAGAATGGCATCCCGCTTTATGACGCGCGCAATCAGTACCTGGCCTATCACGAAGGCCACTACGGTTATTCCCGCGGCAGCTACCGCTCGAAATCATGGCTGATGCGGGTTGCCGGGCAAGTCGAATCCCGCGCCCAGGCCTATCAGGCGCAGCTTGCCACCTGCCGCAAGTTCCGCTGAGCCACGTCAAGCGCGGCGCTCCCGCCCGCTTCGGAGGCTTTCTCAGGAAAGCCTCTCAGCCGTTGGGCCAGGCACCGCGCTGACGCGCGGTGCGGTCCCGTGCCGTTGGGCTGCTGCAACTGGAAAATCGCGGTCGCGCGCCGGGCGCCAGCCCGGCGCCGGGCCCAAGGCCGCAAGGCGGTTCCGGAGCAGCCGCGGGCGCGGGAGCCGCTGTTGCGCTGAAGGTCCGGCCTTAGCGGGATCTGCCGCTGGTGGTGAACAGGCTGGAAGACAGCTTCTGGCCGGTTTTCATTGCACCTAAGATAACCGTCGTCTTGCCGCCTGAGCTGTCATGGATCACCCATTTGCGCAGCTCCACCGGATCGCCAGTGAACATCATCTCAATGCTGCCGTAGTCCGGATGCTCCGGATCCTGCGCCCGCACGATGGTCGAGGTGCCATCAAAGCTGTGCCCCACCACCATGTTGGCGCGGCCCAGATCCACCCGGCGATCGAGGATGATCGACAGCGGCGTCCGTTTCAGCGGATAGGTCTCAGGCGGCTGGTTCGACTTGGGGTCGTGGATCACCACCGCCCCGCCGCCGGCCACCACCGTGCCACCGCCCTTGCCGTCATACTCGAACCGCATCCGCCCCGGCCGGTGCATGTACAGCTTGCCGGTCGACAGGCTGCCGTCGTCATTGATCTGGGTGAAGGGTGAAGATGCCGTGGAGATCCCGTTCAGGTAACGGGAGATCTCGTTGAGGCTCAGTTTCTCTGCTGCCCAGGAGGCAGGCGCAGCGAGGGTCAGCGCAATGGCGAGTAAAATCCGTTTCATGTGTCCAACATAGGTACGCCATTGCGGATGTGAAGATGCCGGACCCGCGAGGATCCGGCATCGGCAGTTTTTTGTCAGCTTACTGTTCGGGAACCAGAATTTCCCGTTTGCCCACGTGGTTCGCGGCAGAGACGACGCCCTCTTCTTCCATCTGCTCCACCAGCCGTGCCGCCTTGTTGTACCCGATCGCCAGCTTGCGCTGGATGTAGGAGGTCGAGCACTTGCGGTCCTTGATCACGATGGCAACGGCCTGATCATAGAGCGCATCCTCGCCATTGGTGTTGCCGCCGGTGTTCAGCCCCAGAACCGCGTCGATATTGTCGGCCTTGTCCTCATCCGGGCCATCCAGCACGCTGCCGACATAATCCGGCGGTCCGAATTGCTTGAGGTGATTGACCACTTCCTCGACCTCTTCGTCCGAACAGAACGGGCCGTGGCAGCGGGTGATCTTGGCCCCGCCCGCCATGTAGAGCATGTCGCCCATGCCCAGGAGCTGCTCGGCGCCCATCTCGCCCAGGATCGTCCGGCTGTCCACCTTGGAGGTCACCTGGAAGGAAATCCGGGTCGGGAAGTTTGCCTTGATGGTGCCGGTGATCACGTCGACCGAGGGGCGCTGGGTCGCCATGATCAGGTGGATACCGGAGGCCCGCGCCATCTGCGCCAGACGCTGGATACAGGCTTCGATCTCCTTGCCCGCCACCATCATCAGGTCGGCCATCTCGTCGACGATGACGACGATGTAGGGCAGCGCCTTGGGTTCGAACTCTTCAGTCTCGAACACCGGTTCGCCTGTTTCGTCATCAAACCCGGTCTGCACCGTGCGCGAGAACATTTCTCCCTTGGCCAGCGCTTCCTTCACGCGGCCGTTGTAACCCGCAATGTTGCGCACGCCCATCTTGGACATCTTGCGGTAGCGGTCTTCCATCTCGCCCACCACCCATTTGAGGGCAACAACCGCCTTCTTGGGGTCCGTCACAACAGGCGAGAGCAGATGCGGGATGCCGTCATAGACGGAAAGCTCCAGCATCTTGGGGTCGATCATGATCAAGCGGCATTCATCCGGTGTCAGCTTGTAGAGCAGCGACAGGATCATGGTGTTGATCGCCACCGACTTGCCGGAGCCGGTGGTGCCAGCGATCAGCAGGTGAGGCATCTTGGCGAGGTTTGCGACCATCGCGTCGCCGCCGATGTCCTTGCCCAATGCCAGCGGCAATGCGTGGTTGCCGTCGCCGAAGTCACGCGAGGACAGGATTTCACGCAGCACCACTTTCTCGCGGTTCTCGTTCGGCAGTTCGATACCGATCACCGTGCGGCCGGGTACGGTCGAGACCCTCGCCGACAGTGCTGACATGGAGCGGGCGATATCGTCGGCCAGGCCGATCACGCGGGAGGCCTTGAGGCCCGGCGCAGGCTCAAGCTCATACATGGTCACCACGGGGCCAGGACGGACCGAGACGATTTCACCCTTGACGCCATAGTCGTCGAGCACGGTTTCCAGCATCCGGGCGTTTTCTTCCAGCGCCTCGTCGCTGAGGTGGTGCCGCTCGATGCTGGTCGGGTTGGTCAGCAGATTAAGAGGCGGCAGTTCGAAATCGCTGCCGCTGTCATCGAAGGCCAGATTGGGCTGGGCCTCTGCCTTGGCACGGGCCGAAGGCTGCACAGCCTTGCGCACCGGCTGTTCGACAACAGCCTTGCGCGGCTCTGCCACCGGCAGGTCAACCGTCAGGCGCGGCCCTGCGGCTTTGGGCTTTTCCGGAGCCGGTGCCGGGGCCGTAACCGCCGCGGCATAGTCGGGAAGCGCTTCGGACGGTACATGATCCGGGGTCAGAAACTCAGTCTCAGCGGCAAAGTCCACATCATTCGAGTCTTGGTGCAGGTCTGTAACCGGTACTTCGCGGATCTCGGCCTCGTCTTCCGGCTCCTGCCAGACAAGCGGCGGTTCTTCCGGCAGCGGCGGCACCGGAGTCATTGCTGCAGTCAGCGGCGGCTCGGGCGGCAGACCGCCTTGGGCTGCGGCCGGGTTGAAGATCAGCGGCGCCGGGCGCTGCCCGCGGCCCTTGGTCAGGGGCAGATTCGGGTCCTGCTCCGGCGGCACTTCGGCCGCGCGGCGGATGCGGACAGCATTGGCGATTTTCTGGGAAATCCGGTCCTCGCCGGCTTCTCCATCCGCCAAAGCGCCTGAGTCATCCTCCTCCTGTATCTCTGCCGCATAGGCGTTTTCCACCGCAGGCGCGGGCGCGGCGCGGCGGATCAGCGACGGTACGCGGGACAGCAGACCCGCCTTGGCCGGGGCTTCCGGCTCTGCCGGGGCGGTTTCTGCCATGTAGGCGCCATAGGTGTCTTCGGGGAAGTCCTCGAACATCTCGGGGTCTTGCTCTGCGCTGCCGTAGGCGGCGGCCTCATCTTCAGCAAAATGCGCCCGTTCGGCCCGCTCCTTGCGGTAGGTCATGGCGGCCTGCAGCCCGCTGGAGGCACCGCGGCCCAGCAGGGCGGCAACTGCGCCATATCCGAGGATCAGCCCGACCGTAACCTTGTGCAGGCCTTTCCTAACCTCTGGCCAAGTAAAGCCCAGCACGGCGCAGCCCAGCGCCAGCATGCCTGCCGCGCTCAGCAGCGACATGATCTTGACCATGAAGTGCAGACTGACCGGCAGCAGCGCCAGCAGAGCGCCCAGGAAGGTGTAACCCACCATACCGCCAAGGCCGAAGTCATAGTTCTGCTGCCAGGCAGCGCTGGCATTGAGGGTTTCCATGTGCAGCGCGACCACCAGCAGCCACGGCACCGAGAGCAGCAGCGGCCAGACCACCCGGTCCTCGCCCCGGTGCAGCACAAACCGAAGGCCCCAGGCCGAGGCGAACAGCGGCAGCGCCCAGCTGGCCTTGCCGAACAGTGTGATCAGGATGAAAGAAACCGACGCCCCTGGCCGGCCCAGCCAGTTCTGCACCGGCGCGTCAGTCGAAACGGTCCAGTTCGGGTCCTCGGGCGTATACGAGCCGAGCATGGCCGCAAACATCAGCCCCATCAGGATCAGGGCAATCCCGATCAGCTCCTTGCCGCGCTTTTCAATGGCCGCCTGCATGTTGCTGTCGAGCAGCGGGTCGCGGCTGCGGGTTTGAAATGCCATGCCTACCTCAGTTCCGTTTCTTTTGCCCGCGCCCTGCTGTTCACCGCGGGGTCACAAGCCTTTCCGTTTTTGGTCTTGGCTGTACGGCCCCCAGCCTGGGGCCGCTCAGCAGAATTCAGTAAAGGCAGCCGCGCAGCGTGCTCAGCGCCTTGCGGGTGTCTTCGGCGGGGGCGACAAGCGCCACCCTGATGTAGCGCTCGCCCGGGTTCTGCCCAGGTTCGCCCTGCGCCAGATATGCGCCGGGCAGCACCCGCACGCCGGTTTCCGTCCACAGCTTCAGCGCGGCCTGCTCGCCGTTGTCCACCGGAAGCCACAGAAAGAAGCCCGCTTCGGGCGCCATATATCCATTGAGGCCGTCAAAGACCTCATCCGCGATCTTGTACTTTTCCTGATACAGAGCACGGTTCTCCGCCACATGCGCCTCATCTGCCCAGACCTTGGCCGCAGCCGCTTGCAAGGGACCCGGCAGCGGCGCACCGGAATAGGCGCGAAGCTGCTTCACCCGCTTGATGGTCTCAGGCCCGCCTGCAATCAGCCCGGAGCGCAGACCCGGCAGGTTCGACCGTTTCGACAGCGAGTTGAACAGCACCACCCGTTCCGGGTCGGCGCCCAGTTCCTGTGCGACGGTCAGCGCCCCCACTGGGGCCTCATCACGGTAGATCTCGGAATAGCATTCATCCGCGAAGATGCGGAAATCGTATTTCTCGGCCAGCTGGATCAGCCGGGTCCAGTAATCGCGCGAAGCCACGGCGCCCTGCGGGTTGGCGGGCGAGCAGATATAGGCCACGGCGGTGCGGTTCAGCACATCTTCGGGCAGGTTTTCGTAATCCGGCAAATGGCCGGTGGCTGCGGTCGCTGGCACGAAAACAGGCTCTGCGCCGACGGAGATCGTCGCCACCATGTAGACTTGGTAAAACGGGTTCGGGATCAGCACGACGGGCGTCTGCCCGTTCTTCTGCTCCGGGCACAACGCCATCGCGGCATTATACAGCCCCTCGCGGGTGCCATTCAGCGCCATGATCTGCGTCTCGGGGTCCCCGGTCACACCATAGCGGCGGCTGATCCAGTCCGAGATGGCACCTCGCAGTTCCGGTGTGCCGTCATTGTTCGGATACTGGTTAAACCCGGCTGCATTTTCGGCAATGACATCGGTGACCCAGGCCGGAAACGCATGTTTCGGTTCGCCAATAGTCATATGCACCACATCCCCGCCGGGGGTGTGATGGTCCAACAGCGCCCTCAGGCGCGGAAACGCATAGGCTGGCAGGTTCGAAAACCGCTCAGGAAAATCCATGTCTTGTGCCTCGGTCACGGGATCATTGGCGCCCCGTTTGCGCCTCAGGTTACAGATGGCGGGCGGGTGCGTCCACCCGGTGAGTGGCCCGCTGGGCCGAATGTGGCTTTCAGGCCAAGGCGGTCTCGATCGCGGCCCCGGTGCGCAGAAGCGCCTCCTCGCAATCCGGCTGCCCCAGGACTTGCAGCCCGCAGCTAGGCGTGCCGGTGGGCAGCGACAGCGCGCAAAGGCCCATGAGGTTGCCGACCCGTGTGTTGCGCAAGGCCAGCAGATTGGACTGCACGTAATAGTCATGGTCGCTTTGCAGCCGTTCCAGGTTCGGCGGCAGGTTCGGCGAGGCCGGGCTGAGCACCGCGTCAAAACCTGCCACAGCCTGATCCCAGGCCATCCGGCACTGTTCCAGCTTGGCCCAGGCCGCCACGTAATCCGGGCCGCTGAACTGCGCACCGGTGCGGAAGCGCTCGAGGATCTCCGGATACATCAGCTGCGGCGATGCCTCGATCACGTCCTTCCACAGACCGTAGGCTTCGGTGGTGTAGAGAATCGGGCTAAGGCCCATGGCCTCCTCCAGCTCCGGCACCTCCAGCGGCACGATCTGCGCGCCCGCCTCTTTCAGCTTCTCCAGCGTTTCCCGGTAGGCCGACGCAATCCTCGGGTCCAGATCATCCTGCACGACATTCTGCAGATCGGCAAACCGACGCCCTTTGAGACTGGCGGGATGGCGCAGATCCGGACCTGCGGAGCCCTCCAGCACCCCCAGCAGCAGCCCCGCATCCTCCACCGAGCGGGCCAGCGGGCCAACGGTGTCGAATTTCAGGCACAGCGGCACGACGCCCTCCAACGTGATCCGGCCCGAGGTGGTCTTGAGCCCCACCAGATCGTTCCAGGCAGAGGGGATACGCACGGAACCGCCCGTGTCAGAGCCGATTCCAGCCGCCGCCAGGCCATAAGCCACGGATGCAGCGGCGCCGGAGGAAGAGCCGCCCGGCGCTGCGCCCTGGTCATTCACGCAGGGCGGCGTTTCTTTGACCGGGTTGAAGCCAAGGCCGGAAAAGGCCAGCTCGCTCATGTGGGTCTTGCCCAGGCAGACCGTGCCCATCAGGGTTGCATTGCGCAACACAGCCGCATCCTGATCCGGCACCCGCCCTTTCAGCAGGTCAGAGCCGGATTCTGTCGCGGTGCCGGCGCTGTCGAACAGGTCCTTCCAGCTGACCGGCACCCCGTCCAGCAGGGAGCGGCGAAGGCCCAGACCGGCACGCTGCTCAGCCGCTTTCGCCTCAGCCAGCGCACGCTCATGAGTGACTTGCGTATAGATCCGGTCCTTGAGGGGATGCGCATCAATGGCATCAAGATAGCAGCGGGTCAGCGCCACCGGGCTGATGTCACCCGCTGCAATCCCGCGTCCCAGATCGGCGGCCGTCATCGTCAGCCAGTCTTGCATAATCCCGTCTCCCCTTAAGCAGTTGCCGGTGACGGTAGCGGCACCAGGACGCAGGCACAATCCCGCGCTTCCTGCATGGACAATCCCGCCAGCAGGCGCATATTGCGGGGCATGAAAAATGCGTCCGATATCCTGATCGTGGGCGGCGGGCTGAACGGTCCCGCCCTGGCCCTGGCCTTGGCACAGACCGGCCATAGCGTCACCGTCGTCGACTCGCTGACCCCGGACAAACTGGCTGATGAGGGTTTCGACGGCCGAGGCTACGCGCTGGCGCTCGCCTCGCAGCGGCTGCTTCAGCAGACCGGCGTCTGGCAGCATGTCGGGGACAACGCGCAGCCGATGCTGGAGATCAAGGTGACCGACGGCCACGCGGGCCAAGGCCCCTCGCCGTTTTTCATCCACTTTGACCATGCCGAGCTCGAAGAAGGCCCGATGGGCTATATGGTCGAGGACCGCTTCCTGCGCCGCGCCTTTCTGCAGGCGATGGAGGATGCGCCGGGTATCACCCTGGTATCGGGCCGCACCGTGACCGCTCAGTCCCCGGACCAGACCGGCGTGACCGTCACGCTGGACAATGGCGGAGAGCTGCGCGGCCAGGTGCTGGTCGGCTCAGACGGGCGCCGCAGCGGCACCGCCCTGCGGGCAGGAATCAAGAGGACCGGCTGGGACTACGGCCAGACTGCGCTGGTCTGTGCCATTGATCACGAGCAGCCGCATCACGGCATCGCGCATCAGTTCTTCATGCCCCCGGGACCGCTGGCAATCCTGCCGCTGCCGGGCAACCGGTCCTCCATCGTGTGGAGCGAGCGGACGGAAACCGCCAAGGCCATTCACGCGCTGGATGACGCAGATTACATCCAGGCACTGCGGCCGCGGTTCGGTGATTTTCTGGGCGAGATTTCCCTGGCCGGCAAGCGCTTCACCTACCCGCTGAACCTGACCATCGCCAACAGCTTTATCGGCGACCGCATGGCCCTGGTTGGTGATGCCGCCCATGGGATGCACCCCATCGCCGGCCAAGGCCTGAACGCCGGCCTGCGCGATGTCGGAGCACTTGCCGAGGTGATTACCGAAGCCTCCCGGCGGGGAGAGGATATTGGCTCGCCGCTGGTGATGGAGCGTTACCAGCAATGGCGCCGCTTTGACACCGCCTCGCTGGTTGCGGCCACGGATGTGTTCAACCGGCTGTTCTCCAACGACAACCCTTTGCTGCGGCTGGGCCGGGACATCGGCATGGGCGTGGCCGGCGCGGTCCCGGGGCTGCGCCGCAATTTCGTGCGCGAGGCGGCCGGGCTGACCGGCGACCTGCCCCGGCTGCTGAAAGGCCAGGCGATCTAGGCGCCGCCGCTCACGGGAAACCGACGGGTGTGCTCCCGCCTGCTCCGGAACATCCCAGGGGATGTCCCTGCACAGTTGAGCGAGGCACCGCGCTGGCGCGGGCATATGGCCGCGCTCTCACAATGGGCTGAGCATCCTTGCAAGGGCGCGCTGCAGCCCATGATTTCCCGGAATGCTGAGACAAGCAGAGCAACCGCGCCGCGCCTCAGCGCGTCGCCGGGCCCAAGCCTGGCAAGGGGCGCCGGTGCAGCCGGCATGCCTGAAGGCGCGGGAGAGCGCCGGAACTGCATGGAAGAAGCGCGGGGTTGAACCTAGCTTAATCCAGCTCGCGCGCCTCATCCACCAGCATCACCGGAATGCCGTTGCGGATCGGAAAGGCAAGATTGGCCGCGCGCGAGATCAGTTCCTGCGCCTGAGCATCATAGTCCAGCACTGTCTGGGTCAGCGGACAGACCAGCGCTTCCAGCATCCGCCGGTCAAAGGCAGGCGCCTGTGGTTCGGTCATTGCAGGGTTTCCTCCTGAGAGCCGCCGCGCAGGGCGAATTCGATCAAAGTGACGAGCGTCTCCCGCCTTGTCGCAAGGCAGGGCGCCTCGAGCAAGGCCTGTTTATCCTCGGGGTCGAACTCCAGCAGCATCGCCAGGGAATTGATCAGCAGCTCATCCTCAGCCTCTTTCAGCGCCTCCCAGTCGGTCGACAGGCTGCGCGCGGTAAAGAACCGTTCGAGCAAATTCATGAACGAGGGGCGGTCCAGCGTATCGTCCGCCTCGGACCGGCCCAGGTCGCGCTCGAATCCTGTCCAGTTGACGTCGCATCGCCGGTAGGGGGCAAACCCGCTGGACTCGCGCGTGACGCGGAACCGTGAAACACCTGACAGCGTGACCAGATACCGCCCGTCTTCAGTTTCCGAGAACTGAGTGACCCGCCCGGCGCAGCCGATCGAATGCAAATCTTCGCCCTGCCCGTTGGGGCCTGGGCAAGGCTGCACCATACCGATCAGCCGCTGCCGCGTTTTCAGCGTGTCTTCCAGCATTTGCAGGTACCGCGGCTCGAAGATGTGCAGCGGCAAACGCGAACGGGGCAGCAAAAGCGCCCCGGGCAAGGGAAACACGGCAATGGTGTCCGGCAGATCGGCAGGCTGGATCATAGGACAGAGTGTAGTGCTGCCCCGATCTTAGGCAAATATCATCGAGCTCAGCTTGCGCCGGCCGTTCAGAACCACCGGATCGTTGGGCTTGAGCGCGTCGAAGATGGTAAAGAGCTGGGTCTTGGCGGCGCCGTCGTTCCACTCCCGGTCACGGCGGAACAGCTCCAGCAGTTCATCGACGGCAGCCTCGGTCTCGCCCGATGCATGCAGGGCCTGGGCCAGATCGAAACGGGCCTGGTGATCGCCGGGGTTTGCATCCACCGCGGCCCGCAGCTCCGCCACCGGGCCGGCGTTTTCCGCCTGGCGGGCAAGCTCGATCTGCGCGAAGGCCGCTTCGATTTCCGCTGCTTCAGCGATCTCCGCGGGTGCTCCGTTCAGCACCGCCTCGGCCTGATCCAATTCACCCAGTGCAATATGGGCCCGCGCCAGCCCGCCATAAGCGGCGGCATTCTTGTCATCCTCACCCAGGATGGCGGCAAAGGTCTGAGCCGCATCCGCAACCGCGCCTTCGGCCAGCATCTGTTCCGCGGCTTCCAACGCTTCGCCAAGCCCGCCGTCGGCGGTGCCGCCCGCGGCCTCGATCACCTTCTTCAGGAAGGCGTCGATTTCCGATGCGGGCAAAGCGCCCTGAAACATGTCGACAGGGCGGCCCTGCACAAAGGCGACTACGGTCGGGATGGATTGCAGCGGCAGCCCCTGCTGCGCAAGCGCCTGCGCCAGGCGCTGGTTCTCATCCACGTTGATCTTGGCCATGGTGACAGCACCCTTGGCCTTGGTGACGGCGGCCTCCAGCATCGGGCCCAAGGTTTTGCAGGGGCCGCACCAGGGGGCCCAGAAATCCACGATCACCGGAGCCTGCATCGACGCGTCGACAACGTCCTGCATGAAGGTGGCTTCGGTCACGTCCTTGATCAGATCACCCGCCGGTGCGGTGCTGCCAATAATATCGCTCATCAGTTTGTTCTCCGCTTGGAACTTCCCCCCTATATGGAATCCTGTGCGCCGGAAACCAAGAGAGGAGTTGGCCGTGGCACAGCCCAGGTGTGGCCTCATTGGCATCGCGCAGATGATGCGCAAGAATGAGACCGCCTTGGACCGGCACGCCGATCCTTGCGACGTCTACAGCCGCATGGCGGTGCTTTCGTTGATGACCCTGACTGTGTGGTCCCGGCGGCGCCAGCCCCTGGCGGCGTGCCGGCACTGCGCGGCAGCGCGGTTCCATGCCCAACTGAGGAGGGTCATCCGGCGGATGGCCCGGTTCAGGCGGGAGAACCCCGCCCCCGGTCACAAATCGAAGGTTGCAAAGACCGGCGCGTGGTCGCTGGGTTTTTCCCAGCCGCGGGCGTCACGCAGGATCCGGCTGGAATGGCCTGCCCCGGCTATATCCGGTGTTGCCCAGACATGATCCAGCCGCCGCCCCTTGTCCGCCGCATCCCAGTCGCGCGCGCGGTAAGACCACCAGCTATAGAGCTTGCCCTCAGGAATATCGCGGCGGGTGATGTCGACCCATCCGCCCGCCTCCTGTGTATCGGCCAGATGCTCGACCTCTACCGGCGTATGGCTCACCACCTTCAGCAGCTTCTTGTGATCCCAGACGTCCTCCTCCCGCGGGGCGATGTTCAGATCGCCGACGAGAATGGACTTCTGCGGCTTCTCCGCATGGAACCAGTCGCGCATGCCCGTCAGGTAATCCAGTTTCTGGCCAAACTTCTCATTCACGTCCCGGTCCGGCACGTCGCCGCCCGCCGGCACATAGAAGTTGTGGATCACCACCCCGTTCTCCAGCCGCCCGGCCACATGGCGGGCATGGCCAAGGGCAGCAAAGTCCTGATCGCCGGCATCCTCGATCGGCAGCCGCGACAGGATCGCAACGCCGTTGTACCCCTTTTGCCCGCGCGCAATCATGTGAGGGTAGCCGAGCGCCGCGAACCCCTCCATCGGGATCTTCTCCACCGGGCTTTTGCACTCCTGCAGGCACAGCACATCCGGCCCTTCCTCTTGCAAGAGCTTCTGCACAATCGGCTCGCGCAGGCGGACCGAGTTGATGTTCCAGGTTGCAAGGGTAAATGGCATCGCGCGCCTCATCGTGAATTCCGGGTTCGGCCGCGATACTGCCCGCCCCGGCCGGGAAGGGCCAGAGATGAATTGCGCGAATATCCCGTGCGGCAAGACGCCCAAAAAAGAGGCCGGGCAAGTGGCCCGGCCAAGTCCAACAGGGAGGTGCATACCGTAACCCGGATATGCGCGGGATCGAATACAGTCTAAAGATGAACTCTAGTGTCTTCTTTGATCTGGCTCAACGCCGCGCTTAGGCGACCAGCCGGTATCCGCCTGATTCCGTCACCAGCAGGCGCGCATTCGACGGGTCTGGCTCAATTTTCTGCCGCAACCGGTAGATGTGGGTCTCCAGCGTATGGGTGGTGACACCCGCATTGTAACCCCAGACCTCATGCAGCAGCACGTCGCGCGGCACCACCCCATCGCTGGAACGGTAAAGGAACTTGAGGATATTTGTCTCTTTCTCCGTCAAGCGGATCTTGCGGTCGTCTTCGGTGATCAGCAGTTTCATCGCGGGCTTGAACGTGTACGGCCCCAGCGCAAAGACCGCATCCTCTGACTGCTCGTGCTGGCGCAGCTGGGCACGGATCCGGGCCAGAAGCACCGGGAATTTGAAAGGCTTGGAAACATAGTCATTTGCACCGGCATCCAGCCCCAGGATGGTGTCGGCGTCGCTGTCATGGCCGGTCAGCATCAGGATCGGCGCCTTCACCCCCTGCTTGCGCATCAGGCGGCACAGCTCTCGCCCGTCAGTATCCGGCAAGCCGACATCCAGAATGATCAGGTCGTAAAGAGCTTCCTTGGCGCGCTCCATCGCGCTTTGACCGTTCTCCGCCTCAAAGACATCGAAGTCCTCGGTCATCACCAGCTGCTCGCTCAAGGCCTCGCGCAGGTCTTCGTCGTCATCAACCAGCAGAATTTTCTTCAGTTGCGCCATCGGCTCACCCTCCTGTTCTTGGAACCACAAATGCGCATCCCTTGCGCCCGCGGCAAGATTTGCTGCAAAACTCTCACGCCGACGTGTCCATGACATGGAAATTGTTTCACATCCGTTGCATTTGGGCGTAAAGACGGCGAGCCTTTGTTACAGAATAACACCGGATACCCCGCATGAGCCTGATGCCCACCATGATCGAATTGCTGGCCCGCGCCCGGGTTGATCTGCGCATGGGGCTGCCGGTGGTGCTGACCTGCGGCGAGGAGGCGGCGTTGGCGATTGCTGTCGAATCTCTGACCGGCGCACGCCTGTCAGACATGCGGGCACTGGGGGACCTGTCGCTGGCCCTGACAGCGCGCAGGGCGGACACATTGAAAGCCCGGGTTTACGACGAAGATATCGCCCGTGTGACCGTCCCGGAATCCGAAGGGCTGGACTGGATTCAGGCGCTTGCGGATCCGGCCGATGACCTGAACACACCGATGAAGGGGCCGCTGTCGAGCCAGCGCGGCGGCAGCGCTGATCTGCACCGGCTGGCGATTGCGCTGGTAAAATCCGCGCGCCTGCTGCCGGCCGCAGCTTTGGTCCCGCTAAGTGGCGCAGCAGCCTTTGCCGCGGACCATGGGCTTACCACGATTTCGCGGACTGCCGCAGCTCCGCTGCTGAGCGAAAGCTCTCCCCTGCACCCGGTCGCCGCGGCCCGCCTGCCGATGGACGCTGCCGAAGCCGGGCGCCTTCACATATTCCGGCCCGAGGACGGTGCCGAAGAACATTATGCGGTGGAAATCGGCCGCCCCGATCGCTCCAAGCCGGTGCTGGCACGGCTGCATTCCGCCTGCTTCACGGGCGATGTGCTCGGCTCGCTCAAATGCGATTGCGGCCCGCAGTTGCGCGGCGCGCTGGCACAGATGGGGGATGAGGGCGCAGGCGTTTTGCTGTACCTCAACCAGGAGGGCCGTGGCATCGGCCTCGCCAACAAGATGCGCGCCTATTCCCTGCAGGACCAGGGCTTTGATACGGTAGAGGCCAACCACCGCCTCGGCTTTGAGGATGACGAGCGCGATTTCCGCCTGGGGGCCGCCATTTTGCAAAAGATGGGCTTTTCCCAGGTGCGGCTGCTGACCAACAATCCGAACAAAATCGCGATGATGGAAAAAACCGGCGTGCATGTTGCGGAACGAGTGGCCCTGAAAGTCGGTGAAAACGCTCACAACCAGCACTATCTGGCCACCAAGGCGCGCAAGTCCGGGCACATGCTGTAATGTCCCCGGCAGATCTGGTCCTGACCCCGCGCGGCGTGCGTTTCCTGGGCCGTCTGCTGCCCTTCTCCATCGGGAAAGGCGGGCTTACCAGCAGGAAACGCGAAGGCGATGGCGCCACCCCTATCGGCGTTCATCGCATTGCAGGCATGCTCTACCGCCCCGATCGCCTCTCCCGGCCCGCGCCCTGGGCAGAGCCGATCGGCCCCAGCGATCTGTGGTCGGATGATGCAGGCCACAGCGCCTACAACCATCATGTCCGGGCGCCTTATGCGTTCAGTCACGAAAAGCTGCGCCGGGCGGATCCGCTTTATGATCTGGTGCTGATCACCGATTGGAACTGGCCGGACGCCGCGCCTGGCAAAGGCTCGGCCATCTTCCTGCACCAATGGCGGCGTCCCGGGTTCCCCACCGAAGGCTGCATCGCCTTTTCCCGCGCCGATCTCCATTGGCTGGCCGCCAGAGTTCAGCCAGGCACCCGGGTCTTTGTGCCGCCCTTGAGCCGCGCCTGACGCACCCGAGACTTTTCTTAAAAGTCTTGGCAAAAGTTTTCACAAGACTTTTGCGCCTCAATAAGTCCGGGCACCGAAGATGGCAGAACCGACGCGGACGTGAGTGGCGCCCAGCGCAATTGCCGACTCGAAGTCACTGCTCATACCCATCGACAGGCCCTTCAGACCGTTGCGTTCCGCGATCTTCGCCAGCAGAGCGAAATGCAGACTAGGCTCCTCATCCACCGGAGGAATGCACATCAGCCCTTTGACCGGCAGATCCAGCGCGCGGCACTCGGCAATGAACGCATCTGCTTCCGCCGGCATTACGCCTGCCTTCTGGTCCTCTTCACCGGTGTTCACCTGGATGAACAGATCCGGGCATTTGCCCAGCTCCTGCGCCAGCCGGGCCAGGGTTTTGGCGAGCTTTGGGCGGTCCACCGAGTGAATGCTGTCAAACAGCTCCATCGCCTGGCGCGCCTTGTTGGTCTGCAATGGGCCGATCAGGTGAAGGTCGATACCATCGAACCGCTCAGCAAAGTCAGGCCATTTGGCAGCCGCCTCCTGAACCTTATTCTCGCCAAAGCAGCGATGACCTTCCTCAAGCACTGCCTCGACCCGTTCATTCGGCTGCACCTTGGACACCGCAATCAGCTTTACGCTGTCCGGCGCGCGGCCTGCGTTCGCCTCAGCTTTGGCAATTCTGGATTTAATTTCTTCTAGCGGCATGGGTCCGGCCTCGTTTCTGTTTGGCCGCAAAAAACACTGTTTGACCGCCAATGTTAAGAGCCAAAAGAAAAGGGCGGGTCCCGAAGGAACCCGCCCCGAAAGTCACGCTAGGCGTGCTTCAGCTTAGAAGCTGAAGTGCAGACCTGCCTGAACGGAGTTTTCGTTGGTGTTGGCTGCGGTGTTCACGTAGCCAGCAACGAAGGTCACGCCGCCGCCCAGGTCGTACTCGTAGTTGATGCCGAAGGCAGTGCCGTCGAGACGGGTCTGGCCAGCGGTCACACCGGTGTCGATGTCGGTGGAGTTCACCCATGCAACAACGGTCGAGGCTGCGCCGATTTCAGCTTCACCAGCCAGGGTCACAGCGTCAGCTTCTTCGGTCTGACCATAGGACAGGGTCGCGCCGAACTGGCCGAAGTCTGCGCCAGCAGCGAAGAACATCAGGTCGTCGCCAGCGCTGACAGCTGCGCCGTTTTTGGTCAGCGCGCGGCCGTTGTCTTCGGACTGGTATGCACCGGTCACGAAGTAGTCACCGAAGGAGTAGCTCAGCATGATTGCTGCGCGTTCCAGGCCGTTCGCTTCGCCCAGAACGGTACCGCCGTTCGACTGCGAGTAGGAGATGTGGCCGGAGAAGCCGCCTGCGGAGTACAGAGCTTCGATGCCGTTGCGGCCAGCGCCCGCGGAGGTGAAGGTATCCCAGTCAAAGCCGTTGCCGATGGCCAGGGAGTTGAAGCCCATGCCGTCGATGCCGGTGCCAACCGAGGTGGTGTTCAGGTACAGGCCCGGTGCGGAGTCGATCGCGCCCCAGATGTTGCCAACGTTCACGCGCAGACCGCCGTATGCGACGTGGAACTGCGGTGCGGACCATGCTGCGGTGCCCGGTGCGCCGTCACGGCTGCGAGCCTGAGCGCGGATACGGCCGCCAACGGTCACGCCGCCATCGGTTTCGGTCGACACGTCAAAGGTCAGACGGAAACGGCTGGTGATGTTGGTTTCTGCGGTGCCAGCAACAGCGCTGTTGGCTTCGTTCCAGTCCAGGCCGAAACGGCCGTAGCCGGAGATCTTGACTTCTGCCGCGGCCATGCCTGCGGTGGCGATCAGCGCGGTAGTCGCGAAGAGAACCTTTTTCATAGTTTTTCCCTCGGTTTTCTATTCCTCAGCCCAAACCGGGGAATCCGGCGTGGGTATGCCAAGGGGTTTCGCTCTTTCGCCCCCGTTTTGGCAAGTGTTGGGAAAGTCAGGCGAAACGATGCGGGCCGGGATGGTGCAGCTTTGCCACAGTCTGCCCGCCCGCGGTGCGCTGTGCCGCCGGATCAGCCCCGTGTTGCGGCGGAAACGCCCGGCGGCGCAGTACTATAGCCATACTATAGCAGCCAAAGCCCTTGCTCCGCCGGCTTGGCTTGCGTTAGGTGTTCGCGCAGAAAATGGCTCCGGGAGCGGTTATGGAATACGGAAAGACCCTGCGGGTAACTTTGGTCGGTGCGATCTGTCTCAGCCTCGCGGCATGCGGCGGCAACAGAGGCGGCGACGCACCTGCCAGCACGGCCCGGACAATCAGCCACAAGGAAGAGATTCAGGGCGCCGCGACAAAGTCCTCGCTCTTTGACTTCTTGAATGCCAAGCCGGATCAGACCGTTCAGGTGAACCGCTACCTTTGGACCGCCAGCCTGGATGTGCTGTCCTTCCTGCCGGTTCAGTCTGTCGATCCGTTCACCGGCGTGATCGTCACCGGATTCGGCACCCCGCCGGGCGGCGGCCGCTCCTACCGGGCGACTATCCACATCAAGGACCCGGCGCTGGATGCGCGCTCGCTGAATGTTGCGCTGCAATCCAAGGGCGGCCCGGTCAGCGCCAGCACGACCCGGGCGGTCGAAGATGCGATTCTTTCCCGCGCGCGGCAGCTACGCATCGCGGACAAGAAACTCTGACCCGCTGCGCACTGGAATCACCAGCCAAACCCCATTATCAGATGCGCCGGGCCACTTGCCCGGCGTTTTCATGCAAAGGACCGCTCTGATGCCGCGTTACATAGCTCCTGAAATCGAAGCACGATGGCAGAAGGCCTGGGACGAGGCCGGAATTTTCCAGGCCAAGCGTACCGGCGACAAGCCCAAGTACTATGTGCTGGAGATGTTCCCCTATCCGTCGGGCAAGCTGCACATGGGCCATGTGCGCAACTACACGATGGGTGACGTGATTGCGCGCTACAAGCTGTCGACCGGCCATAACGTGCTGCACCCGATGGGCTTTGACGCTTTTGGCATGCCGGCTGAAAACGCCGCGATGGCTTCCGGCGGGCATCCCAAGGACTGGACCTACTCAAACATCGACACGATGGTCGAGCAGATGAAACCGCTGGGCCTGTCGCTGGACTGGTCGCGCATGTTCGCCACTTGCGACCCTGAATATTACGGCCAGCAGCAGGCTCTGTTCCTCGACTTCCTCGAAAAGGGCCTGGTCTACCGTAAGAACGCGGTGGTGAACTGGGACCCTATCGACATGACCGTGCTGGCCAACGAGCAAGTCGAGAACGGCCGCGGCTGGCGCTCCGGCGCGCTGGTGGAACGGCGCGAGCTGACCCAATGGTTCTTCAAGATCTCCGATTTCTCCGAAGAGCTGCTGTCGGCGCTGGACGGCTTGGAAAACTGGCCCGCCAAGGTGCGCCTGATGCAGGAAAACTGGATCGGCAAGTCGCGCGGCCTGCAATTCTCCTTTGAACGCACAGACGGCGGCGAGCCGATCGAGGTCTACACCACCCGCCCCGACACGCTGATGGGCGCGTCTTTTGTCGGCATTTCGCCCGATCACCCGGTTGCCAAGGCGCTGGAGGCCGAATCGGAAGAGGTCGCCGCGTTTGTCGCCGAGTGCCGCAAGGGCGGCACCACCGAGGAAGCCATCGAGACCGCTGAGAAGCTGGGCTATGACACCGGCATCCGCGTTAAGCATCCGCTGAACCCGGAGTGGGAACTGCCGGTCTGGATCGCCAACTTCATCCTGATGGATTACGGCACTGGCGCGATCTTTGCCTGCCCGGCGCATGACCAGCGCGACCTCGACTTCTGCCGAAAGTATGACTTGCCTGTCACCAACGCCTTCTTTGCGCTGGATGACGACGCACCCGTCGCCAACGAGGCCCTGGTGCCGCCGAAAACCGAAAAGGTTCGCTGGGTCAATCACTTCGCCGGCCTGACCGAGACTACTGGCGAGGACGCGATCAACGCCACTGTCGACTTTGCCGAAAGGGCCGGCTGGGGCCAGGGCGTCACCAAATACCGCCTGCGCGACTGGGGGCTGAGCCGCCAGCGCTACTGGGGCTGCCCGATCCCTGTGGTCCATTGCGAAGACTGCGGCGTGGTGCCGGAGAAAAAAGAAAATCTGCCGATTGCGCTTCCTTATGATGAGGGCGGCAAGCCGATCGACTTCTCGGTGCCGGGCAACCCGCTGGACCGCCACCCGACCTGGCGCGACTGCGCCTGCCCGTCCTGCGGCAAGCCGGCCCAGCGCGAAACCGACACCATGGACACCTTCGTGGATTCGTCCTGGTACTTCGCCCGCTTCACCGCGCCGCGCGCCGAAACCCCGACCGACATGGCCGAGGCCGAATACTGGATGAACGTCGACCAGTACATCGGCGGCATCGAACACGCGATTCTGCACCTGCTGTACTCGCGCTTCTTTGCCCGCGCGATGCACATCTGCGGCCACCTGCCGGAGAAATCGAAGGAACCGTTTGACGCGCTGTTCACCCAGGGCATGGTGACCCACGCGATCTACAAGACCACAGGTGACAACCACCGCCCGGTCTACCACTACCCCGAGGAAGTGGAGCTGCGCGATGGCAAGGGCTTCCTCAAGGACGGCACTGAGGTGGAGATCATCCCCTCTGCCAAGATGTCGAAGTCCAAGAACAATGTAGTGGATCCGCTGCACATCATCTCATCCTTCGGCGCCGATACCGCGCGCTGGTTCGTGCTGTCCGATTCGCCGCCCGAGCGGGATGTGGAATGGACCGCCTCGGGCGCCGAAGCGGCCCATAAGCACCTGAACCGGGTCTGGAACCTGTGCGACCGGATCGGGGAGATGGACCGCGAGGCGAAGGGCGAAGGCGACGAGGAGCTGCTGCGCGAGATGCATAAATGCATCCGCGACGTGACGCTGGGCATCGATTCCTTCGGCTTCAACGCCGCGATCGCGAAGCTTTATGCCTTCACCGGCACGCTTTCCAAATCCAAGGCCAGCTACAAGGTGCAGCGCGAGGCGATCATGACGCTGGCGCAGCTGATGTCCCCGATGACCCCGCACCTGGCGGAGGACATCTGGAACCATCAGGGCGGCGAAGGACTGTGTGCCACTGCCCCTTGGCCGGTTGCGGACGACGCGATGCTGGTCGAAGACACCGTCACCCTGCCGATCCAGATCAACGGCAAGCGCCGCGGCGAGATTGAGGTCGCCAAGGATCTGGACAAGGCAGAGGTTGAAAAACTCGCCCTCTCGCATGAAGCTGTGCAAAAGGCGCTGAATGGCGGCGCTCCGAAGAAAGTGATCGTGGTGCCGGGCCGGATTGTGAATGTCGTTGCTTAACCGCAGAACCCTGCTTCTGGCCCTGCCCCTGCTGGCAGCGGCCTGCGGCTTTACCCCGGTGTACGCTCCTGGCGGCACCGGCTCCGCTCTGTATGGGCGGATCGAGGTCCAGGCGCCCGAGGAGATCAAGGGCGCCACCGGTACCGACGCCTATTTCCTGGTGCAGAACCTGGAACAGCGGCTGGGCCGCGGCGGCAGTGCGGCCTACAAGCTGGACCTGACACTCAGCACTCAGGAAGAAGGCCAGGCGATCACCGCCGGCAACGAGATCACCCGCTACTCGGTGATTGGCACCGCCAGCTACTCTTTGACAAGATTGGCAGATGGCAATATCGCCTCTAGCGGCACCGTGCGGAACTTCACCGGCTACTCCGCTACCGGCTCCACCGTGGAAACACTGGCAGGCGAGCGTGACGCGCATGAGCGGCTGATGGTGATTCTCGCGGACCAGATCACCGCACAGATCCTGGCAACTGCGGACCTCTCCGCTCCGGCAGAATGAAGCTCTCCCCGCGCGAAGCTGACGGCTATTTCGCCAAGCCAGATCCAGGCAAGACCGGCATTCTGATCTATGGCGCCGATGCAATGCGCGTATCGCTCAAGCGGCAGCAGGTGCTGGCGGCCCTGCTTGGCCCCGGTGCCGAGGAAGAGATGCGGCTGAGCCGCCTGCCCGGCAGCGACCTGCGCAAGGACCCAGCGCAGCTGTTGGACGCAGTCAAGGCAGTAGGGTTTTTCCCCGGCGTGCGGGCGGTCTTTGTCGAGGGCGCCAACGACACTGCCACGCCCGCCATCACAGCAGCGCTGGAGGAATGGCAGCCGGGCGACGCCCAGATCGTGGTCACAGCCGGGCAGCTCAAGGCCTCCTCCAAACTGCGCAAGGCGTTTGAAGGCCACAGCAACGCCTATGCCGTGGGCATTTACGACGACCCGCCCTCGCGGGCAGAAATCGAACGCATCCTGGGCGAGGCCGGCATCCGCGACGTGCCCGGCGACAGCATGTCGGCGCTGACGGACATCGCCAACGACATCGGCCCCGGCGACTTCTCCCGCATGATCGAGAAGCTGGCACTTTATAAACACGGCGACAGCACCCCGCTGTCGCTGGAAGATATCGGCGCCGTTGCCCCGCAGTCGACCGAAGCCGCGCTGGACGACGTCCTGAACGTGGTGGCCGAGGGGCGCAGCGCCGAAATCGGACCGCTGATCCGCCGCCTGCAGGCGCAAGGCACCAACGCGGTGACGCTGTGCATCGGTGCGACCCGTCATTTCCGGACGCTTTATACCATCGCCGCCGCCCCCGGCGGCCCGGCCCAGGGCATCGGCCAGTTGCGCCCGCCGCTGTACGGCAAGCGCCGCGACCGGATGCTGCGGCAGGCGCAGAACTGGGGCGCGAACCGGCTGGAAACCGCGCTGACCATCATCACCGACACCGATCTGGCATTGCGCTCTGCCGGCCAGACAGCCCCGGCGCTGGCGCTGATGGAGCGCGCCCTGATCCGGCTGGCCATGCTGGGCCGTGCCCGCTGACGAGACGGCGCGCCATCCTGCTTGATCCGCTTCCGCTGGCGGCCCATGCTGTCAGCAAATGAACAGGAGAGAGACGATGTATACCGTCACCGGCATCCCGCTGACCCGCACCTTCCGGGTGCTCTGGGCGCTAGAAGAGCTTGGGGAGCCTTACGAGCTCAACCAGCACGGCCCCCGCAGTCCAGAGGTTCAGGCTCTGAATATCTCGGGCAAGGTCCCGGTGCTGCAGGTGGAGGGTGAGGTTATCACCGATTCGACCGCCATTATCACCTATCTGGCTGACAAGCACGGCGCATTGACCGCGCCTGCCGGGACAGTGGCCCGCGCCAAGCAGGACGCGATCACCCATCTGCTGCTGGACGAGATCGACGCCGTTCTGTGGGCTGCGGCCCGCCACAGCTTCATCCTGCCGGAAGAGCAGCGTGTGCCGGAGGTGAAAGGCAGCCTGAAATGGGAATTCGGCCACAATCTGGCGCGTCTCGAAAGCAAGATGGCCGGACCCTTCCTGATGGGAGAAGAGTTCACCATTGCAGATATCATCTGCACACACTGCCTGAACTGGGCCCGCAGCGCCAAGTTCCCGGTCGAGGGCGAGAAAATTCAGGATTACGGCAAGCGGATGCGCGATCGCCCGGCTTATCAGCGGGTTGCAGAACTCGCCAAATAATCTGCCGCCGCCCGCCCGGCCCAGCGCCCGGTGGCAAGGCAGGCGGTCAGCAGGTAACCGCCCGTCGGCGCTTCCCAATCCAGCATTTCCCCGGCGCAGAACGTGCCGGGGAGCTGTTTCAGCATCAAATCTGCGTTCAGCGCATCCCGGCAGACGCCGCCCGCGGTGGAGATCGCCTCATCCATCGGGCGCAGTCCTGCGTGCTTTACCGGCAGCGCTTTGATCAGCTGCGCCAGGGCCTGCGCCTCCTGCGGCAGCGGACGGCCGAATTCCTGCAATACCGCCGTTCGCGCCGGCCCCAGCTTCAGCACCTTGCGCAGATGGTTGGAGAAACTTGCCTTGCCGCGCGGACGCGACAAGCGGCGGGCAATCTCAGGCGCCTCCAGCTCCGGCAGCAGGTCCATGTATAAAACGGCTCCATCCCGTACCGCCGCACAAACGGTATAGACACCGCCGCCCTCAAGCCCGCGTTCCGAAATGACCGCTTCTCCGCGCGTCACCAGGCCGCCCGCGCGCAACGCTATGCCCTTCAGCGGCTGGCCGAACTGGCTCGCCATATGCTTGGACCATTCCACCAGCAGACCCGCATTGGCGGGCTGGAATGGCGCGAGGTCCACACCCTTTTCACGCAGATACGGTGCCCAGGCCCCATCCGACCCCAACCGGGCCCAGCTTGCGCCGCCCAGCGCCAGAACCACGGCCGCGGTCTCGATCCGTTGCGGCCCTTCGGGCGTTTCAAACGCAAACGCGGTCTCTTCCCAACCAGTCCAGCGCCAGCGGGTGCGGATCTGAACTCCGTACCCCTCCAGCCGCGTCAGCCAAGCACGCAGCAGCGGCGAGGCCTTCATCACCGTGGGGAACACCCGGCCTGTCGAGCCGGTGAACAACTCACTCCCCAACGCCCGTGCCCAGTCCTGCACGGCCTGTGCATCAAAGGCGCGGATCATCGGGGCCAGCCAGTCCGCCGCCCCGCCATAGTGCGTGCTCAGCTGCTCAAACGGTTCATCCTTGGTCAGGTTCAGGCCGGACTTGCCCGCCATCAGGAACTTGCGCGCCACCGATGGCTTGGCCTCAATCACCAGCACCCGGTGCCCGGCACGGCCCAGCTCCTCCGCGGCCATCAGCCCGGCAGGCCCGGCACCGATCACCACTGCGTCCCAAGTTTCCGTCATGCCATCCCCTTGCCAACGCCTGCCGCCAGCGTGTCTATTCACCGCACGAAACCGCAAGAGGCCCGCACATGTCCGATCCGGTCTGCCCGCTTTGCGGCCGTCCCATTCCGGACGGCGTGCCGCAAAGCCTGCACCATCTGATCCCAAAACTGAAAGGAGGCAAGGGCGGGCCGACCGTGTTGCTGCATGACATCTGCCACCGTGAGATTCACGCGACGCTGAGCGAAGCGGAACTGGCGCGCGATTACAGCACCCCGGAAGCACTGAAAACACACCCGCGGCTGGCCAAGTTCATTGCCTGGGTGCAGAAACGCCCGCCGGGCTTCCGCTCCCGCGTGCCCGGCAAGCGGCGCAAGCGCTAAGTGATCTCCAGCCCCAAGAACGCCGGGCTGCCGCGCAGGTCGGCTCCAGCAATATGCTGGAATTCCAGCGTCGTATACGGCCGCCTCCACAGCCACGGCCGGTTTCCCACAGCCCGCAGATCCGGATCCGGCGGTGTTTCGTCGGTGTAGGCCAGGAAATGCAGTTCAAAACCGAATTCCGCCACGTCCTGAACCGAAAGCAGCATCATGTCCGCGCGCATGGCCAGTTCTGCCGCGATGTCGCAGGTACGCAGGGTAATCTGACCCAAATGCGCCCCGCCGCCCAGCGGCAGCGCCGGGTCGCCTGTCCCATCCGGCCGGTCGCCTTGGAAATCATGCTGCAGCAGTTCGATGGCAAAGCCTTCGGGATCATGCAGATGCGCCATGTAACCAATATCGCGAAACTGATGCGGCGCAGAGACCTCCACGCCCTTCTGCCGCAGCTGCTCGCAAGCGATGTCCAGGTTGGGCAGGCAAATGCCGATTTTCCAATAGCGCTCGTCCCGTGAGTGCTGAACCAGGCGGCCGCCCGGCTGCAGGATCACATCCGCATCCTGCCCTGCATAGCCAGCACGCCAGGTCCCGTTATCGGTCCGTGCTTCCATCCCGAGCACATCCGAATAGAACCGGGCGAGCCGTTCGGGATCTTCCACCTGCAGCTGAACGCCGGACAGCCGCTTCACCGGCACATCCTCAGAATCCCGGCGGCGATCTCCGGTTTGGCCTCCAGTGCGTGCGTCAGCAGCTCATGCGCGGTGCCCATCAGCTCCTCCGGCTCTACGATGCGGTCCACGAGACCGTAATCATAGGCCTCCTGCGCGGTGATCTTCTGCCCTGCCGCCAGGATCAACTTGGTGCGGGCAGGCCCGATCAGTGCCGCCATGCGGCCAGCGTCCGAGGGCTGCGGCAGGTAGCCGAGCTTCATCACCGGATAGAAGAACTTGGCAGACGGCACCGCAATGCGGATATCGCAGGCCAGCACCATGCCATTGGCGCCGCCTGCCAGGGTTCCGTTCAGGGCAGCCACTTTCAGGCAGGGCACCCCAGCTATCGCATTGGACAGCCGCTCCCACACAGGTGAGGTCGCCAGGCCCGCCCGCGCCTCGTCCAGATCAGCACCGGCGCTGAACACCTTGCCGGTGCCGGTCAGGATCAGCCCGCGCGCCTCCTGCGCGCGTTCAGCGATCTCCGCCAGCTCGGTCAGCATCGCCTCTGTCAGCGAATTGGCTTTGTCCGGACGGTTGATCGTGATGGTCCACAGGCCGTTGTCCGCAATATCCAGCCCGATCATACCAGCCCGACCCGCTGTCGGATGGTCTCCTCGCGCAGGGAGACTTCCTCTCCGACATAGTCGTCCGCGTCGGCCGTGCACATCCACATCAGCGTCCGCGCGGGCCATTCGGCGGGGATGTGGTCTTCCCACTCCAGTTCGCTCACAGGGTTGATGCCGCTGGCCTTGATCTCCCGCTGCATCTGGGTTGCCACCGTGCCCGGCGACAGGCCCATAGCGCGGATGCCGTTGCCGCGCTCCTCCAGGTCCAGCGCGCTGGTCAGCATCGCCGCCCCCGCCTTGGAAGTGCAATAGGCGCTCCAGCCCTCCAGCGGCCGGTGCGCCGCGCCTGAACTGACGGTGATGATAGTGCCGCTGCCCGCGGGCTTCATCAGCGGTAGCGCGGCCCGCATTCCGTTGAACACGCCCTTGACGTTGATGTCGATCAGCTTGCCCCAGTCTTCGGGCGCAGCCTCTTCCAGCCTGGCAATCGGCTCGATCACCCCGGCGTTGTTGATAAGAACATCCAGGCTGCCGAATTTCTGATGCGCCTCGGACAGCGCCGCCCCGACCGCGGCATAGTCAGCCACATCGCAGGCGAAGGTCAGTACATTCCCGCCGATCTCCGCCGCCAGTTCCTGCAAGGCCTCGCCGCTTCTGGCCAGCAAGGCCAGATTAGCTCCGGCAGCGGCAAACACCCGGGCCGCATCCGCGCCGATACCGCGGCTGGCCCCTGTAATTGCAACTGTTTTTCCATTGAAATCCATTCGCTGTCCCTCCAAGTGGCTGCTGACCCAAGTGGTAAAGCGGTTACGGGGAACGGTCCAGCCCATGGCCCCCTTGACGGCACTGCCCGCCGGGCCGACGATGATTTCAATTATCTCACAGAGAAAGGTTCTCTAATGTCCCGAATTTTTGCGCGCGGCGGTGCCGCAGCGGCAATTTTGGTTGTTTCAGCCCAGGGCGCCCTGGCCGATCTCAGCGCGCAGGACGTCTGGGCTGAGTGGAAGGCCTATCTGACCAGCACCGGCTATACCGTGTCCGGCACTGAATCCATTTCCGGCAGCACCCTGACCGTCTCGGATGTGTCGATGGTCATGCCGATCCCCGAAGAGGACGGATCGGGCACTGTCAGCCTGCCGGAAATCCGGTTTGTGGAAAACGGCGATGGCACCGTGAACCTGCTGCTGCCCGCAGAATTCCCGGTAGGGTTCGAGTTTTCCGCCGACGGGGAAACTTTCTCGGGCAAGCTTGTCTATACACATGACGGCTCCCCGATGATCGTGGCCGGCGATGCCGAAAACATGAGCTATGATTACCGCTCCTCCAAGGTCACCATGACACTGGCTGAGCTGGCCGCCGATGGCGAGGCCGTGCCGGACGGCGTGGCAAGTGCGCAGGTCACCCTGAACGATGTAACCACGACCACCGCGATGACGATCGCGGAAACGCGCAGCTACAAGCAGTCGCTTTCCGCCTCCAGCCTGAGCTACGACATGGGTTTCAACGACCCGGAAAGCAACGGCACCGGTACCTTCAAGGGCGCGCTGGAAGGTCTCAGCTTCAAGGGCACCGGGACCGTGCCTGCGGGGCTTGAAGGCCCCGACATGGCAGCGCTTCTGGAAGCCGGTTTTGCCTTTGACGGCACATTCACTTTCACCGGCGGCAACGGGTCCATTTCCGGGGTGGACGGAAGCGAAAGCTTTGCCATGGAAAGCAACTCCCAAGGCGGTTCGATCGCCGTTGCGATGGACAAGCAGCACCTGACCTATGACCTGTCGCAGACCGGCACCAATTTGAACATCACCGGATCCGAGATCCCCTTCCCGCTGGCGCTCAGCATGGCGGAGGCTGGGTTCAAGCTGATGATGCCGCTTGCCAAATCCGAGGAAGAGCAGGATTTCGCTCTGGGCGTTACCCTGCGCGATTTTGCCGTTCCGGAAATGCTGTGGGGCATGGTCGACCCGACCGGCCAGCTGCCGCATGACCCGGCCACCGTCATTCTGGACCTGGCCGGCAAGGGGAAGGTGCTGTTTGACATGTTCGACCCGGAAGCCATGGAATCTGTGGAAGCGGGCGAGGAACAGCCGGGCGAGCTGAACGCGCTGACCGTCAAGCATTTGCAGGTTTCCGCTGCGGGCGCCGAACTGACCGGCACCGGCGACTTCACCTTCAACAACGAGGACCTGACCAGCTTTGACGGCATGCCCGCACCGGCGGGCGAGGCCAACCTCAAGCTGACCGGCGCCAACACCCTGATCGACAAGCTGATCGGTATGGGGCTGATGTCCGAGGGCGACGCCATGGGCGCACGGATGATGATGGGCATGCTGGCCGTGCCGGGCGAGGGTGAGGACACACTGACCTCCAAGATCGAAATCTCAGAGGACGGCCAGATCCACGCCAACGGCCAGCGCATCAAATAACCATCAAATCACTGATGGGTAATGCGAGGGGGCTACCTTTGGCGGCCCCTTTTTTGCACCCCGCACTTGCGGCAAGCCGCCTCACTGGATAGCTCTTTTACAGAGCAGAACAGAAGGTGCCCATGACCCAGTCCCCCGAAACGCTTTGCCACGCCCTGATTGATGCCGCCCGCAAGGCCGGCGCGGATGCCGCTGATGCCATGGCTGCCGAGGGCAGCTCTCTCAGCATAGAGGTGCGCGAAGGCAAGCTGGAGCATGCGGAGCGCTCCGAGGGCACCGATCTGGGCCTGCGGGTGTTCGTGGGCAAGCGGCAGGCGCTGGTGTCGTCGTCGGACATGCGCCCGGAAACTATCGCCGCGATGGCCGAACGCGCCGTGGCGATGGCCAAGGAAGCACCTGAGGATCCCTATGCCGGACTCGCCGATCCGTCGCAGCTGGCCCAAACCTGGGACCTGGCCGCGCTGGAGCTGGAAGACCCCTCGCGCGAGCCGGAACCCGCCGCCCTGCAGGCGGATGCCCTGGCCGCCGAGGCCGCCTGCCAGGAAATCGACGGCATCACCCAGGTGCAGTCGGCCGCCGCAGGCTATGGCCGCCACGCTGTTCATATGGCTGCCACCAACGGTTTTTCCGGCGGCTACCAGCGCACCGGCCGGTCGCTGTCCTGCACCGGAATCGCGGGCACCGGCACCGGCATGGAGCGTGACCACGATGGTGACTCGCGGACGTTCCAGGGCGATCTGCGCAGCGCTCAGGACATAGGCCAGACTGCCGGCGAGCGGGCTGTTGCCAGGCTGGGCGCGCGCAAGCCCAAGACCGGCAGCTTCCCGGTGCTGTTTGACGAACGCATATCCTCCTCCCTGATCGGGCATCTGATGTCGGCAGCTAACGGTGCGGCAATTGCCCGCGGCTCCTCGTGGCTGAAGGATTCGCTGGGCCAGCAGGTGCTGCCCGAAGCAGTCTCCGTCATTGAAGACCCCCACCGCCCGCGAATTTCCGGCTCGCGCCCCTTTGACGGCGAGGGGCTGCCGACCCGCCGCCGCACCGTGGTGGACAACGGCGTGCTGACCGGCTGGACACTGGACCTTGCCTCAGCCCGCAAGCTGGGGCTGGAAAGCACCGGCAACGCCGCCCGCGGTATTGGCGGGGTGCCTTCGCCCTCGACCTGGAACATCGCTCTGACACAAGGCGAGGCCAGCCGCGAGGACCTGATCGCACAGATGGGCACTGGCCTGCTGGTCACCTCAATGATCGGCTCCACTATCAATCCCAACACCGGCGACTATTCCCGGGGCGCCTCCGGTTTCTGGGTGGAAAACGGCGAGATCGCCTATCCGGTGAACGAATGCACCATTGCCGGCAACCTGCACGATATGCTGCGGCGGATTGTTCCGGCCAATGACGCGCGCACGCACCTGTCCACCGTGGTGCCGTCGCTGCTGGTCGAGGGGATGACACTTGCCGGCAACTGACCTTCCCCTGCTTGTAAAAGCGGCGGAACTGGCCGGAGACATCGCATGCCGCTTCACAGGTCCCGAAGCCAGAAGCTGGGACAAGCCCGGCGGTGCAGGCCCGGTGACAGAAGCAGACCTGGCCGTGAATGCTATGCTCGAAGACATGCTGCAAAAGGCGCGGCCCGGTTACGGCTGGCTGTCGGAAGAAACTGAGGACACCGCCGCGCGGCTGTCGCGGGACCGGGTTTTCATCATCGACCCGATCGACGGCACCCGCAGCTTTGCCCAGGGCTCCCGGACCTGGGCGCATTCCATCGCCGTCGCGGAAAATGGCGTGGTGACGGCGGCGGTGATCTACCTGCCGCAGCGGGATCTGATGTACACCGCGGCCAAGGGCCAGGGCGCCGCTTGCAACGGCGAGCCGATCCAAGTTTCTTCCGCCTTGGATCTGGCCGTAGCAGAAGTGCTGGCTGCCAAGCCCAACCTGCAAAGCCACCACTGGCTGGGCGGCACCCCGCCCGGTTTCATCCGCAGCTACCGCCCGTCGCTGGCCTACCGCCTGGCCAAAGTGGCCGACGGCCGGTTCGGTGCCATGCTGACACTGCGGCCTAGCTGGGAGTGGGACATTGCCGCAGGCGATCTGCTGCTGCGCGAGGCCGGAGGCACCATCACCGACAGGGCCGGCAACCCTTTGCGCTTCAATAACCCTGCCCCGCGCCTGAACGGGGTGGTGGCCGGCGCCAGCACTTTGCACCAAGCTCTTTTGAATGCACTGGACCCGGCCAGCCCGGGCATTGCTGGACATTGACGGCAGCCGGCCTTAAGCGGCTGTAACAGCAGCGGTTGCGCCACCGACAAGTTTTTCACAGACAAACCCGCATGTTGCCGATACCTTGGGCCGGAAATTTCAGATCGAACCAGATGCAACGGCGAACCACAGCTCCCAGCCGCCAATCCGTACTGCAGCCCCGTCCCAGGGGTGAGCTGCTGTGGGTGCATGCAACAACGCCTGAGCGCTATTTGGCGCTGTGCGATATCGGCCGCCGTCTCAAGAACCTGCGCCCGGACCTGTCTGTGCTGGCAAGCTGGGAACCGGACCTGCGGCTGACCGGAACCGTTGGCTGCGATGTCCCCGTCGGCCCGCTGCCCGAGGACACGCTGGCGGAAGCGCGGGACTTTCTTGGCCATTGGCAGCCTGATGCCTGCATCTGGACCGGAACTCCTGCCCGGCGGGTCATGCTGCGGCAGCTGCGCGAACAAGGCACTGGTGTGCTGCTGGCCGACCTGCTGGAAGACGAGGTCCCGAACCGGGGCAGCCGCTGGCTTCCGGATCACCGGAGGCGGTTGCTGGAAGGACTCACCTGCATCCTGACACCGTCTAAATCAGTACAGGCGCGGCTGGTCCGCGCGGGGTTCCCGGCAGAGCGGGTGGAGCTGGCAGGAAAACTTCGGGTCTCTGCGACTCCGCCTGGCTGCAACGATGAAGAGCTGGCCGCGATGCAGCAGACACTGGGCAGCCGCCCGGTCTGGCTGGCGGCTCACGTCAAGCTCAGCGAGCTGCCTGGCATCCTGGACGCCCACCGGGGCGCACTGCGGCTGCTGCACCGGCTCTTGCTGGTGGTCGCGCTGGATGACTTCGCGGACCTGGATACCGCGCGCGGCCTGCTCCAGGACAGCGGTCTGTCATTTGCCGATTGGGAAACCGGGGGCGAGCCTGAGGACTTCACCCAGGTGCTGCTGACAGGCGGCGAAGACCTTGGCCTTTGGTACCGGCTGTCTCCGGTTGCGCTGATTGCCAGCAGCCTGGACCCCGCAGCCCAGGGCCAGTCTCCGCTCGATGCCGCCGCCTTGGGATCGGCTCTGCTGCACGGGCCCGGCGTCCATGCCCACCGCGACCTGTATGAGCGCCTGGCCATGGCCGGCGCTGCCCAGGTCGTGCGCACGCAGGCGGAAATGACCGATGCGGTGGTCGCGATGTCTGCTCCGGACAAGGCGGCGGAAATGGCCCTGGCCGGCTGGCAAAGCGTGACCGAAAGCGCCGCCACAACCGACACGTTAATGGAAAAGGTTCAGGGTCTGCTGGACCAGCGCGAGGATTCCCATGCGGGCACCTGACTTCTGGCACAAGCCGCCGGGCGAATTCGATCTGCGGGCCGCCTTGCTGGCACCGCTCGGCTGGGCCTATGCGCGGGCCACGGCTTCACGGGTCGCCAAGGGCAGCCCGGCCGTACCCGGCGTGCCAGTGATCTGCGTCGGCAACCTGAACGCCGGCGGCACCGGTAAGACGCCGACGGTGATCTGGCTGCTGGAAACCCTGCGCAGCCTCGGACACGAGCCGCATGTGGTAACCCGCGGCTACGGCGGAACGCTGGAAGGCCCCGTGCAGGTGTTTCCAGGCCAGCATGAGGCCGCGCAAACGGGCGATGAGCCGCTGCTGCTGGCCGCCTTTGGCGAAGTCTGGGTCGCCAAGGACCGCGCTGCAGGCGCCCATGCCGCTGCCGCAGCGGGGGCCACCGTCATTATTCTGGACGATGGCTTTCAGAACCCGTCCGTGGCCAAGAACCTGTCGCTGATCGTGGTCGACGCACAGCATGGCTTCGGCAATGGCCGCTGCCTGCCTGCCGGCCCGTTGCGCGAGCCGGTGGCCACCGGATTGAAACGCGCCGATGCGGTGCTCTCAATCGGCGCCGAACCGGCGCAGCAGGCATTTACCGCCGCCTGGAGCAGCCAGCTGCAGGGCCTGCCGCATTTCACGGGAGCGCTGGAGCCGTTGCAAACAGGGATGCCCTGGAATGGCACCCGCGTGCTTGCTTTCGCAGGCATCGGCCATCCTCAGAAGTTCTTTAATACCCTGCGCAGCCTCGGTGCGGATATCGCCCGGGCCGAGGCGCTGGATGATCATCAGCCGCTGACCCCGGCGCTGCTGAACCGGCTGGAGAATGAGTCCAAGATGCGCGGCGCCCAGCTGGTCACCACCGAAAAGGATGCCGTCCGCCTGCCTGACAGCTTCCGCCGCAAGGTGATCACCCTGCCGGTGCGGCTGCAGGTTGCCGGGGATGACGCTTTGAAAGACATGCTGAAGAAAGCTGCACCCGCGCCTTGAACCGCCACGGGTTTCGCTGCGGCTCTAAAACGAGAAAAGCCCGGGCTCCGGCCCGGGCTTGCCATCGTTGCAGCGGAGCTGTTTCTCAGCCTTCCAGCTCTGCATCGAGCAGTTTTTTGAACTCCTCGTAGGACTGGTTCGAAATCTTCTCGCCGTTCAGGATAAAGGACGGGGTCGACTCGATGCCATGTTCGGTCGCGTTCTCCTGGTACCAGGTCACCAGAGTCTGCGCCTTGGCGCCATCTTGCAGGCAGGCTTCCAGCTGCTCGTTCTCCAGACCCGCCAGGCGGCCGATCTTGCGCAGCTCATCCACGATTTCCGACGCACCGCCCGCGCGCGCCCATTCCGACTGGCCCTTGTAGATCAGGTCGGAAATGCCAAAGAACTTCTCCGGCCCGCTGCAGCGCGCAATCATCGACGCCCACAACCCGTAGCGGTCGAAATAGACCTCGCGGTAGATGAACTTCACCTTGCCGGTGTCGATGTAGTCTTCCTTCAGCTGCTTGAAGACCGTGTTGTGGAAATTGGCGCAATGCGGGCAAGTATAGGAGGCATATTCGATCAGCGTGACCGGCGCATCCTCGGCGCCCAGGGTCATCTCGGTGATGGTCGAGGTGTCCACTTCGGCCTCTTGCGCAAAGGCGGCGCCAACCAGCGGATTTTCAGGCAGATTGCTCTGGGTGTTGAAACCGGACAGGGCATAACCGCCCGCAACCACCGCAACAGCGGCAAACACACCTGACATGAGACGGGTCATTTGAACCCCTTTCCTTGCGTTTTCTGTTTTGTCAGCACATTGCGCCCCAGGCGTTCCAGGGCGGCGCGCAAATCGTCGTTTTCCACCCCGGCCGCCGCCTTGCTGGCCTCCGCAGCATCCTGCGGGTCCGGCTGCAGCGGCGCTTGCACCTTGGGGGCATATTTGAATTCCACGCGGCCGTCGGAAAATCCCGTCGGTGCCGTTTGCGTGATCCGCACCTTGGAGATGGCGTTGAAGCCGTAGACCGCATTCACCCGCTCGCGCAGGCGTTCCTTCTGCATCTCCAGCATCGGCGCATTGGCCCCGGTCGTCAGCACCGTCAGCGTGGCGCCAAAGGAGCCGCGGCCATAGCCGACGTTCACAGGCCGCGCCATGGCGGCAATATCCGGGCCTGCGATCTCTTCCCAATGGGTCAGCAGCCGGGACACCGCGAAGCCCCGGCTTTCCCCCGCCTTGCGGATCTGCTCGTTGAGGAGCTTGGAGGTTCGTGCGAACCCGCGTGTTGTGCTGCGCCTGAATGCCATGATCTAGCTTTTGCTCGACTGCGTACCCTATTGTAAAGAGCCCGGGTACAGGCGCCAGCCCAACCGCAAGCCAAGGAATAACGAATGCGTGACTTGAACAGCAATGCAGGGATGATGAGCGGAGAGCTGCTGGCCTGGTACGATGTGCATGCCCGCGAAATGCCCTGGCGCGTCAGCCCGGCGGAGCGCGCGGCCGGCATCCGCCCCGATCCCTACAAGGTCTGGCTCAGCGAAGTGATGCTGCAGCAGACAACCGTGGCCGCGGTGCGGGAGTATTTCCTGCGCTTCACCAGCCGCTGGCCGACGGTGCTGGATCTGGCCGCGGCAGAGGACGCGGACGTGATGAGCGAATGGGCGGGCCTTGGCTATTACGCCCGCGCCCGCAACCTGCTGAAATGCGCCCGAGCGGTGGCCAATGAGCTAGAGGGTATTTTCCCGGACCATTATGAAGGGTTGCTCAAGCTGCCCGGGATAGGCCCCTATACCGCCGCCGCCATCGCCTCGATCGCCTTCGACCTGCCGGAAACCGTGCTGGACGGCAATGTCGAACGGGTGATGGCCCGGCTGCATGACATCCACGATCCCCTGCCTGACGTGAAGCCCGTGCTGAAGGAGCGCGCGGCGGAGCTGACCCCGGCGCAGCGGCCCGGCGATTATGCCCAGGCGGTAATGGATCTGGGCGCTACCATCTGCACCCCCCGCAGCCCGGCCTGCGGCATCTGCCCCTGGCGGGATCCTTGCGCGGCGCGGGTCGCGGGCACCGCTGCCGAACTGCCCAAGAAAACACCCAAAAAGCCGAAGCCAACCCGGTACGGCATCGTCTACCTGGCAAAATCCACGGAGGGCACCTGGCTGCTGGAAAGGCGCCCGGACAAAGGACTGCTGGGGGGCATGCTGGGCTGGCCCGGGTCGGAGTGGAACGAGGCCCCTGCCCCCAATCCCCCCTTCGCGGCGGATTGGCGGGACCTGGGCGGAGAGGTGCGCCACACCTTCACACATTTCCATCTTATCCTGCAGGTTTTGACAGCGGAACTGCCCGAAGGCTTCAACCCGGATCCCGCGCAGGAACTGATCCCGCGGCACGCTTTCCGCCCCTCCAGCCTGCCCACGGTGATGCGCAAAGCCTTCGAGTTGCACAAGGGGGGCTAGGCCGCGCTGCCTCCCTCTTGGGTTTTCAGACCTTTGGGCCTAGGGTCGCCCTAGACGCGCGCTGACTGATTGGGAGACACCGGCATGATTGCCCCCGAAACTCTTTCCCGCTGGCAAAGCGCCCTGCCGTTCTGGATGTCCTTCCTGCTGCTGCCGCTGGTCTGGATTGCCGCGCTGCAAGGCGGCTGGGCGCTGCTGCTGCCGCCGCTGGTGACCTGGCACCTGTTTGCGGTGCTGGACGGCATGTTCGGGCTCAATCTGGAAAACGCCGACCCAGAGACACCCGACAGCGACCTCAAGTGGTACAAGGCGCTGACCGCAACCTGGGTGCCGCTGCAGTTCCTTACACTGTTCGGGCTGATTTGGTATGTCAGCGGCGCGGAGCACCTGAACGGCTTCGAGAAATTCGCGGCCTTCTTCGGGGTTGGCGTGGTTACGGGCGCCGTCGGCATCAACTACAGCCACGAGCTGATGCACCAATCCAGCCGGGTCGAGCGCTGGCTTGGGGATATCCTGCTGGCGATGGTGCTCTATTCCCATTTCCGCTCCGAGCATCTCTTAGTGCATCACCGCTATGTCGGCACCCCGCGCGATCCGGTCACGGCGCGCTATAACGAGGGCTTTCACCGCTTCTACCCGCGGGTGTTGCGGCAATGCTGGCACTCCGCCTTCCGCGCCGAGAAAGAAAAGCTTGCCAGGAAAAACCGCCCTTGGACCGACCGTTCCAACCCGTTTTTCCGCTACTGGGCCCTGCAGGCGGCCACGCTGCTGCTGGCGCTGCTGCTGGGCGGGCTGACCGGCGTGCTCTTGTTCCTGGTGCAGGCGGGCACCGCCATCTGGCAGCTGGAGGTGGTCAACTATGTCGAACACTACGGGCTGACCCGCAAATACCTGGGCGACGGCAAGTATGAGCCCGTCCAGCCGCGCCACTCCTGGAATGCGGCGCATAAGGCGTCAAACTGGCTGCTGATCAACCTGCAGCGACACTCCGACCACCATTACAAGCCGAACCGCCGCTTTCCGCTGCTGCAGAACTATACCGAGGCCGACGCGCCGCAGCTGCCTTATGGCTACCCGGTGATGACCATCGCCGCGATGATCCCGCCCCTATGGCGGCGGGTGATGAATCCGCGGGTGCGGCGCTGGCGGCAGCGGTACTATCCGGAAATTACCGACTGGCACGCCTATAACAAGGCGCAAAACCCGATGCCGCGCTAAGGCTTAGCTCCAGGCCAGGACAGTCATCGGCTGATCCAGCCCGCGCACCTCCTGCCCGTGGTGCCAGGTGCTGCCGTCCAGCAGGCCCGGCTCCGCTTGTTCCGCCTTGACCCGCTCCGCCAGCGTTTCACTGGTGACGATCCTGGCCTGCAGCTTGCGGGTGAGGTTCTCCAGCCGGGCGGCAACATTCACCGTCATGCCGATCACTGCATATTCCAGCCTGTTGGCTCCGATGTCGCCCAGCAGCGCCTCACCATAGTGAATGCCGATCCCGGCGCAGATCTCCGGCTTGCCCTGCCGGATACGCTCCTTGTTCCATTTTTCCAGCGAGGCCCGCATGGCATGGGCACAGGCCAGCGCGTTGCTGGCATCCCGCCCCCCCGCCACCGGCGTGCCGAAGGTCGCCATCAGCCCATCGCCCAGGTATTTGTCCAGCGTACCGTGATGGCGGAACACCTCGCGCTCCATCCGGCCGTGAAATTCGCGCAAGAGATCAATTACCTCCCGCGGATCCATGCCGGCGGACAGCCGGGTAAAGCCAACGATGTCGATGAACAGCACGGCAATGTTCTCGCTGCGCACCTGTTTCAACGGCTCGTCGTTCTGCGACAGCTGCTCGACCACATTGGGCGAGAAGTACCGCGACAGGTTGGCCCGCTCCCGTGTCAGGCTGGCATTGCTCCGCAGCAGCCCGTTGAATCGGCGCACCGAGAAACCCAGCGTCACCGCCACAAGCACAAAGACCACCGCCTCCTGCACCCGCAGCCGCACTACAAAACTGTTGGGATCAAAAAACTCCGCCAGCTCAGGGCTAAAGTCCAGAGCCATGTTCACTGCTTCCGATAGTCCCGGAACAGGGCTGGAGAACCACCAGACAAGGGCCAGCGCACTCAGCCACATCGCTGCTGTCCAGGTGCCGATAGCAATCACCGTGCGCCAGGAATAGGCCATGGTTCCCGCCGCAAGGATGACGAAGAAATACTGGAAGTTGTCGAACCGGTAGAGCATAGCCGCCGGTATGTCACGGCTGTCAAAGGGATTGGGCACGACCAGGCCATAGGTCATGATGAGGAGATCGAGGAAGATCAGGAACAGCTCTAGGCGCGACCTGCCGACCTTGCCCGCCCGGCTGATAAACCACCCGTTGAGGCACAAAAGCGCAAGAATGCCGTGATAATACAGCACGCTCCAGACCGGGTTCAGGAAGACGATGAAGACCGCGATGATAGGCAGCGCAATCCAGCGCGCCCGCACGGCAAGCTGCAGCCCGCGCCGCTTGTGCGCATCCAGCGCGGCCTCTGCGAACCTGCTTTCCGCGGTTGCGGCCTGCTGTAAGCTGCCACTCCCCGCCGCATGGGCGGCACCGGCTCCAGACGCAATTGCGGTATCGGTCATCGGTTTTCCCCCTGCCCGCTGGTTGCTGCAGTTCCGGCACTGCACTTAAATCCCCCGTTCCGCAGAAGGAATAGCGCATCGGGCCGCATAAGCGCAAAAAACCCCGCCTTGGACAGGCGGGGCAAGGTGTGCGCCTGCGCAAACGCGCAGGCACCTGCAATAGACTGTTGTGTTCAGAAAAGTCCTGGCGCCTCAGTTCTGCATCTCGGCCCGGATCTGTTGGCGCAGCACGTCGATCGGCACCGTCTTGCCATCGCGCTTGAAGCACCAGTAGGTCCAGCCGTTGCAGGACGGCGCGTTTTCCAGATGCGCGCCCACCTGGTGGATCGAACCTTTGATGTTGTCGCCGATCAGGGTGCCGTCAGCCCGCACTTTGGCCTTGTGGCGGCGGTTCATCGAGTAAAGCTCCTCGCCCGGGCGCAGCATTCCGCGTTCCACCAGCTGGCCGAACGGCACCCGCGGCGCCGCGCGCTTGCTGGCGGACACCTCCAGCGCCTCGCGGTCGAACTTGCGCACCGCCTTGATCCGCTTCTCCGCCACCTTGCGGTAGGCTTCCTCGCGCTCGATGCCGATGAATTCGCGGCCCAGCATCTTGGCCACAGCGCCGGTTGTGCCGGTGCCAAAGAACGGGTCCAGCACCACGTCGCCCGGGTTGGTCGCGCCAACCAGGATCCGGTGCAGCAGCGATTCCGGCTTCTGGGTCGGATGCGCCTTGTCGCCGTTTTCGTCCTTGATCCGCTCATGGCCGGTGCAGATCGGCAGCACCCAGTCGCTGCGCATCTGGATGCCTTCGTTCAGCGCCTTCAGCGCCTCATAGTTGAAGGTGTATTTCGCGCCTTCCGACTTCGATGCCCAGATCATCGTCTCATGCGCATTGGTGAACCGCTTGCCGCGGAAGTTCGGCATCGGGTTGGACTTGCGCCAGATGACGTCGTTCAGCACCCAATAGCCTTCGTCCTGCAGTACGGCGCCGACACGGAAGATATTGTGATAGGAGCCAATCACCCAGATCGAGCCGTTCGGCTTCAGCACCCGGCGCGCCGCCTTGAGCCACTCGCGGGTGAACTGGTCATAGGCCTGGAAGCTGGAGAACTGGTCCCAGTGATCGTCCACGGCATCGACTTTGGAATTGTCGGGACGGTGCAGCTGGCCTTTCAGCTGCAGGTTATACGGCGGATCCGCAAAGATCAGATCGACCGAATTGGCCGGCAGACTGTTCATCGCTTCGACGCAGTCCCCGCCAATAATCGTGTTTAAAGGGAGCGCTGCCGCGCCCTTTGTCATGGTTTTATTCATTGCTCTGCCTCATAACCGCGGCGCATTTTTGCGCTCATTAGGTTGTCCACAGGATGAGTCATCGCGGATTCGAGGTCAATTTGTTTATTATAACAACGCGCTACGGTTCACTCTTGATACAAGATGTTGTGTACCGGCTTAAACGAGCGCCGATGATGTGGGGTCACACCCAGCTGAACTAGCGCCTCACGGTGCTGTTTCGAGGGGTAGCCTGCATTTTTCTCCCAGCCATAACCGGGGAACTGTTGCGCCAAATCCACCATGATCCTGTCACGTGCCAGTTTGGCGATGATTGAGGCCGCCGCAATCGACAGGGATTTAGCGTCGCCTTTGACGACCGCTTCGCTGGGCAGAGCCAGCCCCCTGGGGATCAGGTTGCCATCAATCAGCAGGTAATCCGGCGCCGGGTCCAGCGCCGCCACCGCGCGTTCCATCGCCAGATGGGAGGCGCGCAAAATATTCAGGGAATCAATCTCTTCCACCGTTGCGTGGGCTATGGCCGCCTGCGCGCAGGACAAAATCTTACCTTCCAGCGCCTCGCGCTTTTTCAGGCTCAGTTTCTTGGAGTCGTTCAGACCTTCGGGGATCGCGGCGGCATCCAGAACCACAGCTGCGGCCGTCACCGGCCCGGCCAGCGGCCCGCGGCCCACCTCATCCACTCCGGCTATCCTCACATGCCCTTGCGCAAGGGCGGCGGCTTCAAGGCTGTAATCAGGCTGTGTCATCCCCCCGTCAAAGCCAATGCCTGCCGGTTATGCAAGGGCGGCAGCAAAAAAGGGGGGGGCCGAAGCCCCCCAGTTTGCTGCTCGAATCTGTATTCAGGCTCAGCGCCGCACCAGCCGGTAGCCGTGGCTGTTCAGGCAGCCCGGCTTGTAGCCGGTGCGATGGCGCTTGCCGTTCCAGAACGTCACCCGGCAGGACTGCGGCAGCGCCTTGGTGTAGCCATAGCTGCGCTCAAGACAGCCCTTCCCAACCAGCGGGTGGTTGCGGCTGTAGCGCGGGAAATACTTCAGGCACTGGGACGGCAGGTCATAGCGGCGCACCCGCGGCGGCAGTGGTTTCACATGCCTGTCATCACGGCCGTATCCCCGGTGCTTGTGGCCGCCATGGGAATGGTTGTGGGGCGGCGGCGCATAATTATGCGTCACCGTATGGTCATCTTTGTCCCGGGAATGCTTGATCGCAGCACCAAGGATTCCCAGCAGTGCCAGTCCGCCAAGAATTTTGGCAACATCCTCATCGGCACGGGCAGGCGCTGCCGAGAAACCGGTTATGGCGATGGATACAGCTACGATCAAAGCAATGAATTTGCGGTGCGGTTGCGGGCGGGGTGTCCGGGTCATATCAGGACCTTTCTCAAAAATAGATTGTCGCGCAGCCAATGCGCCTTGATGCCCCCAGCCTGCTCTCGCCCTGTCCGGACAGGCAATATCGGCCCCTTGATATCGGATAACACCGTGTTCAACCCCCTGCGGTTATTGAATTTCACATCGCAGAACCGCAGGATGCCCTCATGAAACAGCCCCTCCTGATAGCCGCCCTTGCGGCCGCCCTACTGGCGCTCTCCCCTCCGGCGCATGCCGCCGAATGCTATGCCGACTACAAGGCCAAGCAGGACAACCCCTTGCGCCTGCATTATGGCGTGATCCAGCTCTCCGGCCCCTGTCAGAAGAAGGCCGCCAAAAGCGAGATCCAGGCGCGCATCGCGTCCGATGGATGGAAGCTCCTGAATGTCCTGTCCGTCTTCGGCCCCGAAGGCCTGCAACAAAGGAGCGCCAATGCCGGATCCTACTATCTCCGTTTCTGAGGCCCGTTCCGCCGGCAGCAAAGTCATCGGCTTTGGCATCGCCGCCATTGTTGCGATTCTGGCGGTGGCCGGCACGGTGCTGTTGCTGACCCTACCGGATGCCAACGCGTTCAACGCGCGGGTCGAGCGGCTGTTTGTCGAAAACGACCTGACCGCCCAGGCTGAAATCAAGCTGCTGGAAATCCTGGCCCAGTCCGGCACCGCCTTTGCGGACACGCTGACCAGCTACCGGATGGTGATCTTCGTGCTGCTGGTCTTCGCCACTGCGATGATGGTCGCGGCGCTTGCGGTGCTGGGAATGCTGGTGATGCTCAACCGCCGCATGGCGCAAATTGAGCGTGCGGGCATTCAGGTGACTGAACTGCTGATCAGCCGCGATGAAAACACCGTCTACCTCAACAACATGGGGTTCAAGCTGACGCCCGCCGCGATGGAAACCCTGTCGGTCCTGGCCGAGGCCCGGCTGGATGACGATGTGCTGTCGGGCGCCGAGATCGAAGCCGTCATCTCAGGCCGCACCTCGGCCGATTGCGAGGAAGCCGCCGGCGCCACCCGTATCAAGCGGCTGCGTGACACGCTGGGCAATCAGATGGTCAGTGAGCTGCTGGTCAAGAACATCGCCAAGCGCGGCTACGTGCTGGCCATCAGCAAGGATGTGATCCGGATGGTCTGACCTGGCTTGCTCCGGCTCACTCAATATCATGTGTTCGGCTCTGGAATTCCTGCCGGCAGACCCCAGATAGAGCAGAACCGGCCGACGCCGGCCGGTCTTGGATGCCGCCGCAAGGACAAGGACCTCAGGGATGGATGCACAGGTGCAGACCCGTAACCGGGGCTACGGCATTGTCGTCGAGCCGCTGCACGGCCAGGTCACTGCCCGGCGCAACGGCATCATCCTGGCGCAAAGCACCCGCGCCAAGGTGATGTATGAAACCCGCCTTCCACCGGCGATCTACTTCCCGGCAGAAGACGTCACCGCCCCGCTCTCCCCCCATACCGACCTGCAAACGTTTTGCCCGTTCAAGGGCACCGCCAGCTACCGCGACATCCTGCTGCCCGGCAACAGCGTGCAAAACGGTGTCTGGGCCTATGAGGACGCGATGCCCGAGGCCGCGGCGATTTCCGGCCATATCGGTTTCATGCCCGGTGCAGAGGCTGAATTCGACCTGGGCCGGAACAAGGTGGAGATGCCGGACTACGGCAATATCTCCGGCCCGGTGATCGACTGGCTGCTGCGCGATGCGGCCTTGGTGCCAACCCCGGAAGAGCTGACCGCCGCCCTGGCGGAAAAATTCGTCGAGCAGGGCATCTATCTCTCCCGCCTCTCGGTCATGGCCTGGTCGCTGCACCCGCTGATCGCGGGCAAGAACTTTATCTGGCAAAAGAAGACCGGCGAGGTCACCACCTACGCGCCATCTTACGAGATCCATGACCACCCGGCCTACCAGAACAGCCCGCTGCGGCATGTCTCCAACGGCCTGGGCGGCGTGCGCCACCGGCTCGGCAGCTGCTGCTCCGACGACGCCTTCCCGATCCTCGAAGACCTGCGCAAGGAGGGGGCCACCGATTATGTCGCCATGCCGCTGCGGTTTTCCGACGGGCGGATCAATGTTCTGACCCTGACCAGCGACCATCCTGACGGCTTCTCCACCTCCAACCTCGGGCTGATCTTCGAATGCTCGGATGTGGTCGCGCGCTACTATGAAATCTTCATGCAGCGTGAAAACGCCCAGTCGCTTCTGGAAACCTATGTCGGCAAGCGCACCGGCGCCCGGGTGCTGGGCGGCGAGATCCGACGCGGCGACGGCGACGAGATCGACGCCGCCATCATGTTCTGCGACCTGCGCGGCTCTACCCGGCTGGAGGAGCAGCTGGGCCGTCAGGACTATATCGCGCTTCTGAACCAGTTCTTCGAGACCGCCTCGACCATCGTGCATGATCACGGCGGCGAGGTGCTGAAGTTCATCGGCGACGCTGTGCTGGCGGTGTTCCCGGCCGGCAGCGACCCGGAAAAGGCCCGCACCCAGGCGCTGGACAGCGCCCGCGCCATCGTCGCCCGGCTGGAAGAAATCGCGGGCGAAGAGGACGGCCACCGCTGCGAGGCCGCCATCGGCATTGCCTATGGCCGGGTGACCTATGGCAACGTCGGCTCGCGGGAGCGGCTGGACTTCACGGTGATCGGCCAGGCCGCCAATATCGCCGCCCGGCTGGGCGATTATGGCAAGACGGTCGATTATCCGGTCGTCGCCAGCTGCGACATTCTGAGCGACGCAGCACAGGGCATCCCGCTGGGCGCGGTCAGCCTGCACAATGTCTCCCAGCCGGTGACCTGCTATGCAATCCCAGCGAGAACCGAACCACAGGCCGCGGCCGAATAACCCCCATCCGCCTGTTCAACCCAGGGTCAAGGGCGGCGCAGCCGCCGCGTTTTGGCGCGGTTTACCCTTGAGGCGGGGCTGAAAATACACACTGGATAAGGGCTTTCCGGGCAAACCCGCCCCTGAAGGCCTTCTCAGCAAAACCCCTTCCGCCCTGCCCGAAGGGCAGGGCCACGCCCAAGGCTGCTTTGCCGGCATCTTCGATGCAGGCAACAGGCGCGGGAGCTTTCCGCCACCCTTCACTCAGCCGGTTGCAACCCCGCGCTGCGCCTGATCCCCCATGGAGACCAGCAGCGAATCCTTCGACTGGCGTGTCTTGAAGGCCTCCTTGCCAGTCATCCCCTGCCAGCCGCATTGCACCAGAGATTGCGCCACCGCGCCGCCCAGCGTGGTGCCGGGGCCGGTCACGATGAACAGGTCGGGCGCAAACTCGCAGGCCGCATTCTTCACCGCGCGGGTGAAGTCATAAGGCTCCACCACCTGATGCCCCAAGGTGTAGTCCCAAAGGGCCCGTGTGTCCGTCGCACCCGGCCACCAGATCTGCCCGCGCCCGTCGATCAGCGGCACCTCCGGCTGGGTGAACATCTCCGCCCCCAGCCGCCTGCGGCCCTCTGCCGCCACCGGCGCCTGCAGCGCGGTATGGAACGCTGCGTGGTTGGCCAGCCGCATCGGAAAACGCTCTTCCATCACCGGCACTGCCGCTTCAAACGCCGTCAGCCCGGCCTCGTTCCCGGCCAGCACCAGCAGCCCGCCCAGATCGATCGAGAGCGCCAGATCATGCCCCTCGCGCGCATTGATCTCTGCCGCCAGCGTCAGCAGCTCCGCCTTGCGCGCGGGATCATTCTGCCAATCCGGCCCGGCAAAGGGATAGACCAGCTGGCCGCCGATCAGCTGCTCCTGCATCAGCGTGCCCATGGTGTTCACCACCTTGAACCCGTCCGCCGCAGTCAGCGCCCCGGCCGCCGCCAGCGCGATGTACCAGCCCATTGAGTTGCCGGTGACCGCAACCACCTCGATATCCTCCGCCAGGGACTGCGCATCCGCCAGAGCGGACGCGTAGATCAGCGGCGAGGCGATATCCCCGCGCGAATATTTCGATACGGAGAACCGCGTTGCCCCGTCCAGAGCCGTGACTTCTTCCTGCCCGGCCTCGCGCCTCTGCGCGTCAAAGCCCGCAAACAGCGCCGCCTTGTCTGCGTGGTGGCGGTGAAGATACCCCAACTCCGCCTTGTTGTAGGTGCCCCGTCCCGGGCAGATCAGAACAGCGGTGCGGGTCATTTTTTGCCTCCTGCCAGCTTCAATGCAGCCTCAATGATGCTGTCCTTCGACGGCAGCGTAGCGCCATAGGCAGGCCCGGTTGCGATAAAGCAATCGCTAGCCGCGATCCGCGCCGCAGGGATTTCGCTTTGCTCCGCAAACAGCGCCATCAGCGCCTCGGACTGGCTGCCGGTGACACGGCATTCGTCGACGATCAGCACGTTCTTGCAGCCCTCGACGGCTTCCAGAAGCGCCGCCTCCGGCAAGGGCGCCAGCCAGCGCAGGTCCACAATCCGGGCATTCACCCCTTGCGCCACCAGTTCCCCCTGCGCCTGAGACGCTAGGTAGCGCCCATTGCCATAGGTCACGATCGCCAGATCGCTGCCATCCCCATGCACACCAACCTCGCCCAAACCAATGCGGCGGTCCGGAGACGGGTAGGTCCGCATCCAGCCGCCGTCCTTGGCCTCATGCAGGTCCCGCATCGGGTAAAGCGCGATGGGCTCGACAAAGACCACCACCCGCTGCTCCTCGCGCGCCAGCCGCACCGCCTCGCGCATCATCATCGCAGCCTCCGCCCCGTCTGACGGGCAGGCAATCACCAGCCCCGGAATATCGCGCAGCACCGCCAGCGAGTTGTCGTTGTGGAAATGCCCGCCAAAGCCCTTCTGATAGCCCAGCCCGGCAATCCGCAGCACCATCGGGTTCGAAAATTGCCCGTTCGAGAAAAATGGCAATGTCGCCGCTTCGCCGCGCAGCTGGTCCTCGGCGTTGTGCAGATAGGCGAGGAACTGGATCTCAGGAATGGGCAGGAACCCGTTGTGCCCCATGCCAATCGCCAGCCCCAGGATCGACTGCTCATCCAGCAAAGTATCAATCACCCGGTCCGGCCCGAACCGCTGCTGCAGCTTCTGGCTGACGCCATAGACCCCGCCCTTGCGGCCCACATCCTCGCCCATCATGACGATCTCGCCGTGCTCCAGCATCAGATCGGTCAGCGCCCAGTTGATCAGCCGCGACATCGGCTGCGGCTCCTCCATCGCGCGCATGTCGCTGCCAAAGGCTGCGGCGCGCGCCTCGGCACTCGGGCCATTGGTCGGCGCACACTGCCGCTGCGGCGGGATCAGGCTGGCCGCGACATCCTCTGCGGTTTTCAAATGCGGCCGCGTCACCGCTTCCGCCCGGATCCGCTCCACTCGCGCGCAGGTGTCCGTGTAGATCTTCAGCGCCTCGGCCGGCTTCAATGCCCCGGCCTCATCCAGCAGCCGCACCGAATGCAGAAGCGGATCGTTGGCTTCATCCGCCTCCACCTCGGCCTTTGCCATGTAGGTGGTCGGCACATCCGCCCCGGCATGGCCATAGAGGCGCACGCTGCGCAAATGCAGGAAGGCGGGCTTTTTACGCGTCCGCACATACTCCGCCGCCTCCTGCGCCACCGCGAAGGCGTTGTAGATATCCAGCCCGTCGGCCTTGAAGTACTTGATGCCGGGACGGTGCGCCATCGACGCCTCGATCCAACCCTTCGGCGTCTTGGTCGAAATGCCGATGCCGTTATCCTCGCAGACGAACAGCAGCGGCAGCGGCGTCGACTGCACCGAGGTCCAGCCTGCCGTGTTGATCGCCCCCTGCGCGGTCGAGTGGTTGGCCGAGGCATCCCCGAAGGAACACATGACAATCGCGTCCTCAGGCAGCAGCTGATGCTCCGGCTGGTGCCGCTTGGCCGCGCCGATGGAATAGGCCGCCCCCACCGCCTTGGGCAGATGCGAGGCAATGGTCGAGGTTTGCGGCGGGATCATCAGCGCCTTGGATCCCAAGACCTTGTGCCGCCCGCCAGAGGTCGGGTCCTCGCTGGAGCAGGCAAAGGACAGCAGCATGTCCCAGGCGATCCGCTGCCCCGGCACCTGATCTGCACGGGCAATCTGAAAAGCGGCATCGCGGTAATGGAGAAACGCCATATCGGCCGGACGCAGCGCCTGCGCAACCGCCGCCATCCCCTCATGCCCGGAAGAGCCGATGGTATAAAACCCCTCCCCCGCCTTCTGCATAGCCCGGCTGGTCAGATCCAGCGCCCGGCTCAGCACCTGCGCCCGGAAGGTGCCAACGGCCTTCGCCGCGGTCAGCGGCCCTGCCGGCGCAGCGCCTGCAGGCAGGGTCCCGGCCTGAACCCGTTCGAGGAAATTCTGATGCACGATCTGGGCGCGGTCCATGCGGCCTCCTTGGAACACTTGCTGCGGGCAGTTATCCGCGAAACCCCGGTACAACGCCAATGAGATTGCGTACTGCTGCCATTCCGAAATGGAATGATAGCCTGCCAATTCAGTCCGATCTATCACATGATAGGTCGCCCAATCCGCCCTCGGCCGCAGTTTGAGTTATCCGGCCTCCAGCCACGCTTCCGGTATGCAGCGTCAAAGAAATCGCAGCCGGCAGGTTCGAGACGGCAGCGCCCTTCCCGTGCCTCAACAAGGGTCACAACGCGCCGAACAGCGCTGCCCCTGGCCTGTCGGGCGCCGTAAGCCCCGGCGCGACTGCGCCGGGGCCTTTTCCGTCAGGCTCGTGAGAACCACTTGCCCCATTTGAGGCACACAGGCCGGATCAGGCGCTGCGGCAGGACTTCACTCCCATACGGATGATTTCGCTGCCCTTTATCTTGTAGATGCCGGAGATCCGGTTGCGGCCTTCCGCCATGAACCAGTCTTTCAGCGGCTTAGGATAGTGATCGGCCATCACCCGGCTGAAATAATCAAAATCCTTCTGTGCCAGGCGGCGGCCGTTGCGCGAGGGGCCGTGGAAGCCGAAGGTGGTGCTGGGATCGACACAGGCCCCTGGCAATCCGAGGAACATGGTGCAGGTGGAATAGCAGACCCGGCCGCGGATCTCGACCCGGACACCGTTTTTTTGCAGGTTGTTCAGCTCGATCAGCCGGTCATGCAGATAGCCGCCGCGGTCGCTGCCCACCACATAGGTCTGCTGAGCGGCAGCCGCCTGCGGTTGCAGCAGCGCCAGTGCCAGGCCGGCAGCGGCTGCGGCCTTGGCGGCTGTGCGGACGGTGGAGCGGGCGCGGCCCAGCAGGGCAGCCGAAGAAGATGCGAAATTCAGTGCCGGCATGGTCAGATCTCCAATGCAATGAAACGGGCTTTGGAGACTGAATAGAAAAACCCTGCGCGCTGGCCGGGGTGCGGATGTGGCAAAAATTAGTACATTATCAACACTTTAGCCCGCATGTTAGGCAAATTTTAAGAGTTATTGCCGCGATCTTCTGCGCCCCGGCCGTCCGGGGCCAGATCACACTTTTTGCCGGAAAGAGCTGCCGCAGGCAGACACCCGATCGCCACTGGTTTCCCTTTCGGTTCTGAAACCCGGCAGTCAGAAAAACGCCGCTTCGCTCAGCGGCCAGACGGGGAGGCTGTATAATACTCCCGGTACCACTCCACGAACTGCGCCACCCCCTCGGCCACTCCGGTCTTGGGCGCATAGCCCGTCAGCCGCCGCAGCAGCGATGCATCGGCCCATGTGGCCGGCACATCGCCAGCCTGCATCGGCATCAGATTGCGGTCAGCGGTGCGGCCGGTGGCAGCCTCAACAGCCGCGATAAAGTCGTTCAGCTGCACCGACTCGGAATTGCCGATGTTGATCACCCGGTGCGGCGCCACCGGCGACAGGCTGTCGCCCTCCGGCACAGCCCCATCCGCCGGGCGTTCCGGCACCGCGTCCATCAGCAGCCGGACGGCCTCCACCAGATCGGTGATATAGGTGAAGTCGCGCTGCATGCCGCCATAGTTGTAGACGTCGATCGGCTGCCCTGAGAGGATCGCCTTGGTGAATTTGAACAACGCCATATCCGGCCGCCCCCACGGGCCATACACGGTAAAGAAGCGGAACATGGTGACCGGTAGATCGAACAGATGCGCATAGGAATGCGCCATGTTCTCGGTCGCCTTTTTGGAGGCGGCATAGAAGGACATCTGGTGATCGGCCTTCTGGGTCTCCTTATAGGGCATCTCGGTATTGGCCCCGAATGCGGAGGAGGTGGAGGCCAGAAGCATGTGCCTGGGCGGATGGGCGCGGGCGGCTTCGAGGATCTCAAAGGTGCCGGTGATATTGCTTTCCAGGTAGGAGCGGGGGTTCTCGATGGAGTAGCGCACCCCGGCCTGCGCCGCCAAGTGGACGACATAGTCGGGTCTGTGCTCTGCGAAAAGCGCCATCATGACTCCGGGCTCTTCGATACTGCGGTTGACGACGGAAAAACCCGGGTTCTGTTCCAGCATTGCCTGCCGGTCCCGCTTAAGCCCGACGCTGTAGTAATCCGACAGGTTGTCGATGCCCACGACACTGAAGCCGTCGTCCAGCAGTCGCCGGCACAGGTGGTAGCCGATGAATCCGGAGGAACCGGTGACGAGAACGGTTTGCTGTGTCATCTTCTGCTCCAGAGGCCTGTCTGAACCGCCGGGATCCGGACCCCGGCCATGGGGTGTAGTTTCTCCAGGCGCCGGACCACCCGCCGGGCATTATGGCAAACCGGGCAGGGGCATACCATCCCCGGCGGTTTATTCCAGTAACGCCAATTGGTTCGGCGCAAAGGATCGGCAGCTTCACTGACACCAGCGGGAACCGGCTCAGCAGGATCCGCGCAACGTTCGGCACCTGCCAGCCAGGCTTCCGAACACGGGCACGGGACAGAAACCACAGAGAGTTATGAGAAGATCTGGTGCCGGTGATAGGACTCGAACCTACGACCCCATCATTACGAATGACGTGCTCTACCAGCTGAGCTACACCGGCGCCGCTGGTTTCATAATGCTGGGTGGTGCCGTAGGCAAGCGAAATTGCCGCGCCGCCAGCGGCGGCATAAGACCTTTTCGGGCCAGGCCGCAAAACTCGGAAAACCTTGCTTCCAGCCTGCTATTTCCGTTTGACGCCCCTTGAAAACCATCTTATACGCCGGTCCCACGACACCTGCCCAGGTGGCGGAATTGGTAGACGCGCTAGCTTCAGGTGCTAGTGTCCGTATGGACGTGGAGGTTCGAGTCCTCTCCTGGGCACCATTCCCCCTGCATGTAAATTCAATATCCTGCCCGGCTGACCGGGGATCCGAACGTGTGCCCGCGCAAACCAGCGTGGTCGGCGCAGTTGAGTTTGAAGGCCAAAGCGCCTATCTCCTCTCCAGCCCCTGCCGGCGCGATGATCATCAAAAGGGAATTCCAGTGGCCAACCACCTGTACAAAAACGACCTGCCCGACCGGCTGGACCTCGGTCCCGTTGTCGCCATCGACTGCGAGACCATGGGCCTGAACCCGCACCGCGACCGGCTTTGTGTGATTCAGATGTCGGGCGGCGACGGCAACGCGCACATCGTGCAGGTGGAAAAAGGCCAGACCGCAGCGCCCAACCTGTGCCGGATGCTGGAAGACCCGAATGTGCTGAAGCTGTTCCATTTCGGCCGCTTCGACATTGCCGCCATGTACCACGCCTTTGGCTCCCTGGCCGCGCCGGTTTATTGCACCAAGATCGCCAGCCGCCTGGTACGCACCTACACCGACCGCCATGGCCTCAAGAACCTGACCCAGGAACTGCTGGGCGTCGATATCTCCAAGCAGCAGCAGATGAGCGACTGGGGCGCCGAAGAGCTGACCGAGGCGCAGCTGGACTACGCGGCCTCCGACGTCCTGCACCTGCACAAGCTGCGCGCGGCGCTGGACAAGCGGCTGACCCGTGAGGGCCGCACCGAGATGGCCCAGGCCTGCTTTGATTTCCTCCCCACGCGCGCCAAGCTGGACTTGGCTGGCTGGCCCGAAACGGACATCTTTGCCCACTCATGACCGACGCAGAAAAATTCCTCGTCACCGCGCGGCAGGTGATCACCGATGAAGCCAAGGCGCTGAACACCCTGGCCGAAAGCCTGGATGAGCGCTTTGCCGAAGCGCTGCAGCTGATTTTGCAAGCCAAGGGCCGCATAATCGTCAGCGGCATCGGCAAGTCCGGCCATATCGGCCACAAGATTGCCGCGACCCTGGCCTCCACCGGCACACCGGCCTATTTCGTGCACCCGGCTGAGGCCAGCCACGGCGATCTGGGGATGCTCTCTGAAGGCGACGTTGTGGTGGCGATCTCCAACTCGGGCGAGGCACCGGAGCTGGCCAACCTGCTGGCCTTCACCCGCCGCTTTGCGATTCCGCTGATCGGGCTGTCCAGCAAAATGGACAGCACCCTGATGAAACAGGCCGACGTTCACCTGCAGATCCCCTCGCTGGGCGAGGCCTGCGGCTTTGGCATGGTGCCCTCGATCTCCACCACGCTCACCCTGGCGATGGGCGATGCGCTGGCGATTGCGCTGATGAAGCACCGCGATTTCCGCCCCGAAGACTTCCGCGACTTCCACCCGGGCGGCAAGCTGGGCGCGCAGCTCAGCAAGGTGCGCGACCTGATGCACGCAGGCGACGCCCTGCCGCTGGTCAGCGGGGACACCCCGATGGCCGACGCGCTGATCGAGATCAGCCAGAAGGGCTTCGGCGTCGCGGGCGTGGCAGCTGCCGACGGTTCGCTGGCCGGCATCATCACCGACGGCGACCTGCGCCGCCACATGGACGGTCTGCTGAACAAGACAGCGGCGGAGGTAATGACAACCGGCCCCGCCACCATCGCCCCCGGCGCCATGGCGCAGGAGGCGGTCGCGGTAATGAACCAGCGCAAGATCACCTGCCTGTTTGTCGTCGATCCGGACAATGGCCAAAAGGCTGAGGGCCTGTTGCATATCCACGACTGCCTGCGCGCAGGCCTGGGCTGACTTGGGCCAGGGGGAGCTGACAATGGACAGCCATTCCAGAGCCGTTGCCTATCTCAAGGTGCTGCTGCCGCTGGCGGCCCTGGTTCTGTTGTCCACCCTGTTCCTGATCTCGCGGGGAGTAAACACCGAGGCGGTGATCCCCTTTGCGCAAAAAGAGATCGAGGACCGGATGAAAGGCCAGCAGGTCACCGCTCCCTTCTTCTCCGGCACCACTGCGGGCGGGGATGAGATCATGGTCACCGCCGCGCTGGCGCGTCCCGGCGGCGACGGTACCCCGGCGGTCGCCAGCGATCTGTCCGCCGACATCCGGCTGGCCCAGGGCGGCAGGATCACGCTGGCGTCCGAAACCGGCGCCATTCACCCGGGCCGGGACATGGCGAAGTTTACCGGCAAGGTGACAATCACCTCCGCCGACGGGCTGATTGTCGAAACCGAGGAGCTGAACACCGCCCTGAGCGGCCTGGAAGCCGACAGCCCCGGCCCGGTCCGCGCCACCGGCGCCATTGGCGAGCTGACTGCGGGAAATATGCACATCGGCGTCAAAACCGAAGGCGGCCCTGTCCATATGCTGTTCAAAAACGGGGTGAAGCTGCTATATGATCCCCAGCAACCGGAAAGATAACCTGTGTCCTATTTGCGCGCCTTGATTTTCTGCCTGCCGCTGGCGGTTCTTCCCGGCCTCGCGGCAGCGCAAACGGCCTCCGTCGCTTTTGGCGCCGTCAAGGCCGACCCCAGCCAGCCCGTCGAAGTCACTGCCGACAACCTGGCGGTCAACCAGGCTGACGGATCTGCCGAATTCACCGGCAATGTTCTGATTGTGCAGGGTATCATGCGGCTGTCCGCCGACAACGTCCTGGTGATCTACAAGACCGCGGACGACAGCGGCGCCAAGGCCGGGATCGAACGGCTTGAGGCAACTGGCAACGTCGTGCTGGTCAGCGGCCCCGACGCCGCCGAGGCAGAGCGCGCCGAATATACCATCGACAAGGGCACTATCGTGATGACCGGCAATGTGCTGCTCAACCAGGAAAGCGGCACCCTGGCGTCGAACCGTCTGGAGGTAAACCTGACCTCGGGCACCGCGCAGATGGCGGGCCGGGTGAAGACCATCCTGAACCCGAACGGCGGCAGCAACTGATGGCAAAACCCAACCTGACCGTAACCGAAGGGTCCTCCGGGCTGCGTATCGAAAAGCTGCGCAAATCCTACCGCAAGCGGGTGGTGATCCGGGATGTCTCGATGTCGCTGAATCGCGGCGAGGTGGTGGCGCTGCTGGGTCCCAACGGCTCCGGCAAGACCACCAGTTTCTACGCCATCGCGGGCCTGGTGTTCCCCGAAGCGGGCACCGTCAGCATCGACGGCCAGAACGTGACCGGCCTGCCGATGTACCGCCGCGCGAGGCTCGGCATCGGTTACCTGCCGCAGGAAATGTCGATCTTCCGCGGCCTGTCGGTGGAGGACAACATCTCCGCCGTTCTGGATATCTCGCAAAAGCACGAGCACAAGCGCCGCGAGCGTCTGGAAGAACTCTTGTCGGATTTCTCGATCGAACACCTGCGCCGCGCGCCCGCACTGGCGCTGTCCGGGGGTGAGCGCCGCCGGGTTGAAATCGCCCGCTGCCTGGCAGCCGATCCCAAGTATCTGCTGCTCGACGAACCCTTTGCCGGCGTCGATCCGATCTCGGTCGGCGACATCCGCCATCTGGTGGCCGACCTCAAGAAACGCGGCATCGGCGTGCTGATCACCGATCACAACGTCCGCGAAACGCTGGAGATCGTCGACCGCGCCTATATCCTGCACGACGGCCAGGTTCTGATGTCCGGCAGCCCCGAGGAAGTGGTCGAAAACGAGAACGTCCGCCGGGTCTATCTTGGCGACAATTTCCGCATCTCCTGAGCCGCGGCGCGGGCAGCGGACACCCGGAAAAACTGCTTGAAAGACAGGCTTCTTTTTTCGGCGATATCCATTGACTCTCCCGCTGTCTTGCCGTCGAATTGACCCATGGCATACGCGCAGTCCGATGCAATCCGCTTACCAGCCTTGGCAACAGGGCCCGGATGGATGCACCCGGACGGCTGGCCTGCCCCCCGGTTCCGGACCTGACGTGACACCGCCAAGCTATTGCCTTGGCGGCGGGCCCGGCCGCAATAATTTGTGAAGGAGATCACATGCGTTATAAAATCAGCGGTAAACAGATCGACATCGGTGAAGCTCTGCAGACCCACGTGCAGAACGAGCTGGGTTCGGCCGTGCAAAAGTATGCCGAACGCCCGACCGACGCGGCTGTGGTCTTTTCCCGTTCGGCGCATGAATATGTGTGTGAAGCCACCGTCCATCTGTCGACCGGACTAAGCGCTCAGGCCAAGGCGCATGCAACGGAGATCTACGCCGCCTTCGAGGCCTGCTGCGAAAAGATGGAAAAGCAGCTGCGCCGCTATAAACGCCGTCTGAAGGATCACCACAAGGACCGCAGCGAGCCTGTTGAACATTTGGGCGCTAACTCGTATATCCTCGCGTCTGAAGAAGCGGAAACCGAACCGGACTCGCTGCAACCGATCATCGTCGCCGAAATGGAAACCCGCATTCCGTCGCTGTCGGTGGGGGAAGCGGTGATGCAGATGGAACTTGCAGGCGCCCCGGTTCTGGTCTTCCGCAATGAAGGCAAGGACGGATTGAATGTGGTCTACCGCCGCGAAGACGGCAACATCGGCTGGATCGATCCGTAAACACATCTAAGGCATCGGCGCCCCCGCCGGGGCGCCGGAACGGAGCAGACACATGCAGATTTCCAGCATCCTCAAGCCAGAGGCCGTCCGGGTTATCGGAGCGGCCTCAAGCAAGAAGCGGTTGTTTCAGGAAGTCGCAGATATTGCTCAGACGGCCTATGGGCTGGACGCCCAGCCCACTGTCGAGGCCTTGCTGGACCGCGAGAGCCTCGGCCCCACCGGGGTCGGACACGGCGTCGCCCTGCCGCACGCCCGTCTCGACAGCATCAGCGAGGTCTGCGGCGTTTTCCTGATCCTCGAGAAACCGCTGGATTTCGGCGCCGTTGACCGCCAGCCGGTGGATATCGCCTTTGCGCTGTTTGCGCCTGAGGATGCCGGTGTCGAGCATCTGAAGGCGCTGGCGCTGGTGTCGCGCACCCTGCGGGAGCAAAGCTTCTGCACCAAGCTGCGCGCCAACCATGACCCGGCCACCCTCTACACCATCCTGACCGAGGACCAGTCGGTCCAGGCCGCCTGATCCGCGCACCGTTCTTATTGGTCTCGCTCAACCGCTGACCCGCAGGGCAGCACGCAGCAGCCCCGGCGGCGCGGCCGTTGACTGACGTTGTGCAGAGGCCACAAACGCTCCCGCCCGTCATCACCCGCCCTCCGGCGGCACTCTTCCCGTTGGGCCGCGCATGGGCCAGGGCCTGCGGCCCAGCCCCATGCGGCAGCGACCTTTGACCCGCTCTGAGTGTCAGCACCCAGCCCTGCGCCAGCCGCCGCGCCGCACTCTGTGCGGCGCCGGGCCCAAGGCCGCCAAGGATGTTTGGCGCAGCCATAATCCTGCGGGCGCGGGAGAGTCCCCGCCTGCCTCGGGCTTGCCGGATCAGTCTGCGCGCCAGGGGCCGAAGCCGAACGCCAGATAGTCGCGCTGGTAGACCGAAGCGATCAGCGCCTCCATTTCTGCATCATAGATATCGCCCAGGGCAAACGGCTGCTCCGGCGCCGCAACCGGAACAGGCCCAGGCTCCATCCGCCCCAGTTTCCGCGCCAGGGCCGGCAGGTCCTCCGCCATTTCCGTCTCACGGATCAGCAGGTCCGGCACCCCGACCCCGGCAAAGCCCTCCAGCGCCTGGCTCTGGCTGGCCCATTCCGCGTCCAGCCGGATCGAGGTCTGGCCTGCCAGGCTGGCCCGCACGAATTCCAGGAAGGCCGCAAACGCCTCCCGGTGCTGCGCCCGGGTGTATCCGCCGCCCGGCCCTTCCTCCGGCACCGCCAGCCCGAACTGCCGCCGCAGCGTGTTGCGGATCTGCCGGAAGCTGCCCTCGCCCGCATTCAGGATCCGGCGGCAGAACACCGCATGCGCCCGCGCCGCCGGATGCCGCAGCACGGTAAAGCTGCGGAACCCCTTATTGCCGCGCTTCCACTGGCGCAGCTGCTTCTGGTTCATGCCCCGGATCAGCCCGTCCGGCTCGACCCGGTCCAGCCCCGCCATCCACTGCACGACCTCCGCCTCCGGCCCGCCCTTCAGAGGCAGGTACAGAAGCGGCGTCACCACACCCGCTACATAACCGGGCACCGCCGGACCGCGGCGCGGCTCGAAGTTCGGCGTGCGGGTCAGGTTGAACCGGTCCAGCCCCGACAGCGCCTCCTGCATCTCATCCGGGTTGGCCACTTTGGCCACCACCGGCGCCGGGTTCTGCCGTTTCAGGCTATCATCCAGCGCCTCCAGCTGCTCTGCCACGCCCAGCCAGCGGGCCAGACCGTTCATCACCACGACGTTCTGTAAATCTTCATAGGCCACATAAAACGCCGTCTGCCCCAGCGCCTGCAGCCGGTTCAGCAGCGTCACCTGAAATTCCTGCAGCACCTCCACATGGGCGGCAAATTCCGCCGCATCAAACCGGGCCTTGGCCTCCTTGCGGCGTTTCACATTGGTCAGCTTCCACTGCCCTGTCTCTTGGGCGATCTTCCATGAGACATAACTGTCCAGCGGGTTGCGCGTGAGGATGATCTTGGCGCAGCGCGGATCCTCCAGCATCAGATCCAGCACCCGCGGGTCATGGTCATGGAAATAGCGAAAGCCCCCCAGCACTCCGCTCTGCGCCTTGATCTCCTCGATCAGCCGCGCCGGATCCGCCTCGCGCATGGCCTGAGTCACGCCAAGGATTTCCCCTGAATTCGGGTAGCCGATGAAATGCGGGTTGAAGGCCTCGCCATGGCAGGTGAGCCCGTCAAAGGCATTCAGATTGGTCTCCAGGAAATTGGACCCGGTCCGCATTTCGGCAAAGACAACAAAGTAATCAAAGGAAGGAGAAGACATCGGGAATTATCGCACCAGATAGGGTTTGCGCTGCGGTTTGGAGTGGCGTACCGGGCTCTGCCCGACCGGGAAATCGCCCATCAGATACGGGTGCATGCCCTGGTTCTTCAGATTTTGCAGAAATTGGCCAAAGCCCTCAAGATCCGTCATCGTTGGCGCCTCACTCAGATGCCGCACCGCCATCTGGCCGATTTCACCGGCAATGGTCTGCAACGGTTCCATCGGCGCTTCGGCAAATTCCGCCATGCTCCAGATCCGCACCCGCGCCTTGGTCCATTGCGAACGAAGGATCTTAAGCTGTTCCGCCTCAATCTGCTGCAGCCGGGCCGCCTCCTGCCGGAGTTCCGCGAAACTGCGGTCTGACTTGAACAGCGGCACCGCCCAGGCGCCACTGATCACCGAGACCTGCGCATTTGCATCCCGCGCCACCAGCCAATTCACTGCTTGATTGCCGCTCGGGCCGAACTGGAAGCACTGGCGCTCGCCGCGGGTGTTCCAGATCAGGCTGGTGAGGAAGCTTTCCGGGTTGTAATCCCGCACCTTGGGATTGCCGTTCAGGCAGCCGTTGATCTGGCTCTGGCCCTGAGAGAATTCCGCCCCTTCCGGCGCAAAAAGGTGCCCGTGCACACGGGCCCCGGTTGTGCGGGCCAGCCAGGATTCGAAATCCTCGAACAGCTCGGTAAATCCCTGAAACACCGAATAGGGGCTGGAGGTGACACCGTTCTCCGACCCCCGCGAGGGAAACCGGCTTTGCATGTACAGGCCGGGCCTGCCGCGGGTGCGCCGCTCCACCGCCTTGGCAAAGATGCGGTCGATCTTGCCTGGGTTCGGCTCCGTCCTTTTCATCGCGCCGGCAGAGTCGGTCAGAAACGCCTGATAGAGCCGCTCTGCGTGCGGCCAGATCTTGCGCGCGACAAAGCAGTCGGACCGGCGCAAGAGCTGCAGGTGATCATCATAGAAGATATGCGGCTTACCCTGAAAATCGAACTTGCTGAGCGTCAGCGAGCGGCTCTCGATATTGCTGGAATACAGCCGCGCCAGGGTCTGGAAGTAGCTTTCGTCCGGGATCCAGACCTTGCGGAAGTAGGCGTCATAGACCGGCCGCTCCGCGTCCTCCAGAATTGCCGACAGGGTCTGCCGTGTCAGGCACCACCACTGGCTGCCCATGTGCGGCACCAGCCCGGCGGGGATCCGGCGCCGGATGCGCAGCTTGCGCTGCAGGTCCACGTAGCGGTCAAACAAGAAGCGGTGCCGTTTCCAGGAGAACGGAAACCGCAGGGTGAACCGCTCCTGGCTCAGGCCGCCGACAATCCAGGGCACATCGGCGGTGGTGGCGCTTTCGATGAAATCAGTGTCCGGCCGGGCCGCCAAATAGTCGATCAGCTCCTGCACCGGGCGCAGCGGCAGGCAGGAGCCAGAGGCGAGGTAAACATGCTGCACGCCGGGAAACTCCGCCAGCATCACCTCGGAAGCGGCCTGCGAGGCGGCGACAATACCCCAGGTTCCCCATTCGCAGCGGTGACGGGCGGAAAAGCGGACCAGCGGATTGCCGCTCAGCGCCTCCTTGAAGCAGTCGAACACATGACGGTCGACCTTGCTGTCCACATGCAGCACCACCGGGCAGCCGCTGGCGGTCCAGTGCCGGGCCACCTGCTCCGCGCGCTCCAGCGCGGTGTGGACCAGCATGACAACGCCAAACGTGCTCATGCCCAGTTCCCTTTGGACATCAGCCCCAGGATCTCAAGCTGGCGCCAATTGATGTACTTCTCGCTCCATTTGCACCACAGCTCCGGCTGTTCGGACAGCTTACCGGCATAAGCCTTGTACTCCGCCGAGCCGGCATAATGCTGGCCGCGCACCAGCTCCTCCTCCGCTTTGCCGCTGAAGGTATCGAGGAACTTGGTGTGCAGCAGCGCGCCGCTCGCCTTTTCGCCGCCGTCCGTCTCATAGACCTGGTTCAGCCCGCGCGGCAGCAGCGCATGGGTGGAGCTGGCATAGGCATAGCGGCGGTGCCATTTGACCAGCGGGATCTTATTCAGCGCCGGTGCCTTCCTGGGCTGATCGGCAAAGAACACCCGCGCCCGCGGCCCTCCCTGGATCCACAGGTTGCCGTATTCCGGGTTGTGGCTGATGGTGTAATTGCCGCTGTCGAACCAATGAGCAATCTCCAGCGGGTTCTGCCCGGCCTGGTACGGCACCTCATCAATCCGGCCCTTGGGATAGACGTCCAGCAGCATCGCCGAGAAGCTGCGGATCGCCGAATTGTCCAGCCAGTCAGTCAGCGCCCGGATCGGCCGTGTGTCGCAGAACGGATAGATAAAGAACTCATCCGGATCGACCACCAGCACCCAGTGCCCATGCGCATATTTGCGCTTGAGGTAGTTCATCCAGTCGATGCCAAAGCCTGCACGCTTATAGCTGGCGGTGGTGTGCCACAGCGACACGTCCTCCATCCCGCGCAGATAATCAGCGCTTCCGTCGGTGGAGCCATTGTCCACGAACAGGAAATGATTGATCCCCAGACCACGGTAGTATTGCAGGAAGTACGGCAGCCGGATCTGCTCATTGCGCATGGTGCAGACCAGCAGGATGTCGTCAGGACGGATGGCGCGGGTGTTGTCCTGAACAGACTGCAGCTCACCGGACTTGCGCACCGCGCGGACCAGCCGCCGTTTGCGCCGCAACCGCATCCGGTAAGAATCCCAAAGCCCCACGTCTACTCCAACTCGCTATCCCAGGAGCGCCCCGGCCTGCACGGGCTTTTCTTGAACCCGCTTCAAGCTTCCGCGCAATATGTCACGCGCATAGTCTATTAACAATGAATTTAGAAACAGTTACGCGGGCGTACGGCGCAGCTGCAACAGTCCCCCGCCCCCCGTCACCAGGCGGGTGGCGTCATCAGACCCAGCTCCGCCAGCTGGCCCGTGCCGCGCAAGCGGACAGATCTCTGGTGCCACATATCCGGCGCATCCGTGATCCGGTCATAATAGCCATCAAATTGCTGCGGCGTGTGAAAGTGCTGCCGGCGCTGTTTCTCCGTTGCTGATTTGGAAACAATCTCCGGCAGAAACTTCGTGTGCAGCAGCACCCCGGACGGCGCCGTGCCGCCCGGGCCGTCATACAGCGCATTCAGCCGCCGCGGCAGCAGCGAATGGGTGGAGTTGATATAGGCATAGCGCCGGTTCCAGCGCACCAGCGGGATCTTATTCAAAGTTGGCGACCGCTCCGGCTCCTGCGGGAAGAACACCCGTTCGCGCGCACCGCCCTGCACCCACAGATTGCCCATCTGCTGCTGCCGCACTGAGCGGTAAGGCCCGGCGTCAAACCACTGCAGCACTTCGCACGGGTTCTGCCCCGGCGCATAGCTCTGCGCCCCTAGCGGCCCCTTGGGATACAAATCCAGCATCAGCGCGCCGAAGCCGTCGCGGCCGTCCTGCGCCAGCCGCTGCGTCAGGGCGCCGAGCCCGTGATCCTCCATGCCTGAATAGACCAGCAGCTCATCCGCATCCACGGTCAGGCACCAGCGCCCGTGGCCGTAGCGGATCAGCAGCCATCCCAGCCAGTCGAGGCCAAAGCGGGTGTCCCGGTAACTGCCATCCGCACGCCATAAAGAAACATCCGGCTGCGCCGCCAGCAGCCCGGCGCTGCCGTCGTCACTGCAATTGTCCACAGCCAGGAAATGCACCGCGCCCAGGCGGCGGTAGTATTCCAGGAAGTAGGGAAGCCGGGTGCTTTCATTGCGCAGCACGATAAAGACCAGCACCCCCTCCCTGGGGATCTGCGCGGTGCGGTCTGAAACCTTGGCCATCTGGCGGCGGGCCCGCAAAGCCCGCCACAGCATCCGCCGCCGCTTCCACCGCATCCGGTAGGCCCCTGTGAGGCCCAGCGGCGGCAGCTCAGGGGCGGCGGGGCCAATCATGCTCAGGCCTCGTAGTGGCCCGTCTTATGCCACTTCCAGGCATCGGCGATCATCACCTCCAGGGTGGACCGCCGCGGCTCCCAGCCCAGTTCGGTCACCGCCAGTGTCGAGCCCGATACCAGCTTGGTGCAGTCCCCTGCCCGGCGTTCACCGGTGTTGCAGGGCACTTTGTGCCCGGTCACGGCCTCGGCCTTGTCCATAACTTCGCGCACCGAGAAGCCCGACCCGGTGCCCAGGTTGAACACCTGGCTGCCCTTGCCGTCTTCCAGCCACTTCAGGCCCAGCACATGCGCGTCCACCAGGTCGCAGACATGCACATAGTCGCGGATGCAGGTGCCGTCCGGGGTGTCGTAGTCGGTACCAAAGATGGTCAGCGCGTCGCGCTTGCCCGCAATCGCATCCAGCACCAGCGGCACCAGATGGGTTTCGGGACGGTGGAACTCTCCCACCTCGGCCTCGGGATCGGCACCCGCTACGTTGAAGTAGCGGAAGATCACCGAACGCAGCCCATGCGCGGCGCCGAAATCCTTGAGGATATCCTCCACCGCGCGCTTGGAGGCGCCATAGGCATTCAGCGGCAGCTGCGGGGTGTTTTCGTCCAGCACCACGTTGTCATGCTCGCCATAGGTGGCGCAGGTCGAGGAGAAAACGAAGTCCAGGCAGCCCGCCGCCACTGCGGCCTCCACCAGGTTCAACGAGCCGCCGGTGTTGTTGGCCCAGTAGCGGCCCGGCTCGCTCATCGCCTCGCCGACCTGGCTCAGCGCAGCGAAATGCATCACTGCCGCCGGCTGGTACTTGGCAAACACCTCATCCAGCCGGGCGCGGTCATTCAAGTCGCCCTTCTCGAACGGGCCGAACTTGACCGCGTCCTGCCAGCCGGTCACCAGGTTGTCGTAGGTTACAGGTGTATAGCCCGCCGCCTTAAGCGCCTTGCAGGCGTGCGAGCCGATATAGCCGGCACCGCCGGTCACAAGGATATTCGTCACTGTCTCTGCCCCATGCTGGGCCGCCCCCGGAAGGGCGGCCAGATCGGTTACTGCGCGGCCTTTCCGACCTGCGCGATTTCGGTGATGTAGCTCATCAGGTCGTCCCGCAGCTCATCGCGCGCCAGCGCAAAGGCCACAGTTGCCTGCAGGAAGCCCGCTTTGGAGCCGCAATCAAACCGCTGACCGTTGAAACGGTAGCCGTAAACCGGAACGTCCTGGGCAATATCCTCGGCAATCGCATCGGTCAGCTGGATCTCGCCGCCCGCGCCCTGCTTCATCTTGTTGAGGTTTTTCAGCACAGACGGCGCCAGGATGTAGCGGCCGATCACCGCCAGGTTCGACGGCGCCTCTCCGGCTTTCGGCTTTTCCACCATGCCGTTAGCGGCAACCACTTGGCCCATATCATCTTTGACGTCGAGCACGCCATAGGAGGAGGTCTTCTCCGGCGGCACTTCCATTGCCGCAACCATGTTGCCGCCAGTTTCCTCGTAGGCTTCGACCATCTGCTGCAAGCAGGGCTTTTCCGCCGCGATCACGTCATCCGGCAGGATCACAGCAAAGGGTTCGTTGGCGATCAGCCGGCGGGCGCACCAGACCGCATGGCCCAGGCCCAGCGCCTTGTGCTGGCGGATATAGGCGATGGCACCGGATTCCATGTCGGTGCTCTTCAGGATGTCCAGCAGATCATCCTTACCCTTCTTGCGCAGCTCCTGTTCCAGAACCGGCGAATGGTCGAAATAATCTTCCAGCGCACCTTTGCCGCGCGAGGTGACAAAGATGAACTCCTTGATCCCGGCGGCGCGCGCTTCGTCAATGGCGTATTGCACCAGTGGCCGGTCGACCAGGGTCATGATCTCTTTCGGGACGGACTTCGTTGCCGGCAGGAACCGTGTCCCCAGACCCGCAACAGGAAAAATTGCCTTAGTTACTTTTTTGCGCATGGCGTTCTCTCAATACTCAAATTCCAGACCTGACGGCTCAATCCCGCATCACACGCGGGAAAGCTGGCGCGCGTCATGCCCGGCTCTTTCCAACAAATTGTAGGGCAGCTGCCCGCTGCCTCTGGCTGCCGCTTAGCAGCGGCTGTCTGACCGTTCTTTTCCTCATTACCATCTTCTGCTTACTCATGCCCCATTTTCTTCATCATGGCCTCCAGCCGCGGCACGTCTTCAGGGTTGTTCAATTCCCAGAACTCGCGCCCGCGCGCTTCAACCTCAACACACAGCACCTTGCGCCCATTCTCCAGGAACCGCAGTTGCTCCAGGCCCTCCAGATTCTCCAGCGGCCCGGTCCGCCACCCTGAATACGCCGCCAGGGCGTCCGGACGGTAGGCATAGACGCCGACGTGGTGATAGACCGGCGTATTTTCGCCATCCCCATAGGTCCTGCCGCAATAGGGCACCACCTCTTTTGAGAAGTAGAGCGCACTGCAGTCCTCGGCAAACACCGCCGTTGTGCCGCCAACGCGGCCCGCCTTGCGGTCGGCCAGCAGGCTGTTCAGCGTCTCGCCATTGCAGCGCAGAACCGGCGTTGCCAGCTCCATGCCGGGCGCGCCGCGCAAGCCGGCCACCAGATCCTCGACAAACCAGTGCGGGGTCAGCGGCGCATCGCCCTGCAGGTTGACCACGATCTCATAACCGCCGCCCAGCGCCGCATGCGCCTCGGCGCAGCGCTCCGTGCCGTTGGCGCACGCCTCAGAGGTCATCACCACCTCGGCACCAAACGCCTCAGCCGCCTGTTTAATGCGATCGTCATCCGTCGCCACCACCACCCGGTCCACGCCCTGGACCGAGCAAGCCGCCCGCCAGGACCGTTCCACCAGGGTGCGTTTATCGCCGGTGGCGCCGGTCAGCGGCACCAGCGGTTTGCCGGGATAGCGGGTCGAGGCATAGCGGGCGGGGATGACAATCAGGACAGACATCAGGCTTTCTTCAGTTCCACGGCTGGTGCATAGGCGATGAAGAACGGGTTCGCATAGCCCTCTTTGCCATAAATCAGCGGGGAATGATCGTCAAAACGCACCACTTTGCCGCCTGCGCCCGCAAGAACCGCGTGACCGGCGGCGGTGTCCCACTCCATGGTGCGGCCGACGCGCGGGTACAGATCCGCCTCGCCCGTGGCAACCAGGCAGAACTTCAGCGAAGAACCCGCGCTTTTGCTGTCCTTCACATTGTACTTGCCGATGTAGTCGTCGGTTGCCTGGTCCCGGTGCGATTTCGAAGCCACGACCATCAACGCCGAATTGTCGCTCTCGGCAACCCGGATCGGGCGGGTTTCCCCGATGGTTTCAGGATCGAACGCGCCGGTCTCCTCGACCGCGCTGCCATCCGCCAAGGTAAAGAACATCCGCTCCCTGGCCGGCGCATAGACCACGCCGCGGGTCGGCACCCCCTTCTCCACCAGCGCGATATTGACAGTGAAATCGCCGCGGCGGTGGATGAATTCCTTGGTGCCGTCCAGCGGGTCGACGATCAGGAAGGTGTCGCCGCGCGCGCTGTGCGAGTCCGCCTGCTCCTCGGTGACCAGCATCATATCCGGAAACGCCGCGCGCAGGCCCGCCGAGATCAGCGCGTCCGCCGCCTCATCCGCTTCGGTCACCGGGCTCTCGTCGGATTTCACCTTCACGCCGAAATCGTCGGAATTGTAGATCTCCATGATCTTTGCGCCAGCCTCGATGGCCAGCCGGCGGATCACAGGCACCAGGTCTTCATAAGTCACGCGGACCTCCCTGTCGGGTTTAATTGAAAATTTGCCTCTCGCCTCTTATGATGCGCTGACAGCAGAACGGCAAGCAGCCGCATCGGATTCGAGCAGAGAATACAGGTCTCATGTTTCAGCAGCGCACGCAGCAATCCTGGATCTCCGGTTTTGTCGCCCTCACAGAGGTCGTGTTCCACTCGGCAGTGCGCAGCGTCCGTTCCAAGCACAACAATGCTTTTGCGGCGCTTGGCCTGAACATCCTGCAGGCGGTTCTCTTTGTGGCCGCGTTTTACGTGATGTTTGCCCTTCTGGGGTTGCGCGGCTCCGCCATCCGCGGCGACTTCCTGCTGTATGTGATGTCCGGCGTCTTCCTGTTCCTGGTGCACACCAAGACCGTCAGCGCCGTCGCCGGCGCCGAAGGGCCAAGCAGCCCGATGATGCAGCACGCCCCGATGAACACGATGGTGGCCATTCTGTCCGCAGCCATCGGCGCGCTTTATATTCAGGTGCTGTCGCTGTTCATCATCCTGTTTGTCTACCATGTCGCCTTCACCCCCCTGCATATCGAGGAGCCGGTTGCCGCCTTCGGCATGGTGCTGCTGGCCTGGGTAACCGGCGCCTCGGTGGGGCTGGTGTTTCTGGTGCTGAAACCCTGGGCGCCCAACCTGGTCAGCATCCTGACGATGATCTATTCGCGCGCCAACATGATTGCCTCCGGCAAGATGTTCCTGGCCAACACGCTGCCCAGCTTCATGCTGGCCATGTTCGACTGGAACCCGCTGTTTCACTGCATCGACCAGTCGCGCGGGTTTGTCTTCATCAACTACAACCCGCATTTCAGCAGCTGGCAATATGCGGCCTGGGTGGCGCTGGTGCTGACCGTGATCGGATTGATGGGCGAATTCTACACCCGCCGCCATGTCTCCATCAGCTGGAGCGCGCGCCGCTGATACAAAACGCCCCAAGACTTTTCAGCAAAAGTCTTGGCAAAAGTTTTCCGTAAAACTTTTGCGCCCGCCGCCGGTGTCAGGTGACCACCCTCAATGTCAGGTTTATCCGCCCGCCCTTGGGCAGCAGCCGGGAGGATTTGAACCGGATCCGGTCCACCCCGTGATACATCAGCCGCGCCTCGCCGCCCATCACCACAACATCGCCTGAACTCAGCCAGACCGATTCCGTCTTGCCGCCGCGGGTCCGGTTGCCGATCCGGAACAGCCCGTCATCCCCCAGCGAGACAGACACCACGGGATAGGAGAAATCCGCCTCATCCTTGTCCTGATGCAGCCCCATCCGGGTGCCCTCGCCATAGTAGTTCAGCAGACAGCATTCCGGTTCGCGCTCCAGCCCGGTCAGCTGCCGCCAGATCTCCAGCACCGGCTCCGGGATCGCGGGCCAGGGCCGCCCCGACGGATGCGCCTCGGCGTAACGATAGCCGGAAGCATCCGAATACCAGCCGAACTTCCCGGCCGAGGTCATCCGCACCGACATCTGCCCGCCGCCCGGCACCTTGGGCGAAAACAGCGGCACCGCCTTCAGCACCGGCCGCAGCGCCTCGATCAGCGCCGCCTGGCGGTCGGGCTCCAGACAGCCCTTGTGGATATCAAATCCGCGCACGCGCAGCAGGGTCATTGCCGTTCATCCATCCTTAACCAAAGCCGCCGCAAAAAAGCGCATTGATTCACGCTTGGCCACGCGCCTGAGCGCTTGCAGGGCCGTTTTCACGTCCCTATATACGCCGGGACGCGGCAAGGTGCAGACCAAACCGCAACTTCCATCGGGGCCGGGATGCCGCAACGGGTTCAGGCCTCGGGTAATCGCCTTGAGTAAATGTAAGGGATCGAACATGAGCAAAGTTATCGGCATTGACCTGGGTACCACCAACTCCTGCGTGGCCATCATGGATGGCTCCCAGCCCCGCGTGATCGAAAACGCCGAGGGCGCGCGCACCACCCCGTCGATTGTCGCCTTCACCGACGACGAGCGTCTGGTCGGCCAGCCTGCCAAGCGCCAGGCGGTGACCAACCCCGACAACACCGTTTTCGGCGTCAAGCGCCTGATCGGCCGCCGGTTTGACGACCCCGCTGTCGCAAAAGACAAGAAAATGGTGCCGTTCTCCATTGTCGACGGCGGCAACGGCGACGCATGGGTTGAAGCCAAGGGTGAGAAGTACTCCCCGTCGCAAATCTCCGCCTTCACTCTGGGCAAGATGAAGGAAACCGCGGAATCCTACCTGGGCGAGGAAGTCACCCAGGCGGTGATCACCGTACCTGCCTACTTCAACGACGCTCAGCGTCAGGCCACCAAAGACGCCGGCAAGATCGCGGGCCTCGAAGTGCTGCGCATCATCAACGAGCCGACCGCGGCCGCCCTGGCCTATGGCCTGGACAAGGAAAATACCCAGACCATCGCCGTCTATGACCTCGGCGGCGGCACCTTCGACGTGACAATCCTGGAAATCGACGACGGCCTGTTCGAAGTGAAGTCGACCAACGGCGACACCTTCCTGGGCGGCGAAGACTTCGACATGCGCATCGTCAACTACCTGGCGGATGAGTTCAAAAAGGAAAACGGCGTCGATCTGTCCAAGGACAAGATGGCCCTGCAGCGCCTGAAAGAAGCCGCTGAAAAGGCCAAGATCGAACTGTCCTCCACCTCGCAGACCGAGATCAACCAGCCGTTCATCTCGATGGACCCGTCCTCGGGCCAGCCGCTGCACATGGTGATGAAGCTGACCCGCGCCAAGCTGGAAAGCCTGGTCTCCGACCTGATCAAACGCTCGATGGACCCCTGCAAGGCGGCCCTCAAGGACGCAGGCCTCTCCGCCTCCGACATTGACGAGGTGGTTCTGGTCGGCGGTATGACCCGGATGCCGAAAGTCATCGAAGAGGTGACCAAGTTCTTCGGCAAGGAGCCGCACAAGGGTGTGAACCCGGATGAAGTGGTTGCCATGGGCGCTGCCATCCAGGCCGGCGTTCTGCAGGGCGACGTCAAGGACGTGGTGCTGCTCGATGTGACCCCGCTGTCCCTGGGCATCGAAACCCTGGGCGGTGTCTTCACCCGCCTGATCGACCGCAACACCACCATCCCGACCAAGAAGTCGCAGGTGTTCTCGACCGCGGAAGACAACCAGAACGCCGTGACCATCCGCGTGTTCCAGGGCGAGCGTGAAATGGCGGCAGACAACAAGATGCTCGGCCAATTCAACCTCGAGGAAATCCCGCCGGCACCGCGCGGCATGCCGCAGATCGAAGTGACCTTCGACATCGACGCCAATGGCATCGTGTCGGTCGGCGCCAAGGACAAGGCGACCGGCAAGGAACAGCAGATCACCATCCAGGCGTCGGGCGGCCTCTCGGACGACGACATCGAAAAGATGGTCAAGGACGCCGAAGCCAACGCCGAGGCGGACAAGGAACGCCGCGAGCTGGTGGAAGCCAAGAACCAGGCAGAATCGCTGATCCACTCCACCGAGAAGTCGGTCGAGGAGCATGGAGACAAGGTCGACCCGTCCACCGTCGAGGTGATCGAGCTGGCCGTTGCCGCGCTGAAGGACGATCTGGAGAACGAGAAATCGACCGCCGAGAAGATCAAATCCGGCATCCAGAACGTGACCGAAGCCGCCATGAAGCTGGGTGAGGCGATCTACAAGGCGCAGGCCGAAGAAGCTGAGGAAGAGCCCGCAGCCGCGGATGACGCCGCAGCAGGCCCGGCCGATGACGACATCGTCGATGCCGAATTCGAAGACCTGGACGACGACAAGCGCTAACGCCTGACACGCAGGCCAAGGCGGGCCGGTCCGTACCCCGGACCGGCCCATTTTCGTTGAGGCAGATGGGGTAACCGATGTCAAAACGTGACTATTACGACGTTCTCGGGGTGGCCAAAGGCGCCTCCGCAGACGAAATCAAAAAAGGCTTTCGCAAGAAGGCCAAGGAACTGCACCCCGACCGGAACAAGGATAATCCGGACGCAGAGGCGCAGTTCAAAGAGGCCAATGAGGCCTATGACGTTCTGAAGGACGCCGAGAAAAAAGCGGCTTACGACCGATTTGGCCATGCCGCCTTTGAAAACGGCATGGGCGGCGGCCAGCGCGGCGGTCAGGGCCAGGGCTTTGGCGGCGGCGATTTCTCCTCCGCCTTCTCGGATGTCTTCGACGACCTGTTCGGCGATTTCATGGGCGGCCAACGCGGCGGCGGCGGCGGACGGCAGCGGGCGACCCGCGGCGCCGATCTGCGCTACAACCTGCGGGTTTCGCTGGAGGAGGCTTTTGCCGGCCTGCACAAGACCATCAAGGTGCCGACGTCGGTGGCCTGCACCTCTTGCGAGGGCACCGGCGCCGAAGGTGGGGTTGAGCCGACCAACTGCCCGACCTGCTCCGGCATGGGCAAGGTCCGCGCGCAGCAGGGCTTCTTCACCGTCGAACGCACCTGTCCGACCTGTTCGGGCCTCGGCCAGATCATCAAGAACCCGTGCAAATCCTGCCACGGCCACGGCCGGGTGGAAAAGGACCGCTCGCTGTCGGTGAACATTCCGGCAGGCGTCGAAACCGGCACCCGCATCCGCCTGGCAGGCGAGGGCGAAGCCGGCCTGCGCGGCGGCCCTCCGGGCGACCTCTACATCTTTGTCGAGGTGGCACCGCACAGCCTGTTCGAGCGTGATGGCAACAACCTTTATTGCCGGGTGCCGGTCAGCATGGCCAAGGCGGCGCTTGGCGGCTCCATCGAGGTGCCGACCATCGACGGCGGCCGCGGCCGGGTGCAAATCCCCGAGGGCAGCCAGTCCGGCCGCCAGATGCGCCTGCGCGGCAAGGGCATGCCGGCACTTCGCGGCGGTGCCACCGGCGACATGTTCATCGAACTGGCGGTGGAAACCCCGGTCAACCTCACCTCGCGCCAGCGGGAGCTGCTGCGCGAGTTCGAGGAGATCTCCGAGGAAAACACCAACCCCGAATCCCGCAGCTTCTTTTCTTCGGTGAAAAGCTTCTGGGATGGGATGAAAGGCTGAGCGCCGGGATTAGCGTTCCCAAGCCGCATTTGAAAGCGCCCCAACCGGGGCGCTTTTCTTTTGCGCCAGCCAGACCAGCTGCCAGCCTGTCACGGCAGAAAACAGTCACGCTGCGCCGCGGCGGTGCACAGAGGGGGCACGCCTGTCACCCCCATTCTGCCGCCGCATTGCGGCAGATATTAACACTTCCTCAACCATGATGGCCGCACCATGGCGGCATGGCACAGGATCCCGCTTTCCAGGACGTCTCCCTGCCGCTGTTTCCCGGCAGCGAGGAGGCCGCGGTCGTGCCCGCAGACCCGGGCCGCCTGCCCTCCTACATCAAGGACCACCGCGCCCGTTTGCGCGAACGCTTCATGCAGGGCGGCGCCGCGGCGATGCCCGATTACGAACTGCTGGAGCTGGTCCTGTTCCGCTCCATCCCGCGCCGCGACGTGAAGCCTCTGGCGCGGCAATTGCTTGAAACATTTGGAGATTTCAACCGCGTGGTAACAGCCTCTCCGGAACGCCTGGCCAATGTCCCCGGCATTGGCGACGCCGTTATCACCGATTTCAAAGTGCTGGAGGCCGCCGCCCACCGCATGGCCCGCGCCCGCATCATGCAGCGGCAGGTGATTTCCAGCTGGGACGCGTTGCTGGACTATTGCCACACCACCATGGCCCACCGCGAGACGGAGCAGTTCCGCATTCTGTTCCTGGACCGCAAGAACGTTCTTATCGCCGACGAGGAGCAGGCCCGCGGCACCGTTGACCACGTCCCCGTCTATCCCCGCGAGGTCGCAAAACGCGCCCTTGAATTGAACGCCAGCGCCTTGATTTTAGTGCATAATCACCCGTCCGGCGACCCAACGCCGTCAGACAGCGACATCGCCATGACGGACCAGATCCAGGCAGCTCTCACCGCGCTGGGGATCACCCTGCACGATCACCTTATCATCGGAAAATCCACCGAACTCAGCTTCCGCGCCCAGGGCCTCTTCTAGCGCGCCCGGTCCCCTAGGCTTACCGCACCCAGACCTCGACCCGGCGGTTGATCTGTCGGCCCCAGGCGCTGTCGTCACACGCCATCGGCAGCGCTTCGCCAAACCCCTCTGTCCGGACCTGCACCCGGCTGATATCAGCAGTCTCCGCCGCCTCCACCACCGCGTCGCGCACCGCGCCGGCTCGTTTCAGCGCGATCTGCCGGTTGCCCTCCGCAGGGCCAACGCCATCGGAAAACCCCGCAAAAACAAGCTCCTTGGCGTCAAATTCCCCGGCTTCCAGCGCGCGGGCCAGCTGCTCGATATTGCTACGGGACTGCGCATCCGGGCGGGCCGAGCCGGGCTCGAACCGGAACGAGGCGGTCAGCCGCCGCATCCCGCCCAGCACCGTGACCAGCCGCTGCAGCTCCTCCAGCCCGGCCTGACCTTCCGCCGCCAGGACCGCATTGGCAAAGCGGCTGCCCTGGCGGCTGACCGGGATCAGCTCCGGCGCCTGATCCACGAACCCCGCCCGCCGGATCACCGCCTGCGCCGCGGGTCCGCGCACATAGGTCAGAAAATCCCGCGCCACCTTGGGCAGGCGGCGGGCCGGCAGGTACAGGAACATCGGCACCGTCAGCGGATAATCCTCGGTCTTCACTGCCCGGCGGCTCGCCTGAAGAGAAAACCCGCACGGCCCCGTCAGCGTCAGCACCCGCGCCGCGCCCTTCTCAGCATAGCTGGCGATGCCGATGGCAAAGGGATCCACCAGTACCCGGCGCACCAGTGTGCTGCTGCGATCATGGCGCCGGATCTGCGGCGAGAACCCGGCGCCAAACGGCGCCATCAGCTTGTCCTCCACCGCCTGTGCCAGTCCTGAGCCGGACACCGGCATATGCAGCGAAATCGGCGCATCAGGGCCGCCTAGCTCCTGCCAGTTGCCGATCCGGCCGGACAAGACTCCCGCCAATTGCGGCAAGGAAATCTCCGTCACCGGGTTGCTCGGCGCTACCACCGGCACAAAGGCATCCAGCGCCAGAACCCGGCTGCGGCCCGGTCCGGTCAGATCCCCAAGCCCCGCAGCGTGGGCAGCCTTGCGTTCAAGCGGGCGGATCTCCCGCAGCGCCATCGCGACATCCGCCTCATCCGCGACAAGCGCGGCGAAACCGGCATCCGTGTTGCTGGCGGTGAAGGTGAACCGCGCGGCCGGCTGCTGCCCACGCAGCAGGACATGGCTGAAATTCCCTGCCGGCAGCGGTTCGCGCCGGGTCTGATAGCCGTTGCGCAGCGCAAAGCCCTCGATCAGAGCCGGAAGCAGCACCTCTGACATGGTGGAAGATCCGGCGAGGGTGATTTCCGCCACAAAGCCGGACAGGCTGGGACAGCCCGGCCCCTCGCAGGTCACGCCGGAGCCATCGACGGTCAGCTCGCCGAACTGCGTCTGGATCCGGTAGAACTCGCCATCGAAGCCCAGCAGGGTGCCGGTTATTTCAACTGCACCATCCGGGGAAGAGAGGGTGACGTCCTCGGCCGCAAGCGCACGCGCAAAAGCTGCCAGAAAAAGTGCGGCGCAAATGGCCGCACGAATGAAGGTCATGTGGATACCTGAAGTTACCGCAAATCAGTTGGCGACGATTTTCAGGTCTTCCACCAGATTATTCAACACAAGAAAACTGCCTTGCGCATCGCAATCCGGCATTGCCATCACCAGATCGCGGCTGCTGAGCCGGCCTCCGCTCAGCTGCAGCGCCTGAGCGGAAATATCGCGGCCACAGTTAAGGCCCGTCACCTCCGCTTCTGCGGTTAGGGTAATGATGCCGGACCGGTCCGAGCGGTTGGCCGGCACACTATAGATCTCTGCAATCCGCGGCGCCACCAAACTGGGGTCTCCGAGGCGAACCACCCGCCCGGCGGCCGCGTCAGATGCGGCCCCGTGCCAGACGTGCCCGGCGCTGTCATACTCGGCGCCAAACTCCCGGGCGTGCATTTCGAGGCCGCTGGGGCCGCTCCACTGCAGCACCACGCGCTCCATGGCCTCCGTACCGGCCACTTCGGCGACGGCAACGGCCCCGCCGCCGCTAGCGGTCTCCGCAATGTACACCGCGGTCCGTGTCAGGGCCGGAACCTGTGCAGCGTAGTGCCCGGTCCGGTCCAGCGCGGCCGTGAAGATCATTCCGCTGTGATGAACGGTCAGGCGCTCGCCGCCATGGCACGGCGCGGCGACGGAGAGCGTGACCATGGCCATCGGGGCAGCCTCGGCCGATGCCGTCACACGGCAGTGTTCCGGTTGCGCCGGAGCCGGTCTTTGCGGCTCAGCGGCAGCAGGGGCGGTATCAGCCGCGAGCGAGGTCAGAGTGATGTTCTCAATTTTCAGCTCCGCCGGACCGGGTTCAGCCGGCAGTTGGGGATCAGCGGCGGCAGATGCGTCATCTGCCCAGCGGGGGCTTGATGCCTGCATGTAGAACCCGATGCCCAGTGCGCACGCCAGCGTCATTGCACTTGTCAGCATCACCTGTTTGCTCAGCATGAGATCCTCCTGAACCTGTCTGATCAGAAAAGCTTGCTGGAAAATGCCGGCCGGTTTGTGGCCTTAAACGGGAGAGAATCCGGCAAATGCGGCAGTTCCGCCATCATTGTTGCAGAGACGGAAACAACAAAGGGTAAACGCGAGGGAGAACTTCCGCGCCTGCGGGTGCTCCGACTGTGCCAGAGCCCAACGGGAGCGGTCTTTTTGAAAGACCGGCGACGGGCGGGAGGTCCCGTTTCCGCGGCCGGGCGGCAGGGTCCGGCTGAAACCGAACCCTGAGTTTTCCTGTCATGCGCTCAAGCGAGGCTGCCGTGGCAGTGCTTGAACTTCTTGCCAGAGCCGCAGGGGCATTTGTCATTGCGCGAGGGGTTGCCCCAAGTGGATGGATCATCCTCGACAAATCCCGGTGCCGGCTCTTCTGCTGCTGGCGCGGGCTGGGCCGCGGCCTGTTGCATGGCGGCCTGGCGGGCTGCCATCTCCATCAGCATCTGCTGCTGCTCTTCCTCGGTCATCGGGCGCACCCGGCTCAGCTGCTGGGACACTTCCTCCCGCAAGGAGTCGAGCATGCTTTCAAACAGCTGGAAGCTCTCGTTCTTGTACTCGTTCAGCGGATCGCGCTGAGCATAGCCGCGGAAGCCGACAACCGAGCGCAGATGCTCCAGCGTCAGCAGGTGTTCGCGCCACTTTTTGTCGATTGTCTGCAGCAGCACCTGCTTTTCGATGTTTCGCATGTTTTCCGGACCAAAGGCCTCGGCCTTTTCCGCCATCATCTTGTCGGAGGCTTCCACCAGGCGTTCGCGGATCTGCTCGTCATCGACTCCTTCCTCGGCAGCCCATTCGGCCACCGGCGCTTCGACTCCCAGCATTTCGCGCACCTGCTCCTGGAGGCCAGCGGTATCCCACTGGTCGGCATAGGTCTTGGGCGGCATGTGGGTGTCGAGCAGGTCGTCGATCACCTCGTGGCGCATGTCGTCGACGATCTCGGACAGGTCTTCTGCGGCCATGATTTCGCGGCGCTGGCTGAATATCACCTTCCGCTGGTCGTTCATCACGTCGTCGAACTTCAGCACGTTCTTGCGCATGTCGAAGTTGCGGCCCTCGACTTTGGCCTGGGCGCGTTCCAGCGATTTGTTCACCCAGGGGTGGATGATCGCCTCGCCTTCTTTCATGCCGAGCGACGACAGCAGCTTGTCCAGACGTTCGGACCCGAAGATGCGCATCAGGTCGTCTTCGAGGCTGAGGTAGAAGCGGGTGCGGCCCGGGTCGCCCTGACGGCCGGAGCGACCGCGCAGCTGGTTGTCGATGCGGCGGCTTTCGTGGCGCTCAGACGCCATCACGAACAGACCGCCGGCGTCCAGAACCTTCTGCTTTTCCTCGGCGTGCTTGGCTTCTTCGGCGGCGCGCAGCTCGGCCGGGTCGGCCTCGGGGTTTGCCGCCAGCGCTTCCAGCACCTTCATCTCGACGTTGCCGCCCAGCTGAATGTCGGTGCCGCGGCCAGCCATGTTGGTGGCGATGGTCACCGCGCCAAAGCGGCCGGCATCGGCAACAATCTGCGCTTCCTGCTCGTGGTGGCGGGCGTTCAGAACGTTGTGCTGAATGCCTTCCTTCTCGAGCAGCTGGCTCAGCAGTTCGGATTTCTCGATCGAGGTGGTACCCAGGAGGACGGGCTGGCCCTTTTCATGCGCCGTCTTGGCTTCCTTGATCATTGCCTCGTATTTCTCGCGGGCCGTGCGGTAGACCTGATCGTCCTCATCCACCCGCGCGATCGGGCGGTTGGTCGGCACTTCGACCACTCCGAGGCTGTAGATTTCGGCGAATTCCTCCGCCTCGGTCATCGCGGTGCCGGTCATGCCCGACAGCTTGTCATAGAGGCGGAAGTAGTTCTGGAAGGTCACAGACGCCAGCGTGGTGTTCTCCGGCTGGATCTGCACGTCTTCCTTGGCCTCAATGGCTTGGTGCAGACCTTCGGACAGGCGGCGACCCGGCATCATGCGGCCGGTGAATTCGTCGATCAGCACAACCTGGCCGTCGCGGACAATGTAGTCCTTGTCCCGCTGGAACAGCTTGTGCGCGCGCAGGGCCTGGTTCACGTGGTGAACGACGGTGGTGCTTTCCGGATCATAGAGCGAGGCCTCTGCTTCCAGCAGCCCGTGCTCGCGCAGCGTCTGCTCCAGAAACTCATTGCCGTCCTCGGTGAAGGTCACGCCGCGGGTTTTCTCGTCGATCTCGTAGTGGTCCTCGGCCAGCAGCGGGATCATCTTGTCGATGGTCGCATAAAGCTCGGAGCGGTCCTCGGCAGGGCCAGAAATAATCAGCGGGGTGCGGGCCTCGTCGATCAGGATCGAGTCCACCTCGTCGACGATCGCAAAGTTGTGCTGCTTCTGGAACACCTGGTCCAGCGACGGTTTCATGTTGTCGCGCAGGTAGTCGAAGCCAAGTTCGTTGTTGGTGGCATAGGTGACATCGCAGCCATAGGCGGCCATCTTCTCGGCATCCGCCTGGCCGGACCAGATCACGCCCGTGGTCATGCCGAGCTGGGCAAACACCTTGCCCATCCATTCGCTGTCGCGCTTGGCCAGGTATTCGTTCACCGTGACCACATGCACGCCCTTGCCGGTCAGCGCGTTCAGATAGGCCGGGAACGTCGCCACGAGGGTCTTGCCCTCGCCGGTCTTCATCTCGGAGATGTTACCCTGATGCAGGAACACGCCGCCCATCAGCTGGGTGTCAAAGGCGCGCAGGCCCAGGGCCCGCTTGGCCGCTTCGCGCACGTTGGCAAAAGCCTCCGGCAACAGCGCGTCGAGGCCTTCGCCGTTCAGGGCCCGCTTGCGCAGCTCTTCAGTCTTTTCGATCAGCCCGTCGTCGCTGAGCTTCGCGAACTCCTCCTCCAGCGCGTTGATCTGTGCAATCAGCGGCCGCGTCGCCTTGATCTTACGGTCGTTCGGCGTACCGAAAACCTTTTTGGCGAGTGTTCCGAAACCCAGCATATCTTCTCCAGCGATCCTATGTCCGGCCTGTGCATCGGGCAGGCTTGCCCGCCGTGTCCGCAACCCATAAACAAGGTGGAAAGACGGTCCTGCCAATGGCCTCAAGGCGATGTAAGCGGCAGGGTATAGAGTGTCAACGGCGCGCCCCCCAGCGGCCAAGGAATAGGAAGATTTCTATGCGTAAAGGTCTCACTTTTCTGTGCGGTATGGCTATGGCGGCCTGCGCAGCGCTTCCGCTGGCGGCGGTGGCCGCGCCGCATGCCAACACGGTTGTTGCCTCGGTCAATGGCGAGGAGATCACTGTGGGCCACATGATTATGGCGCGCGAAAACCTGCCGGAGCAGTATAAGCAGCTGCCGGATGACGTGCTGTTCAACGCGATCCTCGACCAGCTGGTGCAACAGACTGCGCTGAAACAGCAGCTGCACGGTGAGGTGCCCCGCTATGTCGAGTTGTCGGTCGAAAACGAACAGCGCGCTATGCTGGCGGCCAATGTTCTCCAGATGGTGATGGACAATGCCAGCGGTGAAGAGGCGCTGCGCGCGGCCTATGATGAGAAATACTCCTCAGGCGACGGCGGCGATGAGTTCCATGCAGCCCACATTCTGGTCGAAAGCGAAGAAGACGCGCAGGAGATCATCAAGGAGCTGGATGACGGCGCCGATTTCGCAACCCTCGCCAAGGAGAAATCCACCGGCCCCTCCGGTCCCAGCGGCGGCGATCTGGGCTGGTTCACCACCGGCCGCATGGTGCCGGAATTTGAAGAAGCAGTGTTGGAGCTGCGCTCCGGAGATGTCTCCGGTCCGGTGCAGACACAGTTTGGCTGGCACGTGATCCTGCTGCATGAGCGCCGCAAGACAGAGGCCCCCGAATTCGAAGAGGTGCGGGCGCAGATCGCCGACGAGCTGCGCCAGAAGGCGGTGGAAAACCGCGTGAACGAGCTGACCGCAGCGTCAGAAATCGAACGTCCCGAAATCGAGGATTTGGATCCGGCCATCCTCAAAGACCTCAGCCTGGTAAGGAACTGATCATGGCGAAATCCCTGCCCGTCTCGCCGCTGGCCCCGGCCAGCTTTCCCGACCTGCCAGTAATCAAGGGGGTGCGCTTTGCCTCAGCCGCTGCCGGCGTGAAGTACCAGGGCCGCACCGACGTGATGCTGGCGGTGATGGATCCGGGCACTTCGGTGGCCGGCGTGTTCACACGCTCCAAGACCCGGTCCGCCCCGGTGCTGGACTGCCAAGCCAAGCTGGGCGGCGCGGCGGATGCCGGTGCGGCCATCTTGGTGAACTCCGGCAATTCCAACGCCTTTACAGGCCGTTACGGGCAAACCTCGGTGGCAGAGATTACCACTGCGGTCGCTGCCGCGGCTAACGTCCCGGCGGAGCGTGTCTTTACAGCCTCGACCGGTGTCATTGGCGAGCCGCTGCCGCATGACCGCATCGTCGCGAAGGTCGGCGAGCTGAACGATGCGCTGGACGAGACCGCGCTGGAAGGTGCCGCCAGGGCGATCATGACCACCGACACCTTCGCCAAAGGTGCCAGCGCAACGGTCGGGATTGAAGGGAAGACCGTCAAGATCGCCGGCATTGCCAAAGGCTCCGGCATGATCGCACCGGACATGGCGACAATGCTGGTCTATATCTTCACCGATGCCAAGGTGGAGCAAGCGGCGCTGCAGGCGCAGCTGACGGAGATTTGCGACCGGACCTTCAATTGCATCACGGTGGACAGCGACACCTCGACCTCCGACAGCCTGATGCTGTGTGCGACCGGCGCCTCGGGTGTGGATGCCACCGGCAACGCGGAATTTGCGGCGGGGCTGGAGCGGGTCATGCTGGACCTGTCGCACCAGGTGGTGCGCGACGGCGAAGGCGCAACCAAGTTCGTGGAAATCCAGGTGACCGGAGCAGCTTCGGACGCGGATGCCAAGGTGCATGGCCTGGCGATTGCCAACTCGCCGCTGGTCAAAACCGCCATTGCCGGCGAGGATCCGAACTGGGGCCGCGTGGTGATGGCAATCGGCAAGTCCGGCGCCGCAGCGGACCGGGACTTGCTGTCGATCTCCTTTGGCGATGTTCTGGTGGCGGAAAAGGGCTGGGTCTCGCCGGACTACAAGGAAGAACTGGGTGCGGCGGAGATGAAAAAGCAGGAGATCACCATCAAGGTGGATCTGGGCCTTGGCAGCGGCCAGGCCACTGTCTGGACCTGCGACCTGACCCATCAGTACATCTCGATCAACGCGGATTACCGGTCATGAAAACTGTTCTGGTATCGGCTGTTGCGCTCATTGATGTGGACGGGCGGGTGCTGCTGGCGCAGCGTCCCGAAGGAAAGTCGATGGCGGGCCTGTGGGAGTTTCCTGGCGGCAAGATCGAGCCGGGGGAAACCCCCGAAGCAGCGCTGATCCGCGAGCTGCAGGAGGAACTGGGAATTGGCACTTGGGCCTCCTGCCTGGCGCCGCTGACCTTTGCGAGCCATTCCTACGAGGACTTCCACCTGCTGATGCCGCTGTTTGCCTGCCGAAAGTGGGAGGGCATCCCGCGGGCCCAAGAAGGCCAGACTTTGAAATGGGTTCGGCCGCAGGACCTGCGTGATTATCCGATGCCACCGGCCGATATTCCGCTGATCCCCATCCTTCGCGACTGGCTCTGACAGGCCCGGAACACCAGGCTGGCCCCTCTGTCAATCCGGGTTATTAGCGGTTTATCGGGCGTTTAACTGATGCTGCCCGCACGGGTAACGCTTTGTTAATCAATCTGGCTGAGCATCAGGATACGGAGCAAACCACTACCCTGAATTGCACATAGGCAGGATTAGACCATGCTTAGAACAATCGCAGTAGGCAAGTTTTCCCTGGTTCAAGGCAGTTTCATACGGGCACTCCCTGACGGGAAAATCGCGGTACGGGTTGGGTCAAAAACCTTTCAGGGCCAGCCAGTTACACCAGCCGCCTGAGCCGCCACTCACACACATCAGGCAGACAGAGAGGGCAGCTTCCAACAGCTGCCCTTTTCCGGATTCACCGGCTGCGGCAAAGGCGCAGTGCTGAATGGCGCTTTCAGGACTGATCAGCTGCCCCATTGAAAAAGGGATCCGGCCTTTCGACAGCTGTCATTTACCAGCGGACCCGTGCACTTTCGCAGCGCAGCAGCGAAGGGCCTGGTTTGATGCGCCGCCGAAACGCAACGGATCGGCACTCCCCCGAAGCTTCGATAGCTGCTGCACGGGTATTCGGCGTCGGCTCTGCCGTCAGGCGTAAATGAAAAAGGCCCCGGCATCCGCGCCAGGGCCTTTCTTTTTTGGATCGCGACCGGATCAGTCGAGGGTGCGGGTCACTTCCTCGCGCTCGAAGATCTCGATCACGTCGTTCGGGCGGATATCGTCGTAGTTCTCGAACGCCATACCGCATTCCTGACCGGACTGAACCTCGGCGACTTCGTCCTTGAAGCGCTTCAGGGTCTTCAGGGTGCCTTCGTGGATCACCACGTTGTCGCGCAGCAGGCGCACGCCGGCCGAGCGGCGGGCAACGCCTTCGGTGACCAGACAGCCGGCAACCTTGCCAACGCCAGTGACCTTGAAGACTTCCTTGATCTGCGCGTAGCCGATGAAGTTCTCGCGGATCTCCGCCGACAGCAGGCCAGAGGCTGCCGCCTTAACATCATCCACCAGGTCATAGATCACCGAATAGTAGCGGATCTCCACGCCCTTCTGGTTGGCGGTGTTGCGGGCCGAGGCATTGGCACGAACGTTGAAGCCCATGATCGGCGCACCGGAAGCTTCGGCAAGACCGACATCGGTTTCGGTGATCGCACCGACGCCCGAGTGCAGCACACGCACACGCACTTCCTCGTTGCCGATCTTTTCCATCGCCTGAACGATGGCCTCGGCAGAACCCTGCACGTCAGCCTTGACCAGAATCGGCAGCTCGGAGACGTTCTCGTCTTCCTTGGCCTTGGCCATCAGCTGTTCCAGCGTGGTCGCGGCACCGGCTGCGGCGCGCTTGTCCTTGGCCGCTTGCTCGCGGTATTCGGCGATTTCGCGCGCCTGAGCTTCGGTTTCGGTGACGTTCAGAACGTCACCCGCTTCCGGGGTGCCATTCAGGCCCAGAACCTCAACCGGAACCGAGGGGCCGGCTTCCTCAACCCGCTCGCCCTTGTCGTTGATTAGCGCACGGACCTTGCCGTACTGCTCACCCACAACAAAGATGTCGCCCTGGCGCAGGGTGCCGTTCTGAACCAGCACGGTGGCCACGGGGCCGCGGCCTACGTCCAGCTGCGCCTCGATCACGGCACCCTGTGCGGCGCGGTCGGGGTTGGCTTTCAGTTCCAGGATTTCCGCTTGCAGCGCAATGGCTTCCAGTAGTTCGTCCAGGCCCTGGCCGGTGACAGCGGAGACTTCCACGTCCTGCACTTCGCCGGACATGGCTTCCACGATCACCTCATGCTGCAGCAGGTCGGTGCGGACCTTGTTCGGGTCGGCCGCCGGTTTGTCGATCTTGTTGATCGCCACGATCATCGGAACACCGGCCGCCTTGGCGTGGTTGATCGCCTCGACGGTCTGCGGCATCACCGCGTCGTCCGCTGCAACAACCAGAACCACGATATCGGTCACCTGCGCGCCGCGCGAGCGCATCGAGGTGAAGGCCGCGTGGCCCGGGGTGTCCAGGAAGCTCAGCACGGTGCCGCTTTCGGTGGTCACCTGATAGGCGCCAATGTGCTGGGTAATGCCGCCGGCTTCGCCTGCCACAACGCGGGCGTCGCGGATTGCGTCCAGCAGCGAAGTCTTGCCGTGGTCGACGTGACCCATGATGGTGATGACCGGCGGACGCGGCTTCAGGTCTTCGTCCTTGTCCTCGACCTCCTTGATCACGTCTTCAACGTCGGCGTCGGACACGCGGGTCACCTTGTGGCCGAATTCCTCGATGATCAGTTCAGCGGTATCGGCGTCGATCGACTGGTTCTGGGTGACCATCATGCCCATCTGCATGAGCGATTTCACCACGTCGGCAACGCGTTCGGCCATACGGTTGGCCAGCTCGGACACCACGATGGTTTCCGGCAGCTGCACGTCACGCACAACCTTTTCCCGCTCAACCGAGCCGCCCATGGCTTTCTGGCGCGCACGCTCCTGCTTGCGCTTCATCGCCGCCATGGAACGCTGGCGGTTGCCTTCGCCGCCGGTCGCCTGGCCAAGCGTCAGCTTGCCGGAGCGGCGGTTGTCGTCACGGCCCTTGCCGCGGGACGGGCGCTGTTCGCGTTCACGATCGGATTTGCGCGGAGTTGCAGCCGGAGCCGGCTTGTTCGGTGCCGGACGCTCTGCCTTGGGAGCGGGCGCGGGGGCAGCGGCAGCGCGTTTGGCTGCCTCTTCTTCCTCGGCGCGCTTGCGCTCTTCCTCTTCGGCTTTCTGACGGGCGCGCTCTTCGGCTTCGCGCTGCTCGCGCTCCTTGGCTTCCGCTTCGGCGCGGCGGCGTTCACGCTCTTCGGCGCGGGCCTTTTCCTCGGCTTCGCGCTGCGCGGCTTCTTCCGCCTCGCGGGCCTTGGCGGCCTGCAGCGCCTTCAGGCGGCGCTCCATCTCTGCATCGCTGATGCCGGCGGGCCGGCGGGATCCGGACGCTGCCGGTGCAGCACCGCTGCCGCTTTTGGCCGCACCCGGCTTGGGAACCACAACGCGCTTGCGCTTGGTTTCCACTACGACATTCTTGGTCCGTCCATGGCTGAAACTCTGTTTCACGTTCCCCGGACGGGAACCCCCACGCAGACCCAGTGTCTTTTTGCCGTCACTATCGCTCATAAAGCTACTTATCCTTCCGTGCGGCCGTTGCCGCCCACCATTTCGCGCAAACCTTGCAGTCGTTGCGCCTCATCTACAACACGTTTGCTGAGTCCGCCAGAGGCGAGGGCGGCATGTATCACAGTTTGGCGCCCAAATGCCATTCCCAGCTCGTCCGCCGTGAGGCAGCCGATGAATTTGCCCTTGTAGGGCGTGCTCAGCTTCGACTTTCCGCGGCCGGACCCGTCAGAGGCCTGGATCAGCACCCGGGCCTCTTCCTTGGCCAGCCAGTCCTTGACCTTCTCAAAGCCGGCCACCGCGTCGCCCGACTTGCGCGCCAGGCTGATCAGCCCGACCAGACGGCGAACCACTTGGTCCTCCACCTCCCCGACAAGCCCGGCGGAGACCTGGACCTGCGATTTGAAGCCGCGGGCGAACAGCTTCTTTTTGACAGCGGTTTCCAGCGCCGCACGGCTGGACGCGACATAGACGCCGCGGCCCGGCAGCTTTTCCATCACGTCGGGCACGACCTGGCCCTCAGGACCCATCACAAAACGGATGAGGCCCTGTTTGGGCTGGGTCTCGCCGGTTGCGATGCACTTGCGCTCGCTGCCTTCGGACCGGTCTTTTTGTACGCCGCCGCGTGTCATGCAGGTCTCCTTTGCAAAGCCCGGGATCAGGCTTCGCCTTCCTCTTCGCCAGCGTCTTCGCTTTCCGCCGCTTCCGCTTCCAGCTCAGCCGGATCCACCCAGCCCAGCATGATGCGCGCGGTCATGACCATGTCCTGCGCCTCTTCCAGCGATACGCCAAAGGGCTCCAGGATGCCGTCGTCCTTGACCCGCTCGCCGCCATCGTTGGTCCAGCCGCCTGCCAGTTCCCAGTCGGCGCAGGTGGCGAAGTCTTCCAGCGACTTCACGTCGTCCTTGGCCAGCGCCTCGACCATTTGCGGGGTCAGGCCCTCGAACTGGATCAGGCTTTCCTCGGCGCCCAGCGCACGGGCTGCATCCAGGGCCGCCTTGGCCTGGGCTTCCAGATAGTCGCGGGCACGGGCCTGCAGTTCTTCGGCGGTGCCTTCGTCGACACCGTCAATGACCAGCAGTTCATCGAGCTCGACATACGCAACCTCTTCCAGGTTGGTGAAGCCCTCAGACACCAGAAGCTGGGCAAAGAACTCGTCGAGATCAAGGGTCTCCATGAACAATTTCGTGCGCGCCTCGAATTCCTTCTGGCGGCGGGCCGATTCTTCTTCCTCGGTCATGATGTCGATGTCGAGGTTGGTCAGCTGCGACGCCAGGCGCACGTTCTGACCGCGGCGGCCGATGGCGAGCGACAGCTGCTCTTCCGGCACCACAACCTCGATCTTGCCGGCTTCCTCGTCCAGCACCACCTTGGTCACTTCGGCCGGCTGCAGCGCGTTCACCAGGAAGGTCGGCTGATCCTCGTTCCACGGGATGATGTCGATCTTCTCGCCCTGCAGCTCGTTCACAACGGCCTGCACGCGGGAGCCGCGCATACCCACACAGGCGCCGACCGGGTCAATCGAGCCGTCATAGGAGACAACAGCAATCTTGGCGCGCGAGCCGGGGTCGCGGGCAACCGCCTTGATCTCGATGATGCCGTCATAGATTTCCGGCACTTCCATCTTGAACAGCTCGGCCATGAACTCCGGCGCGGTGCGCGACAGGAAGATCTGCGGGCCGCGCGGCTCGCGGCGCACGTCCTTGATGTAGCAGCGCACGCGGTCGTTCGGGCGGTAGCTTTCGCGGCCGATTTTCTCGTTGCGGCGCAGGATCGCTTCGCCGGCGCCCACATCGACGATGACGTTGCCGTATTCCTCACGCTTGACCAGGCCGTTGATGATGGTGCCGGCGCGGTCCTTGAATTCTTCGTACTGGCGGTCACGCTCAGCTTCGCGGACCTTCTGCAGGATCACCTGCTTGGCCGACTGGGCAGCAATCCGGCCCATTTCCACCGGCGGCACTTCCTCGACGTAGGTCTGGCCCACTTCGGGGTTCGCCATGTACTGGCGCGCCTGCTCGACGGTCATTTCGGCCTGATAGTTCTCCAGCTCGTCATCCGCCACAACGGTGCGCACGCGGGTAAAGGTGGCGCGGCCGGTCTTACGGTCGATCGACACCCGGATGTCCATCTCGGCGCCATAGCGGCTTTTGGCCGCACGGGCGAGGCTCTCTTCCATCGCCTCGATCACCAGACCCGGGTCGATCATCTTTTCGCGCGCCACGGCCTCGGCGGTTTGCAACAGCTCCAGCTGGTTTGCAGAGGTGATAGCCATTACTTTTTCTCCTCTTCGGACTCTTCGGTCTCGATTTCGTCGAATGCGTCTTCGTTGAGCGTCCCGGCCTCTTTGCGCTGACGCAGCATTTCCTTGATCAGATCATCGGTCAGAACCAGCTTGGCATCGCTCAGCCAGTCAAATTTCAGACCAATGGTCACGGTCTCGCCCTGATCCTCGATATTGATCAGGACTTCGTCGTCCTCGGTACCCGCCAGCTCGCCTTTGAAGCGGCGGCGGCCGCCGACCATCTCGGCGGTTTCGAGCTTGGCCTCGTAGCCCTCGAACATCTCGAAGTCTTTCATCCGGGTCAGCGGACGGTCAATGCCGGGGCTCGACACTTCCAGGGCATAGGCATCGATGATCGGGTCTTCGACATCCAGCACGGCGCTGACGGCATTCGAAATGTCGGCGCAATCATCCACCTCGATGCCGCCGTTGGGCTTGTCGGCCATGATCTGCAGCGTCGTCGACTTACCAGACATCAGCCGGATTCGCACCAGCTCATACCCCAGATCCTCGATCACCGGGGTGACGATCTCGGCCAGGCGCCGGTCGATGGCAGCTTTGGCAATCAGGTCGTTGGTCATCAGACCTCCACTTGGAGCGGCAGGCGCGAACCTGCAAACACAAAAAAACGGGCGCGCGGCCCGTCGAAATTCCCGGTGGAGCCTTGAGCCAGAGGTTCAACGCGCCGCTGTTGTCAAAGCCATATAGGGGGGATTGGGGAAAACTGCAAGGCTTGTCTTCGGGGATGGCCGCGTGGCGGTGTCAGGCCATCCACCAGCGTTCGGCGATGCGGCCGTCATCCAGCGGCGCACGCTGGCCCACCTTGCGCGGGATGCCGACGGTGTGCCGGGCGGCCAGCGCCATGTTGCTGGACGAGGGGTGATACAGGAACTCGCCCCGGCGCAGCAGGCCGCGCGGTTCCGGCAAGGCCGCCACGTCGACATAGCCGTCGCGCAGAGCCTCAGCCCGGACGGCGGCGTCGGGGATAACGATGATCTCCACCGCATCCGCCCAGCCGGCAGTTCCGGCCTTATAGTGATCCGCCACTTTTGAGGCGCGGAAATGACGGTCTTCCTGCGCCCGCTCCACCTTGTAGCAACCGGTGCCCACCGCATCTGACAGCGGCACGGGCAAATCGCCGCCGGGGGCAATCATCTGATCCGCACTGGCCAGCAGATAAGGCAGATGCGGATTGGGCTGCGCAAGCTCCACCAGCATCTGATGGCCGCCCAGCGCGGTGACGGCCCGCACCTCCGCCCCGGTGATTCCCTGCACCAGAAGCGAGGCGGCGGCATCGTCCGCTGTCAGCGGGCTGCCGTCATGAAACGCCACGTCCTCACGCAGGTTGAAGGTCCAGGTCCGCGCATCCTCTGTGGAGTGCCAGCCTTTGGCCAGCTCGCCGCGCAGCAGCCCGTCCGGGGCAATTTCGGTCAGCGTGTCATAGATCGCACCGCGGGCGGCCTGCTCCAGCATCCCGCCATCGCGCGGGACCGCCAGGCGCAGCACGCCGCCTGCCTTGGGCGACGCATGGACCGATCCGCCGGCGGCGGCCAGCAGGGCAGCGGCAGCACCCGAGGTGAACAGCGCGCGGCGGTCGATGCGCGTCATGGCACAAGCTCTCCTGCAATCCGGTCCATCGCCCGGACCAGCTCAGCGCTGATTCCCGGCTCCGACAGAGCATGGCCGGCATTGCGCACCATCTTCAACTCCGCATTTGGCCACAGCTCATTCAGGCGCCAGGCGGACGACGGCGGGCAGATCATGTCATAGCGCCCTTGCACGATCACGCCGGGGATATGGGAAATACGCCCCATGTTGGCAAGGATCTGGCCGTCATAGTCGAGAAAGCCGCCGTTCCGGAAATAATGGTTCTCCAGCCGGGCAAAGGCACGGGCGTAGTCGCCGGGGCTTTCACCGCTGTGACCGTTGGAGTGCACCGACGCCAGCGCGTTTTCCCAGGAGGACCAGGCGCGGCCAAAGCGCACTTCCTCGTCCAGGTTTCCGGAAAACAGCCGCTTGTGGTAGGCGCCGATCATGTCGCTGCGCTCGCCATCGGGGATCAGCGAGACGAATTTGGCCCAGGTTTCGGGCCAGAACTTACCGGCGCCGCCGCCGTAGAACCAGTCGAGCTCAGCTTTTGTCATCAGAAAGACGCCGCGCAGGATCATCTGCTGCACCCGGTCGGGGTGGGTCTGGGCATAGATCAGCGCCAGCGTCGCCCCCCAGCTGCCGCCGAACAGGATCCAAGACTCGATACCGATCTGACGGCGAATCAGCTCCATATCGGCGACCAGATGCCAGGTGGTGTTGTCCTCGCAGGAGGCATAGGGGCGCGAGCGGCCGCAGCCGCGCTGGTCAAACAGGATAATCCGGTAGATTTCGGGATCGAAGTAGCGCCGCATCGCAGGGCTGCTGCCGCCGCCGGGGCCGCCATGGCACACAATCACGGGTATGCCGTTTGGATTCCCGCTCTGCTCTGCATATATACGGTGCCCCTGGCCTGCGTCGATCATGCGCTGGTCAAAGGGCTCGACCGGCGGGTAAAGATAATGCACTGCGCGCTTTTGGTCCGGGTATCTATCCATTACTGACCTTAGTGAGACGTCAGACTACAAAAGAGCACACGGAGACAGGAATGCAAGCGCCTCAATCCACGGTCGACCCTGCGGAAATCGCCAAATTCGAGGCGATGGCGGCGGAGTGGTGGGATCCGCATGGCAAATTCAAGCCCCTGCACATGCTGAACCCGTGCCGGCTCGACTATATCACCAAGCAAATTGCCGCCGAATTCAGTCGCGACCTGACGGCACGGAACCCGTTCGAGGGGTTGCGGCTTTTGGATATCGGCTGCGGCGGCGGGCTGCTGAGTGAGCCTATGGCCCGGTTGGGTGCTACGGTTGTGGGCGCCGATGCTGCCGAGGGCAACCTGCCGGTCGCGCGGATCCACGCCGAACAATCGGGGCTGGAGATCGACTACCGCCACACCACCGCCGAGGCGCTGGCCGAGGCTGGCGAGCAATTCGATGTGGTGCTCAACATGGAGGTGGTGGAGCATGTCGCCGATCCGCTCAGCTATCTGACCGCAACACAGCAGCTGCTGAAACCCGGCGGGCTGGAGATTTGCTCAACCATCAACCGCAACCCCAAGAGCTTTGCCATGGCCATCATCGGCGCCGAAGTGGTCATGCGCTGGCTGCCGCGCGGCACGCATGAATGGTCCAAGTTCATCACCCCGGATGAGCTGTTCGAGCTGCTGCGCAAGGCCGGGCTGAAGCCGGTGGACCGCAAGGGGTTCGTGTTCAACCCGATCACCTGGAACTGGTCGATTTCGGAACGGGATCTGTCAGTGAACTATGTGACCGCCAGTGTGAAACCCGGCTGAGCTGCCGCTGCCTCCCCTAAGTCTGCCGCCTATCCTAAAGGATAGGTGGTAATCCTTATGCACCCTTTAGTTGAGCCGCGCTGATTGTTAAGTTCAGTTAGCGGATTTGGAATGTTACCCGGTCCGCCTCCGGGGAAAGCCCTTGAATTGAATAATTGCTTACCGCTGTTTTCGGCGGGTCCGCCCAGAGGTTGCCAGGACCGCCACTCACGGATTGGTGGGGACTGATGGGGAAGAGGGGCGCCTGCTTGCGGGCGTCCTTCTTTTTTGGGCAGACGTCTCAGTCAGAAGGCTGCCGGATCTGCCGGCTCAGCCGCTTTCTTCCAGCTTGCCGCGCAACTCGCGCAGGATCGGCAGGGTGGCCCGGACCCGGTCGCTGCCCAATTCACCGACCACCTCGGAGATCACCGGAATGATCCCGGCCAGAGCCGCATCACGGGCCTGTTTGCCCGCCGGGCTGATTGCCACCATCTTGCGCCGCGCATCATCCCAATCGGGACGGACGTGTATATATCCCGCCACTTCCAGTTTGCTCAGCGTGTTGGTCATTGCCCCGCGCGTCACGTGAAACGCCTTGGCCAATTGTGCAGGCGAGCGCTCCAACCCGGCGCGGGCCAGGTGGTTCAGCACCGAAAAATGCGACAACTCCATCCCTTTGGGCAGCACTTTGCTGAGGCGTGACCGGGCCAGCTGGTCAGCCATGAGTATCTCGCTGAACAGCGATACCGCCAGGGAATGGGTCTCGTCCATCAGGGTCCGTCGAACTCCCGGTCGTGAGTCAGGGAAGGCACGCGCTTGCGTGCTTCTGCCACTTTTTCGAGGTCGAGATCAACGTAAGTCACACCCGGCTCCTGACCTGCATCCGCCAGCACCTCGCCCCATGGGGCGACGGCCAGGGAATGGCCAAAGGTTTTGCGGCTGGGCCCGCGGGAGGCCGGGTGCTTGCCGGTCTGCGCCGGTGCCAGCACGAAACAGCCGGTCTCGATCGCTCGGGCGCGCAGCAGCGAGTGCCAATGCGCCTGGCCGGTCACATAGGAGAACGCCGCCGGCACGGTCAGGATCTGCGCCCCGCCCTTGGCCAGCGCCCGGTGCAGATGCGGAAAGCGTACGTCGTAGCAGATGGTCATGCCAATGCTGGCGAAGGGTGTTTGCGCAACGACGGCTTTGGTCCCCGGACGGTAGCCGTCGGATTCGCGATAGGTCTCCTCGGGCGTGACCTCCACATCGAACATGTGGATCTTGTCGTAGCGTGCGGTGATTTCCCCCTGCGGACTGATCAAAAACTGCCGGTTGGCGAAGCGGCCATCGTCGTCGTGGGTCTTGATCCCCAGCGAGCCCAGCAGCAGCCAGATACCATGTTTGGCAGCTTCTTCACGCAGGGCGGCCAGGGTCGGGTCGTCCTCCTCGTGGCACAGGACACCATTCTGATGCGTCCGGCTGCCCGATAGGCAATTTGTGACCTCGGGCGTCAGCACAAAACCGGCCCCGCCGCGCACAGCCTCCGCCATCATTGCTTTCACAGTTTCCAGGTTTTCGGCCGGGATATCGGTGGATGTCATCTGAAGCAGAGCTGCGCGCATCTTGTCTCTCCGGTCTCAGGCCGCAAGCAGCGGGTCGAGCTTGCCTGCCTGCTCCAGCGCATAAAGATCGTCACAGCCGCCGACGTGGGTTTCGCCGATGAAGATCTGCGGCACCGTGCGGCCGCCATTGGCGCGCTGGATCATCTCCGCCTTGCGCTCCGGCTCTTCCAGCACGTTGACTTCCGAAAAAGCCACGCCCTTCTGGTTCAGCAGCCGCTTGGCCGCATGGCAGTAGCCGCACAGAGGCGAGGTGTAGATTTCAACCGATTTCATTCATGACCCCATGTTCTGGTTTCGAAGGTTGTGGAGGAATTGGGGATTCATTGCAACAATTGCCAGAGGCCGCCGGGCGGGCTCACGTTTGCGTGACCCGGGCCAGCACCGCTACCCGCACCTCGGCTGCTCCCGCCTGCAGGCAGGCATCCGTGCAGGCGCTGAGGGTGGCGCCAGAAGTCATCACGTCATCCACGATCAGCACGCTGCGGCCCTTGATCCTGCCCAGCCTGCCCGGATGCGCCCCAATGGCAGACCCCAGCAGCTGATAGCGCTGGTCCCGCGTCTTCCCCTCCAGCGTGGGCGTCTGCCGGGTGCGGCGCAGCAGGTCCGGGCAGTGCTCCAATCCAGTGCGTTCCGCTAGCGCCTCTGCCAGCAGTGCAGACTGGTTATACTTGCGCTTGAGCAGCCGGGTCCAATGGAGCGGCACCGGGCAGATCAGCGGACCGCCCCGCAAAAGCGGTTCCGCGGCCCGCTCCAGCCAACCTGCTGCCATTTGCGCGATCTCTGTCCGGTCGCCGTGCTTCAGGGCCAGCACCATCCTGCGCCCCTGCCCCTCATAAAGCAGTGCGGACCGCCCCTGGCTCCAGGGCCGTGGATGGCGCAGGCAGCTGTCGCATTCCAGACGGAAGCCGTCCGCCTCCCCCGGCAGCGGAGCGCCGCAGCCCTCGCAGACCGTGCCGCTGATGAAATGCATGCCTGACCAGCATGTGCCGCACAGGCCAAAGTCGCTGCACACAAGCCCGCCGCAGCCCAGGCATTGGGCTGGATAGATCAGTGAAACAGCGGTTTGAATCCTGGCCAGCAGCATCTAAATAGCCTCCATGACACAAGCGCCCGCACAACTCTTCGACCGAACCACGTTGGCAGCCCGCCGCGCCCGACGGCGCGCGGATGCCCTGTTCCTGCACCAGATGGCGCGGGATGAGGCCGAGGATCGCCTGAGCCTGGTTAACAGAACCTTTACAGCGCCCGCCGTGGTCAGCCCCTTTCCGGAGGTCTGGGAAGGGTTTCAGCCTGCGGCAAAGGTCGTGGCAGATGCGGATGTTCTGGCGCTCGAAGAAGGCGCGCATGATGCGGTGATCCATGCCATGTGCCTGCATTGGGCCAACGATCCGGTCGGCCAGCTGATCCAATGCCGCCGCGCCTTGAAAGAAGACGGGCTGCTGCTGGTCATCCTGCTGGGCGGCCAGACCCTGCACGAGCTGCGCGCGGCCATGGCTGAGGCAGAAACCGTGGTGATGGGAGGACTGTCGCCGCGGGTTGCCCCGATGGGAGAGATCCGCGACCTGGGCGGGCTGCTGCAGCGGGCCGGTTTTGCGCTGCCGGTGGCCGACCTGGTGCCGCTGACCGCAGAATACCGCGACCTCACACACCTGATCCACGACCTGCGCGGCATGGGAGAGACCAATGCCCTCACCCAGCGCCTGAAACGCCCGGCACCGCGCGCCTTGTTCCAGCTGGCCGACCACATCTACCGCGAGCATTTCGCCACTGCAGACGGCCGGCTGCCCGCGACGTTCGAGCTGGTCTGCCTCACCGGCTGGTCACCATCGGACAGTCAGCAGAAACCCCTGCGCCCCGGCTCTGCCCAGGTGCGCCTGGCCGATGCGTTGAAGGTGCCGGAAACCAAGCTCAAGCCTTGATAAGTTTCCGCTATGGCTGCGCCAATGTGATCCAATTGGCCTTCTGCGCGTAAAGACAGTAGTTTGCCGCCAACACCGAAATTCTCAGCCCCACAGGACCTGCCCATGCTGGACGCCGCCCGGACCGCCAAATGCCCTGCCCACGCCCCTGCCGATCACCCCAAGATCCCGGCGGAGAAGGTCGGCATCCTGCTGGCCAACCTTGGCACGCCGGACGATCACTCCTATTGGCCGATGCGCCGGTATCTGAACGAGTTCCTGTCCGACAAGCGGGTGATCGACTACCCGTCGTGGAAATGGCAGCCGCTGCTGCAGCTGATCATCCTGACCAAACGCCCGTTCTCCTCCGGCGCGGCCTACAAGTCGATCTGGAACCACGACAAGGGTGAAAGCCCGCTGATGACTATCACCAAGGACCAGACCGCCAAGATGGCCGAGGCGATGAAAGCGCGGTACGGCGATCAGGTGATGGTCGATTTCTGCATGCGCTACGGCAACCCCTCGACCAAATCCAAGGTGCGGCAGATGGTGGAGGCCGGCTGCCAGAAGATCCTGTTTGTGCCGCTGTACCCGCAATACGCTGGCGCGACCTCCGGCACCGCCAATGACCAGTTCTTCCGCGCCCTGATGGACGAACCCTGGCAGCCAGCCGCACGCACGATCGCGCCCTATTTCGATCAGCCCGCGTATATCGACGCGTTGGCGCGGTCGGTGGAAGAGGCCTATGCCAAGGCAGAGAAGCGCCCTGACATCCTGGTGGTGTCTTACCACGGGATGCCGAAACGGTATCTGATGGAAGGCGATCCCTATCATTGCCAGTGCCAGAAAACGACGCGCCTGCTGAAGGAGCGGCTGGGCTGGGACGACACTCAAATCACCACGACTTTCCAGTCCGTGTTCGGGCCTGAGGAATGGCTGAAACCCTATACCGTGGACCACGTCGCGACGCTCGCCAAGGAAGGCAAAAAGAACATCGCGGTGATCGCGCCGGCCTTCTCCGCCGACTGCATCGAGACGCTGGAGGAGATCAACGAGGAAATCCGCGAAAGCTTTGAACACGCCGGCGGCGAGGACTTTCTCTATATCCCCTGCCTCAACGATGATGATGACCATATCGCCGCACTGGCCGGGGTTATCGAACAGAACCTGCAAGGCTGGCTGGACTAAACCGCCATCCCGGTCCAAATAGGATCCAATATTGGATCGCCGGGCACGCCGGCAGACCGGGGAGAGTTTGGATGACGTTTGCGCATTGGGCCGCCGCCCTTGAGGAACATTGGGGGATAAAGGCGGAGCTGAGCCGTCTCGATGGGGAGTATGACCTGAACTTCCTGGCCAAGGGCGCCGACGGTCAAGGCTATATCCTCAAGGCCATGCGCCCCGGCTGCGATACCTGGCTGGTCGACATGCAGGTAAAGGCGTTTGAGCACATCGCCGCGCGTCAGCCGGATCTGCCGTGCCCGCGGGTGATCGCCTCTGCTGACGGGCAGTCTCTGCTGACACTCCCCGATGAAGATGGCCAGGACCGTCTGGTCTGGCTGCTGAACCAGCTGCCCGGTCGCTGCTACGCCAAGGCTGAGCCGAAAAGCGACGCACTGATCCATGAGGTTGGACAGGTTCTGGGCGGGTCGGCCAAGGCACTGGCGGATTTCCGGCACGAAGGCCTGGAGCGCGATTTCAAATGGGACCTGATGCGCGCGGGCTGGATCGAAGACCAGCTTTCTTGCATCACCGATCCGGCACGCCGTGCAATTCTTGCAGCGATTTGCGCAGATTTCGCCAAGTTAGAGCCTGTTCTGGGGGCACTGCCCAAGCAGGCAATCCACAATGACGCCAATGATTACAACATCATGGTGGCGGGTGAACTGTGCGAGCCGCGCAGGGTGTCGGGCCTCATTGACCTAGGTGATATGTGCGCCGCACCGCGGGTTTGCGATCTGGCGATTGCAGCGGCCTATATCGTTCTGGACCATCCGGCGCCGGAGGCTGCGCTTGCGGCGTTGGTGGCGGGCTATCACGAGGCCTATCCGCTGACGCCCGCCGAGGTGGACATGGTCTGGCCGCTGCTGCGAGCGCGGCTGGCAGTCAGCGTGGTGAACTCCACCCTGATGGCGGCGGAGAACCCTGATGATCCCTATGTCACCATCTCACAAGCACCGGCCTGGCGGTTCCTGGAAGGCAACATGCTGCACTGCGGATTGCTGGCGGCCCGGTTGCGCGCCGCCTGCGGCCTGCCGGTGGTGGACGGCGCCGAGCGGGTGATGGTCTGGCTCGAGCAGGAACGCGGCAATTTCGCCCCGCTGATGGGGCAGGACCTGTCGAACGCACCGATGGGGTCGCTGTCGGTCGAGGACTCCACATGGCCGCAAAACCCGTTCCACATGCCGCCGGAGGAGGCCGCCAAGGTCGGCGAGGAGTTCGAGGACAATGGCCGGATCTGGCTGGGTTATTACCACGAGCCGCGGCTGATCTATACGGACGCTGCGTTCAGCAAAGGACCGTGGAAAGCCAGCAACCGCCGCACCGTGCATCTGGCCGTCGACGCCTTTGCCCCGGCGGGCACTCCGATGTTTGCCCCCTTGCGCGGTGAGGTCTTTGCCGCCGAATACCGCGACGGTCATCTGGACTATGGCGGCGTGATCATCCTGCGGCATGAGACACCGGAGGGTGATCCGTTCTTTACGCTCTATGGCCATCTGGACCCGGAGTTCCTCGACCGGCTGAAGCCCGGCGAAACAGTAGAGAAAGGTCAGGAATTTTGCCGCTTGGGCGATCCCGGCCAAAACGGCGGCTGGGCGCCGCATGTCCATTTCCAGCTGGCACTGACCACCGAGGGGATCGAGGCTGACTGGCCCGGCGTTGGCGATCCCGATGAGATGTACCTGTGGCGCGCGCTCTGCCCGAACCCTGCGGCGCTGCTGAACCTGCCGGATGAAAAGCTCTTCTATCGCCCAACCAGCAAGGACGACGTGCTGGCCAGCCGCCGTGCGCATTTTGGCGGCAATCTCAGCCTGACCTATAAAGACCCGGTGATGCTGCTGCGCGGCTGGAAGCACCACCTATTCGACGAATGGGGCCGACCCTATCTGGACGCCTACAACAACGTCCCCCACGTCGGTCACGCCCACCCGCGCATTCAGGCGGTGGCGGCGGATCAGCTCAAACGGATGAACTCAAACACTCGTTACTTGCACCCGGCACAGATCGCGTTTGCGGATAAAGTGCTGTCAAAGCTGCCTGACCATTTCGAGGTCTGCTTCTTCGTGAACTCCGGCACTGAGGCCAATGAGCTGGCCCTGCGCCTGGCCCGTGCCCACACCGGCGCCAAAGGTATGGTGACACCCGATCATGGCTACCATGGCAATACCACCGGTGCGATTGATATCTCTGCCTACAAATTCAACAAGCCCGGCGGTGTCGGGCAGGCGGACTGGGTGGAACTGGTGGAAGTCGCCGATGACTACCGCGGCTCATACCGGCGCGGCGACCCGGACCGGGCACAGAAGTTTGCAGACCTCGTCGACCCGGCAATTGCCCGACTGCAGGAGAAGGACCACGGCGTTGCCGGGTTCATTGCCGAAACCTTCCCGTCTGTAGGAGGCCAGATCATCCCGCCCAAGGGGTACCTGCCTGCGGTCTATGAGAAGATTCGCGCCGCTGGAGGTGTCTGCATCGCTGATGAAGTGCAGACCGGACTCGGCCGCCTGGGCGACTACTACTTCGGCTTTGAACATCAGGGCGCGGTGCCGGACATCGTGGTGATGGGCAAACCCATCGGCAACGGCCACCCGCTGGGCGTGCTGGTGACGACCAAGGCAATTGCGGAAAGTTTCGACAACGGGATCGAATTTTTTTCAACCTTTGGCGGCTCGACCCTCTCCTGCCGAATCGGCAAAGAGGTGCTGGATATCGTCGATGACGAACAGCTTCAGGAAAATGCCCGCGTTGTCGGCGCTCAGCTGTTCAGCGGGCTGAAGACGCTGGAGGAGAAACACGCCTGCATCGGCGATGTGCGCGGTATGGGCCTGTTCCTAGGGGTGGAGTTGATCAATCCGGATGGCTCCGAAGCCACGGAGATCTGTTCCTACGTCAAGAACCGGATGCGCGATCACCGGATCCTGATCGGCAGCGAAGGCCCCAAGGACAACATCCTGAAAATCCGTCCGCCCCTGACGATAGAGCCGGAGGATGCAGACATGATCACCATTGTTCTGGACAGCATCCTGCGCGAGGTGGCGGCGGTCTGACCGCTCCCGCAGCGGCCTTCAGGCAACAAAAAAGGCGGTGGAGAACCACCGCCTTTTCCGTAACCGTGTATCGAAATTAGTTCGATGCAACAGCTGCGCCAACCAGGACCAGCAGCAGCAGCGGCAGCAGGATGCCGCTGGAAGAGCCCTGTGCTTCTTCAACGATGACCGGCGGTTCAACAACCGGCTCGGACAGGTTGCCCGCGGTAGCGGTCGAAGCAGCAGCGGTCAGCGCAGCAGCGATAACGAGTTTTTTCATGTTAACCTCCAGAATTTGCACGGAACAAATTTAGAATCCGTGCACCCAAGACATACCTCGTATTTTTTTCTAACCAGCAAAATCGCGCGATTGCAATTGCTTGTTATAGTTAACAGGCTAGGGCCCGCTCCCGTGGCGTCAAATTAGCAACACCTGTGTGCCCACTTTGGCCAGACTGAACAACTCGGCGATGTGTTCGTTGTATAGCCCGATGCAGCCATTGGAAGATTTGCGCCCGATTTTGCGCGTGTCGTGGGTTCCGTGGATCCGGTAATACTTCCAGCTGAGGTACAGCGCATGTGTGCCCAGCGGGTTGTCCGGACCCGGCGGGACATATGCAGGCCATTCCGGATTGCGTTTGCGCATGTTCGGCGTCGGCGACCAGCTGGGCCCTTCAACCTTGCGCACCACCCTGGTGCGGCCGCGGCGTGTCAGATCGTCTGACAGCGGCACCGATGAAGGAAACAGCTTATAGGTGGCTCCATCCGCGGACCAGTAGTGCAGCGCCCGGCTGTCGATATCGACAAGAATCGCGCCGTTGCGCAAATTGTCGAAATACGGCGACCACGTCTTGGCCCGGAAAGCGGAAATATTGCGCTGAACCGGCGGCTCCGGCTCTGGCGGCGGCCGCAGCGGATCGTACGCCTGCTGAGTATCTCCGGTGTCTTCTTGCGCTAGGGCGGTAGAGGAAATCAGGGCAGCACTGCCGGCAAGAAAGTTCCGTCTGCTGATGTTATTAAATGGGATTCGTGACATGACTCATTCCAACTTGCGCAATCAGGATCCTGGGTTGCGGCAGTTTATGGCCGGAAAGCCGCAGTCGCAAACCAATCCGTCGCTGAAGTCCGCATATTTCTGCCGCTCCGTTTGCACCCGGGCCACAGGAAGGATAAGTGCAAGGGCAACTGACGGAGCATGAGAGAAATATGAAGCGTGTTTTTCTGCTTTTGGCTGCTGCCATTCTAACCGCAGCGGCGGCCTGTACGCCCGCAACGGACTCCGGCAACGGCTACCGCATCCGCAATGCGGACAAGGTCCAGATCCGGATGCTCGATTCCGTCAATGCGCTGCGTCAGGCCGCGGGTGCACAACCGGTGCAACTGAACGCCGAACTGACCGCCGCGGCGGCGACCCATTCGCGTGATATGTCGGTTCAGAACCGACCCTGGCATTTCGGCTCCGACGGCTCGTCGCCGCTCGACCGGGTCACGCGGGCGGGATACACCGGTAAACTGCTGGGCGAGAATATCTCGGAAACTTATGAAAATGAGCAGCAGACCCTGACCGCCTGGCTGGAACGGCCTGCAACCCGCGCGGTGATCCTGGACCCGAAGGCCGCGAATATGGGCTTTTCCTGGTTTCAAGAACCGAACGGAAAAATCTGGTGGACGCTGGTAATGGGCAGCTGAGCCGGCGCGCCGTGCGTCAGCACGGCGCAATGCCCAAGGCTGCCAAGAGGTGCCGGCCCCGCCGGTGCATCTGCAGGCGCGGGAGAACTTCCAGCTGCCCGCGGTTCAGGGCCTCAAGGCAATAGTGGTGCCGTCCTGCACCATGGCATAGATCTCTTCGATCTCTTCATTCGACACTGCGATACAGCCCGCGGTCCAATCGCTGACCCGCGCCGCGCGCTTGCGCTCCTTGCGGTCTTTCGGCTGTCCATGGATGAATATCTCGCCGCCGGGGCGCTTGCCCGCAGCCGCCGCGTTGGCTTGGTCCCGTGTGTTCGGATAGGAAATCCCCACCGACAGGTGGTACCGGCTGTTGGGATTCCGCCGGTCGATAACATAGGTGCCTTCCGGGGTTTTCCCGTCACCTTCGAACTGCTTATGCCCCAGCGGAGCAAAGCCCAGATCGACGTCGTATTCCCGCAGAACCTCTTCGTTGTGCAGCAGGTACATTTTGCGCGCACCTTTGTTGATCACAACGGAAGTTACCGGTGGGCCTTGGTAGAACTGAAACCTGCTAACCTCACTGCCAGACCTGCTGCAGCCCGCCAGTGCAAGGCTTGCGGCAGCACCGAACCCGAATGCCCTTCTGTCCATCGTTAAGCCTGTTTTTCTTGTTTGCCTCTTACCAGCCAATACCGCGAAACCGGCTTTAAGGAAATTCACATTTTCCTGTCTTGCTCTGAGAGGCCTGAAATTTTCTGCTCTATTGCCTCCAGGCGGCTTAGAACTTCATCCCGGTAGGCATCGGTGCGTTCGCCTTCCTCCTCGTGGTGCGCATCTTGCATCGAGTTCACGATCAGGCCGACCAGCAGGTTCACCACCGCAAATGTGGTGACCATGATGAAGGGCACGAAGAAGGCCCAGGCATAGGGATGCATTTCCATCACAGGCCTTACGATCCCCATCGACCAGCTTTCCAGCGTCATGATCTGGAACAGCGAATAAGCGCTGAGGCCCAGGTCGCCGAACCATTCCGGAAAATCCTGGCCGAACAGCTTGGTAGAGATCACCGCGCCGATGTAGAAGATGATCGCCATGAGCAGAAATACCGAGCCCATGCCGGGCAGCGCGGTGATGAATCCCTCAACCACCCGGCGCAGCCGCGGTGCGACCGAGATCACCCGCAGTACCCGCAGGATGCGCAGCGCCCGCAGAACCGAAAGCCCTTGGGCACCCGGTGCCAGCGCGATGCCGACAATCACAAAGTCGAACACGCTCCAGCCGCTCAGGAAAAACCGCAGCCGTCTCACAAATAGCTTGGCCAGGATCTCCACCACGAAGATCGACAGGCAGATATTGTCGATCAGATGGATCAGCCCGCCGGCCCTGGCCATGACTGTTGGCGACGTCTCCAGCCCCAGAGTCACTGCGTTGACCAGGATGACAGCGATGATGAACCGGCCGAATAGGTCACTGTCCAGAATCGCTGCCAGGCGTTGGGTTGGTGTCATCGCTCGGGTATCCGTCATTTCAGTCTTTCAGTGTGAACTGCGCAACCAGTTCGGTATGGGCCGACCAGCGGAACTGGTCAACGGCCTGGACCCAGTCGAGGCTATAGCCTGCTGAAACCAGAATCTTTGCATCGCGGGCAAAGCTCACAGGGTTGCAGGAAACATAGGCGATCACCAGCGTGCGGGCCTTGGCCAGCTGCGCAACCTGCGCTTCGGCACCGGCCCGGGGCGGGTCAATCACCGCCGCATCGAAAGCGGCCCCGAAGGGGTTCAAGTCCTCCGGCAGCAGCGGGTTGCGGAACAGGTCGCGGGTTTCAGTGGTGACCTTCTTCAGCCCCTTGGCCTTGCGCCAGCCGGCATCCAGTGCCGCCACCATTTCGCGCTCGCCCTCCACCGCGTGCACCTCGGCAGCCTGCGCCAAAGGCAGCGCAAAGGTGCCGCAGCCGGCAAACAGATCGACGATCCGCTTGGCGCCTTTGGTGATCTCCAGCACACCGGCCAGGAGGGCAGCCTCGCCCTCCCGCGTGGCCTGCAGAAAGGCACCCGGCGGCGGGCAGACCAGGGCCGGGCCGAAGGGTTGAACCGGCGGCTGCTCCATCGCCACCGGCTCATCGTCCCAGGTCAGCCGGGCAATCCGGTGCTTCTCGGCCAGCTGCGCCAGCTCGATCCGCAACGGGCCGTCCAGCGGCTTGCCGTTCTTGACCAGCATGTCGAGGCCGACTTCCGACGTGGTGACCGTCACCGCCAACGGCGTTTTACGGCTGGCCCCGGCTAGGGCCAGAGCCTCGGCCACGGGAATTGCCGCCATCAAGGCGGGTTCCAGCAGCTGACAATCGGGAATTTCCGTGATTACCTCCGACGCCTGCCCGTGAAACCCGGCCATCGCACCTTTCTTGGTGCGCCGCACTGCCAGCGTTGCGCGGCGACGGGACTTCGGTGGCGAAGTGTGGATGGGCCGGAATTCCGTCTCCAGCCCCTGCGCACTCAGGGCATTGCGCACCACATCCGTTTTCCAATCCGCCACAAAGCTGTCGCTGGCGTGCTGCAGCTGGCAGCCGCCGCAGGACTTGTAGTGGCGGCAGGGCGGCTGCACCCGGTGTTCCGAAGGCGTCTCGATACGGATGCTGGTCAGACGGTTGCCCTCGGCAATACCGCTGACAATCTCGCCCGGCAGGGTGCGCGGGGCAAACAGGGGACCATCGGCCACGCCATCGCCTTGATGGCCCAGCCGGCTGATCGTTGCTGTGGTTCTGGCTGCGTCAGTCATGGCGGCTCAATAGCGCGGCGCAGGGACCAGCAAAAGCAAAATGCGCCAACCGGGTTACTCAGCGGCCGCCTGTTCCTCATCTGTGCAGATGAAACCGCCCGACTGCCGCGCCCAGAACTGGGCGTAGAGCCCGCCCTTGGCCAGCAATTCGTCATGGCCGCCGCTCTCGGCAATGCGGCCTTTCTCCATCACGATGATCCGGTCCATTTCGCTGAGCGTCGACAAACGGTGAGCGATCGCCAGTACCGTTTTGCCTTCCATCACCCGGTGCAGAGCCGCCTGGATCGCGGCCTCAACCTCAGAATCCAGTGCCGAGGTGGCCTCATCCAGAACCAGAATGGGCGCATCCTTCAAAATGGCGCGCGCCAGCGCAATCCGCTGCCGCTGCCCGCCGGACAGTTTCACACCCCGCTCGCCAAGATAGGCGTCATAGCCAGTGCGGCCCTGGCCATCCTCCAGCTCGGTGATGAATTCATGCGCCTCGGCCTTCTGTGCCGCCGCGATCAGCTCTTCCTCAGTGGCATCCGGCCGCCCATAGAGAATGTTCTCCCGCGCCGAGCGGTTGAACATGGCGGTTTCCTGGGTGACCATGCCGATCTGGCTGCGCAGTGAGTTCTGGGACACCTTGGCAATATCCTGACCGTCAATCAGAATCTGGCCATTCTCCCCGTCATAAAGCCTGAGCAGCAGCGACACGAGCGTCGACTTCCCCGCCCCTGAGGCCCCGACGATGCCCAGCTTTTCACCTGGGTGAATGGTCAGGTCGATCCCCTGCACCCCGCCGACATCACGGCCATAGGCAAACTCCACCTGGTCAAAGACGATCTCTCCTTCGCTGACCTGCAGCGGTTTAGCATCGGGCTTGTCCTCAACCCGGTCGCGGACCGACAGAGTCTTCATGCCGTTCTCGATCTCGCCCACGTTGGAGTAGATCGCCATCAGCGTAAAGCTGACCCATCCGGTCATCTGGGCGATACGGATCGAGACCGCGCCCGCCGCCACGATGTCGCCTTCGGTCGCCGTGCCCGACTGCCACAGAAACAGCGTCGCGCCGATCAGCAGCACCGGCAGGACGCCTGCGAGGCACATGAGGCAGAAGCGGAAACTCGCGGAGAGGTAGCCGAAATGCAGCGACTTGTCGCGGAATCGCACCATGGCGTCCTGAGCGGTGCGTTCCTCGTGGTCGGCATGGGCAAACAGCTTGACCGTCTTGATGTTGGTGATCGAGTCGACAACCTGCCCGGTCACCATCGCCCGCGCCCCGGCCCGTGCGCCGGACCGTTTACGGATGCGCGGCAGAAACCAGCGGATCAGCGCGAAATAGGCGATCAGCCACACCAGAAACACACCGGTAATGCGCCAGTCAATAGACCCTAACAAGGCCAAAGAGCCGGCAAGAGACGCTAGAGCAAAGGCCACAACATTGATCATCTCAGTGGTCACGGAGGTGACGGCGGTTGCCGTCTGCATCTGTTTCTGAGCGATCCGGCCAGCAAAATCATCGTCGAAGAACCGCACCGACTGACCCAGAGTCCAGCGGTTCAGCCGCGACAGCACCAGCGGGTTCACATTGGGCTGCACCACAATGGCGTTGGAGGCCGCGGACAGGCCGAACAGCACCGGGCGCACGAACAGAAAGAAGCCCAGCGCCAAGGTGATCACCGCCACATTGCCGGCCGAGAAGAACTGCTCCGGCCCGCTGGCGATGGCGGTGTCAATGACCATTCCCAGGATAAATGCGGTGCCCGCTTCCATTCCGCCGGCCAGTGCCGAAAAGGCCGCCGCCAGCAGCAGCATCGGCCAGGCACCAGCCAGGCACCAGCGCAGGAAGGCCCCCAGACGCTGCGGCGGCGGACCCTCTGCCGGGCGGAAGGCGTCGATCAGGTTGCCGATGTTCATTCTGCTGCCTCGATGTTCAGGAAGCCGCCGGACTGGCGTGCCCAAAGCTGCGCATAAAGCCCCTGCGCCTTCAATAGCGCCTCATGCGAGCCTTCTTCAACTATACGGCCCTGATCCATCACCAGGATACGGTCCATCTGCGCGATAGTGGACAGCCGGTGTGCAATGGCGATTACCGTCTTGCCCTGCATCATGCCATAGAGGGTTTCCTGAATCGCCGCCTCGACTTCAGAGTCCAGCGCCGAGGTGGCCTCGTCCAGCACCAGGATCGGCGCATCCTTTAGGATCACCCGAGCCAGGGTCACACGCTGGCGCTGCCCGCCAGACAGTTTCACCCCGCGCTCCCCCACATGGGCGTCATACCCCTTGCGCCCCTGCGGGTCCTCCAGATCCAGAATGAACTCATGCGCCTGTGCCTGATTGGCGGCGGCAATCATCTGCTCCTCTGTTGCATCCGGACGTCCGTACAGCAGGTTATCCCGCACCGAGCGGTGCATCAGCGCGCTGTCCTGCTGGACCATGCCGATACGGCTGCGCAGGCTGTCCTGTGTTACCGCCCGGATGTCCTGGCCGTCGATCAGAATCTGGCCGCTTTCGGCGTCGTAGAACCGCAAGAGCAGCTTCACCAAGGTCGACTTGCCAGCGCCAGAGCGTCCGATCAGGCCGATCTTCTCCCCCGGCTGGATGGTCAGGCTGATCCGGTCGAGTCCGCCTGCCTCGCGCCCGTAGTGATGCGAGAGGTTGCGCAGCTCGATCTCGCCCTTGGTGAGCCGCAGCGGCTCCGCATTGGCGGCATCCACCAGGTCGATGGGCTGGGCAATAGTCTCCATCCCCTCGGCCACAACCCCCAATTGGCGGAAGAAGGAGGTCAGCGCCCACATGATCCAGCCGGTCATCGCGTTGAGCCGCAGGGTTAGCGCCGTGGCGGCCGCCACCAGACCCACCGAAGCCGTGCCCTGCATCCACAGCATCACCGCCCAGCCGACCACACCGACGATCAGCAGACCGTTCAGCGTAACCAGCGTGGCATCCATGATGGTGAAGATGCGCATCTCCGTCTGGAATGTCTTGCGGGTGTTCTCGATCGCATCGCGGGCATAGGTCAGCTCCCGGTCGTGATGGGCAAACATCTTGACCGAGTGGATGTTGGAATAGCTGTCGACAACCCGTCCCGTCACAGTGGAGCGCGCGTCGGACGACGCCTGGCTGGCCGGGCCGACCCGCTTGACCGTCCACATCACCAGAAGCGCGTAGAGGACAAACCAGACTGCCAGAGGCAGCATCAGACGCACATCGGCAACCCACAGCAGCACTGCCGCACCCACCAGGTAGGCCAGCGAGAAGGTGATGGCGTCAAACACCTGAAAGACCACCTCGCCCGCAGCGGGCGGGGTTTGCATGATCCTGTTGGCAATCCGGCCGGCAAAATCGTTCTCGAACCATCCCACCGACTGGCGCAGCACGTGCTTGTGCGCCCGCCAGCGGATCAGGGTGCCATAGTTCGGCAGGATGGCATTGTTCAGCAGCGCAACGTCCAGAAGCTGGATCACCGGACGCAGCAGCAGGATGAACAGGGCCACCAGGATCAGCTCGGTGCCATGCGCCTCCCAGACCTCGGACGGGGTGCCCGACATCAGGTCGACGATGCGGCCCATGTAGTAAATCAGCCCAACTTCAATCCCGGCGACCACGACCGACATCAGCGCAGTCAGAATGAAGACGCTTTTGAACGGTTTGGAATAGTCGCGCAGGAACGGCCACAGCCGCGTCGGAGGCGTGTTGGTTTCCGGGTAGGCGCAATAAGGGTCAATGAGGTTTTCAAAAAAGCGAAACATGCGGGTGCTCCAGGCATTTGAGCAAATCGGAATACAGATGAAGACAGCGGGCAGCCCAAGGCTCCCACGTCAAACGGGGCAAGGTCTCAGGCGTTAGAGAAACCAGATCCCGTAATACATCAGCATTCCTCCGTCATGTGGTGGCTGCCCCATGGGTACGCAAGATTTGCCGTTTTGTCACCCCCAAAGGTTGTGACGCTGCTGCCACCTCTTGTCAGCGGAAAGTGCTCAGCAGCTCTTCGCGGCTGAGCGTGAACCCGGACGCGATCCAGTCCGCTTCCAGTTTTTTTACCGCCGCGCCCAGCGCCGGCCCTTGCAGATCCGGCAACAGATCGCGGGCTTTCACCGGGAAAACCGCTTCCGCGCCCAGCGCGATTTCAGTCTCTAAATCAGTGCGAAACGGCTGTTCCAGCAGCGCAGCGCGCAACAGCAGTGCATCCAGCGCTTTCTCCGTACCGAGCCGGTATCCCAGCTCCCCTGCCCCCGCTGTACCAGTCGCGGCGTTCCGGATTGCGTTCAGATGTGAGGCCTTAGCCTTGCTCAGCCGCAGGGCCTCCTGCAGACCATCACCGCCCAGCGCGGCGAGACGCCGGATGCCGTACGCCGGACGCCCCGCCTCCAGATGAATCAGCGGTGCCAGGGCGCGGTCATCGGCGCCAGGCAAAATTTGAGCCAAGACGCCGACCTGCCGCATTGCTGCGACAGACGGCGCAGGATTGGGGGCGGTCAGAAGCTTCAACAGCTCTGCCCCGACGCGTTCCTTGGAGAGTGATGCCAGACCGTCCAGGTTGGCCGCAATCGCCGCCAGCGCATCCGGATCGAATCCCTCTGAGTGGTCGCCATACCAGGCGTGAAAGCGGAAATAGCGTAAGCTGCGCAGGTAATCTTCGCGGATGCGGTTTTCCGCGGTGCCGATGAACCGTACCCGGCGCTTGGTCAGATCCGCCAGGCCGCCCAGCGGATCGACCACTTCCCCGTCCGGGCGCGCATATATCGCGTTCATGGTGAAATCACGGCGACGGGCGTCCTCAGTGATTTCGGTTGAAAACGCGACCACAGCCCGGCGGCCGTCGGTCTCGACATCCTTGCGGAAGGTGGTGATCTCATGCGGGATGCCGTCTTTGACCAGCGTCACAGTGCCGTGGTCGATCCCGGTCGGCACCGCCTTGATGCCGGCGCGGGCGGCGAGCTCCATCACTTGCTCCGGCCGCGCATCGGTGGCGATATCCATATCGGAGACAGGCTCGCACAGCAGTGAATTGCGCACGCATCCGCCGACAAACAGCACCTGCGCACCATCCGCCGTGACAGCCTCGCACACCGCCTGAGTTGCCTTGTTCTTCAGCCAGGGCTGGTCAATCCGCATCAGCTTTCCATCCGTGCCGCAAAACCGCGCAACATCCGCGCGGTGGCGCCCCAAATGTAATAGGGCCCATAGGGTACGGTATAATAGCGTCGGCGGGTCCCGCGCCAACGGCGCGATTCGATGATGTAGTTTTCCGTATTCAGAACGTGTCTTAGCGGCACGGAAAAGACTTCGGCCACTTCCCCTGCTTCCGGGCGCGCAGCGAACTCTTCCCGGATCAGCGCAACCACCGGGGTCACGGAGAACCCAGTCACTGTCTCATGCTCCGGAAGGCAGCCGAGGATCTCAGGCAGATCTTGCGGCAGGCCGATTTCCTCCCAGGCCTCGCGCAGCGCTGCGGCGCAAGCGTCCTTGTCGCCCTCATCCACCTTGCCGCCGGGAAAGGCGATCTGGCCTGGATGGTGTTTGAGCGCCGAGGACCGTTTGGTCAGGATCAGCCGGGGCGCGCCGGAGGCGATGGAGACCGGCACCAGCACCCCGGCATCCCGCAGCTTGCGCCCCTCCGGCAGCACCGTGCCAGGATTGAGGTCAAAATCGGAAGAACCGCCGCCCTGAAGCTTCAGCGCGGCAGTGATGGTTCCGATGAGATCCTGCGCGGCCTCACTCACTGGGCGGGTTTTCCGCATCAAACCCCAGCGACGCTGGGTCCAGATCATAGTGCGCGCCGCAGAACTGGCAGTCCGCGGTCACCCGGCCCTCATCCGTGGTCATCTTCTCGATGTCCTTGGCGGAGTAGATCGACAGGCTTTGGCGCACGCGGTCTTCCGAGCAGGTGCAGCCGAAACGCACCGGCTGGAAGTCATAGACCCGCGGTTGTTCCTCGTGAAACAATCGGACCAGCAGATCGGTGGGCGTGACCGACGGGCCGATCAGTTCCAGGTCTTCCACCGTATTCAGCAGCATGGTGACCCGGTTCCAGTTCTCTTCCTCGTCCCCGGTCACCAGATCGGAAGCCTGCAGAACGTCACCCGTTCCTTCGCCCTGGGCCGCGAAGGGCGACGCCTTGGGCATGCTCTGCAGCATCACGCCGCCTGCGCGCCAGTGCTCGGGCACGCCAGGTTCGGCCGATTTGCCAAAGCTCAGCTTGAACATGGTCGGCAGCTGTTCCGATTGGGCAAAGTAGGCTTCGGCGCAGGCGCTCAGCGAGCCTTGGGCCAGCGGGGTGATGCCCTGGTAGGGCTGGGTGCCATTGCCCTGGTCTATCAGGATCGCAAAATACCCTTCGCCCACCTGTTCGAACGGGTCGCCATCGGTCAGCCGGTCTCGGTCAAAGCTGGCATAGGCACGGATCTGGCCGATTTCACCCTCTTTCTGGGGCGCATAGTAATCTGTGGCAATCATCCGCACCGCGCCTTTGGACTGCACCTGAAGCGAGAGTTTCCAGCGCAGCGAGATGGTCTGGCCGATCAGCGCCGTCAGCAGCGCCATCTCGGCGACCAGCGCCTCAACCACTGGCGGATAGTCATGCTGTTTCAGAATACCATCCAGCACGCCGTCCAGCCGCGCCACGCGGCCGCGCATGTCGGATGCATCAAGCTGGAAGGGCAGGACGGTGTCGTCCCACGCGATTTTCGAACCAATGGTCATGGGGTTTCCTTATGCGCCGGGGATTGGCATACCGGGGCTATATAGGAGAATTGATACTGGAGTGAAGGGGCCGGCCCGTGATCAGACGTTTTGGCGACACCCCGCAAAAGGGCCAGCGCTACCGGATTCGGCCTGGAGCTTATGCGCTCCTGCCGCGCGACGGTAAGCTGCTGATCACTTGCCAGTATGACCCGCACCCCGATTTGCAGCTGCCGGGCGGCGGTATCGACCCTGGCGAATCGCCGATCCCTGCGCTGCACCGCGAGGTTTATGAAGAAACCGGCTGGAAGATCTCTGCACCGCGGAAGGTGGGGGTGTTCCGGCGTTTTGCCTATATGCCGGAATACGACCTGTGGGCCGAGAAGCTGTGCCATATTTACATGGCCCGTCCGCTGCGCCGCCTCGGTCCGCCGTTGGAGAAGGGGCATGAAGCGCTGTGGATTGACCCGCAAGAGGCTGCCATTCGGCTTGGCAACGCCGGCGACCGCCATTTTGCCACCCAGTTGGCCGCACGCCTGTGAAATATGTCCAAACCTATCGCCCAAATGCACAAAATCCCAGCCGCGGCCGGGACATCTTTGGACAGCCGCTGAGTCAGGTTCAGGGGCCCTGGTATTCGAACAACGTGGCTGAGACGTCATCCTCCAGCCCGTGTTCCTTGCTCATGACCTGGGTCAGGTGCCAATAAAGGTCGTCCAGGAATTCCTTGCCGCTCTGGTCAGAGCCGCATTTCTCCACAAGCTCAAGCAGGCCCTCCGGTTCCAGCATGGAACCGTCTTCCAGCCGAGCCTCGGTGAAACCGTCGGAGAAAAGCAGCAGGCGGTCGCCGCGTTCCATTGTGAATTCTTCCTGGCTGTAGCCGATGTCCGGCACCAGACCCACCGGCACGCCGCCTTTGCCGATAAATTCCATCTCGCCGCTCTTGCGCAGCAGCAACGGATGCGGGTGGCCGGCCTGCACCATTTTGATGACACCGCTGCGCAGATCGGCAATGCAATAGGCCATGGTGAAGTATTCTTCGATACCGGTATCGGCGATCAGACGAGCATTCAGCAGGCTGGCAACCTCTTCCGGCTGGCGCAGTGCATAAAAACGGTTGAACCGCTTCTCCATCCCGACATTCTGGTCGAAGTAGTTGGAAGACAGATAGCCGCCGAGCCGCGCCGTCATCATCGCGGAGGTGATGCCGTGGCCGGAAACGTCGATGGAGTAGAATCCGATACGGTTAACGCCCGGAGAGAACATGCCAACCAGGTCCCCGCCGATGTGCCCGCAGGGTTTCAGCAGCAGGCTGACAGTAGAGGAGCCAAAGGTCTTAGACAGCTCCGGCACCAGCGATTCCTGGATTTTGCGGGCCTGGATCAGGTCCTTGTCGATCGCATCATACACCCGCTGCAGCTCACCCAGGGTTTCAGAGACGATCCGGTTCTTCTCTGACAGCTCCCGCTGCATCCGCAGGATCCGCTCGCCCGCGGAAATGCGCGCACGCAGTTCGTCAGAGCTCACCGGTTTGGTCAGGAAGTCATCGGCGCCGGCGTCAAGCCCCTCGGCAACTTCGTTCTTTTCGCTCTTGGAAGTCAGCAGAATGAAATAGGCGTAATCCTCGCTGGAGCGGGCCCGGAATGCGCGGCAGAACTCCAGCCCGTTCATGCCCGGCATCATCCAGTCGCTAAGGATCAGATCCGGCGTTTCCGCCTGGCAGATCTCCATCGCTGCCTCGCCGCTCTCGGCTTCGACGACCTCAAACCCCCATTTCTTGAGTGAGGCCACAAGGATGCGTCTCTGCAGGCGGCTGTCATCGACAACCAGCACACGGCGTATTGATCCGGCCACTGTGTGGTCCTCGTTGTCCATCGAACTTTCTGGCAGCACCGAAGGCACCTCACAAATGGCATAATCAGACAGTCTTGTGATACTATCGGTCCAGAAATTTAACAGGCGGTGAAACCTAAAATTTGAGCTTCCCCCTTTATTTCACTATATCTTTACTGCAAGCAACTTAAGAAATCGCGCATGGCGACTGATCGTAGGGACAAGACACATGATTGACTGGCCGCGCGTGACCGAGCTGCGCGAAGAAGTGGGTGCAGAGGATTTCGAGGAAGTTGTTGAAATCTTTCTTGAAGAAGTCGAAGAAGTTATTGGAAAACTGCGAGGCGGCGACCGCAAGCAGCTTGAACAGGACCTGCATTTCCTGAAAGGCAGCGCGCTGAACCTTGGCTTTGCGGATTTTTCTGCGCTTTGCCTGGACGGTGAGAGAAAATCCGCACAGGGTGGCGCGGAAGGTGTCGACATCCCCGCCATCATTGCCGAATTTCAGGCTTCCAAGTCCGCCTTCCTGACAGGCATGTCGGAAAAATTCTGATCCCTGCGACGGACCTCAGATCACGAACTGCGCAAGCGTTTCGTCCCGGGTGATGTCTGTATAAGTCATCCCAGCCGCATCCAGCCTCGCAAACAGCTGCTCAAAATTTTCCGGCCGCTTGGTTTCAATCCCGATCAGGACAGAGCCGAAGTTGCGGGCCGATTTTTTCATGTACTCGAAACGGGCGATGTCGTCCTCAGGACCCAGGATGCCCAAAAATTCCTTCAACGCGCCGGGCCGCTGCGGCAGCCGCAGGATGAAGTATTTCTTCACCCCGGAATAGCGCTGCGCCCGCTCCTTGACCTCGGGCAGCCGTTCGAAATCGAAGTTCCCGCCGGAGGTCACGCAAACCACGGTCTTGCCGCGAATCCAGGAGCGCACATCCTGCAGCGCCTCGACCGACAGCGCGCCGGCCGGCTCCAGCACGATGCCCTCGACGTTCAGCATCTCGATAATGGTGGCGCAGATCCGGTCCTCGGAAATTGCAAGCACATCCGGCAGCGGCACGTCCTTCAGAATGTCAAACGGCAGGTCGCCGATCCGCCCCACCGCGGCGCCATCAACAAAGGTATCAACGGTGTCCAGCGGCACCGGCTTGCCGGCTGCCAGCGCTGCGCGCAGGCAAGCACCGCCCTCCGGCTCCACGAACAGGCTGTGCACCTCTTCCCCGAACCAGGAGGAGACGCCTGCCGACATGCCCCCGCCGCCCACCGGCAACAGGACGTGGTCCGGCAGCTTGCCCAGTTGTTCCTCGATCTCCACGGCGATGGAGGCCTGGCCTTCGATCACATCGGCATCGTCGAAAGGCGACAGGAAATACCCGCCTTCCTGCGCGCACCACTCCTGCGCGGCGGCCAGGCAGATGTCGAAATAGTCGCCGACCAGGTGAATCTCGATATTGTCGCCGCCGAACATCCGGGTCTTCTGGATCTTCTGTTGCGGCGTGGTGACGGGCATGAAGATCACGCCGCGCTTGCCCATGTGGCGGCACATGAAGGCGACGCCCTGGGCATGGTTCCCGGCCGAGGCGCAAACGAACAGCTCCTGATCCGGCTGCTTGCGCATCGCGTTCAGCGCGCCGCGGATCTTGTAGGAACGGACCGGGCTCAGGTCCTCGCGCTTGAGGTAGATGTCGGCGCCGAAACGTTCGGAAAGATGCACGTTGCGCTGCAGCGGCGTCGCGGGGAACACATCGCGCATCGCCTGTTCGGCGGCGCGGGCCTGGGTCTTGAAATCGCTCATGTATCCTTCAGTGGCGCAAGCCCGCCTCCAAGGCAAGAGGCGGGAGACAAGCATACATAAGAATACCGGTGATCAGAACGGGCGTCCTTCGACGTAATGGCCGTAAAGCGTGGTCATGATGCTGACGTTCAGAAGGCTCAGCATGACCGCAAATCCCAATTGCAGTGCGAGCGAGACGGCCGGGATTCCGGAAACTGCCGACAGCGTCAGCTCCACCGCGAGCTGTGCAAGAAACACACACACACCAAGCAGAAACAGCGCCGGAACCGCGCCCTTGGTAGCCTCCAATGCGTCACTCAGGCCGAATGGCCTGCCAACTGCCGCAGCAGGGAGAATGACCAGAAGCCGCGACAGAAACAGGGCGATGCCGACAAAGAGCACAATCAGGATGGCAGCCCCGAATAACCCCGCGGCCTTAACAAACGCGCTGCCGATGAAGGCAACCACCAGCAGAGCAATCACCGAAACGATGACCAGCTGGACCGCTCGCAGAAAGTAGATGAGGATATTGGAGGTGTGGAGCCGGGGAATCCAGCCTTCAGGCATCTCTTCCAGAAGCACATACCGGTGCCAGGCGACAACACCCCAGATGCTGATCAGCATGACGACGATCCAGACCGCCGCCATTTGCAGCAGCAAGCCGGAAGGCACACTGCCCAGCGCCACATTGACGGCTTGCCCCTGCGGTGCCAGCCCCGACTGTATGGCGGCATAGACCACGGCAAACACCACTGCGAACACGAGCAGCGTTGGGACCAGGAATATCTGGATTGCAGCCTGGAAATTCCGCAGCACCATGCTCACGGAATGCGAGAAAATCGACCAGCCCTTCATTGAGGTATTCTCCAAAAGATCTTTCCGTTTTGCTGCGCACGTTAAGCGTGTCCTGCTGATTAGAAAACCCCGGAAATCCTTGCCCTTCCGGGCAAAACCCGCTACGCCCCACACGTTCTGACCTGAGAGGGAATTCCATGTCCGCGCCCAAGAAAGTTGTGCTCGCCTATTCCGGCGGCCTCGACACCTCAATCATCCTGAAATGGCTGCAGACCGAATACGGCTGCGAAGTTGTCACCTTCACCGCCGATCTCGGCCAGGGTGAAGAGCTGGAGCCCGCCCGCAAGAAAGCGGAAATGCTGGGCATCAAGCCGGAAAACATCTTCATAGAGGATGTGCGCGAGGAATTTGTCCGCGACTTCGTGTTCCCGATGTTCCGCGCCAATGCGGTTTACGAGGGCCTCTACCTGCTGGGCACCTCCATCGCCCGCCCGCTGATCTCCAAACGCCTGGTGGAGATTGCTGAGGCGACCGGCGCCGACGCCGTGGCCCACGGCGCCACCGGTAAGGGCAACGACCAGGTCCGCTTCGAACTGGCCGCCTACGCTCTGAATCCCGACATCAAGGTGATCGCGCCCTGGCGCGAGTGGGACCTGACGTCCCGCACCAAACTGCTGGAATTCGCCGAAGCGCACCAGATCCCCGTTGCCAAGGACAAGCGCGGCGAGGCCCCCTTCTCGGTCGATGCAAACCTCCTGCACACCTCCTCCGAGGGCAAAGTACTGGAAGACCCGGCGCAGGAAGCGCCCGATTACGTCTACCAGCGCACCGTGCACCCGGAAGAAGCACCCGACACCCCCGAATACATCGAGATCGGGTTTGAGAAGGGCGACGCGGTCAGCATCAACGGCGAAGCGATGAGCCCGGCCACCATCCTGACCGAACTCAATGAATACGGCCGCAAGCATGGCATCGGCCGCCTCGACCTGGTCGAAGGCCGGTTCGTCGGCATGAAGTCCCGCGGCATCTACGAGACCCCGGGCGGCACCATCCTGCTGGAAGCCCACCGCGGTATCGAATCCATCACCATGGACCGCGGTGCAATGCACCTGAAGGACCAGCTGATGCCGCAGTACGCAGAGCTGATCTACAACGGCTTCTGGTACAGCCCCGAGCGCGAAATGCTGCAGGCCGCCATCGACAAGAGCCAGGAGTTCGTCTCCGGCACCGTGCGCGTGAAGCTTTACAAGGGCCTGGCCTCCACCGTTGGCCGCTGGTCGGACAACTCGCTCTACTCCGAAGCGCATGTGACCTTTGAAGAAGACGCCGGCGCCTACGACCAGAAGGACGCCGCAGGCTTCATCCAGCTGAACGCACTGCGCCTCAAGCTGCTGGCCGCACGCGAGCGCCGGATCAAGAAGTGAGTGACCGAGACGGCATAGACGGCGATTTCGAGGACGATTTCGCGGAAGAGCTGGACATGTTCGTCGAGGCTCAGGACACCGTCTGGGCGGCTGTCCTGAGCGAACTCTCTGCAGGGCACAAGACGAGCCACTGGATGTGGTTCGTCTTTCCCCAGCTGGCCGAGCTTGGCCGTTCCCACATGGCGCAGCTTTACGGGATCGAGGACCTGTCGGAGGCCACCGCCTATCTGAACCACGAGAAACTGCGCGCCCGCTTGGTGAAGGTCAGCCAGCTGATGCTGTCCCATAGGGACAAGGCGCCTGAGCAGATCCTCGGCGGCATTGATGCCAAGAAACTGCGCTCCTCAATGACACTGTTTGCCGCTGTGCCCGGCGCGCCTGCAGAGTTTCAGCAGGTGCTTGATACCTTCTATGATGGCCAGCCCTGCCCTCTCACCCAGCACGCGCTTGCCGGCGGGTAATCCGCCCGCTTCCCCCTTGGTCAGTATTGCCCGGACCGCCCTGCCTGCCTAACGCTCACGTCAGGCAAGGGAGGACACCATGGCACTTGAAGATATCGCAGCAGGCATTCGCACCGGGCTGGCGGGAAAAACATTCGACGGTTCGCTGAAATTCGATTGCGGCGGTGACGGCGTCATCGTGCTCTCGCAGGGGGACGCCACAACCCTGGACCGGGACACCGACTGCACGCTGCGCCTGTCCGCAGACAACCTGCAAAAGCTGCTCGCCGGCAAGCTGAACCCGATGACCGCGGTGATGATGGGCAAGATCAAGGTGTCCGGCGATATGGGCGTCGCCATGAAACTGAGCAAGCTGATCGGCTGATCGTCTTCCTCTTGCTCCTAGTAATCCTGGGGGTGAGCGCCGCAGGCGCGAGGGGGCAACGCCCCCTCACCGCATCAGATCTTCACGGCCTTCATCTGCTCGTAATAGGGCATTGCCGCCTGCAGCATGGGCTGCAGCGCGTCCGGCACGTCCGGCAGCGGACCTTCGGCGCCGGCAAACCCGGTCGAATTCCAGACCGCGCCATACCAATGCTCGGCCCAGACGCCGTCATCCTTGTGCCCGCCCTTGGGCCAGCTCAGCATCTTCGGGGAATAGGGAATGCCGATCGCCTCGCACAGCTGTTCCAGCTTGGCGGCAGGGTCCGCACGGATATCATGGCTGTCCACCACCACCGGCGTCTGCCCCCAGCCGCGCACCATTTCAAATAGCTCTGCCTGCTGGCGGAAACCGATATCCTCCAGCGTCGGGTTCTCCCGCTTCGCGGCATAAGAGGCGATCACCCGCGCCGGATGGCGGATCAGAAAGACATTGACCGCCTCACGCATCCAGTCCCGGGGCACGCCTGGAATAATGTGCTGGGTCATGTGTTTCTGGTAGTAGTACGGCTTGGCCCCTGGCACCGGCCCCAGCAGCGCTTGCGCCACCGTTTCGGGATCCTGCGGCTGGCTCTCCAAAATCTCGCTCCGCATCGGATGGTCGAGACCGGTCATCGCCAGATAGGCGGCATAAAACGGTTCATCCACCACCGCGCAATCGCCGCGGTTGCCAAAGGCATACATCATCGCGGTCGACAGGTTCCGCGGTCCTGACCACATAGCAATCCGCATTACGCACACTCCTTTTCAATCAGGTGCTTGTAGAGGTCCCGGATGCGCTCGGTCACGGGCCCCATCTGTCCGCTGCCGATCTGCCGCCCGTCAATCTCCCCCACCGGGGTCTGCGCGCCGAAGGTGCCGGTGAGAAAGGCTTCATCCGCACCGTAAGTGTCGACCAGCGAGTAATTGCGCTCATACACTGGGATACCGTTTTCGCGGCACAGATCGACCACTTTCTGCCGGGTGATCCCGTTCATGCAATAGTCTCCGGTGGAGGTCCAAACCTCACCCTTCCGCACGATGAAGAAATTGCAGGCGTTGGTGGTGTTCACAAAACCGTTCACGTCCAGCATCAGCGCTTCATCCGCACCCGCTTTCTCCGCCGCGATACAGGCGAGAATGCAGTTCAGCTTTGAATGGGAATTCAGCTTGGGGTCCTGCGTCATCGGCAACCCGCGGACATGCGGCACCGTCGCCAGCTTGATCGGGCGCGGCAGGTTGGGGCGCGAGTGCTCCATGATGATGGTCATGGTCGGCCCCTGCCGTGACAGGGAGGGATGCTGGAACGGCCGCGTCTTCACGCCCCGCGTCACCATCAGCCGGGCATGAGCATCCGTTGTCATGCCATTGGCCTTTTGTGTCTCTAACAAGGCGGTTTCGACCCCTTCCCGGTCGAGGCCGATATCCAGATCAATGGCCTTGGCCGCCTCGAACAACCGGTCCAGATGCTCGTCCATGAAGGCCCAGGTGCCGTTGTACAGGCGCAGCCCCTCCCATACGCCATCGCCCAGCATGAAGCCGCTGTCATATACGCTCACCTTGGCCTCGGCCTTGGGAACGATTTCGCTGTTCAGATAGATCAGGATCTCCTCGTTGCGCTGATCTTCTTCGGCTTGGTGAGTGCTCATCTTTTTGGTCATGGAATCCTCCTGCTGGCGGCACGTTAGTAAGATTGGATCCAATTTCCAAGCGGTAACTTGCTGTCACCTGTTTGTGAGGACCCCGCCTTCCGGGTTGAGAGGCGCGGCATCAGCCGGCAGGGTGGCATCAAAACAGGATGGAGGCAGAGATGCGTGTTCTGGAAAAACTGAAACCTTTGGCTCTGGCGGGCCTGATTGCCATCGGCACCGCAGCGCAAACCAATCCGCTGCAGGCCCAGTCCACTGAAGTCCTCACCGTCGCCGGCGGCTGTTTCTGGTGTGTGGAAAGCGATTTTGAAAGCGTGCCGGGGGTGGTCGAGGCCGTTTCAGGTTACACTGGCGGCAAGGTGGCGAACCCGACCTACAAGGACGTGACCCGCGGCGGCAGCGGCCATTACGAGGCGGTGCAGATCATCTTTGACCCGTCAAAAGTGTCCCGGGAGAGACTGCTGGAGATGTTCTTCCGCTCGGTTGATCCGACAGACGCAGGCGGCCAGTTCTGCGACCGCGGTGAGAGTTACCGGACTGCGGTTTTTGTCTCTAACAAGGCAGAAACAGCCTTGGCCGACAGGATAAAATCTGAGGCGCAGAAGGCGTTGGGCCAAAAGATCGTGACACCGGTTCTGCCGGCAAAGACCTTCTACAAGGCCGAGGATTATCACCAGGATTATTACAAGGGTAACAGCCTGGTATTTACCCGGTTTGGACCCAAGCGGCAGGCGGCTGCCTACAAGCGTTACCGCCAAGCCTGCGGCCGGGACGCAAGGGTGGCGCAGCTGTGGGGCAGCGAGGCGCCTTTTGCCAAGGGGCATTAGGGCAGAGCCTGCCCTCTTGGCCTGACAGCCATTTCCCGAAGAGGAATTGCACCAAGTAAGAACCAGGCCGCCCGGATCAGAAACGGGCGGCTTGAACCTCTGCAAGCTCCGGGATCACATCCGCAGTGCCATGGCGGGTGACCATCAGCGCCGCTGCGCGGCTGGCCTGCTCCATTGCCTCTGCCATCGGCAGCCCCCGGTCCAGACCTGACAGGACATAGCCGGTGAAGGTGTCGCCGGCCCCAGTGGTGTCGACCGCAGTGACCGGCAGCGCAGGCACGTCCAGAACGGCGCCTGTTTCACCGTCGATGTGGCGTGCGCCCTTGGAGCCAAGGGTAATGATCACATCCTTAACGCCGGTTTCACCGGGCGTCTTGCCGATAGCCTTCTGCAGCTGCTGGGCTTCCACCTCATTCAGGATCAGGAAATCCAGATACGGCAGCACCGCCTGCACTGCGTCCGCATCAAACGGGGCCGCGGCATAACACACCCGCAAACCCAGCTTCCGGCCCAGCTGTGCCGCCTCTACCTGCAGGTTGGTTTCATTTTGCATCACCAGAATGTCGCCGGCGCTTGCCTGGGCCAGCGCCTGCTCCAGCTGTTCGCTGTTGAGTACACGGTTGGCACCCGGGAACAGGATGATCTGGTTTTCGCCGTCAGGCTCCACCGCGATGATGGCATGACCGGTTGGCGTCTCCACTTGGGCAATGTGGTCCGTGCCGGCACCGTATGCCGTCAGACGTTCAATCGCCCAAGACCCGTCCGGTCCCACCGCGCCAATGTGGTGCACCTCGCTGCCAGCCCGGGTGGCGGCAACGGACATGTTGGCGCCCTTGCCGCCCAGGAACCGGTCAAGGCGCAAGGCGGCCAGGGTTTCCCCCGCCGCCGGCAGATGCGGCATGGTATAGACCATGTCCGCGTTGATTGAACCGAGGTTCCAGATCGCCATATCAGATCACCCGATGTTGCAGGCCGCCAGCACCGCCATGTTCAGAATGTCATTGGTGGTGGAGGTGGTCGAGCAGATTTGGATCGGCTTGTCGATGCCGGACAGGATCGGGCCGATCACCGTGGCGCCGCCCATTTCCTGCATCAGCTTGACCGAGATCGAGGCCGAGTGGCGGGCCGGCACGATGAGGATGTTGGCCGGGCCGGTCAGGCGCTGGAACGGATAATACCGCTGCGCGCGCTCATTCAGGGCAACGTCCACAGTCATCTCGCCTTCGTATTCGAAGTCGACGCCGCGCTTGTCGAGGACCGTGGGAGCGACATGCATCTTTTCGGCCCGTTCCGACACCGGATAACCGAAGGTGGAGAAGCTGACAAAGGCCACCCGCGGCTCAAGCCCCATGTGACGGGCAACAACGGCGGCGCGTTCGGCGATATTCGCCAAGTGGTTCTCATCCGGCCATTCATGCACCAGCGTATCGCCGATCAGCACGATCCGGCCCTTGTGCAGCAGCGCGGTCACGCCGGCAACGCCGTGATCAGCGTCTGCGTCAAACACGTGGTTGATCCGGTCCAGCACATGCGCGGACTTGCGGGTTGCGCCGGTCACCAGCCCGTCGCCATGCCCATGCGCCAGCATCAGGCTGGAGAACACATGCCGGTCGCGGCCCACCAGGCGGTGGATATCCTTGCGGTCGAAGCCCTTGCGCTGCAGGCGGTTGTACAGGAAGTCCTTGTACAACTCGAAATGCGGGGTGTTGGCGGCGTTCACCACCTCAAGCTCGCGGACTGCATCGCCAAGACCAGCTTTTTCCAGCTTGATCCGAACGTCCTCCTGCCGGCCCACAACCAGCGCCTTGCCGAAGCCGGAGCGCTGATACATCACCGCAGCGCGCAGCGCGCGCGGATCGTCACCCTCGGCAAAGATCATCCGCGACTGGGCGGAACGGGCGCGGGCGTTCAGCCCGCGCAGGATCGAAGCCGTCGGATCCATGCGGGACTTCAGACCGACCTCATAGGCGTCCATGTCCACAATCGGGCGGCGGGCGGCGCCGGTGTCCATGCCAGCCTTGGCCACCGCCGGAGGGATCCGGTGGATCAGGCGCGGGTCGAAGGGAGTCGGGATGATGTAGTCACGCCCGAAGGACAGCGACTTGCCATAGGCAAGCGCCACCTCATCCGGCACATCCTCGCGCGCCAAGGCGGCCAGCGCGTGGGCGCAGGCAATCTTCATCTCGTCATTGATAGCGCGGGCATGGATGTCCAGCGCGCCGCGGAACAGGTAGGGGAAGCCCAGGACATTGTTGACCTGGTTCGGGTAATCTGAGCGGCCGGTGGCAACGATGGCGTCCACCCGAACTTCATGCGCCTCTTCCGGAGTGATCTCCGGATCCGGGTTGGCCATCGCGAAGATCACCGGGTTGTCGGCCATCGAGGCGACCATCTCCTGGGTCACGGCGCCCTTGACCGAAACGCCCAGGAAAACGTCCGCACCGCGCATTGCCTCTTCGAGTGTACGCAGGTCGGTCTGGATTGCATGGGCCGATTTCCACTGGTTCATGCCCTCGGTGCGGCCCTGGTAGATCACGCCCTTGGTGTCGCAGGCGATGCAGTTTTCATGCCGCGCGCCCATCGCTTTCAGCAGCTCGATACAGGCGATGCCAGCAGCGCCGGCACCGTTGAGGACGATCTTCACATCCTCGATCTTCTTGCCTGACAGATGCAGCGCGTTGATCAGGCCGGCTGCGCAGATCACCGCGGTGCCGTGCTGGTCATCGTGGAAGACGGGGATATCCATCTCTTCCTTCAGGCGCTGCTCGATGATGAAGCATTCCGGCGCCTTGATGTCTTCCAGGTTGATGCCGCCAAAGGTCGGCCCCATCAGCTTGACCGCCTCGATGAACTTGTCCGGATCTTCGGTGTCCAGTTCGATGTCTATCGAGTTCACATCGGCAAAGCGTTTGAAGAGGACCGATTTGCCTTCCATCACCGGCTTGGACCCCAGCGCGCCCAGATTGCCCAGGCCCAGCACCGCGGTGCCGTTGGAGATCACCGCCACCAGGTTGCCCTTGTTGGTGTAGTCATAGACAGTTTCAGGGTTTTCCGCGATCGCCTCGCAAGGCACTGCTACGCCGGGGGAGTAAGCCAGCGACAGATCCCGCTGCGTGGTCATCGGGACGGTAGCATTGATCTCCCATTTACCCGGAGACGGCTCCAGGTGGAACGCCAGGGCTTCCTCGTCGGTGATCTTGTTCTTGGGCATTTAATCTCTTGTCCTCTCCTCGTCGCGGACCGTCTTATCCCAGCCCACCGCGCCCCTCAATCCGGGGTTTCAAGAATCTGTATAGCCAGAATTGAGATAAATGCGGCTAAAAGGCGATAAATACCGTCAGGTTTTCGCCTTAAAGCAGACCTTCGGATGCTGTATTTTCTTAATAAGCATTAACCCGCACCTGCCTGTCAGGTGGCGCTGCGGCTCGTCTCTAATAGCCAGGAAAGCACTCGTCAGAAGGACGGCAGTCCGCCCGTACTCCGGGCTTTCGGATCAAGAAAAGGAACATTGCGGAATGATAAGTTTCCACAACAATTCCGGTGCTATGGTTGCCTTGCAGACGTTGGGTGGCGTCAACACCCAGCTCAACACCGTCCAAGACAGCATATCCACCGGCCGCGACGTCAATACCGCCCAGGACAATGCCGCTCTCTGGGCGATTTCCGAGCTGATGAACTCGGATATCTCAGGGTTGCGGTCAGTCTCCGACTCCCTGTCGATGGGCGAAGCCACCGTGGCGGTCGCCTCCGCCGGGGCGGAGCAAATCACCGAAACCCTGACCGAGATGCGGTCGCTGGCAGTGATGGCCAGCAGCGGCATTGGTGACTTCAGCAAGTTCGAAGCGGCCATGGCGAAGAAGACCGAGAAGATCAATTCGATCATCTCCGCCTCCGGCTTCAACGGAGTGAACCTGCTGAAAACGGACGTCGACGGCGCCGGCGGCACCTCTCTGACCGTTGCGTCCGGACTCTCCGGAACTGGCGGTCTGTCAACGCTCAGCGCCGACGGCGTGGACTTCGAAGGCAGCCCGCAGTTCGACCTCGCCAACCGCACCGCTATCACCGACAGCGCCAGCGCGCTCACGGCCCTGGGAGAGATCGAAGGCTTTCTGTCCTACGCCAGCGACAGTTCCGCCGCCTTGGGCGCCAGCGCCAACCAGCTTGCGGAACAGGGGAATTTCGTCAGCAAGATGTCGGATTCAATTACCCAAGGCGTGAGCTCGATGATCGACACCAATATGGAGGAAGCGGCAACAAAGCTCCTGGCGCTGCAGGCACAGCAGCAGCTGAGCACCTTGTCGCTGTCCATCGTCAACACGATGCCTGACACGCTGCGCAACCTCTACTGACAGCAGGCTGCCGCCGGCGTTCCCGGCGGCAGCCACATCCGGGTTTTCCTCGCACCGCCCCCATTGTAGATGTCTGGCAAAGACGACCCCGGGGGACTTTTCATGACCGTAACGCCCATGATGGCGCAGTATCTGGAGATTAAGGCAGCGCATCCGGACGCGCTTCTCTTTTACCGGATGGGCGACTTCTACGAGATGTTCTTTGAGGACGCCGTGAATGCGGCAGAGGCTCTGGATATCGCGCTGACAAAACGCGGCAAGCACAATGGCGAAGACATTCCGATGTGCGGCGTGCCGGTCCATGCCGCCGAAGGCTACCTGCTGACGCTGATCCGCAAAGGCTTCCGTGTCGCGGTGGGAGAACAGCTGGAAAGCCCGGCCGAGGCCAAGAAGCGCGGATCCAAATCGGTGGTGAAACGCGACGTGGTGCGGCTGGTGACCCCCGGCACTCTGACCGAGGATTCCCTGCTGGAGGCGCGCCGCCACAATTTCCTCGTCTCCTATTCCGAACTCCGGGATGAGGCCGCGCTTGCTTGGGCCGACATTTCCACCGGCGCATTCCACGTGATGCCGGTTGCGCGGGTCCGCCTGTCGCCGGAACTGGCGCGCCTGGCGCCTTCTGAACTGATCGTCGCCGATGGCCCCGCCTATGAGGCCGCCCGCCCGCTGGCCGATGAATACAAGATCCCGCTTACCCCTCTGGGCAAGGCGAGCTTTGACAGCACCGCAGCTGAGAAACGCATCTGCGGCCTCTTCAACGTCAGTGCGCTGGACGGTTTCGGCACCTTCACCCGCGCCGAAGTCTCGGCGATGGGGGCGCTGATCGACTATCTGGAGATCACCCAGAAGGGCAAACTGCCGCTGTTGCAGCCTCCGCAGCAGGAAGCGCAGGACCGGGTGGTGCAGATCGACGCCGCCACCCGCCGCAACTTGGAGTTGACCCGCTCGCTGTCCGGCGGCCGCGCCGGCTCGCTGCTGTCAGTTGTGGACCGGACTGTAACCCCCGGCGGCGCCCGGCTGCTGGAACAACGCCTCTCCAGCCCGTCGCGCAATCTGGACACCATCCATCAGCGCCTGGCGGCCCTGGACTTTGCGGTCGAGCACACGCAGACTGCCGAGGACCTGCGCGCCGCCTTGCGGAAGACGCCGGACCTGGACCGGGCGCTATCCCGCCTCGCGCTGGAGCGCGGCGGCCCGCGCGACCTGGCCGCGATCCGAAACGGTCTGTCGCAAGCGGAGGTGATTGCGGAACTCTGCAGCGGCAAGGAGCTTCCGGCACTGATGGCCCGAGCGATCTCGGATCTCCAGGGATTCGACGATCTGCTCTCCCTCCTCGACGCGGCCCTTGTCGCCGAACCGCCGCTGCTGACCCGTGATGGCGGCTTCATCGCCGCCGGATATGACCCGGAACTGGACGAGGCCCGCACTCTGCGTGACGAAGGCCGCTCGGTCATCGCGTCCATGCAGCAGAAATACGCGGAGCACACCGGCGTCTCCTCGCTGAAGATCAAGCACAACAACGTGCTGGGCTATTTCATTGAAACCACCGCGACCCACGCGGACAAGATGATGTCGCCGCCGCTGAATGAGACCTACATCCACCGCCAGACCACCGCTAACCAGGTGCGCTTCACCACGGTGGAGCTGAGCGAGATCGAAACCCGCATCCTGAACGCCGGCAATCTGGCTCTAGAGATCGAAAAGCGGCTCTATGCAAGGCTTTCTGGCGCCATTCTGGACGCCGCGGCCCGCCTCAACACCGCCGCTCGCGGACTGGCGGAACTGGACCTGCTCACAGGCCTCGCCGATCTGGCCTGCGGCGAAAACTGGACCCGGCCCAAGGTCGACAACAGCCGTTCGTTCCACGTGGAAGGCGGCCGCCACCCGGTCGTGGAACAGGCCCTGCGCCAGCAGGGCGGCGAGACCTTTGTGGCCAACGACTGCGATCTCACGGCACAGGACGGCGCGGCGGTCTGGCTGCTGACCGGTCCGAACATGGCCGGTAAATCGACCTTCCTGCGCCAAAACGCGCTGATCGCCCTGCTCGCCCAAATGGGCAGCTATGTGCCCGCGGAAAACGCCCATATCGGCATCGTCAGCCAGCTGTTCAGCCGCGTTGGTGCGTCCGACGACCTGGCCCGCGGCCGCTCCACCTTCATGGTGGAAATGGTCGAAACCGCTGCCATCCTCAACCAGGCAGACGACCGGGCGCTGGTCATTCTCGATGAAATCGGCCGCGGCACTGCCACCTACGACGGCCTCTCCATCGCTTGGGCTACGCTGGAACACCTCCATGAGGTGAACCGCTCGCGCGCGCTGTTTGCCACACATTACCACGAGCTGACGCAGCTCGCCGCCAAGCTGGACGGCGTCGACAACGCCACAGTCGCGGTCAAGGAATGGGAGGGCGAAGTGATCTTCCTGCACGAGGTGCGTAAAGGTGCTGCTGACCGGTCTTATGGCGTCCAAGTAGCCCAGCTTGCTGGCCTCCCCGCGTCCGTTGTTGCCCGTGCGCGCGACGTGCTCGACATGCTGGAGCAAGGCAGCCGCGAGGGCGGGTCCAAGATCCAGATCGACGACCTGCCCCTCTTTGCAGCCGCCCCGCCGCCGCAGCCCAAGGCACCGTCTAGCCCCTCAGCCGCCGAGGAGCTTCTGGCCAGCATCCATCCGGACGACCTCTCCCCGCGGGAAGCGCTGGAGATGCTCTACAAACTGAAAGAGGCTGCGGAATAAGGCAAAGGGCGGATCCAAACGGACCCGCCCTTTCATCTTTCCAAAAAGTACTCCCGCCGGAGGCACAGGCCCGCCAGGGCCTGTTCATCAGCTGGCCGGAGTCGACGACACGCCAACCTGCGCCGCCCGCAGCAGGCGGTCGTGCAGCATGAAGCCCTCTGCGGAGACCTGAATGATGTCGCCCGCTTTGGTGCCCGGCACCGGCGCCTCGAACATTGCTTCATGCACCTGCGGGTCGAACTTGTCGCCAACCTCAGGCGAGACAATCCGGATGCCGTGCTTTTCGAACACGCCCAGCAGCGAGCGCATGGTCAGTTCAACACCCTCGATCAGCGCCGCAGAAACCTCGCGCTGCTCGTCGGTCGCGGCTTCGATCGCACGTTTCATGTTGTCGTAGACCGGCAGCATATCGCGGGCCAGTTTTGAGCCGCCGTACTGCTCTGCCTCGCGGCGGGCCTTGTCGCCACGCTTGCGGGCGTTTTCCGCATCCGCCAGCGCCCGCATGAACCGGTCCTTCAACTCGTCCCGCTCGGCCCGCAGCGCGTCGATCTCCAGCGCATCGTCATCAATTTCTTCGGTCTGCGCCGCAAGCTCCTCAGCTTCGGCATCGGCGATGTCATCCAGAAAGTCTTCGTTCTTGAGCTCTGCCATTTTTCACCTCTAACTCCGGTCCGACAACAGCTTGCCGACCAGTTGTGCCGTATAGTCCACAATCGGCACGATCCGTCCGTAGTTCAGGCGCGTCGGGCCGATCACCCCCACCGCGCCGATTATCTTCCGATCCGCGTTCATATAGGGAGACACCACCAAAGAGGAACCCGAAAGTGAGAAAAGTTTGTTCTCCGAGCCGATAAAAATGCGCACACCCTCGCCGTCCTCGGTCAGTTCCAGAAATTCGGCGATATCGCGCTTGCGCTCCAGATCGTCAAACAAGGTCCGGATCCGCTCCAGCTCCTCCGCTGCACCAGGCTCCGCCAGCAGATTCGCCCGGCCGCGCACGATCAGCCGGGCCTGCTCGCTGCCGTCATCCTCCCAAACGGCCAGGCCGCTTTCAATCATGGCGTGTGCAAGGCTGTCGATTTCCTGCCGCCGTGCCGCGATCTCTTTTTGCATCTGCCGCTGCACTTCGCTCAGGGTCTTGCCCTCAATCAGTGCGTTCAGGAAATTCGCCGCCTCCCGCATTGAGCTGGGTGTCTGCCCCGGCGGCGGGGAAAACAGCCGGTTTTCCACATGACCGTCGGAAAACACCAGAACAACCAGCGCCCGGTCATGCGCCAGCGAGACAAACTCGATATGGCGAATCTCGGCCTCGTGCTTGGGCGTCAGCACCAGCGACGCGCCCTGCGTCACCCCCGAGAGTGCGGCTCCGACCCGGTCCAGCATCCCGCCCACATCACCGGCATTCCGGCCCAGCGTCGCGTCGATCTTCTCGCGGTCTTTGACATTGAGATCGCCAACTTCCAGCAGACCGTCGACAAACATCCGCAAGCCCAGCTGCGTCGGCACTCTGCCGGCGCTGACATGCGGACTGTCCAGCAGCCCCAGAAACTCCAGATCCTGCATCACATTGCGGACTGTCGCGGCGCTCACCTTTTCGCTCAGCGACCGTGTCAGCGTGCGGCTGCCCACCGGATCGCCGCTTTCCAGATAGCTTTCGACCACAGCCCGGAACACCTCCCGGGAGCGGTCGTTCAAGTCCTCCAGAATGTTGTTCGGATTGCTCATCGTTCGTCCAGCATTTCTTACGGTTTAAACATAGGAACCCGCTACCCGGATGTCATTAAAGAGCAGAGTGTCAAAAGGTCAATCGGGCTTGCATAGCCCCGCGTCCGGGGGATATCCCCAAGCCAGCTAACAAAGGATGTGCCATGCGACCCTCAGGACGAGAACTGAACGAAATGCGCCCCGTGTCGATTGAGACCGGCTTCACCAAACACGCCGAGGGCTCCTGCCTGATCAAGGTTGGCGACACCCACGTCCTGTGCACCGCCACCATCGAAGACCGCGTTCCGCCCTTCATCAAGGGCACCGGCCTGGGCTGGGTCACCGCCGAATACGGCATGCTGCCGCGCGCTACCAACACCCGGATGCGCCGCGAAGCCTCCTCGGGCAAGCAGGGCGGCCGCACTGTGGAAATCCAGCGCCTGATCGGCCGTGCCCTGCGGGCCGGCGTCGACCGGGTTGCCCTGGGCGAACGCCAGATCACTGTCGACTGCGACGTGCTGCAGGCCGATGGCGGCACCCGCTGTGCCTCGATCACCGGCGGCTGGGTCGCGCTGCGCCTTGCGGTCAACAAACTGATGAAGGCCGGCGATGTTCAGATCGACCCGCTGATGGACCCGGTCTCTGCCGTATCTTGCGGTATCTATGCCGGCCAGCCGGTATTGGACCTGGATTATCCTGAGGATTCCGAGGCAGGCGTCGACGGCAACTTTATCATGACCGGCTCCGGCAAGCTGATCGAGGTGCAGATGTCGGCCGAAGGTTCCGTCTTCTCCCGTGATCAGATGAACCAGTTGATGGACCTTGCCTCTAAAGGCACCGTTGAGCTCGCAGAAATGCAGAAGGCCGCGTCCAAATGACCCGCAAACTGGAAGGCGGCAAGCTGCTTGTCGCCACCCACAACAAGGGCAAGCTGAACGAGATTGCCGAGATCCTCGCGCCCTACGGCGTGACGGTGATCGGCGCCGGCGAAATGGACCTTCCGGAACCGGAAGAGACTGAGGATACCTTCGTCGGCAATGCCCGGATCAAGGCCCATGCTGCCGCCGAGGCCACCGGTCTCCCTGCCCTGTCCGATGACTCCGGCATCACCATCGACGCACTGAATGGCGCCCCCGGCGTTTATACCGCCGACTGGGCAGAGACTCCTAACGGCCGTGACTTCAAGATGGCGATGACCCGCGCCAATGACGAGCTGGCCGCAGCCGGCGCCAACGCGCCCCGCACCGCCCAGTTCCGCTGCACCCTGGTCATCGCCTGGCCCGACGGGCATGACGAGGTGTTCGAAGGCGTGATGCCGGGCCAGCTGGTCTGGCCGATCCGCGGTGAGCATGGTTTTGGCTATGACCCGATGTTCCAGCCGGACGGTTACAGCATCACTTGCGCCGAGATGGACCCGGCGGAGAAGAACAAGATCAGCCACCGCGGCAAAGCGCTGGCCCAATTCGTGCAGGGCTGTTTCAGTGGATGACTGGCGCAATGGGGGCTTTGGCCTATACGTGCACTGGCCGTTTTGCCAGGCCAAATGCCCCTATTGCGACTTCAACAGTCATGTCTCCGCAAGAATAGACCAGAAATTATGGGTTAGAGCCTACTTGGCTGAACTCGACAGACTCTCGGAACAGCTCTCCGGCCGAGTGCTCAACACGATCTTCTTTGGCGGCGGCACACCCTCACTGATGCAGCCGGAAACCGTTGCCGCCGTTATCGAACGGGCACGTGAAATCTGGCCCTTTGCCAATGATTTGGAGATTTCTCTGGAGGCGAATCCGGGCTCCGTCGAGGCCGGCCGGTTTGCCGGATACCGCGATGCTGGGGTCAACAGGATCTCCATGGGCATTCAGGCTCTGAACGACGAGGACCTGCGCCGGCTCGGCCGCATCCATAGTGTCGCTGAAGCCAAGGCCGCCTTCGACATCGCCCGCAATTGTTTTGACCGCGTCAGCTTTGACCTGATCTACGCCCGCCAGGGCCAAACCCTTGCGGCCTGGAAAACGGAGCTGAATGAGGCGCTGTCCATGGCGATCGACCACCTCTCGCTCTATCAGCTCACCATCGAAGACGGCACCGCCTTCGGCGACCGCTACGCCCGGGGCAAACTGCGCGGCCTGCCGGAAGATGACACCGCAGCCGATATGTACCTGGCCACTCAGGAGATTACTGCAGCGCACGGCATGGCCGGCTACGAGATATCAAACCACGCAAAGCCAGGCGCAGAGTCCCGCCACAACCTGATCTACTGGCGTTATGGCGACTATCCCGGTATCGGCCCCGGCGCGCACGGACGCCTGACTTTGAACGGCATCCGCTATGCCACCGAAACCCACCTCACCCCTGGCGCCTGGCTGGAGGCCGTAAACAAGGGCAACGGAGAATCCCTGCGGGAGTCCCTATCGCAGGAAGATGCTGCGGCAGAATACCTGATGATGGGGATGCGCCTGACAGAAGGTCTGGATATGGTACGCTATACCCAGATTTCCGGCCGTACCCTTCCGCAAAGCAAGCTCGCGGATCTTGCAGACTTGGGCATGGTAACTATCTCTGATCAGAGACTTCGTGCGACCAATCAAGGGCGCGCCGTTCTGAATGCGGTGCTCCGAGAACTGTTAATGGATTGAGGCAATGCGTTTCCTTTATGCCGGCTTGGGACTTTGCTGCGTCGCCTTGGCGGCTATTGGAATTGTGCTCCCCCTGCTTCCAACCGTGCCCTTCCTCCTGCTCGCTGCATTCTTCTTTGCCAATTCTTCCGAGCGGCTGCACAACTGGATCGTCGCCCACAATGTGTTTGGCCCGATGATCATGGACTGGCGCGAACACGGCGCCATCCGGCCGGGCGCAAAAAAGGCGGCAACCGTTTCGATCGCCGCCGTCTTTGGTATTTCGCTTCTGCTTGGCGCGCCCGGACATGTTTTGGGCATTCAGGCAGTGGTGCTCACGGCTGTGCTGGCCTTTATCTGGACCCGGCCTAACGGCTGAGCAGATTGCACAGTTCATCCAGCTGATCCAGGTTTTCATAGCTGATCGTCACAGAACCAGCTTCACCGCCCGGCTTGTGATCGATTGAGACCTTCATCTTCAGCATTGCCGACAGATCGCCTTCCAGGGCACGCGTGTCTGCATCTTTCTCCCCGCCTGGCTTTGCCTTCTTGGCCGGCGCGGGACGGATCCCGGCAGCGTCCTTTTTAACCAAGGCTTCGGTCGCGCGAACCGACAGCCCGCCCTTCACAATTTTCCGCGCCAGGTCAGAAGCATTATCCGAGGTGATCAGCGCCCGGGCGTGCCCTGCCGACAGCTTGCGCTCTTGCACCAGGATCTGAACATCGTCAGGAAGGTGCAGCAGGCGCACCAAGTTGGCAATGTGGCTGCGGCTTTTCCCAAGCGCCTCCGCCATCTTCTCCTGGGTGTGGCCGAACTTCTCCATCAGCTGCTTGTAGCTCTGTGCCTCTTCCATCGCGTTCAGATCCGAACGCTGGATGTTTTCGATGATGGCAACTTCCATCATCTCAAGGTCCGAATACTCGCGGATCAGCACCGGAACTTCATGCAGCTGCGCTGCTTGCGAAGCACGCCAGCGACGTTCGCCGGCCACGATTTCGTAAACACCGCCGGCCTTCGGCCGCACGATCAGCGGCTGCAGAACGCCCTTTTCCTTGATAGACGCGGTCAGGTCATCCAGGTCTTCCTGCAGAAACTGCCGGCGGGGCTGGTTCGGGTTGGCAACGATCTTTTCGATCGGCACCAGCACTTCTGCATTCCGGGGAGCTTCCGTCTGGGTGCTCACCGGTGCAGGGTTCACATCTGCCATCAACGCCGACAATCCCCGGCCCAGCCCGCGCGGTTTCGTCTTTTTGTCTGCCATGGTTGCCTCCGGTTCTTGTTCTGCATTTAGGCCGCTATCTTGTGATGTTTATTGAGAAGTTCTTCCGCTAGAGCGCGGTAGGCCTGCGCGCCCAGCGAATTGGTATCATAGTTCAATACGGGTAGTGCATAGGACGGCGCTTCGCTCACCCGGACATTGCGCGGAATCTTGGTCTGGAACACCAGATCACCCAGGTTGTCGCGAGCGTCCTGCTCGACTTGCTGCGACAGGTTGTTGCGCCGGTCGAACATGGTCAGGACGATACCCTCGATCCTCAGGTTCGGATTCGCCGACTGACGCACTTCCCGAATCGTCAGCATCAGCTGCGTCACGCCTTCCAGCGCAAAGAATTCGCTTTGCAGCGGAATCAGCAACGAATGGGCCGCAACCATCGCGTTGACCGTCAGCAGGTTCAGCGAAGGCGGGCAATCGATCAGCACATAGTCCCAATCATATTCATCCATAGCCGTCTGACGCAGCGCGTCATGAAGCAGGAAACTACGCTTTTCATTGGTGAAAAGCTCGATATCTGCGGAGCTAAGGTCTACCGTCGCCGGGATGATACACAGGTCTTCGATCTCAGTCTGACGGATCACATCTCCCAAGGCGGCATCCTCGACCAGAAGATCGTAGCTTGTTAGTTCCCGGTCGGATGGCTCAATTCCCAGCCCAGTTGAAGCATTACCCTGCGGATCAAGGTCAACAACGAGTACCCTAAGGCCGCACTCCACCAACGCCGCCGCAAGGTTGATGGCTGTTGTTGTCTTCCCTACCCCGCCTTTTTGATTTGCGACCGCGATAATACGAGGCCCCTCCGGGCGGGAATAATCAGACACGTGCCACTCCCCTTATTTTCAGGATTACTGCTTCTTGTTCTGTCAAACTTTTAACCGGTTCCGCATCGAACCGCCATCGCTGCCGCGCGTTATCCACTTCTTTTTTCCAGCTCTCCCCCTTGGGGAAGAGTGCGGTGCTGCCGGCACCCAGATGCCGCTCCGCAAATTCCAAGAGAAGGGATAGATCCGCCAGCGCCCGCGCCGACAATACATCTGCGTGCTGAGGCTCGGCCTGCTCAATTCGTTTGGAAATCACCGAAACCCTGGCACCGCATTCCCGGGCGGCCGTGCGAAGGAACGCCGACTTACGCTGATCGCTTTCAATCAGGGTGATTTTCATGTCTGGAGCTTCTTCGGCCGCCAGGATCGCGATAATCAGTCCAGGAAAGCCGCCACCGCTTCCGATATCCACCCAGTGGTCAGGAGTGTCGGTGCAGCGGAAAACTTGAACGGAATCCGCGATATGCCGCGTCCAAAGTTGCTGCAGGCTGGACTTGGAAACCAAGTTGATCTTGGGGTTCCACTTCAGAATGACCTGTTCAAAGGTCTCCAACCGTTTCAATGTTTCACGTGAAACATTGAGGTCTTCCAGAATATTATTCTCGGTCATGCAGACTTGTCCTGACGTGCCTGATCCCGGCGCAGCCGAGCGAGCAGCAACGCAAGCGCTGCCGGCGTCATCCCGTCAATTCTGGCCGCCTGCGCCAGAGATTCCGGACGTGCACGGGACAGCTTCTGCTGCAACTCCTTGGAAAGGCCTTCAATCCCGTCATAAACAAAGCCCGCCGGGATCACATACCCCTCATCCCGCTTCATCGCCGAGATCTCCCGCTCCTGCCGGGTAATGTAATTAGCATAAAGCGCGTCTCGTTCGGCCTGCCGGCGGATGTCCGTTTCAACACCGGCCAGTTCCGGCATCAAGGGCACGACATCCTCGAACACGACATCGGGGAAGGCAAGAATATCCAGCCCCGTCCGCCGGTTGCCATCCTGGTTGACCCGGATACCGGCTTCAGCGACCTGTTTTGGAGTAAAGCTTTTGGCTTCCAGCACAGACCGCGCCGCCTCCAAGCGTTCGCTTTTCTCCAGAAACGCCACCTTCCGCTCATCGCCGGCACAACCGATTTCGACGGCCAGCGGTGTCAATCTTTGGTCCGCATTATCAGCCCGCAAGGACAGCCGGAATTCCGCCCGCGACGTGAACATCCGGTAGGGTTCAGCCACACCGTTTGTGGTCAGGTCGTCGATCATCACGCCGATATAGCTGTTCGATCGGCTGAAACTGACCGGCCCCTCTCCAAGAGAAGCACGCGCCGCGTTCAGGCCGGCAACCATTCCCTGGGCTGCGGCTTCCTCGTAACCGGTAGTCCCGTTGATCTGACCGGCTAGATAAAGCCCGGGCACGTCCTTGAGCTTCAACTCCAGCGTCAGAGCCCTGGGGTCGACATAGTCGTACTCAATGGCATATCCCGGCTGAAGGATGACAGCCTGCTCAAGCCCGCGGATAGAATGCACATAAGCTTCCTGCACATCCTGCGGCAGGCTGGTGGAGATGCCATTGGGATAGACCGTATGATCCGTTACGCCCTCAGGCTCCAGGAAGATCTGATGCGATTCCTTGTCGGCAAAACGGACGATCTTATCTTCGATCGATGGGCAGTAGCGCGGTCCGACGCCCTCGATATGGCCGCCGTACATTGCTGACCGTTCCAAATTTTTCTGGATGATCTCGTGGGTCCGTGCGTTGGTATGGGTAATCCCGCAGGACACCTGCTTTGCGCTCACAGATTTTGTCAGGAAGGAGAAGAAGACCGGATCATCGTCGCCTGGCTGAGCATCCAGAATGTCCCAGTTGATAGTCCGCCCATCCAGCCGCGGAGGCGTGCCCGTCTTAAGCCGGCCCAGCGGCAGCTCGAAACTGTCAAGCCGTTCCGCGAGTTTGACCGACGGCTTATCGCCCATCCGCCCGCCTGGCTTGGAGACGTCACCAATATGAATGACCCCGCGCAGGAAGGTTCCGGAGGTTAGAATGACCGATTTGCTTGGGATTTCGCTGCCATCCGCCAGGATCACGCCGGCGACAGCTTGCCCGTCCATGAGGAAATCAGTGACCTCGCCTTCGACGATATCCAGGTTCTCCTGGGCTTCCGTCAGTCTTAGCATCTCGCGACGGTAGATCGCCCTGTCCGACTGCGCCCGTGGACCCTGTACAGCCGGCCCCTTGCGGCGGTTCAGCAAACGGAACTGAATGCCGGCGAGGTCGGCAACCCGGCCCATGACACCGTCGAGCGCGTCGATCTCCCGGACAAGGTGACCTTTTCCGAGCCCACCAATTGCAGGGTTGCAGGACATTACACCAATGCCACTGCGATTCAGCGTCACCAAAGCGGTGGGGACCCCCATCCTGGCCGCAGCATGTGCGGCCTCGGTGCCGGCGTGGCCGCCGCCGACAACAATCACGTCATATGCTGAATGTTTCACGTGAAACACTCCTTCACTTCCCTAGGCAGAAACTCGAAAAAATCTCATCCAGGAGATTCTCCACTCCGATCCGCCCCACCAGCATTTCCAGTGCTCGAATAGCAGAGCGCATTTCCTCGGCCGTTATATCATAGTATTCCGGGCCGCGCTGCAGGATTTCCTGCGCGTCCGCCAGACTGGCCAGCGCCGCCAGCATCGCGTCGCGGTGCCGTGCGCGCGTTGCAATACCAGCTTGGGCCGAGCGTGTCTGCAAGACCTTCGAAACATGATCAACCAGCCGGTCAACCCCCTGCCCCGACCGGCCGGAGATGGCATTACCCGCGTGATCGCGCAAGTCCGCCTTGGGAAGAAACCGGATGTCGCCCTGCTGCATCTCAACATCCAGGACTTCATCCTCTTCCGCCAGAAAAACACGCAGGTCTGCATCTTCCGCCCGTTTCCGCGCCAGAGCGATGCCGATCCCTTCGACGTGGTCATCGGTATCGCGCAAGCCGGCGGTATCGAGCAAGGTAACGGGCAGTCCGCCAAGGTCCATGCGGACTTCGATAATATCGCGGGTGGTGCCGGCGTACTCTGATGTGATCGCCGCTTCCCGGCCGGCCAGCGCGTTCAGCAGCGTAGACTTGCCGACATTCGGAGCGCCGACAATTGCCACTTCAAAGCCGCTGCGGATCCGCTCGGCTATCCTGACGCCTGCAGTCTCCTTTTCGAGGCCGGCCTGAACATCCGCCAGCAGTGCCGAAACCTCGGGGGTGACGTCAACCGGAACTTCTTCGTCGGCGAAGTCGATGGTCACTTCGATAAGCGACGCAGCGCGGATCAGCTTGGCCCGCCAGGTTTCCGCCAGCTGCCCCAGCCCGCCGGCGAGAATGACCTGCGCCTGTTTGCGCTGCGCCTCAGTCTCGGCATCAATCAGATCGGCAAGACCCTCGACCTGAGCCAAGTCGAGATTGCCGTTTTCCAGCGCCCTGCGGGTGAACTCACCCGGTTCAGCCATCCGCAGCCCATCGATTCGCCCCAGCGAATCAAGCACGGCAGAGACCACTGATGTGCTACCATGCGTTTGAAATTCAACGGTATTTTCACCGGTAAAACTGTTCGGCGCGGTAAAACTCAGGACCAGCGCCTCATCCAGGCGCCCGCCTGATTCGTCCTGCAGGATTCGCAGGTTGGTGCCCCGCGCCGGCAATTCCCCGCCGCAAAGCCGCGCGCCGGCGGCAAGCGCCAAGGGCCCGGAGACGCGGATCACCGCAACCCCGGCCTTCCCCTGTGCGGAGGCCAGCGCAAAGATCGTGTCCATGGGGTGGCCTTTCTCTCTCGCCGGCCCGGATTAGGTATTCATCGAGTCGAAGAACTCGGAATTTGACTTGGTCTGCTTCAGCTTGGACAGCAGGAATTCGATCGCATCGGTGGTGCCCATCGGGTTCAGGATCCGGCGCAGCACGAAGGTCTTGGCCAGATCTCCCTTGTCGACCAGCAGATCCTCTTTCCGGGTGCCGGATTTGAGAATGTCGATGGCCGGGAACACGCGCTTGTCGGCGATCTTGCGGTCCAGCACGATTTCCGAGTTACCGGTGCCTTTGAATTCTTCAAAGATCACCTCGTCCATCCGGCTGCCAGTGTCGATCAGCGCGGTGGCGATGATGGTGAGCGAGCCGCCTTCTTCGATGTTCCGGGCCGCACCAAAGAAGCGTTTCGGCCGCTGCAGGGCGTTTGCGTCCACACCACCGGTCAGAACTTTACCGGAAGACGGCACGACGGTGTTGAAGGCCCTACCAAGTCTTGTGATCGAATCGAGAAGAATCACAACATCTCGTTTATGCTCCACCAGACGTTTGGCTTTTTCGATGACCATTTCGGACACCGCAACGTGGCGGGTCGCCGGCTCATCGAAGGTGGAGGAGACTACTTCGCCCTTCACAGAGCGCTGCATGTCGGTCACCTCTTCCGGGCGTTCGTCGATCAGCAGAACAATCAGGTAGCACTCCGGATGGTTCTTCTCAATCGAATGCGCGATGTTCTGCAGGATCACCGTTTTACCGGTCCGCGGCGGCGCCACGATAAGCGAACGCTGGCCTTTGCCGATCGGCGCAACCAGGTCGATCACCCGGGCGGAGCGGTCCTTGATGGTGGGATCCTCGATCTCCATCTTCAGGCGCTCATCCGGGTAGAGCGGGGTCAGGTTGTCAAAGGCAATCTTGTGGCGGGCCTTCTCCGGCTCTTCGAAGTTGATCATTGTGACGTTGGTCAGCGCGAAGTAACGCTCTGTCTCCAGCGGCGCCTTGATCTGGCCTTCGACGGTGTCGCCGGTTCGCAGGGAATACTGGCGGATCATGTCAGGCGAGACATAGATGTCGTCCGGACCGGGCAGGTAGTTTGCCTCGGGCGAACGCAGGAAGCCAAAGCCGTCCTGCAGCACTTCCAGAACGCCGTCACCGCCGATGTCCCAGCCTTCATCCGCGCGTTCCCGCAGGATCTGGAACATCATCTCGCCCTTGCGCATGGTCGAGGCGTTTTCGATCTCCAGCTCCTCGGCCATCGCCAGCAGCGCTTTGGGGCTTTTCGCCTTGAGATCGGACAGATTCAGGGATTGCACGGTCATATAGATACGGCCTCTACTCCCCGCTTCGCCGGGGGTCGGTCACACGACAGGTTTGGAAAACACGGCTGCCCGGACGGGCCCGCTGGAGCCCATACATAGGGACTCGTTTCAGATGAGTCAAACGCCGGCTGCAAGCGTTCCGGCGCTGCTGGACCTGTTTCAGCGCCTCTGCGCTAGAATTTAAAGATAACGGAAACCACGATCACCAGCATCAGCACAGTGGGCACTTCGTTCATCATCCGAAATTGCCGACCCGTCAGCCTGTTCCGCCCTTCTCTGAAATCGCGGTAGCGGAACAGAAGCCAATGGTGGAACCAAGTCATGGCAATCACCGACACGCCCTTGGTCCAGGGCCAGACATAGCTCCAGTCGACGATCCCTGGCGTTAGCACGATAAACAGCCCTGCGGCCCAGGATACATACATGGCAGGGCGCATAATGATCCTCAGGAGCTTCTCTTCCATGGTGAGGAAGATCGGGATTGCTTCCTGCACATTCTCAGCCTGCTCCACATGATAAACGAACAGTCGGGGGAGATAGAAAAGACCCGCCATCCAGCTGAGCACGGCCATGATGTGCAGCGACTTGGCATATGGGTAGAGCGTGAACATCACATCGCTCAGGTCCATGGGCAGTTCTCCCCGGTCAGATCTGATCACCCTAATAAATAAATGAATATTAGAAGGATGATGTTTTTGTAGTGTGCGTGGATTCCAGTGGATAAGTGAATCCTCCCCCGCTTATCCCCAGCAGGGATAAGATTCCAGCGCGGAACGGACAGGAGTCCTGGTTTTCACGCCGGCGCCAGGAAAATAAGGTGTGTTAAGGATGTCTTTACTTTCCCGTGCCTGGGGATAACAGCGGGATGATCCGGGGAGAGCCGGCATATCCACGGATTCAAAGTTATCCTGACTCACAAAGGACGACTCAGCGGGCTGAATCCCGGGATTTGCGTCAACCCCTGGAGTCTTTACTTGAGCGCGGAAAACCATACAAAACGTCCTGAAACCGTCTGCTTCTTTCCCACGGGGTTTTCCACATGACTGCCCACATAGTGCTGGCTTCTGGTTCCGAAATCCGGGCGCATCTGCTGCGCCAGGCCGGGATCAAATTCGAAACGGATGTCCCGCGTCTGGATGAGCAGGCGATCAAGGCCGCATTGCTGGCAGAGGAAGCGCCGCCGCGTGACATCGCCGATGCGCTGGCAGAGGCAAAGGCGCGCAAGATCAGCAGTAAACATCCGGGAAGGATTGTGCTTGGGTGCGATCAGGTTCTTGATTTTGAGGGAAAACTTCTCTCAAAGCCGGAAAGTGAAGAGGTTGCGCAGGCCCAGCTGAAAGAGATGCGGGGCAAGCGGCACATGCTGTTGTCGGCCGCCGTGATCTATCGGGATGGCGAGCCGGTCTGGCGCCATGTCGGACAAGTCCGGCTGGTGATGCGCAGATGCTCTGATGCTTATCTGGAAGATTATGTCAGCCGCAACTGGGACAGCATCCGCCATGCGGTGGGGGCGTATAAGCTGGAGGAAGAAGGTGTGCGGCTGTTCGCCTCCATCGAGGGCAGTTACTTTAATGTCTTGGGATTGCCGCTGATGGAGCTTATCAGTTACCTGGGTCTGCAAGGGGTAATCGAGCAATGACAGAAGCAAAAATCCCGCTCGCCGGCGTTATTGGCTGCCCGGTTTCGCATTCTAAGTCCCCGCAGCTGCATGGATACTGGCTGAAAACGCATGGTATCGCCGGGCATTATGTCCCGATGCACGTGGAGTCCGAGGACTTGGCAGAGACCATCAGGATGATGCCGAAAATGGGGTTCGTTGGCGCCAATGTCACCATCCCGCACAAAGAGGCGGTGATGGAGATTGCCGACACAGTCACCGACCGGGCGAAACTGATCGGTGCGGCGAATACCCTGATATTCCGCGAGGACGGAACGATCCTGGCGGACAACACAGACGGCTACGGCTTTATCACCAACCTGCATCAGGGCGCCCCGGATTGGGATCCGCAATCCGGGCCGGCAGTCGTGCTGGGGGCAGGCGGCGCCTGCCGCGCAGTGGTCGCCTCGCTGATGGAGGCCGGGGTGCCGGAGATCCTGCTGAGCAACCGCACGCGCGAGCGGGCGGATCAGCTGCAGAAGGACTTCGGCAACCGGATCCAGGTCGTGGAATGGCTGCAGGCCGGCAACGCCATTGAGGAAGGCAAGCTGATTGTGAATACGACCTCTCTGGGCATGGTGGGCAAACCGCGGCTGCGGGTGCCGCTGGACGGCCTGCAGTCTGATGCCGTCGTGACAGACCTGATCTATGCACCGCTGAAAACCGGCCTGCTGCAAACGGCTGAGGAAGCCGGCTGCACCGTGGTCGACGGGCTGGGCATGCTGCTGCACCAGGCGGTACCGGGTTTTGAACGCTGGTTCGGCCACCGCCCCGAAGTTGACGATGCCACCCGGGCGGCGGTGCTCGGATGAGTTTCAGCCTCGGCCTCACGGGCTCCATTGGCATGGGTAAGAGCACGACGGCAAAGCTGTTTGCCGATCACGGCTGCGCGGTTTGGGACGCGGATGCTGCCGTTCATCGTCTCTATGGCAAAGGCGGAGCCGCCGTTCAGCCAATGGCGGCCGTATTTCCGGACGCCATCGAGGACGGAGAAGTCTGCCGCGCTGCGCTGAAACGGATCATCGGTGCAAATCCGCAAGCCTTGAAGCAGATCGAAGCGATCGTGCATCCGCTTGTTGCGCAGGACCGTGCTGAGTTCCGGGCGCAGGCGCAAAGCGATATCCTGGTCTTTGATATCCCGCTGCTGTTTGAAACCGGCGGCAACGCTGAAATGGACGCCGTGGCCTGCGTCACCGTAGATCCGCAGACCCAGCAAGAGCGGGTTCTTGCCCGCGGCACAATGACGGTTGAGCAGTTCCGGCATATCCTGCAAAAACAGATGCCGATTGAGGAGAAGATCGCCCGCGCCGACTATGTGATTGAGACCGATACGCTCGAACATGCCGCGGTGCAAGTGGCAGAGATCCTCGCAGATATCAGGAGCAAACAAAGCCATGCGTGAAATCGTTCTTGATACCGAAACCACCGGGTTTGATCCGTTCTCCGGCGACCGGATTGTCGAGATCGGTGCAGTGGAACTGTATAACCACATGCCGACCGGCAAGACGTTCCACGAGTATATCAACCCGGAACGCTCGATGCCGGCCGAGGCTTTTGGCGTCCACGGTATCGGGCCTGACCTTCTGGAGCCTCCGCAAAAGCCTGAACCGGGCGCAGTAACGCTGCGGGACAAGCCGGTCTTTGCCAAAGTGGGGCAAAAGTTCTTGGATTTCGTGCAAGATTCAAAATTGGTCATCCACAATGCCAGCTTTGACATGAAGTTCCTGAATGCGGAACTGGACTGGATGGGGCTGCCGAAACTCCCGATGGATCAGGCGCTTGATACGCTGGCCATGGCGCGGCAGCGGTTCCCGGGCTCGCCAGCGACACTGGATGCGCTGTGCCGCCGCTTCAATATCGACAACACCAACCGGACCCTGCACGGGGCGTTGCTCGACTCTGAAATCCTGGCTGATGTTTATCTGGAGCTGATCGGCGGCCGGCAGCCGGATTTCGGCTTGTCCACACAATCCTCCTCAAGTTCCTCGCAGGTTGAGGATGACTGGCGCCCGGTGCCGCGTGCAACACCCCTGCCCGCGCGCATCACAGCAGACGAATTGGCCGCGCATGAGGCGTTTGTGGCCAAGCTGGGTGATGAAGCTTTGTGGAAGGTATCCTGATCCAGGATAACCGGCCAAAAGAAGAACGCCGCTGAACTTCAGCGGCGTTTTCTGGTTCCAAGGTCAGCAACCTTACTGCGGCGTCGGCGCGGCCGCGGCCTCTTGCTGGCGGCGGGCCAGTTCGTTGCGGTAGATCGCGACAAAGTCGATGTTGTCCAGGTTCAGCGGCGGGAAACCACCGTCGCGGGTCACGTCGGACACGATGCGGCGCAGGAACGGGAAGGTCATGCGCGGGCATTCGATCAGCAGGAACGGGTGCAGCTGGTCTTCCGGAACACCAACGATGTTGAACACGCCGACATATTCCAGCTCCAGCACGAACAGGACGTTGCCGGCTTCCTTGTTCTTGGACTCGACAGTCAGCTTGGTGACAACCTCGTACTGGTTCTCGGCCGAGCGCTTCTTCGCATCCAGGTTCACCTGCACGCTGACGTCGGGCTGAACCTCGCCGCCGGTGCCTTTCTGCGCCATCACGTTTTCAAACGACATGTCGCGGATGAACTGGCCCAGAATGTTCATCTGGACTTGCGGCTGCTGCTGGGCTTCGCCGTTTTCGGCCATGTAGGTACTCCTGAAAATATGCTTTGGACCGTGCTTACCAGCTTGGTCCGGGTTCCTCAACGGGGACCGTCAACCCAGCCTGACGGGCCGCCGCGCCGGTCTGCCGGTGTCACATCTTCATAATCGCCATCAATGATGTCATCAGGCCGGCCGGCCGCTCCGGGATAGTGGCGGCCCTGCATGCTGCCGGGTCCCATCTGGAACTTCGCCACTGTGACACGGGCGCGCAGGTAGCGGTAAACCGCCAGCCGGACCGGCGGCATCAGCAGCGCAAAACCGACGGCGTCGGTAAAGAAGCCCGGGGTTAACAGCAGCGCGCCGGCCACCAGGATCATGGCGCCATGCGCCAAAGGCTCTGCCGGGTCAGACAGTTGCTCGAACGAGGATCTCAGCTGCCCCATTGCCAAACGCCCCTGGGTTTTCACCAGCCAGGTCCCCAGAACCGCAGTCAGAACCACAATGGCTAGCGTCGGCCACAGGCCGATGGCGCCGCCAACTTGAATAAACAGAGCGATTTCAATGATGGGAACCATCAGAAAGGCCACGAAGAGATACATTGGGGGTTTCCTTGAGATCATACACCCGGGCGGTAGACTTGCCCCCGCCCGTCACCTACATAAGACGTGACCGCTTTGGTTTCAAACAAAGCACGAACGCCTAGCATGAGGTATCCATGGAGTCGCCTGTGATTCAGCTTTTGGTTCTGGCCGGTATTGCTGTGTTTCTGATCCTGCGCTTGAAAAGCGTGCTCGGAACGCGCGAAGGCTTTGAAAAGCCGCCGCTGCCGCAATCCGAAGCCCGGGGCCGCCGCCCGGATCTGGAGGTGATCGAGGGCGGCCCGGACCGCGATATCACCGATTATGTGGCGGAAGGCAGCCAGCAGGCTCAGGCGCTGGCGGCAATGAAGCGGGCAGAGCCGTCCTTCCAGGTTCAGGACTTCGTTCAGGGCGCGCGCGGCGCCTATGAGATGATCCTGATGGGATTTGAGCACGGCAACCTGGACGACATCCAGCCGTTCCTGGCCGAAGATGTGTTCGACAGCTTCGTCGATGCCGTCGCGCAGCGCGAGGACAAGGGTTACAAGATTGAGGCCGACTTCATTGGCGTGAGGGAAACCACCCTGCAGGACGCGCAATTCGATCCGCAGACCGGGCGCGCAGAAATCACCATGCGTTTTGTCGCCGAAATGACATCTGTGGTCCGCGACCGCGGCGGCGACATCGTCGAGGGCGACCCCAAGGCGATAAAACGCCAAAAAGACACTTGGGTCTTTGCCCGCAACATGGGCAGCGACGACCCCAACTGGCAGCTGGTTGCGACGGACGCATGATTGCGGCGCTTCGGGGGGCACTTGGGGCGGCTGCAATTGCAGGTGCCGCGATGACCGCCTCCGGGGCGCACTCCGAGACCGTGTCCAGCATCCTGGACTTTGAACAGCTCGACGGCTGGGCACAGGACGACCATGCTCAGGCGCTTAAGGTGTTTCTGGGCACTTGCAAGGACCTCAGGGACCCTGACTGGTCCGCTTTGTGCAGGGCGGCACAGTCGCAGCCGCCGGAAGGGGCAAGGGCGTTTTTTGAGCTGTTCTTCCGCCCGGTGCTGATCGAGGACGGCAACCCTGCCTTGTTCACCGGCTATTTTGAGCCGGAGCTGGACGGCTCCCGCTACCGAAGCAGCCGCTTCCGCTACCCGGTTTACAAGATGCCGCCTGAGGCCCGCCGCACCGATCAGTGGCTGCCGCGCCGCGATATCCTGAGCGGTGATGTGATGCAGGGCCGCGGGCTGGAAATCGCCTGGGTGGATGATCCCGTAGAGCTGTTCTTTCTGCAGATCCAGGGGTCCGGCCGGATCCGCCTGCCGGATGGTTCCATGATCCGCGTCGGCTATGGCGGCGCCAACGGCCACCCTTATAAATCCATCGGCAAGGAATTGGTGCGCCGTGGCGTCTACAATGCCCATCAGGTCAGCGCTCAGGTCATCAAGTCATGGGTCCGGCGCAATCCCGTGGACGGCAAGGAACTGCTGTTTCACAACCCGTCCTATGTGTTCTTCCGGGAGGTGCGCAAAGTAGCGGCCTCCAAGGGCCCGCTTGGCGCCATGAACCGCTCGGTCACGCCGATGCGCACCATTGCCGCCGATCCCGCCTATACCCCGCTGGGCGCGCCGGTCTGGGTAGAAAAGGACGGCCACATGCCGCTGCGCCGGCTGATGGTGGCGCAAGACACCGGCTCCGCCATCAAGGGCGCACAGCGGGCCGATATCTTTGTCGGGACCGGTGACAAGGCTGGCGAGACTGCGGGAACCATGAAAGACCCGGGCCGGATGGTGGTGCTGCTGCCGATCCAGCGTGCCTATGCGATGCTGCCGGAAGATCTTTGAATGACACGGCGGAAACTGACAGGCGATGAGATCGACCTCTGGCACAAGGTCGTAAAGCACACGGAGCGTTTGCACCCGGGTGCCCATTCATCGCCGCCTGCTCCGCCGCTGCCGAAACCCAAGCCGGTCAAGCAGCCAGAGCCGCGAATGGACCCGTTCGAGCTAGGCAGCCGGGCCAAACCTAAGCCGGTGAAGCATGACCTGAAGCCTTCGATTGCCCGCAGCCTGGCCAGTGATCCGCTGCAGATGGACGAAAAGGCTTTCCGCCGGATGAAGCGCGGCAAGCTGAAGCCGGAAGGCAAGCTGGATCTGCACGGGATGCGCATTGATACCGCGCACCCTGCCCTCACCCGGTTCATCCTTTCGGCGCAGGCCTCCGGCAAACGGCTGGTGCTGGTGGTGACCGGCAAGGGCAAAGACCGCGACGAGCCGGGCCCGATGCCGGTTCCGCGCGGGGTGCTGCGCCACAAGGTTCCGCATTGGCTGTCGCTGCCGCCCTTGGCGCAAGCAGTGCTGCAGATCACGCCTGCACACATCAGCCACGGCGGCGAGGGCGCTTATTACGTCTACTTGCGGCGCAACCGCTGAGGGCCTGCTCTTTACCTGTTGTCCGCAGGCCTGCCCGACAGCGCGACCTTGATAGCATTCTCCTGAATGACGATCTGACCCGGCAGGATGCGCCGCAAACGCTCCGGGTCGTCGGCAAAGGTGTCCGCGGTTTGCCGCGCGCCGTTCAGCAGCGCCAGCAGCGCCGGCGAGCTGGCTGCAACAAAGTGCTGTGACTCCGCTTCGTCGGCAAAAGCGGTGGTGTCGATGATTTCGACGGGCAAGCTGCTGAGCTCTTCGATATTATTCAGATTGCCGAGCCGCTCGCGCCCGTCCAGCCCGCGCAGGCGCTGGGACAGCGTCAGAACATTGTCTTTGCGTGAAACGAAGATCACGAAGGGCTGAGGCACCTTTCGGAAACGGCGCATCTGGGTTTTGAACACGTCGATATCCAGATCCGGCGACATCAGAACCACGCCGCCCAGGTTCCTGGAGGTCCACCCCGGTGTCTGGATTTCAATCTGGCGCAGCGTCTCCATTGTCAGCAGTCCGCCCATGGAATGCGCGACAACTACCACCCGGCCTGCACCGGCGACACGCAGCTTGCGCAGCAGCTGCTCCAGCCCGTCGCGGGCGAACAGAACGCTGTCGCCGTCATAGGCATAGCCCAGCGGCTGTCCCTTGCTAGGCCAGGAATAGATGACCGTGGCGCCGGGAACGTCGATGTCATGGGTCAGCTGGGCCGCCCTGAATGCGGTCTCGGCCTGGGTGGAGTTGAAGCCATGCACGAACACTGTGATGTCGCGTTCCTTTGGCGGGAACTTGGCCAGTTCCTGCTGCAGCCGTGCGCCAAAGGCGGCATCGCTTTCAAATGTCTTCCGCCCTGCCATGGTGAACTCAGTGACAGGATCCGGGTTTCTATAGCCGAACCTCAACGAACCAGGCGTATGTTCCGGCGGAATTGAAACGGTAAGTTCAAGCAGGCTGTACCCCTCTGCCCGCTCCGCGCCAAAGGTGCCATCCGGCAGCTGATCGCGGTTGGTGGCGGCGAAGACGGTTTTGGGGGTGCCCACGTTCAGTGCCGCAGGAAAGGTGGGAGAATAGGACCGGTCAGTGCAGGCTGCCAGAAACACCAGCATCACACCGCAAATCAGGCGCAGCCTTTGCATATCGTCCCACCTCAATGAACTGGCGGCAGGCTACTGCACCTGCCGCCAATGTCCAGTGGTTGCAATCCGTGCTGACGGGTTAAAGCACGTAACGGCTAAGATCGGCTGAGCGTCCAAGCTCACCCAGGTTTTTCGTCACAAAGGCCGCATCCACGGTCACCGCCTCACCCGAACGGTCCGGCGCGGTAAAGGACAGCTCCTCGAACACCCGCTCCATCACCGTATAAAGCCGCCGGGCGCCGATGTTTTCGACCGTCTGGTTCACTTCGGCCGCGATCTTGGCCAGCGCCGCGATCCCGTCTTCGGTAAAGGTGACAGCAACCTCTTCGGTGCCCATCAGCGCAGTGTACTGCCGCGTCAGCGCGTTGTCGGTCTCGGTCAGGATGCGGACGAAGTCTTCCTCTGTCAGAGCCCGCAGGTTCACCCGGATCGGCAGACGGCCCTGCAGTTCGGGCAGCAGGTCCGACGGTTTGGCAATGTGGAAGGCGCCGGAGGCGATGAACAGGATATGGTCGGTCTTGACCGGCCCGTGCTTGGTGCTGACGGTGGTGCCTTCGATCAGCGGCAGCAGGTCGCGCTGCACGCCTTCTCGGCTGACATCGCCGCCGCGGGTTTCCTGGCGCGCGCAGACTTTGTCGATCTCATCAAGGAAGACAATGCCGTTCTGCTCCACCGACTCCAGAGCAGTGCGGGTGACCGTCTCATCATCCAGCAGCTTGTCTGCCTCCTCGCCGATCAGCACCTCATAGCTCTCGGCAACGGTCAGTTTCTTGCGGGTGGTGCGCCCGCCCATCGCCTTGCCGAACAGATCGCCGAGGTTCAGCATCCCCATATTGCCGCCGCCTGGCTGGCCGGGAATTTCGAACATGCCCATCGGGTTGGAGGTGTCGGCCACATCCAGCTCGATTACGGTATCGTCCAGCTCGCCCGCCTTCAGCTTCTTGCGGAACATCTCGCGGGTGGCCTCGCGGGCGTCGCTGCCGGCGATGGCTTCCAGCACACGATCCTCGGCCGCCTTGTGGGCGCTGGCCTTCACATCCTCGCGCATGTATTCGCGGGTCTGAGCAATGGCGCTGTCGACCAGATCGCGGATGATCTGCTCCACGTCCCGGCCGACATAGCCGACCTCGGTAAATTTGGTGGCTTCCACCTTGATGAAGGGCGCACGGGCCAGCTTGGCCAGGCGGCGGGAGATCTCGGTCTTGCCGACGCCGGTGGGACCGATCATCAGGATGTTCTTCGGGTACACCTCATCGCGCAGATCGTCATCCAGCTGCTTACGCCGCCAGCGGCTGCGCAGGGCAACGGCCACGGCGCGCTTGGCCTCTTTCTGGCCGATAATGAAACGGTCCAGCTCCGAGACGATTTCGCGGGGGGTCAGATCGGTCATGTCAGTCCTTTCCCGGGGGCAAAACTTTTAGCAAAAAGTTTTGCTAAGAATTTTGCTTAAAATTCTTAGCCGCCGATGGTTTCGACGGTCAGGTTTCCATTGGTGTAGACGCAGATATCGGCGGCGATGGCCATGGCGTCCCGTGCCACTGTTTCGGCGGACCTGTCGCTGTCCATCAGCCCGCGGGCAGCTGCCAGCGCGTAATTGCCGCCGGAACCAATGGCCGCCACATCATGTTCCGGTTCCAGCACGTCGCCGGCGCCGGTAATCACGAACATGTCCTTGCCGTCGGTGACGATCAGCATTGCCTCCAGCTTCTGCAGGTATTTGTCGGTGCGCCAGTCCTTGGCCAGCTCGACACTGGCCCGCGCCAGCTGGCCGGGCGTGGCTTCCAGCTTGGCCTCCAGCCGTTCCAGCAGGGTAAACGCGTCAGCGGTCGAGCCGGCAAAACCCGCCACCACATCGAAACCGCCGGGTGACAGGCGGCGCACCTTGCGGGCGGTGCCCTTGATCACGGTCTGCCCCAGCGACACCTGGCCGTCGCCGGCAATAACCACCTGGCCGCCCTTCTTGACACCGATGATAGTGGTGCCGTGCCAGCCAGGAAATTTATCGTCTGCCATGTAAGTCTCCGTTTGGTTGCCCCCTATATGGAACCATCCCCCCGCCGGCACAAGAGAGCGGCGGGGATCAACAGCCTTGCAGGACATGCTCCCCAGTTTTCTGCTATGCAGAAATTGCAGATCGGGGCTGTCGAACCGGCAATTGCGGGACTCGGCACCGCATCCTAAATGAGGCTCACAACCGGCACAGGGTCGGCTGTTTCTCAGAAGGATATGCGCAAATGACGACCGCAAACATTCATGCGCCGCTCGGAGCAGTCACCGTTCTCCGCGTGGTCGACGCAATGGCCAACGTCAAGAACACCATCGTCGAATGGTATGAGGCCCGCGAAACCCGCAAGGTTCTGGCACAGCTGACCGATGCCCAGCTGGAAGACATCGGCCTGGACCGCTCCGACATCGCCAAGTTCTGATCCTCCATGACCAGATCCTTTGAATGAGCCGCCCTGCCACGGGCGGCTTTGTTCATTCCGGGGTGCTGGTTTTGTATTTGCCGGCCTGATCCGGCAGCCAGGCCTCGATTGCTGCTGTGGCCACCACATGGCGGGAGCCGGCGCCGGCATCTTCCACATCCAAACCGCCCTTAACCGCGCGCACGCTCGCATGGCCACGCGGCAGGTCCTGTGCCACCAGATCGCAATCGACCGCGTCTGGCTGCTGCACACCGATGGTGACCTCCACCCGCATTTCGCTGTGATCGATCCCCAGTTTGGAAAACAGCGTGATCGAGGAATGATGCAGGGCGTCCTGCACTGCGCGGCGGGCGGCCTTGGTATAGTCCTGACCGTACAGATCATTGCCGGTGCCCATCTCCAGGATGATGCGCTTTTCGCTCATTTTACGGCCTCCATGTCAAAGGACACAACCACTGCTGCATTGGCGATCACCGTGCGCCCTCCGTGAGGCTTGTCTATGTCGAGCCCGCCTTTCACAACCGTGATACTGGGCCGGCCGTAGGGGAAGATCTCCAAGAGCGCGTCTTGGTCTACCGCCTCCGGATCCTGAACTCCGATCTCGGCATCGATGATCATGTCTTCTTTTGAGAAATCAAACAGTTCCGCCATGTTGACGGAATTGTGCCACAGCGCGTCCCTGATCGCGCGGCGGGCGGCTTCGGTGTAGTCTTCGCGCCTGAGCGATGTGCCCATTCCGAATTCCACCAGGACCCGTGTCTTGGCCATGTCGCCTCCTGTATCTGTTCCGGGAGGGACCCTTGCAGGGCGGCCGGGCAAAGGAAAGAGCCAGTTTGGCGCCTGCCGCTACACCAGAGCCCGCTAAACAAAAAAAGGGCTGTCCCCGCGGGGACAGCCCTTCGAAATCGAGTACTTTGATCAGGCTCAGATCGACTCTTCGATCCAGCTCTGCAGCGCGGCCTTGGGGGCAGCGCCGGCTCGGTTAGAGACCACCTGGCCGTCCTTGAAGATGAACAGCGCCGGGATGCCGCGCACGCCCATGGCGGCGGCGGAGTTCGGGTTGCTATCAACGTCGACCTTGGCAATTTTCACCTTGCCGCCGAGTTCCGCGGCCAGCTCTTCCAGAGCCGGGCCAATCTGTTTGCAGGGACCGCACCACTCTGCCCAGAAATCCACCACAACGGGGATATCGGAGTTCTTGACTTCGGCGTCAAAAGTGGCGTCGGTGACGGCTACGGTGGACATATGAATGTCTCCATGAGTGTGTGGCAACTGGAGTCGGAACCTAGGTACGGCTTAACCGATCGTCAAGGTTCCAACTGCCGCTTCAATGCCGCAGTCACAAGCTCGTGCGGCAGCGGCATCAGGGTTGCAGTCCGGGTCCAGAGCAGCGCGGTCTCAACGGTCCGGCCAGGATAGATCAGGGCCAGCGCATGGGCATAGGCCCCCATCTGCCGCAGCAGGCCTTCGGGGCATTGTTCAGGCTCTGCCGGCACGGTGGCGTTGGACTTGAAATCCACCGCAAGGACCGTTTCGGGGGTGACGACCAGCCGGTCGATGATGCCGTGCAGGCGGGCACCGTTCAGGTCGGCGGTGACAGGGGCTTCGGCCAGCGTATCCGGGTGAAACACATCTGCCAGGGCAGTGTTTTGCAGAACAGCGTCGGCTTCGGCCAGCAGTTCCGCACAGTCGCCGGCTCCTTGCAGCAGGTTTTGTGCCAGCCGCGGCCAGTCTGCTTCCGCCCGTCCGGGCAGGTGCTCCAGCAGCAGGTGCAGCCGGCTGCCGCGGGCCTTGGCGGCCTCCTCATCGAGCCCCTGATCGCCGGGCAGCGCTTTGGCTCCGCCCAGATCGGAAGGGCTGAGCGCCGGCGCCGGCGCTGCATAGGGTTTCGCCGGGCGGGTGAAGACCTCCGGCAGCTCATGTTTCGCGACTTCATGCGCTTCGGGCACGACCAGCGACAGGCCGTCCCAATCGCCATGCTGCAGCCTCAGGCCGGTGCCGCCCTCCGCGTCGAATTCCACCGCACCGCCGTCGCGCATGGCGTGTTCCGTCAGCCGGTACCAGCTGTCACCTTGCTCGCCCACCTCGCCGGCGGCAGCGACGATCAGCCATTTTTCCGCCCGGGTCAGAGCCACATACAACAGGCGCAGCCGTTCGTTTTGCAGTTTCTCCTGCGCGGCTTCACGGGCCGCCAGCATCGCAGGCGGCATCTGGTCCTTGGGCATTTTCCAGACCGGAGTGCCACCTGCCAGCATGATTTCCGCATCCCGCGGCGGCTGCCGTTTGGCAGTGTCCGGCAGGATCACAATCGGCGCTTCCAGCCCCTTGGAGCCATGCACGGACATCACCCGGATCATGTTGCCGGCCGCACCCATCTGGCGTTTGATCTCCAGATCATCGGTCTGCATCCAGACCAGGAAGCCGGTGAGGCTGGGCACATCGGTGCGTTCATAGGCCAGCGCCTGGGACAGCAGCGCGTTGATGCCATCCTCAGCCTCCGGACCCAGCCGGCCCAGCAGTTTCTGACGGCCGCCATGGCGGGTCAGGATGCGCTCGATCAGATCGTATGGGCGCAGGAAGTCGGCGTTGGCGCGCAAGTCATCCAGCACCGCCATGGTTTCGGGGAACTCCCCTGCCCGCTCGCGCAGCGCCGGCCACAGGTACATCGCCTCCCGCCGGTGCGCGAGATCGAACAGCGCCTGCTCTGTCCAGCCGAACAGCGGTGATTTCAGCGTCTCCGCCAATGACAGAGAGTCTTCCGGCAGCGCCAGAAACCGCAGCAGCGCGGCGATATCCTTGACCGCCAGTTCAGCGCCCACCTTGAGCCGGTCGGCGCCGGCGATGGGCAGTTCGGCCTTTTTGCAGGCGCGGATGATTTCCGAGAACAAATCGGAGCGGCGCTGCACCAGGATCAGGAAGTCGCCGGCCTGCACCGGGCGGCGCTGAAAGGTGCCGCGCTCCGGGCCGTCCTCGGGGATGGTGACGCCGGTTTCAATCATCTGCTTGATCGAGCGCGCGATGCGTTCGGCCAGGATCACCGTGTGGTGGCGGCTGCTGGGCCGGTCTACCGGGCTGGTCCAGTCTGGATCCTCGTCGTCCTCGACCTTGCCGACCACCGGCCACAGATCCACCCTGCCCGGCAGGTCGGATTTGAAGGCTTGGTGCAGCGCCTCCTTGCGGAAGCCAGCGCGCGGGCTTTCGCGGAATACCAGATCCACAAGTTTCAGGATCGCCGCGGAGGAGCGGAAGGAAAAATCGAGCGAGGCATCCTGCAGCCCTGCCCCGGTTTCCGCCAGCCGGTTGCCGAACTCCTGCTGCATCCGGTCGAATGCATCCGGGTCAGCACCCTGGAAGGAATAGATCGACTGTTTCTTGTCGCCGACCACAAAGATCGTCCGCTCAACGTCCGAGCGCGCGCCTTCGCCGGCGGTAAATTCCTGCGCCAGCTTCTCGATCACGTCCCATTGCACCGGGCTGGTGTCCTGCGCCTCGTCCACCAGGATGTGGTCGATTCCGCCATCCAAGCGGTACAGCACCCAAGCGGCAACGCCGGGGTCATTCAGAAGTTGGCGGGCCTTGAGGATCAGGTCGTCAAAGTCGAGCCAGCCGCGCAGCTGTTTGCGGCGCTCGTATTCCGGCAGGAAGGCGGCAGCAAAGCGGTGGAGGTCGTGGCTCTTGCGGGCGGCCGTGAGGGCGAGGCGTTTGGCGCGCGCATCCTCGACCCGCCGCATCAGCGGTTCCAGCTGATCCATTAGGGACAGGTGGGATTCGCGCAGTTTCTTGGTTGGGAACTTGTCTATCTTGGCGGTGAAAGGCTCCTTGGCGCTGGCACCGGTCAGAAAGACGTCTTCCAGTGTGCTCAAATCGGCGAGCGTGGGCTTTGTGATGCTGGCGAGCTTGGCTGCTGCCTTCTGATCCGTGGTACCGCCCTGCCCCAGCATCTCGCGGGTACGTTGCAGCAGCTCTTCCTCACCGCCCAGGAACACCAGTGCCTCCAGCGCGGTCTCGTCAAATCCTTCGGGCAGGCCGAACAGCTCCAGCAGCCCGTTCCAGTCCAGCGGCTCGCCGAAATCGGCGCGACGCTGGCAGATGGCGGCGGTAAGCGTTTCAAAATCGCTGTCGCTGACATGGCGCGCCAGGGCGTCGACCTGCGGTGCTTGCGCGCCTTGGGCAAAGTCCTCCATGATCTCTGCCCGCAGCAATTGGCCTGCGCGGTCGTCCATCTCGGAAAACTGCGGGCTGACGCCGGCCTCCAGCGGGAAGCGGCGCAAGAGCGACGAACAGAAGGAGTGGATGGTCTGGATCTTCAGCCCGCCCGGTGTCTCGATGGCGCGGGCAAACAGGGTGCGGGCCTTGGCCAGATCCTCGGCCGCGGTGTTGACTTCCCCCAGCTCGGTCAGTGCTGCGATCAGCGCCGCATCCCCCAGCATCGCCCATTCCCCCAACCGCTTAAACAGCCGGTTCTGCATCTCGCTGGCGGCAGCCTTGGTGTAGGTGAGGCAGAGGATATGCTGCGGCTGCACGCCCTTTAGCAGCAGCCGCGCCACCCTGTCGGTCAGCACCTTGGTCTTGCCGGAGCCCGCGTTGGCCGCCAGCCAGGTGGAGGCATCGGGGCGGGCGGCGCGGAACTGCGCCTCGGAGGCGGCGTCGCGGATGGTCATGCCAGATCCTCCGGCTGCGGTTCGGCGCTGCGGTCCCATTCGCCGTAGCGCGCGAGGTGGTCGTAATCGCCGGCGATGTCGTCGCGGTGCACCATGCGGCGGCTGGAATAGCCCTGATTAGGCTCGAAATAGGCTCCGATCAGCGTGCGCAGCTCATCCCAGACCTTTGCGGGGGGCTCATCCTCCAGCGGCGCGCGCACTTCGTTCAGTTTACTGCCCAATCCTATGAACAGCGCACGGGCCACTTCAGCTGGGCCGAGGGCGTCAAAGGCGCCTTCCTCGGCCATTGCAGCCTCGATCAGCAGCTGTTTTTCGAACTTCTTCTGCTGCGACTCGCTGGGCGGTGTGCCGGTCTTATAGTCGTAGAGATGCAGGAAACCGCGGTCGTCCATGTCGATCCGGTCGGCGCGGCAGGCGATGGTGAAATCCAGCGGATCCAGCCGGGCGCTGCCCTTGGCCTCAAAAGCAACCGGCTTGGCGCGGGCTTGGCGCTCCTGCTCGGCCAGGATGAAATCGCCGGCAATCTTGCGGATGCGGCTGTGCCACAGGATGCGGGCGACGGGCCAGGGCACATGGGTCTCCAGCAGGTCTCGAGTCTTGCCGATCAGCTGCTCCGCCGTCAGCAGAGACGGATCGGCTTGGGCGTCCTTGATGAAGTGCTCGAACACCTCATGCACCACAATGCCGCGCAGCAGGGCGTCGGGCTCTTGCACCAGCGGGTTGAGCGGTTTCAGCCGCAGCACATGTTTGGCGTAGATCGCATAAGGATCGCGGATCAGCCGCGGAATTTCGGTGATCGTCAGCCGCCGCGGGCGGGCGGCCACAGGCGGGCAGGGAGACGGGCGGCGATATTGCGGGATCGGCGTGGGTTCTTCCAGCGCTTCCGCCCAGCCAAGCCACTGGCGGCCCTTGGCGCGCATGGCGTCCAGCGCCGCGCGGCCGCCTTGCTCCGGAAGCCCGGACAGCAGGTTGGTCAAGCGGTTCAGCCAGCGCGAGGGCACGGTGTCGGCCTCTTCCGAGCGTTCGGCACGGGTCAGCCAGACCTCGGGCGCGGCGATGGCCTGCTGGAAGTCATGCGCCGACAACCCGATGCGGCGTTCTGGCAGCAAGAGCCCCGCCTGGTTGCGCAGCTGGCGGTTCAGCCAGGGGTCGGGTGAGGCGGCCTCGGGCCAGCTGCCTTCGTTCAGGCCGCCAAGGATCACCAGATCGGCGCCTTGCACACGAGCCTCCAGCGTGCCCCAGATCATGATCGAGCCATAAGGCGCATCGCGGTCGCGGACCTCTCCCTGGCTCAGAAGCGCGCCCAGCAGGTCGGCGAAGTCACGGGCAGTCATATCGCCGCCGTACGGTGCTTCGGCCTCCAGGTTTTCGATGCAGGCGAGGGCGGTCTGACCGGCCTTCTTATCCCACAGCGTGCCGGCGCCATCGGCCTGGCTGCCGGCGGCGATGCGTTCGGCCAGGCCGCGCAGACGCTGGACCCAGCCGGTCAGGGGCAGGGTGCCGGCAATCTCCTGATCCGCGAAACAGGCTGCCAGCCAATCCGTCCAGCCCGGCGTCAGCTCACGGCCCTTCTCAAACCCGGTAAAGGCGGCGGCATCCGGGAAAGGCGGGCCGTTGCGGCGCAGGGACAGCTCCAGCTCGCGGGTCTGGCGCAGGTGGTTGCCGCGGTCCGCGCCGTCATGGGTCAGCGGGTGTTTCAGCAAAGTCAGCAGACTGTCGCAGGCCAGCGGTTTGCAGAACAGCCCCGCCACATGGCGCAGGAAGCGGCCCGGCGGCGACAGCTGCAACGGCTGGCCGGCCGAGTCGTCCGGCAGGATGTCCCAACGGTCCAGCGCGGCGGAGACCTGGCGGGTCAGCATCCGGTCCGGGGTGATCAGCGCCGCGGTCTGTCCGTCCTCTGCCGCCTGTCGCAGGCGAAGCGCGATGGCCAGCGCCTCGGCGCGGGGGCTCGGGGCCTCGACCAGGGTGACGTTATCGGTGGCGGTGTCCAAACCGGTCAGCAGCGGGCCTTCGCTCATCCAGGCGTCGGTGACCGGGGCAGGGCGCAAGGCCAGCGAGACCAGCCGGTTGCGTTCTGGAGAGACCGGCGGGATCTCTGTCCAGGGCTGCACGTCGCCCGGTGACAGCTCCAGATCCTTCATCAGCTTGTGGAACCGGTACTGCGGGTGATCCTCCGAGATCAGCGGATCATCCAGCCCGGACCAGACATGCTCCGGTTGGTCAAAGTCGAAGCCGGGCAGCACCACCGCCCCTTGCGGCAGCCGCGCGATGGCTTGCATCAGCATCAGCGTGGTCCCGCGTGAACCGGTGGAGCCGGCCAGGATCACCGGATGCTGCGGGGGATTTACCTGCCACTGGCCGATCAGGTTCAGCACCACTTGGCGCTGCCGGGCCTGGGCGTCCATCGCGCCCTCATGCAGGCCGGTGAATTCATCGGCAATGCCAATGAAGGCCTGGGCGCGGGCCCAATGGCCGGACATGTCGGAGACATCAAGCCCGCGGATCGTATCGGTGCTGACGCCTTCGCCCTGCATTTCGTCGATCAGCGCAGCCAGGCTGTCGGACAGATCATAAAGCGAGGCGCGGGAAGCCAGATCAGGCTGGGCGTCCAGCAGTTTCGCAATCAGTTGCGACAGCTCCAGACGGCGCCGCAAAGGGGGCAGGGCAGGCGGCAGGCCGTCCAGCGTGGCGCGCTGGGCCAAGTCGGTCAGCAAGAGCATCCGCGGCAGCAGCATGGCAGGGCCGGCATCGAACAGGCCGCGCACCCGGCGGGCCATGCGGGCGGTGTTGACAATCAGCTCCGCCCTGGCCAGCGCCTCAGGTGGCAGGCCCTGGCTGCGGTTGCGCAGGCCTTTGACCAGCGCTCGCGGGAAATCAACGCCGCAGGGTACGGCAAACAGACGCGGTTTGGCGGACGGTTCAAACATCATCTGCGGCAATCAGGTCCTCGGCCAGTGTGATCCCTTCGGGATGGCCCACATCGCACCAGCGGCCGGGATATTCCAGCGCAAACAGGCGGTCCGCTGCGGCCATCTGGTTCCAGAGTACGTTGAGGGAGAAAACCTTGTCTTCAACCTGGTGCAGCCCTTCCGTTTTCAGGATCTGCACGCCGCCATAGACCAGATCACCGCCGCGGCTGATACGCCCCTCGGCGTCCGCCGAGAAGTCTCCGCTCCCGGTGCGGCCAACGGCACGGGCCAGCGGCACGCAAACCAGCAGCGCATCCATGCGCTTCGGATCCCAGGCCTTCTGCGCCAGCTGCAGCGGATTCGGGCCTTTCCAGATGGCGTCGGTGTTCATGGTGAAGACCGGGCCGTCCCCCAGCAGCGGCAGGGCCTGGCGCAGCCCGCCGCCGGTGTCGAGGATGTCAGGTATTTCCAGGCTGAGGAGCACGTTTTCAGGCTCTAACAGGGCTTTCAGCGGCTCCGGCTTGTAATGCAAGTTGGCGGCGATCCGGGCCGGGCCTGCTTCGCGCACGAGCTCCAGCGCGTGGGAGATCAGCGGGCGGCCCGCCACCTCGATCATCGGTTTCGGCTTGTCGCGGGTCAGCTCCCGCATCCGGGTGCCAAAGCCGGCGGCAAACAGCATGACGGCATCGGGGGAGCGCTGCATCAGGGCCTCAGTTTGTCCAGGTTTTCCGGGGTGGGGGCGGGCAGGCTCTCGCGCAGCAAAGCGCCGATCCGGGCCAGCGCCGGGTGCTCCAGCCCGCGGATGAAATGGTCCCAGACCCGCGGGATCAGATCCACGTAATGGGGTTTGCCGTAATCCATGCTGAGCCGGGCAAAGACGCCGAGAATGCGCAGGTTCCGCTGCACGCCGAGGACGGTATACGCGGTGCGGAAGCCGGACTCATCGGTGCCGGCTGCCGCGATATAGCGGGCGATCATCTGCATTTCGATGCCGGCGGGCACGTCGCGGCGGGCATCCTGCAGCAGCGACACCAGATCATAGGCCGGGTGGCCGGCGCGGGCGTCCTGGAAATCCAACAGGCCAACGCGGGCGACGCCCTCGCGGTCCGGCAGCCACAGCAAGTTCTCGGCGTGATAGTCGCGCTGCACCAGCACCGGATCGCCTTTGACGGTCTCTCGCAGAATGTCTTCGAACAAGTCCTCGAACCGGGCCTGCAGATCCTCATCCTGGCTGCCGAGGATACCGGCGCGGTATTTCGACAGCGCCAGTCCGGACATCTCTGCCATCATCCGCGGGCCATAGGGCTCAAGATCCGGCATCGGCGCCTGGTGCAACGCCACCAGCGCATCGGTTGCCGCTTCGTATAGCTCCTTTTCCAGCGCCGGTTCGCGCAGGATGACCCGGGCGTACAGATCGTCACCCAAGTCCTCCAGCAGCAAGAAGCCGTGTTCAATGTCCTCGGCCAGGATTTCCGGGGCGCTGAGGCCCTGGTCCCGCAGATATCGGGCGACGCTGATGAAGGGGCGGACGTCCTCGCCCTTCTCCGGCGGGGCGTCCATCAGCACCACGGTTTCGCCGCCGGCGGCGGTCAGCCGCTCGTAGCGCCGGTTGGAGGCGTCGCCGGCGAGCGGGCCGCGCTGCCAGCCGGCATAAGGTGTTGCGGACAGGAAGGATTCGCAAAGTTTACTGCGGTCGGTCATGCGCAGATGCGCTCCATCAGGGGCTGCCATTTCGGATCGCTCCAGCGGAGTGTCAGATGGCGGCGGTCTTCATGATCGGGGTCCAGCGCCAGCGTCAGGTGCATGGCATGGGGAGGGGTCAGCTCAGCTAGCCGGTCGGGCCATTCGACCAGGCAGATCGCGGTTTCAAACGCTTCGGTCAAGCCCAGCTCCTCCAGTTCATCCAGCGAGGACAGCCGGTAGAGATCGGTGTGCCACAGCTCGCCGGCGGGCACGTCATAGGTCTGCACCAGAGTGAAGGTGGGGGAGGGCACATCCTCCGGGACTTCCATCAGAGATTGTATCAAGTGGCGGGCGAAGTGGGTCTTACCGGCACCGATCACCCCCTCCAGCAGCAGGCAATCGCCGGGGCGCAGGGCCCCGGCGATTTGTGCGGCCAAGCGGGCCGTTTCATCCGGTGAGTTCAGCGTGCAGGCCGCGGTGTGCGTGGTCATGGCGGTACAATGCCGCCGCCGCCGGACTGCTGCAAGCGGGTTTCCCCTGATCAGCCCTGGGTGATGGCGGGGAAACGCTCCTGGCTTGCCGGCAGGGCAGTGGTTTCCGGCGGGCGGAAGCTTACCATTGTGGCGCCGTTCTGGATCGCCGAGACCTTGCAGACCAGAGGGGTGCCATCGCGCAGCTGGACGCGGGACCACCATTCCTCCCGCCCTTCGTAGCCGGCGACAAAGTCGCGGATCTCTCCCCAGACCGGGGTCGGGGCGCTGGTGTTCTGCCAAACCCTGCTGGCATCCATGATCGAGACTTTGGCAAAGCTCGTTTCCGGATCCATCTGCCACAGACTGCCATAGGCGGTGTTGGAGAAGGTCATCGTGCCGTCGCTGGCAAAGACCGCGATCGCTTCGTCCATCTGGTCCAGGATCGACTGGCCCATTTCCAGCTCCGAGCGGAACTGGCGGGTGAGGGTCACCTCGGCGGTGATGTCCTCGAACAGGAAGGCGATGGCGCCGTCCGGATGCGGGCGGCCTGACACCTTGTAGACGGAACCCGACGGCAGCGACCAGGTTTCCTGGTACCGGCCTTCGGCGGCGGCTTCCAGCAGGTCGGCCATCTGGTGGCGCCAGCTGGAATAGCTTTTGGGTTCGGGCATCATCCTCTGATCGCGCAACCGGTCAAAGAAGGTGAGCAGATTGGGCCGCGAGCTGAGGAAATTGGCGGGCAGGGCGGTGAGGTCGATCAGCACCGGGTTGAACAGCACCAGCTGGCGGTTGCGGTCAAAGATCGCGAGGCCAATCGACAGCTGGGCAAAGGTCTTGGCCAGGGTTTGCACAAAATTGCGCTGGGCCACTTCCGCATCGACCACGGCGTTCACGTCGACAGCGTGGCACAGCCAGCCGGCCTCTGTTTCGGTGGTCGAGACGTTATACCAAAGTTTCTTCTTGCTTTCCGGCAGAGGGATTGAGATCCGTTCCGGCTTGCCGCTGGTCATCGGGTCATGGAGATCGGTGAACAGGGGCGCGGCAAAATCCGTGTTGCGTCCACGAATCTTCTGGCTGAGATCATCGTAGGCGAGGTTGGACCAGGTGACATTGCCATCTTCCGATTGCAGCCAGACCGGATAGGGCGCCTGATGCACGGCGGCGCGCAGGGTGGTCAGTTCCTGATCGAGGGATTTGTTCTGTTCCTCCAAGGTGCTGCGGCGCAGCTGCACCCGGGTCACCCCGTCAATCCATTCGCAATGCGCTTCGCGGCTTTCAGCGGCGGCAGTGCCGGACAGAACCAGCGGGCCGACATCCTTGAGGAAACCGGGTGATTGCGGCAGGCCCGGGTAGCTGCGGGCGAGCTGGTCGCGCAGCATGCCCCAGTCAAAGTTTTCAGCCTGGTCGCCGATGAATTTGCGCGCGCCCGAGGACCAGCCGATCAGGCTGTTGTCATCGAACAGGAACACCGCATCGGTGCGGCCATCGGCGGCCAGCAGGTCATGCTCCATGCCGCGGCGGCGGTGTGTGGGCGACAGCCACCAGACCGCGGCAGCAGCCGTTGCAGCGCACAGCGCTACCAGTACAAACCATTCGATCGAAGCGAAGTTCTGCATCTCGTTCTGCCCAGTTCAGCTCTCGTTTACCCGCATGGTTCCGCAATAATGGTTAAATGAAGTTTAATTGGTTGCCCAAAAGTGAATAGTTAAATTTCTAAAGGTATATTTTTCCCGATGACAGGGCCGCCGTCCTCCATAGCGTCGATTTTTTCACGCGGCCAGGCCACCTCGACAATGGCGCCGCGCCGTTCGCGGAAGGGGCTCAGGGTCTGGAACGGGTCCGACCCATTGGCGAATCTCAGTTGGGCGCCAGTGCGCTGCAGCAGGGTTTTGGCAATGAACAGGCCCAGCCCCATGCCCTCATACTCCGGCCGTTGCTTCAATTCGCTCTCGCCGCGGCGGCGGCGCACGAAGGGGTCGCCGATCCGGCCCAGCAACTGCGGCGGGAAGCCCTGTCCGTCATCGCAAATGCGCAGGATGATCCGGTCGTCATTCCAGGCGGCATCAATCCAGACGGTGGACTGGGCAAAGTCGACGGCGTTCTGCACCAGGTTGCGCAGCCCGTGGATGATCTCAGGCTTGCGCAGCACGGTCGGCTGCTGGAAATCGCCGCCCTCCAGCGGTTCTTCGTGATAAACGACAGTCTTGCCCCGGTTCATATGCGGCTCAGCGGCCTCGGTCACCAGGGTCGAAAACGGTGCCTGGCGCAAATGCAGGTCGTCTTTTCCGGCGCGGCCCATACTGCGCAGGATGTCGCGGCAGCGGTCGGCCTGCTCACGGATCAATGCGGCGTCCTCGCGCAGGTCGGGGCGGTCGTCCAATTCCTCGATCAGCTCGGCGCTGGCTAGTTTAATAGTGGCCAGGGGCGTGCCCAGTTCATGCGCGGCAGCGGCAACCACGCCGCCCAGATCGGTCAGCTTCTGTTCGCGTGACAGTGCCAATTGGGTGGCGCTCAGCGCGTCGGACATCGAGCGCATTTCATTGCTGACGCGGAAGGAATAGGCGCCGATGAACAGGATGGCGATGACGATGGCAATCCAGTTGCCGAAGATGAACACATCGGGGATGCGCAGAATGAAGCCCAACTCGGTGCGCAGCGGCAGGTGGAATTCTGCCAGCAGCGTGACCAGGATGATGGCCGTAGCACCGATGATCAGCGTAGATCGCAGCCCCATTACCGCGGCGGAGATTGTCACCGGACCCAGCACCAGCAGCGCAAAGGGATTATTCAGGCCGCCGGTGAGATACAGCAGAAAGGCCAGCTGCAGCAGGTCGAACAGCACCATGAGGAAATTCTCGAACTCGGTCAGGCGCTTGTTTTCTGGAAAGGCAATGATAGCGATCAGGTTGCCGGCCGCCGAGACGCCGATTGCCAAATAGCACAGGCCCAGCTCCAGCTGCAGGTTGAAGCGGTGCTGCGCCACGGCAATGGCGGTGATCTGCCCGGCAATTGCTACCCAGCGCAACAGGATCAAAGTCCGCAAACGGATCCAGTGGCTGTGTTCATGGCTGCCCGCCAGCCTGAAGATGCGATCGCTCATTTGGTCCGCTGCTCCCGCAGATGTGACGCCGTGCGCCAGTTGCATCGGCTGTATTTCTTGATAGGTCTGGCGCCGCAAACGATCAACAACCCTTCCCTGACGAAAAGTGTGATCTCATGACCCGCGTATATGCTCTTCTTGCCGTTGCCTTTGTTGCTGCCTTGGTTGGCGGCGCCTGGTTCCTGACGCGCGGGGGCAGCGGGGGTGACAAATTCGCACAGTGCCGCAGCAGCCAGATTGCGGGCGGGGCGGACACCATCGGAGGGGCATTCGAACTGGTCAATGCCAAGGGTGAGACGGTTACTGACAAAGACGTAATCACCGAACCGTCGATCGTCTACTTCGGATACACCTTCTGCCCGGATGTCTGCCCGATGGATTCGGCCCGCAATGCCGATGCCGTCGACGTTCTGGCCGAGCGTGGCATCAGCGCGACGCCGGTATTCATTTCCATCGATCCGGACCGCGATACCCCTGAAGCGGTTGGCGATTTTGCCGCGAACCTGCATGAAAAGATGATCGGGCTGACCGGCTCGCTGGAGCAGGTGAAGGCCGCCAGCAAGGCTTACAAGACCTATTTCAAGAAGAACGAAGGCGACGAGGACTACTACCTGGTCGACCATTCCACCTTCTCCTATCTGGTGCTGCCCGAGGAAGGTTTCGTGGAATTCTTCCGCCGCGACGAAACCGCAGAGCAGATGGCCGACAAGGCCGCCTGTTTCATTGAAAAAATCTAAAGCAGGATAGCTGTTTGACCTTTCCCCTTGCCCGGACATATTCTTGCGTGAACTGAAATACTTCGCGGAGGACCGGGCATGGCCGAAACTGCTCTGCAGGACATTGGACCCGATAAATCGCTGCTGCTGGTCGATGATGACGAGCCGTTCCTGCGGCGTCTGGCCAAGGCAATGGAGAAACGCGGCTTTGAGGTGGAAACCGCAGGCTCTGTCGCTGCCGGCAGTGCCATCGCAACCGCCCGCCCGCCGGCCTATGCGGTTGTCGACCTGCGGCTGGAAGACGGCAATGGGCTGGATGTGGTCGAGGTGCTGCGCGAAAAACGCCCGGACAGCCGGGTAGTGGTACTGACCGGCTATGGCGCCATCGCAACGGCGGTGGCTGCGGTCAAGATCGGCGCGACGGATTATCTGTCCAAGCCGGCCGATGCCACCGACATCATGAACGCGCTTCTCACTACCGAGGATGAGCTGCCGCCGCCGCCGGACAACCCGATGAGCGCGGACCGGGTGCGCTGGGAGCATATCCAGCGGATCTATGAGCTGTGCGACCGCAACGTTTCAGAGACCGCCCGGCGCCTTAACATGCACCGCCGCACTCTGCAGCGGATCCTGGCCAAGCGCAGCCCGCGCTGAGCCTCACAGCCGGCCCATTAACTCCGTATGGCGGCGCATGAACGCCATGCGGGTTTCCACCGGCGGCCGCAGCATAATCTTCAATCCATCCACGATCTCAGGCTTCGGACGGCCGAAAAACCGGCTGGCCTCCTGCTCCGAAAACCCTGCGATCTGCACCGCCTCCATCCAGGCGCTGACCTTGTCGGCGCGTTTGATTTGCGCCTTCACTGTCTTGGGCAAAGCTGCCGGCAAGCCGAACCGCAGATGAATGGCGGCCGTCAGCCGCTGGTCCAGATCGCCATAACCGGGACCCACCGCGGCTTTGACCGGTGAGATCATGTCGCCGATCACATATTCAGGCGCATCATGCAGCAGCGCTGCCAGCCGCCATTTGACCGGCGCCTTGGGGTTCAGACGGGCAAAGATATCTTCGACCAGCAGCGAATGCTCCGCCACCGAATAGGCGAAATCCCCCTGTGTCTGACCGTTCCAGCGCGCCACGAAGGCCAGCCCGTGGGCGATGTCCTCGATCTCGATGTCCACAGGGGTCGGATCCAGCAGGTCCAGGCGGCGGCCGGAGAGCATGCGCTGCCAGGCGCGGGCGGGTTTGGCGGGCATCGAAGGTGTCCTGTCGCAGAATTCGCCCCATTGACTACCTGTTGAGCGGCACCCGGGCAATGCCTCGAACTTCCGGATGTTCACGGTCCGGACACGGATGAGAACCAGGTGTTTATGCGCCGTGAATTTGAAACCAGTGCGTTCTGACCCAATATTATAAGGGTACAAGGGGCACCGCCCCCTCACGCGGCAAACCCCTTTCGTGACGTGACACAGAATGGAAAGGAGTTTGTCATGTTCAAAAGACTGCTTGGTATTTCTCTGCTTTTTGGCATGGCCGCGACTGCGCCGCCTGCCTTGGCTGCCAGCTGCGGCGACCGCACGATGATGACCGAGAAGCTGGCAAGCGGATATTCCGAACGGCTGACCGCCGGCGGATTGCAGAAAGGCCGCACCGAGGCCACTGTGATTGAGGTCTGGGCGTCGGATGAAACCGGAACTTTTACCGTTCTGGTGACACACGCAAACGGGATCAGCTGCGTTGTCGCGACCGGATCCTCATTCTTCCACCTCCCGGAAACAGAGCCGGATCCGGGCACGCCAAGCTGAATTAGCGGTTTGACAGGCTCTCCCCCCTACAGCCTGACCATTTGCAAAAAGCCAGAGCCTTCGGCTCCGGTTGCGGGTATCTTCGTTGAATATCAACACATGCAGTGTTAGGCCCTGCAGCTAGTGTACACGTAACCGGAATGGAGCAGACTATGGCCGGGGATTATATCGTCAAGGACATCGCGCTGGCCGGATTCGGCCGCAAAGAGCTGGATATCGCCGAAACCGAAATGCCGGGGCTGATGGCCTTGCGCGAAGAGTACGGCGAAAGCAAACCGCTTAAGGGCGCGCGTATTGTCGGCTCGCTGCACATGACTATTCAGACCGCGGTTCTGATCGAAACCCTCGTGGCGCTGGGCGCAGATGTGCGCTGGGCGTCCTGCAACATCTTCTCGACCCAGGACCACGCTGCCGCGGCGATTGCCGAAGCCGGCATCCCGGTCTTTGCGATCAAAGGCCAGACGCTGGAAGAGCATTGGGACTACCTGGATAAATCCTTCATGTTCCCTGAAGGCGCCAACCTGATCCTCGATGACGGCGGCGATGCCACCCTGTATGTGCTGCTGGGCGCGCGTGCCGAAGCGGGCGAAGACATCATCCCGGTGCCGCAGTCCGAGGAAGAGGCCGTCATCAAGGCGCAGATCTTGAAGCGCATGGAAGCGTCGCCCGGCTGGTTCACCAAAACCCGCGACGCGATCCTGGGCGTGTCCGAGGAAACCACCACCGGCGTCCACCGCCTGTATGATCTGCAGAAGAACGGCCAGCTGCCGTTCCCGGCGATCAACGTCAACGACTCGGTCACCAAGTCCAAGTTCGACAACAAATACGGCTGCAAGGAATCGCTGGTCGACGGCATCCGCCGCGCGACCGACACCATGATGGCCGGCAAGGTCGCCGTGGTTTGCGGTTACGGCGACGTGGGCAAAGGCTCCGCTGCCTCCCTGCGCGGCGCCGGCGCCCGGGTGAAAGTCACCGAGGCTGACCCGATCTGCGCCCTGCAGGCAGCAATGGACGGTTTTGAAGTGGTGCTGCTCGAGGATGTCGTGTCTTCCGCCGATATCTTCATCACCACCACCGGCAACAAGGACGTGATCCGCATCGAGCACATGCGCGAGATGAAGGACATGGCGATTGTTGGCAACATTGGCCACTTCGATAACGAAATCCAGGTCGCCAGCCTGCGCAACCACAAATGGACCAACATCAAGGACCAGGTGGACATGATCGAGATGGCCTCGGGCAACCGTATCATCCTCCTGTCCGAAGGCCGCCTGCTGAACCTCGGCAACGCCACCGGCCACCCGTCCTTTGTGATGTCGGCTTCCTTCACAAACCAGGTTCTGGCCCAGATCGAACTGTGGACCCGCGGCGACAACTACGAAAACCAGGTCTATATCCTGCCCAAGCACCTGGACGAGAAGGTCGCGCGCCTGCACCTCGGCCGTATCGGCGTCAAGCTGACTGAGCTGAGCGCTGAACAGGCCGCCTACATCGGCGTCAAGCCGGAGGGCCCGTTCAAGCCGGAGCATTACCGCTACTAATTGTGCTTATCGCGCTCCAACCAAAGGCCCCGCCATTTGGCGGGGCTTTTTCGTTTCACCGGGCCGTCCGGACCGAATTGGAAACGGCAAAACAGCTTGCGGGCAAAAGGTTCCGTAGCGGTGCGTGATTCAGGGTATCAATTTCGTGATGGAACGTGCTTAGCGGGTGCCGCGTTGCCTCAGCATCAACAACTTTTGGCTGAGGAGAAAAATCATGATGACCCAAATGAAATCGAATGTCCGTGTGCTGGTGACTGCTGCGGCTGCTGCGCTGGTCGCAGGTGCCGGTTACGCGGCGGGCAATGATACCTTTGCGACTGCGGACGCCCCGATTATTCTGGCTGCCAATGAAGACGATGCTCCGGGCGCGTCCGCTGGCGCCGATCGCTCCCGCACCTTCGGCAATGAAGGCGAAGGTACTGTGCTGGAAGAGACCGGCGATGCTGATACCGTGACTGAAACCAGCGATAGCGACCCTGCCGGCGCCTCCGCCGGCGTGGACCGTTCGCGCACGCGTGACGGTGTCGAAGGGACCGAACCTGTTGCGGGTTCGAACATCAGTGAAACAGCGGAGACCACGAACAATCCTGAACTTCCGGCCGCAAGCGACTAAGACGGCGTCACAAAAGAAGGCGCTTGCAGTGTCAGTTGCCGGGAACGTCTGAGTAACAGCGCAGTCACGCCCGGAAGATGTATCAAAAACCACAGGCTGGGGCGTCTTTAGCAAAGACGCCCCTTTTGCGTCGCCGGAGGCCAGATCACTACAGTCGGCGGAGATCAAGCTTAAGGTTGAAGTTGAAATAGCTTGTTCGCGGCTACATGTTATTTAGCTCACATTGTCCGGGTTATTGCTTTGCGGAATCGCGATTTCACCCGCTATACAGGAGTCACCGGCCAGGACGGCCAGGAACCAGATTTTTTCATACGCGTGTGGTGGATAGTGGAGCACGCGGGGTGGAAGGGAAGGTCCTGTTTGTCCGCAGGTCCTTCCCTTTTTCATTTTAGAACAGCGTCAGAACCAAACCCGCGGCCGCGCAGGCGAGCGTCGCATAACCGCCGTCAATCAGCGTCAGCTTCACCGGCCGCATGCCGTACATGTTGTTCAGCGCAATCCAGGGGCTGATGAAGAACAGGCCGATGCCGGCGCCGCCGATCAGCCCGGCGCCCAAGGTCTCAATGCCGGACAGGCTGAATACATGGCGCATCATGCCCGCGACGATCAACTGCAGGACGAAGGCCATCGCAAAGATCATCGGGCTTTGGCCACCATTAGGCTTGCCGGTTTCGTCGCATTCAACGCCGGAAGCCTCGACCCAAGGCTTGGCCAGGGCGCCGTAATATACTGCCCCCAGCACAAATGCTGCCGCTGCCGCCGCAATCACACTCAGAAATTCCATGATGCTCCCCTCAATGGTTTCAGCCACTTGAGAGCAGAGTGGCAGATCAGCCGGGATCTGTCTCCCCCAGCGCGCAGACAGCGGCCCATTCCGCCTCGCTCACCGGCTGCACCGACAGGCGTGAGTTTTTCACCAGCACCATCTCTTCCAGCCGCGGATCGGCTTTGATCTGATCCAGGCTAACCGGCTTGGCAAAGGGGCGCACCGCCTTGATGTCGACGCACTCCCAGCGGTCGTCCTCGGTGGTGCTGTCCGGGTGCGCCTCGGCACAGACCTCGACGATGCCGACCACGGATTTTTCCTTCTGCGAGTGATAGAAGAACCCGCGGTCGCCAATGTTCATTTCGCGCATAAAGTTGCGTGCCTGGTAGTTGCGCACGCCGTCCCATTCCTCACCCGCGTCACCTTTGGAGACCTGGTCATCCCAGCTCCAGGTGGAAGGTTCGGATTTAAACAGCCAGTAGCGCATCAGCCGATAACTTTCTTCCAGGTGATCAGTTCGACAGCTTCAAACAGTCCGGCCTTGTTATAGGGATCATTTGCCGCCCATTCCTTGCCTGCTGCCATGTCTTCGACGTCCAGGATAATCAGAGAGCCGGCCATATTACCATCCTGATCCAGCAGCGGACCCGCCTGCGCCACGGCGCCGGTGTCGTTAATATAGGCCAGATGGGCGTCGCGGTTGTCCAGACGGGTCTGCAAATAGCCGGGTTTGTCGCGGGCGATCAATGCGATGAGCATTTTATTCCTCTTTTAGCGGTCTTTTAAGCAATTGAGCCGCCGCTTCGGCAATGGTCAAGCGCTGATCGAGCAAATTGGTTACCGTCTGCGTGATCGGCATATCCAGCTGCATCTTCTGCGCTTGTTCAGCCACCGCATGCGCAGTTGCGGCACCTTCGACCGTGATACTGGAATCAAAGGCCTCGCCGCGCCCGATCGACAGGCCCAGCCGGTAGTTGCGGGACAGGTCGGAGGTGCAGGTCAGCGCCAGATCGCCAAACCCCGAAAGCCCGGCCATCGTTTCGGACTTGGCGCCGCAGGCCAGCGCCATGCGCTGCATTTCCGCATACCCGCGGGTCATCAGCGCGGCGCGGGCGCTGTCGCCCAGCCCGGCGCCAATCACCGCACCGCAGGCGATCGCCATCACGTTTTTCAGCGCCCCGCCCAGTTCGGCACCTGTGGTGTCATTGGTACGGTAAAGGCGCAGGTTTGCGGTGGTCAGCTGCTCTTGCAGCGCTTTACACAGGGCTGCGTCGCCGCAGGCAAGCGTCAGCGCGGTCGGCAGGCCGCGGGCGATATCCGCGGCAAAGCTCGGGCCGGTCAGCAGCGCCGCCGGCGACTCCGGGAGCGTTTCCTGAATGACTGCGACCGGACCAAGCCCGGTGTGCAGCTCAATACCCTTGCAGCAGGCCACCAGGGTCTTTGCGGTCAAATGCGCCCGATGCTCTTGCAGGACGCTGCGCAGCTTCTGCATGGGGACCGCCAGCAACAGCACCTCTGAACTGCAAGCCTGGGTGATATCCCCAGTAGCGGTGAGGGGGGCAGGCAGGTCAACACCGGGCAGGCGGGCCTCGTTCCGGCGGCTGTCCTGCATTGCTTTGGCGTGATCCCCATCGCGCGCCCACAGGGTCACCGGCCCGTTGCCGGCCAGCGAAATCGCGAGCGCAGTGCCAAAGGCACCGGATCCAAGAACCGAAACTTTCATGCTTTGGCTCCTTTACGGCCGGATCCGATCAGCGCCGGGCTGCTTTGGTCCAGCGGCCAGCGGGGGCGGGCGGTCAGGTCCAGACCATCGCGTGCCCCGGTTTTGAAACGCTCGAGCCCGGCATAGGCAATCATCGCGGCGTTGTCTGTGCACAGGCGTAGCGGCGGCGCGGTGAAGGCGGCGCCGGCCTCAGCGCAAACAGTCTCTAATGCAGCGCGAATAGCGGTGTTTGCCGCGACACCGCCGGCGACGGCGACGGTTGGCGCCGGGGGCTGTTCTTTCAGATACAGGCGGATGGCGCGGCGGGTCTTCTCCGCCAGGGTGTCCACGACGGCGGCCTGGAACCCCGCACACAGGTCAGCCCGGTCCTGGCGGGTCAGGCCGCCTTTCTCAGCCACGATCTGATCGCGCATCCGCATCAGGGCGGTCTTCAGTCCGGAAAACGACAGGTTGCAGTCCGGCCGGTCCAGCAAAGGCCGCGGAAAGCGGAACCGCTTGGGATCACCGTTGTCCGCCTCAGCCTGCACGGATGGGCCGCCCGGCTGCGGCAGGCCCAGCAGGCGGGCGGTCTTGTCGAAGGCTTCGCCGGGGGCGTCGTCGATTGTACCGCCCAGGCGGGTGAAATCCTCCGCCCCGCGTACCAGCAGGTACTGGCAATGCCCGCCAGAGACCAGCAGCATCAGGTACGGATAGGCAACCCCATCGGTCAGCCGCGGGGTCAGCGCATGGCCTGCCAGATGGTTCACCCCGATCAGCGGCAGGCCTGTCGCGGCGGCAATCCCCTTGGCGCACATCACGCCCGACATCACCCCGCCGATCAGCCCCGGGCCTGCGGTCACGGCGACGGCATCCATGTCCTTCAGGGTCAGCCCGGCCTCTGTCAGCGCATCCCGCACGCAGATGTCCAGCTTCTCGGCATGCGCGCGCGCGGCGATCTCCGGCACCACGCCGCCAAAGGCGCTGTGCAGCTCGGTCTGGCCGAAGACGACTGACGACAGCACCTCGGGTTGCGCGCCCTCTGCCCGCCGCACCACCGCGGCGGCCGTGTCGTCACAGCTGCTTTCCAGCCCCAGAATGGTCAGGGTTTTTGTCATGGCCTTACCGTTGCATCGAATTGCCGCCGGGGCTACCACCTATGAGGCCTGCAAACAATCCCGGGAGCCCCGCGATGGTGCCTTTGCTGATGACACGCCCGCTGGCGGCGGCAGAGCGGTTCGTGACCAGCCTGCCCGAAGCGGCGCGTGCCGGGCTGCGGGTGATCTATGCGCCGCTGATGGAGATCCAGGCGGCGAAGGTACCTGTGCAGTTGGACGCTATGGAAGGTGTAATTTTCACCTCCGCCAACGGGGTCGAGATCGCTTCACGTGAAACCGCCGCGCGCCTGCCGGCCTATTGCGTGGGGGAGCGCACGGCCCGTGCCGCAGCCAAGGCGGGCTGGCAGGCGTCCTGCTTGGGGCAGTGCGCTGAGGAACTGGTTCAGGCGTTGCTCAGCCAGCGCCCCAAGGCGCCGCTGCTGCATCTGCGCGGCGCACATGCACGTGGCGACATTGCCGGGCGGCTCACCAGCGGCGGCATCCCCTGCCGGGAGCAAATCCTGTATGATCAGGTGCTTCTGCCGCTGACCGAAGAGGCCACGGCCGCGCTTGCTGCGCAAACCGATGTGATCGTGCCGCTTTTCTCTCCCAGAACTGCGCGTCATTTTGCCAATCTGTGCGGGAATGCCTCGCATTTGCATCTGATTGCCCTCAGTCCGGCGGTGGCAGAGCCGCTGAAAGGCTTGAATTGCAAGACGTTGCGGGTCAGTAAGACGCCGGACGCTGCGGCATTGGCTGCTGCTGTCCTTGTTGCCGCAGCGCAGCTGTCGCAGCTTGAGGGGGACCGGCGCGCAGAGTAGTGTCCAGCGTGTTCGCAGGAATGTATTTTAGGAATCGAGGGGGAGGCCGGCGTGGCTGACAAGAAAACTCCGGAAGACGTTACTGAGCCTGGCCCCGGTGAATCAAAGCCGGCTGACGAAATCACGGAAGCGTCCGAGGTGGATGTGACCGAGGAGCGTGCCGGCGAGGCGGTTGACACGCCGGCGGACTCAGATTCCCCGCTTTCCGAGACCGAGACCGAGACCGAGACCGAGACCGAGACCGAGACCGAGACCGAGACCGAGACCGAGACCGAGACCGAGACCGAGACCGAGACCGAGACCGAGACCGAGACCGAGACCGAGACCGAGACCGAGACCGAGACCGAGACCGAGACCGAGACCGCATTTGTGTCTCCCTTCGAACGGGAGACGCCGCAAGAGGACACCCCGGCTGAGCCTGCGGAACCTGCCGCCGCGGCAGAGGCACAGCCGCGCGAAATCGAGCGGGTGGTGGAAAAGCGCGGCGGCTTCGGCGCAGCCCTCTTGGGCGGTGTGGTGGCTGCGGGGATCGGCTTTGTGGCCGGACAGAGCGGCTGGCTCGACTCCGTGCTGCCGCAATCGCTGAAAGGCAGCAGCGTGGATCTGACCGCGCTGGAAACCAGCCAGGCGGAGATGCAGGCGGCGCTTGCCGCGCTGAAGCAGCAGGTTGAGGACAACCGCGCCCCTGACCTTGCTCCGCTCGCCGAACGCACCGGTACCCTCGCCGCAGAGGTTGCAGCGCTGAAAGAGGCGCAAACCGCTGAGTCCCCGGATGAGACGCTGCGCGCGGATCTGGAGGCCCTGGCCGAACGCGTGTCAGCATTGGAAACCCGCCCGCTGGAAGGCGCATCGCCTGAAGCGGTTGCGGCGTTTGAGGCAGAGCTGGGCAAGCTGCAGGAGAGCCTCGCGGCGCAGCGGGCCATAGTCGATCAGAAGCTGGCCGAAGCAGAGGAAATGGAGACGGCCAGCGCCGAAGCCGCCCGCATCGCCAGCGCCCAGACCCAGCTGGCGCAGCTGCGGTCCGCCTTGGACAGCGGCAACAGCTATGACTCCAGCGTGCAGCAGCTTGAACTTTTGGGCGTCGAAGTGCCGCCAGAACTTGCCGGACCGGCGGAAACCGGTGTGGCCACCCTGACCGCCCTGCGCGACGGGTTCGCCCCGGCCGCCCGCGAGGCGCTGGCCGCCGCCCGCGAAGAGGCAAAAGGCGGCGGCAGCCTGATGGATTATGTGAACCGCCATCTTGGCGCCCGTTCCGTAGCGCCGCGCGACGGCGATGATCCGGATGCCATCCTGTCCCGGGCCGAGGCCGCCGTGGCCGCAGGCCGCATCGAGGAGGCGCTGGCCGAACTCTCCGCGCTGCCGGAAACCGCCCGCGCTGCTCTGACCGGCTGGGAAGCGGCGGCAAACGCGCGGGTGGCAGCGGTGAACGCTGCCGCTGATCTGGCCCAAAGCCTGCAAGCCAAATAAGGAAGCCGCCATGCTCTGGTCGTTGTTGAAGATCCTCGTATTTGTCGCGATTGTCGCGCTTCTGGCATTTGGCGCGGGCCTGTTGATGGAAACCGCCGGCGGGGTGCAAATCACCGTTGCCGGCACCGAGTACACCCTCAGCGCGCTGCAATCGGTGATCGCGCTGGGCGTGCTTGTGGTTGCGGTCTGGCTGTTTCTCAAGCTGCTGTCGCTCTTGGTGGCCACGCTGCGCTTCCTGAACGGTGACGAGACCGCCCTGTCGCGCTATTGGGACAAGGGGCGTGAGCGCAAAGGCTACCGGGCCCTGTCCGAAGGCCTGATGGCGCTGGCCTCCGGTGAAGGACGGCTGGCCCTGGCCAAGGCGGCGCGCGCGGAAAAATACCTGCAGAACCCTGAGCTGACGGACCTGCTGGTGGCGCAGGCTGCGGAAATGAGCGGCGACTCTCACAAGGCGGCGGAGGCCTACAAACGGCTGCTGTCGAACCAGCAGACCCGCTTTGTCGGGGTGCGCGGGATCATGAAGCAGAAACTGTCCGAGGGCGATACCGACACCGCCCGCCAGCTGGCCGAGAAGGCGCTGGCGCTGCGGCCCAAGCATGAAGAGGTGCAGGACACCCTTCTGCGCCTGCAGGCCCAGGCCGAGGATTGGGCCGGTGCCCGCAAGACGCTGTCGACCAAGCTCAAGACGGGCACCCTGCCGCGCGATGTCTACAAGCGCCGCGATGCGGTGCTGGCACTATCGGCCTCCAAAGGGGTGATCGACGAAAACGCCACGATCGAGCAGCGGGAGCAGGCGATCGAGGCCAACCGTCTGTCGCCTGACCTGGTGCCCGCCGCGGCGATGGCGGCCCGTGCCTACCTCGCCAAGGGCAAGAAGCGCCCGGCGGTCCGGCTGCTGAAAAAAACCTGGCAAAGCCAGCCGCACCCGGATCTGGCCCACGCCTTTGCCGAGGTCGAGCCGGACGAAAGCGCTGCCGAGCGCGTCGCGCGTTTCGACCAGCTGGCCCGGCTCAACCCTCAGGATGACGAGACCCGTCTGGTTATGGCGGAGCTGAACATCGTGGCGGAGGACTTCCCCGAAGCCCGCCGCTGGCTGAGCGATTTGACGGAGCGGGCCCCGGACGCGCGGGCGCTGACGCTGATGGCAGCGATCGAGCGCGGCGAAGGCGCGGATGACAAGGTGGTGCAGGGCTGGCTGGCCAAGGCGCTGACGGCTCCGCGCGGGCCGCAGTGGGTTTGCACCAATTGCAACCATATCCATGCGGAATGGGAGCCGGTCTGTGAGCATTGCACCAGCTTTGACACCCTGTCTTGGAAGCGCCCGGAGACACCGGAGGTTGCCAGCCATGCGGCGGCACATATGCTGCCGCTGATCACCGGTGCGCTGGACAACAAGCAGACTGACACAGCGGAAGATGCGGAAGAAGCAGACTTCGCGGAAACCGGCCTGGACTCTGAAGGGGAGCCGGAAGCGGAGCGGCAGGACGCGGTAAAAGAGCCGAACTGATAATTTTGGAAAGACTGCGAACGGCGGGGGCTTCCCTGCCGTTCTGCCCGTTTACCGGCATAGACCAATAAGCATTATAAACAGCGTTGCCGGACCGGAAAGGCGCCGTGCGGTTCTGCAGATTTTGTGACTGATGCAGGGGGATGGTGCCCAGGAGAGGACTCGAACCTCCACGTCCATACGGACACTAGCACCTGAAGCTAGCGCGTCTACCAATTCCGCCACCTGGGCAGGTGTCGTGTGACCGGCGTATAAGGCGGTTCGCAAGGGGCGTCAAATGGAAAACGGCAGCACATGCAGGGCCGCTGCCTGGAGCTGCTTAGCGCTGCACCGTGAAATTCATTTTGGCCGCTACAAATGTCAGGAATCTGGTCCACGCCAGCTCCGCTTCGGTACTCCAGTCCGGACCAAGTGTTTCCGAAAGGGCGCCTGTGAAGCCGAGGATAAAGCCCTTGAAATGCGCATCTGACACTTCCCGCTCGCGGTGCTTTTCCCCCTGCTGCCTGAGGATTTCATTCAACCGCGCGGAATCGTCCAGCGCTTCTGCAATATGGGTCAGGATGGCCAGCAGCTTTTCCTCCTGCCTAGTCATATCGCGGGAAAACAGGGGGCGGACTTCGGGGCAGGCGGCAAAGAACTTGGCGTAGAAGGCGGTGGCGAAGGTATCAAGATCCATTCGCTCGCTCTCGAAACTTTTGCGGACCAGGGATTTGTCATTTTCACTGATCATATGAGCTGACCTCTTTAAACCGACAATTAAACCGCCAAAACAGGTGTTTCGGGTACACCAAATTGCCTTAACCCTGAGGGGCTGAAGGTGGCGTTAACCAAATAAGGCAATTCCGGGGAAGCTGTTAACTCGGCTTGCGTCTTCGGCAGCCATTGTGGCCGTAATCCCTCGTTTTGCGCCTTGTTTGACGCCCGTTGCGGCGCTAAGGCATAGGGGCAGCTAAGTTCAGGAGCCAAAAGATGTCCAAACTGGTCACGATCTATGGCGGATCCGGTTTCGTGGGCCGCTACATTGCGCGGCGCATGGCCAAGGAAGGCTGGCGTGTGCGGGTGGCGGTGCGCCGCCCCAATGAAGCCATGCATGTGAAACCCTACGGTGTTCCGGGCCAGGTGGAGCCGGTGTTCTGCAACGTCCGCGATGACATGTCCGTGGCCGCAGTGATGCAGGGTGCGGATGCAGTGGTGAACTGCGTGGGCGTCCTGAACGAGCTGGGCAAGAACACCTTTGGCGCCGTTCACGCCGAAGGCGCGGGCCGCATAGCCCGCATCGCGTCGCAAGAAGGTGTCGCGAGCCTGGTGCATATCTCAGCGATTGGCGCTGATGCGGATGCTGCCAGCGAATACTCCCGCACCAAGGCCGCGGGTGAAACTGCTGTTCTGCAGCACTTCCCGGGTGCCGTGATCCTGCGCCCCTCGGTGATCTTCGGGGCCGAGGACGAATTTTTCAACCGCTTTGCGGGCATGACCCGCCTGTCGCCGGTTCTGCCGATTGCAAGCGGCGCCACCCGGTTCCAGCCGGTCTACGTTGATGACGTGGCTAAGGCCGCGGTCAAGGGCGCAACTGGCGCGGCGGAGGGCGGCATCTATGAACTGGGCGGCCCTGAGGCCAAGACCTTCCGCGAGCTGATGGAGCAGATGCTGGAGGTGATTCACCGCCGCCGCCTGATCCTGTCGCTGCCCCGCCCTGCCGCCTGGCTGGTAGCTTTTGGTTTTGACATGCTGCAGGCGGCCAGCTTCCAGCTGATCGAAAACAAGACGCTGACCCGCGACCAGCTGCGCAGCCTGAAGTCGGACAATGTGGTGTCCGAAGGCGCCAAGGGGTTTGGCGATCTGGGTATCAGCCCGGTCAGCCTGGAGGCGGTTCTGCCGGACTACCTGTGGAAATTCCGCCCCTCCGGCCAGTATGACGAGATGACAAAATCGGCCCGCAACCTGCGCAACGGCACCTGATTGCCGCTACGGTCCAAGGATTTGAAAGCGCGGGGATTTCCCCGCGCTTTTCGTTTCCGGCTCAGCTGCTGTAGGCGATAGCCAGCAGAATGCTGCCCAGGATCACCCGGTAGATCACGTAAGGCGTGAAACTGACAGAGCGCAGCAGCCGCATCATCAGGCTGAGTGCGGCCAGCGCCGACAGCATCGCCAGCACTGCGGCGATCCCTGCATCGCGCATCAGGGCGGTGTTGGCCTCCAGCGCCACCTCGGTGCCCAGGAGCACGCCCGAAGCGATGATGGTGGGGATCGACATCAGCATGGCAATGCGGGCGCCGTCCTCGCGGGTGTAGCCCAGATGGCGCGCGCCGGTGATGGTGATGCCGGAGCGCGAGGTGCCGGGGATCAGCGCCAGCATTTGCCACAGCCCCATAATCAGCGCGTCGCGTCGGCCCCAGTCTCCGGTTTGTTTCACCTCGGCGCCTTTCTGGTCGGCCCAGTACAGCACGAGGCCAAAGCCCAGCATTGTCCAGCCGATCACCGCCATCGACCGCAGCGCATCGCTGAGGCCGGTGAAATGCAGCACCGCGCCGAACAGAACGGTTGGGATGGTGGCGATGATCAGCCCCATGGCGAGCCGGGCGCCGGGCGTGTCCGTGCGGCCCGTAAGGGCGCGGGGCAGGCCGATAAGGCCCTCGCGCACATCGCTCCAGAAATAGATCATCACCGCGGCCAGGGTGCCCACATGCACGGCGACGTCGATCACCTGCCCTTGATCATTCAGCCCGGTCAGTCCGGGCAGCAGAATCAGATGGCCGGAGGAGGAGATGGGCAGGAATTCGGTAATGCCCTGGATCAGCGCTACCAGGACAAGCTGGAAAAGAGGCATACTAAAAACGTCCTTTGCTGGCCGCGAACGGGCCGTAAACTGTCGCGACCCTGTATAATTCCCGCCTCTGAATTGGGAAGCGGATATTATGGTCCGATCCGGACCTAAAATTTCTGTACATTTCCGCCGAACACGGTATCAGAGGAAAAGCGCTGACAAAATAGGTCAGCATAGTTGACATAAAGCGTTCCAGTACCTGCAAAGGTGCCCTCGCAGCCAGACAAACGATGGAGTCCAGCCCGTGGCCAAGCAACCGATGCTGAAATTTGTGCAGATCGAACGCGACATGCCTCAAAAGCGTGACGCGAGTGTACGCAAGGAAGACTTCAATGAGATTTACGCGGAGTACGCTGCTGCCAAGGCTGAGGAGCAGGCCAGCCGCTGCAGCCAGTGCGGCGTGCCGTATTGCCAGAGCCACTGCCCGCTGCACAACAACATCCCCGACTGGCTGCGCCTGACCGCAACCGGCCGCCTGGAAGAGGCTTATGCCACCTCGCAGGCCACCAACACCTTCCCGGAGATCTGCGGCCGCATTTGCCCGCAGGACCGCCTGTGCGAAGGCAACTGCGTGATCGAACAGTCCGGCCACGGTACCGTCACTATCGGATCGGTCGAGAAGTACATCACCGACACCGCCTGGGAAAAAGGCTGGGTCAAGCCCGCAGCGCCGCTCGCTGAGCGCAGCGAGAGCGTTGGCATCATCGGCGCCGGCCCCGGCGGCCTGGCGGCGGCGGACATGCTGCGCAAGGCCGGTATCCAGGTGACCGTCTATGACCGCTATGACCGCGCTGGCGGGCTGCTGATGTACGGCATCCCCAGCTTCAAGCTGGAAAAGGACGTGGTCGAGCGCCGCAACAAGCTGCTGGCCGATGGCGGCGTGACGTTCAAGCTGAACTGCAACGTGGGCGAAGACATCTCGTTTGAGGACATCCGCGCCAAGCATGATGCGGTGATCATTGCCACCGGCGTCTATAAATCGCGCGATCTGGCGATGCCGGGCAGCGGTTCCGAAGGGATCGTCAAGGCGATCGATTTCCTGTGTGCCTCGAACAAGAAGAGCTTTGGCGATGCGGTTGAAGAATTCGACAACGGGTCGCTGAACGCCGAGGGCAAGAAGGTCGTCGTGATCGGCGGCGGCGATACCGCGATGGACTGCGTGCGGACCTCGATCCGCCAGGGAGCGACCTCGGTCAAATGCCTGTACCGCCGCGACCGCGCCAACATGCCGGGCTCGCAGCGCGAGACCCAGAACGCCGAGGAAGAAGGCGTGATCTTTGAATGGCTGTCGGCACCCAAGGGCTTCACCGACGATGGAGGCAAGGTTGCCGGCGTGATGGTCCAGAAGATGCGCCTGGGCCAGCCGGATGCTTCGGGCCGTCAGGCGCCGGAAGTGATCGAAGGCGCGGATTACATTGAAGAAGCCGACCTGGTTATCAAGGCGCTGGGCTTTGAGCCGGAAGAACTGCCCACACTGTGGAACCAGCCGGAGCTGCCGGTGACCCGCTGGGGCACCATCAAGGCCGCGTTCCAGACCGGCGCCACCGAGCTGGACGGTGTCTATGCCGTGGGTGACATCGTGCGCGGCGCGTCGCTGGTGGTTTGGGCGATCAAGGACGGCCGCGATTGCGCCGAGGCGATCATCGAAAAGCTGAACAGCAAGGCCGCGGTGGCCGCGGAATAACCCGGCACCCCCCGTACACCGCTTGTGCACCCCCTGTGCACCGGCGGGCAGCAACAGAGCAGCGCCAAGGTCAGCACTGCTGACCCAGCCAGCAAAGGACAATGGACATGAGCGAATTGCAGGGACAGTGCATGTGCGGCGCAGTGAGCGTCACCGCGACGCCCGCGCGCGCCTCTATTTCCGCCTGCCATTGCGAGATGTGCCAGCGCTGGGCCAGCGGCCCGTTCCTGAGCTTTCAGGCCGGAACCGGCTACGCTGCGCTGGGTCCGGTGCGGACCTATCAGTCCTCGCAGTGGGCGGAGCGCGCGTTCTGCGGCGAGTGCGGATCGGCGCTGTGGTACCGGATGACCGCAGGAGAACATAAGGGCCAGACGCAAATGTCGGCTGGCCTGTTTGAAAACGCAGGCGGCAATGAATTGCGCCTGGAACTTTACATCGACAAGAAGCCCGCGGGCTACGCCTTCAGCAGCAGCTGCCGGAAACTGACCAGCGCTGACGTGATGGAGATGTTTGCCCCCGCCGTAGAAGGAAACAGCCAATGACCAAATATGATGCCGATTGGGTGCGCGCCGAGGAAGCCAAGCGCAAATGGATGGCTGAAAACGGTCTCTATTCCGAGGAAGAGGAGCATTCGTCCTGCGGTGTGGGGCTGGTTGTCTCGGTTGACGGCAAGAAGAGCCGCAAGGTGGTTGAGGCCGGCATCGACGCGCTGAAGGCGATCTGGCACCGCGGCGCGGTGGACGCCGACGGCAAGACCGGCGACGGCGCGGGCATCCATGTGCAGATCCCGGTGCCGTTCTTCTATGACCAGATCCGCCGCACCGGCCACGAGCCGCGCCAGGATGAGCTGATGGCGGTGGGCCAGGTGTTCCTGCCGCGCACCGATTTCGGCGCCCAGGAGCGCTGCCGGACCATCGTGGAAACCGAAGTGCTGCGCATGGGCTATTCCATCTATGGCTGGCGCCATGTGCCGGTGGATGTGTCCTGCCTGGGGGAAAAGGCCAATGCCACCCGCCCGGAGATCGAGCAGATCCTGATCTCCAACTCCAAGGGCGTGGACGAGGAAACCTTTGAACGCGAGCTTTATGTGATCCGCCGCCGGATCGAGAAGGCGTCGTCGTCGGCCGGTATCTCCGGCCTCTATATCGCGTCGCTGTCCTGCCGCTCGATCATCTACAAGGGAATGATGCTGGCCGAGCAAGTTGCGGTGTTCTACCCGGACCTGATGGATGAGCGGTTCGAGAGTGCCTTTGCGATCTATCACCAGCGGTATTCCACCAACACCTTCCCGCAGTGGTGGCTGGCGCAGCCGTTCCGGATGCTGGCGCACAACGGCGAAATCAACACGCTGAAGGGCAACCTGAACTGGATGAAGAGCCATGAGATCCGCATGGCATCTTCGACCTTTGGCGACTATGCCGAAGACATCAAGCCGATCGTGCCGGGCGGCGCTTCCGACTCCGCCGCGCTGGACGGCGTGTTCGAGGTTCTGGTGCGCGCGGGCCGTTCGGCGCCGATGGCGAAAACCATGCTGGTGCCGGAAAGCTGGTCCAAGCAGGCGGTAGAGCTGCCGCAGTCCTGGCGCGACATGTACTCCTACTGCAACTCTGTGATGGAGCCCTGGGACGGCCCCGCCGCGCTGGCGATGACCGACGGCCGCTGGGTTTGCGCGGGCCTGGACCGCAACGGCCTGCGCCCGATGCGTTATGTGGTGACCGGCGACGGGCTGGTGATCGCGGGGTCCGAGGCTGGCATGGTGCCGATTGACGAAGCCACCGTGGTTGAGAAGGGCGCGCTGGGCCCAGGCCAGATGCTTGCCGTCGACATGGAAAAGGGCAAGCTGTTCCGCGACACCGAGATCAAGGACAAGCTGGCGCGCGCGCTGCCGTTCGGCGACTGGGTAAAGCGGATCAACGATCTGGACACAACCCTCGCCAGCGTCACCGAACAGCCGCTGTTCAGCGGCGAGGAGCTGCGGCGCCGTCAGGTGGCGGCCGGGTATACAATCGAGGAGCTGGAACAGATCCTGGCGCCGATGGCCGAGGACGGCAAGGAAACGCTGGCGTCGATGGGTGATGACACGCCCTCTGCCGTGCTGTCCAAGATGTACCGCCCGCTGAGCCACTTCTTCCGCCAGAACTTCAGCCAGGTGACCAACCCGCCGATCGACAGCTTGCGCGAATACCGGGTGATGTCGCTGAAGACCCGCTTCGGCAACCTCAAGAACGTGCTGGACGAGGACAGCTCCCAGACCGAGATCATCGTTCTGGAAAGCCCCTTTGTCGGCAACGCCCAATGGGACAAGCTGGTGCAGCAGTTCAACGCGCCGCTGGCCGAGATCGACTGTACCTTTGCACCGGGCCGCGGCGCGCTGAACGCGGCGCTGGAGCGGATCCGGGCCGAAGCCGAAGAAGCAGTGCGCTCTGGCGCGGGCCATATCGTGCTGACCGACCAGTATTCGGACGCCAGCAAGGTGGCGATGCCGATGATCCTGGCGACCTCTGCCGTGCATTCGCATCTGACCCGCAAGGGGCTGCGCACCTTCTGCTCGCTGAATGTGCGCTCTGCCGAGTGTATCGATCCGCATTACTTTGCGGTGCTGATCGGCTGCGGCGCCACCGTGGTGAACGCCTATCTGGCAGAGGATTCGCTGGCCGACCGCATCGAGCGCGGCCTGCTGGACGGCACCCTGACCGAGAACGTCGCCCGCTACCGCGAGGCCATCGACCAGGGTCTGCTCAAGATCATGGCCAAGATGGGGATCTCGGTCGTGTCCTCCTACCGTGGCGGCCTGAACTTCGAAGCTGTGGGTCTGTCCCGCGCCATGTGTGCCGAGTATTTCCCGGGCATGACCTCGCGCATTTCCGGCATCGGTGTGACCGGTATCCAGACCAAGGCAGAGGAAATCCACGCCAAGGCCTGGAAGGCGCCGGAGGGCGTGCTGCCCATCGGCGGTTTCTACAAGGCGCGCAAGTCGGGTGAGACGCACGCTTGGGAAGCGACCTCGATGCATATGATGCAGATGGCCTGCAACCGCGCGTCTTATGAGCTGTGGAAGCAGTATTCGGCGAAGATGCAGTCGAACCCGCCGATCCACCTGCGCGACCTGCTGCAGATCAAGCCGCTGGGCAAGCCGATCCCGCTGGAGGAAGTGGAGAGCATCACCGCGATCCGCAAGCGGTTCGTGACCCCGGGCATGTCCCTGGGCGCGCTGAGCCCCGAGGCGCACAAGACCCTGAACGTGGCAATGAACCGCATCGGCGCCAAGTCCGATTCCGGCGAGGGCGGCGAGGATCCGGCACACTTCGTGCCGGAGCCGAACGGCGACAACCCCTCTGCCAAGATCAAGCAGGTGGCATCGGGCCGCTTTGGTGTGACCGCGGAATACTTGAACCAGTGCGAAGAGCTGGAAATCAAGGTGGCCCAGGGCGCCAAGCCCGGTGAGGGCGGCCAGCTGCCGGGCATGAAGGTCACCGACCTGATCGCCCGCCTGCGCCACTCGACCAAGGGCGTGACCCTGATCTCGCCGCCGCCGCACCACGACATCTACTCGATCGAGGACCTGGCGCAGCTGATCTATGACCTCAAGCAGATCAACCCGCGCTGCAAGGTGACTGTGAAGCTGGTGGCGTCTTCGGGCGTTGGCACCATCGCCGCGGGCGTGGCCAAGGCGAAGGCTGACATCATCCTGATCTCGGGCCACAACGGCGGCACCGGGGCGTCTCCGGCGACCTCGATCAAATACGCGGGCCTGCCGTGGGAGATGGGCCTGACGGAAGCGCATCAGGTGCTGGCGATGAACAACCTGCGCGAGCGGGTGACGCTGCGCACCGACGGCGGCCTGCGGACCGGCCGCGATATCGTGATGGCAGCAATGCTGGGCGCCGAGGAATACGGCATTGGCACCGCGGCACTGATTGCGATGGGCTGCATCATGGTGCGCCAGTGCCAGTCCAACACCTGCCCGGTGGGCGTCTGCACCCAGGACGAATCCTTGCGCGCCAAGTTCACCGGCAACGCCGACAAGGTGGTGAACCTGATCACCTTCTACGCCCAGGAAGTGCGGGAAATCCTCGCCTCCATCGGCGCCCGGTCGCTGGACGAGGTGATCGGCCGGGCCGACCTCCTGGCGCAGGTGTCGCGCGGCTCCGCCCACCTGGACGACCTGGACCTGAACCCGCTGCTGATCACCGTCGATGGCTCTGCCAGCATCGTCTACAACCGCGACAAGGAGCGCAACGCGGTGCCGGATACGCTGGATGCGGAGATCGTGCGCGACGCTGCCCGCTTCCTGCAGGACGGCGAGAAGATGCAGCTGTCCTATGCAATCCAGAATACCCACCGCACCGTGGGCACCCGCACGTCCAGCCATATCGTGCGCAACTTCGGCATGCGGAACTCGTTCCAGCCGGATCACCTGACCGTGAAGCTGCAGGGTTCTGCCGGCCAGGCGCTGGGCGCCTTTGCGGCCCCGGGCCTGAAGCTGGAAGTGTCGGGCGACGCCAACGACTATGTCGGCAAGGGCCTGTCGGGCGGCACCATCGTGGTGCGCCCGCCGCAGGTGAGCCCGCTGGTGGCCTCGGAAAACACCATCATCGGCAACACCGTGCTGTACGGCGCCACCGACGGCTACCTGTTTGCTGCGGGGCGCGCGGGCGAGCGCTTTGCGGTCCGCAACTCCGGCGCCAAGGTGGTGATCGAGGGCTGCGGCTCCAACGGCTGCGAATACATGACCGGCGGCGTTGCGGTGATCCTCGGCTCGATCGGTGCCAACTTCGGCGCGGGCATGACCGGCGGCATGGCTTATCTCTATGACCCCGAGGGCAAGGCCGCGACCCTGATGAACATGGAGTCGCTGGTCACCTGCCCGGTCACCGTGGCGCATTGGGAAGCGGAGCTGAAAAGCCTGATCGAACGCCATCAGCAGGAAACCGGCAGCCGCAAGGCCGCGGAGATCCTGCAGCATTGGGATATCGAGAAGGCGAACTTCCTGCAGGTTTGCCCCAAGGAGATGCTCGACAAGCTGGCGCATCCGGTGATGCAGGAACAGGCTGCGGTTCCGGCGGAGTAAGCCGGGCCAGAGACTGAAACCGGACCCCGCAGGCGCAGGCTTGCGGGGTTTTTCATTGCCCTCGGGCCGCCTCGTCCGTGGATACCGGCTTCCTCTTGCCAAAAATATCCTGGGGTGAATTGAGCCGCAGGCTCAAGAGGGGCGGTGCCCCTTGCCTTGCCTCCGGAGACTCACGGCCGGCGAAATACGGCACAAGGCAACTGACCCTTTGTGAATGCCCTGCTGCCGTCCTATAGAGGGGCATGGCCAAGGCAGTTGCAAAGAAGAAGAAAACCAAGAGCAGCAAGAAGACGGCGAAGCGGCAGATTCAGCCGCTGCGCTGGCTGCGGCGCTGGATCTTGCGCGCGGTGCTTGCGGTTGCGGCGGTCTTCCTTTTCCTCATCCTGCTGTTTTCAGTGGTGAATCCGCCTATCACCCACACCATCTGGGCTGAGCAGCGCCGCCTGGGCGAGGTCGACCGGATGTGGGTGCCGCTGGAGGAGATGGCACCGGTGCTGGCGCGTTCCGTCGTGGCGGCGGAGGATGCGCAGTTCTGCCGCCATTGGGGCTTTGATGCCCGCGCCATTCAGGCCGCGATCGAGGCGGGCGGCAGCCGCGGCGGCTCGACGATTTCGCAGCAGGTGGTGAAGAACGTGTTCCTGTGGCAGGGCCGCAGCTGGCCGCGCAAGGTGCTGGAGACACTGCTGACCCCGGTGGTGGAAATCGTCTGGAGCAAGCGGCGGATCCTGGAGGTCTATCTGAACGTTGCCGAGATGGACGAAGGCGTGTTCGGCGCCGAGGCCGCGGCGCGCAAGTATTTCGGTGTCGGCCCGGATCAGCTGAGCGCCCGCCAGGCGGCGCTGATCGCCGCGGTTCTGCCCAATCCCAAGGAACGTTCGGCCCGCAAACCCTCGAACTTCGTGCAGCGCCGGGCGCGGCAGATTCAGGACGGGGCGGCCACGATTCGCGCAGACGGGCGGGCGGATTGTTTCGAGGATTGAATCTTTCTCCCGGCCAAGGCATTGCTGGGTATCCGTAGTCACGTTTCTGGAGATCCCCTGTAGCCATGGCGCGCCTGTACCACGTTCCCCTGTCCCCCTTTTGCCGCAAGGTTCGGCTGTCGCTGGCGGAGAAGAAGATCGAGGTTGAGCTGGTCGAGGAGCGCTATTGGGAGCAGGATCCCGATTTCCTGCGCCGCAACCCGGCCGCCAAGGTTCCGGTGATCCGGCTGGACGGCCAGATGATGGCCGAAAGCGCGGCGGTCTGCGAATACCTGGAGGACACCAGGCCGGAGCCGCCCTTGATGCCCAAGGATGCCGCGGGCCGCTATGAGGTGCGGCGGCTAGTGAGCTGGTTTGATGACAAGTTCCACCACGAGGTGACCTCCAAGCTGCTGTATGAGCGGGTGAACAAGAAGATCACCGGCGAGGGCTATCCCGACAGCCGCAACGTGAAGGCCGGCGCCAAGGCGATCAAATACCATCTGGATTACATGGCCTGGCTGCTGGACCACCGGCGCTGGCTGGCCGGGGACATGATGACGCTGGCGGATTTCGCCGCCGCGGCGCATCTGTCATCGCTGGATTACATCTCGGATGTGGACTGGAACCGGTCGGCGGTGGTCAAGGACTGGTACGCCAAGATCAAGTCGCGGCCCGCGTTCCGGTCGATCCTGGCCGATCAGGTGCCGGGCTTCCGGCCGCCGCCGCATTACACTGATCTGGATTTCTGATATCAACGGGTTGAGGGGCGCTGCCCCTCTTGGGCCTTAGGCCCAATTCACCCCGGAGTATTTGGGGAAAGATGAAAGACGGATCCGGCATCAAGCAAAGACTGGTTGCGCAGGCGCTGGCGGAGGGGTTTGTCGCCTGCCGGGTCTGCCGCCCGTGGGACGTGACGGAGGTGCCGGGACGGCTGCAGGCCTTTCTGGAGGCGGGCTATCACGGGCAGATGGGCTGGATGGCGGAGCGCACCCATTGGCGGGGTGATCCGGCGCAGCTGTGGCCCGAGGCGCGGTCGGTGATCATGCTGGCGGAAAGCTATACGCCTGATGAGGACCCGATGGCGGTGGTGGGGCAGGCGGATCGCGGCGCGGTGTCGGTCTATGCCCGGGGCAAGGATTATCACGACCTGGTCAAGAAGCGTCTGAAGCGGCTGGCGCGCTGGCTGATTGCCGAGGCCGGTGAGGGCTGCGAGGTGAAGGTCTTTGTCGATACCGCGCCGGTACCGGAAAAGGCGCTGGGCCAGGCGGCGGGCTTGGGCTGGCAGGGCAAGCACAGCAATCTGGTGAGCCGGGATTGGGGCAATTGGGCCTTTTTAGGCTCTGTTTTCACCACGCTGGAGCTGCCTGCGGATGCGGCAGAACGGGACCGCTGCGGGTCCTGCCGGGCCTGTCTGGACAGCTGCCCGACGGATGCCTTTCCGGCGCCCTACCAGGTCGATGCGCGGCGCTGCATTTCCTACCTGACCATCGAGCACAAGGGGGAGGTGGCGGAGGAACTGCGCGAGAAGATGGGCAACCGGATCTATGGCTGCGACGATTGCCTGGCGGCCTGCCCGTGGAACAAGTTTGCGGTGGCGGCCAGCGACATGCGCTATGCCGCGCGCGAGGAGCTGAAGGCGCCGAGGCTGGCGGAACTTGCTGCCTTGGACGATGCGGCGTTCCGGACGATGTTCTCCGGCTCGCCGATCAAGCGGATCGGGCGCGACCGCTTTGTGCGCAATGTGCTTTATGCCATTGGCAATTCCGGTCTGCCGGAGCTGCGGCAGGCGGCGCAGCGGCTGGCGGGGGATCCGGACCCGGCGGTGGCGGATGCGGCGGCTTGGGCGGTTCAAAAGCTTTCGTGACGCAAACAGGATGGACGCGGCGCAAATAGGCGTTACACCCGGTCCGGCGAACAGAGTTTGAGAGGGCTGGGCATGGCGCTGTTGCTGGGAGTGGACACGGGCGGAACCTATACCGATGCGGTGCTGATCCGCGACGAGAAGGAGGTGATCGCTTCAGCCAAGTCGCTGACCACGCGCCAGGATCTGGCGATTGGTGTTGGCGGCGCGATCCGGGCGGTGCTGGAGCAATCCGGTGTCAAGTCCGAGGACGTGTCGCTGGCGGCGCTGTCCACTACTTTGGCCACTAATGCGCTGGTCGAGGGGCAGGGCGGCCGGGTGGCGCTGATCTATATCGGCTTTAAAGAGGACGATTTGGACCGGCACGGGCTGCGGGACGCGCTGAAGGGCGATCCGTCGCTGGTGCTGCCGGGCGGCCATACCCATGCGGGCAGCGAGGCGGCGCCGCTGGACGTGGAGGCGCTGGAGATGTTTCTGCGCACCGAGGGGCAGGGGGTGACGGGTTTTGCCGTTGCCGGTGTCTTTGCCACCCGGAACCCGGCGCATGAGATGGAGGCCGCGAGGATCATTCATGAGCTGACCAGCGCGCCGGTCACCTGCTCGCACCAGCTGTCGGCCAAGCTGAACGGGCCCAAGCGGGCGGTGACGGCGGTTTTGAATGCGCGTCTGATCGGGATGATCGACCGGCTGATCGGCCGGGCGCAGGACACGCTGCGCGACCTTGGGATTGAGGCGCCGATGATGGTGGTGCGCGGCGACGGGGCGCTGATGAGCGGCGAGCAGGCGCGGGAGCGGCCGATCGAGACCATTCTGTCGGGGCCGGCGGCCTCGATCGTGGGAGCGCGCTGGATGACCGGTGTGGAGCATGCGCTGGTCAGCGACATCGGCGGCACCACCACCGATGTGGCGCTGATCCGGGACGGCAAGCCGGCGATTGACCCGGCCGGTGCCCGGGTCGGCGAGTTCCGCACCATGGTCGAGGCGGTGGCGATGCGGACCACCGGTCTCGGCGGTGACAGCCAAGTGCATCTGAACACCAGCGGCCTGTCTGGGGGGCTGACCCTGGGGCCGCGACGGGTGGTGCCGGTCTCGCTGATAGCCACGGATGCGCCGGAGGTGGTGCATGCGGCGCTGGACGAACAGCTGCGCAATACAACGGTGGGCGAGTTCGACGGGCGTTTCGTGCGGGCGGTGCCGGGGGTGCCGGTGGCGGGGCTGAGCGAGCGCGAGGCCGGGCTGCTGGCGCGGATCGGGATGCAGGTGCACCCGCTGGGAAGCATTCTGCGCACCCGGATGGATCACGGCTCGCTGAACCGGCTGGTGGACCGCGGGCTGGTGCAGGTGTCGGGGGTGACGCCTTCGGACGCGAGCCATGTGCTGGGCCGGGTCGCTGCCTGGGACCGGGAGGCGGCGGAGAAGGCGCTGACCCTCTTTGCCCGCCGCCGGGTGGGCAGCGGCGACATGGCGGCGAAGGATGCGGAAACGATGGCGCAGATGATCATTGATCAGCTGACCGAACAGACCGCCCTGACCCTGTTGGAGTCTGCCTTTGCCGAAGAGGCCGAGAGCTTTGGCCTGCCGGAGAAGGAGCTGGCGCGGCACGTGCTGCTGCAAAAGGGGCTTGCCCGGCACCGCGGCCTGCTGGCGCTGGATGCCTCGATGAATGTGGATGTGGTCGGGCTTGGCGCCTCTGCCCCCGGCTATTACCCGGCGGTGGGGGAGCGGCTGCGCTGCAACATGATCCTGCCGGAACACGCGGGCGTGGCCAATGCCATTGGCGCGGTTGTGGGCCGGGTCACCATGCGGCGCAGCGGCACCGTGACGTCCCCTGCGGAGGGCAAGTACCGGGTGCATCTGGAGAGCGGCCCGGTGGATTTCCCGGCCTCCGGTGACGCGCTGGCGGCGCTGGAAACGGCCCTGGCGGAGGAGGCGCGCGGCGCGGCGGAGGCGGCCGGCGCCGAGGACATCCACGTGCATGTGGAGCGGGATATCCGCACCGCGCAGGTGGAATCGCGGGAGGTGTTCGTCGAGGGCACGCTGACGGTGGAGGCCAGCGGCCGGCCGCGGGTGGCGCACGCCTAGGTGTCTTGGGCTGTAAAGCGGGTTTTCCGGGAAAACCCGCTGCCTCCGGCGGGGATATTTAAGGCCAGATGAAGCACGGATGCTTGCTGGAGATCCGGCAAGTGAAATGCCCCGCCGGAGTGCGGCGGGGCTGAAAGCGCTTAGTTAGATCCTATTCCGCGGCGGCGCCGCGTTTGGGCAGCACCCAGTCAGGGCGCGGGAAATGGCAGGTGTAGCCGGTGGGCAGCCGCTGCAGATAATCCTGATGCTCCGGTTCTGCCTCCCAGAAATCGCCAACCGGCTCGACCTCTGTCACCACCTTGCCGGGCCAAATGCCGGAGGCGTCGACGTCGGCGATAGTGTCCTCGGCCACGGCTTTCTGGGTTTTGTCCACGTAGTAGATCGCCGAGCGGTAGCTCATGCCGATGTCATTGCCCTGGCGGTTCAGGGTGGTCGGGTCATGGATCTGGAAGAAGAACTCCAAGAGCTCCCGGTAGGAGGTGACGGCGGGGTCGAAGACGATCTCGATCCCTTCGGCGTGGGTGCCGTGGTTCTGGTAGGTGGCGTTGGGCACGTCGCCGCCGGTATAGCCGACGCGGGTGCTGATGACGCCGGGGCGCTTGCGGATCAGTTCCTGCATGCCCCAGAAACAGCCGCCTGCTAAGACGGCGCGTTCGGTGGTGCTCATTTCACGGTCTCCACTTGGTTGATGTAGGCGCCATAGCCCTCGGCCTCCATGTCGTCCAGGTGGACGAACCGAAGGGAGGCCGAGTTGATGCAATAGCGCAGGCCGCCCCGGTCCATCGGGCCGTCGGGGAAAACATGGCCCAGGTGGCTGTCGCCGTGGGTGGAGCGGACCTCGGTGCGGATCATGCCGAGGCTGCGATCCTCCAGCTCCTGGATATGTGCGGATTCGATCGGCTTGGTGAAGCTGGGCCAGCCGCAGCCTGACTCGTACTTGTCGGAGGAGGCAAACAGCGGCTCGCCCGAGACGATGTCGACATAGATGCCCGGCTCCTTGTTATAAAGCAGTTTGCCGGTGCCGGGGCGTTCGGTGCCCGCGTTCTGGGTCACATAGAACTCTTCCTCGGAGAGGGCGGCAACGGCGTCCGGGTTCTTGAAGTATTTGGTCATGGTGTCCTCCCGCCTGTTCGCGTTTGGTGCAGAACATGGGGTCTGGATGCGCAAATGCAAAGCCCTGTTACAGGCGGCTCGCAAAGCCGTGTGCTGGGGCGCAGCAGTGTGCCGTCAGGCCGCGAAGGCGCCGGCCAGGTCGCCGGGCAGGTCAAACTCCCGCAGCACCCGGGCGCGGGCGTCTTCCGACATCTTCCGGGCGGTCTTCTCGACAATGCGCTGCACCTTGTCCGCCGGATGCTTGGCGGCGAAGGGGGCGAAATACCACTTGAGGAAGACAAAGCAGATGATGTCCTCCAGCGCCTGCACCTGATCGTCGCGCTTGATGCCTTCCTTGCGCAGCATCTTGGCGGCGGCCTCCGTGTCCCCGGTGCCATAGCCTGCGTCCTGCATCAGGGAGGTGACGACATCAGCGTGATGCACAGCCTCGGCCTTGCGCCAGGCGAGATAGCCGGCCCGGCCTTCGGGGAAGGCATCGCGGGCGAGTTTCCAGCGTTCCACATGCTGGCCGCGGGCGGCGATTTGCAGCACCTCGGAGGCGTCCGGGAACAGGCGTTCCTGCTCCTGGCTCATCCGCTGGCCATAGAGCAGCGCGGCAGGCTGGCCGTCTTCCAGGGTGGGGTCCAAAGCGTTGGCGGCGTCGATCGCTTCCAGCACCTGGGTCAGTTGCGCGCTCATGCGGCGTCCTCCTGTTGGGGTCTTGAGGGTCAGGTTAAGCCGTAAACACGAGGGGTTGCAACGGGCCGCGCCGCGTCAGCGGCGCCGGGCCCAAGGGGCAGGGACGGGCGTCAGCCCGGCTTTGCCGCGCGGGAGAGCTCCGTTTTGCGCCGGTTGGCCTGGCGGGCCAGCTGGACGGCCAGAATGCCGCCGGTGACGATGGCGACGCCCAGCAGGTCGAGCGGTCCCAGTTTTTCGCCGAGCAGCACGCTGGCGATTGCCACGCCGAACACTGGGTTCAGGAAGTGGAAGGTGGCGGCGCGCACCGGGCCGATGCGGTTCAGCAGCAGCACCCAGATGAAGGTGGCCATCAGCCCGGGCACGATGGTGGTATAGGTGAAGGCTAGCGCCAACGGCCAGGTGGGGTTCACGAAAATCTCCTCGGTCAGCGGCGCGGTCACGAACAGGATGGCGGAGCCGACCAGCATCTGCAGCCCGACCACCATCATGAAATTGCCGCCCGAGGTGGCGCCGCGCAGGGCGAGGGTTGCGGCAGTGAGGGCCAGCACACCGATGACGCAGAGGCCAACGCCCAAGAGGTCGACACCTGCGCTGAGCCGTGTGCCCATGATCAGCGCGACACCCAGGATGCCGGACGCCAACCCGGCGTATCCCAAGGGGCGCAGCCGCTCGCCGAACAGGGCCCAGCCGGCCAGCGCCACCAGCAGCGGCATGGTGGAGGCGATGATTGCGGCCAAAGAGGCCTCGATCCATTGCATGGCGACGAAGTTCAGGCCGAGGTAGAGTGCGTTCTGGCAGATGCCGAAAATCACCGTGGCCCGCCACTGGCCCGGCGTCAGCCGCCAAGTCTGCCCCATGGCGCGGGCGATGGCGACACCGATCAGGCCGGAAATCAGAAAGCGGACCGCCAGCGAGAACAGCGGCGAGGCGTCCTGCACAATGATCCGGGCCGAGGTGAAGGCGGAGGACCACATCAGGGCAAAGGCCAGCCCCATGGCAATAGCGCGCGCATCCATCGTGAGTTCCTTTCTCCCGCGGCGGACCTTCGGGGAAATGCGGGTAGAGATCAAGCCGGACAGAGCCCGGGGTCAGCTGAGCCGGGCCATCAGGACCCGCCTAGCTGGCGGCGCGGCCGCGCTGCAGAGAGGTGTCGGCAATGGTCCGCGTTGCAGGGCCGAGGCTGGTGCCGGGCAGCAGCGCCGCGCTCAGGATCAGTATAAGGTTTACTTCAGTCATCCGGCAGCGCTCCCCCTCGTTTACCGGAGGGTGCGCCCGCTGTGCCGCGTTGGCAAGCAGCAACGCTGCGGCGGCGGGCGAACAATCAGCCGGCGCCCACTCATAGGCAAAAGAAAAGGGCCGCCCGCTGGGGCAGCCCTGAAACCGTCCGGAAGTTGTCCGGTATCAGCCGTTGACGCTGTCTTTCAGCGCTTTGGCGATGGTCATCTTGACCACCTTGTCGGCTTCCTTGGTGAACTTCTCACCGGTGGCCGGGTTGCGCACTTCGCGCTCGGGGCGCTCACGGCAGTAGATCTTGCCGACGCCCGGCAGGGTCACGGCACCGCCGCCCGACACTTCGCGGGTGATCAGCGAGCAGACCGCTTCCAGCGCAGAACCTGCAGTTTTCTTGTCACTGCCCATTTCCTCGGCCAGTGCGGCTACAAGCTGGGTTTTGGTCATCGGTTTGGACATTCTTCGTCTCCTTAAAGCTGCCCGAACTGTGGGGCCTCATCGCGAGACATTATCGTTATGTTGTATGGTAACACAACTTCTTGTGTGCTCCACATAAGGCAAAACAGGCATTTTTTCCCGGAAAACAGCGAAAATCAGCCTTACAAGAAGGCGGTTTCGTCGAACGAGCGCAATTTCCGGCTGTGCAACCGCTCCAGAGGCATGCCGCGCAAACGCTCCATTGCTCTTATGCCGATTTGCAGGTGGCGTGCAACCTGGGTCCGGTAAAAGTCCGACGCCATGCCTGGCAGTTTCAGCTCGCCGTGCAGCGGCTTGTCTGAGACGCAGAGCAGCGTGCCGTAGGGCACCCGGAAGCGGTAGCCGTTGGCGGCGATGGTGGCGCTTTCCATGTCCAGCGCGATGGCGCGGGATTGGGACAAGCGCTGCACCGGGCCGGACTGGTCCCTGAGTTCCCAGTTGCGGTTGTCGATGGTGGCGACAGTGCCGGTGCGCATGATCCGCTTGAGGTCGAAGCCCTCGTATTCGGTGATCTCCGCCACCGCTTCCTCCAGCGCGACCTGGATTTCCGCCAGCGCCGGGATCGGCGTCCAGATCGGGAGGTCGTCGTCCAGCACGTGATCCTCGCGCAGGTAGCCGTGGGCGAGGACGAAGTCACCCAGCGCCTGGGTGTTCCGCAGCCCCGCGCAATGGCCGACCATCAGCCAGGCATGCGGGCGCAGCACCGCGATGTGGTCGGTGGCGGTCTTGGCGTTGGAGGGGCCGACACCGATGTTGACCAAGGTGATGCCGTTCCCGTCTTCCCGCTTGAGGTGGTAGGTGGGCATCTGCGGCAGCTTGGCGATTTCCGGGATCTGAGCAGCGGGATCGGTGATCTCATGATCGCCGGTGCTGACAAAGCTGGTGTAGCCGGAACTGGGATCCGCCAGCTGGGCGCGGGCATAGGCCTCGAACTCTGCCACGTAGAACTGGTAGTTAGTGAACAGAACGTGGTTCTGGAAATGCTCGGCGCTGGTGGCGGTGTAGTGGGTCAGCCGGGCCAGTGAGTAGTCGATGCGCTGGGCGGTGAACAGCGACAGCGGGCCGGTGCCGTTGGCGGGCTGATGGGTGCCGTTGACGATGTCGTCGTTGGTGGTCGACAGGTCCGGCACGTCAAAGACGTCGCGCAGGGTGAAGCCGGCGGCTCCGTCCTGGGGCACAGTCAGGTCCGGGCGCGAGGCGACCGCAAAATGCACCGGGATCGGGGTGTCAGAGACGCCGATGATCACCGGCTGGCCGTGGTTGCGGATCAAGAGGCCGATCTGCTGGATCAGGTAATTGCGGAACAGGTCCGGCCGCGTCACTGTGGTGGCATAGGTGCCGGGCGCAGAGACATGGCCAAAGCTGAGGCGGCTGTCCACCTGGGCGAAGGTCAGGGTGGAAAAGCGGATCTCCGGGTAGAAGGCGCGGATGCGCTGGTTGTCCGGCGCGCCGTCCGCCATCGCGCGGGAGAATTCCTCGCAGATGAAACCGGTGGCCTGCCGGTAGAGCAGCTCCAGCCGGTCGACGGCCTCGGTTGCGTCGTTGAAGCTTTCGTCCGGCGGGTGGCCGGGATGTTTTGTTGTTATCATTGCGCGGGCTCGATTACCGGAATTTTCTGGAATGTGCGGACGTCGACAAGGCCCAGGTCGGAGATCCTGAGTTCCGGGATCACCACCAGCGCTAGAAGCGAATGCTGCATATAGGCGTTGTTGAGGTTGCAGCCGCAGGCCTGCATCGCCTCCATCATCACCTGCGCCTTGGCGGCCACTTCGGTGGCCGGGCTGTCGGACATCAGGCCTGCAATCGGCAGCTCGACCAGGGCCAGCTCCTCGCCGTCCTTGTAGAGTGTGATGCCGCCGCCGACCTCGGCCAGCCGGTTGGCGGCCAGCGCCATCTGTTCGCGGTCGGTGCCGACGACGATCATGTGGTGGCTGTCGTGCGCCACGGTGGAGGCCATCGCCATCCTGCCAGTGTAACCGAAGCCGGAGACAAAGGCGTTGGTGACGCCGCCGGTGGCGCGGTGGCGCTCGACCAGGGCGATCTGGCAGACGTCACTAGTGCCCTCGACCAGCCCGTCCACCACCGGCAGTTCCGCCCGCAGCGCCTTGGTCGGGGCCTGGTTCTCGACCACGCCGATCACATTGGCGGTGACTGCATTGGCGCCCTCGGGGGCGGCGAGTTCGAAGTCCCTGGCGGTCAGCTCATGGCCCAGATGCACAGTGCCGCGGGCGCTGGCGGGCCAGTCGTAATGCGGGCATTCGACCTTGATAGAGCCTGATTCCGCCACGATCTGACCGAGGGCAACCACCACTTCGATGGGCAGTTCGCGCAAGTTCGAGGTCAGGATCACATCGGCGCGGCGGCCGGGGGTGATGGAGCCGATCTCGCGTTCCAGCCCGAAATGGGTGGCGGTGTTGATCGTCGCCATCTGCAGCGCGATCACCGGGTCGCAGCCGCAGGCAATGGCGTGGCGCACCACCCGGTTCATGTGGCCGTCGTTGACCAAGGTGCCGGAGTGGCAGTCATCGGTGCAAAGGATGAAGTTGCGCGGATCCAGCCCTTTTTCGGTCACCGCGGTGATCTGGCTTTCGACGTCATACCAGGCAGAGCCCAGCCGCATCATCGACCGCATCCCTTGGCGCACCCGGGCGATGGCGTCGGCCTCGCAGGTGCCCTCGTGGTCGTCCGCCGGGCCGCCCGCCACATAAGCCGCGAAATCGGGGCCGAGGTCGGGGGAGGCATAGTGGCCGCCCACGGTTTTCCCCGCACGCTGGGTGGCGGCGATTTCCGCCAGCATCTTGGGGTCGGCATTGGCGACACCGGGGAAGTTCATCATCTCCCCCAGACCGATGATGCCCGGCCAGTTCATCGCCTCGGCGACGTCCTCGGCCGAGATTTCATAACCGGTGGTTTCCAGTCCCGGTGCAGAGGGCGCGCAGCTCGGCATCTGGGTGAAGATGTTGACCGGCTGCATCAGCGCTTCGTCATGCATGTAGCGTACGCCGTCCAGACCCAGCACATTGGCGATCTCATGCGGATCGGTGAACATCGAGGTGGTGCCATGCGGGATCACCGCGCGGGCGAACTCCGCAGGCGTGAGCATGCCGGACTCAATATGCATATGCGCGTCGCACAGGCCGGGGATCATGTAGCGGCCATTGGCCTCGATGATCTGCGTCTCCGGACCGGTGCAATAGGAGGCATCCGGCCCGACATAGGCGATGCGGCCCGCCTTGATCGCAATATCATGGTCCGGCAGTTGCTCGCGGGTGTGGACGTTGACCCAAATGCCCTGGCGGATCACCGTATCGGCCGGCGCGCGGCCTGCGGCTACTTCGATCAATTGCGGGGCGGTGTCGGGCCAGCTCGGGAAAATAGTATCTGACATAATCCAATTGTTCCGATTGCGGGCGGGAAGGCAAGCGGATTGCTTGCATTGCCATCAAAGCTTCACACCAGCGGTGGAAAGACGCCGAAGGCCGACGCATTTGGCGTTGCCGCGGGAAGGCGTCCGGAGAAGACTGCGGGCATGGATTATGACACAACAGACGCGGAGAGTTTGGGCCGCTCCCTGCGCGGGATCGGGATTAACCTGCTGGTGCGGGATGTTCTGGCTGAAGTTGACTTTTTGGAGACTGTTTTTGCCATGAAGGGCCATCGGGTGAGCAAGGATTTCGCCATCATCACCTATGGCGGTCATGTGTTTCAGCTGCACAGTGACGGCACCTATGCGGAAAATCCGCTGCTGGGGCTGCTGCCGGAAAACCCGCCGCGCGGTGCCGGGATTGAGGTCCGGCTTTATGACACCGATCCGGATGCGGCTTCGGCGCGTGCGAAGGCGGCGGGCTTTACCGTCATGCAAGCGCCCGCGGACAAGCCGCACGGCCTGCGCGAAGCCTATATCCTGTGTGAAAACGGCTATGCCTGGGTGCCCAGCCGGCCCAAGGGGTAAGCTATGGAAATTCCTCCCCTTTCGCTGGGGCGCCGGCCGGTCCATGCTGGGCCGAACCATTTGGATGCCGCGAGGGACCGCTGATGCACGCCATTGCCGATACAACTGCCCTGGTCGAGGAGGGAGTGCTGACCCCCGATCAGGCCCGCACCATCGAGACGCGCTCGCGCGAGGTGATGGTGTCGCTGGCGGTGAATGCGATCCTGTGTTTCGGGATCATCGCCGCCACCGCCGGCTTCATCTTCTGGCTGGCCGATCCGCTGGCGGTGGCGGTCACCGGCATCCTGATGCTGGGCGGCGGCCTGGCGGTTCTGGCGCGCGGAAGCGAGACGCTGCGGATGTTCGGCAACTCCGCCACGCTGATCGGGGCAGGCATGCTGATGGGCGGCGCCGGGATTGAGCTGGTCGACAAATACGAGGACATCGCCGGCTGGGTGATGCTGCCCGCCGGTGCGCTGGTGGCGCTGATCTGCACCTGGCGCTGGCGGCACGGGGCCTGGTCCACGGGGTTCGTTTTGGGGGCGGTCCTGCTGATGGGGCTGGCGATGCACCTGGCGGGGATCGAGCTGCTGCTGCAGCAATACGGCATCGGCTCACCGCTGCGGAACCTGGCGCTGCTCTATTACGCGGCGGCGCTGGCGCTGGCCGGCTGGCAGGTGGATGTGCGCTTTGTCACCGCGCTGGCTATCGCGCCCTTTGCCCAGATGCTGGAGACCGGCACCAGCTATTTCCACGCGGCCTATGTGTTCTATTCGCCGGAATCGACGCTGACGATCCTGCAGATGGTGCTGCTGATCGTGGTGTGCGTCCGGGGGGCGTCCCGGCTGGCAGAGCGCGACGCCCGGCACCTGCGCATTCTGGCGATCCTGGGCTTTGTGGTCGCGAACCTCTGCGCGCTGGTCGGATCCTTGTGGGGGGACGTGGTGGGCGAAACAGTCTGGGGGCCGGGCCGGTACAGCGATGGCTACGAGGACTGGGAAGCCTATGCGGCCGCACGCGATACCTTCCGCGACAGTGCGCTGTTCATTTCTGAGGATGTCTATTCGGTGCTGTGGGCGGCTGTGCTTGCGGCGGTGATTTTTTGGGCGGCGCAGCAACACCAGCGCGGGCTGTTCAACGCGGCGCTGACCTTTGCGGCGATTCATGCCTACACGCAGATGTTCGAGTCTTTCGCAGATGAGCCGCTGGCCTATGTGATTGGCGGGCTGGCCGCGATCCCGCTGGCCTGGGGGTTGTGGCGGCTGAATTTGTGGATGGCCGCCAAGCAGGGCTAACGGTGGGCGGAATCGCCCACCCTACGTAGGGTGGGCAATTTGCCCACCACCGCGCAAGGTCCGCGGAGTGACACCAAACTCCGCCTTGAAGGCCCTGGTCAGCGCGCTGGGGTCGTCATAGCCGCAGCGCAGGGCAATCTCCGAGACGCTCAAAACAGTCTCTAACACAAGCTTTCTCGCCTGTATCAGCCGCAGCCGCCGGTAAACCGCCTGCGGTGTCGCGCCGAGTTCGGCTTTCATCCGCGCCTCTAGGTCCTTCTGGCTGCGGCCCGCTTTCTTGGCCACGGCAGCAATCGGCAACGGCGCCTCCAGATTGGCCTGCATCACCGCAACCGCACGGGCCACGGATTTGCCGCGCACCAATATCGGGTCCTGGGTTTCGGTCGCCTCGGGTGCCATGAACAGTGTGGCAACCTCCAGCCGCAGGGCTGCTCCGTGCTGCTCGCCGATCAGCTCCATCATGGTGTCAAAGGCCGCAAGAGCGCCAGTGCAGGTGAAGCGGTTGCCGTCCCAGACCTGCCGCGCGCGCTCGGCTTGCACATCTGGAAAGGCCTCCGTGAAGCGGTCCAGCTCCTCCCAGTGGATGGTGGCGCGTTTGCCGTCCAGCAGCCCGGCTGCGGCCAGCAGCCAGGCACCGGTGTCGAAACCGGCCATAGCCTCATACCGCCGCGCCGCGGACTTCAGAGCCCGGGCGGTTGTCACAGTGGCATGGCGCAGAAAATCGTAGGAGGGCATCGCAATCAGCAGATCGCCGCTGCAATCGCCCAGCGTCCCATGCGCCCGAACCTCCATGCCCGAGGAGGATACAGCAGGCCCGCCATCCAAGGTCAGGAACCGCCAGGCATAGACCCGCCGCCCGGCGAAAGTGTTGGCGGCGCGCAGCGGCTCTACCGTGTTGGCCAGGCAATGGGCCGAGAAGGCATCAAACAGCAGCACATCCAATTGCTGCGTTGCAGCGGTATCTTTTGTCCAACTTCGCATGATCTTGTCTATCCCTGCATGATAGGTGCCGGCAAGCGGCGTATTCTGATCCGCAACAGATTTGCGAAGGAACACCGCCATGCAGTTCGGGATGACCGAAGAACAGTCGATGATCGTCGAAACCACCCGCGCCTTTGTGGAAAAGGAGCTGTATCCGCATGAGGCGGAGATCGAGCGTACCGGCCATCTGGACATGGATGTGATCCGCGATGTGCAGAAAAAGGCGATGGAAGCAGGGCTTTATGCCGCCAACATGCCCGAAGAAGTGGGCGGTGCCGGCCTCGATACCCTGACCTGGCTGATGTACGAAAAGGAACTGGGCCGCGCCAACTACGCGCTGCACTGGACCGGCGTCGCGCGCCCCTCGAACATCCTGCTGGCGGGCACCGAGGAGCAGAAAGAAAAGTACCTGTTCCCCTGCATGAAGGGCGAGAAGTGGGATTGCCTGGCGATGACCGAACCAGACGCGGGGTCCGACCTGCGCGGCATGAAGGCGACCGCGCGCCAGGATGGTGATGACTGGATCCTGAACGGCACCAAGCATTTCATCAGCCACGCGGACATTGCCGACTTTGCCATCTGCTTCATGGCGACCGGGGTCGAGGACACACAGCGCGGGCCGAAGAAAAAGATTACCGCCTTCTTTGTCGACAAGGGTACGCCGGGCTTCGAGGTGCGTGACGGCTACGGCAACGTCAGCCACCGCGGTTACACCAACGCGGTGCTGGAGTTCGACGATTGCCGCCTGCCGTCCTCGGCCATTCTGGGCGAGGTCGACAAGGGCTTCGAGGTTGCCAACACCTGGCTGGGCGCCACCCGCCTGCAAGTGGCCGCCACCTGCCTGGGCCGCGCCGAGCGCGCGTTGCAGCACTCGATCGAATACGCCGCCGAACGCAAGCAGTTCGGCCAGCAGATCGGCAAGTTCCAGGGCATCTCTTTCAAGCTCGCCGACATGGCGCTGGAGCTGAAGGCTGCGAACCTTTTGACCTGGGAGGCCGGCTGGAAGTTCGACCAGGGCACCGTTACCGAGAGCGACATGTCGATGGCCAAGCTGAAGGCAACCGAGATGCTGGCCTTTGTCGCGGACGAGGCGATCCAGATCCACGGCGGCATGGGCCTGATGGACGAGCTGCCGCTGGAACGCATCTGGCGCGACGCGCGGGTGGAGCGTATCTGGGAAGGCACCAGTGAAATCCAGCGGCACATCATCAGCCGCGAGATGCTGCGCGCCGTCGGAGGCTGATCCATGACCCGATCCGGGAAACCCGTTGTGACCATTACCTACTGCACCGGCTGCAACTGGCTGCTGCGGGCGGGCTGGATGGCGCAGGAGCTGCTGCAAACCTTCCAGGACCAATTGGGCGGGGTGACACTGGTTCCCGGAGATTTGGGCGGGATCTTTGAGATCCATGTTGACGAGGAGCTGGTCTGGGAACGCAAACGGGACAGCGGTTTTCCGGATGTGAAAGAGCTGAAGACCCGCGTGCGAGACCGGATTGACCCGGACCGGGATCTGGGCCATCTCGACCGGCCGGCACCTTGAAACCCAGCAGTTTTTTCGCCTTCGGCGAGGATATTTGAAGGCCAGAAGAAGAATGAAACCAGATCCAGCCCCCGGAGGGCAGCGCCGCAACCGGGGGCCTTCTCCTGGCGCGGTCATCGGCGTCCCCGCCTGTACCGCGCAACCAGCGTTGCCGATTCTGGTTAATGAAACCCTACGCTTCTTCTGGCTGAAAATATCCCTGCCGGAGGCTCCCGAACTCTCAACCAGCGGAACCGCTAGAAAATGACACGCGACCTTTCCCGCCTTTTCCGTCCCAAATCCATAGCCGTGATCGGCGGCGGCGCATGGTGCCGTCTGGTTATCGAGCAGTGCCAGAAGATGGGGTTTGAGGGCACTATCTGGCCCGTCCACCCCAAGGTCGGCGAGGTCGCGGGCCTGCCGGCGTTCAAGGACGCGGACAGCCTGCCGGAGTCACCGGATGCGGCCTTCATCGGGGTGAACCGCTTTGCCACCATCGAGGTGGTGCGGGCGCTCTCAACGCGTGGTGCCGGCGGGGCGGTGTGCTTTGCATCCGGTTTCCTGGAGGCCGCCGCTGAGGATGCCGAGGGCGCGGACCTTCAGACGCAGCTCTTGGAAGCGGCAGGCGACATGCCCTTCCTCGGCCCTAACTGCTATGGCTTCATCAACTACCTGGACGGCGCACTGCTGTGGCCGGATCAGCATGGCGGGGTCCGGGCGGAAAAAGGCGTGGCGCTGGTCACCCAAAGTTCCAACATTGCGATCAACCTGACCATGCAGAAACGCGGACTGCCAGTGGCCTATGTGGTGACCGCGGGCAACCAGGCGCAATCGGGTATTGCTGCAATTGGCGAGGCGCTGCTGGAAGACGACCGCGTGACCGCGCTGGGCCTGCATATCGAAGGCTTTGGCGACCTGCGTGCGTTTGAGGCGCTGGCGGCCCGCGCCCGTGATTTGGGCAAGCCGATCATTGCTCTAAAGGTTGGAAAATCGGCCGAGGCCCGGGCCGCAACTGTTTCTCATACCGCCTCGCTTGCAGGCGGCGACGCGGGGGCCGGGGCTTTGCTCTCACGCCTTGGCATTCCGCGTCTTGATGACCTGCCCTCCTTCCTGGAGACGCTGAAGCTGTTGCATGCGGCGGGGCGTTTGCCCTCGAACCGCATCGCAAGCATCAGCTGCTCCGGAGGGGAGGCAAGCCTGGCTGCGGATACAGGCCACACGCGAGGGGTGGAGTTCCCACCCTTGAATGCGCGCCAGAAGACGGATCTGCGGGAGGCGCTGGGTCCGATGGTGGCGCTTGCCAATCCGCTCGACTACCACACTTATATCTGGCGCGATGCCGAGGCGATGACCCGGGCGTTTGCGGCGATGATGGACCCGCAGCTGGCGATGACCTTGCTGATCGTCGATTTCCCGCGTGGCGACCGCTGCGATGCGTCGGACTGGGAATGCGCCATTCAGGCGGCCATCGGCTCGCACCAGCGGACGGGGGCCAACGTCGGTCTGGTGGCGACATTGCCGGAATTGCTGCCGGAGGATGTGGCGGCCCGGTTGATGCAGGCAGGTGTCGTGCCATTCTGCGGCCTCAGCGAAGCGGTTGCCGCCTGCGAGGCCGCGAGCCTGGCGCTGCCGGATGCACCTGCACCGCTGTTGCTGCCGACACCAGCCGTGGACCCTGACCTGGTGCCTGAGGCCGAGGCTAAGTGGCAATTGGCAAGTTACGGTCTGCGCGTTCCGCGCTCCAAACGGGCGGCCTCCGCCACTAACGCCCGTGCGGTGGCGGTGGATGTCGGTTTCCCGGTGGTGCTGAAGGGCGAGGGCGTTGCGCATAAGACCGAGGCAGGCGCCGTGGCTTTGAACCTGAACTCCGGGCAGGAGGTGAGCGATGCCGCCTTCAACATGCCCGCCTCGCGCTTTCTGGTCGAGGAAATGGTCACCGGTGCGGTCGCGGAGCTGCTGATCGGCGTGGTCAAGGATCCGGCGCATGGCTTTGTCATGACCTTGGCAGCGGGCGGCACCCTGACCGAGCTGATGGAGGACAGCGCCTCCTTCCTGCTGCCGGCTTCGGATTCGGAAATCGAAACCGCACTGAAGTCTCTGCGCATGGCGAAGCTGCTGGATGGCTACCGCGGCGCCCCGGCGGCGGACCGGGAGGCGGTCCTGCGCGCCATCCGCGCGGTGGAAGCCTACGTGATGGAAAACGCGCTGGGCCTGGAAGAGATCGAGATCAACCCGCTGCTCTGCACGCCTTCGGATGCGGTGGCGGCGGATGCGCTGATGCGCCGGATATACTGAGGCTTCGGCCCGGAAAAGGAACGGCATGACCCAAGCCAGGAGGAGATGAGATGAGTGACAGCCCCGAGAACAGCCCCGTGAAAACCCGCCGCGACGGCGCCATTCTGGAAGTGACGCTGGACCGGCCCAAGGCCAACGCCATTGATCTGGCCACCAGCCGGGTGATGGGTGAGGTGTTCCGTGATTTCCGCGACGACCCGGAACTGCGGGTGGCAATCCTGACCGGCGGCGGCGAAAAATTCTTCTGCCCGGGATGGGACCTGAAGGCAGCGGCGGACGGTGACGCGGTGGACGGCGACTATGGCGTCGGCGGTTTTGGCGGGCTGCAGGAACTGCGCGGCATGAACAAGCCGGTGATTGCTGCCGTGAACGGTATTGCCTGCGGCGGCGGCCTGGAGCTGGCGCTGTCGGCGGACATGATCATCGCCGCCGATCACGCCAGTTTTGCGCTGCCGGAAATCCGCTCCGGCACTGTGGCGGATGCAGCCAGCGTCAAGCTGCCCAAGCGCATCCCCTATCACATCGCCATGGAGCTGTTGCTCACGGGGCGCTGGTTTGATGCCGAGGAGGCCAACCGCTGGGGCCTGGTCAATGAGATCGTGGCGGCGGATCAGCTGATGGACCGCGCCTGGGAGCTGGCGCGCCTCTTGGCCTCCGGCCCGCCACTGGTCTACGCGGCGATCAAGGAGATCGTGCGCGACGCCGAGGACAGCAAATTTCAGGACGCGATGAACCGGATCACGCAGCGCCAGCTCAAGACGGTGGATGTGCTTTATGGTTCCGAGGACAACCTGGAAGGCGCCCGCGCCTTTGCCGAGAAACGCGATCCGGTCTGGAAGGGGCGCTGACACAGCACGCCGTCAGGCGGGCTGCCGGGCCCAAGGCTGCGGGTGGCATCGAAGATGCCGCCCAAAGGCGCGGGAGCTCCCGCCTGCTCCGGAACATCTGAAAATGTCCCTGCACAGTTGGGCCCGGCGCCGCGCGCTGCGCGGCGCTCTCCCTTTCCGGCGAACTGGCTGCCTGACCTTGAACCGGACTGAGTTTGGCCAGCTACACTTTCTGGAACAGGGCTATCAGTGCAGTGTCGTTCTTGTGCGCTCCGGCGGCGCCCGGGCCGTAGATCGGCACTTCAGTCAGGGTGAGGTTCTTGATCCATTGTCCGCGCAGCAGCCGGTCGAAGGCGTCTGTAAACCCGGCTTTCTCATAAAACCTGGCATTCACCGAAAGGGCAAACCAGGCATCGTGCGCGGCCACCCTTAGCAAGGCGGGCAGCACTTCAGGCCCGAGGTGGCCATGGGTGAAGGTGCCGGAGGAGACCACCCCGCGGTACGAGCTGCGCGGAACCGGGATTCCTTCCAGCAGGTCGGCCTCGATCAAGTCGCGGTAGGCATCCTTGCGCAGGGCTTCGGCCAGCATGGCAGCGCTGATGTCGGTGGCGTCGACAGGTTCTACCCCATACGTCCGCAAAGCTTGCCCGCAGAGGCCGGTACCGGCACCCACGTCCAGCACCGGGCCGGTTCCCCCGGCATCGGTAAATGCCTTGGCAGTCAATCCGGGCAGGAGGTAGTCCTGCCCGGCGGCGAAATCCTGATCGTATGAGCCGGCCCAGTCCCTGTACAGCCGTTTGGAATCGGCAGGTGTGTGCAGGGCGTAGGCGTCTGAAAGTCCCGGTTTCCGATTGTCCATGGCGGTCATGAAAAGGCGGAAGGAGATTCGAATCAACCCTTGCGCCCCGGGCGTGGCCAACGCATCTAGGAGACATGGAGAAAACGCTGCTTTGTCTTGGATTTGGCTATACCGCACGGGCGCTTGCACGGCATCTGCCTGCTGAGGGCTGGCGGATCATCGGCACCTCGCGCGAACCGGTCGAGGCTGACGGGGTGGAGATGATCACCTGGCCAGGGCAGGAGGTGCCGCTGGATGGCGTGACCCATATTCTGGATTCCATCGGCCCCAATGCAGAGGGCGATCCGGTGATGGCGGCGATGGGGAGCAGGATTGCCGCGGCTCCCGATCTGGAATGGGTAGGCTACCTATCCACCACAGCTGTCTACGGCCACCACGACGGCGCTTGGGTGGACGAGGATACGCCTGTAACGCCTTCCAGCCAGCGCGGCGACTGGCGCGCCTTGGCGGAAGCGCAATGGCAGGCCATCCCCGGCCTGCCGCTGCACATCTTCCGCCTGGCCGGCATCTATGGCCCCGGCCGCGGCCCCTTTGCTAAGCTGATGGCGGGCAGGGCGCGGCGGATCATCAAGCCGGGGCAGGTGTTTTCCCGCATCCATGTGGACGACATCGCCCAGGTGCTTGCGGCCTCCATCGCGCAGCCCCGCCCGGGGGCCATCTACAACGTCTGCGACGATGACCCGGCCCCGCCACAGGATGTGCTGGGCCATGCCGCGGAACTGCTGGGCCTGCCGGTGCCGGCGGAGGTGCCGTTTGATGAGGCTGGCATGACCCCGATGGCGCGCAGTTTCTATGGCGAGAACAAGCGGGTCAGGAACCGCCTGATCCAGGACGAACTGGGGGTGGAGCTGCTCTATCCCACCTACCGCGAGGGCTTGCGAGCGGTGCTGGAGGCTGAGGATATGGAGAGCTTTGTGCCGCCTGCGGAACCGCCGGGGGTGTAGCGTTTGGGCATTTTGCATCTCGTCTTTGTGCTGTTGAACTTCCGGACGCTCGGGCGGCTTAATGCACGGATCAACCGGCAGTTCCCTGGTGTCGTTGACCAGCTTTGGGAACAGCACTCATTTGCACGTAAGCTTGATGTTGTGTTTGGTTTTGCTGTGTTTGCCAAACGGGCGATGCTGATGAATTTCGCCGTAATGAATCCGGACAAGTTGCCTGTTTACCTGCTGGGCGATGATCAGGTCGCAGCGCTGGTCCGCAAGCTGAACAGGGGCATGTCAGCGGGTGTCTACCGGTTTTTCTGTGTCGCAACCGGATACAGCTAACGCAACGTAAATCCAACGCGGAAGCGCATGCCAATTTCCGGGAGCTTCAAAATTTTCGGAGAGGCGGTTGGGTGTTAAGCCCGCTTCTCGCCAATCGTCGCCACGCCCAGCACGTCCAGCACCTTGGCTTCGATCTGCGGCGCGTTCATGGCCGCGATCTCATACATATCCGCCGGGCTGGCCTGGTCGATGAAGGTGTCGGGCAGCACCATGGAGCGGTACTTGAGACCGCCGTCGAATACGCCTTCCTCCGCCAGGAGCTGCGCCACGTGGGAGCCGAAGCCGCCCACCGCGCCCTCCTCGATGGTGATCAGCGCCTCGTGGTCCGCGGCCAGCTGCAGGATCAGGTCCCGGTCCAGCGGTTTGGCAAAGCGAGCGTCGGCAATGGTCGGGCTGATGCCCTTGGCAGAAAGTGCCTCGGCAGCTTTGCGGACCTCGCCCAGACGTGTGCCGAAGGACAAGAGTGCGACGCGTTTGCCGGATTGGATCATCCGGCCTTTGCCGATTTCCAGGACCTCCGGCGTGTCGGGCATCTCGACGCCTTCGCCCTCGCCGCGTGGGTAGCGGAAGGCGATGGGGCCGTCGTCATGGGCGGCAGCGGTGGCGACCATATGGACCAGCTCAGCCTCGTCGGCGGCGGCCATTACCACCATGCCCGGCAGGTTGGTCATGAAGCCAATGTCGAAACTGCCGGCATGGGTTGCACCGTCGGCACCGACCAGACCGGCGCGGTCGATGGCAAAGCGCACCGGCAGGCGCTGGATCGCCACGTCATGCACCACCTGGTCATAGCCGCGCTGCAGAAAGGTGGAGTACATTGCACAGAACGGCTTCATGCCCCCCGCCGCCAGTGCTGCGGCAAAGGTCACGCCGTGCTGTTCGGCAATGCCGACGTCAAAGCAGCGCGAAGGGTAGCGTTCGGCCATCAGGCTGAGGCCGGTGCCATCGGGCATGGCGGCAGTGACGGCACAGATCTTGTCGTCCTTGGCGGCGTGCTTCACCAGCTCATTGCCGAAGACCGAGGTGTAGGAGGGCGCGTTGGAGGGCGCCTTCTTCTGCTCGCCGGTCACCATGTCGAACTTGGCGGTGGCATGGCCCTTGTCGCGGGCGCGCTCGGCCGGGCCGTAGCCCTTGCCCTTCTTGGTCAGCACGTGGATCAGGATCGGGCCGGTGGCGCGCGCCTTGACCGTGCGCAGGACCGGCAGGAGCTGGTCCATATCATGGCCGTCGATGGGGCCGAGGTAGGAGAACCCGAGCGCCTCGAACATCGTGCCGCCGACGGCCATGCCCTTGAGCATGTCCTTGGCGCGTTTGGCGCCCTCGCGGAAGGGTTCGGGCAGCAGCGAGACCGCGCCCTTGGCGGCGGCCTTCAGCTCCTGGAACGGCTCGCCCGCGTAAAGGCGGGAGAGGTAGGAGGACAGCGCCCCCACCGGCGGGGCGATCGACATCTCGTTGTCGTTCAGGATCACGAACAGACGCTTGCCCAGGTGGCCTGCGTTGTTCATCGCCTCAAACGCCATGCCGGCCGACATGGAACCGTCGCCGATCACCGCGATGGCGTCGCCGTTGCCTTCGGGGATCACGCCGCCGAGGTCGCGCGCCACGGCAAAGCCAAGCGCTGCGCTGATCGAGGTGGAGCTGTGGGCGGCGCCGAAGGGGTCATAAGGCGACTCGGAGCGTTTGGTGAAACCGCTGAGGCCGTCCTTCATCCGCAGGGTGCGGATGCGGTCGCGGCGCCCGGTGAGGATCTTGTGCGGGTAGCACTGGTGGGAGACGTCCCAGATCACCTTGTCGCGCGGGGTGTCGAACACTGCGTGCAGGGCGGTGGTCAGCTCCACCACGCCGAGGCCTGCGCCCAGATGGCCGCCAGTGACGGAGACGGCAGAGATGGTTTCCTGCCGCAGCTCGTGGGCCACCTGCACCAGCTGGGCATCCGTCAGCCCCTTCAGATCCGCGGGGCGCGTGATCTGGTCCAGAAGCGGGGTCTTGGGCCGGTCGGGCATGGTGTCTCCTTGGGCTGCGCCGGGCAGGGTGCGGGGCGTGGCACGCGGTGTTAGCTGTCGCGCGCAATAACGAAACGCGCAGCTTCCTTCAAGGTTGCAGCGTTTTCGCCATAATGTGACAACGCGGCGCAAGCCTCGCCGCACAGCGCGTTTGCGCGGGCTTTTGCTTCTTCCAGACCCAGCAGCGAGACAAACGTTGCTTTGCCGGCGTCGGCGTCCTTGCGCACGGCTTTGCCGACCTTGGCGGCATCGCCTTCCACATCCAAGATGTCGTCAGCGATCTGGAAGGCAAGGCCAAGGGCGAGTGCGTATTGCCGCAGCGGTGCGGGGTCGGCGCCCGCCAAAACGGCGCCGGCCGTGGCGGACCATTCGATCAGGCAGCCGGTCTTGCGGCCTTGCAGCCTGGTGATCTGGTCCAGCGTCAGCGGTTCGGCAGCACTTTCCGCTGCAATATCAAGCATCTGGCCAGACACCATACCGTCCTTGCCGGAGGATTGCGCCAGATCGCGGATCAGGGTCAGCGCATGGGGGCCAACCTTGGGGTTTGCCAGCAGTTCAAAGGCGAAGGTTTGCAGGCTATCGCCTGCCAGCACCGCCATTGCCTCATTCCATTTCCGGTGCACGGTCGGCTGGCCGCGGCGCAGGTCATCGTCGTCCATGCAGGGCAGATCGTCATGCACCAGGGAATAGGCGTGGATGCATTCTATGGCGAGCGCCGCCTCGATGGCTGCGTCTTGCGGCACGCCGTGCAGACGGGCGCTTTCCAGCACCAGAAAGCCGCGCAGCATCTTGCCGCCGGTGATGGCGTAGCGCATGGCGGCGTGCAGTTCGTCACTTCCTGCCAGCCGCAGCTCCGTATGCGCGGTGATGCGGGTCTGTGCGTCTTTCAGCGCCTCTGTAAAGGGGCGCGTCTGGGTGTCTGCGGCGGCGGTCATGAGTCAGCCGGCGTCCAGCGGCTGGGTGCCCTTGGGCGTGCCGTTGGCATCCAGGGTGATGGCGGCGACCTTTTCCTCGGCGCGTTTGAGCTCATCTTCGCAGCGCTTCTTCAGCGCGGCGCCGCGTTCATACAGCGCGATCGACGCATCCAGCGCCACGTCGCCGCGCTCCAGCTGGTCCACCACGCCTTCCAGCTCACGCATCGCCTGTTCAAAGCTCATCTGGTCTACGGGGGTTTCAGTCATGCCGTTGCCTTTATCAGTTCTTCCACATGCGCGCGGGTTGCGGCTGCGAGCGCGTTCAGATCATATCCGCCTTCCAAAGTCGAGACGATACGGCCCCCGCAGAGTTCGCTTGCGAGTTTGCAGAGTTCGGCGGTGAGCCAGGCGAAATCCGCGGTCGCCCAGTTCAGATTGGCAAGCGGGTCGTCCTGATGGGCGTCAAAGCCTGCGGAGATGATGATCAGTTCCGGCTTGAAGGCGCGCAGGCGGGGGAAGGCCTGGCCCTCATAAGCGGCCTGCATCTCTGCCCGGCCGGAGCCCGGCGCCAGCGGCATGTTGAGGATCTGGCCATCAGCGCCGTCCTCGTCCGGGCGGCCGGAGCCGGGCCAGAGCGGCATCTGCTGGCTGGTGATCACCAGCGCGCGCGGCTCGTCCCACAAGAGATCCTGGGTGCCGTTGCCGTGATGGACGTCGAAATCCACCACCGCAACGCGGCTGAGCCCGTGATGGTCCAGCGCATGTTTGGCCGCGAGCGCGGCATTGCCGAACAGGCAAAAGCCCATTGCAGTGTCTGTTTCGGCGTGATGTCCTGGCGGACGCACCGCGGCAAAGGCGTTCTGCACCTCGCCGCCCAGCACCATGTCGACGCCGCGCACCACGGCGCCCGCCGCGCGGAAAGCCGCGTCCAGCGACCCGGGGGACAGGAAGGTGTCGCCGTCGATCTGCGCCCAGCCCTCCGCCGGGGAGGCCTTGCGCAGGTCCGAGAGATAGGACGCCGGGTGGATGCGCAGGATGTCGTCTTCGGCGGCCATCGGCGCGGTGACCCGTTTCAGGTCCAGCGGCTCCAGCGCGTGCAGGATGTGCTCCAGCCGCGCCACCCGTTCGGGGTGGCCTTCGGGCGTCACGTGATTGAGGCAATCCGCGTGGGTGATCAGGGCGGTGGTCATGGGCGCGTTCCTCCGGCTGCGGGGCTTGGCGCGACCCTAGGGGGCGGGGGGCTGTGGCTGCAAGGGGAATCGGGGGGTGGCATGCGTGCACCGGGCGTGCACCCCCTGTGCACCCCCTGTGCACCGGCGCGGTGCTGCTTGACCGGACTGGAGGGCGCGCTGCCCCGGCCCTGGCGGAGTGGGGATCTGCCCCGTTCGGCCCTGAAACCGTCCCCTGGACGGTTTCCTGGACGGGCCTCACCCCCCGGGATATTTCCGGCCAGAAAAAGAGGTGGGCCGGTTCTAGTCGGGCGCCAGCATGTAGCCCGCGCCGCGCACGGTTTGCAGGTATTGCGGCTGTTTCGGGTTCGGCTCGATCTTGCGGCGCAGGCGGGTGATCTGGACGTCCACCGCGCGCTCCTGCGCCTGGCCGCGGTCGCGGCCCAGATCCTCGACCAGCTTGGTGCGGCTCACCGGCTCGCCGGGCTGGGCCGAGAAAATTTTCATCAGCTGGCTTTCGGTGCCGGTGAGGCGGATCAGCTCGTCACCCTGCCACATCTCGCCGCGCTCGATGTCATAGCGGATCGTGCCCAGATGCAGCACCTTGGGGGCGGCCTCCTGCGCAACCGTGTCCGGCATCCGCCGCAGGATGGCGTTCACCCGCAGCAAAAGCTCCTTGGGCTCGAACGGTTTCGGCAGGTAGTCGTCCGCGCCAGCCTCCAGCCCCGCGATGCGGTCTTCGGTCTCGCCTTTGGCGGTCAGCAGCAGGATTGGGGTGGCCATGGTCTCGCGCAGCGATTGGGTCAGCGAGATGCCGTCCTCGCCCGGCATCATCACGTCCATGATGATCAGGTCGAAATCCAGCCCCGCCAGCACCCGCCGGGCATGGGCCGCATCGCGCGCCGCGGTGACCAGGAAGCCCGAGCGCATCAGGAATTTCTTCAACAGGCCGCGGATCCGCTCATCATCGTCAACGATCAGGAGATGGGCGTCATTCATGCTCATGCACCCGTTTCCCGCAGCTTGGCATAGGCGCGGCGCATGTCGGCGTCCATCATTGCCTCAAGCACCTTCTTGAAACCCTGCACCGCCTCGGGGCCTGCGTCCTTGTAGGCGGCGCGCATGCGGGCGCGCTGGGCGTCCGACAGGGTGGCCTCCAGCGCTGCGCCCTGCTCCGTCAGGTAGAGGTGGCGTTCGCGCTTATCCAGCTCGCCCACTTTGCTTTCGACCAGGCCGTCGCCGATTAGGGTGCGCAGCACCCGGTTCAGCGATTGCTTGGTGACGCCCAGAATGCTGAGCAGGTTGTTCACCGTGGTGCCGGGGGAGCGGTTGATGAAATGGATCGCCCGGTGGTGCGCCCGGCCATAGGACATTTCCGCGAGGATCCGGTCCGGATCGGCAGTAAAGCCGCGGTAGGCAAAGAACATCGCCTCGATCCCCTGGCGCAGCTGCTCATCTGTCAGAAACAGCAGGCTTTCGCCGCTGTATCCCTGCCCTGTCCGGCCTTCAGGCATTCGGTGCCCCCTCATTTGTCTTGCCGGTCAGTTTATGTCAGTGTTGTTGACATTCCAAGGGTGAAGATGTATCGAATCCCAGCTTTGGCGCAATATTATGTCCGTTGCGGCCGTAAATTGCGCAATTATTGAAAATCACCGCAGAGTTTCAGGAGGGTGCGGCATGGCAGGTTATGACGACCGCGACGGTGTGATCTGGATGGATGGAGAGCTGGTCGACTGGCGGGATGCCAAGGTGCATATCCTGACCCATGCGATGCATTATGCCTCATCCGTTTTCGAGGGCGAGCGCGCTTATAACGGCAAGATCTTCAAGAGCAGGGAGCATTCCGAGCGCCTTATCGCCTCGGCCGAGGCGCTGGATATGCCGATGCCCTATACCGTCGACCAGATCGAGGCGGCGAAGGAGGAAACCCTCAAGGCCTCCGGCCTGCAGGACGCTTATGTGCGGGCGCTGGTGTGGCGCGGCTCGGGTGAGGACATGGGCGTGGCGTCGGCCAAGAACCCGGTCCGAATGGCGATCGCGGTCTGGGGCTGGGGCGCCTACTATGGCGATGCCAAGATGAAGGGCGCCAAGCTCGACATTGCGGAGTGGAAACGTCCGAGCCCGGAAACCATTCCGGTCCATGCCAAGGCGGCGGGCCTCTACATGATCTGCACCATCTCCAAGCACAAGGCGGAGGCCAAGGGCTGCTCCGACGCGCTGTTCATGGACTGGCGCGGTTATGTGGCCGAGGCCACCGGCGCCAACGTGTTCTTTGTGAAAGACGGCGAAGTGCACACCCCGCTGGCGGATTGCTTCCTCAATGGCATTACCCGCCAGACCGTGATCCAGATGCTCAAGGACAAGGGCATTACTGTGCACGAGCGCCGCATCAAGCCGGAAGAGATGGAAGGCTTTGAGCAGTGCTGGCTGACCGGCACCGCCGCCGAGGTGACCCCGGTCGGGCAGATCGGTGAGTACACGTTCGAGGTCGGCGACCTGACCCGCGAGATCGCCGAGGACTACGAGAAACTGGTCCGCGCTTAAGCGCCCGCCAGGACAGACCGGAAAACCCCCGCCTGCGTGCGGGGGTTTTTCTTTGCGGCTGCAGGACTGCGTGGCATGTCGCAGCACATAGCGGCTAACTCCCTTTTCCTTCACAGTTCCAATTAGTGTGCCATAGTCGGGCATATTGCTGAAAAGTCATTCTAGGGCATGCTGCGTGCTGCTGCCCGATAAGGAGGAGCAGGAACGCGATGGACCTGAGCATTGCCTACGTAAGTTATTTTGAGCTGGGCCTGCGGTTGCTGTGCGCCGCGGCTGCCGGGGCGCTTTTGGGTCTGGACCGGGAGCTGCGGCACCGCAAGGTGGGGATGCGGACCTATATGATCGTTTCGCTTGGGGCGGCGGGATTCACGCTGATCACCATGGAAATGTCGATGGAGGCGCTGAACCTTGATATGGGGGCTGATCCGACCCGCATCATGCAGGGGCTTGTCGGGGCAATCGGCTTTCTTGGCGCCGGGGCGATCATCCAAGGGGATGAGCGGGTCGGGGGCATGGCGACGGCAGCCAGCCTGTGGGTGGCCGGAGGCGTCGGCATGGCATCGGGACTTGGGTATTACGTGCACGCCGTGCTGCTGGCGGCGGGCGCTGCCGGCATCCTGGCGATGAGCCGGCTGATGAGCAACCGCGGGCGCAAGGACCGGCCGGACATCCATGACTGACGTCCGCCTGGGGCTTTGCAGCTAGGCTGCGCCGTTCCTGCGGCCGTGGCGAGGCTTTGCCCGGGCGTTCACATTCCCTTGCAGATCGTCCGGGACCATGGACGGCAGGTTCCACATGCCTAACATCAAGGCCATGTTGGATCTGCTCAGCGATATCCTCACCCGGCTGTCCCTCAGGGGGACGCTTTATTTCCGCACCTCCTTCACCCCGCCGTTCGGGATCCAGGTGCCGGAGTACAAAAATGTCGCGCGGTTCCACTTTGTGCAGCGTGGTGAACTGAATGTGCATGTGCCTGCGAGCGGCGAGACGCTGCGGCTGAAGCAGGGCGATCTGGTGCTGATCCCGCATGGCGCGGCGCATATGCTGCTGTGCAACGAGGTGCAGCCGCTGGAGGCGCTGCCGCTGGAGCAGGTGCTGCAGGAAGCGGGCTATGACGGCGGCGGGGTGCTGGTGTATGGAGGGGCAGGGGAGGTGCGCGATACTCAGCTGATCTGCGGCCATTTCTCCTTTGCCGCGATGCCGGGACAGCGCGGTGCCGGGCATATGCTGATCGACCGTCTGCCGCCCCATATCGTGATCGAGAACTACGGCGAGGCTGCCGGGGCCTGGATCGAGGCGACGCTGCGGATGATCGGCTCCGAGGTGCAGGGTGCCCGCATTGGCGGCGATCTGATTGCGCTGAAGCTGTCCGAGGTGCTGTTTGCACAGGCGATCCGCGCCTATCTGGAACATCAGAGCCCCAGCGGTTCGGCGCTGGCGGGGTTTGCCGATCCGCGCATTTCGCGGGCGCTGACGGCGTTCCACCAGGCGCCTGCCAGGGAGTGGAGCGTGGAAGGGCTGGCGCGCGAGGCCGGGATGTCGCGCACCGCCTTTGCCCAGGAGTTCACCGCCAAGATGGAGGTGACGCCGATGCAATACCTGACCAACTGGCGGATGCAGATCGCCTGTCAGGGGCTGGCGGAGCAGGGGCTGAACGTGGCCGATGCGGCGGAGATTGCCGGCTATGCGTCCGAGGCGGCGTTTTCGCGCGTGTTCCGAAAACAGGTGGGCATGTCGCCTGCGGCCTACCGGCAGCAGCATGCAGCGGCCTGACATGCTGAGGCGTCCGCAGTTTGGACGATCTGCACAATTTGCGGGAGGATCTGAAATTCACCGTCCGGGATGACTGGGCCATTCTGGGGTCAGAGCCGTTTCAAGCGGCCAAGACACCTCAGTAACAAGGACCTGCCCCATGCCCCTGCGTTTTGTGACCCGTACCATCCATGCCTACCTCGACTATCCTGTGGCCGCCGCCCTGATGGGGCTGCCGTTCCTGCTGGGACTTGGCGCAAGCAATCCGCTGGCGCTGTGGCTGTCGGTGGCAACCGGCATCACCGCCTTGGTGCTGACGGTGCTGACCGACCATCACCTCGGCCTGATCCGGGTGCTGCCCTACAAGCTGCACCTGACCGTTGACCTGATTGTCGGGATCACCTTTCTGGCAGCCCCTTTCCTCTTCGGCTTTGCCGGGCTTGATTTTGCCTTCTACTTGCTGAATGGGGCTGCGGTGGTTGCGGTGATCTCGCTCACCGCGCCGGAAGAGGCCGAGGCAGCCTCTGCCTGACCGTTATTGGCGCAAGAGCCAGTCCACCACTGTCTTGGCCCGGCCCTGTGCGCTGGGCCAAAGCACGTAGAACCCCTGATCGCCCAGGCGCGGTGCCTGCCACAGGATTTCCAGCGGCTGGCCGCCCAGGAAAATGCGCGGCACCAGGGCAATCCCCTGGCCGTTCATCGCAGCATCCATCGCCAGTGCGGTCTGGTTGAATTGCAGGACCCGGCCCTTGGCGGTGAGCCCTTCCTGCTGCAGCAGATGGTCCCAGTGCCGGTGCCCGTCCTGGATCAGCGTATGCTGGGCGAGATCAGCCAATTCCAGAGCTTCTTCCTGTATTAGAGCCGAATCCGGCCTGGCCACGGCCACCAGATCCACCAGCGACAGGAGGGCGGAGTTCAAACTGCTCTCCTGCGGTTTGCTGCCCTGGCGGATGGCAATGTCGATGCCGTCCCGCTTGAAATTTGTCAGGCTCTCCTCCGCCACCACCCGCAGGTCGATGTCCGGGTGCCGCGCCTCAAATTCCGGCAGCCGCGGCACCAGCCATTTTGAAGCAAAGGAGGGCGGCACCGACAGCGTCACCCGCTGTACAGCCGGGGCCAGCTTGTCAGTCGCCTCCCGGATCAGCGCCAGCGCCTGTTGCACCGGCACATGGTAGCTGCGCCCGGTGTCAGTCAGTGTCAGCCCGCGGGCGTGGCGGTGGAACAGCTTGTGTCCCAGATCCGCCTCAAGCCGCCTCACCTGCTGCGCCACCGCACCTTGGGTCAGGTGCAGCTCCTCCGCCGCGCGGCCGAAGTTCAGGTGGCGGGCGGCAGCGTCGAACATCCGCAGGGCGTTGAGGTTGGGAAAGCGCATCGGGTCTCAGTCAGTAGATTTCCTACAGTCTGGCGCGATGAGACATGATTGGTCAAGCGCGGCTGCAACGGCCATCTTGGAGACAAGCAAAGGAGTATGGATATGACCAAGGTTGCACTCTTCACCGCCGCGGGCAGCGGCATGGGCGCGGATGCTGCCCGCCATCTTCATTCGCAGGGGTATGAGGTTGCGATCCTCTCCTCCTCCGGCAAGGGCGAGGCCCTGGCGCAGGAATTGGGCGGGGTGGGCCACACGGGTTCCAACCTGGAGCAAGGCGATCTGCAGGCGCTGGTGGACAAGGCGATGGATCGCTGGGGGCGGATTGATGTTCTGGTCAATTCCGCGGGCCACGGGCCCAAGGGTGATATCATGGAGATCAGCGACGATGACTGGCATCTGGGGATGGAATACTACCTGATGAATGTGATCCGTCCGGCACGGCTGGTGGCGCCGATCATGGCGGCGCAGGGCAAGGGGTCGATCATCAACATCTCCACTTTTGCGGTGTTTGAGCCGGATCCGCTGTTTCCCACGTCTGGTGTGTTCCGGGCGGGGCTCGCGAGCTTTACCAAGCTGTTTGCAGACAAGTTTGCAGGCCAGGGCGTGCGGATGAACAACGTGCTGCCGGGCTTTATCGACAGCCTGCCGGAGACTGAGGACCGCAAGGCGCGGATCCCGATGGGCCGCTATGGCACTGCTCGTGAAGTGTCGGCGCTGATTGCCTATCTGGCCTCGGATGATGCGGCTTACACCACCGGGCAGAACATTCGCGTGGACGGGGGGCTGACCCGTGCGATTTGAGCCAGGCTGATTGGGGAGCAGGCTCAACTATCGGAAAATCCCTTGTTGGAGCCTGTTATCCGCCTTTTGGGTCGATCATCGGCTTGGCCTTGCCGCGCTGCAGGCCCAGCCGGTGCTCGCGCCAGATCACCAGCACATTGCCGGCGATGACCAGCGCTGCGCCTGCCAGCATAACCAGCGTCGGCCACTCATCGAACCAGACGTAGCCGATGACGATGGCAAATATCATCGAAGCGTAATCGTAGGGCGCCAGCATCGAGGCCGGAGCAAAGCGGTAGGAGGAGGTGACCAGGATCTGCGCCACCCCGCCGACCAGCCCGGCGCTGACCAGCAGTGCGGCGGTTTTTGCGTCAGGCATTACCCAGCCGAACGGGGCGGTCAGCAGTGCGAGGCCGGAGGCCGTCAGCGAGAAGTAGAACACGATTGCCGCGGTGTGTTCGGACTGCACCATGCGGCGGATGTGGATCTGCACGAAGCCGCGCGCCACCGTGGCGCCGACCACCAGCAGGACACCCAGCATGGCGCCGTCCTCCAGATCGCCGCCAAGGCGGGGCCAGATCATGATTAGAACCCCCAGCAGGCCGATGGCCACAGCGCTGATCCGTACCATCCGGATGGTCTCCCCCAGGAACAGCGCTGCCAGAATCAGCGTGAAGATCGGGGTGGCGTATCCGATGGCGGTGACCTCAGGCAGCGGCAGCAGCGCCAGCCCCATGAAAGTCATCCCCATCGCCGAGGTGCCGACCAGCCCGCGCCACACGTGAAACATTGGCTTTTTGGTGATCAGGCCGTGCCGCAGCTCTCCGCGCGCGACGAGCCAGGCGACGATGACCGGGATAGCAAAGAAGGAGCGGAAGAATACGGCCTCTCCCGCCGGCACGGTTTCGGAGGTGGCCTTGATGATCCCGGACAGCGCGGTGAACAGCGCAATTGCGGTCACTTTCAGCAGGACCGCCAGCACAGGCCGATGCGATGTTAAGGATTCCGCCATGGCGCGACCCTGCGCCCAAGCGCCGCAAAGATCAATGGCTTGATTTCGGCACGCGGGGGCGCGCAAATGGCGCCGACAGATGAAGGAGTCGCCGATGTATGACGCCAACCACCTGATCCGCCAGCTGCACGTGTCGTCCCTGGGGCGCGAGGACGATGTCTTTGCCAGGCTTCCCGGTGGCGGCACGGTCACCTTTGGCGCGCTGTTTGCCGGGGCAGAGCGGATGGCGGCGGCGCTAGCGGGCCAGGGGGTGCAGCCGGGGGACCGGGTGGCGGTGCAGGTTCAGAAAACCATCCAGGCGATTGAGCTTTACCTGGGTACGGTGATGGCGGGCGGCATCTTTCTGCCCTTGAACACTGCTTATACCGGGCCGGAGGTCGCCTATTTCGTCGGCGATGCAACGCCCCGGGTGGTGGTCTGCGATCCTGCACGGCGGGAGGAGATCAGCGCGGTCTCCGGGGAGGCCAAGGTGCTGACACTGGATGCGGCGGGGCAGGGCAGCTTGCGGGATCTGGCGGACGGGCAGGGCGGCTTTGATCCGATGGCCCGGCAGGCGGATGATCTTGCGGCGATTCTCTACACCTCAGGCACCACCGGCCGCTCCAAGGGTGCTATGCTGAGCCATGATAACCTTGCCTCCAATTCGCTGACCCTGCGGGATTACTGGCGGTTCACCAAGGACGACGTGCTGATCCATGCGCTGCCGATCTTCCACACCCACGGGCTGTTTGTGGCGACGAATGTGGCGCTGTTTGCGGGCGCTCAGGTGGTGTTTCTGCCGGGGTTCGATGCCGATGCCATTCTTGAGGCGATGCCCAAGGCCACGGCGCTGATGGGGGTGCCGACGTTCTATACCCGGCTGCTGGCGGATGACCGGCTGACGCCGGAGCGCGCTGCAAATATGCGGCTTTTCATCTCCGGCTCCGCACCGTTGCTGGTGGACACCCACGAGCAGTGGGAGGCCCGCACCGGCCACCGCATCCTGGAACGCTACGGGATGACCGAAACCAACATGAGCACGTCGAACCCCTATGACGGAGAGCGCCGGGCCGGCACTGTCGGTTTCCCGCTGCCTGGGGTGGAGGCACGGGTGATCCGGGACGGAGCTGAGGTGCCCGCCGGAGAGATCGGTGTGCTGGAGGTGCGCGGGCCGAACGTGTTTCAGGGCTATTGGCAGATGCCCGAAAAGACGGCGGAGGAGCTGCAGCCGGACGGATGGTTCATCACCGGCGACATGGCGAAGGTTGATGCCGATGGCTATGTCACCATTGTCGGGCGCGAGAAAGATCTGATCATCACCGGCGGCTTCAACGTCTACCCCAAGGAAGTGGAGAGCCTGATCGACGACCTGCCTGGCGTGCTGGAAAGCGCGGTGATCGGGGTGCCGCATCCAGACTTTGGCGAGGGTGTGGTGGCCGTGGTGGTGCCGGAGGGTGAGGGCACCAGCGCGGCGGCGATCAAGGCGGCGCTGTCCGGGCAATTGGCCAAGTTCAAGCAGCCCAAGGAGATCCTCCTGCTGGACGCGCTGCCGCGCAACACCATGGGAAAGGTGCAGAAGAAAGCCCTGCGTGAGGAATTCGCAGAGCTGTTTGGTTAGTGCCTGAACCGCCCGGCCGATAGGCCGGGCTGCGCCTGCCTGCCCCCGGCAGGCGCATTCGCGCCCGCCCAGACAGGCGCAACCCTCAAGTCTTAAGACGAGTGCGCTGCCGTATGCGCCTCTTCCTCGCGCCATTCCCGCACCGCTTGCACCAGGATCTGGAAGGCGGAGTTCAGGAACAGCCCGCCCATAATCCCGGCCACAATGAGGTCCGGCCAGCCGGTAGCGGTGCCCCAGACGCCAAGCGCCGCGATCATCACCGCCACGTTGCCAATGGCGTCATTGCGCGAACACAGCCAGACCGAGCGCACATTGGCGTCGCCGTCCTTGTAGCGCGCCAAGAGCAGCACCGAGATCAGGTTGGCCGCCAGCGCCATGAAACCGATCACCCCCATGATATGGGCCTGCGGCACGCCGACGTAAAATACCTGATAGATCGTGGAGCCGAACACCCACAGCCCCATCAGCAGGAGGCTGATTCCCTTGCCGAGTGCCGCCAGCGCGCGGGTGCGCAGGGTGGCGCCGATCACCGCCAGCGAGATGCCATAGGTCAGCGCATCGCCCAGAAAGTCCAAGGCGTCCGCCTTCAGCGCCTGGCTGCCGGACAGCTGACCCGCGCCCATTTCCACCGCGAACATGCCGGCGTTGATGGCGATCACCAGCCAAAGCCTGCGTTTGTAGTCCGCCGATACCCCGTCAAACCGGGCCTCATGATTGCAGCAGCCTGCCATTGCTCTTGTCCTCATTCCTGATTCGAGATCAATGTAGGGCCTCTAGTCACTAGAGCATCAAGAGGTCATTGCGATGTTTTCCATCGGTCAGCTGTCCAAGGCCACCGGCGTGAAGGTTCCGACCATCCGCTATTACGAGGAGATCGGCCTGCTGCCGGAACCGGGCCGCAATGCCGGCAACCAGCGCCGCTACGGGCAGGACGGCATGGAGGCGCTGGGCTTCATCAAGCACGCCCGGGACCTTGGCTTTTCGCTGGAGGACATCAAGGCGCTGATGGGGCTGGACGGGCAGCTGGGCGATGATTGCGCCGAGGCCGACCGGCTCGCCCGCAGCCAGCTGCGGAACGTGCGCGCGCGGATTGCGAGGCTGGAGCGCCTGGCCGCGGAACTGGAGCGGATCAGCCACCTGTGCGACGGCGGCAATGGCGGCTGCTGCAAGGTGCTGACCGCGCTGGGCGATCACAGCCAATGCGCAAGTGAGCATGATTGAGGACGCAGGCTGAGAGGAATTGCCCGAACTGCACTCGGGCAAACTCCTTTGTTAGAGCCTGATCCTTAGCCGATGCGGCCCTGGTTTTCGCCGATCTGACCGCGGTGCACCAGCAGGTGGTCCAGGATCACGCAAGCCATCATCGCCTCCGCCACCGGTACCGCACGGATGCCGACGCAGGGGTCGTGGCGGCCCTTGGTGATCACCTCGGTAGCGGAGCCGTCCTTGCGGATCGACTTGCGCGGGGTGAGGATCGAGGAGGTCGGCTTGACCGCAAAGCGCACCACCACGTCCTGTCCGGTGGAAATGCCGCCGAGGATGCCGCCGGCGTGATTGGAGGAATACTCAGGCCCGTTCTCACCCATGAAAATCTCGTCGGCGTTTTCCGAGCCTTTCAGCCGCGCGGCATTCATGCCCTCGCCGATCTCCACGCCCTTCACCGCGTTGATCGACATCATCGCGGCGGCCAGGTCAGTGTCGAGCTTGCCATAGACCGGCGCGCCGATACCGGCGGGGACGCCGCGCGCCACCACTTCGACCACGGCGCCCACCGAGTCATGCGCCTTGCGCAGGGCTTGCAGGTAGTCTTCCCACTCCTGCACCGCGCCTGCGTCGGGGATCCAGAAATCATTCTGGTCGATCGCCTCCCAGTCGAAGCGGCTGCGGTCGATTTCCAGCTCGCCCATTTGGGTCATATAGCCCTTGATCTCCAGCCCCGGCACCAGTGCCTTGATTGCTTCACGTGCAACACCGCCCGCGGCAACCCGCGCCGCGGTTTCGCGCGCCGAGGAGCGGCCGCCGCCGCGGTAGTCGCGGTTGCCGTATTTCTGAAAGTACGTGATGTCGGCGTGGCCCGGACGGAAGGTCTGGGAGATCTCGCCGTAATCCTTGGACCGCTGGTCGGTGTTTTCGATCATCAGCTGAATCGGCGTGCCGGTGGTCATGCCGTCGAACACGCCGGACAGGATTTTCACCGCATCCGGCTCATTGCGCTGGGTGGTGTTCTTGTTCTGGCCGGGGCGGCGCTTGTCGAGCCACTGCTGCAGCATTTCCGGCTCCAGCGGCACGTTCGGCGGGCAACCGTCAACGGTGGCGCCAAGCGCAGGCCCGTGGCTTTCGCCCCAGGTGGTGACGCGGAAGAGGTGTCCAAAGCTGTTCATCGACATGAGGCGCGGTCTCCTTTGCGGGACGTGCTTAGCGGGCAGGGGGCTGTGTCTCAAGTGGATTCCTCTGCCGTGGACCGGGCAGGGGCGCTGCCCCCGCCGTCTGCGGCGGCTCCCCCCGGGGTATTTTCAGCCAGAAGAACAGGGGATCCCGATTGCGGGCGGTCCAGTTTGCCTGAACTGTAGGTCCTGGCCGGAGTTTGGCTTGTCATTGCTGCGGCTGAGGCATAATGTCCGCGCCACCTCGGGGTGCGCGCGAGCGCTGAGATGACACCCGTTGAACCTGAACCGGATCACACCGGCGGAGGGAAGGTACTGGAAAGCCTCCACCCTTGCCCAAAGCCGCAAAGGAGGATGGCATGAAACATCTTGCATTTGCAGCGGGACTGCTCGGCGCCTCGGCAGCCTTTGCCGAAACGCCTGAACTGGTCGTTTACACCTATGACAGCTTTGTCTCCGACTGGGGCCCCGGCCCGGCGGTGGAAGAAGCGTTCGAGGAAGTTTGCGGCTGCGACCTGAAACTGGTTGGCGCGGGCGACGGTGCGGCGCTGCTGGCGCGGGTCAAACTGGAAGGCGAGCGTTCGGATGCAGACGTCGTGCTGGGGCTCGACACCAACCTGACCGCGGCGGCCAAGGAAACCGGCCTGTTTGCCGAGCATTCGGTCAGCGCCGATTACGCGCTGCCGGTTGAATGGAACGACGTGACCTTTGTGCCCTATGACTGGGGCTACTTTGCCTTTGTCCATAACGCTGACGCCGCGGCGCCAGCGGATTTCAAGGCGCTGGCCGCCAGCGACAAGAAAATCGTTATTCAGGACCCGCGCTCTTCGACCCCTGGTCTGGGTCTGCTCTTGTGGGTGAAGGCCGCCTACGGCGAAGAGGCGCCGGAGATCTGGAAGGGTCTTTCCGACAATGTCGTGACCGTGACCAAGGGCTGGTCCGAGGCCTATGGCATGTTCCTGGAGGGCGAGGCTGACATGGTTCTCTCCTACACCACCTCGCCTGCGTATCACCTGATTGCGGAGGAAGATGGCTCCAAGGCGGCGGCGGCCTTTGATGAGGGCCATTACATGCAGGTGGAAGTTGCCGGCAAGCTGGCAAACAGCGACCAGCCGGAGCTGGCGGACCAGTTCCTGGCCTTCATGGTGTCGGATGCGTTCCAGTCGGTCATCCCGACCACCAACTGGATGTATCCGGCGGTGACACCGGCGGCGGGTCTGCCGGAAGGATTCGACACCCTGATCGCGCCGGAGAAATCGCTGCTGCTGAGCGAGTCTGAAGCGGCAGAGGTGCGTGACGCGGCGCTGGGCGAATGGCTGGACGCGCTCAGCCAGTAAGCGCCTTTCCCGGGATCAGTGCAGCCCTGCTGGTGGCTGCTCTGATCCTGGGAACGCTGAGGGCTGTGGTCCTCAGGGCGGAGGCCGGCACCGGGTTTGGCGCCAGTGACTGGGCCGCGCTGCGGTTCACGCTGACCCAGGCAAGCCTGTCGGCGCTGTTGAGCGTCGGTCTTGCCATTCCCGTTGCCCGCGCGCTGGCGCGGCGGCGGTTTCCCGGGCGGAGCCTGTTGATTGCCCTGTTGGGCGCGCCGTTCATCCTGCCTGTGATTGTTGCCATTCTTGGTTTGCTGGCCGTCTTCGGCCGGGCGGGCTGGCTGAGCCAGGGGCTGATTTCCCTCGGGTTAGAGCCTGTTCAGATCTATGGCCTGCACGGGGTGGTGCTGGCGCATGTGTTTTTCAACCTGCCGCTGGCGACCCGGCTGATTTTGCAGGGCTGGCAGGAGATTCCCGCCGAACGCTTCCGCCTGGCGGCGCAGCTGGATGCCGGGCCGCTGGCGATGTGGCGGCTGCTGGAAGGGCCGATGCTGCGGCGGGTGGCGCCCGGCGCGCTGGCGGTGGTCTTTGCCATCTGCCTCTCCAGCTTTGCCGTGGCGCTGACCCTGGGCGGCGGCCCGAGGGCGACGACGATCGAGCTCGCCATATATCAGGCCTTCCGCTTCGATTTCGACCTGGGCCGGGCCGCGCTGCTGTCGGGCATGCAGCTGGTGCTGACCGGGGCAGCCGCGCTGGTGGCGCTGCGGGTGTCGGCGGGGGAGGGCTTTGGCGCCGGGCTTGACCGCGCGGTGCGGCGCTGGGACGGGCAGGGGGCGCTGGCGCGCGGATTGGACGGGTTCTGGATTGTCTTGTCGGCGGCGTTTTTGCTGCTGCCGCTGGCGGCGATTGTGCTGGCGGGTCTGCCGGGGCTGGCTGCTTTGAAAGGCTCCGTTTGGCAGGCGGCGGGCAACTCGATTCTGGTTGCCGCGCTCAGCACCGTGATTCTGCTGATGCTGGCCCTGCCGATGGCCGCTGCGGCTGCTGCCGGGCGCAGCGGCATCGCCGAACTTTCGGGTATCCTCGGCCTTGCGGCCTCGCCGCTGGTGATCGGCACCGGGCTGTTCATTCTGATATATCCCATTGCGGACCCTTTTGCGCTGGCGCTGCCGGTGACGGCGCTGGTCAATGCGGTAATGGCGCTGCCCTTTGCCATGCGCATTTTGGTTCCGCGCTCCCGGGAGGTGCTGGGGCGCTATGGACGGTTGTCGCTGTCGCTGGACATGCGGGGCTGGGCCTTTGTCCGGCGGGTTTACCTGCCGCGGATGCGGGCGCAGACGGGGTTTGCCGCCGGGCTGGCGGCTGCGCTGTCGATGGGCGATCTTGGGGTGGTGGCGCTGTTTGCCGACCCGGATTTCGCAACGCTGCCGTTGCAGATCTACCGTTTGATGGGGGCCTACCGGATGGAAGCGGCTGCGGCTGCGGCGCTGCTGTTGCTGATTCTGTCGATGGGGGCATTCTGGATCTTGGACCGCGGAGGACGCTGGCATGCTGAGGCTTGAGACCTGCAGGATCATGAACGGCGATTACGCGGTGGAGGCGGATCTGGAGATCAGTCCCGGCGCTTGCGTTGCGGTGATCGGACCGTCAGGTGCCGGGAAATCCACGCTGGTGGAGGCGGTTGCCGGTTTTCTGCCGGTCACCCGGGGTCGGATTTCGTGGAACGGGTCGAACCTGACGCACAGGCCGCCGGGCAAGCGTCCGGTGGCGATGCTGTTTCAAGACGGCAACCTGTTCCCGCATATGACTGTGGCGCAGAATGTGGGCTTGGGGCTGCATGCGAACCTGCGGCTGAGCCAGACGGAGTGGAGCCGGGTGGACGCGGCCTTGGAACGGGTCGGGCTTGGCGGCATGGGCGCGCGCAAGCCAGCGGCGCTGTCGGGCGGCCAGCAGAGCCGGGTGGCCTTGGCGCGGGTGCTGGTGCAGGGGCGCGATATTCTGCTGCTGGATGAGCCCTTTGCGGCACTTGGGCCGGCGCTGAAGGCAGAAATGCTGGACTTGGTGGCGGAGCTTGCCCGCGAGAACGGGGCGACGGTGCTGATGGTCAGCCATGATCCGAATGATGCCCGCCGGATCGCTGATCAGGTGGTTCTGGTGGCGGAGGGCAGGGCTCACCCGCCGCAACAGACGGCGGAGCTGCTGGACAACCCGCCGCCTGCCTTGAAGGCGTATTTGGGATGAACCATGGCTGGGCCGCTTGAGGCCCGGCCTGCGCCTGCCTGCTCCCGGGCGGGCGCAGGCCTCTGTTTTATGCGGCCGGCGCCGTTTCCCGCGTTTTGGTGATCATCAATGCGGCACTGGCGGCTTCGTTGCCTTTTTGAACGAAATGCTCGCGGTAGATGGCCACGTGATGATCGGTTTCCTGGAAATGGTGCGGGGTCAGCGAGACCGACAGCACCGGAACGCCGGTGTCCATGCCTGCCCGCATCAGACCGTCGACCACGGCCTGGGCCACAAAGTCATGCCGGTAGATGCCACCGTCGACGACTAGCGCAGCGCAGGCGACGGCGGCGTATTTGCCGGTCCTGGCCAGCTCCTGTGCCAGCAGCGGCATCTCGAAGGCGCCGGGTGCGTCGAACACGTCGACCTGATCCGCCGGGATCAGCTGGAGGAAGCCTTCCAGCGCGCGGTCGACAATATCTGCGTGCCATTGCGCCTTGATGAAGGCATAGCGGGTGTGTGTCATGTAGTAATCTCCTTGTGTGTCTGACACGTCACCCAAGGCGATCACGAACAGACGGGCGTACGCCTGGCGCCGCCCTTCTGCACGTTCTCTTTCATCCGGACTGTGACCGTCGGCTCTGGAGTTGCACCAGATCTGCTGACACTTCCGAAACCTCGGAAGCCGCTCGCGGGCTTGCGGGACGTGCCCGCTTACCGCCGGTGGGGAATTCCGCCCCGCCCTGAGAACGCCGGGACTGTGGCAAGCGGCGGAAATTCCTGCAAGCGGGAATTGCGGCACGGTGTCAGGTCTCGACCAAGTCGTAGTGCTTGATGGTGCGCGACTCGACCAGCTCAGCTTCGGCGGGGTCGATGTGCGGGCTGGTGTAATCCTCGCCCACGAAGGCCTTGAGGGAGGCCAGGTCCTTCCAGACCATGACAAAGCTGAATTCTCGCGGGGTCTCGGCGCGCGGCGCGCCGGGCAGGACAGAGACGATGCCGTCTGTGCCTTTCATCAGCGGGATTGCTGTTTCATGGAAGAACTTGCTGAACTCGGCTTCCTTGCCGGGGCGGATGACAACCTGGAATATTCGCATGATCATTGGGGGTCTCCTGCGACTTGTTACACAGACCCAGTTTAACACAGTGCGGTGATTGCCCCTTCCCCTCAGGCCCGCTTGCATTAGGCTGCGGCCAAACAGCGGAGGATTTTCCATGAGGCTCACCTATTCCCAAGCATCACCCTTTGCCCGCAAGGTCGTTGTGCTGCTGCATGAAACCGGGCAGGCGGACGATGTTAAAATCTTTGATGTCACCACCACGCCCTTGAAGCCCAGCCCGGATGTGAAGGCCAGCAACCCGCTGGCCAAGATCCCGGCGCTGGAGCGCAATGACGGGCCGGCGCTGTATGACAGCCGGGTGATCTGCGCCTATCTGGATGAGCGCGCGGGCGGCAAGCTGTATGGCCGCGGCTGGGACAGTAAGGTGCTGGAAGCAACCGCTGACGGGATCATGGATGCGGCCGTGCTGATGTCCTATGAAAAACGGCTGCGCCCAGAAGAAAAGCAGTGGGACGGCTGGCTGGACGCACAGCAGAGCAAGGTTCTGGGCGGCTGCGCGGCGCTGAATGCGCGCTGGATGAGCCATCTGCGTGGGCCGTTGGATATCGGCCAGATCGCGGTGGCCTGCGCGCTGGCCTATGTGGACTTCCGCCACCCGGATACAAACTGGCGCCAGGGCAACGAGCCGCTGGCTGAGTGGTTTTCCGAGTTCGAATCGCGCCCGTCGATGCAGGCGACAAAACCGCCTGCGGCGTGAGCCCAGCCTCTTGAAACGGACGGGTGCCGCAACGATATGGGTGCGGCACTGTCACACAGGCGTGACAGAATCGCCGTCTGCGGCTTTCTGCGCGCCCATGACCGCTGGACGAACGGCTCTCTCCCCGCTAGACACGCGCCAGAGTCACTGCGAGCAATCGCGGTGCATGCGCATGTTTGCCCTAAACGGGCGCTGGAATTGGAGAAAACCTCGTGTCCCACGCAGAAGACCACGAAGGAACCCGGAGAGATTTCCTCTACTACGCCACTGCCGGCGCCGGGGCAGTGACCGCGGGTGCCGCCGTATGGCCCCTGGTCAACCAGATGAACCCCTCCGCCGACGTTAAAGCGCTGTCCTCGATCCTGGTCGATGTCAGTGGCGTGGAAGTAGGCACGCAGATTTCGGTCATGTTCCTGGGCAAGCCGGTGTTCATCCGCCGCCGCACCCAGGAAGAGATCGAGGCCGCACGTGCCGTGGAGCTGTCCGAGCTGATCGACCCGCGGTCGGAAAACCCGAACAAACCGGGCACCGACGCGGCGGACGTGAACCGCACCATGGACGACGCCGGCGAATGGCTGGTGATGATGGGTGTTTGCACCCACCTCGGCTGTGTGCCGCTGGGCGACGGTGCCGGCGAATTCAACGGTTGGTTCTGCCCCTGCCACGGCTCGCACTACGACACCGCAGGCCGCATCCGCAAAGGTCCGGCGCCGGAGAACCTGCACGTGCCGGTGGCTGAGTTCACCGACGCCAACACCATCAAGCTGGGATAAGGAAACGCGCTCATGTCCGGTATTCCGCACGACCATTACGAGCCGAAGACAGGCGCAGAGAAGTGGCTGCACAGCCGCCTGCCCATCGTCGGCCTGATCTATGACACTATCATGATCCCCACCCCCAAGAACCTGAACTGGTGGTGGATCTGGGGCATCGTCCTGGCGTTCTGCCTGGCGCTTCAAATCGTCACCGGCATCGTCCTGGTGATGCACTACACCCCGCATGTCGACATGGCGTTTGCCTCCGTCGAGCACATCATGCGCAACGTGAACGGCGGCCATATGCTGCGCTACCTTCACATGAACGGCGCTTCGCTGTTCTTTGTTGCTGTCTACATCCACATCTTCCGCGGCCTGTACTACGGCTCCTACAAGGCGCCCCGCGAGATCACTTGGATTGTCGGCATGCTGATCTACCTGCTGATGATGGGCACCGCCTTCATGGGCTACGTGCTGCCGTGGGGTCAGATGTCCTTCTGGGGCGCCACCGTGATCACCGGCCTGTTCGGCGCGATCCCGTTCATCGGCGAAGCAATCCAGACCTGGCTGCTGGGCGGCCCGGCAGTGGACAACTCCACCCTGAACCGCTTCTTCTCGCTGCACTACCTGCTGCCCTTCGTGATCGCAGCGCTGGTTATCGTGCACATCTGGGCCTTCCACACCACGGGCAACAACAACCCCACCGGTGTTGACGTGCGCAAAGGCTCCAAAGCCGAAGCGGAGAAAGACACCCTGCCGTTCTGGCCGTACTTCGTGATCAAGGACTTCCTGGGCCTGGCCGTTGTGCTGGTTGTGTTCTGGGCGATTGTCGGCTTTATGCCGAACTACCTGGGCCACCCGGACAACTATATCGAAGCCAACCCGCTGGTGACCCCGGCGCACATCGTTCCGGAATGGTACTTCCTGCCATTCTACGCGATCCTGCGTGCCTTCACCTCCGAGGTCTGGGTTGTGCAGTTCGCCTCCTTCATCACCGGCGGCATCGTGGATGCGAAGTTCTTTGGCGTGATCGCCATGTTCGGCGCGATCCTGGCGATGGCTCTGGCGCCCTGGCTGGACACCTCGCGGGTCCGTTCGGGCCGCTACCGTCCGATGTTCAAGTGGTGGTTCGCGCTGCTGGTGATCGACTTCTTTGCCCTGATGTGGCTGGGCGCGATGCCGGCGGAAGAGCCCTATGCATCGTTCTCGCTGATCGCATCGGCCTATTGGTTCGGCTACTTCTTCGTGATCCTGCCGCTGCTGGGCGTGATCGAGAAGCCGCTGCCGCAACCGGCGACCATCGAAGAGGATTTCGAAGCCCACTATGGCAAGAAATCTTCTGCTGAAGCCACTCCTGCCGAGTAAGAAGAAGGAACACCTAGCAATGTTCAAGAAACTGGCAACCGGTGCCGCCTTCGCTCTGGCCCTGATCCCTGCTGCGTCTTTCGCAGCAGGCGGGGCAGGCCACATCGAAGACTATGACTTCTCCTTCGAGGGTCCGTTCGGCACCTATGACCGCAACCAGCTGCAGCGCGGCCTGCAGGTCTACACCGAAGTTTGCGCAGCCTGCCATGGTCTGAAGCTGGTGCCGATCCGCACCCTTTCGGACGAAGGCGGCCCGCAGATGCCCGAAGATCAGGTGCGCGCTTACGCAGCTGATAACTTCAGCGTCTACGATCCGGCACTGGACGAAGACCGCCCGGCCAAGCCGGTCGATCACTTCCCGGAAAACAACAACGCCGGCGCTCCGGATCTCAGCATGATGGCCAAGGCGCGCGCGGGCTTCCACGGCCCTTACGGCCTGGGTCTGAACCAGCTGTTCAAAGGCATGGGCGGTGCCGAGTACATCGCCTCGCTGCTGGCAGGTTACACCGGTGAGACCAAGGAAGAAGCAGGCACCACCTTCTATGAAAACACCGCCTTCCCGGGCGGCTGGATCTCGATGGCGCCGCCGCTGTCGGATGAGCAGGTGGAATACGCCGACGGCCACGCCAACGACGTGGAAGCCATGTCGCAGGACGTCGCGGCCTTCCTGATGTGGACTGCCGAGCCCAAGATGATGGCACGCAAGCAGGCCGGTTTTGTCGGCGTGCTGTTCCTGACCGTGCTGTCTGTGCTGCTGTATCTGACCAACAAGAAGCTGTGGGCGCCGGTTAAGGGCAAAGAGTGATCCCTGGCTGGCTGACAGCTTGAAACAACGAACCCCCGCAGAGTTCTGCGGGGGTTTATTTTTCTTGAGGGCGCGGCCCGGCAGTTTACGCCAGCGGGCTGACCGTCAGGTGGGGGAGGCCGTTTGAGGTCTTCTGCGGCGAGCGGTCGTCTGCATTGATGACTGCCGACACCCGGTGGCGCCAGGACGAGAAGCTTTCGAATTGGACCACATCGACGGGCGCGTCGAACTGCAGCGTGACCCGCCGGAGGCCGCTGCTGCCGCAAGCGGCGAGGCCGTGGACATAACCGGTGAACGGCTGTCCCAGGTAGCGGCCTTCGACCCGCATGCCGACCTGAAGCTCCGGCGCGTTGGACGCGCGCGCAGAGAGAGTGTTCCAGTCGCGGAAGCCATAATACTGAGCGATCCGTTCCAGGGCGGTGCTATGGCTGAGGGGCTGGCCCTGAGTCTCAGAATGCTTGCGCAGCAGGCGTGCTTCGGCCTTGAGTTGCGGAACGTTTGGAAGGGCAGAGTGTGTCTGCATGGATGTACCTTTCGCAAAAGGGTGCATATGCCGTTGCAGACAGGGCTCGCGTTGCTGTCCGGGCGCGCACCCAGGCGTCAGGATAAACCTTATCCGGATTTCACCATGGCCAGAGGCCGCGAGCGGCAGGTATCCGGGACCTTGGCTTGGTCATAGCGTGGCCTGAGCCGGGGCGCAAACCATCAAAGACTGGGCCTGCCGGGGCAGTTGCGCCTGCGCCACTCCTATCGTGCGGGAACTTTTGCGCCTCGCTTCCTGTCTGTGACACGCTTGACGGAGTGCAGGGCAGAGGCGCACCCTTTAAAGGTTGTATATTTTTTACGAGTGGGAGGAGTTGCAATGTCCGGTCAATCGAATGCAGAGATCCTGCGCGAGGCCATGGACCGCTGGAACGCCTGCAAAGCGGGGGATCTGGCTATGTGGGACGATTACACCAGCGAGGACATGTGCCTGCGTTCGCTGGCGGAGGGGGGGGCACGGTCTGGATTTCAGTGCGGCGCGGAACGGGCGTGAGGAACTGCGCAGCTATTTGTCCGAATTGACCAGCGCATTCGAAATGGAGCATTGGACGCTGGAAGAAACGGTTTCAGAAGGCGACCGGGTGGTGGGGCTGGGCACCACTGCCTGGACTTGCAAGGCCACTGGCAAGCGCGTGGAGACTCATATCGCCGTAGTGTGCCGGTTCCGGTACGGGCGTATTTGCGAACTGCATGAATTCTACGACACGGCGTCGGTGGCAGCTGCTGCCTGCTAAAATGAGCAGGGCGTTGATCAGGCCGTCAGCTGGCTGCCTGTCACGCCGGTAATGGCGGCGGTAACGATCTGGCCTTCGTCCTGCGGTTCCGTGAACGCCACCTCGGTGAATTGCTCGGTGCGGCCCATGTGCGGGTTTTCCATCAGGATACGGTGGATCTTGCCGACCTGTCCGGCCAGATGGCGGGAGACCTGGGCATCGCCGGCAGCCCGCAGACGTGCGGCGCGGTCCTTGATGATGTTGCCGTTCACCTGGCTGGGGATTCTGGCCGCCGGGGTGCCCTCGCGCTTGGAATAAGGGAAGACGTGCAGCCAGGTCAGATCGCAGTCTGTGACCAGTTTCAGCGAGTTCTCGAAATGCGCATCGGTTTCGGTCGGGAAACCCGCGATGATGTCGGCGCCAAAGGTCATTTCCGGGCGCAGCTTGCGGGCCTCCTCGCAGAAGGCGATGGCATCGTCGCGCAGGTGGCGCCGGGCCATGCGCTTGAGAATCAGGTCGTCGCCGTGTTGCAGCGACAAGTGCAGATGCGGCATCAGCCGCGGCTCGGTGGCGATCGCCTGCATCAGGTTCTCGTCCGCCTCGATCGAATCGATGGAGGAAATGCGCAGGCGCGGCAGGTCCGGCACCAGCTTGAGGATCCGCATCACCAGGTCGCCCAGGCGCGGCTGGGCGGGCAGATCGGCGCCCCAGGAGGTGAGGTCCACTCCGGTCAGAACCACCTCGTTATAGCCCTTGTCCACCAGCCGCTTGATCTGGTCGATCACCACGCCTGCGGGAACAGAGCGGGAGTTGCCGCGGCCGTAAGGAATGATGCAGAAGGTGCAGCGGTGGTCGCAGCCGTTCTGGACCTGCACATAGGCGCGCGAGCGGGTGCCGAAGCCGTCGATCAGATGGCCAGCGGTCTCGGTCACTGACATGATGTCGTCGACCTGGACTTTTTCCGTGGTGCCGATGAAGTCCGGGCCTTTGGCGATCTGCTGCCAGGTTTCCGGCTGCATCTTCTCGGTGTTGCCGATGACGCGGGTGACCTCTTCCATGGAGGCGAAGGTCTCCGGCTCGGTCTGGGCGGCGCAGCCGGTCACGATGATCGGTGCCTCGGGGTTTTCGCGGCGCAGCTTGCGGATCTCCTGGCGCGCCTTGCGCACGGCCTCCGCCGTTACCGCGCAGGTGTTGACCACGACGGCATTCTCGAGGCCCGCCTGCTGGCTCAGCTCCTTCATCGCTTCCGTCTCATAGGCGTTGAGGCGGCAGCCGAGAGTGGTGAACTTTGGGACGCTCATGCCAGTGATTCCAGAAATTCACGAGTGAAGGTGCCGTCAAAGACATGCATGGTGGGGCCGGTCATCCAGACACCGTCCTCGGCCCAGTCGATCCACAGGGTGCCGCCATCCAGGTCGATTTGCACTTTGCGACCCGTCAGCCCGCGCCGGGCGGCTGCTACGGCCGTGGCGCAGGAGGAGGAGCCGGAGGCCAGTGTCACCCCCACACCGCGCTCCCACACGCGCATGCGGATGCGGTCGGGGCCGGTCACCTGCGCGACCTGCACATTGGTGCGCTGGGGGTAGAGCGGGTGGTGCTCGTAGCGGTGGCCGAATTCCTCCAGCGGAATGACCTCTGCGTCCTCGACAAAGAAGGTGCAATGCGGATTGCCCATTCCGGTGGCAGTGGGTCCGCCCTCGATCGGCAGCTCCAGCGTGTCCGCTTCCTCGGCCAGCGGAATGTCTTGCCAGTCAAGCTGCGGCGCGCCCATGTTGACGGAGGTGAGGCCATTGCCGGCATCGCGGGCGTAAAGATCGCCGCGGCCGGTGGTCAGGTGCAGCTCGGGCTTGCCGCTTTCCAGGATCAGGTGGCGCGCCACGCAGCGGGTGGCATTTCCGCAGGCGCCGGAGGTGGAGCCATCGGCATTGTAGAAGGTCAGATGCGCGTCGCCCTTGCCGTTTGAAATCACGGTCAGCTGGTCGAACCCGACGCCGAACTGGCGGTGGGCGATTCCCTTGGCCATTGCCGGAGTGATGGCAATGTCCTGCGCGCGCGCGTCGACAACGACGAAATCGTTGCCCAGCCCGTGCATCTTCATGAAGGGGAGTGCGGTATCTGCGGAGGTGCTCATGGCGGGCATATAGACCCGGCGCAAAGATGAATCCAGCCTTCGGCGAGAAAAGTTGAAAAAAGGGGTTGACCCCCCGCGCTACTCCCCCTAGATACGCCGCCTATCGGGACAGCGCGACACACGCTGCCAAGCAGTTCCGAAGCGAAATAAGTGCTTGAACCTTCTGGGAAAAACACTTAGACCGCGACGAAGAAGTGGGCCGTTAGCTCAGTTGGTAGAGCAACTGACTTTTAATCAGTGGGTCGCAGGTTCGAATCCTGCACGGCTCACCACTTCCTCCCAAAAACACCGCTGAATACCTTTAAGACGCTGATCCCCTTCGGGATTCCTGCGGCCCTCCGGATGTGCATACCGGCGTTTACAAGAGAATTGGCGAAGCCCTCCCCCTTTCGGTTAAAAACGCTGGGTGTTTGAGCTCGCTTCAGCCAAGTTCGCTTCCTGCTTTGAGGCAGCAGCGTGCTTCAACGGGGCAGTGCAACCGGCGGAACTTCGGCGGAGGCGCCGATGGTCTGTGCATGGGTTAGGAAATTCAACTCGTTAGGTGCCGTAAGCAGGGTTTACAGGCTCATTGTTTGTGGGTCTGACTAGGCGGGAGGCCATACCAAAGGGATATTCAGATGGGTGAGGTTATGTTTGCTCTGCCGGCGACGCCGGTGATTCCGGTTGCCCGGGAGGCCGCAGGCTATTCCGTCGGGCGGGTGTTTTGTGTCGGACGCAATTATGCAGCACACGCCGCTGAGATGGGAAACGAAGTTGATCGGGAGGCCCCCTTCTATTTCACCAAGGCGGCGGTCAATGCGGTGCTGTCAGGTTCGGAGGTGCCTTATCCGCCGGGCACGGAGAACTTCCATTATGAAATGGAGCTGGCCGTGGCCATCGGGGCGCCGGTGTTCCGGGCGTCACCGGAGGAAGCCCGGGATGCGGTTTTCGGCTACGGCTGTGCGCTGGACATGACCCGGCGTGATCTGCAGATCCGCGAACGGCAGAAACAGCGGCCCTGGGATCTGGGCAAAGACCTGGAGAACGGCACAGTCCTGGCACCGCTGACCCGGGCGGCAGACTGGGGCGGCCCGGAGAAGCAGCGGATCTGGCTGGAGGTGAACGGGGAGACCCGGCAGGATGCCACGCTGGAGGAAATGATCTGGTCGGTGGAGGAGATCATCTGCCATCTGTCAGGGTTTTACCATTTGCGCCCCGGGGACCTGATTCTGACCGGCACGCCTGCCGGGGTAGGCCCGGTGCAAGGCGGCGACCGGATGCGCGGCGGGATTGACGGGCTTGTGCCGGTAGAGCTGTCCCTGACTGCAGCGGAATGACGCAAGGCTGGACAGCAAACGAATATTGTTGCTTTGCGGTGGTTTCAATATGTATCAATTTGAATGTGATTGCGGGAGCTTCGTAACATATCAAGCGGAGAATCTGCTTGCGGCAAGAGCCGGCAGGCAGATTTCATGAGTAAAAAATGCATAATCTGCTGTTGATGGTTACAAACGCACCTAATAGCAGGGAGGCAGCCGGTTCGATAAACGAACCTTTTGCGGGGCTCTGACGGCAGAAATGGAAAGATAATCGCTGGTTTCCGCAGCAAAGTTGCGAAGGCGGGAAACCGGCAAGGGATGAGGTCAAAGGGAGGACGATATGACCACTCGGAGAAAGCTACTGGGCGCCGTTGGCGCGGCAGCTGTTGCAGCATTCTGCGCGGCACCGGCATTTGCGCAGGAGGTGACACTGAAGCTGCACCAGTTCCTGCCGGCGCAGGCGAACGTGCCGAAACTGATCCTGGATGTCTGGGCGGACAACGTCGAGGAATCCTCGGGCGGGCGCATCAAGGTTGACCGCTTTCCGTCGATGCAGCTGGGCGGCAAGCCGCCGGAGCTGATGGACCAGGCCATTGACGGCGTCGCTGACATCGTCTGGACCGTGGTGGGCTATACCCCGGGCCGCTACCCCTCGACCGAGGTGTTTGAGCTGCCGTTCATGATGACCAACGCACGCGCCGTGTCGCATGCCTATTGGGAAATGTTCGACAAGCACATGAAGGACACCGAGTTCAAGGATGTGAAGATCCTGGGCACCTGGGTGCATGGGCCGGGCATGATCCATACCGCCGATCCGGTGGAGACTCCGGAAGACCTGGAAGGCATGAAGATCCGCGGCGGCGGCCGTTCGGTCAACGCGCTGCTGACCGAACTGGGCGCGACGCCGGTGGGCATGCCGGTTCCGGCGATCCCGGAGGGCCTGTCCAAGGGCGTAATCGACGGCACCACCATTCCGTGGGAAGTGACCGCGGCGCTGAAGGTTCCGGAGCTGGTGGAGAACCACACCGAGTTCACGGGCAAGGCGCTTTATACTCTCACCTTCGTTCTGGCGATGAACAAGGAGAAGTACGAGAGTCTGCCGGATGACCTGAAAAAGGCCATCGACGACAACTCCGGCCTCGAGTTCTCGGTCTTTGCCGGCGGCACCCAGGCGGATTCGGACGGTCCCTCGCGCGAGATGGCGCTGGACCTGGGCAATAACGTCATCACCCTGGACGAAGACCAGACCGCCATCTGGCGCGAGCGTGCGCAGCCGATCTATGACCAGTGGATCGCTGACATGAAGGAAAAGGGCATCGACGGTGCTGCGCTGATCGAAGAAGCCAGCGGGCTGATCGAGAAATACACGCCGCAGTACCAGTAAGGCGTTTGAATTGATAAAGGTGAAGGGCCGCGCGGCATTGGCACTGCGGCCCTTTGCATACCGGAACAAGGCAACTGAACCATGCACAAGCTCATGATGCGGCTGGCCAAATCAATGGCCTACCTGGGCGGTGCGGTCCTCACACTTCTGATCATTCTGACATGTGTTTCGATCGCTGGGCGCTTGCTCAACGGTTTCTTCCATGGCGATTTGATGGAGCGGATTGCACCAGGGTTTTCGAAATGGATGACGAGCTGGGTCGGGCCGGTGAACGGCGACTTTGAGCTGGTTGAGGCCGGTGTGGCCTTTGCCATCTTCGCCTTCCTGCCGTTGTGCCAGATCACGGCGGGCCATGCCTCGGTCGATGTGGTGGCCAATGCGTTTCCGCGCGGCGTGAAACGGTTTCTGCGGATGGTGACAGAGGTGGTTTTTGCCGCGGTTCTGGTGCTGATCGCCTGGCGGCTGGCGGACGGTCTTGCAGGTAAGTATTCCAATGGCGAGACCTCCTTCCTGCTCGAATTTCCGATCTGGTGGGCCTACGCCATCAGCCTGGTGGCAGCCGTCGTGGCGGCCATCGTGGGCACTTACATGGGTGCGGTGCGCACCATCGAATTCTTTACCGGCCGGATCCTGATCTGGGACGGCGTGGAGGGTGAACAGTGACGGCTCTTGAAATTGGCATCGCCTCCTTTCCGGTTTTGATGATTCTGATCTTTCTGCGGGTGCCGATCGGACTCTCGATGTTTCTGGTCGGCCTTGGCGGGCTGATCTGGGTGACAGATGGCACGCAGGTCGCGTTCGGGCGGCTGAAAAGCGAGACCTATACGACCTTTTCCTCTTATTCGCTGACCATTGTGCCGATGTTCCTGCTGATGGGGCATTTTGCGACGCTGGGGGGCATGTCCACCGCGCTGTTCAAGGCAGCCGAAGGGTTCCTGGGCCACCGCAAGGGCGGGGTCGCCATGGCGGCCATTGGCGCCTGTGCGGGCTTCGGCGCGATCTGCGGCTCATCGCTGGCGACCGCGGCCACCATGGGCCGGGTCGCGCTGCCGGAGCTGAAGCAATACGGTTATGCCGGCGGTTTCTCCACCGCGACGCTGGCGGCGGGCGGCACGCTGGGCATCCTGATCCCGCCCTCGGTCGTTCTGGTGATCTATGCGATCCTGACAGAGCAGAACATCGCCAAGCTGTTCCTGTCGGCCTTCATCCCCGGCCTGCTGGCAGCGCTGGGTTATGTGATTGCGATTTCGATCTATGTGCGCCTGTTCCCGGAAAGCGCGGGCACCCGTCCGCCGGTTCCAATGCGCGACCGCTTTGCCGCGCTGTTCCATGTCTGGCCGGTGCTGCTGGTGTTTGGTCTGGTTGTCGGCGGTATCTACCTGGGCTGGTTCACCCCGACCGAAGGCGCGGCCGTGGGGGCCTTTGGCACCGGCTTCATCGCCTGGACCAATGGCGGGCTGAACCGCGAGACGCTGGCGGACAGCTTCCTGGTGACGGCGCGTTCCACCGCGATGATCTTCTTCATCGTGCTGGGCGCAGGCTTCTACAACGGGTTCCTGGCACTGACCAAGGTGCCGCAGGAACTGGCGGACCTTGTAGTCAGCCAGGGCCTCAGCCCCTGGATGGTGCTGGCGCTGATCCTCGCCTTCTATCTGGTGTTCGGCTGTCTTATGGACTCGCTTTCGATGATCCTGCTGACCATCCCGATCTTCTTCCCGGTGATTTCTGCCTTGGACTTTGGTCTGCTGTCCCTGCCCGCGATGCAAGCGGATGCCGCGATGGAGGTGCTGAAGGCCGGCGTGCCGGAGGGGATGGGGGCAGAGATGCTTGCCTCGATACAGGATGCCATCGCCACAGGTGCCGAACTGACCCGTGAGCAGATGAAGGAGCTGGGCATCCGGGTGACCGAAGGCCGGGTGAACCGGATCGAGGCGGAGTATGTCGCCATCTGGTTCGGCGTGCTGGTGCTGATCGTGGTGGAGGTTGGCCTGATCACCCCGCCGGTGGGCATGAACCTGTTCATCATCAACGCGATGGACCGCAAGACCAAGATGATCGACACCTACAAGGCGGTCATGTTCTTTGTCGCCTCCGACCTGATACGGGTGGTCATCCTGGTGGCCTTCCCGATCATCACGCTGCTGCCGCTGATGCTGATGCAGTAACGCGCTGCCCTCTCCCGCCCCGCGCGGGGGAGGGCTGGCTGCCGGATCTGATCCAGTGCCGCTACCGCGCCTGTTTGTTGACGCAGCGGCGCTTAGGGTCCGTGCCGTTTGATACCGCGGACTCGCGCCGGTAGGATCCAAATGAAGAAATATGCAGGGCGGCAGGAAATGGCAGGGCAAGACGCATTCGTTTATGAAATCCGTGTGGGCTGGGGCGATTGCGACCCGGCGCGGATTGCCTATACCGGGCGGCTGCCTGCCTTTGCCTTGGAAGCGATCGACGCCTGGTGGGAGCATCACCTGGACGGTGACGGCTGGTATCAGATGGAACTGGACCGCGGCACCGGCACGCCGTTTGTGCATATGAGCATCGACTTCCGGTCCCCTGTTACGCCCCGCCACCGGCTGATGTGCGAAGTTTGGCCGGCTGCTTTGGGCAGCAAGTCGGTGACTTTCCGGGTCAATGCACGGCAGGACGGGGTGCTGTGTTTCGAAGGCAAATTTATCTGTGTCTTCATCGCCCCTGAGACCTTCACCGCCAAATCCGCACCGGAAGACTACCGGGCGGTGATCGAGGCGCAACTGCGGCCCGAGTAGGGCCGGTCAGCGCAGCCAGCCATCAGAGAACGCCACCGCGCTGACACCTGCAAACCGCGCCACCCGGTCCAGCTCCGCCTCCAGCCGCCTGATGCGGGCCGCGCCCCATTTCACGCCCCTCTCCGGCCAGACGGCGGTCACGCGCAGCAAGTCTGCGTCGCGGTCTGCTTTCATGTCGATGCGGCCCGCAAGGCGTTCGCCCTCCAGCAGCGGGAAGACATAATAACCGTATTGGCGTTTGGGGGCGGGGGTGAAGACCTCGATCCGGTAGTGAAAGCCGAACAGCCTGTCGGCCCGCTTACGGTCGCGCAGGGCCGGATCAAAGGGGCTGAGGACCCGCATCCGGCCCGGCGCCGGACCTAGATCCGCCGCCGCTTCGATGGTGCCAGGACGGCTGAACACCTTGCGCAGGTTGCCGTCCGCCCGCTCAATTTCGATCTCTTCCAGCTCGCCCCGGCGCAGTTGTTCCACACACCAGGCCTTGGCTTCCGCCGGAGAGGCCGTGTCCCAGAAGGCGGCGAGCTCTCCCGGTGTGGCAAAGCCCAGCCGGTCCAAGGCGGCAGAGCACAGCCAGTTGACCGTCGCCGCTTCATCGCAGAGGGCGCCGGGGAGCAGATGCTCCTCGATCACCCGCTCCGTCAGGTCATAGCGTTTCTGAAACCCTTCGCGCCCCACCACCGTCAGCGCACCAGAGCGCCAAAGATATTCCAGCGCGGTTTTGGACGGGTGCCAGTCCCACCAGCCGCCAGAGCCCTTTTTCTCGTCCTTGCCAACATCGGAAGAGTTGACGGGCCCGTGATCGCGGACGTGGTTCAGCACGGTTTCAAACTGCGCCTCGAACCCGTCGCGCCGCCAGTTGCGCCAGCGTTTGCGCAAGAGCTCGGTGTCGCGCTGAAACCTGAGATGCCAGTGCGGGTAAAACGCCATCGGGATCATCGCGGCGTCATGGGTCCAATGCTCAAACAGCCCGCGGTCCAGCTCGTAAAGCCGTTTGAGGTTTTGCGCCCGGTAGCCCGGCCGGCGGGAATAGAGGATCACGTCATGGGCGCGCGCGACGGTGTTGATGCTGTCGAGCTGCACGAAACCCAGGCGCCTAATCAGGTCCAGCAGATCCTGGCCCTTGGCTGGACCCGCGGGCTTTTCCAGCAGCGCGTGGCGGTCCAGGAACAGCCGCCGCGCGCTTTGGTTGCCAAGCCGCCGCAGCGCCATCAGCGCCGTTTCAGCGTATCGCCATAAGAGATGGTCGGGGTCAGTGTGACGTGAGTCTCGATCTCCGCGTCCGGATCCTCCAGCTGCGCGGCAATGATCTCAGCCGCCTTGCGGCCGATTTCGAGGCGGCAGGCATCCATGGTGGCAAGCTTGCGCGGCAACCCCTGCAGCAGCTCGACGCCGTTGAAACCGGCAAGGCCGATTTGGCCGGGCACGTCGATGCCCTGATCCAGCAGGTACAGCAAGCCGCCTGCACCGATCATGTCGTTGGAATAATAGAGGAAATCCAGTTCCGGAGAGCGCTCCAGCATGGCCTGGGTCATCTCGCGCCCCTTGGCCAGGGCCGAGCCGCCGGAATAGAACTCGCGATCCTCGATCTCCACACCTTCCTTGGCCAGCGCCTCGGTAAAGCCTTCGAAGCGTTTGCGGGCGCGGTGGTCGAGTGGCATCTTGGTGCCCATGAAGCCAATGTGCCGGTAGCCCGCCTTGAGGATCGCCTTGGCCATCTCGCGTCCCGCGCGGCGGTGGGAAATGCCGACCATCGCGTCCACCGGCTTGCCGTCGGTGTCCATGATCTCCACCACAGGGATGCCGGCGCTGTTCAGCATGGCGCGGGCGGCTTCGGTATGCTCCAGCCCCGCGATGATCACGCCGGAGGGGCGCCACGAGAGCATCTCGTACAGCACCTTTTCCTCTTTCTCGGGCTGATAGTCGGTGACGCCGACAACCGGCTGCAGCTCGGTGTTTTCCAGCACCTTGTTGATGCCGGTCAGCACCTCGGGGAACACCATGTTGGACAGCGACGGGATAATCACCGCCACCAGGTTCACCCGGTTCGAGGCCAGCGCACCCGCAATCTTGTTGGGCACATAGCCCAGTTCCTTGGCGGCGCTCAGCACTTTGGTGCGCGTCTTCTCCGACACGTCTCCGCGGTTGCGCAGCACGCGGCTCACGGTCATTTCGGAAACACCGGTCGCCTCTGATACATCGCGAAGGGTGAGCGGGCGCTTGCTGTCCGTTGTCACGTTATTGAGCCTCTTGTTACTGCTGTATTCAGGTTAGCGCAGACATCTGCTGCTGCACAATGGAAACTGCGCGGCAAAACGGCTGCTGGCACGGTCCATCCCATTGTGATCGCAGGATGGATTTGCTATCGCGTAAAAACGCGCGGCCCCGTGGCTCAACTGGATAGAGCAGCCCCCTCCTAAGGGGCAGGTTGCAGGTTCGAATCCTGCCGGGGTCGCCAATTTCTGCAATCAAAAAACGGTGGGTTCAGTTTTGAATTCCTTGGCCGGCTGACCTTTGTTGGTTCCAACGACGCTACCGGAAGCTGGATGCGCCCGCCAAGCAAACTTGGCGTGTCCGGGAGATTATGATCAAGAGGATGGTTCCGGAAAGCCGGACGCCGCGCGGGTGGTGCTGGGTAGCTCGCCAAAGCGCGCGCGGTAAAGCTGGGAAAACCGGCCCAGGTGGGAAAAGCCGCTGTCATATGCGATGCTGCTGACCGGCGTCCCGGCAGGGCGCGACAGCAGCAGGTAGCGGGCCAGATCCAGCCGCAGGTCGCGCAGGTATTCCACCGGGCTCAGGCCGAAATGCTGGCGGAACCCGGCTTGCAGTGTGCGGATGCTGCAGCCGGCCGCGGCGGCAATGGCAGTGACGGTCAGCGGCTCAGCCGCGTTAGCGTGGATAAAGTCCTGCGCACGGCGGATCTGCAGGCTGCTGCCCTGCGGCGCGCGCGGGGACAATAGATGGCGGATATTGCTTTGCTGGTGGGTCAGCAGGCCTAGGATCAGCTGCTCCTCGATCACCTGCTGCTGCATCGCGCTCCAGTGGCCGAAACCGGCCCGGGCGTCGGTGGCGCGGACACAGGCGATGAATTGCCGGGTCCAGCTCTGCAGAGGCCCGGTGCCGAGTGGTGCCGCAGTGTCAAAGACCACCGGCTCGGACAGTGGCAGCCCGGCTGCACGCTCGGCGAACCCGTGCAGTGCGTCCCGCTCGATTTGCAGAAGCAGCATCTGGCAGTCGGCGTGCCAGGTCATCCGGGTTGCCCGGGTCGGGTTGAGAACGGTGGCCTGGCCGGTGTGCGAGTCCACCGCTGCGGCGCCGTTGGCGACTTGGGCGGTGCCGCAGAGGGGCATTTGCACCAGATAGAAGTCCCTCAGTTCACCGGGGTCGATCTGCACGGCGGAGCCATAGCTCAGGTAATTGAGAGACAGGCTGCCCCCGGGCACATGATTGTGGCGGGTGCCGAGGCCACGGGTCCTGCCGGCAGGCCGCAGGCGGTGGTCGCAGAATTTCTGCGCCACCAGCGCGCGGGCCTCGTCAAGGTCGCGGCTATTAAATTGCCGCCACGCGCGCAAAGGCTCGTGCTTCTGTGATGGCTGCTGCCGGGTCATCCGCGCAGCCTAACACGGTTCTGAAATCAGGCAATCGCGCGCGTCTGCGCTATTTTGCGCATTCTGGATAATCCTTTTCCACTGCTGCCCCTAGGCTCGGTGATTGAGCGATAAGGGAGGAAACTATGGCTCTGGATCAGGGAATCACCAAGGCGGCCGGCGGGCTGGAGGGCTTGTCCTGGAATGTCGTCGGGCACACCTATACGCCCAAGCTGCACAGCGAGAACGCCTTTATCTGGCACGCGGTCGTTCCGGACGGAACCTTTGTGCCGCCGCATGTGCATCCGACCCAGGATGAATGGATCACCATGCTGGACGGCACGCTGGACGTCGAGTTCAGCGGTGAGGTTTACCAAGCCGGGCCGGGCGACACGGTGCGGATGCCGATGGGGGTAGCGCATGGCATCTTCAACCGTTCAGGAGCAGAGGCTACCTGCGTTTTCGGGGTGGCGCCGTCGCGCAAGCTGTTCGAGCTGTTCTCTGCGCTGGACGGGGTGACTGATCCGGAAGAGCTGGTGCGGCTGTCGGCATTGCACGAGGTCGATTTCCTGCCGCCGCCGTCGGAATAAGGGAGGCGGACATGGTGAAACGCAAGACGGTCGCCGTAATCGGCGGCGGGGTGAGCGGGCTGGCTGCGGCCAAGGCCTTTGCCGAAAAGGGGCATCAGGTTCTTGGCTTCGAACGCAGCCACGATCTGGGCGGGGTGTGGGAGCCTTCGCGATCCTACCCGGGGGTGCAAACGCAATCGCCCAAGGACCTGTACTGCTATACTGACCATCCGATGCCGGAGGATTACCCGGAATGGCCCAAGGGCCCGCAGGTGCATGCCTATTTGCATTCCTATGCGGACAAGCATGATCTGCACCGGTTGTTCCAGCTGAACACCAATGTGTTGGAGATGGACCGGCGCCCGGACGGGCAGCCGGGCTGGCGGCTGGTGATCGAGACAGGCGGCGAAACCCGGGCGCAGGACGTGGATTTTGCCGTAGTCTGCACCGGGCAGTTTTCCGAAAAGAACATCCTTACCCATCCCGGGCAGGAGGCCTTCACCGCGCAGGGCGGGGAGGTGATGCACTCCTCTGAGTATCTGGATCCCGAACATGCGCGCGGTAAGCGGGTTGTGGTGCTGGGCGGCTCCAAATCCGCGACCGACGTGGCGGTGAATGCGGCGCAGAACGGCGCCAGGCAGGTGCATCTGGTTTACCGGCAGAATGTCTGGCGGGTGCCGTATTTTGTTGGCGGCATCAACTTCAAGAAGCTGCTCTACATGCGGGCGCAGGAGGTGCAGTTCAACGGCTGGGGCCGCAGCTGGCTGCACAGGGCCTTCTATGGTTTGGCGAAGCCGCTGATCTGGGCCAATTTCCGTGGATTAGAGACGCTTTTGAAGCTGCAGCTGGGGCTGAAGAAGTGGGACATGGTGCCCGATATTCCGATCGAAAAGGATGTCTCCTGCTCGGTGCCCATCGTCACGCCGGGACTGTTCGAAGGCTTCAAGGACGGCTCGATCCTGCCGCACCGCACCACCTTCTCGCATTATGACGATGACCAAATTGTGCTGGAAAATGGTGAGCGTATCGGCGCTGATCTGGTGATCTCGGCGGTCGGTTGGAAGCTGGGTATTCCCTATCTGGCCCAGCGGCATCTGGACAAGCTGATCGAGGCGGACGGCCAGTACCGGACCTACCGCCTGGCGGTGAACCCGGATCTGCCGGAAATGGGCTTTGTCGGCTTCAATTCCAGCTTCTGCACAATTCTGTCGGCGGAGATGGTGGCGAACTGGCTCGTCCGCTATGCCGACGGCAAGCTGGCGCGGCAGCCTTCGCGGGCAGAGATGGAGAACAATATCCAGATGATGCTCGACTGGCGGCGCAAGGAGCGTCCGGCGGCGCAGATCTATGGCGGGCTGTGCTCGGCGCCGTTCCATTTCAAGCATTTCGATGAGCTGCTGATGGATATGGGCGCGACGCAATGGAAACGCTCGAATCCGTTGGCCGAGCAATTCGCGCCGCCGGACGCCAGTGCCTATGGCCGGTTCCTAGCAACGGCACCGCAATACAGGGCGGCCTGAGGTCTGCCCCTGCGTCTGCCGGAAACGGCGGGCGCACATGCCTAACAGGGCACGTTATCTTGCCCCTGCCGTCAGCTGTTTTTCGAGTGAGGGGGAATGGTGCCCAGGAGAGGACTCGAACCTCCACGTCCATACGGACACTAGCACCTGAAGCTAGCGCGTCTACCAATTCCGCCACCTGGGCAGGTGTCGTGAGGAGGGCGTATAAGCGGAGTCGCTGGCAGCGTCAAACGGAAAATGTGCGTCCTTGGCGATTTTCCTGAAAAACTGCCCGGTGATTGTTTTCTCATGTGAATCCAGTGCGTTGACGGGTCCGACCGGATTCTCGCCTTTGAGGAATTCCGGGTGCCGGTTTGATCCTGCGCAAAGTGGCGGATTCGCAAAAGGGGCATAGGAAAGTCATGAAACAGATTGACCGCCTCCAAGCCCTTGGGTTGTTCGACAGCCGGGTGCCCCGCTACACCTCTTACCCGACCGCGCCGGTGTTCTCTGCAGCCGTTGGTGCCGCGGAGCAGGCCCGTGAGCTGCAGGCACTGGATCCGGATGTGCCGGTTTCGGTCTACCTGCACATCCCGTTCTGCGAGCGGCTGTGCTGGTTCTGCGCCTGCCGCACTCAAGGCACCCAGACGCTGAGTCCGGTGGAGAGCTATATCGGCACGCTGGAGCAGGAGCTGAAGCTGGTGGCGCCGCTCTTGCCTAAGGGCTTGCGGATGGGGCGGATGCATTGGGGCGGCGGCACGCCGACCATCCTGCCTCCGCACTTGATCCACCGGCTGGCACAGGCGGTGAAGGCTGTGTTTCCGCATACTGACGATTGGGAGTTCTCGGTCGAGATTGATCCCACCATGGTCGACCGGGACAAGATCGCAGCGCTGGCGGCGGAAGGTATGAACCGGGCCAGCATCGGTATTCAGGACTTTGACCCGCTGGTGCAGCAGGCGATCGGGCGGGCGCAGCCGTTTGAGGTGACCAGGGCTTGTGTCGAGGATCTGCGCGCGGCGGGGATCAATTCGCTGAATGCCGATCTGGTCTATGGTCTGCCGCATCAGACGCAGGCGCGGATGGCGGACACGGTGGAGAAGGTGCTGAGCCTGAACCCCGACCGGCTGGCGCTGTTCGGGTACGCGCATGTCCCGTGGGTGGCCAAGCGGCAAAAGCTGATAAAAGAAGAGACACTGCCCGGCGATCTGGCGCGGTATCATCTGGCCGGGCTGGCGGCGGAGAAATTTGCAGAGGCGGGCTTTACCGCGATTGGCATCGACCATTTCGCCAAACCCGGCGACGGGCTGGAGGCGGCGGCCCGCACCGGCCATCTGCGGCGCAATTTCCAGGGCTACACGGACGACACTTGCCCGACGCTTATCGGGTTCGGTGCGTCCTCGATCTCCCGCTTTGCCGGGGGCTACATCCAGAACGCCGCCGCAACACCTGCCTATGTGCAGCGGGTTGAGGCCGGGCAGCTTACTGGCGCGCGCGGCCATGTGATGAGCCAGGAGGACCTGCTGCGCGGCCGTGCCATCGAGATGCTGATGTGCGAGTTCCGGCTGGACCGGGCAGAGCTGCGGCAGCGCTTTGGGGATCTGGCGGCAAGCTTGGATGCAGATCTGGCGCAGATCGCGGCCCGCTTTGGCGATCTGGTGAGCTTGGACGCGGGAGCGCTGGAGATCCTCCCCGAGGGCCGTCCGCTGACCCGGATCGTTGCCAGCAGCTTTGATGCACATGTGCCCGAAGGTGTGCGTTACAGCAGGGCGTCCTGAACCGCGAGCGGCGTGCTCCCGCCTTTTCAAGAGCCTCCTGCCGGAGGCCCCTCACAGTTGGGCGTGGCGCTGTGCTGGCGCACAGCGCGGCCATCCTCATCACCTGGCTCCGCTCGCCAGCACCGGGTTAGGGACTGCAGGTGCAGCGCCTTGGTGCGGTTTGCCTTAGAGGCGGGTTTGACCGGCCAATAATCGGAAGAGCCGTTCAAGGCAGGCGTGTCTTTGAACGGCTATTGACGGGACAGGCAGCGCAGCTGCCGGGCCCAAGGCCGCGAAGGAGTTCCGGCGCAGCCGGGGCACCTGCGGGCGCGGGAGTACGCCCCTTTTTCCTAGCGTCAGCCGTCTTTCACCAGCCGGAATCCCAGATAGTCCGGCGGCAGCCCGACCGCACAGCCGCCGACGCTGGCATCCCGGATGAAATCGATCACCACCGCCCGGTGGCGGCCGCCGGTGATGCGGGCGCTGCAGTAAGGATCGCCCAGCTCCAGGCTGCCGTCCTTGCGCACCTCGCCGTTCTGCATGCAGCCGCCGGTCCATTCCCAGATGTTACCGCCGAGCCCGCTGAGGCCGTTGCTATTGGCGCTGGGCTCGCTTTTCGGGTCTTGAGCAGGTCCCGGCAGGCCGCGCAGCGTGACGCCGCGGGCGTATTGGCGCAGCCAGCGCTGGGCCGGGTCGCCGCCATCCGTCTCAACCGCCTCGTCGCCAAAGATTTCGGCCGCAGCGAGCTGCCATTCGGCTTCGTCCGGCAGCCGCCAGCTCTCTCCGGTTTCCTTGGAATACCATTGAGCATAGGCAGTGGCGTCGTGCCAGCTGACATGGGTTTGCGGCTGGCTGCCTTCTGCCGGGGTGCTGTCCGCTTCCTTGCAGGCGCCCGCTGCCACGCAGGCCGCATAATCCGCGCCTGAAACCTGATGTTTCATGATTTCAAATGCCGCAACAGGCCGCCGCTGTTCCGGCGGCACCACGCTTTTGCCGTTGCGGTGAAAGTTTCCGATCGGGCGGTAGGCGATTGTGTCTGCAGCGATAGACACGGTTTCGGCCTGCGGCGCCGGTTCCTTGACGGCGGAATACCAGAACCCCGGCAGGCCAATGGCGGCGGCAAGCCCGGCGGCAATCAGCTCAACTTTCATGTCTGCGTTCCTTCAAGGCAAAAATGGGCGGCTGCGTGCTGCGGCCGCCCTGTCCAGTTTTGCTTCCGGCCGAAGGTCAGGAGCCGGAATACTCGGTCGGGGCGACCACCTGTTCCATCAGGTCGTTGTTCCATTCGCCCTCGACCACCACGTGGGCCGTTGCGCCAAGGTTCACCGCCTCGATCAGGTTGTGGTTCACGTAGGCATAGACACCTGGCTGCAGGAACTCATAGAGCGCTGCCCCGGCCGAACCGCCGCGGATGAACCAGGTTTCCAGATCCCGGTCCGGCACGTTGTTGAACTTACCGGCTTCCCAGACCAGGTCGCCGTGGCCGCCGATCAGGTGCGGACGGCTGTCGCGGTTGGCTTGGCTGTGCACGAACAGCACTTTCTCGCCCTGCTTCGCCTTCATGGCATTTTCGCCGGTCAGCGCGCCAACTGCGCCGTTGAAGACCACGTGGCTGGGGATCAGCCCGTTCATGACTTCCAGCGTGTCGGGATAGCTTTCCCCCACGTCCTCATAACGGATGTAGTCGCCGTTTGCGTCCTTTGGAATGTAAAACTCGTTTTCGCCGATGTAGAAGACGCGGTCGTATTTCACCGGATTGCCGTTATGGTCCGACAGCCCTTCGCGCGGCAGCACCATGATGGTGCCGGCCATGCCCGAGGCGACGTGCCAGGGGATCATGGGGCCGCCCGGTGCGCAGTGATAGACAAAAGTGCCGGGACGCGTTGCCTTAAAGCGCAGCACGGTTTTCTCGCCCGGGTTCACCAATGTCAGCGCGCCGCCGCCCAGGGCGCCGGTGGCTGCGTGGAAGTCGATGTTGTGCTGCAGCATGTTTTCCGGCGGGTTGATAAGGGTGAGTTCGACATAATCGCCCTCATGCACCACCATCATCGGACCTGGGATGGAGCCGTCAAAGGTCATCCCCTGAAGGTAGGCGCCCTGGTCGACCTCGATCTCCTTTTCGATGATCTTCATCTCGAATTCGACGATGCGGGGGGCACCCGGGGCGATCTGCTCGTGTTCATGCACGAAGGGCGGTGCAACCAGCTCGCGCTTGATGCGCTTGAGGCTGGACAGGTCCACAGGCGCCGCGGCCTCGTGGACGGATGTGCTCTCGGCCTTTGCGGCTTTGGCCAGTACAGGCAGCGCTGCTGCGCCGGCTGCCCCCATCAGTGCGGCTCTGCGGGTCAGCATGATGATCTCCTTTCAGTGTTCAATGTGCTGTGTTGAGGAGACCCTAGCGCCGCGCGCTGTACAGGTGTTTGTCCCTTATCAACCTTCGATATGAATTCTTGATGTCAAGATAAGAGGTTTTTAACATGCAGGATTTGCCGCTGTAGAACATGGCCAAGGCTGCGTGATCAACGAAGCGGTTTAGGAAGGAACTGCCGGCAAATTTAATTGTTAAGGCTCGTTTAACGCGCCGCCTGCTATTTCAGGGATGGGTGAAAATAGTGGTGGTGGATATGAGCGCACAGAGCAATGTGGCGCCCATTATCATCAAGAAGAAAAAAGTCAGTGGTGGCGATGGCCATCACGGTGGCGCGTGGAAGGTGGCCTATGCCGACTTCGTGACCGCGATGATGGCCTTCTTTATGCTGATGTGGCTGCTGAACGCGACGACGGAAAAACAACGCAAGGGGCTGGCGGATTACTTCTCGCCTTCGATTCCGCTGAGCCGGGTTTCCGGCGGCGGCAATGGTGCGTTTCAAGGTGACAGCATGTTCACCGAAGACATCAAACCGCAGTCTGGTACTGGGGCAACGGATATCAACCCGATGGATGCCCAGCAGGCGCAGGGTGAAACCGGGGTTGAGTCCAACGAGAATCGCGAGGAAGAGGATTCCAAGTTCCGCGCAATCGAGGAACAGCTGTCCGGGCGCGGCGGCGAGAGCATGGTGTCGGTCGCAATGTCCCGCCATATCGTGACCCGGGTCACCGACGAAGGGCTGATCATCGAGTTGTTCGCCACCGAGGACATGCCCCTGTTCAAACAGGACCAGGCGGAACCGGAACCGCTGTTCAGGGATCTGGTCAGGATGATTGCGCGGGTCTCGGAGAGCGTGACCAGCAATGTCGCTATCGGCGGCCATATTCGGTCCCACCCGGTTGTTCTCGCGAAGAATCCGGTTTGGGAGTTGTCCCACGCGCGGGCGGACAAGACGCGCACGCTGCTCGAATCGGGCGGTCTGGCCGCGGGCCGGGTTTACAGGGTGACTGGGCATGCCGACCGCAAGCTGGCTGTCGGAAATCCCATGGCCGCTCGCAACGACCGGATCGAGATCATCTTTTTGCGGGAATAAGTCCCTGAAAACATTGAGGCAGGCGGCTGACAGATAGGTCATATTTTATCTGTTAGCCGCCCGTTAATCGCTCCTGCGCTAGCTGTTGCAACCAGAATGATTAGATGCAGCAGAAAGGCGTGCTATGACCATTTCTTCGTCGCTGAACGCGGGCGTTTCAGGATTGAGCGCCAATGCCAGCCGGTTGGCTTCCATTTCCGATAACATCGCCAACTCCTCGACCCGCGGCTACAAGCGGGTCCAGACCGATTTCCATTCCATGGTCTTGTCCGGTTCCGGCGGCACTTATTCTGCGGGTGGTGTGCGCGCGACCAACGTCCGGCTTATCGACGAGCGCGGCCCGCTGGTTTCGACCAACAACGCCACCGATCTGGCAGTGCGCGGCCGCGGCATGCTGCCGGTGGCCTCGATCACTGAAGTGGAGGCTGGCGGCAGCCCGTCTATGATGCTGACCAGCACCGGCTCTTTCCGGACTGATTCCAACGGGTATCTGTCGACGGACTCAGGCCTGGTCCTGATGGGCTGGCCCGCGCTGGCTGACGGCACGGTTCCGGATGCGGCCCGCGATACCAGCGACGGCCTTGAACCCGTCCGGATCGACCTCAACAGGCTGTCAGCGGAACCAACAACGGAAATCAGCCTGACGGCAAACTTGCCCGCCGCCGAAACCGATCCGGGTGCCTCCGGCGCCGTTGTCGAACAGGTGGTACAGTATTACGACAACATGGGCCGCTCCGAAGAGCTGACGATCACCTATACGCCCACGGTTGCAACGCTGCCGGCTACCACCGGTACGAACGAATGGACAATGCAAATCGTGGACTCCGCGACAGGCGCAACGGTCATCGGCGAATACACACTGACATTCGATGACAGCGCATCGTCGGCCGGCACGCTTCAAAGCGTAGCGACCGTAACCGGGGGTGCCTACGACGGAACCGCCGGCTCGGTGACCATCAACGTTGCGGGCGGCCCGGTCGAGATCAATATCGGTGTCATTGGCGAACAGAACGGGATGAGCCAGCTGGGCGACGAATTCGTGCCTGGCACGACTGAGAAGGACGGTACGGCAGTCGGTTCCTTCGTTTCGGTTGAGGTCAACGCCTCCGGTGAGGTGATTGCCGCCTATGACTCCGGCGATACGAAGGTCATCTACAAGGTTCCGCTGGCGGATGTCTCCAACATCAACGGCATGCGGGCGCTGGACAGCCAGACCTACAAGCCGACTGACGATTCCGGGGCGTTTTACCTGTGGGATGCCGGTGACGGGCCGACTGGAGAAATCCTGGGTTACGCACAGGAGGAATCGGCGGTCGACGTGGCGACAGAGCTGACCGACATGATCCAGACCCAGCGAGCCTATTCGTCTAACGCCAAGGTAATCCAGACCGTTGACGAGATGCTGCAGGAAACCACCAACATCAAGCGCTAAAGCGCTTGATGCTCCCTGACATTGGCTTCACGAAAGCAGGCTGAACATGTCTCTTTACACCGCCCTTAACAGCGCGATGAGCGGGCTGACCGCGGCCGGCCGGTCCTCGCAAGTGGTCTCTGAAAACCTGGCCAACGCGCTGACCCCGGGCTACACGCGCCGGGTTCTGGATCTGAACAGCCCGGGCGTGGGCGTTCCCGGTGTCCAGACCGGCAATGTCCAACGCATGAATGATCCGGTGCTGATCTCCAACCGCCGGGTTGCCGAAGCGGAATACGGAGCCGCCAAGGCGGAGGCCGATTTCTTCGGCCGGATGTCCGATCTGGTGGGCACTGTTGATGACGGGATGTCACTGGCCGCACAGCTCTCGGACTTCGAATCTTCGCTGATCGAAGCGGTCTCGAGACCGGACTCGCAACCCCGTCTGAACGACCTTGCGGTCAAGGCCAACTCCTTGGCAGACTCGATATCGCGCACGGCTGAAGGGCTGCGCGACCTGCGGATCAATGCGGACAGTGCGATCGGCAGCCAGGTCAATACGGTGAACCAGGCACTGAAAGAGATCGAGAAGCTCAACGCGCGTATTATGGTGGTGGAAGCAGGCGGCATGGACGCCGTGGCAATGCATGACCAGCGTGACCAGCTGATTGACCAGGTGAACGGGATTATTCCGGTCAATGTTGTCCGCCGCGACAACGGCCAAGTAACCCTGTATTCGACCGGCGGGGTGATGCTGCTGGATCACAAGGCGTCTGAGCTGAGCTTCACGCCTTCGCGCGATATCATGCCGCACATGACATTGGGCAACGGCATGATTTCCGGCCTCCAAGTCAACGGTAAAACAATCGACACCAGCCCGGATGGTCCGCTGCGCGGCGGCACCCTGACCGCGCAGTTCGAAATCCGTGATGTGACCGCGGTCGAGGCTCAGGAGGATCTGGACGCCATGGCCGCCGATCTTATCGAGCGTTTCCAGGACCCGGCACTGGATGCCAGCATCGGGGTCACGGACGCCGGTATTTTTACCGATGATGGGGCCTTCTACGATCCGTCGAATTTCGTCGGAATATCCAACCGGATTGAGCTGAATGATCTGGTGGCTTTGGACGGCGCCGGTGAGACTTGGCGGTTCCGCGATGGCCTTTATGCAGCCGGCCCCGGCGATCCTGGCGATTCCAGTTTGCTACAGGCCTATTCCGACACGCTGAACACCACCCGTACGGTGTCCTCTGTCGGACTTGGGACCGCAGACATGACAGCTGCGACGCTAAGCGCGAACCTGTTGTCGCGGTTTGCACAGGATAACGAAACCGCCTCGCGTGCATCAACTTTTGCCGCAACCAGTTTCAACGAGCTGAGCCAAGCGGAACTGGCGCTGGGTGTCGACACCGACGCGGAGCTGCAGAATTTGATGCTGGTTGAGAAGTACTATGCCGCCAACGCCCGCGTGCTCACCGTTGTCGACGAACTTATGGAAACACTTTTGAGGATCTGACCCATGATTTTGAATTCATACGGCGATATGGCGCAGCACCTCTTTCTCCGCAGCCGCAATACGGAACTGAAGGAAAACGTCACCACACTGTCTGAAGAGTTTGCCACCGGTAAATCGTCCAATTTGAGCGAGCGGCTCGGCGGCGATTTCACTTATCTTGCAGATCTCGAGAGCTCGCTGAACAGGATCGACAGCTATATGGTTGCCAATGGAGAAGTTCAGTTGTTTGCCACCGCCACGCAAGGCAGCCTTGACAAAGTGCACAGCCAGGTGGAGGCGATGCGCAACGACATCCTGAGGCTGTCGCCCGCGATTGACACGGATAACGCGCAGCAGTTCGGCAGCCAGGCCAAGCAGCGAATGTCCAGCGCCATCAACCTGATGAACACCTCAGTCGGGGGGCGGACGATCTTTGCGGGCACGGCGACGGACACCAAACCTCTGAATGACGCCAGCACCTTAATGACTGCCGCGCTCGCGGAAGTCGCAGGGCTGACAACCAGCAATGACATCATCCAGGCCGTCAAGGACTGGTTCGACGATCCGGCGGGCTTTGACGCCGTCATGTATCAAGGCTCCACAACGTCGCTGCAGCCGGTTACAGTCGGCGAAGGAGAACAGGTGACCCTGGGCATCCGCGCCGATGATGACAACCTCAAGCATGCCCTGCAGAGTTATGTGATCACTGCTCTGGCGGATGAACCCAGCCTCGGCCTGACCGATGACGTGCGGATCGACCTGGTCATCGAGGCCAGCAGCGAGCTGTCCGAAAGCGCGGATAAGCTGATTGATCTCCAAGCCGATGTAGGGTTCATCGAAGGCCAGCTCGAGGCAGTCAACACCCGCAACGAGGCTTCGAAAACCAGCCTGAGCATTGTCAAAAACAATCTGGTATCAGCCGATCCTTATGAGACCTATACCCGGCTGCAAGAAGCGCAAACGCAGCTGGAAGGACTGTACACTATCACAGCCCGCAGCTCGCAGCTGTCCTTGCTGAAGTACATCTCATGATGGGTTTCTTGCGTCTCTTACTCGCTTGCCTGTTTCTGCTGCCTGTGCTGGCGCAGGCAAGCACCATCCGGCTCAAAGATCTGGTGGAATTCGACGGGGTTCGCGGCAATGACCTGGTCGGCTACGGTTTGGTTGTCGGCCTGGATGGCACCGGCGACGGGCTGCGTAATTCGCCGTTCACCGAAGAAATCATGTCCAACATTCTGGAGCGGCTTGGCGTCAACGTGACTGGCGAGCAGTTCCGGCCCAAGAACGTGGCGGCGGTTTTTGTGACGGCGACCCTGCCGCCCTTTGCCCGCGTCGGCAGCACTATTGATGTGACAGTGTCGGCCATCGGCGATTCCAAAAGCCTGATGGGCGGCACGCTGATCATGACACCTCTGAATGCCGCGGATGGCCAGATTTATGCCGTTGCCCAGGGGACGATCCTGGCTGGCGGTGCGGTGGCTGAAGGTGAAGCCGCCACGGTTACCCAGGGGGTGCCGACGGCTGGCGTGATCCCGGCCGGTGCGCGTGTCGAGCGGGAGATCGATTTTGACCTGGCTTCGCTGAGCTCCATGCGGCTGGCGCTGCGGGAGCCGGACTTTACCACTGCCGGGCGGATCGAGCGGGCGATCAACAACGAATTTGGCCGCAACGTTGCCTTGATGCGCGATTCCGGGACGGTCGAAGTCGACATTCGCCGAACCAATACACGTTCCACAGCGCATGCGGTGGGCAGGATTGAAAACATTTTGGTTGAGCCACAGCGCAAGGCGCGGGTGGTGGTCGACCAGCGCTCCGGCACCATCGTGATGGGCAGCGACGTGCGGATTTCCCGCGTGGCTGTTGCTCAGGGGAACCTCACCCTTCGGATCGAAGAGACGCCGCTGGTTGTTCAGCCCAATCCCTTTGCAGATGGTGAAACGGTTGTGGTGCCCAGAACCGGTGCCGCCATCGAGGAAGAGGAGGGGATCCAGCTGGCTGAAGTGCCCGAAACAACCTCGCTTTCAGAAGTCGTGGCAGGCTTGAATGCCCTGGGAGTGTCTCCACGGGACATGATCGATATCCTGAAAAGCCTCAAAGCCGCAGGGGCCCTGCACGCGGAGTTCGTTGTCCGCTGACACGCGCGCCAGTTCCGACGGAACACGCCCCGGCTTCATCTGCTGAAGCCGGGGTATTTCTTTGCTTTTCCCTAAACCACTCGTCTCCGGCGCTCACCTGGCTGTGAATAGCGCTCAGGCCCTGTGCTGGATGTTTGCTTGCAGGCTCTCGGAGCGCAGCCAGGGCAGGAGGCAAACTATCAAAGAGCTTTGGGTATTTATCGGGACTTGCAGTGGTGACCGAGCGCGCATTTTCCTTGCCCACTTCAGGCAAGCGGCTGTGCTTGAGGGGACGCAAGCGTCTGGCCACTTTCCGCGGCGGGCGGAGCGAGCGGCCAGAGGGCCGGACCTGCGCAGTGCCGGACCTCATGCAACTCAATCCCCCCCTTCGGCTTTCAAGGAGCACCAGTTTCTGGCAACGGCAAGAGTTCCCGCACAGGAAAAAGCCCGGGCACATGATGTGTCCGGGCTATTCCTAGTGTGTGGGTTCAGATGTTTAGGGGTAGTAGCTGCGAACAAGCGCGGTGGCGATCAGGCTCCAGCCATCGGCGACAACAAAGAACGCCAGTTTGAACGGCAGGGACACGATGGCCGGTGGCACCATCATCATACCCATCGACATCAGGATGGCGGCGACCACAAGGTCGATCACCAGGAAGGGAAGAAAGACCAGAAAACCGATCTGAAAGGCGCGTGCAATTTCCGACAGCAGGAAGCTCGGGATCAGTGCGGACAGCGGCGCTTCTGGCACCGGGTCCATGCCCTGAGTTTCCGGTCTGAGATCAGCAATGGCATAAAACGTGTCCGGATCCAGACGGTTGGCCATAAACGCCCGGAATGGTTCCAGGCTGCGGGTGATGGCCTCGCCCGGTTCAAGCCGCTCCTCCAGCAGCGGGTTGATTCCGGTGCTCCAGGCCTCGGTAAAGACCGGCTCCATCACAAAATAGGTCAGGAACAGCGCCAGGCTGATGATCAGCATGTTCGGCGGCGCCTGCTGCAGCCCGATGCCCTGGCGCAGGATCGACAACACCGTCACTAGGAATGGAAAGCAGGTAACCATGATCAGCAGGCCGGGGGCCAGGCTGAGCACGGTAATCAGAAGGATCAGCTGGATTGAGCGGGCCGAAATCGACTCGCCGTCTGCCAGCGAAAGGCTCAATTCTTGAGCCAGGGCGGTTTGCGGCAAGGCCAGCAGAAGCGCTGAAACAAGGGCCGCCCGCACAATCGTCTTGTGTGTCATCCCAAACCGCTTTGCAGATCGGCAATTTCCGTCAGGCGTACGGCCAATTGGCCTGCTTGCTCGCCTTCCAGCTCTTCCAGCTGGCCGCGGGCGACCAGCCGGTCCCCGACATAGAGGTCGACAGGGTCTTCGACCCGTTTGTCGAGCGTCAGGATCGCATTTTCACCCAGGCTGACCAGATCTCGGATCAGCGGCCGGGCCTTGCCGACCGAAACAACCACTTCGACGGGAACCGAAACAAAGGGGTTGTTTGCATCAGCGGCTTTCATGTTCAGGTCGGCGGCGTCATCCATACTGGCTGTCCTCTTTCGCGTGGTAGGTGAAGGCCTCAATCGAATCCTGGATCGATTCGAGAAGGGCATCGCAATTGATTTCGCATTCGGTGCTGCCGACGCTCAGATAGGCTTGGCCGGAAGACAGCGCGCTGTCTTCCCGAACGGTCACCGGAACAGAGAAGTTCTGCGGCAGCAGGCTGCGTACAGGCGCCCCTTCGCCCGGAGAAACCACGATTTGCATCGGCTGGTCGGTCTGCCCTTTCGCCATTCCGGCAAGCTGATCAACAATGTGGTGCCCAAAGGAGGCAGCCATGGCATCCGGCAGTATGGCACTGGTCAGCACTTTGAACATCGGATCCAGCGAATCGAGCAGCTGGCTCTGCGCTTCGTGATAGGTAAAACTCAGATCTTCCAGCGAGTTGGCCAGCTCAGTGGATATCCGGATGGTTTCCTGATCCTTGGCGGTCACGGCGTCGTCCCAGCCGGCGCTGTAACCCTTCTCAAAGGAGGCCAGCCGCTGTTCTTCTATGACCTCTTCGGACACCGTCGGCAGTACCGGTGCCGCCGGTGTGTTGAACCCGAAATCTTCAAGCAAATGCGCAATTGTCATCAGGCTTGCTCCCTATTTTCTTCCAGCCAGCCGCGCAGGATCTGGACGGTTTCCTCCTGCCGCTCACCAATCAGGTTACGCAGCCGGTCGACGGGATCATCCATGCCGCCGCCCAAGGCCGGCAGCCCGGCGGCGCCCATCATGTCGCCCGTGCCCATAGCCGGCAGGCCGCCCATCGGTTCGAACTGCCCGGTTTCGTTGTTTTCGATTTCACCATCAAGCGCGAGCCCCGCGCCCAGGTCCGGAGCGGTCATGAAGCCGTCGCCGCCAACGCCGGGCAAACCAGGCAGGTCGCCTCCTTCGGGGCTTGGCAGCGCTGCCACCGGCGCGGCTTGATTCGACAGGATCGGCCGCACCACGAAGAGGCCCAGGATCAGGCTGACTAGAGCCAGCGCGCCGATCTGGATCAGCGACATAGCGTCGAAGTAGAGATTGTCGAAGAAGGAGGCCGTGGCCACCGTGCCCTGCGGCTCCACCGCCGGCAGCTCCATGGACTTAAGGGTAATGACGTCTCCACGATCCTCGTCAAAGCCGACGGCTGCGGAAATCAGTTCCCGCATTGCGGCGAGTTCGTCTTCCGGCCGGGGCTGGAAGACTGTTTCCCCAGCAGCGTTGGTGATTGCTGTGCCATTCACGAGGACGGCGACAGTCAGACGCTTAATGGCGCCGGGTCCGCGGAGAATTTCCTTCTCAGTTTCGGAGATTTCATAATTGATCCGCTCACGGGTTGCGCTGGTATTGGCCTTGGACCCTTGGCCGGAGGCGGCATCGCCATCGGGAATATTGGAGGCAACGGTGACTTCACCCGCCTGATTGGTGGAAGAATCGGCGCGTTCCTCGACATCGGTGCTAACCGCGACCCTGCTTTTGGGATCCACGCGCTTTTCGCGGATGGATTCTGTGTCGGTTACGGTTTCGACACTGACCTCGACCACGGCGTTGCCTTGGCCGACGCGGGCCTCGACAAGGCGCATGACACGTTCGCGAATCATCTGGGAGCGGTCATCGGTGCCGGCACCGGCTGCAGCAGTGGCATCCGACGACCCGATCAGAGCGCCATTGGCATCGATCACGGCAACATTTTCCACCGCAAGGCCGGTGACAGCGGAGGACACCAGGAAACGGATTGCGTTGGCCTGCGCAGGCGTGATCGGCGAACCCATGGGCACGATGGAGACCGATGCGGTTGGCTCAACCGTGCGCTGGAAGGGATTCGAACCTGTGTTGGCGATATGCACCCGGGCCTGGCTGACATGCGGGCTGGCGACTATGGTGCGGGCCAGTTCGCCTTCCTTGGCACGCCAGTAGGCGGCGTCGAACATCTGCGAGGTGGTGCCAAAGCCGCTGAGAGAATCGAGCAGCTCATACCCTTTGCCGCCATTGGCCGGAAGGCCCTCGCTGGCCAACGTCATCCGCAGTTCGTCACGCTGCGTCGACGGCACATAGATAGAGCCGCCACGCACTTCATACTGGGTGCCGCGCTGTTCCAGCGCCCGCACCACATCTCCGGCCGAGCCGCTTTCCAGCCCGGCATATAGCAGTGTCATTGATGGCTTGCTTGCCACATGGGACATCGCGATGACGCTGAGAATCATAATTACCGTGGCACCCACGGCAATCAGACGCTTTCGCATGTCCATCTCTGCCCAGACATTCTTGATCTGCTGCACATTAACCTCCGTCGCACCGGCGTTCTGTCCGGCGTGCAACCTTTTTGACGGATCGGCCTTAACATTCGGTTAGTTCCTCGCAGGTTATGAAGATGCTGCACGACGTTTTAGGGATAGCCATGACAGACGCTGCAGTAGATACAGAAGCAGAAGCCCCGGCCAAGAAAAGCAAACTGCCCCTCATCATCGGGGTGGTGCTGGCACTGGTTGGCGGCGGCGGCGGATTCTTTGCCGTTCAGTCAGGCCTTCTTCCCTTTGGTCAGAAAGCAGCGCCAGAACCGGCGGCTGCGGCCGAAGAGGCGCCAGAAGGCGTGGACACTGGTGAGACGGCGGAGGATATCGCCAATCTTGCCTTCATCGAAATGGACCCGATTGTGATTACCCTGCGCAAAGCCAGCGGTATCAAGCATTTGCGGTTCCGCGCGCAGCTTGAGGTCGACCTGGCGCACCAGGCCGAGGTCGAGAAAATCCTCCCGCGGGTTGTCGATGTCCTGAACAGCTACCTGAGAGCACTGGAGCTTGAGGATCTGACCGATCCGATGGCTCTGCCGAAACTGAGAGCGCAGATGCTGCGGCGGATCAACATTGCCACCGGCCAGGGCCGGGTGCGCGATCTGCTGATCATGGATTTCGTACTGAACTAGGAGGACAGGATGGACATTATTGCTGATATCCTGCTTGCGGCCGGGGCGCTGGGCGCCGGATTCTATTGTCTGGTGCTGTCGCGCCGTCTCAAGCGGTTCAATGATCTGGAGAAGGGCGTGGGTGGTGCAGTTGCCGTTCTGTCCGCCCAAGTGGATGATCTCAACAAATCATTGCAGGCGGCGCAGCAGGTGTCGGATGGCTCCAGCAAGGCGCTGCAGCAGCTGACGGGCCGGGCCGAAACGGTCGCGCAACGTCTGGAGCTGATGATGGCGTCGATGCATGACATTGACGAAGCCGACGCTGCGGCACCAGCGCCAGAGCCCGCTGCGGAAGATGAGGAAATGGCAGCTGCCTATGAGGCTGAAGCGCAACCGGAAGAGGAGAAACAGGAGGAGAGCAAACCCTCCGGCTTGATGTTTGTCCGCCATAACCGCAGCCAGAACCGGGTGGCGTGATGGCAAAGGCAGCGAAGAAATCCAAGCATTTGCGGCGTGGCAGCACACTGATGATGCTGGCGGTTCTGCTCATGGGCTCTGCCGTGGTGCGGCTTGGCCTGGAAGCCGGGCCGGCAATTGCCCGTGAAGTGGCCAGCTTGAAGGAGCCGGGTGGCGAAGAGCAGGCACACAAGGGCGAGCCGCACCGCGAATCGATGCCGACTTCCGCTGAGCTGCAGACGATGCTGGCCGCATTCCAGGAGCGGGAACAGGCATTGGATGCGCGGGAAGCGGAGATTCAGGACCGGATGAAGGCGCTGGAAATCGCCGATCAGGCGATCGACAAAAAACTGGCGGCGCTGGAGCAGGCGGAAGAAAAGCTGCGCGCGACCCTGGCACTGGCTGACGGTGCGACTGAGGCGGATGTGACGCGTCTGACCTCTGTCTATGAGCAAATGAAGCCCAAGGAGGCTGCAGCCCTGTTCGAGGAAATGGATCCTGCGTTTGCGGCTGGCTTCCTCGCCCGGATGCAGCCGGAGGCCGCGGCAGGAATCATGGCGGGTCTCAGCCCGGAAGCGGCTTACACCATCAGCGTTGTCCTAGCCGGACGCAACGGAGCTGTGCCCACGGAATGAGTTGGGCGCGCGGGCTTAGTCTTTCCTTAGGACGACTCGTCTAAACTAATAAAAACCAACGGAATTCGGAGTGGACCTATGATCGGGATTGTAGGCATTGTGGTGATCTTTGCCATGGTGTTCGGCGGATACCTTCTGGCCGGCGGCAAACTGGCGATCATCATTAAGGCGCTGCCATTTGAAATGATGATGATTGGCGGGGCGGCTGTTGGCACCTTCCTGATCAGCAACGACATGGGGGGCATCAAGCACACGCTCAAGGATGTCGGCAAGGTTTTCAAGGGCCCCAAGTGGAAGCCGGATGACTACCGCGACTTGCTGTGTCTGCTGTTCGCCCTGATCCGGATTGCGCGCGCGAACCCGGTCGAAGTTGAACAGCACATCGAAGACCCGGAAAATTCCTCTGTTTTCAACAAATACCCCAAGATCCTGGGAGACAAGGAAGCGGTGAACCTGATCTGCGATACCATGCGTTCGGCATCGATGAACTATGACGATCCGCATCAGGTGGAAGAGGTGCTTGAGAAGAGGATCGAGGCGAATCATCACCATGCCATGCACGGCAGCCATGCGCTGCAGACCCTGGCTGACGGCCTTCCCGCGCTTGGGATCGTTGCGGCGGTTCTCGGTGTGATCAAGACCATGGGATCGATCGACCAGCCGCCAGAGGTTCTCGGCAAGATGATCGGCGGCGCTCTTGTGGGAACCTTCCTGGGCATCTTCCTGGCTTACTGTCTTGCGGCGCCCTTTGCCGGCAAGGTGAAGACCGTGGTCGAGGAAGATGCACACTTCTACCAGCTCATCCGCGAGGTGCTGGTGGCCAATCTGCACAATCACGCAGCAGCTATCTGCATTGAAGTCGGCCGCCAGAATACCCCGTCGCATTTCCGCCCCGGCTTCTCGGAGCTGGAAGAAGCCCTGAAATCGGTGAAACAGGACGCAGCATGATCTGGCGAGCACTTGCCACGGCGGCTGTTGTCCTGACAGCCGCCACTGCCCAGGCGCAGACCATTGTGACCCGCTCGGGCGAACACAAGGGGTTCACGCGCCTGGTGATGCGCCTTCCGAACGGTGCGGACTGGTCGTTGACCCAAAGCGGCAATACGGCGACGGTCAACATTGACGCGCCTGAGGTGGTCTTTGATACAACCCGGGTCTTCAACCTGATCCCCCGCACCCGGCTGCAATCCCTCGGACAGAATGGCCCGGGCCAGCCGCTGCGGCTGCAATTGGGGTGCGAGTGCACGGTAACCTCCTATGTGCAGGAGGATGGCTATCTGGTGGTCGACATCCGCGATGGCGGTAAACCGGCGCAGCAGCCGCAATATTCCACGGCAGGCAGCATTCTTCCGGTGACCACGCCGGCTGCGGGGGCCGGCTACCGGTTCAGTTTCTCTCAGTCGGCGTCAGCGGATGCGCGGACGGCTTTGGCCGCCGCAGTAGCGGGGCGGTCTGATCCGGGGAGTACAATCCGGCCTCAAGAAGACAACCAGGCGCTGGATCTTGCGCCTGAATCTGCTGCGTCCGAAGAACCGGCAGCAGAGGATCTCGTTTTGCCGCTCGACGGAAGCAGCTACCGCGTGGACGCTGAAGGCATCACCGAAGACGCCCCGCACGCGCTGCCGGAGACCGGGGCGCTAATCAATCTGGCGGAAACCGAGCGTGCTGCGGTGGTCAAAGAGTCCGAGCAGCGGTTGCTGCAACAGATTGGACGCGCGGCGAACCAGGGCCTGGTGAGCGTGGCCGCGGACGGGCTGCCCGCCGCGGAAGCAGCGGCCGGGCTGGATCCTCTTGGACCTTCGGATAGGCCCCTGAACCCGCTCGACCATATCTCCGTGACTTCCGCAATTGACCGTGAAACCGGACTGATGGCCGTTCTTAGCGATGGCAGTCCCGAGGCATCTCATTGTTTGCCTGACAACGCAGTGGCCATCAGCACTTGGGGCTCCGACAGCCCGTTTTCCGACCAGATTGGTCCGCTGCGCAGCGCGCTGGTCCGCGAGTTCGACGACATCAACCCGGCGGGCGTCTTTGCGCTGGCACGGATCTATCTCTATTTCGGCTTCGGAGCGGAAGCCCGGTCCATGCTGGCAATCTTGCCGCCCGGGGACCGGAACGGCGCGGAGGCTGCCTTGCTGACGGCCATGGCTCTGCTGATGGATGGTGCAGAGCTGCCACCGCAGCATCCCTTCTCAGCGCAGCAGGGCTGCGAAGGAAGCAGCGCCCTCTGGGGAGTTCTGGCTGACGGTGCGGTCAAGAAAAGCGCCGATACCGATGCTATTCAGCAGGCGTTCTCGAAGATGCCGACCCATCTGCGGGTTCATCTGGGGCCGCGTGTCAGCAAGATGTTTGCCGAAGCTGGCGATCATCATGTGGCGGAAGCGGTGCTGCGTGCCGTGGACCGGACTGGAATTGAGGACGTGCCGGAAATCAACCTGGCTGAGGCGGCAATTGCCGAATTGGAAGGTGATTCTGAGAAGGTGGCCGAAGAGCTGACGAGCGAAGTCGCGGAGCGTACCGGCAATGCACCGGCCGCGCTGATTGATCTGGTGGCCCTCAGCGTAAAGGAGCGCAAGGCGCTTTCGCCGGATGTGCCGGATCTGATTGCCTCCTATGAACTGGAGAACCGGGAGACGGAGCTGGGCGCTGAGCTGCGTAAAGCCCAGGTATCTTCTCTGGCGCTTATGGGGCAGTTCCAGGACGCGTTTCATGAGCTCAAGGGCCTGACGGAACGTGATGGCCCAGGTGCCAGGGCCGCTGCGCTGGAGCCGCTGATGCTGCTGCTGGCTGAACGCGCGGACGATGTGACTTTCCTGCAGTACGGGCTGGTCTTCGCAGGGCAGGCCACGGCAGCTGAGGCTGCCCCTGTCGCCGTGCCGGTGGCCCGCCGGTTACTGGATCTTGGGTTTGCGGACCAGGCTCAGGTGCTGCTCAACAAGCTGTCGCTGGCGCCGGAAAATGAGGCCCGCCGGCTTATGATGGCCGAGGCTGCGCTGGCGCAGGATAAACCGCATCGGGCGCTGGTTGAGTTGATGGGGCTTGAAGGATCCCGGGCCAACCGCCTGCGCGCCGAGGCTCTTTGGCGCAATGGCGAGTATGCCCGTGCTGGGGAGTATCTCCTGGCTGAGGATGACAAGGATGCAGCCGCCCGCGGATTCTGGCACTCTGAGGATCTGGGAGCGATCGAGGAAATCAAGCCGGAGGAAGGGGCGCAATTCGGAACCGTCGCCTCTGTCACCACAAAAATCGGCGAAACCGCCCAGGATCCGGACAGCCTGCCGCCGCTGGCGTATGCGCGGGCACTGGTGGAGAGCAGCGAGGGGACGCGGGGCGGTATCGCCGACTTGCTGAACCAGGTCGGCACAACACTGGACGCTCCTGAAGACAGTCAGTGATCCGGCATTCGGTTTACTGTGTTTTGGCCGTCCCGCCCGGGGCGGCCTTTGCATTCGGCTGATAACACTTTGTCAACTGGCTGCCGGTAACCTGGGTAACGGGTGAATCCTGATTTGGAACGGGCAGAATGCCGGAAAACAACTTTAAACTTTGCCTGCAAGGGCCAAGTCCGCGCGCAACGCACAGGGCACGCGATGCTATTGGCGCCACTGGTGCCACTCTCACACATTTCTCCAAGGTTAATTCCGGATGGCTTGCAGAGGCAGCCGCCGGGTCGATGCAAGCCGGCACCGAGCGGGCTGCTGACTGGCTAACATCCGGATGGCTGCCGTTTCTGGCTGTGGCGCCCAGTGAGATTTTCAATCAATTGAAAAACATTAATAAATGGGGCCGAAACTGTGCCTAAGCTGACGACAGAACAACTTTTCAGCCCCACTGTCCTGCTGGCGCTGGCGCTGATGGCGATCATCGTAATGATGATCCTGCCTATGCCGGCCTGGGTGCTGGACGTCGGGCTGGCGGCTTCATTTGCGCTTGCGATCCTGATCTTCACCATCACGCTGTTCATCGAACGGCCGCTGGATTTCTCCTCCTTCCCGACAGTTCTTTTGGCCTCGCTGATGCTGCGCCTGTCGCTGAACGTCTCCTCCACCAAGCTGATCATCGGTCAAGGCCACTCTGGCACCGATGCGGCTGGTAACGTCATCGAAGGGTTTGCTCAGTTCGTCATGGGCGGCAGTGTGTTCCTCGGCCTGGTGGTCTTTGGGGTACTTTTGATCGTCAACTTCATGGTGATCACCAAGGGCGCCGCCAGGATGGCTGAAGTGGGTGCCCGCTTTGCCCTGGATGGAATGCCTGGCAAGCAGCTCGCCATTGACGCCGATATGTCCGCGGGTGCCATCGATCACCAGACCGCCAAGGAACGGCGCGAGCGCGACCAGCAGGAAACGACCTTCTTCGGTTCGCTGGATGGTGCGTCGAAGTTCGTCAAGGGCGACGCCATTGCCGGTTTGTTGATTACTCTGCTGAACCTCGTCATGGGGCTGATCATGGGGGTGCTGGTCCACGGCATGCCGGTTGGGGCCGCGTTTGAGACCTATGCTATTCTGACCGTGGGCGATGGCTTGGTATCGCAGATCCCCTCGGTGATTATTTCGATTGCGGCCGCATTGCTGCTGGCGCGCGGCGGCACTACGGGTGCAACCGACACCGCATTGTTCGAACAGTTTGGCCGGCACCCCGCTGCATTGACCACCGTTGCCGTGCTGATGGTGCTGTTTGCGCTGGTGCCGGGGTTGCCGTTTCTGCCCTTCGTGATCGGAGGGGGAGTTCTGGGCTACACGGCGTTCCGGATGGCCAAGAAGAAGCAGGACGATGAAGAAGCCGAGATCGAAGAAAAGATCGAAGAGGCCTCCGACCCCTCTGCCGCGCGGCCGCTGGGCGACATTCTGGATCTCGACGATCTGCATCTGGAGTTCGCGCCCGATCTGGTCAGCATGGTGCTGGACCATGGCACTGGGCTTGATGCGCGGATCGCAAACATGCGGTCCCACATCGCCACGACATTCGGCCTGATCCTGCCGGAGATCCGCCTGACCGATCAGCACGATCTCGAGCGGGGCACCTATGTGATCAAGGTGCAGGGTGTCGAACAGGTGCGCGGCACCCTGCATCCCGATATGGTCCTGGCGCTGATGCCGGACAACCATGATGCTTTGCCCGCCGGCGCGGACGTGACGGAGCCGGTCTACGGTGCCCCGGCGCGCTGGATTTCCGCCAAGGCACAGGAGCAGGCGGCGCTGGCCGGCGCAACCGTGGTCACGCCGCCGGAAATCCTGGCGACCCACCTGCTGGAGATAATTAAGCAGAACTTCAGCAGACTGCTGACGCTCAAGTCCCTGCGCAGGCTGCTTGACGAAATGACACAGCTTACCGACAGCTTCCGCGCCGAGGCGAACCGCAAGCTGCTGGATGCGCTGGTGCCGGACAAGGTGCCGATGGATACGCTGCATGCGGTTCTGCGGCTGCTGCTGGAGGAGAGAGTGTCGATCCGGAACATGCCTTTGATTCTGGAATCGATTGCAGAGGCGCGCTTGCATACCACGCAGCCTGAGCTGATTTGCGAGCACGTGCGCCAGCGCCTCGGCTTCCAGCTGGTGGCCGAGATGAAACGCGAGGACGGCACCATTCCTCTGATCCAGCTGGCGCCGGAGTGGGAGGACAAGTTTTCGACCTACCAAGTCGACGCGCAAGGCGCCGGGCTCGACATCGCGCTGCCGCCGGATCTGTTCAACCGCCTGGCCGACGGGCTGAGCGATAAGCTCTCGACTATTACCGATCAGGGCGTGTTCGCCGCAGTGGTTACGTCGACCCGCCGCCGCCGCTATCTGAGGACGATTCTGAAGTCCCGCGGGATCACCAATCCGGTCCTGTCGTTCGAGGAAATCGGCCTGGAGGCGCGGCCTGCCCTCGTTGGCATGGTGCAGGCATGAACCTGAACTTTCTGCCGCCAGAGCTTGTTCTGATGCTGGGGGCAGGATTCTGGCACGCTGCCATTGTTTTCCTGCGAGTGGCTGCGATGGTGTCAGTTTTGCCCGCGATGGGGGAACTCTACGTCCCAACGCGGGTCAAGCTGGCGGTCGCTGCGGCCTTTACCTTTGTTGTGGCACCGGCGCTGCCTGCATTACCAGAACCGGACAACGTGCTGGCCTATGGCCGCTTTGCTGTGACTGAAGCCATCATTGGCCTGGCAATGGGCATTGGCGTCCGGATCTTTGTGCTGGCATTGCAGACGGCAGGAACGATGGCGGCGCAGGCGACTTCACTGTCGCAGGTGCTGGGCGGCATCGGTGCAGAGCCGATGCCGGCGCTTGGCGCCGTGCTGATGATCTCCGGCGTGACCCTCGCCACCATGATGGGTCTGCATGTGCGGGTGGCGGAACTGCTGATCGGCTCTTACCAGATGTTCCCAGCGGGCCAGTTTCCGGTTGCGGCCGGGCTGACAGAATGGGGTGTTTTCCGTGTCTCGCAAAGCTTTTCGCTGGCGTTTACGTTGGCAGCGCCCTTTGTGATCACCGCAGTGATCTATAACCTCGCGCTCGGCGTGATAAACCGTGCGATGCCGCAGCTGATGGTGGCCATGGTTGGCGCACCGGTGATCACTCTCATGGGGCTGTTCATCCTTATGGTCGGGAGCCCGGTAATCCTGGATGTCTGGTCCCGGGCCTTGATGACCTTCTTTGCCGATCCAGGGGGCGGGATGCCATGAGCGGCCAGGACGACGACTCAGACAAGTCATTCGAGCCAACGGAGCAGAAGCTCCGCAAGGCCCGGGAGAAAGGTGAAGTTGCCAAGTCCACAGACTTGTCGGTGGCAGCCGCCTATCTAGGGCTGATCATCGCCTTTTACGCGGCCGGCAGCAGCAGCGTCGAAGGGATCGGCACCGCGCTGATGGCCTACCTGGACCAGCCGGACCGGCTGGCGCCGCTGTTCTTCGAGGGCTCCGCCGCTGCGCCGGTGGGCGGGTTCATCGGCAGTGCTTTCCGCCCGGTGCTGCCATGGTTTCTTGTGCCTTTTGCGATTGTGCTGCTGTCGATTGTCGGACAGCGGGCGCTGGTGTTTGCGCCGAGCAAGCTGGAGCCGAAATTATCGCGGATCTCGATCGTCTCAAACGCTAAGAACAAATTTGGCCGCTCCGGATTGTTCGAGTTCTTCAAAAGCTTTGTGAAGCTGACGCTCTATTCGGTGTGCCTAGGCATCTACCTCTCCCATCGGCTGCCAGAGATGATTGCGTCTTCCGGAACTGGACCCCAATCGGTGGTTATGATGCTCGCGCAGCTGTCGATGGAGTTTCTGTTCCTGGCACTTATCATCGCGCTGGCAATCGGGATCGTCGACGCGGCATTCCAGCATGCCGAGCACCGCCGCAAGAACATGATGTCGCGCAAGGAAATCCAGGACGAGATGAAGGACGCAGAAGGTGACCCGCACATGAAAAGCCAGCGGCGCCAGCGCGGCCAGCAGATTGCGATGGGGCAGATGCTGGCCGATGTGCCAAAGGCCGATGTGGTGATCGTCAACCCGACGCACTATGCGGTTGCTCTGCAATGGAGCCGGGAGCCCGGTGCCGCACCGGTCTGTGTTGCGAAGGGTGTCGACGAAATTGCCGCGGCGATCCGGCGTGTTGCCAATGAAAATGCGATCCCGATCCACAGCGACCCGCCGACCGCGCGGGCACTGCACGCGGCAATCGAGATCGGGGATGAGATTCTGGAAGAACACTATGCGCCTGTCGCTGCGGCGATCCGCTTTGCCGAAGAGATGCGCCAGCGTGCCAAAGGACAGGTTACATGAAGCAGAAGATGCTGGATCAGATGGCAGCAGTGACCGCTGCGCAATACATGCAGGAACACGCCAGAATTCAGCCAGTTCTGGCCCGGGAGGCTCAGCTGCGCGGCCAGCTGGCCAAGCTGAATGATCAGGTTCAGGCCGCGCGCGAGTACGCCGATGGCGATCAAGCGATGAAGGCGTTGGGGGCGGACCTTCTTTGGCAGGGCTGGCACACACGCGCCCGGCGGGAGCTGAACCAGGAACTGGCCAAAGCCACTGCGCAAAAACTGCGGAGCATGGATCAGCTGCGCAAGGCTTTTGGGCGCAAGCATGCGGTTGAGACCATGGCCGCCGACGAACACAAGAGGCACAAGGCGGAAAAGGCCAAGGCGCTGATGGCGCGGCTGCTCGAGAACTGATACCTCCGGTTTTCCCTTTGCAAAAAAAATGGCCGGCCCACAAAAAGGCCGGCCATTTCGTTTTTTAGCTACAGAGCCGGGGTCAGACGTCCTGCCGGGATATCTCCATAATCAGAACATCATAGACGTTTTTACCGAGATGCTTTTGTGCGGCTTCCCGCAGTGCGGTGCGTAGAGGCTCCAGCACATCTGACCGGGTGAACGCTCCACGGAAGCCGCCCATGTTGGCGTGGTCGAAGAGGACTTGCAGGAACACATCGCGCAGTTTCGGCTCCAAGGCGCGAACTTTTTCGTCAGTGCCTTGTTTGGCCTCCAGGCTCAACGACAGCACCACCAGCGAGGTCAGTTGGTCGCGCTCCACAACTGGCACGACGAACTGATTGGTAATCTTAATGTATTCGCGCTGGGTTTCTTCGCTTTCTTCGGCGGCGTCGTCTTCGGCTTCTTCAGCGGGCTTTTCGGTGGCGCCAGCCTCGGCAGCATGCTCTTCTTCTGGCGCGGGCATCAGCAAGATGCCGGCACCGATGCCTCCTCCGGTTCCGAGGATCAGCAGGATGACTGGCAGGAGTTTTGACAGCATAGCAACCCTCAGAATGGCAGGACAGCGTCAAGCAGCTGCTGGCCGTAGCGTGGCTGCTGAACATCGGTGATCTGGCCGCGGCCGCCATAAGAGACTCGTGCCGAAGCGATCTTGTCATAAGTGATTTCATTCTGACGGCTAATGTCCTGGGGCCGGACATAACCGGTCACCAGCAGTTCGCGCAGTTCGAAGTTCACCCGCAGCTCCTGGGTGCCGCTGATCGCCAGAACCCCGTTGGGCAGCACGTCGACGACAGTTGCCGCCACCCGCAGCTCCAGTTTTTCGCTGCGTTTAACGGATCCCTTGCCTCCGGCCGCACTTGAGCTGCCCAGCTCCACCGCGTCTGCCGAGGTTGCGCCTTCCGGGAGCTTCCGGTCCAGCCTCTGCGGCAGGCCCAGCAATTGCGGCATATTCAGGCTTTCGGACCCCGACCGCGACCGCTGGGTGTCGTTGGAGATCTCCGCTTCTTCGTCGATTTCGATCACAACCGTCAGGATGTCGCCCCGCTTGATGGCGCGGCGGTCGCCCAGCAGCGATTGCTGCGAACCGCTCCACAGGGATGACCCGTCGACGGTGCGCCGGTTCTGGGTTTGTGCGGGCAATCCTTGGTAGAGCATCGCCACATGTTCCGGCGTTTCATTGGCGGGAGTGAAGCTGGGCGGCTTGCCCAAGTGGTCCATCCGGCCGCAGGCGCCCAAGAGAGCCAGCCCGAAGAGCAGTGGTTTGACGGGGGAAAGTTTCATAGTCATCAGTTTACCTCGACGGAGCCGTCTTGCTTGATCCGGCCGGTGACGGTGGTGCGGGAAGAGAGATTCATGACCCGGACGGCTTCGCCAGCGGCGCCGCGCCCCAAGGCACGCCCCTCCGCCGCAATAGTCAGCACGCCCTGACGGAAAATCAGGGTGACCAGGTCGTTACGTTCAATGATGGCCGGCGGGCCGATATCGCCGGGCCGCAAGGGCCGTCCGGCATAAAGCGCGACGCGTGCTTCCATGCCTGCGACCTCTGCGGGGTCCGACAGTGCGCCCAGGATCTCGCCCTTCTTGAGTGCCAGATCTTCGGTGTTCACGATCTCCTTGGCGCGGATTGTGCGCAGCGGGATCAGGTAGTCCGCCCAAGCGGGCGGCGCGCACAGCGCGGCAGCAGTGAGGCAGGCAAGAGCGAGTTTCATCAGCGCACCTGTGTGGTTGCACCCATCATCTGGTCGACAGCCGAGATGACCTTGGCGTTCATTTCATAACCGCGCTGGGCTTCGATAAGCTCCGTCACCTCGCGCACTGCATCCACCGAGCTGCCCTCAAGGTACCCTTGGCGCAGGGTGCCAAGCCCGTCTTCACCAGCGGTGGAGACAGTGGCGGCGCCTGAGGCTTCGGTTTCGGTGAACAGGTTGCCGCCGATCGCCTCGAGCCCTTTGGGGTTTGTGAACCCGGCCAGAGTGAACTGACCCAGAAGCTGGCCTTCGGGAGAATCCGAGAAGTACCCGTAGACTTCGCCCTCGGCGTTAATCGAAATGCTGGTGGCGTCGTCTGGAATCGTGACTTCCGGCGACACGGCGAAACCGTCGGAGGTTACGATCAGCCCCTCGGCCGAGCGTTTCAGCGCGCCGTCGCGGGTATAGGCGGATTGACCGGAGGGCAGGGTCACCTCCAGGTAGCCTTTGCCATCGATGGCAATATCCAGGTCGTTGTTGGTCTGCTGCAGCGCGCCCTGCGCCAGGTGCACCGAAACAGCTGCGGGGCGTACACCGAGGCCAACCTGCACGCCGGTTGGCAGCACGGTTCCGTCCGACGCGTTCACGGTTCCGGCGCGGGAGATCTGCTGGTAGTGCAGATCGGCGAACTCGGCGCGGCGGGCGTTGTAGGCAGTGGTGTTCATGTTTGCGAGGTTGTTGGAGATGGTCTCCACCCGCAGTTGCTGGGCGCTCATGCCGGTCGCGGCGATCTTCAAGGCACGCATCTGGATTCTCCTAGGACTTGATCAGGTTTTTGATGGCGTTGCGGATGCGTTCGTCCTCCGCTTGCAGAAAGCTCTGGCCCATCTCATAGGCGCGCTGCACTTCGATCATCCGGCTGACTTCGGAAATCGCGTTGACGTTGGATCCTTCCAGAAAGCCCTGCAGAACTTTCGAGTCGAAGTTCTCCTCAATGTCGCCCTCAACACGGAACATCACGCCGTCCTCGCGCACCAGCGTGTGCTTCTCAACCGGTTGGAACAATCCTAACTGTCCCAGCAGGCGTCCGTTTGCGCTCAGCGATCCATCTGCACCCACTTCGATCTTGCCGGCATCCGGCGGCACGAAGACCGGCGCACGGCCAGCATCCAGAACCCGGTAGCCGTCCATTGTCACCAGATCGCCGGCGGCGTTGGAGGAAAAGGCGCCGGAGCGGGTCAGCCGTTCCCCTTTCGGGGTCTCGACCATGAAAAAGCCGTCCCCTTCGATGGCAAAATCGAAGGTCCCGCCCGTCTGGGTCAGCTGGCCCTGCTGCATCGAGGTGTTGAAGATGTTGGCGCGCGACATCGACAACGACGGTTCGCCGGGTGAGGTCTGCACGAATTCCGAAAAGATCAGCCCTTCCTGGCGGTAGCCGGTCGTGGCGGAGTTGGCGATGTTGTTGGCAATGACGCGCATTTCCCGCATCAGGCCCGACTGGCGTGAAATGGTGGTGTAGCCTGTGGTTCCCATTACGAGCCTCCGGCAATCATCGGAACAACGTGGCCGTCGAAGAAGGCCACAAGTGTTTGGGTCATGAAGCCCATAGTCATCCAGAACACGACCAGGATCGCTGTCAGCTTAGGCACAAAGGTCAGCGTCATTTCCTGCACTGACGTAAGGGCCTGGAACAGACCGATGGCCAGACCGACCACCAGCGCGACGACCAGGATTGGCGTCGACATGGTGACAGCGGCCCACAGCGCTTGGCGCAGCGTGTCATAGAAGAGGCTTTCGCTCATCATGGCTTAGACCGGCATCCTCAGGATTTCCTGATAAGCCTCAACGACCTTGTTGCGCACGGTGACCGCGGTTTCGACTGCCAGTTCAGTCTGTGCCAGTGCCTGCACCAATGCATGCGGGTCTGCCTGCGAGGTCATTGCCTGCACCGACACCTGTTCACTGTTCTGCAAGGTTGCTGCGAAGTTCTCGAAACTCTGCTTCAAATGGGCGCCGGCACCACTGCCTTCGTGCGTGGGATCGGCTTTGGTGGCCGGGCGGGCGGCGGCATAGCCGCTAGCGGCGGAAAGGCTGCGAATATCCATTCTGGATCTCCAAAAATTTCAGTTAACGTCTCAAAAGTTCCATGAGCGAGGCCGACATCGAGCGGGTCTGCTCGAACATCTTGAGGTTCGCCTCATAGCTGCGCTGGGCTTCGCGGGCGTCTGCAACTTCGATCATCAGATCGACGTTTGAGCCTTCGAAATGCCCGCTCTCGTCGGCCAGCGGATGCGAAGGATCGTAGACCTTCTCCAACTCGCTGCGGTCCAGGGTGACCCGGCCGGTGCGTACATGTTCCACCTCCGTCTGCAGCTCGCGCACCGATTCGAACGGCACTGCCTTGCGGCGGTACCCCGGCGTGTCGGCATTAGAGATGTTTTCCGACACATGGCGCAGGCGTGCGGCTTGCGCCTTGAGACCGCTGGCGGTGACGGAAAGGGCTTTGGAAAATTCACTCATCTGTCATGCCTCCTCAGGTTTTGCCCAGGCTGGCGCGCAGGATATTCATGGAGGACTTGTAGATGGCCATAGCACGCTTGTGCTGGCGTTCCGTATCAACGCCCTTCAGCAGCTCGGTCTCCACGGACACCGAATTGCCGTTGGGGTCGCTGCCGGTTTCGTCGGCTATGACAGCCCAATCCATCCCGCTGCTGGCGGTGCCGTGCAAATGGCTGCCGCGGGACGCGATCATGCTGTTCGGGCGGGCACCGGCTGCGAATACTTCTTTGAAGGGCTTTATGTCCTTGGCTTGGTAACCGGGCGTATCGGCGTTGGCGATATTCTGGGATACCAATGCCTGGCGCTTGCCGGCATGGGTTGCCATGGAATAGGCAATTTTGAATACGTTCAGTTCTGTGAACACCAGGGCTTCTCCCTTGATCGATTTCAATCAAGGCTTAACCCCGATTCCTTTAGAAATTGTTTTCAGGACACCAATGGAGAGCGCCGCAATGAAAGCAGAGCTGCAAGCACTGACCCGTCAAATCGCCAGTAAGCACCTGGCGACGCAGATGGGCAGGGTGACGGGAATCTCGGGCGGGGAGATCGAAGTCAGCGGTCTGGCGTCTGCTGCCAGGATCGGTGACCGGCTGGTGCTGCGCCGTGGCCCAAATGATGAGCTGCACGGCGAAGTTCTCAAGATTAGCGGTAATAATATCAGTATGTTGCCTGACCGGGCTCCCGATGGCGCAGCAATCGGCGATGCGGTTCTGCTGCATCCTTCGCCGGAGTTCGCGCCCAGCGATCACTGGATTGGCCGGGTGATTGATCCCTTTGGTGAGCCATTGGACGGCCGCCCGATGCTGCCGGGGTCGGCTCCGAGGAACCTGATGGCGCCGCCGCCCAAGGCCGCCGGACGGCGGGCCATGGGAGAGCGGCTGGCCACTGGCCATGCACTGCTGAACACGATTCTTCCGGTTGTGCGCGGCCAGCGTGTTGGCTTGTTTGCAGGTTCCGGGGTGGGGAAATCCTCTCTCCTGGCCAAGTTGGCGCGGTACATGGAAGCCGATGTTGTAGTGATGGCTCTGATCGGTGAGCGCGGCCGCGAAGTGAATCACTTTGTCGAGGATGTCCTGGGTCCCGAAGGCATGCGCCGGGCCGTGGTGGTGGCCGCAACCTCCGATCAGTCGGCACTGGTCCGGCGCCGCTGTGCCTGGGCTGCCATGACGGTGGCGGAGCACTTCCGCGACCAGGGCAAAAATGTGCTGTTCCTGGCCGACTCTGTGACCCGCTTTGCCGAGGCGCACCGGGAAATCTCCGCCGCTTCGGGAGAGGCGCCTGCATTGCGCGGCTACCCGCCCTCGGTGACTCCGCTGATCACCGGATTGTGCGAACGCGCTGGCCCTGGCGGCGAGGGTCAGGGCGATATCACCGCCGTTTTCAGCGTTCTGGTGGCGGGCTCCGACATGGACGAGCCGATCGCCGATATCCTGCGCGGGGTGCTGGACGGGCATATCGTCCTGAGCCGGGAAATCGCCGAGCGCGGCCGCTTCCCGGCGATCGACGTCTCTCGCTCGGTCTCCCGCAGCCTGCCAGCCGCGGCCACGCCCGATGAAAACGAGGCAATCCAGCAGGTGCGCAAATTCCTGGGCGCCTATGAGCAATCCGAGGTGATGATCCGGGCCGGGCTTTACGCAGAAGGCAACGACGCTGTGCTGGATCAGGCGGTCAAGCTTTGGCCCGAACTGGATGCCTTCTTTGGCCGCGAGGACCCGGAGGGGATCACCAGCAGTTTCAATCGTCTGCTTCTGCTGCTGCGGCGCGCAAAGGCAGGGCGCTGACGGCCAATTCTTGTTTCAAGGAGCCTGATGAAAGCGGCGTCTGGCGCCATTGCCGTGGCGTCGCTTTCAGACGGCGGGGCTGCGGGACAGGCTGACCAGCATGCCAGTAGCGGAGAAGCTGTTTAAGCTGAGGAATTGCTTTCCTCGAAGCCGACGGCTTTTCCCGGATCGAAATGGTTTTGACTAGCTCTTCATACTCTCTCTCCACACCACAATCTTAGGTAGTGTAATCGGTCTCGAGTAGCGCTTGCGGCGTTTCCCCAAAGATGCCCAACCGCCGGCGGGAGCCGGTTTAGCCCGGTCTCGGCGGCGGCCCCGGCACAGTTTCCCAATGTCCACGCAAGGCGGGCTGACAGATGAAGTTTCATCTTTTTGCAATTCCTTTGCGTGCTGACTTCCCCTAGGCTGGATAATTCTCGTCTGGCGCACATTGCAGCCTGCTACGGATGATCCAGTTCCTGACCGCTTGGCAGTGTTGCACCTGGCTAGTGACGACCGGATTGAGCACTGGCTTGGCTTCGTCAGTTCTTATCTACAGTACCGAGCCAATTCGAACACCGTTGCGGGATGTCCGGAACGGGCACAGATTGTGCACTTTGCCATTGGCTTATAGGCAGCGTCACTCACCGGAGAGATTTGATCCTTAAAGCTGCGTAGGAGTTTTCACCTTTCAGGCCAAACCTGCCTTGCACGCAGCAAAAACGCCGGGGACCGCTGATCTGGTCCCCGGCGCTTTGGACATGGCCGATGTTATTCAGAACGCGATCGGACACGCGCGGCAGGATTGCATCCTGCTTGGACATTGATAACTGTTTGCCGTACGTGGCCTGGGGTAAGCTTCAGCCCGCATTACCTGTGTCTGGCAGGACGGGCTGCAAGGATCAGGACGGGCGAACCGCGAACAGCCGGTCTTCACGTGCCAGCAACGTGCGCAGCGCCTTCAGGCACCGGTAGTGGTTGTTACCGATCAGGGCGTCAGTTGCCTCTGCCAGAGAGGCGCGGCTGTCGGGGTCAGTGAAGACCTGGCTCAGCTCTTCGATCCGGCGCAGCATTGGCAGACGCTCTTCCTCCGGGTCGGCGTCGCCGGAAAGGATAAGCTGCGCGGCATAACATACACGGCGCACCGGCGTATTGGCCTCTTCGGGGTGGATGGCATCGCGCAGGCGCAGGATGTTGGCATCCGGGGTTACAATGGACAGGCGGCTGCGGCGGTCGCCGTTCTCAATCACCGCGCCATTTACAAGGACACGCTCCTTGGGGGCGAGTTTCAGGACAAGTCCGCTCATATTCAGGAAGCTCCGCTGCGGAGGCCACGCAGGATGGCCGTATTGATTTCCACCAGGGGCCGCACATTGGCCTTGCGCTGAAGCACTTTGCTGGTGTGTTGTCTCGTGAATTCCGCCAATTCGAAGAGATTCCGCTTGAGATCATCCGGCAAGGGGTTGCTTTTCATTGCGAGATCCGCCGTGAAAATCGACCAAAGCTTGCGGTTGTCGTTCAATGCCTGAGCAAGTTCATTAAACTCATCGCCGCCTTTCTGCGCAGCCGTGATCAACCGGCGGGTAACGCGGGTAACCACCTCGTATTCAAAGTTTTTTGCTGTCCGGGTCGGGGCATTTGCCGCCGAATAGGCACTCTTCGCCTTCAGAAGGGCATTCACGTGTTTTCCTAACGTATTATTCTTCAGATTCTCTGAGAGGGGAAGACCGGGGCGCTATGCGCGCCCCGGTAGGGATTGTTAACGGAACAGCTGCTGCAAGGTGGACGGCGCCTGGTTCGCAATGGTCAGCGACTGCACCGCCAGCTGCTGCTGGGTCTGCAGGGCCTTCAACCGGGCGGACGCCTCTTCCATGTTGGTGTCGCTCATGGTGCTGACGCCGGATTTCAGCGAGTCGTTCAGCTTGGACACAAAAGAGCTCTGGTCGGAAAGACGGTTGCTATCCGCACCCAGCTGAGCGGCGCTGTCGATCGCAAAGGTCAGCGCAGTCCCGATCTCACCCAGAATGGTAGTGGCGTTGGTCGAGGTGAGGGTGTTCCCCATAGCGCCGGAGATGCTGGTGGCAGCGTCAATGTGATTGACCTGAATGATGTCGTTGGCCGGATCCAAGCCGCCCAGAACATTCAGCTGCGTTGCACCGGAAGTGTCCAGCAGGTTGGCGCCGTTGAAGGACGCGGACGAGATGATGGAGTCGATCTGTTCACGCTTCTTCGCCAGGTCGCCTTCGATCTTGGCGTGGTCCACGTTCTCGGAAACGCCGGACACCACCAGCTCACGCATTTCCTTCAGGGTTTCGACGATCTGCTCCATGCCGGAGGAGGCAACAGCCACAGTGGCTTCACCAAAGTCGAGCGCATCACCCACGGCTTCATACGCCTGGATGTCCGATTCCATCGACTTGGAGATCGCCCAAACAGCCGAATTGTCCTTAGCGCTGCCGACTTCTTTACCGGTCGAGATCTGGTTTTGGGTTTCTTCCAGATCGTTGTTCACAGTCTTCAGAGTCTGCAAAGCAACCATTGCGCCGTTGTTGGTCAGAATGCTGGTCATAGCTTTTTCCTTTAGCTGTGGGGCGCTTTAGCCCCGGTATTCTGTGCCCCGGCGGGGCGTTGATTGACGTCTTTCTGACTGTGCGTTCCGCCGTCCGGCTTCCGCGCCACCCCTCATGAGGTGCAAAGCGACTTTGGCGCAGGAGTTGCTAAGGGAGTGCTAATACCGGCATTTGGTTTTTTAGAATTTTCCCAAAATTGCATCAGGCACGTTTTTCCAGCTTTGCTCCGCCGCGCGTGCCATAGCGGTTCCTGCGTCCGGCCTGGTCATAAACGTCCAGACCTTTCCGGATTCGGCGCAGTTCGGCCATGCGGGCGGCAACCGACCGGATACCGTCCATCGCGCTGTCCAAGAGCTGCTGATTGCGGGTTACCTTGGTCTGAACCTGCGCCAGAGACTCGCGTTCCAGTTCTGAAACGGAATTCAGCTTGCCGATCACCTTTTCCTTCTTGGCGAGGAGCTCTTCCAGTTTGGGCAGCTCTCCTGCCATCAATGCGGCGCGTTCGCGGTCGAGGATTTGATCCAGCTCATCAATGAGCTTTTGCGGTTTCGAGTCACTCACCTTGGGTCTCCTTCAATGCGTGATAAAGCGATTCGGCCAGACCGATGCCGCCGGAGCGGGCGATCTGATTGGCTTGTTCGCGGATGAGAAAGCTGGAAAACTGGTCTTCGCCTGCGCCGCCGCCAAACCCTTCGCGGGATTCGCCAAGGCCTGCGGATTTCAGCATTTGCGCAAGAAAGGAGGCTTCCAGCTCGATAGCAGCCTCTCGCAGCGGATCGCTGGCTGCAGGCCGTGCTTTGGAAGCTGCAGATGCAGTCTGCAGCGGGGTGGGCAATAGATCTGGCATGTCCGGTTCTCCGGTTTAACGTCGAATTTCATCGATTTTCTAAAACTGCGCCGGAACCGGTTAAAATTGCCGTAACCGCTTTGGGATAAGTCTGTCCGGGTCGAGATAGAATGTCCGGAAGACAATCATGATGATGAATTCAATCCTTGGCTTTGAAGCCGGTTCTGTTGGCAAGACGCCGGCCGCGACCGGGGAGTCATCCAGAAAATCTACCAATTCCAATAGCTTTGCCGATCATGTTGCGTCCCAGCCAGGGCGTGAAAATCAGGCTGGTGAAACCGTTCCAGGCAAGGGCGAGCCGGCTGAGACGAGCGCCAAAGCCGAATCAGACACCGCCCACTCAAAAGGGTCTGAAGCCGAATTGGATGAGGCGGCGGAACTTACAAAGACCGAAGCCGGGCATTCCGAAACCGAAGTGGAGGTAGATCCGGCGGTTGATACTGCGAACTTTGATGCTTCAGAAGCCCCGGTTGCAAATGTCGTGGAGCGGCCTGCCATCGGTCCTGATGAGGATGGGCAAGCTCGCCCTGCCTCCGCAGCTGACGCAGAAGGCGGTGAACACCCAGGCAGGGTTGATCTTCCCTCTGGCGCCGGTCGCTTGTCTGGCGGACACAGTGATGAGGCACAGCTTTCCGTATCCGTATCTGCCGGGGCAAAACCGGCAGGCAGTTCCGCACTGGGAGAAAACCAGGCGGCTGAAAACGGTGGCCGGATCGTCACAAACGAAGGATCCGCTCAAACCCAGGCTTCTGGATCTTTTCAGGCGGAAGCTGTCCTTGGCAGCAATTCAGCTGAGCGCAGTATCACCTCTGCGAATCCGCGGGTCGAAGGAGCAACAGAGGCTGCTGGTACCGCCCGCGTTCCCCTGGAAGCGCCGGTCAAAGCAGTTGGTATTGCTCACGCTCAACCCCAAGCTGGGGGGCAGCAATCCAGCGTAGCCCCCGCACAGGGAGGAACAGCCGGAGCGGCGGCTCAGGCACATCCTGTCTTCGCAACTGCGGATATCAAGTCTCAAGTCCTGCAGGCAGACGGCCAGCAAACGTCCGCACGGCCTGACGGATCGGTAAATTCGGGCACGCCAGTTGCGCCAGGCATCATGCAGGCAGCTGCAGCTGGCCAAACTGCGCTAAAGGCGGCGGGGCTGAAAGCTGAAACAGAATCAGCAGTGATTACCAGCGAAGCCCCTTCGGATGCTGAGGCGGCTGAGAGTGGCAGGTTGACTTCCGGCGCGTTCAAGGGCGGGGAAATCCGCTCGTCCCCGGCTATGACAGCGCCGCAGCCGCTCCAGCCGGCCACTGCCATTCTTCAACCGCTGATGGCCGGCGGGCTCGGCACCGCTTCGCTTGGTACGGAACTGCTGTCCGGGTCCGAGGACTTGGCGCCAGGCGCGTTTGGACTGTCCGGTGAGGTTCCGGGGCTGACGCAATTGCTCACGGAGGCCTCCATCGGCACAGGCACGGTTCACCGGCCGGAGACGCCGCGCATGGTAGCGGCGCAGCTGGCTGAGGCTTTTGCGGCCAAAGGCGAGCAGAAAGTTGAAGTTTCGCTGAACCCGCAGGAACTGGGCCACGTGAAAATGCGCGTGGTGGCTAGCGAGACGGGCATCACGATGATCATTCAAACCGAGCGTCCGGAGACCGGCGACCTGATGCGCCGGCATATCCATGAACTGGCGGAGGAATTCCGCCGCATGGGCTATGACGACATTTCCTTTGAATTCAGCGGCGGCCAAACAGGCGGCCAGTCCGCGGATGACGCCGATGGCGGCACCGGTTCAGCTGCTGGCGGCGCAGGAACGAACAGCGCCGACGCGTCGGATGGCGCCGCCACTATTACGCAAAACCTCCGGCTGGGTGAAACCGGCGTGGATATGAGGGTCTGATCACATGACAACAGCAGTCACTTCCGCGGGCAGCACCGCAGCACAATCCACCCTTCAGCCGGCGGCTTCCCAGCAGACCTCCGGGCTGACGTCCGATTTTGAAACCTTCGTGAAAATGCTGACGGCGCAGGCGACCAATCAGGATCCGCTGGAGCCGCTCGATTCGACCGAATATGCCGCCCAGCTGGCGCAATTCTCGATGGTAGAGCAGCAGACCAAGAGCAACACCTTGCTGGAAGGGCTGCAATCCCAGCTTGGTCTGGCCAACATGGCGGCGCTGTCCGGCTGGGTCGGGATGGAGGCGCGGGGCGTGGCGCCGGGTTATTTCGACGGCGGCAATGAGATCACCATTGCGCCCAATCCGGCTGCTGCCGCTGACTCGGTGACTTTGGTCGTAGAGGACGCCAACGGCACCGAGGTGCAGCGTGTCACTCTGCCGGTTTCGGCCGAGCCGTACCAGTGGAAGGGGCTGGATGACGACGGCAACCCGCTGGAGACAGGGGAATACAAGTTCGTTATCGAGAGCAGGAAGGACGACGAACTCATTCTGCAGGAATATGCCGAGATCTATTTCAAGGTGAACGAAACCCGGATGCAAGGCGGCGATGTGGGCCTGATTACCGAAGGCGGTTCTGTGGTCCTGGCGTCTTCGGTCAGCGCTCTTCGCGATCCGCAAGGGTGATCCGGCAGTATCCGCAGGCAATAAAACTGGCTAAGAACAGGGCGGCATAACACCGGAGACCGCCCTGCAACCGCTGCCTGACACGTTCGAAGCCCGCCTCTTTGCGCATTTGTCCGCAACGGGCCTGCATGTTCCCGCGCCCCGGCGGCTGGCCGGGGGGCGTTCGAACTACGTCTGGCGGGCGGGCGGGCTGGTGATCAAGCTGTTCGCGGCGGATGGCAGCAACCCGTTGTTCGCCAATGACCCGGCACGGGAAATCGCGGTGCTGACGGCACTGTCGGGAACCGGGATGGTTCCGCCGCTGGTGCAGTCTGGTGTTTTCGAAGGACGCAGGTGGCTGGGCTATGCCCATGTCAACGGCAGCCCCTGGCAGCAGGATACAGGCCACGTTGCGCAACTGCTGGGGCGTCTGCACGATCTGGCGCCGCCACCAGGGTTACCGCAGGGCGTGAACGGCAGCGCGGCGCTCGAGATCCAGACCTTTGAGATTCTGAAAAACTGCCGGGACCGGGATCAGCTCGCGGAATTGCGACCTCTGGGGCAGGTTCCGCCGCTGCCGCAGCCGGTGCTGATCCACGGCGACCCGGTGCCTGGCAACCTGCTGGCGCATGACGGCACGCTGACGCTGATCGACTGGCAATGCCCGCAGATCGGTGACCCGGCGGAGGATCTTGCACTGTTCCTGTCACCCGCCATGCAGCTGATGTATCGGGGAGCGCCCTTGTCGAAGGCGGAGGAGGACAGCTTTCTTGAGGCCTACCCGGATCCGCGGATTGCCGGCCGGGTTCTGGCGCTGAAACCCTGGTTCCATTGGCGTATGGCGGCCTACTGCATGTGGCGGGCCGAACGCGGCGGCGGAAGGGACCGGCAGGCGTATGAGCTGGAGCGCGCGGCGCTTCAGTCCATCAGGCCAAGCAGCGCATAGGCAGGTGGCATCAGGACCCGGCGGGCACGGCCCAAGGGGAAGCGTGCCATTTTCTGCATCACGGGAGAATAGGGGAGGTCCGGCATCTGTCCTTGCACCAGATCGCTCAGCAACCGCCCGGCATAGCTGCCCATGGCAACACCGTTGCCGTGATAGCAAAGGCCCGCATACATGCCCGGCATTTCTGGAACCGGCCCGACGTAGGGAACCAGATTTCGGGACAGGCAGACCATGCCGGACCAGCAATGGGTGGTTTCCACAGCATGCCACGCCGGGAACATAGCCTCGAAATCCCGCCGCAGTTTGCGCCGGATCGCGGCCTCGGCCCGGGGCGAGGCCAGCAGCCCGCCGCGCATCCCGAACAGGAAACGCCTGTCCGGCATCAGCCTGAAATAATGCAGCAGGTTGCGGGTGTCATAGGCCATCTGATGCGAGACCCAGCCCTGCGCTTGCAGCTCGGCCTCCGTCAGCGGACGGGTCACCATGACGGTGGACTGTGCAGGCATATACCGTCCGGCCAGCCAGCCGGGAAGGTCCTCGGAGGAGTAGCCATTGGTGGCGATAATGACCTTGGAGGCCCGCAAACAACCTTGTTTTGTCTCTATTCTGTATCCGCCGCGGTCCTGCTGCACCGACTGGGCCGCACTGCGCTGATACAGATTGGCCCCGGCGCGTTGCGCGGCTTTGGCCAGGCCGAACAGGTATTTCCGCGGGTTCAGGGCAAAGCCCGCCGGCGTTGTCAGCGCTGCATAGAAATTGCCGTTCAGCCCTCTGTTCGCCAGTTGCTCCCGGGTCAGGAAATCCGGCTCCTCTCCTGCCGCGCGCATGGTTTCGGCCTGTGCCCGCAGGCCGCGTGCGGCCTTTTCGCTGTGCGCCAGCTGGGTTTCCCCGTCCGAATGCGTGTCGGCATCTATGCCATGGGTCTGAAGCAGCTCCCGCACCAGATGCACGGCAGCTTCTTCGCCGGCGTCATAGGTATCTGCAGCCGGTTTTCCAAACAGGCGGCGCATGGCATAGCCGGAGAGTTTGGACCCGCCAAGACAGCAGAACCCGCCGTTGCGGCCAGAGGCGCCCCAGCCGGGAGTTTCAGCCTCCAGCACCGCGACGGACAAGCCGCTTTCCGCCAGATGCAGGGCCGCTGACACACCGGTAAAGCCGCCGCCGATGATCGCCACATCGGCGGACCCCTCCCCCTGCAGCACCGGCCAGTCTGGTGCTGCGATGGTCTCGTCCCACCAGCAGTTGCTGCGCGGGCCGGGACCATAGGCGTAATCCGAGAAGATCCTGCGCATCAGGCGCGCACCGCGGCCTGTTCCTCCCGTTTCTGACGCGCCACCTGGTGCTTGGTTACCAGCGAGGCAGTGATGACGCCGATAGTGACGATGCTGATCATGATCGTCGACAGCGCGTTGATCTCAGGGCTGACGCCCAGACGCACGGCAGAGAAGATCTTGATCGGCAGGGTGGTGGCCGAGGGGCCGGAGGTGAAGGAGGCAATCACCAGATCATCAAGCGACAGGGTGAAGGCCAAGAGCCAGCCGGAAATCACTGCAGGGGCAATGATCGGCAGGGTCACCAGGCGGAAGGCCTCCGCCGGCGAGCAGCCGAGATCCAGCGCGGCTTCCTCCAGCGAGCGGTCAAAGCTCACCAGACGGGAGGACACCACCACCGACACATAACACATGGAGAATGTGGTGTGGGCCAGCACGATGGTGAACACGCCGCGATCCAGGCCGATGCCGATGAACAAAAGGAGCAGCGACAGGCCGGTGATCACTTCGGGCATCACCAGCGGCGCATAGATCATGCCGGAAAACAGCGTCCGACCCATGAACCGCCCGCCGCGCACCAGGACGTAGGCTGCAATGGTGCCCAGCACGGTTGCCATGGTGGAGGAGAACACGGCCACCTTGATGGTCACCCAAGCCGCATTCAGGAACGCCTCGTTCTGCAGCAGCTCGCCGTACCACTTGGTTGAAAAACCCGCCCATACGGTGACCAGCTTGCTTTCGTTGAAGCTGAAGATGATCAGAATCACCATCGGGATGTAGAGGAAGGCAAACCCTAGGGTCAGCGATACGGCGTTAAACCAGCTCATACGGTTCATTGCTCTGCCTCCTGCTGTTTCTGCTGATTGCGCTGGAACAGCACGATCGGAATGATGAGCAGCAGCAGCAGAACCACTGCCACGGCGGACGCCACCGGCCAGTCTCGGTTGGAAAAGAACTCTTCCCACAGCACTTTGCCGATCATCAGCGTGTCCGAACCGCCAAGAAGCGAGGGGATCACGAACTCACCCAGAACCGGGATGAAGACGAGGAAACTGCCGGCAATGATGCCGTTTTTCGACAACGGCACCGTCACCAGCCAAAAGGCGGTGAAGCGCGAGCAGCCGAGGTCCTCGGCGGCTTCGATCAGCGAACCGTCCAGCCTTTCAAGCGCCGAATAGACTGGCAGGATCATGAACGGCAGGTAGGTGTAGACGATACCGATATAAACTGCGGAGTTAGTGTTGAGGATCGTCAGCGGCTCAGAAATCACCCCGGTCCACATCAGGAACTGGTTGAGGAAACCTTCGTTGGACAGAATACCCATCCACGCGTAGACGCGGATCAGGAAGGACGTCCAGAACGGCAGGATCACCAGCATCATCAGCGTTGGCCGCCATTCCTCCGGCGCCCGCGCCATGCCGTACGCAATCGGATACCCCGCCAGCAAGGTGAAGAAGGTAGAAACCGCCGCGATCTTCAGGGAGCTGAGGTACGCCTTCCAATAGAGGTCATCCTCGGTCAGCCAGACGAAATTCTCGAAATCGAGTTCTGCGAGGAAGGCGGCAATCCCTTCGGCCCAATCGAACTGAGGGAAATAAGGCGGGCGGGCAACCGCCGCGTCCGACAGTGAGATTTTCAGGACGATGGCAAACGGCACCAGGAACAGCGCCAGAAGCCAGACATAGGGGATGGCGATCAGAACAAAACGGCGCATCATTCTGCCAGCAGAACGCCTGCCGTGGCGGTCCAGGACAGCCAGACAGTGTCTTCCCAGGTGAAATCGCGGCGGGCGATGCGGCGGGTGTTGGCGGTCTGCGCCTTGATCACCGCGCCGGTCGGGAGCTCAACGTGATAGGTGGAGATATTGCCAAGATAAGCGATGTCGAGGATGCGGCCCTGCACAGAATTGTCCGCCGCGGCCGGCTTCTCAGAGCTGATCGAGACCTTCTCCGGCCGGATCGCCAGATGGCATTTCTGGCCATCAGAGAATCCGTTCGCAGACTGCACGTTGAGCGGCGGCTGGCCCTCGTGCCAGGACATTGCATAGGTGCCGCCGCCATTGGGCTTGGCGGTGCCTTCGATCAGGTTCACATCGCCAATGAAGTCAGCGACATAGACCGAGTTCGGCGTTTCATAGATCCGGTCCGGTGTGGCCACCTGAACAATCTTGCCGTGATCCATAACCGCCACGCGGGAAGCAACTGTCATCGCCTCTTCCTGGTCGTGGGTCACGATCACAAAGGTGGTGCCGGTCTTTTCCTGAATGTCCATCAGCTCGAACTGGGTGTCCTGGCGCAGCTTCTTGTCGAGCGCGCCCAGCGGCTCGTCCAGCAGCAGCAGCTTCGGCGCCTTCGCCAGCGACCGCGCCAGCGCCACCCGCTGCCGCTGGCCTCCGGAGATCTGATGCGGTTTGCGGCGGGCGAATTTTTCCAGCCGTGTCAGCCGCAGCATCTCCTCGACCCGGTCGTTGATATCGTGCTTGGGCATCCCCTCGCGCTTCAGACCAAAGGCGATGTTCTCCCAGATCGACAGATGCGGGAACAGCGCATAGGACTGAAACATCATGTTCACGGCGCGCTTGTTGGGGGGTACCGGGGCAATATCCTGACCCGCCAGGAAAATCTTCCCCTCGGTCGGCGTTTCAAAGCCGGCCAGCATCCGCATCAGCGTGGTCTTGCCGCAGCCTGACGGTCCCAGAAGCGCGTAGAACTCCCGCTCGTAGATGTCGATGGTCAGATTGTCGATGGCAGTGAACTCACCAAATCGCTTGGTGACGTTCTGGAAGTGGATCAGGGGCTTAGCCTCAGGATCGTTCCAGGGTTCGAATACGGAAGCAGTCAAGCCGGGCCTCTTCTGCGAAGTGTCGCGCGGATGTATTGGTTGGCCGCGCGAGGGAAACCAGGCGCGTCAGGGTTTGCGGGGCGGCAAATGCGCGCCCCGCGGGTCATGTGCGGCAGATCAGGTGCCGGATTTGACCTTGGTCCACATGCGGGTGGCCTTGCGCTGAACCTTCGGCGGGTAGCCTTCCTTGATGTACAGGTTCTTGACGGTTTCTTCATTGGGGTAGATCGCCGGATCGCCGATCACATCCTCTTCCAACAACTCCTGAGACGCCTTGTTGCCGTTGGCGTAATAGACATAGTTGGACGCCGTCGCCATGTTCTGTGCGTCCATAATGAAGTTCAGGAACTTGTGCGCGCCCTCGGGGTTCGGGGCATCGACCGGGATCGCCATTTGGTCGAACCACATCAGCGCGCCTTCTTTGGGGGCGTTGAATTCGATCTCTACACCGTTATCCGCTTCGTCCGCGCGGTCACGCGCCTGCAGGATGTCTCCGGACCAGCCGAAGGCCACGCAGATATCGCCATTGGCCAAGGCGTTGATGTATTCGGAGCTGTGGAACTTGGTGACATAGGGGCGTACGGCCATCAGGACCGGCTCGGCTTTTGCCACAACGTCAGCATCCATGCTGTTGGGGTCTTCGCCGATATACTTCAGGGCTGCCGGGATCATCTCGTCAGGGGCATCCAGGAAATGCACACCGCAGCTTGCCAGCTTTTCCATGTTTTCCGGGTTGAACACCAGCTCCAGCGAGTCGATGGGGGCGTCCTCGCCCAGCACTTCCTTGACCTTGGCGGTATTCACGCCGATGCCAGTCGTGCCCCACATGTAGTTGATTGAAAACTCGTTGCCGGGATCATAGCGCGCGGTGCGCTCCTCGATCGCGTCCCACATGTTGCCCTTGTTGGTCAGCTTGGACATGTCCAGCTTCTGGAACGCGCCGGCCTGGATCTGGCGCGCGAGGAAAGAGCCCGTCGGCACCACCACGTCATAGCCTGAGCCGCCCGCCAGCATCTTGGTCTCCAGAACCTCGTTGCTGTCAAAGACGTCGTAGATCAGGTCGATGCCGGTTTCGGCTTCGAACTTTTCCAGCAGGCTTTCATCAATGTAATCGGACCAATTGTAGACGCGAACCTCTTCCGCCGCGGCTGCGGCAGCCGAGCCGAGGGCAATGACGGCGGTCATGGTCATCGTTTTCAGTGTCATGAATTTCTCCCTGTGGTGCCGGCTTCAGGGTCCGGCTGTAAATGGATTTGATCAAGTTTTGCCGCGTTCGGCAATACTCTTTATGTTTTCACTTGGCTCAGGATGGTGCAAGCTGGCCAAAATCGAGGAGGAAACCCCCAGGTGACAGAGACGACTTCGCCACCCGCAACGGCGCAGGAAAACCCGGCGAAACTGCCCGCGCATGAGATCGTTTATCAAAAGCTCAGGGCGCAAATTCTGTTCGGCGAACTGGTGCCCGGCCAGGCGGTGACGATCCAAGGCCTGGTGGAGACGCTGGAGGCGGGAATGACCCCGGTGCGCGAGGCGATCCGGCGGCTGATCTCGGACGGGGCGCTGATGTTCCAGGGCAACCGCCGCGTGTCAGTGCCTCTGCTGGGGCCCGAAGATCTGGAAGAGCTTATTTTTGCCAGAAAAACAATAGAATGCGAACTCGCACGCCGTGCCACACAGCAAGTCTGCCCGGCGGATATCGAGGAGTTGGCGGCAATCGACAATGCGCTCGACAAGGCCATCGCAACTGGTGATGTCGCGGGCTATCTTGTGCAGAACTACAGCTTTCACACAGCGCTCTACGCGCATGCCAATGCGCCAATTCTCAGCGACATCGCCGACCGCCTGTGGCTGCGCTTCGGCCCCTCTCTGCGGGTGGTCAGCGGGCGGCTTGGCACTCAGAGCTTTCCGGACCGGCACAAGGACATTCTCGACGCGCTGCGGCGGAAGGACCCGGAAATGGCTGCTCTGGCGATGGAGCGGGATGTCTATGAAGGAATGGAGCATGTGGTTCAGGGGCTGCAGGGCGCTAACTGATTCGATTGACACTTGAGAATTTGATCATATTCTGGGGCCAATCAGTTATTCTCAGGAGCGAGTCTCATGACCGTGATCACCAACCACATGCCGACGGCCGAGCTGCAGGCGCTGGACGCGGCCCATCACATGCACCCGTTCACCGCCAACGGCGAACTGTCGCAGAAGGGCGCCCGCATCATTACCCGTGCAGACGGCGTGCATTTGACCGACAGCGAAGGCCATCAGATCCTCGATGCGATGGCTGGCCTGTGGTGCGTCAACATCGGCTATGGCCGTGAGGAGCTGGCCGAGGTTGCCGCCCGCCAGATGCGCGAGCTGCCCTATTACAACACTTTCTTCCAGACCACACACGTGCCGGCGATTGCCCTGGCGGCGAAAATCGCCGAGCTGGCACCGGGTGATTTGAACAATGTGTTCTTTGCAGGGTCCGGCTCCGAGGCCAACGACACCAACATCCGCATGGTGCGCCATTACTGGGCGCTGAAGGGCAAGCCGTCTAAGTCCGTGATCATCAGCCGCAAGAATGCATACCACGGCTCCTCGGTCGGCAGCGGCTCCCTGGGCGGGATGAGCGGCATGCACGCACAGGGCGGTATGCCGATCCCGGACATTCACCATATCAACCAGCCCAACTGGTGGGCCGAGGGCGGAGACATGCCGCCGGAGGAGTTCGGCCTGCAGCGCGCCCGTGAACTGGAAGAGGCGATTCTGGAGCTGGGTGAAGACCGCGTCGCCGCCTTCATCGCCGAGCCGGTGCAGGGTGCCGGCGGTGTCATCGTGCCGCCGGAGAGCTACTGGCCGGAAATTCAGCGCATCTGTGACAAGTACGAGATCTTGCTTATCGCGGATGAGGTGATCTGCGGCTTCGGGCGCACCGGCAACTGGTTCGGCAGCGAAACCCTGAACATCCGCCCCGACATCATGACCATCGCCAAGGGCCTCAGCTCCGGCTATGCGCCGATCGGCGGCTCCATCGTCAGCGACGAGATTGCCTCCGTGATCGCGGGTGATGAATTCAATCACGGCTACACCTATTCCGGCCACCCGGTGGCTGCAGCAGTGGCACTGGAAAACCTGCGCATCCTGGAAGAGGAGAACATCCTCGGCCACGTGCGCGATGTGGCGGCACCGTATCTCAAGCAGAAATGGGAAGCGCTGACCGATCACCCGCTGGTCGGTGAAGCCAAGATCGTCGGCATGATGGGCTCCATCGCCCTGACGCCGAACAAGGAAGCCCGCGCCGCGTTTGCATCAGAGGCGGGCACTGTCGGCTACATCTGCCGCGAGCGCTGTTTTGCCAACAATCTGGTGATGCGCCACGTGGGCGACCGGATGATCATCTCGCCGCCGCTGGTTATCACGCCGGAGCAGATCGACGTGCTGATCGAGCGTGCCACCAAATCGCTGGATGAATGCTATGCCGAACTGAAGGCGCAGGACCTGCTCCACAGCGCCTGATTCTCTTCCCTGGCGCCGTGGCCGCGCCGGTTCAGTCAGCGACTCATCACGGCCCGGCAGCTTGTCTGCCGGGCCGTTTCCTTCGGTGAGGGTCTGGAAAGCGTCGTTTTCGGACCGGTGAATTGCAGGGCGCGGCGCAAAATATCCGAAGGGTGTCGCAAAAAGTCCGATCCTGTCTTGCGGAACAGGACTAGGGTTCCGTAAGGATATTCTTACCTGCAGCGGGTGGGTGCCGAAGTATGAATTTCGTACCTCCGCCATTGAAAGAATATTTTTTTCATACCTAGCGCTTGATAGCTTTGGTGTGATTAACTTCGAACAAGCGCAGAGAAAATCTGCCGGATGACAAAACTACGGGGAGCCTGCTTTGGCTGATGCGTCAAACGTTGATGCGTTCGTTGAATTCGAACGCGTCCAAAAGAGCTACGATGGCGAAAATCTCGTTGTCAAAGATCTTAACCTCACCATGCCCAAGGGCGAATTTCTGACAATGCTTGGCCCGTCGGGGTCCGGGAAAACCACCTGCCTGATGATGCTGGCCGGGTTTGAGACCGCGACTCATGGCGACATCCGTCTGGACGGGACCTCGATCAACAACATCCCGCCGCACAAACGCGGCATCGGCATGGTGTTCCAGAACTACGCCCTGTTTCCGCATATGACGATTGCGGAAAACCTCTCCTTCCCGCTGGAAGTCCGCAACATGGGCAAGTCCGAGCGCGAGGAGAAGGTGAAGCGGGCACTGGACATGGTGGAGATGGGCGCATTCGGCGGCCGCCGCCCGGCCCAGCTGTCCGGCGGCCAGCAGCAGCGGATTGCCCTGGCCCGCGCACTGGTGTTTGAGCCCGAGCTGGTGCTGATGGACGAACCGCTTGGCGCGCTTGACAAGCAGCTGCGCGAGAAGATGCAGTTTGAAATTACCCACCTGGCGCACCGCCTCGGCATCACCGTGGTCTATGTGACCCACGACCAGACCGAGGCGCTGACGATGTCGGACCGGGTTGCCGTGTTCGATGACGGCCGCATCCAGCAGATCGCGCCGCCGGACCAGCTGTACGAAAGCCCGGAAAACAGCTTCGTTGCTCAGTTTATCGGCGAAAACAACACGCTCGAGGGCACCGTCAAGGAAATCAACAACGGTATTGCGCTGGTCCAGCTGGACGATGGCGAGCTGATCGACTGCAAGCCGGTCAACGTTTCCCAGCCGGGCGAGCGCACCCGCGTTTCCATTCGTCCCGAACGCGTGGAATACAACAAGGACCGCCTTCAGGAAGGCGTCCATACACTTAAGGCGGAAGTGCTGGAGTTCATTTACATGGGCGACATCTTCCGCACCCGTCTGCGGGTGGCCGGCAATGATGAATTCATCATCAAGACCCGGAACGCCCCGGACCAAATCCGGCTGCAGCCCGGTCAGCAGATCGAAATCGGCTGGCTGCCGGAAGACTGCCGCGCGCTGGACGCCTGATCCGCGCGCGCCGAACCCCCGGCAGAATAACGATCGGGGGCTTCACATCTGTGAATTTCAACAAGGAGAGACTCTCTATGAAACTCAGCAAAATGTCTGCACTGGCGGTGACCACTGCCCTTTGCGCCCCTTCGGCCTTTGCCGAGGAAATGGCCAATGAGCTGACTTTGGTGTCCTGGGGCGGTGCCTACCAGGCCAGCCAGCACAAGGCCTACGTCGAGCCCTACCTGGCACAAAACCCCGACGTGAAAATCATCTGGGACGAAAGCTCGGCCGAGGCCGTGGCCAAAATCCGCGCGATGAACGAAGCCGGCAACGTGACCTGGGATCTGGTGGATGCCGTGGCCTCCGACTCCATGCGCCTGTGCGACGAAGGCCTGGCGGAAGAAATCGACCATGACGAAGTTCTGGCTGCTGCACCCGACGGCACCCCGGCGTCCGAAGATTTCGGCGACCTGATCGTCAGCGATTGCTTCGTGCCGCAGATCGTCTATTCGACCACCTTCGGCTACCGCACTGACCTGATCGACCAGCCGGACTCGGTCTGCGCGATTTTCGACACCGAAAAGTACCCGGGCAAGCGCTCGCTGCAGAAGCGTCCGATCGACAACATGGAATGGGCGCTGTACTGCGACGGCGTGGCCAAGGACGAGATCTATGACGTGCTGGGCACCGACGAAGGTGTTGACCAGGCGCTGGCCAAGCTCGACACCATCAAGGACCAGGTGGTCTGGTGGACCGCGGGCGCCGAAACCCCGCAGCTGCTGGCCGATGGCGAAGTGGTGATGGGCTCGACCTTCAACGGCCGCCTGTTCTCGGCAATCGCCGAGCAGAACCAGCCGATCGGCATGCTCTGGGACATGCAGTCCTTTGACCTCGACGGCTGGGTGATCCCGGCAGGCCTGCCCGCAGACCGCAAGGCGCGCGTGATGGACTTCCTGAAGTTCGCCACCGACACCCAGCGTCTGGCTGACCAGGCCGCCTACATCTCCTATGGCCCGGCGCGCGCCTCCTCGGCACCGCTGGTCGGCAAGCACGCCGAACTGGGCATCGACATGGCGCCGCACATGCCGACCGATCCGGCAAACGCGGGCAACGTCCACACCTATGACTACGAATGGTGGGCCGACAACCGCGATGATCTGGACGCCAAGTTCCAGGCTTGGCTGGCCAAGTAATCTGACCTCGTGATGAGAGGCCCGGCGGGGGCCGCCACGCGCAGGCCCCCGCCCCACAAAATAAAAGACCCGACGGGGAACCCCATGAGTGACATCACCCAATCCGGTCCGGTATTGGCCGCCGACGGCACGCCGCTAAAGCGCAGCCTCGCCCGGGCCCTCCGGATGCAGAAGATCCGCGCGCTGCTGCTGATTGCGCCGCTTCTGCTCTTTGTCCTGCTGACCTTCATTCTCCCGATTGCGGACATGCTGTTCCGCTCGGTCGAGAACCGCATCGTGCAGGACACCCTTCCGCAGACCGTGGTGGCGGTGCAGGACTGGGACGCCGACAGCGGCGAAACGCCCCCTGACGCGGTTTATGAGGCACTTGCTTACGACCTCGTCGTGGCCGCCGAGCGCAAACAGCACACCCGCGTCGGCACCCGCCTGAACTATGAAACACCGGGCATCTCCTCGCTGTTCCGCAAGGCGGGCCGCCGCGTCGATGACGTGGGCGAGGGTTACCTGAAGCAATTTGAAACCCTCGATCCCGCTTGGGAAGAGCCGCAGACCTTCGTATCGGTGTTTGCCGACCCGGACTGGCTGGCCAGCCGCGCGGACGGCGAGGCTGAACCGCCCTTCCAACTGTCGGAAACCGCCCGCGAGGCGCTGCCCAAGGCCAGCGACGCTTATCTGAGGTTTGCGCGCACCATCCAGGAAGAGGATAACGACAGCCCGACCGAGGAAGAGCCCTGGGCACCGGTCTACATGGCCCTGCATTCCGACCTGGCGGCCAACCCGCAGGCCGCGCAGGCTTTCAGCGGCGACGCGCAGCGCCTGCTGCAAGACGCCGCGGCACTGATCGAATCCGGCCAGATGGAAACCGAATCCGCCCGCGACGCCTTTGTCAAAATGGACAAGGACTGGGCCGATCCGGAGGTCTGGCGCACGCTCAAGACTTATGCGGGCAAATACACCAATGGCTACTTCCTGAACGCCGCCGACCTGCAGAAAAGCCCGGACGGCCCGGAATTGCGCCCCGAGGACGAGCGCATCTACGGCACCCTGTTCATGCGCACGCTGATCATGTCGCTGGCAATCACCTGCAGCTGCATCGTGCTCGGCTACCCGGTGGCCTGGATCCTGGCGAACCTGCCGTCGCGTACTGCGAACCTCTTGATGATCCTGGTGCTGCTGCCGTTCTGGACTTCGCTTCTGGTGCGGACCTCTGCCTGGAAGGTGATGCTGCAGCAGCAAGGCGTGATCAACGACACGCTGGTCTGGCTGGGTCTGGTCAGTGACAGCGACCGTCTGGTGATGATTAACAACCAGTTCGGCACCATCGTGGCAATGACCCACATCCTGCTGCCGTTTATGATCCTGCCGATGTATTCGGTGATGCAGACCATCAACCCTTCCTACCTGCGGGCGGCGAAATCGCTGGGCGCCACCAACTGGACGGCCTTCTGGCGGGTCTATTTCCCGCAGTCGGTTCCGGGCATTGGCGCGGGCTCGATCCTCGTCTTCATCCTGGCCATCGGCTACTACATCACGCCGGAACTGGTCGGCGGCACCAAGGGTGTCTTCATCTCCAACCGGATTGCCTTCCACATCTCGCAGTCGCTGAACTGGGGTCTCGCGGCCGCGCTTGGCACCATCCTGCTGGTGATCGTCCTGGGGCTATACTGGGCCTATGACAAGATCGTCGGCATCGACAACGTGAAACTGGGATAACCGAAATGGCTTTGACACCTGTTGAAAACCAAACCCCCGGCTTCACTGCAGCCACTGCCGCCGCCGCGGGGGCCTTCTTCGGCCTCTTCGTCGGCACCGCCCAGGGCTCCGGCCTGCTGGGGGTGCTGATCGGCGCGGCACTGCTGGGCGTGATCGGCTTTGTCTTTGCCGGCATGACGGACAAGGAAACCCCGCTGCGCTGGCTGCTCATTGCGGTCTTCGCAGCGGCAGGCTTCGTGCTTGGCGGCCTCGTCGCCGCGGTGATCGGCGCGCTGTTCGGCTGGTTCGCCGGCTGGTTCGTGTTCTGGATCGCCACCTCGCGCTACCGCGCCCACCTGGCGCCGTACCTCACTCCGGGCCAGGTGCTGTGGCACTATACCTTCCGGGTGATCTGCGGGGTGATCTTTGTCTTCCTGATCACGCCGATCCTGGTGGTGATGCCGCTCAGCTTCAACGCTCAGGACTTCTTCACCTTCACCCCGGAAATGCTGCGCTTCGACCCTGAAGGCTATTCGCTCAAGCACTACCGCGACTTCTTCACCAATGACGACTGGCAACAGGCGCTGTGGAATTCGGTGAAGATCGCGCCGATGGCGACACTGCTGTCGGTGGGTTTCGGCACCCTGGCGGCAATTGGCCTCAGCCAGCCGCATGTGCCGTTCCGCCGCGCAATCATGGCGATCCTGATCTCGCCGATGATCGTTCCGCTGATCATCTCGGCCGCGGGCATGTACTTCTTCTACAGCCGGATCGGCCTGCAGGGCACCTACTTCGGCGTGGTGCTGGCGCATGCGGCACTGGGCATCCCCTTCGTAATCATCACCGTGACTGCGACCCTGGTGGGCTTCGACCGCTCGCTCACCCGCGCGGCCGCCAACATGGGTGCCGGGCCTGTCACCACCTTCTTCCGGGTGCAGATGCCGCTGATCCTGCCGGGCGTGATCTCCGGCGGCTTGTTTGCCTTCATCACCTCCTTCGACGAGGTGGTGGTGGTGCTCTTCGTCGGCTCCGCCGGCCAGAAGACGCTGCCGTGGCAGATGTTCATCGGCCTGCGTGAACAGATCTCGCCCACCATCTTGGCGGTGGCGACGATTCTGGTGGTCATCTCTATCGCGCTTCTGACCACGGTCGAGATGCTGCGCCGCCGCTCCGAGCGCCTGCGCGGAATGTCCCCCACCTGATTGTCAGTCACTGGCGGCTGAACATAGAAGGCCCCGCATTGCGGGGCCTTTCCATTGTTCATCTGGCTGAAAATATCCCGGGGGTGAATTGGCCGTCAGGCCAAGAGGGGGCTGGCCCCCCGCGTCGTCTTTACCGCAGCCGCCGCAACAGCCGGGGCGAGGCATACCCGTCCGGTGTCAGCCCGCTGGCCACCTGATAAGCGCGCACCGCGCCGATCGTCTTGGGCCCGATCCGGCCGTCGACTCCCTCGGTATCGAACCCGGCTGCGGTCAGCCGCTGCTGCAGTTCCTCCCGCTCCGCCCGGGTCAGCGCCCGGTCGCTGCGCGGCCAGCTGCTCTGGATCGGCGCGCCGCCCTTGATCCGGTCGGCCAGATGCCCGACCCCGATCACATAGGCGTCCGCGGTGTTGTAGCGCTCCAGCACGGCAAAGTTCTGGAAGATCATGAAGGCCGCCCCCGCGCTGCCCGCCGGCAGCAGGATCGAAGCCTTACCGTGATCGCGCACCGCGCGCCCGTCCAGCCCCTTGATGCCAAGGGCCGCCCATTCCGAAGGCAGCCTTTCGATGTCGCGGTCGGCCAGCGTGTAGTCAAACCCCTTGGGCAGGGTCACTTCCACCCCCCAGGGCTGGCCTTTCACCCAGCCAAACTGCTTGAGGTATGCCGCGGTTGAGGCCAGAGCGTCGGCCGGGTTGTCCGACCAGATGTCGCGCTTGCCATCACCAGTGAAGTCCACCGCGTAATCCAGATAGGAGGTCGGGATGAACTGGGTGTGCCCCATGGCCCCGGCCCAGCTGCCGGTCATCTTGCGGGCGGCAACATCGCCCGCCTGCAGGATCTTCAGCGCTGCAACCAGCTGGCCCTCAAAGAACGCGCCGCGCCGCCCGTCAAAGGCCAGGGTTGCCAGCGAGCGGATTACGTCCATCTTGCCGCGGAAGGTGCCATAGCTGCTCTCCAGCCCCCAGACCGCCACCACGATCTCTTGCTCGACGCCGTATTTGGCTTCGATCTGCTCAAGCCGCGCCTGATGCTTGCGCACCGCTGCCTTGCCGTTTTTCACCCGCAGCTCCGAGGCCGCACTGTCCAGGTACTCCCAGATCGTCTTGGTGAACTCCGATTGGTTACGGTCGCGCCGGATCACTTCCGGGTCATAGCTGACCCCGGCAAAGGCGCTGTCCAGCACCGGCGCGGTGATGCCTTGGGCCAGGGCGCGGTCCCGGAACCCCTGGATCCAGCCCTGGAAATTCAGCTCTGCCGCAGCCGGTTCCGGCTCCACTTGCTTCAGGGCAGCTGGACGCGCTGCGGGTCTCATGGCCGTGGCCGCCGACGCCAGCTGAAAACTTCCATCCTGTCCCTCCAGCTTGACCGCTTCCGGCCGCTGGTTGGGCCTCAGGGAATTGTCCGGTGCGGCCTCTGCCGCCATGGCCCCGCCTGCCACCAGGGACACTGCAACCCATCTGCGCATGATGCACCTCATTATATACTGCTCTCTGCCAGTCTAGCGGCGGCGGAGCCCGGGTAAAGAGGTCAGTCTTCGCATGTGCGGGCCGCCGCTTGCCGGTGCTCCTGGCGGAATTGTTCCAGCGCGTCCCGCAGCATCGGCACCCGGTGCGGGCGGAAGCTTTGTCCTGTGACCTCGAGCTCCCGCATCCGGTCCAGCCGGAACACCCGCACCGCGTCGCGCAGTCCGCACCAGGCAATCAGCACGGTGGAGCGGTCGAAATAGACCACGCTCAGCGGTTTCACCTGCCGCTCAGTCACCGCGCCATAGCCGTCGGTATAGCCAAAGCGCACTTCCACCTCGTCCCAGGCCGCCTGCCGCAGGTCCTGCGCCGAAATCGCGGGCGGCACGGGGCGCTCGAACCGGTAGGGCGCCAGCACCGCATGGCGCAGCCGGTGCGCCTGCCGGGGCGGCAGCCGCGCCTGCAGCTTGCGCAATGCTTCCGAGGCCGCGGTGGCCAGTTCAGGATCGCCGATCAGCTCGACTTCGCGCAGGCCCAGCACCAGCGCCTCAAGCTCAGTGTCGCGGAATCCCATCGGCGGCAGCGCATTGTCCTCGACCAGGGTAAAGCCATAGCCCGCCTCGCCATCAATCACCGCTCCCATCTCGCGCAGGGTGGCAATGTCGCGGTGGATGCTGCGGGCGGAGACGCCCAGGTCGCGGCCCAGCTCTGCCGCGGTGTGCGGGCCGGGCCCCAGGCGCAGGGCCTGCATCAGCTGGAAGAGGCGGTGGGTGCGGGACATAGCCTATTCTGTCTACGCCTGATGACAGTTTTTGTCACCATGCGGATCTAGGCTGCCTGCAACCCGAAACGACAGGAGGCTCCCATGCTGACCCTACTGACCTACCCCCGCAACGGCGCCGTCTTCAGCCTCAGCCCGTTTTGCGTCAAAGCGGCTCTATTACTAGCCTTTTCCGGCCAAAGCTGGACCCGCGAAGACCTGAACGACCCGCGCGGGATGCCGCACCGCAAGCTGCCGGTGCTGCGCACCCCCGGCGGGCTGGTGCCGGACAGCAGCGCCATCCGCGCCTGGCTGGAGCAGCAGGGCACCGACTTCGACTCTGCCCTCGGCGCGCGGGACCGAGCGCAGGCCCAAATGCTGATCCGGATGGCGGAGGACACGCTCTATTTCCACGTGGTGCGCGACCGCTGGGACAATGACGCGGTCTGGCCCACGATCCGCGACAAGTACTTCCATGAAATCCCCGCCCTGATCCGCCGCCCGGTCACCGGCGCCATCCGCCGCTCGGTGCACAAAGGGCTGGTGTTCCAGGGTACCGCGCGGTTCAGCGAGGAGGAACGGAACCAGCGTGTGGATCAGGACCTGCAGGCCATCGCCGCATTGCTGAAGGGGCAGGATTTCCTGTTTGGAGCGCAGGTTTCCAGCGCCGATTTCAGCGTCGCCTCCATGCTGCAGGCGATGGGGACAACCCCGGTCCGCACGGCGCTGGTCTCCCGCATTCTCGACGACGCGGTGCTCAAGCCTTATGTTAACCGGGTGTTTGAAACGGTGCCGCTGCCATGATCCCGCCCTTTGCCAGCCCGGACATCGAGGCCGCATTTGATGTGCCGGACCGGCAGGCCCGCGCAGGCCTGCTGGCGCTGCGGCAGCTGATCTTCGACACCGCCGCGCAAACGCCAGAGGCAGGACGGGTCGAGGAGGCGTTGCGCTGGGGCCAGCCTTCCTACCTCACACCCGACAGCAAGACCGGATCCACAATCCGGCTAGGCATACCCAAGGGCGCGCGCTTTGCCCTGTTTGTGCATTGCCAAAGCCGGCTGATCCGGGAATTCGCTGCGGCCTTCCCAGCCTGGGACCGGTTCGAGGGCACCCGCGCGGTGCTGTTCAATGATCCGCAGGAGGTGGAGCCGATCCGCCACGGCTGGCTGATCAAGCGAGCGCTGACCTACCGCATCCGCCCGCCGCTACAGGTGCCGGCCTGACAAAGTGGAAAGCTGTCCCCGCGGGGACAGCCGCTTATTTCCGCCGCTTGCGTTCCACTTTGCGCTTGACCTTGGCGGCCTTGAGCTTGGATTTGGCCGCCTTGCGTTTCACGGTCCGGCCTGCCGGGCTGCGGCGGCCGCGCTGACCGCCTCCGGATGGCATTGGCGCATCCTCCAGCGCCAGCAGTTCCAGCTCCAGCCCGCCGGTCACCGGCGCGGCCTGGGTCAGCCGTACTGTCACCCGCTGGCCGATCGCAATGGTCAAACCGGTGTCGGACCCGGACAGCGTGCCGGCCTGCGGGTCGAAATGAAAGAACTCCCGCCCGATTGAGCGCACCGGAACCAGCCCGTCGGCGCCGGTCTCATCCAGCTTCACAAAGGCGCCGAAGCGCGCGATGCCGCTGATCCGGCCCTCGAACTCATTGCCGACCCGCTCGCTCAGGTAGGAGGCGAGGTAGCGGTCGGTGGTGTCCCGCTCCGCAATCATCGAGCGCCGCTCAGTGTCGGAGATATGGGTGGCGGTCTCCTCCAGCCGTTCGATCTCCTCCTCCGTCAGGCCGTCATCCCCCCAGCCATGGGCCGAGACCAGCGAGCGGTGCACGATCAGGTCGGCATAGCGGCGGATCGGCGAGGTGAAATGCGCGTAGTTGCGCAGCGCCAGGCCGAAGTGGCCGAAGTTCTCCGGGTTGTAATAGGCCTGCTGCATCGACCGCAGGGTGGAGATGTTGATCAGCTCCGCATCATCCGTGCCCGCCGCGTGATTGAGCAGCGCATTCAGATGCCGGGTCTGCAGCACCTGCCCCTTGGCCAGGTTGAGCCCGGCCGCGCGCGCGGTTTCCCGCAGCGCCTCCAGCTTCTCGGGCGCCGGTTCCTCATGCACCCGGAACAGCAGCGGCGAGCGTTTCTGGATCAGCGTCTCGGCAGCGGCAACATTGGCGAGGATCATGAACTCCTCGATCAGCTTGTGCGCATCCAGCCGGTCGCGGAAGGCGACCGAGGTGACATGGCCGTCGTCATCCAGCACGATCTTGCGTTCCGGCAGGTCCAGATCCAGCGGCTCGCGCGCGGCTCTTGCCCTTGTTAAAGCCTTATATGCGGCAAACAGCGGCTTGATCACATCGTCCAGCAGCGGCGCGGTCTTGTCGTTCGGGCTGCCGTCCTGTGCCTCCTGCACTTCGGCGTAATTCAGCGAGGCGGCAGAGCGCATCAGCCCGCGCACGAACGTGTGCGACAGCTTGTTGCCCTCGGCATCCACCTGCATCCGCACGGCAATACAGGCGCGCGGCACCCCTTCGTGCAAGGAGCACAGATCGCCCGACAGCCGGTCCGGCAGCATCGGCACCACCCGGTCGGGGAAATAGCTGGAGTTGCCGCGCTTGCGCGCCTCGCGGTCGAGTGCCGAGCCCGGGCGCACATAGGCCGCAACATCGGCAATCGCCACCCAGATCACATGGCCGCCCGGGTTCTTGGGATCGTCATCGGCATGGGCATAGCAGGCGTCGTCATGGTCGCGCGCGTCCGCCGGGTCGATGGTGACCAGCGGCAGCTCGCGCAGATCCTCGCGGCCTTTCAGGCCCATCGGCTTGGCCGCGTCGGCCTCTGCCATCACCTTGTCGGGGAAGTGGTCGGGAATGCCGTGCTGATGAATGGCGATCAGCGACACCGCCTTGGGTGCGGCGGGGTCGCCCAGCCGTTCCACGATGCGGGCGCGCGGCAGGCCCAGGCGGCCCTTGGGGCCGGCCTGTTCCGCCTCGACCAGCTCCCCGTCCTTGGCGCCATTGATGGCATCCGGGGCCACCATCCATTCGGATGATGCGGCTTTGTCGATCGGCACGATCCGCCCGCCCTCGGACCCTGCGCGGAAGATTCCCAGCACCCGTTTTGCGTTGGTTCCAATCCGGCGGATCAGCCGGGCCTCGAAGTTGTGGTCCTGATCCGGCACCGCTTGCAGCTTCACCAGGATCTTGTCGCCTTCGCCCAGGGCCGGGTCGGAGGCCTTGGGCAGGATCAGAATGATCGGCTCCACGCCCTCGCCATGCCATTCCAGCGGACGCCCGTACAGGTCGCCATCCTCGTTCGGCGCCTTCACCTGCAGCACCGTCACCGGCGGCAGCTGGTCCGGGTCGCGGTAGGTTTTCTTGCGCTTCTGCAAATGCCCTTCCGCCTCCAGCTCCTTGAGGATGCGCTTGAGGTCGATGCGGTCCGCGCCCTTGATGCCAAAGGCCTTGGCGATGTCGCGCTTGGAGGTATGGGTCGGGTTGGCGGAGATCCAGTCGAGGATTTCGGCCTTGGAGGGAATACGGCTCATACCTTCGCGTAGCACGGCGGCGGGGCGGCGTCATGATGAAAAGCGTGCAGAGCAGTCAGCGCGGCGGCAGATCGGCGCCGGTGTCGACGTCGCGCAGGGTATCGGTCAGGGCGATGCGCCAGCCGGGCAGGGTCCGCAGCGTGTCGGCCAGCGCGTGTTCAGTGGACCAGCGGACATTGCCGAACAGGCCATTGGGCAGACGAGCGGGATGTTTGGCGCCCACCAGCCAGTAGCCGCCGTCATCTGCGGGGCCAAAGACCGCGTCATGATCGCCAAGCGCGGCAAAGGCGCGGGCGATATGGGCGCGGGTGATGCCGGGGATATCGGCACCGATCAGGCAGACGGGGGAGCTGACATGTGTAGGGGCGCGCCTGACCTTGGGCGGGTGCGTAAGCGCTCTCCCAGGGGGAGGGTCGGGCGCGGCCCGGCCTGCGGCCGAGCCAGACGGTTGAATACCTGAAGCTGTTATGAGCATCCGCTTCATCCGCTGCCCGAGGTCGCCGCTGCCTTGCGGCAAGCGTGGCATGTCAGCGGGCCAGGCCTTTGAGCTCACTGCCCGGTCCGGGGCCACCGCCAGCACGATCTGCCAGCGTGGGTCGTGCAGACGCCGGATCAGCCGGGCGGATTGATGCCGGAACCACCAAGTGGCCGGGATCACGCCGATATCCCGGCCCAAGCGGGTCTTCACCCGTCCCGGCCGCGGCTCCTTGACCATGATCACCAGGGTGCGTTTCACGTGAAGTCACGCCTTGGCAAAATAGTCCTGCAGGATGCGGGCATAGATGGTCTTCAGCTGATGAATCTGCGTGACCTCGACCCGCTCGTCCACCTGATGCATCGTCTTGCCGACCAGTCCGAACTCCACCACCGGGCAGTGGTTCTTAACGAAGCGCGCGTCCGAGGTGCCGCCGGTGGTGGACAGCTCCGGCTTGCGCCCCGTCTCCGCCTCCACCGCCTGTGCGACCAGATCCGACAGTGCGCCGGGCGGGGTGATGAAGCTCTCGCCGGAGATCTTCACCTTCATCCCGATCTCCAGCCCGAACTCCGCGGCGACCTTGTCCGCCTCATCCTGCAGCCAATCCGTCAGGCTGGCGCCGGAATGGGCGTCGTTGAACCGGATGTTCACGGTGGCGCGGCTTTGTGCCGGGATCACGTTGGTGGCTGTGTTGCCGGTGTCGATGGTGACGACGGCCAGGGTGGAGGCGTCGAAATGCTCGGTGCCCTGGTCCAGCTCATGGCTGGCCAGCCGGTCCATCAGGCGCGCCATTGCGTTCAGCGGGTTGTTGGCCCGGTGCGGATAAGCAGAATGCCCCTGCACACCGGTCACCGTGAACCAGGCGGTGAGCGATCCGCGGCGGCCGATCTTGATCATCTCACCCATCTCGTTGGGGCAGGTGGGTTCGCCCACCAGGCAAACCGACATCTGCTCGCCTTCGCGCTCCATGTAGTCCAGCAGCGCGGTGGTGCCGTCCACCGCATCGCCTTCCTCGTCGCCGGTGATGGTCAGGATGATGGACCCGTCCGGCGGCGTTTCCTTGACGAAATCAATGGCGGCAGCGGCAAAGGCGGCTACCCCCGATTTCATGTCGGTGGCACCGCGGCCGTACATAAAGCCGTCTTTCTCCTCCGCGCCAAAGGGCGGCATGGTCCAGGCGGCCTCATCCCCCAAGGGCACCACATCGGTATGGCCATTGAAGCCGAAGGTCTTGGCGTGCCCCTTGGCGCCCCAGCGGGCGAACAGGTTGGAGACGTCTCCGCGGTCGGTGCGGGTGCACTCAAATCCGGCGCTGCTCAGCAGGTTTTCCAGCAGCACCAGCGCGCCGCCTTCTGCCGGCGTGACCGAAGGGCAGCGGATCAGATCGGCGGTCAGGCGGGCGGGATCGGTCTGCGGCATCGTATGGCTCCTGAAGATCGGTTGGCCACACGCCTAGCGCGGATCGGCAGGCGGTGCAATTCACGCCAGCGCCAACGGGCACGGCGCTTAAGCTGCGGTCGTGCAAGGGTTTACCCAACCGGCGCGTCTGCTAGGTCCCGGCGCAAGCAGGCCGCACTGCTGTGCCTGTACGCCTGTGCAACACCCTTTAGACCGTTCGCGCCAAGGCGCTTGCGTGAAAAAGGCGAACCGCCTAAGGACGTTAAAACCTTCCAAGAGGCCCATCCGAGCGTTCCCGTGCTGTACCTCCGCCTGATCACCGCTGCCATTTTCCTGCTGTGGGGGCAACTGCTGTCTGCGCAGGTCCTTACGGTGAATACCGTCACCCGGCCGCCGTTTTCGATGGTGGAGGAGGGGCGCGACACCGGTTTTTCGCTGGAGCTCCTCAAGGTCCTGGCAGAACGTCTGGATTGGGAGTACCGCATCAGCCGCACCGGCAGTTTCTCGGACATGCTGGACGGGGTGCGCAGCGGCGAGGCCGACCTGGCCGCCGCCAATATCTCGATCACCGCCTCGCGCGAAGTGGTGATGGACTTCAGCCATCCGATTTTCGAAAGCGGTCTCCAGATCATGGTGCAGGCCGATGAAATCCGCCAGCCGTCGCTGCTGCGGGCGCTGCTGTCGTGGGACCTGGCCGCGGCCATCGGCATCGCCTTCCTGCTGCTGTTCGGCGGCGGTATGGTGATGTGGGCCTTCGAGCGCCGCGCCCAGCCCTATTTCGACCGCCCCTTGAAAGAGGCGTGGTTTCCCTCCTTCTGGTGGGCGCTGAACCTGGTGGTGAACGGCGGTTTCGAGGAACGGGTGCCGCGCACGCCCGTGGGCCGCATGTTCGGCGTGGTGCTGGTGGTGTCTTCGCTGTTCATCGTCTCGGTCTTTGTCGCCAAGATCACCGCGGTGATGACGGTGGAGGCGATCAGCGGCTCGGTCAATTCGGTGAACGATCTGTACGGCAAGTCCGTGGGCACCATCGAAGGCTCCACTGCCGCCGGGTTCCTGAACCGGCGCGAGATCGACTACTCCGCCTATGCCGGGTTGGAGGACATGCTGGCAGGGTTCGAGCGCGGCGATGTGACGGCGGTGGTCTTCGATGCGCCTGTGCTGAATTACTACGTCCAGCAGGGCGGCCACCGCTTTGGTGAGACCATCGGCCAGCCCTTCCTGCGCGAAAACTACGGCCTGGTGTTCCCGGCCGGCTCGCCGCTGGTGGAGGAGGTCAACCAGGCACTGCTGGCGATGCAGGAGGACGGCAGCTATGACGCCCTTTACCGCAAATGGTTCGGCAGCCAGAACTGAGGCCTGCCGTTAGTGAAATACCGGCTCCTCGCCGTCGAAGAACGGATTCATCTGCGCAACGATTACCGCGTTTTCCTCCAGCGCCCGCTGCATCAGCGCACGTTCCTCGTCACCAATCTCGTGGCCTTCGGTTTCGCGCTCTTCCAGCGTGCCGTATCCGGTGACATCCAGCGGCGCGGTATCGGCCTGTTTGAGGATCGCCACGGTCTCGCGCACCGCCTCGGCCTCGTCCACGCCGGAGGCGTAGATCATCAGCGCCGCACCGGTGGCGCCGTCGGGCAGGCCGTCCCCGTCCTTGCGGCCGATCTGGACAAGCAGGGTATAGACTTGCTGGCGGGAGGGTTTCTTCTTTTCCATGCCGCCGCCATAACGCCGGGGCAGGGGGATGGTCAATCAAATAGCGCGGGTGGAATGATCGGGAAACGGAAGGCTTGCGGTATTTCACCTCTCCGCTTTATGGCTGGGCTTATCCGAATGGCAAAAGGACAGCCCGATGCGCATCTCCGCTCTCACTGCCCGGGCCGTGCCGTGGAAGAACGGTGGCGGCGTGACCCGCGAACTGGCCGTGCACAACGAAGACGACCGGATGGTCTGGCGCCTGAGCCTCGCGGATATCGCCCAAAGCGGCCCGTTTTCCGCCTTTCCGGGTCTCGCTCGCATCCATTGCATTGTCGAAGGCGCCGGCCACACCCTGTCGGACGGCCGCACTCGGCTGGAGGCCCGGCCGCTGCAGCCCCTGTGCTTCGATGGCGGAGCGGATTTGGACTGCCGCTTGCGCGACGGGCCCTGCAGGGCGTTCAACGTGATCTACGACCCGGCACAAGTGACGGCAGACCCCAGAGTTCTGGCGGAGGGCCCGGTTCCGGATGCGGAGAGCCGGCAAGTGCTGTTCGTGGTCTCCGGCAGCCTGGACATGGCAGGCACAGACCGTCTTGGCCCCGGAGAGGGTATCGTGACTGAGGGCGCCGCCGGCGCGCTGGTCACCGGCGGCGGCGCTGTTATCCAGGTGCGGTTTCTGCCTGTTTAGAGACTGCTCAGAAGCTCTTTGACGGCCATCTTGTAGCCTGCAACCACGCTGTCCCGCGCGATGTGGCGGCCCTGCTGCACGACATGGCGGCCGGCACTCCAAACGTCTGTCACAGTGTCATCGCCCGCGGCAAAGCAGAGGCCGTCCAGCAGCTGCTCCGGCTTAAGTGCGCAAAGAGCGGGCGCGCCGCTGTCAATCGCCACCAGATCCGCCAGCGCGCCTTCCTCGATCCGCCCGGCATCGCGCCCCATGGCCTGCGCCCCGCCTTTGGCCGCGCCCAGGTACAGCGTCTCGCCCACCGAGCCCTCGCCCGGCAACAGCACATTGCGCGCCAGGTCGCGCAGCCGCTGGGAATATTCCAGCGTCCGCAGCTCTTCCGGCAGCGAAATCCGCACGTTAGAGTCTGATCCGACCCCGAACGCCCCCTTGTGTTCCAAGTATTCCACCCCGTTGAACGGCCCGTCGCCCAGGTTGGCCTCGGTGATCGGGCAGAGACCCGCAACGGCGCCGGAGCGGGCCATGCCGATGGTCTCGGCACTGGTCATATGGGTGGCGTGGATCAGGCACCATTTTCCATCCACGGGAGCGTTCTCCAGCAGCCATTCAACTGGCCGCGCCCCCAGCCAATCGCTGATATCTGCCACTTCCTTGGGCTGTTCGGCGATATGGATATGCACCGGCAGCCCGTTCTGGATCTGCAGCACTTCCGCCAGATCCTCGGGGCAAGTGGCACGCAGAGAGTGCGGCGCAATGCCAACGCTGGCATCCTCGGGCAAGTCCCGTGCGGCAATGTCCCGGGCGCGGGCGACGAGCTCGGAAAATTCCGCAACCGAATTGCCAAACCGCTGCTGTCCCCCGTTCAGAGCCTGTTTTTCAGCCCCGCCATAGGTGTAAAGCACCGGCAAATGGGTGAGGCCGATGCCGGTCTGCCTGGCAGCGGCAAACACCCGTTCGCTGAGCTCGGTCATCGATGCGAAATGCCCGCCGCCCGGCTGGTGGTGGACATAGTGGAACTCCCCCACCGAGGCATAACCGGATTCCAGCATTTCCATGAACACCAGCGCCGCGATGGCCTCGTACTGTTCCGGAGTGATGCGGTCCATGAAGCGGTACATCAGCTCGCGCCAGGTCCAGAAGCTGTCCTTCCCGGCGGCGCGGTATTCCGTCATGCCGGCCATCGCGCGCTGGAAGCTGTGGGAATGAAGATTGCCCAGCGATGGCAGCAGCACGTCCGCCCGCCTATCGCCTGCCTGCGGCGTGGCACCGGTTTCCAGGGAGGAGATCCGTCCGGCCTCAACCGTCAGCCGGATGTTTTCTGCCCACCTCTCGGGCAAGCGGGCGCGCTGGGCAAATATGGTCTGCATATGACCCTCTTATGTGTAGATGTAATACTATTAGCGGCAGGCTTATTGCGCGGCAAGGGTTTTGCACAGGAGGGGCGCTGCCCCTCGGCCTGGCGGCCTCACCCCGGGATATTTCCAGGCCAGATGAATAGAGGATCCAGTCTTCATCTGGCTAAAAATATCCTGGGGTTTGGGGCAAAGCCCCAATAAAAAAACGCGCCCCGGATAGGGCGCGTTCCTGTCGTTCGGAAGTGCGGCACAGATCAGTCGCGCAGCAGTTCGTTGATGCCGGTTTTGGAGCGGGTCTTCTCGTCAACGCGCTTCACGATCACCGCGCAGTAGAGGCTGATGTTGTTTTTCGATGGCATAGAGCCCGCCACAACCACGGAGTAGGGCGGCACTTCGCCGTACATCACTTCGCCGGTCTCGCGGTCGACGATCTTGGTCGACTTGCCGATGAACACGCCCATGCCCAGAACCGAGCCTTCGCGCACGATGCAGCCTTCGACCACCTCGGAACGGGCGCCGATGAAGCAGTTGTCCTCGATGATGGTGGGGCCTGCCTGCATCGGTTCCAGCACGCCGCCGATGCCGACACCGCCGGACAGGTGCACGTTCTTGCCGATCTGGGCGCAGGAGCCGACGGTGGCCCAGGTGTCGACCATGGTGCCCTCATCGACGTAGGCGCCGAGGTTCACGAAGGAGGGCATCAGCACTGCACCGGGCGCGATGTAGGCGGATTTGCGGACGACGCAGTTGGGCACCGCGCGGAAGCCTGCGGATTTCCAGTCTGCTTCGCCCCAGCCGGCAAATTTGCTGTCGACCTTGTCCCACCAGCCGCCGGCCTGCGGGCCGCCTTCCTGGATTTCCATGTCCTTGATGCGGAAGCCCAAGAGCACCGCCTTCTTGGCCCACTGGTTCACATGCCAATCGCCGCTCTCCAGCTTCTCGGCTACCCGCAGTTTGCCTGAATCGAGCGCATTCAGGGTGTCTTCGATGGCTTCACGCTGTTCGCCGGTGGTGGCGGGGGTGATGGTGTCGCGCGCCTCCCAGGCGGCTTCGATCGCTGCTTCCAGCTGGGCGTTGGACATGGGGGTTCCTCCGGCATCGGTTTGAGTCGCAGCTTCATAGCGGCAATCTGACTGCAGGTCATGTCCGGATTGCGTCCAAATTGCCGCCCCCGACGGCGTTTTGCCGGGTTCCAGCGGCTCAGCGCACCCGGCGCAGGTGGCGGCGCAGGATTTCGCAGGCGGCGGCGGGATCGCGGCGGGTCATCGCGCTGACAATGGCGGCGTGGTCGGCGTCCACCCGGCGGGTCCACTGGTGCTGCCAGTTTGCGAACAGGTGCCGGGCGGCGGCGATATGCAGATCGTCGATCGAGGACAAGAGCCGCGGCATCGCGCAGGGCGCCAGGATCACCCGGTGAAAGGCGCGGTTCAGGCGTTCCCAGCTGGCCATGTCCTCTGCCGCGTCGCAGGCCAGCCGGGCGGCCTCGGCGGCCTCGATATCCTCAGCAGTCAGGCGGGCGAAGGCGTGGGTGAGGGCCAGCACCTCCAGCGCCACCCGCATCTCGATCACTTCGCGGATCTCCGACGGGTCCAGCGCGCTGACCCTTGTGCCGCGGCGGGGTTCGGATTTGGCCAGCCCATGCGCCTCCAGCCGCAAGAGCGCCTCGCGCACTGGCACGTGGCTGGCCTCGAACTCGCGGGCGATATGGTCCTGGCGCAGCTTTTCCCCGGCAGGCAGGCTGCCGGTGATGATGCGCTCGCTCAGCGCCTGGTAGATCGTATCGGCAATGGTTGCAGACATGTAATGGCGATACCGGGGCGGCTCTCGGCCCGCAAGGATTATCCCAGCGGATCCGGGGCGATGTTGCCTCCGCAGATCAGCACCGCCACCTGCTCGCCCGGTGCCGGCCGGTAGACGCCGCACATCAGCGCCGCCAGCGCCGTTGCGCCGGCAGGTTCGACCAGGATCCGCCGCTCGCGCCAGAGCGCCGTCTGGGCTTCGGTAATGGCGCTGTCCGGCACAGTCAGAGAGGTGATGCCCTGCGTTGGCGCAAGCTCAAAGCAGATGCTGCCGATGCGTTTGGCGCCCAACGCGTTGGCGGCCACACCGGAGACCTCCACGTCGACAGGCTGCCCGGCCGCCAGCGCCGCGTTCAGCGCGCAGGAGGTTTCCGGCTCCACCGCGACAATCTTCCGGGCGCGTTGGAACCAGGCCAGTGCGCCGCCGATCAGGCCGCCACCGCCGACGGCGATCAGCAGGGTATCGGCCTCTAGCCCCTGGGCCTGCCATTCCGCAAAACAGGTGCCCTGGCCCGCAACGGTGGCAGGCGCGTCATAGGCGTGCACCTGCATGGCGCCGGTTTCCTGTTCGTAAGCCTGCGCCTGTTCCAGCGCATTTGCATAGGCGCCGGGCACCACCTGCAGGTCGGCACCGGTGCGCTCGATCAGGGCAATCTTGGCGGGTCCCGCCATCTCCGGCACGTAGATCCGCGCCTTGTGCCCCAGTTGGTGCGCGGCATAGGCCGCAGCAGCGCCGTGATTGCCGCCCGAGGCCGCAACCAGCCCGGCCGCGGGCACCTCCTGGCTCAGCAGCGTGTTGAAGGCGCCGCGGGCCTTGAAGCTGCCGGTGTGCTGCATGTGCTCCAGCTTCAGCTCCACCGGAAACGGCAGCCCGAAGCCCTGCGTCTGCATCACCGGGGTGCGCTGCACATGGGGGCGGATGCGCTCTGCCGCTGCGGTGATTTCCCTCTGCCAGTCCATGCGGTGCCCTCCTGCCTGCTGCGCCGGAACCTTAGCCGCGCCGGACCCGGACGCAAGCGGAATGGCACGTTCTGATGCATTCTTGATTGGCGCTAACGGCCAAGGAGGGTTACAAAGAAGGTCCTGTTATTTTTACCTGGATTACCCATGACCGAAGACCGCCACAGCCGTTTCAGCGATGCCCATACCGACCGGAACCGGGCTGAGCATGTGCCCGCCACGCCGCAGACACGGTCGCCTGCCTACCGTCTGGCGTTCGCCGACCAGGATTTCATGTACCGCGAGGAACTGCGCCCGGTGCGTCTGCAGCTGGAACTGCTGAAACCGGAGCTGATGCTGAACGAACGCGGTATCGAAAGCACCATCGTGATGTTCGGCGGCGCCCGCATCCCGGACCCGGAACACAAGGATCAGGCGCGCACCCAGACGCTGGCCGATCTGTCGCATTTCTATGATGAGGCGCGTGAATTCGCGCGGCTGATGACGGAAAAGTCAAAGCAGAGCGGCGGACGGCAGAATGTTGTGGTGACTGGCGGCGGCCCCGGTGTGATGGAAGCCGGCAACCGCGGCGCTCAGGATGCGGGCGGCCATTCCATCGGCCTGTCGATCGTGCTGCCGCATGAGCAGGCGCCCAACGGCTATGTGACGCCGGACCTCAGCTTCAACTTCCACTATTTCGCGATCCGCAAGATGCACTTCCTGATGCGGGCGCGGGCGATCAGCGTGTTCCCGGGCGGCTTTGGCACATTGGATGAGCTGTTCGAGAGCCTGACCCTGATCCAGACCGGCCGGATGGAACGGGTGCCCTTCCTGCTGTTCGGCAAGGAATTCTGGGACAGGATAATCAACTGGGAGGCGCTGGCCGATGCCGGCACCATTTCGGATCAGGATCTGGACCTGTTCCGTGTTGTCGACACAGCGCAGGAAGCGGTGCAGATCATCGACAATTGGGAGCCCGCGCCGCCGCGCGATTCCCTTCCCGGGCGTGAGCGCTGAGCGCGCTTGCTGACCTTCGCTGTTGCCGGGCTCAGGCCAGTTCCGGCGGCAGCGTGCCGATTTCGTCACCGGTGGTCAGCCGGGTGAGAACCGGCGTCCCTTCCACGGTTTTCACAGCATATCCATAGCCGCGCAGGCGAAATTTCCACTCCCGCGGGCTGAGCGCCTTTTGCCGCTCGCTGCGGATCAGTTCCAGAACGCTGGGGTCAACGGGCGGGGCCTGTTTGTCCGACGGTGCCATAAGATGATTACCTTTCAAAACATTTGTCCATGATTTGGAAACTGTCCCCGGCAAATGGCGGAATTCGAGCCGGTCTGGGGAAAAAATTGGGCGGCAGCTGACTGGTGCTTTCCGGCAACAGAGAGCTTGCGGCAGCATCTCGCCTGCGGGTGGCCGCCCTTGTTCCGCAGTTCCGGGCGGCAGCACAGCGTGTGATTTTCACTGAAATGCAGCCGCGGTTGTGCAAACTAAAGTGAACACTGCCGGAAGGAACGGATTTCGCCCGGAAGCGGGCCAATCCTGGCCACAATTCCAAACAAAAAGTTGCCGGCGGTGGAACAGTGGAGAGGCTTGATGACCGAAGTTACAGACTACACGGCGCTACTGGCGTACACGTCCAACAGCAATTTCCGCTGGAACAGCGTGACAGGCCTGGGAACCAATACTGTTGTAACCTACAGCTTCACCAGCAGCAGTGACTTGGGTGATGCAGGCAGCGACCCTTACGGGGCGTCCAGGTATTGGTCGTTTAACAGCGAGCAGCGGGACTACTTCCGCCGGGCCCTGGCCGAGTTCGAGGAAGCGTCCGGTGTGATCTTCGCCGAGACAGACGGCCCCGCCATGATCAATGTCTTCGGCTATGACGGCGGTTCGGCGGCAGGGTGGGCGGATCTGCCCTGGGCCAGCAGCTACTCAACAAACGAGGGCCGCCTGGCGATTCAAAGCAGCAACATGATGCCTGGATCCTACGGCTATGAGACTGTTCTGCACGAAATCGGCCATGCGCTTGGGTTGAAGCATCCGCATGACGGCGACCCCACCCTGGCAGGTCACCTGGACACTCAGGAAAACACCGTGATGACCTACACTTATGCCGGGTACAACGTGACAGAGCTGGGCACCTTTGACCTGCAGGCGCTGCAGCATATCTACGGCGGCAGCGCGGACGTGGCAGAGTGGAGCGTGCAGGTTAAGTCCAGCGGCAAGGTCGTGATCGACACCAGCGCTGCCGCTGAAACCGTTTTGGCAGTTGGCCAGAATACCAAGATTTTGGGCCGCGGCGGAAATGACACGCTGATTGGCCGCGAGGCAGATGACAAGCTGGTCGGCGGCACCGGTCTGGACACCCTTACCGGCGGCTACGGCGAGGATACGCTGATCGGCGGTAAGGACTCCGATGTCCTGATCGGCGGCATGGATGACGGGGTCTATTCCGGCAGCACAAACGAAGCGGACAAGCTGGTCGGCGGCGGCGGCCGGGATACGCTCTCAGGGGGGAGTGGTGATGATGCGCTCATCGGCGGCAGGGGCCGGGACCGCCTGATCGGTGGCGACGGATCGGACCAGCTGACCGGTGGCAAGCACGCCGACACTTTTGTGTTTGTATCGGCTGATTACTACGAACAGGAAGTGATTACAGACTTTGGGCGGGGCGCCGACAGGATCGAGTTTTCCAACACCGCCGTGGACGAGTTCAGCGATCTGGTGATCACTCAAAGCGGCGGCAGCACGCAGATCAGCTATTACGGTTACATCGAGATCGAGCTTACCGGGTTCACCGGCACGCTCACCGAAGACCACTTTCTTTTCACCTGATGCAGACCGGGCCCCTGCCGCGCGGGGGTCCGGGCCAGGCTCATTTCATCCCGGCTTCAGCCTCGATCTGCTTGCGGCTCTTGCGGGCGCGTTCTGTCGCCGATTTCAGCTGGCCGCACGCCGCCATGATGTCATCGCCGCGGGTCTTGCGGATCGGTGATGCGTAACCTGCCTGATAAACGATATTGGCAAAGGCCCGGATCCGGTTGTTCGAGGATCGCTTGTAAGGGCTGCCCGGCCATTCGTTGAACGGAATCAGGTTGATTTTGGCCGGGATGTTATAGCGCTTGATATGGTCGATCAGGCGGTGCGCGTCCTCATCCGAGTCGTTCACCCCGTCAAGCATCACGTACTCAAAAGTGATCCGCTCCGAGTTTGACGCCTTGGGGTAATCCGCCAGCGCCTGCAGCAGCTCGTCGATGTTCCAGCGCTTGTTGATCGGCACCAGAACGTCGCGGGTTTCGTTGGTGGTGGCGTGGAAAGAAATTGCCAGCAGGCAGCCGATTTCCTGTGCCGTCCGCGCAATTTCCGGCACCACACCCGAGGTCGACAGCGTGATCCGGCGGCGGCTTAGGGAGATGCCTTCCGGGTCCATCGCAATCTTCATCGCGTCGCGCACGTTGTCGAAGTTATAAAGCGGCTCGCCCATGCCCATCAGCACGATGTTGGACAGCAGCCGGGTTTCTTCCTTCGGTGCGCCCGGCACTGGCCATTCATCCAGATCGTCGCGCGCCATCATCACCTGGCCGACAATCTCCGCGGGGGTCAGGTTGCGCACCAGCTTCTGGGTGCCGGTGTGGCAGAAGGAGCAGGTCAGGGTGCAACCCACTTGGGAGGAAATGCACAGGGTGCCGCGGTCATCCTCGGGGATATAGACCACCTCAACCTCATGCCCGCCGGCAATGCGCACCAGATACTTGCGGGTGCCATCCGTGGACACCTGCTTGCTCACCACTTCCGGGACGCGGATTTCAAACGTTTCCGCCAGCTGCGCGCGGTAAGCTTTGGCGAGGTTGGTCATCTCGGCAAAGTCGCGCTTGCCCCACTGGTAGATCCATTGCCAGATCTGGCCGACCCGCATCTTGGCCTGCTTCTCCGGCGTGCCGTGTTCGATCAGCACCTCGCGCATCCGCTCGCGGGTCAGGCCGACAAGATTGATCTTGCCGCCCTCGGGATCCTTGCGGGGCAGGGTCAATACGTCTTGGGTGATCGGCGCGCTGGCGGTCATGGCTTTCGAACTCGATGCTGATGGGCGGATGCGGCTCTATATAGGATTCTGACCGAAGATCAAAAGGAATCCTCGGAACAAGTTTTTCCGGCGCTTTGCCAGGCCGTGCTTATCTGGCGAAGCGCACCAGCTCCGCTACCCGTGCCCGGCCCAGGGTGGTCCAGCAGGCCCGGGTTGCAATCCCGGCATCCTCGCGCACGTCATGGGCTTCGCCGGCAAAGGCGCAATGGGCAGTCCGGAACGCCTCCCAGGCGGTCTGGCTCTGCATCAGCGCAGCCTCGACCGCTGTCCCGCCATTGATATTGTCGCGCTCCGCAGCCGCGACCATGGCGGCTTCCAGCGCGTTGAAGAGCGCCGCTTCCACGCCCTCCTCGTCATCGGCGACGCAGGAGCCGACTTCCTCCTGGCTGCCGTCGCCGCATTCCAGTGCCGGATTGGCATGGGCGGGCAGGGCAAGCAGCGCAACTGCAAGGCAAGTGAACGGGAGAATGGCAAACTTCGGCATGGCAGGCACCTCCTGCCTCCCATGCTACGCGCCCCGCGGCTTTCAAACAAGAAAACCCCGGCGCCGGCCGGGGTTTACAGGAATGCCGTGCGGGCAAGGTTTACTTGCTGCAGCGTTTCTCGGCGTCTTCCACCGCGGCGGTGAAGCCCAACAGCGAGAAGGTGTCCTTGGTCTGGGTGCCGCGGGCCGAACGTGCGGTCAGCACCGCATCGGCGCCGCGCTTCATCGCGGTGATGATCTTGGCGTCATCCGCAGGGGTCGCGGGCCACGCCCATTCGCCCTCGGTGAACAGTTCGAACTCAGAGTCGCCGATCGCCATGTTGACGGTGGAGCCCGGCGCAAACGGATAGCCGCCGGTAAAGCTCACTTCACCCTTGGGGGTGGCATTCTCGCGGAAGGTGACAAACAGCTGGATCTCGCTGCGGCGCACCGCCACCACACGGCCGTCGCGGGTGTTCACCGTTTCCTTCGGTGCCGAGACACCCCAACACTCGCTAGGGTTATCGCCTTCGAACACGCTCCAGTCGACCTTGGCGGCGACGCGGTTCTTCGAAGTTTCCTGCGCAGATGCGGTGGTTGCCAATGCTGCCAGACACAGGCCCGCAGCCACGCGGGCGAGTTTCAATGCCATTTGTCCCGACTCCAAGACTGTTCTCTATACCTCAAAACCAAGCAAAGGGCCCGCAGCGTTTCATCCGCTGTCTGGTCCCGATCCCCTCGCTTGCGCTACACAACCACACTAACGTAACAAGCACCACGGGCGAAAGTGCGTTTTGGCAGGATTTCGCCAACAAAACATGAGGGGAGACATCATGCCGAAACCTGTGCCCATGGCCGAAGTCTGGCGCGGCCCGCTGCTGGAAAGCCTGCACCTGGGCCATGCCGTCATTTGCGATGCGTCAGGCCAGGTGGTGCGCAGCTGGGGCGACCCCGGTGCGGTGATCTATCCGCGCAGCTCCGCCAAGATGATCCAGGCGCTGCCGCTGATCACTTCCGGCGCCGCCGCGCGCTATGGCCTGACGTCCGAGCAGCTGGCGCTGGCCTGCGCTTCTCACAACGGCGCGCACATCCACACGGACCGGGTGAACAGCTGGCTCGATCAGCTGGGGCTTAGGGACGACGATTTCCGCTGCGGCCCGCAGCTGCCGGATGACATTCCGGCCCGCAACGAGCTGATCAAGTCCGACAGCAGCCCCTGCCAGGTGCACAACAACTGCTCCGGCAAACACGCGGGCTTCCTGACCCTGACGCAGTACCTGGGCGCAGGTGCGGAATACATCGAGGTGGATCACCCGGTGCAGCAGGCCTGTCTTGCTGCGTTTGAGGAAACCACCGGCCAGGATAGTCCCGGCTATGGCATCGACGGCTGCTCGGCACCGAACTTTGCCACCACTGTCACGGGCCTGGCCCGTTCCATGGCCTGGTTTGCCAGCGCCGCGGACCGCTCCGACCGCGCCTCAGAAGCGGCGCAGCAGCTGGTCGCGGCAATGACCGCGCATCCGGAACTGGTGGCTGGCGAAACCCGCTGCTGCACCAACCTGATGCGCGCGATGGGCGGCAAGGTGGCGATCAAGACCGGCGCCGAGGCGGTGTTCATCGCCATTCTGCCGGAACAGAAGCTGGGCGTCGCGTTGAAGATCACAGATGGCACTACCCGCGCCAGCGAATGCGCCATTGCCGCGCTGATGGTCAGCCTTGGCGTGCTGGAGGCAGAGCACCCGGAAACCCGTAAATACATGAACAAGACTCTCTACAGCCGCCGCGGGCTGGAATGCGGGTCCATCCGCCCGGCAGCGGAGCTGCTGTTCTAAAAGCAAGGCGGCGGAGTTGCTGTTCCGGAATCAAACGCCCCGGCTCTGCACCGGGGCGTTTCCTTACATCTCCATCTCGATGATCTCGGCGACTTCGACAGAGCCGCTGCCGTCTGCCACCATCGGGCAGCCCTTGGCCATCTCGCAGGCCGCGTCCTGGCTGGACGCCTGCACAACCGAATAGCCCGAGACCGGATTTGCACCGCCATTGTCCGCCACGCCGCCGGCGCTGACGGTCTTGGACATGCCCACCGGCGCGCCCGGCACTTTCAGCGCATCGCCCATCGAGCCCATCCAGCTCTTCCAGGCCTCCATCACCTTGGCGCCTTCCTCCTCGCTCTCCGGGGTTTTGCCGCCGTGATAAACAAAAATGAACTCTGGCATTGGTCTTCTCCCTTGGTTGCGATGAAATGTGCGTCAGGTGATTGCCGTCAGCTGAGCCTCCAGCTTGCGCAGGGTCGAGGTCCAGCCTTCTTCATGGCGTGCGGCGATCTCGTCGTCGCTTAGATCCCGGTGATCGACTAGCAGCATGGCGCCATCCCCGGCAGCGGCGATGGTGAAGGTCACATGGCTCTCGGCGCCGCGGCTGCCGTCCTCCTCGTGCCAGGCCCAGGTGAAGCCGACGGATTTCGGCACATCCACATGGGTCACCTGGCCGGAAACATGGAACCGCTGCCCGTCGCTGTTCTGCATGACCGAATACCACGGGCCGGTGCGGCTGAGGTCCAAGTCATGCTCTGGAATGCTGACTCCCTCCGGCCCCCACCATTTCAGCAGCTTGTCCGGAGTGGTCACCCAATCGAACAGCTTCTCCGGGCTGACCGGGAAGATCCGTTGCAGCTGCAGGTCGCTCATGCCGTTTTCTCCATCAGGTGCCGTCCTCCATCAAAGCCGCCTGCAGACGGTCCAGGCTTCCGTCCCAGAACGCTCTGCGGGATTGGGTCCACTCGGCAATCATCCTGAGGCCCTCGGGCCGGGCAGAATAGAGCCGCCGGGTACCGTCAGCGCGCTGGCGCACCAGTCCGGCCTCGCGCAGCACCTTCAGGTGGCGCGAGATGGCAGGCGCCGAAATGCCCGCCCCCGGCGCCAGATCGCCCGCAGGCAGCTCGCCCTGGGTGATCAGCTGGTCGACAATCGACAGGCGGGTTTCGTCCGACAGGGCGGCAAAAGATTTCAGAAGCGGAGTCATGCTCCTATTATTAACATTATCGTTAAATAATGGAAGCGTTAATTTGATCCTCACCAGAGACGCCTGAAACCGCGGGCCGTTTGCCCTTCTTGGGCAGGATGGTCTCCCGCCCGTCGACAGCCTGTTCTGCGAACAGGCTCCTCCCGTTGGGCCCGGCGCTGCGCAAATGCGCAGCGCCGGGCCCAAGGCCGCCAAGGGGCGGCTGCGCCAGCAGCCGCTCCTGCGGGCGCGGGAGCTCCCCGGACTCTGACCCGGGGAGCGTTCTCAGCCTTGGAAGTCGTTCCGGGTGTAGCCCTGGATGAACAGCAGCGCTGTCAGGTCGCCGTGGTTGATGCGGATATCGCATTCCGCCGCCACCGAAGGCTTTGCGTGCAGCGCAACACCGGCGCCTGCGCGTTTCAGCATCCCCAGATCATTGGCGCCGTCGCCCACGGCAATCACATCCGCTTCAGCAATTCCCAGCCGGGCGGTGATCTGCTCCAGCGCCTCCACCTTGGCCTCGCGGCCCAAAATCGGCCGCGCCGCTTCGCCGGTCAGCCTGCCGTCTGCCGCCAGCAGCGTATTGGCGCGGTTCTCGTCAAAGCCCAGCTCCGCCGCCACACGTGCGGTAAACGCCGTGAACCCGCCCGAGACCAGCGCCGTATAAGCGCCATTTGCCTTCATCACCGCCAGCAGCTGCTTGCCGCCGGGCATCAGGGTGATGCGCTCGTTCAGAACCTTGGTGATCACCGTCTCCGGCAGCCCCTGCAGCAGACCGACCCGCTCGACCAGCGCGCCCTCGAAATCCAGCTCGCCATTCATCGCCCGCGCGGTGATCTCCTTCACGCGTGTGCCGACGCCCGCCTCCTCGGCCAGCTCATCAATGCATTCCTGCTGGATCATGGTCGAGTCCATGTCGGCCAGCAGCATCTTCTTCTTGCGCCCCTCCGCCGGCTGGATCACCAGATCCACCCCCATCTGCTGCAGATCCTCCCAGACCTGCCAGCGGTTGTCCGGCATCTGCTCCAGCGTGAACTCGGCCGCCACGCCCGGCGCCAGCCAGATGGCCTCGCCGCCGCCCCAGGCATTGCGCAGCGATTCGGGCAGGGCGGGTTCCAGCACCGGGCTGGCGGGATTGCAAAGCAGGCTGGCAACAAACATCGGCGGGCTCCGTTTCGTCAGGATTTCCCTTGTCATAGCGGGCCGCCGGGGCATCGGCCAGACGGCAAGAACCTGTTCAAATCCGGGGTGATCATAAGGAGCGGCCCATTTTGCCATTTCAGAGCGGCTGTTTCCGATGGTGGAAAATCATGTCGCAAAAAACGAATGAACAGCCGCAAAATTTCAATATTTCTGTTGCGTGCCGCGCTGCAGCAGCCTAGCTCTGTACCCGGGACACCCCTCCCCAACGAGGGGCGCTTATCTGGAAGGGTAGCATTGATGGCTATTGCACAACCGGCATCGCGGCCGGCCAATCCGCGTTTTTCCTCGGGCCCCTGCGCCAAACCTCCCGTCTTCGACCTGTCAAAACTCGCCGGCGCGCCGCTGGGCCGCTCGCACCGTGCTGCGGTGGGCAAGGAGAAGCTGAAGGCGGCGATCGAAGGCACCCGCGAGATCCTGAATATCCCGGCAGACTACAAGATCGGCATCGTACCAGCGTCGGACACCGGCGCGGTGGAAATGGCAATGTGGAACCTCTTGGGCGCTCGCGGCACCGAGATGCTGGCCTGGGAAAGCTTCGGCTCCGGCTGGGTCACCGACGCGGTGAAGCAGCTCAAGCTGGACGCCACCGTCAAAACCGCCGACTACGGCCAGATTGTCGACCTCGCCACTGTCGACTTCACCAATGACGTTGTCTTCACCTGGAACGGCACCACCTCCGGCGTGCGGGTGCCCAACGGCGACTGGATCCCGGCGGACCGCGAAGGGCTCACCATCTGCGACGCGACCTCTGCCGCTTTTGCCCAGCATCTGCCCTGGGACAAGCTGGATGTGACCACCTTCTCCTGGCAGAAGGTTCTGGGCGGCGAAGCGGCGCATGGCATGATCATCCTCAGCCCCCGCGCGGTGGAACGGCTGGAAAGCTACACCCCCGCCTGGCCGCTGCCGAAGATCTTCCGCCTGACCAAGGGCGGCAAGCTGATCGACGGCATCTTCCAGGGCGCGACCATCAACACCCCTTCGATGCTGGCGGTGGAGGATTACCTGCTGGCGCTCGATTGGGCCCGCTCCGTCGGCGGCATGGAAGGCCTGCGCGAACGCGCCTATGCCAACTTGGCCGCGGTGCAAAGCTTCGTGCAGGACAACCCCTGGATCGCCTTCCTGGCGGAACAGCCGGAATACCGCTCCAACACCTCGGTCTGCCTCAAGTTCACCGACGAACGCATCCAGGACGGCGCCGCGTTTGCCAAGGCCGTGGCCAAGCGTCTGGAAGCCGAAGGCGTGGCCTATGACATTGGTGCTTACCGCGACGCGCCTCCGGGCCTGCGCATCTGGTGCGGCGGCACGGTGGAAGCCACCGACGTGGCAGCGCTGATGCCCTGGATCAAATGGGCCTTTGAGGCCGAGATCGCGGCCCAAACCGAGGCCGCTTGAACAGGCGGTGGGCAAATTGCCCACCCTGCCCAGAGCAAACACCGTAGGGTGGGCGATTCCGCCCACCGCCCCGGGACATTCATAAGGACCCTAAGCCATGGCTCCCAAAGTTCTCATCTCCGACAAGCTGTCCGAGGCCGCCGTCCAGATCTTCCGCGACCGCGGCATTGACGTCGACTTCCTGCCCGACGTGGGCAAGGACAAGGAAAAACTGGCGGAAATCATCGGCCAGTACGACGGCCTCGCCATCCGCTCTGCCACCAAGGTGACGGAAAAGATCCTGGAGAACGCCGATAACCTCAAGGTGATCGGCCGCGCCGGCATCGGCACCGACAACATCGACAAGGAAGCCGCCTCCAAGCGCGGCGTCATTGTGATGAACACGCCGTTCGGCAACATGATCACCACCGCCGAACACGCGATTGCGATGATGTTCGCGGTCGCCCGCCAGCTGCCGGAGGCCTCCGCCTCCACCCATGCCGGCAAGTGGGAAAAGTCCAAGTTCATGGGCACCGAGCTGACCGCCAAGACCCTGGGCGTGATCGGCGCCGGCAACATCGGCGGCATCGTCTGCGACCGCGCCCGCGGCCTCAAGATGAAGGTGGTGGCCTATGACCCCTACCTGAGCACCGAGAAAGCCGACAAGATGGGCGTCGAAAAGGTGGAGCTGGACGAGCTGCTGGCCCGCGCCGATTTCATTACCCTGCACGTGCCGCTGACCGACCAGACCCGCAACATCCTGTCCAAGGAAAACCTGGAGAAGACCAAGAAGGGCGTCCGCATCATCAACTGCGCCCGCGGCGGTCTGGTGGATGAGGCCGCACTGGCGGAACTCCTGACCTCCGGCCATGTGGCAGGCGCCGCCTTCGACGTGTTCTCGGAAGAACCGGCCAAGGAAAACGCCCTGTTCGGCTTGCCCAACGTGGTCTGCACCCCGCACCTGGGCGCCGCCACCACCGAGGCGCAGGAAAACGTCGCCCTGCAGGTGGCCGAGCAGATGTCCAACTACCTTCTGACCGGCGCGGTCGAGAACGCGCTCAACATGCCCTCGGTCACCGCCGAGGAAGCCAAGGTCATGGGCCCCTGGATCAAGCTGGCCGACCACCTGGGCAGCTTCGTCGGCCAGATGACGGATGAGCCGATCAAGGCGATCAACATCCTCTATGACGGTGTCGCGGCCGGCATGAACCTGGACGCGCTGAACTGCGCCGTGGTCGCAGGCATCATGAAGCGCGCAAACCCCGAGGTGAACCTTGTCTCCGCCCCGGTGGTCGCCAAGGAGCGCGGGATCCAGATCTCCACCACCAACCAGGACAAATCCGGCGCTTTCGACGGCTACATCAAGGTGACCGCCGTCACCTCCAAGCGCGAGCGCTCGGTGGCGGGCACCGTGTTCTCCGACGGCAAGCCGCGGTTCATCCAGATCAAGGGCATCAACATCGAGGCGGATGTGGGCGCGCACATGCTCTACACCACCAACGAGGACGTGCCCGGCATCATCGGCACCCTGGGCCATACCCTGGGCGACAACGGCGTCAACATCGCCAACTTCACCCTGGGCCGCTCCGAGGCCGGCGGCGAGGCCATCGCGCTGCTCTACGTGGATGAGCCCGTCCCGGCCGAAATCCGCGCCAAGCTTGCCGAAACCGGCCTGTTCAACCAGATCAAGCCGCTGGAGTTCGACGTCGTCTAAACGTCCCGGTACAAGTCTGCAGAAGCCCCCGCCACTGCCGCGGGGGCTTCTTTCAATGCCCCTTCTGACGCGCGAACACCGCTTTGTCCGGCCGGTGCCGCAGCACAACCGCGGTAAAGATCAGCATCGACAGCAGCGCCGTTGCCGATCCAGCCTGCGCCAGCACCTCACCCCGCTCCAGAATGGCCAGCGGAATGCCCGGCACCAGCAACGCCAGCGCCAGCAGCGCCGTGCCCAGGTGCAGCCGCGGCAGCACGCCCCCGGCCGCGGCCGGCAGCAGGTGGTAATAGAACGCATAAATCGAACAGCTGACCCACCCGAGCAGGTTCAGATGCCCATGCGCCGGCGACAAGAGGTGGTCCTGGCTTGCCGACATCTGAATGCCCCAGACCATGCCGCCGAGCGCCGACACCACCGCCGCCAGCATGAACCACCGCGCAACTCCGACCATGATCAACCCTCCCGGCTCTGACTGTCTGCATCTGTCCTGCCGGATAAAATGCGGCACTGGTGCCGGATTGCCAGCCGCCCGCCTGTTTTTCCCGGGGTTGAGCCTGCCGCCGCAATGCGCCATCAATCCGCCACAGCCCGCAGCAAGGAGCCGCCATGACCGCCCCCCTCTACGCCATCGGCGACATTCACGGCCAGCTGGAGATGCTGGATGCCGCTCTGCAGCGGATCAAAGCCGACGGCGGCGAGGATGCCCGCATCGTCTTCCTTGGCGACTATACCGACCGCGGCCCCGATAGCCGCGGAGTAATCGAGCGGCTGATGGCCGGCCAGGAGCAGGGCCGGGACTGGATCTGCCTAAAAGGCAACCACGACCGGATGTTCGAATGGTTCCTGGAGGAGACGCCCCGCCACGATCCGCATCTCCTGATCGGCTACCATTGGCTGCATGAGCGGATCGGCGGAGTTGAGACCTTGGCCAGCTACGGGCTGACATTCGAAGACCGCACCCGGCTCGACGATCTGCACGCCAGAGCCAAGGAAGTGATACCGGCGCCGCACGCCGAATTCCTGCGCAGCCTTCCTGCCCTGCACGAGACGCCGGAGCTAGCCTTTGTGCACGCCGGGATACGTCCCGGAGTGCCGCTTGCCCAGCAGCATGAGGACGAACTGGTCTGGATCCGGCAGCCTTTCCACGACCACACCGGCCCCCATCCGAAGCTGATCGTGCATGGCCATACGCCGGTGGACCGACCCAGCCACTACGGCAATCGCGTCAACCTCGACAGCGGCGCCGGCTACGGCCGCCCGCTCACCGCCGCTGTTTTCGAGGGCCGCGACTGCTGGCTGCTGACAGACGCGGGCAGGATGCCGCTTAAACCCTGATCCGCTTTTTCATCTTTCCACAAGTACTCTGGGGGTGAGCGCCAAAGGCGCGAGGGGGCAAAGCCCCCTCAACCGGACATCACGTCCAATCCAGAACCACCTTACCGCTGGCCCCTGATTTCATCGCCGCAAACCCTTCGGCAAAATCATCCACCCCGAACCGGTGGGTGATCACCCGGCTCACATCCAGGCCGTTCTGCAGCATGGCGATCATCTTGTACCAGGTCTCGAACATCTCGCGCCCATAGACCCCCTTGATGGTGATGGCCTTGAACACGATGCGCGACCAGTCGACCGGCGACTTGCCCGGCGGAATGCCCAACAGGGCAATCTTGCCGCCCATCACCAAAGCCTCGACCATCTGGTCCAGCGCCGCCTGCGAACCGGACATCTCCAGCCCGACGTCAAACCCCTGCTTCATGCCGAGCTCCCGGACCACATCCTGCAGCTCTTCCTTGGACACGTCCACCGTGCGCACTGCCGGCACCACATGGGCGGCCAGCTTCAGCCGGTCCGGGTTGATGTCGGTGATCACCACGTGCCGGGCGCCCGCATGTTTCGCCACCGCCGCCGCCATGATGCCAATGGGGCCGGCCCCGGTGATCAGAACGTCCTCGCCCAGCAGGTCAAAGCTGAGCGCCGTATGCACCGCATTGCCCAGCGGATCGAGGATCGCGCCAATCTCGTCCGGAATATCATCCGGCAGCGGCACCACGTTGAAGGCCGGCAGCTTCAGATACTGCGCAAAGGCGCCCTGCTCGTTCACCCCGATGCCGCGGGTGCCGGGGTCCAGGTGGAACTTGCCGGCCCGGCTCTGGCGCGAATCCGTCTTGATCAGATGCCCCTCGCCCGAGCAGCGCTGCCCCACCGCCAGATCGGTGACATTGCGGCCGATCTCGACGATCTCGCCCGCAAATTCATGGCCGGTAATCATCGGCACCGGCACGGTGTGCGACGCCCATTCGTCCCAGTTCCAGATGTGAATGTCGGTGCCGCAGATGCCGGTCTTCTTCACCTTGATCAGCACCTCGTCCGGGCCGATCTCCGGCACCGGCGCCTGCACCATCCACAGGCCCTCCTGCGGATGGCTCTTCTCCAGCGCTTTCATCGTGTTCGGAAAGCTCATGACAAAATCCCCAGTTCCTTGCCGACCTTGCCAAACGCCGCCAGCGCCCGGTCCAGTTCGTCCCGCGTCAGCGCCGCGTTCATCTGCGTCCGGATACGCGCCTGGCCGCGCGGCACCACGGGGAAGAAGAAGCCGGAGACATAGACGCCCTCGTCAAACAGCCGCGCCGCCATATCCTGCGCCAGCTGCGCCTCGCCAAGCATCACCGGGATGATCGGATGCTCACCCGGCAGCAGGTCAAAACCCAGTTTCTCCAGCCCCGCCCGCCAGTACTTCGCATTCTCGAACAGCTGCGCCCGCAGCCCGTCCCCTTCTTCCACCAGCCGGATCGCCTCGAGCCCGGCAGCAACAATCGATGGCGGCAGCGAATTGGAGAACAAATAGGGCCGCGCCCGCTGCCGCAGCAGGTCGATCACTGGCTGCGGCCCGGCGATATAACCGCCGATGGCCCCCCCAAGTGCTTTGCCCAGGGTCCCCGTCAGGATGTCCACGTCCACCCCAAAGTGTTCCGGCGTGCCGGCGCCCGTCGCCCCCATGAAGCCGGTGGCGTGGCAGTCATCCACCATCACGATGGCATTGTATTTGTCCGCCAGCGCCCGGATCTCCGGCAGCTTCGCCAGGTAGCCGTCCATCGAGAACACGCCGTCGGTCGCGATCATGATATGCCGCGCCCCGTCCTCGCGGGCCTGCTTCAGCCAGGCCTCCAGATCGTTCATGTCGCTGTTCAGGTAGCGGTAGCGCTTGGCCTTGCACAGCCGGATACCGTCGATGATCGAGGCATGGTTCAAGCTGTCCGAAATAATCGCATCCTCCGGCCCCAACAGCGGCTCGAACAGCCCGCCGTTGGCGTCGAAACAGGCCGCGAACAGGATCGCGTCATCCTTGCCGAGGAACTTGGCCAGCCTTTGCTCCAGCTCCCGGTGAATGTCCTGGGTGCCGCAGATGAACCGCACCGAGGCCATGCCAAACCCTTTCGGCTCCATCGCGTCCTTGGCAGCCTTGATCAGGGCGGGGTGGTCGGCCAGACCCAGATAGTTGTTGGCGCACAGGTTGATCACTTCGCGCCCGCCAACCGTGATCTCACCCCCCTGCGGGGAGGTGATCATTCGCTCGCGCTTGTACAGCCCCTCACCCTCGATCTGGGCCAGTGTGTTGGAGATGTCGGTCAGAAAAGCAGTGGACATGCGCAAACTCCCTTGGTGTCTCGAGTCGCGTGTCTATCATAGCGGATGCGTTTCCGGAATACAGGATTTCAGCATTACGGAAAAAAATCCGTGAAACTGGACGCGGCCGGTGAAATTCCGCCAAACCGGACTATCTGCCCAGAATTAGGGAGGATTGCACACATGGCACGGGTGACGGGAATTGGCGGTGTATTCATCAAGGCGCGCGGCGACGCCAAGACGCTGGCGGCGTGGTACCGCGATCACCTGGGGCTGGAGCTGGCGGATTTCGGCGGCGCCATCCTCAACTGGCAGGACGACACGGCAGAGGACGGCGGCCTCACCGTCTGGGGCACTGCCGACCCCGACGGCACATGGTTTGCGCCCAGCACCTCCGGCTTCATGATCAACTACCGGGTCGACGACATGGACGGCATGATCGCGAAGCTGACCGCCGCAGGCATCCCCATCCTGCAAGGGCCGCAGTCCCATGAAAACGGCCGCTTTGCCTGGATCATGGACCCAGAGGGCAACAAGGTGGAGCTGTGGGAGCCCAAGCTTTGGGACGAGAAGAACAAGGGCTGACCGCCCAAAAGGAAAACGCGGCCCCTTTTCAGGAACCGCGCTTCCGATCTGCAATGCTGCGTGGCTTATGCCAGCTGCAGGTTCACCGCCGACTCGCGGCCGTCACGGCCTGCTTCGATGTCGAAAGTGACTTTCTGGTTGTCCGCCAGGCCGGTCAGGCCGGAACGCTCAACAGCGGAGATGTGCACAAACACGTCTTTGCTGCCGCCGTCGGGTGCGATGAAGCCGTAGCCTTTGGTGGTGTTGAACCATTTTACGGTGCCGGTGGCCATATCCGTAGTCTCCTTGGTGTGTGCTGCCCGCGGAAGTGCGGCAGCCTGGCGTAGTCGGTCTGGATCGAGAGACTGATAACGCCGCGAAGCGGGAGACAGTGGATCGACAAGAATAACGTAAGCGGTCCACATATGGGCCGGACACCCGAGTCGTTCAAGGGCTTTGTGCATAAAAGCCGCTGCGAGGGGTTTTCCTGCCGATGCAGCCGACCAGCACATCTTACGGATGTCCCGGCCCGCATCTAGCGGCTGCGTAAGGCCGTCGCCTGTTTCTCTAGGATTGCGCAGCAGAATCTGCCGGGGGCAGCGGTAAAGGTATCAAACGTCTTCCTTGCCAGTTGCGGGCTTTGTTGTCCGGCTAAGCGGGAAGATGTTACTGCTTATGCGTTTTTCACGATCAGAAACACCCGCGCCGGCCCCTCTGGCGCGGTGATCGAGTGGGCCACGTCGGCGGCATAGCGGGCGGTGTCGCCGGCCTGCAGCTGGTCCTTGGCATTTCCGGAACTCACTGCAATCTCGCCATCCAGCACTGTCAGCTGCTCAACCGCGCCGCGGGTGTGGGGCTGGCTGATCAGCGCGCCGCCCTGATCAAACCGGATGTCATAAACCTCGTGCCCGCCAGCCTCTTCCGGCGGCGACAGGATGCGGATCCGGCAGCCTTGGCCCATGTTCTCGATCTTGGGAACATCCGCCGCGCGCAGCACCTCGATCCGGTCCTGCATGTCGCCCGCTTCCAGCAGCCCGGCAAAATCCACCTGCAGCGCGCGGGTCAGGTTCCACAGCGTCGCAATGGTGGGGGAGCTTTCGCCGCGCTCGATCTGGCTCACCATTGACCGGCTGACGCCCGACAGGTTGGCAACTGCCTCCAGGCTCAAACCTTGGGCGCGGCGCGCCTCTTTCAGGCGGGCGGGCAGCAGGGTCAGGATATCGTCTTTGTTTTCCGTCATGACGGATTCTCTGCGACGGCGAAGCCGATTTGTCAAATGTTCCGGTGCACCAGATGCTGCGCTGCAGCGGTGAATAGGGGGTGTACAGGCGGTGCACGGGGGTGACAGCCAGGTGACGCGGCGTTTTGATGACGGCACGTATCAGCAGACAGATCAATGCTGCGGGTGCATGATAGGGCAAATCTGACGAGGAGAGAGAGTATGAATGACATCGTGATCCTGGACGGCGCCCGCACCGCGATCGGCACTTTTGGCGGCGCGCTGGCGGGCACCGCGCCGATTGACCTGGCCACGACGGTCTCCAAGGCGGCACTGGAACGCTCCGGCGTTGAGGGCGGCCAGATCGGCCATGTGGTCTTTGGTCACATCATCAACACAGAGCCGCGCGACATGTACCTGAGCCGGGTCGCGGCGATGCAGGCCGGGGTGCCGGATGCGGTTCCGGCGATGAACGTGAACCGTCTGTGCGGCTCCGGCGTGCAGGCAATTGTCTCGGCTTATCAGTCGCTTGCCATGGGCGATGCGGAGTTCGCGCTGGCTGGCGGCGCCGAGAATATGTCGCGCAGCCCCTACATTATCCAGCAAAGCCGCTGGGGCGCGAAGATGGGTGATGTGAAGTCGCTCGACATGATGCTGGGCGCGCTGAACTGCCCGTTCGGCACCGGCCATATGGGGGTGACAGCCGAAAATGTGGCGGATGAGCATGAGATCACCCGCGAGCAGATGGATGACTTCGCCCTCACCAGCCAGACCCGCGCGGCAGCGGCGATCGAGGCCGGTCATTTCAAGTCCCAGATCACCCCGGTTGAAGTGAAGGTAAAGCGCGATCTGGTGCCGTTTGAGGTGGACGAGCATCCCAAGGCCACCACCCCCGAGGCGCTGGCCGGCCTGCGGGCGGTATTCCAGAAGGACGGCCGGGTAACTGCCGGAAATGCCAGCGGAATCAACGATGGCGCAGCGGCCATGGTGCTGGCCACCGCTGCCGCGGCTGAGAAGACAGGGCTGAAACCCAAGGCGCGGATCCTCGGCTATGCCCATGCCGGCGTGCGCCCGGAAGTGATGGGCATCGGCCCGGTTCCCGCGGTGCGCAACCTATTGGAGAAAACCGGCCTTTCCGCTGGCGACTTCGACGTGGTCGAGTCGAATGAAGCCTTTGCCGCGCAGGCGCTGGCCGTGAACAAGGAGCTGGGACTGGATCCGGCCAAGGTGAACCCAAATGGCGGTGCAATTGCGCTGGGCCATCCTGTGGGCGCAACCGGCGCGATTATCACATTGAAAACGCTTTATGAACTGGAGCGGACCGGAGGCTCCAAAGGTTTGATCACCATGTGCATCGGCGGCGGCCAGGGCATTGCGCTGGCGATCGAACGGCTTTGACAATGATCCCGCGGGGAGTGTCGCTTCGGCGCTCCCTGCCCGGACAGAACGGCTTTTGCGATAAAATATCGCCGTCCACATATACAGATTATGCAATTTTAAGTAGAAGTAATTACCCCTTAAGAATAGCTGGCGATTCCAAGTGATTGCCGGAATTCGTTCCTGAATTCACCTCCCGGGGTTGCGAAAGCGGGCGGGAATGCGCAAGGGTTGCGTGATCCCGTGCAAGTGACGTCGGTATAGGGTATCAATGTGACAGCCAATGTTCTGCTTCTGGAAGACGATATCAGTGTCCGCTTCACCTTCAGTATGGCGTTGCAGGAAGCTGGGTACACTGTGACGGCAGTCACCAGCTGCAGCGAAGCCATTTCTGCATTGACCGGAATGCCGTTCGACGTATTGGTCCTGGATCTGAAGATCGGGGAAGAAATGTCACTTCCAGTGGCGGATTACGCCGCCTTGCTGCGCCCGGATATTCCGGTGGTCTACATTACCGGCAGCCGGCTGTTTTCCGGCGGGGAGTTATTTACTCTCAGCCGCAATATCCGCTGGGTTCTGCGCAAGCCGGTGAACCTTTCTGATCTTCTCAGCATGGTTGACCATGTGACCGGACGGGTCGCAACTGCAGCGGCAGTCTAACCTCGCGGCCCACCGGAGTTTCCCTGAACGGATTGCTTTTAAAGGGCTTTCAGGCGGGCCGGGGAAATTAGCCGCAGGATATCGTAAAGACTGCACCCTTTCCGGGTTCACCGTCTGCAAGGAGATGCCAGGAATGGCGGCGGCAGATCTCGGCGCAGGTTGACAGGCCGATCCCGTTGCCGTCGATTTCGCGGTGCACCCGGTGGAACGGCTGCAGGATGCGGTGCCTCTCCTGCGGGTCAAAACCGATTCCGTTATCGGCCACCGAAAGTGTCCATTCTTCGCGGCCGGTGCCTTCCATCCTAATGGTGATTTTCAGCGGGCGGGCAGGATCCCGGTATTTGATCGCGTTGGACAGGAGGTTGGTCAGCAGCAAGTGCAGCAAGGTCGGGTCCGCCTGCAATGCCGTGCCGTTCCCTTCAATGCGGACCTGCGCGCCGCAGGCTTGCGTTTCCTGCTGCAGGCTGGCGCAGGCCTCGGAAACCGCTTCTTCCATTGCGATTTCCTGAAAGCTGATGCGGGAAGAGGTTGAGACCGAATGGTCCAAAAGCTGGGTTGTCAGCCTGTCCATCTGGCGGGCCGCCCGGGCCATGTGCTGCAAGAACTCCTGGGCGGTGTTCGGGAGCCCGGCGCTGTAGTGATCGGAGAAGAACTGCAGGGCACCTATCATGGTGTTGATCGGAGTGCGCAGGTCGTGCGAAGCGGCATGGGCAAAGGCCTCCATGGAAAACAGGGTTTCCTGCAGCTTCAGATTTGCGTCCTTGGCGAAGTGCAGTTCACCGCGCAGCTTGCCGCGCATCTCGTTCATTTGCCGCAATCTGTCCGCTGTGAGCCTCAGCTGATCCTGGGTCAGGAGGATCAGCCGCTCGCCCTTGGTGGCGGACCGCAGCAGCGAAAGACGGAATTCGGTGTCCTGCGTTGGCGTGCCAAGATTACCGGCGGCCATGGGGAAGCTCACGGCTCCTGCAGCGGCGCCCTTACGCAGGCCGGACACTACGTCGTCGCGGTTCTGAAGGGTCAATTCACTGAAACAGGTTCCAGCCAGTGCGCCGGTGCCAGATGGGGAAAACGGGCAGAAACTGCGTTCTGCCCGCCGGTTGCAGACAAGGATGCGGCCGTTCCAATCCAGAATAAAAGACCCGTACGGGGACGCAAGAAACGCCTTGCTCAGCACATCGGCATTCACGTCTGCGTCTTCAGGCAGCATGGGCAGCACCTTCGATGATTTTCAAGGGACCGCCGGTGAGACAGCTGGCAAACGGCAAGCCGAAAGCATTGCCCCGGGCAATACCCGTCCGTTTGCGGTGCAGGCGGAATGCTGAGCGATTTGTGATCTGTCGTTCCTCCTTGGCAGCTGCCAGCTTGCGGGTGTTTTTCTCCTGCCTATTCCGAGGCGGTGCCTGACATCTGCAACCCGCCGTAGACGTGGGATATCCGGCCACTCTTTTCCCGCTTTGCCTGGGCAAACAGGAGGGCGCGCGCGCAGGTGCCTTCCGCATTGCGCACGCGCACTGCACGATGGAAGGGACGGCCGTTCATCAGCACTTGCTGAAGCCCGTCCCTGACGTCAGCCAAGTCATCAGGGTGGACGCGCTTCAGCAGCAGTTCTACCGAAGGCACATTTGTTTCCGGATCATAGCCGAGCAGGTCGAACATTGCCGGAGTCCACACGGGCACGTTGTTCAGAACGTCGATGGAAAAGACGCCGATGGACAAATGCTCCTGAATCGCCGCGCTGCAATCAAGCAGCAATTCCCGCTCATTGATCTGGGCTTTGTCCCAGCATACGCCAATAAACTGCACGGCCTCCCCATGCGAATCCTGGAACACCGTCACGCTGCCCTTGAGGTTGCGGGAGTTCCTGGCATCGTCGAAGAACCTGGCGTCGAACTCGAAGGAACCGCCGCCATCGCGAAGCTTGTCCAGCGATGCGCGCAAGCCCGCCTGGTCTTCGGGATGGGCGCGGTTGAGAATGTCTTCGAAGGACAAGCTGGCGGAGCTGTCCTCAATGCCAAGGACGGTTTGCGCCTCCGGTGACATGAATGTCTCTCCGGTATCCAGGTTGTGGGTCCAGAATCCAAGCCTGGCAACGCTGCTGACCAGCCTGAGAACATTGTAGGAGGGCTCGTTGTCGAAGCGGGTTATGGTGATCGAGATGCCAATCAGCTTGTTATGAACATCCAAAACAGGCGACATGACCAGCGTGTAGCAACGGCCGCCGGACATGATAGGTATGCGCCGGGTCTCCTGAAGCCGCAGCACCGTATTGGCGATCGGTGCCAGGGCCGGGAAGCCGCGCGGCAGGTTGCATTGACTGAGGTGCAGGCCGGTTGGCGGCAGCTCGCCAATACCCAGCACGTCGTTGGCCATGCGCGACACGCGGCGGACAATCAGAGCCTGGTCTGCCAGCGCAACGGCGTAAGGCGACGAGGCCAGCATGGCCTCCAGCTCCGAAGACAGCGCCTGACGCTCCGCTGAGCTGATCTGCAGCTCCTCATTCACGGTCAGCAATTCCTCGTTCGTGGATTGCAGTTCCTCATTGGAGGTTTCCAGTTCCTCGTTGGTGGCCTGAAATTCCTCGTTCGTGGATTGCAGTTCTTCGTTGGCGGACTGGAGCTCCTCGTTTGCGGTCTGCAACTCTTCGATGGTCTGTTGAAGCGCCTCCTGGGTCGCACGGATCTCCATTTCCATGCGCTCAACGTAATCGCGCTGGTCACGGTCGGAGATCTCTTCGAAGGTGAATTCCTTCTGCTCTTCGAATTTGGTGTTGATCGCCAGCAGGCAGTGAACCTCGCCGCCGTTGCGGCTGACAAAAGGAAAGGCTTGCAACTGGACGCGGTTGCCGGTGGGCAAAGAGACTGTGTGCCAGCGGCCGTCGCGGCGCTCTTCGTTGCGGATGGCCACCGCAATCAGGCTCGAGGCCTCGCCGCGCAGCGGTTCGATCAGCATCTTGACGTTGAGCGAAGTCGACATGCCGGCCCGGATTTCGCTGTAAACACTGATGTCGCCCAGAACTTCGATGATATCGCCGTGGCGGGTGCAGATGATGCCATTAGGGGCGACGGCCCGAGCCAGCGACAGGTCGGCCTGTGCGGCCTGTTCTGCGGCCGCCCGTTCAGGCGATTTCCTAAGGTTGAGGGGCCGCAGATTGCCATTGCCCTGCGCCCTGGAGGAGACAGACAATTCTCCGGAAATCCCGCGGCGCTTGCCGAAGATCTTGTCCGATCCCTGGCAGGCCTCGAAATAGATGCCCATCTCGCCAACGGTCTCGGAGGTGCCAAGAAACAGCAGGGCACCCGGCGCCATGGAATAATGCAGCCGGGTCAGCACCCGTTCCTGCAAGGCATGGTTGAAGTAGATCAGCACGTTGCGGATCGTGACCAGGTTCACGTTGATGAATGGCGGATCCTGGAACACGTTATGGCGCGAAAACAGCGTGACATTGCGCAGCTCCTGACGGACCGTGATGTCGCTTTCACCGACATCGAAGTAATCTTTCAGGTAATTGGGCGGAATGTCTTGGGCTGCCGAGATCGGGTAGGTTCCCTTGCGCGCAACCTCGATGGCGTTCTGGTCGATATCGGTAGCAAAGATCTGCACGTTGCCCTTAGTCAGCGCGTGAATGCCGCCGAGGATCTCTGCGATCAGAATGGCGATCGAATAGGCCTCTTCGCCGGTGGCACAGCCGACCACCCAGACCCGGATCGGACCGGGGCCCCTGTCTGCCAGCTGCTTTTCGACTTGGTCGTTCAGCTTTCGGAATTGGTCCGGATCGCGGAAGAAGCGTGTGACCGAGATTAGTAAGTCGCGGTGCAACGCATCCACCTCGTCAACGTTGGACCGGCAGTAATCGACGTATTTCTCATAGTCATTGATGCTGAGCGCCGACATCCGCCGGGCGATGCGGCGGTTCAGAGTGTTTTCCTTGTAATCGGCAAAATCGACCTGGGTGCGGGCCATAAGGATGCTGAACAGCTCGGTAAGCTTGCCGGGTTCATCTGCGGCAGAACGCAACAGTTCCAGGTCACGCGGCTTGGCTAGTATTTTTTCCGCGTGTTCGCCGATCTGTTCTGGCGTGAGGATCAGGTCGATACAGCCAGTTTCGATCGCCGAGCCAGGCATGCCGTCGTACTTGGCCGAGCCGGGCTCTTGAGCGATTGTGATACCTCCGGCCTCGCGGATCGACTGTACCCCGTAGCTGCCATCGCTGCCGGTTCCCGACAGCACTATTCCGACACAGTTTTCACCGCATTCCTTGGCAAGGCTCTGGAACAGCCGGTCCGCCGATGGCTTCGGCGTTGCGGGATGGCCTGCGGGGTTGCGCAAGCGCAGTTTGCCGTCTTCGAACACCACGTCTGTGTCGGGTGGGGTGACGTAGATGGTGCCGGCTTCGGGTTCCGTGACGCGGCTCAATTCCACCACCGGAAGCGAGGTTTCCCGCGCGATCAGCGATGTCAGCACACTTTTGTGGGTGGGGGACATATGCTGGGCAATCACATAGATAGCGTTGGCGGACCGGGGAAGGTTCTGAACCAGCAGGGAGACGGCCTCCAGACCGCCGGCCGAGGCAGCGATGCCTGCGACCCGCAAGTCCCAGCTGTGGCTATCTTTTTGCGTGCTGTCCTCGTCCGGCAGCGGTCCGTTTTTTTCTGCCGTCATATCCTGTTCCGGGTGCTCCATTCTTCAACACGTCTCCGAAAAGTCTGAAAGTAGGGTTTCAACCCCCGCGGTCGCGCGCGGGCGGATTCGAACCGGTTAGGCTGCGTCGCAGAACTTATCAATCAAATTCAAAAGCTGACCCGGGGTCACTGGCTTGGAGGCAAAACTGGTCATGCCAAGCTCCTGGATAATGGCGTCGTTTTGATAGGCGGCGTCAGCAGTCATCGCGATAATTGGCAGGTTGCCGGGCAGGTCGAGCCGCGACTGGCGTATTTGGCGGGTTGCCTCGATTCCGGAGATTTGCGGCATGTGCAGATCCATCAGCACCAGCCCGAAATCGTGCGGAGCCGCGGTGAGGATATCGATGCTCTGCTGCCCGTCTGCAGCAATTTCAACGTCCACGCCAAGTGCCAGAATGATTTCGCGCATCATGTAGCGTGCGAACTCATCATTCTCGACAAGCAGGACTTTCCGCGGACGTTTCATTACCGGGTTCCGTTGTTGCTGCTATGGGGCCGGAAACAGGCAATTGGCCGCCAGTGCTTCTTAGAGGGGCAGAGCTGATCCAGCGCCCTCCTTGCAATCCTGCGGTTTTGGAAGAAACGGCCAGTCCGAACTTGGGGCCATCATGCTGCCGGCTTGCCCGGTAGTCAACGTGCTAGAAATACAAGATAATCAACCTTAAATAGACAGCCTGGCTCCTGATGCATGCGCTCTGGGGCAGCTGCCAAAGCCGCAGGCCCGGGCCGGCGTTTCGCTGTAAACGCCAAGGCCGGCCGCGCAGAGCCTGCGGCCCGCTTGCGCCGCGATGACTTCCGGCAAGAAACCACTGCGCTTCTGCCGGGGCCGGACTTCAGATCAGAAGGGCCACGGCCGCAAACAGCGCCGCACCGCCGGCAGCTCCCAAGGCAGCCGGTGCAACCCAGTTGCCGGTGTTGCGGGTCTGGACGCCATTCTGTGCGGCCTGGGCAATCAGCGCCTGTTCCACCAGCGCAGGCAGACGCGGGCCGAAGCGGGCCATTACCTTGGCGGTCTCCAGCAGGTCAGAGGCCACGGCGCGCGGGCCGATGGATTTCTTGATGTAGTCCTCAACCACCGGCCGGGCCGCTTCCCAGATGTTGATATGCGGGTCCAGCGAGCGGGCGACACCCTCGACCACTACCATGGTACGCTGCAGGAGGATCAGCTCGGTGCGGGTCTCCATACCGAAACGCTCGGTCACCTCGAACAAGTAGTTCAGCAGCCGGCCCATTGAAATCTGCGAGGCGTCCATGCCGAAAATCGGCTCTCCCACTGCGCGCAGGGCACGGGCGAATTCATCGACGTCGCGGTTGGCGGGCACGTAACCTGCCTCGAAATGCACCTCGGCCACGCGCTTGTAGTCGCGCTTGATGAAGCCATAGAGGATCTCGGCGTAAACCCGGCGGGTGTATTCGTCGATATGACCCATGATGCCGAAGTCATAGGCGATGATATCGCCGTTGGCCGCGACCTTGAGGTTACCCTGGTGCATGTCAGCGTGGAAGAAGCCGTCACGCAGCGCGTGGCGCAGGAACAGAGACAGGACGCGGTTGGCCAGCAGCCTGCGGTCGTGTCCTGCCGCATCCAGCGCGTCGTTGTCACCCAGCGGAATTCCGTCGGCCCAGCCCATCGTCATCACCCGGCGGGCGGAATAGGCCCATCGGATGTCCGGCAGCTGGAAACCCTCATCCTTGGCGGTATTGGCGGCAAACTCCGAGGCCGCGGCGCTTTCCAGCCGCAGATCCAGCTCACCCTGCACAACGCCGTCAAAGTGTTCGATCACGTCCATCGGCTTCAGGCGGCGGGCGCCGGGAGCGAACAGGTCAACAATGCGGGCGGCGAAGTAGAAGGCGTCCACATCCTTGTTGAAGGCGCGCTCAATCCCGGGGCGCAGCACTTTGACAGCAACCTCTTCACCGGTTTCCGCCAGCGTGGCCCGGTGCACCTGTGCGATGGAGGCGGCGGCAACGGGATCGCTGAAATCGGAGAAGATTTCCGAGGCCGGGCGGCCAAGCTCCTTTTCCACCTCGGCCAAAGCCTGAGCACGGGAAAACGGCGGCAGCTTGTCCTGCAGAACACGCAGCTGGTTTGCCAGATCCTTGCCCACCACGTCGGGGCGGGTCGAAAGCACCTGTCCGAACTTGATATAGGCGGGCCCCAGCGCGTTCAGCGCGCGGGTCTCCGGCGGCATCGCGGGGTCGCCCTTGTAGCCCAGCCATTTGAACGGCCAGCCCAGGGTGCGCGCCAGGATGCGCAGAGGTTTGGGAGCCTCAAACGCCTCCAGCACCGAATGCATGGCGCCGGTGCGCTCGAAAGTGGCGCCTGTCCGGATCAGGCGCAGAATATTATGAGGGCCGCGCATGGGTCAGATCTTCCAGCCGGAATGCAGGCAAGCGATGCCCATCGACAGGTTTCGGTACTTGGCGTTTTCAAAGCCCGCTTGCTTCACCATGCCCAGGAAAGTCTCCTGGTCCGGGAAGTTGCGGATCGATTCCACCAAGTACTGATAGCTGTCGTAGTCGCCCGCAATCATCTGCCCCATCCGCGGGATCACGTTGAAGGAGTAGAGGTCATAGAGCTTCTGCAGCCCGTCGTTCGGCAGCTGCGAGAACTCCAGCACCATCAGCCGCCCGCCGGGGCGCAGTACCCGGTAAGCCTCGTTCAGGGCTTCCTGCGGGCGGGTGACGTTCCGGATGCCGAACGAGATGGTGTAGACGTCGAAGGTGTTGTCCTTGAACGGTAGCTTCATCGCGTCGCCGGTGACCCAGTCGAGGCTGTCGGCCATCTGCTCGGCCTCGGCGCGCTTGCGGCCTTCCTCCAGCATCGGGCGGGTGAGGTCCAGCACGGTGGAGTGGCCGTGGCCTGCGCGTTTCAGGAAGCGGAAGGAAATGTCGCCGGTGCCGCCTGCCACATCCAGCAGCCGCTGGCCCGGGCGCGGCGCCAGCCAGTCCATCATCGCGTCCTTCCAGACCCGGTGAATGCCGACGCTCATCACATCGTTCATGATGTCATATTTGGAGGCGACCGAGTTGAAGACACCCTGCACACGGCCGGCCTTCTCCTCCTCGCGGACGGTTTCGAACCCGAAATGGGTGGTGTTGTCGCTGGTGTTGCTCATGCCACTTGCCGTTTGCTGAGTTTCGCCCTTGTTATAAGGCGCTGTGGGGCAGGCACAATGCGGCCCGTTGGTTCAGGAGGGGTGTAATGCCAGAATTGCCCGAGGTCGAGACGGTGAAACGCGGTTTGGCGCCGGCTATGGAGGGGGCGGTGATCGCGCGGGCTCAGGTGAACCGCCCGGATCTGCGCTGGCTGTTTCCGGAGCGGATGGCAGAGAGGCTGACCGGAGCGCGGGTCAACGGGCTTAGAAGGCGGTCGAAGTACATTCTGGCGGATCTTGATACGGAAGAGACGCTGTTGATCCATCTCGGCATGTCCGGTCGTATGACGGTGTCGGGCGACCCGCTGGGCCAGTTCGTGCATGAGCACCCCAAAGCTGAAAAGCACGACCATGTGGTGCTGGATATGGACAATGGCGCCCGTATCACCTTCAACGACCCGCGCCGGTTCGGGGCGATGGATCTGCTGGAGACGGCGACGGCCGACAGCCACAAGCTGCTGGCGGTGCTGGGGCCGGAACCATTGGGCAATGACTTTCACGAGGATCACCTGATTGCTGCCTTCAAGGGGCGCAACACGCCGGTGAAATCTGCATTACTGGATCAGGGAATCATCGCGGGGCTTGGTAACATCTATGTTTGCGAGGCCCTGTTCCGTGCGGGAATTTCGCCACGGCGCAAGGCTGGGCAGATTGCCGCGCAACGGGTGGCGGCATTGGTGCCGATCATCCGGCAGGTGTTGCAAGATGCCATACGCGCAGGCGGATCGTCGCTTAAAGATTTTCGGCAAGCATCTGGTGAACTTGGATATTTTCAGCATTCATTCGATGCCTACGGGCGCGAGGGCGAACCCTGCCGGCGGATCGGTTGCGCAGGGTCAATCGCCAGAATCACCCAGTCCGGGCGCTCCACCTTCTACTGTGTAAAGTGCCAAAGATAGCTTGATCAGAGGGACCCTTTTGGTAAGGACTCGGATCTGAACGGAACAACCGAAAGAGAAATCATGGCCTACGAGACGATCAACGTCGATGTGCAGGACCACGTTTGCCTCATTAAACTGAACCGCCCGGAGGCGATGAACGCTCTCAACAAAGAGCTTATCGGCGAGCTCTGCGATGCTTTGGAAGAGGCTGATGCCAGCGACAAGGTGCGTTGCATCGTGCTGACCGGTTCGGAAAAGGCTTTTGCCGCCGGTGCCGACATCAAAGAGATGTCGGAGATGAGCTTTACCGAGGTGTTTTCCACCAACCTGTTTGCCGATGCCAATGACCGCATTTCCGCGATCCGCAAGCCGATCATAGCTGCGGTGGCGGGCTATGCGCTGGGCGGCGGCTGCGAGCTGGCGATGCTGTGCGATTTCATCATCGCGGCGGAAACGGCCAAGTTCGGCCAGCCGGAGATCAACCTGGGTGTCGTGGCTGGAATCGGCGGCACACAGCGTCTGACCCGTTTCGTGGGCAAATCCAAGTCGATGGACATGAATCTGACCGGCCGCTTCATGAATGCCGAGGAAGCCGAACGCGCCGGACTGGTGTCCCGCGTCGTGCCGGCCAAGAAGCTGATCGAGGAAGCGACCGCCGCGGCGCAAAAGATTGCGGAGAAATCGCTTCTGACGGCAATGGCGGTCAAGGAAACGGTGAACCGCTCTTACGAGCTGCCGCTGAGCGAGGGCCTGCTGTTCGAGCGCCGGGTGTTCCACTCGATGTTTGCGACCGAAGACCAGAAGGAAGGCATGGCGGCCTTCCTGGAAAAGCGTGAAGCGCAGTTCCGCGACAAATAAGCTTCAGAGAACCTTTCAGAGCGGCGGGCTGTATATCCCGCCGTTTTGCAATCCGGGCCGGCGCCCTTGCAATTCTGCACAGAGTTGGCTAAACGCCGCCCTCATACATGCGCGTGCAGCCCGCTCAGGCTAGAATCACACCGGTGAATGATCCCTGGGCTGGCTGGCATTGCGTCCGATAGAAACAGAACCCGAGATAAGGTCAGACACCATGGCAAATTCGCCCCAGGCCAAGAAGCGCGCACGTCAGAACGAGAAGCGCTTTGCCGTCAATAAAGCCCGTCGTTCGCGCATCCGCACCTTCCTGCGTAAAGTTGAAGAAGCCATCGCTTCCGGCGACAAAGAAGCTGCAACTGCAGCTCTGCGCGCAGCTCAGCCCGAACTGATGCGCGGCGTTACCAAAGGTGTGTACCACAAAAACACCGCTTCCCGGAAAATCTCCCGCCTGTCCGCACGCGTGAAGGCACTGGGCTGAGATTCGCTCCGTCAATAAGGCTCACGAGCTGTTGAAAAGTTGTCAGGGCGCTGCAAATTGCAGCGCCTTGTTTTTTGGGCAAAGCCTTGGCTGGTTGCTGCAGGTGCAGGAGATTCTTTGCGGCCAAAGGCAGAGTCAACATCATAGTTTCGTTGCTGCTGACCCCCTCAAATTGCTACCACTGTGTCAGCGATTCACTCGCTGGGGGGACAGGCTGCTTGCGGCAATCTTGACGGGCATCAAGGTTGTCAGGCTGCCCGGAACAGACGGGACATACGTGCCTGTCTCTGTCCGGGAGCTACTGCTGTATCGTTAAGGACAGCAGCCATGTCTCAATTGTGTGCGATACTGTTCGTAACGGCAGATGACCCGCTCTTTGCGCGGTTTTTGCTGTTGCCATGCGAACGTTCAGCCTACGGGCGATGCGGCCAGTACTGGTCCGCACACGGAAACCCTGTGCGTGAACGGCCCCCGGGTGGTTGGGGGTGACGATGGAATTGGCCCGGTCTAGGGGCCGCTGCTTTTTGGGGACGCGTGAGGCGCAGCATGACAGAAGAAAAATGGGGACAGCTCAGGAACCGGCTGTTGAAGACAGTTGGCCAGAACAATTTCACCACCTGGATTGAGCCCCTTGAATTTGACACTGTGGACGGCGGAGTTGCTGTCTTCAAAGTGCCGACGAATTTCATGGGAAATTACGTTAGCCAGAACTTTGCAGACCTTATTCTGCACGAGCTGACCATGTCCGGCGAGCCGGTGCAGCGTCTGGCCTTCCGGGTGGCTGCGAACAGCCCGGCGAGTCCGGTTGAGCCGGCCGTTGCGGCCGAGTCCTTTGGCGGTGTGCAGGATGATCTGGCGGTCGCGACCGCTCCGGCCCCGGCAACGGCGGCAGGCAAAGACACGCTGGAGGCGCTGCAGGCGGCACCGCTGGATCCGCGCTTTACCTTTGACAGCTTCGTGGTCGGCAAGCCGAACGAACTGGCCCATGCCGCGGCGCGCCGCGTCGGCGAGGGTGGCCCGGTGACCTTCAACCCGCTGGTCCTGTATGGCGGTGTGGGCCTGGGTAAAACCCACCTGATGCACGCCATCGCGTGGGAGCTGAAGGAAAAGAATCCGCATCTGAACGTGCTGTATCTGTCGGCGGAACAGTTCATGTACCGCTTCGTGCAGGCCCTGCGCGAGCGCAAGATGATGGACTTCAAGCACCTGTTCCGCTCGGTCGACGTGCTGATGGTGGATGACGTTCAGTTCATCGCCGGCAAAGACTCCACCCAGGAGGAGTTCTTCCACACCTTCAACGCGCTGGTGGACCAGAACAAACAGATCATCATCTCTGCCGACCGCGCCCCGGGTGAGATCAAGGATCTGGAAGACCGGGTGAAATCGCGCCTGCAGTGCGGCCTGGTGGTGGACCTGCACCCGACTGACTACGAACTGCGTCTGGGCATCCTGCAGACCAAGGTGCAGCAGCAGCGCGAGACTTATCCGGATCTGCGCATCGCCGACGGCGTGCTGGAGTTCCTGGCGCACCGGATCTCGACCAACGTGCGTGTGCTCGAAGGCGCGCTGACCCGTCTGTTCGCCTTTGCCTCGCTGGTGGGCCGCGAGATCGACATGGATCTGACCCAGGACTGCCTGGCAGACGTGCTGCGCGCCTCTGAGCGCAAGATCACCGTCGAGGAGATCCAGCGCAAGGTGTCCGAGTATTACAACATCCGCATGTCCGACATCATCGGCCCCAAGCGGCTGCGCTCCTATGCGCGCCCGCGCCAGGTGGCGATGTACCTGTGCAAGCAGCTGACCAGCCGCTCTCTGCCCGAGATCGGCCGCCGCTTTGGCGGGCGCGACCACACCACCGTGATGCACGGTGTCAAGCGCATCGAGGAGCTGAAGCTGACCGACGGCCAGATCGCCGAGGACGTCGAAATGCTGCGCCGGTCGCTGGAAGCCTGAAGCGCACCCGCACCCCAAACGATTGACTTGCGGCTCCGGTTTCCGGAGCCGTTTTTTCTTGCGGGGCAGGGGGGCGGGCTGCAGCCCATAACGCGGCTGAATACCCGGTATCACGGAAAACAAAGTTCCTTCCGGTCCAAAATCAGCCATAAGTGCGCCCTGAACAGGAGCGCCGCATGACACCGCAACCCACTGAAAATATGGATACGCCCCGCGGACTGGCCTTTGCCGTCACCGCCTATCTGCTGTGGGGGTTCCTGCCGCTATACATGAAAGCGCTGTCGCATATTCCCGCCGCTGAAGTTGTGGTCCATCGGGTGATCTGGTCGGTGCCGGTGGCCGGCGCGCTGCTGATCATCCTGCGCCGGACCAAGGAGTTGCAGGCCGCACTCAAGAACCCCCGGATACTGGGCATGGCCTGCCTCACCGCAGCGCTGATTTCGGTGAACTGGGGCATCTATGTCTGGTCGATTGCGGCTGGGCGGGCGCTGGACGCGGCGCTTGGCTATTACATCAACCCGCTGTTCAGCATTGCACTCGGCGCCATCCTGCTGCGCGAGCCGCTGGGCAAGGCGCAGTTGGCGGCTGTTGCGCTCGCTGCCACTGCAGTGGTGGTGCTGACGCTGGAAGCGGGCCGGGTGCCCTGGGTGGCTGTGGGCCTGACGCTGACCTGGGGGTTCTATGCCTTCTTCAAGAAGTCGCTGCCGATTGGCCCCAACCAGGGGTTCCTGCTGGAGGTCCTGATCCTGCTGGCGCCTGCCCTTGGCTATTTCGCCTATCTGACCGCGACCGGAAGCAGTAGCTTTGGCGGCTCGCTCAGCGATACCTCGCTGCTGCTGGGTTGCGGCGTGGTCACCGCGGTGCCGCTGATTGTCTATGCCAATGGCGCCAAGCTGGTGCGGCTGTCGACCATGGGAATTCTGCAATACATCGCCCCGACAATGATTATGCTGGCCGCAGTGCTGCTGTTCGGGGAGGAGTTCGACCAAGCCCGAATGATCGCGTTTCCGATGATCTGGGCAGCTTTGGTGATCTACACAGTTCCGATGGTGCGGCAGATGCGCAAACGTCCCGGTTGATGGCGTTCAGTCGCCTGACTGAGCGTCTTCGACAACGCCGGCAACCGGTCCCATCATGAAGCCTGCATCGCTGCGGCCCAATTGCGGCGCGTGCAGGCGTGAGATATTGCCGTCGAAATAGAGCGCATTAGGCAGCTTCAGGTAATCGCGGAACAGGCTGCCGAACTGGTGAAAGGTTACCGCGTTGCGGGAGATCGCAAAAACCACTCGTGTGCCATCGGCTGAAGTGCCCACCCCGTTGCGGATGTAATAGCTGTCGGAATCGGGCAGGAAGCGAGGGTGAAGTTCGCCATCAATCACCAGCATCGGACCTGACTGGGTCGCATAGGAGCAGTTGGGCGATGCAGCCTCAAAGGCCAGCGTTTCGATCACGTCCGCCCGGCCTTCCCGGATGCAGAAGACACCATTGGGCAGCAGGCCAAAGTTGCCCGGCCCGGCATTGGTCACCAGCCGCATCTCCTGCGCGCCGTCCTCAACATAAAGGCCGACAGGCGAGCGGTCGGTATGGTACATGCCGGCATTGGTGGCAAAGGCCAAAGCTTTGCCGTCCTCCGCCAGTGCAGCGTCCAGGGTGGAGAAATGCCCGTAGACCTGGCCGTCGCCATCCTTCAGAAACAGCCGCAGCTGTTCGCGGGCGGCGTCCACCTCGCAGACCGAATAGCGGCTGCCCTCATAGGCCACATCGCTGCAGTCGACCGCACCCGCCGCAGGGGCGGTCCATAGTGCAGCCAGCAGCAAGGCGGCCCTGCGGATCACTCTTCGACGTCGCGGCGCACCGCGTCCTGGGACAGCATCCGGCGGGTGTCGTCCATCTGATCGAAAGTCTCGTCCAGCCGGAAGCGCAGATCGGGGGTGAACTTCAGCCCCAGCTTCTTGCCGACCATGCGTCGCAGCTCGCTCTTGTTGCGGGCCAGAAGCTTCAGGACATCCTCCTGCCCCTTGCCGCCCAAGGGCAGCACAAAGGCGGTGGCAATTTTCAGATCGGGGGAGGTGCGCACCTCGCCAACGGTGATCGACATGCGGTTCAGGTCCGGGTCATGCACGTCACCGCGCGCCAGCACTTCAGAGAGGGTGCGGCGGATCAGTTCGCCGACGCGAAGCTGTCGCTGGGACGGCCCGGGGCCATCGTGAAATTTGTTCTTTGCCATGATTCCGATCTATGCCGGATCGCGGGCTTTGCCAAGCGCTGCCCGGCACTGTAGGACAAATCCAGCTTGAACAAGGGAATTGGCCAATGACTCACAAACCAGGGATCGTGATTACCGGCGCATCGGGCCGCATGGGGCAGATGCTGATCAAGACGGTGCTGGAAAGCGGTAAGGCCACGCTGGTGGGGGCAGTTGAGCGCGAAGGGCATGAATGGGTCGGCCGTGACGTGGGCGAGGTGATGGGCGGCCAGCCGGTTGGCGTTACCGTGACGGCAGACGCGCTGGAGGCGTTTTCCAAGGCGCAGGCGGTGATCGACTTCACCGCGCCGGAGGCGACGCTGGCCTTTTCCAAGGTGGCGGCCCAGGCCCGCGCGGTGCATGTGATCGGAACCACCGGCATGACGGATGAGCAAATTGCCCAATTGGAACCGGCGTCGCGCCACGCGGTGATCATCCGTGCGGGCAACATGAGCCTGGGTGTGAACCTGCTGGTGCAGCTGACCAAGAAAGTGGCCGCCGCGCTGGATGAGGATTTCGATATCGAGGTGATCGAGGCCCATCACCATCACAAGGTGGACGCGCCCTCCGGAACCGCGCTGATGCTGGGCGAAGCTGCCGCCGAAGGCCGCGGTGTCAAGTTGGCTGATGTGCGCGATTCTGGCCGCGACGGGATCACCGGCGCCCGCAAGCGCGGCGACATCGGCTTCACCGCCATCCGCGGCGGCGACATTGTGGGGGAGCATGATGTGCTGTTTGCAGCCGCGGGGGAGCGCATCGTGCTGCGCCACTTGGCCACCGATCGCGCCATCTTTGCCCGCGGCGCGCTGAAGGCGGCACTTTGGGGCCAGGACAAGGGCCCGGGCCAATACGACATGGTGGATGTGCTGGGGCTTTGAAATTCAGAAAGCGGCCCTCATGGGCCGCTGCCTCCGGCGGGAGTAGTTCAGCAAAAGAGAAGCACGGTTTCTTCTTCTTTGTCTAAAATACTCTGGGGGTGAGCAGGCAGCGCCTGCGAGGGGGCGACGCCCCCTGACCAGCGCTCAGAAGTCGATCGCTATGCCCTTTTTCTCCCAGTCGCCATAGCGTGCCGGGTCGGGGCCGTCGCGGCCGCCCAGCTCCTTGGGACGGACCTCCTGCGATTCTGCGGCCTTGCGGCGCTCTTCGGCTTCGGCCAGCGCGCGCAGGGCGGCGGGGGGCAGGTCTTTCTTCTCGGGTGCAGTCTCTTCGCTCATCGCGGGTTCCTTTATGCTCCGCCCATGATATACGCCCCTGTCCCGCGCAAACAAGCCGCGCCCCCATGGAGTTGCCAGATGTCCGATGCCAATCACGCCCGCCGCACCGCGGTTTACCTGCTGGATCAGGTGCTGGGAGAGGGGCGGCTGCTGGCGGAATGCTATGCTGCCGGGGCGCTGGAGAAACTGGCACCGGAAGACCGCGCCCGGGCGCAGCGGCTGGCAGCGGAAACCCTGCGCGGATTGGAGCGCGCGGACCGGATCCTGAAAAAGCACCTCAAGAAGACGCCGCCGCTGATGGTGATGAACGTGCTGCGTCTGGGCACGGTGGAGCTGTGCTCGGGCGGAGCGGCGCATGGGGTGGTGAATGCGATGGTCGCCATCGTCTCCAAACACCGCCGTCACGGGCAGCTCAAGGGGCTGGTCAACGCAGTGCTGCGCAAGGTTGCTGACGAAGGCCCCGCGGAATGGGCCAAGCTGCGCACGCCGCGGCTGCCGAACTGGCTGCGCAAGCCGCTGGTGCAGGCCTGGGGCGCCGAGGCGATGCTGGGCATGGAGGCAGCGCACTTTGCCGGAGCGCCGCTGGATATCACCGGCAAGCCGGATGCGGATCTGAGCGCGCTTGGCGGAGAACTTCTGCCCACCGGTTCAGTGCGGATCGCCAATGCCGGGCAGGTGTCGTCGCTGCCAGGCTTCGAGTCAGGCGACTGGTGGGTGCAGGATGCTGCGGCTGCTCTACCGGCCAGAATTCTGAACGCCCAGCCTGGCGAGCGGGTGCTGGAGCTGTGCGCGGCACCTGGCGGCAAGACCATGCAGATGACCGCTGCCGGTGCCAAGGTGAAGGCTGTCGACATCTCGGAAAGCCGCGTGGCGCGGCTGAGGGAGAACCTGGAGCGTACCGGGCTGGAGGCCGACTTGGTGGTGGGGGATGCGCTGGAACAGACCGGCCAGTATGACGCGGTGCTGCTGGACGCACCCTGTTCCGCCACCGGCACGATCCGCCGCCATCCTGACCTGCCGCAGGCCAAGGACGGCAGCGAATTCGGCGCCCTGATTGAGCTGCAGGCGCAGATGCTCGCCCATGCCTGGTCGCTGGTGAAACCCGGGGGGCGGCTGATGTTTTGCACCTGCTCGCTGCTGCCGGACGAGGGCGAATGCCAGGTCGAGGAGGCGCTGGATATGTTCCCGGACATGGCGGCCGACCGCGATGCGCTGGCGCTGCCTGGCGTTGATCCGCAGTGGATCACCGAGGAAGGCGGTTTGCGCCTGCGCCCCGATTACTGGGCGGAGCGTGGCGGCATGGACGGCTTCTACATGGCCCTTCTGCGCAAATCCGCGTGACCCCGGGATGTCCCCGGCATTCGCCGGTGACTCATTGCACACCCCGCGCTATGCTCGCGCCAAAACGCCCCGGAAAACTCCTCTGGCGTGAGGCAAAAAGAGCATGTCCACTTATGACAGAATGGCAGGCCGCGGCACCCGCCTGCTGAACCGGTATTACGCCTGGCGGGCCCGCAGCCAGCCTGCGGCGACCGGCTTTGTCTCGCAGCCCGAACCGCGCACCATCGGCAGCTTTGCCCGCGGGCGGCAGCTGGTGGCGGGCAATCTGCTGTTTGCCGGCTATCTGGTCGAATCGCCCGATACCGGCTTGTGGGAAGTCGCTGCACCGGACGCGGCCTTTGATGCCGAGCGGCACGGCTTTGCCTGGCTCGACGATCTGGCCGCGGTGGGGGATTTCAAGGCCCGGCTGAAAGCGCAGAAATGGGTCTGGGGGTGGATTGAACGGCACGGGCGCGGTGGCGGGCTGGCCTGGCTGCCTGATCTGACCGGGCGGCGGGTGATCCGCTGGATCAACCACGCGCTGTTCCTGCTGAGCGGTAAGGACAAGGGCGAGACCGAGGCCTTCTATGGCTCCCTTGCGCGGCAGACTTGGTATCTTTCCCAGCGCTGGCAGGGGGCGGCCCCCGGCCTGCCGCGGTTCGAAGCCCTGTGCGGCCTGATCTACGCAGGCCTGTCCCTGCAGGGGCGGGAGGAGCTGGCGGACCCGGCGGTGAAAGCCCTGGCCGCGGAATGCGAGTCCCAGATCGACGATCAGGGCGGGTTGCCGACCCGCAATCCGGAAGAGCTGCTGGAAGTTTTCACGTTGCTGACCTGGGCTGCCGCGGCCCTGCATGAAGCGGGCCGCATGGTGCCGCCTGCCCATGTCGCCGCCATTGAAAGGATTGCGCCGACTTTGCGCACCCTGCGCCACAGCGATGGCGGGCTGGCGCGGTTCCACGGCGGCGGCCGCGGGCTGGAGGGGCGGCTGGATCATGCGCTGGCTGCCAGCCATGTGGCCGAGCGCCATGCTGACGGGCTGGCGATGGGCTTTGCGCGGCTGTCGGCGCGGCGCACCTCGGTGATTGTCGATGCCTCCGCCCCGCCCAAGGGCAAGGCGTCATACAACGGCCACGCATCGACCCTGGCGTTTGAGCTGACCTCGGGGCGGCGGCCGCTGATCGTGAATTGCGGCTCGGGCGAATCCTTTGGTGTGGAATGGCGCCGGGCCGGGCGCGCCACGCCCTCGCATACAACGCTGTGCATCGAGGGCCATTCCAGCGCCCGGCTGGCGCCGCCGCACAAGACCACCGGCCATGAGGAACTGATCGAAGCGCCTGACGACGTGCCGCTGGAGGTCGCTGACCTAGCGGACGGCTTCCGGTTCCAGGGCGGCCACAATGGCTATGCCGCGCATTTCGGTTTGACCCATGCCCGCACGCTGGATCTGTCCTTTGACGGGCGCAGCCTCAGCGGCGAAGACATGCTGGTGGCCTTGGACGAAGCTGCCAAACGCCAGTTCGCGAAGGTTCGGGATGCCGGCCCGGACGGCGGCATCGGCTTTGATATCCGCCTGCACCTGCACCCTGAGGTGGACGCGGCCCTTGACTTGGGCGGCACGGCAGTATCCATGGCGCTCAAGAGCGGAGAAATCTGGGTGTTCCGTCACGACGGCGGCTGCCAGCTGCGGCTGGAGCCGAGTGTTTTCCTGGAAAAAACCCGCTTGAAGCCGCGTGCGGCAAAGCAGATCGTTTTATCCGGGCGGGCGATGGGATATGCCACCCGCGTCCGGTGGACGCTCAGCAAAGCGCAGGAGACTGCCATTGCCGTGCGAGACCTGAACCGGGACGAACCCGAGACGTTTGACTGAGCCTTTAAAAGGACCTGCCCTGCCATGACCGACCTTCACCCCGTACGCCGTGCGCTGCTTTCCGTATCCGACAAGACCGGCCTGATTGAGCTGGGCAAGGCGCTGGAGGCGCGCGGTGTCGAACTGCTGTCCACAGGCGGTTCCGCCAAGGCGCTGCGCGATGCCGGGCTGACTGTGAAAGACGTCTCCGAAGTGACCGGTTTTCCGGAAATGATGGACGGCCGGGTGAAGACTCTGCACCCGATGGTGCATGGCGGTCTGCTGGCGCTGCGCGACAACGATACCCACGTGGCCGCGATGAACGAGCATGGCATTGGCGCCATCGACCTGCTGGTGGTGAACCTCTATCCGTTTGAGGCGGCGCTGGCGCGTGGCGCAGATTACGATGAGATGATCGAAAACATCGACATCGGCGGTCCGGCGATGATCCGCGCTGCCTCCAAGAACCATCTGTTCGTGAACGTTGTGACCGACGTCCAGGATTATGAGGCGCTGCTGGCGGAGCTCGACAACAACGACGGCCAGACGACCTATGCCTTCCGTCAGCGCCTGGCCCAAACCGCCTATGCCCGCACGGCGGCATATGATGCGGCTGTGTCGAACTGGATGGCGTCGGCGCTGGAAGAGAAAACCCCGCGCCGCCGTGCCTTTGCCGGCGAGCTGAAGCAAACCCTGCGCTATGGCGAGAACAGCCACCAGACGGCTGCCTTCTACGCCGATGGCAGCAACCGGCCGGGTGTTGCCACCGCGGTACAGCTGCAGGGCAAGGAACTGAGCTACAACAACATCAACGATACCGACGCGGCCTATGAGCTGGTGGCGGAATTCGACCCGGCCGAGAGCCCCGCCGTCGCGATCATTAAACACGCCAACCCCTGCGGTGTGGCCAAGGGGGCAACCCTGGCCGAGGCCTACCAGAAGGCATTCGACTGTGACCGTACCTCTGCCTTCGGCGGCATCGTGGCGCTGAACCAGTCGCTGGACGCGGAAACTGCCGCCAAGATCACCGAGATCTTCACCGAGGTGGTGATCGCACCGGGTGCGTCTGAGGAAGCAAAGGAAATCTTCGCCGCCAAGAAGAACCTGCGCCTGCTGCTGACCGACAGCCTGCCGGATCCGCGCAAACCTATCGTGGCCTACAAGCAGGTGGCCGGCGGTATGCTGGCGCAGGACAAGGACGTGGGCTATGTCGGCATGGAGGACCTGAAGGTGGTGACCGAAAAGGCGCCGTCCGACGACCAGATGCAGGACCTGCTGTTTGCCTGGAAGGTCGCCAAGCACGTGAAATCCAACGCCATCGTCTACGTGAAGGACAACGCCACAGTCGGCGTCGGTGCTGGTCAGATGAGCCGTCTCGACAGCGCCAACGTGGCCGCGGCCAAGGCAGGCCGCATGGCTGCTGAACTGGGCCTGGAGGAAAGCCTCGCCAAGGGCTGTGCGGTGGCATCGGATGCGTTCTTCCCCTTCCCGGATGGCCTGCTGGAAGCGGCCGCCGCGGGCGGCACCTGCGTCATCCAGCCCGGTGGCTCAATGCGCGATGACGAGGTGATCAAGGCGGCCAACGAGAAAGGCCTGGCGATGGTCTTTACCGGCATGCGCCACTTCCGCCACTAAACAGGGCATCTAAGAAATGGCAGCACGTTGGATGATCTGGGGCGCGGCCCTTTCGTTCCTGGCGGATCAGGCCAGCAAATACCTGGTGATCCACTGGATGGGGCTGGACCAGCGCCACCGGATCGACGTGCTGCCGCCATTCCTGAACTTTCGCTATGGCGAGAACACCGGGATCAACTTTGGCCTATTCGGCGGCGGGGATGAGGCCGCGCGCTGGATCTTGATCTCTCTGTCAGTCGTGATCTGTGTCGTGCTGGCGGTGTGGGTCAGCCGCGGGCAAGCAAAATCCAGGGGCATGCAGCTGTCCGCCGGGCTGGTGATCGGCGGCGCGCTGGGCAATGTCGCGGACCGGCTGCTGTATGGCTATGTGCTGGATTTCCTGAACACCTCCTGCTGCGGCATCCAGAATCCTTTCGTGTTCAACGTCGCCGACATTTTCATTTTTGCCGGCGCTGCGGGGCTTATCTTCTTTGATGGGCGGCGCAAAAAGCCTGCGTAGACCTTGGCAGGTAAATGCGATAAAAGCGCCGGGAAACAGGCAGGAGATTGGGGCAATGCGGATCCCGTTCGGAGTGATTGTTCTGGCTGGCGCGCTGGCAGTGTCCGGCTGCGCGCAGAAAGGGCTGCGCGTTCTTCAGAAGCCGGGGACCGGCCCGGACGAATTCCTCGTCCTGCCGACCAAGCCGCTGAGCACGCCGGATAACTTCAGCAGCCTGCCGGCACCGACGCCCGGCGGCAGCAACCTGACCGATTCCAATCCGCACGCGGATGCCGTGGCTGCCCTGGGCGGCAAACCCGGCGCTCTTGTTCCGGGCAGCGGCGTGCCGTCTGGCGATGCTGCGCTGGTTACTGCTTCCAGCCGCTATGGGGTTGAGGCGGGCGTGCGCGGGACGCTGGCGGAGGAAGACGCGAAGTTCCGTCACCGCAACCGTCACCTGGGCCGTATCAAGATCGTGCCGGTGGACCGCTATGAACAGCTGTACCGCAAGCAGAGCATTGATCCTTTTGCCGTCAGCGATCAGTTCCGCAGGGCAGGCGCGGCGACGCCTTCCTCGCCGCCTGAAGACGAATCCTGATCCCTCACTTTTCTGCCAGCCGGTCTTGCATGCCGCCAGCAGCCGCGTAGGTTGACAGCAGCCATTCTGCTGGCAATGGGCCGCGAATTGCGGCTGCAAAGAACAAAACAGCAGTAACTGCACCCTGGCTGCCAAAAGCAGGGACGCAAAGATTTGGAGGATGCCAGATGATCCAAAGGGTCACATTGGCCGCCGCTGCGCTGAGCGCTGCCTTGACCGTTCCCGTTCGGGCCGAGGATGAGGCGGTGACCGCGTTCACCTTGGACAACGGAATGGACGTTGTCGTGATCGAGGACCACCGGGCGCCCGTGGTGCAGCAGATGGTCTGGTACCGTGCGGGCTCCGCCGATGAGCCGCCTGGCCAGTCAGGCGTGGCCCATTTCCTGGAACACCTGCTGTTCAAGGGGACTGAAAAGCTCGCCCCGGGCGAGCTGTCTGCCACAGTGCGCGCCAACGGCGGCCAGGACAATGCTTTCACCAGCTACGACTACACTGCCTATTTCCAGCGTGTCGCCGCCGACCGGCTGGAGCTGATGATGCAGATGGAAAGCGACCGCATGACGAACCTCCGCCTCAGCGAGGAGGATATCGTCACCGAGCGCGAGGTGATCCTGGAAGAGCGCAACCAGCGCACTGACAACGATCCCGTGGCGCTGTTCCGCGAGCAGCTGCAGGCGGTGCAATACCTCAATCACCGCTACGGCCAGCCGGTCATTGGCTGGCGCCACGAGATGGAAAGCTTGGATATGGAGGACGCACTGTCCTTCTACCAAACCTACTACGCGCCTAATAACGCCATTCTAGTTGTCTCAGGCGATGTTCAGCCGGAGGAGGTGAAGGCGCTCGCTGAGGAGTATTACGGCGCGATTCCGGCCAATCCGGATCTGCCGGAACGCTTCCGCAGCCAGGAACCGCCGCAGACTGCCGAACGCCGGCTCACCTTCAAGGACCCGCGCGTGGCGCAGCCCTATGTGCAGCGTTCCTACCTGGCACCGGAGCGCGACAGCGGCGCGCAGCAGAAGGCTGCGGCCCTGTACCTGCTGGCGGAGCTTTTGGGGGGCGGTAACACGTCTTACCTAGCCAATGCGCTGCAATTCGACCAGCAAGTCGCGGTATACACCGGTGCCTTCTATTCGGGCAGCACATTGGACGACACGTCCTTTACTTTCCTGATCGTTCCGGCTGAGGGTGTCAGCATGGAAGACGCCGAAGCGGCACTGGATGCCACCATCGCCCGCTTCCTTGAGGGGGGCGTGGACGAAGCCCAGCTGGAGCGGATCAAGCTGCAGCTGCGCGCCGCGGAGATCTATGACCGCGACAACGTGAACGGCATAGCCAACCGCTATGGCCAGGCGCTCAGCATTGGGCTGACGGTGCAGGATGTGCAGGACTGGCCGAAGATCCTGCAATCGGTCACGGCGGATGAGATCATCGCCGCCGCCAATGAAGTTCTGCGTCCGGAAGCCTCAGTCACCGGCTGGATGATGCGCGACGAAGAGGTAACCCAATGACCCCGCTGAAATGCATCGCTGCGGCACTGGTGGCCTGTTTCCTGGCGCTGCCTGCTTGGGCCGGAATCAAGATCGAGGAGGTCACCTCTCCGGGCGGCATCAAGGCCTGGTTGGTGGAGGATCACGCGATTCCTTTCTCTGCGCTGGAGCTGCGCTTTCGCGGCGGCACCTCGCTGGATGCGCCGGGTAAACGCGGCGCGGTCTACCTGATGACCGGGCTCTTGGAGGAAGGCTCCGGCGATCTGCGTGCGCAGGATTATTCACGGGCCCTGGAATCGCTGGCAGCGGAGTTTTCCTATGATGCGGACAAGGACTCAGTGTCTGTTTCTGCCCGCTTCCTGACTGAAAACCGGGAGGAGGCGATGGCGCTTCTGCGCCAAACCCTGTTCGAGCCGCGTTTTGACCAAGATGCACTGGACCGGGTGCGGGCGCAGGTTCTGGCGGGTCTGCGCTCAGACGCCAAGAACCCCAACAACATCGCCGGTGAGGCCTTCTCCAGGATGGCGTTTGGCGATCACCCCTATGGCAGCGACGGCAAGGGGACCGTGGAGACTGTTTCCGCGCTCAGCCGCCAGGACGTCTTTGATGCCTATGAGGCGGTGTTTGCCCGTGACAGGCTCTATGTAAGTGCTGTCGGAGACATTTCCGCCGAGGAGTTGGGCACACTGCTGGATGATCTGCTGGGCACGCTGCCCGCTGAAGGCGCCCCGATCCCAGGCCCGGCTGAAGTCACCATCGAAGGCGGTATAACCGTAGTGGATTTCGACACCCCGCAGTCGGTTGCCCTGTTCGGACAGAAGGGCATCAAGCGCGAGGATCCGGATTTCTTCACGGCCTACGTGATGAACCAGATTCTTGGCGGCGGCTCCTTTGAGTCCCGGCTGATGACCGAAGTGCGGGAGAAGCGCGGGCTGACTTATGGCATCTACTCCTACCTGGTGCCGCGCGATCTGGCGGCGGTCTACATGGGTTCCGTTGCCTCAGCCAACGGCAAGATGGCTGAAGCCGTTGAAGTGATCCGCAACGAGTGGCGCCGCATGGCCGAAGAGGGCGTAACGGAGAAGGAGCTGAAGGACGCCCAAACCTATCTGACCGGCGCCTACCCGCTGCGGTTTGACGGCAACAGCCGCATCGCCTCGATTCTGGCAGGGATGCAGATGGACAACCTGCCGATCAGCTATGTGGAAACCCGCAACGACCGGATCAACGCTGTTACCTTGGATGACGTGAACAGCTTTGCGGCGGAGTTCATGGACCCCGACGGGTTGCGTTTTGTTATTGCCGGGCGCCCTGAGGGTCTGGAAACGACCAACTGATATTTTACCGGGCGGCGCTAGGTGCCGCCCGGTTCCTTTGCAAGGCTGGGGCCGCGAGGCGCGCTGCCGCCCATCGCGGCTGGCCTTCACCGCTTTCCCTTTCATTTTACCGCAAACTCATGTATGGGCGGGCCTATCTGAGACGATGTGCCCAGGCCCTGGCACGCGAAAGAAAGATAAGTGGGGCCGGCGGCAATGGGGCCGCCACGCAAACGGGAGACCCGGAGGGCCGGGAGCGCTCCCTTTTAGGATACGCTAGATGTTTAACGTTACGAAGAAATCGATGCAGTGGGGCGAGGAAACGCTCACACTGGAAACCGGCAAGGTTGCCCGCCAGGCAGATGGCTCCGTGATTGCCACCCTGGGTGAGACCTCGGTCATGGCCAACGTGACCTTTGCCCGTCAGCAGAAGCCCGGCCAGGACTTCTTCCCGCTGACCGTGCACTACCAGGAAAAATACTATGCTGCGGGCAAAGTGCCCGGCGGCTTCTTCAAGCGCGAAGCGCGCCCGACCGAAAAAGAAACCCTGACCGCGCGTCTGATCGACCGTCCGATCCGCCCGCTGTTCGTCCCCGGCTTCAAGAACGAAGTGCTGGTGATGTGCACCGTGTTGAGCCACGACCTGGTCAACGACCCGGACATCGTAGCAATGATCGCGGCCTCCGCTGCGCTGACCCTGTCCGGCGCACCTTTCATGGGCCCGATCGCGGGTGCCCGTGTTGGCTTCGAGGACGGCGAATACGTTCTGAACCCGACCGTCGACGACATGCAGGACCTGCGCCTGAACCCCGAGCAGCGCCTGGATCTGGTTGTTGCCGGCACCAAGGACGCGGTGATGATGGTGGAATCGGAAGCCTATGAGCTGTCCGAGGCCGAGATGCTGGGTGCGGTGAAATTCGCCCACGAGCAGATCCAGCCGGTGATCGACCTGATCATCTCGCTGGCCGAAGAAGCGGCGAACGAGCCCTTCGACTTCACCCCGCCGGATTACGCCGACCTCTATGAGGCGGTCAAAGCCGCGGGTGAGACCGAGATGCGCGCCGCCTTTGCGATCACCGACAAGCAGGAGCGCACCGCCGCTGTTGCCGCCGCGCGTGAGACCATCAAGGAAAAGCTGACCGAAGAGCAACTGGAAGACGCCAACCTCGGCTCGGCGTTGAAAAAGCTCGAAGCGGGCATCCTGCGCGGCGACGTGGTCAAGACCGGCAAGCGGATCGACGGCCGCAAGACCGACGAGATCCGCGACATCGTGTCGGAAACCGGCCTGCTGCCGCGGACCCATGGCTCGGCGCTGTTCACCCGCGGCGAGACCCAGGGCCTGGTTGTGACCACGCTGGGCACCGGCGACGACGAGCAATTCATCGACGCGCTGCACGGCAACTTCAAATCCAACTTCCTGCTGCACTACAACTTCCCGCCGTACTCGGTTGGCGAAGTGGGCCGTGTCGGCTCCCCGGGCCGCCGCGAAATTGGCCACGGCAAGCTGGCCTGGCGTGCGTTGCAGGCGGTTCTGCCGGCACCGACCGATTTCCCCTACACCATCCGCGTGGTGTCGGAGATCACCGAATCCAACGGCTCCTCCTCGATGGCATCCGTCTGCGGCGGCTCGCTGTCGATGATGGACGCGGGCGTGCCGCTGAAAGCACCGGTTGCCGGTGTTGCGATGGGCCTGATCCTGGAGGACGACGGCTCCTACGCGATCCTGTCGGATATCCTGGGCGACGAAGACCACCTGGGTGACATGGACTTCAAGGTGGCGGGTACAGAAAACGGCATCACCTCGCTGCAGATGGACATCAAGGTTGCCGGCATTACCCCGGAAATCATGGAGAAGGCCCTGGCCCAAGCCAAGGACGGCCGGATGCACATCCTGGGTGAGATGGCCAAGGCGCTGTCCGAAACCAATGAGTTCTCGGTTCACGCCCCGCGCATCGAGACCATGCAGATCCCGACCGACAAGATCCGTGAAGTGATCGGTTCCGGCGGCAAGGTGATCCGCGAGATCGTCGAAGTGTCCGGCGCCAAGGTCGACATCAACGACGATGGTGTGATCAAGATCGCCAGCCCGAACGGCGACGCCATTCAGAAGGCCTATGACATGATCTATTCGATCGTGGCAGAGCCGGAAGAAGGTCAGATTTACACCGGCAAGGTGGTGAAGATCGTCGACTTCGGCGCCTTCGTGAACTTCTTCGGCAAGCGTGACGGCCTGGTGCACGTCTCCCAGATCGAAAACCGCCGCCTGAACCATCCGTCGGACGTTCTGAAGGAAGGCCAGGAAGTGAAGGTCAAGCTGCTGGGCTTTGACGACCGCGGCAAGGTCCGCCTGTCGATGAAAGTTGTCGATCAGGAAACCGGCGAAGAAATCAAGAAAGAGGAAGCTGCTGAAGGCTAAGGTCTGAAACAGTTTCCGGACGGGTCCCGGCTGCAAGGCCGGAACCCGTTTACTCTGTCCGGTACCGCTGCTCCTGACGGGCAGCTTCCTGGACCCGGCGCATAAAACCCTGCGCTTTTCCGGTTCTTAGGCTGCTCTGCTGGTTCTGACGCCATACTGGAGCGCTGACCGGGCTACTCAAAAACTCAGCTGGAGATCCCATGCGTCCGCTCTTTTACGATTTGACCGAGCTGCTGTATCTGTCTCACGGGTTTAAGACCTACTACGGCATTGCCAAGGTTGTCGCGGAAGGCGCCAAAGAGGCCTTCAGGGCCGATAATGGCACCCGGTTTGTTGCGTATTCGCAGGGGCACGACGCATTTTTTGAGGTATTTCCGAAATATGACGACTCCGCCGAAGGCGGGATCGACCTGAATGTGCCGAATTCCGGTAAGCCATTCTTCATGCGGCGCATTCACAACCGCAAGAAAAAGAAAGCCCTGCACCACATCGCCCCCATCGTGTTCGGAGTTGTAGACCTGATCGAGCGGTCCCGCTGGGCGCTGAGCGGTGCTGATAACCCGATCGTCAATCTGGATGGCGGTGCCTGGGTGAGCTGCGGGCGGCCCAAGCTGATCATTCACCCGATCAAGCACCTGAAAAAGCTGGACGTGGAAATCCACGTGCTGATTCACGACATGATCCCGCTGCATGATTTCAAACGCGGCGGTGCCCCTGATTTTTCCAGCTCGTTCCTGGGCGACAACCAATGGCTGCTGGAGCACGCTGACCATGTGATCGGCAACTCGCAATTCACAATCGACGACGCCAAGGATTTTGCCAGCCAAGGCATCCTGCCGGAGCCTAAGCGTACCTCGGTTGCGCCGCTGGTGCATGAGCTGCGTGCCGGAGATGAGGAACAGTCGGTGGATATCCCTGATCGCCCCTATTTCCTGATGGTCGGCACGATGCTGGGCCGCAAGAATCTTGATGTGGTTCTGAATGCGATGAACCTGATCGCCAAGCGGGGTGAGACACCGCCGCTGCTGGTTCTGGCAGGTAAACGCCGCCATCGCACGATGGACTTCCTGGACAAGGAAGAAATGGCGCTGGTCAAGCCGCATGTGCTGCAGCTGGATACCCCGAACCAGAAGGACCTGGTGCGGCTGTACGAAGCCTCTCAGGGGGTGATCCTGCCCTCACGCATCGAGGGCTGGGGGCTGCCCGCCGGCGAAGCGTTGTGGGCCGGTGTCCCGGCGGTGTGCGCGGACATTCCGGTTATGCACGAAGTCAGCGGCGATCTGGGACTGTATTTTGGGGTGGATGACCCCGAGACCCTGGCGGGGCACATTCAGCGCCTGGTGCAGGACGAGGCATTTGCCGCTGAGTGGCGGGCGAAGATCGCGGCGAACCGTGATCAGCTGCGCACGTGGCGCGACTTCGGCCAGGACCTGCTGGCCAATGTCGCCGCCAATTCCGAGCCGGCCCGCGCTCAGTCTGTTTCGCTGCGGGCGTAAACATCCTCGTAGCGGATGATGTCATCCTCGCCGAGGTAGGATCCGGTCTGAACCTCGATCAGAACCATGTCCATCTTGCCGGGGTTTTCCATGCGGTGAACGGCACCCAGCGGGATATAGACCGACTGGTTCTCCGCGACCAGCTGCTGGGTCTCGTTAATGGTCACGCGCGCAGTGCCCTGCACCACGATCCAGTGCTCTGACCGGTGGAAATGGCTTTGCAGTGACAGCGCGGCGCCAGGTTTGACAACAATCCGTTTGACCTGAAACCGCTGTCCTGTCACCAGGCTGTCGAAATAGCCCCACGGTCGGTGATCGCGCGGGAACTGCACCGCCTGCGGCGCTTGCTGCGATTTCAGCAGCTCAACGGCTTTCTTGACGTCCTGAGTACGCGACTTGTCGGCGACCAGCACAGCATCCGGCATGGCAATGGCCACGATCCCGTCAAGCCCCAGGCCGACAATCTGCTGGTTGTTGGCTTCGGACCGCAGCAGCACATTTTTGCAATCGATCGCCGCTGCATTGCCGTTGGTTGCGACACCGTCCGCATCCGGGCCGCTCTCCGCCCAGACAGCATTCCAATCCCCAAGATCCGACCATTCGCCTTCGAATGGCACGGAACAGATATTCTTGGCCTTCTCCATGATCGCATAATCGATCGAGATGTCCTCTGCCGCAGACCAAGCCTCTGGGTCCAGGCGCAAGAAGCCCACATCCGTCTTGGCGTTCTCGACAGACTTGCGGACTGGCGCGACCAGATGTGCTGCGTGCTGCTCGAAGGCGTCAATGACCGCGCGGGCGGAGAACAGGAAGATGCCCGCGTTCCAGAGATAGTTACCGGCGGCCAGCATCCTTGCTGCTGCGGCGGCGTCGGGTTTCTCGACAAAACGGCTCAGAGGCGCTGGTTTCCCGGGCTCTGCTTCGCCACCCAGCTGCAGATAGCCGTAGCCGGTTTCAGGGTGCGTCGGAACAATTCCAAAGGTCACAAGGTCGCCGGCCTGCGCCCGCTCTGTCCCCGCCAAAACCGCAGCGCGGAAGGCGTCCGCATCGGGGATCACATGGTCCGAAGGGGCCACGATCAGCAGCGCATCGGGGTTCTCAGAAAAAGCGTGCAACGCTGCAGCCAGGACCGCAGGCGCAGTATTGCGCCGGTCCGGTTCAATCAGAATGGCACTCGGGTCAATGCCTGCCCCCAGCAATTGTTCGGTGACGATAAACCGGAAATCCGAGTTGGTCACCACGATGGGCGCCGCGAAGCCGTCGCCTGACAACCGCCCGACGCTCTCCTGAAACAGGGTTTTATCGCCTTTCAGGGACGTGAACTGCTTGGGATAGGATTCCCGCGACAAAGGCCACAGCCGTGTTCCTGAGCCACCGCACATCAAAACTGGTGTGATCTGCATTCGGACCTCCTGTATTTTGCATGCGCTATAAGTGAATGGAGCTCCTAAGACAAACGCTCAACGCGGCCCCGGCAGGCTGAGAACGGCACTGCCTGGTTGCAATGCCGTCCCCGCGCGGTGCGAGCCTGATGTCACTCCGGCGCTTTGACCTTGCGCAGGTAGGGGAAGATGGTTTCGTACTCGCCGAACTTCGCGCTAGCCTCTTCGTCCGAGACGCTCGGCGGGATGATCACGTCTTCACCAGGCACCCAGTTGGCCGGGGTGGCAACGCCCTTGGCGGTCATCTGCAGCCCGTCCAGCGCCCGCAGGATCTCGGCAAAGTTGCGGCCCACGGTCATCGGGTAAGTCATGTTCAGTTTCAGCTGCTTGTCCGGGCCGATGATAAAGACGGAACGCACGGTGGCGCTGTCCGCCGGGGTGCGGCCGTCGGGCAGATAAGCTTCGGCTGGCAGCATGTCGAATGCCTTGGACACAGCCAGACCGTCATCCGCGATGATCGGGAAGCCAGGATTCGCCTTGCCGTATTCTTCGATGTCCTTCTTCCACTTGCGGTGGTCTTCGGCGCTGTCGACGGATACGCCGATTACCTTAGTGTTCCGCTTGGCCCATTCATCATTCAGCTGCGCTACAGCGGAAAACTCGGTGGTGCAGACCGGGGTGAAGTCCTTTGGGTGCGAAAACAGAATCGCCCAGCTGTCGCCGATCCAGTCATGGAAGCTGATGGTGCCCTGGTCGGTCTCAGCGGTGAAATCCGGAACCACGTCGTTAATGCGCAAACCCATGGCATTGTCCTCCTTGTCAGGGTGTCGTGTATGATTGTTTTGTCCGGCCGCGGTCAGGCAGCCTGAGTCGCCTCAGGAACAACCTGGGGGCTCCGCCGTTACGTTACAGCCCCTGGCACGGGATGCCACGTGAATTCTCCAGCAGCTTTGCCCGGCAAGGATTTGCAGGCACCGCGTCGGGACCGTTGACAGTCCTACGCATAATTTGATCAAATTATGCAGCCGAAGCCCCTTGCCCCCCTGCTGGCCTGGTGACACAGTGTCCGCCAAACCGCCCAGACGGTTGGGAGAGAACGTCTGAATTGGGAGATCCCGCATGATCGAGAAACGCGACTTTTACATCAATGGCCAGTGGGTGTCCCCTGCTGAACCGAACGACTTCGAGGTGATCAACCCCTCGACGGAGGAACCCTGTGCAGTGATTTCGCTGGGCTCCGAGGCTGACACCAACGCTGCGGTTGCAGCGGCCAAGGCTGCCTTTCCGGGCTGGATGGCCACCCCGGTGGAAGAGCGCATCGCGCTGGTGGAGAAACTGATCGAAATCTATGAAGCCCGGGCCGAGGATCTGGCCCAGGCAATGTCGATGGAGATGGGCGCGCCGATCAACCTGTCGCGCACCTCGCAGGTTGGTGCCGGCAGCTGGCACCTGCGCAACTTCATCGCCGCGGCCAAGGAGTTCAAGTTCGACGCGCCGTTGAATGAAAACGCTCCGAACGACCGTATCATTCATGAGCCGGTGGGCGTTTGCGCGCTGATCACGCCGTGGAACTGGCCGATGAACCAGATCACGCTCAAGGTGGGCGCGGCCGCGGTTGCCGGGTGCACCATGGTGCTGAAGCCGTCTGAGCAAAGCCCGTTGAACGCCATGATCTTTGCAGAGCTGATGGATGAGGCAGGCTTCCCGGCAGGCGTCTTCAACCTGGTGAACGGCGACGGCATGGGCGTTGGCGCGCAGCTGACCGGGCATCCGGACGTGGACATGGTGTCCTTCACCGGCTCCACCCGCGCAGGCATCGCGATTTCGCAGAATGCGGCTCTGACACTGAAGAAAGTGCACCTGGAGCTGGGCGGCAAAGGCGCCAACGTGATCTTTGAAGACGCCGATGAAAAGGCGGTGAAGCGCGGCGTGCTGCACATGATGCAGAACACCGGCCAGAGCTGCAACGCGCCCAGCCGGATGCTGGTGCAGAAAAGCATCTATGACCGCGTGGTGTCCGAGGCTGCGGAAGTGGCCGCCAAGGTCGAGGTCGGTCCCGCCGATCAGGAAGGCCGTCACATCGGCCCGGTGGTGAATGAGCTGCAGTGGAACAAGATCCAGGACCTGATTCAGAAGGGCATCGACGAAGGTGCCAAGCTGGTAGCCGGCGGCACCGGGCGACCGGATGGGCTGAACAAGGGCTATTATGTGAAGCCCACGGTCTTTGCCGATGTGAACAACCAGATGACCATCGCGCGCGAAGAGATATTTGGCCCGGTGCTGGCAATTCTGCCGTTTGAGACCGAAGAGGAGGCGATCGAGATCGCCAATGACACGCCTTACGGCCTCACCAACTATGTGCAGACCCAGGACGGCGCCCGCGCCAACCGCATGGCCCGCGCGCTGCGCTCCGGGATGGTGGAGATGAACGGCAAGTCGCGCTCGGCCGGCTCGCCCTTTGGCGGCATGAAACAGTCCGGCCAGGGCCGTGAGGGCGGCAAATGGGGGATCGAGGATTTCCTGGAAGTGAAAGCCGTCGGCGGCTGGGCGGCTGAGTAAGCGTTCCGCCTTGAGGAAACGGGAAGCCGCCTTTCGGGGCGGCTTTCTTATTTGCAAGTACCGTCCCCGGCGGGTGTGCTCCCGCGCCTGCATGCCCCCCGGCTGCGCCGGGCGGCCCGCCGGCTTGGGCGTGGCCCGTGCTACGCACGGGCAAGGGGAGCTGAGACGCGCTGGTGGGGCAGGTGATCAGAAATAGGCTCTAAGCAGGCAGATTGCGGCGATTCCGGCGGCCATGGTCAGTGGCAGGCTGCGGGTTGCCAGGGCGACGGATAGAGCAGCAGCGCCGGCCGCCCATTCCTGAGGTCCGCCCTGCATCAACAGATAAGTCACCAACGACAGGATCAGGCAGCCCGGCAGAGCCTGCAGGCCACGCGCCCAAGGCCCGTGCTCCGGCAGCCGCCGGCCCAGCAGGTAGCCCGAGAACCGGATTGCAAAGGTTGCCGCTGCCAGGCCGAAGATCAGGGTCCGGGTTTCAGTCATCGCCCAGCACTCCGGCGATGGCCGCGCCGCCGAGGCCGCCCAGGATCAGGGTCCAGGTCGGATCCAGCGGGGTCAGCAGGCCCGACAGCAGGACGATGGCAATGGATGCGGCCCAGGGCATCAGCATCGTGCTGCCGTTCCACAACGACCGCAGAATGGCGATGAAGGCGGCAGTGAAGGCAAAGTCCATACCGAGGGCTTTTGGTTCCGGCACCACCGTGGCAAAACTTGCTCCCGCCACCGTGGCCAGCACCCAGACCGCCACCAGCCCCAGGCCGCCGCCCACCAGATACCAGTAGCCGGCTCGGTGGCCGCGAGCGCGCATCGCGTGCATCAGCGCCCAGTTCTCATCCGTCGCCAGGTGAACGCCCAGCAGCACTTGCCACCACGGGCGTCCGGCGAATTCATCCCGCAGAGAGGCGGTGATCAGCAGCAGCCGCAGGTTCAGCGCCAGCCCGGCCAGCAGCGCCGCGCCGGCGCCAGCCCCCGCCACCAGCCGTTCCACAGCGATGATTTGCGAGGAGCCGGCAAAGACGATGGTGCCCATAACCCCGGTCTGAAGCCCGTCCATCCGGGCCTGTGCTGCCAGAAGGCCAAAGGCCAGCCCATAGACACCAACGCCAACCGCCAGGGGCAGGATGCCGCGCAGACCGGCGGTCAGCTGGCTGCGGGTGGTGGTGCTGTGGGTTATGTCTTGCAGGGCCATTGGACAGCTCCTCTGGAAGCGGGTCTGCAGTTCAGCTATACCGAACGCGAGACTTCTATATCGAACGGTACGTTTGTTCGTCAAGTCGAACGAAGGGATGAAATACAGAACATGTCAGCGCCCCACCAGATGATCGCCGCGGCTATCCAGCGCGAGCGCAACCGCGCAGGCAAGTCGCTATCGGCGCTTGCCGCGCAGGCGGGAATTGCCAAATCGACCCTGTCGCAGCTGGAGGCAGGCAACGGAAACCCCAGTGTAGAGACGCTTTGGGCTCTGGCTGCAGCGCTGGATATCCCGCTGAGCCTGCTGTTTGAGACCGAGGCACCCTCCACCACGCTGATCCGGGCAGGGGAGGGGGAGCCGCTGGAATCGGAGCAGTCGGATTTCACCGCGGTCCTGCTGTCGCGCTGCCCGCCGAATGTGCGCCGGGATGTCTACCGGGTGGTGATGCAGCCTGGAGAGGCCCGCCGCGCCCAGCCGCATCCGCGCGGCACGGTGGAGCATATGCTGGTCTGCTCGGGTCAGATGCGGGCGGGATCGGAGGGACAGGAAGAGACCCTGCAGCCCGGCGACTACTACACCTATCCCGGCGACCGTCCGCACAGCTATGAGGCGCTGCAGGCGGATACGCTGTTCATTATGGTGATGGAGGCGCCGTGAGCTGCGGCGGGCTCAGAACTCCGGCTTCACCCGGAACTTCAGCGATTCGCCGCTGTCGGGGTGTTTGATCCGCAGCTCCTCGGAGTGCAGCATTAGCCTGGGGTGGTCTAAAGCCGCACCGCTGGCATAAAGGGGGTCGCCCAGGATCGGGTGGCCCAGCGACAGCATATGCACCCGCAGCTGATGCGAACGCCCGGTCTTGGGTGTCAGCCGCACCCGGGTGGCACCGTCCTCGTATTTGATCACCCGCCAGTCGGTGACGGCGGGCTTGCCGGTCTCATGGCAGACCATTTGTTTCGGGCGGTTCGGCCAATCGACGATCAGCGGCAGGTCCACCGTGCCGCTCCGCGGCTCCAGCTTGCCCGCGACCCGCGCCACATAGGCCTTCTTGGCGGTGCGCTTTTCGAACTGCATCGAAAGGTGCCGCTGCGCGTGAGGGGTGAGGCCGAATACCATCACGCCAGAGGTGTCCCGGTCCAGCCGGTGCACCAGCAGCGCCTCGGGGAACACCGCCTGAACGCGTGTGATCAGGCAGTCTGCCAGATGCTCGCCGCGGCCCGGCACCGACAAAAGGCCCGCAGGCTTGTTCACCGCCAGCAATTCGGCGTCGTGGTGCAGGATCTCCAGCGGGTCCTGCGGCGGGGTGTATTCACTTGAAACGGCCATGGGGACTTGCCTAGCGCCAGAGTCGGGCCGGGGCAAGCACGGCTCACCTCCGCGGCTGATGCTTTCCCTTCTCCCTCTTGATTTGCTAAATTGACACTGTCCCGGCGATCCGGTAACCGGCGCGCCTCACTTACACATGGGGACAAGGCATGGCACGCAAACGCAAAGGGCGCGATATTTCCGGCTGGCTGGTAGTGGACAAGCCCTCTGGGCTGACCTCGACCGCGGTTGTGAACAAGGTGCGCTGGGCGCTGGATGCCAAGAAGGCCGGCCATGCAGGAACGCTGGATCCTGAGGCGACCGGTGTTCTGGCCGTGGCGCTGGGCGAGGCGACCAAGACCGTTCCTTACATCACCGACGCGCTCAAGGCCTATACCTTTACCGTGCGGCTGGGCCAGGCAACCAACACCGATGACGCCGAGGGCGAGGTAATCGCACAAAGCGATGCGCGCCCGACCGACGAGCAGATCAAGGAGGCGCTGCTGCCCTTCCTGGGCGAGATCATGCAGTTGCCGCCCAAGTTCTCCGCCGTGAAGATCGACGGCCAGCGCGCCTACAAACTCGCCCGCGATGGTGAGGATGTGGAGCTCGCGGCCCGCCCGCTGTGGGTGGAGGAGCTGATCATGCTGGACCGTCCCGACGAGGATCACGTGGTGCTGGAAATGACCTGCGGCAAGGGCGGCTACGTGCGCTCCATCGCTCGAGACCTTGGCGCGGCGCTGGGCTGCCACGGCCACGTCAAGGAGTTGCGGCGGATCTGGTCCGGCCCGTTTGATGCCGAAGACGGCGTCTCGCTGGAGCTGATCGACGAACTGGCGAAATCTCCAGAGCTCGACCAGTACCTGCGGCCGCTGGAAGAAGGTCTCGCCGACCTTCCCGAACTGAAGTGCACACCGCAGGGGGCCGTGCGGCTCCGCAATGGCAATCCGGGGATGGTGATGGCCGCGGACGTGGAGTATGGCGACGAAGCCTGGGCCTCGCTTGAAGGCCAGGCGGTAGCCGTAGGCATCTACAAGTCGGGCGAGTTGCACCCGAGCCGGGTTTTCGCGCAGCCGGAGTGATCCGGCTGGCTTGCGGCGGCCGCCCGTTGGTTTCAGCCTGAGACGTTGCGTTACACCTCCAGCCGGGCATGCAATTTGCTGGGCGCAGCCACCGGGCTGCTTAAATCGTACCAGGTCTCATCGCCGCCTTTCGGAGTGTAAAGGGCGCCTGCATCCACGCCGGTATGCCCTTCCGGACGCAGACCTTCGCCGCTGTCGAGCTGCCGTCCTTTGCTTCAGCAGTGCTGAAACAGCCGCGCAGGTCAAAGGCGGGGCCCTGCGGCATGCTGTCGTCAGGGAATGGCTTTCCGCTGCTTAGCTGTATTTCCACGTGTTCCGTTCCCGGATAGACTTCGGCGATGACAGGGCCGCCCAGCGTATTTTCGGGGGTCATGTGAGCCCTGCTATTGTCGGGCCTAGGCCACCGGTTCCTGTAATGCCCAGCTTAGGAACACATCAAGCCCAGCGGGTGTCCTCAGTCCCGCGCATTTCATCCGGGCCGGTACCGGAATGGTCACTGTCCACCATCGCGACGGAGCCTGCCGCGGCAAGGGGGAGAATAATGAGGAGTGCCTTGGCAACTCCAAGAACAATGCGCTCCAATCGCCGCGACCGCCCTGGGCAGCCCCGCGCGCGGGGGCAGCCCCGCAGATAGCCATCAGGCGGGGCCGGCATCGTGGTTTGTTCCGAGAACCGACTGATCCTGCTGCGCAGATATGATAACGCTCGCTGCGGAGCCCTGGGCAGGTGTGATCGCCTCCCCTACCGCGTTCCGCCACCGGACTTCATCAGTGGAATAGTCATCGTAGAAGGCGATGCTGATCCCGGATTGATCGCCAGGCACAGTGGCGACGGCGGTGCCGTCCATTGCTATCAGTGTATGATCCTGACCGGCGTCGTATTCCACAGACAGGCCAGCAATGGCGTCTTCAAAGCGGAAGCTGCTGAAGGGGCCGAAACCGGCAACAACAGGAAAGTCTATCAGCAGCTTGTCCTCCGCCGCGTCGAAATCGGTGATCTCCGCTGCCGGTGTTCCTGGTTCGTATGTATTGGTGAAAGCGTGGAAGCTGTCCGCACCCTCGCCGCCGGTGGCAGTGGTCCCAGGCCCGATCCACAAGTGATCATCGCCCTCGCCGCCATCCAATACATCGCCATCATCACCAACCGTGGTCAGGCTTCCAGGGTAGTGGTGGTATGACTCCCCATAGTAGACAGTGCCGCTGCCGCTGAACAGCGCGTCGTCGCCCGCGCCGCCGGAGAGTGTGTCCGCTCCGCCTTTGCCGAAGATAACGTCGTCACCGTCTGTGCCGTTCAGACTATCGTCACCTGAGGTTCCGTTGACAGCATCCAGGGCAAAGGGAGCACTGATACGGACGTCCTCAAAGCTCACCGTGCGGAGGGTGGTGCCATCGCCTGCGAGTAATTCCACGTCGAGCGTTTCGCCGTCATCCAGCGAAACTCCTGAAAGGGTCAGAACCGTTTTGTGGCTGAGGGTGTCGACAATACGCAGCCCGGTGCCGTCCTCCGTCTCGAACAGTTCAAAATTAGGCGTCGTACCGGCTAAAGCCAGCTGATCGGAGGTCAGCTCAAAATCCTCGATCACAGTCGCGGGGCTGCCTGCGTCGTCCAGGATAAAGCGGTCTGCGCCTGCGCCGCCTCGGGCGGTGTTGCCCGCGCCCAGGTGCAACTCGTCATCGCCGCTGCCGCCTGCCAGCAGGTCCTGATCTTCCGCATTGCCGGTGATCGTGTCATTCCCTGCTGTGCCGTCCAGAACGTCGTCCGAGCCAATGGTGCCGCTCAGCTCGACTGCGCCGGGCGGCGGGTTCGGATCGACCGGGTCTGGCTCGACGGGTTCCGGCTCAACCGGTTCTTCCGGGCTTTCCGGAATTGTTTCTTCTGATTCCGAGCCCTCGGCGCTCAGAGCGCCTACCGTGCCGGCGAATGCGAGTAAAAGAAGAAGTTCCAAATTAACCTGTTTGAATTGATATCACCGCAACTAAGGGGGAGGCGGCTTCAGGATGCACTTTAAGGTTGCGGCAATCCTGCTTGGATTGCAAGCTGCTCCGAGCTAGTAACCCCCGTATGATCACCCGCAGCCACATTAAGGGCGATGCCCCCTCGACCGCCGTCTACTCGGACTGCGAAACCTACCGCTACAGCCTGACGCGTGTTTGGGATCCGGACGGACGGCGGGTGATGTTCGTGATGCTCAACCCCTCGACCGCAACCGAGGTGCAGAACGACCCCACCATTGAACGTTGCGAGCGCCGCGCCCGTGCATTGGGGTTTGGCGGCTTCATGGCTACGAATATCTTTGCCTGCCGGGTCACAGACCCACGCAGGATGAGGCAGCTGGAGGCGCCGGAGGGTCCTGATAATATGGCAGCGATCCTGGAAGGGATGGCATGGGCCGATACGGTGATTTGTGCCTGGGGCACCCATGGCGCGCACCGAGGCCAAGGCGCGCGGGTCGCAGCGGCGCTGAGGTCATCCGGCGAACCGCTGTACCATCTAGGTCTCAGCAAAGCGGGGCATCCGAAACATCCGTTGTACATTGCCTACAGCCAGCAGCCGGAGCTGTGGAAACCGGGAATGGGTACCTGAGCCCCGCGTTAACCTTTGTTCCCGTTTTGTTTTGCTGTGGTTGCCTCTCTATGTAATTGTGTTTTGTGTTTGAGTTTCCCCAGGGGTTGATCTGGCGATGTTGTGGTTGGCAAGTGTTTTGGGGCTTGTTGCTGTTGGTGGCGTGGTCCTGGTTGACACCAGTTCCGAGGAAGATGAGCCGGACGCCCCGTCCGATCCAGAAACGGATGGCGGCGGTCACGAAGGCGGATTTATCGAGCCAAGTGGCGGGACCGTGACCGGCACGGAACACGGTGGTGTTCTTGCCGGATCCGGATCTTCAGAGAGCATCTTCGGCGGTGCCGGGGATGACCAGATCGGTGGCTACGGCGGCAACGACTGGATCGATGGCGGCGCCGACAGTGACGTTTTGCACGGGCAGGACGGTGATGACAGCCTGTTCGGCGGAGACGGTTCGGATCTGCTGCACGGCGAGAACGGTGCCGACTGGCTGGAGGGCGGTGCCGGCGGCGACAGTCTCTACGGGCATTTTGGTGACGACACGCTGCTTGGCGGCGGTGGTTTGGATCTGCTGCATGGCGGCCAGGGGCAGGATTGGCTAAGCGGGGGTGCGAACCAGGATACGCTGCATGGCAACGATGGCGATGACAGCCTGACGGGCGGCGGCGGGGACGATGCGCTGTTCGGGGGCCACGGAAATGATGTTGTCTCAGGTGCCGGCGACGGGACCGAACAGGATTATGTCAATGGCGGTGACGGGGATGACACGCTGATTGCCGGCGCGGGTGATGTCCTGACGGGCGGTGGCGGCGGCGATCAATTTCTGGTGGGAAGCTGGACCGGCAACGGGCCGGCAGTGCAACTGATGGACTACGATGCAGCCGAGGACCAGTTGGTGTTAGTCTGGGATTTCGCGGGCGGCGAAGAACCAACGGTAGAGGTGCAGCAAAACCCGGCGGCAGCGGCAGAGAAGCTGATTCTGGTCAATGGTGAGACAGTCATGCGGGTTTCGGGGGCGGAGGGGCTCACCGCGGAGGACCTGGTGCTGATCAACCAGGAGTCGGTGGAAGGAACCGGGTTGCTGCCGCAATAAACCTGCCAGCCGGCCCGCCGGGGCATTCTCATACCGCATCTGGAAGTTAGTCTTTGCCTTCGCAGCGGAAACATCATATATGCCCGCATCTGCCGTGATTCCGCGGCAGGTTTCTCCATGGGCCTGTGCTGGACGACATCCCGGCCTGTGCCATCCACTCTAACCTATGAAGGAGACCCCGATGTCGATCACTGCGGAAGAAAAATCGCGCCTGATGAAAGAATTCGCAACCAAGGACGGCGACACCGGTTCCCCGGAAGTCCAGGTTGCAATCCTGACCTCGCGCATCAACACCCTGACTGAGCACTTCAAAACCCACAAGAAGGACAACCACGGCCGCCGTGGCCTCCTGAAAATGGTTGCTCAGCGCCGCAAGCTGCTGGATTACACAAAAGGCAAGGATGAGGCCCGCTATCAGGACCTGATCAAGCGTCTGGGCATCCGCCGCTAATCCGCGCTTTTACGGATTTTTCGACGCCCGTTCCGAAAGGAGCGGGCGTTTTCTTTTGCACCGGTATCCTCCAGAAGCGGGGCCTCCCGCGCCCGCAAGCCCGCGGGCTGCGCCGGGCCGCACTTGGCCTTGGGCCTGGCCCGTGCTGCGCACGGGCGGTTGCGGCTTCAAGCAAGCCGGGCCTTCGAAGGGCGGAGGCGGGTCCGAAAGAGAAACGCCGCCCCGAATGGAGCGGCGTTCGGTCGGTTTCAGGATCCGGCCGGTTTTACTCTCCGTAGGGCACCCAGATGTTCTTGATCTCGGTGGCCTCCTGCAGGAAGCGCTTGGTCTGGTCCTGCGCCCAGTCGGTGGCTGTGCCGTTGTTGACCCAGGTGCGCTTCAGGTTGCCTGCGGATGCCGCTTCAATGCCTGTTGACAAATCTGTGGAGGAAAAGCTCCAGACCGCGTCGACGTTCAGATGGGAGGCCAGCGGTTTGGCCAGCTCTGAATGGCTGCCGGTCAGGATATTGACCACGCCTGCGGGCACATCCGAAGTATCCAGAACCTGGTAGAAATCGGTTGCGGCCAGCGGGAAAGGCTCAGAGGCCGCCAGCACCATCCGGTTGCCCATGGCGATTGCTGGCGCCATGGCAGAGACCAGGCCCAAAAGCGGAGCCTCGTCTGCGCAGAGCGCGCCGATCACGCCAACCGGCTCCTTCATCGCCAGCGCGACGCCGCGGATCGGAACGCCGTGGACCTGGCCATCGTATTTGTCGGCCCAGGCGGCAGCGGTGAAGAGGCGTTGAATGGAGGCCTCAACCTCTGCTGCTCCGCCTTTCTTGCCGGTCATCGCGTCGATGCGGGCCGCGAACTCATCTGCACGTGCGGAGAGGTTTTCGCCGATGTAGTAGAGAATTTGCGCCCGCAGGTGGCCAGTGGTTTTGGACCAGCTTTTGGCGCCTGCGGCGGCTTCAACTGCGTTGCGAACATCCTTGCGGTTGGCGAGGCCAACATGTCCCAGCAGCGCGCCGGACTTGCCATAGACAGCCCGGGAATAACCGCCGTCCGGGCGCGCCTGCTTGCCGCCGGTATAGAGCTTGGCAGTACGGTCCAGCGGATCTGCAGGGGCACCGTTGCCTTCCAGCGTCTCCACTTTGGCGAGCGGTTTCGCCTTGGCTTGGGGCCGGGTGTAGGCTGCCAGCCCTTCCCAGCCGCCTTCGCGCCCGAAGCCGCTTTCGCGCACGCCGCCAAAACCGGCGGCGGCGTCGAACATGTTGGTGCCGTTGATCCAGACCACGCCGGCAACAAGTTTCGGTGCCATGTCGAGCGCCAGGTTGACGTTCTCGGTCCAGACGGTTGCCGCCAGGCCGTAACGGGTGTTGTTTGCCAGGTCCACCGCTTCTTCAGGAGTGCGGAATGTGCAAGACACCAGTACCGGGCCAAAGATCTCCTCTTGCATCAGCGGATCGGCTGGCGATAGACCCTCGATCAGGGTCGGGGGGTAGAAGCAGCCGCCTTCGGGCATCTCGACTTGGGCCTGGTGCATCTGCCCTGCGCGGTTGGCCGCCACCATCCCGCTGATGGTGTTCAGCTGAACCGGGTCGACAACGGCACCCACGTCAATGCATTTATCAAGCGGGTTGCCGACGCGCAGCTCGTCCATGCGGGCCTTGAGCTTGGTGTGAAACCGTTCTGCTATACCCTCCTGCACCAGAAGGCGGGAGCCGGCGCAGCAGACCTGGCCCTGGTTGAACCAGATTGCATCCACCAGTCCTTCGATGGCGGAGTCGATGTCGGCGTCATCGAAAACGATGTAGGGCGACTTGCCGCCCAGCTCCAGCGTCAGCGCCTTGCCGCTGCCTGCGGTGGCCTCGCGGATCTTGCGGCCAACCGATGTCGAGCCGGTGAAGGCGATTTTGTCGACGTCCGCCGCGGTGATCATCTCACCCACGGCGCCATCGCCGGTTACGATGTTCACAACGCCCTTGGGAAGGCCTGCCTGGCGGCAGATGGCGGCGAACAGCAGCGCGGTGAGCGAAGTGTATTCAGCAGGCTTCAGAACCACGGTGTTGCCCATCGCAATGGCGGGCGCAATCTTCCAGGCCAGCATCAGCAGCGGGAAATTCCAGGGGATGATCTGGCCGCACACACCCAGGGCTTCGGCGTCCGGCAGTTCGCTGCCCATCAGCTGGGCCATGCCAGCATGATAGTAGAAGTGCCGCTGGGCCAGCGGGATGTCGATGTCGCGGCTCTCGCGGATCGGCTTGCCGTTGTCCAGCGTCTCCAGCACGGCAAACAGGCGGGAATGCTTTTGCAGCAGGCGCGCGATGGCATAGAGGTACTTGGCCCGGCCCGGGCCGCCAAGCGCTTCCCATTTGCCTTGCGCCTTGCGGGCGGCTTGGACCGCGGCGTCCACGTCGGCGTGAGTGGCCTGGGTCAGGCTGGCCAATACTTCCCCCGTGGCCGGGTTCCTGCTGTCAAAGCCGTTGCCGGGGGCGGTGAACTCACCGTTGATGAAATGACCGAAGCGGCCGCCCTGATCGACCAGCCAGGCCAGTGCCTCGGCGGCGCTTTCGGGTGCAGGGCCGTATTCCATGGTGTCGAAAATCTCTTTGATGGTCATGTGTTCAGCCCTCAGCCCATGGAGTGGCGGTAGCCGGCGGAGTATGCCCCGGTGACATGGTGTTCCAGCTGGCGCTCGATATCGCCCAGCAGCGACGAGGCGCCAAAGCGGAACAGGTCAGGCTGCAGCCAGCGGTCGCCCAGTTCGTCTTTCATCAGAGCGAGGTAGACCAGCGCGTCCTTCGCCTTGGAAATGCCGCCCGCGGGCTTGTAGCCGACGCGGTAGCCAGTGCGGTCGTAATAGTCGCGGATTGCGCGGATCATCACCAGGCTAACCGGCAGGGTGGCGTTGACGCTTTCCTTGCCGGTCGAGGTCTTGATGAAATCGGCACCCGCCATCATGCAGACAAGCGAGGCGCGTGCCACATTGCGCAGTGAGCCCAGTTCGCCGGTGGCCAGGATGGCCTTAACATGCGCCTCGCCGCAGGCAAGGCGGAAGGCTTTCATTTCGTTATAGAGTGCCTGCCAGTTTCCGGTCAAAACGTGGCGGCGGGAGATCACGATGTCGATCTCTTCAGCACCATCCTTGACGCTTTCCTCAATCTCGGCAAGCCGCAGGTGGAACGGCGACAAGCCGGCCGGAAACCCGGTGGAGACCGCGGCCACCGGGATGCCTGTGCCCTCCAGCGCCTTGACGGCGGTGGGGATCATGTCGTGGTAGACGCAGACCGCGCCAGTAGTGAGCCTTTCCATCCCCAGGCTGCGCAGGATTCCCGCACTCACCGGCTGGCGCGCCTTGGCACACAGGCGGCGAACACGGCCTTCGGTGTCGTCGCCGGATAGTGTGGTGAGGTCAATGAGGCTGACGGCTTTCAGAAGCCAGGCAGCCTGATGGTCCTTCTTGACACTGCGGCGGCCCGGCAGGGTGGCGCAGCGGCGTTCGATGGCCGAGGTGTTGGCCTGCACGGCAGCGACCCAGTCCAGGTCCAGCTCCATGCCAGGATTGCGCGGCTCTGCCAGCTGCGGCAGCTGCGCGCTTCTTTCAGCGATATGGCTTTCCATTGGGGATCCTCAGAAGAGTTCCGTGCGAAAATCGCACGGGTGCGGCATATTGGCAAGCGAACGCCCCAGGCTGCCGTTAGGTTTTTTGACTAAATGGACAAAAAATTGCCCTGAATAGCCAGAGCCCAGGGTTGCGGCCCGATAGGGAGAGCTGGCAAAGAGCGAAAATCGTGTTTTGCGATTCTGCTGCCGCTGCGGCGCGCATTCCGGTGGCAGAATCGGCCCCGCATGCTAAATTTAGCGGTATGAGCAGTGCAGAACCCCATATCAGCGAAAATCCGTACCCTGAAACCCGTCCTGTCATCCGCCAGCTGGATGACAGTGCCATCAACCGGATTGCCGCAGGTGAGGTGGTGGAACGCCCAGCATCGGCGGTCAAGGAACTGGTGGAGAACGCCATCGACGCCGGCGCCACGCGGATCACTGTAGAGATTGCCGACGGCGGTAAAACCCTGATCCGGGTGACCGATGACGGCTGCGGCATGACACCGGAGGACCTGCCGCTGGCGCTCTCGCGGCATGCGACTTCCAAGATCGACGGCTCGGACCTGTTGAACATTCACACTTTCGGTTTCCGCGGCGAGGCGTTGCCCTCGCTTGGCGCGGTAGGGCGGCTGACGATCACTAGCCGGGCCGGGGGTCATGAGGCAGCGCAAATCCGTGTCTCCGGCGGCAAGCCGGAGCCGGTAAAACCGGCCGCCTTGCGGGCGGGCACCATTGTCGAGTTGCGCGACCTGTTCTTTGCGACGCCGGCACGGCTCAAGTTCATGCGCACCGACCGGGCCGAAGCGCAGGCGATCTCCGACACGGTGAAGCGGCTGGCGATGGCGGAGCCGTCGGTGGCATTCACCCTGCGGGATGTCTCCGGAGGCGGCGAGGGGCGGGTGACTTTCCGTGCCGATCCGCTGTCAGGCGACCTGTTCGACGCGCTGCACGGGCGGCTGGCCTCGGTTCTAGGGCGGGAGTTTGCCGAGAACGCGCTGAAGATTGACGCCACGCGTGAGGGGATCCGCCTTTATGGCTATGCGGCGCTGCCGACTTATTCCCGCGGCGCGGCGGTGGCGCAGTTCCTGTTCGTGAATACCCGGCCGGTGAAAGACAAGATGCTGACCGGCGCCTTGCGGGCGGCCTATTTCGATTTCCTGAGCCGAGACCGGCATCCGGCGGCGGCGCTGTTCATCGATTGCGACCCGCAACTGGTGGACGTGAACGTGCATCCGGCCAAATCCGAGGTGCGGTTCCGAGATCCCGGCCTTGCCCGCGGGCTGATCGTCTCTTCCCTGCGCCACGCGCTGGCGGAGGCGGGGCACCGTGCCTCCACCACGGTGGCAGGTGCCACGCTGGGGGCGATGAAACCGGAACAGCCGACTGCCAGAGGCGCCCCGCGGATCTATCAGATGGACCGTCCGTCTTATGGCGCACGGCACGCTTCCTATGCGGCGCAGGCCCCCGGCCCGACGCAGGCGGGGTCCTATGATGCGCCACCATCGCCAGGCTTTGCCGAATTGGCGGGGGCTTACAGCGGCCGGGTGACAGAAACTCCAGAGGCACCAGTGGCCCCGGGTCAGCCCTCAGATGCGCCTGAACCTTCAGCGCCCGGGGCCGAACAGCTGCCGCTGGGTGCGGCCCGCGGCCAGGTGCATGAAAACTACATCATCGCCCAGACCGCCGATGGCATGGTGATAGTCGACCAGCACGCCGCGCATGAGCGGCTTGTTTACGAGAAGCTGAAACGCCAGATGGCGGAAAACGGTGTCGCGGCTCAGGCGCTGCTGATCCCGGAAATCATCGAACTCAGCGACAACGACTGCGCCTGCCTCTTGGGCGTGGCGGAGGAACTCGCGAAATTCGGCCTCGGCATCGAGGCGTTTGGCGGCAACGCCATTGCGGTACGCGAAACCCCGGCGATCCTGGGGGAGGTCAACGCTGAGGCGATGATCAAGGACATCCTGGATGAGCTGTCGGATCAGGGCGAAAGCCAGCTGGTGCAGGCCAAGATCGAAGCGATCCTGAGCCGGGTGGCCTGCCATGGCTCCATTCGCTCCGGCCGCAGGATGCGGGGCGAGGAGATGAACGCGCTTCTCAGGGAGATGGAGGCCACCCCCCATTCCGGCCAGTGCAACCATGGCCGCCCCACCTATGTGGAACTGAAACTGGCAGATATCGAGCGCCTGTTCGGGCGCAGCTGAACAATAACCCCCGGTAAAGGGAGGACGAGCAGTGACATTGGAACAGGCCCAATGGGCGATCTACGCGCTGGCCGGGCTGGCGGCGCTTTTGACCCTGGCGGTGCTGCGTCTGCGCGGCCACGCAAGGCGTATGGAGCAGCTCAACGCGGATCTGCGCAGCCATAACGCGGGCTTGCAGGCTGAGGCGGCGCGGCTGCCGGAACTGACGGATGAACTGGCCACCCTGCGCCGCACCAGCGATAATGAACGCTCCGCCCGCTATCAGGCCGAGGCGCAGGTGCAGGCGCTGAAGGCGGAGCATGCGGCGCGGCTGGAAGAGCTGAACCACATGAACCAGCAGGTGGAGCACAAGTTTGCCGCGCTGGCCTCGGGCGTGCTGAAACAGAACTCCGAAAGCTTCCTGAGTCTGGTCAGTGAGCGGTTCCAGGCGCACAGCAAGACAGCGGATGCGGATCTGGCCAAGCGCCATGCCGCGATTGAGAGCCTGGTGAAGCCCTTGGACCAGAAGCTGGGTCAGTTCGGTGAGCGGATCAAGGAGATCGAGCAAGCACGCAACGAGGCCTATGGCGCGATTCAAGCGCAGGTGAAGCATCTGGCCGAGGGCCAGGCGGCGCTGGGCGGCGAGACCCGCAAGCTGGTTCAAGCCTTACGCGCACCCAAGACCCGCGGCCGCTGGGGCGAGATGCAGTTGCGCCAAGTATTTGAGATGGCCGGCATGGCCGAACATGTGGATTACGAGCTGGAGAAAAGCGTCGGCACCGATGAGGGCCTGCGCAGGCCTGATGCGGTCGTGCGCATACCCGGCGGCAAGAGCATCGTGGTGGACGCAAAGACACCGCTGGAGGCCTATCTGGACGCGCTGGAGGCGGAAACACCTGAGCAGCAGCAGGCGGCGCTGGCCCGCCATGCAAACCACGTAAAGACCCATGTGCGCCAGCTGGCCTCGAAATCCTATCAAAGCGCCTTGGGTGAGACGCCGGACTTTGTAGTCATGTTCATCCCTGGCGAGACTTTCGTTTCCGCCGCGGCCGAAGCGGATCCAGGACTGATCGAGTATGCATTTGAAAACAAGGTGCTGATTGCGACGCCAACCACCCTTATGGCGCTGGTCAAATCCATCGCCTACGGCTGGCAGCAGGAGAAGATGGCCGAGAACGCGGTCGAGGTGCAGAAGACCGCCAAAGAACTGTATGACCGGCTGGCGACGTTCTCCAAGAATCTGGCCTCAGTCGGGCGGTCGCTGTCTTCCTCGGTAAACAATTACAACAAGGCAGTGGGGTCTTTGGAAGCCCGCGTGCTGCCCTCCGCCCGCCGGTTCGAGGCAATGGGAGTCGTGTCAAACGGGGCGGAGCTTGAGAAACCCGGGCAAGTCGAAGTCGAGCCGCGCCAGGTGGCGCTGCTGGCGGAGGACTGAATGCAGCTGCCTCCAGCATTGCGTGCGGGGGAGGCGGCGCTGCTGCGGGCTGCGGAGGTTGAGGCCGAACGCATCGTTGCGCTTCTGCGGATCGCGGTGGCACTGGGCCTGATACTGGCAATGATGCTGGCTCTGGATTCTGTACGGGTGGTGGACGAGCCGCATTTGCGGCGTCAGATCGGGCTGGCAACAGTTACCATGCTCTCTTACCTGGCAGTCGGTGTGCTGACCTATTGGGCGATCAGCAAGGGGCTGTTCAAGCCTTGGATGATTTGGCTGGCGGTGTTGGCGGATTGCGGCTTTCTGCTTTTGAATACCTTTCTGTCGCTGGTGAATACCGGAGTCCCCGGCGGCGCGGTCTTTGCGATGCCAGCTGTGTGGATGGCCCCGGTCGTGCTTGCCTTTGGAGTGCTGAGACTCAGCCCCTTGCGGCTTGCAGTGATGCTGGTGCTGATTGCAGCCGGGTTTGGCTGGATGATCCTGTGGCAGCCGCCTGACGCCGCGCCGGATCTGGTTGAACGGATCAGGCTGACCATGGATTCACCTCCGAATTTCATGCGGCTGGTGATGCTGTGCCTGGCCGGCGTCGTTCTGCTGGTGGCGGCGGTCCGGATGCGCGGCCTGTTGCACCGCTCCCTGGAAGAGGCGCGCCAAAAGGCAAACCTGACCCGCTACCTGCCGGCCCAGCTGGCGGGACGCCTGGCGGGAGGCGGGCTGGAAGCGCTGCAGGAAGGCCGCCAGCAGCAGATGGCCATTTTGTTCATCGACATCCGCGGCTTTACGAGCTGGTGCGAAGGCCGTGAGCCGCAGGAGGTCAGCAGCCTGATTACGGAATTCCGCGCCCGCGTGGAGGAAGTGGCAGGCCGGAACAGCGGATTGATCGACAAGTATATCGGTGACGCGGCGATGATCCTGTTCGAGGGAGAGCGGGCGGCGGTGCGGGCGCTGGACTGCGCCGAAGGTCTGCTGGCGGAAGTGGCCGCATGGTGCCGGCTGCGGGAGCAGGCGGGCGACGCTGGGCTGGCAGCAGGGATCGGAGTGCATTGGGGCGAGGTGTTTTCCGGCGTGACCGGCACGCCGCAGCGGCTGGAATACTCCGTCTTTGGTGATACCGTGAACACCGCGGCGCGGCTTGAGCAGCTGACCAAGGTACATGACGTGGCGCTGATTGCCTCTGAAGCGCTGTTGCAACAGGCCGGGTCCGAGCCCGCGCGCAACGGCTGGACTGCGCTGCCGGCGGAGGTCTTGCGCGGGCGCAGCGAGGGGCTCGCGCTCTTCGGCAAGGCGCAGGGCTGACCGCGGTCCCGTTTGCCCCAGATCAAAGACTTAGGCGTTTCGCCCGCTGTTTGATATGCTGGGGCAGCGAACAGAAGGAGTGAAGCAATGCTGGAGATCTCAGTCCGCAAGGTGGCACAGGTGGCGATGATGGCCCGGGAACTGGGCCGCGCGGAGGGCGAGCTGCGCGCCTTTATAGACCGGATGAGTGAAGACCAGCAGGCGGAGCTGGTCGGCATCATGTGGGTCGGCCGCGGCAGTTTTGAACCCGAAGAACTCGGTGATGCGATCTATACCGCCCGGCAGGAAGCGACCACGCCAACCGCGGATTACCTGCTCGGCACTCCGCATCTGGCTGACAATCTGGAAGCTGGTCTGGAGGCGCTGGGCATTGATGTGCATGACGTCGAGGACGACGTAATCGGCCGTTAAGGCCGGGATGCCACGCTGTCAGGCTTCTCTTGTGTTCGCACAGCAGAAGGGCGCCGCAGTCACGGCGCCCATTTCCTTTGAAGCGGGAGCCGGGGCGCTGCCCCGGACCCCGGGATATTTTAGGCCAGATGAATGAAGAACGTTGGAGGTCGCCCGCAGGTTTTCGCTTGCGGGCACTCAGGGCTGTCAGCCCTTGCTGTCAACAATCTCGAGGTGCTGAGCCAGCCTGCCGATTTCACCCATCCAGTTCTCCACCAATGCCGGATCGCTGGGTGCGGCGTGGACACCGGCGGCGATCTTGCCGTTCATGGCGGCTTCGATGGCGAAGGAGACGGGGTAGGAGACCAGACGCGCCATCGCGGTGCCGCGCTCGTCGCCCCAGGCATCCATAACGTAGGTCTTGTGCCAGACTTCGGCGCCATCTTTTTCGGCCTTCAGACCGACGCAGAGAACCACCCGGTCCGGCTCGCCCTCGTCATAGGCGTTTTCGGCCCAGAACTGGTCCGACATCTCCTTGAGGCGGGCGTCGCCTTCGGGGCCGGAGAGGGTCTCGACCTCCTTGAACACATCCGCCCAGGCGTCTGCCCAGCCGTTAAGGCGCAGGGTGCCGCGGACGAATTCCTTCACTTTCCAGTCTTCGCCGAACTCATACTGCGCCATGAAGGGGATCGAGTCGCGGTTCGGGTAGACCTCGAAGCTTTCAGGCGCGGGCAGCGGCGCCTCGTAGGAGGAGATCGCATCCCAGGGGCGGGCGACGTCCAGTTCCCTGAAATCGCGGATCGACTTCGACGGCGAGCGCAGCGCCTTCAGCACGCCCAGCGGCGACCAGCTGAACTTGTAGCGGAACGGGTTCGGGGTCTTGGGGATGCCGCCGCAGTAGGAGATGAAGCTGATCTCGTTTTCGGGGTCAAAGGCATCGGAGGCCTTGTAGTCCGCCACCAGAGCATGCGCCATCAGGTGGTCGATGCCGGGATCCAAACCAACCTCGTTGATCAGGCAGACGCCGGCGTCCTTGGCCTTCTGGTCCAGCGCGCGCATTTCCGGCGCGATGTAGGAAGAGGATACGAAATGCGCGCCGTGCTCAATCGCCAGCTCCGCCAGCGGAACGTGCCAGTCCCCGGGCAGCATGGAGACGATCACGTCCTTGGGGCTCAGCATCTGGCCCAGGTTGGCGATGCTGAAGGCGTGGATATTGGTGGTCAGATCGCCGACCGCCTCGCGCGCCTTGTCGGTGGTCCGGTTCCAGACCGCCACGTCGTGGCCCGCTTCCAGCAGGCGGCGCAGGCCGGGGATTGCCGACAGGCCGGTGCCGCACCAGTGAATAGTCATGAGAGTTCTCCCTTATCCGAATTTCAGTTTGGCCGCGACGATCACCAGAACGGCGCTCACGGCGCAGATATTTGCCAGGATCAATGGCCAGTCGCCGACCATCACCCCATAAGCCAGCCACAGCGAGACGGTCGCCAGAAACATCAGGTTCGACGGCAGCGACAGGCCGGAGGTGTCGCGGGAGGCCCAGGCCTTCCAAGCCTGGGGGATCCAGCAAACGGTGCCCAAAAAGGCTGCCAGATAGCCGACGTAAGGTGCCATCATTCGGGCAGATGCTCCAGGAAGGTGGCCTTGGCCCGGCCCCAGACGCCGCTTTCCAGATCCGTCAGCGCCTGCAGCGAGGGCAGCAGCTGGGCGGCATAATCCTCAGAGCTTTCCACCGGCAGCATCGACGGCAGGTTGTCGATCGCCATCACATCAAGCACCGGGTTTTCGGCGACGCGCAGCGCAGGGGCCTCCCAAGTGGTGGCCTGGGTATAGACCGGCACCGGGTTGTAGTCGCTGTCCGGATCGCAGGCGACATCGCCGATGGCAGTCAGCTTGCGGTCCGCGCTCAATGCTTCACGGGGAACAAAGACCGGAGTGCCGGGCCGCGCGAAGATGCAGTTCAGGAACAGGTCATGGTCCAGGATCTCCGGGAAGGGGCCGCCGCTGGCGGTTTCGGCCATGTCCCATTTGGTGACCTGGACACCCATTGCCTCGCAGAGATCGGCAGCACCGGTGCCGACTCGGCCAAGCGCGCCGATCACGATGGCGGCGGGGCGGTCTTTGTTCAGGGCATCAAGCTCTGCACTCAAGTCAGCGAGCAAGGCATCCTTGCCGCAATAGACACCAACCGGCCCGCACAGCTCGCCGCGCTGCTGAGCGGCCCAGGCTTTCAGTGTCACCGCCGCGCCGGCGTAGCCCGCCCAATAGCCAAAGGCGGCAACCCGGCGGCCGGTCTCATCGACCAGATATTCCAGATCATAAAGCGTGCCGCCGCCGGCCTCGAACCGCTCCAGAAGTGCCTTGCCGGAATGCTGGCCCTTGAAGGCATGGCCGAACATGATGTGGCGGTGCGGCAGCGGGGTGCCGTCTTCGGGCAGTTCCTTGAGGCCGAAGATAATCGCATCCGCAGGCGCCTGGGGCCAGGAGTTCTCAGGCGCAATCTCACAGCCCGCGTCAATGTAGCCCTGCAGCGGGATTGCCCGTACCGAGCTCTCCTCCACCGTGACCTTGATGCCGCCCGCCAGCAGTGCCTCGGCGCCTTCAGGGGTCAGGCCGACCCGCTCTTCGTTGGGGCGCTGTTCGGCCCGTACCCACAGATGCGTCATTGTCATGTCCTTCAAAGCATTCCCTTGGCATAGACCGAGCGGATCGACTCGCGCTGTTCCATTGCCGTCATGAAGTTCTGGATTTTGGGGAAGTCCGTCACGTTCACCCCGTCGCCTTCCAGCCAGGTGCAGACCACATAGAGGTAGCAATCGGCGAGGCTGATTTCCTCCCCTAGCACAAAGGGCCCGCGCAGCCCGGCCTGGCTGATGTACTCGCAGGAGGCCGCCATGGTCTGGGGCACCATTTTCTGCATGTCTTTCCAGCTAGAGCGTTCCTTGGCCCAGCGGGCGCCCCGCAGCCTGTGGGCGTGGTTCACATGCATGGTGGAAGCCAGGTAGAACATCACTTCGCGCATCCGGGCCAGCTGCACCGGTTCTTGCGGGCGCAGACCTGCGTCCGGCGCCATATCGGCGATGTATTCCAGGAGCGCTCCGGTCTCGGTCAGGATGCCGCCCTCGACCGCCAGCGCGGGCACCCGGCCCTTGGGATTGATCTGGGCATAGGCCGCGCCGGTTTGTTCCTTGGCGGCAAAGTCGATTTTCACCGTCTCATAGTCGATCCCGGCCTCTTCCAATGCGATGGCCACGGCCACCGAAATTGTGTTGGGCGCGTAATAGAGCTGCATGGTCTTCCTCCCCTTCGGACGTCACAGATGTGTCTGGGCAAAGTGCCGGTCCGGCGCTTCCAGGTGCGGCACCGCGTTGAACAGAACCGGGCTCCAGTGGCCGCCGATGGGGAACAGCCGGTGCATGGATGTGTTCATGACCGCAAGCGCAATGCGTGCCATCCCCGCGGTGTCCAGCCCCATCGCCTGCCGCAGCGCCATCGAGATCAGCCCGCCCGAGGTGACCACCAGCGCCGGGCCGTCACCTGCGGAGATTTCCTCCAGTGCCTGCCGGGTGCGGGTCTCGAATTGCGACCAGCTTTCGTAGGGCTCGGAAATCTCCCCGCCGGCCCAGGCGGCAAAGACCCTGGGAAGGTGGTCGACAAAACCCTCGCGTTCTTCCGGTATCGGCAGCCCGTGCTGATCACGCATCGCCTCGGCCAGGGTAAAATACTCCATCTCGTTGAGGCGGGCGTCCTGCACTGCATCCGCATATCCCATCGAGGCGGCGGTTTCGATATGCCGGGTCAGGGTGCCGCAGTAGACGCGCGGATGATGATTGCCGCTGTTGCGCAGATGCTCCCCGAGCCAGGCCGCCTGCTGGTGTCCCAGATCGCTCAACCGGTCATAACTTGCCTCGTCACGGGCGCTGGTATTGGCCTGGCCGTGGCGGATCAGCGTGATGTGGGACATGTGCGGGCGGCTCCGTTGTTACCGGGGAAGTCTTAGGGGAGGTTCCGGGCAGAGGGAAGAGAGGGTTTCGGCACCGGTCCCAGCAATTCCATTGAGAGCGGCAAAAACTTGGCGCACTGTGGGTCTGCCAGTCCGGAGACCGATCATGGCCCTCGACCCTCAGCGTTTTCTCGATGATCTGCATACCCTTCGCAGCTTTGGCGCCTCGGGCGCGGGCAAGGGGGTGGTGCGGCAGGCCTATTCCGGTGCCGACATTGCCGCGCGCAAATGGCTGGCGGAACGGATGAAAGAGGCCGGTTTAGAGCCGCATTTCGACCCGCTCGGCAATCTTTTTGGGCTGGCAGGGGAGAAGAGCCTGCTGGTGGGCTCGCACAGTGACAGCCAGCCCGAGGGCGGCTGGCTGGACGGGGCGCTGGGCGTGGTGGCCGGGCTGGAGGTTGCCCGCGCGGCCAGGGAAGCAGGCGGGCCGCCAATTTCCTGCGTCAGCTTCCAGGATGAGGAGGGACGGTTCGGGGTGCTGACCGGCTCGGATGTCTGGACCGGCAAGCTGGCGCTGGAGGCGGCGGACGGGTTCACCGACAATGCTGGCAATTCCCTGGCGGACATGCGGGCGCAGATGGCGGATCTGGCAGGGGATTTCCTGCCGCATGGCCGGTTCAGCGGCTTTCTGGAAATGCATATCGAACAGGGCCCTTATCTGGAGGAAACCGGGCTTGGTATTGGAGTGGTGACGGATATCGTCGGCATCCGCGACATGCGGGTCAGTTTTGAGGGCCGCCAGAACCACGCAGGCACCACGCCGATGCACCTGCGCCGGGACGCGTTTCAGGCGCTGTCTGCCTTCAATGCGGCTCTAAACAGCCGGCTTGCCGATGTGGTGACACCTGCCACGGTCTGGACCATCGGCCATGTGGCGCTGCACCCCAATGCGTCCTCCGTGGTGCCGGGGCGGGTGGAGTTCTCGATGCAATGGCGCGATGCGGATGCAGACCGGCTGGCACGGATGGAAACGCTGATCAAGGAGACCGCGCAGGACGTCTCTGCCGGCCACGGCGTCACAGTTTCGCTGGGACCGGTCATGGGGATCGAACCGGCGGCGATGGATGCTCGATTTCAGGTGGAACTGGCCGGCGCGGCGGAGGCGCTGGCGCCCGGGAAGTGGCAGAAGATGCCCTCTGGCGCGCTGCATGATGCCGCTAATCTGGCAACCGTAATGCCTGCGGGGATGCTGTTCGTGCCCTCCATCGGCGGCATCAGCCATGCCTTTGACGAGGATACGGACGAGGCGGATCTGGTCCTGGGCTTGCAGGTGCTGGACCGGGCAGCCCGGGCGCTGGCGGTTTGAACCTGGCGGCGCGCAAGAGGGGCAGGGCGCTCCCGCCTGTTCCCGGACATTCAAAGAATGCCCGTCACAGTTGGGCCTGGCGCCGCTGGCGCGGCGCGGGTCAGGCCCGGCCATAGCCGCGTTTGAGCATCCGCTTGCGGTGTTTGTCGGCGGCCAGAGACGCCTCGCGCAGGTTGCCGTAGATGTTGATCACGCTTTGCCCGTTGCCGTCGGCCACGCCCCATTCGCGCAGCACGGAGACCTCGGAAAACAGGTTCATCGCCAGCTCAATGCGGTAGAACCGCGACGGGCGCGAAGGGGCTTGGCGGTAGAGCAGACAGGTGGCCATGCAGTGAGTCTATGCGCAGCGATTCGCCCGGGCAAGAGGCCAGTGCAGACTGCCTTATGCCGCGCCCAGAAGTGTCAGCCCCAAGAGGAGTGACGAGAGCGCGGCTACCGCAAAGGCGGCGGTGCGCAGGACCGGGAGGCCAACGGAATAGATCACGTAGTGTGCCACCATGCCGAAAAAGAAAGTGGCTCCCAAGGTGCCGGGCTGGTCTTCGGCGGGTATCACCAGCGTGGCGATGATGGCCAGCGGGGCAAAAGCGGCAAACAGCTCGACGCCGACGATGTGCGCCCGGTGCGCGCGCTGGGCCCAGGGCGATTGCGGCTTGTCGTCGGGGCTGGGATTGGCGAGCGCCCCCATCAGGCCGCGGACAAAGATCCGGTCGAGGATATAGGGCACCCAGGCCACCGCCACCCATAGCCCGGACAGGGCGGTGAAATACTGCAGCTGCGTCATTGCGCGTTCCTCCATCTGACAGGAGAAAGCGTAGTTTTTTCAGACGGCTTTTCTACATTGCGGGGGGTCAGACCCAGTCCACATCGCCCAAAAAGATGTAACCCGCGCCATAGATCGTCTTGATCAGCCGCGGGTTCTTGGGGTCTTCGCGCAGCTTGGTGCGCAGACGCGAGATGCGCACATCCATCGCCCGGTCAAAGCTTTCCCCGGCTGCACCGCCAAGCGCCTCCTGCATCTGGGCGCGGGAGATCAGCCGTTTGGGACTGTCCAGGAACAGCCGCAGAACCTCGCCCTCGGCATGGGAGAAAGGAGTCTCGGCACCGGTATCATCTTCCAGCACATAGCGGTCGAAATGGGCGGTCCAGCCGGAAAACCGGGCGGTCTCGCTGGCTGGGGCCGCAGTGCGCGGGCCGCTGCGCAACCTGGCCCGGACCCGCGCCACGACCTCGGCCGGGTCAAAAGGTTTGGTGATATAGTCGTCCGCGCCGAGCTCCAGCCCGGTCACCCGGTCCTGCACCTGGGCCCGGCCGGAGATGATGATGACCGCCGCCCCCTGTTCCAGCGCCAGCCTATGCACCAGCGCCAGCCCGTCGGTGTCGGGCAGCGACAGATCCACCAGGCAGACATCAGGCGTCACGCGGTTCAGCGCCGCCTCGAATTCGCGTGCGCGGGCGAAGCTTTGAGTGCGGAAGCCCGCGTCCTCCAGCGTTTCGGTCAGGATCCGGCGGATTTCCGGCTCGTCATCCAGGATGGTGACCAGGGGCAATGTCATGCGGCGGGCTCCGGTGCGATCAATTCGGACAGCTGGTTGGTGGTGAAAGGTTTGCGCAAAACCGGTCCGCATTTCAATGCCTTGCGGAACAGCGGGTCGCTGGTCGGCAGCGAGGTCATCAGAATGCAGGGCAGGCCGGAACCGTCGAGCCGGGCGGCCAGGTCGATGCCGGTGGCGCTGCCTTCCAGCTTGATGTCGGACAGCACCAGCGCGATGTCCGGCAGGTCGGCGGTGAGCGCGCTGGCCTCGTCCACGCTGGCCGCTTCGATGACCGAATAGCCAAGGTCGATCAGCATGTCGCGGAAGGCAGCGCGCAATTCCTCGCTGTCCTCGACCAGCAGCGCCATGCCACCCTTGGCATCGGGGGCCTGGCGGTAGGGCAGCCGCAGGGTGACCGAGGCGCCGGTCTGGGTGTTGCCAAGCCGCATGTCGCCGCCTGCAAGCTTGGCCATGTCATAGACCATCGGCAGGCCCAGGCCGGAGCCTTCGCTGCCCTTGGTGGTGAAGAACGGGTTCAGGGCCTTTTCCAGTGCCTCGGCAGAGAAGCCGGGGCCGGTGTCGGTGACGGTGATCTCCACCCAGGTCTGCCCGACCGCATGGGCGCTGACGGTGATCTGGCCGGAGGTGCCGCAGGCGTCGCGGGCATTCAGGATCAGGTTCAGCAGCGCATCCTGCAGTTTGCCGCTGTCCAGCAGCAGCACTTGATCCGGCATATTGTCGAGGATGCTGAGGCCTACCCCCTGCGGCAGCGACGGAGAGGCGAGGATCTTCAGCTCGCTCAGCAGGTCGTGCATGTTGGTGGCCTGCGGGCGCAGGGTGCGCTGGCCGGTCATTTCAGCTATGCGGTTCAGCAGCCGTCCGCCGCGCCGTGCAGCGGACAGTGTGCCCTGGACCATTTCCGCGGCCTCACCGCCCAATCCCATCTTTTCCAGCTTGCCCTGCATCCCCAGGATGATGGTCAGCAGGTTGGAGAAATCATGCGCCAGGCCGCTGGTCATTTGCGCCGCCATTTCGCGGCGGCGGGCCTGCTGCAGGGCAACACGTGCCTGGGTTTCCTCGGTTACGTCCATCGAAAGGATATAGACACCGCCCTGCTGGTCGGGGGTAAAGGCCACCCTGATCCGGCGGCTGCCGTGGCTTTCGGTGAACTCGAACACCGGGCTGCCGCCCTTGTAGGCGGCCAGCAGATGCGGCTCGATCCGGTCAAAGGCGTCAGGCCCCAGCGCGTCCGAGATATGCATGCCCAGAATGTCCGAAGGGCGGCTGGGAAAGACCGAGCTGAGGCGGCGGTTGGTGTAGGTGTAATAGCCGTCCGCATCCACATGGGCGATATGGGCTGGCATCATCTCGGTCGTCAGCCGGGTGCGGCCTTCGATCTCGGTCAGTTGCCGCTTGGCCTCTTCCAGAGCGGTATTGGTGGCCTCCAGCTGACGGTTAGCGGCAGAGAGCTCCTCGGTATAGGCGATCAGCTTTTCGGAAAGCTCCTCCGAGCGCGCCCGCAATAGCTGCTCCGCCCGCTTGGTGCGGGTAATATCTGTATAGACGGTGACCCATCCGCCTTGCGGCAGCGGCGAGCCTTCGATTGAAATCATCTGCCCGTTGGGGCGTTCGCGCTCCAAATAATGGGCCACGAAGTCCAGCGCCTGCTCGACCCGGGTCCGCACGATCTCTTCGATATCTGTTTCCGGGGCATATTCTCCGTTTTCCGCAAGAAACCGGATGGTCTCGGCAAAGGACGCGCCCGGCTGCGTCAGGCGGTCCGGCAGATTGAACATTTCCTGAAAGCGGCGGTTGCACACGGCCAGCCGCAAATCGTTGTCATAGATCGACAGCGCCTGGGCGATCAGGTTCAGCCCGGCGGTGGTCATGGCGGCGTGCTGCTTATTCGTACGGTTCATGGCTCTCCCCGGCCCATGGCTAGCACCGCTGCCCAACAGGGGCAAATTGCCATTCAGCCGCGGGGGTGGATGGTGCCGCCTCGGAAAGGCTCAGTCGTCTCCTGATTGCCGTGGGAGTATGAGCGGCTGGCGTCCCTTTAGATTCGCATTTGAGAAAGAATCACCGGGCGGTCGATTCGGTCATTTGCCGATCCGTGCGCATCCCGCGCAGTTTTGGTCGCGGCCTCCGCGCGGTAAGAAACGTTCGCCCCGATTGGAGTTGGCTTGCCTTGCGTAACAAGCTGTAAAACAAAGGGAAGATGCCTGTTACAATTCGTAAGATTTAGGAAAACTTCAGGAAAAAGTTGACGGGCTAATCTGCCGCTGTCCCTAATCGGGGCCAGAACCGCGGACGGCGGTCGGTCCGGCAGCAACGCCGGAAAGGGAGGAAAGAAAGTTGGCTCAGATGCAGATGGGCGCCGAAGGGATGAAATCCCTGCCGGCGCTGCTTCAACGCAATGCGGCGCAATTCGCAGACGCGCCGGCCTACCGGGAAAAGGAATTCGGCATTTGGCAATGCTGGACCTGGTCCGAGGCGGCAAAGGAAATAGAAGCTTTGGCGCTGGGTTTGATCAACCTTGGCGTGAACGAGGGTGATTTTGTCGCCATTATCGGCCGCAACCGCCCCTATCTCTACTGGTCTATGGTTGCCGCGCAGGCGGTGGGCGCCGTGCCGGTGCCGCTTTACCAGGACGCGGTGGCCGAGGAGATGGCCTATGTGCTGGGCCACTGCGGCGCGCGCTTTGTGATCGTGGGCGATCAGGAGCAGGCCGACAAGGTGATTGAGATCCAGGATCAGCTGCATCAGTTCGAGCACATGATCTATCTCGATCCGCGCGGCATGCGGAAATACGACCACACTCAGCTGCACCAGTTCAGCCACATCCAGGATCAGGGCCGGGCGGCCCATGACGAGCTGATCGGGGAGCTGAACAAGCGGCAGGGCAAGCTGGATTATGACAGCACCTGCGTGATGCTCTACACCTCCGGCACCACCGGCAAGCCCAAGGGCGTGGTGCTGTCGAACCGCAACGTGATCGAAAGCGCCAAGAACTCCGCCGAGTTCGACAAGCTGACCCAGAACGAGAATATCCTCTCCTACCTGCCGATGGCCTGGGTTGGCGACTTTATCTTCTCGGTCGGACAGGCCTACTGGTGCGGCTTCTGTGTGAACTGCCCGGAAAGCGCCGACACCATGATGACCGACCTGCGCGAGATCGGTCCGACGTATTTCTTTGCGCCGCCGCGGGTGTTCGAGGGTCAGCTGACCAACGTGATGATCCGGATGGAGGATGCAGGCGCCCTGAAGCGCAAGATGTTCCATCATTTCCTGGCACACGCCAAGAAGGTCGGGGGCGACATTCTGGACGGCAAGCCCGTCGGCGTGATGGACCGCCTGAAATACGCGCTGGGCAACCTTCTGGTCTATGGCCCGCTGAAGGATACGCTGGGTTATGGCCGCATTCGCGTCGGTTACACCGCGGGCGAGGCGATCGGGCCGGAGATCTTTGATTTCTACCGCTCGCTGGGCATCAACTTGAAACAGCTCTATGGCCAGACCGAAGCCACCGTGTTCATCACCGTGCAGCCGGATGGCGAAGTGCGTGCTGATACCGTTGGTGTGCCGGCGCCGGAGGTCGAGATCAAGATCGGCGACAACGGCGAGATCTATTACCGTTCGCCAGGCACCTTCGTCGAGTATTTCAACAACCCGGAATCCACTGCTTCTACCAAGGACCCCGAAGGCTGGGTAGCTACCGGCGATGCCGGCTTCTTCGAGGAAGGCTCAGGCCATCTGCGGATCATCGACCGTGCCAAGGACGTGGGCAAGATGGCCGACGGCAGCATGTTTGCGCCCAAGTATGTGGAAAACAAGCTGAAATTCTACCCGGACATCTTGGAAGCGGTGCTGTTCGGCAATGGCCGCGACCGCTGTGTTGCCTTCATCAACATCGACCTGACGGCGGTGGGCAACTGGGCGGAACGCAACAATATCGCCTATGCCTCCTACCAGGAACTGGCGGGCCATCCGAAGGTTCTGGAAACCATCCGCTCGCATGTGACGGCAGTCAACAAGTCGGTCGCGGAAGACCCGATGCTGTCAGGCTGCCAGATCCATCGCTTTGTGGTTCTGCACAAGGAACTGGATGCGGATGATGGCGAGATGACCCGTACCCGCAAGGTGCGCCGCCGTATCGTGGAAGAGAAGTTCGACGATATCATCACCGCGCTTTACGACGGCTCGGAGAAGGTCTCGACCGTCACAGAGGTGACCTATGAGGACGGCCGCAAGGGTTCAATCAAAGCGACATTGACCATCGTAGATGCCGAAGTGAAACCGGCAGCGCCGCACAAGGTGGCCGCGGAATGATGCAGGTATCGCCGGAAATGACCCCGCCCCGTGCCGGGCAGGCCGGACCGGTCTCAGATCAGGTCGGGGTTCAGGCCAGGGTTGAAGGCCGTGTTGACCACCTGCTGGATCTTGAAGCGGGAGCTGAACCCGTGTGTCTGCTCAATAATCGTGGCCAGGCTTTCGGATTGGCTGAGGCCCATCTGCTTGCATTCGATGGCCATCTTCAGAAGGCAGGAATGCTCAAGCTCGCCGAACATAACGTCGATCTCCTTGCTGCTCGTTACCCACAAGTATCGCACGGAAATCTTAAAATTTCTATGCGGCAAAATAATGGAGGCCGTTGTTATGCTTGACAATTCCTTAAGCTATGTGACTGACGACGGGCGCACCATCGGCGGCGTGGTGATGGAGATGAAGAACATCACGCTGCGGTTCGGCGGCGTGGTGGCGATCAAGGACATCTCCTTTGACATCCGCGAGGGCGAGATCCGCGCGATCATCGGCCCCAACGGTGCCGGCAAGTCGTCGATGCTGAACGTGATCTCCGGCTTCTATGTGCCGCAGGAAGGCGAAGTCCTGTTCCACGGCAAGAAACGCCCGCCGATGCGCCCCTACGAGGTGGCGCGCCAGGGCATCGCCCGGACCTTCCAGAACATCGCCCTGTTCGAAGGCATGAGCGTGTTGGACAACGTCATGACCGGGCGGCTCAACTATATGAAAACAGGCCTGTTTTCGCAGGCCCTGTGGAAGGGGAAGGCGGAGGCCGAAGAAACCGAGAACCGCGAGGTCGTGGAGCGGATCATCGACTTCCTGGAGATCCAGCACATTCGCAAGACACCTGTTGCGCGGCTGCCTTACGGCCTGAAGAAACGGGTCGAACTGGCGCGGGCGCTGGCGGCGGAACCGAAGCTGTTGCTGCTGGACGAACCGATGGCCGGCATGAACGTCGAGGAGAAGGAGGACATGTCCCGCTTCATCCTGGATGTGAACGACGAATTCGGCACCACCATTGCCCTGATCGAGCACGACATGGGCGTTGTGATGGACCTCAGCGACCGGGTCGTGGTGATGGACTACGGCAAAAAGATCGGTGACGGCACCCCGGATGAGGTGCGCAATAACCAGGATGTGATCGACGCATATCTGGGGGTTAGCCATGACTGAGTTGCAACACAGCAACACCCGGCCCCGGCGGGGTGACTTCCGTAAACCCCCTGTGCACCCCCTGTGCACCGCCGCAGTGCAGAATTCCGAGGAGAGCCTCTAATGCCCGAACAACTCGTCTTTGCGATGGAAGTGACGCTGAACGGCCTGATGGCGGGCGTGCTTTATGCGCTGGTCGCGCTGGGGTTCGTTCTAATCTACAAGGCGTCCGGCATCTTCAACTATGCCCAAGGCGTGATGGCGCTGTTTGCGGCGATGACGCTGGTGGGGATCATGCAGGGTCAGGTGCCCTTCTCTCATGTGATCAACGCGGTCTTTGGCGGTCATGTCACCCATTTCGGCTGGAACGTGCCCGGGGTGCTGGCGATTGCCCTGACTGTGGCGGTGATGGTGCTGCTGGCCTGGCTGGTGCAGGTGCTGGTGATGAAGCATCTGGTGGGCCAGGAGCCGATCATCCTGTTCATGGCCACCATTGGTCTGGCCTACTTCCTGGAAGGCGTCGCCGACCTGATGTGGGGCTCCGAAATCAAGACGCTGGACGTGGGCCTGCCGCAGGGCATCAACCTGTGGATCGACGAAACCACCTTCAACATCTTCGGCTACGGCTTCTTTATCGACAATCTGGATATCGTGGCGACCGTCATTGCGGCGCTGCTGGTGGCGGGGCTGGTCTGCTTTGCCCAGTACACCAAGCAGGGCCGGGCCATGCGTGCGGTGGCGGATGACCACCAGGCGGCCCTGTCGGTCGGCATCTCGCTGAACTTCATCTGGGTTCTGGTCTGGTCGGTCGCAGGCTTCGTGGCGCTGGTTGCCGGCATCGTCTGGGGCACCAAGTCCGGCGTGCAGTTCTCGCTGTCGCTGATCGCGCTGAAAGCGCTGCCGGTGCTGATGCTGGGCGGCTTCACCTCGATCCCCGGCGCCATCGTTGGCGGCCTGATCATCGGCGTGGGCGAGAAACTGTTTGAGTTCGCCATTGGCCCGATGGTCGGCGGCGCCACCGAGAACTGGTTTGCCTATGTGCTGGCGCTGCTGTTCCTGGTGTTTCGTCCGCAGGGGCTGTTCGGGGAGAAGATCATTGAACGGGTCTGACGCTCAAATGATCTGCTCCCTGCTTCCTCAGCCCTCAAGCCGGCGGAAAGCAGCGATGACGACGGCGGCAAAGACGCTGGCCACCAGGGTGAAGGCGATTGTCAGATCGCCGATCACCTGCCCGGCGAGGAAGGTCAGCAACCCCGCCCCGCACAGCCCGATCAGCATCAGCCCCCAGGGGCCGGGCGCGTCTCTCGAAACCGCGCGCCGCTGCGGCGGTGCCTCGAAAGATGGCAGCACGGTTGCGTCCTCGACAGTTTCCAGCAGCCGGCCCTTGGCCACTGCATATTCGGATGCTGATATCCAACCCTTCTTCCGCGCGGCCTCCAGCCGCCGGATTTCCTCGAAAATCGCGGTCATTGATCCCACTCACTTTACCCGCAAACAGGGTGGCAAAGAGATTTGGGCAAAATGTGGCGAAGTCCGGATTTCTGAAGAATTGGTTAACGGCGGAGCCGCGGCATGAACAAGATGATTGCCATCGTCAACGTGATCGCCTGGGCTGGTTTCTGGGCCTTCGGCTACCTGGCGCTGACGGCGGAAAGCTACAGCGAAACCCAGGTGGTGACCGCAGCGCTGCTGGCTTCTGCGGGGCTGATTACCGGCATCATCGCCTATCTGCGGCTGGTGCGCGGCAGCGAGCGCAGCGGCTATGCCAGACCTTCGGCGCGGATGACCCGCGAACAGCGTGACGCCGCACAGGCGCAGTGGGGGCAGGTCAAATGAGTGCCGCCGCTGAAACAATCAAGACAGACACCCGGACCGGGTCCCGTTTGCAAGAGAAAGGGAGCATCTGAGACATGTTCTACCGTGAAGCCGGGGATTTCAAAGTCTCCTATGCAGATGACAGCCAGACCTTCCCGATCAAGTTCGACCGCATCCGCTATTACGTGGTGCTGGCGGTGGCTTTCGGGATCATCCCCTTCCTGATCAACGACTATTGGGCGAACGCGATCCTGCTGCCGTTCCTGATCTATTCGATCGCGGCCATCGGGCTGAACATCCTGGTCGGCTATTGCGGCCAGGTGTCCCTGGGCACCGGCGGTTTCATGGCGGTGGGGGCCTATGCCTGCTACAAGCTGATGACGGCTTTCCCAGAAGTCAGCATGTTCATCCATGTGCTGCTGGCGGGCGGTATTACCGCGCTGGTCTGCGTGCTGTTCGGCCTTCCCAGCTTGCGCATCAAGGGCTTCTACCTCGCGGTGGCGACGCTGGCGGCGCAGTTCTTCCTGGTGTGGTTGTTCAACCGGGTTCCGTGGTTCTACAACTACTCGGCCTCGGGCCAGATCAACGCGCCGGAGCGCGATACCTTCGGCATCGTCATCACCGGCCCCAACGCATCGGCCTGGGCGACCTACCTGTTCTGCCTGATCTTCTTGACCGTCTGCGCCCTGGTTGCCCGCAACCTGACCCGCGGCACCGTGGGCCGCAGCTGGATGGCGATCCGTGACATGGACATCGCGGCCGAGATCATCGGGGTGAACCCGCTGAAGGCCAAGCTGACGGCCTTTGCGGTCTCCGGCTTCTTCATCGGCATCTCAGGCGCGCTGTTCTTTGCGGTCTATCTGGGCGCGGTCGAGGTCGGCGAAGCCTTTGGCATCCAGAAGTCGTTCCTGGTGCTGTTCATGGTGATCCTCGGCGGGTTGGGCTCGATCTTCGGCTCCTTTGCTGGCGCTGCCTTCCTGGTGCTGCTGCCGGTGGTGCTGAAGGTGGTGGGCGTCGACTTGCTGGGCTGGCCGACGGACATCGTGGCGCATTTCCAGCTGGTGATTGTCGGCGCGCTGATCATCGTCTTCCTGATCGCGGAGCCGCACGGCATGGCGCAGCTGTGGCGTGTTGCCAAGGAAAAACTGAGACTCTGGCCCTTCCCGCACTGACGCGGGGCGGCAGACACGCTGGCGGGGAGAAGACCAAGACCACCCCCGCCGTAAGAAACCATCGGATAAGACCAAAGGGAGGATTTAAGCCGATGAAAAAGACACTGACCACACTGGCGCTTGGCGCCGCGATGGCAGCCGGTCCGGCAATGGCGGATCTGGTGTTCCCGGACCTCAGCTACCGGACCGGGCCTTATGCGGCGGGCGGCATTCCGTTCTCGGACGGCTACAACGACTATTTCACCCTGCTGAACGAGCGCGATGGCGGCATCGGCGGTGTTCCGGCCCGGGTGATCGAATGCGAGACCGGCTATAACACCGAGAAGGGTGTAGAGTGCTATGAGGCCACCAAGGGCGAAGGCGCGCTGGTGTATCAGCCGCTGTCCACCGGCATCACCTATCAGCTGATCCCCAAAGTGACTGCCGATGGCATCCCGCTGCACACCATGGGCTATGGCCGCACCTCGGCGGCAAACGGCAAAGTGTTCAGCAACGTCTTCAACTACCCGGCCAACTATTGGAACGGTGCCTCTGGCGCGGTGAACCATCTGCTGGAAATCAACGACGGCGACATCAACGGCAAGAAGGTTGCGCTGGTCTATCACAACTCTGCCTATGGCAAGGAACCGATCCGCACTCTGGAAGAGCTTTCGGCCAAGCACGGCTTTGAGCTGACCCTTCTGCCGGTGGACCACCCGGGCCAGGAGCAGAAATCGCAGTGGCTGCAGATCCGCCGTGAGAAGCCTGACTACGTTGTGATGTGGGGCTGGGGCGTGATGAACCAGGTTGCAATCCAGGAAGCCGCCAACATCCGGTTCCCGATGGAAAACTTCATCGGTGTCTGGTGGTCCGGTGCCGAATTTGACGTGGAGCCTGCAGGTGCCAAAGCCACGGGCTACAAGGCGCTGACGTTCACCGGGCTTGGCATGGATTACCCGGTTTACGACGACCTGAAGAAATATGTCGTGGACTCGGGCAAGGCAGCCGGTGCCGGCGATCAGCTGGGGTCGGTGCAGTACAACCGCGGCCTTTATGCAGCGATGCTGGCAGCCGAGGCCGCCAAGACCGCGCAGGAAATGCATGGCACTGGTGATATCACCGCGGCGATGATGCGCGATGGCATGGAAGCGCTGGAAATGACCAACGCCAAAATGGAAGCGCTGGGCATGGCGGGCTTCGGACCTGAGTTCAAGGTCAGCTGCGAGAACCATGGCGGCCCCGGCCTGGTCGGTGTGGTGCAGTGGGATGCCGGCAGCAAGACCTGGAACGCTATCTCCGACTTCAAGCCGACGGACGGTGAAGTGATCGGCAAGCTGATCGACGAAGACTCGGCTGCTTACGCGGCTGAAAACAACATCGAGCCTGGCTGCAAGTAACGCGCACCACGGCCCCCGCGTCAGGGGGCCGGAACCAAACCGGCGCGGCGGGGAGCTGCCGCGCCACTCAACGGGATCCCGGCTCTGGTCCGGGACAGGCATGAGGACACGCTTTGATGCTGGATGCAGCAAACACCGCCGCCGACACTGCAGATGTGCAGGCCGAGACCTTGCTGGAGGTCAACAATATCGAGGTGATCTACAATCACGTGATCCTCGTCCTTAAGGGCGTGAGCCTGAATGTGCCCAAGGGCGGCATAACTGCGCTGCTGGGCGGCAACGGGGCCGGTAAGACCACGACGCTGAAGGCTGTGTCGAACCTGCTGCACTCGGAACGCGGCGAGGTCACCAAGGGATCGATCAAATACCGCGGCGAGCATGTGCATGAGCAGGACCCGGCGGAGCTGGTCAAGAAGGGCGTCATCCAGGTGATGGAAGGCCGCCACTGCTTTGAGCACCTGACAGTGGAAGAGAACCTGCTGACCGGCGCCTATACACGCTCGGATGGCGGCGCGAATATCCAGAAAGACCTGGAGATGGTCTACAGCTATTTCCCGCGCCTGAAGGAGCGCCGCAAGTCGCAGGCGGGCTATACCTCGGGCGGCGAGCAGCAGATGGTGGCAATGGGCCGCGCGCTGATGTCGCGGCCGGAGACGATCCTGCTGGACGAGCCGTCGATGGGCCTGGCGCCGCAGCTGGTGGAGCAGATTTTCGAGATCGTGAAGTCGATCAATGAAAACGAGGGTGTGACCTTCCTGCTGGCTGAGCAGAACACCAACGTTGCCCTGCGGTATGCCCACTATGGCTACATTCTGGAATCTGGCCGGGTAGTGATGGACGGGCCTGCGGCAGAGCTGCGGGAAAACCCGGATGTGAAGGAATTCTACCTCGGCATGTCGGATGAAGGGCGCAAGAGCTTCCGCGACGTGCGGTCCTACCGCCGCCGCAAGAGGTGGCTGAGCTGATGCGGGGAGATGACGTGATGAGCTTTTTTGACACGCTTGAAACCCGCAGCGCAGAGGAGCGCGCCGCAGACCTGGCCCAGGCGCTGCCGGAGCAGATCGCCCGCGCCAAGGGCGCGGCGGGCTACGCCGGGCTGCTGGACGGGGTGGACCCGGCGGCGGTGACCTCGGCCGAGGCATTGGCCAAGCTGCCGGTGCTGCGCAAATCGGAGTTGAGCCGGGCGCAGGCGGAGAACCCGCCCTTTGGCGGCTTTACCGTGAAGCCCGCGCATGGCTTTGCCCATATCTTCCAGAGCCCCGGCCCGATTTACGAGCCTGGCGGGGTGGATGGCGACTGGTGGCGGATGGGGCGGTTCCTGAACGCTGCCGGGATCGGCCAGGGAGATGTGGTGCAGAACTGTTTCGGCTACCATCTGACGCCTGCCGGGATGATCTTTGAAAACGGCGCGCGGGCGGTTGGCGCCGCGGTGCTGCCTGCCGGCACCGGCCAGACCGAGCTGCAGGTGACCGCTGCGCGCGACGTGGGCGCCACCGCCTATGCCGGCACGCCGGATTATCTGAAGGTGATCCTGGACAAGGCCGACGCGATGGGTGTGGAGCTGGCGTTCTCCAAGGCGGCGGTGGGCGGCGGCGCGCTGTTCCCGTCCCTGCGCCAGGAATATGCCGACCGCGGGATCTCCTGCCTGCAGTGCTATGCCACTGCGGATCTGGGCAACATCGCCTATGAAAGCCCGGCGATGGAGGGGATGATCGTTGACGAGCATGTGATCGTCGAAATCGTCACCCCCGGCACCGGCAATCCGGTGGCACCGGGCGAGGTGGGCGAGGTCGTGGTGACCACGCTGAACCCCGATTACCCGCTGATCCGTTTCGCCACCGGCGATCTGTCGGCGGTGATGCCGGGTGTCTCGCCCTGCGGCCGCACCAACATGCGGATCAAGGGCTGGATGGGCCGCGCCGATCAGACCACCAAGATCAAGGGCATGTTCGTGCGCCCCGAGCAGGTGGCGGCGCTGGTCGACAAGCATGACGAGATCGTCAAGGCCCGGGTGATCGCCAGCCGCGATGGCGAGATGGACGCGATGACCGTGCAGATCGAAGCTGCGGGCGGCGACGAGGCGGCCTATGCACGGTCGGTGATCGAGGTGCTGAAGCTCAAGGGCAAGGTCGAGGTGGTCGCGCCGGGCGTGCTGCCGAAGGACGGGCTGGTGATCGAGGATCAGCGTACTTACGACTGAGGTCGGCTGACCTGATGAGACCAACGGGCGCCGGAAGCAGGCGCCCGTTTGCTGTTCTGGCGGTGGCTTGGCCCGGGCTGCGCTTTCCGGCTGGAATTTCTGACTGGAATGGTCGAAATAGGGCGGTGTAAACCTTCAGCCGGACTCTGACTGCTGCAAATGACTGCTGCCAATGATCCCATAGAATACGCCCCGCACGGGCGCCGCCGCGGCGGCAAGGGCGGCGGCGGGCTGTTTGCCGTGATGGCCTGGGTGGTGGCGCTGTCCTGCCTGCTGCCAATGGTGGCGGTGGCGCTGGCCGCGGCGTTTGGGGGAACGGAGACGATCCGCCATCTGGCTGAAACCGTGCTTCCGGGCTATACGCTGACGACGCTGGCGCTGGTGGCGTTGGTCGGGCTTGGCACCTTTGCCATCGGCACCGGGGCTGCCTGGCTTGTGACAATGACGCGGTTCCCCGGGGCGCGCTTCCTTGAGGTTGCGCTGGTTCTGCCGCTGGCCTTTCCGGCCTATGTTCTGGCCTATGCCTATACCCATATCCTGGACCACCCCGGCATTGTGCAGACCACCCTGCGCGAGGTGACGGGCTGGGGCCCGCGGGATTACTGGTTCCCCGAAATCCGCTCCACCGGCGGGGCGGCGGCGATGCTGGTGCTGGTGCTGTACCCCTATGTCTATCTGCTGGCGCGGGCGGCCTTCATGCAGCAGAGCGCCGGTGCTTTTCTGGCGGCACGCGCCTTGGGCAAGAATTCCTGGCAGGCATTCTGGATGGTCAGCCTGCCGATGGCGCGCCCGGCGATAGCCTCGGGCGTCTTGCTGGCGGTGATGGAGACGATCGCGGATTTCGGCACGGTGTCCTATTTCGGGGTGCAGACCTTTGCGACCGGCATCTACACCAGCTGGTTCTCGCTGGGCGACCGGGGCGGGGCGGCGCAACTGGCGCTGTGCCTTCTGGGTTTTGCCCTGACGCTGGCGGTGGTGGAACGCTCCACCCGCGGGCGGGCGAAGTACCACCATGCCGGCAAGCACCACACCCAGATGCCGCCGGCGGAGCTGGGCGGCGTCAAGGCGGCGGTGGCCGTGTTCTTCTGCGCGGTGCCGGTTGTGCTGGGCTTCCTGCTACCGGTGGCGGTGCTGTTCCTGATGAGCTTCGACTCCGAGCAGAACCTTTTCAGCCGCCGCTATATCGGGTTCACTAGCAATTCGATCATCCTGGCCACAGCGGCGGCGGTGCTGACGGTGGCGGCCGCAGTCTGCCTCGGCTTTTACCAGCGCTTGCGTCCCGGGCGGCTGTCCTCTGCGGCGGCCTATTTCGCCCGGCTGGGTTATGCGGTGCCCGGCGGGGTGATCGCGGTGGGGCTGATCGTGCCCTTCGCGGCGTTCGACAATGCGCTGGATGCCTGGATGCGGGAGACCTTCGGCATCCGGACCGGGCTGTTGGTGACCGGCTCGATCTGGCTGCTGGTCGCCGCCTATGGCGTGCGCTTCATGGCGGCGGCGCTGGGGGCTTATGAGGGCGGACAGGCGACCATGCATTCCAACATGGATGCGGCAGCGCGCTCCTTGGGGCAGGGGCCGTTGGGAATGCTGCGCCGGGTGCATTTGCCGATCCTGACGCCCAGTCTGCTGACGGCGCTGCTGATCGTCTTTGTCGATGTGATGAAGGAACTGCCTGCCACCCTGATCATGCGGCCCTTCAATTTCGACACGCTGGCGGTGCAGGCGCACCGGCTGGCGGCGGATGAGCGGCTGGAGGGCGCTGCGGTGCCCTCGCTGGTGATCATGGCGGTGGGGCTGCTGCCGGTGATCCTGATCTGCCGCCAGGTGGGACGGCGGCGCTAGGCGCAAGAATTTTGGAAAATTCTTGCCAAGAAAACTTGAATTTTCTTGGACCCGGGTGCGGCTTATGCCGCCCACCAGGCCTCGATCTCGTCGCGGGAAATCCGGTCTGCCGGGCCCAGGCCCACCAGAACGGTTTCCTCCGCCTCGCAGCGTTTGGCCTCGACATGGCGGCCCACCAAATGCAGCTCATAGGCGCCGCCGGTGGTCAGCACGAACCCCTTCATCCGGTAAAGCCCGGCGGGCCGGTCTGCCAGCTTGTCCCCTAGCGCGCGGCGGTCCAGCGCGGTGCTGCTGCGGTGCTGCCAGGTGGTGTAGGCGGGATGCGCCGCCACCGCGCGGCCCTTGGGCAGCGGCACCACGTCAAACAGCAGTTCCGCCACGGGAGAGCCGTTCAGAACCGTCGGCGTGCGGGCGCCGGCCGATTTCAGGGTTTCTCCGAGCGCATCGGAAAGCGCATCGCATTTGGTCGCGATCACCAGATCTGCGGCGCGGATCTGCTGCTCAGCCTGCGGCGCAACCAGCGGGTCGCTCAGCAGCGTTTCCGCATTTCCCGCATCCACCAGTGTGACGATGCCGCCGTAGCTGAGGCCGTTTTCGTTGAGAACGGAATTGGCAATGGCAACCGGATCGGAAATGCCGCTGGCTTCGATCACCACATGGTCCGGGTGTTCGGGCCGGTGCAGGACCTCCTGCAGCGCCGTGGCCAGGTCGTCGCCCATCGTGCAGCAGACGCAGCCATTGGTGAGGGCGATCTTGCCGCCATCGGTGTCCTGGATCAGCGCATCGTCGATATTGACCGCGCCGAAGTCATTCACGATCACGGCCAGTTTCAGCCCGTGATCCTCGGCCAGCAAGCGGTTGATCAGGGTGGTTTTGCCCGCGCCCAGATACCCGCTGATAATCGTTACTGGCAACCGGTTCATAAGCGCTGGTCCCCCAGAGCGCGGCGTGCTCCCGACTGCATGTTTCCCCCCGAGAATAATGATGCGCGAACGTATAGGGATCTCGCGCAATCGGGTCTAGGAAAAGCTGGCGGTGCTTTAAACTTTCGGTGCTTGACGGGCTGGGGCAAGCACAGAAGCAAAAAAGCGCGGCCGGGGCCGCGCTTTTCCTGGTCTTTGCGGGCTGGGGTTACTTCCAGCCGGCGTCGTTGAAGATCTTCTGTGCCTCGGGCAGGTTCTTGGCGACCTCCGACAGGTTCACGTCATCCGGTTTGAAATGGCCAAGCGCGGCAATCGACGGGGCCAGGCCAACGCCTGGAACCGCCGGGTATTCGTCATTGCCGGCCGAGAAATAGGCTTGGGCAGAATCGCTGGCGAGGTACTCCAGGAACTTGACGGCGTTGTCCTTGTTCGGCGCGTGCAAGGCAACACCGCCGCCGGACAGGTTCATATGCGCGCCTTCGGTGTTCTGCGAGGGGAACAGCCAGCCGATCTGGTCGCGGTGTTCCGACACGCCCTTGACGTCCTTGCGGATAGACCGGGCGAAGTAATAGCTGTTGGCCACCGAGATATCGCACTCGCCGGAGACCAGGCCGCGAATCTGGTCGGTGTCGCCGCCCTGCGGGTCGCGCGCCATGTTGGCGACCACGCCTTCGGCCCAGCTGCGGGCTGCGTCAGTGCCGTGATGGGTCACGATCGAGGCCAGCAGGGTCTGGTTGTAGGTGTTCTTGGAGGAGCGGATGCAGACCTTGCCCTTATAGGCGGGGTCGGCCAGGTCCAGGTAGGTCAGCGGCGGATTGGCGACCTCGTCCTTGTCGTAGAAGATAATGCGCGAGCGCTGGCTGAAGCCGAACCACTGGTTGTCCTCGTCTTGCAAATAGGCGGGCACGCGGGATTCCAGCACATCACTGTCAATGCTTTGCAGCACGCCTGCGTCCTTGGCCCGGGTCAGGCGGGAGGTGTCGACGGTGATCAGAATGTCGGCGGGGGAGTTCTCGCCTTCGGCCTTCATCCGGGCAATCAGCTCATCGGCGTTGCCTTCGATCCGGTTGATGGTGATGCCGGTGGCCTTTTCGAAGTCCGAATAGAGCTGCTCGTCGGTGTCATAATGGCGCGAGGAGTAGATGTTCAGCTCGCCTTCGGCAGCAGCGGTGGTGGCAATGGCTGCGGTCAGCGCGACGGCCAGTACGGTTGTGGCTTTCAGCATTGGATGTCCCGTTCTTGGTTAGATCAGATTTCCGACTGAAAGAGTCGATTAAAGCATCTGGCGGCAGATGCAATAAATTTCCGACTGAAACAGTCAGAAAGTCGCAGCCTGCTGTTGGCTGGCCAGACTGGGCAGGCGCCTCCCGCCCGTCGTTGGATCTTTGGAAAGGCCCGCTCCCTTTGGGCATGGCAGGTCTCATCCGGGCGCAGCCCGGAGAAACCGCGGTCGCGGGAGTGCCGCCTTGACCTGGTTCAAAATCAAAACAGCCCAAAACGCAAAAAAACCGCATCGGATGATGCGGTTTTCTGCATGTCGCTGTAGCGGATCTTAGCCCTGGCGCGCTTTGAACTTGCGCTGGGTCTTGTTGATCACGTACACGCGGCCTTTGCGGCGCACAACCCGGCAGTCGCGGTGCCGGTTCTTCAGCGAACGGAGCGAGTTCTTGACCTTCATGGTCTCTCTCCTTGTCTGCGGCGCGAACCAGCGCCTAGGTTAGCGGGTGCCTTGGCCGTGGCCAGGGCAGTGAATGGGATGGTGGGCGATACAAGGATCGAACTTGTGACCCCTTCGATGTCAACGAAGTGCTCTACCGCTGAGCTAATCGCCCACTCTGGCCTGCGCTGCGTCCTGCCCCTCAGAAGTGAAAGGGGCGCGGGGTGCCGCGCCGGTGAGGGGGTCTATAAATAGAGTCGCGCAGAGGTGCAAGAGCTTTTGACCGCAGAAATTTCCGCGATATGCTGTTTCTTGCACAAGAAGCACCGGAGCAAGGATGCCTGATACAGCGTTTTCCGTGATTTCCCCGCAGAAACTGGCCTCTGCGGTGGTTTTTGCCTCTCCTCACAGCGGTACCGATTACAGCGATTCCTTTCTGGAGCAGTCGATTCTGGGGCGGAAAACCATCCGCAGTTCGGAGGACGCCTTTGTCGACCTGCTGTTTCAGGCGGCTCCGGAGTTCGGTGCGCCGCTGCTGACCGCGGTCAAGCCGCGGGCCTATCTGGACCTGAACCGCTCGCCCGATGAGCTGGACCCGGCGGTGATCGACGGGGTGCAGCGGCGCGGTCAGAACCCGCGGGTGGCCTCGGGCCTGGGGGTCATTCCCCGGGTGGTGGCCAATGGCCGGGCGATTTATCGCGGCAAGCTGCCGATGTCTGAGGCCGAGGAGCGGATCCGGTGTTACTGGCATCCCTATCACCAGGCACTGAAGGGGCTGCTGGAGCAGGCGCACAAATGTTTCGGGCAGGCGATTCTGGTGGATTGCCACTCGATGCCGCACGAGGCGATCGACACCATGGCACCGCAGAGCGGCCGCAAGCCGGAAGTGGTTCTGGGCGACAGGTTCGGCGCTGCGGCGGACAGCTGCGTGGTGGACCGGATCGAGGCGGCCTTTGCCGCGGCGGGACTGAAGGTGGCCCGCAACACGCCGTTTGCCGGGGCCTATATCGCCCAGACCTATGGCCGCCCGTCGCGGCGCCAGCATGCGGTCCAGATCGAGATCGACCGGGCGCTTTACATGGATGAGGCCAGCATCCGCCCGAACGCGAATTTCGAACCGTTGCAGAAACTGCTGCGCCGGGTGATTGCCGAGATTGCGGAGATCGGACAGGGTGAGATGCCGCTGGCTGCGGAATAGACTGCTGCCGCATATTCAGCGCAGGGCGCGGCCTTTCAGAATAGCGCTGTCCCCGAATCTTTTGCGAATAGCGTCGGTGGCGCGTTCGGCCTCTGCCCGCTTGCCGGCATTCGGGTCCAGCAGGTCACCGCTATCGTCCGCCTGTGATTCGGGCACAAGGTCTGAAATCCCGCAGCCTAAGAGCCGGTAGGGGCCCTCATCTCCCACCTGATCCAGCAGACTGCGGGCGGTGCGGTAGATTCGGTCAGCGATCTGGGTGGGGCTGCGCAATGTGACCCGCCGGGTCAGCGCCGAATGATTGGCGCGTTTCAGCTTGAGCGTCACGACCCGGCCTGCCAGCTCCCGCGCCTTGGCCCGGTCCGAAACCTTTTCAGCCAGCCGCCACAGGTGGCCGTCGAGCACCTCCAGGCTGGCGGTATCCTCAAAGAATGTGGTTTCATTGGAGATCGACTTGATAGGCGCATGGGCCGAGACCCGCCGCCGGTCCTGGCCGCGGGCCAGATGCCACAGCCGGTCGCCCATCGAGCCGAAACGGCTGTGCAGAGCCTCGCGGTCCCAGCGCAAGAGGTCGGAGAAGGTGCGGATGCCTGCCTTGTCAAGGCTGGCCTGGGCGGCGGGGCCGATGCCCCAGATCAGCCGCACCGGTTTTTCGCGCAGGAAGTCATCGGTCTCGGCCTTGCCGATCACCGAGAACCCGCGCGGCTTGTCGAGGTCGGAGGCGACCTTGGCCAGGAACTTGTTGTGGCTGAGGCCGATGGAGCCGGTGACGCCGAGTTCATCCTTCATCCGCTTGACCAGCCGCGCCAGCATCACTGCGGGCGGGGCGCCATGCAGTTTTTCGGTGCCGGTCAGATCCATGAAGGCCTCGTCCAGCGACAGCGGTTCCACATCCGGAGTCAGCTCATTCATCATTTTGCGGATTTCGCGGCTGACCTCGACGTAGACGTTCATCCGCGGCTTGATCACCACCGCGTCCGGACAAAGTTTCAGCGCCTGGAACATTGGCATGGCGGAGCGCACCCCGCGGATTCGGGCGACATAACAGGCGGTGGAGACCACGCCGCGCTTGCCGCCGCCGATGATCACCGGCTTGGTTGCGAGTTCCGGATTGTCGCGTTTTTCGACGCTGGCATAGAAGGCGTCGCAGTCCATATGGGCGATGGTCAGGGAGAACAGCTCCTCATGCGACTTGATCCTCGGGCTGCCGCAATGGGGGCAGCGCCGGGCAGGTGCGATCTGGCTCAGGCAGTCTCGGCAAAGGGCGTGCATGGGCGGCGGCGGACTGTGTTGTTGGAGCGGCAAGTTTAACGTGCGGCGGAGGGCTTGTCTTTAGCGCGGCTGGCGGGCAAGGGACAGATCATGGCATCAGCAGGCAATGAATTTTCCGGCGCGAAGGTAGCGGTGTTTCTGGGGCAGGAATTGCTGGTCATCCTGCGGGATGACACACCGGATATTCCCTATCCCGGCCACTGGGACCTGCCGGGCGGCGGCCGCGAGGGGTACGAAAGCCCCGAGGCCTGCGCGCTGCGGGAGATCCGGGAGGAAGTAGGGCTGGTGCTGCAGCCGGAGGCGCTGGTCTGGCCGCAGTCCTATCTGCGCCCGCACGGGCGGGTCTGGTTCTTTGCCGCGCATCTGCCCGCCTCCTCCGCCGGGCTGATCCGGTTCGGCAATGAAGGGCAGGGCTGGGCGCTGATGGCGCCTGAGGCTTATTGCGTGCATCCTTTGGCGGTGCCGCATTTTGCTGGTCAGCTGCGGCTGTATCTGGAGGCAAGGGCCGGGTAGCAGAGGCTGAAAAGAAAGATCCCCCGCTGGAATGCGGGGGGAAGGTGACGGACCTCAGGAAGAAAAGCCCGTCTGGGGAGTGTCTCAAGCTCAGAATCGCCCACCCGCTGGTGTTTCGCAAAGAATGCAGCCTAGGCAGGGTGGCAGGGTGAGACCGGGTGTGCTTTTTCGGGCACAGGACGATTTGGCGCAGAATTTCGCGGCGCGGCGTGTTTCACCAGCAAAAAGAGAGGGTTGACGTAGCGTCACCCAATAACTTGTGCGCCGCGGAACAGGAAATGATGTATCCGCGGCACTTTTTTATTTCCGCCTAATTTTTGAGCAGGCAGCGTTTGCGCCGGGTGGAGAGCGCGCAAATCCGCCGCGAGTGGCTGCCTGTGCGGCGGCGGGGCCTTTACGCGTTTGCGCCGGCCAGCTCTGCCAGGATGGCCTCAGCCGCAGCCCGCGGGCTGTCCGCTTTCCAGATCGGGCGGCCCACGACGATGTGGTCGGCCCCGTCTGCAATGGCGCTGGCCGGGGTGGCGACGCGCTTCTGGTCACCCAAGTCCGCACCGGCGGGGCGCACGCCCGGGGTGACGATCAACTTGCCGTCCGCCTCGGGCAGGGCGCGGATCAGCGCAGCCTCCTGCGGGCTGGCGATCACCCCGTCGGCGCCAGCGGCAAAAGCGTTGCCTGCGCGCTCCAGCACCAGGTCCTGCACCGCGCCCTCCTTGATCAGCGCCCCGTCCAGGTCCTGCCGGTCGAGCGAGGTGAGGATGGTGACGGCGAGGATCTTGAGGTCCTTGCCTGCCGCGCCTTCCTTGGCGGCACGCACCACGTAAGGGTCGCCGTGCACAGTGAGGAAGTCGAGATCGAACTGCGCCAGGCCGCGCACCGCGTTTTCCACGGTGGCGCCGATGTCGAACAGTTTCATGTCGAGGAAGATGCGCTTGCCGTGCTCCTGCTTGAGCTCATTGGCGAGCGCCAAGCCGCCGCCGGTGAGCATGCCGAGCCCGATCTTGTAGAAGGAGACCGTATCGCCCAGCTGTTCGGCGAGCTTCAGGCCCGCCAGCGCGTTGGGGACATCCATGGCAACAATCAGGCGGTCGTCGGCGCACGGGGCTTGGGTCATGGCAGGGTCCTTTTGTGGCAGGTTCGGCGTGAAACTGGCGTTTCATACGCAAGGGGCTGCGGTTGGGCAAGGCGCAGCAGGGCGCTCCCGCATCTGAAGAGGCCCCTGGCGGGGCCTGTTGCAGATTTTGGGCCCGGCGCCGCGCTCGCGCGCGGCGCGGTTGCGCCCGGGGCGGCGGGCAGGGCGCAAAGTTGACGCAGGTCAGGGATTTCCTCACCTTTTGCGGGCATGATGATCTTGAAGCGGCGGCGACGCTTCCCACATCTTATGCCGAGGCCCGGACCGGGGCGTGCCGCGAAGCGGGCGCTGCCAGCAACGCGGGCGCTTGAAAAAGGAGAGCAAGATGGACTTGAACAAGTTCACGGAGCGTGCACGGGGGTTCGTGCAGGCGGCGCAGACCATTGCGATGCGCGAGGGGCACCAGCGGCTGGTGCCGGAGCATATTCTGAAAGCTTTGATGGACGACGATCAGGGGCTGGCAAGCAACCTGATCTCCCGCGCGGGCGGCGCACCGGCGCGCGTGGCGGAGGCCGTTGATGCGGCCGTTGCCAAGCAGCCCAAGGTGAGCGGCGATGCGGCACAGATCTATCTGGACGGGCAGACCGCCAAGGTGCTGGATGAGGCCGCCAAGATCGCCGAGAAGGCAGGCGACAGCTTTGTGCCAGTGGAGCGCCTCTTGATGGCGCTGTGCATGGTGAAGTCGAAGGCCAAGGAGGCGCTGGAGGCGGGCGAGGTTTCCGCTCAGAAGCTCAACGAGGCGATCAACGACATCCGCAAGGGGCGCACTGCCGACTCGGCCACGGCCGAGGAAGGCTATGACGCCCTGAAGAAATACGCCCGCGATCTGACCGAGGCGGCGCGCGAGGGCAAGATCGACCCAATCATCGGCCGCGACGAGGAAATCCGCCGCTCGATGCAGGTGCTGTCGCGCCGGACCAAGAACAACCCGGTGCTGATCGGTGAGCCGGGCGTGGGTAAGACCGCGATTGCCGAGGGTATGGCGCTGCGCATCATCAATGGCGATGTGCCGGAATCCCTGCGCGACAAGAAACTGCTGTCGCTGGACATGGGCGCGCTGATTGCCGGTGCGAAATACCGAGGCGAGTTCGAGGAGCGCCTGAAGGCGGTGCTGACCGAAGTGACCGAGGCTGCGGGTGAGATCATTCTGTTCATCGACGAGATGCACACCCTGGTGGGCGCGGGCAAATCCGATGGCGCCATGGATGCGGCGAACCTGATCAAGCCGGCGTTGGCGCGCGGTGAACTGCACTGTGTGGGTGCCACAACCTTGGACGAATACCGCAAGTACGTGGAGAAGGACGCGGCCCTGGCCCGCCGGTTCCAGCCGGTGATGGTGACAGAGCCTACGGTGGAGGACACCGTCTCGATCCTGCGCGGCATCAAGGAGAAGTATGAGCTGCACCACGGCGTGCGCATTGCCGATGCGGCGCTGGTGGCGGCGGCGACGCTGTCGAATCGCTATATTACCGACCGCTTCCTGCCGGACAAGGCGATCGACCTGGTGGATGAGGCGGCCTCCCGCCTGCGGATGCAGGTGGATTCGAAACCGGAGGAGCTGGACGCGCTGGACCGGCAGATCCTGCAGATGCAGATCGAGGAAGAGGCGCTGAAGCTGGAGGATGATGCTGCCTCCAAGGACCGGCTGGAAAAGCTGCAAAAGGAACTGGCTGAGCTGCAGGAGCAGTCCGCCGAGATGACCGCGCAGTGGCAGTCGGAGCGGGACAAGCTGGCCTCGGCCCGCGACCTGAAGGAGCAGCTTGACCGCGCCCGTGCGGAGCTCGACATCGCCAAGCGGGAGGGCAACCTGGCCAAGGCCGGTGAGCTGTCCTATGGCGTTATTCCGGGGCTGGAAAAGCAGCTGGCGGATGCTGAACAGAAGGAAGAGCAGGGGCTGATGGTTGAGGAGGCCGTGCGCCCCGAGCAGATCGCCGCTGTTGTCGAGCGCTGGACCGGCATTCCGACCTCCAAGATGCTGGAGGGCGAGCGCGAGAAGCTGTTGCGCATGGAAGATGAGCTGCACCGCCGGGTGATCGGCCAGAACGCCGCCGTCACCGCTGTTGCCAATTCGGTGCGCCGGGCGCGTGCGGGTCTGAATGACGAGAACCGGCCGCTGGGGTCGTTCCTGTTCCTGGGCCCGACCGGTGTGGGTAAAACGGAGCTGACCAAGGCGGTTGCCGGCTTCCTGTTCGACGATGAGCACGCGATGGTGCGCATCGACATGTCGGAGTACATGGAGAAGCACTCGGTCGCCCGGCTGATCGGCGCGCCTCCGGGCTATGTCGGGTATGACGAGGGCGGGGCGCTGACTGAGGCCGTGCGCCGGCGTCCCTATCAGGTGGTGCTGTTCGACGAGGTCGAGAAGGCGCATCCGGATGTGTTCAACGTGCTGCTGCAGGTGCTGGACGACGGTATGCTGACCGATGGCCAGGGCCGCACCGTCGATTTCAAGCAGACGCTGATAGTGCTGACATCGAACCTCGGCGCGCAGGCGCTGAGCCAGCTGCCGGACGGTGCCGATGCATCGGAGGCCAAGCGCGACGTGATGGATGCGGTGCGGGCCCACTTCCGGCCCGAGTTCCTGAACCGTCTGGATGAGACCATCATCTTCGACCGCCTGAACCGCGGGGATATGGACGGGATCGTGGAGATCCAGCTGGCCCGGCTGCTCAAGCGGCTGGCAGGGCGCAAGATCACGCTGGAGCTGGACGAGGCGGCCAAGACCTGGCTGGCGGACGAGGGCTATGACCCGGTGTTCGGCGCCCGGCCGCTGAAGCGGGTGATCCAGCGCGCGCTGCAAAATCCGCTGGCCGAGGCCTTGCTGGGCGGCGAGATCAAGGATGGCGATACTGTCCCGGTCACGGCCGGCAGCGAGGGGCTGATCATTGGTGAGCGGCTGGGCACCAGCGGCAGGCCGCGCCCCGATGATGCAGTGGTGCATTAAGCCGTGCATGGAACGGCCGCGCATTAAGCGCAGGATGTGAACCGGAAAGGCCCGCCCGTTGTGGCGGGTCTTTTCACGTCTTCCCGGCCGCGCGTTTTGCGGCGATGGCGAAAAGCGTTAGACTGGCAGCTATCCCTAGCACAGGCGCCGGTTCCATGATCCGCATCAGGCGCAGAACGGCCTTTGCCGCATTTCTCCTCGTGCTGCTGTGCGGCGCGCTGGCGGCCTATGTTCTGGACGGGCAGGCGCGCCCGGTGGATGACATGGTTGCCTGGCTGCGCAGTACAGGGGCCTGGGCGCCGCTAGCGGTGATTGTTTTGATGGTGGTGCATTCATTCGTGCCGTTCCCGGCGGAAATTCTGGCGCTGTGTGCGGGGGCGGTCTTTGGCACGCTGCTGGGGGCGGCGCTGATCTGGACAGGTGCGATGCTTGGGGCGCTGGTGGCCTTTTGGCTGGCGCGCCGGCTGGGTCAGGAGACGGTGCGGGCCTGGATGAACGAGGCGCAGGCGCGGCAGCTGGATGTCTGGACCGATGAGCGGGGGGCGCTGGCGCTTCTGGCCGCGCGCCTGATCCCGGTGATCGCCTTTAACCTGATCAACTATGCCGCTGGGCTGACCCGGGTTCGGCTTTGGACCTTTGTGTGGACCACGGCGCTGGGCATCCTGCCGGCGACGCTTCTGTGCACCTGGTTTGGGGCGCGGATGCTGGGTATGGACTGGCCGGTGCTGGCCGCGGTTTCAGCCGTGTTGCTGATTGTCCTGTTGGCCATGCACAGGCTGGCGCGGCCCAGGATCTGATGCCGGACCGGGCGTTGCGGAAGAGCGCGGATTAACTGGCCGCCGCTGCTTCCTTGGCCATCCGGCGTTCCTGCTTCCGGCGCAGGACCTCCAGGCGCGGCTCCCAGTCATAACGGGGGTCCGCGGTGGTCTGCGACCAGTAGAGCTTGCCGCCGTAGCGCCAGGGGTCGAGCACGATCCCCTCGTAAATGCCGTCGCCCTTGGCGGCGATCACCGCGGTAGAGTGGTCGATGCGGAAATCGCTTTTCGGCTCGGCGATGGCGCGCAGCATCGAAAGCGTCCTGAAGTTCTCCTGATTGAGACGGGCCTGCATGTCCTCGGCGTAATGCACGCAAACGCCGCGCTCCTTGACGCCGCTGTTTACCAGCGTGTTGTGGATGATCGGTGAGGTGGTGACATTATACTGCTCGGCCAGCTGGGCGGAGTAGCTGTAGGCGATCTCCGCCGCGCGGCGCGCCTCGCCCGGGTCTACCTCAGGGTCCATCGACTGCAGAGCGAGGGAAAGCTCTTCTACATTGTTTTTGGACGCGGAGGGAGCGGAGGCACAGCCTGCCAGCGTGGCGGCGGCCAGTGTCATTAGGGAAACAAGGAGGGATTTCATTAAGGTCTGCCCGTGCCGGAAAATCTGTTTCCGGCCAGCATAATGAAATCCGGCAGACTATGCAGCGGGGAATATTCCCGGCCAGCGGCTTATTCCTCGATCGCTTCCTGGACGATGCCGTCCAGCAGATCCTGGATGACCTGCATCTCCCCCTCAGGGAAAGAGCGGAAGCCGATGCTGACCTCGTTCGTGTCCGGCAGCTGCGCCACGAAGATGTTATAAGGGCAGAACGAGATATTCATTGGATCCGCCTCCATCACTTCGCGCGACAGCTGGGCGGAGCAGAAGGAAAACACCTGCGCGCTCTGAAACAGCACAACGTCAGAGCCGACATCGGCGCGGGTTCGCTCCAGCATATCGCCCACATGGCTGACGTGATCAATCACCAGCCCGCGGTTGGTGATGGCGCTTTCGAGCCCAAAGACCACATCGTCATAGGTCAGCGATGTCGTGTAAAGCGCGGCATCCTGCGCTGCGGCGGTCTGGGCGGTGAGGGCGAAGGCGGCTGCGGCGATGTGTTTTTTCACGGGTCGTCTCCCTGTTCGGCCATTGGGCTGGGGTGCCTGCCCGGGGCGGCTTGGTAAAACATATTTTGATGTTTGCATGGGACGGGCCGTTCTTCCACCCGGAAAATTGCCGCGGCGTCTTTTTCCTGCGCCCCGCTTTCACACCCGGTGAAGGAATTGAGGTTACGTTACAACCCTCTCGCGCAGTCGTGACCGGATATGTTTTGGGTTTTGCGCACGGCGCCTTTACCTCTGATGTGACGCGTTAAACAGGAGACCTTGATGGCCCGCCGCTGGACCAATGATCTGACCTATTCAGACGTAACCCCGGAAGCTGCGTTCTGGAACCGCCGCCGGATCATGGCAGGGCTGGCGGGCACCGGCCTGGCGGCGGCCTTGGGCACGCAGGCCCGGGCGGAAGCAGAACAGCTGGAAGCGGAGCTGGAGCCCAACACTTGGGAAGAGGTGACCAGTTATTGCAACTTCTATGAGTTCGGCACCGGTAAGGGGGACCCCTCTAGATATGCGGAGCGGATGACCACCGAGCCCTGGAGTGTGACTATCGACGGGCTGGTGGACAAGCCGGGCGATTATTCGTTTGAGCAGATCCTGGGGGAGATGACGCTGGAGGAGCGCATCTACCGGTTCCGCTGTGTCGAGGCCTGGTCGATGGTGGTGCCCTGGCAGGGGTTTGAGCTGGCCGACCTGCTGAACCTGGCTGGCGTGCAGGAGGGCGCGAAATACGTTGCCTTCGAGACCCTCTACCGCCCGTCTGAGATGCCGGGCACCGTCTATAAGGTACTGGACTGGCCCTACCGCGAGGGGCTGCGCCTGGATGAGGCGATGCATCCGCTGTCGATCATGGCGACCGGTATCTTCGGCAAGCCGCTGCCCAATCAAAATGGCGCGCCGCTGCGGCTGGTGGTGCCGTGGAAATACGGCTTTAAGTCGATCAAGTCGGTGGTGCGGATCACTCTGACCGAGGAGGAGCCGCCGGCCAGCTGGAACATGGCCAACCCGCGCGAATACGGTTTCTATAGTAATGTGAACCCGAATGTCTCGCATCCGCGCTGGAGTCAGGCCAGCGAGCGCCGCATCGGCGGCGGACTATTCGCGCGCCGCCAGCCGACGCTGATGTTCAATGGGTACGAAGCCGAGGTCGCCGCCCTGTATGACGACTTGGACCTGGGTAAGTACTTTTGAGGGGGCCGCGGATGGATATGGCAAATCAGCTTCTCCGGCGCCTGCCCGTCTGGACAGTCTATCTGCTTGGTGCCCTGCCGGCGCCCTGGCTGTTCTATCTTGGCTTGACGGGCGGCCTCGGCGTAGAGCCGATCAAGGCGCTGGAGCATGAATATGGCGAACTGGCCTTGCAGCTTCTGATCCTGACGCTGGCCATCTCCCCGCTGCGCCGCCTGCTGGGCCTCAACCTTATGAAGTTCCGAAGGGCAATCGGGCTGCTGTGCTTCTTTTACGTCCTGTGCCATCTGCTGGTCTGGCTTGTGCTGGATGTCCAGATCCTGAGTCAGATCCTCACCGATATTGCCAAGCGTCCTTATATCACCATAGGCATGGGCGCCTTTTTCCTGATGCTGCCGCTGGCGCTGACATCCAACAATTTTTCGGTCCGCAAACTTGGCCGCGCCTGGTCCCGGCTGCACCGGCTGACCTATGCCGCTGCTGTGCTGGGCGCAGTGCACTTTGTGATGGTGGCAAAGGGCTTCCAGATCGAGCCGCTGATTTATCTGGGTCTGGTGCTGTTCCTGCTGGCGCTGCGCATCGCTGACTTCCGCTGGCTGAGACAGGCATCGGGGGCGCTGGTTTCGGGCAGGACCTAGAGCCGGAGCTATCGGAATGCGTCTGAAGGGCGGCCCTTTGGCCGTCCTTATTTCTTTTGTGGCTCTGCCGCCTTTGTCCTTTGGCCAGATTCCCCCGGGGTATTTTTGGCAATAGGAAAAGGGGCGGATTCTCGATTCCGGGCGGTTGAGTCTGTGGATAAGGCCGGTGAGTCCGGGGGTAAGCTGCCTGGGGCGCGGATTTGCGGTGTTTCGGGCGGTTTGCGGTGCGGGGAGGAGGGGTGAGACAGGTCAGGGGTGCTGACTTTGTTTTATCGTAAGTCATTGATTTTGTTGTTACTGTCAATTTTCTGAGCGGATTTTGGTGATTTTCTGAATTTTGGGGTTGCGGGTTCTGGGGGCTATCCGTAAAAGCCCCCTCACCGGCGGCGCTGAGGCGCTTCGGAGACACACCGGACGGGACGCTGAGCCAGACAGGGCGATGCAGGATCGGATGGGAAACACACTGGAGAGACGGTGGGACGCGCTGGAGAGACGGCGGCATCTGAGGGATTTGCGAGACGGGCGCGCCGGGAGATTGGCGCATCGGTCTGGTTTTTGGACTTTGGGTGTTTGCTCTTTGACATTGATGGATGACTGAAGAGATATGCGGGCGGTCGCGGTTCATTTCGATGGATCAGACCGATGCATATCGCGCTCTTAGGGTTTTTGCCCGATGATGGAGTGTCAGCTTCACTGTCTTGTACGGTACTTTGGTTTCTTTTGAAGCTGAAGCACATACAGACAGAGACTATTGCCGATCCTAGCCGGATCGGCAGTGATGTGCAGAGGTTCGAACGTCAAGGATAAGCTGGCAACAGCTTTTCAACTTGAGAGTTTGATCCTGGCTCAGAACGAACGCTGGCGGCAGGCCTAACACATGCAAGTCGAGCGCGCCCTTCGGGGTGAGCGGCGGACGGGTTAGTAACGCGTGGGAACGTGCCCTTCTCTAAGGAATAGCCACTGGAAACGGTGAGTAATACCTTATACGCCCTTCGGGGGAAAGATTTATCGGAGAAGGATCGGCCCGCGTTAGATTAGATAGTTGGTGGGGTAACGGCCTACCAAGTCTACGATCTATAGCTGGTTTTAGAGGATGATCAGCAACACTGGGACTGAGACACGGCCCAGACTCCTACGGGAGGCAGCAGTGGGGAATCTTGGACAATGGGGGCAACCCTGATCCAGCCATGCCGCGTGAGTGATGAAGGCCTTAGGGTCGTAAAGCTCTTTCGCCTGTGATGATAATGACAGTAGCAGGTAAAGAAACCCCGGCTAACTCCGTGCCAGCAGCCGCGGTAATACGGAGGGGGTTAGCGTTGTTCGGAATTACTGGGCGTAAAGCGCGCGTAGGCGGACCAGAAAGTTGGGGGTGAAATCCCGGGGCTCAACCCCGGAACTGCCTCCAAAACTCCTGGTCTTGAGTTCGAGAGAGGTGAGTGGAATTCCGAGTGTAGAGGTGAAATTCGTAGATATTCGGAGGAACACCAGTGGCGAAGGCGGCTCACTGGCTCGATACTGACGCTGAGGTGCGAAAGTGTGGGGAGCAAACAGGATTAGATACCCTGGTAGTCCACACCGTAAACGATGAATGCCAGACGTCGGCTAGCATGCTAGTCGGTGTCACACCTAACGGATTAAGCATTCCGCCTGGGGAGTACGGCCGCAAGGTTAAAACTCAAAGGAATTGACGGGGGCCCGCACAAGCGGTGGAGCATGTGGTTTAATTCGAAGCAACGCGCAGAACCTTACCAACCCTTGACATCCCAGGACCGGCCCAGAGATGGGTCTTCCACTTCGGTGGCCTGGTGACAGGTGCTGCATGGCTGTCGTCAGCTCGTGTCGTGAGATGTTCGGTTAAGTCCGGCAACGAGCGCAACCCACATCCTTAGTTGCCAGCAGTTCGGCTGGGCACTCTAAGGAAACTGCCCGTGATAAGCGGGAGGAAGGTGTGGATGACGTCAAGTCCTCATGGCCCTTACGGGTTGGGCTACACACGTGCTACAATGGCAGTGACAATGGGTTAATCCCAAAAAACTGTCTCAGTTCGGATTGTCGTCTGCAACTCGGCGGCATGAAGTCGGAATCGCTAGTAATCGCGTAACAGCATGACGCGGTGAATACGTTCCCGGGCCTTGTACACACCGCCCGTCACACCATGGGAGTTGGGTTTACCCGAAGGCCGTGCGCCAACCTTTTGGAGGCAGCGGACCACGGTGAGCTCAGCGACTGGGGTGAAGTCGTAACAAGGTAGCCGTAGGGGAACCTGCGGCTGGATCACCTCCTTTCTAAGGATGATGCTAGTCAGATAAGCTTGCTTATCTCGTGCATCACTTAGCAACGGACAGCAAACAAAGCTGTCCAACATCAGGACCGGACCGTCCTCATATCTCTTCAGAAAACATCGGATCCTGCCCCGGCAGGGTACAAAGCAAGGGGCCTTAGCTCAGCTGGGAGAGCGCCTGATTTGCATTCAGGAGGTCAGGAGTTCGATCCTCCTAGGCTCCACCACTCATGCAAACGGCCCGAACGGATACGGGTCGGTAGCTCAGGTGGTTAGAGCGCACGCCTGATAAGCGTGAGGTCGGAGGTTCAAGTCCTCCTCGACCCACCATCCCCCAAGGAAGCAAGCCTGGGGATGGCCGTATCGATTAGATCGCTAAGCACTGTTTGAGTGTTTAGCCGTCCAATCGGACGACAAATTGACATCGTTAAGAGAGATACAATCAACAATACTGCTGGCCGCCCGCGTGAGGGATTGGCCTCAGTCAGGTGCCGATCTTCTTCGGAAGTGAGGCGAGCCTTGGAATACGTCAGCTTTCCTCAGACGTCCCAGGGTATGCCCGGCTGAAACGGCAGTGTTGTCCAAGTCAAGTACACTAACCCGCGCGGTCGCAAGACTGCGCAACAAGTTCCTGGTCACCGACATGACCGGGAGCGGGATAGTTTGCTTTTTGGTCCGGAATAAGGATGCGGTTTCTTACCAGCTTCCGCATCGTGGCAGATACACTGTCTTTTTCTGGATCAAATCAAGCGCGAGAAGGGCGTTTGGTGGATGCCTTGGCAGTAAGAGGCGATGAAAGACGTGATACCCTGCGATAAGCTTGGGGGAGCCGGGAATAGGCTTTGATCCCAAGATCTCTGAATGGGGGAACCCACCTGACAGATCGTTATTGTTACCTTCGGTAATCAATAATGGTTTGAACCAGGTACTTAAGGACTGAATACATAGGTCTTTAAGAGCAAACCCGGGGAACTGAAACATCTAAGTACCCGGAGGAAAGGACATCAATAGAGACTCCGTTAGTAGCGGCGAGCGAACGCGGACCAGCCGAGCCTGATAAGTGACCAGAATGCGTTGGGAAACGCAGCCAGAGCGGGTGACAGCCCCGTATGGGAAGCTTTGAGGGACGTATTAAGTAGGGCGGGACACGTGAAATCCTGTTCGAAGACCGGAGGACCACCTCCGAAGGCTAAGTACTCCTTACTGACCGATAGCGAACCAGTACCGTGAGGGAAAGGTGAAAAGCACCCCGGCGAGGGGAGTGAAACAGTACCTGAAACCGAACGCCTACAATCAGTTGGAGGCCCCTTGAGGGCTGACAGCGTACCTTTTGTATAATGGGTCATCGACTTGGTCTCACGAGCAAGCTTAAGCCGCTAGGCGGAGGCGCAGCGAAAGCGAGTCTTAATAGGGCGCATGAGTTCGTGGGATCAGACCCGAAACCGAGTGATCTAGGCATGGCCAGGTTGAAGGTGCGGTAACACGCACTGGAGGACCGAACCCACATCCGTTGAAAAGGATCGGGATGAGCTGTGCCTAGGGGTGAAAGGCCAATCAAACTCGGAGATAGCTGGTTCTCTGCGAAATCTATTTAGGTAGAGCGTCATCCGAATACCCCGGGGGGTAGAGCACTGGATGGGTAATGGGGCCCCACAGGCTTACTGATCCTAACCAAACTCCGAATACCCGGGAGTACTGGATGGCAGACACACGGCGGATGCTAACGTCCGTCGTGGAGAGGGAAACAACCCTGACCTCCGGCTAAGGCCCCCAATTCATGGCTAAGTGGGAAAGCAGGTGAGACGTCCAAAACAACCAGGAGGTTGGCTTAGAAGCAGCCATCCTTTAAAGATAGCGTAACAGCTCACTGGTCTAATCAAGATGTCTTGCGGCGAAGATGTAACGGGGCTCAAGCCATGAGCCGAAGCCGAGGATGCACATAGTGCATGGTAGCAGAGCGTAGTGTGACATAGTCTCATTCCTCCTTAGTATCTTCGGATACATTGGAGGAGAGAGGCTTTCGATGAAGCCGGGGCGTGAGCCATCCGGTGGAGAGATCACTAGCGAGAATGATGACATGAGTAGCGACAAAGAGTGTGAGAGACACTCTCGCCGAAAGTCCAAGGGTTCCTGCTTAAAGCTAATCTGAGCAGGGTAAGCCGGCCCCTAAGCCGAGGCCGAAAGGCGTAGGCGATGGGAATCAGGTTAATATTCCTGAGCCAGGAGGATGTGACGGATCATGAAGGTTGTTCGCCCTTATCGGATTGGGCGGGCCGCTGATTGGTCCCTGGAAATAGCCCTCCATCAGACCGTACCCTAAACCGACACAGGTGGACTGGTAGAGCATACCAAGGCGCTTGAGAGAACGATGTTGAAGGAACTCGGCAAAATACCTCCGTAAGTTCGCGAGAAGGAGGCCCGGGTTCAAGGCAACTTGGATCCGGGGGCACAAACCAGGGGGTGGCGACTGTTTATTAAAAACACAGGGCTCTGCGAAGCCGCAAGGCGACGTATAGGGTCTGACGCCTGCCCGGTGCCTGAAGGTTAAAAGGAGGGGTGAGAGCTCCGAATTGAAGCCCAGGTAAACGGCGGCCGTAACTATAACGGTCCTAAGGTAGCGAAATTCCTTGTCGGGTAAGTTCCGACCTGCACGAATGGCGTAACGACTTCCCCGCTGTCTCCAACATCGACTCAGCGAAATTGAATTGCCTGTCAAGATGCAGGCTTCCCGCGGTTAGACGGAAAGACCCCGTGCACCTTTACTACAGCTTCGCACTGGCATCAGGATTGTGATGTGCAGGATAGGTGGTAGGCATCGAAGCCGGGACGCAAGTCCCGGTGGAGCCTCCCTTGAGATACCACCCTTCGCACTCTTGATGTCTAACCGCGGTCCGTTATCCGGATCCGGGACCCTGCGTGGCGGGTAGTTTGACTGGGGCGGTCGCCTCCTAAAGAGTAACGGAGGCGCGCGAAGGTTGGCTCAGAGCGGTCGGAAATCGCTCGTTGAGTGCAATGGCAGAAGCCAGCCTGACTGCAAGACTGACAAGTCGAGCAGAGACGAAAGTCGGCCATAGTGATCCGGTGGTCCCGCGTGGAAGGGCCATCGCTCAACGGATAAAAGGTACGCCGGGGATAACAGGCTGATACTGCCCAAGAGTCCATATCGACGGCAGTGTTTGGCACCTCGATGTCGGCTCATCTCATCCTGGGGCTGGAGCAGGTCCCAAGGGTACGGCTGTTCGCCGTTTAAAGAGGTACGTGAGCTGGGTTTAGAACGTCGTGAGACAGTTCGGTCCCTATCTGCCGTGGGTGCAGGATACTTGAGAGGAGTTGCCCCTAGTACGAGAGGACCGGGGTGAACGATCCACTGGTGGACCAGTTGTAATGCCAATTGCAGTGCTGGGTAGCTATGATCGGACAGGATAACCGCTGAAGGCATCTAAGCGGGAAGCCCCCCTCAAAACAAGGTATCCCTGAGGGCCGTGGAAGACCACCACGCCGATAGGCCGGAGGTGTAAGCGCAGCAATGCGTTCAGCTGACCGGTACTAATCGCCCGATAGGCTTGATTTGATCCAGTAACAGACAGTGTTACAAAACCAAACAAGCAAACCATCCCAAGAACTTGGACTGTTGATTGTATTGCCTTCCGCTCGTGGAAACGTCTCGTGACGTAACTGGGGTGCGGCCTCTCGCGTATTTGCTCCGCAAACACGCTGACGGCCGCCAACCAAAAAAATCCACTCGCCGAAGGCAAGTGGATTTTTCTTGGTTTGGTGGCCACAGCACAAGTGAAACACCCGGTCCCATCCCGAACCCGGAAGTTAAGCACTGTCGCGCCGATGGTACTTGGGCTCAAGCCCTGGGAGAGTAGGTCACCGCCAAACCTAGTAAAATCCAATAAACTCTCTAAACGATCACACAAACAAAACCGCCGCTGCGATAAACGCAAGCGGCGGTTTCGCGTTTCCAAGGCAAGAAGAACCGGCGCCACGCAACAAACCCGGACCGTTGAGACGCCGCAATGGGGCAGCTGCTCAGTCGCTCTGATCCGGATGCGCGGCTTCGAACGCGGGGTGTTCGGAGCAGGCGGCCTCTACCGCGCAGATGCGCGGCAGGTCCGAAAAATCCGCCTCCCAGCGGCGCGCGTTGTAGAGCTGTGGCATCAGGCAGATGTCTGCGAGCCCCGGTGTATCTCCGGTGCAGAAAGGCGTCTGTTCGAAGCCGCAAAGAAGCGCCTCGAACGCTTGCAGGCCGGGGCGGATGAAATGCTGCATCCAGGCCTTGGGCATATCCGGCGCGCCGCCGCTGAGGGCAGTGGCGTGTTTGGCCACTTGCAGGTTGCAAACCGGATGCACGTCGATCGCCACGGAATGCGCCAGTGCCCGCGCAAGGGCGTGCTGCCCGGGATCGCGGGGCAGCAGACCAAGGTCCCTGGTTTCGTCCAGGTAATCGAGGATCGCCAGCGACTGGGTCAGGCGCAGACCGTCGATGTCCAGCACCGGCACGAAGCCCTGCGGGTTGCGGGCCAGGTGGTCCGGGCTCTTGTGCTCACCCTTGACCAGATCAACCCGGACAGCGGTGTAGCTGATACCCGCGAGGTTAAGCGCGATGCGCAGCCGGTAGCTGGCCGACGACCGCCAGTAATCATAAAGAACCGTGCCGCCCATCGGCATCCTCCCCGTATTGAGAAGGCAGCCCGGGGGCTGCCCTTGGCTGTTCCAGCGGGATCAGCCTTTGTTCAGTTCCTTCGCGTGCAGCCAGTCCGCGTGTTTCGGCGCCTTCTTTGTCTTTGACCATTCCTCCAGCATCTCCCACTTCACCGCGTCCAGCTTTTCAAGCAGCGCCTCTTCTGCCGGATCAGGGCAGGCAAGCTCCACCCGGTGGCCGTTCGGGTCAAAGAAGTAGATCGAATGGAAGATCGAGTGGTCGGTAACGCCCAGCACTTCGACGCCATTGGCCTCCAGATGCTCCTTGAACTGGATCAGCGTATCGCGGTCCTTCACCTTGAAGGCGATGTGCTGCACCCAGACCGGCGTGTTGCGGTCGCGGTCCATCTCCGGCTTGGTCGGCAGCTCGAAGAAGGCCAGGACATTGCCGTTGCCCGCATCCATGAAGATATGCATGTAGGGGTCGGGCTCATGAGTTGATGGCACGTGGTCCTCGGCAATTGCCAGGACAAAGTCCATCTTCAGCATCTTGTTGTACCACTCCACCGTCTCTTTGGCGTCTTTGCAGCGGTAGGCGACGTGGTGAATCTGTTCGATTTTCAAGCGGTGTCCTCCCTAGGTTTCAGCGCGGCCGCGGCCAGCGCCTGTTTCAGGATCGCGCGTTTTCCAATGTGGTTGGCCAGCACCAGCACCAGGCGGGCATTCAGCGCATCGCTTTCGGACCTGCTGAGGCCCTCATGCGCGGCCAGGAGATCTGCATAGAAGTCGTCGGCGCGCTCGGTGTTGGCGGTCAGGATCAGCTGATCGGTCTCGGTCATGGCGGTTACTCCTTGCCGATGGCCCGGCGGATTGCGTGCCGGAACTGGTTTTCGTCAAAGCTGGGGCGGCGGGCGGCCACATGCTGGTCCGGGCGGATCAGGTAGACGCCGCTTTCAAGCTTGCCCAGGTAACGCTCCTGCAGCGCCAGCGTCTTGTCATCCTTGATCGACAGGGCCAGCCGGGTGACCTCGATGCCTTCCTCCTCGATCACATCGGGGGCGTCGGCGTCGATGGTCAGCAGCACGAACTTGCCGCCCAGCTTGTCCAGCAGGAAGCCGTCGCCCAGCGGGGCGTCGGGGCAGGAGGAGCCGGGGCGGGTGCGCTCCGGCCCGTCCAGCGCATCTGCCGAGTTCAGCGGCGAGCCGTCGTAGGTGCAGGGCACCGACAGGCGGCCGGAGTTCACCAGGGGACGCGCGAACTCATACTGTTCCGACAGGTCCAGAACCGCGTCACGCAGCACCCGGCTGATCTCCGATTTCGGGGTGATGAAATCGGTGGAGCGGGACGAGTTCAGGATGTTCTCATCGGCGCCGTGGATGCGTTCCACGTCATAGCTGTCGAGCAGGCTTTCCGGCGCCTTGCCGTCCATCACCAGCTTCAGCTTCCAGCACAAGTTATCGGTGTCCTGCAGGCCGGAGTTGGCACCGCGGGCTCCGAAGGGAGAGACCTGATGCGCAGCGTCGCCTGCAAAGATCACCCGCCCGTGGCGGAATTGCTCCATCCGGCGGCACTGGAAGGTGTAGATCGACACCCACTCCAGCTCGAATTTCACGTCTTCGCCCAGCATTGCCTTAAGGCGCGGGATAACGTTCTCGGGGCGTTTCTCGCGCTCCTTGTCGATATCCCAGCCGAGCTGCAGGTCGATGCGCCAAACGCCATCGGGCTGCTTGTGCAGCAGCGCGGACTGGCCCTTGTTGAAGGGCGGGTCGAACCAGAACCAGCGCTCGGTCGGGAAGTCTGCCTCCATGATCACATCGGCAATCAGGAAGTTGTCCTCAAATACCCGGCCGACGAAATCCAGGCCCAGCATCTGCCGGGTGGGGGAGCCGGCGCCGTCGCAGGCAATCAGCCAGTCGGCTTCCAGGTTGTAGGCGCCCTCAGGGGTGTCGATTTCCAGAACCACATGGGTGGGATGGGTGCCGATGGCGGAAACCTTGTTGCGGCCGCGGATTTCTATCGGGGCGCCCTGCTCCTGCAGTTCGCGGACCCGGTTCACCAGGTATTCCTCAAAATAGTACTGCTGCAGATTGATGAAGGCAGGGCGCTTGTGGCCCTCTTCGGGCAGCAGGTTGAACTCGTAGACCTGGCGGTCGTCAAAGAACACCTTGCCGGTGTTCCACTGCACGCCCTTGTCGACCATGGGCTGGCCGCAGCCCAGCCGGTCGAGGATTTCCAGCGGCCGCTTGGCAAAGCAGATCGCACGGGAGCCGAAGCTCACCTTGTCGTTGTCGTCCAGTACCACCACTTCGGTGCCCTGCTGGGCCAGGTCGATGGCCGCAGCCAGGCCCACCGGGCCCGCCCCGATCACCACCACCTTGCGGCGCACGGGCGAAGAGGCATCTTGGTCCGCATGGCGCGTGTAGGGGTACAAAGGGACTTCAAAGATCTTGTTCATCAGGTCTCCTCCCAAATTCCGGGTGCCGTCAGGCACAGCACAACCCTTTCCCGGCGGGGGTCAGCCGGGAGCATGGTCTAGCGTCTCACAGGTTCTGCCGGGGCGACACGATCTGAATCAAACCGCCCCGGTTGCAAGTTCTGCCCGGGGCTCAGCCCTGCAGGGCCTCCCACATCTCCAGATCGCGTTGAGCGGTCCAGATGCGCGGGGTGTCGATGCCGTGGGCCTCGTCATAGGCGCGGGCGACGTTGAAGGGCAGGCAGTGCTCATAGATCGCGTAGTCTGCGAACTTCGGATCGCACTCGGCGCGCACCGCGTCCCAGGCCTCTTTCAGGGTGCCGTTGCGGGCCGCCACCCTGGCCGCCGGGCGGTAGGTGCTCTCGACGAAATCGCGGGTGTTTTCGATGGCGGCGTTGACCATCTCCTTGCCGACCAGCGCATCGCCGCGGCCCGGTGCAATGGCGTCGACGCCGAACGCCTTGATGTTGTCGAGGGTGCTGCCCCAGTCACCGAAATGGCCGTCGCCGCAGTAGCAGGCAGAGTGGTATTCAACGATGTCGCCTGTGAACATCACGTTCTGATCCGGCACATGGATCACGATGTCGCCCGCGGTATGGGCGCGGCCCAGGTGCATCAGATCGATCCGGCGGTCGCCGAGGTAGACGGTCATGTCCTCGGAGAAGGTGGTGGTCGGGTAGGTCAGGCCGGGAATGCTTTCATGGCCTTCGAACAGCCGCGGGAAGCGCTGGAATTCGCTGTCCCAGTCCTCCTGCCCGCGTTCCACCACCATGGCGCGGGCGGTGTCGCCCATGATGATCTGCTGCGCGCCAAAGGCAGAGGCGCCCAGCACGCGCACGGCGTGATAGTGGGTCAGCACCACATGGGTGATCGGCTTGTCGGTCACGGAGCGGACGCATTCGATCACCTTGTTGGCCAGCCGCGGGGTGGCCTGCGCTTCGACAATCATCACGCTGTCGTCGCCGATGATCACGCCGGAGTTCGGATCGCCCTCGGCGGTGAAGGCATAGAGGCCTTCGCCCACCTCGGTGAAGGAGATTTTCTTTTCGCTCATGTCCCCTTGGGACGCGAATGCCTTGGCCATGTGTCTGTCCTTTCAGCGGTGCGCCAGAGGCAAGTGCGGGAGCCTTCGGCGGGGGTATTTGGGGTAAGAGGAAAAGCGGTGCTTACCTCTTGAAGGGATCATCAAGCGCGGGCAGCACGGTGCCGGTGCAGTCGCCGAAGCCGATGGTGTAGCCATCGCCCCTGGCCGCGCCTTTCAGGGTCAGCGTGTCGCCATCAGCGATGAAGGAGCGTTCCTCGCCGGTGTCCAGCGTCAGCGGCTCCTTGCCGCCCCAGCTGAGTTCCAAGAGCGAGCCGCGGCTTTCCTTGGTGGGGCCGGAGATGGTGCCGGAGCCCAAGAGGTCGCCTGCGTTCATCGGGCAGCCCGAGGTGGTGTGGTGCGCCAGCTGCTGCGCGGCGGAGTAGTACATTTCCTTGTAGTTGGTCCGCGCGATGGTTGTGGCTTCTTTACCTTCCGGAGCCAGGGTCACTTCGAGGTCGATGTCATAGAGCATCGGACCGCAGTCCTTCAGGTGGTCCAGCAGCTCCACCTCGCGCTCCGGCGTGTCGCAGCGGAACGGCTCCAGCGCCGGCTTGGTCACGATCCAGGGGGAGATAGTGTTGGCAGTGGCCTTGGCCTGGAACGGGCCAAGCGGCTGGTATTCCCAGGCCTGGATGTCACGCGCCGACCAGTCGTTCAGAAGCACGTAGCCAAAGATGTTGTCATCCGCTTCCTGCACTGTGATGGGCCCATCGGAGGGTGTGCCGACGATCGCGCCCATTTCCAGCTCGATATCGAACCGCGCGCAAGGCGCCCACCGCGGCTTGCCATCATTGGGGCCCTTCAGCTGGCCCCAGGGGCGGCGGACATCAGTGCCGGAAATCACGACAGAGGACGCGCGCCCATTATAGCCGATCGGGATGTGCAGCCAGTTCGGCGGCAGCGCGTTTTCTGGGCCGCGGAACATGGTGCCGACGTTGAAGGCGTGGTTCTTGCCAGCATAGAAATCGGTGTATTCGCTGACCGCAAAGGGCATGTGCAGCTCGGCATCGGCAGCGGGAACCAGCAGCGGCTCCACCTTCTCCTGCTCCACCGCCCCCTCGGACAGCAGCGCGGTCAGACGGTCGCGCAGCGCGGCCCAGACGGCCGGGCCTTCTTCCATCAGGTCGTTCCAATAGGGCACGTCGAACAGCGGCGCATCGCCGAGCTGGACCAGACCGGCCTCCTCGGCGGCCTGCATGTCCAGGATCATATCGCCGATCGCGACACCGCAGCGCGGGTCATCACCGTCGACGGAGAATACGCCATAAGGCAGGTTGTTCAGCGGGAACGGGTGGGCTGCATCATTGGCCGAGGCCACCCAGGATCTCATCAAAGCCATATCGTCTTCCTGTCATCAGCCGGTGCCGGCTTCATCTTTCCAAAAATACTCCGGGGGTGAATGGGCCTCCTGAGGCCCAGAGGGGGCAGCGCCCCCTACACCTTCACTTCAACCCGGGCGTGCCGTCAAACTTCTTCTCGATGTCGCTCCAGCAGTCGATGTAGTCATCCTGCAGCGGCGCGTCCTTGGCTGCAAATGCGGTCAGATGCTGCGGGAAGCGGGTCTCGAACATGAAGGACATGGTGTTGTCCAGCTTCTCCGGGCCGAGGTTGGAGTTCGACGCGCCCTCGAAGGCGTTCTTGTCCGGCCCGTGCGGCAGCATCATGTTGTGCAAGCTCATGCCGCCCGGCACAAAGCCTTGAGGCTTGGCGTCATACTGGCCGTAGATATTGCCCATCAGCTCCGACATGATGTTCTTATGGTACCATGGCGGGCGGAAGGTGTTCTCGGCCACCATCCAGCGCTCGCGGAACAGCACGAAATCAATATTCGCAGTACCCGGCACGCCGGACGGTGCGGTCAGCACGGTAAAGATCGACGGATCCGGGTGGTCAAACAGGATCGCGCCCACCGGGCAATAGGTGCGCAGGTCGTATTTGAAGGGCGCGTAGTTGCCGTGCCAGGCGACCACATCCAGCGGCGAGTGGCCGATCTTGGTCTCATGGAACTGGCCGCACCATTTGATGGTCACGGTCGAGGGCGTCTCGCGGTCCTCGAACGCGGCCACAGGTGCCTTGAAGTCGCGCGGGTTGGCCATGCAGTTGGCACCGATCGGGCCGCGGCCCGGCAGTTCGAATTTCTGGCCGTAGTTTTCGCAGACAAAGCCGCGGCAGGGGCCTTCCAGTACCTCCACCCGGTAAACCAGTCCGCGCGGGATGATGGCGATCTCCTGCGGCGCCAGGTCGATGATGCCCAGTTCGGTCGCGAACCGCAGGCGCCCTTCCTGCGGAACCACCAGAAGCTCGGAGTCGGCGGAGAAGAAATAGCTGTCCACCATTGACTCGGTGACCAGATAGATATGGCTCGCCATGCCGACCTGGGTGTTCACATCGCCCGCGGTGGTCATGGTGCGCATGCCGGTGAGCCAGGTCAGGCCTTCCTCCGAATGCGGCACCGGGTCCCAGCGGTACTGGCCCAGCGAGATCACGTCCGGATCGACGCATGGCGCCGACTTCCAATGCGGAAGGTCGATTTTCTCATAGCGGTGCGAATGCTTCACCGAGGGGCGGATCCGGTAAGTCCAGGTCCGCTCCGGCGGGTCGGCGGTAAAGGCGGTGCCGCTCAGCTGTTCGCCGTAAAGGCCATAGTTGCATTTTTGCGGGCTGTTCATGCCCTGCGGCAAGGCGCCGGGCAGCGCCTCGGTTTCAAAGTCGTTGGCAAAGCCGGGCATATAGCCCTCGTTCGGCCCCGCAATCGAGGGAGCCTGAATCATTTTATGGGGATCGGCAGGCCGATTCATCGCGCGTTCCTCCTGTCACTGCTTGCGGGATATTAGTTGTTTTTGTAACTAACAAGGGAGAGAGGACGCAAATGACCGAAAAAGATGACTTCACTCTGCAGGATTTCCTGCCTTTTCTATTGAACCGGGCGGCCGAAGAAAGCTCGCTGGGGTTTCAGCGGCACTACAAGGACCGCTATGGTATGCTGCGCACGGAATGGCGGGTGCTGTTCCACCTGGGCAACTACGGCCAGATGACGGCCAAGGAGATCGGTGAGCGGGCCAAGATCCACAAAACCAAGATCAGCCGCGCCGTGGCCAAGCTGGCCGAGAAACGGTTCGTGACCCGCACCCGGGATAAAAACGACCGCCGGGCCGAGCATCTGACGCTGACACCGGCGGGGCAGGCCGCCTACCGGGAGCTGCGGGAGGTGGCGCAGGAGTTCGATGCCAGGCTGTGCCGGCAGTTCACAACCGGCGAGGTTGCAATTTTGCGGTATATGCTGCGCAAATTAGCAGGCATCGGGCCGTAGACATCGCCGGATGCAATGCCCAGATAAGACAGCGGATTTGAAGGTAAACGCATGATACAGATCGATGTCAATTCAGGACCGCTGATTGCCTGGCTGATGGAGCAGGGGCTGCACGGAGCGCATCAGCAGGACCTGCTGCAGGGCTATTGCCAGCGGCTGACCGACGCGGGCGTGCCGCTGTGGCGTTTCCACGTCGCGCAGCGCGCCTTTCACCCGAAATTCGGCGGTATCGGTTTCAACTGGACCCGCGCAGACGGCCTGTCGCACCAGCATTACGAATACCGCGAGTCCCCGCGCGAGGAATGGCTGCGCAGCCCGTTCTTTCACATTTTGGATAAAGAGCTGGACGAGTTCCGCCAGAGGCTCGAAGACGGCGCGCCGGAGGAATTCCCGCTGCTGCCGGAGCTGCGGGAACGCGGGGCAACGGATTATTTTGCCAAGGGCGTGCGGTTTTCCCCGCCCGAGGCTGGGCCGAACGATCCCATTCACCCGCAGGAAGGCATGCTGGTCTCCTGGGCGACGGACCGCGCGGGCGGCTTCTCCAGCCGCGAGCTGGACCTGATCCGCACCACCCTGCCGCACCTGGGCCTGGCGCTGAAATCTTCCTCCAACCGGCAGATGGCCAGCGACCTGTTGCAGGTCTACCTGGGCCGCGATGCCGGCCGCCGGGTGCTGTCGGGCGAGATTCAGCGCGGGTCCTCGCAGCAGATCGACGCGGTGATCTGCCTGTTCGACCTCAAGGGCTTCACCCAGCTGGCCGAGCGGCTGCCAGGCACCGAGCTGATCGACATGCTGAACGGCTATTTCGGACTGGCGGTGGAAACCATCCAGGCGCACGGCGGCAACATCCTCAAGTTCATGGGCGACGGGATGCTGACCATGTTCAATCTCGGCAGCATCGAGGAAGACGCTCACGCGGCGCTGGCCGCGGCCAATGAGCTGTGCGGCAAGGTCCGCGCGTATAACGCCGAGCGCGAGGCGCAGGGCTTGCCGACCGCTGGCTTTACCCTGGCGCTGCACGCGGGCACCATCCTCTATGGCAATATCGGGGCGGAGAACCGGCTCGACTTCACCGTAATCGGCCAGGCGGTGAACCAGACTGCCCGGATCGCGGGCATGCACCGGTCTGTCGGCCAGAGCATCATCATGTCCGAAGACGTGAAGACAGCCGCCAGAGGCACCAACCATGACCTGGTGTCTCTGGGCCGCTATATGCTGCGCGGGGTGGCTGAGCCGATGGAGCTTTACACCATCTACCGCGGCAACTGCGGCTGCGACAGCTGAGGTGCCGCCGGGGCGGGGTCAGATGCTGACCTCGACCCCCGGCAGGTTCACTTCCTTCATCATGTCGCGCAGTTCCTGCCGGGCGGCGACGTTGGAAATGTTGAGCTGCTTGACGCCAATGTCCTTGAGGTCCAGCAGAGTCAGCCCGCGCGGGAACAGTTCGCGGAAGATCACCCGCTCGGAGAAGCCAGGAGCCACCCGGAAGCCGATCCGCTTGGACAGCATCTTGATGGCGCGTTCCATCTTTTCCTTGTTGACCATGCGCTGGGTGCCGACCCGGTTGCGGATCACGATCCAGTCGATTGGTTTCAGCCCCGCCTGCGCCCGCAGCTGGCGCGCATTCCACACCATCTCGGAATAGACCGACGGCCCGGTGATGCTCTCGCCCTTTTGATCCACATGCGCCAGCAGATCGAAATCGACAAAACTGTCGTTCAGCGGCGTGATCAGCGTATCGGCCAGCGAATGCGCCACCTGGCTCAGGCGCGTGTGCGAGCCGGGGCAGTCGATCAGGATGAAATCATGGCCCGGCTCCAGCGCCGAGACCGCGGCCGACAGCCGGTGGTCATAGATGTTTTCGCCCGGCTGCAGGCTGGCCGGGTCGATCTCCGGCAGCTCGTGCATGTCCACCATCGGCAGGTCCAGCCCCGCCTTGGCGCAGAAGTCCTTGCGGTTCTCCAGGTAGCGCCCCAAGGAGCGCTGCCGCAAGTCCAGGTCCAGCGCTGCCACCTTGTGGCCCAACCGGGCCAGGGTGGTCGCCACATGCATGGAGACAGTCGATTTGCCCGCGCCGCCCTTCTCGTTGCCGACGACAATGATATGCGCCATGTACAGGTCCCTTCGCTCGTGCTTTGGTGCACGTCTTTAGCTTTGTGCCCCTGTATAGGCTCTGGATTCGGCCAAGAAAAGCGGTGTGCGCGGGCTGGTAAACTTAGTGTATCACCTGTGTTTTGCAGGTCCCGCCGGCTTGCGTTTCGGGCGGGCGTCGCCGCCTTTACCGCCCTTGCCGCCCACGGCTGCCGCAGCGCGCGCCTTGTTCTTCTTGCTGTTGGGCTTGCCCACCGGCGGCTTGGGACCCTTGGCCTTGAACGGCTTGGCCGCAGGCGCGCCCGGTTTGGTCATCCGTTTGGAAGGATCAGACGCCCCCTTCGGCTTGGCGGTCACCGCCGGTTTCGGCTTGCTGGGGCGGGTGTCGCTGCGCGGTTCGCGGCGCTCTTCCCGTGCCGGCTTGTCTTTCCACTCCTTGCGCGGCGGGCGGCTGTCTTCACCACCCTCTGCCTTGCGGCGGTAAGGTTTCGGGCCGTCTTCCTTGCCCCGGTGCGGCTTGGGGTTGCGGTCGCCTTTGAAGCCGCCTTTCGGTCCGCCGGGGCCGCGGCGCGGGGCGGGGGCCAGTTCCGGCGCCTCGGCCAGCTGGGTCAGAACGGTGCCGGGCTCCAGTTCAGTCTTGCCGTCCAGCGCCTTCAGGAAACCCTCAACCGCGGTCTCGCTGATTTCGGCAAAGGTCTGGTTGTCCTGCACCCGGATCGCGCCGATGGCATCGCGGTCGATATTGCCGGCCTTGCACAGCATCGGCAGCACCTTGCGCGGATCGGCACCGGCCTCGCGGCCGCCGGACAGCGAGAACCAGACCGATGGGCCAAAGGGTTTGCGTTCTTTACGTTCCTTGCGCGGTTCCGGCGTGTCCGCCGGGCGCAGCTCTTCCGGTGCCGAGTGGCGGCTGCGGAACAGACGCAGATAGGTGGTGGCGATTTGCTCGGCAGAGAAATTGTCCAGCAGGGTCTGGACGCCGGCCTGCTCGTGCTCTTCAACGGCCTGCTGCCAGACCGGGTCGGCCAGCATGCGCTCCTCATCCCGCGCCAGAACGTCGTCGGCAGACGGGGCTTCGCAGTGCTCGGCCGTCAGCTTGGCCCATTTCAGCAGTCGCAGCGCCTTGCTGCGTGCCTTGGGCGGTGCGATCAGCGCGCTGACACCCTTGCGGCCGGCGCGGCCGGTGCGGCCCGAACGGTGCAGCAGGGTTTCGTGGTTCGAGGGCAGCTCCGCATGGACCACCAGCTCCAGCCCCGGCAGGTCGATGCCGCGCGCCGCCACATCGGTGGCCACGCAGACCCGGGCGCGCCCATCGCGCATCGCCTGCAGCGCATGGCTGCGCTCGGTCTGGCTCAGCTCGCCCGACAGCGTCACTACCGGCAGGCCGCGGTTGGTCAGCCGCGCTGCCAGCCGGTTCACCGCTGCGCGGGTGTTGGCAAAAACGATGGCGCTGGGCGCCTCATAGTAGCGCAGCACGTTGATGATGGCGTTTTCCGCGTCCGCTTGCGCGACGCTCATCAGCCGGTATTCGATATCCGCGTGCTGCTTGGTTTCGCCCGCGGTCTTGATCCGCATCGCATCGCGCTGGAAGGTCTCGGCCAGGCTGGCAATCGCCGGCGGCACGGTGGCCGAGAACAGCAGGGTGCGGCGCTCTTCCGGCGCTTCGCTCAGAATGAATTCCAGATCCTCGCGGAAGCCGAGGTCCAGCATCTCGTCCGCCTCGTCCAGCACCACGCCGCGCACATTGCTGAGGTCGATGGAGCCGCGCATGATGTGGTCGCGCAGTCGGCCCGGCGTTGCCGCGACGATATGGGCTCCGCGCTCCAGCGCGCGGCGTTCGTCGCGCATGTCCATGCCGCCCACACAGGAGGCAATCCGTGCGCCAGCGCCGCGGTACAGCCAGCCGAGCTCGTGTTTCACCTGCAGCGCCAGCTCGCGGGTCGGGGCAATCACCAGCGCAAGCGGCGCGGCGGCCTCGCCGAAGGCCTCGTCCTCGCCCAGCAGGGTGGGGGCCAGCGCCAGGCCGAAGCCGACGGTCTTGCCCGATCCGGTCTGCGCGGACACTAGCAGGTCGCGCCCCTCCACGTCGGGCTGGGTCACAGCCTCCTGCACTTGGGTCAGGGTTTCATATCCGCGTTCTTGCAGGGCGTTTGCCAGGGCTTGTTTCACGAGTGGGGCTGTCTTTCCCGCGAGGCGCATCCGGCCTCAGCGTCAGGAGAAATGAAAGAAGGCTGCCCGTCCGGGGCAGCCTTCGGGAGTTCTGCAAAATACGGCAGGCGGCTTAGAAGCCCAGGCCTTCGTATTTCTTCTTGAACTTGGACACGCGGCCGCCGGCGTCCATCAGGCGCGAGGTGCCGCCGGTCCAGGCCGGGTGCACGGTCGGGTCGATGTCCAGTGCCAGCTGATCACCTTCGCTGCCCCAGGTGGAGCGCATCTTGATGATGGTGCCGTCGGTCATTTTGACGTCGATGAAGTGGTAATCGGGATGGGTGTCTTTTTTCATGATACCGCTCCTCAGGCTTTCTTGGGCTTGTAGTTCGCATCTTCTGCGATACGTGCCGATTTACCGCGGCGCGAGCGCAGGTAGTACAGCTTGGCGCGGCGGACACGGCCGCGGCGCACCACTTCGATCGAGTCGATGTTGGTCGAGAACAGCGGGAACACACGCTCCACGCCTTCGCCGAACGAAATCTTGCGGACGGTGAACGAGCCGGCAATGCCCGAGCCGTTCTTGCGGCTGATGCAGACGCCTTCGTACATTTGCACGCGCGAACGCGAGCCTTCGGTCACCTTGTAGCCGACACGGATGGTGTCACCGGCTTTGAAGTCGGGGATCTCTTTCCCCAGGGCGGCGATCTGTTCCGCCTCCAGCTGTGCGATCAGGTCCATCGCAACTCTCCTAAATCTGCCTGCGGTTCATGCCGCAGAGGTTTGTGCCGTCATGAGAGCTCCTGGTCTTCACCGAGTCCCGCCAATTGGCAGCCCGCCAGAGATCACGCCGTCTGTTCCTTGCTGCTGGCGGCAGGGCCCAAAGCGAAAACCGAAGAAGATTTCCAGGTGAGCGATCCAACAGCCAGCGGCCCGGAGCCGCAAATGCGAATCCAGACCGGCGCTGTATACGTCCGCGGCCTCAACAAAACAAGTGCCTGGCTGCGCTGCAGGCAAGAGTTTTCGCAAAACTCTTGCCAAATCTTTTCTCAAAAGATTTGGGGCCGCTGGCCCCCGTCTTTCAGGCCTCAGCCCGTCTGGTCGTCGACCGCGGCGTCCGGGGCGTTCTTCTTGACCGACTCGATACCGCCGTCGCGGCTGGAGGCGCTGGCGTAGCTCTGCGAGGTGCCGATCACCTGGCCGTTGGTGGCCTTGAGATTGAACATATGCTTGCCGGAGGAGGTCTCTTTGCGCTCATAGCGCGCGTCATCGCCCGCGTTCTTTCTGACCGACTCGATGCCGTTCACGGCGCTGGCTTTCTGCTTGTAGCCTTCGCTGGCCAGGATGTTCTCGCCGTTGCCTGCTTTCAGCCGGAACCGGAATTCACCTGCGTTGTCGGTGTAGAGTTCAAATTTTGCAGCCACCCTGTTCACTCCTAATTCTTCATGAATATGAGCGGACTAAAGCACGGCTTGCGGCGCCCGGCAACGGTCAGCCGCAGCTGGCGCCGCCGGAGCGGTATGGCGGGACGGCCCTTCAGCCCCGGTTTTGCGTCTTGCGGCAATAGGCGTCCCACAGATCCGGGCGGCGGGCTTTGGTGATTTCTTCGCTCAAGTCATGCCGCCATTCGGCAATCTTGCCATGGTGGCCGGACATCAGGATCTCGGGGATTTCTCGGCCTTTCCATTCGGCAGGGCGGGTATACTGCGGATGCTCCAGCAGACCGGAAGAGAAGCTCTCCTCCTCGGTGGAGGCCTGGTTGCCGAGCACCCCGGGGATCAGCCGCACGGTGGCGTCGATCAACGCCTGCGCCGCCAGTTCGCCGCCGGTCATGACGAAGTCGCCCAAGGAGACTTCCTGGATGCCGTAATGCTCCAGCACCCGTTCATCGACGCCTTCGAAGCGTCCGCACAGCAGGGTGATGCCGTCGCACTGGGCAAAGCCCTGCATCATCTGCTGGTTCATCGGCCGGCCGCGCGGGGTAAGGTAGACTAGCGGCCAGTTGCCCCGGGTATCCGCCATAGTTTGCTCGATCGCCTCGCCCAGGACGTCGGCGCGCAGCACCATGCCCGCGCCGCCGCCCGCGGGGGTGTCATCCACGTTGCGGTGCTTGCCGATCCCGAATTCGCGCAGGTCCACGGTTTCCAGCTGCCAAAGGCCTTCCTGCAGCGCCTTGCCGGTCAGGCTTTCGCCCAGCACGCCGGGAAAAGCCGAAGGGAACAGCGTGATGATCTTGGCCTTCCACACCCCCGCCAGATCCGGCGTTGGCGTCATCAGCTCGCGCGGCTTCAGTGTGGGGCGGATCGCCTTGCGGCCATGAGATTTGCTTGGTGCTGTCATAATGGTGCTGTTTAGTGCAGTCAGAATTACACGCAATAAAAAGCTTTGGTGTTGCGATGAATTCAGAACAGCCGCGTCCGGCTGACGGGGACGATCCGTTTGCTGCGTTTGACGCGGTACAGGCCCGCACGTAGGCGCTTTGGCCCAGGGCAGCCGCGGCAGCCGGCCTGCCCGAAGCCGGGGCCACCTTTCGCAGGATGCAGGTCAGCAGCGGTGTTGAGCACCGCCGCTGTGTCTTGGAGGTGAGGACCGCCGGCGGCCAGAGCGTTGTCTTGCGCGCCGATTTTGGGGCGTCCGATCCGCTGCGGCAGACCAGATTTCTGGACCGGCATCAGGCCGCTGCAGACTGTCTGAAGGCTGAAACAGGCGTGGCGGTTCCAGCGCTGCTTTGGCGGGACACGTCAAGCCCTGCCGTTCTGATGCAGTTTATTCAGGGGGATACCGCGCACCGTGAATTGGCGCTCACGGAATACGGGTTCGGGGACCGGGGCAGTATTCTGCGGCGGATTGGTCAAGCGGTGGCCGTCTTGCACAAGGTGTCTGAGGCCGGAGACCGGCAATTCTGGCCAAAGCCTTTTCTGACCCGTGTTTCAAGCCAGGCGCAGGCCGTGCGCGACGGGCAGCTGCTGGTACCGAAACCTAACAAGTTCCTGGGGCTTTGCGCTTACCTGCACCGGGCAGCGCGGCGTGCGCGGGGGCAATCCTTTAGCGCCGCAGTCGAGCATGGCGACCTGCATTTTCGCAATATCCTCATGTCGGAGACCACTGTCTCCTTCATCGACTTTTCAAACCATGACGGCATCTTCCCGCAGCGCGACCTAGCCAATATCTGGCTGGCAAACTGCCCCGACCATCTGGCCGCGGAGGGCCTGTCGCCCGGGTTCGGGATGGTTGCGCAAGCCGATTGGGACGCTTTTCAGGACGGATATGGCGCAGATCTGGTGAATGATCCTGTGTTCCGTTTCTTCTATGCCCACCGCCTGCTTAAATGCTGGGCAGGATTGAGCCGCAAGCCGCGGGAGCAGCAGCTGAAAAGTGCGCAGGTTGCGACAAGGATCGTTCAGGTTCTTGAGTCGCTTCTGGCTGATGAAGCCGGCTGAGCAGCCGCCTCAGAACAGCCCCTCGGGCGGGTCAGCAATGATGCGGCCCTGGCTCAGGTCAACGGTCGGCACCGCCTCCAGGGTGAAGGGCAGCAGCACCGTGGCCTTCAGTCCCGGACCGTGGATCTCCAGCAGGTCCGAGGCGCCGTGGTTCTGCACCGATTTCACCGTGCCCAGCAGGGTGCCGCCGGTGTCAAAGACCTCCAGCCCGATCAGATCGGCGTGGTAGAATTCGTCATCCGGCAGCTGCGGCAGCTGATCGCGGCGGGCAAACAGGCGCAGCCCCTTGATTGCGTCAGCGTCTTCCTTGGTTTCCACCCCGCCGATCCGCGCGGCAAAGCCGTTCTTGATCGGGCGTGTGATCATCAGGGAATAGTTATGGCTGCCGTCCTCATTGCTGAGGGGGGAGTAGTCTTCGATCTCTTCCGGAATGGCGCAGAAGCTCTTGAGCCGCACCTCGCCGCGCACGCCGAAGGCGCCGGCCACCGCTCCCACGCAGATCAGTTCGCTCATGGTGTTATTCCTTTGCACAGAACCCTGCGCGCAGCCATTGGCCGCCGGATTGTTCGCAGAGTTCCACTTGGTGGTTGCGTTCAAAGAAGATGCCCGCGGTAAAGGCTACTGCAACAAAAAACACAAGCCGTATCAACCGTCCCATCGGCGGCCTCAGCGGGTTTCAAGCGGCAGATCCGCCATCCGGCTTTCCCAGCCTTGTTCCTCCAGCTCCGGCGTGTCCGAGAGGCGCTCCGGGTAGCCGATGCAGAAATAGCCGATCAGCTGCCAGCCTTGCGGTGCGTTCAGATCGCTGTTCAGCTGCTCCGGGTCAAGCACCGAGACCCAGCCCAGACCCAGCCCTTCGGCGCGCAAGGCAAGCCAGAACAGGGTGATGGCGGTGACCACCGAATAGCGGCGCATCTCCGGCATGGTGGCGGCACCCAGGCCGTGGCCCTGGGCGGTTTCGTCGTCGCAATAGATGGCCAGCTGCACCGGCGCGTCGCGCATGCCGGAGAGCTTCAGCCCGGCATAGCGTCCGGCGCGCTCGCCGGAATATCCCGACAGCGCCTCGGCATTGGCTTTCTCGAAATTCTTCAGCGCAGCGGCGCGGGCGGTTTCGCTGTCCACCCGCAGGATGCGCCAGGGTTCGCTCAGGCCCACAGACGGGGCGAGCGGAATGGCGGAGAGGCAGCGCATCAGCACTGCCTCCTCCACCGGATCTGAAAGGAACCGGCGCACGTCGCGCCGGAGCCGCATCAGCAGATCAAGCTGGCTGCGGAACTCTTCGGGAAAAGCGCCCCGCAGCTCCACGGAATTATTCCGCGTCTGCAGCTGCTTCGGCGGCTTCAGCAGCCTTTGCAGCTTTCTCTTCTGCACGCTCCTGGGCTTTCTTGCCCGGGGTGCCTTTTTTCGGGTTGCTGCGCTCGGCCTTCTCGCGGACGCCGGCTGCTTCCAGCATGCGGGCGATACGGTCGGTCGGCTGGGCGCCCTGGTCGAGCCAGTACTGCACGCGCTCCATGTCCATTTTCACGCGCTCTTCCGAATCTTTCGGCAGCAGCGGGTTGTAGGTGCCCAGCTTCTCGATGAAGCGGCCGTCGCGCGGCATGCGGCTGTCAGCAGCCACGATGCGGTAGAAGGGACGCTTTTTAGAGCCGCCGCGGGCCAAACGGATTTTCATTGCCATGGGTACATCTCCTTTGATGGCGTTGTCCGGGGTATGCCCCGGTTGTTCCTGTTGTTTTTGTTATTCTTGGTGTTTCTTGTGGTGGCGGATAACTTCATCAATGATGAAGTTCAAAAATGCCTTGGCGAATTCAGGGTCCAGATCGGCCTGTTTTGCCAAGTCTTCGAGCCGTGCGATCTGCGCCGCTTCGCGGGCCGGATCGGACGGGGGAAGGTCGTGTTCGGCCTTGAGCCGGCCCACCGCCTGGGTGTGCTTGAACCGCTCGCCCAAGGTATAGACGAGGATCGCATCCAGGCGGTCGATGCTTTCGCGGTGGCCCTTCAGCAGCTGGGCTGCGCGGGCAACGGGATCTTGGATATCTATCGTCATCAGGGTCTCCGCAATGCAGCAGGCCGGGGGGCCGCCAAGGGGGTGCCGCGCGTGCAGCGGGTGTGCACCACCTGTGCACCGCCGCAGTGCAGCGACATGGTATCCGCGCGCTGGTCAGTCAATGGCCCAGCCCTCCGGTTTGAAGAGGGGGTCCGCATAATGGGCAATTTCCATGTCGATGCCATGCGCGGTCTGGCTGTCCTTCAGGGCGTCCGGGGCGGGGTGGCGGTAGACCGCATCGTTGCCGTCGATGGTGGCGGCCTCGTGGTCCTTCTTGGCGCCGAGCCGTTCCGCGAGCCGGATCGAGTCGAGATTCTTGGGGTCGATATAGCTGACCGCAGTCTCCCAGCCCAGATTTGAATAAAAATGTCCGCGTGCGGCGTGCGCAGCCTCCAGCGCATAGCCCTTGCCGGCCGCACCGGGCCAGATGATCCAGGCGATCTCGCGCTCGGGCCAGCCTGCGGGCTGCCAGCCGCCGGCCATGCCATAGGTCTCGCCGCTGTTCTTGTCGTGGATCATCCACATGCCAAAGCCGCGCACCTGCCAATGGCCGATCTCGGCGGCATAGAGCATCCAGGCCTCGTAAGGGTTCAGCGGCCCACCCATGAAGCGGGAGCGGTAGGAGCTGAAAGTGGCCTTGAAGTCCGGGTAGTCCTGCGGCTCGGGGCCGCGCAGGATCAGGCGGCGGGTTTCGATCACCGGGATGTCAAACGGCATCAGCGCGCTCCTTCCACGGGAAGGGCGCGGCCGGGCCGGGATATGGTCCGGTGCAGGCGCATCAGTGCAGCATACCCCGTGTAGCCTGCGGGCCGGACACGCGGGGCGGCGGCATATGGCGCCAGGCGCGGATGTTGGGCGCGGGCTGCAGGCGGAAGGAGACCGGTTTTTCCGGGCGGGCGCCGACGCGGCGGGCCAGTGCGATGGAGGCGTCGTTTTCCTCCGGCACGTAAGAGACGATCGTGTCCCAGCCGGCCTCGGAGAACAGCCAGTCGAGCACGGCCTGCGCCGCTTCGCTGGCATAGCCCTTGCCGCGGCCCGGTTCCATCAGATGCCAGGACAGTTCCGGTTCCGGCCAGCCCTTGGGGAACCAGGGGCCGACGAGGCCGACGGTCATCCCGGTGCTGCGTTCGACCACGGCAAACAGGCCGTAGCCGTGCAGGTGCCAATGGCCGATGATGGTGGCAATCGACCACCACAGCGAGTCGGGATCGTTTGCCGCATCAATGAAGCGCGGCGCCCCCGCGTCGAGGAAGGCGGTATTGGCGTCAAACTCCGGATCGGCCGGAGAAATCAGCATCAGCCGTTTGGAAACAAGCCGCGGATACGGCTTCTGCGCATCAGTCATCTTATACCCCTCTGCCCGGGCGGCGGGCCGCCCGGCAAAATTTTCACCCATCCGGCGAAAGAGTATCGGGGAGACTGCGTAATATTCTGTTAAACGGACCGCCGTTGCCGCCGCCGCGCCAGCCTGGTTCCTGCAAATTTGATGGAAGCTCATGCGTATGCCTCCATCCCGCCGTCGCCATCTTGCAGCAGGTGGCGGTAGACCAGAACCTTTGAGACAAAGGCGGCTTCGGCAGCGGTGTCGCGCTGCGCGCCGGACCGTTCGGCAGCTTTTGCGGACCGTAGGTTGTCCGGGTCGACGTAGCTCACCAGTGAGGGCAGCTCCAATGCGGTCAGCGCAAAGTCCCGCACGGCTGCAATGGCCTCGGCAGCCAGGCCCTGGCCCTCGAAACCGGCGGTGAGAAGGTAGCCGAGCTCGTGTTCGCGGTCGCCGTATTCCATTCCGGCAGAGAAGAAACCAGCGACAACGCCCGATGTCCGCTGCTCAGCCGTCCACATGCCGGCTCCGCGCAGCTGCCACCCTGCAGTATACTGGGTGAAATCCAGCCATGCGCTTTGCCGGCTGAAGGGGCCGTCCATAAAGCGGGCGCGGTCTGACATCAGAATGGCAGCATAATCCGGGAAGTCCTCCAGCCGGGGCGCCCGGAGCACCAAGCGCGCAGTTTCCAGCTGCGGCACGTGGCTGCTCAGCTGCTGCGCAAGTGCAGCAGCCGCGCCGGAGGCTGCGGCCTCCCAGGGATATGTTGCCCTGGTGGTCACTTCTTCTTGCCGAAGCCGCTGAGGCCTGCGGGCAGGCCCATGCCGCCACCCAGACCGGGGAGGCCGCCGGGCAGGCCGCCTTTGCCGCCCATCGCCTTGGCCGCCGCTTCCAGCGCCTTGGGGTCCATCTGGCTGGGGTCCATGCCGCCCATGTCCGGCATGCCGCCCTTGCCGAACATGCCTTTCATGGCCTGTTTCAGCATCTTGCCTTTGCCCATCTTGCCCATCTTCTTCATCACATCGGCCATCTGCCGGTGCATCTTCAGAAGCTTGTTGAGGTCAGACACTTCCATGCCGGAACCGGCCGCGATGCGTTTCTTGCGGGAGGCCTGCAGCAGGGCGGGGTTGGCGCGTTCCTTCTTGGTCATCGACTGGATCATGGCGATCTGGCGCTTCAGCACCTTGTCGTCCATGCCGGCGTCCTGCACCTGCTTGGCCATTTTGCCCATGCCGGGCATCATCGCCATCATGCCTTCCATGCCGCCCATCTGGAGCATCTGTTCAAGCTGCATCTTCAGGTCGTTCATGTTGAACTGACCCTTCATCATGCGCTTCATCATCTTTTCGGCCTGTTCGGCCTCGATGGTTTCTTGGGCCTTCTCGACCAGCGCCACGATGTCGCCCATGCCGAGGATGCGGCCGGCGATGCGGTCGGCCTCGAAGGTTTCGAGCGCGTCCATCTTCTCGCCCAGGCCGACAAAGCGGATCGGCTTGCCGGTGACGGCGCGCATGGACAGGGCGGCGCCGCCGCGGCCGTCGCCGTCCATCCGGGTGAGGACCACGCCGGAGATGCCGATCTTGGCGTCGAATTCCTCGGCCACCTCAACGGCAACCTGGCCGGTCAGGCCGTCAACCACCAAGAGGGTCTCGCGTGGCGAGACCACATTGCGGACGTCCTCGACCTCCTGCATCAGGGTCTCGTCGATGTGCAGGCGGCCCGCGGTGTCGAGCATGTAGACGTCATAGCCGCCGAGCGTTGCCTGCTGCTTGGCGCGTTTGGCGATGTCGACGGGTTTCTGGCCGGGCACGATCGGCAGGGTGTCGACGCCGATCTGCGCGCCGAGCACCGCCAGCTGGTCCATCGCCGCCGGGCGGTAGACGTCGAGCGAGGCCATCAGGACCTTCTTGCCCTCTTTCTCCTTGAGCCGCTTGGCGAGCTTGCCGGTGGTGGTGGTCTTGCCGGAGCCCTGCAGGCCGACCATCAGGACCGGGGCGGGCGGGTTGTCGACCTTCAGCTTGCCGGGGTCTTCGTCGCCGCGCAGCACATCGACCAGCGCGTCGTGCACGATCTTGACGACCTGCTGGCCCGGGGTCACTGATTTGGTGACGGCCTGGCCGGTGGCCTGCTCCTGCACCTTCTTGACGAAGTCGCGGGCAACCGGCAGCGAGACGTCCGCCTCCAGCAGCGCGACGCGGACTTCGCGCAGGGCGGATTTCACGTCCTCCTCGTTGAGGGCGCCCTGTTTCGTCAGCCGGTCAAAGACGCCGGAAAGGCGTTCGGATAGATTTTCAAACATGCCTGCGGCCTCCTGATGCCGGTTTCAACTGTGGCGCCCCCGTATGTAGGGGACAAGCGATCCATGCGCAAATGCCCGCCGGTCCTCGTGTCCGTCATGAGGGCAAACCAAACGGGTTTGCCCCCACGGGCGTAACACGCTGGTGGGGGGCGATCCCTGGCACGGGCAGGGACCGGAAGACTCAGATCTCCCGGATGTTTGGGCAGGCGTTACGCGGATTGGCCACCGGAGTCAACCTTTGCAGGGCCGGCGGCAGGCAGCCAAGCATTGATCGCCTCCGCCAGCCGATGCGGGCCGCGACCGTTGGTGTAGGCCTCGGCCACCGGGTGGCGTCCGGCGCTCATGCCGCTGTCCAGCACCAGAACGGGGCGGTAGAGCGTGCGGCTGCGGCCCTGGCTGCGGCTGGTGGTGCTTTCCACCTCGGCGTGGGACAGGTCGGCGAGGTGATGCTCCACCTGGCTGTAGCCGAACACCGACTGGCGGCGGATCACGATGCGGCCACCGGGGCGGTCGAGGATCACCTGCACCCGGCGCACGAACAGGCAAAAGGCGGCGAACCCCATGCCGCCGCCCATGGCGGCAAAGCCCAGTCCGAACCAGAGGCTTTCACCGCCGGTGCTGGCAGCGCCGAGACCGGCGCCAACGAAAGCCAGGATAAACAGGGTAAGCGCAATGCCGATGAACCACGGCGTGTCTGCCAGGATCAGCTGTCCGGGCGTGTTGCGGGTGATTTTCATGGCTTCAGCTTACCCTTGGGGAGGCTGCGGTTCAGGGGAAACTCGCGGCTTGGCCGTCAGATATGAGCGGCAAGCAGCGCAGCTGCGCCTTCTGCGCGCTTGACTCGGAGGGGGTGGCTTGGCCAACATCGGGAGGTTGGCCCACAGCCGCACTCACAGGCAGGGCCTGCCCGGAGGGGCATCGAGGCAGATCTTCAGAACAGGCATGATGCGCGAACCTTAGCGTCCGCGGCCGTAGGCGGGCAGCCGCATCAGCTATGGGAGGATCTGAGAACATGCGCGTTTTCACTATTCTGGGACCGTCGCAGTCCGGCAAATCAACGCTGGCCACGGCGCTGGCCAATCTGGACAGCGCCGCCGGCAAACGGCAGGAGGCTGCAGGCGTCGCCGCTTTGCAGCCTTTTTCATTTATGGGCGAGGACTGGGCCGCGATCGACATCGCGGGCGGGGCCGACAATCTGGCGCAGGCGGGCCCGGCACTGGCCGCCAGCGACGCTGCCGTCATCTGCGTGCCGGCTGACGCCGGCGCTGCGGTGCTGAGCGCGCCGTACCTGCGCAAGGTGGAAGAGGCGGGGATCCCCGCCTTTATTTTTGTCAACCGCATGGACCAGGCAACGGACCGGGTGGCGGAGATTGTCGCCGCGCTGCAGGCCTATTGCAGCCACAACATCATCCTGCGGCAGGTGCCGATCCGCGAGGATGGCCAGGTTGTGGGTGCTGTGGATCTGATCTCCGAGCGCGCCTGGCAGTACCAGGAGGGCAAGCCCTCGGCGCTGATTGAGCTGCCGGTGGCGATGTATGCGCGCGAGCAGGAGGCGCGGACCGAGCTGCTGGAAGCGCTGGCGGATTTCGATGACACGCTGCTGGAGGAGCTGATCGAGGATCAGAAGGTGATGGCGGAGGAGGTTTACGACGTTGCCACCAAGGTGCTGCAGCATAACGATCTGATCCCGGCCCTGATGGGATCGGCCGAGCACAAGAACGGCATCCTGCGGCTGATGAAGTCGCTGCGCCATGAGGCGCCGGATGTGGGCGCGGCGCTGGAGCGGCTGTCGCAGGATGGCAAGGTGGTTGCGGTCGGCTGCATGGCGGATCTCGTCAAGCATCTGGGCAAGACGGTGATGGTGCGGGCGCTGGACGGCAGTGTCGGCAACGGCGTGCCGGTGGGCGGCGCGGCGCTGGGGTCGCTGACCGGTGTCGGCTCGGCGGCCGTCACCCGCCTGACGCCCGGGGACGTGGGGCAGGCGGTGAAGTCTGACCATTTGAACCTGGGCTATGCCTATGGTCCGGACGGGACGGCGCCGCTGCCCGGCTGGGCGCAGCCGCGGCCCTCGACCTTCCGGCGGGTGATCACTCCGGTGCATGAGAAGGACGACGCGCGGCTGTCGGGCGCGCTGGAGCGGCTGGCGGAGATCGACCCGGCGCTGGTGGTCGGGCAGGAGGAGGCCAGCGGCCATGTGCTGCTGAACCTGCAGGGGCCACTGCACATGCGCCGTATCAAGCAGGCGTTGAAGGACGAGTTCGGGGTCGAGGTGGAGGAAGGGCCGGTGCCGCCGGCGCTGCGCGAGACCATCAAGAAATCCGTGCAGGTGCATCACCGCCACCGCAAGCAGTCCGGCGGCGCGGGCCAGTTTGCCGACGTGGTGATCGAGGTGAAGCCGCTGCCCCGCGGCAGCGGTTTCTTGTTCGAGGAAACGGTGAAGGGCGGCGCGGTGCCCAAGAACTATATCCCCTCGGTCGAGGCCGGTGCGCGCGAGGCGCTGGCGCAGGGCCTCAATGGCCATCCGGTGGTGGATGTCTGCGTGACGCTGAAAGATGGCAAGCATCACTCGGTGGACAGTTCCGACTATGCCTTCCGCACCGCCGGCAAGAACGCGGTGCGCGAGGCTCTGACGGAGGCGGGCGCGGTGCTGCTGCAGCCGATCATGCGGGTGCATATCCATGTGCCGTCGGTGTTCACCGGCGGGCTGGTGCCGGTGGTGAGCGGCATGAAGGGCCAGATCCTGGGCTTCGAGGCAGAGGACGGCGTCGCGGGCTGGGATGTGTTCGAGACGCTGCTGCCGATGTCGGCGCAGGATGAGCTGTGCAACACGCTGGCCAGTGCCACCCGCGGCACCGGCTGGTTCAGTACCGATTTCGACCACTACGAGGAGGCGCGAAGAGCGGATTTCGCTGAGGCGTGAACCGGCGGGGCGGTGGGCGGAATCGCCCACCCTACGGCTGGTTTTGCGGGGTGGGCAATTTGCCCGCCGCCTGGCGCACCGCCTTGCCCACCATCTGAATTGGCGCAAAACGGGGCGCAGGGGGCGGAACAGCTCTTGCGTCCCGCGGCTGTTTTCTGTGATCTGCGCAGCAACCCGGCACGGACTTGCGGAGTAATATCATGGATGCCTCATCGGCCTATCAGGACAGCCTGCCTGTCTCCTCGGATGCGCTGCTGAAGCAGCTGGACGATTGGGGCATTGCCTACCGGCTGCACACCCATGTGCCGTTGCGCACGGTGGAGGACGCCAAGGGCGTTGAGGCGCAGTTCATGGTGCCCGGCGAAAACGCGCTGCGGCTGAAGAACCTGTACCTGCGGGACAAGAAGAAGCGGAACTATCTGGTGACGCTGCAGCAGGACCGGGAAATCGACCTGAAAAGCCTGGGCGCGGAGATCGGCGTGGGCAACCTCTCGTTCGGCTCAGCCGACCGGCTGCTGGAGAACCTCGGCATCCGCCCCGGCGCGGTCAGCCCGCTGGCGATGATCACCGGCGTGGAGAAGGGCGTGACCTTCTACATGGACGCGCAGGCGCAGGAGGCGGATGTCATCTATATGCATCCACTGGTCAATGACCGCACCGTGGCGATGAAGCGCGATGATGTGATGGCGTTCTTTGAGAAGACCGGCGTCGAGGTGAACTGGGTCTAACCGTCCCTTTCCTCCTCCAGCGCCAGATCCAGCGCTGCGGCCACATGGGCGGCGGAGGGGTTCACGAACAGGAAGCCGCCGGCCTCGAAACTGACGTCGTCGATGTGATCAGGGAAGGCCAGCGGCAGCTCGGTGCAGGCCAGCAGGATGGCGGTGCCGGGCTTGGCGTGTTTCGTGCAGAAGCGCAGCAGGCGGGCTTGCGCGCCACTGGACGCGCCGCCGTAGAAATCCTCGTCGATCATGGCCTGCATTTCGGCGATCTCAGCCTCCGGCAGGGGGTCGTTGGCGCTGACGCCGTGTTCGGCGAGCACATTGGCATAGTTGCGGGCCTGCATGGTGACGGCAGTGCCCAGCACCAGCGCCTGCGTGGCGCCGGTTTCGGCGGCGGCCCTGGCGGTCGCGTCGAAGATGCTGAGGATCGGCATCATCACGCCCTCCTGTATCGCATGCAGCCGGGCGTGCGGGGTGTTGGAGGCGATCAGGGCGAAGTCGCAGCCCGCGCGCTCCAGCGTCAGCATCGCCTCGCGGAAAACGGCGTCGAAGGCGGCCCAGCTGGCCTAGTCTCCCGGGCGGCCGCGCAAGGTCCGGGTCTGGGCTTGCACCACGGATTCGATGGTGATCGGCGGCACCGGCAGCGGAGAACCTGCACCGCGATCTGCAAAGAACCGCCCGGCGCCTTCGCAGATGGCGCGATAATAGTCGATGGTCGAGGCCCAGCCGACGCCGCCGAGAATGCCGATCTTCTTCATCAAATTGCCCGCCCTTGAAATGCCGATAGGGGCAGACTGGCACGGCGGCGGGGGGCTGCCAAACGTAAAAAGCCGCCAGCTCTCCGCGGGGAGGGCTGGCGGCGTTGCTGGGATGCCGGGGATCAGGCAGCCAGGGCTTCGATCTGGGTTTTGGCCTTGGCCAGGGCGCCGTCGGCGTCGATCGACATCGCGTCGGCCGCCACGATCTCGACATCGGTGATGCCGATGAAGCCCAGCACGTGGCGCAGGTAGGTGGTGGCAAAGTCGATGTCGGAACCGGCTTGGGTGCCGCCCGAGGCCATGACGATGATGGCGCGCTTGCCTTCCAGCAGGCCGACGGGGCCGGTTTCATGGTACTGGAAGGTGAGGCCAACGCGGGCGACCAGGTCGATCCAGGCCTTCAGGGTGGAGGGCACCGAGAAATTGTAGACCGGCGAGCCGATGACGATGGTGTCGGCCTGCTTCAGCTCCTCGACTAGCGAGTCGGAGAGGGCGAGCAGCTGTTTCTGTTCGTCTGTGCGTTGGTCCGCGGGGGTGAAGTTGGCCCCCACCCAGGCGCCGTCCAGCAGCGGCAGCGGCGTGGCCAGGTCGCGGCGGATCACTTGGTCAGCGCCAAGGCGGCTGACGATCCGGGCCGAGAGGTCGCGGGTGACGGAGCCCTCGATGCGGGCGGAGGAGTCGATATGGAGAACGGTGCGGGTCATTTTCAAGTTCCTGAGCTTGTTGCTGGCAGGAATTTGGGGTATTGCAAATTTGAACGCAACGCCGATGAAATCACAGCATTTGTGCACTGGCGCGCAGTTTGGCTGACAGGGAGACTGGCATGGAAAACTGGGATGAAGTCCGCACCGCCTATCAGGTGGCCCGCATGGGCACCGTCAGCGGCGCGGCCGAAGTGCTGGGGGTGCATCATGCCACGGTGATCCGCCACATTGACGCGATCGAGGCGCGGCTGGGGGTGAAGCTGTTCCAGCGCCATGCCCGCGGGTATACGCCGACCGAGGCCGGGCAGGACCTGTTGCGGGTGGCTCAGGCGACGGATGATCAGTTCAGCCAGCTGGTCGGGCGGCTGAAGGGGCAGGGCGATGATGTCTCCGGTGAGCTGGTGGTGACCTCGCTGGCGTCGTTCGCGCCGATGATGGTGCCGGCGCTGAAGGAGTTCCAGGACATGCACCCGGGGCTGATCATCCGCTACCTGACCGGCGACCGGCTGTTCCGGCTGGAATATGGCGAGGCGCATGTGGCGGTCCGCGCGGGCAATGCGCCGGATCAGCCGGACAACGTGGTGCAGCCCTTCATGCAGCAGCAGATCGGGCTGTATGCCGCCAAGTCTTATGCCGAAAAATACGGGCTGCTGAAGGGGGTGGAGGATATCCCCAATCACCGCTTTGTCGGCCAGGACGACGAGAGCAGCCGGGCACCGTTTTCGCGCTGGCTGCGGGCCAATGCGCCGGCTGAGGCGATTGCCTTTCGCTGCACGGATGGCTTTACCCTGAAGTCCGCGGTGCGCAGTGGTGCGGGGATCGGTTTCATGGCGGCCTGGGAGGCGCGGCAGGAACCGGATCTGGTGGAGATGATGGCACCGCAGGAAGAATGGGCAGGCACCCTGTGGCTGGTCACCCATGTGGACCTGCACCGGACAACCAAGGTGCAGGCCTTCCTGAAGTTTCTGAAGGAGCAGGTCAAGGATTGGCAGCTGTGAGCGAGGCGCTGCGCGGGCATCTGGCGATGCTGATGTTCTCGGCGCTGGTGGCGGGGTCGTTTTCGCTGGGCGTCATGGTGGCGAATGAGATCGCGCCGGCGGCACTGAACGCGGCACGGTTTGGCATTGCGGCAGTGGTCATTGGTGCAGCGGCGATGGCCACCACCGGACTGCGGCGCGCCCATTTCCGCGCGCCGTGGCGGTTTGCGGTGCTGGGCGGGCTGTTCGGCGGTTATTTCGTGCTGATGTTCTACGGGCTGCAGACGGCGGCGCCGGTCAGCGCGGCGGCGGTGTTCACGCTGGTGCCGGTGATGAGTGCGCTGTTCGGCTGGCTGCTGCTGCGCCAGATCACCACCCCCTGGATGGCCGTGGCGCTGGCGCTGGGCGCGGCCGGGGCGGTCTGGGTGATCGTGCGCGGCGATCTGGGCGCGCTGGCGGCGTTCGAGATCGGCCAGGGCGAGATCATCTATTTTTTGGGCTGTGTGCTGCATGCCATCTATACGCCGATGGTGCGCAAGCTGAACCGGGGCGAGCCGGCCGTGGTCTTTACCTTCGGGATGCTGCTGGCGGGCGGCGCGCTGCTGGCAGCGTTCGGCTGGCAGGACATCCTGGCCACCGATTGGATGCAGCTGCCCGGCATTGTGTGGATCGGCCTGTTTTACCTCGCAGTCTGTGCCAGCTCTGCCACCTTTGTGCTGCTGCAATACGCGACGCTGCGGCTGCCGTCGGCCAAGGTGATGGCCTATACCTACCTCACTCCCAGCTGGGTGATCCTGTGGGAGATTGCGCTGGGCCGCGGCACGCCGCCGGGGATGGTGCTGATCGGGGTGGCGATGTCGGTGGTGGCGCTGGTGATGCTGCTGGAGGGCGCGCGGGAGCAGCAGCCTGCGTAAGGGCCGCGGCGCTGCGCCGCTTGACGGAGGTCAAGGCGGCCACGGCTGGTGCAGCTACCATGGCAGACGCAGGAAACGCGCTCAGGTAACAAGGAGCGTCACATGTTCAAACACATCCTGGTCCCGGTGGACCTGCGGCTGCCCGATCCGGTGTCCAAGGCGCTGGACCTGGCGATGGAATTGGCCCGGATCGAAGGCGCGCGCCTGACCCTGGTCAATGTGTACGGCGGCACTCCTGAGGAGACTTACTCCCACGGCGCGGCTCAGGAAGTCATGACCTCTCTGGCCAGAAAGATCGAGAGCAAGATTGCCGGGAAGGCCGGCGGGGTCAAAGTGGAGGGCATCACGGTCCACTCCAACGACGTCGCGGCAGAGGTGGACGGCATCCTGGCCCGCACGGTGGACGAGACCGGCGCCGATCTGGTGATTGCCGGCAGCCATGCGCCGCGGCTTCTGGATTACATCACCACCTCCCATGCCGGGTATCTGATGCGCCATTCCAAAGCCTCGGTGTTTGTCGTGCGCTAGCTATCGGGCTGGGTGTCTTCGGCGTTCAATTCGGCTTCGAGGAAGCGTTCGAAGGCATCCAGGTTCACCGGCTCGAACTGGCCAAAGCCCTGCATCCAGACCGACGCCGCGCGCATGGCGTCGGGCTGCAGCTTGCACCATTTGACCCGGCCGCGCTTTTCCTGGGCGATCAGGCCCGCACGGGTGAGGATCGTCAGGTGCTTGGAAATCGCCGCCAGCGACATCTCGAACGGTTCCGCCACATCGGTGACGGCCATGTCATCCTCAAGCAGCATAGTAAGGATCGCCCGGCGGGTCGGGTCGGCCAGGGCTGCAAAGACAATGTCGAGAGGATCGCTCATGCCTTCACTCCTATCCACAGCCCGGGGATTTGACAATCGGTCCTGAGCCGTCATGGTAGCGCCTTTCAGGCGCGGAGATTGATGGCATGGCATTGAAGTACTGGCTGGTGATTTTCATCCTCGGCATCGGCTGGGGCATGTCGTTCATGTTCAACGCCATCCTGCTGCGCGAGCTGGGGCCGCTCTCAGTGTCCATGGGGCGGGTCGGGTTTGGCGCGCTGGGATGCTGGATCTATGTGCTGGCCGCCCGCAAGAAGGTGCCTGCCGGGGCGGGGCGCTGGCTGGCGCTGTTTGGCTTTGGCGTGCTCAGCTATGCCGGGCCTTTTGCATTCTACGCGCTGGGCCAGCAGCATATCGCCAGCGGCGTGGCCGGGATCGTCAATGCCACCACTCCGGCGATGGCCGTTGTCGTGTCGCATTTCTGGCCCGGGGGAGAGCGGGCGACGGTATTGAAGTCGCTGGGGGTGCTGTGCGGCTTCCTCGGCATCGTGCTGCTGTCGCTGCCGCTGCTGCAGGGCGGCCAGTCGTCGGAGGCCTGGGCGGTGCTGATCACCCTGTGCGCGCCGTTGTGCTATGCCTTCTCGGTCAACATCGCGCGCAGCTTCAGAGACATGGAGCCGGTGGTGCTGGTGGCGATTGCGCTGACCGGCGCCACCGCCGCGATTGCGCCGCTTGCGATCTGGACCGAAGGGCTGCCGCATGTCACGCGGATCGAGACCTGGGCCTCGCTGTTCGTGATCGGCTTCGTGCTGACCTCGGCGGCGTTCATCGCGTTTTACTGGGTGCTGCCCAAGGTGGGGCCGACCAACATCACCCTTCCGACACTCATCGCGCCGGTCTCGGCCCTGTTCCTGGGCACCTATATCCTGAAGGAGCAGCTGCTGGCGGAGCATCTGTGGGGCATGGCGGCGATCCTGCTGGGGCTGTTGCTGATCGACGGGCGGATCGTGCGAATGCGGCTGCCGCGGCGGCCTGTCCGCTAAAATCAACCTTTCGGTTGAATATGGAATCCCGGGCGGTTTGGCTCTAACGGCGGCTGCGGCAAGGCGGCGCGGCCTGTTCTGTTGCAGATTTACCCTTTCATTTTCAATAGCTTATTGTGAATCTGAATCTTCAATCCTTGTAATTGACTCCTTAGCCCCTTGGCCTTAGCACCCTTCACAGAAATTCGCGTGAGGATGGCGCCCGTGACCGACGACGACCAAAAGCAGCGCATGGCGCAGCTGGAGGAGAAGCTGGCGGCGGCGCGTAAGGCCCAGGAGCCCAAGCCGCGCGCGGATGAGCATTATTCGATGGCGAACCTCGCCTGGCGGATGGTGATCGAATTGGTGGCCGGTCTCGCGATCGGCTTTGGCATCGGATACGGGCTCGACCTGCTGTTTGGCACGCTCCCGATCTTCATGGTGCTGTTCATACTGTTGGGGCTTGCGGCCGGGGTGAAGACGATGCTTCGCAGCGCGCAGGAGATCCAGGACAAGAAACTGGCCGATGAGGCCGAAAAAAATGCGCAAGACCGGGACTGATCCGACGGGATCGGCTGCCGGCGACAGGAGAAGCGGACCGATGGGCAAAATTTTCTTTTTCGCAGTTTTGGCACTGGTCGTAGTGTCGGGCCTGATTTTCGCTCCGGCGGAATCAAAGCTGGCGATCCACCCGATGGACCAGTTCATCGTGAAGCCGCTGTTCGGCGGTGACCACGTCTCCTGGTACACCCCGACCAACGTGACCCTGTGGATGGGCCTGGCGGTTCTGGCCGTGTTCGCGCTGCTGGTGCTGGGTTCCTCGCGCCGCGCCATCGTGCCGGGCCGCACCCAGTCGGTTGCGGAACTGGCCTATGGCTTCATCTACAAGATGGTTGAAGACGTGGCCGGCAAGGACGGCGTCAAGTTTTTCCCCTACATCATGACCCTGTTCATGTTCATCGTGATGGCCAACTTCCTGGGCCTGATCCCGATGTCCTTCACCACCACCTCGCACATCGCGGTCACCGCGATCCTGGCGGCGCTGGTGTTCTTCACCGTGACCATCGTCGGCTTTGTCAAGAACGGCGCCGGTTTCCTGGGCCTGTTCTGGGTGTCGAGCGCGCCGTTGGCGCTCCGCCCGATCCTGGCCATCATCGAACTGATTTCCTACTTCGTGCGCCCTGTCAGCCACTCCATCCGTCTTGCCGGTAACGTGATGGCTGGCCACGCGGTTCTGAAGGTGTTCGCAGGTTTCGCTGGCGCCTTGGGCCTGTTCAGCTTCCTGCCGATCTTCGCGATCACCGCAGTTTACGCCCTCGAAGTTCTGGTGGCCTTCATCCAGGCCTACGTGTTCACCATCCTGACCTGCGTGTACCTGAAGGACGCACTGCACCCGAGCCACTAAGGCCAGGATCTGAAAGCTAAGCGGGCGGCGCCCTGACGGGGCCTGCCCACCCTAGAAATCACCACATTCCATCGTAAGGAGAGAAATCATGGAAGGCGATATCGCACAACTCGGTCAGTTCGTCGGCGCAGGTCTGGCAGCAATCGGTTCCGGCGCAGCCGCAATCGGTGTGGGCCACGTGGCTGGCAACTTCCTGGCAGGCGCTCTGCGCAACCCGTCGGCAGCTGCCGGCCAGACCGCAACCCTGTTCATCGGCATCGCGTTTGCAGAAGCACTGGGCATCTTCTCGTTCCTGGTCGCTCTGCTGCTGATGTTCGCCGTCTAAGACCTTAGGAACCTATTTCCTTACGGCCGGGCAGTGCGGCTTGATCCTGCACTGCCCGGTGTAACGGCAAGTTCCCAAGGAGGACGACATGGCATCTAATACGCAAGACGCAGCACACGGCGCCGCAGACGCAGCGCACGGGTCTGCTCCGGGCATGCCTCAGCTGGACTTCTCGACCTTCGGGAACCAGATCTTCTGGTTGGCAGTAGCCCTGGTCGTGATCTACCTCATTCTGTCGCGCGTCGCGCTGCCCCGCATCGCTGCGGTGCTGGCCGAGCGTCAGGGGACCATCACCAACGACCTCGCCGCGGCTGAAGACCTGAAAGCCAAGGCTGTCGAGGCCGAAAACGCATATAACAAGGCTCTGGCGGATGCCCGTGCGGAAGCTCAGCGCATCGCTGCTGAGACCCGCGCAGAAATCCAGGCCGGGCTGGACGAGGCCATCGCCAAAGCAGACGAGCAGATCGCTGCCAAGGCTGCCGAGTCCGAAAAGGCGATCGCCGAAATCAAGGCTGGCGCGCTGGAAAGCGTCAAGGCTGTTGCCACCGAGACCGCAGAGGCGCTGGTGACCGCGCTGGGCGGATCGGCAGACAAAGACGCAATTGCTTCGGCAGTTGCACAGCGGACGAAAGGATAAGGACATGCGCAATATTCTCGCTCTTGCCCTGACCTTTGGCGCGGCCGGCCCGGCGCTGGCTGCAGAAGGCCCGTTCCTGTCGCTGGGCAACACCGATTTCGTTGTTCTGCTGGCTTTCCTTCTGTTCGTCGGCATCCTGCTACTGGCCAAGGTGCCGGGTCTGCTGGGCAACCAGCTGGACAACCGTGCCGAGGCCATCCAGAAGGAACTGGACGAAGCCCGCGCGCTGCGTGAAGAGGCCCAGACCATCCTGGCGTCTTATGAGCGCAAGCAGCAGGAAGTTCAGACCCAGGCCGATCAGATCGTGGCTGCCGCCCGTGACGAGGCTGCCCGTGCAGCGGAAGTTGCCAAGGCGGATCTGGAAACCTCCATCGCCCGCCGTCTGGCGGCTGCCGAGGAGCAGATCGCTTCGGCAGAAGCTTCGGCTGTGAAGGAAGTTCGCGACCAGGCAATCTTGATTGCTGTTGCCGCAGCGGATGAGGTGATCTCGAAGCAGATGACCGCGGCCGAGGCCAACAAGCTGATCGACGCTGCCATCGCGGATGTGGACGCCAAGCTGCACTAAGCTCTGGCTGATACAGACAAGTTAAAAGAACCCGGTCCGAGTGACCGGGTTTTTTTTGTTTTTGGCAGGGGTGTTCTGAGCCAGTTTTAACCGATGCTGTGAAGGTGTTAACCGGCAGCTATGGGAAAACGATTTAAATGGGAAAAACACTTTCCGACTGAAGCACACGCGTTCCAGAGACGATAAGCAACCCAAGCATTATCCAGCTCCTCCGGTCAAATCCTCAGCAAGCATCAGGGCGTTGCCGTCGGGGTCGTAGAATGTTGCGGTCTTGACCATGCCTTCGACGACATCCGTTTCGCCATCAAATCTGACCTTGGCCTGTTCCAGTTTTTGCCGGGCAGAGTCCAAACCTGAGATCCCGAAGACTGGTACGCAATTGCCGGGCACGGGCTTGGTGTGTTCGCCAAGGCCAATGGCGACACCGGGCGTGTTCGTCTGAAGCTCGGACCAGCCTGCATCATCAGCATGGTAGAGCAGTTCAAATCCAAGCATGGCCTCGTACCACTTTGCGCTTGCATGGCGATCCTTGACTGACATTGCGATGGTGATGGTGTGGTCTACGGAAACAAGTGGCATGGGCTTTCCCTATGAATAAAAATATACTAACTATATTTTATGGACATTGGAATGCTTGTCAACATCACTTCAAGGGCTTGGGCAATGCCCATACTGTCGAGTCTGCATTCAGGTGTCGCAGGGCGGCAAGCTCCGCTACTGGCTGCGACCGGTGCAAGCAGGACCGCCTTTGGGCAAAGTATGGACCATTTGATCGAACTGGGCCTGGTTGAACGAAACCCTGGTTACGGTCATCCGCTGCGCCCGGAATTCCGGCTCACACAGTTGGGGGGGGCGGCCGCAGCCATCGCCAATAGGATCCACAGTGTTTCTGCAGAGAAAGACAGGCCCCTGCTGCGCCGGTCATGGACTGTGCCGGTTCTGACTTCGCTCCACACACCAAGCCATTTCAGCGGCATCAAGCGAAACCTGCCGTCGATAACAGATCGGGCGTTGTCGCAGTCATTGAAATCAATGGAAGCAAGGAACTGGGTGTGCCGCCGCGTAGATGGAGCCGCCCGCCCGCCCAAGTCTATCTATAGCGCGGTGAACACGGGCGGTCTGATAAGCCAGGTCACTGCACCTGAAATCAGCTTCCAGTAGCAGGACCGGCCGTTCAAAAAAATATTACGGAAGTCTGGTATGTCCGGCATATCGGTCATTAAACTTCATCGTCACCCCTTGCCTGTCTCATGCTCCAGCCGCTGCTTTGCAACTTCGGCGTTGCGCTCGGCGCGCTGGTGGTCGGTGAGGGCCTGTTTGACATAGTCCAGATGCGCCTCGACCGCGGTGCGGGCGGCCTGCGGGTCGCGGGCCTGCAGGGCGGCGTTGATGGCGCGGTGCTGTTCCAAGAGCGCTTCATAGGTGGTGTGCTGCTGGAACATGATGCGGCGGTTGTAGAACACGCCCTCGCGCAGGAGGTCGAACATCGAACGCATCATGTGCAGCATGATCACGTTGTGGCTGGCGTCCATGATGGCGGAGTGGAACTGCGCGTCGAGCTTGGCGGCTTCCTCGGAGGTGGCTGGATTACCGGCCGCCTCCATCTTTTCAAAGATCGCCTGGATCACCTGCAGGTCGTAGTCGGAGCCGAAGCGGGCGGCGCGTTCCGCGGCCAGCCCTTCCATGTCGCGGCGGAAGGAGAGGTAGTCGAACACTGCCTCGTCATGGGTGGCGAAGAGCTGGATCAGGGCCGGCGAGAAGGCGGAGCCCAGAACGTCGGCCACAAACACGCCGGAGCCGGCCTTGGACGCCAGCAGGCCGCGCGCTTGCAACTCGCCGATGGCATCGCGCAAGGACGGGCGGGAGACGCCCAGCCGCTCTGCCAGTTCGCGTTCGGCAGGCAGGCGCTCGCCCGGCGAAAGAATGCCGCGCAGGATCAGCTGCTCGATCTGCTTTACGACGGAGGCGGAGAGTTTTTCGGGCTGGACTTTCTGAAACGGCATCTTGGCGCTCTTCTGAATTGGTCAAAACATATGACCACGCGCGAGAGGCAGCTGCAAGGGCAGGCAGGGATCACGAAGGCTGTAACAGTAGGTCAGCTTTGTTGACTTTGTTTTGCACTTTCCTACCGTGAGCCTAGATCATGCGCGAGGAGAGAGGCATGCAGCTGAACCAGATATTTGCCACCCGGAATGCGCGGATGAAGGCGTCCGAAATCCGCGAGCTGCTGAAGCTGCTGGATCAGCCGGACATCATCTCCTTTGCCGGCGGCATCCCGGACCCGGCGCTGTTCCCGGCGGATGAATTTGCCGAGGCCTACCAGGCGGCGCTGACGCCGGAGCGGCAGGCTATGGCGCTACAGTATTCGGTGAGCGAGGGTTACCTGCCGCTGCGTGAGTGGATCGTGCGGGAGATGGCGAAGATCGGGATTGTCTGCGAGGCGGAAAATGTGCTGATCACCTCCGGCTCTCAGCAGGCCCTGGACTACCTGGGCAAGCTGTTCCTGTCGCCTGGCGACACTGCGCTGGTGGGCTGGCCGACGTACCTGGGGGCGCTTGCGGCGTTCAACGCTTATGAGCCGCGCTATGACCGGCTGTCACTGAAAGGCAACCGCACGGCGGAGAGCTATGCCGAGGGCGCGGCGGAGGCGGGCAGTGCGGTGAAATTTGCCTATCTGTCGCCGGACTTCGCCAACCCGACCGGGGAGACGCTGGACCGCGCCGGGCGGCTGCGGCTGTTGGAGCTGGCGGACACGCTGGACTGTGCGATCATCGAGGACGCCGCCTATCAGTCGCTGCGCTTTGACGGGGAACCGGTGCCGCCGTTGCTGGCGCTGGAGCTGGAGCAGAAGGGCTCGATCGAGGACTGCCGGACGGTCTATTGCGGCACCTTCAGCAAGACGCTGGCACCCGGGTTGCGGATCGGCTGGGTGGTGGCGGCAAAGCCGGTGATTTCGCAGATGGTGCTGCTGAAGCAGGCGGCGGATCTGCATACGTCGACCATCAACCAGATGGCGGTGCATGGCGTCGCTGAGGCTTGTTTCGACGCGCATGTGGAGCAGCTGCGCGCGGTCTACCAGCGCCGCCGGGATGTGATGCTGGCGGCCCTGGAGGAACACATGCCGGAGGGGCTGGACTGGACCCGGCCCGAGGGCGGCATGTTTGTCTGGATGACGCTGCCGGAAGGCACCAGCGGGGCGGACCTGCTGGCGCGGTCGCTGGAGTCAGAGAAAGTGGCCTTTGTCCCCGGGCAGGCGTTTTTTGCCGATGGCAGCGGTCAGAACACGATCCGGCTGAGCTTCTCCAATTCCAACCATACGGCTATCGAGGAAGGGATTGCCCGGCTGGGGCGGCTGTTGCGGTCTGTATGAGGCCGGGCAGCCTGCTGCTGGGCAAAACACCGCCGGAACCTGCGGGTTATCCACAAGATATGGTGTGGTTTGAACAGAATTCGCCCCGATTTGGGGGTGCGGAGCGTTGACTCAACAGGTAGGAACCGCTGAACTTTCTCGATACGGAATCACGAAGGGGCAGCTTTGCGGTTTTCCAAGCTCAGGCTGAACGGCTTCAAAAGCTTTGTTGATCCTACCGAACTGGTCATAGCCGATGGGCTGACAGGGGTTGTGGGTCCAAACGGTTGCGGCAAATCCAATCTTCTGGAGGCATTGCGCTGGGTGATGGGCGAGACCCGCGCCAAGGCGATGCGCGGCGGGGGCATGGAGGATGTGATCTTTGCCGGCACGTCCTCGCGGCCTGCGCGCAACTTTGCCGAGGTGAGCCTGCAGATCGACAACTCGGAACGGCTGGCGCCCTCCGGGTTCAATGACAGCGACATCCTGGAAATCGTGCGCCGGATCACCCGCGATGTGGGCAGCGCCTATAAATCCAACGGCAAGGACGTGCGGGCGCGCGACGTGCAGATGCTGTTTGCCGATGCCTCGACGGGTGCGCATTCGCCGGCGCTGGTGCGGCAGGGGCAGATTGCCGAGCTGATCAACGCCAAGCCCAAGGCGCGGCGGCGGATTCTGGAAGAAGCGGCGGGGATTTCCGGCCTCTATCAGCGGCGCCACGAGGCTGAGCTGAAGCTGAAGAACACCGAGGCGAACCTGCTGCGCGTCGATGACGTGATCGAGCAGCTGGCGGCGCAGCTGTCGCAGCTGGCCAAGCAGGCGCGGCAGGCGCAGCGTTACCGCGAGATTGGTGAGAAGCTGCGGCTGGCGGAAGGCATGCTGCTGTACCGGCGCTGGCGCGAGGCGGATGAATCGCGGCTGACTGCCGAGGATGAGCTGCGGGTGCGTGTCGAGCAGGCGTCCAAGGCCGAGGCGCTGGTGCGCGCGGCGGCGGCGCAGCGTGGCACGTTCGAGGAAAAGCTGCCGCCCCTGCGCGAGGAGGAGGCGATTGCTGCGGCGATCCTGCAGCGGCTGGTGGTGCAGCGGGATTCGCTGAGCGATCAGGAGGCGCAGGCGCGTCAAGCCATTGAGCGGCTTAGCAGCCGGATTGTCCAGCTGGGCAATGACATCGAGCGCGAGTCCGGTCTGAACAACGACGCGGGCCAAACCATCGAGCGGCTGGAATGGGAGCAGCGCGAGCTGTCTAAGGCCGGCGAAGGGCACGATGGCCGTCTGGCGGAGGCGGCGGAGCTGGCGCGCGATGCGGGCTCGATTTTGCAGGCGCGCGAGGACCATCTGGCGCAAGTGACCGAAGATGTCGCCCGTCTGGCGGCCCGGCACCAGTCGGCGCGCCGCGCCGTCGAGGATTGCCAGCGGGCGCTTGGCCGCTCTGAGGCCGAGGCGGAAAAGGCCCGTGCCGCGCAGGGCGAGGCGCGCGAGGCCCTGGAGCTGGCCTCGGAGAAGTTCGAAGCAGCCGTGACCGCCGAGGAAGAGGCCCGCGAGGCCTCGGAGATGGCGGAAGAGGCGCTGGCGGCCGCGGATGAGCTGCGGACGGAAACCCAGAGCCTTGAGGCGGAGGCGCGCTCGCAGCGCTCCGAGGCTGAGGGCGAGCTGGGCGCTTTGCGCGCCGAGGTGACTGCGCTGGCCAAGCTGGTGGAGCGCGACACGGCCGAGGGCGGCCAGATCCTGGACGAGCTGTCCGTGGCGCCGGGGTATGAAAAAGCCTTGGGCGCGGCGCTGGCCGATGATCTGCGGGCGCCGCTGGCGGAGGCGGACGGGCCGACCGGCTGGGTGTCCCTGCCGGGCTACGACCATGACGCGGCGCTGCCGGAGGGCGTGCAGCCGCTGGCGCTGTTTGTCTCCGGGCCGGAGGCGCTCTCGCGCCGGGTGGCGCAGATCGGGCTGGTGGACGGCGATGCAGCTGCCGGATTGCAGGCGCAGCTCAAGCCGGGGCAGCGGCTGGTGACGGTTGAGGGCGACCTGTGGCGCTGGGACGGCTACCGGGCCTGGGCCGAGGATGCGCCGAGCGCTGCCGCGCTGCGGCTGGAGCAGCTTAACAAGCTGGAGGCGCTGAAGCAGGACATGGAGCGCGTCAGCGCCAAGGCCGACGGTGCCCGCGACGCGCATGAGATGCTGCTGCGCAAGCTGGAAGAGGTGACGCAAGCCGACCAGAACGCCCGCCAGGCGCGCCGGGTTGCAGATCAGCGGGTTGCCGATGCGGCCCGCGCGCTGAGCCGGGCCGAGGCGGACCGTAATCTTGCGGAGGCCAAGCTCGAGACACTGGGCATTGCGGTCTCCCGCCACGAAGAAGACGCGCTGAATGCGGGCCTCCAGCTGAAAGAGGCTGAGAATGCCTTGGGTGAGCTGGGCGATCTGGATCAGGCGCGCGGGGCCGTTGAGGAAATCAAGCAGTCGGTCGAGGCGGCGCGGATCACCATGCTGACCCACCGCTCCAGCCATGACGAGCTGCGCCGCGAGGGCGAAGCGCGCACCAAGCGGGCGCAAGAGGTGACCAAGGAGCTGTCGGGCTGGCGCCACCGGCTGGACAGCGCCAAGCTGCGGATCGAGGAGCTGGCGGAGCGCCGCGAGGCCTCGCAGGAGGAGTTGGAAGAAGCCAATGCGGTCCCAGAGGAAATCGCCGAGAAGCGGGATGAGCTGAACGAGGCGATCTCTGAGGCCGAAGTGCGTAAGTCTGCCGGGACCGAGGCGCTGATCGCTGCTGAGGCCGAACTGCGCGAGGCGGTGCACAAGGAGCGTGAGTGCGAGCGACTGGCCTCTGAGGCGCGCGAGGCGCGGGCACGGTCCGAGGCGCGCAGTGACGCGGCCAAGGACGCGGTCACGCAGGCCGCGGGCCGGATCATCGAGGCACAGCAGATCACACCGCAGGCGCTGCTGGAGAAGCTGGGCGTGTCGCCGGACGAAATGCCGCCTTCGGAAACCCTGGAAGCCGATGTCGACCGTTACAAGCGCCAGCGCGACGCCTTGGGTGCGGTGAACCTGCGTGCCGAGGAAGACGCCCGCGGCGTGCAGAACGAGCATGACACGCTGGTAGCGGAGAAGCTGGACTTGGAAGGCGCGGTGAAGACCCTGCGCGACGGGATTGCCAGTTTGAACCGCGAGGGCCGCGAACGGCTGCTGACCGCGTTCGAGCAGGTGAACAACAGCTTTGCCATGCTGTTCACCCATCTGTTCGGCGGTGGCGAGGCCAATCTGGTGATGGTCGAAAGCGACGACCCGCTGGATGCGGGGCTTGAGATCATGTGCCAGCCGCCGGGCAAGAAGCTGTCGACCCTGTCGCTGCTTTCGGGCGGCGAGCAGACGCTGACCGCGATGGCGCTGATCTTTGCGGTATTCCTGTCGAACCCGGCGCCGATCTGTGTGCTGGACGAGGTCGACGCGCCGCTGGACGATGCCAACGTCACCCGTTTCTGCGACTTGCTGGACGAGATGTGCCGCCAGACCGACACACGGTTCCTGATCATCACCCACCACGCGGTGACAATGGCGCGGATGGACCGGCTTTTCGGCGTCACCATGCAGGAAAAAGGTGTCAGCCAGCTGGTTTCCGTTGACCTGAAGAAGGCAGAGGCGATGGTGGCCTGAGCAGGCCGGCGCCGCGGGGATAGGCGAAGGCGTGCAAAGTTTATTGGGAGATGCAAATGAATATGCTCAAGGCAATTGCCGCCTCTGCGGTTCTGATGCTGCCGGTTGCGGCGGCGGCCCAGAATGTGGTGGCCAAGACCGGGGAAAGCGTTGCCGGTTTTTTTAAGGATGAAGGCGCCAAGGTGGAGCTGACCACCGACAGCGTCGGCGATCCGAACGTCAAGGTCGAGTATTACGGAAACGATTTTTCTGTCTATTACTACGGCTGCGACAACAACGTCGACTGCGACGCCATCCAGTTTTTCTCAGGTTACCAGACCGAAGGCAGCGTGCGCCTGGCCAAGATCAACGAGTGGAACACCGAGAACCGCTTTGCCCGCGGCTACATCTCCGAGGAAGGCTCGGCGCGGATCGAGATGGACCTGTTTCTTGGCGACGACGGCATGAGCCCGGACGATTTTGCGCAGGCGGTGAGCCTGTGGACCCGGGCGATGCAGGACTTCGAGACCTTTATCGACTGGTAAGTGCCGCCGTCACCGCATCGTGACGGCCGGTTGAAAATACAAGCGTTAGGGTGGGGGCATGAATTGGATCATGCCCCTTATTGTTTGCCTGGCGGCTGGCACAGCTCAGGCCGCGGACTGGGAACTGCGCCCGGGCGATGCCCCGTTCGCACGCACTGAACTGGAGGCGCTGGCCGGGCAGTCCTTCCGGTTCTATGACGGCGGCGAGTCACTTTTTGGCCGCGATGGCGCCTATTCCTACACCTATTCGCTGGAGAACGGCGGCGGCACTGCCTGGGGCAGCTACCGGATTGCCGAGGATGGCAGCATTTGCGTCGATTTCGCCAATGGGTTCGCCCGCTGCGATCTGTACGTCCGCAACGGCAGCCGGGTGATCCTGATCACCGAGAAAGGTGAGCGGTTCCCGGTGCGCTAAAGTCCCTTCAGCAGCGCAGGGGTGGGCCATGCGTCGGCGGGGAGGCCGAGGCGTTTCTGCTCTTTCTGAACGGCAAGCCGGGTGCGGGCGCCGAGGATGCCGTCGATATCGCCGACGTTGTGGCCGCGTGCCTGCAGTTTCTGTTGCAGCTGCTTCATTTGAGTGCCGGTCAAGCCGCTTTCGGGCTTGCCGGCGTGGTAGACCTCTGCGCCCTCCAGCCGGTTGGCGAAATAGGCGGCGGTCAGCACGTAGGTGAAGCTCTGGTTCCACTCGAAGTAGACATCGAAGTTGGGGTAGGCGAGGAAAGCCGGCCCTTTGTGGCCCTGCGGTAGCAGAAGGGAGGCGCGCATGGAGGGATCGGGCAGGCTGCCTTCGCGGGCTGAAACGCCCAGTTCACGCCATCGCGCCACGGTTTTCTTGCGGGCGGTTCCGGTCAGCGACAGGTCCAGCCCGTCGGGGATGGTGACTTCCTGCAGCCAGGGCTGCCCCGGCTGCCAGCCCAGGTGCGACAGCATCCGGGCGCCGGACATCAGCGCATCGGCGGCAGATGTTTTCAGGCTGACCTTGCCGTCGCCATCAGCATCGACGCCGTGCTCCAGAATATCGCTGGGCAGCATCTGCACCATGCCGATTTCACCCGCCCAGGCACCGGTTGTACGCTTTGGGTCGAAATTGCCTTGCCGGTACATCTCCAGCGCCGAAAAGACCTGCGGCCGGAACAGCTCCGGGCGGCGGCAGTCATGGGCCAGCGTCACCAGCGCGTCGCGCGTGTTGAAATCGCCCTGATAGCCGCCATAGTCGGTCTCGAACGCCCAGAAGGCCAGCAGTACGCCGCGGCTGATGCCGTAGGTGCTTTCGATCCGTTGGAAGGTGCTGTCGTGCTTTTGCGACATCTGCAGACCGCGCCGCAGGCGGTCTTGCGAGATCAGGCGGCGCGAAAAATCTGTGAAGGGCTTCTGGAATACCCCCTGTGCCAGGTCGGCCTCGAGCACCCGGCGGTCCTGTCGGGTGCCGTCGAAGAAGGCGTTAACCGTGCTCATGCCGTAGCCGGCCTGGACCGCCTCGTCTTTCAAAAGATTGACGAAATTCTGAAAGCCGCCGCCGCATTGGGCTGCGGCCGCCGCTGGCAGCAGGCCCACCGCGAGGGCAAAGGGCAATAGGCGCATGGCTTCGGCGCTCCTTGTCTTTCCGCTCCCACGTGACCCTATTTGCTAGAGAATCAAGGTAATGGCAATGGTCAGAGCCAAGGCAATTGCCCAAGTTTGCCAGAGAAGGGTAACGGAGCGGGTGATGGTTTCGGCGCTGGCGCTTTTGGCACCTTCGGCGTGGACCCAGGGAAAGTCGCGCATCTGGCCGTCGTAGGAGCGCGGGCCGGCCAGGGCAGCGTCCAGCGACCGCGCCATGGCAGCCTCAGGCCAGCCGGCGTTGGGGGAACGGTGCTTGCGGGCGTCGGCGGCGATGGCGCTCCAGTGGCGCAACTGGCCGCCGGCCAGGGCGATCAGCAGGCCGGTCAGACGCGCCGGGATCAGGTTCAGCAGGTCGTCCAGCCGGGCGGAAGCCCAGCCAAAGTCTTTGTACCGGTCATTGCGGTAGCCGATCATGCTGTCGGCGGTGTTGATCATCTTGTAGATGATCAACCCCGGCAGTCCAGCGATCAGGAACCAGAAGGTGGGCGCGATGACACCGTCGGACAGGTTTTCCGACCCGCTTTCGATGGCGGAGCGCGCAACTTGCGGCGCGGACATGGAGCCCGTGTCGCGGCTGACGATCATTGCCACCGCCTCGCGGCCTTCCGCCAGGCTGCTGCGCAGCCCCCTGGCGACTGCAGTGACATGTTCGGTCAAGGACCGCTGGGCGATCAGGACGGCGGCAACCAGAATTTCCACCAGCGCCCCGGGCAGCGCCAGCAGTTTGCCCGCGAAATAGCCGCCCAGGACCAGCGCCACAGCCGCCAGCACGCCCTGAGCGCGGCGGTTGCTGCCGGTGTTGAGCTTGCGGTCCAGGAAGCCTACTGCCTTGCCCATCAGAACTGCGGGGTGGGTAAAACGGGACCACAGCCATTTCGGTTCGCCAAAGACGGCATCCAGCAGCAGCGCAACAACCAGCATCGCAGCAGTGCTCATAGCGCCGCCTCCAGCCGCGCCCAGCCGTCCGACGGCGGCAGGCCCAGGCGCAGAAAGGTTTGGGAATAGGGGAAGATGCGGCTCCAGATATGGGCGCGGGCCAGCTGGCGCTGCCAGGCGGCTGCGTCCTCCACGTTATACAGCCGGAACAGGTCGGTGCCGCCAGCCAGGCTGGCGCCCTTGGCCAGCACCAGCTCATCCAGCCGGGCCGCATCCTGCCGGAGGCGGGTGCGGGTAGCCTCGGCCCATGGGCGGTCCCGCAAGGCCAGCGCGCCGGTGCGCAGCGCGGGACCAGAGACGGCCCAGGGGCCCTGCCAGGTGGCAAGCTTGGCGATCAATTCAGGGTCGCCGATGGCAAAGCCCAGCCGCATCCCCGCGAGGCCCCAGAATTTGCCGAAGCTTTTCAGAACAATGACGCCGGGACGGGCAGCCATCCGGATCAGGCTCTGATCCGGGCAGACGTCGCAGAAGCTCTCGTCGATGATGGTGAGCGGCGAGGTGAGATTCTCTTCGCTCCACAGGCGGCCGTCCGGATTGTTCGGATGCACCACGACCCGGGCCTCGGCGGGGCCGTCAACGCGGATCTTCCAGCCGCGGGCTTCAAAGGAGGCGGCGTGTTCGTTGTAGGTGGGCTTGGAGATCTGCACCCAGCGCGGTGCGGCCAGGGCGGGCAGGGCGGCAATCAGCGCCGAAGCACCCGGCGCGGCCAGAACGGCGGCCTCCTCCGGAATGTTCCAGAAAGCTCGCGCTGCGTTCTCAAGCTCCGCCAGGGCATCGGCATCCGGCAGCGCCCCCCAGTCGCCTGCGGTGAACTCCGGCAGCGGGTAGGGGTGCGGATTAATGCCCGTGGACAGGTCCATCCAGCCGTTGCGGCTCCCGCCGAATTCGGCCATCGCCGCGCTGAGGTTGCCGCCGTGGTCCCGGGGCGGGGTTGCGTTTTCATGCAGGCGTTCGGGCATCACGGGCGTCACCGGTGGATATTCCTCTCCAGGCTGATCGTTTGCCATATGAGATTACCCGTTTCTTAAAGCAACAATTTCAGTGCGGGAACTCCCTATTTGATGCAGGAAAGGCGGATCTGACGCCAGGTGGCGTCAGGTCGCAGGGGTCAGCCGCGGCGGTGCGGTTCCATCCAGTCGATCCTGGGGTTGACCGGGATGATCCGGTGCGGGTTGATGGTGTCGTGGCTGTAGTAATAGTGGCGCACGATGTGGTGCATTTCGACAGTCTCTGCCACGCCGGGCCATTGGTACAGCTCGCGGGTATAGGCCCAGAGGTTCGGGTAGTCCGCCAGCCGCTTGCGGTTACACTTGAAATGCACGTGGTAGACCGGGTCAAAGCGCAGCAGGGTGGTGAACAGCCGCCAGTCGGCCTCGGTGATGCGGTCGCCTAGCAGGTAGCGGTGCTGCGACAGCAGGTCCTCCAGCCAGTCCAGGCTTTCGAACAGCGGCTCCACTGCGGCGTCATAGGCCTCTTGCGAGGTGGCAAAGCCGCTTTTGTAGACGCCGTTGTTGACGGTGCTGTAGACACGGGCGTTCACCGCCTCAATCGGCTCGCGCAGCTCTTCCGGCCAATAGTCATCGGTGTTACCGGTGAGCCCGTCGAAGGCCGAATTGAACATCCGGATGATCTCGGAGCTTTCGTTGGAGACGATGGTATTTCGCGTCTTGTCCCACAGAACCGGTACCGTCACCCTGCCGGTGTAGCCGGAGTCGGCGCGGGTGTAGACTTGGTGCAGATGAGAGCTGCCGAACAGGGTATCGCCGGTGGCGCCGTGTTCATCTGTCTCGAAGGTCCAGCCTTCGCCCAGCATGTCGGGATGCACGACAGAGACGGAGATGTGGTCTTCCAGCCCTTTCAGCTTGCGGAAGATCAGGGTGCGGTGGGCCCAGGGGCAGGCTAGCGACACGTACAGGTGATAGCGCCCGCTTTCCGCCGGAAAGCCGCCTTCGCCCGAGGGGCCTGCACTGCCGTCCGCGGTGATCCAGTTGCGGAACTGCGATTCGCTGCGTTTGAAGGCGCCGCCGGTAGAATCGGTGTCATACCATTGGTCGTGCCATTTCCCGTCGATCAAAAGGCCCATCGTGTCTGCTCCTGCTGCTGTGCGGTTCAAACATAGGCATGGCGGGGCCATGCGCCTATGCAGCGCAGCGCGCAAGGCCTCTGCGCCACTGCACAAGCGCAACAAAGTTGCGCCGCCGTGAAATTTCCGAGAATGTTCACTTGATTTTATCTATTTGTGACGCACCGTTGATAGGACGGACCCGTGACAAACCAAGCGATTGGAAGGCTGCTGCTATGAATACCTACGTTCCCAAGGCTGTGCAGGAAGCGCTGGACACCGCCCGCCTGCAGGGGATGCGGAAGAAGAGCCGGCTGCGGGTGATGGCGGATAATGAGCTGTATCCGGTGCTGCGGATCTGGAAGACGGGGTTCTCGGTTGAGGCGGATACCGCGCCGATGCTGCGCGGGCTGGTGGACATTTACGAAGGGGCCCGCCACCTGTCGCAATGCCTGATTGTTGCCAGCGAGGAAGAGGGCGGCGAGATGCGGTATGAGTTCAAGCGTTCGACGCTTGCCTCCGACACGGCGCCGCTGGATTTCTACAAGTCGCCGGACGCTCCCGCCGGGCTGATCCCCTTTGACCAATCACAGGGCAAGATCTAAGGCGGCAGATCAGGGCCGGATTTCCACTTCGGTTCCGATCTGTGCCAGGCGCCACAGCGTTTCCATCTGATTATTGCTTACGGCGATGCAGCCGGCGGTCCAGTCGCCGGGCAGGGTGATCAGGCTGCCCACCGAATTCGGCTGCCCGTGAATAAAGATATCGCCGCCGGGGCTGACCCCTGCGGCCTGCGCGCGGGCACGGTCCTCGGGCTGGGGGTAGTTGATCCCCAGCGACAGGTGATAGGCACTGTTTGGGTTGCGCCGGTCGATCAGGAATGTGCCTTCAGGGGTTTTGCCGTCGCCTTCTTGAAACTTGTCGCCCGCCGGTTCGAATCCCAGCGCGATGGGAAATTCCAGCACCGTCTCGCCGCCGCGGCTGGCTGTCAGGCGGCGGGCGGATTTCTCGATCAGGATACGGTCGATCCGGTCCACGACGGCGGCCTGCGGCGGCACCGGGCGTGGAGCGAAGGCCTGCCAGACGGCCCAGGCGGCGCCGGTCAGGACAACCAGCGCCAGGAGGCGCAGCAGGCGCTTCATGGTTATTGCAGGTCCGAGAAGGCCTTGGTCAGGCGGCGGCAGGCTTCCTCGACCCGGGCGCGCTGGGTGGCCAGGTTGAAGCGTTCCATGAACTCGCCGCCGGTGCCGAAGCCGTCACCGGGCGAGGTGGCGATTTTGGCGTCTTCGCGCAGGCGCTTGATGAATTCCACACGGCTCATGCCCGTTCCGGAGAAGTCGACCCAGGCCAGATAGGTCGACTGCAGCGGCAGCGACTTCAGCCCCGGCAGCGCGTTGACCGCATCGTCGAACAGTTTGCGGTTGCCCTCCAGATGGGCGATCTGGGCATCAACCCATTCGGCACCTTCGGGCGAGTAGGCGGCGGTGATCATCGCCACGCCAAGCGCGCTCGGGTCATAATCCAGCGTGTTCAGCCGCTGGCGCATCGCGGCGCGCAAGTCCGGGTCCGGGATGATCATGTTGCCGGTGCGCTGGCCGGCAATGTTGAAGGTTTTGGAGGGCGCCGTCAGGGTAACGGTCCAGGCGCGCGCCTCAGGGGCTGCCACATCCATCGGCACGAAGGTACTGCCCGGATAGACCAGATCGTGGTGGATTTCGTCAGAGACCAGGATCAGATCGTTGCGCTTGGCAAATTCCGCCACCGCGCGCAGTTCCTCCGGCGTCCAGACCCGGCCCGAGGGGTTCTGAGGCGAGCACCACAGCAGCAGTTTTTCACTCCCGTTCAGGCGCGACTGGGCATCGTCCAGATCCAGATTGTAGGTATCGCCGTCCCGCGCCAGCGGGCATTCGGTGACCTCGCGCCCGGCCTTGTTCACCTTGTGGGCAAACTCATGGTAGACGGGCGAAAAGATCACCACGCCGTCGCCGGGCTGGCTCCAGACATCGAGGCTCAGGGCGATGGCGTTGCCGAGGCCTTGGGTGGTGAGCACCCAATCGGTTTCGATGTCCCAGCTATGACGGGTTTTCATCCACCATTGCACCGCCTGCAGATACTCCGGGTGCTGCCAGGAATAGCCGAATACGCCGTGCTCTGCGGCCTTCTTGACAGCTTCGATGACACAGGGCGCAGTCTGGTAATCGGAGTCCGCCGTCCACATCGCCAGACCGTCCTGCGGGGACACGCCGAACAGCGTCTCCATCTTGTCCCATTTCGAGCTGTGGGTGCCGCGGCGGTCGATGATCGTGTCAAAATCCATGTGGTGAACTCCCGTGTGTTTGGAAGCGAAGCTAATCGCTGCGGCGGCGGGCGCAAGGGGGCGTTGCGATGGGGCCGCTGATCGCATACATGAACTTCATGAAACGACAGATCCTGATCCATCCCGATCCCCGCCTGAAAAAGGTCTGCGCGGCTGTGCCGGACCTCAGCGACGAGTTGCGCGTGCTGGCGGATGACATGCTGGAAACCATGTATGCAGCCCCCGGCATCGGCCTGGCGGCGCCGCAGATCGGCATTATGCAGCGGCTGATCGTGCTGGATTGCGTCAAGGAAGAGGATGGCGACCCGCGCCCGCTGGTGATGTTCAACCCGGAAATCATCTCCGCTTCGGACGAAACCAGCGTCTATGAGGAAGGCTGTCTGTCGATCCCGGACCAGTATGCAGAGGTGACCCGCCCCAAGGTGGTAGAGGTCGAGTGGATGGACCGCAACGGCAATGCGCAGCGGGAAACCTTTGACGGGCTGTGGGCGACTTGTGTGCAGCATGAGATCGACCACCTGAACGGCAAGCTGTTCATTGATTACCTGAAACCGCTGAAGCGCCAGATGATCACCCGCAAGATGCAGAAGCTGAAGCGCGAACGCGCCCGCGCCTGAGGGATTTCCAGACATGACCGTCCGCACCTGCCTGCCCTGGCCTGACAAGCGCCTGCGCACCAAGGCTGAAGAGGTGACAGAAATCACCGACGAGATCCGCGAAATCTGGGACGATATGGTCGATACCATGGAGGCGATGCCGGGCGTGGGCCTGGCCGCCAACCAGATCGGGGTGATGCTGCGGCTGGCGGTGGTGGATGGCTCCACCGAGCGCGGCCGGGCCGTGAAGCTGGCGAACCCGGAAATCCTGCATGCCTCGGTCGAGCTGCGCGAGCATGACGAGGCCAGCCCCAATCTGCCCGGAGTTTCGGCCAAGATCAAACGCCCGAGGGCCGTGACGGTCCGGTTCCTCAACGAGCAAGGGATGGTGGACCGCAAGGATTTTGTGGGAATTGAGGCAACCTCGGTCCAGCATCAGATCGACCATCTGAACGGTAAAATGTACTTTGACCGGCTGAGCAAGGTGAAGCGCGACATGCTTATCCGCAAGGCGAAGAAGCTGACCGGCTGAGGCTGAACACTGAACTCCCGGGCCGCCTGCGGCCCGGTTCGCGCCCGGCCCCGCCCCCAGGGCGGACGCGAAACGCCCACCCCGGGACCGGGCGCGAACCTGCGTTGTTTCAGGCAAGCCCGTCTGCGAGTGCGGCAAGGCAACCGGGGTGCAGACGGGGGACGCCGATGCGCATCATCTTCATGGGAACGCCTGACTTCTCGGTGCCGGTGCTGGACGCGCTGGTCGAGGCAGGGCACGAAATTGCTGCTGTTTACTGCCAGCCGCCCCGGCCTGCGGGCCGCGGCAAGAAGGACCGTCCAACCCCGGTCCACGCCCGCGCCTCGGCCTTGGGGCTTGAGGTGCGCCACCCAGTCTCACTGAAAGGCGCGAAAGAGCAGGCGGAATTTGCAGCGCTGAACGCTGATATTGCGGTGGTCGTGGCCTATGGGCTGATCCTGCCACAGGCCATTCTGGATGCGCCGGAACATGGCTGCCTGAACATCCACGCGAGCCTGTTGCCGCGCTGGCGCGGGGCGGCGCCCATTCACCGGGCGATTATGGCAGGCGACGCGGAAACCGGCATCTGCATCATGCAGATGGAGGCGGGGCTCGATACCGGCCCGGTGCTGCTGCGCGAGGCCACTGCGATCGGTGCAGAGGAAACCACCGCCCAGCTGCATGACCGGCTGGCGAAAATGGGCTCCGGGCTGATCGTTGAGGCCTTGAACCGCCTGCCGGAGCTGACGCCGGTAGCGCAGCCGGAGGAGGGCGTCACCTATGCTGAGAAAATCGACAAGGGCGAGGCGCAGATCGACTGGTCCCGTCCGGCGGCAGAGGTCGACCGCAAGGTCCGCGGCTTATCGCCTTTCCCCGGCGCCTGGTGCGAGATCGAAGGCCAGCGCGTCAAGCTCTTGGCCTCCCGCCTGGCAGAGGGGCAGGGCGCGCCGGGCGAGGTGCTGGATGACGCCCTGACGGTAGCCTGCGGCGCAGGGGCTGTACAGCTGTTGCGCTTGCAACGGGCAGGCAAAAGCGCGCAGGATCCGGATGTATTCCTGCGCGGCTTCCCGGTTCAAAGGGGCAGCCGCCTGTAACCGGAGGCGCGGCATGCCCATAATTGCCCTGATCATCATCGGCGCTGCGGCGGGCTTTCTGGCGACCCGGCTGATGCGGTTGGAAACCGATATCATTACAACGGTCTGCATCGGTATGGCCGGCGCGCTGGTGGGCGGGCTGGTGCTGCGGGGATTGCTTGCCGTGATGGGGTTCATGGCCGGGTTCGTTGGCGCGGTTCTGGGCGCCCTGGTGCTGATTTGGCTCTGGCAGCGCTACTTTGGCAGATAACCCAAGCTGAGGCCCGCGGGACACAGCCGGAGGGAGAATGCACAATTCCTGCTGCAGATAACTGTCCGATGGGTAAGGTGCCCTAACCGCCGCAAGAAAAGCGGTGGAAACAGAGGCGGAGAGCAATTGAAGATGACACAGGACAGCGGCCGGCCCGGTGCGCCGAATGTGGTGGTTGTGACCACCATGAAGGATGAAGGCGCGTATATCCTGGACTGGATCAGCCACTACAAGTCCATCGGTGTCAGCGATTTCGTTATTTTCACCAACGACTGCTCGGATCCCACCGACCATATTCTGCGCTGCCTGCACCGGATGGGAGTGGTGGAGCATCGCTTTAGCCGCGTGATGCGGCGGGGGCCGCACAAAAGCGCGCTGATGTGGGCGGAGTATGAGCCCAAGGTGGCCCAGGCCGACTGGGTGCTGGTGGTGGATGTCGACGAGTATTTGCAGATCAATACCGCCGACGGCACGCTGCCGGGGCTTCTGGCAGAGCGCCCGGACGCGGACGCGGTCTCGTTTGTCTGGCGGATCTTCGGAAATGCGGGCATAGGGACTGCGGACCATCCCGCTGTGCCGCAGGCTTTTGTCCGGGCCGAGCCAGAGGAAGGGCGTGCGGATGAGCACCGGTTCTTCAAGACGGCCTTCCGCAACAATGGGAAATTCGACCGGATGGGCGTCCACCGCCCCTTCCTGGCAGTTGCGCCGGAGGAGGTGAACTGGCAGCTGGCCGATGGCACCCGCCTGCCCGAGAATGAGCTGGATGGCGCCCTGTATGTGCGTGGCAGTTACGGATATTCAGCCGCGCAGCTCAACCATTACGCACTGCGCTCCCGCGACGGGTTCCTGAACAAGAAAGCCCGCGGCCGGGCTAATCACTTCACGTCGGCCATTGAGCCGGGCTACTGGCACAAGTTCGACAGGAACGAGGCGGAGGACCGGCGGCTGGCTGACAATTTCGCTGCCGCGCTGGAGATCAAGGAAGATCTGCTGCGGGACGCCAGTCTGCGGGAATACCACGAGATGGCGCAGGTATGGCACCGCCGCCGCGGCCGCAAGGCCCGGATCAGCGAAGAAGGACAGGCGTTTCTGAAAGCTGTGGAGGGCAGCCGCAGAAACACCTGATCCGGTTCAACTGCGGGGCGGGCGGCTCTTGTAGACGGGCAGGTGCCAGCCGAACAGGATGGAGCCTGCGCGCAAGGTCCAGCAGACGCCGGCACAGGCGAGCAGGGCAAACCGCAGCTCCAGCCCCGCGGAGATTGCCAGCACGGCGGTGATTGCGCCAGCCATGGCGCAAGTGATGTACAGTTCGCCCTGTTTCAGGACCAGCGGCACCTCGTTACAGACCACGTCGCGCATCAGCCCGCCCAGCGAACCGGTGGCCATGCCCATCAGCACCACGATCACCGGCCCCTTACCCAGTGCAATCGCCGCGCCGGTGCCTGCGGGCACGGCAACCGCCAAGGCAAAGCTGTCCAGCCAGATCACCCAGCGCATCCGGCTTTCCACCAGATGCGCGGTAAAGAACACCGCCACCGCAGCGGTGGCTGCCAGCAGGATGTAGTTGGGGTCACCGACCCAGAACACCGGGTCCCGGTTCAGCAGCAGATCCCGGACCGTGCCGCCGCCGACCGCGGTCAGGCAGGCGACGAAGGCAAAGCCGACAATGTCGAGCTGCGCCCGGCTGGCAACCAGCGCCCCTGTCAGGGCAAAGACCAGCACCGAGGCGTAGTCGAGCAGGGTCAGAAAGCTCATACGCCAGCCCTGCGCATCAGGCGCTTTTCTTCTTCTTGAAGGGGGCCATGCCGGCGCGGGCCAGCTCATCCGCGCGTTCGTTCTCCGGGTGGCCTGCGTGGCCCTTGACCCATTCCCAGGTCACCTTGTGGCGGCGCTGCGCTTCGTCCAGCCGCTGCCACAGCTCGACATTCTTGACCGGCTTCTTGCTGGAGGTCTTCCAGCCGTTCTTCTTCCAGCCGAAGATCCAGCCGGTGACGCCGTTCTTCACATAGGCCGAGTCGGTGACGACGGTGATGGTGGACGGCCGCGCCAGGCTCTCCAGTGCATTGATCGCGGCCAGCAGCTCCATCCGGTTGTTGGTGGTCTCGGCCTCTCCGCCGCTGAGTTCTTTTTCTTTGACGATGGTGTCACCGTCCATGGCGCGCAGCAGGACACCCCAGCCGCCGGGGCCGGGATTTCCAGAGCAGGCGCCGTCGGTATAAGCAAATAATTCAGGCATGCGCGGTCAGTACTACGAAGTCCGCGTCGGTGCCAGCCAGTCCTTTGCCTGTGCCGCGGCGGCTGCCGAGCACGGTGAAGCCGGCCGCTTCAAGTTTTTCGCGCAGTTCATCCTTGCTGTAGTAGGCATAGAACCTGCCCAGCTCATCGCGGCCTTCACTCTCGCCTAGTTTCATCGCCAGGCACAACGTGCCGCCTGGGGTCAGCGCCCGATGGATGGCGGACAGATGAATCGCAATCTCGGCGCGCGGCACATGCAGCAGGCTGAAATAGGCCCAGACGCCGTCAAACACCGCTTCGGCATCCAGGGCGTGAAATCCTGCGACGGTAACCTCGATCCCATAGGCGCTGCGGGCAGCTTCCGCCATTTCCTGCGAAGCATCCAGAGCAGCCACGCGGTAGCCCGCGTCCCTGAAGCGCGCCGCCCAATGGCCGGGGCCGCAGCCGAGGTCCAGAACTGTGCCGCCTTCCGGAAGCCGGGTGGTGAAGGCCTGGAAGTCGGCCTCCTCCCCTGTGTCCGGGCTGCCGGCAAAGCGTTCCGCGTATTCCGCGGCGTGCTCGTCATAGACGCTGATGGTTCTGTCATCGCTCATCTGGTCATCTCCAGGCCGCGTAGTCAGGCGCGCTCCACGGCCAGCCGGGCGGCAAGGCCTGCAAAGACGGCGGCAAAGCCGCGGCTCATCCACTTCAGCACCCGTTCGCTGTTCAGAAGATAGGCGCGGGCTTGGGCGGCGAACAACCCGTAGAGCATAAAGATGGCAAAGGTCATTGCCATGAAAACCAGGCCCAGAACCGACATCTCCAAAGTGGCGCTGGCGGGATTTCCGCTGAGGAAGGGCGGCAGCAGAGCCAGAAAGAACACCGACAGCTTGGGGTTCAAGATGTTGATCAGCGCCCCGCGCCAGGCGATTTTCCAGCCGGGCTGGGTGGTGCGTTTGGAATCCACGGCCAAAACACCGCCGCTGCGCAGCGCCTGCCAGGCGAGATACAGCAGATAGGCGACGCCCGCCGCCTTGACGATCTGAAACAGCACGGCGGAGCTGTGCAGGACGGCGGCCAGCCCCAAGGTGGCGGCGGCGAGGTGGGGAACGATGCCCAAGGTGCAGCCGACCGCCGCCCAAATGGACGCGCGCCAGCCTTGGCCGAGGCCAAGGGCCAGCGTGTAGATGACCCCTGTGCCGGGGGCGAGGACGACAACAAATGCAGTGATCAGAAAGTGCAGCGTAATCACGAATGCAGCTCCAGAAGAAATACCCGGGGATTAATGCGTAACATGATTAGCCCGCGGCGGGTGTATTTTCTGTAATCTGGATTGCACCCGGCGGGGAGATTATGCGGACTGCCGCAAAACGCGTGGCACCTTGAACTCCACGGTTTCGACAGCGGTTTCCACGACCTCGACGGTCACGTCATAGCGGGCGCGGAAGGCGTCGATCACCTCGTTGACCAGCAGTTCCGGAGCGGAGGCGCCGGCGGTGATGGCGACGGAGCGGATGCCCTCCAGCGCGCGCCAGTCGATGTTATCGGCGCGCTGCACAAGCTGGGCGTAATCGCAGCCGTTCTTGGCGCCGACCTCGACCAGGCGGCGGGAGTTGGAGGAGTTGGGCGCACCGACCACCAGGAGAGCGTCGGCCTTGGGGGCCACCGATTTCACCGCCTCCTGGCGGTTGGTGGTGGCGTAACAGATGTCTTCCTTGTGCGGGCCGATGATGTTGGGAAAACGTTGCTCCAGCGCCGCTACGATTCCCTTGGTGTCATCGACAGACAGGGTGGTCTGGGTGACATAGGCGAGGCGGTCCGGATCGCGGACCTCCACCGTGGCCACGTCCGCTGCGGTTTCCACCAGCAGCACTTCGCCTTCGGGCAGTTGGCCCATGGTGCCGATGGTTTCCGGGTGGCCCTTGTGACCGATCATGATCATCTGCAGGCCGTTTTCCGCGTGGCGCTGCGCCTCGATGTGCACCTTGGAGACCAGCGGGCAGGTGGCATCGACGTAGATCATTTCACGCGCTTCGGCCGCGGCGGGCACCGATTTGGGCACGCCGTGGGCGGAGAAGATCACCGGCCGGTCATCGGGGCATTCGTCCAGTTCCTCGACAAACACCGCGCCCTTTTCGCGCAGGCTGTCGACCACGAACTTGTTGTGCACGATCTCGTGGCGGACATAAACCGGCGCACCCCATTTGCCGATTGCCATTTCGACAATCTTGATGGCGCGGTCCACTCCGGCGCAGAAGCCGCGCGGCGCGGCGAGGTAAAGGGTCAGGGCTGGCTTGGTCATGGGCGTCTCCTTGCGGGCCAGAGGTAAGCGGTTCAGGCGGCAAGGTCCAGTGCCCGGGCGGCATCACAGGTTTGTGATTGGAGGTTCCTGCGGGGGAAGGCGGCAAAAGCCCGCCTTGGACAGCAAAAGGCATAGCAACAGGCATGAGGGCAGCATGAAGCAGGTGATTGCCTTTACCGCTGCGGCCGGGGTGGCAGCGGCTGCGTATTACTGGCTGGCGGAGGCCGATCCGCGGGCAGGCGTGATCTTGCCCTATCAGGATCCGGAAGCGGTGGCTGCTGGGCAGGTGATTTATCTGGACCACTGTGCCAGCTGCCACGGAGAGGACTTGCAGGGTGAGCCCAATTGGCAGCAGCGGGACAGCGAAGGCTATCTGCCTGCACCGCCGCAGGATGAAAGCGGCCACACTTGGCATCACCCGGACGCGCAACTGCTGGAGATCACCAGGCACGGCGTCGCCCAGCTGGTCGGCAAGGGCTATCGCAGCCGCATGGGCGGCTACGCCGGTGTGCTGACTGAGGAGGAGATGCTGGCGGTGCTGGCCTATATCAAAAGCCGCTGGCCCGAAGAGATAATCGCCCGTCACAACCAGATAAACAGCCAGGCGGTCGATTGATTTGGTCCGGAGCAGGCGCCGCCCCATCTGACGCCTTGCTCCGGATATGAAGCGGTTGCTTCTGCTTAGCCGTGCGCGACGGTTGCCGAGCGCTGGTCGCTCTGCTCGCGCGGCGGGCGGCCGATCACGTCGCGCAGCTCTTCCAGTTCGATGAAGTTGTCGGCCTGGCGGCGCAGATCGTCAGAGATCATCGGCGGCTGGCTGCGGATGGTCGAGACCACCGAAACACGCACGCCCTGGCGCTGCAGGCTGGCAATCAGCGGGCGGAAATCCCCATCACCCGAGAACAGCACGATATGGTCCACCCGCGGTGCCAGCTCCATGGCATCAACGGTAAGCTCAATGTCCATGTTGCCTTTAACTTTGCGGCGGCCCAGGCTGTCCGTGTATTCCTTGGCCGGTTTGGTGACCATGGTGAAGCCGTTGTAATGCAGCCAGTCAACCAGCGGCCGGATCGGAGAATATTCGTCATTCTCCAGCAGGGCGGTGTAATAAAAGGCGCGCAGCAGCTTGCCGCGGCGCATGAATTCCTGCCGCAGAAGCTTGTAGTCGATGTCGAACCCGAGCGCCTTGGCCGCGGCGTACAGGTTAGACCCGTCTATGAACAGCGCGAGCCGTTCGTCTTTGTAAAACATTAATTGTTCCTTCCGGTATATCCGCCTCGGCCGGGTGTCCGTGAGTGAGTGCTTGAAATCGGCGAAACGGGTGGACTTAATGTAAGTTATTTGTCATCTGCCGCAAGTATACTGCCATTCTGAAATAGGGTCAAAAATGGCCGCAAACCGGAACCTGTCGCTGATCGCGCTTGGCGGAAACCTGCCAGTTGACGCTAATGCGCCGCAAGTCACGTTGTCAAAGGCCATTGCCGCCCTGCAGGCGGAGGATTTGAGGCTGCGCAGCATCTCCCGCTTCTTTCGCACGCCCTGTTTTCCGGCCGGAGCCGGCCCGGATTATGTGAACGCCGCGGTTGCGGTGGAAACCGCCCTGACCGCGGACGCTCTGCTGGCGAGGCTTCATGAGGTTGAGGCGCGGTTTGCCCGGGTGCGGGAGCAGCGCTGGGGAATGCGCACGCTGGATTTGGATCTGCTGGATCACGGCGGCGCAGTTCTGCCGGACGCCGCGGGGTACGCCCGCTGGCACGGGCTGCCGCTGGAGCGGCAGATGCAAGAGGCGCCGGGGCAGCTGATCCTGCCGCATCCGCGCATACAGGACCGGGCCTTTGTGCTGGTGCCGCTTATGGATATCGCGCCGCGCTGGCGGCATCCGGTGCTGCAGAAAACAGTGGCTGAGATGCTGGCGGAACTGCCGCCGGAAGAGGCGGCGGAGGTTGTCCCTCTGTAACCCGTGCGATGCGGCGTTTTCCGCCCTTGTCAAGAGAAAGATTTGGGCGTAAGTGTCTGCCTTCTGGACCAGGAATGAATTGGAGAGTCGCTGATGGCCCGCGTGACGGTTGAAGATTGCGTAGACAAGGTGCCCAACCGCTTTGAGCTGGTAATGCTTGCAGCGCATCGTGCCCGCGAGATCTCGGCTGGTGCCCCGCTCACCGTTGAGCGCGACAACGACAAGAACCCGGTCGTGTCCCTGCGCGAGATTGCCGAAGAGACCCAGAGCGCTGACGAGCTGCGCGAGCGTCTGATCGAGAGCAACCAGACCCAGATCGAGGTTGACGAGCCGGAAGAAGATTCCATGGCTCTGCTGATGGGTGCCGATGGCGACAAGCCCGCCGAAGACGACATGTCGGAAGAGAAACTGCTGCGCGCACTGATGGAGGCCCAAGGCCAAGGCTGAGGCGCGCGTCTGGAATTTGAGGCTGCGGACCGGACATGATTTCCCCTGACGACCTGATCGCTCTGGTCCGCAACTACAATCCCAAGACCAATGCGGAACGGATTGCTGAGGCCTATGCCTTTGGCGAACAGATGCATGAGGGGCAGTACCGCCACTCGGGCGAGCCCTACTTCACGCATCCGGTGGCCGTTGCCGCGATCCTGACTGAACAGCGCCTGGATGATGCCACCATCATCACCGCGCTGCTGCATGACACCATCGAAGACACCAAGGCCTCATACGAGGAAGTCGCCCGCCGCTTTGGCGGCGAGGTGGCGATGCTGGTCGATGGCGTTACCAAGCTGACCAACCTGCAGCTGTCCAGCCGCGAGACCAAGCAGGCGGAGAACTTCCGCAAGCTGTTCATGGCGATGTCCAAGGACCTGCGGGTGATCCTAGTGAAACTCGCCGACCGTCTGCATAACATGCGCACGATCAAGGCGATGCGCCCGGAAAAGCAGGCCCAGAAGGCGCGCGAGACCATGGATATCTATGCGCCGCTGGCTGGCCGTATGGGTATGCAGTGGATGCGCGAGGAGCTGGAGGATCTGGCGTTCCGGGTGCTGAATGCCGAGGGGCGCCAGTCGATCATCCGCCGCTTTGTGACCTTGCAGCGAGAAACAGGCGACGTGATCCACCGGATCACGGGCGACATGCGGCTGGAGCTGGAAAAGGCCGGGATCGAGGCCGAGGTATTTGGCCGCGCCAAGAAGCCTTATTCGATCTGGCGCAAGATGCAGGCAAAGGACCAGGGCTTCTCGCGGCTGTCGGATATCTACGGTTTCCGGGTGATCACCGGGTCCGAAGAGGACGCCTACCGCGCGCTCGGCGCCATTCACCAGCGCTGGCGGGCGGTGCCGGGCCGGTTCAAGGATTACATCAGCCAGCCGAAGTCGAACGGCTACCGCTCGATCCACACCACTGTGTCGGGCCGCGACGGGAAGCGGGTGGAGGTGCAGATCCGCACTCGCCAGATGCATGACGTGGCCGAAACCGGGGTGGCGGCGCATTGGTCCTACCGTGATGGCGTGCGCTCGGAGAACCCCTTTGCCGTCGATCCCGCCAAGTGGATTGCCTCGCTGACCGAACAGTTTGACGCCGAGGACGATCACGATGAGTTCCTCGAAGCCGTGAAGCTCGAGATGTACTCGGATCAGGTGTTCTGTTTCACCCCCAAAGGCGACGTGATCAAGCTGCCCAAGGGCGCGACGCCGATCGACTTCGCCTATGCCATCCACACCCGGATTGGCCATGCCTGTGTCGGGGCAAAGGTGGACGGCATCCGGGTGCCGCTGTGGACCCGGCTGCGCAATGGCCAGTCGGTGGACGTGATCACCGCCGAGGGCCAGACTCCGCAGGTGAGCTGGCTGGAGATCGCCACCACCGGCAAGGCCCGCACCGCCATCCGCCGCGCCCTGCGCGAGGCGGACCGCGCGCGGTTCGTGAAGCTGGGCCATGAACTGGCCCGTTCTGCGTTTGAGCATGTCGGCAAGAAGGCGACAGACAAGGCGCTGGAAACTGCCGCCCGGGCGCTGCGCGCCAGCGGGGTGGATGAGTTGCTGGCCCGGCTAGGTGCGGCGGAGATTACTGCCCACGACGTGGTGCAGTCGGTCTATCCGGAACTCACCACCTCCGGCGATGGCGATGAGATTTCCCCGCGCCGGGCAGTGATCGGTCTGGAGCCGGGTCAAAGCTTTGAGCGCGCGCCCTGCTGCCAGCCGCTGCCGGGTGAGCGCATCATCGGTATCACCTACCGCGGCCGCGGCGTGGTGGTGCATGCCGCCGATTGCGACAAGCTGGGCGAGTTCGAGGACCAGCCGGAACGCTGGATGGACGTGCAGTGGCACAGCGGCACCCACCCGGCCGCCTATGGCACCACGCTGGAGCTGACAATCGGCAATGATGCCGGGGTGCTGGGACGCATTTGCACATTGATCGGCGAGAAAAAGGCCAATATTTCGGACCTTGAATTTGTTGACAGGAAACCAGACTTTTACCGGCTTATGATCAATGTGGAGCTGCGGGATGTGGAGCAGCTGCACTCGCTGATGCTGACGCTTGAAGCAGAAAGCGATGTTGCCGCGGTGGCGCGGTTCCGGAACAAGCCGGAAGAGCGCCATTTTCCGGGGTAAGCCGCTGAAACTCTGAGCCGGAACTGGGAAGGACGGACAGCTTTGGTATTCAGGCGCCGGGACAGACGTTCGCCCATCCGGGCGCTGGCGGATTTTGTCTGGCCGCGCGGCGGCTGGGGCCGGGCCTTCCTGTACGTGAAACACCGGGTGCGGCGGCTGCCCGATTCGCCGGAACGCATTGCCCGCGGCATCTGGGCCGGGGTGTTCACCACCTTCACGCCATTTTATGGCCTGCATTTCCTGGTGGCGGCGATCATCGCCCGGGTGATGAATGGCAACATTCTTGCGTCGCTCAGCGCAACCTTCTTTGGCAATCCTCTGACTTATGTGCCGATCGGGGTGGCCAGCCTGCAGACGGGCCATTGGCTTCTCGGTACCGAATTCGACGAGGAAGTCGACAAGTCCCTGGTGGGCAAGTTCCTCGCCGCTGGCGGCGACCTCAAGGACAACCTGTTTGCATTGTTCATGGACAAGCCTGCCGACTGGCAGGGGCTTCACCTGTTCTTTAACGAAGTGTTTTATCCCTATATGATCGGCGGCATCATCCCGGGCATAATCTGCGCCACGGTCTGTTATATGCTCAGCCTGCCGGTGATCCGGGTCTACCAGCAGCGCCGCCGGGCCAAGATCAAAGCCAAGTTCGAGGCCATCAAGCAGCGCGCCGAGGTCAGCACCGGCTCCTGAGGCAGGCTGCCGGATTGTACCATTATTGCCTGCAGGCTTGCTCTTGCCCGCCGTCTGTCTAGTCTTTGGGTTAACGCTTTGACTTCAGACGGATGAGACAGCTCTCATGATACAGAACCAACTGCGCCTGGGCGTGAACATCGACCATGTGGCAACGGTGCGCAACGCCCGCGGCGGGGCCTATCCGGACCCGGTCCGCGCTGCAAAGCTGGCGGAGGAGGCGGGTGCCGACGGCATCACTGCCCACCTGCGCGAAGACCGCCGCCATATCACCGACGCCGATATCGACGCGCTGATGGAGGCGCTTACCGTGCCGCTGAATTTCGAGATGGCGGCGACGGAGGAAATGCAGAAGATCGCCCTGCGCCACAAGCCGCACGCGGTCTGCATCGTGCCGGAAAAGCGCGAGGAGCGGACCACTGAGGGCGGGCTGGAAGTGGCCCGCGAGGAAAACCGCCTGGCCCATTTCATTGCGCCGCTGCGCGATGCGGGCTGCCGGGTGTCGATCTTCATCGCTGCCGACAAGAAACAGATCGAGGCGGCGCACCGGATCGGTGCCGAGGTGATCGAGCTGCACACCGGCGCCTATTGCGATTTCCACGCCGACGGCAAGTTTGCTGAGCGCGACCGCGAGCTGGAGGCGCTGCGGGAGATGTCGGTCTATGCCCATTCTCTGGGGCTGGAAGTGCATGCGGGCCATGGCCTCACCTACGAGACCGTGCAGCCGGTCGCGGCGTTTCCGGAGGTGAAGGAACTCAACATCGGCCATTTCCTGATCGGCGAAGCCATCTTTCGCGGGCTGACCCCGGCTGTGCAGGAGATGCGCCGCCTGATGGATGTAGCGCGGGGGTGATGGGGGCATGCAAGTCAATCTGATCCGTTATGGGCTTCTGTGGATGGCGGCCTCCGTCGGGATGCTGCTGCTGGGGCTGCTGCTGGCGCAGTTCGGGGTCGGGATGCCAGCCGGTCTCGCGACCGTGCTGCCCCCGATGTTTGCCTCGGTGCTGGAGGGGATGCGCATTGCGCAGGCAACCCGGGCGCCGCTGGCGGCCAAGACGGCCTGGGTCAACGCGGCGGCAATGACCGGAGTGGTGGCGGTGCTGACGTTGGTTCAGCTGCCGCTTTACTGGAACAATCCGCTGATGACCGAAGCACGGCAAACAATTCCGGCCTTGTACTTGGCAGGCGTAGGGGTACTGCTTCTGACGGTCATCCTGATGGTCAACCGCCTGTTCCTGGGCCATGGCATCAAGCTGGGTTTGAAGCGGCTGGAAGAATGATCCTGGGCGTCGGAACCGATCTTGCCAATATCGAACGCATCCAGCGCACGCTGGACCGGTTCGGCGACCGGTTCCGCAACCGGGTGTTCACGGAAGTGGAACAGCGCAAGGCCGAGCGCCGCCGCGATGTGGCGGGCACCTATGCCAAGCGCTGGGCCGCAAAAGAGGCCTGCTCCAAGGCGCTGGGCACCGGCCTGCGCATGGGAATTGCTTGGAAGGACATGGCAGTGTCCAACCTGCGCACCGGCCAGCCGGTGATGCATGTGACCGGCTGGGCCGCCGACCGGCTGCGCGAGATGACACCGCCCGGCCATGAGGCGGTTATTCACGTGACACTGACTGACGACCACCCCTGGGCGCAGGCCTTTGTGGTGATCGAGGCGCGCCCGGCCGCCAGCGACCCGGCGGAATCAGCTTCGGGAACTTGACTTGCCCCCCTCAGGCCCGCATGTAGCCCCGGACCCTGTTTCCAAACCGGAGAGCCTGATGACGGCCAAAGCAAAGACCGGCAGTTCGATTCTTGAGACGATCAAGACCATCGTCTACGCGCTGCTGATCGCCGGTGTCTTCCGCACCCTGTTTTTCCAGCCCTTCTGGATTCCGTCCGGATCAATGAAGGAAACCCTGCTGATCGGGGATTTCCTTTTCGTGAACAAGATGGCCTATGGCTATTCCTATGCCTCTTGCCCCAGCGTGCGTATTGGGGCGGTCGGGCTGAACATCGACGCCAAGGACATCTGCGGCTTTCTGGACGGCGACAATACGCGCCTGATGGGCGGACAGCCGGAACGCGGTGATGTGGTAGTGTTCCGCCATCCGGTCAACGGCAACGACTTCATCAAGCGGCTGGTCGGCCTGCCGGGCGACAAGATCCAGATGAAAAACGGCGTGCTGTTCATCAATGGCGAGCCGGTCAAGCTGGAGGATGCAGGCCAGTTCGAAGAAGTGATGGAACGCCAGGGGCCGCAGGGCTCGTTCCCGCGCTGTGAAAACGCGCCGGTGGGCCAGGGCGCGATCTGCAAAAAATCGCGCAAGCTGGAGACCCTGCCGGGCGGCAATGAACATATCGTGCTCAACATCACCAATCAGGGCATGGATCACACCGGCGTCTACCAGGTGCCGGAAGGCCACTATTTCTTCATGGGCGACAACCGGGACAATTCCTCGGACAGCCGCCTGCCGCAATCCGCCGGCGGGGTTGGCTTTGTGCCCTATGAAAACCTGATCGGCCGCGCCGACCGGATCATGTTCTCCTCCGCCGGGCGGTCCATGCTTTATTTCTGGACCTGGCGCGGCGACCGTTTCTTCAAGGGGATCGAGTGAAACTGTCCAAGGAATTGCGCGCGTTCGAGGAGCGGATCGGGCACAAGTTTGCCCGCCCCGACCTGTTGCAGCGCGCCGTAACCCACGCGTCCGTGTCCTCGCCCAACCGCAAGGACAACCAGCGGCTTGAGTTCCTGGGCGACCGGGTGCTGGGGCTGGTGATGGCGACCGCGCTGCTGGAGCACGACAAGACCGCGACTGAGGGCCAGCTGGCGCCGCGCTTCAATGCGCTGGTGCGCAAGGAAGCCTGCGCCGATGTCGCCAAGGAGATTGACCTTGGCGCAGTGCTGAAGCTGGGCCGTTCCGAGATGATGTCGGGCGGGCGGCGCAAGCAGGCTTTGCTGGGCGACGCAATGGAGGCGGTGATTGCCGCGGTTTACAAGGATGCGGGCTTTGACGCCGCGGCCAAGATGATCTTGCGCCTGTGGGGCAGCCGCATCCATCAGGTGGAAACCGACGCGCGGGACGCCAAGACTTCGCTGCAGGAATGGGCCCAGGCGCGCGGGCAGAAGGTGCCCATTTACGTGGAGGTTTCCCGCAGCGGCCCGGACCACGCGCCGGTCTTCACCATCGCCGCGCGCTTGCAGGATGGCACCGAGGCACAGGCCACCGCCGGGTCCAAACGGCAGGCGGAGCAGGCCGCCGCCAAGGCGCTGCTGGAACAGCTCGGTTAGGCGTTCAGATCACGCGGATATAACCTGCGAGGCCGGTCTTCTGGTGTTCGATCACATGGCAGTGAAAGGCCCAGTCGCCCGGATTGTCGGCGACCAGGGCGATCTCTGCCACCTCGTCTTTCAGCAGCAGCAAGGTGTCCGTCACCAGCGGCGGCAGCTGGCGCAGGTCGGAACTGATCGGAATGAACGCCAGCCCGTGCAGGTGAATCGGGTGTAGGTTCGGAGATTCGTTTCTCAGCCGCAGCACGTAGCTCTTGTCCCTCTCTAGCACGGCCAGCGGCCCGGTTCCCTTGGCGGCATCCCCGGCCCAGGGCGTGCGGTTGACCGACCAGAAGCTGTAACCCATTGAGCCGCAAAAGCCGTCATTTGGCGGACCGCCTTCCGGCGTCCAGCCAAAGACGAAATCATGCACTTCTGCCTCTGCCAGATCCGGCCGGGAAACTGGATTAACGGGCAGTGGCTTCAGTTCCCGCAGGTCACGCGACAGGTTTGCGCCAACTGAGCGCAGCTGCGCCATGACGCGGGCGGGCTGGCCTGGCAGCTCTGCCAGCAAGTCTGCTGTCTGCCCCTCTCCTGCGGGCATCCGCACAGCGAAATCCACCCGCTGGCCGGGGCCGGCCAGCAACGGGTCCTTCGCGGAGGGCAGGGGCAGCTCCATCTCCACCGGGTGCCCGTCCCAGGCTATGATCCGGGCCTGATCCGTGCTGAGATGCAGCTTGTAAATCCGCGTGGTGTCCGTGTTGACGACCCGCAGCCGTACCAGCCCGCCCGCCGGATGGTCATAGACCGGCGCCTGCAGCCAGTTCGCGGTCAGTACATTGCCATGCGTTCCGCCCCGTGCCGCCCCGCGCGCGGTGTAGTAGGGCAGGAAGGCGCCGTCCTCATCCAACCGGAAATCCCGCAGATTGATAACCTGATCGCTGTCAAAGCCGGGATCCTCCGCCTCTTTAATCACCATCACCCCGGTCAATCCATGCGCCATCTGCGCCATGGTCATGCAATGCGGGTGATACCAATAGGTGCCTGCATCCGGCGGGGTGAATTCATACTCGAACGCCTCACCGCCCGCGATTGGCATCTGGGTCAGATAGGGCACCCCGTCCATCGCATTGGCAATCCGCAGCCCGTGCCAGTGCATTGCTGTGTAATCCTCGGTGCCATTGACCACCCGCAGCCGCATCGGCTTGCCCTGGGTGCCATACAAAACCGGCGGCGGCGCATCTGGTGACAGGCTCACCAGCCCCTGGGTCGGCGTCTCACGGAAAGCAAAGCTGGCAGGCTGGATGGTCAGCTGTTGCGCGGCTGGGGCACTCGCGAGGCTCCATCCCCCCGCGCCAAGCGCTCCGGCAGATGCGGCAGTCCCAAGCAGAAAATCACGGCGGTTCATCAGGCAGGCCTCCTGTCATGCAATCAAAGAAAGGCCTGGCTGGCGGATCGGCTTGGCGCTGCGGTTCTCCCATGCCCTCTGCCACAGGTCTTTGACATAGGGCAAGCTTGTGCGACCGTGGCTGAGACCCCGTTTTAAAACGCCTCTGGCCCCTGTGGGTAAAATCCTGTAGAGGCACTGATCTGCAAACAGGACCAGTACAGATGACCACACGCGCCGGATTCGTTGCCCTGATCGGAGAGCCCAACGCGGGCAAATCCACCCTTCTGAACCGCATGGTGGGGGCCAAGGTCTCGATCGTGACCCACAAGGTGCAGACCACCCGCGCCCGTATCCGCGGTGTGGCGATGGAGGGTGACGCGCAGCTGGTATTCGTCGACACCCCCGGCCTCTTCAAGCCGCGCCGCCGCCTGGACCGGGCAATGGTCGCCGCCGCCTGGGGCGGCGCAGCGGATGCCGACGTGGTGGTTCTGATGGTCGAGGCCCACCGCGGCATCACCGAAGGTGTTGAAACCATCCTCGAAGGCTTGTCGGAAATCGGCGAAGGCCGCACCGTGGCGCTGGCGATCAACAAGATCGACAAGGTGCCGGCCGAAAAACTGCTGGGCCTCGCCCAGGAGTTGAACAGCCGCTACGCCTTTGCCGAAACCTTCATGATCTCGGCCGAACGCGGCCACGGCGTCGACGATTTGCGCCAATGGCTGGCGGGCAAGCTGCCGGAAAGCCCCTGGCTCTACCCTGAGGATCAGATCGCTGACCTGCCGATGCGCATGATCGCAGCCGAGATGACTCGCGAGAAACTGACTCTGCGCCTGCATCAGGAGCTGCCCTACCAGCTGACGGTTGAGACCGAGAAATGGGAAGAGCGCAAGGACGGCTCCGCCCGTGTCGACCAGATCATCTATGTGGTGCGTGACGGCCACAAGGGCATTGTGCTGGGCAAGCGCGGCGAGACCATCAAGGCCGTCTCTCAAGCCGCCCGCGCCGAGCTGGAGGAATTCCTGGGCCGCAAGGTGCATCTGTTCCTGCAGGTGAAGGTGCGCCCGAACTGGCTGGAAGAGGCCGAGCGCTATTCCGAAATGGGCCTCGACTTCAAGGACGGCAATTGAAACGCAGGTCCTTGTTCTTCCTCTTGCCTGAAATATCCCCGCCGGAGGCTCCCGTACTCTCCCTGCACGCTCAGGCCGGAGAGGGCGCGGCATGACCCGCCTAACAGCCCGTTTCTGGGTTGATGCATACTTGGCCCGTCTGCGGTTTCAGGACATCCCGGCCTTCATCACCGCGCACGGCGACGACACCGCTGGCGCGGTGCTGGTCAAGCTCAATACGCTGGACGGTCAGGCCCGCGCCTTTCACCGGACCTTTGACCTGATGACCGGCGACCGCATATGGGATGAGCTGGCTGCCGGGCCCGAAGGCGACGTTGACGGCTCCATCCGCCGCCAGCGGGATTTCGACCCGGATCTCTGGGTGATAGAGGTCGAGGACCGCTCCGGCCGCCATCTGCTGGACGAACCGGGGCTGGAGTGATCCTGCCGGTTGCAGGCTGGGCTGCAATGCGTTCTGCTGGGGCGGACCGGATGACAGGGAGGCCCGCCTTTGGAGTGGCGTGATCACGGCATATTGCTTTCGATGCGCCGCCACGGCGAAAGTTCGGCAATCATAGACGTCTTCACCGAGAAGCACGGCCGCCACGCGGGCGTGGTGCGCGGCGGGGCCAGCCGCAGGATGGCTCCGGTCCTGCAGCCCGGCGCGCAGCTGGACGTGACCTGGCGGGCGCGGCTGGAGGACCATTTGGGCAGTTATCACGCCGAACCCCTGCGCAGCCGGGCGGCGGCGGCTCTGTCCGGGCGGCTCGCGCTGGCAGGGCTCAATGCGGTCACGGCGCTGCTGGCCTTCTGCCTGCCGGAGCGGGAGCCGCATCCGGACCTTTATGTGCGCAGCGAAAGACTGCTGGATCTGCTGGAGCACGAGGACCTCTGGCCGCTCGCTTATCTTCAGTGGGAACTGGCACTGCTGGAGGAGGTGGGTTTTGGCTTGGACCTGTCCGCTTGTGCGGTGACCGGCAGGCTGGCCGGGCTGGCATTTGTCTCGCCAAAGACGGGCCGGGCTGTTTCACGTGAAGGCGCCGGGGAGTGGGCGGACCGGCTCCTGCCGTTGCCGCCGGTGTTACTGGGCCAGGGCGATGCGGAGGATACTGAAATCCTCCAGGCCCTGCGGACCACCGGCTATTTCCTGGAAACACACCTGGCGCCATCCCTGGGCAGCCACCCGTTGCCAGAGGCGCGCGGGCGTCTGATGGATCTGCTCAGCCGCCGGCTGTGAACAGCATCTCGCGTCCCTGGCCGCTGATGAGGATCAGCACGTCCCCGGAAACTTCCGCCAGCGTCATTTCCTGCAACGCCTGCAGGAAAGCGGCTTCGGCTTTCAGGCCGGGGCAGGCCGCCCGTGTTACGGCAAGGGCCTCGACCGAGAACCAAGGATAAGGCGCGGTTTGTTTACCCGTGAAGCTGTTGCAGGGTGCCTGACCCTCAATGGTTCCGGGCTCCGGGAAGTGCAGGCTGGCGGCGGCGGTATAGGCCGTGCCATCAATGCTTTGCAAACGCCATAACTTATCCGCGGCCCCGTAAGCCGACAGGGTTTCGTCCCCTGTGCAGGCCGAAAAGAGCAGCAAGGCTGGAAGCACGGAGAGACGCAGCATGAGCATTCCCGGTAGAGTAACTTCCGTACTGTGCGGGTCAGCCCGGGGATCTGCAACGCTTTCGGCGCTGTCAGCGGGAATTCACTTACGGGAGCTCTCCCGCCCGTCGCGGCGGCATTGAAAATGCCTTGCTCCCGTTGGGCCGGGCGCCGCGCGCTGCGCGGCGGGTGCCGATCCGAGAATAAGGCACACTGCTGCGCCGTGCGCAGCACGGCGCCAGGCCCACCCCCGGAAGGGCATTCCAAGAATGCGCAATAGGGGGGGCGGGAGGGCCGCCGGTTAGTTAGCCTGAATAACCGCCGCCACTTTGCGGCCGATCTCGCCGCTGGCCTTGACAGACGGGTGGATCATGTCGAGCGAGTGATAGGAGCGGTCGCCATAGGGCACCATGTCCTTGTTGGACACGAAATGGATGCCCTCGTCCAAAGCAGCCATCCGGCCAATGCGGGTTTCCAGTTCGTTGCCTTCGTCGCGGCAATGCTCGATCAGCGAGCCGACACCGGGGCTGCGCAGGTATCCAACGTAAATCACCTGGGCACCGGTTGCGCGCAATTCGGACAGCATGCTGGGGATGGCGCCCTGGCGCCCATCGTTCGAGATAAGCTTGTCCATCTTGCGGTCGCAAGCGAAGCAGCCGCAGCCGAGCCACAGGTCATTGCCGCCGCCATTCACGATCACCCAGTCCCAATTGCCGGGCTTGTACTGCTTACGGATATTCATCCCGGCCGCGCCAGAAATCGGCAGCTTGTAGATGACCCGCGCCGCTGAGACTGAGCGGTCCACCACCGGCTCCTGCAGTTCGCGGGCTACAGTGTCAGCCACAGATTTGCCGGACAGGCTGTGCCAGGCCAAAAGAGAATCCCCCATCGCTAGAATACGGGACGGGTTCTCTGACTGCACCGAAGCTGTGCAGGCGGAGAGCAGCAGAAAAACAGGTAAAAGGAGGCAGCGGAAGAGTGTCATGGACACTTGTTAACCACAAATTGTTAAGGATCGAATAACCTAGATTGGAAACAGTCCTATTTCTCTCATTGGTTGCGGCGATAACGCATCCAACGCGGCTTCAGTACCGCAGGACGAGAGCCCGGCGCGAACGCCGGGCTTGAGCGGGAGTGCTCCCGGATTACGCTGCTATCAAGCCGTCAGCCCAGCAGCCGGCGGGCAATGACTTGGGCCTGAATTTCTGCGGCACCTTCGAAGATGTTCAAAATCCGGGCATCACACAGCACGCGGGAGATCTTGTATTCCATCGCAAAGCCGTTGCCGCCGTGAATCTGCAGGCCGTTGTCGGCCGCGGCCCAGGCCACCCGCGCGCCCAAAAGCTTGGCCATGCCGGCCTCCAGGTCGCAGCGGTGGCCGTGATCCTTTTCCCAGGCCGAGAAATAGGTGAGCTGGCGGGCGATCATGATCTCCACCGCCATCATCGCCAGCTTGCCGGAGACGCGCGGGAAATTGATCAAAGATTTGCCGAACTGCTTGCGCTCCTGCGCGTATTGCATGGCAATGTCCAGCGCCGACTGCGCCACGCCGACGGCGCGGGCTGCAGTCTGGATGCGGGCCGATTCAAAGGTCTCCATCAGCTGTTTGAAGCCCTTGTTCTCTTCTCCGCCCAGCAGGTTCTCCTGCTTTACATGGAAATTGTCGAAGCCCAGCTCGTATTCCTTCATGCCGCGGTAGCCCAGAACCTCGATCTCGCCGCCGGTCATGCCTTCGGTCGGGAAGGGGTGCTCATCCGTACCGGGCGTCTTCTCTGCCAGGAACATCGACAGCCCGCGGTGGTCAGTGGTGTTGGGATCGGTGCGCGCCAGCAGCGTCATGACATGGGTGCGGGCGGCGTGTGTGATCCACGTTTTGTTGCCGGTGATCTTGTAATCACCGTTCTCGTCCTTCACCGCACGGGTGCGCAAGGAGCCGAGGTCGGAACCGGTGTTCGGCTCGGTGAACACGGCGGTGGGCAGGATCTCGGCGCTGGCCAGCTTGGGCAGCCAGTTGGCCTTCTGCTCGTCGGTGCCGCCGCACAGGATCAGCTCCGCGGCAATCTCCGACCGGGTGCCCAGCGAGCCGACACCGATATAGCCGCGCGATAGTTCTTCAGAGACCACCACCATTGAGGCCTTGGACAGGCCGAACCCGCCGTACTCCTCGGGTATGGTCAGGCCAAAGACGCCCATCTCGGCCAGTTCCTCAATCACCTCCATCGGGATCAGCTCATCCTTCAGGTGCCAGTCGTGGGCATTCGGCTCGACCTTCTCCACCGCATAGCGGCGGAACTGGTCGCGGATCATTTCCAGCTCTTCTTCCAGGCCGGAGCTGCCGAACATGGTGGCGCCGGCCTGTTCTTCCATCAGCTCAACCAGCCGGGAGCGGGCGGCCTGGCTGTTGCCCTGTTCGCACAGCGTCATCACTGCAGGCACCATCAGAGACCGCTGGGCGTCCTGCGACAGGCCCAGATCCTGCAGGCGGACGATCTCGCCCTGGTTCATCTGGATGCCGCCGTAGACCTGCCACAGGTACTCGCCAAAGCCGATTTGGTGGAGCAGCTGCTCCATCTCGCCGAACTTGCCCTCAGCCTGCAGCTTCTCAGCCCATTTCTGCATCTGGCGCAGCGAGTAGACATAGGTTGCCAGCCACGACAGCCCGTGGGCGGCCACCTGGTTTTCCTCGATCAGCTTGCCGGAGACGCGGCCGTCGCTGCTCACCATATCCTTGACGGAGGCTCGCGCGGCCTCAAGCAGCTGGTCCAGTGGTTCCAGCGCTGCGCCGGTCAGCGCCAGCAGGTCGGGAATGAGAGTCGGTTTCATATGCAAGTCCTGTCCGTCGTGGGCCATGAATCAGATCCTTCTTCGGTCGCCTGGTGGTAAATCATTTTGCAGGTGCAGCGCAACAAAAATACCCGCATGTGCGTCATTTGGATCAAATATTGCGTCTCCATTTTGCCGGTGCAGCGCCACCTGTTTGTGGTAGAGCGGAGGGATGACGGCATTGTTTTCATTTCTTTCCCCAGCTGAACTGGCAGCGGCTTTTGGCATCGCGCTGCTGGCGGGCACGGTTAAAGGCCTGGTTGGCTTTGCCATGCCGATGATTCTTATCTCGGGCCTCAGCATGTTCCTGGCGCCAGACCTGGCGCTGGCGGGACTGATCCTGCCCACATTGGTCACCAACGGGATGCAAGCTCTGAGGCAGGGGCCGGGCGCAGCTATGGCCTCGATCCGCAAGTTCCGTGTGTTCCTTCTGATCGGCTTGGTCTGCCTGCTTCTAAGCGCCCAAATGGTACGTCTCCTGCCGCAGCAGGTACTGCTGTTGGTGATCGGAGTGCCGGTCACGGTCTTTGCCTGTATCCAGTTAATGGGAAAGGTGTTCTCCATTACAAACCCCACCCGCCGCACTGAGGCGGTTGTCGGTGGCGTGGCCGGGCTGATCGGTGGCGTCTCAGGTGTTTGGGGGCCGCCAACCGTGGCCTATCTCACCGCGTTAAACACGGAAAAGACAGAGCAGATCCGGGTGCAGGGGGTAATCTATGGTCTCGGCGCCATAGCTCTTTTGGTCGCTCATGTCGGCTCTGGCGTGATGCGGGCCGAAACCGCTCCGTTCTCGCTGGCGCTGATTGTACCTGCGGTGGCGGGAATGTGGATTGGCGGGCGGTTGCATGACAGGATCGACCAGATGCTGTTCCGGCGGGTAACGCTGGTGGTGCTGCTGATTGCAGGACTGAACCTGCTGCGCCGCGGGTTGTTGATGTAGGCAAGGCGCAGGCGGGAGGGAAAATGTCACAAACGTTCAGTGTCCAGCAACTTGCAACGGGCTCTATCCTGATTGCGCTGGCGGTTATGGGGCTGAAGACTGCGGCCTGGATGATGACCGGCTCGGTAGCGCTCTTGTCGGATGCCTTGGAGTCGCTGGTGAACATCGGCGGCGCGGTGATGGCTTGGTTTGCCGTGCGCTATGCCCAGCGGCCGCCGGATGCAGGACACCCCTATGGCCACCACAAGGCCGAGTATTTCTCGGCCGTGGCGGAGGGTATCATGATCGTGATCGCCGCGCTGGTGATCGTGCATGAGGCCGTGAATGCCCTGACCCGGCCCGAGATGGCGGATTGGAGCCCCGCGGGTCTGCTGGTCAATGCGCTGGCGATGGCGGTGAACCTTGCTTGGGCGCGGGTGCTGCTGCGGGCGGGCGGAAAGCTGCGCTCTCCGGCACTGTCGGCAGGCGGTCGGCATCTGATGAGCGATGTCTGGACCTCAGCAGGGGTGCTGGCGGGGCTGGTTCTGGCACTGGCAAGCGGTTGGGCCATCCTTGATCCGCTGCTGGCGCTGCTGGTTGCAGTCAACATCCTGAGGGAGGGATGGCGGGTGATCGCTTCGTCCGTCAACGGGCTGATGGACATGGCGGCGCCTGAAGGTGAACGCGCCCGGATCGAGGAGATCATCCACCGAAGTGCCAATGGCGCGATGCAGGCCCATGGGCTCAAGACCCGCCGCGCCGGCCGCGCCCTGTTCGTGGAGTTTCATATGGTGGTTGATGGTGCCATGTCCGTGCAGGCTGCACATGACATCTGCGACCGGGTGGAGGCTGCATTGAAGGACGCGCTCCCGGATGCGGATGTGGTGATTCACGTGGAGCCGGAGCACAAGCTGGAGCCCGCCGGGATCAAGCCGCGCTGAAGCGTTTGCAATTCCACGCGGCCTCCCGTTTAAGCACTGCCAGACAGGCAAAGGAGCAGGCACATGGCGATGGAGTGGAACAGGCTGCTGAGCCCCGGGCGGCTGTGCCGGCCGGAGTATGGCGAGAAAGCGGGCCGTCCGGCCTATCTGCAGGATTACGACCGGATCCTGTTCTCTGAGCCATTCCGCCGTTTGGCTCAGAAAACCCAGGTGCACCCGCTGCATGACCATGACCACGTGCACCACCGGATGATCCACAGCATGGAAACGGCCAGCGTGGGCCGTTCTTTGGGGGCAGGCGTGGGGGCTGCGCTGGTGGAACGCGGCAGCCTGCAGGCGGAGCAGGTCGCACGGCTGGCAGGCCACGTCGAGGCCGCTTGCCTGGTGCATGATATCGGCAATCCGCCGTTTGGCCATTCAGGCGAGGACAGCATCGGCGACTGGTTCGCAGCCCAGTTCCGGTCCGGCCGCGGCATCGCAGCACAAGTGCCGCAGCACCTGCGCGCCGAATTCGAGCATTTCGAGGGCAACGCGCAAGGCTTCCGTATCGTCGGGCGCTTGGAATACGCTCAGCAGCAGGGCGGGCTGCGGCTCAGCTATGCGACACTGGGCGCTTTCATGAAGTATCCCTGCACCCGTCTGGTGCGGGATGAAGCTGTGGGAGCCGGCAAGGCGCCCTATGTCGGCCTCAAGAAATTCGGGGTATTCAACTCCGACGCAGAGCTGTTCGAAGAAACCGCCGATGCGCTGGGCCTGCCCGCTGAGCCCGGAGGCTGGAGGCGGCGGCACCCTCTGGCCTTTCTGGTCGAGGCGGCAGATGACATCTGCTATCGCATACTTGATATCGAGGACGCTGCCAGCGTTGGCGACCTGGACCGCGCCGAGGTTGCCGAGGCCCTTGAGGGGATTGTCGGGAAACCGAATGAGGACCGCGGCCTGCCGATGCGCGACCGTATCGGGTTGCTGCGTGCCTTCGCAATTGGCCAGTCCATTGACGCCGCCGTAGCGGCATTTATCGAAAATTATGACGCCATAATGATGGGCGAATTCAATGACGGGCTGATGGAAGTGTCCTCCAAAGCGCAGGCCTTTGCCCGGCTGAAAGAACTGTCTGAGCAGCGGATTTTTGTTGCCCGCCGCAAGACCGAGCTGGAGATTACCGGGCGCCAAGTACTGCACTCGGTGCTGGACCATTTCCAGGGCCTATATGAGGACCTGCGTGCGTGCGGCTGGGACGCAGAGGAACTGAAAGCCCGTCATGGTTACTGGGCCAAGCTGATCCGCGCTGTGGATCTGGACCTGCGCGGGGTGGAGGACGCCTACACCGCGATGCATTCGCTGGCCGATTTCGTCTCTGGCATGACCGACCGCTATGCGCTCAAGGTGCGGGACATGGTCACGGGGGCGGTGGCCCGCTAACCGGCCTCTGCCTCGCTGGCCGCCTCCCGTGCCTCATCGCGCTTGCGCTGGGCCATCGTGTCGGTGATGCGGCTGGCCCAGCGGTTGTTCTCATCCGCCAGCGCCTTGATCTCACGGGCGAGGTAGGCAAAGCCCAAGCCTGCCTTGCCTGCCCGTGCGGCCTCGATCCCGGCGTTGATCGCCAGGATGGACAGCTTCTGAACGGACCGCAAAATGTTCTCAGCCAAGTTAATGATCTCGGCGTTGGCCTCCTCAGTCCGGTTCAGTGTCTCCTGCAGTTCCATGCGCAGGTTGACCTCAGCTGATGCATCTACCACCAGCCCTTCGAGATAGACCATCTCACCGCTGTCGTTGTAGACCGCGTTGCCGCGCTCGCGCACCCAGGCGTCCGAGCCGTCGGGACGGCTCAGGCGGTAGGCGACATCCCAGTTCTCCTTTGCTTCGATGGCAGCGTCCACATCGGCAAAGACACGGTCGATGTCTTCGGCATGAGTCAAATCAACGTAGGACACCTTGGCATTTCCAAGAATGTCCGATTTCGGGCAGCCGCAAAGTTTCTCGACCTGTCCGGCCATGAACTTCATCGTGAAGTTCTCGTCATTTGCACATCGGTACACAAAGGCGCTGCCAGTACTGAAAATGCTGTTGAAAACCTTCAAGGCCTCTTTATCCATCTCGCCCTCCCCGATGTGGCGCAAAAATCAGTAAAACAGCCGCAATGTCGCGCTTGCGGAAGGTTTGCGCTGGAAGGGTTAAAGAATGGTTTATTGGAAAATAAATTTCCTGAAATGAAAAACCCCGGCGTAAAGGCCGGGGTTTTCTTTACTCAGAGGAATTCGGACGGCATCAGCCGATGGCAGCCGCTTTCACGTCCTCGTCGATGAACGGCAGATACTGCTCGAAGTTGTCGGAGAACATCTGCACCAGCTTGGCGGCCTGACGGTCATATGCTTCCTGGTCGTCCCAGGTGCGGCGCGGGTCGAGCAGCACCTCCGGCACACCCGGCACGGTGACCGGCACGTCAAAGCCGAAGTTGCCGTCCTTGCGGAATTCGGCCTCGGCCAGCGAGCCGTCGAGAGCTGCGGTCAGCAGAGCGCGGGTCGCTTTGATCGGCATCCGCGAGCCAACGCCATAGGCACCGCCGGTCCAGCCGGTGTTCACCAGCCAGCAGGTCGCGCCGTGCTGGGCGATCTTTTCGCGCAGCAGGTTGCCGTAGACCTCAGGACGGCGCGGCATGAAGGGGGCGCCGAAGCAGGTGGAGAAAGTCGGTTCCGGCTCGGTCACGCCGCGCTCGGTTCCGGCCACCTTGGAGGTGAAGCCCGACAGGAAGTGGTACATCGCCTGGGCCGGGGTCAGCCGCGAGATCGGAGGCAGAACGCCGAACGCATCACAGGTCAGCATGATGATGTTCTTGGGGTGGCCGCCGCGTGCGCTGGCCGATGCATTGGAGATGTAATGCAGCGGGTAGGCGCAGCGCATGTTGGCGGTCAGGCTGTCGTCGTTGAAATCCAGCTCTTTGGTTTCCTCATCAAACACCATGTTCTCGATTACGGTGCCGAACTTGGAGGTGGTGGCATAGATTTCCGGCTCTGCCTCGGGGTTCAGATTGATGGTCTTGGCATAGCAGCCGCCTTCAAAGTTGAAGGTGCCGTTGTCGGCCCAGCCATGCTCGTCGTCGCCGATCAGCACGCGGTCCGGGTCAGCAGACAGGGTGGTCTTGCCAGTGCCAGAGAGGCCAAAGAACACGGCAGTGTCGACCGGGTTGCCCTTGGCGTGGTTGGCAGAGCAGTGCATCGGCATGATGCCTTTTTCCGGCAGCAGGTAGTTCAGCAGGGTGAACACCGATTTCTTGTTCTCGCCCGCATATTCGGTGCCGCCGATCAGGATCATCTTCTTGTCGAAGTTCATCGCGATGATGGTTTCGGAACGGCAGTCGTGCCGCTTAGGGTCAGCTTTGAAGCTCGGGCAGTTGATGACGGTGAAGTCGGCGATGAAATCATCCAGGTCTTCGCGGTCCGGACGGCGCAGCATGGTGCGGATGAACAGGTTGTGCCAGGCCAGCTCAGTCACCATGCGGACGTTGATCGCATGCGCCGGGTCGGCACCGCCCACCAGGTCCTGGACGTAGTAGTCCTTGCCTTTCATGTGCTCCAGCATGTCGGCGTACAGCGCGTCAAAGCCTTCGGCGCTCATCGCGGCATTGTTATCCCACCAGATGGTGTCGCGCACGCTGTCGGTTTTCACGACATGTTTATCTTTGGGCGACCGGCCGGTGAATTTACCGGTGGTGACCAGGAAGGCGCCGCCATTGCCCAGCGTGCCTTCGCCGCGCTTCAGCGCGGCTTCGATCAGCGCCGGCTCCATGAAGTTGTAATAGACATTTCCCAGGCCCTCGATGCCCTGATCTTCGAGGCGGAATTGCGGGTTAACCCGTCCAGATGTCATGCGTTTTTTCTCCTGTGGCGGCGCGGGCGGCACGCAGGCTGCGCGGCTGCGCCATTGGGGCAATAGAAAACGGCATCGCTGCCGGTGGCGCGGTCTTAACATGGCGTTTCAGGCGGTGAACAGGCCGGCATCCCCTAGTTAGCGCCACCAAGGCAATGTTTAGCGCAACCATTATTTGCAAAGGGGAAAACCGCCCGCTTGTTCAGCAGACGCTAAGGTATTTTTGCCCCAATGGAACCCAAAGATCGCCGCGATTCTTCAATTGGGATTGATTCGGCGGATCATAACGGCGATGAAAGTGGTAAAAACATAACAGAGAACAGAGCAGATTAGGGGCAATTCCAATGTCAAAGATTGCTTTGGTGGACGATGACAGGAATATCCTGACATCGGTTTCCATGACGCTTGAGGCCGAGGGCTTTGAGGTCGAAACCTATAATGACGGCCAGGCGGCACTGGACGCGTTCAACAAAAAGCTGCCCGATATGGCGGTGCTGGACATCAAGATGCCGCGCATGGATGGTATGGACCTGCTGCAGCGGCTGCGGCAGAAAACCCAGATGCCGGTGATCTTCCTCACGTCCAAGGACGATGAGATCGATGAGGTGCTGGGATTGCGGATGGGCGCTGACGACTATGTCAAGAAGCCGTTTTCGCAACGTCTGCTGGTCGAACGGATCCGCGCTCTGCTGCGCCGGCAGGAGGCGATCAGCAGTGATGCTGCCGGCAGCAGCAGTCCTGAGACAAAGGTCATGGAGCGGGGTAATCTGCGGATGGACCCGCTGCGGCATGCAGTCAGCTGGAAAGGCAAGGATGTGTCGCTGACCGTGACCGAATTCCTGTTGCTGCAGGCGCTGGCCCAGCGTCCGGGCTTTGTCAAAAGCCGCGACCAGCTGATGGATGTGGCCTATGATGACCAGGTTTATGTGGACGACCGCACCATCGACAGCCATATCAAGCGCTTGCGGAAGAAAATGCGCAGCGCGGACTCGGAATTTGCGGCAATCGAAACTCTTTATGGAATCGGTTACCGTTATAATGAAGAATAAGCGGCACGTTTGAGCGGGGCGGTTTGCCCCCGGCCGGAGGAGTGGGCGCGCATGCGCGATACCAGCATAGTGCAACGTCAGCAGGACGGCGATGTTGTTCTGGGGGAGGATTGGGTCACCCCGGAGCAATCCGTCACGCGTGAAATGCAGGTCAGCCGCGCGCGCCGCAGCTTGCTGTCGCTTAAGGGTTCGCCGCTGACCCGCAAGATCATCACATTCAACCTGATTGCGCTGATCATTCTGGTCACTGGCATCTTGTACCTCAATTCCTCGCGTCAAAGCCTTGTACAGCAGCGCGCGGGCACGCTGGTTTCTGAAGCAATGCTTGCGGCGGATGTGTTCGAGGCGGAAATGCCGGCCGCAGGGGCGGTCAGCTTTGCCGCCGGTGATGGCATCCAGGCCGGGGACACGCTGGCCCGGCTCAGCCTTCGCGGCGGGGTCGAAGCATTTGTTTTCGACACCACCGGCAATCTTATTTCCAGCATCAAGGGGGTCGACCGCAGTGACGCCCTGAATGTGTTGAATGACAGTGGCACGAACAGAACGCTGATCAGCGATGCGCTGTCTGCACTCTGGGGTCTCGCTGATGGCGACGGCACGCCTGCCGCCGCAGCGGGCGGTCACAGCCCGTCGCTTGAAACGCGGCTGGGTGGTCTGGTCGACCGGGCCATGAATGGCGGTACGGGTGTCGAAACCGTGGTGGATACAGGCGGCAGCCGGGTAATCTCCGCCGCTACGCCCATTATGCATAACGGCAAGGCTGTCGGCGTGATTGCCTTGACGTCTCCCACCGGCGAAGTGGACGCGTTGGTGCGCGGAGAGCAGGAGCGGGTGCTGCAGATGTTTGTTGTTGCGCTGCTCGTTTCGGTCGGTCTCAGCCTGGTGCTGGCCTCTACGATCGCCAATCCGCTGGCCGATTTGGCCGAGGCGGCTGAGCTGGGCCGCGAACGCGGCAGCCGCAAGTCCAGTCCGGGAAGGATCCGTATTCCCGACCTCTCTGCCCGCCCGGATGAGATTGGCCGCCTCAGCCGCGCGTTGCGCGGCATGGTCAAGGCGCTCTATTCCCGCATCGACAGCAATGAACAGTTCGCTGCTGATGTAGCGCATGAGATTAAGAACCCCCTTGCCAGCCTGCAATCAGCCGTCGGCACGCTGCGCATGGTCAAACGCGACGATCAGCGCGAGAAGCTGATGGATGTGATCGAGCATGACGTGCGCCGGCTTGACCGGCTGGTCAGCGACATCTCCAACGCTTCGCGGCTGGATGCCGAGCTGGTCAAGGAAGAGGAAGAGGATTTCGACCTGCTGGCCATGCTGGGCAACCTGAACCAGTATCTGGGCGAAGACGCGCGCGCCAAAGGGATCGACTACATTACGGACTTGCCCGCTCAGCCCATCCAGCTGCAGGGGCTGGAGGCGCGGCTGGCGCAGGTTTTTGTAAACCTGATTACCAATGCGATTTCCTTCTGCGAGGAAGGCGATGCCATTCGCGTCTGGGCCCGCCGCCGCGCCAACCGGGTGCTGGTGGTGGTCGAGGATACCGGACCAGGCATCCCGGACCAGGCGCTCTCCAAGATCTTCAAACGGTTTTACTCGCAGCGCCCGGTGGAGCATTTCGGCAACAACTCCGGGCTGGGCCTGGCCATCTCCAAGCAGATTGTCGAGGCGCACGGCGGCGTGATCTGGGCCGAGAACATCCGTCCGACTGAGGCCGATGTCACCTCTGAACCACTGGGCGCGCGTTTTGTGGTTGGTCTGCCGGTGTAACCATGTCTGATACGGAAAGCCTTATCCTGCATGCCTCCTGCGTCGCGCTGGAGGGGCGGGGGCTTTTGATTACCGGTACGTCCGGCCAGGGCAAGTCGGCCTTGGCGTTGCAGCTGATGGCTTATGGTGCTCAGTTGGTCGCCGATGACCGGGTACTGCTGCAACCGCTGCACGGACAGGTGGTCGCCAGCGCGCCGGAGCCGATCCGCGGCTTGGTAGAGGCCCGCTGCATGGGCCTCCTTCACGCGCAAATCCGCAGCCCTGTCCCTGTCGTGGCACTGGTGGACCTGGACGAAACGGAAACCGAACGGTTGCCGGTACGCCAGACCACGCGGCTGCTGCAGCAGGAGGTGGTCCGCCTGAAGCGCGTGGATGCCCCGCATTTCGCCCCGGCGCTGATGCAATTCCTCAGATGCGGAGCCTTGGATCCCGATGCCTGATCCCGATAAAAAGGCGGTGCCGGCTGTCTTGGTTACCGGTCCTTCGGGCGCGGGCCGGACCACTGCGATCAACGTGTTGGAGGATCTCGGTTTCGAGGCTATCGACAACCTGCCGCTGCGGCTGCTGCCCGGCTTGATTGATGCTGCAGCGGAGCCGCGGCCGGTGGCGCTGGGACTGGACAGCCGCAACCGGGATTTCTCGCCGAGGGCGCTGCTGGATGTGATCGACATGCTGGCCGGGCGCCGGGAGGTCGAGCTGACCGTGCTCTATCTCGATTCGCAGCCCGACGTGCTCCTGCGCCGCTTTTCCGAGACCCGCCGCCGCCACCCTCTGGCTCCGGCAGAATCACCGGGAGAGGGTGTGCGCCGGGAGCTTGATTTGATGGCGCCGATCCGCGACCGCGCCGACATCCTGCTCGACACTTCAGAGATGAATGTCCATCAGCTGAAGGCGGAGATCGAGCGTTGGTTCGCACCGGAGGGCAGGGCACTGGCGCTGTCCGTGCAGAGCTTCTCGTACAAACGCGGGGTGCCGCACGGAATCGACATGGTGTTCGACTGCAGGTTTCTGACGAACCCTTATTGGGAGCCGTCGCTGCGGCAGCTGAGTGGCCAGGACCCGACCGTTCAGGACTACGTCAGGGAAGACCCATTGTACGAGCCGTTCTTTACCCGGGTGCTGGACCTTACGCGCCTGTTGCTGCCGGCCTACCGGCAAGAGGGAAAATCGCATTTCTCCATCGCCTTCGGCTGCACGGGAGGCCAGCATAGATCGGTCACAATGGCGGAAACCCTGGCCAAGGCCCTTGCAGAAGACGGCCAGCAAGTGTCAATTAGACACCGCGAGCTGCAAGGCCAGCAAAAGAATTGAGAGGCCGGGTTGATCGGGATCGTGATCGTAGCACATGGCGGGCTGGCAAGGGAGTACCTGGCCGCAGTGGAACATGTAGTTGGGCCGCAGCCCAGCCTGGTGGCCATCGCCATCGGCCCTGATGACGACCGGGCGGCCAAGCAGGACGAGATCTGCGCTGCCGCGAATGAGGTCGACACCGGAGGCGGTGTTGTCGTCGTGACAGACCTGTTCGGCGGATCCCCCTCCAATCTCAGTCTCAAGGCATGCGCACCGCCTGACCGCCGGATTCTCTACGGCGCCAACCTGCCAATGCTCATCAAACTGGCAAAATCCCGCCACTTGCCGGTGGCCGACGCGGTGCGGCAAGCCATGGAGGCCGGGCGCAAGTATATCAACGCGCAAAACGTAAACCCTGACGGGGAGCAGGCATACTAAATGGCTCTGAAGACGCTGAAAATCATCAATGAAAAAGGGCTGCACGCCCGGGCCTCGGCCAAGCTGGTGGAGGTGGTCGAAGGGTTTGACGCCTCGGCTGAGGTGATAAAGGACGGGCTGTCCGCCTCCGGTGACAGCATTATGGGCCTTTTGATGTTGGCAGCTTCGAAAGGAACGACTATTGACGTCGAGACTTCGGGGCCCGATGCTGATGCGCTGGCGCATGCGCTGGAGGCCCTGGTGGCCGATAAGTTCGGCGAGGGCTACTAGGCCCGCGCCGGCAGCGGAACGGGAAGAACACATTGGCGGATACCGCACACGACAGGAACACCGGCATCGCATCGGATACCGCTAATCAGACGGGCGAGGTCTATGACCGCCGCACGCTGACCTATGCCAACTCCTTTGATGACCGCTGGACCTCCTTGGCGATTAAGACCATCGAATGGCTGACCGGCAAGCTGACGATCCTGCGCATGGTCAGCAAGTTCGAGAAGAACAACGCCGAATACCGCGGCCAGAAGTTCTGGCGCGGAGCGCTCAACACCATGGGCATCGACCTGGAGACGCCGCAGGAGCAGATCGATAATATCCCTGCCGACGGGCCGGTGGTGATCGTCGCCAACCACCCGCATGGGATGGTCGATGGCATGATTTTCGCTGACCTGATCGGCCGCCGCCGCCTGGACTACCGGATCCTGACCCGCTCGGTGCTGACCGGACTGGACGAGGCCGCGACCTCCTTCATGATTCCGGTGCCCTTCCCGCATGACCCCGAAGCGCAGCGCAAGATGGTCGATATGCGGGCCAAGACCATGGCCTTCCTTAAGGAGGGAGGCGCCGTTGCCCTGTTTCCGTCCGGCGTGGTGATGTCGTCCGACAGCTGGTTCGGCCCTGCCGTTGAGCGGGAATGGAACGTGTTTACCGCCCAGCTGATCCGGCGCTCCGGCGCGCGGGTGGTGCCGATCTACTTCCCAGGCTCGAATTCGCGCTGGTACCAGATCGCCTGCCAGATCTCTCCCATCCTGCGCCAGGGCCTCCTGCTGCATGAAATCGTGCGCTCCTGCAACAAACCGCAGGCGCCGGTCGTCGGCAAGCCGCTGACCGATGAGCAGATGGAGAAACTGCACAGCGACCCGCGCGGCTTCATGGCCTGGCTGCGCGAGTACACGCTCAATCTGGGCAAGCAGAGCTGAGGCCGATCCGTCTCTTCATCTGGCTGAAAATATCCCGGGGGTGAATTGGCCGCCAGGCCAAGAGGGGGCTGGCCCCCTCCTGCCGTTCAAGGTCAGCGCGTCGGCACCGGTGTTTCGCCGCGGTAATCATAAAACCCGCGCTGGGTCTTGCGGCCCAGCCAGCCTGCCTCGACGTATTTGGTCAGCAGCGGGCAGGGGCGGTACTTGGTATCTGCCAGCCCGTCATGCAGAACATTCATGATCGCCAGGCAGGTATCCAGGCCGATGAAGTCCGCCAGCTCAAGCGGACCCATCGGGTGGTTGGCACCAAGCTTCATCGATTCGTCGATCGACTTCACCGACCCCACGCCCTCATACAGCGTGTAGACCGCTTCGTTGATCATTGGCATCAGGATGCGGTTGACGATGAAAGCCGGGAAATCCTCGGCGCTGGCCGAGGTCTTGCCCAGCCGGGCCACCACTTCCTGGCAGGCGTTGAAGGTCGGCTCGTCGGTGGCGATCCCGCGGATCAGTTCCACCAGCTGCATCACCGGCACCGGGTTCATGAAGTGGAACCCCATGAAACGCTCGGGGCGGTCGGTGCGGCTGGCCAAACGTGTGATCGAGATGGACGAGGTGTTGGAGGTCAGGATCGTGTGCGGCTTCAGATGCGGCTGCAGATCCTCGAAAATTGCCTGCTTGACGGTTTCCCGCTCGGTGGCAGCCTCGATCACCAGATCGGTTGCCCCGACTTCTGCCAGGGTCAGCGACGGCACGATCCGCGCCAGCGCCGCCTTCACGTCGTTCTCGGCGATCTTCCCCTTGCTGGCCTGACGGGCCATGTTCCTTTGGATCAGGCTCAGCGCGCTGTCGAGCGCCTGCTGGCTGACGTCATTCAGAACGACATCATACCCTGCCAGCGCCATAACATGGGCAATGCCATTGCCCATCTGCCCGGCGCCGATCACACCAACCTTCTGAATTTCCATGCCTCAGGCTCCTGAAATATCTGCCGCAACCTTACTGGCCCGGGAAGGGCAGGCACAAGAGCAGCTTGGGTGGATTTGAGGCAAATTCTCGCTTTAGGGAAATTGCAATGGTTCGCCCTCAGAGTGAGTCTCGGGTGAAAAATTGGTGGTGAAATGAGCTATGAACTCAAAAGCGCGGGGGCGCTTTCGGGGGAACCATGCAGATATGGGAAATCCCGGCTGCTGGTGCGGGGGCCGCAACGGTCCTTGGACGAGCCTTATGTTGCTTTCCTCGGTGGAACCGAAGTTTACGGGCGATTCGTTGAATTTCCCTTTGTCGACTCCCTGCAGGGGCGGCTTGGTGTGAATTGCGTCAATCTGGGCAGTGTGAACGCCGGGCTGGACAGTTTCGTGCAGGATGACACCCTGATCGGACTTGCCAGGGACGCGCGGGTCACGGTGCTGCAGATGCTGGGGGCGCAGAACATCTCGAACCCGTATTACCGGGTGCATCCGCGCCGCAATGACCGCTTCCTGCAAGCGCAGCCGGCGCTCAAGACGCTTTATCCGGAAGTGGATTTTACCGAATTCCATTTCAACAAACACCTTCTTTGCACGCTCCGGGATATCTCTGGACAGCGGTTCGAACAGGTGCGTGAACAACTGCAGCGCAGCTGGGTGGAGCGGATGAGCGGCCTGATCAAGGCGCTGGATGGCCAGGTGCTGTTGCTGTGGCTGCGCTATCATCTGGATGCGGATGCCGGTTTCCCGGAAGAGCCCGTGCTCGTGGACCGTTCGATGGCCGATGCTCTGCGCCCCAAGGTGCAGGGAATCGTTGAGTTCCGGGCGCAATCGGCAGCCGCTGCCAGGGATATCGCCGGTATGGTGTTCGGCCAGATGGAACTGCCGGCAGCGCGTCACATGATAGGTCCGAACGAGCATCTGCGCATTGCCGAGGCGCTTGCCGCCTATCTGCAGCCAATGCTGCAGGAAGAATAACACCAGTCCCCGGAACGGAAAAAGGCCCGCCGGTTGGCGGGCCTTCCTGTTTAGTCAGCTGTCCAGCCGGGCTTAGCCCAGCTTTTCGGTCAGGGCCGGGACGGCTTCGAACAGATCGGCAACCAGGCCGAAGTCAGCAACCTGGAAGATCGGTGCTTCTTCGTCTTTGTTGATCGCCACGATGACCTTGGAGTCCTTCATGCCGGCCAGGTGCTGGATCGCGCCGGAGATGCCGATGGCGACATAAAGGTCCGGGGCAACAACCTTGCCGGTCTGGCCAACCTGCCAGTCGTTCGGGGCGTAGCCCGAGTCGACGGCGGCGCGGGATGCGCCAACAGCGGCGCCCAGCTTGTCGGCCAGGGTCTCGATCAGTTTGAAGTCTTCTTCGGAGCCAACACCGCGGCCGCCGGAGACAACGATGCCGGCAGAGGTCAGCTCGGGACGGTCGCTTGCGGCAACCTTGTCTTCGACCCACTCGGACAGGCCCGGGTTGTCGGCGGCAGAGATGGTCTCAACCGAAGCCGAGCCGCCTTCGCCGGCCGCGTCGAAGGACGCGGTGCGGAAGGAGACGACTTTCTTGGCGTCGCTGGACTTTACGGTCTGGATCGCGTTGCCGGCATAGATCGGGCGCTCGAAGGTATTGCCGTCGACAACGCCGGAAACGTCCGAGATCACCATCACGTCCAGCAGCGCAGCAACGCGCGGCAGAACGTTTTTGGCGTCAGTGGTGGCCGGAGCAACAATGTGCTCATAGTCGGAGGCCAGGCCAGCGATCAGCGCCGCGGTCGGCTCCGCCAGGCGGTGGCCCAGCGATGCGTCCTCGGCGACCAGCACCTTGGCTACACCGGCGATCTTGGCAGCTTCTTCGCCAGCCGCAGCAGCGGAGGCGCCAGCGGCCAGAACGGTCACGTCGCCCAGCTTGGAGGCTGCAGCCACGGCTTTGGCGGTTGCGTCCAGCGCCAGCGCGCCGTCGGTCACTTCAGCAAGGAGAAGAACAGCCATTACACAGCCCCCGCTTCTTTGAGTTTCTCAACCAGCTCGTCAACCGAACCGACCACGATGCCTGCGGCGCGTGCCGGCGGCTCTTCGGTTTTGACGATTTCCAGGCGCGGGGAGACGTCGACGCCGTAGTCGGCGGCGGTTTTCTCGTCCAGCGGCTTTTTCTTCGCCTTCATGATGTTCGGCAGCGACGCATAGCGCGGCTCGTTCAGGCGCAGGTCCACGGTGATGATGGCGGGCATCTTCACGGAAATGGTCTGCAGGCCGCCGTCGACTTCGCGGGTAACCTTTGCGGTCTCGCCTTCGATGTCCAGCTCGGAGGCGAAGGTGCCCTGGGACCAGCCCAGCAGCGCCGACAGCATCTGGCCGGTTGCGTTCATGTCGTTGTCAATCGCCTGCTTGCCGCAGAGCACGATGCCGGGCTGCTCCTCCTCGACCACTTTGGCCAGGATCTTGGCAACCGCCAGCGGCTCGATGTCGGTGTGCACGTCGTCGGCTGCAACCACCAGGATGGCGCGGTCTGCGCCCATGGCCAGCGCGGTGCGCAGGGTTTCCTGGGCCTGCTTCACGCCGATCGAAACCGCAACGACCTCGTCCGCCTTGCCGGCTTCCTTCAGGCGGATGGCTTCTTCGACGGCGATTTCGTCGAAGGGGTTCATCGACATTTTGACGTTGGCGAGATCGACACCGCTGCCGTCCGCTTTGACGCGGACTTTCACGTTGTAGTCAATCACGCGTTTGACAGGCACAAGTACCTTCATTTTGCGTTCTCTCCTTAACAAACGGCAAGCCGCCTCAGGGCGACTCCCCCTCTATGCTCTCGCAGCGTTGATACCGGCTGGTGTGCGCCTGCAACAGGGCAAAATCGTCACGTTAGCGCACGCCGACGTCGCGTTTGCTCATTTGGAACATCATTTTTGCAAGAATGTTTCCGGTGGGAAATCCGCCTGCCGCGACGGCAAGGTGCCGTTGCCGCGGATGACGCGTTTAGCACCGGATTCGCAAAAATCCGGCGCTAAACGGCGAATCAGAGCGGGGCAGGGGGCTCAGCGGTTGGCGCCGGGCACCCACAAAACGTCGTCGTTGCCGCCGTTATTGGCGGTGCGGGCGGCCACAAAGAACCAGTCGGACAGGCGGTTCAGGTATTTCACCGCTGCCGGGTTCACGTCCTCGGTCGTACTCAGGTCCGTGGCCAGCCGCTCAGCGCGGCGGGCGACGGTGCGGCAGACATGCAAATGCGCCGCCAGCTTGGACCCGCCCGGCAGGATGAAGCTGCGCAGCGCCTCCAGATCCTTGTTCATGGTGTCGATCTCGGCCTCCAGCCGCTCGACTTGCGCCGCCGCCACCCGCAGCGGCGGGTATTCGGCCTCGGCGTCCTTCTCCATTTCCGGCCGGCACAGATCGGCTCCCAGATCGAACAAATCGTTCTGAATGCGCGCCAGTGCTGCGTCCATTTCGCCTTCGGCTTCCAGCCGGGCAACACCGACAAAGGAGTTCAGCTCATCCGAAGTGCCATATGCATTCACACGGGCCGAGTGTTTGGCCACGCGCTCGCCGTTGCCCAGGGCGGTTTCGCCCTTGTCGCCGGTGCGGGTGTAGATTTTGTTCAGAACGACCATCGTCAATTATCCTCCCTGGCTGCGGAGGTAGACGTAGGACAGCAAGAGCACCACTGCAATGAATTGAAACAGGATGCGCAGGCGCATCATCTTGTTTGCGTTCCGGCGGTTGAACTCGCCGCCCTTGCCAAAGCCGCCAATGCCGATGACCAGTGCCACAACCACAGCCGCCACGGCTGCCAGTGCCAGATAATACAGCGGATCGCTCATCTTGTCCCCCAAGCGTATCAATTCTGTTGGACCCATCTACCCCGCGTGCAAGACGAAGGCGACCGCGAATCCGCTATCCGAGCCGCACCAGGATGCGGTCAATTGCCCTTGTGCTGAGGATGCGGCGCAGGACCCCGGCGATATGGGTTGGGGTGGTGACATAGTAGCGGGCGCGCGGGCGGCGGGATTCGCAGGCGTGTGCCAGTTTCGCGGTCACGGCGGAAGCCGGAAGCTCAAACCGGTCCGGGCCGCTGTTCTCATACAGCCGCTTCAACAGGCGCGTCTCGTAAAGCTCGCGCAGCGGCGAGGCCTTCCAGTCGATAAAACGCTCAAAATAGGGAATCGACTTTTCCCGGATCTTCGACGTCACCGGCCCCGGCTCGATCAGCACCATGTGGATGCCCGACCCCTTCAGTTCGACCCGCAGCGTGTCAGTCAGACCTTCCAGCGCGTATTTCGTGGCTACATAGGCACCGCGCCAGGGAAAGGATACAAAGCCCAGGATCGAGGAATTCTGCACGATCCGTCCGTGCCCCTGCTTGCGCATCACCGGGATCACTTGCCGGGTCAGCTCGTGCCAGCCGAAGAAATTGGCCTCGAAAATCGTGCGCAGCGCTTCGGTGGGCAGATCCTCGACCGCGCCAGGCAGCCCATGTGCGCCGTTGTTGAACAGCGCGTCCAGGGTGCCGCCGGTGGCCTCCAGCACCTCTTCCAGGCCGGATTCGATGCTGGCCGGGTCGGTGTAATCAATCCGCGGGCTTTCAAATCCTTCAGCGCGCATCCGGTCGCAATCACGCTGCTGGCGGCAGGAGGCAAACACCCGCCATCCCCGCTCCCGCATTCCGCGCGCCGCATCCAAGCCGATTCCTGAGGAACAGCCGGTAATCAGGATGGTTTTTTTCATATGGAACGCCTCTTGACCCGGTTTGCCCGGGGCCAGTTATGGGCGTTTCTTGCTCACCAGGGAAGCGGCAATCCAGCCGACGCGGCCCTTCTCTGGCGCGCGCAGGTGCAGCCAGCCGGTGCCGGAATCCTCTATCACGATGACTTCGTCACCTGCCAGAAGCCGGGTGATCACCGGATAGTTAGTGCCTGGCCCCTGCCGCATGTTCACCCGCGACGCGCGGATACTGCGGCGGTCGATAACCGGTTCCGGAGCAGGCTCTGCCGCGGCAGCGGAGGCCGCCGCTGACGTGGAGGCGGGCGTCGCAGTGATCGAGGCTAGGCCGCCATCCAGGGATGCGAGCTGCAAAGTGCCGCCTCCGGAGCCGACCGAGAATGCAGCTTGGGTGGAGGTCAGAACACTGGACGCACTGGCAAGCTGAGCGGCCGCCACGCGCTGACGCAGCGCCGGATCAGCCTTGGGCCGCACCGGCGTTTCTGCCTGTGACCGGCGCGTCAGTACTGGCTGAGCCGTCAGAGAAGCGGCGGTGATTCTGACAGGTTCGGATTTACGGGCATCGGGTTTGGCGGCAGCCACGGGCTCGGGCCGTTGCGGCGGTTCAAAGTCCGCCCCTCCGCTCAGCTCATAAAATCCCCATCCCAGAAAAGCGAAGGACAACATAACAAATCGCGACATAACCCGGTCCCCCCAGACCAAAAATAGACAGGCAAATCCAATGACCCGCAAAAGGCCGCTGCCCTGGTTGCAAGAGTTTGGAAAGTAACGCGCGGCGCGGCTGCCTGGTTCCATTTTATCTAGGGCAAGTTGACGGACAGGAAACAGGGGAGACTCTTCTGTCTTCTCCCCGCGCCTGGCTGGCAGCGGGCGAAGCTGTGCGAAATTCGCGCGCGCCCGCTTTACCAATTCCGGCGCCGGCAGTATCACGATTTCATGACCGACCTGGTAGAAGACCCCGACATGCCCTCCGCCCCCGAACAAGGCGAAATCCTGGAACCGCTGCGCCGCGCCATTGGCGAGCGCTATCTGACCTATGCGCTCAGCACTATTATGCACCGGGCGCTGCCCGATGCCCGCGACGGCCTGAAACCTGTGCACAGGCGGATCCTTTACGCGATGAACCGCCTGCGGCTCAGCTCCAGCGGCGGCTTCCTGAAGTCGGCCAAGATTTCCGGCGATACCATGGGCGACTTCCACCCCCACGGCGACGCCGCGATCTATGACGCGATGGCGCGCCTGGCGCAGGACTTCAACGTCCGCTACCCGCTGGTCGACGGCCAGGGCAATTTCGGCAACATCGACGGCGACAACCCTGCGGCCTCCCGCTACACCGAAGCGCGGATGACCTTCGTGGCCGAGGCGATGCTGGAAGGCCTCAATGAGGATTCGGTCGATTTCCGCGACAACTACGACGGCCGCCTGACCGAACCGGCGGTGCTGCCCGCCACCTTCCCGAACATCCTGGCAAACGGCGCGGCCGGCATTGCGGTGGGCATGGCCACCAACATCCCGCCCCACAACATTGCTGAGCTGATCGACGCCTGCCTGCATCTGATTAAAACCCCGGATGCTCGCGACGACACCCTGCTGAACTATGTGCCGGGGCCCGATTTCCCCACCGGCGGTATCATCGTCGAGCCCAAGGAAAACATCGCCAAGGCCTATAGCACCGGCCGCGGCTCCTTCCGCCTGCGCTGCACGCACGAGGTTGAGGACCTGGGCCGCGGCCAGTGGCAGATCGTCGTCACGGAGATTCCCTACCAGGTTCAGAAATCCAAGCTGATCGAAAAGATCGCCGAGCTGATCCAGACCAAGAAGGTGCCGATCCTCGCCGACGTGCGCGACGAATCGGCGGACGACATCCGTATCATCCTGGAACCCAAGTCCAAGAACGTGGACCCCGAGGTTCTGATGAACATGATGTTCCGCAACTCGGACCTGGAAATCCGCTTCAGCCTCAACATGAACGTGCTGATCGACGGCGTAACCCCCAAGGTCTGCTCGATGAAGGAGGTGCTGCGCGCCTTCCTCGACCACCGCCGCGACGTGCTGCAGCGCCGCTCCCGCCACCGGATGGAAAAGATCGACCACCGGCTGGAGGTCTTGGAGGGCTTTATCATCGCCTTCCTGAACCTCGACCGGGTGATCGACATCATCCGTTATGACGAGGATCCCAAGGCCGCCCTGATCCGCGAGGACTGGAGCAAGGACCACCCGCGCGCCTTCACCGAGGCAGACTACATCACCCCGGCGCAAGGCACGGGCGAGCTGACCGAGGTGCAGGCCGAGGCGATCCTGAACATGCGCCTGCGGTCTTTGCGCAAGCTCGAGGAAATCGAACTGGTCCGCGAACGTGATGCCCTTCGCGAGGAACGCGCCGGGCTGGTCGAACTATTGGCCTCCGAAGACCTGCAATGGTCCCGCATTTCCGAGCAGCTGAAAGAAACCAAGAAGCAGTTCGGTAAGGACTATGCAGGCGGCGCCCGCCGCACCCGCTTTGCGGAGGCGGGCGAGGTCGAAGAGGTGCCGCTGGAGGCCATGATCGACAAGGAACCGATCACCGTGGTCTGTTCGCAGATGGGGTGGATCCGGGCAATGACCGGCCATATCGACCTGAACCGCGAGCTGAAGTTCAAGGATGGCGATGGGCCGCGCTTCATCTTCCACGCGGAAACCACCGACCGGCTGCTGGTGTTCGGCTCCAACGGCCGTTTCTATACCCTGTCGGCGGCGAACCTGCCCGGCGGCCGCGGCATGGGTGAACCCGTCCGCCTGATGGTTGACCTGCCCAATGAGGTGGAAATCGTCGACCTGCTGATCCACAACCCGGAGGGTAAGCTGCTGGTCGCCTCCGACGCGGGCAACGGTTTCATTTGCGCCGAAAAGGACATCGTCGCCCAGACCCGCAGCGGCAAGCAGGTGCTGAATGTCAAGGACGACGAGCGCGCCAAGATCTGTATCCCGGTGGAGGGCGATCACGTCGCCGTGGTCTCGGAAAACGGCAAGTTCCTGGTTTTCTCGGTCGAGGAAATGCCCGAGCTGACCCGCGGCAAGGGCGTGCGCCTGCAGAAATACAACATGGCCCGCGGCAAGCAGGGCTCGCTGGAACTGGACGGCGGCCTCAGCGACATCACCACGTTCAACTGGGACGACGGCCTCAAGTGGGAGATGGGAGGCGGAAAGACCCGACACGCGGCCGACCTCACCGAATGGCTGGGCAAGCGCGCCAGCGTGGGCAAGCGCCCGCCGCACGGTTTCCCGCGGAGCTACAAGTTCAAATAAGCGGCATCTTTCTGCGAATTGCCTGTGCCCCCCGCGCCACCCGCGCGGGGGTTGCTGTTTGCGGGTCTTTACCCCCTGCGCCCGGCAGGGCTATCAGGGCAGGACCGAATTCTTACGGGGGACTCCCATGACCCGCATTCTCGCCCTGTTTTCCGCGCTGGTGCTGCTCGCAGCCTGTGGCGAAACCCGCCTCGACGAAGCGCCCGAGGATCTGGGTGCCTTCCAGGCCCGTGTGACGCATGTCTATACGGAAAAGGCGCTGCAATGGCCGCTCTCGCGCGATGCCGACCACAGTGAATGGACCGCCCCGATCGAGAATGCGCTGAACACGCGGCTGCGCCGCTATGCGGGCGCCCAGCAATACGACGTTGCCGTGACGCTCGAGGGCTTCATGCTGGCGCCGCCCGGCGTGCCGGTGCTGTTTTCGCCAAAGAGTGCTGTGGTGGTGAACGTGTTTGTCTACGACGTGGCAAACAAGAAATTCCTCGCCAAAAAGCACCAGATGGAAATTTTCGAAAGCACCACCGGCGAAAGCGCGCTGCTGGGGTCCGGCCATGCGCGCACCAAGGAGCAGCAGATCCAGGGGCTGGCCGTCAATATCGCCGACAAGGTCGAGGAGTGGATGGCAGAAAACCACAAGGAACAGGGGTGGTTCGCGCCCCGTTCCGGCACGGCTGCTGAAGGTGCGGCTGCAACGGATGCTGCGGAGCCGGCGCCGGCCGCTGAGCCCGGCGATTTCCGCTTCTGTCAAGCAGGAACGGGTTGATTTTTCCGCGCAAACCAAATAATCCGCCCGCGCAGAGGAAACCGGGTCAACGCTGACCCCTCATTTCAAAAGGCGTCCAAGGCATGGCTAAGGAAAAGTTTGAACGTAATAAACCGCACGTCAACATCGGCACCGTCGGCCACGTTGACCACGGCAAAACCACGCTGACCGCAGCGATCACCAAGTACTTCGGCGACTTCAAAGCCTACGACCAGATCGACGGCGCGCCGGAAGAAAAAGCCCGCGGCATCACCATCTCCACCGCCCACGTGGAATATGAAACCGACGCGCGCCACTATGCCCACGTCGACTGCCCCGGCCACGCCGACTACGTCAAGAACATGATCACCGGTGCCGCTCAGATGGACGGCGCGATCCTGGTGGTGAACGCTGCTGACGGCCCGATGCCGCAGACCCGCGAGCACATCCTGCTGGCGCGTCAGGTTGGCGTGCCTGCCCTGGTCGTGTTCATGAACAAAGTGGACCAGGTCGACGACGAAGAGCTGCTGGAGCTGGTGGAAATGGAAATCCGCGAGCTGCTGTCCTCCTACGAGTTCCCGGGCGACGATATTCCGATCATCGCAGGCTCCGCGCTGGCGGCGATGGAAGGCCGTGACCCGGAAATCGGCGAAAACAAGATCAAAGAGCTGATGGCGGCCGTGGACGAATACATCCCGACCCCCGAGCGTGCGGTTGACCAGCCGTTCCTGATGCCGATCGAAGACGTGTTCTCGATCTCCGGCCGCGGCACCGTTGTGACCGGCCGTGTGGAGCGCGGTGTGATCAACGTTGGCGACGAAATCGAAATCGTCGGCATCAAAGACACTTCGAAAACCACCTGCACCGGTGTGGAAATGTTCCGCAAGCTGCTGGACCGCGGTGAAGCCGGCGACAACATCGGCGCCCTGCTGCGCGGTGTGGACCGTGAATCCGTTGAGCGCGGCCAGGTGCTGTGCAAGCCGGGTTCCGTGACCCCGCACACCAAGTTCGAAGCCGAAGCCTACATCCTGACCAAGGAAGAAGGCGGCCGCCACACCCCGTTCTTCGCGAACTACCGTCCGCAGTTCTACTTCCGCACCACCGACGTGACCGGCACCGTGACCCTGCCGGAAGGCACCGAGATGGTGATGCCGGGCGACAACCTGAAGTTCGCGGTTGAGCTGATCGCCCCGATCGCGATGGAAGACGGCCTGCGCTTCGCCATCCGCGAAGGCGGCCGCACCGTCGGCGCCGGCGTTGTGTCGAAGATCATCGAGTAATCAGGTCTCCTGATTGATCGACGGAAAGGCCGCCTTTGGGCGGCCTTTTTTGCTGTGCCGCCGCCGGAAACCGGCGCGGTTTCCGGTCATGAAAAACCGGTTTTTCGTGGCCGCCTTTCGAGAAAAAAACGGTGGGTCAGGTCTGAGGCGTTTTCGGATCTTAGCTGCTGCGCCCGGCAGCCGCGTCCGCTGCATCCGTGACAGCATCTAGCGAGGCTTCCAGGCTCTGCCGTAAGACCTCCACCTCAGCGTCACTCGGTTTTTTCGGCACCTCGTCCGTCCACTCCTGGCACAACAGCACCCCGCGGGAAAACGGCAGCGGCAGCATCTGCTGGTCCCAGGTTGGCAGCTTGATCACTTTTCGCTCTGCAAAGGCGACGGTGAACACCCGGCAGCCGGTCATCCGCGCCCAGACCACCGGCACGGTGGAGGACACGCGGGCAGGGCCGCGCGGGCCGTCGGCGGCGATGCCGATGGAACAGCCTTCCCGGGTGCGCCGCAGCACTTCGCGCGACAGCGCCACATGGCGTTTGTGGCTCGACATTGGAATGGTCTCAAACCCCAGCCGCACCAGGATTTGTCCCGCCAGCCTCCCGGCGCGGGCCGCGGAGGTCAGCGCGCAGATTCGTCCCAGCGAGGTGTCGAACAGATAGGGCGCCATGATCAGCCGCTGGTGCCAGAGCACAAAGATCACCGGCTCGCCGCGCCGCACGCAATCGTCCATCTCCTCAAAACCGCTGCGGCTCCAGCGGGAGGTGCGGAAGGCGAATCGCACATAGGCGGCAAACACCCCCTCGATAGCGCGGTTCACCCGGGGGCTGTCGGCGAATTTCTTTCTCAGGCTCACGGTTTCAGGCTCATTTCCAAGGGATTGGCCGGGCGCGCGGCCCGCTTTCCGGCCCCTCTTACCGCATGGGCGAGGGCGGGCAAAGCCCGCGGCCCGCAAACCGCCGCGCGGCGCGCAGAAAATCGGTTTTCCCTCTTGCCACCGCCGCGCGGCTGCCGTAGGACATGCCGCACTACAGGGGTATAGCTCAGTTGGTAGAGCGACGGTCTCCAAAACCGTAGGTCGCGGGTTCGAACCCTGCTGCCCCTGCCAGTCTCCAAAAAGTCCGTAGATCATGGCCGCCCACACAGGGTGGACGGCGGTTCTGTATCAGCCCTGCGGCGTCTCCTTGCCGGAGATGGTCAGATGGCCAGCAGGCAAACCTTGCAAGAACCGGTCATAGGCCGCGTCATAGGCGCTCTCAATCTGCCGGCTGAGCTGTGCGGCCGAGAACAGCGGGGCGACCTGGTGCTGCTGGCGCAGCTTACGCTTCAGCACGGCGCACGCCTCCGGATCTGCGGCAAGTGCGGCGGCCTTTGCCTCATACGCTTCCGCGCTGTCAGCGATCAGTTCAGGCAGTCCGGCCGCTTGCAGCAAGCTTGCTCCCGTGCGGGCGGCAAGCTGCTGACCGGGCAGGGTGATCATTGGCACTCCCGCGGCCAGTGCGTCGCGGGCAGCGGTTCCGGCATTGACCGTGAAGGTGTCAAGGAACACGCCGGCAAGGGCCAGCCGGGCAAGATGCTCCGCGCGGTCCGCAGGCGGAGCAAAGATCAGCCGGTCCGGGTCGATGCCGCGGGCGGCCGCGGCGCGGCGCAGGTTCGAGACGGCGTGTGCGCCATGATCCAGCAGCCAAAGCACGCTGTCAGGGGCGCCATCCAGCAAGCGCATCCAGATATCGAACTCCTGCGGAGTGATCTGGCTGGCCGCGGCAAAACTGCAAAAGACAAAGCCCTCGTCCGGCAGGCCGCAGTCGGCCCGGACCGGGCCGCTGACAGTGCTGGCGGGCGGCATCGCCAGGCAACTGCACGGCAGGCGCAGCAGGTGTTCGTTGTGATACCGCTCGCTGCCGGGCGGGCAGGTGGTGCCGTCGCTGATCAGGTAGTCGAAAGCAGCGGTTCCCATGGTTCCAGGGTATCCGGGCCAGGCAATGTGCAGGGGCGCCAGCCGGGTGTTGAACAGGCCGGTCCGGTTGCCGTTGGAATAGCCTGACAGGTCCACCGCTATGTCCAGTTCATCGGCCTTGGCTGCCGCGGCCGCGCCGTCGGTTGAGGTCCCGTCCAGCATCCGCAAACAGGACACTGGGAATGCTAAGGCGGTTTCTTCGCTTACATCCGGACCCGTGGCATAGGCAAAGACTTCAAACCGGTTGCGGTCGTGAGCGGCAAAAAATGCAGTGTATTGGCTCAGCAGCGCCAAGGCGTCGCAGACGGAGAAGAAATAGCCGATCCTAAGCCGCTCCGGGCGCTGTTGGGCGGGCGGGGCGGTCTGCGGTTCCACTTCGGGGAAATGCTCGCTGGCGTAGGCTTGCGCGCGCACCCTGAGCAGGTCCGGATTGTCCTCCATCAGCATCAGCGCGCTGGGATCGCAGCCGCTGCCGCGCAGGCCCAGCAGGCGGCGGTATTGTTCGTACTCCTGTATCCAGCGCCAATCGTTGAGCTCTGCCAGCACGTGCAGGCGCTGGGTGCGGGCCCGGTCATCGGATGGGGAGATCTGGAGGATCTTGTCGAAACAGGGGAGGGCATCGGCATGGCGCCCTTCGGCCTTGAGAAGCAGGCCCAGCTGGTACTGCGCCTCGGTCAGGCCCGGCCGCAAGCTGACAGCGCGCTTGTAGTGGTCCTTAGCCTCTGCCACCGCGCCGAGATTGTGCAGCAGGCCCGCAAGGCTGAAATGCAGCAGCGCATCATCTGGGGCCAGCGCAACCGCCCGGCGCAGGGCCGACGCGGCCTCTGTGCTGCGGCCCTCAAGCGGCAGCGCCTCGGCCAGGCTGCGCAGCGCAAGCAGGCAATCGGCATCCAGCGCCAGTGCCTTGCGGTAGAGCGCCACGGCATTGTCCGCCTGTCCGCGCGCCATGTGAACACGGCCCATGGCGGCATAGGTTCCGGCTTCTTTGGGGTTGATCCCGCACGCCTTGTTCAGGCAGGTGGCCGCGTTGTCCAGATGGCCGGCAGCCAGGTGGCAGCGGCCCAGGAAATCCCACAGGAAATGCGACTCCCGGAAGGTCTTGAGCAAGGCGCCGCAGCTGTCCGCCGCTTCAAAGGGGCGTCCGGCGGCAAGTGCCGCTTCCAGCTCCGCCTTTGTGTCATCGGAGGGCTCACGCTGCTCCCTCAGACGGCCGCGCAGCGAGTCCAGGGCCTGCAGAGCGCGTGCGTTCTTGGGGTTGCGCGCCAGAATTCCGGAGTAGGCAAGCACGGCATCTTCGAACTTGGCGTCGCGTTCGAGCTGCTCGGCCTGGGAAAGGGTTTGTGCGGGTGTCATGGCATCCTGTCTCACTGAAACACACGGGGGTACGCCAACACGGCGCGCGTCCTGCGCCGGGGCTGCTGGATTCAGTTTTGCGGGAAGTGGATTAAAATTGGATTGACCGCGGCCGAGAACACCGGCTGTTGCGGGCGCAGGGCTTGAATTCAGCTGCCGCACCGGTTACATCGCCTGCACTGCTAGCAGAGAGACTCCCCCACCATGGCGACTATCAACCCAGTTCAGTTTATCCAGCAGGTTCGTGCCGAAGTGTCCAAGGTCGTTTGGCCGACCCGGCGCGAGGTGCTGCTGACCACGGTCATGGTGTTTATCATGGCGGCTCTGACGGCGCTGTTCTTTGCGCTGGTCGATCTGTTGATCCGCTATGGCCTGCAGGGCCTTCTGGGGATGTTCGGCTGAGCCTGCAGCGGTATGACGGCTCCGGGGCCGCGGTTGCTGCGCAGCACTTGATTCTGGCGGCGATGGGCGGTACCTGAGCAGGAACATTGAGGCGGGCGTGCAGCGATTCGGTTTGCACGCCGCTTTTTGTTGGAGAGCGCAGCTTCAGGGCTGCAACGGAATGATTACGCAGCGGCGCGGCACCGGCCCGCCCTGCAGAACAAGGACAACGGTTCATGGCGAAACGGTGGTACTCGGTCAGCGTTCTTTCGAACTTCGAAAAGAAAATCGCAGAGCAGATCCGCACCGCGGTCGCCGAGCAGGGGCTCGAGGACGAAATTGACGAGGTGCTGGTCCCGACCGAAGAGGTGATCGAGATCCGCCGCGGCAAGAAGGTCTCGACCGAGCGCCGCTTCATGCCCGGTTACGTTCTGGTCCACATGGAAATGTCCGACCGCGGCTATCACCTGATTTCCTCGATCAACCGCGTGACTGGCTTCCTGGGCCCGCAGGGCCGCCCGATGCCGATGCGCGACGCGGAGGTGCAGGGCATCCTGGGCCGCGTAGAAGAAGGCGTCGAGGCGCCGCGCACCCTGATCAACTTCGAGGTGGGCGAGAAGGTCAAGGTCAACGACGGACCGTTCGAGGATTTCGACGGCATGGTCGAAGAAGTCGACGACGACAACCAGAAGCTCAAGGTCACCGTGTCGATCTTCGGCCGCGAAACCCCGGTGGAACTGGACTTTACCCAGGTCACCAAGCAAGGCTGACCGGTCCTGCAGTGAAATTCATAGCGCCGCGTTGCACGATGCACCGCGGCGTTTCTTGTTTGTGATCGCCATTCTGAACGGAGCGGCCATACTCCCCCTTGCCCGTATGCCTCACCTGATGCAAACTTGTATCGGGAGGAGGGATGTCTGTCTCACCGCTGGGTCTAATCGCAAAAGGACCTGCGCGGTGCCATGCTTTGGGAGGAGTGTGTCTTGGCATCCAAAACCGCAGGTTCCACACCGCCGGACGACCTGACACCGCAGCATCAGGCCGTGCCCGCGGTCAATAAGGTGACGGCGGGTGATATCACCGCGTCTCTAAAGGCAGGGTTCTCCGACTTTCTGGCGCGCCCTTTCCTGAGTGGCTTCTTCGGCCTGTTCTATGCGGTTTTCGGCATCCTGTTCGTCTGGTGCCTGGTCTGGCTCGGCGCGATCTGGATGATCATTCCTGCCGCTGTAGGTTTTCCGCTGGTCGCGCCTTTTGCTGCTGCCGGGCTGTATGAAATGTCCCGCCGGATGCAGAAGGGAGAAAGTTTCACTTGGTCCGAGATCCTCACTGTCATGGCCAGCCAGCGTAAGCGCGAAATGGGCTGGATGGCCTTTGTCACACTGTTTATTTTCTGGGTGTGGATCTACCAGGTCCGGCTATGGCTGGCGATAACCCTCAAGAATGCATCCTTCTCGGATTTTGACGGCTTCCTGAACATCGTATTCTTCACGCCGCAGGGCTGGACCTTCCTGGCAATCGGCACCTGTGTCGGCGCATTTCTGTCGGCAGTCCTGTTCGCGGTGACCGTCGTCGCCATGCCCATGCTGCTCGACCGGGAGACCAATTTCGTTTCTGCCATGCTGACGTCCATTCGCGCCGTTACGGAAAGCCCCATGGTCATGCTCGCCTGGGCGGCGATCATTTCGCTCACCATGCTGGTGTCGCTGGTTCCGGCGTTTCTGGGGTTGATTGTCACTCTGCCTGTCCTTGGCCACACCACATGGCATCTCTACCGGCGGGCCGTGCCGCCAGCGGAGGCGTAACCCGCCTGGCTCTGCCCTTGTCCCGCGGCGCGCATAGTCCGCTTCCGGCGCGGACCAGCCACTGCCGATTGAACGGCTGGGCCACTTGCCAACCCTGGCATTCCCCTGTACATGCCGCCTCTATCGTCTTCGGGCGAGATTCTCTCGTGGGAGATGGACGGGTCGCGACCCTGAAATCCGACCACGCAACTTGAATTGGATGGGACGCGTCCCGTCTGTGTTGAAAGGAAAACCAAATGGCTAAGAAGCTTGTTGGTTCGATGAAGCTGCAGGTTCCTGCAGGTCAGGCAAACCCCTCTCCGCCCGTCGGCCCGGCCCTGGGTCAGCGCGGCATCAACATCATGGAATTCTGCAAGGCGTTCAACGCCAAGACCGCAGACATGGAGCCCGGCGCGCCGTGCCCGACCGTGATCACCTACTATCAGGACAAGTCCTTCACCATGGACATCAAGACGCCGCCCGCGTCTTACTACCTGAAGAAGGCGGCCAAGGTGAAATCCGGCGCGAACAACCCGTCGCGTGAAACCGTCGGCACCGTGACTGTGGCCCAGGTGAAAGAGATCGCCGAAGCCAAGATGAAAGATCTGAACGCCAACGACATCGACGCGGCAATGCAGATCATCCTGGGCTCCGCCCGCTCCATGGGCATCGAGGTGAAGTAAGATGGCAAAGCTCGGTAAACGTACCCGCGCCGCGCGCGAAGCTTTCGCTGGCAAAGAAAACCTGTCCGTGGAAGAAGCAGTTGCCCTGGTGAAAGCCAACGCAACCTCGAAGTTCGACGAGACCGTCGAAATCGCCATGAACCTGGGCGTCGACACCCGCCACGCAGACCAGATGGTCCGCGGCGTGGTCGGCCTGCCGAACGGCACCGGCAAAGACATGCGCGTTGCAGTCTTCGCCCGCGGCCCGAAGGCGGACGAAGCCAAGGAAGCCGGCGCAGACATCGTTGGCGCCGAAGACCTGATGGAATCCATCCAGGCCGGCAACATCGACTTTGACCGCTGCATCGCGACCCCGGACATGATGCCTGTCGTCGGCCGCCTGGGTAAGATCCTCGGCCCGCGCAACCTGATGCCGAACCCGAAAGTCGGCACCGTGACCATGGACGTGAAAGCGGCCGTGGAAGCAGCCAAGGGCGGCGAAGTGCAGTTCAAGGCGGAAAAAGGCGGCGTTGTGCATGCCGGCGTCGGCAAAGCGTCCTTCGACGAAGCCAAGCTGGTCGAAAACATCCGCGCCTTCGTGTCGGCCGTGGCCAAAGCCAAGCCGACCGGCGCCAAGGGTGCTTACATGAAAAAGATCAACCTGTCCTCGACCATGGGTCCGGGCATCACGGTTGACGTGGACAACGCTGTCACCGAGTAATCGGGCGCACAGCTGATGTCAGAAGGGGCGGCACCGCAAGGGCCGCCCTTTTTCTGTCCTGGCGGAACCCAGCGCGCAGGTGTATTTTCCAATTTCGCTCTTGGAAATCCCTTCAAATGGGAATAACTACGGCCTTGAGATAAAGCGTGCGATTCGTCGTGCGCTTTATTTCATTTCGTCCAAGATGGTGGGTGGTCTCCGATCGGACCTTAATTTCCCTCCTGAGACGGGTACAGACCAAGAAGATCGGGGGTTTTCAATCCCTCGGGCGGATTTGGCTCATCCCGTAAAACGGACCTGAACGCCGGGCCATCTGGTTCGGCAAATATGAGCCGGGATGCGTAAGCATCCCTAACTTGGAGAGAACTGTGGATAGAGCCCAGAAAGAGAAAGTGGTCGAGGAACTCGGCCAGATCTTCGAAAGCTCTGGCGTCGTGGTGGTTGCTCACTACGCCGGTCTGACAGTTGCTGAGATGCAGGATCTGCGCGCACGTGCCCGTGACGCGAACAGCTCCGTGCGTGTTGCCAAGAACAGGCTCGCCAAAATCGCCCTCGAGGGAAAGCCGTGTGAAAGCATGGCCGACCTGCTGACAGGGATGACCGTTCTGACCTACTCCGAAGATCCCGTGTCCGCTGCAAAAGTGGCTGAGGATTTTGCCAAGGAAAACAAAAAGTTTGAGATCCTTGGCGGTGCAATGGGTGAGAACGCTCTGGACCGTGCCGGTGTCGAAACCGTGTCGAAAATGCCGTCCCGCGACGAGCTCATCGCTCAGATCGCAAGCTGCATTGGCGCACCTGCTTCGAACATCGCCGGCGCGATTGGCGCACCTGCAAGCAACATCGCAAGCATCCTTTCGACCATCGAAGAGAAGGCGGAAGCTGCGTAAGCGGTTGGCACTGAACGGCTGGCGTGGGGCACAAGCCCGCACGTTGGAACACACATACTGTAAACGGAAAGAGCTGATACAATGGCTGATCTGAAAGCACTCGCAGAAAGCATCGTGGGTCTGACCCTGCTGGAAGCACAAGAACTGAAAACCATCCTGAAAGACGAATACGGCATCGAGCCCGCAGCTGGCGGCGCAGTTGTCATGGCAGCTGGCGGCGACGCCGGCGGTGCAGCTGAAGAAGAAAAGACCGAATTCGACGTCGTTCTGAAGAACGCCGGCGCTTCCAAGATCAACGTGATCAAAGAAGTTCGCGGCATCACCGGCCTGGGCCTGAAAGAAGCCAAAGAGCTGGTTGAAGCAGGCGGCAAAATCAAAGAAGGCATCGACAAAGCCGAAGCAGAAGACATCAAAGCCAAGCTGGAAGCAGCTGGCGCCGAAGTCGAGCTGGCCTAAGTCCTGCCTCTGGTGCATCTCCGATGCATCGGAAATTTGGCTGGGTCCGGAGTTCTCCGGGCCCAGCCGAACCTGTCTTAAAAAGGGCCTCACGCAAGAGGCGCTTTTTCAGGCGAGGTTCAAGGGATCGGGAGGCCGCCTTCGGGACGGTGGCCATGAATTGATCCGAACGCGCTGTCTCGTATGGGCAAGGTGCCGGGGCCCGGCGGCAACCTTGACCGGTGAGAACTCGGAAAGGTGACATCTGACATGGCTCAATCGTTCCTTGGCCAGAAACGTCTACGTAAATACTACGGCAAAATCCGCGAAGTGCTGGAAATGCCGAACCTCATCGAGGTGCAGAAATCTTCCTATGATCTGTTCCTGCGCTCCGGCGATGCGAGCGAGCCGCTTGACGGCGAAGGCATCAAAGGTGTGTTCCAGTCGGTCTTCCCGATCAAGGACTTCAACGAAACCTCCGTTCTGGAGTTCGTGAAGTATTCCTTCGAGAAGCCGAAGTACGACGTCGAAGAGTGCATGCAGCGCGACATGACCTATTCGGCGCCGCTGAAGGTCACCCTGCGCCTGATCGTCTTTGATGTCGATGAGGACACCGGTGCGAAGTCCGTCAAGGACATCAAGGAGCAGGACGTTTTCATGGGCGACATGCCCCTGATGACCCCGAACGGCACCTTCATCGTGAACGGCACCGAGCGTGTGATCGTGTCCCAGATGCACCGCTCGCCGGGCGTGTTCTTCGACCACGACAAGGGCAAGACCCACTCTTCGGGCAAGCTGCTGTTCGCCTGCCGCATCATCCCGTACCGCGGCTCCTGGCTGGACTTCGAGTTCGACGCCAAGGACATTGTCTTTGCCCGTATCGACCGCCGCCGCAAGCTGCCGGTGACCACCCTGCTGTATGCCCTGGGCCTGGACCAGGAAGGCATCATGGATGCCTACTACAACACCGTCAACTTCAAGCTTGAGAAGTCCCGCGGCTGGGTCACCCCCTTCTTCCCCGAGCGCGTGCGCGGCACCCGCCCGACTTATGACCTGGTGGACGCCGGCACCGGCGAGATCATCTGCGAGGCGGGCAAGAAAGTCACCCCGCGCGCCGTCAAGAAGATGATCGAGGAAGGCACCATCACCGAGCTGCTGGTTCCCTTCGAGCACATTGTCGGCAAGTTCGTCGCCAAGGACATCATCAACGAAGACAACGGCGCGATCTATGTCGAAGCCGGTGATGAGCTGACCCTGGAATACGACAAGGACGGCGAACTGATCGGCGGCTCCCTGAAAGAGCTGCTGGATGCCGGTATCACCGACATCCCGGTGCTGGACATCGACAACGTCAACGTCGGCCCCTACATGCGCAACACCATGGCGCAGGACAAGAACCGGACCCGCGAAAGCGCGCTCATGGACATCTACCGTGTGATGCGCCCGGGCGAGCCGCCCACCGTCGAGGCCGCGTCCGCGCTGTTCGACACCCTGTTCTTCGATTCCGAGCGCTACGACCTCTCGGCTGTTGGCCGCGTGAAGATGAACATGCGCCTGGCGCTGGACGCTGAAGACACTCAGCGCACTCTGCGCAAGGAAGACATCGTCGCCTGTATCAAGGCGCTGGTCGACCTGCGTGACGGCCGCGGCGATGTCGACGACATCGACCACCTGGGCAACCGCCGCGTGCGCTCCGTTGGCGAGCTGATGGAAAACCAGTACCGCGTCGGCCTGCTGCGCATGGAACGTGCGATCAAGGAACGGATGTCCTCCGTCGAGATCGACACGGTGATGCCGCAGGACCTGATCAACGCGAAACCGGCCGCGGCTGCCGTGCGCGAATTCTTCGGCTCCTCGCAGCTGTCGCAGTTCATGGACCAGACCAACCCGCTGTCGGAAGTCACCCACAAACGCCGCCTGTCGGCGCTTGGCCCGGGCGGTCTGACCCGCGAGCGTGCGGGCTTTGAGGTCCGCGACGTGCACCCGACCCACTATGGCCGGATGTGCCCGATTGAGACCCCGGAAGGCCCGAACATCGGTCTGATCAACTCGCTGGCGACCTTTGCGCGCGTCAACAAGTACGGCTTCATCGAGACGCCCTACCGCGTGGTGAAAGAAGGACAGGTGACCGATGAGGTTCACTACATGTCCGCCACCGAGGAAATGCGCCACACCGTGGCGCAGGCGAACGCGACCCTGGACGAGAACGGCAAGTTCATCAACGACTTGGTGTCCACCCGCCAGTCGGGTGACTACACCCTGGCGCCGAATGAAAGCGTCGACCTGATCGACGTGTCGCCGAAACAGCTGGTCTCGGTTGCGGCCTCGCTGATCCCGTTCCTGGAAAACGACGACGCCAACCGCGCTCTGATGGGCTCGAACATGCAGCGTCAGGCGGTTCCGCTGCTACGCGCAGAGGCGCCGCTGGTCGGCACCGGCATCGAGGAAAAGGTTGCGATCGACTCCGGCGCGGCCATCCAGGCCAAGCGTGCGGGCATCATCGACCAGGTCGATGCGCAGCGTATCGTGATCCGGGCCACCGAAGACCTGGAACTGGGCGACGCGGGTGTGGACATCTACCGCATGCGCAAGTTCCAGCGCTCGAACCAGAACACCTGTATCAACCAGCGTCCGCTGGTGAAAGTGGGCGACACCGTGACCAAGGGCGAAGTCATCGCCGACGGTCCGTCGACCGACATGGGCGAACTGGCTCTGGGCAAGAACGTGGTCGTCGCGTTTATGCCGTGGAACGGCTACAACTATGAAGACTCCATCCTGATCTCCGAGCGCATCGCGCGTGACGACGTCTTCACCTCGGTCCACATCGAGGAATTCGAAGTCGCCGCCCGTGACACCAAGCTTGGGCCGGAAGAAATCACCCGCGACATCCCCAACGTCGGCGAGGAAGCCCTGCGCAACCTCGACGAGGCGGGCATCGTCTACATCGGCGCCGATGTGGAGCCGGGCGACATTCTGGTCGGCAAGATCACTCCGAAGGGCGAAAGCCCGATGACCCCGGAAGAAAAGCTGCTGCGCGCCATCTTTGGTGAAAAGGCATCTGACGTGCGCGACACCTCGCTGCGCGTGAAGCCGGGCGACTACGGTACTGTCGTCGAAGTGCGCGTCTTCAACCGCCATGGTGTGGAAAAAGACGAGCGTGCGCTGCAGATCGAGCGTGAGGAAGTCGAGCGTCTGGCCCGTGACCGGGACGACGAGCTGGCGATCCTGGACCGCAACATCTACGCCCGCCTGCGCGGCATGCTGCTGGGCAAAGTGGCCGTCAAAGGCCCCAAAGGCGTGCGTGCCGGCACCGAAATCACCGAGGACCTGCTGGACTCGCTGTCCCGCGGTCAGTGGTGGATGCTGGCGCTGGAAGACGAGCAGGACGCACAGGTGGTCGAGGCCCTGAACGAGCAGTACGAGGCGCAGAAGCGCGCCCTGGATGCCCGTTTCGAGGACAAGGTCGAGAAGGTCCGCCGCGGCGACGACCTGCCGCCGGGCGTGATGAAGATGGTCAAGGTCTTCATTGCGGTGAAGCGCAAGCTGCAGCCGGGCGACAAGATGGCCGGCCGTCACGGCAACAAGGGTGTGATCTCGAAAGTGGTGCCGATGGAGGACATGCCGTTCCTCGCCGACGGTACCCCGGTCGACTTCTGCCTCAACCCGCTGGGCGTGCCGTCGCGTATGAACGTCGGTCAGATCCTCGAAACCCACATGGGCTGGGCCGCACGCGGCCTCGGCATCAAGGTGGACGAGGCTCTGCAGGAATACCGCCGTTCCGGCGACCTGACCCCGGTGCGTGAAGCGATGCACGGCGCCTATGGCGATGATGTCTACGACGAAGGCATCGCCGGTATGTCCGAGGAGCAGCTGATCGAAGCCGCAGGCAATGTGACCCGCGGTGTGCCGATCGCAACCCCGGTCTTTGATGGCGCCAAGGAAGATGACGTCAACAACGCCCTGGTGCGTGCGGGCTTTGACCAGTCCGGCCAGTCGATCCTGTTCGACGGCCGCACCGGCGAGCAGTTCGCGCGTCCAGTCACCGTTGGCATCAAGTACCTGCTGAAGCTGCACCACCTGGTGGACGACAAGATCCACGCGCGTTCCACCGGCCCGTACTCGCTGGTCACCCAGCAGCCGCTGGGCGGTAAGGCGCAGTTCGGCGGTCAGCGCTTTGGTGAGATGGAAGTCTGGGCTCTGGAAGCCTATGGCGCCGCCTACACCCTGCAGGAGATGCTCACCGTCAAGTCGGATGACGTCGCCGGCCGGACCAAGGTCTACGAGTCGATCGTCAAGGGTGAGGACAACTTTGAAGCGGGCGTGCCGGAATCGTTCAACGTTCTGGTTAAAGAAGTCCGCGGCCTCGGCCTGAATATGGAACTCCTGGATGCGGAGGTTGAGGAGTAAGGGCCCCGCGCCCTTCTCCCGCTCCCCCCTTCCGCAAGATTTGAGGTATCAAAATGAACCAGGAAATCACCAACAACCCGTTCAACCCGCTGACCCCGCCGAAGGTCTTTGATGAAATCAAAGTCTCGCTGGCCAGCCCGGAACGGATCCTGTCTTGGTCCTATGGCGAAATCAAAAAGCCCGAGACCATCAACTACCGGACCTTCAAGCCGGAGCGCGACGGCCTGTTCTGCGCCCGGATCTTTGGCCCGATCAAAGACTACGAATGCCTGTGCGGCAAATATAAGCGGATGAAGTACCGCGGCGTCGTCTGTGAGAAATGCGGCGTCGAGGTCACCCTGCAGAAAGTGCGCCGCGAGCGCATGGGCCACATCGAACTGGCCGCGCCGGTTGCGCACATCTGGTTCCTGAAGTCGCTGCCGTCCCGCATCGGCCTGATGCTGGACATGACCCTGCGCGACCTGGAACGTGTTCTGTACTTTGAAAACTATGTTGTCATCGAGCCGGGCCTGACCGACCTGACCTATGGTCAGATGATGACCGAAGAAGAGTACATGGACGCCCAGGATGCCTATGGCATGGACGCCTTCACCGCCAACATCGGCGCTGAAGCGATCCGTGACATGCTGGCCCAGATCGACCTGGAATCGGAAGCCGAAACGCTGCGCGCCGAGCTGGCCGAAGCGACCGGCGAACTGAAGCCCAAGAAGATCATCAAGCGTCTGAAAGTCGTGGAATCCTTCCTGGAATCGGGCAACCGTCCGGAATGGATGATCATGACCGTGATCCCGGTCATCCCGCCGGAACTGCGCCCGCTGGTTCCGCTGGACGGCGGCCGCTTTGCGACCTCCGACCTGAACGACCTGTACCGCCGCGTGATCAACCGGAACAACCGCCTGAAGCGCCTGATCGAGCTGCGTGCGCCGGACATCATCGTCCGCAACGAAAAGCGGATGCTGCAGGAATCCGTGGACGCGCTGTTCGACAACGGCCGCCGCGGCCGCGTCATCACCGGCGCCAACAAGCGCCCGCTGAAGTCGCTGTCCGACATGCTGAAAGGCAAGCAGGGCCGCTTCCGTCAGAACCTTCTGGGTAAGCGCGTCGACTTCTCCGGCCGTTCGGTGATTGTGACCGGTCCGGAACTCAAGCTGCACCAGTGCGGCCTGCCCAAGAAGATGGCGCTGGAGCTGTTCAAGCCCTTCATCTACTCGCGTCTGGAGGCCAAGGGCCTGTCCAGCACCGTGAAGCAGGCGAAGAAGCTGGTCGAAAAAGAGCGTCCCGAAGTTTGGGATATCCTGGACGAGGTGATCCGCGAGCACCCGGTGATGCTGAACCGCGCACCGACGCTGCACCGTCTCGGCATCCAGGCGTTTGAACCCACGCTGATCGAAGGCAAGGCAATCCAGCTGCACCCGCTGGTCTGCTCGGCGTTCAACGCGGACTTCGACGGCGACCAGATGGCTGTGCACGTCCCGCTGAGCCTTGAGGCCCAGCTGGAAGCACGCGTCCTGATGATGTCCACGAACAACGTTCTGTCGCCCGCCAACGGCGCACCGATCATCGTTCCCTCGCAGGATATGATTCTGGGTCTCTACTACCTGACCCTGGAGCGCGAAGGCATGCCGGGTGAAGGCAAGGTGTTTGGCACCATCGACGAAGTTCAGCACGCGCTGGACGCCGGCGAGGTGCATCTGCACTCCAAGATCACCGCGCGGATCACCCAGATCGACGAAGAAGGCAACGAGGTTCTCCAGCGTTTCGAGACCACCCCGGGCCGTGTCCGTCTGGGCGCACTGCTGCCCAAGAACGCCAAGGCGCCGTTTGAGCTGGTCAACCGCCTGCTGCGGAAAAAAGAGGTGCAGCAGGTCATCGACACCGTCTACCGCTATTGCGGCCAGAAGGAGTCGGTCATCTTCTGCGACCAGATCATGACCATGGGCTTCCGCGAAGCGTTCAAGGCCGGCATCTCCTTCGGTAAGGACGACATGGTGATCCCGGACACCAAGTGGACCATCGTCGATGACACCCGCGAGCAGGTGAAAGACTTCGAACAGCAGTATATGGACGGCCTGATCACTCAGGGCGAAAAGTACAACAAGGTTGTCGATGCCTGGTCGAAGTGTAACGACAAGGTCACCGAAGCGATGATGGGCACCATCTCCGCTGACCGCCGGGACGAGAACGGCGCCGTGATGGAGCCGAACTCGGTCTACATGATGGCCCACTCCGGTGCGCGTGGCTCGGTCACCCAGATGAAGCAGCTGGGCGGGATGCGCGGCCTGATGGCCAAGCCGAACGGCGACATCATCGAGACCCCGATCATCTCGAACTTTAAAGAAGGCCTGACCGTTCTCGAGTACTTCAACTCGACCCACGGTGCCCGTAAGGGTCTGTCCGACACCGCGCTTAAGACGGCGAACTCGGGTTACCTGACCCGCCGTCTGGTCGACGTGGCGCAGGACTGCATCGTGCGTGAGCATGACTGCGGCACCGAGCGCGCGATCACTGCGGAAGCGGCGATCAACGACGGTGAAGTGGTGGCCTCGCTGGGCGAACGCATCCTGGGCCGTGTGGCTGCGGATGACATCAAGCGTCCCGGCACCGATGAGATCATCATCGCGGCTGGCCAGCTGATCGACGAACGCATGGCAGATGCAGTGGAAGAGGCCGGCGTTCAGTCGACCCGTATCCGCTCGCCGCTGACCTGTGAGTCGGAAGAGGGCGTCTGCGCCATGTGCTACGGCCGTGACCTGGCCCGCGGTACTCAGGTGAACACCGGCGAAGCTGTCGGCATCATCGCGGCACAGTCGATCGGTGAACCCGGCACCCAGCTGACCATGCGGACCTTCCACATCGGCGGCGTTGCCCAGGGCGGCCAGCAGTCGTTCCTGGAAGCGTCCCAGGAAGGCAAGATCGTGTTCGAGATGCCGCAGACCCTGGAGAACGCCAACGGCGAAACCCTGGTTGTCGGCCGCAACATGAAGCTGATCATCCAGGACGAGCACGGCGAAGAGCGCGCCAGCCACAAGCTGGGCTACGGCTCCAAGCTGTTCGTCAAGGAAGGCCAGCAGGTCAACCGCGGCGACAAGCTGTTCGAATGGGACCCCTACACCCTGCCGATCATCGCCGAGAAGCCGGGTACCGCCAAGTATGTCGACCTCGTCTCGGGCCTGGCCGTCCGCGACGAGACCGACGAAGCCACCGGCATGACCCAGAAGATCGTGATCGACTGGCGTGCGGCTCCGAAGGGCTCCGACCTGAAGCCGGAAATCATCCTGGTGGATGGCAACGGCGAGCCGGTGCGCAACGACAACGGCAACCCGCTGACCTACCCGATGTCCGTGGACGCCATTCTGTCGGTCGAAGACGGCCAGCAGATCATGGCAGGTGACGTTGTCGCGCGTATCCCGCGTGAAGGTGCCAAGACCAAGGACATTACCGGTGGTCTGCCGCGCGTTGCGGAACTGTTCGAAGCCCGCCGTCCGAAGGATCACGCGATCATCGCCGAAATCGATGGTTACGTGCGCTTCGGCCGCGACTACAAGAACAAGCGCCGTATCGCGATCGAGCCGTCGGACGAGTCGATGGAAGCCGTCGAATACATGGTGCCCAAGGGCAAGCACATTCCGGTTCAGGAAGGTGATTTTGTCCAGAAGGGCGACTACATCATGGACGGCAACCCGGCGCCGCATGACATCCTGTCCATCATGGGTGTCGAGGCACTGGCGAACTACATGATCGACGAGGTCCAGGACGTCTACCGCCTGCAGGGTGTGAAGATCAACGACAAGCACATCGAGGTGATCGTCCGCCAGATGCTGCAAAAGTGGGAGATCTCCGACTCCGGCGACACGACGCTGCTGAAAGGCGAGCACGTGGACAAGCAGGAATTCGACGCCGCCAACGAAAAGGCCCTTGCCCGCGGCAAGCGTCCTGCTCAAGGCGAACCGATCCTGCTGGGTATCACTAAGGCATCGCTGCAGACCCGCTCCTTCATCTCGGCGGCCTCCTTCCAGGAGACCACCCGGGTCCTCACCGAGGCTTCGGTTCAGGGCAAGAAGGACAAGCTGGTCGGCCTCAAGGAGAACGTCATCGTGGGCCGCCTGATCCCGGCTGGCACCGGCGGCGCGACCCAGCGGGTGCGCCAGATTGCCCAGGGCCGCGACAACGTGGTGCTGGAAGCCCGCCGCGAGGAAGCCGAAGCCGCTGCAGCCCTGGCCGCACCGGTGATGGACGAGGACGTGATGGGCGGCGACGACGCGGATATCCTGGTCGAAACCCCGGAAAGCCGCGACTAAGCTGCGGCAGCAAGCAAACAGAAAAGCCCCCGCATCTCCGGTGCGGGGGCTTTTTCATTTCTGCGGCTGCGGCTATCTGTTGCCGGACAAGGAGGGCGCAGGGATGAATGTCAGGCTGCAATTGACCATAGCGGGGCAGCGATGACCCCGAACCAGACCGGGGCGCTGCTGATGACGGCGGCGATGGCGGCCTATACCTTCAACGACGCGCTGGTAAAGCTGATCGGCGGGGCGCTGCCGCTGCCGCAGATCCTGACTGTCCGCGGCATTGCCGCCAGTTTCCTGATCTACCTCCTGGCCCTGCGGCTGGGCGGCCTCCGCCTGCGGCTGCCGGGCCGGGCTTGGGGTATGATCGCATTGCGCTGTGCCGCGGAGGTGGCGGCCACCTATCTGTTCCTGACCGCGCTGTTGCTGATGCCGATCGCCAACGTCACCGCGGTGCTTCAGGTGCTGCCGCTGAGCGTGACCCTGAGCGCGGCGCTCTTCCTGCGGGAGCCGGTCGGCTGGCGCCGGATGGCGGCGATTGCCGCAGGCTTTGCGGGAATGCTGCTGATCGTGCGGCCGGGGCCGGATGGCTTCAGCGACGGTGCGCTTTATGCGCTGGCGGCAGTGGCCTGCATCACCGCCCGCGACCTGGTCACCCGCCGGATGCCGCCCGAGGTGCCGTCGATGACCGTGACCCTGATGTCTTCCCTCGCCGTGATGGCGTTCGGGATAGCCACCTCCGCCGCAGTGGACTGGCAGCCGATGGACAGCAGCGGCTATCTGATCCTGACCGGCGCGGCGCTGTTCATTTTCGCGGGCTACCTGTGTTCGGTCATGACCATGCGGGTGGGAGAGATCGCCGTGATCGCGCCCTTGCGCTACAGCGGTCTTCTGTGGGCGCTGATCCTGGGCTGGCTGGTGTTCGGCGAGTGGCCGGACCTGCTGACGATTGCCGGGGCGGCAATCGTCGCCGGAGCAGGGATGTTCACCTTCTACCGGGAACGCAGGCAGGCCCGAAAGCTGCGGGTCTGAGTTTCTCAGCCCCTGCCGAATACTTCCTTCACATGGGCGGACCGGATCGCAAACCGGGCTTCGAACTCGCCTTCCCTTTCCGGTGTCAGCGGCGTCAGGTCAGGCTGCCATCCGCCCTCGGCCCTGGAATCGTTGAACTGGTTATGAGTGCGCACGAACATCGGGTAGTCAGTCAGCGTTACCGTCGGCATGAATCGGTTGATCTTGTGGTGGCCGAAATTCATGATCGTCTGCTCGCAGCCGCGGCGCACATGCATGCCCATGGCGGCCACGAAATAGGGGTGAACCCCTTCCGCCGCCGCGATCCCCTCCGGTCCCGCCTGCGCGATGAAGCCCCGGTTGAAATCAATGGCCACGGTCCTGTTCTTCCGCATCAGCGGCCGGCAGTCCTCGGTGACCGCGCGCAGCCGCTCAACAAAATCGACCGACACGGCGTCGTCATCATCATGGCGGAACTGCAGGCAGGGCTGGTCGTGATCCCGGCGGGCCTGGTTGATGATCTCCTTCATAACCTCCCGGTGGCGGCGCGGCGGTTCTGCACGAATCTGCACCTGAGGCATTCCGGCGGTCAGGTCGCGCAGCCGGTCCAGATGCACCCGGGGCAGGCTGTCGCCGGTCACAAGGATCAGGTCGAAATCCTGATCGGTCTGCTCTTTCAGGCAGGGCAGGGAGATGGTTTCGAACAGCCGGAACCGCTCCTCCATCCTCGCTTCGGCATAAAGGTAGGCGATGCGCTCTTTGATCGTCTCATGCTCGACCTGGAACCCGCCAAGCGCCGGATAGGAAAACCGGCACAATCCGATGACTTGCATTCTGAAATCCGTTTCGTGACAAAGGCGGTTGCGCCGACTATGCCGGGCGCGCCAATGTCTGGCAAGCGCCGGCTCGGGGCCGGGCAGGGGCCCCGCGCCCGCCCGCTGTTGACAACCAGCGCGACTCCCCATATACGCGCGGCTATCCGGCACCCGGAGTGTATTCTTCGTAAGCCGAATTCAAAATTGCAGTGGCTCAAGGCCTGGGCACTTTTACCACCCGGGCCCTCTGTAAACTCACCGCGTCGTCTCACCTCGGAATGGGAGCGATTGCGGTTTTTGCGCTTGTGGACGCATGAGTGCAGCGAAATCACCCGCACGCGCCGGCGTGCATGACAGTGTTGCAAAACGGGGAATAAACCGGAATGCCAACGATCCAGCAGCTGATCCGCAAGCCGCGGCAGCCGAAAGTTAAACGCTCGAAGTCCATGCACCTGGAACAGTGCCCGCAAAAGCGCGGCGTCTGCACCCGCGTGTACACCACCACCCCGAAGAAGCCGAACTCCGCTATGCGGAAAGTTGCGAAGGTCCGCCTGACCAACGGTTTCGAAGTGATCTCCTACATCCCCGGTGAAAGCCACAACCTTCAGGAGCACTCTGTGGTTCTGATCCGTGGCGGCCGTGTAAAAGACCTTCCGGGTGTCCGTTACCACATCCTGCGCGGTGTTCTGGATACCCAGGGCGTTAAAGACCGTAAGCAGCGCCGCTCGAAGTACGGCGCGAAGCGTCCTAAGTAAGAAGGAGAGAGCGAGATGTCCCGTCGTCACGCCGCAGAGAAGCGCGAAGTCCTGCCCGACGCCAAGTTCGGCGACCGCGTTCTGACCAAATTCATGAACAACCTGATGATCGACGGCAAGAAGTCGGTCGCAGAGCGTATCGTGTACAACGCGCTGGACCGCGTTGAGACCAAGATCAAGCGCGCCCCGGTGGAAGTCTTCCACGAAGCGCTGGACAACGTGAAGCCGTCCGTTGAGGTCCGCTCCCGCCGTGTTGGCGGTGCAACCTACCAGGTTCCGGTCGAAGTCCGTCCCGAGCGCCGCGAAGCTCTGGCAATCCGCTGGCTGATCACCGCCGCACGCAACCGCAACGAAAACACCATGGAAGAGCGCCTCGCCGGCGAGCTGCTGGACGCTGTTCAGTCCCGTGGCACCGCGGTCAAGAAGCGCGAAGACACCCACAAGATGGCCGAGGCGAACAAAGCCTTCAGCCACTATCGCTGGTAAGCTAGAGGACCTAGACCTATGGCACGCGAATATCCCCTCGAACTGTACCGTAACTTCGGTATCATGGCGCACATCGACGCAGGTAAAACCACCTGCTCCGAGCGCATCCTGTATTACACCGGCAAATCCCACAACATCGGTGAGGTGCACGACGGTGCAGCCACCATGGACTGGATGGAGCAGGAGCAGGAACGCGGCATCACCATCACCTCGGCTGCGACCACCACCTTCTGGGAACGCACCGAAGACGGCAAGACCGCTGACTCTCCGAAGCACCGCCTGAACATCATCGACACCCCCGGCCACGTTGACTTCACCATTGAAGTTGAGCGTTCGCTGGCGGTTCTCGACGGTGCTGTCTGTGTTCTGGACGCCAACGCTGGTGTTGAGCCGCAGACCGAAACCGTGTGGCGTCAGGCTGACCGCTACAAGGTTCCGCGCATGGTGTTCGTCAACAAGATGGACAAGATCGGCGCCGACTTCTTCAACTGCGTCAACATGATCGAAGACCGTACCGGCGCCCGCGCGGTTCCGGTTGGTGTGCCGATCGGCGCCGAGAACGAGCTGGAAGGCCTGGTTGACCTGGTCAACATGGAAGAATGGCTGTGGCAGGGCGAAGACCTGGGCGCATCCTGGGTCAAAGCTCCGATCCGCGACAGCCTGAAAGACATGGCTGACGAATGGCGCGGCAAGATGATCGAAGCGGCCGTCGAAATGGACGACGACGCGATGGAAGCCTACCTGGAAGGCGAAGAGCCCGACGTTCCGACCCTGCGCAAACTGCTGCGCAAGGGCACCCTGGAGCTGGCCTTCGTTCCGGTTCTGGGCGGTTCCGCGTTCAAGAACAAAGGCGTTCAGCCGCTGCTCAACGCTGTGATCGACTACCTGCCCAGCCCGCTGGACGTTGTTGATTACATGGGCTTCAAACCCGGCGACGAGACTGAAACCCGTGACATCGCCCGCCGCGCGGACGACGACATGGCGTTCTCCGGCCTGGCGTTCAAGATCATGAACGACCCGTTCGTCGGCTCCCTGACCTTCACCCGGATCTACTCCGGCGTGCTGAACAAGGGCGACACCCTGCTGAACTCGACCAAGGGCAAGAAAGAGCGCGTTGGCCGGATGATGATGATGCACTCGAACAACCGTGAGGAAATCACGGAAGCGTTCGCAGGCGACATCATCGCGCTGGCAGGCCTGAAGGACACCACCACCGGTGACACCCTCTGCGCCGTCAACGACCCGGTTGTCCTGGAAACCATGACCTTCCCCGATCCGGTGATCGAGATCGCGGTCGAGCCGAAAACCAAGGCCGACCAGGAGAAGATGTCCCAGGGTCTGGCCCGTCTGGCCGCCGAAGACCCGTCCTTCCGCGTCGAAACCGACCTCGAGTCCGGTCAGACCATCATGAAGGGTATGGGCGAACTTCACCTGGACATCCTGGTGGACCGCCTCAAGCGCGAGTTCAAGGTTGAGGCGAACATCGGTGCGCCGCAGGTGGCCTACCGCGAGACCATCTCCAAAGAGGTCGAGCATTCCTACACCCACAAGAAACAGTCGGGTGGTTCGGGCCAGTTCGCCGAGGTGAAACTGATCATCTCGCCGACCGAAGCCGGCGAAGGCTACTCCTTCGAATCCCGTATCGTTGGCGGTGCGGTTCCGAAGGAATACATCCCGGGCGTCGAAAAAGGCATCCAGTCCGTCATGGACAGCGGCCCGCTGGCCGGCTTCCCCGTGATCGACTTCAAGGTTGCCCTGATCGACGGTAAGTTCCACGACGTGGACTCCTCGGTTCTGGCCTTTGAAATCGCTGCCCGCATGGGCATGCGTGAAGGCATGCGCAAAGCTGGTGCGAAACTGCTCGAGCCGGTGATGAAGGTTGAGGTGATCACCCCGGAAGAATACACCGGCGGCATCATCGGCGACCTGACATCCCGCCGCGGCCAGGTGTCCGGCCAGGAGAACCGCGGCAACGCAATCGCCATCGACGCGTTTGTGCCGCTGGCGAACATGTTCGGCTACATCAACACCCTGCGTTCGATGAGCTCGGGCCGCGCCCAGTTCACCATGCAGTTCGACCACTACGAGCCGGTGCCGCAGAACATCTCGGAAGAGATCCAGGCGAAATACGCGTAAGCGTCAAGAAATTGAGGGGTTCGCAATCCGCGCGGGCCCCTCTCGAAACAAAAGGAGGCCATCATGGCTAAGGAAAAGTTTGAACGTAATAAACCGCACGTCAACATCGGCACCGTCGGCCACGTTGACCACGGCAAAACCACGCTGACCGCAGCGATCACCAAGTACTTCGGCGACTTCAAAGCCTACGACCAGATCGACGGCGCGCCGGAAGAAAAAGCCCGCGGCATCACCATCTCCACCGCCCACGTGGAATATGAAACCGACGCGCGCCACTATGCCCACGTCGACTGCCCCGGCCACGCCGACTACGTCAAGAACATGATCACCGGTGCCGCTCAGATGGACGGCGCGATCCTGGTGGTGAACGCTGCTGACGGCCCGATGCCGCAGACCCGCGAGCACATCCTGCTGGCGCGTCAGGTTGGCGTGCCTGCCCTGGTCGTGTTCATGAACAAAGTGGACCAGGTCGACGACGAAGAGCTGCTGGAGCTGGTGGAAATGGAAATCCGCGAGCTGCTGTCCTCCTACGAGTTCCCGGGCGACGATATTCCGATCATCGCAGGCTCCGCGCTGGCGGCGATGGAAGGCCGTGACCCGGAAATCGGCGAAAACAAGATCAAAGAGCTGATGGCGGCCGTGGACGAATACATCCCGACCCCCGAGCGTGCGGTTGACCAGCCGTTCCTGATGCCGATCGAAGACGTGTTCTCGATCTCCGGCCGCGGCACCGTTGTGACCGGCCGTGTGGAGCGCGGTGTGATCAACGTTGGCGACGAAATCGAAATCGTCGGCATCAAAGACACTTCGAAAACCACCTGCACCGGTGTGGAAATGTTCCGCAAGCTGCTGGACCGCGGTGAAGCCGGCGACAACATCGGCGCCCTGCTGCGCGGTGTGGACCGTGAATCCGTTGAGCGCGGCCAGGTGCTGTGCAAGCCGGGTTCCGTGACCCCGCACACCAAGTTCGAAGCCGAAGCCTACATCCTGACCAAGGAAGAAGGCGGCCGCCACACCCCGTTCTTCGCGAACTACCGTCCGCAGTTCTACTTCCGCACCACCGACGTGACCGGCACCGTGACCCTGCCGGAAGGCACCGAGATGGTGATGCCGGGCGACAACCTGAAGTTCGCGGTTGAGCTGATCGCCCCGATCGCGATGGAAGACGGCCTGCGCTTCGCCATCCGCGAAGGCGGCCGCACCGTCGGCGCCGGCGTTGTGTCCAAAATCATCGAGTAATCAGGTCTCCTGATTGATCGACGGAAAGGCCGCCTTTGGGCGGCCTTTTTTGCTGTGCCGCCGCCGGAAACCGGCGCGGTTTCCGGTCATGAATAACCGGCCTTTCATGACCGCCTTTGGGTTCGAAGAACGGCGTAACGACGTTGGGCGCTTGGAAAATTTCCAACTGAGCCGAACCCAGTGCATCGGCGGATCGCCCGTCCTTAGCGAACTCTTCGCACACCCAAACAAACCTCAAACGCACCGTCCTCCGCAAACGCAACTGTTTCGCGGCGAAACCCCTTGCCACAGGGGCCCGCAGGGCGTATAGGGCGCGAGTTCGCTGATGCGAATGGAGGCGGGATGATTCCCGCCTTTTGGGTTCGATGAGGGATTGCGGTGAGCGCAGGCCCTCCTCTCAACCCCAACGCCTAGAATAAGGCTATACGATGCAAAGCCAAAACATCCGTATCCGGCTGAAGGCATTTGACTACCGCGTGCTGGATGCCAGCACCCAGGAAATCGTCAACACTGCCAAGCGGACCGGCGCGCAAGTGCGCGGCCCGATCCCGATGCCGAACAAGATCGAGAAATTCACTGTTCTGCGTGGCCCCCACGTTGACAAGAAATCCCGCGATCAGTTCGAGATCCGCACTCACAAGCGTCTTCTCGACATCGTCGACCCGACCCCGCAGACCGTGGACGCGCTGATGAAGCTCGACCTGGCCGCCGGCGTTGACGTCGAAATCAAGCTGCAGTCGTAAGATCGGAGGGTATAGATTATGCGTTCCGGTATTATCGCAAAGAAAGTCGGCATGACCCGGCTGTTCATGGAAGACGGCAAGCAGATCCCTGTGACCGTTCTGTCGCTGGACGGCCTGCAGGTCGTTGCACAGCGCACCGAGGAAAAAGACGGCTACACCGCCGTTCAGCTGGGTGCAGGCGCGGCCAAGGCAAAGCGCACTTCGCAAGCCATGCGCGGTGTCTTCGCAGCAGCCAAGGTTGAACCCAAGCGCAAGCTGGTCGAATTCCGCGTTCCCGCGGACGGCCTGATCGAAGTCGGCGCCGAAATCTCGGCCGAACACTTCCTGGCTGGCCAGAAAGTGGACGTGACCGGCACCTCGATCGGTAAGGGTTTCGCCGGTGCCATGAAGCGGCACAACTTCGGCGGCCTGCGCGCCTCGCACGGTGTGTCGATCTCGCACCGTTCGCACGGTTCGACCGGTCAGTGTCAGGACCCGGGCAAGGTCTTCAAAGGCAAGAAGATGGCCGGCCACATGGGCGCAGCCCGCGTGACCACCCAGAACCTGGAAGTGGTGAAAACCGACGCCGAGCGCGGCCTGGTCTTCATCAAGGGCGCCGTTCCGGGCCCGAAATCCGGCTGGGTGACCGTCAAGGATGCCGTGAAGAAGAAAGCTCCCGAGGGTCTGCCGTTCCCGGCCGCTCTGAAAACTGCGGAAGCATCCGCGGAAGGTGGTGAAGCATGAAACTTGACGTGATCAAACTCGACGGCGGCAAGGCTGGCGACATCGAGCTGTCCGAAGACCTGTTCGGCCTGGAGCCGCGTGCGGACATCCTGCACCGCGTGGTCCGCTGGCAGCGCAACAACGCGCAGCAGGGCACCCACAAGGTGAAGACCCGCTCCGAGACCTCCTACTCGACCAAGAAGATCTACCGCCAGAAGGGCACCGGCGGCGCACGCCACGGTGACCGCAACGCGCCGATCTTCCGCAAGGGTGGTATCTACAAGGGTCCCGTTGTCCGGTCGCACGGCCACGAGCTGACCAAGAAGTTCCGCAAGCTGGGCCTGCGCCACGCGCTGTCCGCAAAAGCAAAAGCGGGCGAGCTGGTCATCATCGAGGACGCAGCAGCTGAGGGCAAGACCGCCGCTCTGGCCAAGCAGGTGAAGAACCTGGGCTGGAAACGCGCTCTGGTCATCGACGGCGCTTCGGTCAACGAAGGCTTCCTGCAAGCGTCGCGCAACATCGAAGGTCTGGACATCCTGCCGACCATCGGTGCCAACGTCTATGACATCCTGAAGCGTGACACCCTGGTGATCACCAAAGCAGGTGTCGAAGCACTGGAGGCTCGCCTGAAATGAGCGCGAAAGCAGAACACTACGACGTGATCCGCAAGCCGATCATCACCGAAAAATCCACCATGGCGTCCGAAAACGGCGCAGTGGTGTTCGAAGTGGCAATCGACTCCAACAAGCCGATGATCAAAGAAGCTGTCGAAGCGCTCTTTGGCGTCAAGGTGAAAGCGGTCAACACCACCGTCACCAAGGGTAAGGTGAAGCGTTTCCGCGGCCAGATGGGCCGCCGCAAGGACGTGAAAAAAGCCTATGTGACCCTGGAAGAAGGCAACACCATCGACGTGTCCACCGGACTCTGAGATTTGTGTCTTTGACAAGATTGAGAGGCCCTCGCGCAAGCGGGGGCCTTTTTCGTTGGGGCAGTGGTGTCGGGCATGGCGAAGTCCTTGAGGAAGCTTTGCCCTGAGGTATAGCCGCTGCCAGTTAAGATCCGCGAAGCCCTGCGTACGCACCTCACGCAACAGCCTTCAATGCGCTGAGCTGCGATCTTGCTCCAAGGCGCGGAATCAAGGCCGCAGGCCGCCGCGCCAGCGTCATGCTGGGAGCATGCCTCTGGCATGACCCGCCCCCATGGGGCGGCGCTTTGGCTGGTGTTCTGTGTGTCGGTGAGGTTGTACGGATTTGGCCGGTATAAACTGCCAAACGCCACGTTGAGAGCGCCACCCCGCGGGACGGCGCTGGCGCGGCAATCGTCACTTGCCTTTTTGATGAGAATTGCTTCTCTGGTCGCAGCTTGATGTTGGTCCATGGAGTTTTCGATTTGATTTTCTTATCCGACATTCCCACTATCCATACAGCCAAGGCCAATGTGGATGAGCATGCGGTATTGAATTTCCTGCACCTCCCTCACCAAAGGCTTGATATGGAAGTTCGAGCCGAAGAAAGCAGTGAGCTAAACGTCGAGTTGAGGTATCGCAATTAACTCGGCAGTATGCAGCGGTCGAATTGGTCAGATTGGCGGGTGGCTGGAAATTTCCGTCAATCTCCAAAGTTCTGCTGGGAGCCGGGCAAAAGGAAACTCATGGAGAGGCACCCGCGGCGTGTTCTTTCGGAGTATAAACTTTTTCTAAAGGGGGCTTTGTCTCTCAAATTCCGGCAAGTGTCTCCGCTTGTTGTTGTGGTGGATATCGGGTGCTCTGCAAAAGAGGGCGAGGCAAGCGGTAGTGACCCGTCTTTGGTTAAAGGCTAGGCGTGAGATTTACAGTGCGCGCCTGGATACGTGGAGGAGTGAACGGCCGCCGGTCCAATTGCCAAAATGCAGTGTGCTTGATAACTGGCGCACGGGTCGCCAGAACTTCCCCTGATAATTATCTAAACGGTGGGAGGGATGATCTCTTGCAGCGGTTTTGAAGTTAGTCTCGGCTGGTTGTTCGTGTCGCGATGCAGTTGGCAAGTTTGCTTGGAGAAATTTTAGGATGAGAAAGTTGAAGTCGGCACTTCTTTGTTCTTTGATCTGTGCCTTGAGTGGGTGTGGTGCAACCACCTCCGGTTCAGTGGGGCGGTCCGTGGTCATTGGTGGAGCGAATGTCACTTGGAAGGACTATCAAAAGCTCTCTGGACAGGAGTTTGATACCCTCTCTTTTGCGCCTGGTGAGAGTGTGTACCTGTTCACAGCATTTACAGGAGCTAGTGTCGATTTGGGGGGCGGAAAAAGTGCCTCTTCGCTGTCAGACTGTGTTCGGCACTCCTCATCTTATGCTGCAACAGTGCCCGTGGTGAACCACGGGAAACTCAACGCTTGCAAAGCTCGGCTGGCAGCCGCCAGAGAGCAAAAGAACCAGCGGAGTTTTCCGGAATTTCTTTCCTTAGCTGAACGAGCGGTAGAGCAAGAAGGAAGTTGTAGCTGGGAAGGTTACGATCGCTCATTTGATCAAGGTGTCCGAGCGTTGACGTCTGCCGCGCGTTTTGACGACGAAGGGCTTTTCTTCGCCAAAATGACATGCGCCAATTAGCCAATCGGGACATCTAGTGACAGTCGAATGCTTCGGCTCTCGTTTTGGGGCAAAGGAGCCGAAGCCACTAGACTCCCCCAAACACCTCTGCTATTGCGCACCAATCCTGCAGACCCCGGATTCGTTCCGGGGTCGTTACGTTTGTCAGGATGTTCGAACCTGGGGACCTTCGGGGCCCTATAACTCAGGCACCTACGGGGGCCTTAAACATAGCTGGGCCAAAGACAAGAACCTAAGGCCTGGCACGCTAAACGGAAGACAGAAAGCATGGCACTCAAGTCGTATAAACCGACGACGCCGGGCCAGCGTGGGCTGGTTCTGATCGACCGTTCGGAGCTTTGGAAAGGGCGTCCGGTCAAATCCCTCACTGAGGGCCTGACCAAATCGGGCGGCCGGAACAACACCGGACGGATCACTGCACGCCGCCGTGGCGGCGGCGCAAAGCGCCTCTACCGGATCGTTGACTTCAAACGGAACAAATTTGATGTAGCGGCCACCGTTGAGCGGATCGAATACGACCCGAACCGGACCGCATTCATCGCGCTGATCAAATACGAAGACGGCGAACAAGCCTACATCCTGGCGCCGCAGCGTCTGGCTGTCGGCGACAAGGTCGTCGCGTCTGCAAAAGCCGACATCAAGCCGGGCAACGCAATGCCGTTCTCGGGCATGCCGATCGGTACCATCGTTCACAACATCGAAATGAAGCCCGGCAAAGGCGGCCAGATCGCCCGTGCAGCCGGTACCTATGCTCAGTTCGTTGGCCGTGACGGCGGTTACGCTCAGATCCGCCTGTCCTCGGGCGAACTGCGCCTGGTCCGTCAGGAATGCATGGCCACCGTCGGTGCCGTGTCGAACCCGGACAACTCGAACCAGAACTTCGGTAAAGCCGGCCGTATGCGCCACAAGGGCAAGCGTCCTTCCGTGCGTGGTGTCGTGATGAACCCGATCGACCACCCCCACGGCGGTGGTGAAGGCCGGACCTCCGGTGGCCGCCACCCGGTGACCCCCTGGGGCAAGCCGACCAAGGGCAAACGGACCCGCAACAAAAACAAGGCGTCGCAGAAGCTTATCGTCCGCTCGCGCCACGCCAAGAAGAAAGGCCGCTAATCCATGGCACGTTCCGTATGGAAGGGCCCCTTCGTTGATGCTTACGTCCTGAAGAAGGCCGAAGCAGCGCGTGAATCGGGCCGCAATGAAGTGATCAAGATCTGGTCGCGCCGTTCCACCATCCTGCCGCAGTTCGTCGGCCTGACCTTTGGTGTGTACAACGGCCAGAAGCATATCCCCGTCAACGTCTCGGAAGACATGATCGGTCAGAAGTTCGGTGAATACTCGCCGACCCGCACCTATTATGGCCACGCCGCAGACAAAAAAGCGAAGCGGAAGTAAGTCATGGGCAAGGAAAAGAACCCCCGCCGCGTGGCAGACAACGAAGCAATGGCAAAACTGCGCATGCTCCGTACCTCCCCGCAGAAACTGAACCTGGTGGCTCAGATGATCCGCGGCAAGAAAGTCGAGAAGGCGCTGACCGACCTGACTTTCTCCAACAAGCGGATTGCGCAGGACGTGAAGAAATGTCTTCAGTCCGCCATCGCGAATGCTGAAAACAACCACAACCTGGATGTCGATGAGCTGATCGTCGCCGAGGCATGGGTTGGCAAGAACCTGACCATGAAGCGCGGCCGTCCGCGTGCCCGTGGCCGGTTCGGCAAAATCCTGAAGCCGTTCGCGGAGATCACCATCAAGGTGCGTCAAGTTGAGGAGCAAGCCTAATGGGTCAGAAAGTCAATCCGATCGGCATGCGCCTTCAGGTGAACCGCACCTGGGACAGCCGCTGGTACGCCGACACCAAAGACTATGGTGATCTGCTGCTCGAGGACATCAAAATCCGCGAGTTCATCAAGGAAGAGTGCAAGCAGGCAGGCGTTGCGCGCGTGATCATCGAGCGCCCGCACAAGAAATGCCGCGTCACCATCCACACCGCACGTCCGGGCGTCATCATCGGCAAGAAAGGCGCGGACATCGAAGTCCTGCGCAAGAAGCTGGCCAAGATGACCGACTCCGAGCTGCACCTCAACATCGTTGAAGTGCGCAAGCCGGAACTGGACGCTCAGCTGGTCGGCGAGTCGATCGCACAGCAGCTGGAGCGCCGTGTGTCCTTCCGCCGCGCAATGAAGCGGGCCGTGCAGAACGCCATGCGCATGGGCGCCCTGGGTATCCGGGTGAACGTGGCTGGCCGTCTGGGCGGTGCGGAAATCGCGCGTACCGAATGGTACCGTGAAGGCCGCGTGCCGCTGCACACCCTGCGTGCCGACATCGATTACGCACACTCCGAAGCGATGACCCCCTACGGGATCATCGGGATCAAGGTCTGGATCTTCAAAGGCGAGATCATGGAGCACGATCCTTCGGCGCGTGACCGTAAAGCACAAGAAATCCAGGACGGCCCTGCACCCCGTGGTGCTGGTGGCGGCCGTCGCTAAGGAGGATTTGAGATGCTTCAGCCAAAGCGCACTAAATTCCGCAAGATGCACAAGGGCCGGATCCACGGCCTGGCAAAAGGCGGCTCGGACCTGAACTTCGGCACCTATGGCCTGAAGGCAACCACCCCTGAGCGTGTGACTGCACGCCAGATCGAGGCTGCCCGCCGTGCCATGACCCGCCACATGAAGCGTCAGGGCCGTGTCTGGATCCGTATCTTCCCGGACACTCCGGTGACCTCGAAGCCGACCGAAGTCCGTATGGGTAAAGGTAAAGGCTCCGTGGACTACTGGGCAGCCAAGGTTAAGCCTGGCCGCGTGATGTTCGAGATCGACGGCGTCAGCGATGAAATCGCCCGCGAGGCCCTGCGCCTGGCGGCGATGAAGCTGCCGGTCAAGACCCGCGTCGTGGTCCGCGAAGACTGGTAAGCCCTGCTGCTTCCGTGAAATTCAAGCCCCCGCCGGGAGACCGGCGGGGGCTTTTCCGTTTGCTGAATGCCGGCCTTTGCACCGGCGGCAAGCCGCGGCCGGGCCGCCGGGAGAAGTAGGTCGCATTTTACGAGGTTTTGATTTCTTAAGGACCTGTTCACCAATTGCTTCAATCCTGAGCCCAGAGGTTGTGCTGTCAGGTGCCTGCTCCTTGAAGGAGGGCCGCGGGTCGGAAACCCGCCAGGACAGCGTGTTTGTTTAGTAATGAATGGAGTGCTCAGCGATGCGAATGATGGTTCCTGCCGCCCTGCTTGTTTCTCTGTCCGCTTGCGCAGCGGTAGAGACAGACCCTAACGATCTTTCCAATATGTTCGGCCCCGCAACCAACTACCGCAACCCGGTAGCGCAGCGGGAGATGGCGCAAAGTTTCCTGCCGCAGGAAACCGTGTCGCGCAGCGGCCATTCCGCGCATTGGACCTCGCCGAACGGCTGCACCTATTCACGCACCCAGGCGCCCGGGCGTGCACCGGTCTGGTATCTGGTTCAGAACCCGCACCACGTCGGGATGCCGAATGCGCACCGGGACTGCGCGATTACCGTGGTAGACGGCTACTAAGAAAGCCCGGCACGAGAGCCTGCCTGCCTGGCCTGCGCAGCAGTCCGCCAGGCGCGGCACCCGGGGGCAGGCCCAAAGGCTCCGGTACTGGCCGCGCCCTGAAGGCGGGCCCGGCGCCATCCCCGACAGGCCAAAATCCCGGATAGGACAAAGCCCCTGCAAGTTTCCTTGCAGGGGCTTTTTCAGTTGGCGTGCCGGATAAGGGGAGGGCGGCATTGCTGCACCAGCCCGTTGCGGCCGGTGCAGCGGCACCGTTCACGCCGCCTGTGCAGCGTCCGCCCGGCCAGGTTCCGCGGCTGGCGCTGCGGGCGCGGCAGGCTCAAGGCGGAAGCCGGCTATCGCGCGCGCCAGGCTTGCGGCCTCGTCCCGCAGCATCTGGCCGGCCGCCGCGGTTTCCTCAAGCATTGCAGCGCTGCGCTGGGAATCCTTGTCCAGCGCCTCCAGCGCCACATTCACCTCGGAAATGCCGTTGGCCTGCTCGGTCGTGTTCTCGGCGATCTCGTTCACCTTCTCCGCAGCCTGGGTAACGGTCTGAAGGATTGCAACCAGCGCCTCGCCGGCCTCATCCACCAGTTCCACCCCGCCGGTGACTTCGCTCTGGCTGCTGCTGATCAGCGTGCTGATCTCCTTGGCCGCGTCCGAAGACCGCTGCGCCAGCGCCCGCACCTCAGAGGCGACAACCGCAAACCCGCGCCCGGCTTCGCCCGCACGGGCGGCCTCCACCCCGGCGTTGAGCGCCAGCAGGTTGGTCTGGAAGGCCACGTCGTCGATCAGGCCGGTGATCTTGGAGATCGCGTCCGAGGATTCCTTGATGCGCTGCATGGCGGAGACGGTCTTGTCGGCAACCTCCCGGGTGGCTTCCGCCTTGGTCTGGGCGTCGTTGACGAACTGGCGGGCGTCCTGCGCGCTGCTGGCGGTATCGTGGACCGTGTCGCGGACGATCTGCAACGCGGCGGAGGTCTCTTCCAGCGCTGCGGCGGAGGATTCGCCGCGTTGCGACGCGTCGGCGACGGCGGAGGAAATCTCCTGCGAGGTGTTGTTCAGCATGTCGCCGCTGCCCGCCAGCTGCCGGACCACGGTTTCCAAGCTGCCGGCCAGGTTGTCGATCGCCCCGGCGATGTTCTTGAAAACGCCCTTCTGGCCCGCAGGCATCCGCTGGGTCAGGTCGCCCTCGGCGATGGCGTCCAGCACCCGCAGCACGTCGCCCAGGCCCTTCTCGGCCACTTCGCCGATGGTGTTGACGCCCTGGCCCAGGCCGCTGTCGCGGCCGCCGCCACTGGTCGCGATGCGGCGCGAGAAGTCCCCTTCGCCGCAGGCTGCGATGACTTCGGAAATCTCCCCGTTCAGCTGCTGTTTGGCGGCCTCCGCCTTGCGGAACTCACCAGCTGCATTGGCAATAGCAGCGATTTCACGGATGCTTGTTTTCGGGATTTCCGGGCTGAAGTCGTTCTGCATCATCTTCTTCAGAACGGTGTCAGTCTGTTTGAGCGGCCGGGCGATGCTGCGCGCCAGCAGCAATGCCACTGCCACGAAGAGGATGGAGCCGCCAATGCCGGCCCGCAGTGCGTTGGTCTGAGCCTCTGCGCTGACGGTCTTGCCCCGGGTGCGCACCTGGTCAAGCAGGCCGCGAACGTCCGTGTGGACGGCAGCCAGCAGCGGCTCGGCGTTGGCGTAGTGGCCGGAAACCTCTTTGCGCAGCTGTTTTTCCTTCAGCGATTCCTCCACATAGGCCGCAAAGGACTTCTGATAGACATCCATCAGCCCCAGGATCTCTTTCTGCTGGGCCGCGCTGTCGTAGAAGCTGGCCGGGAAGGCGCGGAACTCTTCCACCCGGGCGTTCAGGCGGTCCAGGTACTTTGGCGCCTGGCGCATGATAAAGTCCTTCTCGTGCCGCCGCATCATCAGCATCTTCACCTGCATGACCGGCTGATCCAGCTCCTTCAGCGTTCCTTCGGCATTCTTGACGGCCTTGCGCAGCTGCCCTTCCAGGCCGCTGTTTTCATCCAGCCCCAGCCGCTTGTTGCTGCCGGCCAGCGCGATGAAGCTGGCGTCGTAAGCCTCGATCGACGCGCCGATCTGGTTCAGTTGCTTTACCGATGCTGACAGTTCCGCGACCTCTGGCATTTGCCGGGTCAGCGATGCATAGGTCGCCTTGATCCGATCCATCGTTTCCGCGTGGCGGATGGAGTATTTCTCGTCGCGGCGCAGCAGGAAATCCTTTTCTGCGCGGCGGGCCATGAGGAACTCGAGCTCGATTTCATCGAGGCTCAGATAAATCTCTTCAATTCCGGCGACGCGCTGTTGCATGTCGTCGCGCACACCGTGCGAATAGAGCAGGAGGCTGACCAGGGCGGCCATTAAGCCGCCGGCCAAAACGATGATCGAGAGGATAGCAGTACTGACGGTAAATCTTGGTTTCATGTGACCTGGACCATTTCACTGAGACATCATTCTGGAGTTTTTTTGATCCACGATGACGGCCAATCGTTAAATCAGCGTGATATTTGGCGTTCCAATTTTCATTATTCGAACAAATTCGCGGTCCCGGGCTGCGCCAAGGGGGTGCTGCGCAACCGGATCCGGACCCGCGGCAGGGTCTCGCGCTTGCCAGCGGTCTGCGGTATGACGCGGACATGGCCCAGATTGAATCGCTCTTTGTGACCCGTCTCTACCGCGCGCAGCTGTCCGAATTCGGACCCAAGGTTGATGCGCAGGAACTGGAAAACTCCTGCCTTGTCATCGCTGGCGATGACGATGCCGGACAGGACTGGTGCGAGGAGAACGGCTATCCCGGTTATACCTCCTATGCCTCGCTGACGGATCTGCCTTGGCGGTTCCCGATCTTTGCCGACCTGGTGAAGTCGCTGGATCAGCACGTCGCTGCCTTTGCCAAGGATCTGGAGTTTGACCTGGACGGACGCGAGCTGAAGCTGGAGGATCTGTGGATCAACATTCTGCCTGAGGGCGGCACCCACTCCAGCCACTTGCACCCGCATTCGGTGATATCCGGCACCACCTATGTGTCGATGCCGGACGGTGCCAGCGCGCTCAAGCTGGAGGATCCGCGCTCTGCCCGGATGATGGCGGCGCCCACCCGCACCAAGGACGCGCGGCGCGAATTGCAGCCCTTCATCTACATGAAGCCGGACGTGGGCGATGTGCTGCTGTGGGAAAGCTGGCTGCGCCACGAAGTGCCGATGAACATGGCTGAGGACGAGCGGATCTCGGTCAGCTTCAATTACAAGTGGGAGTGAACCCCGTTCGCCGCTCCTGGCAAGGCGATTGTCTGACACCAACCGACTGGAACCCCAAATGCATCCCAAGATCCGACGCGCGCTTCATGCAATCGGCCTCCACGTAAGCAGTGCGTCCAAGTACAAGGCGTTGCAGAACGCGCTGGAGGAAAGCCGCCGCAAGGCTGCTGAGGGCGAAGCCTTGCGGGATTTCCTGCTGGCCAATCTCAACGGCACAAGCGCAGGCTGGGAGTCTCAGGCCAGCCAGGATGTCTTCGCTCTGGTTGCCAACGGGTTCAAGCGGGGCGGGTATTTCGTCGAGTTCGGGGCCACCAACGGCAAATCCATCAGCAACACGTATACGCTGGAAAAGGAGTTCGGCTGGACCGGTATCGTGGCTGAGCCCGCGAAGTGCTGGCACGAGGATCTGCGCCGGAACCGGTCCTGCGAGGTCGAGTTCGACTGCGTCTGGAAGGAAACCGGGGCCGAGCTGGAGTTCAAGGAAACCGGCGCGGCGGAGCTGTCGACGATTTCAGACTTCAGCGAAGCCGACCTGCACTCCCGAAGCCGCCGCAAGGCCATAAGCTATCCGGTCAAGACCGTCTCGCTGCTGGATATGCTCGACCGCCACGGCGCCCCTCGGGAGATTGATTTCATGTCGGTTGATACCGAGGGCAGCGAACTGGACATTCTGCAGGCGTTCGATTTCAGCAAGTACCGGTTCAACGCCATCACGGTGGAGCATAATTACACTGAGCAGAGGGTCGCGATCCGGGCGCTGCTGGAGCAGAACGGCTACAGGAACGTGGCCGCCGGGGCGTCCGGCTATGACGACTGGTTTGTGCCGGCCGGCAGCCCGCTGAAAACCGGCTGAAGGGCCGGGGCCGCAGCCGCCGGCGGGGCGGCCAATCTTTCGCTTGCCCCCGCACCCTGTCTCCTTTATAGGGACCCATCGCTTGTCCCCAATCCGTCTCGGATCCGGGCCAAGTGATTCTTTTTTCCGCGCTTTACGGCGCGGTTTGACATAACCCACCAGGTTGCAAGGTGACCCGTCAGGGGCCTTCTGGTGCTTTGGACAAGGAACAAAGGCGATGAACGCCAATGATCTGCGCGAGAAGACCGTGGATGAACTCCGCGATATGCTCGCATCCCTGAAAAAAGAGAGCTTCAACCTGCGCTTTCAGCAGGCAACCGGTCAGCTGGAAAACACTGCCGGCATCAAAGCGGCCCGCCGCAACGCTGCCAAAGTGAAGACCATCCTGAACGAAAAAGCTGCAGCAGCAGCCGAATAAGGAGCGACACAATGCCCAAACGTATCCTGCAAGGCGTTGTGACCAGCGACGCAAACGCCCAGACCGTCACCGTCTCGGTTGAACGCCGCTTCACGCACCCGGTTCTGAAGAAAACCGTCCGTAAGTCCAAGAAATACCGGGCTCACGACGAAAAGAACGCTTTCAAGGTCGGCGACACTGTCCGCATCATCGAATGCGCGCCGAAATCGAAAACGAAACGCTGGGAAGTTCTGGAAGCCTAAGAGTCTCATCCGAGACTCCTGGCGGCTAGACTTAACAGTCAGTCGAAACCCTGGGGGATACCAGCACGCATCGCTGCCCCATAGGTCGGGAGAAACCACATGATCCAGATGCAAACAAATCTGGATGTAGCTGACAACTCCGGCGCACGCCGAGTTCAGTGCATCAAGGTTCTGGGTGGCTCCAAGCGTAAATACGCATCCGTAGGCGACATCATCGTTGTCTCGGTCAAGGAAGCCATCCCGCGCGGCCGCGTGAAAAAAGGCGACGTCCGTAAGGCCGTTGTCGTGCGCACCGCCAAAGAAGTCCGCCGCGAAGACGGCACCGCGATCCGTTTTGACCGGAACGCAGCCGTTATCCTGAACAACAACAACGAGCCGGTCGGTACCCGTATCTTTGGCCCGGTTGTTCGTGAACTGCGCGCGAAGAACTTCATGAAGATCATCTCGCTGGCTCCGGAGGTGCTGTAATCATGGCTGCTAAACTCCGCAAAGGCGACAAGGTCGTCGTGCTGGCCGGCAAGGACAAGGGCAAGGAAGGCACCATCGCCTCCGTTGACCCGAAAGCCGGCAAAGCCGTTGTCGAAGGCGTGAACATGGCGATCCGCCACACCCGCCAGACCCAGAACAGCCAGGGCGGCCGTCTGCCCAAGGCACTGCCGATCGACCTGTCGAACCTGGCACTGCTGGACAGCAACGGCAAAGCAACCCGCGTCGGCTTCCGCGAGGAAGACGGCAAGAAGGTGCGCTTCGCCAAGACCACCGGGGAGACTGTCTGATGCTTGACGCTGCAACCTACACCCCGCGCCTGAAGACCCTCTACAAAGAGACCATCCGTGGCGCTCTGAAAGAGGAATTCGGCTACAAGAACGACATGATGCTCCCCAAGCTGGAGAAAATCGTTCTGAACATCGGCTGTGGCCGCGCTGCTGTCAAAGACAGCAAGAAAGCCAAATCCGCTCAGGCCGACCTGACCCTCATCGCGGGCCAGAAAGCTCTGACCACCGTGGCCAAGAACTCCATCGCCGGCTTCCGCGTTCGCGAAGGCATGCCGATGGGCGCCAAGGTGACCCTTCGCGGCGACCGGATGTACGAATTCCTGGATCGTCTGATCACCATCGCGATGCCCCGTATCCGCGACTTCCGCGGCGTTTCGGGCACCTCGTTTGACGGCCGCGGCAACTATGCCATGGGCCTGAAAGAGCACATCGTGTTCCCGGAAATCGATTTCGACAAGATCGATGAGCCCTGGGGCATGGACATCGTGATCGCCACCACCGCGAAAACCGACGCGGAAGCAAAGGCGCTGTTGAAAGCTTTCAACATGCCCTTCAACAGCTAAGCGCGGGAAGGAAGAGACCATGGCTAAGAAAAGCATGATCGAACGCGAGAAGAAGCGCGAGCGCCTGGTGGCAAAATACGCCGCAAAGCGTGCCGAGCTGAAAGAAATCGCAAACGACGAATCCCGCCCGATGGAAGAGCGCTTCAAGGCGCGTCTGAAACTGGCGAAACTGCCGCGCAACTCGGCTCCGAGCCGTTTGCACAACCGCTGCCAGCTGACCGGCCGTCCGCACGCTTACTACCGTAAGCTGAAGATCAGCCGTATCGCGCTGCGCGAGCTGGGGTCTGCTGGCCAGATCCCCGGCCTGGTGAAATCGAGCTGGTAAGGGAGAGAGTGGTATGAACGATCCTATCGGCGATATGCTCACCCGTATCCGTAACTCTCAGATGCGCGGCAAATCCACCGTCATGACCCCGGCTTCCAAGCTGCGGGCATGGGTGCTGGACGTGCTGGCGGACGAGGGCTACATCCGCGGTTATGAGAAAACCACTGGTGAAAATGGCCACCCGGCCATCGAAATCAGCCTGAAATACTTCGACGGCGAACCTGTCATTCGCGAGCTCAAGCGGGTCTCCAAGCCCGGCCGCCGCGTTTACATGGGCGTCAATGACATCCCGTCGGTCCGTCAGGGCCTGGGCGTGTCGATTGTCTCCACCCCCAAGGGTGTGATGTCGGACGCAAACGCACGCGCAGCCAACGTTGGCGGCGAAGTGCTTTGCACCGTCTTCTAAGGAGGCCTCGCAATGTCCCGTATTGGTAAGAAACCGGTCGAACTGCCCAGCGGCGTATCCGCCTCTGTGTCCGGCCAGACCATCGAAGTGAAAGGCCCGAAAGGCGCCCGCACCTTCACCGCGACTGACGACGTCACCCTGTCGGTCAACGACAATGTTGTCACCATCGAGCCGCGCGGCAAGTCCAAGCGTGCCCGTCAGCAGTGGGGCATGTCCCGCACTCAGGTGGCCAACCTCGTGACCGGCGTGACCCAGGGCTTCAAGAAAGAACTGGAGATCCAGGGTGTGGGTTACCGGGCTCAGATGCAGGGCAACACCCTGAAGCTGAACCTGGGCTACAGCCACGATGTCGACTTCGTTGCTCCGGAAGGTATCACCATTACCGCGCCGAAGCAGACCGAAATCGTTGTGGAAGGTATCGACCAGCAGCAGGTGGGCGAAGTAGCGGCGAAAATCCGCGACTGGCGCCGTCCCGAGCCGTACAAAGGCAAGGGCATCCGCTACAAGGGCGAGTTCATCTTCCGCAAGGAAGGCAAGAAGAAGTAAGGACCAGCAAAATGGCAAACAGCAAACGTACCCTGTTTCTGAAGCGCCGGCTGCGCGTCCGGAACAAGCTTCGCAAAGTGAACGCAGGCCGTCCGCGTCTGTCCGTGCACCGTTCGAACAAGAACATCTCTGTTCAGCTGATCGACGACCTGCGCGGCGTGACCGTGGCGTCCGCTTCGACCCTGGAAAAAGATCTGGGCGTTGTCGGCAAGAACAACGTCGAAGCAGCGGCCAAGGTTGGTGCAGCGATCGCCGAGCGCGCAAAAGCGGCTGGCGTGACCGAAGCCTACTTCGACCGCGGCGGCTTCCTGTTCCACGGCAAGGTGAAGGCTCTGGCCGACGCTGCGCGTGAAGGCGGCCTGAAGATCTAAATCCCATGCGGGCGGCCTCCCGGGGCTGCCCCGATGATCCGGGAGACCGGCCTCCGGGCCGGTTCTCACCAAGGATTGATAGAACAGGCGCCCCGTGCTTTGAGCAACGCGCCCTATGAAAGGAATGCCTGATGGCAGAACGTGAAAACCGCCGCGGCCCGCGCCGCGACCGTGAAGAAACACCGGAATTCGCAGATCGTCTGGTCGCGATCAACCGCGTGTCGAAAACCGTCAAGGGCGGTAAGCGCTTTGGCTTCGCAGCCCTGGTTGTCGTTGGCGACCAGAAAGGCCGCGTCGGCTTTGGCAAGGGCAAGGCGAAAGAAGTGCCCGAGGCGATCCGCAAGGCGACCGAGCAGGCGAAGCGTCAGATGATCCGTGTGCCGCTGAAAGAAGGCCGCACCCTGCACCACGACATGGCCGGCCGTCACGGCGCAGGCAAAGTTGTGATGCGCACCGCACCGGAAGGTACCGGTATCATCGCGGGCGGCCCGATGCGTGCCGTGTTCGAGATGCTGGGCATCAAGGACGTGGTCTCCAAGTCGATCGGTTCGCAGAACCCCTACAACATGATCCGCGCCACCCTGAACGGCCTGCAGAAAGAGCAGAGCCCGCGTTCGGTGGCTCAGCGCCGCGGCAAAAAAGTTGCTGACATCCTGCCCAAGCGGGACGACGCACCGGCAGCTGCCGAAGCTGAAGCGTAAGGAGTAGAGAGACATGGCAAAAACCATCGTCGTCAAGCAGATCGGCTCGCCGATCCGCCGCCCCGCCAAACAGCGCGCAACCCTGGTTGGCCTGGGCCTGAACAAGATGCACAAGACCCGCGAGCTGGAGGACACCCCCTCCGTGCGCGGCATGGTCAACTCGATCCCGCACCTGGTTCAGATCATCGAAGAGCGCGGCTAAGCCCTTTTCGGTATCAGACTTTGGAAAACGCCCCCGGTTCTGCCGGGGGCGTTTTTCGTTTCGCGGGCGCCGCGTCAGGTCCCGATTGTCCGGACTGAGGCGACGCGGACGTGTTGTGCCGCGGCCTTTGCATGGTATGCGTTTGCAGATGCGTTCTGGCAAAGGCAGCGAACCCGCAATGACAGACCCGACCCGCGATGCCCCGAGGACACCCGCCCGCACCGTCTTTGCCCTGATGGCGGGCCTTCTGTTTCTGCTCAACGGTGTCCTTGGCCTGTCCGGGCGCAGCGATTGGAACCCGCTTGCCACTGTCTCAGAGCAGACAGCGGAGACCATCGCGGCCTCAGCGGTGACAGTTTACGTTTCGCTCCGGGCGATCAACGCGGCGCTGTCCACGGCGCAGGAGATCGAGGTGGGCGCATCGGTTGTCGGGCAGGCGAGCCTGCAGCCGCTGAAGGTGCTGGAACCCGTTGACGACACGGTGGAGCGCGTGGCCGATGCCGTGTTCCTCGTTGCGGCCGGCGCCGCGCTTGCCGCCGTTGGTCTGGCGCCGGTGGTGTCGGTCGGCCTCGTCGTTCTCGGCGCCGCGCTGCTGGGCCGGATCGCCCTCGGCCGCAGTCCGGCGTTCGCCCGAACAGTGAAACCGCTTTGCGATAAGGGGATCACCCTTGGCATCGCGGTGGGCTTTGCCATCCCTGCAGTGTTTGTGCTGGCTGTGCGGGTCGGGGAGCAAGCCACTGCAGCGCAGATGAGCACTGCCATGGCAGAACTTGATGCCGTCGCGCAGAAGGCGAATTTCCTCATCGGCGCGGAGGCGGATGAGGCGGCGGCGGTGTCTCCGGCAGAGGAGGGGGATGCAGGGGTGTTTGGCTGGCTGAGCAGCCGGATCAGCGAAGCCGGCGACAGCGTAAGCGATGTTTTTGAGCAGAGCGGCCGGTATCTGGAGGCCGCCCAGGTCTTCGTGGAGGAAGCCGATACGATTCTCCGCGCATCCCTGACAATAATCGGCATCTTTACGCTCCGGATGCTTGTGCTGCCGGTCTTCCTGCTTTGGGGGGCGTTGTCGCTGCTGAAGGCCGTCCTGCGTCCCGCGTCCGGCGGGTGACGCCCTCAATGCCTCTCGCGTGACCGATGCCAGGCCTGCATCCCAGGCCGGGACAGGCTGCGGATACTCCCATTCAATGACCAAGGTTTGCGCCGGGGCAGGGCGGCTATCCGGCCCTAACGATCCCTTGCAGCGCGTGCATATCGGCTTGCCGGTTGCGTCAGTTGTTGGAATCGGGCGGTGCGCCTATCTCGGGCCTGTCACAGAAAAGACCAAACAACGGACCGCCGGGAATAGGCCCGGCCCAAGAGACAAGGAACATCAAGATGGCACATGTTATCACCGCCGCCCCGTCGCTCAGCCTGACCGCCCGCATCCGCCGCACTGTCGACGGCGTGCTGGAAGCTTGGGCGCTGCACCGCGAATACCAGCGCACCTACAACGAGCTGGACGGCCTGAGCGATCACGAGCTGGCAGATATCGGCGTGCGCCGCAGCGATATCGCCGACATCGTGCAGCAGCACGTATACGGCAAGTAATTCTCCCGCTCCGGGCTTCTCTCCTCCTCCTCCTCCTTCAAGCCCGGGCCAAAGCGCTCCTGCCCTCGCGAGCGGGGGCGTTTTCTTTTGCCGGGTCTTCAAATTTCCTCACGCGATTGTGCTATGCGGGCGCTGCATAGCCGCCAGACCAAAGCAGCCGTTGCGCCGGTTCCGGGCCATCCCTATTTCCCGTTCACCTCAGACGAACAGATAAAGCTACGCGCCGGGAACACGTTCCGGCACCGCAGCGAAGGAACAAGAACAATGGCTTATTCAACTCTAACCGCGCCTGCCTCTGCAGGCATTCCCGCCCGTCTGCGCGGCATCGCCGCCGGCCTGATCCAGAACTGGAAGCTGCGCCGCGAGTACCAGCGCACCGTGCGTGAGCTGCGCGCGCTGTCCAGCCGTGATCTGGCGGACATCGGCCTCAGCCGCTGCGCCATCCCCGGCGCCGCCCGCGAGCACGTCTACGGCAAGTGATCTCCCTGGCCGGCTGCGGATCCTCCTCCCTCTCCAAAGCCCGGCCCCAAAGCGCCCCTGCCAACCCGGCGGGGGCGTTTTTGTTTTTCAGGCTCAGCGCCCCGCCCGGCCGCAAGGCCGGGGTGTACTGGCCGTTGCGCACCCGCCGTACGCACCGCGCACCGGAATTAAACCCGTCTCTGGCAGGATCATCCCCGGTCATGATCACCCGCCGGGCCTGACACCCCCGGCACCTGGAACTGGGCTCCGGCGTGGCACCCGGAGCGCGTGAATGCGTTTTCGCATGGGGGCAACCCCATCCCATCTCCACCCCGGCGGCGCCGCCACCCTTTAACGGACGGCCAGCAGCGGAACGGAAACAGAGACAGACGGCAGGACACGCAACCGGCAGGGCAGGGGCCTTGGCGGGTGTTCCCGTGCGCAATTGGATATGCCTATCCCGCGGGGCTTGATCCCGTCCCCCATCAGGTCTATAGGCACCCGGTGGCGTTCTGCGCCACGGAATCACCAATCAAGAAACGCCGCGGTCGGGCCATCACGCTTCGGGGCCCGCATCCGGCAAGGAGAAGCGACATGAAACTTCACGAACTGCGCGACAATCCCGGCGCCGCCAAGAAACGCACCCGTGTGGCCCGTGGCCCGGGTTCCGGCAAAGGCAAAATGGGCGGCCGTGGTATCAAAGGCCAGAAATCCCGTTCGGGCGTCTCGATCAATGGCTACGAAGGCGGCCAGATGCCGCTGTACCAGCGTCTGCCCAAGCGCGGCTTCAACAAGCCGAACCGCAAGGCATACGCCGTTGTGAACCTGGGCCTGATCCAGAAGTTCATCGATGCAGGCAAGCTGGACGCCGCCTCCATCGACGAGGATTCGCTGGTTGCATCCGGCCTGGTGCGCCGCAAGCTGGACGGCATCCGCGTCCTGGCCAAAGGCGAACTGACCGCCAAAGCCACCATCTCGGTCACCGGCGCGTCGAAGGCCGCTGTTGAGGCCGTTGAAAAAGCTGGCGGCGCTCTGACTGTGGCAACTGCAGCCGCCGCAGAGTAACGGCTTGTGAGCGGCGCCAATGCCGCTTACATAGTCCTAAGTTTTCCTAGAACGCCGCCCGAGCCGGAAAACGGTTCCGGGCGGCGTTTCGCTAAAGAAGAGACCTTTTCATGGTATCAGCAGCAGAACAAATGGCGGCGAACACCAGCTGGGCTGCCCTTGGCAAGGCCACGGATCTGCGCAACCGCATCCTGTTCACCATCGGCCTTTTGATTGTCTACCGCCTGGGCACCTTCATTCCGGTTCCGGGAATCGACGCAGCCGCCCTGCGCCAGTTCATGGAGCAGGCAGGCCAGGGCATCGGCGGCATGGTGTCGATGTTCACCGGCGGCGCGCTTGGCCGGATGGGGATTTTTGCCCTCGGCATCATGCCCTATATCTCCGCCTCCATTATCGTTCAGCTTCTGACCTCGATGGTGCCTTCGCTTGAGCAGCTCAAGAAAGAGGGCGAGCAGGGCCGCAAGAAGATCAACCAGTACACCCGCTATGGCACCGTGGCGCTGGCGACCGCGCAGGCCTACGGCCTGGCCGTGTCGCTGGAGCAGGGCGACCTGGCGACCGATCCGGGCATGTATTTCCGCATGGCCTGCATGATCACCCTGGTGGGCGGCACCATGTTCCTGATGTGGCTGGGCGAGCAGATCACCCAGCGCGGCATCGGCAACGGCATTTCGCTGATCATCTTTGTCGGCATCATCGCCGAGGTTCCGGCAGCGATTGCCCAGTTTTTCGCCTCCGGCCGCTCCGGCGCGATCAGCCCGGCCGTGATCATCGGCGTGATCCTGATGGTCGTCGCGGTGATCATGTTCGTGGTGTTCATGGAACGCGCGCTGCGCAAGATCCACATCCAGTACCCGCGCCGCCAGGTCGGCATGAAGGTCTATGACGGCGGCTCCTCGCATCTGCCGGTCAAGGTGAACCCGGCGGGCGTGATCCCGGCGATCTTCGCCTCCTCGCTGCTCTTGCTGCCGACCACCATCTCGGCGTTCTCCTCGGGTGCGGCGACCGGTCCGGTGATGTCCTGGCTGCTGGCGAACTTCGGCCCCGGCCAGCCGCTGTACCTGCTGTTCTTCGTCGTGATGATCGTGTTCTTCGCCTACTTCTACACCTTCAACGTCTCCTTCAAACCGGAGGACGTGGCGAACAACCTGAAGAACCAGAACGGCTTTGTCCCCGGCATCCGCCCCGGCAAGAAGACCGCTGAATACATCGAGTATGTGGTCAACCGCGTGCTGGTTCTGGGCTCGGCCTATCTGGCGCTGGTCTGCCTCCTGCCGGAGGTCCTCCGCGGCCAATTCGCCATCCCGGTTTATTTTGGCGGCACGTCCGTTCTGATTGTGGTATCCGTCACCATGGACACAATCCAGCAGGTGCAAAGCCACCTCCTCGCGCATCAGTATGAGGGCCTTATCGAGAAGAGCCAGCTGCGCGGGCGCAACAAGAAACGGACAAAACGGGGACCCTCTCGCCGATGACCAACATTATTCTCCTTGGCCCGCCGGGGGCGGGCAAAGGTACGCAGGCGCGCTACCTTGTGGAAAGCCGCGGCATGGTGCAGCTCAGCACTGGTGACATGCTGCGCGAGGCCCAGACCTCGGGCACCGAAATGGGCAAGAAGGTTGCCGCCATCATGGCCGAGGGCAAGCTGGTCACCGACCAGATCGTGATCGGCCTGATCCGCGAGAAGCTGCAAGGCGGCGCCGAGGGCGGCTTTATCTTCGACGGCTTCCCGCGCACCCTGGCCCAGGCCGATGCGCTGGCCAAGCTGCTGGAGGAGATGGATCTCAAGCTCGACGCGGTGATCGAGATGCAGGTCGATGACGAGGCGCTGGTCGCCCGCATCACCGGCCGCTCCACCTGCGGCGGCTGCGGCGAGGTCTACCACGACCAGACCAAGCCCTGGCCCGCGGACGGCAAATGCGCCAACTGCGGCTCCACCGAGGTCAAGCGCCGGGCGGATGACAATGAGGACAGCCTCAAGACCCGCCTGATGGAATACTACAAGAAGACCTCGCCGCTGATCGGCTACTACTATGCCAAGGGCAACCTGCAGCGCATCGACGGCCTCGCCTCAATCGACGAAGTGCGCCAGAACATGGCGTGGATCATGGGCGAGTGAGCCGCCGTCTACCGGATTGAAATGCCCCGTGCCCCGATGGCGCGGGGCATTTTCTGTTTTAAAGGCCGAAGGGGCAGGGGGCAGTGGCCAGGGGGGGGGCGTTTTCGCGGAACACGGGGTTGACCCCCGCGGCAATTCCACATAGGCAACCCCATCCCTTCTGGGAATGATTCCCGGCAGGCGGATTCGTCTGTCTGCCTTACCACCTCGAAATGCTGGACCCTCTGGCCACACTGCCACGGTCAAGTGTTGTGAAAAAAGGTTCCGGAACTACGGAACCGCAACGAAAAGGAAAGTGACACGTGGCACGTATTGCCGGCGTTAACATCCCGACTGCAAAGCGGGTTCCCATCGCCCTCACCTATATCACCGGTATCGGCAACACCTCGGCGAAAGCGATCTGCGACGCTGTGGGCATCGACCCGACCCGCCGTGTGAACGAACTCTCCGACGCTGAAGTCCTGGCCGTGCGCGAGCACATCGACGCCAACTACACCGTCGAAGGCGACCTGCGCCGTGAAGTTCAGATGAACATCAAGCGCCTGATGGACCTCGGCTGCTACCGTGGCCTGCGCCACCGCCGCAACCTGCCGGTCCGCGGTCAGCGTACCCATACCAACGCCCGCACCCGCAAGGGCCCGGCGAAGCCGATCGCCGGCAAGAAGAAGTAAGGGAGGCTTGATCAATGGCACGCGATAAATCCCGCATTAAGCGTAAAGAGCGCAAGAACATCGCCTCCGGCGTTGCTCACGTGAACTCTTCGTTCAACAACACCAAGATCCTGATCTCCGACGTGCAGGGCAACGCGATCTCCTGGTCGTCCGCCGGCACCATGGGCTTCAAAGGCTCGCGGAAATCGACCCCCTATGCCGCTCAGATGGCTGCAGAAGATGCAGGCAAGAAGGCACAGGAACACGGTGTTAAGACTCTGGAAGTCGAAGTTCAGGGCCCCGGTTCGGGCCGTGAATCGGCACTGCGCGCACTGGCCGCCGTCGGTTTCAACATCACCTCGATCCGTGATGTGACCCCGATCGCGCACAACGGCTGCCGCCCGCCGAAGCGCCGCCGCGTCTAATCGCAAAATTCTGCTGGGGCCCCGCTTGATTCGCAGGGCCCCAGTGCGTCATTTAAACCTCGGGCGTCCTTGGCCTTCCGGACATGGGGCAGGGACAGGAATGGAGGGAACGCATGATCCACAAAAACTGGGCAGAGCTGATCAAGCCGGCACAGCTGGAAGTGAAGCCGGGCAACGATCCTGCACGCCAGGCAACCGTTGTTGCAGAGCCGCTGGAACGCGGTTTCGGCCTGACCCTGGGCAACGCGCTGCGCCGCGTGCTGATGAGCTCGCTGCAAGGCGCCGCCATCACCAGCGTGCAGATCGACAACGTCCTGCACGAGTTTTCCAGCGTCGCCGGTGTGCGTGAAGACGTCACCGACATCATCCTGAACCTCAAGCAGGTTTCCCTGCGCATGGAAGTCGAAGGCCCCAAGCGCCTGTCGATCAATGCCAAGGGCCCGGCAGTCGTCACCGCAGGCGACATTGCTGAGACCGCCGGCATCGAGGTTCTGAACCGCGATCACGTGATCTGCCACCTGGACGATGGCGCCGACCTGTTCATGGAACTGACCGTGAACACCGGCAAGGGCTATGTCTCGGCAGAGAAGAACAAGCCGGAAGACGCACCGATCGGCCTGATCCCGATCGACGCGATCTATTCGCCGGTCAAGAAGGTCTCCTATGACGTTCAGCCGACCCGTGAGGGCCAGGTTCTGGACTATGACAAGCTGACCATGAAGGTGGAAACCGACGGCTCCATCACCCCCGATGACGCCGTAGCCTTTGCCGCCCGCATCCTGCAGGACCAGCTGTCGATCTTCGTCAACTTCGACGAGCCGGAATCGGCCGGCCGCCAGGACGAGGACGACGGTCTCGAGTTCAACCCGCTTCTGCTCAAGAAAGTGGACGAGCTGGAACTGTCGGTGCGTTCGGCAAACTGCCTGAAGAACGACAACATCGTCTATATCGGCGACCTGATCCAGAAGACCGAAGCGGAGATGCTGCGCACCCCGAACTTCGGCCGCAAGTCGCTGAACGAGATCAAGGAAGTGCTGTCGGGCATGGGCCTGCACCTCGGCATGGATGTCGAGGACTGGCCGCCGGACAACATCGAAGATCTGGCCAAGAAGTTCGAAGACAGCTTCTAAGGTTTTCGAGGAGGGCTCCGGCCCTCCTCTTCAATGCCCGGGCCTGCCGGGGACGACATGGGCACCTGCCCCAAGGAGAGCAGCTGACACGCATCAGCCGCCTGACAAAGCAAAACGCAAGATAAGGAACTGAAAAATGCGTCACGCACGTGGTTACCGCCGCCTGAACCGTACTCATGAGCACCGCAAGGCCCTGTTCTCCAACATGGCCGGCTCGCTGATCGAGCACGAGCAGATCAAGACCACCCTGCCCAAGGCAAAAGAACTGCGCCCGATCGTTGAAAAACTGATCACCCTGGCGAAACGCGGCGACCTGCACGCCCGCCGTCAGGCCGCAGCCAAGCTGAAAGAGGACAAGGACGTCGCGAAGCTGTTCGAGGTTCTGGGCCCGCGCTACAAGGACCGTCAGGGCGGCTATGTCCGTGTCCTGAAGGCCGGCTTCCGCTACGGCGACATGGCTCCGATGGCCATCATCGAGTTCGTCGACCGCGACGTTTCCGCCAAGGGTGCTGCCGACAAGGCCCGCCTGGAAGCAGAAGAAGCAGCTGCTGAAGCAGACGAATAAGACGCGCTGACCCTTAGGGTTCGGCTATCTGGCCCCCGCTCCGCCCGGAGCGGGGGTTTTTCGTTACGCGACGACAATCTCTGGATGTTTAGAATTCACATTCTAATTGAAAGAGTATGGTAATTTTATTCTGATTTCACTGCCGCATCTCTTTAGAACCGGATCGGATGTGATGAAAAAGAATAAAACCTCCGCGGCCAGGCGGTTCTCACTGGCAAATCTCAGTACCAAAGCGAAAATTGTTTCGGTGGCCCTGTTTCCCCTGCTGCTGGTGCTTGGCGTCGGCGTCTTGGCTGTTGTGGACCTGGGCCGCATGGAAAAGACCTCCAAGGCGGTTGATCACACCGGCAAGATCCTGAGCGAGGCGCAGTCGCTGGCCGTGGCCGCCCTGGACATGGAGGCCGGGCTGCGCGGCTACCTGCTGGCCGGACGGGAGGAGTTTCTGGAACCCTATGAGGCTGGCCAGACCGACCTGGCCCGGGCGCTGACGGCGCTGAATTCTCTGGCGGCGGATGATCCCCAAATGATGGCGGACCTGCAGGAGGCGGAGCAGATCCTGACCGGCTGGCAGGAGAACGTGGCCGCTGGCGCCATCGAACTGCGCCGGGAAATCGGCGACGCCATGAGCATGAACGACATGGCGGATGCGGTGAAGGAATCCAAGGGCCGGATCCTGTTTGATGAGTTCCGCGCCGAAGTCGGCAAGATCATCGCGGACGAGGAAGTGGAGCTGGCCAACCGCCGCAACATTTTCTCCTCGCTGGTCAATGCGGGGATTGCCGATCCGGACTATCTGAGCGCCTCCCTGGACGAAGTGGAGAAGGCCCATGAGGTGATCAGCACCGCCAAGGACCTGCTGGCCGCCGCCGTCGACATGGAAACCGGCGTGCGCGGCTTCCTTCTGGCAGGCGACCGGGCGTTTCTGGACCCTTATATGGAAGGCAACGAGCGCTTCAACGAGATCATGGCCGATCTGCGCGTGGCCTTCACGGACAAGCTGATGCAGACCAACCGGCTGAACACGGTGGCAGAGATCATCGGCAACTGGCGCAATGACGTGGTGGTGCCGATGCTGCAGCTGCGCCGGGTGATCGGCAGCGCGGCCACAATGGACGACATGGCCGACCGGGTCGCCGAGGGGCAGGGCAAGGCGTATTTCGACCGGTTCCGCGAAAGCCTGGCCTCGCTGCAGGCCCGCGGCGCTGAGACCATGGCCGCCCGCCGCGCCGCCAGCGACGACATCGCAGCCCAGACCCGGATGATGATTCCCGCCGCAATCGGCGCGGCTATTCTGATTGGCGCGGTTATGGCGCTGGTCACCAGCTCCGGCATCGCCTCCGGCATCCGCCGTATCGTGGTGTCGATGCGCGGCCTGGCCGAGGGCAACAACGCGGTGGAGATCCACGGCCAGCACCGCGGTGACGAAGTCGGCGACATGGCCCGCGCGCTGGAGAAGTTCCGCGACGAGCTGGTGCGGATGCAAGAAGCGGAGAAGCAGAAGGCGGAAAGCAAGGACGCTGAACTGGCGGGCGTGGTGCAGGAGCTGAGCGAGCGCCTGTCGCGCCTGTCGCACGGCGACCTGACCATCCGTATCGAGGAGGCGTTCCCGGAGGAATACGAGCAGCTTCGGGCGGACTTCAACGGCTCCATCGACAACCTCACCGCCACCGTGCAGGAGGTGATCGGCGCTTCGGCCAGCATCCGCAACGGCGCGGCTGAGATCAGCCAGGCCTCCGACGACCTGTCGCACCGCACCGAAAGCCAGGCCGCAACCCTGGAGGAAACGGCTGCCGCCATCGACGAGCTGACCGCCAGCGTGCGCTCGGCAGCCGAAGGCGCGCGCAACGTGGAGACCACCGTGCGGGAGGCCCGCCAGGAGGCCGAAAGCAGCGGCGAGGTGGTGCAGGACGCGGTGACCGCGATGAGCGGCATCGAGGACAGCTCCAACAAGATCTCGCAGATCATTTCGGTGATCGACGACATCGCCTTCCAGACCAACCTGCTGGCGCTGAATGCCGGTGTCGAGGCTGCCCGCGCGGGCGAGGCGGGCCGCGGCTTTGCGGTGGTCGCATCGGAGGTGCGCGCCCTGGCGCAGCGGTCCTCGGATGCGGCGATGGAGATCAAGACCCTGATCGGCGACAGCTCGCGCCAGGTGGCGGAAGGCGTCGATCTGGTCGGCCGCGCCGGCCAGGCGCTGCAGTCCATCGTGGGTCAGGTCACCCATATCTCCAGCCTGGTGTCGGAGATCGCCGAAGGGGCGGAGGAGCAGTCCACCGGCCTCAACGAGATCAACACCGGGGTCACCCAGCTGGACCAGGTGACCCAGCAGAACGCCGCGATGGTGGAAGAGGCCACCGCGGCCGGCCACATCCTGAACACCGACGCCTCCAAGCTGTCGGAACTGGTCTCCCGCTTCCAGGTGGCCGACGGCAGCACCGTTCCGGCGGCCCCGGAAACCCTGGCAGCCCAGGCAGAGCCGGCCCTGGCGCCCACCGCCCACGGCGGCGGCGACTGGGAGATCGAGGCCAGCCCGGCACCGGCGGCCGCCGCAGCGCCCGCGGCAGACGGCAATGCTGCGCGGGATCTCTGGCAGGACTTCTGATCCGCCTGCGATGCCATGCACTGGCCCTCCTGCGCGGAGGGCCATTTGCCATTTACCGGGGTGACAGGGGGGCGAATCTCCGCTAGCGTCCGGCCCATGACCCGCACCTATGCCGCATTCTGGTATTTCTTTTATCCGCGCCACATGGCGGACGGAGGGGTCAGCGCATTCTGAGTTAGGACATCGGAACGCACCAGGATACCACCCAACCGCCCGCAGCCCGCAGGCGGTTTATTTGTATCCGCCGCAGCGCCCAGGGCCCCCGCCAAGGAAGCAGACCCATGACACCCCAGACCGAAAACCTCCGCATTACCGGCATGCAGGAACTGATCTCGCCCGAGGATCTTGCCGCGCAGCTGCCCGCGACGGCAGCGGCCACCGGTACCGTGCTGGCCAGCCGCACCGCGATCCAGGACGTGCTGCACGGCCGCGATGACCGGGTGATTGCCGTCGTCGGCCCCTGTTCGGTCCATGACCCCAAGGCGGCGATGGAATACGCCGAACGGCTGGCACCGCTGCGCGCGCGGCTGGCGGGTGAACTGGAGATCGTGATGCGGGTCTACTTCGAGAAACCCCGCACCATCTCGGGCTGGAAAGGGCTGATCAACGACCCCGGCCTCGACGGCTCCTTCCGCATCAACGAAGGGCTGGGCCTGGCGCGCCGCCTGTGCCTGGACATCAACGCGCTTGGCCTGCCGGTCGGGACTGAGTTCCTGGACACCGCGGTGCCGCAGTACATCTCCGACCTGGTAGCCTGGGCCGCCATCGGCGCCCGCACCACCGAAAGCCAGATCCACCGCGAGATGGCGTCGGGTCTCAGCTGCCCGGTCGGCTTCAAGAACGGCACCCGCGGCAATGTGCAGATCGCGGTGGACGCGGTGCGCTCGGCGGCGCATCCGCATCATTTCATGGCGCTGGCCAAATCCGGCCGCGCGGCGATCGCGGCGACCAGCGGCAACCCGGACGGCCACCTGATCCTGCGCGGCGGCGGCGGCACCAACTATGACGCGGCCTCGGTCGATGCGGCCTGCAAGCTGGCGGAGAAGGACGGCATCCGCGGCCATGTGATGATCGACGCCAGCCACGCAAACAGCGGCAAGGATCCGATGCGCCAGCCCGCGGTGCTGCGCGATGTGGCGGGCCAGATCGCTTCCGGGGAGGACCGCATCACCGGGGTGATGGTGGAAAGCCACCTGGTGGCGGGCCGCCAGGACCTGGGCAAGGGGGAGCTGACCTACGGCCAGTCGGTCACCGACGGCTGCCTTGGCTGGGAGGACACCGTGGCAGAGCTGGAGCATCTGGCCGCAGCCGTGGCCAAACGCCGCGAGACTGCCGTGCAAGGGCGGCTGGCGGAGGCCTGAAGTCTGCCAAGGGGACGCGCCTAGCGGCGCGTGCCTCCGGCGGGAGTATTTGGGGAAAGATGAAGGGCCGGGGCCTTTTTTCGTCCGCCTGCTTCATCTGGCCCCAAATATCCCGGGGTGAATTGGCCGTGAGGCCAAGAGGGGCAGCGCCCCTCTTCTTCTCGGTCTGCGGGGCAGCGCCCCTCCGCCCCCGTGGGCGGTCCCGTCTTGCAATCCGCGCCCGCACTCCGCATATCCTTCGGGCAACATCTGCTGGAGCCCCCATGATCCGTCCCGCGCTGACTGCCCTTGCCATCGTTCTTGCCCTGCCTGCCGCCGCCGAAACACGGGTGCCGCAGAGCCAGGCGGAGATTGCGCTGGGGTTTGCGCCGCTGGTCAAGGAGTCGGCGCCTGCGGTGGTCAACATCTATGCCAAGTTGGTGCGCCAGGTGCAGCAGCGCCGCCGCTCGCCGTTCATGAACGATCCGTTCTTCGATGATTTCTTCCGCGGCTTTGCCGAGCCGCAGCCGCGGGTGGAGAACTCTTTGGGGTCCGGCGTGATCCTGTCGGCGGATGGCATCGTGGTGTCGAACTACCATGTCGTCGGCAGCGCCACCGAGATCCGCGTGGTGACCAATGACCGGCGCGAGTACAATGCCCGGGTGATCCTGGGCGACAAGGCCAGCGACCTGGCGATTCTGCAGCTGGAAGAGGCCGCGGACCTGCCGTACCTGGAACTGCGCGACAGCGATCAGGTCGAAGTGGGCGAGCTGGCGCTGGCGATCGGCAACCCGTTCGGGGTCGGGCAGACCGTCAGCAGCGGCATCATCTCAGGCCTCGCGCGCACCGGCATGGGGGCGGGCGACGGCTTTGGCTACTACATCCAGACCGACGCGCCGATCAACCCTGGCAACTCCGGCGGCGCGCTGATTGACGTCAATGGCGATCTCATCGGCATCAACACACGCATCCTGTCCCGCTCCGGCGGCTCCAACGGCATCGGCTTTGCCATTCCGGCCAACCTGGTGGCGGAGTTCGTCAATCAGGCCCGCAGCGGCGCGGAAGAGTTCCAGCGCCCCTGGGCCGGCATGGCGGGCCAGCCGGTGGATGCGGACCTTGCGGCCTCTCTGGGGATGGATGTGCCGGAGGGCATGGTGGTTTCCGACCTGCACCGCGACAGCCCCTTTGCCAAGGCGGGGTTCAAGGTGGGCGACGTGATCACCCATGTGGACGGGGAGGTGGTGAATTCGCCGTCCGAGATGGTGTTCCGCATGTCGGTGGCGGGGCTTGGCGACATGTCCGTTATCACCCGCCTGCGCGGCGGTGAGCGGCAGGAGATCGAGGTGCCGATGATCGTGGCCCCCGACCAGCCGCCCGCCAACCCGGTGCAGCTGGATGACAAGACCGCGCTGCCCGGGCTGACCGTGGCGCGTATCAATCCGCAGGTGATCGCCCGCCTCGGCCTGCCGTTGTCGGCGGAGGGCGTGGTGGTCACAGACCCCGGCCCCTATGCCGGGCGCGGCGGTGTGCAGGCGGGCGACCTGCTGCTGGCGGTCAATGGCCAGCAGGTGGCCAGCACCGACGACGTCTATGCAATCCTCGCGGGCAGCGGCCGCTGGATCCAGCTGGATCTGAACCGGCGCGGCCGCCACATGGCGCTGAGGTTCCGGCTCTGATGGCAGATCTTTTCGGCAGCCCCGCAACCGCGGACAGCGATCCGCAGCAGCCCGCGCCCAACCGGCCGCTGGCCGACCGGCTGCGGCCGCAGTCGCTGGGCGAGGTGATCGGCCAGGCCCAGGTGCTGGGGCCGGAGGCGCCCTTGGGCGTGATGCTGGCCTCGGGCTCCTTGTCGTCGCTGATCTTCTGGGGCCCGCCCGGCGTGGGCAAGACCACCATCGCGCGTTTGCTGGCCAAGGAGACCGACCTGCATTTCGTGCAGATCTCGGCGATCTTCACCGGGGTGCCGGAGCTGCGCAAGGTGTTCGAGGCCGCCAGGATCCGCCGCGAGAACGGCCAGGGCACGCTGTTGTTCGTGGATGAGATCCACCGGTTCAACAAGGCCCAGCAGGACGGCTTCCTGCCGCATATGGAGGATGGCACCATCCTCCTGGTCGGGGCGACGACCGAGAACCCCTCGTTTGAGCTCAATGCCGCTGTGCTCAGCCGCAGCCAGGTGCTGGTGCTGGAGCGGCTGTCGCTTGCCGATCTCGAACGCCTGACCCAGCGCGCCGAGAAGGAGCTGGGCCGCGCCCTGCCGCTGAGTGGCGATGCCCGCGATGCGCTGCATGAGATGGCGGATGGCGATGGGCGGGCACTGCTCAATCTGATCGAGCAGGTCGCCGCCTGGAAGGTGGAGGCGCCCTTGGGGCGCGAGGCGCTGTCGGCCCGGCTGATGCGCCGGGCGGCCAAGTTCGACAAGTCCGGCGACGAGCATTACAACCTGATTTCCGCCCTGCACAAATCCATCCGCGGCTCCGACCCGGATGCGGCGCTTTACTGGCTGGCGCGGATGCTGGAGGGCGGCGAGGACCCGCGGTTTCTGGCCCGGCGGCTGACAATGATGTCGACCGAGGACATCGGCATGGCCGACCCGCAAGCCAACACGGTTTGCCTTAATGCCTGGCAAACCTATGAGCGCCTTGGCAGCCCCGAGGGCGAACTGGCGCTCGCCAATGCCGCGGTCTATCTGGCTCTGGCACCGAAATCCAACGCAGTTTACGTGGGCATCAAGGCGGCGCGGCGGCTGGCCAAACAGACCGGCAGCGCGCCGCCGCCCAAGCACATCCTGAACGCGCCGACCAAGCTGATGGCGGAGCAGGGTTACGGAGACGGCTATGCCTATGACCACGACGCCGAGGACGGCTTCTCCGGCCAGAACTACTTCCCGGACGGGGTGAAGCGGCCGGTGCTGTACCAGCCGGTGGAACGCGGGTTCGAGCGCGAGCTGAAGCGGCGCACGGACTACTTCGCGAACCTCAGGATGAAGCGGAACAAGTGAAGCGGCTTTCCCGCCGGAAAGCCGCTGCCTCCGGCGGGAGTATTTGGAGAAAGATGAAGGGGCCGGCGGCTAGCGCTTCAGATTCGGCAGGACGTGTTCGGTAAGCACCGCGACCGGCACCTGCCAGGCGTCAGGCTGGTTGTAATTGCCCGCCTGGATCACCACCACGGTGCCTGTTTGCCGCCCGATGGTCAGCCGCTGGCCGCCGTTGCCAAAACCCGAAGCCCAGACCGGCGGGTTGCCTTCCGGGGCCAGCCACCACTGGTAGCCATAGCGCAGATCACCGGTATCGGCGTGCGGGGTGAAGCTTTGCTCCAGCCAGGCAGCGGGCACGATTTGCCTGTCCCCGTAGCGGCCGCCGTCAGCGATCATCCCGCCGATCCGGGCCAGGCCCGGGGCCGTCAGCCGCAGGCCGGAGGCGGCGGCGGGTTCGCCGTCCAGCCCGTTTGCCCAGTCCGCCCGGTCAATACCCAGCGGGGCGAACAGGTTTTCGGCTGCAAATTCATCCAGCGCCATGCCGCTGCCGCGGGTGATCAGCTCGCCCAGCAGCGCGGTGGCGCCGCCGGAATAGACCCATTGGGTGCCGGGCGCGGCTGCAACCGGGCGCGACAGCACATAGCGGATCCGGTCGCCGGAACGTTCCATCGCAATCTCGGAGTTCCTGGGGTCGCTGTAGGGCAGGCTTTCGTCCCATGCCAGCCCCAGCTGCATGGTCAGCGCATCCTCAACCGTGATCGCATCGCGTTCCGGGCTGGCGAGACCGGCATGTTCCGGGAACTGCGCCAGCAGCGGGGCCTCGGGCGGCGGCACCAGCCCTTGCGCCAGCGCGATGCCGTAGAGCAGGCTGACAATGCTCTTGCTGACCGAACGCAGGTCGTGCAGCTCCTCCGGGCCGAACTGGCGGTTGCCCAGGGGGGTGCCCCAGCGCTCATCCCGGCCAGTGAAATAGATCTCTGCCAGGGTTTCGCCCTGCCGCTGCACCAGGACGCCGTGCAGGCCGGGCAGTTTGCCCGCGTCGAAGGCGGATTGCAGCGAGTCTTCGATGTCTCCGCCGGAGGCGGCGGTGGCAGCCATGGCAGCAGCCAGGGCCAGCGGGCGCAGCAGGAGCATTATAAAGTCCTTTCCGAAAATCCCTTTGATGTTCCAAGTGGGGCAGGGGGCGGAGCCTTGCAAGCGCTGCAATACGGGGAAAACTTGACATCCCGGCGCACCCGCGCGACAGGACGGGGATGATTTCTTCGGTTTCCATGGTGGCCCTTGGCGGCGCAATCGGGGCGGTGTGCCGCTATCTGGCCGGGCTGGGCATCATCCGGGTCCTGGGGCACCATGACTTTCCGGTGGCGATCCTGACGGTGAACATTCTCGGCTCCTTCCTGATGGGGATGTTCGTGGTGGCGGCGGCCTTGCGGGACCTGACGTGGGCAAGCCCCCTGGTGATGACCGGGCTGATGGGCGGGTTCACCACCTTCTCGGCGTTCTCGCTGGAGACCGCCAACCTGATCGAGCGCGGCGCCTTCGGGCAGGCGGCGCTGTACGTATGTTTGTCCGTGGGCCTGTCGGTCGGCGGTCTGTTTCTGGGCCTGATGGCTGCAAGAGGAGTGTTCGCATGAGCGGCGTTCAGATGATTACCGTCAGCGAAGACGACGGCGGCCAGCGCATTGACCGCTGGCTGCGGCGGCTGTTTCCGCATGTGAACCAGGGCCGCATCGAGAAGATGTGCCGCAAGGGCGAACTGCGGCTCGATGGCGGCCGCGTGAAGGCCAATACCCGCGTCGAGGCGGGGCAGGTGGTGCGGGTGCCGCCGCTTGCGGACAGCGACCTGAAACCGGCCGAGCCGCGCCAGATGCGGGTTTCGGACGCGGATGCCAGGATGATCCAGTCTTGCGTCATCTACCGCGACGACGATGTGATCGTGCTGAACAAGCCCGCAGGGCTGGCGGTGCAGGGCGGCTCCGGCACCACCAAGCATGTGGACGGGCTGGCCGAGGCGCTGAAGTTCGGGCTGGAGGAAAAGCCCAAGCTGGTGCACCGGATCGACAAGGACACTTCCGGCGTGCTGGTGCTGGCGCGCAACCGAAAGGCGGCGCAGGCGCTGACCGCCGCCTTCCGCCACAAGAACACCCGCAAGATTTACTGGGCCTTGGTGGCGGGCGTGCCGACGCCCTACCTGGGCGAGATCAAGAACGGGCTGGTGAAGGCGCCGGGCCACGGCAAGTCCGGCGAGGGCGAGAAGATGATCAACGTGCATCCGCGCGACATCGACGACACGCCGGGCGCCAAGCGCGCGCATACGCTTTATGCCACGCTCTACCGCGTGGCCAGCCGCGCCGCCTGGGTGGCGATGGAGCCGATCACTGGCCGCACCCACCAACTGCGGGCGCATATGTCCGGCATGGGCCACCCGATTGCAGGCGACGGCAAATACGGCGGCTCCGGCCAGGAGAACCTGGGCGACGGCTGGGGCGCGCAGATCGGCGGGGTGATCTCCAAGAAGCTGCATCTGCATGCGCGCCGGATGGTGTTTGAGCATCCGGTCACGCATAAGCAGATCTCAGTGGTGGCGCCGCTGCCGGAGCATATGAAGGAAAGCTGGGACACCTTCGGCTGGACCGAGGACCTGGCAGCCGACGACCCGTTCGAGGATCTGAAGTGAGCTCACCGCTGCGGCTGATCCTGTTTGACGTCGATGGCACGCTGGCGGACAGCCAGGGGGCGATCACCGGCGCGATGGCTGAGGCGTTTCAGGGCGCCGGCCTGGAGGTGCCGCAGCGCGAGGCGATTCTGTCGATCGTCGGGCTGTCGCTGCCGCTGGCAATGCAGGAACTGGCACCGGAGCAGGACGCCGCTACCGTTGACGTGCTGGTGGAGGGCTACAAGTCCTCTTACATGGCCTCCCGCCAGGCTGCGGGCGCAGCGCATTCGCCGCTTTACCCCGGTGCCCGCGAGGCGCTGATGGAACTGCACGCGGTGCCTGAGTATCTGCTGGGCGTGGCCACCGGCAAATCCCAGCGCGGGGTGGAGGCGCTGATCGCGGCGCACGGGCTTGACTGTTTCGTGACCCGGCAGGTGGCCGATCACCACCCGTCCAAGCCGCACCCCTCGATGGTGCTGACGGCGATGGCGGAAACCGGGGTGGCGCGCGAAAGCACCGTGATGATCGGCGACACGCGGTTCGACATTGAGATGGGGCGCGCAGCGGGGGTAACCACCATCGCCGTGCCCTGGGGATACCATCCGGCAGAGACATTGGGCGCCGATTACCTGATCCGCGACTTTGCGGAGCTGCGCCCGCTGCTGGCAGAGATCTGGAAAGGCTAAGAGATGAGCGGCTGGGCACAGAAACGGTTCTGGAAAGAGGTTTCGGTTGCAGAGACCGGTGACGGGTTCGCGGTGGAGCTGGACGGCCGCCGGGTCAAGACACCGGCCAAGGCGCCGCTGGCGGTGCCCACGCGGGCGATGGCCGAGGCTATCGCTGCCGAGTGGGACGCGCAGACCGAATCAGTTGACCCGTCTGCCATGCCCTGCACCCGCTCTGCGAACGCCGCGATTGACAAGGTGACACATCAGCACAGCGAAGTTGCCGCCATGCTGGCCGAATACGGCGATTCCGATCTGCTGTGCTACCGCGCTGACACTCCGGTTGAGTTGACGTCGCGTCAAGCGCGGGAATGGGACCCGGCGCTGGACTGGGCGGCAGAGGCGCTGGGGGTGCGGCTGCAGCCGCGCACCGGCGTGCTGCACCAGCCGCAGGACGCCGCGGCGCTGGCAGCGCTGGCGGACAAGGTTCTTGCCATGAACCCGTTCCAGCTGGCTGCATTCCACGATTTGGTAGGGATTTCCGGCTCTTTGATCCTGGGATTTGCCGCCGCGCACGGCTGGCGCAGCGCCGATGAGATCTGGCTGCTGTCGCGGCTGGACGAGCGCTGGCAGGAAGAGCAGTGGGGCGAGGACGAGGAGGCCGCGGCGGCCGCCGAAGTCAAACGGCAGGAATTTCTGCACGCCAAACGGTTCTTTGATTTTTCCTGAGAGAACAGAAAATTACCATTTCGCCCCGCGAGGAGTAAAATTTTTTACTCCCGGGGCATTTGTGCGCATCGCGCCCATCGAAATTCCTGATCCCGCACTTGACGTTTGTTGATGAATGCGCCCACACTTGGGCGCGAAAAAGGGGTAAACCCTTCTTCGGTCTCATTTCCGGCGGGGGATCGCCGGGTAATAAGAACCGCCGTACAGGCGGACTATCAGGAAGAGGTAAAAATGAAAAAAACCGTATTTTTGGGCGCTCTGACCGTTGCTGGTCTGGCGGCTGGCGCAGCTGCTGCCGGCACGCTGGATGACGTGAAGGCCCGCGGCAAGCTGAACTGCGGCGTCACCACCGGCCTGGTCGGATTTGCGGCCCCGAATGCGAATGGCGAATGGGAAGGCTTTGACGTTGCCGTCTGCCGTGCTGTGGCTGCAGCCGTGCTGGGCGACTCGACCGCTGTTGAATTCGTGCCGACCACCGGCAAGACCCGCTTCACCGCGCTGGCCTCCGGCGAGATCGACATGCTGGCACGCAACACCACCTGGACCTTCTCGCGCGACGTCGACCTGAAGTTCGAATTCGTGGGCGTGAACTACTACGACGGCCAGGGCTTCATGGTCCCGAAAGATCTGGGCGTGTCCTCGGCCAAGGAACTGGACGGCGCCACCGTCTGCATCCAGACCGGCACCACCACCGAGCTGAACCTGGCGGACTTCTTCCGCTCCAACAACATCTCGTATGAGCCGGTTCCGATCGAAACCAACGCCGAAGCGCAGCAGCAGTACCTGGCGGGCGCCTGTGACGTCTACACCACCGACGCCTCCGGCCTGGCCGCAACCCGCGCCACCTTCGACGATCCGTCGGGCCACGTGATCCTGCCGGAAATCATCTCCAAGGAGCCGCTGGGCCCGCTGGTCCGCCATGGCGACCACGAGTGGGGCGACGTTGTCCGCTGGACCCTGATGTCGCTGATCGCGGCTGAAGAGCTGGGCATCACCTCGGCCAACATCAGCGAAATGGCAGCCGGCACCGACAACCCGGAAATCAACCGCCTGCTGGGCAGCGAAGGCACCCTGGGCGAGATGCTGGGCCTGGATGCCACCTGGGCGCAAAAAGCCGTCGCAGCCAACGGCAACTACGGTGAAATCTTTGCCAAGACCATCGGCGAAGACACTCCGGTCGGCCTGGCCCGCGGCCTGAACGCACAGTGGACCGAAGGCGGCCTGCTGTACGCTCCGCCGTTCCGCTAAACATACCACCGGGAGGGGCGCAGGAATTTCCTGCGCCCTTTTCCTATCTGAAAAAAGCTCCGGTCCACTGCGGAGCGGCGATAAACGCCGCCAGGACAAAAAACCGGAGCCAGGGGATCACAATACATGTCAACGCTTACTGACCCGCCGAACGAAGGTTTTCGGCTGTCTATGCTCATTAACGATACGCGCTACCGGTCACTGACCTTCCAGGTGATTGCGGCGATCGTTCTGGCCCTGTGTATCTGGTATCTGGGCAACAACCTGATCCAGAACCTGCGGGCTGCCGGGCTCAATATTTCCTACACCTTCCTTGGCGACTCGGCCGGATACGACATCAACCAGACCCTGGTTGAATACGACAGCCAGTCCAGCCACGCGCGCGCCGCGCTGGTCGGGTTGCTGAACACGCTGCTCGTCGCCTTCCTGGCCTGTATCACTGCAACCGTCTTCGGTGTGATCGCAGGGGTTCTGAGGCTCTCCAACAACTGGCTCGTCTCCAAGCTGATGGCGGTCTACGTGGAGATTTTCCGGAATATCCCGGTGCTGATCTGGATCATCATCATCTTCACCATCATGACGGCAGTGCTGCCGGGGCCGCGGGCGTTCCGGGGCGACGATCCGGCCGCAAGCATGCTGTTCGATGCGTTCGCCTTCACCAACCGCGGGATCTACACGCCGCTGCCCTGGTTCCAGAACGGGATCTTTGCCAGCACCGCGATGAACTGGCTGCTGATCCTGGCCGGTTTTGGCCTGTCCTGGGTGGTGGCGCATCAGATCAACGTCCGGGCCAACCACAAGCAGGAAGCCACCGGTGTCCGTCCCAAAACCCTGCTGCCGATCCTCGCAGCCTGGCTGGTGCCGTTCCTGGCGCTGACACTGATCATGGGGCTGACCTGGGAATACCCTGAGCTGAAGGGGTTTAACTTCAGCGGCGGCATCAAGATTGGCGGCCCGCTGATCGCGCTGTGGTTCGCGCTGTCGATCTACACCGGCGCCTTCATCGCGGAAAACGTCCGCGCGGGCATCCAGGCGGTGTCCAAGGGCCAGACCGAGGCCGCGGCCGCGCTGGGCCTGCGCCCGCGCCGGGTGATGAACCTGGTGGTTCTGCCGCAGGCGCTGCGGGTCATCATCCCGCCGCTGATCTCGCAGTTCCTCAACATCACCAAGAACTCCTCGCTCGCCATCGCCGTGGGCTATGCGGATATCACCGCGACCCTTGGCGGGATCACCCTGAACCAGACCGGCCGCGCCATTGAGTGCGTGCTGCTCCTGATGCTGTTCTACCTGACGGCTTCGCTGGTGATCTCGATGGTGATGAACGTCTACAACGCATCTGTGAAGCTGAAGGAGCGCTGAGACATGAGCGATACACACGCACAAACCGTCGCCTTTGTCCGCGAAACCCAGATCCCGCCGGCCCCGCCGCCGGCGTCGGAAACCGGCGTGGTGAAATGGCTGCGCGAGAACCTGTTCTCCAATGCTGCGAACTCGGCGCTTACCATCGTGGCGCTGGCAGTGATCTACATGGTGCTGCAAAACACCCTGCCGTGGATTCTGAACGGGGTTTGGACCACAAACTCGCTGGCCGAATGCCGTGAAGTGCTGCAAGGCAAGGCCGGGGCCTGTTTCTCGGTGCTGACCGAGCGCTGGAACCAGCTGCTGTACGGCTTCAAGTATCCCACTGACGCCTATTGGCGTCCCAACCTCGCCCTGGTTCTGCTGCTGGGCGCGGCGGCGCCGGTGCTGTTCTTCGATCTGCCGCGCAAGCTGCTGATCTTTACCGCTGTCTACCCGTTCCTGGCATTCTGGCTGATCTGGGGCGGCACGCTGATGGTGCCGGTGGTGGCGCTGCTGGGCTTTGCCGCGGCCGCGGCCGTGTTCCAGAAGTTCGGCAAGAGCAGCTTTGCAATCGGTTTCTTCGGGGCCATCGCAGCGGCGTTTGCGGTCTGGATCATCGGCGGAATGCTGATCCCGGAAGGCGCGTCGGAGAACGCCTGGCTGTCGCCGGTGCCCTCGCGCGATCTGGGCGGCTTCATGCTGAACCTGATGCTGGGCGTGACCTGTGTGTCGCTGTCGCTGCCGCTGGGCATCGCGCTGGCGCTGGGCCGCCAGTCGGACATGCCGCTGATCAAGTGGATGTGCGTCATCTTCATCGAATTCGTGCGCGGCGTGCCGCTGATCACCCTGCTGTTCGTGGCATCGGTGATGCTGGCCTACTTCTTCCCGCCGGAAAGCACGGTCGACCTGTTCCTGCGCGTGGTGATCATGATCACCATGTTCTCCGCGGCCTATATCGCCGAGGTGATCCGCGGCGGTCTCGCTGCGCTTCCCAAGGGGCAGTATGAGGCGGCTGACAGCCTTGGCCTGGATTACCCCCAGGCGATGCGGCTGATCATCCTGCCGCAGGCGCTGAAGATCTCGATCCCGGGCATCGTGAACGTGGCCGTGGGCCTGTTCAAGGACACCACCCTGGTCTCGGTCATCTCGATGTTCGACCTGGTCGGCATGATCCGCGGCCCGATCCTCGCCTCCACTGAGTGGAACGGGGTGTACTGGGAGCTTCTGGGCTTTGCCGCGCTTCTGTTCTTCGTCGTCTGCTACGGCATCTCTCAATATTCACAGTGGCTCGAGCGCCGTCTCGCCACCGATCACCGTTAAGGAGTTCAACACATGTCTGAACTTATGTCCGACCGCGCAATCGACCGCTCCAAAATGCAGGTGAGCGACGAGGTCGCCATCGAAATCTCCGGCATGAACAAGTGGTACGGTTCGTTCCACGTGCTGCGCGACATCAATCTGACCGTCAACCAGGGCGAGCGGATCGTTATCGCGGGCCCGTCGGGCTCCGGCAAGTCCACCCTGATCCGTTGCCTGAACGCGCTGGAAGAGCACCAGCAGGGCAAGATCGTGGTGGATGGCACCGAGCTGTCCAATGACCTCAAGAACATCGACAAGATCCGTTCCGAGGTCGGCATGGTGTTCCAGCACTTCAACCTGTTCCCGCATCTGACGATCCTGGAGAACTGCACCCTGGCGCCGATCTGGGTCCGCAAGACCCCCAAGAAAGAGGCAATCGACCGGGCGATGCATTTCCTGGAGAAGGTCAAGATCCCGGATCAGGCCCACAAGTATCCCGGCCAGCTGTCGGGCGGCCAGCAGCAGCGTGTGGCCATCGCGCGCTCGCTTTGCATGATGCCGCGCATCATGCTGTTCGATGAACCGACATCGGCTCTGGACCCGGAGATGATCAAGGAGGTCCTGGACACCATGATCGAGCTCGCGGAAGAAGGCATGACCATGCTCTGCGTGACCCACGAGATGGGCTTTGCCCGTCAGGTGGCGAACCGGGTGATCTTCATGGATGCGGGCCAGATCGTGGAACAGAACGAGCCGGAGGAGTTCTTCAACAACCCGAAGAGCGACCGCACCAAGCTGTTCCTCAGCCAGATTCTGGGCCACTGACAGCCGTACCCTCGGTGGGCGGAATCGCCCACCCTGCGGGGTTTGGGAAGCCAACAAAGGCCGGGCGCAATGCCCGGCCTTTTTTTGTTCAGGAATGGCTTGCGAAGACTTCGGTGGTGCCGTCCGCCAGGATCAGCAGAGTATCGAACGCCTCGCGCTCATCCCCCATCTCCATCCCGGGCGAGCCGATCGGCATCCCCGGAACGGTCAGCCCGATGGCGGCGGGCTGCTCTGCCAGCAGACGCTTGATATCCCCGGCCGGAACATGGCCTTCGATCACGTAGCCGCCGGCCATTGCGGTGTGGCAGGAGGACAAGTCGCTGGTGATCCCCAGCCGTTCCTTCATCGCCCACAGCTCCTCATCTGCCACATTGCGCACCTCAGTCTGAAAACCGGCGGCGGCCAGGCGGTCGGCCCAGGCAGTGCAGCAGCCGCAGGTTGGCGACTTCATGATGCGGATGGTCTCCGCCGGCGCGGCAAAGCCGGGAAGGGCGGCGAAGGGCAGGGCGGCTGCGGCCAGCAGCAGGGTACGGCGGTGCATGGGTCTTCTCCAGTCCTCGCAAGGCGTGTCTCCGGCCGGAAATATAGGCCTGCCTGCGCAGCTGTGCCAGGGGACTCCCGCGCGGGATGCGCCAGCGTGCCGCAGCCGCTAGTCGCCCAGAAGCTCCCGCGGGACGGCGAAATCTATCGGTTTGCCGGTGCTCCAGCTCAGGTCCTTCCAGCTGCCGATATCGAACTCCGCCACCAGCGTCGCGCCGGTCGGGTAATCGTCAAAGCGGGCATGGTCCGGCGGGGTGGCCACGATGGAATGGGCAAAGGCGGCAATGCCGGGGTTATGGCCAATCAGCATCACGCGGGGATGTTCGGCCTGACTGAGCACCTTGAACAGGATCTCCGAATTGGCGTGGTACAGGCGCTCGGTAAAGGCCGCAGGCACTCCCAGCTCCATAAGCTCATACGTCTCTCGGTTGCGCTGCGCAGAGGAAGCGATCACCTGATCCGGGACGTAGCCGTTGCCGCGCAGCCAGTCGGCAATGGCCGGGGCCGAGCGGCGGCCCCGCTTGTTCAGCGGGCGGGCATGGTCGCTGGGCACATTGGTGTCCCAGGCGGATTTGGCGTGGCGGGTCAGGATCAAAGTGCAGGTCATTGCGGATGAAAATGCCTCATGTGATGTGCGGTTTGGGCGGGGTCCCGGCCGGCGGTGCGGCTCAGCGGGCAGGCCCGGCGGGCAAGGCAGCCGCCGGTCATGCAGCCGGCGCCTGCGCTGGTATCGAGATAGTCGTGGCAGGCCGCCAGATCGTAGGGTCCCCCGTCCGCCAGTGCGGCGGCCGGGCATGCGGCCAGGCAGGGACGGGAGCGGCAGCTGTGGCAGGGTGACTCTGCCAAAGGCGGAGGGGGGATGTCAAATTCCTGTTCAAAGTGAAGGGCCCCCCGCAAGGAGATCAGCATGCCAGCCTGATCATGCACCATCATCTGTGACGGCGATGTGAAAAACCGCCCCGAAGCGAGCGCCCAGTTGATGAAAGGCGTGTAGGGCGGCCCGCCAAAAGGGTAATACGCGCAGCCGCCCAAGGCGTCTGCCAAGGCGCCGATCACCCGCTGCGACCAGCGGTCCACCGGGTCCGGGGCGCCGTCTCTGTACTCCTGGCTGGCAGTGAAGCGGGGCCAGAACGCCGGGGCCGTGCCGAGCAGCACCAGGGTGCCGCCCTCCAGCGCTTTGACGGGCCGGCGCCGCGGATGCAGCGCGCCCTGAACCATGAGGCCGGAGTGCGCGGCTGCCGCGTCTATCTGCGCGTAATCAGGCCCGCCCCGGGCGGGAGCATCTGGCAAGTCGGTCAGGGTCATCTGCGGCATCCGGTCCGGTGGCATGAGGCGAGCCTAGCAGCGTGCAGCGCCCTTCCAGAGTGCAAAATCGTCCTGTAACCGCCTGCCGGCGTCTTCCTGCCTGTGTTTCAGCGGCGGCGGAACGGCAGCAAGAGGCTCCAGCCCAGCCGCGCGGGCCGCCCGTCCTGCCATTGCAGCCCTATGGTCATGCCGTCATGCCCCTGGCCGGGCTGCGCCGTATAGGTGCCAAAGATCCGGTCCCAGACTGACAGGGTAAAGCCGTAGTTGCTGTTATGCTCGTGGCGATGGATCGAATGATGCACCCGGTGCATGTCCGGCGTCACCAGCAGCAGCCGCAGCAGCCGGTCTGCCTTGGGCGGCAGCCGCAGGTTGGCATGATTGAACAGCGCGGTGCCGTTCAGCAGGATCTCAAACAGCACCACCGCCAGGGCCGAGGGCCCCAGCAGATAGACCAGCCCGATCTTCAGCAGCATCGACAGAGCAATCTCTACCGGGTGAAACCGCACCGCGGTGGTCACATCCATGTCGCGGTCGGCGTGATGCACCCGGTGCAGCCGCCACAACAGCGGCACCTTGTGGGTGATCAGATGCTGCAGCCAGATCGCAAAATCCAGCACCAGCACCGCCAGCAGCACTTCCAGCCAGCCGGGCCAGCGGACCGCATTCAGCAGCCCCCAGCCGTGCTCTGCCGCATCCAGCGCTGCCCCGGCCGCCAGCAGCGGCATCCCGAGCGCCAGCGCCCGCAGCGTCAGGACGTTCAGAACGGATATGGTCAGGTTGGCGGGCCAGCGCCGCTGCCGCGGCAGGCACCGGGCGCGCCGCGGCGCCCAGGCCTCTGCCGCTGCAAACAGCGCAAACAGCCCCAGGAAGGCCGCAAGGCGGATCAGGACTTCATGCTCCATGCCTTCAGCGATGCGCATGCAGCCGCAAAAAGCAACTCCGAACACCGCAGCCCACCGCCTGAACCAGGGATCCCCTGTTCATCTGGCTGAAAATATCCCGGGGTGAATTGGCCCAGGGGGCCAAAAAGGGGCAGCGCCCCTCAGTCCCCTGCAGCAGCCGCGTCAGGCGCGGATCATCGAGCCCGCGCCGTGGTCGGTGTAAAGCTCCAGCAGCACCGCGTTCTGCACCCGCCCGTCGACGATGGTGCAGGCGCGCACGCCGTTGCGCACCGCATCCAGCGCGGTTTCGGTCTTGGGGATCATACCGCCCGCGATCACGCCGCTGGCGGTCATGTCTTCGACGTCCGCAGCCTTCAGCTCAGTCACCACGTCGCCCTCGGCGTTCTTGACGCCCGCCACATCGGTCAGCAGCAGCAGCCGGTCAGCAGTCAGCGCCTTGGCGATGGCGCCGGCGGCGGTGTCGCCGTTGATGTTGAAGGTCTCGCCATTGCGGCCGCCGCCGATCGGGGCGATCACCGGGATCATGTTCTTCTCAAACAGCCCATAGAGCACCTTGGGGTCCATCTCGGCCGGCGCGCCGACAAAGCCCAGGTCCGGGTCGGCCTGATCACAGGTGATCAGGTTCGCATCCTTGCCCGACAGCCCGACGGCGCGGCCGCCCTGGCGGTTGATCGCCTGCACGATGCGCTTGTTGACGACACCGGACAGCACCATCTCCACCACTTCCATGGTGGCGGCATCGGTCACCCGCTTGCCGTTCACAAAATCGGATTTGATCTGCAGCTTCTCCAGCATCGCGTTGATCATCGGCCCGCCGCCATGCACGATCACCGGATTGACCCCCACCTGGCGCATCAGCACGATGTCGCGGGCAAAGGTGTCCATCGCCTCGTCGCTGCCCATGGCGTGGCCGCCCAGCTTGATGACGACAATGGCCCCGGCAAAGCGCTGGAAATACGGCAGCGCGCTGGAGAGGGTTTCGGCGGTGGCAATCCAATCGCGGTTCATATCTTGTTTCTTCATTGCTGCATCATCCCTTGGCAGGAATGTGTTAAGGGGTTCCGCCGCCGCTGCCAAGGGTTGCGTTTGGCGCACCCCGTTGCGGATGGCTGTGCGGGTGCTAGGCTCAGGCCAGATTCTCACACAAGGAGTGCGCCATGCGCCAGAAGACTTTGCTGCTGACCGGCGCCAGCCGCGGCATCGGCCACGCCACCGTGCGCCGCTTCAATGCCGAGGGCTGGCGGGTGATCACCTGTTCGCGCCAGCCGTTCCCGCAGGAATGCCCCTGGGGCGGCGGCCAGGAGAACCATGTGCAGCTGGACCTGTCGGACCCGTCGGACACGATCAACGCGGTGGGGCAGATCCAGGAGCTGCTGGACGGGCGGCTGGACGCCTTGGTCAACAATGCGGGGATTTCGCCCAAGGGCCCGGACGGGGAGCGGCTCAATACCCTGAACACCGACCTGATGGACTGGGGCAAGGTGTTCCACGTGAACTTCTTTGCCTCGGTGGTGCTGGCCCGGGGCCTCAAGGAGGAACTGGCGGCGGCGCAGGGCTCCGTGGTCAATGTGACCTCGATCGCGGGCAGCCGGGTGCATCCCTTTGCAGGTGCTGCCTATGCCACCTCCAAGGCGGCGCTGGCGGCGCTGACGCGGGAGATGGCGCATGACTTCGGGCCGATGGGGGTGCGCGTGAACGCGATTGCGCCGGGGGAGGTGGAAACCTCGATCCTGTCGCCCGGCACTGAAAAGATCGTCGCCAAGCTGCCGATGCAGCGGCTCGGCCAGCCCGAGGAAGTGGCGGCGGCGATCTATTTCCTGTGTTCGGAGGGCAGCTCCTACATCTCCGGCGCGGAGATCGAGGTGAACGGCGCGCAGCACGTTTAAGAAAGTGATCCCAGCCCGGAATCAAGCGCGTAGCGCGCCGGGCAACGCCCGTCCGCCCCCCCGAGCGGGCGTTACCCTTCTCAGAGGCTGCGCCTCAGCACGGTCAAGAGACCGCCCGTTTTAGCACCGGCAGGTTGCTCAGCAGCAGCACGTCAAAGGCCAGCACCGCCAGCAGTGCGAGGCCGGTCAGCGGGAAGGCCAGCGACACCAGCACGGCAATCAGCGCAGCACCCTTCCAGAACGGCATCTCTGCCGGTTCCGGCGGCGCGGCCAAGCGGGCGGCGCCTGCGGGGCGGCGCTTGACCCACATCACCAGGCCGGAGACGCAGACAAAGATCACGGCCAGGCAGAACACCACGTTCAGGATAAAGCTCCAGGTGCCCATCAGGCCCATGTGGAACGGCACGCTGACCGCCATCGCCTTGCCCGCCCAGGAGTAGTCCTCGTATTTCACATCCGCCAGGATCTTGCCGCTGTACTGGTCCACATGCACGGTGCGGTCGATGAAGGGGCTGTCGCCGTCGCCGCTCATGCTGTCGCGGTTGATGGTCCACACACCCGTCTCACCGCCGGGGTAGGCGAGGCGGAAGCGGCCCTCCATCCCCAGGCTCCGGCCCAAAGCGATCAAGCTGGTGGCATCCACGGGCGCGCCTTCGGCCACGCCGGTGATCCCTGCGTCAGAGCCGGAGGCAGGCATCGGGGTCTGCTCCAGCGCCCAGGGTACGTCGTTGGTGGACCCGTGGTTCATGCTGGCGTGAATGTCGTCGGACAGGGGCACGTTGTCCCATTTCGCTGCCGGGAAGGTGCTCCAGGCCTGCATCATCCGGCCGCCCCAGATGCCGGTCCACGACAGGCCCGAGACCAGGAAGATGACCAGCAGGGCTGACATCCAGAAGCCGGTGACCGCGTGCAGGCTCTTCCACAGGGCACGGCCCTTGGCGTGGAAATTCGGGACAAAGGCGCTGACGGCATTGCCGCGCGGCCACCAGAGGTAAAGACCGGTCAGCACCAGAACGAGGCCCAGGCCGGCGGCGATCTCGATCAGCCGGTCGCCGGTGTCGCCGATCAATAGGGTGGAGTGGATGTTGTCGGCCAGATCGTACCAGCCCGCGCGGCGGTCCCAGACCTCGATCACCTCGCCATTGTACTGGTTCAGGGCCACCAGGCGCTGGCCCTCATCGGTTTTCACGCGGAACACGGCGGCCAGATCAGGGGCCTTAGGGCCGATCCACTCGGCGATGGTGCCGGGCTGGGCTGCCAGAACGGCGGCCTCCTGCGCAGGGATGCTCAGCTCGGCAGCGCCTTGGGTGACGGTGATCTTCTCGCCGTCGCGGCCGTCCACCTGGGTGATGAACATCATCATCAGCCCGGTCACTGCAAGCATGATCAGGAAGGGGATCACAAACAGGCCGGCGTAGAAATGCCAGCGCCAGGCGGCGAAGTAGAATTTTTCAGAAAGCGGGCGCGATTGGCCCGCGGGATGCGGTTGGCTGGTCGCCATTGGGTCTCTCCATATCGGAACGGGGCCGGACGCGCAGGGCGCCGGCGTAAATGTCAGGTGTGTTCAGAAAATCAGGAGAGTGCGGGCGGGCCGCGGGCGTCATAGCGCCAGTGGAAGCCGGCGGTGTGATGGGTGAAGGTCTCGCGCGACCAGCGGTCGCTGAGAGGGGTGTCCAGGTTCAGGTCGATCAGGCTGTCCGGCAGCAGCGCCACCGCACCAAGGGCCGCGAAGGGGCAGCTGCGGTCCTCCATCTGCTCGGCGGGCGTATGGGGCTCGCCGCTGTCCAGATCAACCCAGGTTTCCACCGGGCCGTGGCCGGTACAAATCACCAAGAGCACCTTGCCGTCCTGCGCCGTGCCCGGCATCCAGCCGGTCGGAATCAACCCGGCCACGGCCAGGGCGATCACAACCAGCAGGGAGGGCAGGCGGCTGAGCACGTCGGTTACAGCCCGGCGATGATGGAGCGCAGGGTGGCGATGCCATCGCCCTTCTCGGAAGAAGTCAAAACGATCTCGGGGTAGGCGGCGGGGTGTTTGGCCAGCGCGCCCTTGACCTGCTCCAGAACCTTGGCGCGGTCCTTTTCCTTGACCTTGTCGGCCTTGGTCATCACGCATTGGAAGGTGACGGCAGAGCTGTCCAGGAGCTTCATGATCTCGTCATCCACTGCCTTCACGCCGTGGCGGCTGTCGATCAGCACAAAGGCGCGGCGCAGGTTCTGGCGGCCCGACAGATAGCGTTTCAACAGCTTCTGCCACTGCTCCACCACCTTGAGCGGCGCATTGGCATAGCCATAGCCGGGCAGGTCGACCAGATAGAGGTCGGGGCCTTGGGTGAAAAAGTTGATCTCCTGCGTGCGGCCCGGCGTGTTGGAGGCGCGCGCGATGCCCTTGGTGCCGGTCAGCGCGTTGATCAGGCTCGACTTGCCGACGTTGGAGCGGCCGGCAAAGCAGACCTCCACCCGGTCGGCATCCGGCAGACCGTTCATCGCGACCACGCCTTTCAGGAATTCGGTCTCGCCCGCAAACAGCTTGCGGCCCTTTTCGGCGGAAATGTCGTCTGGCGCCTCGGCCAGGGAAAATTGCATCTGCATCACAGCACCTTTACCGCGTCGCCCAGGCGGATTTCTCCGCCGTGCACCACCTCGGCGTAGACCGAGAAATCCTGGTGGCCCCAATTGTCCTTGAGGGTCTTGAGCGTATCGGCGTCGCGTTCGCCGGTTTCGGGGTTGGCGGTGGTCGCCAGGCAGCGCACCACGCGCTCGCGGACGGCAAAGACAGCCTCTCCGATCTGCACCTCGCGGCCCAGCCATTCGTTTTCGGCCCAGGCCTCACCCAGATCGAACCAGATGTTGCCGCGCCAGCGCAGAGGCGACAGTTTGTGGCCGATGGCCTGCTCCACCGCGCGGTGGGAGGCCCGGTTGCACAGGGTGATCGAGGGGAAATCGCTGTCGGTCAGACCGCGGCCCGGCACCCGAACGATATGGGAGGAGCCGGCCCGGTTCGCGGGCAGCAGCGGTTTTTCCCAGTCCAGGAAGCGCGGCAGGTCGTCAGGGTTTTCCGGATCGAACGTCAGATCGGGCCGGTCCGGGTGGCTCAGCGTCAGCTGGCCGGTTGCATCGTCCAGCCGGGCGTTGATGGCCATCAGGCCCGGCGCCTTGGCGCCGCGGGTGAAGTTCTGGCACGGCACCCATTCGGAGCCATCTGCCTTGGACGCCTCATGCGCAACCGCCCAAACGCGGTCGCCGGGCATGGTCTGCCCGGCGCTCACGGTAACGTTCTCCAGTGCCTCCCGCCCGTGGGATTTGAGCGGGTGGCGCCAGATATCTGTGACCTCGAAGGTCATTCGTTCTCAGCCTTCGGCTTCTTCTTGAAGCTTGATTTGATGTTGCCGAACACGTCCGGCTTATAGCCGTGGCTGCGCATGATCAGATACTGCTGGGTGAAGGTGATCGTGTTGTTGGCGATCCAGTAGACCACCAGGCCGGAGGCGAAGCCGCCGAGCATGAACATGAACACCCAGGGCATCCAGGCAAAGATCATCTGCTGGGTCGGGTCGGTGGGCGCCGGGTTCAGCTTTTGCTGCAGCCACATCGAGATACCGAGCAGGATCGGCAGGATGCCGATGAAGATCAGCGCCAGGATGCTTTCCGGGGCCGGAGCCGCAAAGGGCAGCAGGCCGAACAGGTTCATTATCGAGGTCGGATCCGGCGCGCTGAGGTCCTGGAAGGGGCCGAAGAAAGGCGCGTGGCGCAGTTCCAGCGTGACGAAGATCACCTTGTAGAGCGAGAAGAAGATCGGGATCTGGATCAGGATCGGCAGGCAGCCCGCGGCGGGGTTCACCTTCTCCCGCTTGTAGAGCTCCATCATCTCCTTCTGCATCTTCTGGCGGTCGTCGCCGGCGCGCTCCTTGAGCTTCTCCATTTCCGGCTGCAGTTCCTTCATCTTCGCCATCGAGGCGTAGGATTTGAAGGCCAGCGGGAAGACCAGAATCTTGATGATCACGGTGAGGCCGATGATCGCCCAGCCCATGTTGCCGATCATCACGTTCAGCCAGTGCAGCACCGCAAACATCGGTTTGGTCAGGAAGAAGAACCAGCCCCAGTCGATGCTGTCGAGGAAGCCCTGAATGCCCGCCTTTTCGTAGCCGCGGATGGCGTCCCATTCCTTGGCGCCGGCAAACAGCTGGGTGGTGACCTCAGACGACTGGCCGTCGGCCACGGTCAGGGTCGGCAGCACGATGTCGGTTTGGTAGATGTCGCGGCGCTCGTCGAATTTGGCGATCGAGCGGAAGGGCTGGCCCGGCTCGGGGATCAGGGTCGACATCCAGTAGTGGTCGGTAAAGCCGATCCAGCCGTTCTCTGCGACCTGGCGGATTTCGGATTTGGAGCCGTCTCGGGCGTCGGGCTCGAAATCGGCCATGTCGTCATAGTCGATCTCGGCCAGCTCGCCGTCGGACATGCCGACCAGGCCCTCGTGGAGGATGAAGAAGTTCTTGAGGTCGGCGGGCTGGCCGTGACGGGCCAGGGTGCCGTAGGGCGCCAGGGAGACGGTGCCGCCGGAGGCGTTGGCAACCGACTGGGTGACCGAGAACATGTAATCTTCGTCGACCGAGATGGTGCGGCTGAAGGTCAGGCCCTTGCCGTTGTCCCAGGTCAGGGTGACAGGGCTGTCCGGGGTCAGGGTGGCATCTGCCTCGGCGCTCCAGACGGTGTTCGCGCCCGGCACCTCATCCAGCGACAGGCCAGCGCCCGGGGCCCAGCCATAGAGCGCGTAATAGGCCTGCTGCTCGCCGACGGGCTTCAGCAGTTTGACGATCGGGGAATTCTCGTCCAGCGTCTCGCGGTAGTCCTTCAGCGACAGATCGTCGATCCGGCCGCCCTGCAGCGAGATGCTGCCGGTCACCCGCGGCGTGTCGATATCCAGGCGCGCGGCCTGGGGGGCTTCGGCCTGTTCCGGGGCGCTGCCGTCCACGGCTTCAGCCGCGGCGCTGGGCGCCAGTGCGGTATCGCCTGCGGGGGCGGTTTCGCTGATCGCGGTTTCCGGCGCCTGCTCCGGCTCCGGGGGCGGGAAGAACGTGTACCACCCGAGGATCACCAGAAAGCTGAGTACGGTTGCGAGAATTAGATTTTTGTTCTGATCGTCCATTGGGGACTGCCACCTCGAATTGGGAAGGACAGGAGGGGTTCAACAGAGGTGGACCCCAAAGGTCAAGCAGAATCAGGCCGCGCCGGGGCGGCAGAGCGTCCCGGCGCGGCATAAACTGCGGGGAATGCAGCGGGTCAGGGGGTCTGACGGCCGATCACGGGGGTATCCTGCAATTTGGCCTCGTGGGCGGTGATCCAGTCCAGGGTCTGGTCGAACGGCATCGGGCGGCCGATACCAAAGCCCTGCACATGGCCGCAGCCCAGCTGCGCCAGCAGCGCGTGCTCGCCCGCGGTTTCCACGCCCTCCGCCAGGGTTTCCAGATCCAGCCGTTCTGCCATCGTGAGGATGGCCGAGATCAGTTTCTGCTGTTCCGGGTCCTGATCCGCCTTCATCACAAAGGACCGGTCGATCTTGATGCGGGAGATGTTGAACCGGCGCACTGCGGCGATGGAGGCATGGCCGGTGCCGAAGTCATCGAGGTCGATGTGGCAGCCCAGTTCGCTGAGGGCGAGGATGTTGCGGGTGACCACGTCATCGGGCTGATCGGTCATCACGGTTTCCAGGATCTCGACGCACAGGCGGTCGGCGGGCAGTTCAAACCGCTCCAGCTCCCATTTGATGCGGCCGGCCAGCCCGGGGTTGCGCAGCTCCTGTGTGGCGAAGTTGACGCCGACGCAGGGCACATCCACACCGGCCGCGTCCCAGGCCTTGACCGCCACCAGAGCGTTATAGAGCATCACCTGGCTGAGCCGGTCCATCAGCCCGGCCTCCTCCAGCGCGGGCAGGAAGGTGGACGGCGGGATCAGCCCCTGTACCGGGTGCGACCAGCGCGCCAGCGCCTCAAACCCCGAAACCCGGCCGGTGTCGGTGCAGATCTGCGGCTGGAACCATGCCTGGATCTGGCCGGATTCCAGCGCCGCCGCGGCTTCGTCGCGCAGGCTGGCGCGGGACTTGCCGCGGCCCGACATATCCGCCGAAAACGCGCGGACGCCGCCGGGGCCGTTGCTTTGTGCCTCCGCCAGGGCGGCGATGGCGGCACCGGTCCATTCGGTGCTGGTCGTGCCGGGGGCCCGGTTGCGCTGGCAGAAGCCGATGGACGAGGTCATGTAGACCGTGGTGCCGTCCAGCGGCACCGGCTCTTCCGTGGCGGATTGCATCCGGCCCGCCAGCTGTATGCACAGTTCCAGGTCCAGCTGCAGGGTCGGCGCCAGGCAGACGGCAAACCGGCTGTCGCCGATCCGGGCGACGGTGTCGTTCTGGCGCAGGGCCGAGGCGATCTGCGCGCCGCAGTGCTGCATGATCCGGTCGCCGGCTTCCTGGCCGTGCCGGTCGGCAAGTTCTTTATAGTCGTCCAGTTCCACGATGAAGACGGCTGAGCGCAAATCGGATTCGGCGCATTCTCCGTAAACCCGGTCAGTCTCGGCTTCGAATCCATCGCGCAGCAGCATGCCGGTGATGCTGTCGCGGGGGAGACCGCGGCCGCCCAGCTTGCTGAAACCGCCGGTTGCTGCGATCAGCACCGGCAGGCCCAGCGCGACCGACAGCAGCGCCGCCTCGCCGCCGAGCCAGTAGGTGGCCAGCGTCAGCGCGGGCAGGAAAGCGAGCACGGGCGGCCCGAAAAGTGCGGGGGCAAGGGTTTGCCGGAGCCGTGCCAGGAGACCTGAACCCGTATTTGTCATTCTCAGACCCTTCGTCTGCAGCCAGTCGTTCCGGCCTGAGACTAAGGTGCTGTTCTAACCCGGGAGTTAACGCAGGTTGGGAATTCCAGGTTTTTCCTCGTCAGCACCGGAATTCTTCAGCTCCAGGCCGGCAAAATCGAACAATTTCGGGTCCAGAAGGTGCGAGGGGCGCGCATTCATCAGCGCCCGGAACATCACTTGGCGCCGTCCTGGCGAGTTTGATTCCCATTGATCGAGAATCTGTTTCACCTGCTGGCGCTGCAGCCCGTCCTGGCTGCCGCAGAGATCGCAGGGGATGATCGGGTAGTTCATGGAGCGGGCGAATTTCTCGCAATCAGCCTCTGCCACATGGGCCAGCGGGCGGAACACGAACAGGTCGCCCTCCTCGTTCACCAGCTTGGGCGGCATTGTCGCAAGGCGGCCGCCGTGGAACAGGTTCATGAAGAAGGTTTCCAGGATGTCGTCGCGGTGGTGGCCCAGCACCACTGCTGAGCAGCCTTCCTCACGCGCAATGCGGTAGAGGTTGCCGCGGCGCAGGCGCGAACACAGCGCACAATATGTGCGCCCCTGCGGCACCTTGTCGACCACGATGCTGTAGGTGTCCTGATATTCGATCCGGTGCGGCACACCCATCTTTTCCAGGAATTCCGGAAGTACCGTGGCCGGGAAGCCGGGCTGGCCCTGATCCAGGTTGCAGGCCAAGAGATCCACCGGCAAGAGGCCGCGCCATTTCAGCTCGTAAAGCACTGCCAGCAGGGTATAGCTGTCCTTGCCGCCCGACAGGCAGACCAGCCATTTCGGCGTGCTGCCGTCTTCGCGGCGCTCCACCATGCCGTATTGGTCGATGGCTTCACGCGCATAGCGCACGATGCGCTTCCTGAGCTTCTTGAACTCAGTGGTCGCAGGCGCGCCGGCAAACAGCGGATGGATTTCGTCCAGATCATCATCAAGCATGCGCGCGCCCTAGCCGAGGCGGGCGCTTTTGCCAAGGAAAAAAGGTGTGCAGCGCTAGGGGGCGGCGGCAAGGCGCGCTAAGCTGGAGCGGTAAAGCGATTTAATCAGTGAGGGCATTTGATGAGCGAAGACAGCAAGGAGGCACGGATCGTCCGCAAGGCCGTGGGCGAGGCGGAGACCGGCCTAAAAGGCCTGGAGAAAGAGCTGCGCGGTGTGGTCAAACAGTTCGAGAAGGGCGCGATGACGCCCGCCAAGGGAAAGGCCGTGGCGCAGAAGGTCACTGCCTTCATGAAGAAACAGTCGCAGGTCACCAAGCTTCAGAACGCGCCGTTCTTTGGCGAGCTGCCCTTGGACGTGCAGGACGGCGTGACCTGGCTCGACAGCGTGGTGAATGAGCTGAACAACGTGCTGGGGCGGCTCGCCGGTGCGCTGAAGCTGATGCAGAAGAAGCCGGACAAGGATTACGGCATTCTGGTCAAGGCTTCGCGCGAGCTGGAGAGCTATATCAGCCAGCCGCCCAAGGGGGTCGGCACCCTGCTGAAGGCGGCCAAGGCAGGGAAGGCGGCGGGCGATCCGATGATGGCCTTCCTGCCGTTCATCATCCTGATGTGGATGATCATCGACACCATCGCGCGCGGGCTGAACCGGAAAAAGTGAGGTCAGTCTTTCCTGTCCGGCACCGGGTCATAGCCGTCGCCGCCAAAGGGGTGGCAGCGGCCGATGCGGCGGATGGTGAGCCAGGCGCCCTTGATGGCGCCGTGTTTTTCCAGCGATTCCAAGGCGTAGGCGGAGCAGGTGGGCTGGTACCGGCAGTTGAAGCCGACCCAGGGGCTGAACAGCAGCCGGTAGGCGCGCACAGGGAGTGCGAGGATATGGGCCAGCGGGGTCATGGCGGATAGATAGGGGCAGGGCGGCTGTTAGGCAATGAGGACGGCGCCCGAGCCTGGGAGGGGGCGGAAGCGCCCTCCCGTGGGGAGGGCCGGGCGCTGTCCGGCCTGCCGGCCGGATAAGAATGGCTCAGCAAGGCGAGGGGCCTGCGTGCGTTACTGGCCGTGGATCTTCTTCAGTGCGTAGATCAGATCCTGCTTCAGCTCCTCGAACGGGCGCTGGGCGGTCTCATTCGCGCGGCCGATCAGCACGTAATCCCAGCCGGGGCGGCCATGCGCGGGCAGAATCATCCGCGCGGCCTCGCGCAGGCGGCGCTTGGCGCGGTTGCGGGCGACTGCGTTGCCTACTTTCTTGGAACAGGTAAAGCCCATGCGGATGCCGCCGTCATCCTGGCGGTTGCGGCCCTGTACCATCATGCCCTTGGTGCCCTGCTTGCGGGCAGGGGGGCGGGCGCAGGCGAGGAAATCACGGCGCTTGGCCATGACCTCAAGCTTGGGCGCATCCGATGCGCAAACGGACACCGCCGGAGGCGTGTCCCCGCGGGCAGCGTTGCCGTCCTTGGGGGCCTCCGGCGGTGTCATGTCCGTCAGAACGTGAACTGAGCTTATGCGCTCAGTTCTTTGCGGCCGCGGGCGCGGCGTGCGTTCAGGATCTTGCGGCCTGCTTTGGTGGCCATGCGCGCACGGAAGCCGTGGCGGCGTTTGCGAACCAGGTTCGAAGGCTGATAGGTGCGTTTCATCGCTCCGGTCTCCACATTATGTCTACGGGTACGGCGCGGAATCGCCCGCCCGGGGTCTATCTCGAAGCCCGGTCTTTAGGAGGGAATGACGGCCAAGTCAAACCCCGCAGGCCGCCTTTTCCGGGCAATATGCAACATTTCTGCCAAAAACTGCCCCGGAACGGCCGGTCCGGACAGCGCGGCTGTAACATGGGACCGGTGATTCTGCCACAAAGCTCACGGAATCGGGGGGGCGTGTTCAAGCACCTGTGAAGCGGGGCTGCTTACCCTCGCACCGGGGCCATTTAACACGTAGCAACAAACCCTGCAGCAAACACGGACCGATGAGCGATATGACCGAGACCCCGAATTCCGACCCGCAAGCTGGTTCCAAGCCCGGCCTGGCCCGCCATCTGCCGCTGATCGCGGTGGTGGCTGTGGCCCTGATCGGGGCGGTGACGCTGAGGGATTACCTGACCTTCGACACGCTGCGCGACAACCGCGAGGCGCTGATGGCGTTCCGGGATCAGAATTACCTGGGGCTCGCAGCACTGTTTATTGGCATCTACATTCTGATGGTGGTGTTTTCGCTGCCCGGTGCGGCGGTGGCCTCGGTCACCGGGGGGTTCCTGTTCGGGCTGGCCACCGGGACCGCGTTCAACGTGATCGCGGCGACCATCGGTGCGGCGGGCATCTTTCTGGCGGCGCGCTGGGGGCTGGGGACCTGGCTGACCGCCAAGATGGAAGCGGCTGAGGGCCGGGTGCAGATGCTGAAACAGGCCCTGCGGGAGAACGAGATCGAGGTTCTGCTGCTGTTGCGGCTGGTGCCGGCGGTGCCGTTTTTTGTCGCCAACCTGCTGCCCGCGCTGGTGGGTGTGAAGTTTGGCAACTTCCTGTGGACCACCGCGGTGGGCATCATCCCCGGCGCCATCGTCTTTACCTGGATCGGGGTCGGGGTCGGTTCCGTCTTTGACCGCGGCGAAGACCCGGACCTGAGCCTGCTGTGGGAGCCGCATGTGATCGGGCCGATCCTGGGGCTGTGCGTGCTGGCGGCGATGCCGATCCTGGTCAAAGCCGTCCGCGGCAATATCCGCGGCCGCAGAAACAAGGATAGCTGAACATGACCCGTATCGAATGCGATCTGCTGGTGATCGGCGCTGGCTCGGGGGGCTTATCGGTGGCGGCAGGCGCCAGCCAGATGGGCGCCGATGTGGTGCTGCTGGAAGGCCACAAGATGGGCGGCGACTGCCTGAACTATGGCTGTGTCCCCTCCAAGGCGCTGCTGGCCAGCGCCAAGGCCGCCTATGGCCAGGCGCATACCGCGGATTTCGGCGTGGCGGATCAGCGCCCGCAGCCGGACTATGCCGCTGCCAAGGATCATGTGCATCAGGTCATCGGAACCATCGCGCCGGTGGACAGCCAGGAGCGGTTCGAGGGCCTGGGTGTGCGGGTGATCCGCGAGTTCGGCCATTTCGTCTCTCCCTCGGAGGTGGAGGCCGGGCCGTATCGCATCACGGCGCGGCGGATCGTGATCGCCACCGGGTCCTCGCCTCTGGTGCCGCCCATTCCCGGGCTGGACAAGGTGCCTTATGAGACCAACGAGACGCTGTTCGATCTGCGCGAAAAGCCGGAGCATCTGCTGATCATCGGCGGCGGGCCGATCGGCATGGAAATGGCGCAGGCGCATGTGCGGCTGGGCTGCAAGGTCACGGTGATCGAAGGGTCCAAGGCGCTGGGCAAGGATGACCCGGAAGCTGCCGCGCTGGTGCTGGACAGCTTGCGCGCCGAGGGGGTGGAGATTGCCGAAGGCGCCATGGTCTCCCGCATCGGCGGCCAGGCGGGTGCGATCGAGGTCGAGACCAGGGACGGCAGCCGCTTCAAGGGCACACATCTGCTGATGGCGGTGGGGCGCAAGGCCAACACCGAGCGGCTGAACCTGGAGGCCGCCGGGATCGAGACCCGGGGCAACGGCATCAAGGTGGACGAGAGCCTGCTGACCACCAACAAGAAGGTCTATGCCATCGGCGACGTGGCTGGCGGAATGCAGTTCACCCATGTGGCGGGCTACCACGCCAGCGTCATCATCCGCTCGGCGCTGTTCGGGCTGCCGTCGAAAGTGAAGACCAGCCATATCCCGTGGGCCACCTATACCGACCCGGAACTGGCACAGATCGGGCTGACCGAAACCCAGGCGCGCGACCGCTATGGTGTGAAGCTGGAGGTGGTGCGTTTCGACTATGAGCACAACGACCGCGCCATCGCCGAACGCAAGACCAAGGGCTTTATCAAGGTGATGGTCTTCGGCGGGCGTCCGGTTGGTGCCACCATCGCCGGTCATCAGGCCGGAGAGCTGATCAGCCTCTGGTCCCTGGCACTGGCCAACCGCCTGAAAATGAGCCAAATTGCAGCAATGGTCGCGCCTTATCCCTCCTTTGGCGAGATCAATAAACGGGCGGCTGGTGCGTATTTTTCACCGCGGCTTTTTGAAAGCAATTTGGTGAAACGCGCGGTGCGCCTGGTTCAGCGCTGGATTCCATGAGGTAAGGGCGGCGGGATGCTCAACACGCTTTCGGGCAGATTTCTGGTCCTGACCACGGTCTTCGTGATGCTGGCCGAGGTGCTGATCTTTGTCCCGTCGATTGCCCGGTTCCGCCTGGATTACCTGTCGGACAGGCTGGAGCGGGCGCAGATCGCCTCGCTTGCGCTCTTGGCAGACGACATGCTGGAGACCGAGCTGGAAGCGGAGCTGCTGGAGAACGCGGGCGTCTACAACGTGGTGCTGCGCCGCGATGAGATCCGCCAGCTGATGCTGGCTTCGCCGATCCCGCAGCAGATCACCGGCACTTATGACCTGCGCATGGCGGGCGCGCTGACGCTGATCAAGGACGCGGTGCTGCGGCTGGCCCGGCCGGAGAATGAGATTATCCGGGTGATCGGCGCGCCGGTGCGCGACGCGGGCCTGCTGATCGAGGTCACCATGGAAACCGCGCCCTTGCGCCAGGCGATGCTGGATTACGGGGTGCGGATCCTGATTCTGTCGGCGGTGATCTCCATTTTCACCGCGCTGTTGCTGTTTGTTGCGGTGCGGATCGTGCTGGTGAAGCCGATCAAGAGCGTGGTGGGCTATATGCAGCGCTATGCGGCAGCGCCTGAAGATGTGCGCGGCATCATCCATCCCAGCTCCGGCGTGGTGGAGCTGCGCGAGGCGGAGGAGGCGCTGATGCAGCTGCAGACCGAGCTGACCCACGCGCTGAAGCAGCGGGAGCGGCTGGCGCAGCTGGGCGGCGCGGTGGCCAAGGTGAGCCATGATCTGCGCAATATCCTGACCTCCGCGCAGCTGTTCACCGACCGGATCGAGCGCAGCGAGGACCCGCTGGTGCGCCGCCTGGCGCCGAAGCTGGTGAATTCGATCACCCGCGCAGTGTCGCTGTGCGAGGGCACACTGGCCTTTGGCCGGGCAGAAGAGCCGTCGCCCACCTTTGCGGTCGTTTGCCTGCATGAAATCGTGGGGGACATCGCCGAAAGCGAGCTGTTGGCGGCCGACAGCGCCAAGGTCGAGATCATCAACACCGTGCCCGCCCCGATGATGCTGCGCGCGGATCCGGAGCAGTTGTTCCGCATTATCATGAACCTGGTGCGCAACGCCCGGCAGGCGATCGCCGCAACCGGGCAGGCGGGCACGATATCGGTGGCCGCCCGCGAGACCGAAGGTGCCTGGTACATCACGGTCGCGGATACCGGCCCCGGCCTGCCGAAGAAGGCGCAGGACAACCTGTTCACCCCGTTCCAGGGCGGCACCCGCAAGGGCGGCACCGGGCTGGGGCTGGCCATCGCCGGCGAGCTGACCCGCGGCCACGGCGGCACTGTGGTGCTCAAGGAAACCGGCCCCGATGGCACAGTCTTTGAGATCTGCCTGCCCAAGGGCGACGGCACGATCTGATGTGCTGCCAGGGGCGGGCGGAAATATGACAGGCGGATGAAACTATTTTTGTTTTGGGGGTTGCGACTCCCCGGTGCTAGGATTAAACCCCGCCGCAGTGGACCGATAGCTCAGCTGGATAGAGTACTTGACTACGAATCAAGGGGTCGGGGGTTCGAATCCTCCTCGGTCCGCCACTTCCTCACCTGTCGGGCGACACATAGTTTTGCCATTTGCGACAGAACCTTTCCTTTTTCGTGTCTCCAACATCCCCGCTCGCGCCTCCTGTTCCGCCAGTGGCGAAGCCTTCCTGATTTTCACTTCGGAAGACCTCGTGTCTTCCGGAGGGCAAAGCAGGGTGGGCGCAGCCCGGACTGCGGCCGGACGGTGATCTGACACACGGGGCCGGAGCGGTGAAATTGGGAGGGGCCCGCGCCAGGCGCGGGAGGAACCGGATTTCTCCGTGTAGGCTGACGCGCAGCGGCATCAGAACCCGTGTTCAGATTGCCGGCCGGATGGCAGGCGGACCAATCAAATGGAAAATGCCAGGCGCGCTAGAGCGGAGCGGATGCGCGGCTGACTTCTGTGCAAGCGATCGCGGTCTCGTCCGCGATCACATTCTAAATAAGACAGGAAGGGCAGGAGGAAAGCAGCCGACGAGATCGTCAGCTGCCATTCACCGCGAGGATCACGAAGTCACACACACGGGACAAACCGACCTTGGTTTTTTCATCTTCGCTGACGCAGCATCGCTTTGCACATGCGGCGGTTTCTTGCTGCGTTGCCGCCCATGTCGCGGAAGCGGTCATTGCTTGCTGGTTTCGAACGGCTAATCCATACCGCCCATTCGCTGCATGGCGCTTGGACACGAAAGACGCGGGACAAAGGGGACTTTTGGAGCAATGCGGCGAAGTCCGGTATCGGTAACTATGAAGACACGGTTCACATCACTGCCCTCGGCGTCTCGACCCAAGCTGTCAACAACCTAGACGCTTGGCGGTTAGCCAAATTTGGTCTGCCGGTCCCGTCTAGTGCATGTCCAATGTTTTCATCAGATCGAAGACCTGCTGGCGCATCCAGGAAGCAATAGGCGTGTTGTCTGACCGCTTGTGCCAAATCCCGATGATTAAGGCGGGGTCGATCTGCATCGGCGGAGTGAATACTTTCAGATCGAATGTGTTCGCCACCTTGATTGTGTCTGTCGTCAGAGTTTTCCGGAGAACTTGGGCCGTTTTGTAACGGAGGCTCTGGTTCGGTTTCTGTTTGAGTTTAGGCGGCAGCGGCTTGGTGCTGCAACCTGCGTTTTCTGATTGTCTGTTTCTTGATCTCCTCTCGCATTTTCAGGATCTTTGCGCCTCGACCGTGATAGACGTCGGCGGGCGTCAAGTTGTCCAAGCTCTCGTGATAACGACGGTTGTTATAGAGATCGACAAACGCGTTGATCTGGCGTTCCAGATCGCCGGGCAGGAAGTAGTTTTCCAAGAGAACCCGGTTCTTCATCGTCTGGTGCCAGCGTTCGATCTTGCCCTGGGTTTGCGGATGGTGCGGCGCACCGCGAACGTGATCCATGCCCTTTTCATCGAGATAGTCGGCCAGATCGGCGGCGACGTAGGACGAACCGTTATCGCTGAGCAGCCTCGGCTTGTGCACGACGGTCGCGCTGTTGCAGCCCGAAGCGTCCAGTGCCAACTCCAGCGTGTCGGTGACATCCGAAGCCTTCATCGTGGTGCAGAGCTTCCAGGCAATGATGTAGCGGCTGTAATCGTCGAGGATGGTGCTGAGATAGAACCATCCCCAGCCGATGACCTTGAGGTAGGTGAAGTCGGTCTGCCAGAGTTCGTTCGGACGCACCGTCTTGTCCCTGAACTCATCCGCCGCGCAGATCACCACATGGGCTGGGGCCGTGATCAGATCCTCGGCGCTGAGCATGCGATAAACCGAGGATTCCGAGACGAAGTAACGCTTCTCATCGGTGTATTTGACCGCCAGTTCCCGGGGCGTCAGATCCTCGTGCTCCAGCGCAAAGTCGATAACATCCTTGCGGACCTGGTCCGGAATGCGGTTCCAGACCGACCTTGGCCGGGGAGAGCGATCGGTAAGCGCATCGATACCACCATCGCTCCACCGGGCATACCAGTCGTAATAAGTGCTGCTAGGAATACCCAGCATCTTCAGTGTTTGCCGGGTCGGCAGATGCGAAGCCTCGACCGTGCGGATGATCTCAAGCTTCTCAGAGGCTGGGTATCTCATTCTTCGAACTCCCCATCCCCGATCATGCTTTTTTTGAGAAGCCGGTTCTCAAGCGTCAGCTCAGCAACCACCTCCTTCAGCGCGGCAGATTCCGACCGCAGCTCCTTGACTTCGGGGGATGTCGCTTGTCGCGCCGTGTCACCCGCTAGCCGGTTCTTCCCGGCTTCAAGGAACTCCTTCGACCAGGAATAATACAGGCTCTCTGCAATCCCCTCACGACGATACAATGCAGCGATGCTTTCCTCACCACGAAGACCCGCCAGGACGATCCTGATCTTCTTTCGGCCGAGTAGTGTTTGCGCGTCTTGCGCTTGATGCCCCTGACCAACTTGTCAGCGGCGTCCTTCGATGTTCCCTTCGGCAGGGAAACGCCCCACTGGGGCCTTTCCTGATCTTCCTCAGTTCGTTGTTCATCTTCGCTCCTTAATGGCTTCGATGAACCAGAAATCCTCCGTTGCTCAAACCCTTAAATTTGTCCAGCGGGCGCTGACGTCAGACAGGCGGGGCAGGGGGTGTCACGCTGTCCGCAGGGGCCTAGCACAAAACGTTGAACCGCTGATCCAACAGGCCCGCATTGCGCAGCGTGGCGGCGGGATAGGCGTCATCGCGCACATAGCTGTCGAGCGAGAACTCGGGCTCGAGGCGCTGCAGGGCGGTCAGGTGGCGGCGCGCCCGGTCGGTATCCCCCAGGTGCAGGCTGAGGGCGATCAGCTGTATGTGCGGGGCCTTGAATGGCGGGCAGCGGCGGCTGGCACTGCGCAGCGCCACGAAGGCCTCGTCGTAACGGTCGGTCGCGATACACACCAGCCCGTGATACAGGTCCCACAGATGCCGGGCGTCATCTTCGGCAAGCGCCGGGCGGCAGAAACTGGTTGCACGATAGGCCGCGTTCTTGTCGCCCATGGCCCCCGCCGTCATCGCAAGCGCCTGGTGGGACAGAAGACAGGCCGGGTTGCGGCGCAGGCCCGTCTCGGCCGCCGCAAGCGCGGCTGACGCGTCATCGAACAGCAACAGGCGCACGAAAGCTGTCAGGGCCCAGGTCTGCGCGCTTTCCGGCGACAGTTCGGTCGCACGGCGCAGGAACCCATCCGTTTCCTCCAACAGGCCCGGGGAAAGGTCCGCCATGGCTTCGATCACCTGCGCAGAGCGCTGGAAGGCGAGCCAGGCCAGGAAGACGCCGCTGGGATCGACATCAAAGGCGCGGGCGAAATGCGATCCCGCCTCGTCAACCGCGCCCGGTTCATAGGAAAACAGGCGGCGGCGCCCGACCTCGGCAAAGCCCAGGGCAATGACCTCGTCACGGTCCAGAGCGGCCACATGGGGCAGCTTGGCGAGCGCACGGCTTGCGGCGACATGGGAAAACGTCGCGATCTCCTCGGGCGAAATCGATACCTCGCCCCGTTTCTTCAGCAACCGGTGGCCCGAGAAAAGCACCACCCCGTCAGGCCCATACAAGACCTGCGCCCGCAGCAGGGCCGTGTCGCTTGTTTCAGAGATATGCGTGGTCACCTCGATGTCATTGCCACCCGGCCGTGCGGTGGTTCGGGTCGATCCGATCATGTCTTCCAGGTTCTGGCTGACCTGGTCGGCGATCACCCCCGCGGTCACCTGCCCTGCAGGAGACGAGGTCGACCCGACCTGCGCCTGGATGCTCAGCGCACTGGGCGTGGCATCCTGGTCTGGTTGTCGATCAACTGCGGCGCGAAGGGCACGAAGCCAGTCCTCGAAGGCCTCGTTTCGGATGCCGATCCCTTCCAGCAGGGTCATGGACCCGCGCATGTTGACCGTGACCTTGGCCGGATCCAGCCAGATATCGGTGCGATCGGCACATAAAGCCGCGCCATGGGGCCCCAGCGCGCGGCGCAGAGCCAGCAGCGCCTGGCGCAGGTTCATCCTGGATTTCCGAAACGGGCGGTCGCTCCACAGACGGGCCGCCAGCCAGCGCCGGGCACGTTTGCGCAGCGGGGGTTCGGCCAACAACGCCAGCAGAGCCCGGACACGCGCCTCTCGGGGTGTGAGGTCCACGCCGCGCATGTCCTCGACCCGCAGAGGGCCTGAAATATGGATCGTCAAGGCGCCCATTGCCAACCCTCCTTGCAACACGTCATTCTTTCAAAAAAATGTGACCCTCGGCATTTGCCGAAATGCCAAATTCTCTCAGTATGAACCCTTATTTTACGATGGAAGGCCGTTTTTTGCAACTTTTACGGGAATGGCAAAAAATTGGGCAAGGCCGGTGTGTCGTGCCCGATGGGCCCCACCGCCAGGGCGATGATCGGCAGTCCGGCCGATGAACAGCGGGCAAGGGCGCCAGAGAACGCCGGTTCGCCCGGCGCGGCGGCGGGGCGGACGAGGTGCCAATCGGCCCCCCCCGTGCCCCTGGCCGCCCAGATCGGGCCGGGCAGCTTCAGGCCGCATAGACCTCGAGCGTCCCGCCTTCGTCCACCTTCTCGGACCCTGACGATTTGGTCGTCGGGTCATCGGTGTGAACGGCCACCCAGTCGAGCTTGGCTTCGTTGTCCCCATCGATTTCGCACATCAGCTGCCGGGTCTTGCTTTCGTTCAGGCGCTCGTTCGTCCACAGCTCGGTGTTGTTCGCCGTGTTGCGGTCGACGATGGTGACATACAGGTCCTGCGTGTCGCGATTTTTGACGTAGATGTATCCTTGTGCCATGAAGAATCCTCCTTTGGATGGCTGGGGTTGGTTGACGTGTTGCGCAGCAACAGAGTGCCGCTGCGGCCGGAAACCTTCGCGCAATTGACCCTGTCATCACCGATCATCGACGCCGCAGGCCGCAGCCCGGCCGGGGGCGTCGCCGCCGCCAGGACCATGCCCACCGGCGGTGTGATCGTGATCGGCGCGGCGCGGTGCACGGTATTCGGGGTCGGGTCATCCATCGCGGTCACTCCCTGGGGTCATCCGGATTTGAGCGGGAAAGCGGGGCTCATTCCCAGCGGGGCCAGAACAGCCTCGCGTTGACCATCCATGGACACGGGGCGCAAGGCGGCCTCCATCCGGGCCGGGCCGGTGTCTGCGCCCCCGTCCACGTGAACGGGCGGGAAGACCCAGTCCCAGTTCCAGGCCGTCCGCCGCAACTGGCCCGACTGGTTCATTGCCACCGCCGGCAGAATGGAGACATCCATCTCCAACTCTTGCGGCCCTTCTGTTTGCAAGGTGATCTTGCCCTTTCCGCGCTGCACCTTGCCTGTCCCAATCCCGCTGGTCACCTTCTTTGAAACACCATTGGCAGCAGTGGTATAGAGCCAGACCGCACCAAGGGCGCCATCAGATTTGACAAGCAGATCAATGTATTGGAGGTCATCAAGGTCGGCCCCCCGCAGCGTGACGGTCGCCGCGTCTCCCGCGTCGACGGGCCACAGGCTGAGCACGAGCTTGCCGCCTTGAGCGATATCCAACTGGGTGATCCGGCAGCGCAGCAGCAGGCCGCCGGTCACCGCCTGACCCGGTGCGCCACCCTGCAGCTTGGTATGCAGTGCATCCAGGTCGAAGGTGGCTTGCGCGGCCGCCAAGGCCCCTGTCGCGGGAATGCGCACCTTCTCGGCAGGTGCGGAGAACCCAATCAGGGCGACGTGATCCCTGTGCTCACTCAGCCTTGCCCGCCCGATCGGATCAAGCAGAACGGTTTCACGGGGCAGCAGGACATTTCGTCCGGTGTTTTCCGACCGGTGCAGCGTCAGCGCCGCAAGATAGGTGTGCGCGCCAAGCGGGTCGTTGTTCAGCGCGTCACGGCTGGTCAGCCGCCGGTCGTTCCCGTCCAGGGTCTGGAAGCGCAGTTCCTTGCTCTTGACCGAGGCCGCCACGCGCCTGGTCGGCACGATACTGGCGCCCAGGCAGACATGGCCCATGTCATAGCCCGATTTCGCCCAGCGTGGGGCAGGGGCGTCGCTGAGCAGGATCGGCGTCGGTGTCTTCAGCGGCGGCGCGACCGGATCGGTGCCGTTTTCGGCGGCCCGCAGAACGCGCGGCGCACCGTCTGCCTTGTAACGCGCCGTGGCCACGATCTGCGGGGCCGTATGCGATGCGTCGCGCGCCTGGCGCAGGACCACAAGCTCGAACCCCTGCTTGCCAAGCCTGCGGTGCACCAACCGCAGCCTTGCCCGCTCTGCGGTCAGGTGGCACAGCGTGGCCACGCCCGGTTTCTGGGTCGATGCATCGCCATAGGCGGCCTGTTTGTCGACCTCGATGCTCAGCCCATCCACATCGGCCAGGACACGGACCATGGCCGCGTCCTCGGGTCCGTGCACGATGGCCAGGTCGTCAGACAGATCCGTGATGTCGAGCGTCCAAGCAGCGGGCGCGGGGGCGTCCGTGTCCAAGGGCGGCGCGAAGGCCCAGGCGGGATCGACCATACGGCGCATTTCGATCGCCGCGAACATCTGTTCGTGCGCCCAGGCGGGATCAAGCCCATCGAATTGCAGCAGATAGCTGCTGTTCACGAAACCTGGCGCATCGGCATTGGGCGGGTCGAAGTGATGCCCGACCGGCCCCTCGGGCTGCAGCGTGACCCGCCGCGAGGGATCATCCGGGATTGCGGTCAACTTGATCCTCGGGTCGGGGCCGACCTCTTTGCGGTAGGTGGAAAAGTTCAGCGTCTTCGAGCCTGATCCACGGTCATCCTCCAGGGCATAGGTCTGGATCGTGGCGACCTCGGGCAGGATCCGGTCGGCAAGCCCGAACTGGTCAAAGGGCCGTTCCGTCAGGCTCAGCACGAAGGGCAGGGGGGCATCTTCATCCCGCGAGCCAGACAGCGACGGCAGGATGTGGCGCACCTGCGGGGGCACGATGCCATTGGCCGTGATATCGGCCAGGATCGCCACCCGTGTTGTAAACCGGTCGCTCAGCGGGCGGCGTACGCGGTCCGTCTTGTACTTCGCAGTGATGTTGCCAAAGACGCCAATGGCCGGGATCTCGCCGTTCCCCGTGGCCATCGCCCCCAGGTAACGCGAGCGATAGACCTGCGAATAGCGCAGATAGGTCGCGGCGGGGCTGGACCAGTTCACCCGGTCCAGCACGATCGCGTTCGCCCGGTCACCCGCGGCGCTGTTGGCCGATTTCGGCAGGAAGGCGGGCAGTTTGATGCGGCGCCGTTCACCGTCGTAGAAGGGGCGGTCGAAGAAAGCCGCTTCTTCAAAGGCGGCCACCTGGTCCTCGCCGTCGCCGTCATAGCCAAGCGGCACAATCGGGCCGTCCGCCGCTGTCGATCCTTTGGCGCGGTGCTCGGACGGATCGATCCAATCGCGGATCGGCAGCCCGCTGGCCCGCCAGCGATGGGTGATCAGGTCCAGCTCGCTGAAGGCGCGATAGATCTGCTGATTGTTGTCGCGGTCATCCCAGGTCGGGCACAGTTCGAACGTATAGCTTCTGTCGTGCTTGTGGGTCCGGACCTCCAACGCGCCGAGGATACGGTCGGCGGGGTGTGTGGCCAGCTCGTGGATGGCCGGAACATCCATGGCTTCCAGCAACAACGTCGTGCCCTTCAGGCAGACCATGTCGTCGTCTTTCACCTCTTCCTCGACGGTGTTCTTCATGTCGAGAAACCCCTCGTCGATCGCGCGCAGGTCGTTATCCGGCTCGTAATGCGCTTTGGGCACCAGCGGGCAGACGATCAGCCGGCTCAAATCGCCGGGGCGCAGGATTGCCGTGATGGTGCCATTGGCTTGCGTGAGGGACGGCGAGCCTGCATCCGGATCGACCATCACGGACACGTCATACTGCGCGTTTTCGTCGATCTCTCGGACAAGCCGGGCATAGGCGCCCGATTTCGGTTTGGGATCATTCTGATCGGGATACGTGAGCCCTTGGTATGGTTTTACCTCGATATCAATCGATCCGACATCCATGGGTTTCGCGACATTCGTAAGGTGGTCGAACACCTCCAGCCGCACCCGCAGCTTTCGCACCGCCGGGTCGGGCAGGCGGTTGACCAGTTCGGCAGCCAGCGCGTCCTGGACGTCCTCGAAAATGTCGCGGGCGTCTTCGATATGTTCGATGGTCGTGCTGCTCAGCCCGGTCCCTTGGAAGTATGTGCGCAACTTCGGGTTTGCGACCCAACGGTCAAAATCATCAAAGCTGACCCGGGGCGCGGTGATGGTCAGTTTCGCCCCATGCTGAAACTCCGGTTTCCAGGACAGGCCGGGATTGCTTGCGGTGCCCTTGTGGCCCAGCAACAGCAAGCTCGGCGCCTCGCCCAAGGGCTCTTCTCGCGCCTCACCCATGTGGGTCTTGAGCAACTCGGGCCCGATCGGGGTGACTTCGGCCGGGATATAGCCAATGCCGGGATGGGGCGAGTCCGCGTGGTTGGTTACCGAAACGGTCGCAACCGGCGTCGTGCGCAAATAGAGATCGGGGGCGGGATCCTTAGGCAAACCCTGGCCGATCGCGGGCAGGACCAGAGAGCCCGCCGCCCGCAGCATTTCGGGCAATACGCCGGAATTCGCGATGTAATAGGGCAGGGCGTGGTATTCGTACCCATAGGCCAGCGGCACAAGGCCTTTGTCATCGCCGTTGTATTCGGCATGATCAAGCCGGTAAGGCATTGCCAAATCAAGGAATTTCTTCGGCGAGGCGCTGTTGTCAGGCCTGGCGACCAGGCGCCCGATCTGCGGCAGGCCATCATAGGCGATCGACAGGTCCAACTGGCCGTAATTCCTGACAAGGGTCGAGGGCTCGATCGCCATCGGCACCTTTTTGTTCCCGATCCACAGCTCGGCGGCATTGGCATGGGCCCAGGTCGATGCCAGTTTCATGTCATCCTGGCTGGGGTGTTTGGCCCCGATCACCAGGCCAAATCCGGTGGTCTGGGCGGTGATGTCGTCGAACTTGTCCGGGTCCAGCTCGTCCGTGGCGACGATGGTCAGCGGCTGGGGTTCACGATCCGGGACGAACGTCTTGGACAGGATGGCCTCCCCAGCGCGTTTGTAGGCAGCCTTCAGCTGGTCCTCCAACGTGTCCTTCAGGTCACTGTTTGCGGGAAACTCGAGCTTGCGCAGCATTCCTTTCAGGGGCGAAGGCTCCATGCCCTTGCTTTCAAATTCGAAACGAGTCACCCGCCGTTTCATCCAGTCGAGCGCAACCAGAGCGTCCTTCATCCGCGTGTCATCGCTCGGGTCCGTCGGGTCCTTCGAGAACTTGTCTTCCAGGATGATCCGGAAGTGATCCATCAGGAGATCGGTGGCATCCTCGTGCAACTCGGCGGAAAGATTGGCGCCGGGCCCCGAGAAATAGGCCTGGAACGCGGCATCGGCCCGGCTGAGGTAAAGCGGATGATCGTCTGGGTCCTGGACAGTGCGGGTCCACCCCTTGGTCACCAGGCGCATGTATTCGGTGACAATGCGGCGCAGCTGATCGGGATCATTCAGGGCGATGGCGAGCCTGTTCAAGTCGGCGACCGCCTGTTCGTATTCGGGCGTGAGATCGCGGTTGCGGTCCGACTTTTTGGGCTCTCTGACGTTCGTGTCCTCTTTGATCTTTTCGGGCTGGCCGGATTTTTCCGCAGTTTCAATCACTTGTGCGGCTTCGACCTGAACCCCGGCCTTAACCAGCACCTCGCCGATCGCGGGAAATTCGTCCAACCAGTCGGTTTCTGGCGCAAGTTCGGCGGTGACCTCGGCCTCGGCGATCACATTGTTCAGGATTTCACGCAGGCTGTCGCGGAACCGTCCGTCACCCTGCACGGCCAGGTCGATCCGGTCAAACAGCAGCTTCTGGGCATGCTCTGTGAGAAGCGTGACGTAAGCCTCTTGCGTGGCCTCGTCGAGGTCCATGAACGGCAGATCGACCAGGGGGGCGAAGGGATCGAGGGTGCCGGTCATCTCGGCCCGGACACGACGCAGGCAGCGGATGTGATCGGCGTTCAGCTTGCCCGCAGTTATCCAGCCATCCTGCTTGTCGCTGGAGTCAATCACCGTGAAGGGGTTGACGAGGGTGGTGATGAATTCGATGGCCTGCCCGGTTTCCGGGTGGGCTTTCAGCAATATGGCCTCGCCCTTGGCGGGCAGCGTGGTGAATTCGGCCCCGTCAAGCTGGTGTATCGTGACTTTCTTGGGTTTCGCAGCGCCCCACCAGGGGAAGATCAGCAAATAGTCGGTCTCGGTGACGGGTTTCTCACGCAGCGCCAGATGCACAAGGCCCGCACTCTGGGGCAGGGGGGCCGCCCAGTTCAGCGAGGCGCGCAGCAGGTCCATGGCCGGGATGATCGTGCCCGCGTCATCGTCCTTGATCACCGTCTCATAGTCCTCATTGCCCTCGGTGGCCTTGGGATCGTCGGCATGTCCCACCCAGAACGACTTCGAGTTCCCATCGGGCGCACGGTCTCCGAGCCACTCCAGCACCTCTGAACCGGCATCAAGCTTGCCAAGTTCCACGCGGGTCAGTTCTGTCGAGTCCGAGACCTTGGCCCCATTGTCTAAGGTCACCGCATAGAGCGTCGGCGCGGCGAGATCGAAGAAATCCTCGAGGATATTCTTGCCCGTGGCGGCGTCGGCTGCCTGCCGGGTGTCAGGCACCACGTGCAGGGCAAAACCGTTCTTGTCGTGCAAGCCCTTGGGTTCGGCGGTAACGTTCAGCAGATAGCGTGTCATGACAGGCGTGCCCTCGCTTTCCTGAGTTTCTTGGCGCGGTCCTTCAGATCATCATCCAGTTCGACCCCCACGTTCGAGTTCTGCACGGTCACGGATTTCCCATCCCGCAGGCGATAGGTGACCGAGGTCGAGTATTTCAGCTTGAAAAAGCGGGAAACGCGCAGGGTGACGCTGAGCCGCCCATTGGCGTCAATGCGCCCACTTTCGTGATAGGTCATGGCAAGCGCGAGGCGCAGCATGATCGTCGCCATACCCCAGAGGCTGACAACACCATAGATCGCCAATTCCAGCGACACGGACAGACCGGCGTCTTCCTCGCCCTCGTTGGGCAGGTACTTGCGATAGTTCAGGATCACCGTCAGCGTGATGAACACGCCGCCCGAGATCGGGCCGAAGGCAAAGGCCAGGGACGCCGAGCCACCGACACCCGCCGTTATCCGGATGTTGGTCTTGCCGTCGGTGGGCAGGTATTTGACATCCAGCTCGACAAAGCCGGTGCCGCCGATGATGAAGATCGCAAAGACGAACGGCCGCTCGCGGGTCGACAGGTTGAACCGGTTGGCGATGAAGAAATCCGGATAGGCGTTCAGCTGGAAATTGTTCTGGATCGTCAGATCCGTCACCCCGGACGTGCCCGCCGAGACCGGCGGCACCGGCAACGACAGCTTGTGTTCGATGCCGACCGGGATGCCATCCTTTTTCAGGAACGCCAGCCCGCTGTCCCCGAAGTTCAGCCCAAGCCCGTCCAGCACATCCTGGATGAACTGGTAATTCGGGTGCAGCTTGATCTTTTTGGGGTCGATCTTGAAATCCAGCCCGCCGTCTGCGGTATACAGGATGATCACATCCCGAAGCGTCACCATCTGCTGGCCGGCCACCACGGCCTCGAGGTCCGAACGCACCTCGCCGTGTTCGGTGGTGGTCACCTCCTTGGTCTTGGCATCAGCCTCGATCTTGACCCAGGCAATCAGCTGGGGCTTGTTCAGGAAGAAGTTGAACGGCCCCAGCCCGAACAGCTTGGCGCGGTTCGGGAAGGGCAGGTCAAGCTCGGCCTTGACCCAGGCGGTCTTGGCGCGCTTGTCCACGTCATGGGTGATCTTGACGTATTTCTTCAGGTCCCTGAAACTCCCCCCTGCGCCTCCGAAATCCGGCACCATATCCTTGAAATCGAATCCGCCGATCTTGGGCAGAAGATCCTCGAGGTTCAGTTTAGGCAGCAGGGCCTCCACATCGAGATTGGGCAGGTCGAACCCGTCACCAAGGCCGGTCACGGGCAGGTCGAAGTTGAGCGCGCCCAGCCCGTCGCCGAACCGCCCAAGCGACGAAAACGCCGTGGACACGTCGATATCCGGCAGCGAGTCCTTGAACACGGCCAGGACGCGGTCGATGCTCAGGCCCAAGCTGCCGATATCCGGGATCTTGCCGCTGGCAGACACCAGGCGCGCGATGCTGTCGACAAGCTCTTCACCGATATCGGCCAGCTGCGTGGCGGCCTGTTCCGCGTCACGCACAAGGGCGGCCACCCCCCGGGTGACGGCATCACGCATGTGATTGATCGCGTCATCCAGCACCGCGTCAAGGCCACCATAGGCCGCTGCGATATCATCCCCCAGCGCCGCAAGCTGTTTTGCATAGGCCTGGATCCGGGCCTGGATCACACCCCGCAGCGCCATGGCGCCGACGTCGATGGCATCGATCAGCACATCTTTCTGCGCCACCAGCACCGAACACAGCGCCTGGGCTTCGCCCACCAGTTCGCCGCCGACCTGGGCCAGGTCATCCAGCGCGGTCGAAAGGGTGTCTTCGAACGCAGATATCTCGGCGTCGAGGTCTTTGTGCAATTTCGCAAGGTCACCCGCCGGCGCATCAAGGAGCTGGCCCAGATCATCGAACAGCCGGTTGACAAGCTCTGCCTCGATCCGTCGCCGCAACCCATCGGCCATCTTGTCCGAGGCGGCATCGATCTGCGTTTCAACGTTTTCCAGCCAGACATCGGTTGCCCGCTGCGCCTTGCGGACATAGCCCGCGACCTTGGCCGCGCGGCTGGTGATCCACGCTTCGGCATGGGCCAGCAGCGCCTCAAGGAACTTCGGGCCAGGAACGGATTTGACAGCATCGGTAAGTTTGTCGAAAGCTGTTTCCAGCGCGCGGAACAGCTCCTTGAGCGCTGCTTTCAGGCCATCGTCGAGGTCGGAGAGCGCATCGTCACCATCGACCTTTGCCTTCAGTTCTCCCGCCTCCTTGACATGCCCACCAAGCTCTTCGATCAGCGCGGTGACCACCAGCGAAGCCTTGGCCTGGGCCATGTTTGCAAGCGCGCTGGCTTCTGCGCGCAAGGCTTCGACCCGTTTCCTGAACTCGGTCAGCGCCTGCTTCTTATCCGCGTCACTTTCCATGTCGATGGCCGATTGCAGCCGCTCCAGAAGCGTGGTGAGCTCGTCCTTCGGGATGGCGGCATGCAAAGCCGCCCGTTCTGCTCTGGACGTCCCCAGCAGCACACCGGCGACCTGGGCGACGGGGCTGCCGGTCTCCAACTCGGCCCGGGCGTCTTGCAGGACACGGTCGATCACCGCCGTGGCATCTGCGGTCTGGGTCCCGATTTCGGCCGCCAACCGCTGACGGGTCTGGGTCAGGATCGCCGAGGCTTCGGCCTGCAGGTTCGCCAGCTCTTTCGCCAGGCTTTCACGCAGCCGTTCACGCCGGGCATCGGACCAGGGCTTGGTGCTGTCATAGGCGGCGCGGAACGTCGCCACGCGCTCCATCCCACTGGCATAGGCCCGTTCAAGGTCACCTCCCCAATCCGTCACCAACGCGCGGGCATCGGTGACCATGGCACGGACCTTGCCGAACTCTGCGCCCAGGCGTTTAGTGTTGTCTTCCACCCCGGCAAGCACGGTGCGTTCAAGCTCGGACAGATCGTCCTTGAGGTCGCCCGCATCCCCAGCCGCGATCGCCTTCGCAATCAGCGCGCGCGCCTCGGCCGTCATCGAGCCGAGCAACTGGCGATACATCAGCTTCTTGCCCGCAATCGCCGCGACAGCCTTGTCGGCCATCTCGTCGCAAACCGTGCCGTCTGCATTGAGCAGGTCTTTGACGGTTTCGAATTTGTATTTATTTTGCTGGTATTTATCCCGAATAGCCTGAAGGTTTTCGCCAAACAGCGCCTTTTCCAGGGCGTTTGCCCCGGTCGCATTCAGATCGCCGATATTGTCCGCTTCCTGCTTGAGCACCTCAAGATAGGCCTCCAGCGCCTCGCCATCGAACAGGTCTTTCAGGGTCTGCGGATCGCGCTGTTCGAAAGCGTGTTTAAGGGATTCGAACCCGGCGTTTTCCAGCAGGGTCGTAAGCTCTTCGACCGCACGCCGCGTCAGGCGCTGATCCAGCGTCGCAAGGCTGTGCTCTTCGATGAATTGTTCGAAGGCCGCAAGGACATCACCCGAAAGACGCTCGTCCAGCTTGCCTTCCTTGACCAGCGCCAGAAGCTGTTCGAATTTCTTACGGGCCTCTTCGATCTTTTTGATCGGGTCTGGCGCGTTGGTGAAGTCAGGTTCATGGCTGGTAATCTGCCCAAGAAAGTCGCGCAGTGGTTCGCTGGCCAAGACCTGCTCGGCCGAGGGGAGTTTGGCCTCCTTGCGACCGCCCCCCCGCATGAAGGAAAAGCTTTCAAGCGCTGCGAAAACCGGTTTGTCACTACGCGCCGCGTTGACCTTGGTCAGGGCGGAGGACCGCGAAAGACAGTGCGTGAACGCGCCCACGCCCGGCACGAACCGCGATGCGGCGGCGCGGCGGCCGCTGGGGAATTTGCCATCGCCCTTTTCCTGGTCAATGGCCTGTTTGTCCTGTTGCTTGGCCCATGCGCCCAGATTGGCGACATCAAGCCCATCAACCCCGTGCACGGCCGGCCATTTGTCGGTGTCCCGTTCGGCCCTGGCATAGGCGCCGTTGGTATAGAAATACAGCTTGCCCGGTTCGGTCAGCGCCTGCAGGGTCAGGCGTTCGCTGTCTTCGCCCCGCATCGCAGCGGTCACGGTGGGCTTCGGATAGACCACGGGGCGCTGATCCGAGGCAAACCGGTTCCACAGCGGCACGCGCCAGCCATTTTCGCCGACATCTTCAGCCCAGGCGCTGTCGACATTGATCCGGGTGGTGCCAAAGCGCAGCTCGCGCAGCGGGCCGGTAGAGCGGGGATCGACACTGGCGCGATCGGGATAGCCGCGCAACGGCTCTTGCAGGTCGATGAATTCCTCGACCTTGCGTAGGATCGGGCGGCGACTGTCCCCGCCAAGCCCTTCGAACTGATCCGAGGCGGCCGTGGTGCGACGATAGATGACCACGTGTTTGGCCCGGTGGTAAAACGAACCGATACGGCCGTTGACTTCAACCCGCAGACTGGCCAGCCGACCGGCCTCGGTCTCGGTTATGATCGCCAGCGACCCGTTCACGAAACGGGCGGTTTGTACCCCGGTCGTACCGAAGGGGCCGAAGGCAAGGCCTTCGAGATAGCCCAGATCGGACACTGGCGACCGCAGGATCTGTTCCAGGAACGAACGCTGCTCGATCCCCCAGAAGGCGCCGCCGTCCAGTCCGTGATCGGCAATCTTCGGCCCGGTCTTTGGCGGGGCAGGCTCTGGCTTTGCCGTCGGCGGCGTCGGCCGTTTGATGACTGCGCTGCCACGGGCAACGAAATTCAGCCCCTCGCGGAAACTGGCCTGGGTGAACTCGGTCACCCGGCCCTCGATCTGGGTGATGGTCTCGAGGTGTTGGGGGCGTTTGGCAATGGCCTGGGTCAGGCGCTTGAACTGCTTGATCAGCTCTGCCGCGGCACCGTCGACATCGTCGCGCACCAACACCATCCGCCCCATCAGCGTGCCGGTTTCGGCAAGGCGCACCTGCGTGCTCAGCGCGGTGCTGTTCGCAGCCCGTTGCCAGGCGGTGGACAGACCATAGACCAGCTCGGCCGCAAACCCCGCAAGCTCGGCGCCGGGCCCGGCCCGGGTCCAATCGGCAAACAGCGCGCGCGCATTGTGTTCCGGCGTGCGGAAATTGCGCCCCAATTCGGTCGTGTCGATCCAGACCGTGGCAGGGCCGCTCAGGCGACTGCGGATGAACGGATCGCCATCGCCACCAAGGTCAGAGATCAGACGTCGCCCCGGCTTGTCCATGCTTTCGCCGGTGGCGCTGGCGGGCAGGCTGATCGGCACAAGATCACCGCCGGCGCGGAACTGCCAGACGCGCAGATCGCTGTCATAGGTCGCCACATTGCTGGCGGCCTCGGACGCCAGCGCATCCAGGGACGGGCGGCGCAAGCGCATCATCGCGAACGGCGCGCGGGTGACCAGCACATCGTCAAAGTCCGGCGTCCCTTCCGGAGAGGATTCGAACAGGTTCGCCAGCAGGTGATGGTCGTGTTCGGCGCTCAGACGTTCGGTCACCTTCAAAACGAAACGCTGCAATCGCTGCGCCTCGTTTGCCGACCCTTCTTGCGCCGAGGTCACGGGGATCAGCCAGTCTTCGCGCAGCGGGTTGCGATCGCCATGCGGCACATCGCTGGTCACCGGACGCACGGTTTCCAGCGCGATGGGCAGGCTGATCGAGAGCTCATCCCGCTTGTCCCCGCTGAGGCCCGGGCGCAGGATCAGTTTCCCGGTGTCGCTCTGATCCAGAAGCGCGATCCCCTTGTTGTCCACCCCCGCAACACCCAGCAGATCGAGGCTGCCCATGCGTCCCTGTAACTGGGTCATATTGGCGTTACCACCGCCGGACAGCTTGTCGCTGTTCGCCACCAGGTAGGAAATGGCACTGGTTTGCGGGCGATATTTTTTGTCCAGGATTTCCGGGTCGCCGGACAGGACCAGGTTGTAGTCGTGACTGTTTTCTGGCCTTCCATGATGAATGCCGGGAAAAGACACCCCGACAGGCAGGGAGGTTTCTGTTCCAGCTTCAAATTCATTCGTCCCCAGGGTCACGGCCACCGGGGGAACGGCCCCAAGCTCGGGGTCCAGTTCGAAGCTGGCCCCCGTGCCGGGCGCCATCCGCCCGCGCAGGCCAACAGCCACGAACAGGACCACCTTGTCGGCAGGATCATCAAGTTTGATTACGGGCAGGAAGCTCTGCGGTTCGGCCCGGGTGACTGCCAGGGCATCGCGTGCACGCGCCATCCAGGCATTCGCGGCCTTGATAAGGAAGCCACTTTTCGAACCCGTATCGCTTTCCAGCGTCAGCCGACTGGCACATCTGAAAGGCGTTGTGTTGTCAGGATCGGTAACCTGCGCCTCGGTGGCGGTGATGTCGATTTCGGTCATGGCACGCGCGCCCTTCACGGCGCGGAATTTGACGCCAAGCTGCTTGGGAAATTTCCACACCAGAGCACCAAATCCAGATCTGGTGATCCAGGACAACGTTGTGATCCTGACCCCGGTTCCCTCCAGTGCCGGGGACAGGGAAATCAGGTGCGCATCCTTGTTGGACCTGGGCACCTTGTCATTCAACTTTTGGTCGGTCAGGCCCAACGCCTCGACAACATGGCTTGCCCCCACCCGCACGTCCTTATCCAGAACGATGTCCGGGGTGAGGTAATCGTGACCAATGGAAAAATCCCCGAACCTGGGTCCGTTGTCGGTGAATTCTTTTTCGGCGCCGTCAATACCATCGTTCAGGACTTTCAAGAATTTCGGGTGTTGCAGCCAGCCCACCTTGACCGAGGTCGGGTGGTCGGCCCGAAGGTGCAAGACCTCGTGGCGGGTACCGCCCTTGCGGCCAATCCCGGCGGGCATCGGGATGGCCAGTTCGTAAGTGTAGTCAAAGTCCTGGTCGTCCTCCCTGATCCCGAACCAGGACACGACACCACCCACATCTTTCGCAACACAGGGGATACACATGTCCGCGCCAGGGCGGGTGGCGGTCATCGTTTCGGCGTCGATGCGGTCCATCGCCGTGATGCCGTCGAAACGCACGGCCCGCGGGTCGGCCTGCTGGGGTTTGCTGATGTCAAAGCTCAGCCCGTCAATCTGCCCGTTGCCGGCCTTCTGCAATAGGTCCCAGACCTTGGCGTGCTCGGCGTGCCAGTTGGGCATATCCCCGGGGTCGTCAGGCGGTGCTTGCTCGGCCACCTCGGCGCTGCGCCAGCGCAGAAACGTGCTGGATTGAACGCTGGAGGCGGACTCGCGCATGTCGACGACCTCCAGCGTGCCATGCGGCAGCTTCATATCGGGTTTGCCGTCGTTGGTGACGACAAAGCCACCATGGAACCGAAAGAGCAGCCGGTGTGCGCGTTCCATTCCCAATCCTCCCGTCAGTTGCCCGAGGCGAATCGGACGCAATCAGGGGGAATCATGCGCGGCTTGCGTGAGCTGAGCGTTAACTCATTGTCAAAGCGCGGCTTTCACCGGGACGAAGGCAGATTGCGAATTTCTTTACTGTCTGACGTCAGCGCCCGCCGGACAAATTTAAGGGTTTGAGCAACGGAGGATTTCTGGTTCATCGAAGCCATTAAGGAGCGAAGATGAACAACGAAAGTCAAGGAGCTGTGGTCGGAATCTGCCGCGCTGAAGGAGGTGGTTGCTGAGCTGACGCTTGAGAACCGGCTTCTCAAAAAAGCATGATCGGGGATGGGGAGTTCGAAGAATGAGATACCCAGCCTCTGAGAAGCTTGAGATCATCCGCACGGTCGAGGCTTCGCATCTGCCGACCCGGCAAACACTGAAGATGCTGGGTATTCCTAGCAGCACTTATTACGACTGGTATGCCCGGTGGAGCGATGGTGGTATCGATGCGCTTACCGATCGCTCTCCCCGGCCAAGGTCGGTCTGGAACCGCATTCCGGACCAGGTCCGCAAGGATGTTATCGACTTTGCGCTGGAGCACGAGGATCTGACGCCCCGGGAACTGGCGGTCAAATACACCGATGAGAAGCGTTACTTCGTCTCGGAATCCTCGGTTTATCGCATGCTCAGCGCCGAGGATCTGATCACGGCCCCAGCCCATGTGGTGATCTGCGCGGCGGATGAGTTCAGGGACAAGACGGTGCGTCCGAACGAACTCTGGCAGACCGACTTCACCTACCTCAAGGTCATCGGCTGGGGATGGTTCTATCTCAGCACCATCCTCGACGATTACAGCCGCTACATCATTGCCTGGAAGCTCTGCACCACGATGAAGGCTTCGGATGTCACCGACACGCTGGAGTTGGCACTGGACGCTTCGGGCTGCAACAGCGCGACCGTCGTGCACACGCCGAGGCTGCTCAGCGATAACGGTTCGTCCTACGTCGCCGCCGATCTGGCCGACTATCTCGATGAAAAACGCATGGATCACGTTCGCGGTGCGCCGCACCATCCGCAAACCCAGGGCAAGATCGAACGCTGGCACCAGACGATGAAGAACCGGGTTCTCTTGGAAAACTACTTCCTGCCCGGCGATCTGGAACGCCAGATCAACGCGTTTGTCGATCTCTATAACAACCGTCGTTATCACGAGAGCTTGGACAACTTGACGCCCGCCGACGTCTATCACGGTCGAGGCGCAAAGATCCTGAAAATGCGAGAGGAGATCAAGAAACAGACAATCAGAAAACGCAGGTTGCAGCACCAAGCCGCTGCCGCCTAAACTCAAACAGAAACCGAACCAGAGCCTCCGTTACAAAACGGCCCAAGTTCTCCGGAAAACTCTGACGACAGACAGCTTGGGTTCCAATAATGTTCAAGCCAGTTGCGCCCAACAAGCGTTCCATCAATACTCAGGAGGATTGATTTAGGATGTAGTAAAAGCATGACCGATTCCCGGAAACTCGTGGGTTATGCCCGTGTTTCGACTTCTGAGCAGAACTTAGAAAATCAGATTGAAGCGCTAGAGCATTTCGGGGTTCCTCGTGACCTGATCTACACCGACAAAATGAGCGGCGGCGCGATGAAGAGGCCGGGGTTGCAGGAAGCTATGCGGATGGCACTGGCTCTCAAGGGTGACTTCTGTGTGTGGAAATTGGACCGGCTCGGAAGAACAACAATGGGCATCCTTAGCACCATTCAGCTCTTCGAAAATAACGGCGTCACATTGGTTAGTGTGACTGAGCCTCTGGACCTTTCAACGCCAACCGGAAAACTCTTAGTCACTCAGCTGGCCAGCTTCGCAGAGCTTGAACGCAACCTAATCCAAGAGCGCACTATGCGTGGTTTGGAGCGGGCGAAGGCCGAAGGGCGAATACCAGGGCGGCCTGAAAGCATGACGGATGAGCGCCGAACGCGTGCAATTGAGATGCTAGGCGAGGGCACCACCACGCTGGCAATATTGGCTGAATTGAAGACGATGCCGGGGCCAACGATTAACCTTTTCACTATTTTGCGCCGCCTCTTCGGTCTTTCGAAGCAGGAAGCAAAAAAATAGAGTCCAACTAAGGAGCAACTTCGTGCAACGCGGTTTAAAGGAGACATTCGCGGACTGAGAAAGAAATGCCAGACATTGCTCAGATGGCAAACATTGCAAAGTCCTCTCTCTGCGCATTGCGGTCGTTGGCGCGGAGCGCAGCATTCGGCGCTTCGGGCTCGAAGTCCGATTTCGCCGCGCGCGGCGCGGAGGTCTGTACCAGGGCTACGAACGACAGCGCATCAGCCAAGAACGAGGAAGCTCAAGAGTTTGCCCCACTTTACCGATGGCCGGTTCCGAAGCGCGCACGCCAAGGTGATTGCGGCACCGGCATTCGGCGGCTCCGAGCCCTCATCGGTCATTTGCCATCGTGACGGCCTTAGCCGGTGCAGCATGACGAAATCTGCGCACTGCCGACATTCAGCTTTTACATGCGCCATGCAGCACCCTTCGGGTGTCGAACGTTAAAAGGCGCCCCTTACGGAGGGACGCCCTTTGAAACTCGGTTATCAATTTAGGTGCAGCTCAAAATCTACATGCTGCAATTTGAATGTTATGAACCGGCAGTCATGATCCGGAAGAGCCATCCTGCCCAAGAGAACCCGCGCCGCCCTGTCGCGAGGGCATAGTTTACTGTTTCTTGCCTGGCGATTTCTTTTGCTCGTTTCTCGCCCCGGATCTGGGCCTGATCAAGACAGGTTCCTTGCTGCCTGGCCCTTGTCCGTTCTTCTTGTTGAACCCTGAGGTAACGTCGATAGAAATTTTCCTGCAGGTCTTGCCGTTCTGAGCTTGGCCATGTCGCAGTAGCGATAAGGGCCATCACATGTTTAGGCGGGCGCGCCAGGTGGAATTGGCGGTGTTTCTTCGTAGACATTAGTAGTTCCTTGTACTGTGGTTGAGCGCACGTTGAATTGAACCAATTGCAGGGTGCGCGTTCCTGAATTGGTCAGATGGTAAAATTTACGGGGGCGGCCTCGACCGCTTCCTTTTACCGGCTCAGCGGCTTCGATGAGACCACGGGTCTCCATCCGCTTAAGTGCCATGAACACTTGCCCATCCGATGGGATGTCCTGGCCGGACGCAGACCGCAGCGATTGTGCGATGCCTGCGCTATACGCCTTTTCGGGCGTATTTCTGATTGTGGTAAGGATCTCGTGCTGCATCTCGCCAATCACCGGTTCGCCGCCTTTTTCAGGGCGGCCTAACCGGAGCAGCGATTTGGTGCCTTTCACTTCCTTGATCATTTTGTCATCTCTCTATCTCTGACTCCTTTTGGTGGGTCGAGGTTGCTAGCCTCGGCCCGTTTTCTATATGGATGGAAGTGGTGGAATATTCAAGAAGTGGTGGAATAAAAATTCCCTTATCGCTGATGGTTGGGGTTAAGTATTTGTTTTAAAAAAAGTTTATTTCAATGTGAAGCCACAGCCAGCGCGACCCTATGGCCTAGGCCAATGTTCGGAAATTCCGGCTCCTGTGGAAGAGTTCGATGAGGTGGAACATCACATGCGGCCACGGCTCTGGCTTACAGGGTTGCCCGAGGGGGAGGGGAGCGTCCTCACCCTGACGGCCAGTGGCGTTTGGCTTGTCCATATCCCGCTGGCCTTACAAAAAGGGCGGCAGGTTCACCTGCCACCAATCGAGCCGTTCATTAAGGGGACAGAGAAAGCTACCGATGAGCCCGCAACCGCCGCTGTTAAGACCGTTCACTTTGCTGCCGCAGCAGATCGGTCGGAGCCCTCTGCCGTCATTACCCTGGGTGCAGTCCTTCGCTGGCGCAGCACGTTGATCACAGTCCAAAACGGACATGAGCGTTCCTCCCTTCCCGGCGGAGAGCAGTCTTTCACTGCTAGCGCATAGATCTCACAGCGCGCTAAAAAACTACTCCCTTTACGGAAATGCTTTGATGTGTGGAACGCCTGCTCGTGTGAGTAGATCATAGAGCGGCTTAACCTTTGAGATCGTTCCATGACCTCTAGTAAAGAACACTCTTTGCTCTGCCCGAGAGACGGCAACAAAAAAGGTCAGGGCCTCCTCATTCATATCCGCTTTATAGTAAAATGAACTATCTTTTAACGAGAAGAATACGATCGTGTGCGCCTCCAGCCCTTTACTTTTATGAACTGTCATTAGACGAACTTGGTCGACGCCTTGATATCTATCGACAATTTCCTGCCAAGTCTTGGCTCCATTTGAACACTCAGCAAGAAATGCTGCGATGCCGTTTTTGATTTTTTTAACCCGTGAAGGGTTCTTGTATTCTTGGGCCAACCTTCGCAGCTTGTCTTCTCCGAGTTGCGCCGTTATCAACTTCACTAAGTTATCCCACGAGAATGAACCGTCGGATGACGTGGCTAAGTCGTTAAAAGCCTTTGTCGCTTTTCGCAATGTTTGCTCAAGTCCAAACTGCTCCGCGCTTCGTTCATTCACTGAACCATGCGAAGTTGACATCAATTGAATAAGGTCGGGATAGGCTCGATTTCGACGATCACCGGTTGCCACTTGAATAAATAGAATAACTGCTTGGGCTAGAGGTTCTGAAGACAAGTCTTGTAACGAAATTCCACTCTCGCCAATGGTTCGTGCTTCATTCCTAAGAGCTAAGCCTTTTTGTTCAAAAGCAGCTCTAAGGCCATCATTCTCGTGCTCATCAGCCTTCTGCCTCACCAAAACAATAAAATCACTGGCGCTTAAGCTGTTATTCTCGATCTCATGGGAAATGAATTCAGCAAGACCTTTACGCTCGTCATCGTCGCTTGGAAACTGGATTACGCCATCAGAAACTGTGGGTATTGGATCGGTCGCTTTCGAACATTTGACAGAGATTGAGTTTGGCTCAATTGCGCTGGCCATTGAGTTTACGATGTCCACAATCCTTTGATTGGATCTAAAGTTAGATGCCAGAGCCACATCTTGAGCGTTAAAGTCTCTAGAGAATTGGCGGAACCTTTCAGTTGTCGCTCCTGCAAACGTCATAATCAGCTGCTTATTGTCCCCAACGGCAGTTAAAATTGACTTGGATGCACTAAATATTTCTTTCATTAATGCATACTGGGACAAGGTAGTGTCTTGGAACTCGTCCAAGAAGACGTGGGAGTAACTGTTAAGAAACGCGCTCTTTATTGGCGAGTTGTGGTGGATTATTGTGTGTGCAAGCGTCTTAACCATATCAAAGGTAAGAGTTTGCGGAGTTCTTGAGAGCTGATTTGTCCACCAGCCAAGTGTCATAGCTTCAACGGCTGATGCTGGCTCCGGTCTACTCATTGGGAAATATGACGGCGTTTTGCCCAAGTAAGCGTGACCATTTTTTACAGTGTCTTGATGAAAGGTCTCTCTACTGAAAGGTTCCTTCAAGTTGGGTCTATCACCAAACTCCTTCCAGACTCGCCAGTCCGGAAATGTAATTTCATAGTTGCGACTAGGCTGAATCCAGTCAGGCAGCCCCTCACGAAAGCGGTCCAAAATTCCTTTTGCAAATGCGTCATAGGTATAAGAATCGAAACGTCCTGAAAGCTCTGGTCCCACCCGCTTTGCGACACGATCCTTCAAGTTCTTTGCAGCGTCACGCTTAAAACTTATGGCCAAGATTTTCTTCGGGGCGGGACAGGTGTTTGTCTGCAGTAGAAATGCTGCCCGTTGCGCAAGAAGTTCCGTTTTTCCTGCCCCTGGTCCTGCTTGAACAGCTTGAGATACGTGACTGCGAACGACACCTAAGCTGTCTTGATCAAGTTGGATGCCATCGCTTGGGCACCATTCTTCCGACAGAAGTACCTTCATTCGCCAGCCTGAGTATCAAGGGAAACACCGAGGCGAACCGCACAATCCATGAAAAGGTTTTGAAGTTCCACTGGGCAGGCCGCTTTTAGCTCGATGTCTGACAATAAAGACATAGCTTCAATATGAGAAACCGGCTTGCTGCCTTTAATAAAGAGATCGTCGTAGATCGCCAGCTGAGTTGCTGTTGGCGGGGGCGTATTGGTATAATCTGATAGGCCACCTCCCGCCTTGCCAAAAACGCTTTTTTCATAGTCTTGCGCGTTCAGCTCAGAGGTTTTTGTAACGCTTGAAATTGATTGGTATTGTTGCGGGTATGCCTTTAACATCATCATGTCGAGATCGAGAGGCAGAGAGAAATGAACGCCCTGCCTTTTTAACCATTCGTAGCGGGCTGTAATCTCGGTTTGCGGCATGGTTCTCCAATCGGTTGTATCTGGTGGCATCGCATTCGGATATACTGTGCCAACTTGAGACAGTTGATCAGTCACATATTTGAGGCGCAATACGCCGGCATTGTAGCGCCCATAATCGTAGTCCAATAACGTCACGTAAGGGATATTCAGATCATTTAGGAGCTTCCAGAAATGATTAACGTGGCGACCACCTAAAGGAACGAAGGCAACAAACGCAGGGTCCAAATCCAACTGTGAATCAAATGCTTTTGCCATTCTTGGAAGCACTATTTCTTCGGAGCGTCCTTCGCCCAGAACAACCAACTTTGCAAAGTATAGCTCGGGGTTTGAGCGAACAGCTTCATAGATATATTTGTATCTCTCATCCGTCTTAGCGGGGAGGGTAATATTTCTTGCATATGATACTCGCTTTTTCTCATCATGACGCATATATCGAATTTTTTCCGGATCAATTCTCCGGATTGCCCCCGCGGAATGTGACGTCAATATCCCCATTGCGCTGTCATTCGCGCACAAAGAGGAAATCAGTGCTATCATTCTGGACAGATAAAACGGCGAAAGATGATTTTCGGGCTCTTCAAGCGCAATGATCGTGAGCCAAGGTTTTAGCTCTGGGACATCACGATACCCTTCAACTGACTTTCCAATATGGCGCTCATTAAGCTGAATGATACTTGCGACAATTGAAATGTATAGAAGTGATGCCTGGCCCTCACTCAGATCCTCGATCGCATATTCTGCGCCAGATTCAGATGGGCTCAACTTCAATGTCAAAACGCGAAGAGCCTTGTGAATTTCTTGCGCGAGTATGCTAAGTTTGGCTTCCGAATATAGATCACCCTTGAACAGCTTTCCCCAGTTTTTCGTCAACTCGCTCACAACGCCGTTCACGGCAGGAAGATCGTCAAAAACCTTTTGCAGCTCGGTCCGCTGGATTTCAAGTTGCTCTTTCCCAGAGGTTAGATCTCCAAACCTTTCGAGCCAAACAAGGAGCTCTTTCATTGCGTTCTTCACTACGGCAGAATTATTTCGCGTCGCGGGTAAGTACTTCAACTGGATCCGTCTGCGTTGCGCTGCGGGCATAGGGATTTTGGCTATGTCGTCGTCGCCAAATGGAACATCTTCAGTTGTTGTGACCCAATAAATTTTTTGATCAATGTCGTCTTCATCGATTCCAAATTCCCAATTGGCCTCAAGCCTAATTCTAGCTTGTAGGGGCAGCCCTGGCCCGGCGCATGACATTGCGTGGAATGTCTCGACCGAGACATCAAGCCCGGTGCCGGTGCCCCCCCCGGCGACATTAGTTAGCTCGGGAAAGTCCAGTATGGCCTCTATGTAAATCTCCCTACTGGAGACAACGGGATTGGCCTGTGTATCATCGCTTTGAGCGCCAAGACCAGGAACTTCGCCAGCGCCAAAGTGTACGTCATCACGCCTGAGGCTTCGTTCAGCGGATGTGCTTCCGAACAGCCTTTGAAGGGCCTTTAAGACGGTCGTTTTCCCACTGCCGTTATCTCCAATGAAAGCCGTCATCTCTGGGTTGAGACTAATGACCTCTTCCTCGTCCCCAAAGCAACGAAAATTCTTAAGTCGTAATTCCCTAATATACATTGAGTACATCCACACGCTTCAACCCATACTTGAGTATGCGAGTCGGCTGTCGATGGGAAGGTCAAACTGCAATTTCAAGTACTTCGCCGTCAAAGGTCACTTGCGCTCCGCAGCATTTTAAGTGGTGTACAAAGGCCGCTCTGGGTCGGATGCTACACTTTGAAGAGTCCGCTTTCTGCGCAGTGCGACTGCCCCAGGTCGTTCTTGCTGCGCCTGCAGCGAACGACATGATGTGTTTGCGGCGGCCGCTCTCCTAGGGCGAACGAGGTCCGATAAGATCGGCCTCAGTAAAACCAGCCGTGAAGGAGAACGACCATGTTGCATTATGTTGGTCTGGACGTGTCCGTCAAATCCGTGTCGATCTGCGTTGTCGATGGAGATGGCGAGGTGCTTGCGCGGGGCGAAACCAGTTCGGATCCGGACGAGATTGCATCGTTTATTTCGGAACATGCCGCCAAGCCCGAGCGGATCGTGCATGAGAGCGGCATCCTGGCCATCTGGCTCACCCGTGAACTGGAGAAACGCGGCCTTCCGATCATCTGCATTGATGCGCGCCTGGCACACAAGGCGCTGTCGGGGCGGATCAACAAGTCCGATACCGGTGATGCCGAAGGGCTGGCGCATCTGGCCCGCACCGGCTGGTTCAGCCGGGTTCACATCAGAAGTGAAGCGTCGGAGCGGGTTCGCGTTCTTATTGGCGCACGGGAGCGCCTGATCAGGATGCGCAAGGACCTGGAGGCGCATGTTCGCGGTGTGCTGAAGATTTTCGGGAACTGCATGGGGCCAGTAGGCCGGGCAAACCTGCGGCAGGGCTTCCGCGACCAGCTCGCAGAGGCAGGCCAGACCGACCCGGCGCTCGGCGTGATGGCCGGCATGTTCATCCCGATCCACAGGGCCCTGTGCGCAGCCGCGGAAGCGATGGATGAAGATCTCAGAATCATCGCGCGCCAAAGCGGCCTTGCCCGCCGCCTCATGACCGTCCCGGGCGTTGGACCTGTCGTGGCTCTGTCCTTTATCGCTACCCTCGACAATGCGGGGCGTTTCCGGAGATCGAGGGATGTCGGCGCCTTTCTCGGCCTCACTCCGCGGCGGCACCAATCCGGAGACATGGACTGGTCCGGCCGGATATCAAAATGCGGAGATCGTGACCTGCGCAGACTGCTCTACTCCGCAGCCACCACTTTAATCACCCAGGTCAGAAAGCCATCACAGCTGCGCGCCTGGGCCAAGAGGCTGCAAGATCGAAAAGGCTTCAAGAAAGCTGCTGTCGCGGCATCCCGAAAACTCGCCGTCGTCATGATGTCCATCTGGCGCGATGGCACAGTCTTTGAACCGGAAAGGGAGCTCATAATCTGACATCCAACGGAGACCCCGCCCACCAGAGAAAGGGCGGGTTCAACGTCCTTCGGGACGGAGGCAGATCAAGCCAGTCGTAAGCTGCTGAAGGTGCGTGCTGCTCACTTCGCGAATGACATTCTGGCTGGTCAGCTCCCGGACGCCATCAGGAAGCGGAAACACCGACTTCGTAGAGAACCAAGACCCCGAACGGCAATAGACCCGCACTTGACGCTTCTGCAAACAGAGAGCAGCAACGTTCCGTAATACGGTTCTTCGGCCTTCAGAAAGGCTGCACGATACACGAACGGTGGCAGTATGAAAGCTGCACTGCGGCATTCGACCAGGCTTTGCTATGCTGACCATGAGCTAGCCTGCCTAGCAGTTTGTGCTATGGAGGTTTGGCTCCACCGGGTATTGATCCGCTGTGGGAAAAAAGCTGGAAAGTTTTTAGGTGATGAACTTGTTGCTGCAACTTCGCCGCAGTTTCCCAGTGGACTTTCAGAGCCTTTGCAAATCTGTTGACCGTTCTGGTTTGTTGCCAGAGATTAAACAGTTTCTTGGTAGGAATACGAGGCCTCCGCCGCCCGGGCCACACATCTAACCCGTTGTCGTTAAACATTTTTGACAGAGTTTCTGGCTTCATTCCGTTCTCTCTAGCGATTTCTGCACAAGTCACGCCCTTCAGATAATTTTTGTACAGCCGCTGGACATAATCGACGCGAGCGATTGACAGCATTCTTCTCGCCAGCAACGGGCTGATGCCAAAGATACCTGCAAGATCTTTGATACTGGCACATTCCTCAAATGCCGCAGCGATTTGGCTGCGGGAATATGGAACCCATCCTCCGCACCCGTTGCAGACATAGATGCGCTGCTTGCCGCCAAGGTTTGCTTGAAAGACTCTCTTTGACACTTCTACAGAACGCTCCGGTTTACCTGTCGGCTCCAACGCCGCGTCGGCGCTCATCGCGGTCTCATGTCATCAAGAAACTTCTGAGCCGTCAAACGTAGGATTTTGGATTTTTGAGGGGGTGAAGTGTAAATAATTGAGAAATAGTAGGAAAATTTGGGACTCGGGTTGGGAGCCCTGATATTCAAGAAGCAACTGGATTAGGTCGGAATACTTAGCTTGGCACTTCCTTTAGTTGTGGATCTGAAGAAGCATGAGCGGATCAAGTGCGAGCTGAGGATATCCGGCAGTTCCCTTGCTCAGTTGAGTCGGGAACTTGGGCTTTCAATCAGTTCTGTTTCCACGGTGTCACAAGGGTACCGGCGGTCCCATCGCATCCAGAAAGCAATTGCCGAGAAACTTGGGCAAGCCCCGGAAGACCTTTGGCCAGAACGGTATGAAACAGGGGGGGAAATACGGATGAAGTAGAAATTTCACGATACGGAAAAAGAGTAAGGCCCCGGCAGTTGCTACCTGCCAAGGCCTTTGAAATAGTATCGATCTGAAACCGATACACCTTCTTCCCCCGGCGCAGGCTCAAAGTCAACTGTTTCGTTGCCATTCCCGGCACCGGAGAGGCTTGGCTTTGTCAATCGAGACCTCTGAAAGAAGGCTGAGCCCTCGTGCGCGCCAGAAGGCGTGCATGACCTCTGAAACATGTATGAAAGACGACTATTGGCATCAGAAATGGCAATCATCGCCTCGTCCAAGCCGACGCACACGCCGAGCAGCCAACCGCTCCAAGGCAAGCTCACTAGGCGGGACCGTAGTGCACTTGCCAGGACGCCGGCACCCAATCATCATCTATTTTGAAAGCAAGCTTGAACAACGCGTTCTGTTTCTCTTGCTGGCAAACTCTAATGTGGTGGATATTTGGGAACAACCTCCGTTCATCACCTATGTCAATGACCAAGGTAAACGGAAACAGCATTTTCCTGACTTCCTTGTAACCCTCAAATCCGGCCTCACACTGGCCGTTGCAGTAAAACCCTCAAAACTCGTCAGGAGGAACGGTTTTGTCAGGGAATTGCAGTGCATTCGACATGCGATGCAGGAAGGCTATGCTGACGATATCCTGCTGATTACAGATCAGGATTTCACGAAGGCGGAAGCCCTGAACGCTGAACGGTTCCATGAGTTCTCAAGGTCTAGGAACGCGGCTGTTATCGCCCGGCTGCAACAGATCGTTCGGGAAACAACCTTCCCGGTGAGCATCCAAGAGCTTTCTAGTCAACTTGGAGCAGGTGGAGCGGGTTTCAGGGCGATCTTCGTTGCAATTTATGAAGGCCTGCTATCTGCCGACAAGACCCAGCTTATCAGCCTGGACACAACCGTTTGCGCAGGAGGTGAACAATGATTTCTCGCATGCGGGTTTCTTCCAACGACCGCCTTTCGGTGGATGGCTGCAGTTTTCGGCTTGTTGCGCTAGACGGGTTTGGCTGCTCTTTCGAGTCTGCAGATGGTTCCGGCAAAACGGTGTCCTACACCTATGCAGAGATGCGTGAAGTGCTGAGGCGGCCGGAAGTGATTTTTGATCCGGGATACTACCTCCCAGGGAGGGTCAGTGCCCGAAGAAAGTCAAATGCGGAGATCGTTGGCAGCCTGCCGGAAGCTGTACAGTCCGAAGTGCTATGGCGGCATGCCTATGTTGAAGTTTTCCTGAAATTGGAACTGCAGCAGGAAGTGAAACGGGTTGATAGCTCGATTGCTGCGGCGCTGCCGAGAATGGAAATGCACGTGAACAAACAGGCGCGTGCGGCGCAAAGCAACTGGTCAAATCCGCGAGCAGGGAAGAAGAACCAGTACCGTGATCCGCCTTGCCCGAAAACGCTTCGCAGTTGGGTGACAAGGTTTGAGCAGGCAGAGTTCTCTCCATTGGGATTGATCCCAGGCACCCACCGGTCGGGGAACCGAAACGCAAGATTCTGCCTGGAATCCACCCGGCTTTTAGGGGAATGCCTTGGGGCCTATCTCAGCCTGCAGAGGTTAAACAAGAAGAACGTGGCGCAGCTGTGTGCCGAACGCTTCAAGCAAGTGAACAAGCTGCGCAGGCAGGAGAGTAAGCCGGAACTGGCTGTACCATCCCGACGGAAAGTCGAACGGGCGATTGCCAAGCTTGATCCTTATTACACCTGTGTTCAGCGCTACGGCATTGAGCAGGCGAACAGGAAATTTATACTGTACGAGGAGGGCATCGCCGCCAGCTATCCTATGGAACGGATAGAGATCGACGAGTGGTGTGTGGATCTGATCACGATACTGTCTGAGCGCGGTGCTTTGGATCATCTCAGCGGCGAGGAGTTGGCGTTGCTGGAGCGGGGCCGCCGCTGGCTCTATCTGGCCATCGATTGTGCCACGCGCTGCATTGTTGGTATGCGGCTGGCTGAGACACCGAACGGCAGGGACGCTCTTGCAGTATTGTCTGACGTGACAAGGGAGAAGTCAGATCTCGCGGTTGCGGCCGGATGCAAGTCCACATGGCACCACTGTGGCGGGCTGAGTACAGTTGCGACCGATTTGGGGGCGGCGTTCGTAGATGACCTCTTCAGGACCGCAGTCTTTGAGGCTTACGGAACGCCGGAAACGCCACCTGGTGGTCTTGCTCACCTGCGGGGCCGGGTTGAGCGGATCTTTGGAACATTCGGAACAACTCTCGTTCCCCATTTGGCGGGGCGCACCTTTTCGGATCCGAAAGAAAGGGGTGACTATCCCTCGGTGGAAATGGCTTCGATATCCGACGACGCGTTGATGCAGATGCTGACCCTCTATGTTGTTGACGTCTACCACAACACGCCGCATCGCGGGCTGAATGGGGAAACGCCCAATAATTGCTGGAAAAGACTGTCTGAAAAAATGGGCGTAGTTCCGGACTTGGCCGAGACGACCAGGCGCCGGGCATTCGGTATCCGGTACAATCGCCGTGTCTCCGGCAAAGGTGTGGCGCTCTTTGGGATAGACTACGCCTGTGCAGCCCTGCGCGAGTTCCATCTGCACAGCCATGAAACCCATGTTGATATCAAAGCTGACCTCAATGACCTTGGATGGATCATGGTCCAGATCGGGCAGGAGTGGTTTGTTGCCAACGCACTTCAGAAATGTTTCGACGGGATCTCCTATGATCAATGGGAGGCGACGGCGCGCGAATTGAGGTTGAGGCATCGTACGGAGGCGGCCATTCACGAGCAAACTGTTTCCAAGGCGCTCAACGCAATTCTGGAAATCAATGCGGCCGAGCAGAGGCGGTTCGGTGTAGCCCTGAAACGTTTGACACCTGGCGGTCTCCGGAAGGCTAAAGAGGATCTGTTTCTGGGGCTGACAATCCTGCCAGAAGAAGATGAGGCATTCAGTTTGCCTGCTGGAGAGGGCCTGATGGGTCACGTTATTCGCCCTTCTTCCGGAAACACGGACGGTTCAACGCATTCTGAAGATGAACCGGATACAGACGAATCTGAAAATCAGCCACGCAAGAAACGCTGGAGGTTTGACGATGAATGAGCTGTGCTCAGGTCCGGTCAGCCAAGTTGACGAATTGATTGCCTTGCTGCGCTGCCGGTTCATCCATCATGAGGCCTTTGAGGACCTGCAGGAGCAATTTGACCGGCAGCTGCGGAGACGCAGAGCAGCGATCTCGCTTGGCAACCGCATGGAAGCCCGGTGCATTGCAATTCTGGGGGCTTCTGGCAGTGGCAAAACCACTGCCACAGATAGGCTTTTCGAAGGCCGTCATGATCTGATCCTGCCAGATGCGGGAGAGGACACCGCCGAAGTCATCCGGCTTCAAGTGCCGTCTCCGGCGACGCTCAAGTATGTCGGCTCAACGATGCTTTCGGCGCTTGGCTACCCGTTAGAGAGAGACAAATCCGCAGGCATCATATGGGACCAGGTCCGGCAGTTCCTGCACAGGCGCAGGACGCTGTTCGTCCATCTCGATGAGGCTCAGGATCTCTATACAAACAAGGGCAGCAGTACGCGCAATGACGTAGTCAACACCCTAAAAATCCTTATGAACAACAAAGCCTGGCCCGTTGGTCTGATCTTGTCAGGGACGCCGGATCTGGCTGCAATGATCAACTCCGATATCCAGCTGAAACGGCGGACAGATGTGATCAATCTGGATGCAGTGACTTGGGCGTCTCACGGAGCTGATGTGCGAGATCTCTTCGAGGGGTTTGTTGCCCAATCGGGCCTGATAGCTGACGAAGAACTAGCAGACGACGCGTTTTTGAAGCGGCTCGTCCATGCAAGCGGGAACGAGTTCGGGCTGACGATCGATATGCTGCTTTGCGGTATCGAGGAAGCGCTCTACTCAAGTGTGCAACAATTGGGCCTAGGGCATTACGCTGAGGCATTTCGCCGGAAGGCGGGATGCATCCCTGCCTTCAATCCTTTCCTAGCTACAGACTATCTTTCTATCGATGTCCGCCGGGTGATGGGAGGTCAGGGTGTTCCTCAATCGCAAAGGAAAGGGGAATAGCGGGATGTCCAGGCTCGCTCTATCGCTTCCATTGCAGCAACTGGAAACGCCAGCCTCGTTAGTTGCGAGGCTGGCACGCCGCAACATGACCAATCCACGCGACTTCTGCTCTGATCTTGGTATGAAATGGCCGCATATTTGCTCAGCTCACAGCGATCAGCTAGAGCGGCTCGCCAGCCTTTCCGGATCGGAGTTAAAGGAACTAAAGCTGACTGGCGCAGCCTTGCTCGCGCAAAGCCGGTATCAAGTAGGGCATTCGCAAGCGACCACCGGCACGTTTCGGCGAGCCGTGACGCGGATCTGCCCAAGGTGTACCCAGGAAGCAGTGGAAAGGGACGGGCCGACAGGCCCGTTTCAAAAACTGGAATGGCTTCTCCTCTGTGTTGGGGTTTGCCGGAAGCACAATGTTCCTTTGCTGCAGCTTCCGAATGCGCACCACGCGCATGTAACCTACGACGTAGTTGCACGTGTCTTTGCGCATCTCCCTGAGATCCAGCGGGCCAGCGAAGAGGCTGCACACACTGACCTGCCCCCCGCAAAATCCCTCACCATGAAGTAGAGTCTGCCCAACCTATGTAGGAGCAGACGAATGCGTAAGAGCCGTTTCACCGAGGCGCAAATCATTGGGATGATCAAAGAGCAGGAAGCCGGGATGCCGACAGCAGAGGTGTGCCGACGGCACGGCCTGAGCCCGGCGACCTTTTACAAGCTGAAGTCCAAATATGGCGGCATGGAGGTTACGGAGGCCGCGCGGCTGAAGGCGCTGGAAGATGAGAATGCCAAGCTGAAGCGGCTGCTGGCAGACACGATGCTCGACAACGTGGTTTTGAAAGACCTGCTGGGAAAAAGCTGACGACACCGAAAGAGCGGCGAGAGGCAGCGCTCACTGCGATGCGGGATCACGGCATCTCGCAGCGCAGGGCCTGCCGGCTTGTCGGTGTCGACCCCAAGACGGTCCGGCGCGAACGCCCGCCCGACCATCCCGAGATCCGCCAGGAGATGAAAGAGATCGCTGGCAAACGCCGCCGGTTCGGCTACCGGCGGATCGGCGTGCTGCTTGAGCGCAAAGGCATGATCATGAACCACAAGAAACTCTACCGGCTCTACCGCGAAGAAGGCCTTGCGGTAAGGAGGCGGCGGGGCCGCAAGCGTGCCCGGGGCTCGCGAACGCCGATGCCTGAAGCCACGCAGCCCAACCAGCGCTGGTCCCTGGACTTCCTGGCGGATAGCTTCGGCGCGTCGCGGAAATTCCGCATCCTGGCCGTGAATGATGACTGCTGCCGGGAAAACCTGTGCCTGGCCGCGGACACCAGCATTTCAGGAGAGCGCGTTGCCCGGGAGCTGGACGCGCTCGTCCGGATCTACGGGAAACCCGCTTGCATTGTCAGCGACAACGGCACGGAATTCACCAGCCGGGCAATCCTGAAATGGGCCGACAGGAACGGCGTGGATTGGCATTACATCGACCCCGGAAAACCGCAGCAGAATGCCTTCATCGAGTCGTTCAACGGCAGCCTGCGGGACGAGCTTCTCAATGAAGAGCTGTTCGATACCCTGGACGATGCCCGCCGCAAGCTGGCGCTGTGGCGCTACGATTACAACAACGTCAGGCCCCACTCTTCGCTGGGGAACAGAACGCCAAAGCAAGCGCGGCAGGCGCTTGAGCTATTTGAGGGTTCCGCGCCCGCCGCGCTTGCCAAGCCCGAAACCGACGACTACCAAAATCAAACCCGCAGACTCTCCTCATGAGCGAGGGACCAGCGGGGGGCAGGTCAGCGGCCCAGATCAGTTCTGATACCGCGCGCGTTCAGATCTGCTGCGATTTCGCTTTCGGACCGGCTGTGATCCACGAAGCTCCGGAATATCTGATTTACGATGGCGACTTCTTCTTCAGGCCCCGGCACCAGAGTCACACGGTCTGTTTGGATGCTCTTGTGCTCACCGCGCTCCAAAATCCCCTTCCGGCGGCCGCTTTCATCAATCAGCATGCGCCGCAGGCCGAAGCCAGGCGCGCCCCCCTGGCGGAAACCGAGTTCAATCAGACGGCTCTGACCGGCAAAGACCTTTTGCGAAAGTTCTCTGCTGTACTCGCCGGCCATCGCCCGTTTGACACCTTTGACGATGGTTGAAACAGGGCTGCCGTCGTTTTCGAACTGCTCAGCGCAGTATTCCACCGCTATGCCTGCCCGCTTGCAGATATATTCGTAGTAAGCACTCTCATCAGCGTCCTGGAAACGGCCCCAGCGGCTGACGTCATACACAAGCACAGTCCTGAAATTCGCCTGGCCAGCTTCGATGTCTTCGATCAGACGGGTCAGGCCTGTACGGCCTTCGATGCGCAAACCGCTTTTGCCCGCATCCGAATAGGTTCTCACGATTTGATAGCCGCGCTCATCAGCGTAACGTGCGATTGCATCCGACTGGTTTTCGGTCGAGTAGCGCTGATGCTCAGTCGACATGCGAACATATTGTGCAGCAGTTTTGAGCCGTCTGTCCCTGTTGCGGTCGTCGTTTGGCCAACTCAATGCTCTGGCCCTCCGTTTCTCAAGTTCGCAAATCTGCGCAAATGATCCGCGATTCCTTCCCCAGTTGTAGCGGCAGAGGACCGGAAACATGTTTCATAAAACGGGCAACACGTTTCATCGGACGGGCCAAGGGGCAGTTTCTTCGGCAGAGTACCGGGAGGCAATCAGCACTGCATTGTCTCAAGAATTGGGTGGTGCGGGCCGGGCTGCCAAAACCATGATCAGATGGACAGATGTGAGCGAACGTACTGCAAAGAACTGGATATCGGGTTCATACGGGCCGGCAGGCGAACACCTGATCGAACTGATGAGGCATTCAGATACTGTCCTCGCCGTGGTTCTGGAACTTGCAGGACGGAAAGAGGCTCTTTCCTCGGAGCGCATCAAGCTTGTCAGGCAAGAACTGGCAGACGTTCTGAGCAGCTTGGATGAGATTTGCGGGCCCAGCGAAACTTAAACCGCAACTCTGGAAGCCAATGGAAACCGAACCAGCGCCTTGCTCAATGGAAAAGCTATGAGTCGCAAAAGGTAACTCTGCTGCGTCGCCTGAAAATATTTCCCTTTAAAATCAATCTGCAAAGTTCTCCAAAAAGGAAAAACTATGTGTCGCCCGACATCACCTGCCCGATGAAAAATGCTCTGCCATTTGAGGCAGCCTCTTTCGTTTTTTAGTGTGTCCAGCATTTCCGCTCGCGCCTCCGTTCGGCCAGTGGCAAAGCAGGGTGAGCTCCACCGCATTGAGACTCCGGTCTTTACCTCGGCCGGCTTCTCGTCGGGCTTTGACCTGGCTCTGGAAATCCTTCGCCGGGATCACGGATCGGCCGTCGCGTTTCAGGCGGCGCAGGAACTGGTGGTGTAGCTCAAGCGCAGCGGCGGGCAAAACCAGTTTGCCGACATTCTTGAGGCGCAGTTCGCCGAAGACAAAGAACTGTCGCGTCTGATCTCGGCGCTGAACAGCAATCCGGGCAGCGATTGAACGTTTGACCGCCTGGCCGTTGTTTCGGGCAAGCGGAACAGCCCGAACGCCGCGCCGCCCGCTTGACAACCCGCCCCGGATGCGCAGTCAAACCAGCAGCGCGTCATCCGGCAGCGGGGCTGAGACCGCTCCCCAGCTATCGGCCGCCGCGAACCAGTCAAAACCGCCAAGCTCCGCAGCCATGCTGCCGCGGCCGTCAATGGCGCGGATGAACTCGACACCGAAAACGGCGATGCCGAGGCTGGCCAGAACACCGTCCGTATCACCGGACGCGAAGGCTGCATAGTTTGCTTCCTCCAGCACAAGGTAGAGCGTGTCCGACCCCGATCCGCCCCGGAAAGTGCCGGCCGAAGGGCCGCCGCCGGCCAGTGCGGTTTCGGTGAAAACGAAGGTGTCGTCGCCCCTGCCGCCAAAGGCCAAATCGTTTCCCCTTCCGTCCGCGATCACGTCGTCGCCTGCACCGCCGCGCAGCTCGTCATTGCCGTCTCCGCCGCTGATGATGTCGTCGTCGCGGTTGCCTTTCACGGTGTCGTCGCCGCTGCCGCCAAGAAGAACGTCGCTGCCCCTGTTGCCCTGGATGACATCGTTTCCGGTGCCGCCGATCACGGCATCGCTGCCGCCGCCGGCCTTGATGGTGTCATCACCGCCGAGCGCAAAGATTGCGTTGGCCTTGGCTCCCCACCCCTTGTCTGTTGCGCCGCCGTCCAGCAGCGCGGTCCTGCCGCCGCCCATGACAAATTCGCTGTAGGCGCCCCAGAGCTGATGCGCGGTCTCAGCCGGGTGGATCCCGTCCCACGCCAGAACCTGATCGCTGTCAAAGGCGCTGCCGTCGATCAGGAAATCCGTCCGCTCCGCAAGAATCCCGAAGCCTGCCGGGTCCTCGGTAAGGGCCTCCGAGACCGCAAAGAGGTCAACCGCCCGGGCGTCGGTCCCGGCATCGCGCAGATCGGAAATACTGGCGGCAATCATGCCATTGTAGGTGTCGATGAGGAGATCGGCAAAGCCGGTGTACAGAGGGGAGAGCGTGTCGAATTCCGGGTAAAAACCTGCCCGCGGCTGGGTAGCCAGGAACACTGTCCCGACTCCCGTGGCGCTGAGGGTGTTTGCCGCGGCGGTTATCTGTGCGATCAGGCCTTCCATCACCGGCGTCGCCAAGGCCAGGAATTCGGCCGGGGTGGTGATCTGCTGATCCTGGACCGTGCCCAGCAGGCTGATGAAATCATTTCCCCCGATCAAGAGGAACGCCGCCGAATCCGCCGGCACGCCGCCGGAGGTATCTTCCGCGAAATCCGATATCTGGGCTTCGAGGTCTATCATGTCTGCAAGGAAACCGTCACCCAATGCCGTGGCCGTTGCGAAGGCGTAATTCACAGCCTCAAACCCGCCCAGAGCGGCGGCATAGCTGGCATGGGTCAGCGCATTGGTCACGGCGCCTTCGGGGCCGATTTCGTCATAGCTGCCGATCACAGTTTGCCTGGCCTCGATCTTGGCCTGGGCGCGCAGGGCGTCCAGCTCCTCCGGCGACGGGAAACCGCCAAAATCAAGGATCAGACCGGCCAGGATGACCGGCTCGATCACCGAGGCCAGAAGGTCCACTGCATTGCCTTCGTCGGTCAGACTGTCGCCGAAGTAGTAGACACGTGAAAACGGGGTCATAACCATGCACTCCCGGCGCCGCCGGGGCTGCGCCCGCTATCGTTAACCTGAAACAAGGCAGAGGCGCGGCCGTCCCTGTGACGTGCGAATCCGGTTTCGCTGTCCACGCGCGTTCCGTTCTTTATGCTGCCATTGCGGGCCATTCAAAGCAAGGTTTTCGGATTGGAGAGGCCCGCAGGACCGGCGCGTGCTTAACGTAAGTCACCTTGGCCAAGATGGCAGGCGGCGGCCGTCAGCCAGCCGGGGCTTGGGTGCGCACCGCCTCCCGCACCGTTTGCAGTATGGCTTCCAGGTCAGACTTGGACACGCCGCCGAAGGCCAGCCGCAAGGCCTGGGGAGCCGCTGCGGCGGTTGCAAACGGTTCGGCTCCGGAGACGGAGATTTGCTGCTCCTTCAGCCGTGTCACGATGGGCTGGGCGCGCACGCCTTTTTCAAGCGGCAGCCAGGCAAAGCCCGCGTTGCGGTGCGAAACAATGGGCAGGTCTGCAAAGACGCGCCGGCAAATGGCTTGGCGCTCTTCCCCGTCGCGCCTGCGGTTTTCTTCGGACTGCTTCAGCGTGCCATCTTCGATCCAGCCGGTCACCAGTGCGGAAATCAGCGCCGGGGCGTTCCAGGTCGTGGCGCGTATCACCTCCAGCAGCGGTGCGGTATGCGCAGGCGGCGCGATCACATACCCCAGCCGCAGCCCCGTCGCGAGGTTCTTGGAAAACCCGCCGATGTACACGGTCCTGTCCGGTGCAAGCGCCAGAAAGCTTGGCGGCGGGTCAGGCTCCAGAAACGCATAGGCGGCATCTTCGATAATGAGGAGATCATGGCGCTGGGCAACGGCGAGCAGGCGGTGGCGGGTTGGCTCATCCATGACCGCCCCAAGCGGGCTTTGGACCGTCGGCATCAGATAGACTGCGCGGATCCTGCGCAGGCCGCATTGCCTGTCCAGGTCCTCCGGGTCCATGACACCCTGCGGCGCGCTGACCGGCACCAGCTCAAGGCTGCGAAGGGCTGCGGCGGATTTGAAACCGGGGTAGGTGAGGGCATCGGCGGCAATGGCATCGCCGTGCCCGAACAAACCCAGGCAGACGGCGGCCAGGCCGTGCTGGCTGCCTGACGTGACCAGCAGCTGTTCCGGGCTGATTGGGCCGTGAAGCGGGGAGAAATGTCCGGCAATGATGCGCCGCTCATGCATCCGTCCGCCGTGGGGCTGGTAGCGCAGCATCGCTTCCAGATCACCCGCCGCTGCCAGACGCCGCAGCCCGGTGCGCAGCATGGCGGCGTCGGCAGCCTCCCCCGGCATGTTGAACACGAGGTCTGTGACGCCTTCGGCCGCGGTCTGGTGAACGCCAAGCGTCATTGGCAGGCCGGGGTCCCGCACAAAGGTCCCGCGTCCCGCCTCGCCGGTGACCAGCCCCCTGTGCTCAAGCTCCTTGTAGACGCGCGTCGCGGTGGCCAGGGCGACACCGGATGCCTCGGCAAAGGCCCGGTGCGTCGGCAGCCTGGAGCCGGGCGCCAGTTTGCCTTCCCGGATAGCTTTGGAAAGCAGGTCGGCAAGCTGCGTGTACCTGGATTTGCTCATCGGATCGCTGTCATTAGTACAATAGAAAAATTGTCATGGGTTGAGCCTCGTGGCATCCCGGTCTCAAGTCAACCTTGAGGTTTGTTCCATGCCCCGTGTCCTCTCCGCGCCCTTACTGGCCCTGTGCCTGTTCACGGTGACCTTTGCCGTCAATCTTCAGGCCCCGCTGTACGAGGTCTACGCGGCCGGCAGAGCGTTCGGAGCGACGGCGGTGACGGTTGCGTTTGCGGCATACGTTGCAGGGCTGATGCCGGCCTTGCTGCTGCTTGGCGGGCTGTCGGACCGGATCGGGCGCCGTGTTCCCGTGGCGCTGGCGCTGCTTTTCGGATTTACAGCCACCGCGCTGCTGGTCGTGGCCCCGGGCTGGAGCAGCCTGATTGCCGCACGGTTCCTGCTGGGCGCAGGGACAGCTCTGGCGACGACCGCCGGGACCGCCTGGATGACAGAGATCCTTGGCACAGACCGGGCCCGGACTGCAGCTCTGATAGTAACCTCGGCCACGTCACTGGGCTTTGGCGGCGGCGCGCTTGCCACCGGTGTCAGCCTGGCGGTTCAAGGGGCGGTGCTTGTCCCGGTCAGCTATGCCGTCCTGCTGGCCGCCGCGCCGGTCCTGGCCGCGCTGATTTTCGCGCTGCCGCTGGCGGACCGGAGGCAAACGGTCACTGTGCTGCGCTTGCCGGTGTTTCCGTCCGGCACCTGGGTCTATGGGGCCGCAATGGCGCTGGCGTGGTCCGCGACCGGCATGACCATTGCAGTGGTGCCGCTGCAACTGGCGGCGCATGGGCTGGGAGGCTGGACCGGGCTGGTGATCTTCCTGGCGATTTTCGCGGGTTTCCTGTGCCAGCCCATTGCCCGGCGCATGACCAACAGCCAGGCGCTTGGCGCCGGATTTCTCCTGGTGCCGCTTGGGTTCCTGGTGCTGCTGGCGGGGGTGTGGCTTCAGGCGCTTATCCTTGTGCTGGCCGGAACCTGCACCACGAGCGCGGCAAGCTACGGGTTCACCTACCTGGCGTCCCTGGCAGAGGTGCCGGCGCGCGCGCCGGAGGACCGCGCCCGCGCCACGGCGGGCCTTTTCGTCTACGCCTATTGCGGGTTCTCGCTGCCGGTCATCGCCAGCGGAGCCTTGGCGGACATGCTGGGGCTATTGCCTGCGCTGGCCATCTTCGCCGCTGCGCTGGTGGCGGCAGCGGTGATGATCGCTGGCGTCTGGAGGCGGCAGTCCGGACCGCGCCACGGCAGCTTGGGCGTTTTCCGATTGAGCAGTATTTTCACTGGTTCCTGAGCGAGAACAGGCCGGAATCGCAGAAATAAGCATTCAGGAGCCGCCGGAGCCTTCGAACAGGACCTGGCGCAGCGGTTCATACGCTGGCGAGCGGGCGAACGCCGGTGTGAACCGGGCGACGATCCTAGCCTCCAGTTCAAGGGTTGCAGGGAACGGGCGCGCCAGTTCGCCGCTGGCAAGCAGCGGCTGCACCAGCGCCTCGTGGGCGATCAGAACGCCGCCGCCGTGGCGGGCTTCTTCGAGCGCGACCGAGAACAGGGAATGCACAACACCGGTCCGGCTGATTGAGCCGCCGCCGGGCTGGGCATTCAGCCACATATCCCAGTCGTTGGCCCAGGCGCCGTCATGCAGAAGAGTCTCATGGTTCAAGTCCGAAAGCGACGTGAGCCGGGCGGCAATCTCCGGCGCACAGACCGGAAAGATCCGGTCATTGCAGACTTCGATTTCGTCATCGCCCAACGGGGCTGAGCTGTAGAACAGGGTCAGATCAAAAGGTTCGCGCGCCAGGTTCGGCGGGGCTTCCATCGCCACCACAGAAACCGAGATTTCAGGCGCTGACTTGCGCAGCTGCCGCAGCCGCGGCGGCAGCCAGAGCTGGGCGATGGAGGGGAGGGCGGCAACCTTGACCTTGCCCGGCGCTGCTTTGGTCCGCAGCGCCTGCACCGCCAGCCCAAGCTGGTCGAACGCCCGCGTGAAGCCGGGCGCCAGCTCCTCCGCCAGCGGTGTCAGCGCCACGCCGCGGGCATGGCGGCGGAACAGCGGTGCCCCGGCCCATTCTTCCAAAGACTTGATGTGCTGGGTGACTGCGCCCGGTGTCACCGACAATTCCTCAGCGGCGGCGGTGAAGCTGCCCAGCCGGGCGGCGGCCTCAAACGCGCGCAGCGCGTTCAGATGCGGGCCCTTGGGGCGGAGCGGGGCAATGGCCATGCGTTTGAGCCTTAGTTTTTCTACGCGAAAATAATAGCAATACTGATTTGCTGTGAACAGGGCCGGCCCCGCATTCTGAAGCCAGTTGAACAGCAGATGCGGAGGAGCCACGATGCTGCAGCATTTCACCCGAACCGTCACCGTTGCGGACCCGCTGGTGGCCGAAGCGCTGGCTGGCGAGAAAGCGCGCCAGCAGGACCAGATCGAGCTGATCGCGTCGGAGAACATCGTCAGCCGGGCAGTGCTGGACGCGCTGGGCCACGAAATGACAAACAAGACGCTGGAAGGCTACCCCGGCAACCGCTTTCACGGCGGCGGGCGTTTTGTCGATGTGGTGGAAGAGGCCGCCATCGAGCGCGCCAAACAACTGTTCAATTGCGGCTACGCCAATGTGCAGCCGCATTCCGGCAGCCAGGCCAATCTGGCGGTGTTCTTCCTGCTTCTGAAGCCAGGCGACAAGGTGCTGTCGCTGGATCTCGCTGCAGGCGGCCATCTGAGCCACGGGCTGAGGGCGAACCTGTCGGGCCGCTGGTTCGAGCCGCATCACTATGGCGTCGATGCGGAGAGCGAGGTCATCGACTATGACGCGCTTGAGAAACAGGCCGAACAGCTCCGCCCGCGGCTGATCATCGCCGGCGGTTCGGCCTACCCGCGGGTGATCGATTTCGAGCGCATGGGGACAATCGCCAAGAAGGCCGGTGCCTGGCTACACGTCGATATGGCGCATATCGCGGGACTGGTGGCCGCGGGCGGGCACCCGTCGCCCTTTCCCCATGCGGACATCGTGACCTGCACCACGACCAAGACCCTGCGCGGCCCGCGCGGCGGGCTGATCCTGACCAACAACCAGGACTGGTTTCACAAGCTGCAATCTGCGGTGTTTCCGGGCGTCCAGGGCTCGATCCACAGCCAGGTACTGGCGGCCAAGGCGGTGTGCCTGGGCGAGGCACTGACGGATGAGTTCAAAGCCTACGCACGGCAGGTGAAGGCGAACGCAGCCACGCTGGCGGCGGTGCTGCAAACGCGCGGGCTGCGGATCGTCTCTGGCGGGACCGATACCCATCTGGTGCTGGTGGACCTCAGCCCCAAAGGGATCACCGGCAAGCGGGCGGAGGCGGTTCTGGAACAGGCCGGCATCACCGCCAATAAGAACGCCATCCCGAACGACAGCCCGCGGCCGCCGGAATGGGTTGGCCTGCGGCTGGGCTCCGGGGCTGCCACCACGCGCGGCATGAAGGAAGCCGAGTTCGAGGCGCTGGGGCACATGATCGCGGACCTGGTGGACGCGGAAGCGGCCGGGGATGCACAGGCCGCCGTGGGGCGCTGCAAGACCAAGGCTGCCGCGCTTTGCGCCGCGTTCCCGGCAGGCTGCGGCTAACCTTGATGCTCAGAACGGCAGGTCTGGTGATGGCCTGCCGTACCCCGGCCTGCGGCGGTTTTGCCCGCGTCAAAGACTTGTGCCAACGGGGCGCGCCGCGGAAGCTGCGCTGTCCGGCGGCTGGCCCGCCGCAGGTAAGTCGTTGCAAAGGTGCGGCTATTCCCTGAGCGCATAGCCCTGATGTGACTCCTGCATACCCTATGCGATATCGGCATTTCACAGCGCCCGCGCCGCAGGTTAGCGTTTGCGCCATAATCACAGGGGAGTATGCCTAATGACGAAATTTGTCAGAAGCCTGGCGGCTGCTGCGGTGGTGGCGATGGCACCGGTTGCCTATGCCGAAACCACCGTGCGCGTTGCCTATGACGCTGACCCGGTCTCGCTGGACCCGCACGAGCAGCTGTCCGGCGGCACGCTGCAGCTGTCGCACATGGTCTTTGACCCGCTGGTGCGCTGGACCCAGGACCTGCAGTTCGAGCCGCGCCTGGCCGAAAGCTGGGAGCAGATCGACGGCACCACCATGCGTTTCAAACTGCGCAGCGGCGTGACCTTCCACAGCGGCAACCCGCTGACCGCCAAGGACGTCGACTGGACCTTCGACCGTCTCAAGCAGAGTGACGATTTCAAGGGCATCTTCGCTCCCTTCACCGATGTCGAAGTCGTTGACGACATGACCTTCGACCTCAAGACCTCGGAGCCCTATCCGCTGGTCCTGCACACCGCGACCTACATCTTCCCGATGGACAGCGCCTTCTATTCCGGCACCACCGCTGACGGCAAGGACAAGGCCGAAGTGGTCAAGCACGGCGACAGCTTTGCCTCCCGCAATGTCTCCGGCACCGGCCCGTTCATCGTGTCCGAGCGTGAGCAGGGCGTGCGCGTCGTGTTCGACCGCTATGCCGATTACTGGGACAGCGAAAGCGGCGGCAATGTCGACAAGATCGTGCTGACCCCGATCAAGGAAGACCCGACCCGCGTTGCAGCGCTGCTGTCCGGCGACGTGGACTTCATCGCGCCGGTTCCGCCGACCGATCTGAAGCGCGTGGAAGAGGCTGAGGGCGTTGACCTGATCACCATGCCCGGCACCCGGATCATCACCTTCCAAATGAACCAGGACCGCGTCGAAGCGTTCAAGGACGCGCGCGTCCGTCAGGCGATCGACTATGCCGTGAACAACGCAGGCATCGTTGACCGCATCATGCGCGGCTTCGGCACCGTTGGCGCACAGGCCAGCCCGGCAGGCTACCTCGGCTATGACGAGGCGCTGACACCGCGTTTCGACGTGGAGAAAGCCAAGGCGCTGATGGCTGAAGCAGGCTATGCCGATGGTTTCTCGATCACCATGATGGCGCCGAACAACCGCTATGTGAACGACGACAAGATCGCCCAGGCGGTGGCTTCGATGCTGTCCAAGATCAACATCAAGGTTGACCTGCAGACCATGCCCAAGGCGCAGTACTGGCCGGCGTTCGACGAGCGCGCAGCAGACATGATGATGATCGGCTGGCACGCGGATACTGAAGATTCCGCCAACTTCCATCAGTTCCTGACCGCCTGCCCGGACGAAGCAACCGGCAACGGCCAGTACAACTCCGGCAACTACTGCAACGAAGAAGCCGACAAGCTGATGAACCAGGCCAACGCGGAAACCGATCCGGACAAGCGTGCGGAGCTGCTGCAGAAGCTGGAAGGCATCCTGTACGAAGAGGCCGCCTTTATCCCGCTGCACTGGCAGAACCTGGCATGGGGCGCCAAGTCCGGCATGAACGCGGCAGAGATCGTGAACGCGCTGAACTTCCCCTACTTCGGTGACCTGGTTGTCGAGACCGGCAGCTAAGCCACTGAACAGACCCGGGCCGGTCTCCCCCGGCCGGCCCGGGACACCCCCATAACAAGCGGCTGCCAAGGCCGCGATTGCAGGCGCTGCGGAACCCTTGGGACCTGCGTCCTGTGCTGTAACCGAACTCTACAAAGGTCAGGAAGATGTTTGCCTATCTCGCAAAGCGAGTGATTCAGGCGATTGCGGTGATGTTCGTCATCTCGCTGATTGCTTTTGCCATCCAGGGCAACCTGGGCGACCCGCTGCGCGAGCTGGTCGGCCAGTCGGTCTCAGAAGAAGTGCGCCAGCAGCTGCGCGATGAGCTGGGGCTGAACGACAGCTTCGTGACCCAGTACCTGCGGTTTGCGGGCAATGCCCTGCAGGGCGACCTGGGCACCTCTTATTTCTTCAAGGAGCCGGCACTGGACGTGATCCTGAAGAAACTGCCCGCGACGCTGGAGCTGGTGTTCGGCGCGACGCTGATCATCGTCGGCTTCTCGGTGCCGCTGGGCGTCTATACCGCGATCAAGCCCGACAGTATCCTGAGCCGCATCATTATGGGCCTGTCGATTGTCGGAATCTCGATCCCGGTGTTCCTGACCGCCATCCTGATGATCTTTGTGTTTTCGGTGGAATACGGCTGGTTCCCCTCCTACGGGCGCGGCGACACCGTGCATGTCTGGGGCTACTGGGAGACCAACTTTGCCACCGCCGACGGCTGGATGCACATCATTCTGCCCTCCTTTGCGCTGGCGTCGATCATGCTGCCGCTGTTCGTCCGCCTGATCCGGGCCGAGATGATGGAAGTGCTGCAGTCGGAATACGTGAAATACGCCAAGGCCAAGGGCATCAACCCGTGGCGCATCTACTTTGTCCACGCGCTGAAGAACACTCTGCTGCCGGTGATCACAGTGGGCGGCGTGCAGATCGGCACCATGGTGGCCTACACCATCCTGACCGAGACGGTGTTCCAGTGGCCGGGCATGGGCTTCATGTTCCTTGAGGCGGTGAACCGCGTCGATACCCCGTTGATCGTGGCTTACCTGATCGTCGTCGGCTTCATCTTTGTGGTCACCAACACCATCGTCGACCTGATCTATGGCCTGGTGAACCCGACCGTGAATATTGCGAGGATGGGCGCATGAGCACCGAAACGCTGAATCCGAAATCCGAACCTTCGCGCTGGTCCAAGGCCTGGAATTCCAACATGGGCTACAGCTTCCGCCGCAATCCGGTGGCGGTGGTCAGCATGATCGTCTTCCTGCTGATTGCGGCTGCGTCTTTCCTGGCGCCGGTGATCGCGCCCTATGATCCCTATGATCCGGGGTCCATTGATATCATGAACTCGGAATACCCGCCGGTCTGGATCGACGGCGCGCTGCCGGAATTCATGCTGGGCACCGACGACCAGGGCCGCGACCTGTGGTCCACCATCCTGTACGGCACCCGCCTGTCGCTGCTGATCGGCATCTGCGCGGTTGCACTGCAGGCGTTCCTGGGCATCTCGATCGGGCTGCTGGCCGGCTATGTCGGCGGCCGCCTGGACAGCCTGCTGATGCGGCTGGCCGATATCCAGCTGTCGTTCTCGACCCTGATGGTGGCGATCATTTTCCTGGCGGTCACGCAGGCGATGTTCGGCTCTGACACCTTTAACCGCTATGCCGTTGTCTTTCTGATTGCGGTGATCGGGGTGGCGGAATGGCCGCAATACGCCCGTACCGTGCGCGCCACCGTGCTGGCCGAGAAGAAAAAGGAATATGTCGACAGCGCCCGGGTGCTGGGCTTTGGCCCGATGCGCATCATGGTGCGGCACATCCTGCCGAACTCGCTGTCGCCGATCTTCGTGATCTCCACCGTGCAGGTCGCCAACGCGATCATCTCGGAGGCCTCGCTCAGCTTCCTGGGGCTGGGCATGCCGCCGAGCCAGCCGTCGCTGGGCTCGCTGATCTCTTCCGGCTTCGACTACATCTTTTCCGGCAGCTGGTGGATCACCGCCATTCCGGGCGTGGTGCTGGTGGTGCTGGTCCTTGTCATCAACCTGCTGGGCGACTGGATGCGCGACGTCCTGAACCCGAAACTCTACAAGGGGTAACGCGATGAGCCTTCTTTCCGTTCGCGACCTCACCGTGAAATTCGCCATGCGCGACCAGACGGTTACCGCCCTCGACGGCATTTCTTTCGACCTGGCCAAGGGCGAGCGTCTGGGCATCGTCGGCGAAAGCGGCGCCGGCAAGTCGATCACCGGCTTCTCGCTGATGAACCTGCTGAGCCGCCCTGGCTACATCGACAGCGGCCAGATCCTGTTTGACGGCGAGGATGTCGTTCAAATGAACGACAAGCGCTTGCGCAACCTGCGCGGCAACCGGATGGCGATGATCTTCCAGGATCCGATGGTGACGCTGAATCCGGTGCTGACCATCGGCCAGCAGATGATCGAGACGCTGATGGCGCACCGCAAACTGAGCCGCGAGGAAGCGCGCCAGATCGCCATCGTCAAGCTGCGCGAAGTCTATATCCCGTCGCCGGAAGAGCGGCTGGAGCAATACCCGCACGAGCTGTCGGGCGGTATGCGCCAGCGGATCATCATTGCGATTGCACTGCTCTTGGACCCGCAGCTGATCATCGCGGACGAACCCACGACGGCGCTGGACGTGACCATTCAGGCCGACATCATGGAGCTGATGCTGGAGCTGTGCCAGTCCAATCAAGTGGGGCTGATCCTGATCACCCACGATCTGGGCGTGGTCAGCCAGATGACCGAGCGCACGCTTGTGATGTATGCGGGCCGCATCATCGAAGCAGGGCGCACCCGGGAAATCATCAATGATCCGCAGCACCCCTATACCCAAGGTCTGATCAACGCGCTGCCGCAGCAGACGGTGCCAGGCCAGCGGTTGAAGCAGATCCCCGGTAACATGCCGGGACTGGCCAGCATCCCCCAGGGCTGCGCCTTCAATCCGCGCTGCAAATACGCCACCGACCTGTGCCGCAGCCGGGTTCCGGAAGTCGTGCAATACGGCGAGGTTGCGGTGGCCTGCCACGAAGTACAGCGCCTGCACAGCGATGAAGACCGTCAGGAGGCACGGGCATGAAGGACGTAAACACTGACCGCCCGCTGCTGGAGATCAAGAACCTGGAAAAGCGGTTCGATCTCGATCATGGGTTCTTGGAGACCCTCAAGTTCAGGAAGGGCAAGATCGTGCGGGAAACCCGCTCGGTCCACGCGGTGAACAACATCTCGCTGAACGTCGGCCGCGGCGAAGCGCTGTGCGTGGTGGGCGAGTCGGGCTGCGGCAAGTCCACCGTCGCGCGCCTGGTTGCGGGCCTGCTGACCCCCACTGCGGGGGAGATTCACTATGACGGGCAGCGTATCGACGATCTGTCGCGCGGCGGTATGCAGCCCTTGCGCAAGAAGATCCAGATGATCTTCCAGAACCCCTATGCCTCGCTCAACCCGCGCATGACCATCCGGCAGGCGTTGGAAGAACCCGTGCGCCACCACAACCCCGGTGCCTCGGCGGCGGAGGTGCGGGACAAGGTGACCGAGGTGATGCTGTCGGTGGGTGTCGACCCCAGCTGGGCGAAGCGCTACCCGCATGAATTCTCCGGCGGCCAGCGCCAGCGGATCGCCATTGCCCGCGCCCTGACGGTGGATCCTGAATTCATCATCGCGGACGAGCCGATCAGCGCGCTGGACGTGTCGATCCAGGCGCAGGTGCTGAACCTGATGCTGGAGGCCAAGGAAAGCCGCGGTCTCACCTATCTGTTCATCACGCACGATCTGAGTGTTGTGGAGCATTTCGGCACCCGCGTCGCGGTTCTTTACCTCGGGTCGGTCTGCGAAGTTGCGGACACCGCGACATTGTTCTCCAACCCGAAACACCCTTATACTCGGGCCTTGCTGTCCGCGGTGCCGCAGCTGAAGGACGACCGGCCGAACCACATCCGCCTCAAGGGCGAGATCCCGACGCCGATCAACCTGCCGACAGGCTGCCCGTTCCAAAGCCGCTGCGCCTTTGCGGATGCACGATGCAAGAGTGAAAAGCCCAAAGCCATTCACCAGCCCGATGGCAGCCTTGTTGCCTGCCACGCTGTCGAGGAAGACAGGCTGGATGCGGTGGCCGCCGGCTAGGACGGGACGCTAGTTGGACATTATCTGGCTCAAGGATTTTGAGGCATTGGTCGCGTGCAAGAATTTCTCGCGCGCGGCCGAAGAGCGTAATGTCAGCCAGCCTGCTTTCTCCCGCCGTATCCGGGCGCTGGAGAATGAGATCGGGGTGCGGCTGATCAACCGCGAGACACTGCCGCTGACCCTGACGCCGGCGGGGGAGGTGTTCCTGTCCCAGTCCCGCATCATGCTGCGCACCTACGAGGAAACCATCGAGCGCTGCCAGACCATCGACGCGGCGGGCGAGAATGTGATCCGCTTTGCCGCCTCGCAGTCGCTTTATATGACGCACTACAAGACCCTGATTGCGCCCTTGGCGAGCGAAGGCGGGGTGGATACCGACCTCAACTCCACCTCCTGGGCCGCTGACCAATTCGTCAGCGCGCTGCAGCAGGGCTATTGCGACGTGATCCTGACCTACTGGCATCCGTCGATGGATTTCCTCGGCCCGCTGGAGGTTGCCAATTTCGAATACCTGACACTGTCAACGGACCGCTATGTGCCGGTCTCCCGCAGCACCCCGGACGGGGCGCCGGAGTTCGGTTTTGCGGCGGGCAGCAAGGACGCGGTGCCGCTGCTGTCCTATGGCGCAGTGTCCGCCCTGCGGTCGGTGCAGGAGTTCGCCCTGACGCAGCTTTTGCCGACGCAGAAGGTCTTTGTCGTGAACCAGAACGCGCTGGCCAACAGCGTCAAGGCGATGATCCAGGAGGGGTTCGGCATGGGCTGGCTGCCGCTGAGCCTGTGCCGGGAGGAGATCAAGCAGGGACGGTTCGCGGTGGTGGATGAGCGTCTCGCCACCGATCTGGAAATCCGCCTCTACCGCGATCCCCGCAGCACCAAGCAGACACTGGATGTGCTCTGGAAGCAGCTGAAACGCACTGCGACGAAGGCCGCCTGAGCGTCGCTTGTTCGCCAAGCCGGTTAGACGTCTGCCCAAAAAGTACGGTCCCGGCCAATAAAAAAGACGCCCTGAGGCGCCTTGTTTTATTGGTCGGAGTGAGAGGATTCGAACCTCCGACCCCTGCCTCCCGAAGACAGTGCTCTACCAGGCTGAGCTACACTCCGACCGTGGGGGGCGAAATAGCCCAGGGCGCGGGGTTTGACAAGGGCGATTCCACAGAAAGATGCGGTTTTTGAGAATTCTTTTTAGCGGCTTGCGGCGAGGTGCAGGCGGCCATGAAAAAGCCCCGCGCGGACAACCGGGCGGGGCTTTGAGGGTTCCGGAGAATGCTCAGAAAATCAGAGGCTTGCGTCCAGCGCGGCAACAACAGCGTCGCCCATCTGGCTGGTGGAAACCGGCTCCACACCTTCGCTGGCCAGCAGGTCGGCAGTGCGCACGCCGTCGGCCAGCACCTTCTCGACTGCGGCTTCCAGCCGGTCGGCTTCGGCGCCCTGATCGAAGCTGTAGCGCAGCGCCATGGCAAAGCTCAGGATGCAGGCGATCGGGTTGGCCTTGCCTTGGCCCGCGATGTCCGGTGCAGAGCCGTGCACGGGCTCATAGAGCGCCTTGGGGCGGCCGTTTTCCATCGGCGCGCCGAGCGATGCGGAGGGCAGCATGCCCAAGCTGCCGGTCAGCATCGCCGCACAGTCGGACAGGATGTCGCCGAACAGGTTGTCGGTCAGGATCACGTCGAACTGCTTGGGCGCGCGCACCAGCTGCATCGCGCCGTTGTCGGCGTACATGTGCGACAGCTCGACTTCCGGGTAATCGGCCGCCACGCGGGTCACCACCTCGCGCCACAGGATGCCGGATTCCATCACGTTGGCCTTCTCCATTGAGCAGACCTTTTTGTTGCGGCGCATTGCCAGCTCGAAGGCGGAACGGGCGGCGCGTTCGATCTCGGACTCAGTATAGCGCTGGGTGTTGATGCCAACGCGCTCGTTGCCCTCTTCGAAGATGCCGCGCGGCTCGCCGAAGTAGACGCCGGAGGTCAGCTCGCGGACGATCATGATGTCGAGGCCCGCGACGATGTCTTTCTTCAGCGAGGAGAAATCCGCCAGCGCGTCAAAGCACTGTGCCGGGCGCAAGTTGGAATAGAGGTCCATCTCTTTGCGCAGGCGCAGCAGGCCGCGCTCGGGCTTCACGGAGAAGTCCAGGTCGTCATAGGCCGGGCCGCCAACAGCGCCGAGCAGCACCGCGTCGACGTCCTGCGCCTTGGCCATGGTCTCATCCGCCAGCGGTTTGCCGTGCTTGTCATAGGCCGCGCCGCCGACCAGATCCTCGCTTACATCGAACTGCAGGCCGCGCTTGTCGCCGAACCAGGTGATGATCTTGCGCACCTCGGTCATGACTTCGGGGCCGATCCCGTCGCCGGGCAGAATCAGAATCGATGGGTTGGGCATGGGGATCCTCCAAAAAAACAGCTGGCATGGGCGTAGCGGGACAGCCGGGCAGGGTCAATAACGGCCCTTGGAAATAAAGGGGTCTGATGAGGATTTGCCCGCGCAATGAAGGGAAGGCCGGCCGGGTCAGTCCAGCAACAAATCCACCCACACCAGGCGGTGGCGGCTGGCGATGGCTGACGCATCCTCCGGGCTGTCCGGCCAGGCAACGCCGCTGCCGGTGACAGCCAGCCCGGCCGAGGGCAGCACGTAGTCGACCCGCATCTGTCCGACGCCCTGCCAATCCACCGTGGCGGTTCCGCCCTTGGCGCTTTGCGGCTGCGGATCCTGCAGGCGCGGGTCTGCCAGAAGGCGGCGGATAGCCTGTTTGCGGCCCTCGCCTTGCTCAGGGTCAAGATTGGCGTCGCCGGCAATGACAAAGGGAGCTTCGGGCACCGGCCCAAGCTGACCGTCCAGCAGCAGCTGCCACATGCGGATTTCGTCGTGGTTGCGCCGCCCGTTGCGGTCTTCCGGCCCGTCAAAGACCGGCGGGGTGGCATGAAAGGTCATCACATTAAGCCAGCCGCCATCCGGTAGCTCCACAGGCACCAGCCAATGCGCTGCGGAAGACAGCCGCTGCACCGCTTGCGCCTCAGCTGAGGGGAAGGGGCGGCCGTCCGGGTATTGCGGCAGCAGCGGTTCCGGCAGGTCGTGCCACGACAAGGCCGCGAAGTCGCGGATCCCTTCACGGCCGACCGGCAGCCGCGACAGCAGGGCAATCCCGCCCTGGCCGCGGAACCGGCCATAGCCCTGGTTGTCGCGCGGCCCGCCGGTCCTGCCATCGCCATCCAGATCCAGCGGGGCAGGGGGCGGCAGTCCTGCATTGGGCTGCAAGTGGACACGGTGCGGGTAGCTCAGGCCCTGGTCCGCAAGCTGTCCGGCCAAGGCCGCGAGCGCCCGGCCTTCATAGTCCCAGTCAATTCCCTGCAGCGCCAGAACATCCGGTTGCACGGCGGTTATGACGTCCACGACGGCAGTAACTTGCGGGTCTTCGCCGCGCTCTATATCGCGCAGCAGCAATCCCGGCCCGTCGCGCGACAGCTCAGTGTTGAAAGTAGCGATGCGGAGCGTTTCTGCCCGGCCCGTCCCGGCGGCAAGGATCAGAAGTAGACCCGCCGCCAGCCGCCTCATGCGGTCTGCATCGCCTCATCTGCGTTGCTGCAGGCGGCGCGGCGCTTTTGTGCAATCAGGCCGGAAATGCGCAGCATCGCCATGCCGCGCATGATCATCGAGGCCGGCACCAGCGCCCAGGCGCTGATCACCCAGATCAGCATATGCGGTGCCGCCAGCATTCCCGGATCCACCAGGCCCGACATCATCTTGACCACGGCAGGAAGGGCAAAGGGCAGCAGCACGCCGCCGACGATATTGATCCGCCCGTCCCGCTGCAGCCGCTGCACCACATCGCCGCCGGCTGTCGGATCGAACAGGGGCAGGTTGATCCAGACGTTGAATGCGCCGCTGCCGACCGGCCAATGGCCCACCCGGATCACCAGCGCAAAAACGGCGATTGCCAAGGCTGCGACCGTGCCGGCCAGCCCGGCGGCATCGCGCACCATCAGCACCGTTGCCTCCGGCACCTGCGGCGGCATCATCAGCACCGTCAGCTGCACCGGAGAGTAGGCAAAATCCAGCTGTCCGCCCAGCCAGGAGCCCAGCCGCTGCACCAGCGCTGTCAGCCCGGTCGGGGCCAGCGGATGGGCCGCCAGCAGGCTTAGCGCGCCGAGCGAGGCGGCGCAGGCGCCAAAACGCATCCGGTTGATTGGCGGTGCATTGCGGAACTCGATGAAGCTGGGGAAATGGGTGTAATACTCGGTGAAAGCCAGGGCAGAGCCCAGAAGGGCAATGAACAGGACGACCTCCGGCGAATCGGTAGAGGCTGCTGGCAGGATCAGCGTCGGCATTGCAAACAGCATAGCCACCAGCAAGCCGCGGAAAGCCGCGCCTGTTATTCGTGCTAACACGTCTCCGTATCCCTTCAAGCCGGACCGGGTGTTTTTGTCCCTGGTTCCGGAATTGAAGCCCCCCGGGACAGCCCGGGGTGCTCTGCCTCATTTTTGATTTACTGTTGCCGGCAGGCGGTATTCCGCTCAAGGCCCGGCAGCAGGGAAAGGGGCACATTGACTGCGAGAGTGGTGCGGTATTGCATCATCGTGGGGGCGAAAAAGACACGTTTTTAGGGCGTTCTACCAGATGCTGTGGTGGCGGAGAGAGCGCGCACAACGAAGCCGCGCCCGATAATGCGCTGCTGAAACACTGAATAGGCACAGTGCGATTCTCTTGAAGCCGCAAAAGAAAGAGCCGCCCGGGCGGGCGGCTCTGGAAAGCTTCGGCTGATTCAGCCGGGATCAGACCCAGGGGCGCTCCTGCGCGGCCTTGGTCTCGAAGGTCTTGATCGAGCCGGCTTTTTCCAGGGTCAGGCCGATATCGTCCAGTCCGTTCAGCAGGCAGTGCTTCTTGAAGGGATCAACGTCGAACTTGATGACTTCGCCGTCCGAGGTGGTGATCTCCTGTGCTTCCAGATCGACGGTCATGCGGGCGTTTTCGCCCTTCTCCGCGTCGGCCATCAGGATATCAACCTGCTCCTGCGGCAGCACGATCGGCAGGATGCCGTTCTTGAAGCTGTTGTTGTAGAAGATGTCCGCGAACGAGGTCGAAACGATGCACTTGATGCCGAAATCGGCAATCGCCCAGGGCGCGTGCTCGCGCGAGGAGCCGCAGCCGAAGTTGTCACCCGCCACCAGGATCTCGGCGTTGCGGTACTGCGGCTTGTTCAGCACGAAATCCTCGATCTCGGTGCCGTCGCGGTTGTAACGCATCTCGTCGAACAGGTTCTTGCCGAAACCGGTGCGCTGAATGGACTTCAGGAACACCTTCGGGATGATCATGTCGGTGTCGATGTTGACCAGCGGCATCGGTGCGGCAACGCCTTGGATCTTTGTGAACTTTTCCATGCTTCTGGCTCCTTACATCAGCTCGCGCACGTCGGTCAGCTTGCCGGTCAGGGCAGCGGCGGCAGCCATGGCAGGCGACACCAGGTGGGTGCGGCCCTTATAGCCCTGGCGGCCTTCGAAGTTCCGGTTCGAGGTTGCGGCGCAACGCTCGCCCGGGGCCAGCTGGTCGGGGTTCATCGCCAGGCACATGGAGCAGCCCGCAAGGCGCCACTCGAAACCGGCGGACTCAAATATCTCGGCCAGGCCTTCTTCCTCGGCCTGCGCCCGTACCAGGCCGGAGCCGGGAACGATCATGGCGCGCATGCCGTCCTTGATCTTCTTGCCTTTCACGACCTCTGCGACGGCGCGCAGGTCTTCGATACGGCCGTTGGTGCAGGAGCCGATGAACACGGTGTCGATTTCGATGTCGGTCAGCTTCTGGCCGGGGGTCAGCCCCATGTACTCGATCGAGCGGCGCGCCGCCTCGACCTTGCCGCCGGTGAAGTCCTCGGGGTTCGGCACAACGCCGGTGATCGGCAGCACGTCCTCGGGCGAGGTGCCCCAGGTCACGACCGGCTGGATGTCCTCACCTTTCAGGGTGATCACCTTGTCGAAATGCGCGCCTTCGTCGGTGTACAGGGTCTTCCACCAGTTCAGCGCGGCTTCCCACTGGGCGCCTTTCGGGGCGTGCGGGCGGCCTTTGACGTATTCAAAGGTGGTCTCGTCCGGCGCGATCAGGCCAGCGCGGGCGCCGCCTTCGATTGCCATGTTGCAGACGGTCATGCGGCCTTCCATCGACAGGTCGCGGATCGCTTCGCCGCAGTATTCGATGACATAGCCGGTGCCGCCGGCGGTGCCGGTCTCGCCGATCACGGCCAGAGTGATATCCTTGGCGGTCACACCCGGCTTCAGCTTGCCGGTGATCTCCACCTTCATGTTCTTGGACTTCTTCTGGATCAGCGTCTGGGTGGCCAGCACATGCTCCACCTCGGAGGTGCCGATGCCATGCGCCAGCGCGCCAAAGGCGCCGTGGGTGGCGGTGTGGCTGTCGCCGCAGACCACGGTCATGCCGGGCAAGGTCCAGCCCTGTTCCGGGCCGACGATGTGCACGATGCCCTGGCGGACGTCATCCACCGGGTAGTAATGCACCCCGAATTCCTTGGCGTTCTTGTCGAGCGCCTCCACCTGGATGCGGCTTTCCTCGTTCTCGATGCCTTTGGCACGGTCCAGCGTGGTCGGCACGTTGTGGTCCGGCACAGCGATGGTCTTTTCAGGCGCGTGCACCTTGCGGCCGGCCATGCGCAGGCCTTCAAACGCCTGCGGGCTGGTCACTTCGTGGACCAGGTGGCGGTCGATATAGAGCAGGCAGGTGCCGTCCTCTGCTTCATGCGCAACATGCGCATCCCAGATCTTGTCATAGAGTGTCTTGGGGGACATGGGTCCTCTCCCGTGATGTATTGGGTATGCTGGCTTTGGGCTGGGCAAGCACCTTATAGGCGCGCCAGGACCGTGCGGGCGGCGCCAAAGAACCGCTCGCGCAGGCGGGCGCGGTCTTGCAGTTCGATCTTTTGGGCCAATACGAGGGTCATGGCTGTCAGATACATCCGCACGGGCCGGCAATCAAGATTCGTTCTCTGCTGCGCGGCTTCCAGGCCCGAAGCTGGGAGATAACCCGGTCACTACGTCGGCTTTCCGTCCAGCGTCTGTTCTTGATCAAATCCCGTCCGGACGGCAGACTGCTTCAAAAAGGGGGCGTGATGGAGCCGGAGGAGCAGACCCAACCCAAGGACGCACTGGCGGAAAGCGCCGCGGAAGCGATTGAGCTCGGCCAGCAGCTGTGGGAATTCGCCGCCGGCGGCATTGAGCTGCTGCTGAGGCCCTGGAACGCCTATCAGGTGGGGATCGCGGCAGCGCTCTTCGTGCTGGCGACCCTGATTGCCCGGCCAGTGGCCCAGGCATTTCACAATTGGCTGCGCGGGCGCGAGGGCTGGCCGCGCTGGCGGATGCGTTTGGGGCTGGTGGTGCACAAGCGGATCCGCGGGGTTCTGTTCGTGGTGCTGATCTGGACGGTTGTCCTGATCATGCAAGAGGCCACCTGGCCCAGCCGCTCGCGCCTGCTGGCAGTGATTGCCAACCTGTCGCTGGCCTGGCTGATCGTCTCCTTCGCCACCCGCCTGGTCGGCAACCCGCTGCTGCGAAACCTGGTGAAATACGGCGCCTGGACCTGGATCACCCTGCGCATCCTGGGGATCACACAGGAGGCCACAGCGCTGCTGGACAGCATCGCGATTGATTTCGGCGACCTCAGAATCTCGCTGTTTCTGGTGGTTCAGGCGGCTGTAATCCTCGGGGTGATGCTCACGCTGGCACGGGTGATTTCGCAGGTTGCCGCAAACCGGATCCGTGCCAACTCCGAGATTTCCCCGTCAATGCAGGTGCTGGCAGCCAAGCTGGCGCAGATCCTGCTGTTCGGCGGTGCCTTCTTTATCGGGCTGAGGGCCATCGGTATCGACCTGACCGGCCTGGCGTTGCTGTCGGGCGCCATCGGCGTGGGCCTCGGCTTTGGCCTGCAGAAGGTGGTGTCGAACCTTGTGTCCGGTCTGATCATCCTGCTCGACAAGTCGATCAAGCCGGGCGACGTGATCTCTTTGGGCAATACCTTCGGCTGGATCAACGCGCTGGGCGCGCGCTATGTCTCCGTCGTCACCCGCGACGGGCGCGAATACCTGATCCCGAACGAGGACCTGATCACCACCCAGGTTGTGAACTGGTCGCATTCGGACAAGTTCGTCCGCCTGGATCTGAACTTCGGGACCGCCTATGACGATGACCCCCACAAGGTCCGCAAGATCGCGATTGAGGCGGCCTCCGGCGTCAGCCGTGTCCTGCAGTACGGCAGCAAGAAACCGGTCTGCCACATCACCGGTTTCGGCGACAGCAGCGTTGATTACGTGCTGCGGTTCTGGATCGACGACCCCACCGGCGGGCTGACCAATATCCGCGGCAACGTCTTTCTGGCGCTGTGGGACGCGTTCCAGGCCCAGGGCATCTCCATCCCCTTCCCGCAGCGCGAGGTGCGGATGCTGAACGACCCGCTGCCGGTCAGGGTTGCACCCGGCGAAGATGACGGATAAAGCACATGGCTTGCATCGTGGAGAGGGGCTTTCATTGAAAGTTTACCCACTGGTTGCTACATTATTAACAGGCCCGGCGCCGGGGCTTGACGGCGCGTTGTAAGGAGGACCATGTCCTGTCACCCGTACCTCAAGCGGCAGATGCCGCTGTTAATGGGGCAGCCGTGATGGCCGCCCAGTCCCAGCCCACCAGCGAACAGCTGCTGGAGCGGATTCTCTCCTCACTCAGCGATGATAAGGCCGAAGATGTTGTGCAGATCGACCTGCGCGGCAAAACGTCGATTGGCGATTATATGGTGATGGCCTCCGGCCGCTCCACCCGCCAGGTCGCGGCAATGTCGGAAAAACTGATGGACCGGCTCAAACAGGAGTTCCGGATCAGCTGCAAGGTCGAAGGCAAGGATACAGGCGACTGGGTTCTGATCGACACCGGTGATGTGATTGTCCATATCTTCCGCCCGGAAGTGCGCGAGTTCTACCAGCTCGAGAAGATGTGGATGCCCGCAGCCACCGCGGCAGACTCCGCCGCCGAGAGCTGAGCCAACGGCTGATTTGATGCAGGCCCGCGCCTGGGTGCGGGCCGGATTGCTTCAGGCCCGGTATTATCAGGCCGGGTATTTTCAGGCCCGGTATTTTCAGGACTGTCATGCGTCTGCATATCTGTGCGGCCGGCCGTTTGCGGGCTGGCCCGGAAAAATCCCTCATCGACGACTACCTCACCCGGTTCGACCGGACCGGCCGCGCGCTCGGCCTGGGGCCTGCGCGGGTGGTGGAGATCGAGGACAAGAAGAACGCAGGCATGGCGGCTGAGGCCGCACTCTTGCGCAAAGCGCTGCCCAAGGGCGCGGTGATCTGCACCCTGGATGAGCGCGGCAAGGTGATCTCCTCCCCGGATTTCGCGGACAAGCTGGCCGGCTGGCGCGACAGTGGCCGCCAGGATCTGGCGCTGATCATCGGCGGCGCGGACGGGATTGATCCCAGCCTGCGGGCTGAGGCCGATTTCTCGATCTCTTTCGGCAAGATGGTCTGGCCGCACATGCTGGTGCGGGTGATGCTGGCCGAGCAGATCTACCGCGCTGCAACCATTCTGGCGGGCAGCCCGTATCACCGGGTGTGAATGCGCCTTGCGGCGCATGCCTGCGGCGCGAGTATTTTTGGAAAGATGAAAGTCAGGGCAGGGTGAGGACGTATGTTTCTTCGCCCCAGCCATCCGTCAGGCAGCGGGCCTGAATCCGCACCTGATTTGTGCCGTCCGGCACCTGCACGCCGCTTAAGGACCGTGTAAAGGGCTGTTCCAGCTCATGCGGATGCGCCAGCACGCGCAAGCCCAGCTCATTGCCTTCCATGTCCAGCACCCGCCAGCCGTCGGCGTAGTGCTCCCATCCGGTGTCAGGGTGGGAGAGGGTGACGCTGAAGGTCCAGCCGCCGCCGGAGTGGCGGGCGGCGGCGTTCCCGATAACTGGTTCGTCCGCAAGGGCGGGCGTGGCAGCAGCGCAAAGCGCGCCGGTCAGCAGCAGGTGTCTCATGCCAGGACCATATCTTTGCTGGCAGAGGCCTGCAGTCACGAAACCGTGTCCCCGTCGCTTTCCGGCGGGATGCGCATCAGGATAGTGCGCGAGTGCGAGACGAACTCGCGCCGGTAGAGGACGGCGAAGGTGATCACCGCTGCACCGGCCAGCGGCAGCGCACCCGCCAGCCAGGCCACTGCGGCGAGGGCGAAATAGGTCGCCCGCATGCCACGGTTAAAGCTGCGTGCGGCTGTGATGCTGATCTCGGCGGCCTGCGCGGCGCGCGGATAGGCCAGCGGGTCCTCCCGGTCATTCGGCACAGCCGCCATCACCACCGCGCAATAGCCGAACAGCCGGTGGGACCAGACGAATTTCAGAAACGCGTTCGACAGAAACAGCAGCACCACCAGGATCTTGATCTCCCAGACAAAGGCCGGGGCGCTGTCCTGGATGAGGTCCTCGGCAACGCCTGCCAGCTGCTCTGTATTGCCGATCAGCGCCAGCCCGCCGCCAATGGCGATCATCGCGGCGGAGGCAAAGAACGCCGTCGCCTGGCGCAGGTTGCCCGCCAGCTGGGCGTCAAAGATCCGCGGATCGCGCTCCACCATCCGCTTCATCCAGTCGCGCCGGAAATCGGCCATCAGCCAGGACACCGACGGCCGCCCTTTTGGCGGGTTCTCAATGCGCCAGCCGATCCACAGCCAGCTGGCGATCAGCAGGGTCAGGGCGGCAAGGTCGAACAGGGAAAACTGCGCAAGGCGGGTGGTCCAGATCATGGCCCGACCCTAGCGCGGCATTCCGCCCCTTGCCAGATGCGATAAATTGGTAATATTATTTTACCAAAGAGGAGAGCCCCATGGAGATGCCATCCCCGAACCCCGCCATTCTGGCCCGTAAGGCGCGGCTTGCCGAACGGCTGCTGGCCGTGCTGCCGTCCGATGCGGTTATCCAGGATGAGATGGAGACCCGCGCCTATGAGTGCGATGCGCTGACCGCCTACAAATGCCCGCCTTTGATGGCAGTGCTGCCGCGCACCACGCAGGAGGTCTCAGACATTCTGCGCATCTGCCACGAGGAAGGCGTCCCGGTGGTGCCGCGCGGGGCGGGCACGTCGCTGGCAGGCGGGGCGCTGCCGACCGCGGATTGCGTGATCCTGGGCGTGGCCCGCATGAACGAGGTGCTGGAGACAGACTATGAAAACCGCATCATCCGGGTACAGACCGGCCGCACCAACCTGAGCGTTTCCGGCGCGGTGGAGGAGGAAGAGTTCTTTTACGCGCCCGACCCGTCCTCGCAGCTGGCCTGTGCGATTGCTGGCAATATCGCGATGAACTCCGGCGGGGCGCATTGCCTGAAATACGGCGTCACCACCAACAACTTGCTTGGCGTGACCATGGTGATGATGGATGGCACCGTGGTGGAGATCGGCGGTGCCCATCTGGATCCGGGCGGGCTGGACCTGCTGGGCGTGATTTGCGGCAGCGAGGGCCAGCTGGGTGTGGTGACCGAAGCCACCCTGCGCATCCTGCGCAAGCCGGAGGGCGCCCGGCCGGTTCTGATCGGCTATGACAGCAACGAGGTGGCCGGCGCCTGTGTGTCGGACATCATCAAGGCAGGCGTGCTGCCGGTGGCTATCGAATTCATGGACCGCCCCTGCATCGAGGCCTGCGAGGCCTTTGCCAAGGCGGGCTACCCGATGTGCGAGGCGCTTCTGATCATCGAGGTTGAGGGCAGCCCGGCGGAAATCGACCACCAGCTTGGACTGATCGTGGAGATTGCCCGTTCCCACAACCCGGTGGAACTGCGCGAGGCCAGCGACGCGGATGAGGCCGCCCGCATCTGGCTGGGCCGCAAATCGGCCTTTGGCGCCATGGGGCAGATCAACGATTACATGTGCCTGGACGGGACCATCCCGGTATCCTCGCTGCCTTTCGTGCTGCGCCGGATCGGCGAGATGAGCAAGGAATTCGGTCTGGACGTGGCCAACGTCTTTCACGCGGGCGACGGCAACATGCACCCGCTAATCCTGTTCGACGCCAACAAACCGGGAGACTTGGAAACCTGCGAGGCCTTCGGCGCCGAGATCCTGAAGCTGTGTGTCGAGGCAGGCGGCTGCCTGACCGGCGAGCATGGCGTGGGGATCGAGAAACGGGATCTGATGCTGCATCAGTACAGCGAAGCGGATTTGGAGGCGCAGCTGAAGGTCAAAGACGTGTTTGACCCCAAGTGGCTGCTCAATCCGGCCAAGGTGTTTCCGCTGCCGGTGACCGAAGGCCGCCGGGCCGTGGCGCTGGCTGCCGAGTAATGGGGGTTTTGCCCCCAAACCCCCAGAGTATTTCCGGAAAGATGAAAATGATGACACCAGGGAGCGAGGCGGAACTGGCCGAAGCCATTGCAGGCGTAAGCGGGCCACTCAGCATTCGGGGCGGCGGAACCCGCGGGCTGGCGGTGGAAGGCGAGGTCCTGAGTACTCGCGGTCTAGCTGGAGTGGAGCTCTACGAGCCCGGCGCCCTGACGCTGGTGGTCAAGGCGGGCACGCCGGTTGCCGAAGTGGAGGCGCTATTGGCCACGGAGAACCAGCAGCTGGCGTTCGAGCCGATGGACCACCGCGGGCTGCTGGGAACGGATGGCGAGCCCACAATTGGCGGGGTGATTGCCGCGGGTCTTTCCGGCCCCCGGCGCATCCAGACGGGGGCGGCGCGCGATCACCTGCTGGGGGTGCGGTTCGTGGACGGCAGCGGCCAGGCGGTCAAGAATGGCGGCCGGGTGATGAAGAACGTGACCGGATATGACCTGGTGAAGCTGATGTGCGGCGCCCATGGCACCCTGGGGGTGCTGACGGAAGTGTCTCTCAAGGTGCTGCCGCGGGCCGAGGCCAGTGCCACGGTGACCGTGGCCGGCGTGGATCTGCCCGCTGCGGTGCGGGCGATGTCGGCGGCTTTGGGCTCCCCCTATGATGTCACTGGCGCGGCCTATGATGCGAAGAGCAAACAGGCGCATATCCGGGTGGAGGGGTTCCAGGACTCCGCCGCCTACCGCAGCGGCAGGCTGGCGGAGCTGCTGTCGGCCTGCGGTTCAACCGAAGTGCACGAGGATGCCCAAGGCCTGTGGCAGGGGATCCGCGATGTGTCTTCCTTTCACGGGCGGGACGGAGACGTCTGGCGGATATCGGTGAAACCGTCAGATGCCGTCGATCTGGCCCCGCGGCTGGAGGCGGAGGCGCTGCAGTTCGACTGGGGCGGCGGGCTGATCTGGGCGCTTGTCCCCGCGGGGACAGAGCTGCGAAACCGGATCAGCGTGCCGGGCCATGCCACGCTCGTTCGTGCCTCGCAGGACACCCGCGCCCGGCTGGGCGTGTTCCAGCCGCAGCCCGCACCGCTGGCGGCCATTTCCGAAGGGCTGCGGCGCCAGTTTGATCCGCGCGGCATCCTCAACCCGGGCCTGATGGGGTAAGACATGCAGACCACTTTCACTGAAGAACAACTGCAGGACCCCGGGACCAAGCGGGCCAATGAAATCCTGCGGACCTGCGTTCACTGCGGTTTCTGCACCGCCACCTGTCCCACCTATCAGGTGCTGGGCGACGAGCTGGACAGTCCGCGCGGCCGGATCTATCTGATCAAGGACATGCTGGAGAACGAGCGGGTGCCGGACGCAAAGACAGTCAAGCACATCGACCGCTGCCTCAGCTGCCTGGCCTGCATGACCACCTGCCCCTCGGGCGTGCACTACATGCACTTGGTGGATCACGCACGCGCCTACATCGAAAAGCACTACGACCGCCCGTGGAGCGATAAGGCGCTGCGCTGGCTCTTGGCGCGGATCCTGCCCTATCCGGGCCGGTTCCGGCTGGCGCTGCTGGGGGCCAAGCTGGCGAAACCCTTCAAGGGGCTGCTGCCGGATCCCCGGCTGCGCGCGATGCTGGATATGGCGCCGAAAACCATTCCGCCGGTCAGCCGCAATGACGATCCGCAGAGCTTTGCGCCCGAGGTTCCGCGCAAGAAACGCGTGGCGCTGATGACCGGCTGCGCGCAGAAGGCGCTGAACACCGATATCAACGACGCCACCATCCGCCTGCTGACCCGGCTGGGCTGCGAGGTGGTGGTAGCCGAGGGCGCGGGCTGCTGCGGCGCGCTGACCCATCACATGGGGCGCGAGGACGAGAGCCACGCCACCGCGGCCAGGAATATCCGCGCCTGGGCGGCGGAGATGGAGGAACAGGGGCTGGACGCCATTGTCATCAACACCTCCGGCTGCGGCACCACGGTTAAGGATTATGGTCACATGTTCCGCAATGAGCCGCTGGCGGCAGACGCTGCGCGGGTCTCGGCCATCTCGATGGATATCTCCGAACTTCTGATGCAGCTGGAGCTGCCCGAGGGCGCAGACAAAGGGCTGACCGTGGCCTATCACGCCGCTTGCTCGCTGCAGCACGGGCAGCAGATCAAGACGCATCCGAAGACATTGCTGAAACGCGTAGGCTTCAAAGTGGTGGAGCCCGCCGACAGCCACCTGTGCTGCGGGTCGGCCGGCACCTACAACCTGATGCAGCCGGAAATCTCTGCCGAGCTGAAGGCGCGCAAAGTGAAGGCGCTGGAGGCGAAGTCACCCGATCTGATTGCGGCTGGGAACATCGGCTGCATGATGCAGATCGGCTCCGGCACGGAGGTGCCCATCGTGCACACGGTGGAGCTCTTGGACTGGGCGACCGGCGGCCCGCAGCCGCCTGCGATGACTGCGCCGGGCAAACGCGCGCCGGAGGTGCCGATCCTGCGCTGAGGCCGCCGCCAAAAGAATCGGGCTGCATTCACCGCAGGCTTGCCGTAATTTTGCCTGAACAGACAGGTAATCTCCCAGCCGGTGGATAAGAGGAGACGCAGGTGAGGCAGTGGATTCTTGCGGTTGCAGCGCTGTTGCTGCCGGCCGCGGTGATGGCGCAGGACAGCCGGTTGCAGCGGATGGATACGCTGGATGCAGGCCGCAAGTGGGAGGCCGTTGGCCGGCTCGACGTGAATGGCGAGGGGTTCTGCACCGGTGCCTTGATCGCCCCCGACCTGGTGCTGACCGCCGCGCATTGCCTCTATGACAGCCGCACCAAGGCGCCGATTGATCCCGCCACCATCGAATTCCTGGCCGGCTGGCGCAACGGGCGCGCCTCGGCCTACCGCAGCGTGCGCCGGGCGGTGCAGCATCCCTTGTATGTCTATGACGGTGAGCTGTCGACGGACCGGGTGCGCAACGACATTGCCCTGCTGCAATTGCAGCGTCCGATCCGCAACACCACGGTAACGCCTTTTGAAACCGAAGAGCGCCCGCGCAAGGGCGCGAAAATCGGTGTGGTCTCTTATGCCCATGACCGCTCCGAGGCGCCGTCCTTGCAGGAAGTCTGCGCGGTGATGGCGCGCCAGCAAGGGGTGTTGGTGATGTCCTGCGACGTGGATTTCGGTTCCTCCGGGGCGCCGGTGTTTTCCTTTGAAGGCGGCACCCCGCGGATCGTCTCGGTCATTTCCGCCAAGGCCGAGGTGAGCGGCGAGCGGGTCTCGCTCGGTTCTGCCCTGGCCGAAGAGCTGACGCTGTTGCAGGCGCAACTGACCGGCGTGGCGACAGGCGGCCGCTTGCCGCCTGGTGTCGGGCGTGTGCGGGTTGGCGAGGGGCGCAGCTCTTCTGGTGCCAAGTTCATCAGGCAATGATCTGGCGGGCTTTGATAGCAGCTGTTGCCATGCTGGCGTACGCTGGCAGCGCAATGGCGCAGGGGACTGGCCTGCGGCGCCTGACTGATCGCGATGACCTGCTGGGCTGGGAGGCCGTGGGGCGGCTGGAGCTGAACGGCCAGGGGTTCTGCACCGGCACATTGATCGCACCGGATCTGGTGCTGACCGCGGCGCATTGCGTCTATGGCCGGGACAAGACCCTGCGCCCGGCGGAGCAGATCACCTTCCGCGCCGGCCTGCGCGACGGGGTGGCAATTGCCGAGCGCCGGGCGCTGCAGATCGCCGCGCATCCGGGCTTTGACCCGCGTACCCCGCTGAGCCTGGAAAACATCCGTCACGACGTGGCGCTGATCCGGCTGGCAGAGCCGGTCCTCAGCGGTCAGGCGGATACCTTTGCCCTGCATTCGGGCCGTGAGTACGGCAGTGATATCTCGGTCACGTCTTATGGCCAGGGCCGTGCAGAGGCGCTGTCGCGGCAGCGCCAGTGCAACCTGATGGGAGAGCATCAGGATGTGCTTATGATCGACTGCAACGTCACCTTCGGCTCTTCCGGGGCGCCGGTGTTCTCGCAGGTGGGCGGGCGCGGGCGCATTTTGGCGCTGGTATCCGGCGGTGGCAACTACCGGGGCAAGCAGGTGGCCTTTGGCATGAAACTGCCGCAGCGGGTGGCGGAGCTGAAGGCCCAGCTGCGCCGCAATCCGGCGGCGGCGCCGGACCGGCGGATCAAGCGGATCCGGGTCGGCGGCGGCAGCTCCGCAGGCGGTGCGAAATTTGTGCGCCCGGGCGGCTGACAGCCCCCTTGAAGCCGTATTTTCCCCTTCCTATCTCAGGACTATCCGGGCAGCCGCTGATTGGGGCCCGGAAAATTCCAGCCTGTCCCCGCGGGGAAGGCACCCAGAAATCGCTCATGAATGAGGATGGAAGATGCGTACTTTTGATTTCACACCGCTGCACCGTGCAACCATCGGCTTTGACCAGATCGCCAACCTGATGGACCGCGCCCTGAGCGCCGATGCCGCCCAGTCCAGCTACCCGCCCTACAACATCGAAAAGACCGACGCCGACAGCTATCGCATCTCGATTGCCGTCGCCGGTTTTGCCGAGGAAGACCTGAGCGTCGAAGTGAAGGAAAATGCCCTGGTTGTCGCCGCCAAGAAGGCCGAAGACAGCGAGGAACGTACCTTCCTGCACCGCGGCATCGCCACCCGCGCCTTTGAACGCCGCTTTACCCTGGCCGACCATGTCCGCGTGACCGGCGCCAGCCTGGAAAACGGCATGCTGCATATCGATCTGCACCGCGAGGTGCCGGAGGCGCTGAAACCGCGCCGGATCGAAATCTCCTCCTCCCGCTCGAGCCGTCCCGAGATCGAGGCCAAAACGGTCAACTGATCCCGCGGATTTTCGAGTGTTCCAGCCCCCCGCGTTGCGGGGGGCTTTTTTGCGCTGTTTGAAGGGCTTGGATAGGGGGGCGGTTCCGGGTCGGGGCGCAGGCTGCCCCGGGCCTCAAGGTGTGGATGTCGTTTTTGGGCTGCAAGGTGCCGTAAACGTCCGTATCAAATTCAATCATTGAGATGTAATTTTATGGTGATTTAATCTTGAAACTTTCAAGTTCAGGGTAGGTGGGTGGAGCCGCGGCATATAGAAATCGTCACCGGAAGCTTTGGCCGTATCTACTCGCAAAAAGCTGTTCTAGCCGAACATTTCTACAGGCACTTGCTTGCAGAGCTTCCCCACGTAAAACCCTACTTCACCGGCGAGGCGCCGAAGCAGAAAGAGATGTTTTCGATTATGCTTGCCGCGGCGGTAGGCGGGCTTACTGACGATCGTGATCTCTGCGAGCTTTGCGAAGGGTTGAAAGTATCCCACTCCGCCTATGGTCTGGGAAGTTATGAAGTTGAGAAGACGGTGGAGTCCCTGCTCAAGGCCCTTCGGCAGGTTCTAGGCAGCGAGTTCGACACAGAGATGGAACAAGCTTGGGGGCAGGCCATCGCCCGGCTGGTCCGGGCGATGGTATAGAGGTCTGATCAGACCGACATGCAGATGTACTTCATCTCCAGGTAATCTTCGATACCGTGGTGGCTGCCTTCGCGGCCCAGGCCGGACTGCTTGACGCCGCCGAACGGGGCGACCTCAGTGGAGATAATGCCGGTGTTCACCCCGACGATCCCGTATTCCAGCGCCTCGGCCACCTTGTACACGCGGCTCAGATCCTTGGCGTAGAAATAGGACGCCAGGCCAAAGATGGTGTCATTGGCCATTGCGATCACTTCGTCCTCGTCCTCGAACTTGAACAGCGGGGCGAGGGGGCCAAAGGTCTCGTCGGTGGCAAAGGCCATGTCCTGGGTCGCGCCCTTGACGATGGTCGGCTGGAAGAAGCTGCCGCCCAGCTCCGACGGGTTGCCGCCCAGGATCACTTCGCCGCCCTTGGAGGTGGCGTCGGAAATATGCTCCTGCACCTTGTCGAGGGCGTCCTTGTTGATCAGCGGGCCGAAGTGGGTGTCTTCCTTGAGGCCATCACCCACGTTCATCTTCTCGACCGCGGCTTTCAGCTTCTCCGCAAAGGCATCGTAGACGCCGGCCTGCACATAGATCCGGTTGGCGCAGACGCAGGTCTGGCCGTTGTTGCGGAACTTGCACATGATGGCACCTTCGACGGCGGCATCCAGATCGGCGTCGTCGAACACGATGAAGGGCGCGTTGCCGCCCAGTTCCATCGAGCATTTCATCACCTGCTCGGAGGCCTGCTTCAGCAGGATGCGGCCCACTTCGGTGGAGCCGGTAAAGGTCAGCTTGCGCACCGCGGGGTTTTCGCAGAATTCCTTGCCCACATCCGAAGAGCGTGATGACGGAACCACGTTGAACACGCCCGCGGGGATCCCGGCGCGTTCTGCCAGAACCGCCAGCACGATGGCCGACAGCGGCGTCTCCGCCGCGGGGCGCGCAACGAAGGAGCAGCCCGCCGCCAGCGCCGGGCCGGCCTTGCGGGTGATCATCGCGTTGGGGAAGTTCCACGGCGTGATCGAGGCGGCGACGCCAATCGGCTGCTTGATCACGGTGATGCGCTTGTCGCGCTGGTGGCCGGGGATGGTCTCGCCGTAGACCCGCTTGGCCTCTTCGGCAAAGAACTCGATGAAGGAGGCGCCATAGGCGATCTCGCCGCGCGACTCAGCCAGCGGCTTGCCCATTTCGGCGGTCAGGATCACTGCCAGATCCTCCTGGTTCTCCATCATCAGGTCGAACCACTTGCGCAGCACGTTGGCGCGCTCCTTGCCGGTCCACTTGGCCCAGTCTTTTTGCGCGGCTTCAGCCTGGGCAATGGCTCCGGCCACTTGGGCACGGCTGACATCGGCCACTTGGGCGATCACGTCGCCGCGGGCGGGGTTGGTCACGTCAAAGGTGCCGTCGCCGTCGGCAAACTTGCCGCCGATATAGGCGCGGGTCTCCAGCAGGCTGGGGTCTTTGAGCAGGGATTTCAGATCAGTGGTAGCGTCAAGCATTGCGTGCCTCCCGGGTGTTCTGTCGCTGAAATGCAAATCAGCTGTGCCTTGATATGTCCAGAAGGATTGATGAGTCCAGAATTTGATCAAATTTTTCGGCAGGGATTGCGGGAGGCGGGATTTTCAGCCGGGCAATTTGACATGTCCTGTGCGAGACTGTCAGGTAGCCGCAAAGAATAATTTCAAGGGGAGATCAGGCATGGAATTGGATGATGCCTATGCCAACGGGGCCTATATCGAGAACGCAGAGGCATACCCGCCGCGCTGGGCGGCCTCGGCCGAGGATTTCCGCAACAGCCTGCATGAGCGCGCCCGCCTGGACATCCCCTATGGCGAAGGCAGCCGGCACCGGTTTGACCTGTTCCTTCCGGAAGGCGCGCCGAAGGGCGTGTTTGTCTTTGTGCACGGCGGCTACTGGCTGGCGTTCGACAAAAGCTCCTGGTCGCATCTGGCGCGCGGGGCGATAGCGCATGGCTGGGCGGTGGCGATGCCGTCCTATGACCTGTGCCCGGATGTGCGGATCGCCGATATCACCCGGCAGATCACCGCGGCGGTGACCCGGATCGCGGCAGAGGTCGAGGGCCCGATCGCGCTGGCGGGCCATTCGGCGGGCGGTCATCTGGTGGCGCGGATGCTGGACAAGGCCCTGCTGCCGGAAGAGGTGGGGGAGCGGATCAAGACGGTGATCCCGATCTCGCCGCTGGCGGATCTGCGGCCGCTTCTGCGGACGTCGATGAACCAGAAGTTTCAAATGGACTCGGCTGCGGCCATTGCCGAAAGCCCGGTGGACATGACGGACCGCTACCCGGCTGAGGTCACGGTCTGGGTCGGCGGCGAGGAGCGCCCGGCCTTTCTGGATCAGGCGATCTGGCTGGTGGAGGCCTGGGAGGCGGATCATGTGATCGCCTTTGGCAAACATCATTTCAACGTGATCGACCCGCTGGGGGATCCCGAAAGTGACATGGTGGCGCTGATCGTGAACTGATCGCGGAGCGGTGGGCGGAATCGCCCACCCTACGGGCCTGGGGTGTAAATTCTTCTTGCCAGAATCCGGTTTCCGCAGCATCTTCCGCGCAAGGGCCAGGCGATGGCGTCGCCGCATGGGAAACCGCATGGGATACATGGTGCCCCCACATTCCAAACTGTCCTGAACGCCGGGACCTTTCTTGTAAGAAGGAAGGGTCTGATATGACTGCACGTCCTGAAATGTACCGTTTTCACAATGGTGAGAAGGCGCCGCTGCAATTTGCTGTCTCCGAGTATGAGGCGCGGATTGCGGGCCTGCGCAAGATCATGGCGGAGACCGGGGTGAGTGCCGCCGTCTTCACCTCAATGCACAATATCTCTTACTACTCGGGCTTCACCTATTGCGCCTTTGGCCGCCCCTATGGGCTGGTGGTGACCGCGACCGAGGCCGTGACCATCTCGGCCGGCATCGACGCAGGCCAGCCCTGGCGCCGCTCGTTCTGCGACAACATCACCTATACCGACTGGCAGCGCGACAATTTCTGGCGTGCAATCAAGTCTGTAAGCGGCGGGGGCGCGGTCGTCGGCTATGAAAGCGACCACCTGACGCTGCTGCAGAAGGGCAAGCTGGAGGCGTTCCTGGCGCCGTCCAAGCTGGTTGATCTTTATGAGCCGACCATGCGCCAGCGGATGGGCAAGTCGGCGGCCGAGATCGAAATGATCCGGGCCGGTGCAGCCGTTGCCGACGTGGGCGGCTTTGCGATCCGCGAAGCGGTCAAGGAAGGCGTGCGCGAGATCGACGTTGCGATGGCCGGGCGGGATGCGATGGAGCTGGAGATTGCCAAGCGGTTCCCGGATGCCGAATACCGCGATACCTGGGTGTGGTTCCAGTCCGGCATCAACACGGATGGCGCCCATAACCCGGTGACGGGGCGCACCCTGCAGCGCGGCGATATCCTGTCGCTGAACACTTTCCCGATGATCTCCGGCTATTACACCGCGCTGGAGCGGACCATGTTCGTGAAGGAAGTGGATACCGAGAGCCTGAAGATCTGGGAGGCCAACGTCGCCGCCCATGAATACGGCATTTCGCTGCTGCAGCCGGGGGCGAGCTGTGCGGAAATCACACATAAGATCAATGCCTTCTTTGAGGAGCGCGATCTGCTGCAGTACCGCACCTTCGGCTATGGGCATTCGTTCGGCGTGCTGTCGCACTACTATGGCCGCGAGGCCGGGCTGGAGCTGCGCGAAGATATCGACACAGTGCTGGAGCCGGGCATGGTGATCTCAATGGAGCCGATGCTGACCATTGCCGAGGGCAATCCCGGCGCGGGCGGCTACCGCGAGCACGACATCCTGGTGATCCACGAGGATGGCAACGAGAACATCACCAAGTACCCCTACGGCCCGGAGTTCAACGTGGTCGGATGAGCCGCGGAGCAGGCGGGGCGCTCCCGCCTGCTCATGGCCTCCTGGAGGGAGGCATTCGCAGTTGGGCGTGGCACCGTGCGATGCACGGTGCCCTCTCATTTCAGGCGGCACCGCCTGTACACCTTGCGTACACCCCCTGTGCACCCCCTTGGCATCCCCTTTGCACTGGGGCGGCTGCCGGGGCCGCAAATATTGCGCCGCGGCGGCTCTTGGGGCATACGGGCGCAACGGTTACAATAGCCCCCAAGTTTACCCCAAGGTTTGCCTCTGCGCCGCGGCCTCTCCAGCGCCCCGCGAGGAAGAAAGTGCCACCGCCATGTATGACGCCCCGGAAAAGAAGAAATCCGAATTCGCGCTGATCCAGCTGATGCCGAACATGATGACCATCGGCGCCATCTGTGCGGGCCTGTCGGCGATCCGCGCTGCGGTTTACGGCAATTACACGCTGGCGGTGATGCTGATCCTGCTGGCTGCGGTGCTGGACGGTCTTGACGGGCGGCTGGCGCGGGCCTTGCACAGCGAGAGCAAGATGGGGGCGGAGCTGGATTCCTTGGCCGATTTCCTGAACTTCGGCGTGGCGACGCCGATGGTGATCTATCTCTGGGCGTTGCAGGATGTGCGCGGCGTGGGCTGGATTTCGGTGCTGGTGTTCTCGGTCTGCTGCGTGGTGCGGCTGGCGCGGTTCAATGTCGGCAGCAAGTCGGAGGAGGAGCCGAAGGGGCGCAGCGGTTACTTCGAAGGCATCCCGTCGCCTGCCGGGGCGTTTCTGGCGATGCTGCCGATGTTTGTCTCCTTTGCCTTTGACGGGGCGATGGTGCTGCCGGAGCTGCTGATCTGTCTGCATATGGTGGTGGTCGGCCTGCTGATGATCAGCCACATCCAGACCTGGTCGCCCAAGGCGATGAAAATCTCCCGCGAGCATGTTAAATACCTGCTGGTGGGCTTTGCCTTTATGGCTGCGGCACTGTTGACCTATGCATGGACGGTGCTGGTTGTGCTATGCGTTGGCTACGTTGCTATGGTTATTTGGGGGCTGGTTTCCAAGCCGAAGGGCTAGCCCAAGACGTCCAAGGGGAGGGACGAATTGGATATCAAGGCAGTAGAGGAATCTTACGCGCGCTGGGCGCCGGTATATGACAGGACCTTTGGAGCGGTGACGCGCTCGGGCCGCCGCCGCGCAACCCGGTTTATCAATTCCCGCCAGGGCAAAGTGCTGGAGGTTGGCGTCGGCACCGGGCTGTCGCTGCAGCATTATGCGCCGCACTTGCAGGTGACCGGCATTGATTTCAGCCATGACATGCTGAAGAAGGCGCAAGCCAAGGTGCGGGAGATGGGGCTGACCCAAGTCGAGGCGCTGCGGCAGATGGATGCGCGGCAGCTAGATTTCCCGGACAATTCCTTTGACACCGTTGCGGCCATGCATGTGCTGTCCGTCGTGCCCGATCCTGAGCAGGTGATGCGCGAGATCGCGCGGGTTCTGAAACCCGGCGGCAAGGTGGTGATCACCAACCACTTCAAGAGCGGCAAGGGGGTCCGTGCCTCGCTGGAGAAGCTCTCGGCGCCGCTTGCCAACGTGATTGGCTGGCACTCCGATTTCGCGCTGGAAACGGTGCTGCAGGAGGACGGGCTGAGCGTGGAGCAGCAGGAGAATATTCCGCCGTTCGGAATGATGACCTTCCTGGTTCTGGGCAAGCGGCAGACCATGTGACGCCGCCCCTTTTGCGCGAAACAGCCCCCGGGTTTCCCCGGGGGTTTTCTTTGTGCGGCCTCTCTGCAACAGTGACTTGGAAACGGGCGGAATTGCGCCGTCCGAGGGGATGTAAATTCATTTTACATCCCCATATCCAGATCAGTTATTTGAGCGGGAGGAACGGATACTATGAGTGTTTCCCAATTTGACAGGATGGTGGAGGAGAGCCAGGAGAAGGTCCGGGACTCTCAGGCCAGGATTGAGGCGCTGACCTCGCGCATCGAGACCGCGCGCAGCAAGATCGAGGCGGGCGAGGATGCCAGCATCGACATCGAAAACGCCACCCTGGAGGATGTCCACGCGCACACCGAGGTGATGAACGCAAACATCGCCGAGCTGATCATGGGGCTGGACGATGTGACGGCGGCGTTCTCCAAGGATTTTGACGAGATGCGCTCCAAGACCGGCTGGGAGAGCTTTGTCGGCTTCTTCTCCAAGGGCAAATCGGACTCGATGCGCCAGGAGCGGATGCGCACCGCCAATATCGACGACAAGCTGCAGGATCTGATCGCCAAGTCGGACGTGATCGTGAAGCTGCTGGAGGGCCAGCTGGCCACGCTGGAAGAGCAGCGGGAAAAGGTGCAGGTGAACCTGACGGCCACGCTGGACGACCGCGAGTTCACCGTGCAGGAGCTGGAGGGCGTGCGGGCTGAGATTGTCGGGCTGGACCCGCAGATCATCGAGCTGGAGAACAAGATCTCGGTCGAGCAGGACGCGGCCGCGCGCACCAAGCTGGAGACTGAGCTGGCGGAGCTGAACACCAAGTACAATGCGCTGGTACAGGAGGAGCAGGTGAAGCTTGCCAAGTCCCAGACGCTGGAGCGCTATATCGAGAAGGGCAAGACCTGGGTCGATAGTTTGCAGAACCAGGCCGCCACGCAGATGGTGCTGATCAACAAGCTGCAGACAGACACCCAGCAGCGGGTGGTGCTGTATGATGCGCTGACCAAGTCGCTTAAGACCGCGCAGCAGCAGGATGTGGCGCACCGGATCAACGAGATCGGCGTGCAGACAGACAAGGAAGCCCAGACCGCAATGGCGGCGATCGGCACCGCGACCAATCAGAAAATGGCCGACATGCTGGAAGCGCATGAGGGCAACATGGTGTTCGCCCGCGACGTGCTGGAGAAGAAGGCCAAGGCGGATGAACGCTTTGCCCGCCGGTTCGCCGCGATTGTCGAGAAGCACGACAAGAACCTGTATGGTGGGTGAGCTTGGATTGGCTTGAGTTCCTGAATATCCCGTGTCCGCCGAACTGGTTCTGGTGGAGCGTGCTGGCGGTCATTTTTGGAACTTTGGCCGTTCTCTACTTCGCCGTTGGCGGCCATTTTGCAGGCTGGGTTGTGGCCGCAGTAGCGGGAGTGTTCGCAGTCTTTGCCTGGGAACTTTCTAAGGAACGGATTGGTTAGACACCTCGGCCCACAACGCTGGCTGGAGAAAGCCGTAAACACTGGTGTGCACATGACAAAGTTCGAAAATCGGATATTCAGAATCGGGGTTGGCATAGGGCTGGCTGGGTTCACGCTGTGCAGCGCAATGGCCTACCTTTTCCATGCTCCGCCCTTTGCGATGGTGGCAAGTGTCTTTGCCTTTGTTGGTATTGTGATTGCATTTCTTTGGTTCATTCAGGCCTGTGCGGACTCTTTCCGCGACTATGGCCTAGGGGAAGGCACGGCAAACCTTTACGGAGAAGGCCATGCCAAACGCATGTTTGGCGAAAACTACAAGAAGCCTAAGCAATGACCGATCCCGCCAAAGACCACGCAGGCCTCAGCGATACCTTCGCCTCGCGCCGGTATTTCCGGAAGTTCGAGACCATCATCCGGCATTTGACCCGGGTTGCGGCGGCGATGCAGGCGGAGGGGCGGCTGAGCAAATCCGATGTGAAGGTGCTGACCGCCTATCTAATGCGGCTGAACTTCACCTTCCGGGCGCTGTCGATGAAATATCTGATGGCGGGGCGCGACACAGGCAGGTATTTCGGCAGCCTGGCGATGGACAAGCGCGACAGTGGCTTTCCGGTGGCGGCGGAGCTGATGACCATGGCCAATGACGCCCAGCAGGCGGAGCGGCATCTGGCAAATATGGCCAGCGAGACGCAGTTGAAGGACGATATGGTGCGCACCATCATCTCGGACCGGGCGGTTCCCTCGAAGCTGCAATTCGCCCTGTCGCAGCGGCTGTATTATCAGGAGCTGCTGAAGGGGCAGCTGTTCTGGACCCAGAACGACCCGGAATGCGAATGGCTGGAAAACATCGGCGAGCGGCGGCGGCGGTTTCTGCTGCATTGGGCGGCCTACGACAGCCAGGTGAACCTGCCGGTGATCTACCTGATGGAGCTGGAGGACAGCGGCAAGGTGGCGCTGCCGAAGGACGAACGCCGCTGGCCCGAGGTTCAGGCGCATCTGATGGCGCAGGCCTTGGCCGGGCTGAAGCTGGTGACCATTGCCAAGGGGTTCGACGAGGATTTCGACGACCTCCACCCCAAGCATTTGCGCCGCTACCACGTCGGGCCGATGTATTCCTCCGCCTATACCGAGCAGTCCGGCCCGCTGCACCGGGTGCTGGAGGAGGCCGAAGCGCCCGAGGGCCAGGACTGGGCCTTGGCCTGGACGCTGGAGGAGCTGGAAAGCGAGGAGGTGCGCGAGGAGCGCGCTGGCTGGTTCGGCACCGTACAGCGGGAGATCTTTGCGCTCGACCCCTTTGGCGGGCGCGGCGCCGATACAGGGGCCACCCGGACCCGGCGCGCGATCATCCTGCCGCAGCGCCCGTTCCAGGTACTGGCAGAACTGGATCCGCCGGGGTTTGCGGACGTGCAGAAGTTTGTGGTGAGCGAGGCGGGGCAGGTGCTGCGGTATTGACGTTTGCGCTTTTTGCTGAGGGCGGGAGCCTCCGGCGGGGATATTTTTAGCCAGATGAAGAGCGGATCGGTTTTGGTTTGCAGCGTAGGGATTGAGAGGGTGAGATGAGCATTTCAGGCAATCAGATGGAGCTGCGGGAAGAGGATATCCGCAAGCATTACGCCGCTGCGGCGGCGATGCTGGAGGGGTTCGACCACACCCCGCGCATTGCCAAGCCGCAGGCCGTCCCGCAGGCGCCAGAACGCTCGCCCGGGATTGCCCGCAGCCGCCGCTTCCGCTCGACCACGCCGGGGCTGGTGACGCGCTCCACCGCGCGCCCCGAAGGCGTGCACCTGATTGCCCGCATCGAGGCGGCGGATGGGGAGGATCCGCTGACCTCTCCCTTGCAGGCGACCTTGCAGCACGCCTTGCGCCGGGCGCTGGCGGTCTCCTTGGCGATGGCGGAGGCTTATGCGGATGTCTCCGGCCTCGCGGATCTGAAGCGGGCCAACCTGGCCGGTTCGCTGGATGCGGCGCGCAAGGGGGAGTTCACCGAATTGCTGGCCGCCGAGGCGCTGATTGCGGTGCATGTGTTTGCCAATGCCACCGCCTATCTTCTGGCGCCGCACGGGTCCGAGACGCAGGCCGAGGTGGGCGAGGCGGAGGAGCTGCTGACGGATAACGCGCCGCTGGCGCTGCACGGGGCGCTGTGGGAGCTGGATCAGAAGCTGGCGCTGCATGCGCCAGACGATGCGCATCTGATTGCGGCTGCGGCGGCTTACGCTGAACAGCTGATGGAGAAGGCGGCCCTGCGGGCCCAGAACGCGCCGCGGCTGGAGGCCTTCACCGCGGCTTCTTGGCGGGTGGAGGCGGATGATCTGACCATCAATGGCTTTGAGCCCGCGGCCAAGGCGAAGTCCACCACCCTCACCATGGCGTTCAAGAAACCGCATGAGGTGGTGGGCAACCATATCGCCAAATACCAGGCGATGCGGCTGGCCAAGATGCTTATGGCCTATGATTTTGAGCGCCGCCTGAACCCGTTTGCTGAAATGGGCGGGTTCATCTTCACCTTCATGGGCGACGGCAAGCCGGGGACCGGTAAGACCACCCTCATTCAGATGATGGCGGGGCTGATCCACGACTATTGCCAGAACGCGGGCTATGCCTTCCGCTATCAGAACTTTGGTATCGACAATATCGACAGTTACCAGGGCAAGTCGGGGCAGAACGCCAAATCCTTCATCCAGAACGTGATCGACCCGGGCGTGATCGGCTTTGGCACCATCGACGACATCGACCAGATCGCAGGAAAACGCGGCGACCGGCAGTCCAGCGCCGGCCAGCAGGAGGTGACGGCGGTGTTCATGGAGGCCTTTGCCGGCGCCAACACCGTGGTGCGCGGCAACTGCACCTTTGGCATGTTCTCCAACTACCCGGAGAATGTGGACGACGCCCTGCGCCAGCGGGCGGGGGCGCGGTTCCTGGTGGACGGGCCGCAGACGCGGGAGGATTACATCGACATCCTGACGCTCTTGATGGGCAAGAACCACAGCATTCCGCTGGGTGAACATGACCTCTATGGCGCGCAGGAGATCAAGAAGGCCGTCGCGCGGTCATTCGAGGCGCACAACCACCCGCAGGAGCCGGGGCTGATGGAGGTGTTTGGCCGGGTGCAGGATCAGATCGGCGAGCTGGATGATCTGGCCAAGCTTGGCACGTACCTGAAGGCGATCCAAGCCGCGGATGAGCGGTTCACCGGGCGCGCGATCAAGAACATCACCGATGCGGTCAAGGTGCGGGCGATGGATTTCGAGCTGCCGGATGAATGGATGGAGAACCCGGAGCTGTTCCTGTTCAAGGATTACGAGACCAAATCCGCGATGATTGCCGAGCTGCGGGTGCCCATCACGGTCGACATGGTGGTGCAGGAGATCAACCGCTACGCCGACAGCGAGTTCCGCTATGCCGACAAGTCGGATGAGGTGGCGATTGAGGCCATGGTGCGCGATTTCGGGCGGCAGGAAGAGGCCAAGCGGCGGTATCTGGAGGGGAAGTGACCTTTGGGAATTTTCTTTGGATATGTTGCCCTTGTGGTTTCAGTCTTCACCGCAGCTTACGCGGTGGTCGCCGGGATCGTGATGGGGCGCAGGTTTGGAAGGAAAGAGGTGACTATGAAACGGGCTCTCTCTGTCACATTCATTCCTACCCTCATTGTTCCAATGGTGATTTTTCTGATCGTGGCAGCTTTTCAGGTTGATGAGATGGGACAGGGCGTAGTCACCCTTTCTGGCATTCTTAGCGCTGCCATCTTTATGGAACGGCTCTCTATGTCCTTGCTGATGCCGCTTACTGCCGCTGTTTTTACGATTGCCATGATTATCGCCAGGCTGCGTCGGCAAAACTCTCATAGGGGGCTATGATGACTGTCTTGCGCAACACAAGGGCAGAGCCTGTCCGCGGGCGGAAGCGGAGCGTCCGCCCAGGGGGGCGGACGGGCGCTGCCCGAGCCGCAGGCGCCTCGGGCGGATTGTTAAGCCAACGCTTCACAATGCAATTCGAGGCATCCAGCAGTGGGTTTCTGAACCACTCTGAGCATGGGAGATCAAATTTCACTAGTCCTTGTGTATCGGGTTGGGGGCTTTCTAAGTGCTTGGATTAATTGCGCTATTCCTTCCTCTGATTTTGGGATGCGTTTTCGCCTATCCTTTGGGGCGTCGCGCAAATTCGTTAGGAAAACGAGTTTCACTTGGTGGAAGTAGCGCAAAGCAACTTTTCATAAGAATGCTAGGAGAAACTTCGGCCGTCATCGTGAGTTCGGCCATTTTGCTGGCGTTACTATTTGCTGACACCGTCGATACTCTGGACGGGGAAGCTTCCCTTGGACAGTTAGTCGGCTATGCAAAGCTGCAGGCTATACTCCTAAGCATATTGCCTGTTCCAACTGCTATATTTGGTTTCAGAGACGGAAAAGGTGCGAGACAATGAAACGCCTCATCCAGCATGGCCTGATGTTCGGCAATCTCTTCCATGTGGCCTCGCCCGCGCTGGTGGAGCGCTATAACCGCGCGCTGAAGCATCTGACCGGCAAGACTAGCCAGCTTACCGATTTCCACGTCGATATCTCGGGCTTTTCGCCGGAGATCGGCGACGAGCTGGGGGATGATCACTATCTGAACCATGCGGGGGTGAACCGGCAGTTCATTCTGCTGTCGACCGAGCAGAAGCGCTGCCCGCTGCTTCACGTGAAATTCTCCACCAGCCGGGACATCCTGCGCCGGTTCATCGAGGTCAATGAACGCCAGCTGTTTGCGCTGACGGCGACCGATGCCGTTGCCGGCGAGCTGGTGAATTCGGTGTTTGAGGTGTCCTCGCCCGCGAAGCTGTTCGACATCCGCCAGGTGCGGATCGAAGCGGATACCACCAAGGGCACGTTGCGCCATGCGGACCGCCTGGCGGAGCTGGTGGAGCGGTTCAAGACCGGCGAGGATGCCTGGTTTGACGATGCGCTGATCGGGGAAATGATTGCGACGGCGGAGCAGACCGGCGATGTGACCCGTAATCCGGTGCATCTGGAGCATGAGGTCTTTGAGCAATCGAACTTCTGGACCGCGCATTTCGGCGGGCTTTATTTGTTTCAAGGCGTCGAGCATCCGGCGGTGATTGCCAGCGGGGCGAAGCCCGAAGGCGTGCCGCTGCGCCATGTGTTTGACCTGACCCAGCGCAACGCGATTGCCCGGTTCCTGGAGCTGAACGGCCTGGCGGAGCCGGTGATCCGGGCGCGCGGCGTTGATGGGGCCGCGATCCTGCGGCAGAAGATGGGGTTTCTGGCGGTATCCGTGCTGACGGAGAAGGGGCGGGACCTGTCGGGCCTGTCGCGGTCGGACCTGCGGCGGATGGCGGCGCGGCATGCGGATGAGCTGCCGGCGGAGTTCGAGGGACTGGCGGCACTGGTGCGCTGGGCTGAGGGGGGCGGCAAGTGGCCGCGGATCCGCTCGGACCATCCGGCCTATTTCTATTCCTTGCGGGCGTCGGACACGGCCGACCGGGATCTGGTCAACATGCTGCTGGCGGAGCTGTGCCCGCATGACTTCCGCCAGCTGTTCATCTGCCACAAGGAGGAATTCTACCGCCAGTACCGCGGCTGGCCGGAGACGAAAAAGGCCTATGCGGCGGAGTTCCTGGCGAGGGAGTATGCGGTGGACAAGGCCGGCGCGCGGGAGGCGCTGTTCGGGCATGAGCCGGATATGGAGGGGCGGATGCCGAAGCTGCCGCGCAGCCGGAGCAAGAACGTGGTGGAGCGGGTCGGACCCTGGGGCGCGGTGAACCGGGTGAGGGGGCGTTAGGATGTTCGGCTTTATCCGCCTTCTCCTGATCCTCTTGGTGGGGCTGACCGTGGTCTATGGCGCGGTGTCGCTCTACTCGCGCGAGGTGCGGCGGGCGAAGCTGAAGCGGCGCTGGAAAGACAAGGGGTTGACCGGCGACCGCGCGGCCTTCATCCAGCGGGGGCTGAGGCAGTATGACCGCTCGTTCCGGCGCAAGCTGATCCTCCTGGTCTATATCGTTCCGCTGGGAGCCATCGCGCTTCTGGTCTATGTCATTAACTTCATGTGAGGAGCTGCCCCGTGCGTTTCATCAAATGGGCCTTCCTGATCACCTTCTGGGTGCTGTTCGGCGCCTTCCTGCATTACACGCTGCCGCAGTACGACGTGGTGCGCATCGTCAACACCTATGAGGAGCGGCAGGAGCTGAACGACTGGACCCGGATCTTCTGGTCCAAGCCTGACGACCAGTCGGTGCAGCTGATCAACCGGGATGTGCAGTTTATCCAAGGGGTGCGCCCCAGCGGCCGGGCCATCGTCTATCGCAACGAAGACACCGGCTGGAGCTGGCCGCCCTATTTCAAGTTCGACACCGCCAACCTGTACACTGACGCCAATGACAGTATCTCGACCAGGGCCAACCCGGAGTGGGTGGCGGTGATGCATTACGGCTGGCGCAACGAGTTCCTGTCGATTTTCCCGAATGCGGTGTCGATCAAGCCGGTGGCGGGGCCGGAGGACAAGCCAACCAATTGGTTCAGCATCATCTTCCTGGTGCTGCTGGTTGCGGTCCTGTGGGCCATCTATGTGCGCTGGCGCCGGTTCCGGCGGGCGCGGATCGACCCGATGATCGAAAGCGCCGAGGACAGTCTTTATGCCGCGGGTGATGCGATTTCCGAGCGGCAGGGCCGGTTCCGCCGCTGGCTGGACAGCTGGAAATCGAAGTAAGGAGAGGCCGCCCCCCAGGCGGCCTTTTCATTGGTCTTGAAGGCCTGCCGGCCGTCAGACCTGCGGCGGCACCAGAACGAAGTTGCCGAAATGGGTTTTCTCCAGGAACTCCTGCTGGGCCCTGGCGATGTCCTTGAGCGGGAAGACCTTGGCGAGCAGCGGCCGGATCTCGCCGCGCTCGATATATGAGATCAGGTTTGGAAATACCGGCTCGTCCCAGGCGGTACAGCCGATCAGGGTGATGTCCTTGAGGTACATGTCCCGCATGTCCAGATCGACAACCGGCCCCGCGATGGCGCCGCTGGACACCAGGCGGCCGCCGCGTTTCAGCAGCTTGAGCATCTGCGGGAAGCCGGTCCCCGCGACGTTGTCGACAACAACGTCCACGCTTTCCCCGCCCAGCTCCGCCAGCAGGTCGCTGCCGCGGTCCAGGACGATATCCGCGCCGAGCTCCCGCAGCTGATCCATCTTGCCCTGGCTGGTGATTGCCGCCACCCGGGCGCCGCGGCGTTTGGCCAGCTGCACCGTGGCCGAGCCGACACCGCCGGAGGCGCCGGTCACAAGCACCAGCTCGCCTGAGCGGACGTTTGCGCGGTGCAGCATGTTCTCGGACGTGCCGTAGGCGCAGGGGATCGTCGCCAGTTCCTCGTCCAACCAGGGGCAGTCAACGGCGAATACTTCGGAGGCCGGGACTTTGACATACTGGGCAAAGGCGCCGTCGAAGTCCGAGGCCATCCAGACGTTGTCCATTACATCGTAGCCCTTGGGGCGCATGCAGGGCCGCACCAGAACCCGCTTGCCGGTCAAGGTCTGGCTGGCGCCTGGGCCGGCGGCGACAACCTCGCCGCAGCAGTCGGTGCCCTGGATCAGGGGGAAGGGGGTTGCCTTGTTCCAGCCGCCGTCGGCCTTTTGCTCGGCATGGGTCTCCTGATGGCCGGCGGCCGCGGCGGTGTCCGTTGTCACGCTGGAGGAATACCACCCGAGCCGGGTGTTGATTTCGGTGTTGTTCACCCCGGCTGCGAGGACCCGCAGCAAAAGCTCCCCCTCTGCGGGCTCCGGGATCGGCACGGCTTTGTATTCAAGTTTGTCATAGCCGCCGTTTCCGGTGGTCATGACGGCCAACATGGTTTTGGCGCTGCTGTCTGTATTTGGTCCGGGCATGGGCGGCCTTTTCTGATCACGCGGGGTTGGTGAAAGGTCTTGGAATTTGGCGCAATTATTGCCCGCAGGGCGGGGGCGGCGGCAAGGGCGGAATCCGGCGGCGCAGCCCGGCCTGCCTGCTGGCCACCGCCCCGCGAATCGGTCCTTGTGTCTGTTTCGAGGGGAATTACACCAAAGATCAGCGCCTTGCCGCAAACAGGCTGGCGGATGCCGGTTTGAGATTCTGGACATCTCTGTCCCTGCGGGCGCGGCAAACATGCATGTCTTTTTCCGGTTTCGGCGGGTCGGATTTGTCTCCGCTTGCGGGCCGGGATTAGGGCAATTTCCGCCTCAGCAAGGTGCCGCCCTTTCGGGGCGGAGAATTGGGAAGCTGGTGAAACTCCGGCACTGCCCCCGCAACGGTGACCCCGGGCAAGGCATGGCAATAAACCACTGAAGCCAATGGCTTCGGGAAGGTGCCAGGCCCCGCCGCCGAATGGCCCCGGGACAGTCCGGAAACCAGCCTTGCCAAAAAAAACGTCAACCGCGGGTGGCGGCGGGGCGGTTGCAGGCGCGTGGCCTGCGATCTCTCTCTCCATGCCCGCAGCCAAGCCAACCTGCCGCGGGGATGCGGCAAAGGAGAGAAGCAGATGCTTCAGGACAGCGAGATTCTGGCCAAACTGGTGGCCCGTCAGAAAAACTATTCCCTGGAACAGGCGTTCTATACCGATCCGGGCGTTCTGGATCTGGACATGCGGCAGATCTTCTACCGCGAGTGGCTGTTTGCCATTCCCGCCTGCGAGATCCCGAAGGCGGGCAATTTCGTGACCCATCAGGTCGGCGCCTACAACGTGATCATCGTGCGCGGCACCGATGGCCAGGTGCGCGCCTTCCACAATGCCTGCCGCCACCGCGGTTCGGTTGTCTGCAAGGCGAAGAAGGGTAATTCGCCCAAACTGGTCTGCCCCTACCACCAGTGGACCTATGAGCTGGACGGCTCGCTGTTGTGGGCGCGCGATATGGGGCCGGATTTCGATGCCTCCAAGCACGGGCTGAAGCCGGTGCATTGCCGCGACCTGGCGGGTTTGATTTACATTTGCCTGGCGGATGAAGCGCCGGATTTCGATGCATTTGCCGAGGTCGCGCGTCCCTACCTGGAGCCGCACGACTTGGCCAACGCCAAGGTGGCCTATGAAAGCTCGATCATCGAGAAGGGCAACTGGAAGCTGGTCTGGGAGAACAACCGCGAGTGCTATCACTGCGGCGGCAATCACCCGTCGCTGTGCCGGACCTTCCCGGAAGATCCGTCCGTCACCGGCGTCGAGGGCGGCGAGACCCCGCCGCACCTGCAGAAGCACTTCGACCGGATCGAGGCGGCAGGCGTGCCGGCGCAGTTTCAGATCGACGCGCGCGGCCAGTACCGGGTGGCGCGGATGCCGCTGAATGAGGGCGCCGAGAGCTATACCATGGACGGCAAGGCGGCTGTCGCCAAGAAGCTGGGCCGGGTGCCGTTTGCCGATGCGGGCACGCTCCTGAAATTCCACTACCCGACCACCTGGAACCACTTCCTGCCGGATCATTCCATTGTGTTCCGCGTCACCCCGATCAGCCCGACCGAGACCGAAGTCACCACCAAATGGCTGGTGCACAAGGATGCGGTCGAGGGTCAGGATTATGACCTGAAGCGGCTGACCGAGGTCTGGGTCGCGACCAACGACGAGGACCGCATCGTGGTGGAGGACAATCAGCAGGGCATCAATTCGCCCGCTTATGAGCCCGGTCCCTATTCGGAAGTGCAGGAAAGCGGCGTCATCCAGTTCTCCAACTGGTATGCCGAGCATCTGACCCGCGCGCTGACCGGCCGCCACCTGATCGCGGCGGAGTAAGGGCATGGGACTGCAGGCCAACTTCGAGACGCTGGACGAGACTCTGGCGTGGAAGGACGACGAGATGCTGGAATGCGTCTCTGTTGTGCCGGAGGCGCCGAACACCGCCACCTTCAGCTTCCGCGCGCCGTCCGGCGCGTGGTTCAAATACCAGCCGGGCCAGTTCCTGACGCTGGAGCTGCCGGTGCCGGGCGGGACCGTCTGGCGGACCTATACCATCAGCTCCTCGCCTTCGCGGCCGCTGTCGATCTCGGTCACGGTCAAGGCGCAGGCGGACAGCATCGGCACCCGCTGGATGCTGGACCACCTGAAACCGGGGATGTTCCTCAAGGCGTCCGGCCCGGCGGGCGTGTTCACCCTGCCGAAACGCCCGAACGGCAAGTTCCTGTTCATCTCCGCAGGCTCCGGCATCACGCCGAGCCTGTCGATGACCCAGTATCTGTTCGACCGCGGCCAGTCGCCCGACGTCTGCTTCATCAACTGCGCCAAGCGCCCCAGCGAGATTATCGCGCGGCGCCAGCTTGAGGGCATGGCGGCGCGGGTGCCCGGCATCAAGCTGCATTTCGTGGTGGAAGAGGACGACCCCTATCAGGTCTGGACCGGCTACCGCGGGCAACTCAATCAGATCATGCTGGGGATCATCGCCGGCGACTACCTGGAGCGGGAAGTCTACTGCTGCGGGCCGGATCCGTTCATGCAAGCGGTTCGCGACATGCTGAACGGCCTGGGCTTCGACATGGAGAACTACAACCAGGAAAGCTTTGGCGCGCCGGTGGAGACCGAGGCCGATGCGCCGGAGCTGGACGATGTGGTTCCGGAAGAGACCGCTGCCGCCGAGATCACCTTTGCCTCGTCGGGCGTGACCGCAAACTGCACCGAGACCGACACGGTGCTGGCGGTGGCCAAGGCGTCGGGCCTCAACATCCCGTCGGGCTGCACCTTCGGCATCTGCGGCACCTGCAAGGTCAAGAAGACCGCGGGCGAGGTGCATATGGTGCACAACGGCGGCATCTCGGAAGAGGATGTGGAGGCGGGGTATATCCTGGCCTGCTGTTCGAACCCGATTGGCCGGGTTGAGGTCGAGATTTGACCATAAAGAAGGGCGCGCGCCGGCATGGCGCGCGCCCGTTTCCTTTCCAAGCGCCTGATCAGGCTTCCAGCGCCAGCTTGTGCACGTGGATTTCGTTGATCGGGTGGCTTTCGGCGCCGATGATGCCGGGCCGGGCGTGGCGGTAAAGCGAACGCCAGTAGGGCTGGATGATGGTGCCATCCTCGCGCATGAATTTTTCGATGCCTTCCATGTGCCCGCGGCGGGTGTCGGCGTCGGCAATGGCTGAGGCGGTTTCCAGCATGGAATCGAACTCGGCACTGGCCAGCCCGGTTTCATTCCAGGCAACGCCGGTCTTGTAGGCCAGTGTCAGCACCTGCACCCCCAGCGGGCGGTGGCCCCAGTCGGTGGAGCTGAACGGGTACTTGTCCCAGTCATTCCAGAAGGTGTTGCCGGGCAGCACCGTGCGTTTGACCTTGAGCCCCGCATCGCGCATCTGCGCCGCCAGCGCATCCGTGGTGTTGCGGCGCCAGTCGTCGTCGATGGAGATCAGCTCATGCTCGAAGTCGAGCATCCCGGCCTCCTCCATCAGCTGGCGCGCGGCCTCTGCATCGCGCACCGGAGCGCCGATATCGGCGTATTCCGGGTGGATCGGGCAGACATGGTGGTTTTCCGCCAGGGTGCCGCGGCCGTCATAGCCGAGCTCCAGCAGCACCGCGTTGTCGCAGGCCAGCGCCAGGGCGCGGCGGACGCGGGCGTCGGCATAAGGTTGCATCCCGTCCACCTCGGCGTCGCGGTTGGTGCGCAGGACCAGGGTGTTGGCCGAGACTGACTCGCTGACGTTCCAGCCGATGGAGGTGAAGATGTCGACATACTCGCCCACGGTTTCGTAGGTCATGTCGATTTCTTCGGATTCCGCTGCCGACAGGTGGGTGGCGCCGTCGGTGCCGAAGTCAATGAACTCGATCCGGTCGAGATGGGCGCCTTCGCCCCACCACTGGTGGTCCGGGTCCTTTTCCAGCACCGCCTTAACACCGACCTCGTATTCGACCAGCCTGTAGGGGCCGGTGCCGATCGGGTCGGCGCCCGGATCGCCCGACCAGCCGTCCGGCACGATGGCGGCGGGGTATTCGGTCACCGCCGGGATGATGGTGATATCGGGGCGGGTGAGCTTCACCTTGAGGGTCAGCTCGTCGACCACCTCCAGCGCGCCCTCGGCGGGGCCGTCGCCGGCCTCGTTCTGCAGCGATCCCATGCGGGCGGCCATCGAGTTGCCTTCCCATTTGCCATCGCACCAGCGGGCAAAGTTGTAAGCCACATCCTGAGCGGTCAGGGTGCCGCGGCCGTCGTTCCAGTGCACGCCGGGGCGGATGTGCAGCAGGTATTCGGTGGCGTCCTCGTTCACCTCCCAGCTTTCCAGCAGGCGGGGTTCAAAGGTGCCGTCGGCGTTGTACTGCACCAGGTATTCCATGTAGCCGCGCACCAGGTTGCCCAGCTGCGGCCAGTTGAACAGCGGCGGGTCGAGCAGCGCGCGCACCACCTGCTGGATGCGGATGGTGCCGCCTTCCTGGGCATTGGCCGCTGCCTGCACCGGCTGGCTGAGGCCGATCATCCCGTAGGCGGCAGAGGCGGTCACCCCCAGCGCGGTTGCGCGGCTCAGGAACTCGCGCCGGTCCAGCTTGTGTTGCGCAACTTCCTCCGCATGCATCCGCACCGCGGGGTGGAGAGATTCCCTGTTGTAGTATTTGGTCATTTTTATGGTCCTTTGGTTGAAGGCGTCCGCCCCTAGCATGAAGGAGCGGCGGAGCTTGTAAAGTGGCGAATGGCTGCGCTGCCCGTCCGCAGCCATCCGCCCGGGGAGATCCTTATTCCGCCGGCTCCTGTGTGACGGTGGTGGCCAGGCCTGCCTGTTCGCGGCGGCCGTCGTTGTAAATCGCCTTCACCAGAGCGGCGCATTGCAGCACCATCACCAGTGAAAACGGCAGGGCGCCGATCACCATCGCGGTCTGGATCGCCTTGAGGCCGCCGACCAGCAACAGCGCCGTCACCACTGCACCCAGCGCCACGCCCCAGAAGACGATGTGCGGGCGGGCCTTGGGGCCTTCGTCGCCGGCGGCGTTGATGGTGTTCACGATCAGCACCGCGCTGTCCGCCGTGGTCACCAGGTAGGTCATCAGCAGGATCACGATCATCACCGACATCGCCCAGCCCAGCCAGGGCGACAGCATGTACTGCACCATGGCAAAGATCTTGTCGCCATCGGGGGCTGAGCTGATCTGGCCGCCCGCGCCGCCGCGCAGCTCCAGGTCGATGGCGGTGCCGCCGGCCCAGGTGAACCAGACAAAGCACATCAGCGACGGCACGATCATCGCGCCCAGCACGAACTCGCGGATGGTGCGGCCCTTGGAGATGCGGGCGAGGAACAGGCCGACGAAGGGCGCGAAGGCAATCCACCAGGCCCAATAGAACACCGACCAGCCGCCCTGCCAGCCTTCGAGCTTGGAGGCGACGCTGTCCGGGTTGCCGTCGCCGGTCCAGACCCGGAACAGCATGTCGGGCATGGCGACCAGGTAGTCCCACAGACCCACCAGCAGCGCCTGCAGGCCAAAGAAGGTGGAGCCGAACAGCAGGAAGAAACCCAAGAGCGCAATGCTGAGCACCATGTTGATGTTGGAGAGCCACTTGATGCCCTTGCCCACACCCGACAGCGCCGAGGCGGTGGAGGCCGCCATGATCACCAGGATCGCCACGATGACGCCGGTGGTGTTGGCGGTGCCGCCCTCGTTGGTCAGCCCGCCGATACCGATGCGGGTGAGGCCGGAGACAAACTGTTCAACCCCGAACCCCAGCGTTTGTGCGACGCCAAGGATGGTGGCGACCACCGCGACGATGTCGACGGTATGGCCGATGGAGCCGGAGAGGCGGGCGCCGAACAGCGGCGTCAGCGACGAGCGCATGGTCAGCGGCAGACCGCGGCGGTAGCTAAAGAAGCCGAGCGCGAGCCCGGCAATCGCGTAGCAGGCCCAGGCGCCAAGTCCCCAGTGCAGGAAGGACCATTTGTAGGCCATGCGGATGTTGTCCGCGGTGCCGCCGTTGGTGAGGCCCTGGATGACTTCGGGGTTGTTGTTCCAGTGATAGATCGGCTCTGCCACCGCCCAGGTCAGCATGCCGACGCCGATACCGGCGCCGAACATCATCGAAAACCACGAGAAATTGGAGAATTCGGGCTGGTCGCCGTGCTGCCCCAGCTTGAGGCGTCCGGCGGTGGGCCAGATTGCAAGTGCTGCGCAGCACAGCACGAACAGCGCTACGGTCCAGATGTACCAGGCCCCGAAGGAGGCGAGGATGAAGCCGTTGATCGAATTCAGCACCGCGCCCGACTGGTCCGGGAAGGCGATGGCCCAGATCACCAGCCCGCCGATCATCAGCTTGGAGGAGATGGTGACGATCTGGCTGAAGCCCCGGTAAAAGCCGCGGTCGGATGTGCCGATCGGCAGATCCGTCAAAGGAGGTTTGATTGACATAGAGTATCCCTGTTTCCCTTGCTCTGCCGGTTGATGCCGCCGGGGCTGCGGCTTTAGCAGAACTTACGCAGGGCATTTTCTGTTATAAAAATTTCGCCTTTTGCAGTAGGCAATTATTTATGGATGACATTAGCAGCATTAATAGGAAGCTGAGCCACAACCTGGTCGCGCTGCACGCCTTCGACCTGGTGGCCCGGCATGGAAACTTCACCGGCGCGGCAGAGGCGCTGGGGCTGACGCAGTCGGCGGTTTCGCAGAAAATCAAGGGGCTTGAGACCGAATTGGGCATTGCCCTGTTCCGCCGCGGTCACCGGGGCGTGTCGCTGACCAACGAGGGGGTGCGGCTGCTCAATGTGGTGCGCCCGGCGATGACGCAAATGGGCAATTCCGTGTCATCGCTGCTGGAACGCAAGTCCCGGCCCAGGGTGCGGATTTCAGCGGATTTTGCGTTTTCCAGCTTCTGGCTGCTGCCGCGGCTGTCGCATCTGCGGGCGGAGCTGGGGGATGAGATCGAGATCCAGATCCTGGCCAGCCAGGTGCCGCCGGATGACTATGGCGAGGATTGCGATATCAAGATCCACGTCGGCCCGCGCAGCAGCATGGGCGATGGCGATGTGATGCTGCTGCAGGAGCGGGTCGGTGCGGTGTGCAGCCCGGCCTACCTGGAGAAGCATGGCCCGGTGCCCTCGGCCGCCGGCCTGCTGGACTGCCAGCTGCTGAGCCTGTCGAAACCGGCCTCGGCCGAGTGGCAGACCTGGCAGGGGTGGTTTGACCGGCTGGGCATCGCGGGGGAGCGGTCGAAGCACTACATCAGCTTCAACAACTACGACATGGTTGTGCAGTCGGCGGTGTCCGGCGACGGCATTGCGCTGGGCTGGCTGGGGCTGATCGACCGGCTGCTGCAGAGCGGCGCGCTGGTGCAGGCGGTGCCCGATGTGGTGGTGAGTGATGCGGGCTATGTGATGTCGCGCGACTACTCCAGCCGCCTGCAGGGGCCGAGTTTGGTGTTCGACTGGATTGCCGAACACTTGGCGGGGCAGGTCAGGCGGTAAAGGCTCTACCAGCCGCGGCGGCCCAGCAGGGCATGCAGCCGGTTCTGCGGCGCAAAAGCATCGACCGGAGCGGGCCGGGTGAGGTCCTGCAGCACCCGGTGCACCAAGAGCGCGCCGAGTGCGGCAAAGATCATCCCGCCGGCGGCCTGGCCCAGCAGCACCCCCGGCGCGCCGGCCAGGTGGCCGCCCAGCACCGCCAGCGGCCAGGTGCCCAGGGTGTGGCGGCCCCAGTTGATCCAGGTGGAATAGACGGGGCGGCCCAGGTTGTTGAAGCTGGCGTTCTCGACAAAGATTACGCCATTGAAAAAGTAGGCCAGCGCCAGCGGCCCGCAAAACAGGTAGATCAGCGCGCGGGTCTCACCGGTGGCGGAGAACAAGTCCGCGATGGGCACTCTTAGAGCAAACAGAACTGCCGCCATCAGCAGCACGTAGACCGCGGTAAAAGTGATGCCGGCCATAAAGGCCTGGCGGACGCGGGCGAACTGCCCGGCGCCGAAGTTCTGCCCGATAATCGGGCCGATGGCGCCCGACAGCGCAAAGATCACCGAGAAGGCCACCGGCATCAGGCGGCCGATCACCGCCATGCCAGCCACCGCCTCGGTGCCGAACTGGGCAATCTCGCGCAAAACAATGGCGTTGCCGACCGGGGTGGCGACGTTGGTCAGAACCGCCGGTAAAGCAATCGCCCGGATCGCCCGCAGATCGCCTGCAACCTGCGCCGGCGCTGGCCGCATGAAGCCCTGGTGCACCCGGATCGCAGGCCAGAAAGCGGCCACCAGCATACAGGCCCGGGCCAGCACCGAGGCGATGGCCGCCCCGTCCAGCCCCAGTCCCAGGCCAAAGATCAACAGCGGATCCAGCACCGCGTTAAGCCCGCCGCCATAGAGCGTCGCGACCATAGAGCGGCGGGCATCGCCATGGGCGCGCAGCACGGCCATGCCGGTCATCGCCAGCGCCATCACCCACATCGTTGGCAGGATGATCCAGACATAGCGCATCGCCAGCCGCAGCACCTCGCCCTCCGCGCCGAGCAGCGTCAGGATCTGCTCCAGATAGGCGAGCACAAGAACGGGCATCAGCAGCCCGGTCAGGACGCCGATGGCGGCGACGCTGGTGGCGTAATGGCGGGCTTGGTCCGGCCGGCCCGCGCCCAGCTCCCGCGCCACCAGCGAGCCTGCCGCAATCGACAGGCCGATATTGATCGAGTTGGTGAAGAACAGCAGGGTGCCTGCATAGCCAACGGCGGCGGCCAGCGCGTCATTGCCCAGCATGGCGATAAAGGCCATGTCGACAAAATCGACCGCGAACATCGCCATCAGCCCGATGCTGGCTGTCAGCGACATGCGCGTCACATGCCGCATCAGGCTGCCGGTGAGGAAGACCGCCTTGGGTTCCGCCTGGTCTGCCATCCATCGCCCCTTTCAGCGTTCGAGCACCTGCGGCCGTGACGGGCAAACGCCAGGCTGTCCCGGACAGTTCCGCGCATCTGCATATGACGAAGCCACCGGTACCGGGTTGTCAACCTGCGCCGCGGCGTGTCTGGCAGCCGGCTCAGTCAGCAAAAAGGTGGCGGGTAGCGGCAAGCTCCATCGCCTTGTCGCCTGACAGAGACAGGAAGCCGCTGAGCTGACCCGCGTTTTCTTCGGCGCTTGCGCCCTCGCGCACGTGGAACAGCTGGTTGAACCCGGCATCGCGGATGCGGTCGCCTTCGTGCAGGATATCGTTCCGGATTGTCGGCAGCAGCCGGTCCAGGGCGAGCTGCGGCGTGCGTTCGCCCGCGAGGCCGACCCGGTGGGCGTGGCCGACCAGGTAATCATCGCTGAACTCGCATTCGATGTGCAGGAAGCGGGTCGAGGAGCGGTCGGAATGGAAATCATTCATCAGGTCGATGGCGCCGGGGTCCAGGCAGATGATCAGCTGATCCGTCTCGTAGTATTCGAACAGCATCCGCATCAGCGCCCGGCGGTGGCGGGTGCGCTTCATCAGGGCCGTCTGGATGCCGCCCAGGTCCGGCAGCGGGGTGTTTTCCTCGTTGAACAGGTACTCAATCGCGGGGATGTTGGTCACCTGGCGGATCTGCTCCAGCAGCCGCTTGGCCACATGCCATTTCTTGCACACCACAATCAGCAGCTCGCGCTCGCGCCCCAGGGTGCTTTCGGTTTCCCAGAACCGCGGCGCAAAGCGGCGCCCGATGCGGCCGCGCTGGGCCAGGAACCGGTACAGGCTTCGCCCCTCGTTGGAGATCTGGAAATCCACGCCCTGCGCCGCATAGAGCCGCCCCAGTCGGGATTTCAGCTCCTTGGCCTCAGGGCTGATCTTGCGGGCAAACAGGAAATCCTGGCTGAGCAGCAGATCATAGTGATCATTGTGGAAACTCACCGGCATGCCGTAGTCGGTAAACATCAGAAAGGTGAGGGTACGGCTTTCGATTTCCTGTTCGGGAATCAGGTGGCGCACCAGGGTCTGAAAGAAGGTCTCATCCGGGATCCAGGTGGAGCGGAAGAACCGCATCACATCGCGGCGTTTGCGGATGAAGTCCAGGATCCACTCCACCGTGCGCCGCCGCAGGCACCACCACTGGCTGCCGATCTGCACCTGAATATCTGAAGGTATTTCGCGCTGCAGCCCCAGCCGTTTCTGCAGCTCGTGGCTCCAGTAGAACAGCTGCTTGTGCTTGCGCTCGTTGAAGAAGTGCCGGTAGATCAGCCGGCCTTCCTTCATGCCGGTCTTGATCCAGTCGCTTTCAAAGAAGTCGAAGCTTTCGATAAAGTCCTTGTCGTGCGCGTCCAGGAACCGGTGGGCGTATTCCGCCGTCTTCACCGCCATGCAGTCGCCGGACAGCATGTAGAAATGGGTTGCGCGCGGAAACTCCTCTACCGCGCTGTTCAGCGCGTGCAGGGTGGCCTGCACCAGCGACCACTCCCCCCAGCCGCATTTGATCCGCTTTCCCGCGAAGGCCACATTCGGGTTGTCCGCCAGCGCCGTCCGGATCATCCGGTAGTCTTCCGGCGCCGCCCGCCCGTCGAAGTGGATGGACATGTAATCGCCAGCCGCAGTCAGCCTCTCAGCCTGCTGGATGATCGCCTCGGGGTCTTTATGGCAGAGCAGGATATATGCGATTTTCGCCATAGGGTGGACGGAGCGCCTCGACTTGCCTGATTGTTTCCCTTGATAGGCGGGCTGAAGGCACGAATAAACCAGATAGTTTCCGTTTCGGTAAACATATGCGATGAAGCTGGGAATGGCGTGAACAAGATGAGGGCAGCGGATGGGGTTCCCCGGCACCTGGATGACGGAAAGTGAAAGTGTGGTCTACCGGGTGGTGCCGAAATGCGCCTGCTCGACGATCGGGCAGATCCTCTACTACTCCGATCACGGCACATTCTTCGACGGCGACATTCACGACGCTAAGGAGGGACTGCACAAATGGGCACAGGAGCACAGCCAGGGGCCGATCACCCGCAATGTGCAGGGGCAGAGGTCCTATGCCTTCACCTGCGTGAGGAACCCCTATACCCGCATCCTCAGTTCGTTTTTCGACAAGATCTGCGGCATCCAGCGCAACGGCCGCCGCTACCGCGGCAACCTGGTGCCCAAGCTGGCCTATGAGTACGGGATCGAAGTCGGCGGCGAGGACGGCAAGCAGGAGTTCGACCAGATCGCCAGCTTCCGCCGGTTCCTGCTGTTTGCCCGCGACACCATCCGCTGGCGCCGCCCGATGGACCCGGACATCCACTGGTCGGCAATGTCGGGGCATGTCTCGACCTTCATCCTGAACGGCGGGCGCTACAACCAGATCTTCTGGACCGAGGCGTTTAACGACGGCATGCAGCAGGTGCTGGACGCGATCGAGACGCCGCATCTGGTGGACTTGGCCGCAATCCCGCGTTTCAACGAAAGCGAGGGCCACGGCCCCAAGCGCGCGCACGCCGTAGAGGACTATTTCGACGACCTGTCGATGCATCTGGTCTACGAGATCTACAAGCGCGATTTCGAGCTGTTCAAATACGATTTCGAGAACCCGGCCAACAAGATGCCGGTGGGCGAGATCGACCTGGACGAGGTGCACGCCAAACTGGGGGAGTAGGCGGACAGGGCCGCAAGCGGGAGCTCCCGCGCCTTTGCCGCTGCATCAAAGATGCAGCTCAGAGCCTTGGGCCCGGCGCCGCTGACGCGGCGCGGGCGGGTAGTGCAATCGGCTATACGGCTTCACCTTTGCCCAAATACTCCCGCCGGAGGCGCGCCGTGCGCCAGCACGGCGCCACGCTCAACACCGCGTGGCGTGCTGGCGTCAGCCAGCGGGCCAAAGCGGGGGCGGGAGCGCTTGGATAATGCAGGACGTTTACTGAAAAGCGGTCTCAGGCGCGGGAGGCAAGAGAAAACCCGCCGCGTTTGAGCGGCGGGTTTGGCATTTCCGTGGGAGTGTTCTGCCTCAATCCTCGTCAGGCAGCGCGCGCACGGCGCCTTTGGCGGCGGAGGTGGCGAGCAGCGCATAGGCCTTCAGCGCCTTGGAGACCTTGCGCTTGCGCGGCTCGGCCGGTTTCCAGCCCTTGGCGTCCTGTTCCTCGCGCCGCGCCGCCAGTTCCTCGTCGGAGACCGCCAGGTGGATCGTGCGGTTGGGGATGTCGATCTCGATGGTATCGCCCGGGCGCACCAGGCCGATGGTTCCGCCCTCGGCCGCCTCAGGGGAGACGTGGCCGATCGACAGGCCCGAGGTGCCGCCGGAGAACCGGCCGTCGGTCAGCAGCGCGCAGGCTTTGCCGAGGCCCTTCGATTTCAGGTATGAGGTCGGATACAGCATCTCCTGCATGCCGGGGCCGCCGCGCGGGCCTTCGTAGCGGATCACCACCACGTCGCCTTCCTTGACCTTGCCGGTCAGGATGTCGTTCACCGCCTGGTCCTGGCTTTCGCAGACATAGGCCGAGCCGGTGAATTTCAGGATGTGCTCATCGACGCCTGCGGTCTTCACGATGCAGCCGTCCCGCGCGATATTGCCGAACAGCACCGCCAGCCCGCCGTCCTGGCTAAAGGCGTGCTCCTTGGCGCGGATCACGCCGTTTTCGCGGTCGGTGTCCAGCTCTTTGTAGCGGTTGGCCTGGGAGAACGCCTGCGTCGTGCGCACGCCGCCCGGTGCCGCCTTGAACAGAGCTTCCGCCTCAGGATTATTGGCGACTTTGATGTCCCACTTGGCAATCGCCTCGCCCATGGTGGCGGAATGCACGGTGTGGCAGTCCTCGTGCAGCAGCCCTGCGCGGCTCAGCTCGCCCAGGATCGAGAAGATGCCGCCGGCGCGGTGCACATCCTCCATATGGACGTTGTGGATGTTGGGCGCGACCTTGCACAGGCAGGGCACTTTGCGGCTCAACTGGTCCATGTGGGACATGTTGAAATCCACCTGGCCTTCGTTAGCGATGGCCAGCAGGTGCAGCACTGTGTTGGTGGATCCGCCCATGGCGATATCAAGGCTCATCGCGTTTTCAAACGCCTCGAACGTGGCGATTTCGCGCGGCAGCAGGCCCTTTTCTTCGTCCTGGTAGTGACGCTTGGTGATCTCGACGATCTTCCGGCCGGCTTCCAGGAACAGCTCCTTGCGGTCGGCGTGGGTGGCCAGCGTCGAGCCGTTGCCCGGCAGCGCCAGACCCAGCGCCTCGGCCAGGCAGTTCATCGAGTTGGCGGTGAACATGCCGGAACACGACCCGCAGGTGGGGCAGGCGTTTTCCTCGATGTGCTTCACCTGCTCGTCGGTGAACTTGTCATCCGCGGCGGCGACCATGGCGTCCACCAGGTCGATTTTCTTCATATCGAGATCGGCAATGTCGATCTTGCCCGCTTCCATCGGGCCGCCGGAGACAAAGATCGCCGGGATGTTGAGGCGCATGGCGGCCATCAGCATCCCCGGAGTGATCTTGTCGCAGTTGGAGATGCAGACCATGGCGTCCGCACAGTGCGCGTTGACCATATATTCGACGCTGTCGGCGATCACCTCGCGCGAGGGCAGCGAGTAGAGCATGCCGTCATGGCCCATGGCGATGCCGTCATCCACCGCGATGGTGTTGAACTCCTTGGCGACGCCGCCGGCCGCCTCGACCTCGCGGGCGACCATCTGGCCCAGGTCCTTGAGGTGCACGTGGCCGGGCACGAACTGGGTGAAGGAGTTGACGATGGCGATGATCGGCTTGCCGAAATCATCGTCCTTCATGCCGGTGGCGCGCCACAATCCGCGCGCGCCCGCCATGTTGCGGCCATGGGTGGAGGTTCTGGATCGGTACTTTGGCATCAGGCTGGTTCCCTTAGTCTTTGCCCTCAGGGACACGATTTGCGCAATAAAGGCAACCGGGCGGGGCTCTCTTCGGTAATATTGGCGCAGATTGCGCCGGATTTCAGTGGCGAAATGTCTCTGGTGGTGGTTCTCAGGCGCGTACCGGGGCGGGGTCGGGCGGCTTCAGCCAGCGATTCACCGCCAGCCCCAGCACCAGCGCCCAGAACGGCGCGCCGATTCCCAGGAAACTGATGCCGGAGACCGTGGTCATGAAGGTGATCAGCGCCGCCTCGCGGCCCTGCGGTTCGGCCAGCGCGGCCGACAGGCTGTTGCCGATGGTCGCCAGCAGCGCCAACCCCGCAACGGTGGCGACCAGCGCCTTGGGCGCGATCAGGAACAGGCTGATGACGGTGGCGCCGCCAAGCCCCACCAGGATGTAGACAAGGCCCGTCATCACGCCCGCCAGATAGCGGGTTTCGGGGTTTTCGTCCGCTTCTGGGCCCGCGCAGATGGCGGCGGTGATGGCGGCGAGGTTGAAGGCGAAGCCGCCGAAGGGGGCGAGCAGCAGCGACGCCAGGCCAGTGACGGTGAGGCTGGCGGACACCGGCGGTTCATAACCGCAGGCCCTCAGCGCCACCACGCCCGGCATGTTCTGCGAGGACATGGTGACGATGTACAGCGGCAGGCCGATGCCGATCAGCACCGGCAGCGAGAAGGCTGGCATCACGAAGTCCGGGCGGGCGAGGGTCAGGTCCAGCGCCTCCAGGCTGCCAAAGGCACCGGTGCCTGCGCACCAGGCCACGCCCGCTGCCAGCACCGCGGGGATGGTGTAGCGGGGAAACAGCTTGCGCCCGGCTAGGAAGGTGAGGCCCATCACCGCCACCAGCGCGGTGTCGGTCTGCAGCGAGGTGAAGGCGGAAAGCCCGAACTGGAACAGGATGCCCGCCAGCATCGCGCTGGCCAGGCTGTCCGGGATCAGGCGCGAGAGGGCGGCGAACCAGCCGGTAACGCCGGTGAGGGTCAGCAGGACCGCGCAAAGGAGAAAGGCGCCCACCGCCTCCGCCAGCGGCACGCCATTGAGGCTGACCGCAAGCAGCGCCGCGCCCGGCGTCGACCAGGCGGTCAGGACCGGCATCCGGTAGATCAGCGACAGCAGCAGGCTGGTGAGCCCCATGCCAAGCCCCAGCACCAGCATCCAGCTGTTGGCCTGGGACTGTGTCGCGCCCACCGCCTCGATCGCCTGAAAGATGATGGCGACCGAGCCTGTATAGCCGACCAGCACGGCAACCGCGCCAGAGACGATATGCGACAGCTTCAGATCCTTGAGCATGCGGGTTTTCCTCTGGCGCCGGATCGGGTAGGGGTTTTGTGCGTTATAGCGCACACTACATCCCGTGCGTTATAGCGCACAAGGCTTTTTTAGCGGGCGGAGACAATGAGCGACGACGGCATCATCCTGAACCTGCGGGAAATCCGGACAGCGGCGGGACTTAGCCTGTCCAAGGCGGCGGAGGCGACCGGGGTCAGCAAGGCGATGCTGGGGCAAATAGAGCGCGGCGAATCAAGCCCGACAATTGCCACGCTGTGGAAGATCGCCAAGGGATTCCACCTGCCGCTGACCGCCCTGATCGGCGAAGCAACCCGGCCGGTGGGGGAGGCCGCCGGGGTTTATGAGACCGTGCAGTTCCCCGGCAGCATCGGGGTCAAGATCGTGTTTCCCTTTGACCCGCTTCTGGGCGCCGAGACCTTTCAGGTGACGCTGAAGCCGGGCCAAAGCCACCAGTCGCAGCCGCATGACACCGGGGTGACCGAGGAGGTCTATGTGCTGCATGGCTCCATGGAGGTGCTGAAAGACGGGGAATGGGTGCCGCTGGAGGCCGGGCAGGGGCTGCGCTTTGCTGCCGATCAGCCGCACGGCTACCGCAGCCTGGAAACCGGCGCCGCCTTTCTCAACATGCATCACTACCGGCAGGCGGTTCTGACGCAGCGGGATTAAGGTGCTTCACTTGTGTATTTTCCCCGGGCTGCCTACCAATTGCGCAAGTGATTGATGTTGCAGGTATTGGAGCCAGGGATGGACACGCTGCGCGGAAGCCTTCTGATGGTGCTGGCCATGGCGGCCTTTGCGCTGGAGGACATGTTCATCAAATCCGCCGCCGCCAGCCTTCCGGTGGGGCAGATCCTGATCCTGTTCGGTCTCGGCGGCATGGTGGTTTTTGCAGGCCTGGCGCGTGCGCAAGGTCACACCCCCTGGCACCCGGGTTTTGGCACGCGCCCGATGCTGTGGCGCTCCTTGGCGGAGGTCGTCGGGCGGCTCTGCTTTACTCTGGCGATTGCGCTTACGCCCCTGTCTTCGGCCTCGGCCATTCTGCAGGCGACGCCTTTGGTGGTGGCCGCGGGCGCGGTGGTGTTCTTTGGCGAGACCGTCGGCTGGCGGCGCTGGCTGGCCATTGGGCTGGGCTTTGCAGGGGTGCTGTTGATCCTGCGTCCGGGCCTCAGCGGGTTTGAGCCGGCGTCGATGTTTGCCGTCGCCGGCACGCTGGGCTTTGCGGGCCGTGATCTGGCCACCCGCGCGGCACCCAAGGACATGAGCAACAACCAGCTGGGATTCCTGGGCTTTGCGATGCTGGTGCTGGCCGGCGCACTTGCGCTGGGCTGGACCGGCGGCGCGGTCTGGCCGGCCCCGCGCAACTGGCTGGATATCGCGGCAGCCACGGTGATCGGGGTGATTGCCTATAACGCCTTGTCCGGCGCCATGCGGGCGGGCGAGATCTCTGTCATTGCGCCGTTCCGCTATACCCGCCTGGTATTTGCCATGGTGCTGGGGGTGCTGGTCTTTGGCGAACGCCCCGATGCGTTGACCCTGATCGGCAGCGCAGTCATCGTCGGCAGTGGTGTTTTCACGCTGCTGCGCAGCGGCAAGGTGTGAGCGCCATCTTGCGCCCGCCGCCGCGCGGCCTTACATCTGCCGCCCATGGCCAAGAAAAAGCAGACATCAGACCCGAATTACAAGGTGATCGCCGAGAACCGGCGGGCACGCTTCGATTACGCGATCGAAAGCGATATCGAATGCGGCATCGTGCTGGAAGGGTCCGAGGTCAAGGCGCTGCGCGGCAACGGCACCAATATTGCCGATTCCTACGCCGCAGTGGAAAACGGCGAGCTGTGGCTGGTGAACTCCTATATCCCGCCCTACGAGCAGGCAAAGGTGTTCAAGCATGAAGAGCGCCGCCGCCGCAAGCTCTTGGTGTCGCGCAAGGAGCTGGCCGACCTTTGGAACCTGACCCAGCGCAAGGGGATGACCCTGGTGCCGCTGGTGATCTATTTCAACCACAAGGGCCGCGCCAAGATCAAACTGGGTATCGCCAAGGGCAAGAAATTGCATGACAAGCGCGAAACCCAGGCCAAGCGCGACTGGGGCCGCCAGAAGCAGCGCCTGCTGAAGGACGCCCGCTAAGGCCCTTGGCGAGAGCGCGCCGCTCCCTTTCATCTTTCTGAAAATACTCGCGCCGCAGGCCGGCGCCGCAAGGCGCTGTTCTGCAGCCGTCTGCTGTTGTAGTATCCGACAAAATAAGTCAGATATGTGGTTCCCAGCAAATCCGCCTAGGGATCCAGCCCGGACGAAGAGGACAGCGCGCCTGCTGTCGGGACCATCTTGAGGGAAAAGCGAATGTGTAGAGTTTCGCATGAGGCCGGGCTGGCGGCGCATGGATTTGACGAATTCGAGACCGGGCTGCTGCCGGTGCTGCGGCACTTTCTGATGAGCTATGAGACGCCGGACAGCCAAGCTTGGCAGCGGGCCTATATGGTGGCGGCGGAACGCTGGGGCGAGGCCATCGGGCTGCCCGCGGCGCAGGCGCTGATGAAACTGCTGCGGGCGGTGATGGACTGCCGGGACGGGCAGTTTGCCTACATTGATCCTTTTGACCTGGAACTGCGCGGGACCGTGACGCCGGAAGAGGCCGCGCTGCTGCGGATGCTGCATCACATGCGCCGGGACCAGACGCCGGGCGCGCGTGAAGCCGTCGCCGATGTCACCGGCGGGCAGATGAATCCGCATGTGATCCGGGCCGGCCTTGCCTTTGCGCACCGGTTTTCCGCGGGCCACGCAGCAGCCCGGCCGGAAGCTCCGAGATTGCGGGTGGTGGCCTGAAACCCCTGGGAAAGCAGGCGCGTCCATTTGATACTGACGCAAGCGCAGTGCCGGCAGGCAAGAGCCGCCAGCCTCATTGCACGCTGGTGACGTATTCCGTGATCTTCTCCCGGCCCAGCAGGCGCTTGTGGGACTTCAGGGCGGGGCCGGCAAAGACGATCCGCAGGCTGTCGATCTCCAGGAGCGGTTGCAGCGCCGCGGCGGGCACGCCGATCACCCGCAGGATGGAAAGCTTCTTCAATCCGCTGAGCGGGGTCAGGTCGCGAATGCCGGTCCCCGAAATGCTGAGCTCCCAAAGCTCTCCCATCCCCTGAACCCCCTCCAGGTCCGCAACGGCAGTGTTGGTCACCGAGAGCTCCCGCAGGTTCTTGCCTGCGAGCGGTTTCAGGCTGCTAACCGCGGTGCCTTTCAGGGTCAGCTTGCGCAACGCGTTCAGCCCGGCCAGCGGAGAAATATCACTGACATTTGTGCCATCCAGCGCCAGTTCATTCAGGTTTGCCGCATCCGCAATCGGGGCCAGCTCCGCCACCTGCGTGTCCGACAGGATCAGGGTCTGAAGCGCCGGTTTGTTCTGCAGCCCCTCAAGGCTTAGCAGCCGGGTGCCATCCGCCCGCAGCATCTCCAGCCGGTCCGAGGCGGCCAGCGCGGCAACGCTTTCCACCGGGCAGTTGGAAATCCAGGCCACCCGCAGATTTGCGGCGGCCAGCGGGCTCAGGTCGGAAACCTGCGTGTTGAAGGCCAGAAAGACCTCCAGTTCCTTAAGGCCCTCGAGCGGGCTCAGGTCGGTAACGCCGGAATCTGCGATATTCAGGCTCTGCAGCCGGGTCAGGCCGCGCACAAAGGACAGGTCGGTGACGTCCTTGATGCCCCAGACCGACAGGTGCTCAAGCGCGGTCACGCCGGCCAGCGGAGTGAAGTCCGGCGCGCGGACAGAATCAAGGCTCAGCCGCTTCAGTTCCGGCAGGCGGGTGAGGGGGGTTATGTCGGGTGCGGTGATGCCGACCAGCGCCAGCCGTTCCAGGTTGGGCAGCGCGGCCAGCGGCGACAGGTCGACCGGCGCGTCAAAGCGCAGGTCAGCCATCAGTGTCAGTTCTTTCAGATGGCTGAACCGTTCCAGTCCCTGCAAGTCCGGAGTGTGGCGTCCGATCCGGATCTGCGCCTTCAAGTCATTGTCATTAATGCAAGTTTTTCCGATCTCCACGCAGCTTGCACGCAGCGCCTGGGGGCTGGCCAGACAAAGAAAAACGAGGAGGACTGGAGTGATGCGTCGAAAAACGGGCATGGCAATAGACCTCTGCAATAATAAGCTCAAATTGTGTCTGCGGTTATTACCGGCACGTTAAAGCGCCGCAAGAAATTTGTAACCGCAGGCAGACGGCCGGGATAGCTTGCGCCGCTGTGCTGCCGGATGTACCCATGGCGCTAAGTGCAGACAGGGAGACGCTTTGATGCAGGACGATCCGAAGACGCTGGTTTCCACGGACTGGCTGGCCGCCCATCTTAAGGACCCGGATCTGCGGGTGCTGGACGCCTCCTGGTATCTGCCGCAGCAGGGACGCGACGCCAAGGCGGAGTATGAGACTGCCCACATTCCTGGCGCGCGGTTCTTCGATATCGACGATATTTCCGACAACCGGTCCGACCTGCCGCATATGGTGCCGCCGGTCGAGAAATTCATGTCCAAGCTGCGCGCCATGGGCGTCGGCGACGGCCATCAGGTGGTGATCTATGACGGCGCCGGCCTGTTCTCCGCCGCCCGTGTCTGGTGGCTGTTCCGGCTGATGGGCCAGACCAATGTTGCGGTTCTCGACGGCGGTTTCCCCAAGTGGCAGGCTGAAGGCCATCCGGTCGAGGATCTGCCGCCGGTGATCCGCGACCGCCATATGACCGTGCGGGTGCAGAACCACATGGTGCGCGATGTGACTCAGGTCTCTGCCGCCGCCAAGCTGGGAGACCATGAAATCATCGACGCCCGCTCTGCCGAGCGCTTCCGCGGCGACGCGCCGGAGCCGCGCGAGGGACTTCGTGCGGGCCATATACCGGGCTCCAAAAACGTCCCCTTCGGCCAGGTGCTGAATGACGACGGCACCATGAAGGATGCCGAAGGGCTGCGTGCCGCCTTTGAAGCCGCCGGCGTCGATCTGAGCAAACCTGCGATTACTTCCTGCGGATCGGGCGTCACCGCCGCCATCCTCAGCCTCGCCCTGGAGCGGACCGGCAAAACCGATCACGCGCTTTATGACGGGTCCTGGGTGGAATGGGGTGCCTTCCCGACCCTTCCCGTTGCTACCGGAGAGAACTGATGTTCGAGACCCTGAAACCCCAGCCCGCCGACAAGATCCTGGCGCTGATGCAAATGTACCGCGACGACCCGCGCGCGGATAAGATCGACCTTGGTGTCGGCGTCTACAAGAACGCCGAGGGCGTCACCCCGGTGATGCGCGCGATCAAGGCGGCGGAGCACAAGCTGTGGGAAGAGCAGACCACCAAGGCCTATGTCGGCCTGGCGGGCGATCCGGCCTATTCGGACGCGATGATCAAGCTGATCCTCGGCGATGCCGTTGCCCGCGAAAACATCGCTGCCGCAGCCACCCCCGGCGGCACCGGCGCGGTGCGCCAGGCGTTTGAGCTGATCCAGATGGCCAACCCCAAGGCCCGCGTTTTCGTGTCGGATCCGACCTGGCCGAACCACGTGTCGATCCTGAACTATGTCGGCATCGAAACCGTCGTCTACCGCTACTTTGACCGCGACACCCGTGGTGTGAACTTCGACGGGATGATGGAAGACCTGAAGGGCGCTGAGAAGGGCGACGTGGTGCTGCTGCACGGCTGCTGCCACAACCCGACCGGCGCCAACCTCAACGAGGTGCAGTGGAAAGAGGTCATCGCGCTGCTGAACGAACGCGGCCTGATCCCGATGATCGACATCGCCTATCAGGGCTTTGGCGACGGCCTGGAAGAGGATGCGCTGGGCGTGCGCCTTGTCGCCTCCAGCTGCCCCGAGACGCTGATCGCTGCCAGCTGCTCCAAGAACTTCGGCATCTACCGCGAGCGCACCGGCCTGCTGATGGCGGTTTCCAACGATGCCTCTGCGCAGGCGCTGAACCAAGGCACCCTGGCGTTCCTGAACCGGCAGAACTACTCCTTCCCGCCGGATCATGGCGCGCGGCTGGTGACAATGATCCTGAACGACGATGCCCTGCGTGCCGATTGGGCGGCAGAGCTGGAAGAGGTGCGCCTCGGTATGCTGGGCCTGCGTCAGAGCCTCGCGGATGAACTGCAGCGGCTGACCGGCTCTGACCGGTTCAGCTTCATCGCCCAGCACCGCGGCATGTTCTCTCTCCTGGGCACCACGCCGGAGCTGGTCGAGAAGATGCGGGTGGACAATGGCATCTACATGGTGGGCGACAGCCGCCTGAACATCGCGGGCCTCAACGCGCAGACCGTACCGGTTCTGGCCAAGGCGATCGTCGACGCAGGCGTCTGAGCGTCATTTGTGTTAAGGTGAAAACGCGCCCGCGAAACGGGCGCGTTTTTCTATTGGCTCGAGGCCGCGCAAGACTTGTTGTCAAAGGTCTTGTCAAAAGTTTTCAAAAAACTGTTGCCCGTTTCAATTCTGGTAACGGGCTTGGCAAGGGCGGGGCTCCCGCGCTTGTCAGCGTGCCTTGGCTGCGCCAAGACCCTTGCAGGCTTGGGCGTGGCACCGCTGGCGCGGTGCAGAGGAGGAACGAATCCGGGTCCCTCCGGCTGCGCCGAGGCAGCGGCGCTTGGCCCAACAGGGGGGATCATCTGTGATGATCCCCCCTGTTGGGAGTGCCCCGCCCAAATCGAAACGCGGCGCCTGAAGCAGGCGCCGCGCTTTTCTTTCAAGGGCTGTAAAGTCAGCTCGGCGAGAACTCCGGGTAGGCCTCCATGCCCAGCTCCGCCATGTCGAGCCCGTTGACCTCGTCCTCTTCCTCGACCCGGATGCCCATGGTGGCACGCAGGATGATCCAGACCACGGCAGAGGCTGCGACGGTGAAGACACCCACCACGGCGATGCCGGTCAGCTGGGTCAGCAGGTTGGCTTCGGGGTTCGACAGAACCACGGCCACGGTGCCCCAGATGCCGCAGATCAGGTGCACCGGAATGGCGCCGACCACGTCGTCGATCTGCAGCTTGTCCAGGAACGGCACCGCAAAGACCACGATCACGCCGCCGATGGCACCGATCAGGGTGGCCAGGCCCAGGCCCGGGGTCAGCGGCTCTGCGGTGATTGCCACCAGGCCCGCCAGCGCGCCGTTCAGGATCATGGTCAGGTCAGGCTTGCGGAACAAAAGCTGGGTCAGCACCAGCGCCGCCACGGCGCCGCCTGCGGCAGCAGCGTTGGTGTTGGCGAAGATGCGCGAGATATCAGCCACGTCGCCAATCGAGCCCATTGCCAGCTGCGAGCCGCCGTTGAAGCCGAACCAGCCCATCCACAGGATGAAGCAGCCAAGAGTTGCCAGTGCCAGGTTGGAGCCGGGCATCGGGATGGTCTTGCCGTCCTTGTACTTGCCGATGCGCGGGCCCAGGATCAGCGCGCCGGTCAGTGCGGCCCAGCCGCCAACGGAGTGCACAACGGTCGAGCCTGCGAAGTCCAGGAAGCCCATCTCTTCCAGGAAACCGCCGCCCCACTTCCAGCTGGCCTGGAACGGGTAGATCACCGAGGTCAGCACGATGGTGAAGATCAGGAAGGGCCACAGCTTGATGCGCTCGGCCAGGGTGCCCGACACGATCGAAGCGGTGGCGGCGCAGAACATCAGCTGAAAGAAAAAGTCAGAGCCGGTGGAGGCATAGGAGTAATCATCCGCGCCTTCTGCGGTGATCCCCACGGCTTCCAGAACGCCGGGGCCAAAGACACCGGACAAGACACCGTCGACGGCCCAATTGCCCAGCGGATACATCAGGTTATAGCCGATCAGCCAGTAGAACACCGCTGCCAGAGAGAACAGGGCCATATTCTTGGTCAGCTGCATAGTTACGTTCTTGGAGCGCACCAGGCCCGCCTCCAGCATGGCAAAGCCCGCCGCCATCCAGAACACCAGGCAGCCGCCGATCAGGAACAGGAGCGAGTTCAGGATGAACACGGTGTCGGTTGCAGGGTTCACACCCGGGGCCGGGCCGTCCTGGGCCAGGGCCAGGCCCGGCAGCGCCGTCAGCGCCAGCGCGGCCAAGGGGAGTTTCAGTTGCTTCATATGTCTTTCCTCCATGCCGGGCGCGCTCAGAGCGCCTCGAGATTGGTTTCGCCGGTGCGCACCCGCACGGCCTGTTCCACATCCAGAACAAAAATCTTGCCGTCACCGATCTTGCCGGTGCGGGCGGTCTCAGAGATGGCGCTGACGGCGGCCTCGGCCTGATCGGCGGGCACCACCAGCTCCAGTTTCAGCTTCGGCACGAAGTTCACTTCGTACTCGGCGCCCCGGTAGATTTCCGTGTGCCCGGCCTGCGCGCCGAAGCCCTTGATTTCGGTGACCATCAGCCCGCTGACACCCAGCGAGGTCAGCGCTTCGCGGACCTCGTCCAGCTTGAAGGGCTTGATGGCAGCTATGATCAGTTTCATCTCAGCATCCCCTGCATTTGATTACGCCGGCCCCATGCCGATGCATTTCGCACTTGCAGCAAAACGGGCCGCCCGAGTCGTGCAAAGAAACGGCCAGCAAGTTTCCGCGCGTCTTTCTGCGAGCGCACAATAATTTTGCGCCTTTTGCCCGGTTCGCTTAAAAACCGGCCATCTGGCAAAAGGGGAAAGGTCCGGATTCTGCCCCTCTACAAACCGCGGCAGGCAGAGTATTGTCGCGGCAAACGGGCAAACCGGGCAGGAAATGACGATGGCTCAAGGATCCGGGCGCAAGCCTCTGGTGGCAGAAAAACGCTATTCCGCAGGCGGCAAGGGCAGGGCCTCTGCCGCGAAAAAGCCCGTGCGCAGGAAGCCCGCGCGCAAGGCAAAGAAGGCCGGGCTCTTCGGTCTGTTGTTCCGCAAGAAGACGCGCGCCAGGCCCGCACCGAAGAAGCGCGGCCTTATCGGCCTTTTGCTGGCGCCCTTTGCCTGGGCGTTCCGGCTGGTCTGGGGATTCACCTGGCGTATCGGCATGGTGGTCTGCGGGCTGATCGGCCTGGCGGTGGCCTTTCAATATGCCAGGCTGCCGGAAGTCTCTGCCTACCTCGACGGGCGCGCGCGCGGTTCGGTCACTTTGCTGGACCGCGAGGGCGAGGTCTTTGCCTGGCGTGGCGACCAGTTCGGCGGCGTGGTGACGGCGGATACCGTCTCGCCGCATCTGAAGAATGCGATCGTCGCGACTGAGGACAAGCGGTTCTACCGCCATTTCGGCATCTCGCCGCGCGGCATCGCCAGCGCCGTGCGCATCAACCTCAGCGAGGGCCGCGGGCCGTTGTCGGGCCATGGCGGCTCTACCATTACCCAGCAGACCGCCAAGCTCTTGTGCCTGGGGCGCGTCTATGATCCCGCTGAGTGGAAGAGCGAAAGCGCCTATGAGGCTGACTGCCGTAAGAGCTCGCTGTGGCGCAAGGCGACCGAGGCGGTATTTGCCCTGGCGATGGAGACCAAATACACCAAGGACGAGATCCTCTCGATCTACATGAACCGCGCCTATATGGGCGGAGGCGCCTATGGCGCCGAGGCGGCTGCGCAGCGGTATTTCGGCAAGTCCGCCAACCAGCTATCTCCGGCAGAAGGCGCAATGCTGGCCGGTCTGCTGACTGCGCCGTCCACGCTGGCGCCGACCAATAGCCTGAAGCGTTCGCAGGACCGCGCCGCGACCGTGCTGCGGCTGATGCAGGAACAGGGTTATCTCACCACCGCGGAGATGAAGCGCAACCAGGATAACCCTGCCGTGCTGAGCGAGGCCGCCGCGGCGCGGGCTGGCGGTTATTTCGCCGACTGGGTTATGGATACCATCCCGGACTTCCTGGGCGACCAGACCACCGAGGATGTGGTAATCCGCTCGACCTTGGATCAGCGCCTGCAGACGGCGGCTGAAGAAGCGCTGAAATACGTGTTCGAGAACAAGGTCCGTGAAGGCTCCAAGGCGCAGGCGGCGATTGTGGTGATGAGCGCCGACGGAGCCGTGCGCGCCATGGTCGGCGGCCGCAAGACAAAGGTGTCGGGCGTGTTCAACCGCGCAACACAGGCCAAGAGGCAGACTGGGTCAGCCTTCAAACCCTTTGTTTATGCCACCGCGCTGGAACTCGGCTATTCGCCCTATGACCGGGTGCTGGATGCGAAATACTGCCTGAACATTCCGGGGTCGGGCCAGTGGTGCCCGGACAATTACACCCGCAAGTTCTATGGCGAGGTGACGCTGGCGCGGGCGCTGCGGGATTCGCTCAACGTGCCGGCGGTGAAGATCTCCGAGGCCGTGGGCCGCGACAAGGTGAGCCGGGTGGCCCGGGATTTCGGCATCGACAGCGACCTGGCGGCAGGGCCCGCGCTGGCCTTGGGCGCCTCCGAAAGCAGCCTGCTGGAAATGACCGGGGCCTACGCTGGCATCCTCAACGGCGGCTCCTCAGTGACGCCTTACGGGGTGACCGAGCTGAAGCTGGTCGAGGACAGCAACGCGCTGATGGGCGCCAGCGGCGGTATCGGCGAACGGGTGATCCGCACTGAGGCGGCGCAGCAGCTGGTCTGGATGATGGAAAAGGTGATTGCCGGCGGCACCGGCCAGCGGGCGCAGATCCCGGGCTGGCAGGCGGCGGGCAAGTCCGGCACCACTTCGGCGGCCAAGGATGCCTGGTTCATCGGCTTCACTGCCGATTATGTGGCGGGCGTCTGGATGGGCTATGACGACAACACGCCGCTGTCCGGTGTGACTGGCGGCGGCCTGCCGGCCGAGATCTGGAAGGAAACCATGGTGCGGGTGCATGAAGGGCTGGAGCCCAAGCCGCTGCCGATGCTGGAACCAGCGCCGATAGCGCCGCCGCCGCAGGAACCGCGCCGCGAGCGCCGCCGCCGTCAGGGGCCGAACCTTGGCCAGGAACTGGGCCGCGCGGTCGACAACATCCTGCGCGATATCCTGGGCAACTGACGCGACCGGGGCTGGCGGGGGCTCTCCCGCCTGTCTCAGGCTGCCTTGCGGAGGCCTTCGGCAGTTGGGCCCGGCGCCGCACCCAGAGGGTGCGGCGCGCGCCCTGCCCGCGGGGCAGGGCGCCAGACCCAACGGGAGCAAGGCATCACTGATGCTGCAGCGACGGGTGGGAGTGCCCCGCTGCATGCAGGCCAATACCGTCAGCAGAACAAAAAAGGCTCCCCGCGGGGAGCCTATTTCTTTTCCAGTGACGGGGTGCTTCAGCTCAGCCGCTTCAGCTCTGCAATCAGCGCGTCAATGTCGCCCCGCTTGCTGTCCAGGATCGCGCCGATCTCGGTGCGTTCGGTCAGGAGGAGATTGACGCCTTCAATGAACATGTTGAAGAACAGATCCCGGCCGGAGCGGTCCGACACAAGGAACGTCACCTCGAAGGGGGACTGGCCCTTGAGGTAGGCTATGGTGCTCACCTCATACCACTTTTTCACCTTCTTGACGCCAGTCACCTCCAGCTTGCCGCCGATGAACTCGCGGAAGCGCTTGCCATACTTGCGCGAGATATAGCCCTGGAAGGCCTGGGAGAACGCCTGCTTCTGTGCGGAGGACGCCCGGCGCCCGTCCGAACCCAGCGCATAGGCGGCGATATAGGAGGTGTCGCTGTAGCGCTGGAAGATCCGCTCGAAATCGCGGTACATCGCGCTCTCGCCCTTGCCGGAGGCGATCACACGGTTGATGTCGGTGACCAGGCTGTTGATCAGCGTGCTGGCGCTGGCTTCATTCAGCGCCCACAGGGCTTGCGGCGCGGTGGCCAGCACGGCGCCGGCACCCATCAGAAAATTGCGGCGGTCCATCGTCAGAATCCTTCGGTGTCCAGTTCGAACGGGTCGATTTCCTTGATCTCTTCGCCATCGCCCAGCTCGAACCGGCGGTTCTGCAGATAGATCAGGCGCGATTGCGCGTAGCTGTCGGCGCTCTCGTAGAGAATCGAATCGATCGTGTCGGAATAGTTGCCACGATCGCCCATGCGGCGCACGATTTCCGCATAGATGCTGATGTTGTCGGCAGTATTCTGCTCGACATATCCCAGCGGGTTGGTGAAGAAATCCACCGCAATCCCCGCGGCATCGCGGGAGGTGGAGGGGCCAAAAAACGGCAGCTCGACGTAGGCGCCTTCGCCAACGCCCCAAACGTGCAGCGTCTCGCCGAAGTCGGTATCGACTGGCGGCACGTTGAACTCGCTGGCCGGGTCAGCCAGGCCCGCAAAGCCCACTGTGGAGTTGATCACGAAGCGCGAAAACGCGTTGCCGGCCATCTTCAGATCGCCCTGCAGCAGCGCGTTGATCATTTGCCCCGGCATCGACAGGTTCTCGGCAAAGTGGGAGAAGCTGGTCACCATCGGCGGGGGAACAATTGCCACATAACCCTTGGACGCAGGCCGGAACGCCAGCCGGTCGACGCCGCGGTTGAAGGCGTGAACCGTGCGGTTGGTTTTCTCGTAGGGGTCGAACACCTCGCCGGAGGCCCGCGCGACAGGATCCTGGGTGGCACAGCCAGCAGCGAAGGCGGCGAAAATCAGCGCAAACAGAAATTTATGCGGTCGCAACATATAGGGCATTCGGTTAAGTGTCCAAATTGATACTGGCGCCGGCGCGTCGGAGGGCAAATAAGGATTCTCCCGCCGTTTTCCAGTCTGATTGCATTTTTTTACCTGCTTGTGTCACAACTGATACAACCCAGACCATGATGCAACCCAGCCCTGACCCGAAGCCAAGGAACCACTAGTGCAGTCTGCCCATGAATAAAAGTGTTTATAAAAATGGCTATGAGGAACTGCGTGCCGTGCGGCGGCAGAGCCGTGGCCTTTACTGGTTTACCGGGATCTTCAGCTTCTTCGTGAATCTTCTGATGCTGACCGGGCCTTTGTACATGATGCAGGTCTACGACCGGGTGCTGGGCAGCCGCTCTGAGGCGACGCTGCTGGCGTTGTCGCTGCTGGTTGTGTTCCTCTATGGCATGATGGGGCTTTTGGACTATGCCCGCGGCCGGATCATGGCGCGGGTGGGGGCAAGGTTCCAGGCGGCCCTGGACAAACGGGTGTTCGACGCGATGATCCGCCGCTCGGCGGTCGCGCAGGACCCGGCTGCGCAGACCGGCCTCAGCGACCTGGAATCGGTTCAGCGGCTGATCTCCTCGCCGGTGCTGACCGCCGCTTTCGACTTGCCGTGGACGCCGGTATTCCTGGCGGGCATCGCCCTGTTCCACCCCTGGCTGGGCCTGCTGGCGCTGGCGGGCGGGGCGGTGCTGGTGGTTATTGCTGTTTTCAACCAGTTGTTCACCCGGCTGCCGATGCAGAAGGCGAACATGACCGGCCACAAGGCCAATCTGATGTCCGAGGAGATCCGCAACGAGGCGGAGATGATCCAGTCCATGGGCATGCGCGGCGCCTCATTTGAGCGCTGGAAGCAGGCCCGTGACGCGGCGCTGGCCGACAGCGTCACCGCCAATGACACCGGCGGCGGCTTCACCACGCTGACCAAGACGCTGCGCCTGTTCCTGCAGTCGGCGATGCTGGGCCTGGGCGCCTATCTGGTGCTGCAGGGCGAGGTGACACCGGGCGCGATGATTGCAGGCTCCATCCTGATGGGCCGGGCGCTGGCGCCCATTGAACTGGGCCTGGGCCAATGGCCGATGGTGCAGCGGGCGCTGAAGGGCTGGCACAGCCTGGCGGAGCTGCTGGACAAGGTGCCGGAGGAGGCCGCGCGCACCGCGCTGCCCAAGCCCAAGGCGCTTTTGGAGGTGCAGGGGCTGGCGGTGGTGCCGCCGGGCAGCAGCGCGCCGCTGCTGCGCAACGTGAATTTCCGGGTGCAGCCGGGGCAGGCGATCGGGGTGATCGGACCCTCCGGCTCCGGCAAATCCACCCTTGCGCGGTCGCTCACTGGAGTCTGGCGGCCTGCCGCCGGATCGGTGCGGCTGGATGGCGCCTCGCTGGATCAGTACGCGCCGGACGTGCTGGGCGGGCACATCGGCTATCTGCCGCAGCGGGTGCAGGTGTTTGATGGCACCATTGCCCAGAACATTGCCCGCCTGAACCAGCAGCCCGATGCCGAGAAGGTGGTGGAAGCCGCCCGCAAGGCCGCTGCGCATGAGATGATCCTCAAGCTGCCCGAAGGCTATGACACGCGGGTGACGGCTTCGGGGGGGCGGCTGTCGGGCGGCCAGATGCAGCGGGTCGGCCTGGCCCGGGCGCTGTTCGACGATCCGGTGATCGTGATCCTGGACGAGCCGAACTCAAACCTCGACAACGAAGGCTCGATCGCGCTGAACCAGGCGATCAAGCAGATCAAGGCGGAAGGGCGCTCGGTGCTGATCATGGCGCATCGCCCGGCGGCGATCCAGGAGTGTGATATGCTCCTGGTGATCGACAAGGGAACCCAGACGGCCTTCGGGCCCAAGGACAAGGTGCTGCAGGAAATGGTCGCGAACCATCAAAACATCCGCCAGGCCACAGGCGCAGGAGGCGTGCGATGAGCGGGGATGGCAACTGGTCCGCGCGGCGGCCGCTGGTTATCGGGCTGATCGCGCTTCTGGTGCTGGTGGGCGGCTTCGGCTCCTGGTCGGTGCTGTCGTCGATTTCCGGCGCGGTGGTGGCAACAGGCCGGATCGAGGTCGACCGCAACCGGCAGGTTGTGCAGCATCTGGACGGCGGCATTGTCGCGGAAATCCTGGTGGATGAAGGCGACACCGTGCAAGAGGGCGACACGCTGATCCGGCTGGACGCAAATGAGCTGACGTCACAGCTTGTGATCACCGAAGGCCAGCTGTTCGAGCTGATGGCGCGCCGCGGCCGGCTGGAGGCGGAGCGGGACGAGGCCGAGGAAATCACCTTTGACCCGGAGCTGTTAAAAGCCGCCGAAAGCCAGCCGGAGGTCAAGGATCTGGTGGACGGCCAGCAGCGCCTGTTCCAGGCCCGCAGGGCCACCACCGCCCGCGAGATCGAGCAGCTGGAGAAACGCCGGGTGCAGATCGAGGAGCAGATCCGCGGCGTCCAGGCACAGCAGCAGTCGATGAAAGTTCAGCTTGAGCTGATCAACGAAGAGCTTAGCAACCAGCAATCGCTGCTGGACCGCGGCCTGGCGCAGGCGGCGACGGTGCTGAACCTGCGCCGCACCCAGGCCAACCTGGAAGGGCAGCTGGGTGAGCTGGTCGCCTCAGAGGCACAGGCCGAGGGGCGGATCACCGAGATCGACATCGAGATCCTGAAACTGGCCACCGGCCAGCGCGAGGAGGCGATCACCCGCCTGCGCGACCTGCGCTCGCAGGAGCTGGAGCTGGCTGAAACCCGCCGCTCGCTGCGGCAGCGCCTGGAGCGCCTGGATATCACTGCGCCGGTGTCTGGGATCGTCTACGGGCTCCAGGTGCAGACGCCGCGCTCGGTGATCCGCCCGGCCGACCCGGTGCTGTACCTGGTGCCGCAGGACCGGCCGCTGGTGATTGCGGCGCAGGTGGCGCCGACCGATATCGACCAGCTTTATACAGGGCAGGAGGTGACCCTGCGCTTCTCCGCCTTGGATCAGCGCAGCACGCCGGAGCTGTTCGGCCATGTGACCCAGGTTTCAGCGGATGCGTTTGAGGATCAGGGCAGCGGGGTGTCCTACTACCGTGCCGAGATCGAGCTCAATCCCGGCGAGCGCGAGCGGCTGCCTGAGGGTACCGTGCTGATTCCGGGGATGCCGGTGGAAAGCTACATCCGCACCGCCGACCGCTCGCCCATGGCTTACCTGGTCAAACCGCTGTCCGATTATTTCGTGAAAGCCTTCCGCGAAAGCTGACGGCAGCCGGAAACCGGCGCGGTTTCCGGCCATGAAAAATCGGATTTTTCATGGCCGGTTTCATTGCATGAAACCGGCGCCGTTCACCTGCCGGACCAAAGGGGCGGAAAGGCGCGAAAGGGTTTCGCATTTGCTCTTTCCGAAAGCCGCCGCGCCGGGTAGCGTCCCGGCCAGCAAAGACTCGGAGGAACTCGGCCATGAGCATCGAAGCGAAACTGAAAGAGCTGGGGGTGACCCTGCCCGACGCGCCGGCACCGGCAGCAAACTATGTGCCATATGTCGTCGCGGGCGACATGGTGTATGTCTCCGGCCAGATTTCGGCCGATGACAACGGGCTGATAACCGGAACTCTGGGCGAAGACATGGATGTCGAGGCCGGGCAGGCCGCGGCCAAGCGCTGCGCAATCGCTCTGCTGGCACAGCTCAAGGCGGCTTGCGGCGGCGATCTGGACCGGCTCGTGCGGGTGGTCAAGCTGGGCGCCTTTGTCAACTCGACCGCTGATTTCACCCAGCAGCCGCAGGTCGTGAACGGCGCCTCCGACTTCCTGGTCGAAGCACTCGGCGACATTGGCCGCCACGCGCGCTCCGCCGTCAGCTCGCCCTCTCTGCCGCTGGGCGTTGCAGTTGAAATCGACGGAGTCTTCCAGATCAAATGAGACCTGCCCTGCCTGCTGCCTTCCTGAACGTCCCGCTGGCCCACCGTGCCCTGCACGATGCGGCGGACGGGCGCCCGGAGAACAGCCGCGCTGCGGTGCGGGCAGCGCTGGCCGCAGGCTATGGCATCGAGATCGACCTGCAGCTGTCCGGCGACGGCTGCGCGATGGTGTTTCACGACTATGCGCTGGACCGGCTGGCAGAAGCTGCCGGTCCGGTCCGTGCGCGAAGCCGCGAGGAACTGGCTGCCATCCCGCTGAAGGGCGGCGATGGTGAAGGCATTCCGGATCTGGCCGAAGTGCTGGAGCTGGTGGCCGGCCGGGTGCCGCTGCTGATCGAGCTGAAGGACCAGCACGGCCAGATGGGGGTCACCAATGGGGCGCTGGAACGGGCTGCGGCCAAGGCGCTGGAGGGCTATCGAGGCCCGGTGGCGCTGATGTCCTTCAACCCGCATTCGGTGGCGGAACTGTCCCGCCTGGCACCCGAACTTCCGCGCGGGCTCACCACCAGCGCCTATGACCCGGCGGACTGGCCGGAGCTGTCCCGCGCCATGTGCGATGATTTGCGCGCGATCCCGGATTTTGAGCGTACCGGATCCAGCTTTATAAGCCACGAGGCCGGCGACCTGGCCCGGCCGCGGGTGCAGGCGCTGCGCAACGAAGGCGTGCCGGTTCTGTGCTGGACCGTGACGTCGCCGGCAGAGGAGGCCGCGGCCCGTGCCTTTGCCGACAATGTGACCTTTGAACAGTACCTGTCTCCGCTAACATCTTGATCAGGCTAAGCCGCACCCCACATCTGTGAAGTGGTGCGGAGGAAAGGCATGTCCCAGGCGCAAATCGAAATCCGGGTGCTGTCGTCGCTGTCGCAGATCGCGGCGGCGGAGTGGGATGCCTGCGCCTGTCCCGAAACGGCGGATGGGGGCCGTCCCAGCGACCCTTTTACCACCCACCGTTTCCTGAGCGCGCTGGAAGACAGCGGCTCTGTCGGGCCGGGCACCGGCTGGCAGCCGCAGTATCTGACCGCCTATCAGGACGGCCGCCTGATCGCCTGCGCGCCGCTTTATGCCAAGGGGCACAGCCAGGGCGAGTACATCTTTGACCACAACTGGGCACATGCCTATGAACAGGCCGGCGGGCATTATTACCCCAAGCTGCAGATCGCTGTGCCCTTTACGCCGGCCACCGGGCGGCGGTTCCTGGTGCGGCCCGGATTTGACGGCATAGGCCACTCCGCACTGCTGCAGGGCGCAGTGCAGCTGGCGGCGGACAACAACCTGTCGTCGTTGCACGTGACCTTCTGCACCGCGGATGAGGCCCGGCTGGGCGAGGAAATGGGGCTGATGCTCCGCACCACCCAGCAGTTCCACTGGCAGAACCAGGGATATGGCGACTTCGAGGCTTTCATGCGGGCGCTGTCGTCGCGCAAGCGCAAGAACATCCGCAAGGAGCGGATGCAGGCGCAGTGCTTTGGCGGCGAGATCCAGGTCTTTCAGGGCAGCAGCCTGCGGCCCGAACATTGGGATGCGTTCTGGGAATTCTATCAGGATACCGGCGCGCGCAAATGGGGCTCGCCTTATCTGACCCGGCAATTCTTCGATATTGCGCACCGGACGCTGGCGCGGGACTTGGCGCTGATTCTGGCGTGGCGCAACGGGCGCTATGTGGCCGGAGCGCTGAATTTCATAGGCCGGAATACGCTTTATGGCCGCTACTGGGGCTGCGTCGAGCACCATCCGTGCCTGCATTTCGAACTGTGCTATTATCAGGCCATAGAATTGGCCATCGCCCTGGGGCTTGACCGGATCGAAGCCGGCGCGCAGGGTGAGCACAAGCTGGCGCGCGGTTATTTGCCGTGCCAGACCTATAGCTTGCACTGGATCGGCGATCCCGGGTTTGCCGGGGCCGTCGGACGCTACCTCAAGGCTGAGCGGGCCGCCACTGAGGAAGAGATCGAAATCCTGACCGATTACGGCCCGTTCCGCAAAGCGCATGTGGAGGAGCAAGAATGACGGAAAAACTGTCCGACGCCACCCGCGGCCCGCTGCTGGAGCCGCTGTTTGCCACCGGCTGGGAAATGGTGGAAGGCCGCGATGCCATCACCAAGACCTTCAAGTTCAGCAATTTCGCCGATGCCTTCGGCTGGATGACCCGCGCCGCGATCTGGGCTGAAAAGTGGAACCACCATCCGGAATGGAGCAACGTCTACAACAAGGTGACGGTGGTGCTGACCACCCATGACGTGGATGGCATCAGCGCCCAGGATGCCAAGCTGGCGCGCAAGATGGACGGCCTGTACGGCGAGCCGCAGAACTGAACCGCAGGGCCTGGCACAAAAGGTCAGCATTCCTGTCCGAATGTTTCGCGCGCGAAACATTGCGGCAGAGCTTCTGACCTGATTTTTCATGTTTTGTTAAGGGTTTGCGCCTGCGGCCGCCCGTACTGGCAGCCGCAGAAAGCCAGGCCTCAGCCCATCGAGTCCAGCAGTCCTTCGCCGGCCGACAGCTCGCACTGGCCGGGGTTTTCTTCCTTGTTCAGGATCTTCACTTCGCCGTCCTCCACCAGCATCGCATAACGCAGCGAGCGGCCGATCAAACCGGCGGGAGGCGCATCGAAACGCATGCCGATCGCCTCGGTAAAGGTGCATTCGGCGTCCGACAGCATGGTGATCCCGGCGTCGGTCGCGCCGGTGTTGTCGCCCCAGATCGACATAACGAACGGGTCATTGCCGGCCAGGCAGATGATTTCATCCACACCTTTGGCGGCGAACTGATCCTTGGTGCGGATGAAGCTGGGCACATGGGCCGAATGGCAGGTGCTGGTAAAGGCGCCAGGAACCGCAAATATCACCACTTTCCGCCCATTCAGCTTGCTTGACAGCTGAACTTGCTCCGGCCCGTCGTCTCCGATCCGCGTCAGCACGGCGTCGGGCAGCTGGTCTCCAACAGAAATCATTGCACGTTCCTCTTTCTCGTGATTGCGTTTTGGGGCCCTCGGTATATAGGGTCCGTTGGAAGCGTGACGGGAACTATTGCGGGAGGCAAGCAGAGATGTCCCACATCGTCGTGATTGGAGCGGGGCAGGCGGGGTCCTCGCTGGTGGCAAAGCTGCGCAAAGACGGGTTTGAGGGGGAGATTACCCTGATCGGCGCAGAAACAGCGCTGCCCTATCAGCGCCCGCCGCTGTCCAAGGCTTATCTGCTGGGCGAGATGGAAGTGGAGCGGCTGTTCCTGCGGCCCGAGAGCTTTTATGCTGAAAACAACATCACCCTGAAGCTGGGCCAGCGGGTAACCGGGATCGACCCAGCGGCCAAGACGGTCTCGCTGGGCGATGAGGTGATTTCCTACGACCAGCTGGCGCTGACTACCGGCTCCGACCCGCGCCGCTTGCCGGCTGCGATCGGCGGTGATCTGGAGGGCGTCTATGTTGTGCGCGGGCTGACCGACGTCGATGCGATGGCGCCGCATGTAACCGAAGGCAAGCGCGCGCTGATCGTCGGCGGCGGCTATATCGGGCTGGAGGCAGCGGCAGTCTGCGCCAAGCGCGGCGTGCAAGTGACTCTGGTCGAAATGGCAGACCGCATTCTGCAGCGTGTCGCGGCGCCGGAAACATCGGATTTCTTCCGCAACCTTCATACTTCCCACGGCGTGGACATCCGCGAAGGCGTCGGCCTGGAGCGGCTCGAAGGCGAGGGCGGCAAGGTGACCCGCGCGGTGCTGAGCGGCGGTGAGGTGCTGGACGTGGATTTTGTCGTAGTGGGTGTTGGCATCACCCCGGCCACGCAGCTGGCGGAGATGGCCGGGCTGGAGCTGGACAACGGCATCAAGACGGATGCTCAGGGCCGCACCTCGGATGCGTCCATCTGGGCCGCGGGCGATTGCGCCTCCTTCCCGTTCCAGGGCAGCCGCATCCGCTTGGAAAGCGTGCCTAATGCCATCGACCAGGCGGAGGTCGTGGCGCAGAACATGCTGGGCGCGGCCAAGGACTATATCGCGATGCCCTGGTTCTGGTCGGATCAGTATGACGTCAAGCTGCAGATCGCGGGTCTCAACACCGGCTATGACGACGTGGTCACCCGTCAAGGCGAAGGCCAGCAAGTCTCGTTCTGGTACTACGCCGGTGATCAGCTGGTGGCAGTTGACGCGATGAACGACCCGCGCGCCTACATGGTGGCCAAGCGGCTGATCGACATGGGCAAGACCGCGGACAAGACCGTGGTTTCCGACCCTTCCGCTGACCTGAAGCCGCTTCTGAAGGCGTGAGGATCATCGCAGGAGAGTTCCGCGGCCGGGCTCTGGCCGCGGTGGGCAAGGGGGATGCGGGCGCCCATCTGCGCCCCACCACCGACCGGGTGCGCGAAAGCCTGTTCAATGTGCTGATGCACACCGGCGCCATCCCCGGCGCCCGGGTGCTGGACCTGTTTGCGGGCACCGGCGCGCTGGGACTGGAGGCCCTGTCGCGCGGCGCGGCGGAGGTGGTGTTTGTCGATGACGGCCGGGTTTCCACCGGGCTGATCCGAAAGAACATTGGCATCTGCCGCGCCGGGGACCGCTGCACCCTGACACGCCGCGATGCGCTGAAGCTGGGGCAGAACCCGGGCGCGCCCTTTGACCTGATCTTCCTCGATCCGCCTTACGGCAAGGCGCTGGGGGAGAAAGCCTTGGCCGCCGCGATGGCAGGCGGCTGGGTGGCGGATAACGCTTTGGTGGTCTGGGAGGAAAACGCGCCGATGGCCGTGCCGGAAGGGTTCGAACTGCACGACAGCCGCAAGTACGGCGACACCCATATCTCTTTGATGTGGCGGCAGTAAAACAGGTGCCTGCGCGAATGGGTGTTTTCGCCAAATAATTGATTTTCTATTTGCAAATACATCTCAAAATAGGTAACAACCCCGTGATTTTAATCAAATGTCCGTCAATTCAGACGGTTTAAAAAGGTTTCACATGAAAACTGCAAAAATCCTTGGCCTGCTGGCCGCTGGTTCGCTTTTCCTGGCTGGCTGCGTGTCTCCTGACGTTGTCACCACCAACAACATCGACGACAGCTCGCTGACCTGTGAAGAGATCAAGACACAGATGGGTCAGCTGGACGAGATCCGCGCCGAGGCCAAGAAAGGCAAGACCGCATCGGGCGCAAATGTGGCGGCGGCGATCCTGTTCTGGCCGGCGGTCATCGGCAATTACTCCAACGCAAACGAGGCCATGAAAGCGGCAAACAAGCGCCATGAAGTGCTGGTCGCTCTGGCCAAGAAAAAGCGCTGCAAGTTCTAAGCTTAGCTAGACCGGTGAAAGATATGAAATGCAGGGGCTTCCCCTGCATTTTTTTGTTTCGGGCTGTTTCAGGAAAGGGCCTGAATGTGAAGGCTCAGGCGGAAACCCGCAGCGCCGAGTTTGCCGGGGTCCTGATTGCCGAATAGACCTGTGGTTCAAAACAAGTTTTTCAGCAAAGGCGCTTTTTCATGCCCAAGACATATCCGACCCCGAAACTGGTGATTTTCGATTGCGACGGCGTGCTGGTCGACAGCGAGCCAACGTCCAATCAGGCGCTGACCGGCAACCTGGCCCGGCACGGGCTGGAGCTGACCATGGAGCAGTCGATGGCGTATTTCGTCGGCAGCACCATGGCCGGGGTCATGGACAAGGCCCGCAGCCTGGGTGCGGACCTGCCGGAGGACTGGATCAGCGAAGTCTATGCCGAGACCTATGCCCTTCTGGAACAGGGCGTTCCGCTGTCTCCGGGCATTCCGGATCTTCTGGCGCGGCTTGATGAAAATGGCATCCCGGTCTGCGTCGCCTCCAACGGCAGCGAGGACAAGATGCGCATCACCCTGGGCCAGAACGGGCTGTGGGAGAGGTTCCACCCGCAGGCGATGTTTTCTGCCCATTCCCTAGGGGGGGCTAAGCCGGAACCGGGCCTGTTCCTGGCGGCCGCCAGCCATTTCGGGGTACAGGCGCGCGACTGCCTGGTGATCGAGGACAGCGGCAGCGGTGTCACCGCCGCGGTGCGCGCGGGTATGCGCTGCCTCGGCTATGCGCCCCACGGCGGCGCCCGAAAGCTTGCGGCGCTGGGGGCGGAGGTCTTCAGCGATATGGCAGAGGTGCCCGCGCTTTTGTCGATCTGAGCCGGGCGTGCTATTGTTCGGGGCATGGAACAGACACTGCGTACGCCGTTCCTGCCGCCTGTGACCAAGGCCGAAGCCGGGACAAAACCCAAACCGAAACCAGCGCGGTCTCCGCTGTTTATCCAGGATGCGGTGACACCTTGGGCGGACGGCACCTTGCTTCTGGCCCTTTGGCGGATACAGGAAGCCGAGGGGCAGGACGACGCCGGTTCCTGACGGGATCCGGCCTTCATCTGGCTGAAAATATCCCGGGGGTGCGGGGGCTGGCCCCCGCTGCGGCAGTAGCGGCTCAGCCGTAGGTCGGATGGAATTTTCCGGCCGGCGACAGGGTGAAAATCTCTGCCCCGTCAGCAGTTACCCCGATCGAATGCTCGAACTGCGCCGACAGCGACTTGTCGCGGGTGACGGCGGTCCACTCATCCGCCAGGATCTTGGTTTCCGGGCGGCCCAGGTTGATCATCGGCTCGATGGTGAAGAACATGCCCTCTTCCAGCACCGGGCCGGTGCCGGGGCGGCCGTAGTGCAGGACGTTGGGCGGCGCGTGGAACACCTGGCCCAGGCCGTGGCCGCAGAAATCGCGCACCACGCTCATCCGCTGGCTCTCGGCATAGGTCTGGATCGCGTGGCCGATGTCGCCGAAGGTATTGCCGGGCTTCACCGCCTCAATCCCCATCATCAGCGAATCGTGGGTAACCTGAATCAGCCGCTCTGCCTTGCGGCTGAGCTTGCCCGCCACGAACATCCGCGAGGTGTCGCCGAACCAGCCGTCGACAATCACCGTCACGTCAATGTTCAGGATATCGCCGTCCTTCAGCTTTTTGTCGCCGGGGATGCCGTGGCAGACCACGTGGTTCACCGAGATGCAGCTGGCGTGCTGATAGCCCTTGTAGCCGATGGTGGCGGAGGTGGCGCCTGCATCCTCGACCATCTGCGTAATCAGGCGGTCGAGCTCTCCGGTGGTCTGGCCCGGGACCACATGGGCCGCGATATCATCCAGAATGCGCGCGGCAAGCGCCCCCGCCTTGTGCATGCCCGCAAAATCGCCGGGCTCATGAATGCGGATGCCGTCCTTGGTCGTGCGGCCGTCTTTCGATCTCATCGGGCGGAGCTCCATCGGGTGTCTTTGCGTAGCTATGTAAGGGGTTCCCGGCAAAAGGGCCAGAGGGGGCAGAGGCGGCACCCGGGAACTTTTTCTGCCGCACCGCGTTACCAGTGGTGAGTGAACCTGCGGCGAAACGGAGAGAGGCAGCGGCATGAACAGCTTCAACGATCTGATGGAGACTGAAATTTATGGCGGGAAATCACTTTCCGACCTGGTGACCCTGGAGTTCCTGGCCGAGATGCTGGGCAGCGTTGTGGCTGCAGTGGTGATCCTGCTGGCTGGCTTTATTGTTGCAAGCTGGGTCAAGCGGCGGATCGTCACGCTGGGCGATACGCATGCCAATCTGGACGTTACCCTCTTTCACTTCCTCGGCAATCTGGCGCGCTATGTTGTGCTCGCCTTTGCGGTTCTGTTTGTTCTGAACACTTTTGGCGTCAAGACCACCTCGATCATCGCGGCCATCGGTGCTGCGGGGCTGGCGATCGGCCTGGCGATGCAGGGGGCGCTGTCCAATGTTGCTGCGGGTGTTATGATCATCCTGTTCCGTCCTTTCAAGCTGGGCGATTTCATCGAAGTGGACGGTGAGATGGGCACTGTGATGGACATCAACCTGAACAACACCGTCCTTGCGGGCCTCAGCAATCTGAAGGTGATTATTCCCAACTCTGAGGTTTGGGGCAACACCATCACCAACTACTCATCTTTCGATACCCGCCGGGCAGAGTGGACGTTTGGCGTCGGCTACGGCGCCAACCTGGCGGTGGCCGAGCGGGTGATCCGCGAGACCATCATGAGCGACAGCCGCTCGCACAGCGAGCCGGAGCCGTTCATTCAGGTGAATGAGCTGAACAGCAGCTCGGTTGATTTCCTGGTGCGGGTTTGGGTCGATGCGGAGGAGTACTTCCAGTATCAGGCCGACATGAAGCGCAAGGTGAAAGAAGCGCTGGATGCGGCCGGGGTCGATATTCCCTTCCCGACGCGCACCATCGTGCAGGCCGAACCGGACGCGCAGGAGGACGAGGCCAGCAAGGCCGCCTGAGCAGGCGCGCCAGCCCCCTCGCCGTTACTCCCCGGCGGCGATGGGGGCGCCGGCCTCAACCCCTTGGGGTGAGATCCTGGTGCCCAGCACCAGCCGCTCTACCCCTGCAGCATGAGCGCTGGCGAAGGCGCCGGCGTAGGCGGGGTCAATATCCGCTGCCAGCTGGAACCGGACGCAGTCGGTGCGCTGCACCAGATACAGCATCACTGCCCTGTGGCCTTGAGCCACCATCTTGGCGAGTTCGCCCAGGTGCTTGGTGCCGCGCGCGGTGACGCTGTCGGGAAACTCCGCCAGACCGGGCTGGCGCGAGAGCGTCACGCTTTTCACCTCGACATAGCAATCGGGCAGGCCGTCCTGGCTCAGCAGAAAGTCGATGCGGCTCTTCTCTCCGTATTTCACCTCTGCCCGGACGGTCTTGTAGGCGGCAAGCTCTGCGATCTCCCCGGCCTCAAGCGCGGCACGCAGGGCGCGGTTCGGCACCGAGGTGTCGACCCCGGTGAAATGGCCGCCCTCATGCTCCACCAGACGCCAGCCGTACTTCAGCTTTTTCTTCGGATCGTCGTTCGGCTCCAGCCAGATTTTCATGCCTGGCTCTGCCAGCCCCATCATGCTGCCGGGGTTTGCGCAATGGGCGGTGATCTCCTGTCCGTCCTCCAGCCGGCAATCGGCGAGAAAGCGTTTGTAGCGGCGGATCAGCACGGCGGGGATCAGAGGGGTTTCAAAGCGCATGACAACGGGCCTATACCTGCGGGAACGAGGTATCAAGGGAGGAAGATCATGGCCAACCCGACGGCTGCCATGCTGGTGATCGGAGACGAAATCCTGTCGGGACGCACCCGCGATGCCAACATGCATTACCTGGCCGGTGAGCTGGCCAAGCATGGCATCGACCTGAAGGAAGTCCGCATCGTCAGCGACGATGAGGCGGCGATCATCACCGCGGTCAAGGCACTGGCCGGAGCCTATGACCATGTCTTCACCAGCGGCGGCATCGGGCCGACCCATGATGACATCACCGCCGATTGCATCGCCAAGGCCTTCGGCGCGCATCTGGGCGTGCGTGACGACGCGCGGGCGATCCTGCAGGCACATTACGATACGCAAGGGCTGGAATTGAACGCGGCCCGGCTGCGGATGGCACGAATCCCGGATGGCGCTGAGCTGATCGACAATCCGGTTTCGGCGGCGCCGGGGTTCACCCTTGGCAATGTGCATGTGATGGCCGGGGTGCCGATGATTTTTCAGGCGATGGTGGCCAGCGTGATGCCGACGCTTACCGGCGGCCAGCCGATGCTGTCGCAGACCCTGCGGGTGCTGCGCGGCGAGGGCGAGATTGCCGGGCCGCTGCGCCTGCTGGCAGAGGCTTATGAGGACTTGTCGGTGGGTTGCTATCCGTTTCAGAAGGATGGTGTGTTCGGCGCCAACGTGGTGATCCGCGGCACCGATGGCGCACGGATCGACGCAGCGATGACGGAGCTGGCAAAGGAGCTGGAGCAGTGATGACCGACCCCCGATACTACACCGTGACCGAGGCGACCTGGCCGCCCGCGTCGGTGCGCGAGGTTGGTCCCGTAACCCTGCGCGAGGGGCAGGGCGGCGGCAGCCGGGTGTCGGCGGCAACGGTGTCCGGCCCGGTCACAGACGCGCAGATCGCAGCGGCGGAAGAGGCAATGCGCGCCATGGGGCAGGACTGCCTGTTCATGATCCGCGACGGCGAGGCGGAGCTGGACGCGCAGCTGGAGGCGCGCGGCTACGTGGTTAAGGATCCGGTCAACCTGTGGACTTGCCCGGCGGAGCGGCTGACGGATATTCCGGTGCCGCGTGTCACCGCCTTTTGCGTCTGGGAGCCGCTGGCGATCCAGCGCGAGATCTGGGAGCAGGCGGGTATCGGGCCGGAGCGCCTCGCGGTAATGCGGCGGGTGCAGGGGTCGAAGACGGGGCTGCTGGGGCGCCATAGGGATAAACCGGCCGGTGCCGGATTTGTGGCCATTCATGACGGCGTCGCGATGGTGCATGCGCTTGAGATCCTGCCGCATCAGCGCCGGGCCGGCATGGGCGGCTGGATGATGCGCCAGGCCGCGTTCTGGGCCGTGGAAAACGGCGCCGGCGAATTGGCGGTGCTCTGTACGAAACGTAACGAGGGCGCAAACGGGCTTTACGCTTCCCTCGGGATGGATTGCACCGGACAGTACCACTACCGGATTTTTAAGGAAGGCGATTGACCGCGATGACTGATCAGACCCAGCCCACAGCCCTTGACCTGCCGATGGTGGACCCGCTGCCGCCGGAAACACAGAAGTATTTCGACATCTGCGTCGAAAAGCTGGGCTTTGTGCCCAATGTCCTGAAAGCCAATGCCTTTGACATTGATAAGCTCAACGCATTCACCGGCATGTATAACGACCTGATGCTCGCGGACAGCGGCCTCAGCAAGCTGGAGCGGGAGATGATCGCGGTGGTGGTCTCCTCGATCAACCGCTGCTTCTATTGCCTGGTGGCGCATGGCGCCGCGGTGCGGCAGCTGTCGGGGGACCCGCAGCTGGGCGAGATGCTGGTAATGAACTACCGGGTGGCGCCGCTGGACGCGCGGCAGCGGGCGATGCTGGATTTCGCCGCCAAGATGACCACGGCCAGCGCGGAGATCGAAGAAGCGGACCGGCAAGCGCTGCGGGTCGCGGGCTTTAGCGACCGGGACATCTGGGACATCGCCAATGTCGCCGGCTTCTTCAACATGTCCAACCGGGTGGCCAGCGCAACCGCCATGGTGCCCAACCCGGAATATCACAGCCAGTGCCGCTAAAACGCCTGGCGGTCTTGGCTGGCCTCACCGCGGCGGTGCTGCTGCCCGGCATCGCCGGAGCTGTGGAGGTGACTCTGCCGGCCGGTGCGGCTGCTGTGTCCGAACGCGTCACAGTGCTGGGTGTCTATCAGCTTCCAGTGGCGCCGGAGGCGGCGGACGAGGTGCCGTCGCAGCGGTTTGAGGGCCGGATTTTGCGCCGCACCTGGCGTTTGGAGGGCGGCGGCACGGTGCTGGAGATCCTGGCGCCGATGCGGGAGCAGCTGCTGGCGCAGGGGTATGAGGTACTGCTCGACTGCGCGGCGCGCGATTGCGGCGGCTTTGGCTTCCGCTTCGGAATCGAAGTGGTGCCGGCACCGGATATGATGGTCGATATCTCCCGCTATCACTTCCTGTCGGCAGCCAAGGACGGACAAGCGGTCTCGATCCTGGTGTCGCGGGCAGGCGGCACGGCTTATGTGCAGATGATCACCGTGCAGCCGGGCGGTGCGGAGGCGCCGGAGGTCAAGCCCGCCGCAAAGGCACCCGCCCCTGTGCGGCCGGTTGAGCTGGCCAAGGTGCTGGAGGTCCGCGGCCACGCGGTGCTGAGCGATCTGGTGTTCGAGAGCGGCTCCACCCGGTTGCGGGAGGGGCGCTATGACAGCCTGAAGCAGCTTGCAGATTACCTGGCCGCCAACCCCGGATACCGGCTGCTGCTGGTGGGCCATACCGACACGGTCGGATCGCAGCAGCAGAATGCCGGTATTTCCCAGCGCCGGGCGCAATCGGTGAAGGAGCGGCTGGTCGAAGCCTATGGGGCCGATGAGGCGCGCATAGATGTTGCCGGTGCCGGGTTCATGGCTCCGATTGCCAGCAACCTTATCCCGGAGGGGCGCGAAGCCAACCGGCGTGTGGAAGCGGTGCTGCTCGGCGGTTAGCCGCGAATGGCATGAGGATATCAAGGGGCTCCCGCCCCCGCAGGTGCCTTGGCTTTGCCAAGACCCCTTGGCGAGCCTGGCCCAGCGGACGCGGGAGCATGGCACATACTCTTGCGGCGGGCGGGAGTGCTGCCAGAGCACCAAATCGTTCCGGCTGCATTCGGCGGTGCATGGCCCGCTGGCGGGGCTGGCAGCTGGCCTTCAACAGGCTGTTAACCGGGGAGCGGACCAAACCCGGTCGCCGGGGGCCGTTCAGTGACTGGCGTGCCGGTGCCTGGAAGTGGCGCGCGCGCTTCAGGCAGGTCTGTAGATAAGCCACTTGTGGCTTCAATCCTGGTCTGCATTTGCAATGCAGCCGCTGGACCGAAAAGAGCCAGTCCATCGCCTTGCCGGCAAACGCCGTGGGTAGAGGTGAAAAAAAGCCCCCGCGAGGGCGCGGGGGCAGGTCTTCGAGGGATGTCTTGGTCCGGGCCTTAAGGGAACCGGTTCAGGTTTTCCATTCGGACGGGTCGCGGTCGGCAAAGGCTGCGACCAGGAAGTCGATGAAGGCCCGCACCTTGGGCTGGGTGAACTTGCCGGGCGGGTAGACCGCGTAGATGCCTTGGGTTTCGACCGGCAGGCTGGGCATCACATCCTCGACCAGCCCTTCCTCCATCGCTTCCGCGTAGAGGTAGCTGGGCAGATAGGCGATGCCGAGGCCGGAAATAGCCGCGGTCAGCAGCGACTGGCCGTCGTTCACCGACAGCCAGCCGGAAGTGCGCACCTGGCGCTTTTCGCCCGACGGGGCGGTGATCTTCCAGACGTTGCCGCTGGACTGGCTGGAGTAATGCAGCAGCTTGTGGTTGTTCAGCTCGTCGATCTTTTGCGGGCGGCCGAATTTCTCCAGATAAGCGGGGGAGGCGATCATCCGCTTGGTTGTCTCGGTCAGCTTGCGGGCGCGCAGGGAGCTGTCCTCCAGCTCGCCGATCCGCACTGCCATGTCGAACCCTTCAGAGATCAGCTCCACATAGCGGTTATTCAGCACCATGTTGACGGTGATGTCAGGGAAGTCACGCAGGAAGTCCGACAGCACCGGCGACAGGTGGTTCACGCCGAAGTCGGTGGCGACCGAAATCCGCAGCAGGCCTGAAGGTGCCGATTGCATCGAGGTGACCAGAGCGTCCGCCTCGCCCGCATCGTTCAGCACCCGGCGGGCGCGGTCGTAGTAGGCAAGACCGATCTCGGTCGGCGACACCCGGCGGGTGGTTCGGTTCAAAAGGCGCGCGCCCAGGCGGGCCTCCAGGCTGGAGACGTGCTTGGAGACCGCCGACTTAGAAATCCCCATCTTGCGTGCCGCATCGGTGAAGCCGCCCTGGTCCACCACATTGGCAAAGGCCTCCATCTCGGTCAGTCGGTCCATGTTCGCCCATCCTCGTAAATCCGTGTTGGGCTCAGTGTTGCCGGGGAAATCGGGCAAGATCGGGGCGGGGGTGGGATAATTGCAGGGTTTTGCGCGGATCGTTTGCGCGGTGGAAACGGCCTGCCGGCCGGATTTGCCAGCGCGGACGGGCATTTACGCAACCTCAAAGCACGAGTTTGATGATCAGGATCCACAGAGGCAGGGAAATCGCGCTGAGCAATGTGGATTGCGCGATAAGCGTGGCTGCGAGCGCGCGGTCGGCGCCAAAGGCGGAGGCGAGAACATGTGCCGCCGAGGCGGTCGGCAGGGCGGCAAACAACACCAGAACCGCGGAAAAGCCGGGGTCCGTTCGCAGCAGCAGGCAGGCGGTGAGGGTTGCGGCCGGCACCAGCACCAGCCGCACCAGGCAAAGGTAGCCGTTGAACAGGTCGAGCCGCGCAAGCGCCTGCCAGTTCATGGTGGCGCCGATGGAGAGCAACGCGATGGGAATCGCTGCGTGCGCCAGCATCTCCGCCGGGGCCAGAACCGGCGCGGGGATCTTGTAGCCCGACAGCCCCACCGCAACGCCTGCGACCGAGGCCAGCAGGAAAGGGTTCAGCGCTACCTTCAGCGCGGTCTGCCGCAACGACAGGCTGCCGCCGCGCGACAGGGCGCTTACCGCCAGAACATTGGCCACCGGCACCGCCATGCCGATGGCGACGGCCATCTGCCCTGTCAGCTCTGTGCCGACCGAGGGCAGAGCGACAAAGGCAATGGCGGTGTTGAAGCGCCAGGCGGCCTGCCAGGCACCGGCAAAATCGAGGAATTTTTCAGGGCCAAAGCGGCGTGCCAGCAGGCCCAGCCCCAAAGCCAGGGCGAGGATGCTCCAAACCGCCGGGCCGATGCGGCCCAGATCCGCCACCGCTATGGGCCGGCCGCTGGCAGCAAAGAACAGCAGGGCCGGGAACAGCACCTCGAAATTAAGCTTGTCGAGGCCCTGCCAGGCCTGCGGCGCCAGCCTGTTGCGGACCATGCCGCCCAGCCCGACCATCAGGAAGCTGGGGGTGAGGCCCATCAGAATGACTGCAAATACCATGACCGGCTCCTGCTCCGCTGCCGCGCGGTGACACTGCCGTTGGCAGGGGCAGCGGGCAAGCGGAAGGATGAAAGATGCGGCGGTACTCCGGACGGCTGCCGCTTTTTTGCGCATTCGTTGCGAGCGGCAGGATTGCCAGACCCGGGTGAGCCGCTAGCTTTGTCCTGTTGGTTGAGCAAATTTCTGGAGGACCGGATATGAAACTGCTGATTGCGGCTGCCTTGTCAGTTTGCCTGGCGGCTCCGCTGTGGGCTGGCGGGGAGACGGCTTCGAACCCGGAGGCCGAGGTCTATTTTGCGAATATCCAGGACGGGGACACGGTCACATCGCCCGTGACGCTGGTCTTTGGCCTGTCGGGAATGGGGGTGGCGCCGTCGGGGGTAGAAAAGGAAAACACAGGCCACCATCATCTGCTGATCGACCGCCCGCCGCTGGGCGAGGGGGAGGATGGCGCTGATGAGCTGGCCTTTGGCCTGCCGTCGGATGAAAACCACCTGCATTTCGGCGGCGGTCAGACCGAAGTGACGCTGGAGCTGTCCCCGGGCCGTCACACGCTGCAGCTGGTGCTGGGCGATGCGGGGCATGTGCCGCACTCAACCCCGATTGTCTCGGAGCAAATTACCATCACGGTGGAGTGACGGTTCGGTCTGCACCGAAGCATCCGGGCGGTGGGGCAGGTTAGGGAGGTGGTCCTGAACAACCTGAGGACCCATCATGCTGACCTGCATCATCCGCTACCATATCGACCCCGCCAAAAAGGCGCAGTTCGAACAATACGCCCGCAACTGGGGTCAGGCGATCCCGCGCTGCGGGGGGGATCTGGTGGGGTACTACGCGCCGCATGAAGGCTCCTCGACGCTGGCCTATGGGATTTATAATGTGGAGAGCCTTGCAGAGTATGAGGCTTACCGCGCGCGGCTGGCGGCTGATCCGCTAGGGCGCGAGAACTACGAATTTGCCCGGAAGGAGCGGTTTTTGCTGCGTGAGGACCGGACCTGGCTCAAGAAGGCCTCGGCACCGCATGGGCAGGCCCGGTAGAGGAGGCGCAGATGATTGCCGTGATTTTCGAGGTGGAGATCGCCCGCGGGAAGAAAGAAAGCTATCTGGAGATTGCCGCGGAGCTGCGGCCGCTGCTGGAGCAGGTGGACGGGTTTCTGTCGGTGGAACGGTTCCAGAGCTTGAGCAGCCCGGACAAACTGCTGTCGCTGTCCTTCTGGCGGGATGAGGCGGCAGTGCAGCGCTGGCGGCAGCTGCCGGAGCACCGGGCCGCCCAGGACAAGGGGCGGGCCGGGATCTTTGCGGGCTACCGGCTGCGGGTGGCCGTGGTGATCCGCGACTACGGTATGAACATTCGGGACGCAGCCCCGGCAGACAGCCGTGCCGCACACGGCTGATCCCGGCGGCACCGCGACAGCACCCCGCGCGGAAAGCGCGGGGCGGGACGGAAACCGGTCAGGCCGCTGGGCGCGCGTGTGTGCCTTCTTCGATTTCTTCGGTGATTTTTGATACGAACGCCTTCAGATCCTCGGGCTGGCGGCTGGTCACGATGCCCTGATCTGCCACGACCTCTGCGTCCTTCCAGTTGGCGCCGGCGTTGGAAATGTCGGTCTTGATCGAATGGAAGGACGTCATGTCACGGCCCTTGGCAACACCGGCCTCGGCCAGCACCCAAGGGGCGTGGCACACAGCGGCGATCACCTTGCCGTTGTCATGAAAGGCTTTGACCAGATTGATGACATCGTCTTCCACCCGCAGCAGATCCGGGTTGATCTGGCCGCCCGGGATCACCAAGGCGTCGTAACCATCGGCCTTGGCATCAGCGATCTTCAGATCGGCATCGGCCTCGCGCCCCCAATCGCTGCCTTCCCAGCCTTTCGCCGGCTTGCCATCGAGCGTTGCGACATGGACCTCCGCACCCTTTACCCGCAGCTGGTCGCGCGGGAATTCCAGTTCCGACTGCTCGAACCCATGGGTGGCAATGATCAGGATCTTTGCATCTGCGATTTTGGGCATAACGGGCTCCTTTCTGTTCTGAAATGCCAAGCCGCCCGTCCGGACGGTGCTGCAGAACAAACGCGCGCCCGCCCGGAGGTGTTCCGGACGGGGGCGCAGAACCAGCGGTTTGCGGCGTTGCGCCGCAGTTCAGAGCCCGGCGGCCAGCCGGGTGCCCTGGTTGATGGCGCGTTTGGCGTCCAGCTCTGCCGCGACGTCGGCGCCGCCGATCACATGGGCGGTGATGCCGCGTTCAGCCAGCTGATCCGCCAGCGACCGCTCGGAGACCTGGCCTGCGCAGAGCACGATGGTATCTGCCGGCACAAGCGTGGGGTTCTCGCGGGCCTCGCCGAAGCTCACGTGCAGGCCCTCGTCGTCGATCTTCTCGTAGTTCACGCCGCCGAGGAATTCGACGTCCTTCATCTTGAGCGTTGCGCGGTGGATCCAGCCAGTGGTCTTGCCAAGCCGTTTGCCGTGCCGTTCCGCCTTGCGCTGCAGAAGCGTCACGCGGCGGGCAGGAGCGGCGGGCTGCGGCCCTTCGGGGGCAAGGCCTGCGCGGTGCTCGGCCGGGTCGGAAACGCCCCACTCCTGCATCCACAGCGGCAGGTCGGTGGCAGGGCTGTGGCCCTCTTCCAGCAGGAATTCGGAGACGTCAAAGCCGATGCCGCCTGCGCCGATCACGGCGACGCGTTTGCCCACCGGTTTCTGGTGGCGCAGCACGTCGATGTAGCTCAGCACATTGTCGCGGTCCTGGCCCGGGATAGCCGGATCGCGCGGCAGGACGCCGGTGGCAATCACCACCTCGTCAAAACCGGTCAGATCATCCGCCGAGACTTCGCGGCCCAGCTCCAGCGTGATGCCTGCATCGGCCAGCATCACCCGGTACCAGTCGACCAGGCCCCAGAATTCCTCCTTGCCCGGCACCTGCTTGGCCATATTGAGCTGGCCGCCGATTTCATCGGCGCGGTCGAACAGCGTGACCTTGTGGCCCCGCTGCGCCGCCGTCAGCGCGGTGGACAGACCGGCAGGGCCGGCGCCGACGATGGCCACCGTCCTGGCGGTTGCTGCCGGTTCGATCACCAGCTCGGTCTCGTGGCAGGCGCGCGGGTTAACCAGGCAGGAGGTAAGCTTGCCGCTGAAGGTATGGTCGAGGCAGGCCTGATTGCAGGCGATACAGGGGGCGATATGGTCCGCCTGGCCGGCTTCGGCCTTGGCAACGAAATCCGCATCCGCCAGCATCGGGCGCGCCATGGAGACCATGTCGGCGCAGCCGTCTGCCAGCACCTCCTCCGCGACCTCCGGCGTATTGATGCGGTTGGAGGTGATCACAGGAATACTGACTTTGCCCATAAGCTTCTTGGTGACCCAGGCAAAGGCCGCGCGCGGAACGCTGGTGGCGATGGTCGGGATGCGGGCCTCGTGCCAGCCGATGCCGGTGTTGAGGATCGTCGCGCCCGCCTTTTCGATCTCCTGCGCCAGCTGCACGACTTCCTCGTGAGTCGATCCCTCCGGCACCAGGTCGATCATCGACAGGCGGTATATGATGATGAAGTCAGTCCCCACCGCCTCGCGGGTGCGGCGCACGACCTCGATCGGCAGGCGCATCCGGTTCTCGTAGGAGCCGCCCCAGCGGTCGGTGCGCTTGTTGGTGCGGGTGACCAGGAACTGGTTGAGGAAGTAGCCTTCGCTCCCCATGATCTCGACACCGTCATAGCCGGCTTCCTGCGCCAGCCGGGCGGCATTCACGATGTCCGCGATCTGCTTTTCGATGCCTTCTTCGTCCAGCTCATTCGGCGGGAAAGGGGAGATCGGCGATTTCACCGGGCTGGGCCCGACGCATTTCGGCCCATAGGCATAGCGGCCTGCATGCAGGATCTGCATGGCGATCCGGCCGCCCGCCTCATGCACCCGGTCCGTCACCACGCGGTGATTTTCGACGTCCTTGGCCGAGGTCATCATCGAGGCGCCCGGCAGCACCGAGCCTTCCAGGTTCGGGCCGATCCCGCCGGTCACCATCAGGGCCACGCCGCCGCGGGCTCGGGCGGCATAGAATTCGGCCACCCGGTTCCAGTCGCCGGTCTCCTCCAGCCCGGTGTGCATGGAGCCCATCAGCACCCGGTTCTTCAGCGTGGTAAAGCCCAGATCCAGCGGGGCAAGAAGGTTGGGGTACGCAGTCATCTCGAAACTCTCCCTGGCAGTTGCCCCTAGGATCACGAGGCGCGGGCGGCTTGTCACGGGCAAACGCCGCGTCACCCTCTTGCGTGCCCCGGCGGCAAGCGGTCTAAGGTTGTGCCAGCGTATATTGAGGAGAGCCGGATGACGCCGGAAGATATTGCCAAGCTGCCCTATCGCCCGAATGTCGGGGTGATGCTGATCAATGCCGAGGGCGCGGTGTTTGTCGGCCAGCGCAAGGACCGTTACAAGGACGCCTGGCAGATGCCGCAGGGCGGGATTGATGCCGGAGAGGACCCGCGGATAGCGGCCCTGCGTGAGCTGGAGGAAGAAACCGGCGTGGCGCCGGAGCTGGTGGAGATCATCGCCGAGAGCGATGGCTGGCTGCCTTATGACCTGCCGCACGACGTTGTGCCCAGTTTCTGGGGCGGCAAATACCGCGGGCAGGAGCAGAAGTGGTATCTGATGCGGTTCCTGGGGACCGATGATCAGGTCAATATCGAGACCGACCACCCGGAATTCTCCGCTTGGTGCTGGCAGCCGGTGGAGACCCTGGTGGAGAAGATCGTGCCCTTCAAGCGCGAGGTCTACGCGCGGGTGGTGTCTGAGTTCCGGGAGTACTTGTGAGATGGGATTGCCGGGGTTTCTTGCCGGATGTTTCGCCCGGCCGGCAGGCCGGGCAGCGCCTGGCCTGGGAGTTTTGGCCGCGGCGTTCGTTTCGGCAATGTCAGCAAGCCCCGCCGCGGCTCTTAGCTGTCTTCCGTGGGGACCTGCCGACGCCTATCTGCACGCCGCAAAGTCGGACAGCGTCTACAACGTTATCGCGGGCGAACTGCGGTTCGACGAAAGCCTGCTGCCTCAATCGCATTCGGACGATCCGAACGACACCCCGCCGCTGACCCGCATTCCGGCACAGCTCTCGGGCAAGATGCTGGAAGGCAAGTATTTCTCCGGGCGGGTCAATGTTCCGGCGGTGCTGGAGGTGGAATGCCTCGGCCCCTGGTGCGGCGGCATGACGTCCGGTGCGGATTATGTTTTGTTTGCCGAGCAGCGCGGGCAGGAGCTGATGGTCCGCGCGGCTGCCTGCGGAGGGTTTGTTTTTGCTGACAATGCCGATGTCCGGCGGCAGGTGCTGGAGTGCCACCGCGGCGGGGCCTGTGAGCCCGCCATGCCGCGGTGACGGGGGTTACTCTGCCGGGGCTGCGGCGCGTTTCGCGCGCAGCTGCAGCCGGGATTGACCAAGCCACAGACTGAACAGCGCCAGCAGCGCACCCAGCATCTGGTTGGGCGTCAGCGTTTCCCCCAGCAGCAGCCAGCCGAGGAACACCGCGGAAAGCGGGCTGAGCACACCCAGCAGCGAAACCTGCGATGGGTCGATCCGGGCCAGTCCGCGGAACCACAGGATATAGGTCAGCGCACCGCCGATCAGGCTCATATATGCGAGACCGAGTATGTTCGCGGCGGTGAAGACGGGCAGCTCCGGCACTGCCCACAGCGCAACGGGGACCAGCAGCAACCCGCCCGCGGTCAGCTGCCAGGCGGTGAAGGTGAGGGGCGGCACCGGCGGCTGCCACTTGCGGGTCAGCACCACGCCTGCGGCCATCGAAACCGCGCCGCCAAGCCCCGCAAAAACGCCCAGCGTGTCGAGCTTGGCCGCTGGTGTGAGAACCAGCAGTGCGACGCCTGCCATGCTCAGAAGGGCGGCAGCGACGGCGGCGGGGCGGATCTGCGTCTGCAGCAGCAGCGCCGACAGGAATACCACGATCAATGGCTGCACCGCGCCCAAGGTCGCGGCAACACCACCGGGCAGGCGGTAAGCCGACAGGAACAGCAGCACCCAGAACAGCGAGAAATTCAGCGCGCCCAGAACCAACAGCCGCGGCAGCCAGTTGAGCGGCGGCAGCTGGCGCACCAGCAGCAACAGCAAAAGCCCCGCAGGCAGTGCCCGCAGAAGGGCCACCACCAGCGGCGAGTGGCCGGGCAGGAGGGTCGTCGTCACGATATAGCTGCTGCCCCAAATGGCAGGGGCCAGCGCCGTCAGCAAAAGGGTCCGGATGGGCATGTGTCTCTCCTTGTCTTGAAGTCGAGATAATGCATTTTATCTTGACGTCAAGATGTAAAGGCCTAAACCAGTTGCATGGACCATGTGGATTTTATCACCCAGCAATGGGGACGAGAGCGGCCGGACCTGGATGTCACGGCCATGGGGGTTATCGGCCGGGTGGCGCGGCTGTACCTGGCTTATCAGCGGGGGATGCATAAGACCTTCGCGGAATTCGGGCTGAACGCGGCCAAGTTCGATGTGCTGGCCACCTTGCGCCGCTCCGGAGCCCCCTTCACGTTGTCACCGGGGGAACTGCTGAAAGCGACGATGGTGGCCTCCGGCACCATGACCAACCGGATTGACCGGCTGGAAGCGGACGGGCTGGTCAAGCGTGAGGTGAACCCGGAAGACAGCCGCAGTTTCCTGGTCGGACTAACGGAGGAGGGGTTTGCATTGATCGACCGTGCGGTGACAGCGCATGTGCAGACCCAGACACGGCTGCTCGCAGGGCTGAGTGCTGAGGAAGTGGAGGCCTTGACCGGGCTTCTGAGCAAGGCTCAGGCGGCAGCCGATCAATCTGAAACGGATCACCCGGGTTGAGCCTGTGATCCTGCGCGGGCTGACGCCCTTGCGTCCTGCGGACGGCGGGCGGGGCGTGGCGCGGAGCGGCAGAGCCGCTCCGCGCCACGCCCAACGGGAGAAATTGCACCGTCAGGTGCGGTTTCGACGGGCGGGAGCCGCTGGCTGCCCTTAAACCAGCCCGGCCTCTTCCAGCAGGTGCAGCACTTGGGTTTCCGGGCGCGGGCCGATGTGGCGGATCACCTCGCCCGCGCAGATGCAGCCCATCCGCGCGCAGATTTCCATGCTGCGGCCAGTGGCCATGCCAAACAGGAACCCGGCGGCAAACTGGTCGCCTGCCCCGGTGGCATCCACCGGCACAATCGTCTCGACCGGAACGTCGACCCGCACACCTTCGTTCAGCACCGTGACCCCGTCGCCGGAGCGGGTGCAGACCACCAGCGGGCAGATCGCAGCAGTCTTTGCCATCGCGTCTTCCAGGTCGCTGGTTTCGAACAGGGCGCAGATCTCGTCCTGGTTGCCGATCACGAAATCCAGCTCGTTGGCGATCAGATTCAGGAAATCGGCCCGGTGGCGTTCGACGCAGAACGGATCGGAGATCGAGATACCGACCTTGCCGCCGCCCTCGCGGCAGTCGCGTGCGGCCTCCAGGAAGGCTGTTTTGCCCTTGTCCTTGTCAAACAGGTAGCCCTCCAGGAACATGATCTGAGCATTGCCGGCGACCTCTTGCGGCACGTCTGCCGAACTCACCTCCGAGGAAATGCCCAGGTAGGTGTTCATCGAACGCTCACCGTCCGGCGACACAAAAATCATCGACCGCGAAGTTGGCAGCTCGCCGTCGGCAACCGGCGGGTTCACGAAAGCCACGCCCTCGTTGTTCATCGCATCGGCATAGAAACTTCCCAGTGCATCGTCGCGGACCCGGCCGATGAAGGCGGCCTCCAGCCCCAGCGCGCCGGCGCCGGCAATGGTGTTCGCCACAGAGCCGCCGGGGGTCAGCACCCGGTTTCCCATCGCCGCATAAAGATCCTCGCAGCGGTCGCGTTCGATCAGCTGCATGATGCCTTTTTCGATGCCCTGTTCGGCCAGGAAACTGTCCTCGCATTGCGCGATCACATCGACGACGGCGTTACCGATACCGACGAGCTGATAGGTTTTGGTCATAGGCTGCCCTCCTCGGGGAGTGTTGCGCCGGGTCCGGCGGGCTTGTCTTGAGAAACGGAAATGCCGGCTTCAGTCAGGAAACTGGCCGGCAGGGTCGCGGCTGAATATCTGCGCCTGCGGCTCACAGGTTCTTGTCCTCATACATGCAGAGGTCGCGGATCAGACAGCTGCCGCACATCGGCTTGCGCGCTTTGCAGTGGTAGCGGCCATGCAGGATCAGCCAGTGATGGGCGTGCTGCTGAAAATCGGCGGGGATATTGTCCTCTATCGCGCGTTCGACCGCATCCACGTCCTTGCCCGGCGCGATGCCGGAGCGGTTGCCGACGCGGAAGATATGGGTATCCACCGCCTGCGCGGGCTGCTTCCACCACATGTTCAGGACCACATTGGCGGTCTTGCGCCCGACACCCGGCAGGGACTGCAGTGCGGCGCGGGAATTGGGCACCTCGCCGCCGTAGTCCTCCACCAGGATCTTTGACAGCTTGATCACATTCTTGGCCTTGTTGCGGTAAAGGCCGATGGTCTTGATATGCTCGATCAGGCGTTCCTCGCCCAGGTCCAGCATTTTCTGCGGAGTGTCCGCGATTTTGAACAATTCGCGGGTTGCCTTGTTTACGCCGGCGTCTGTGGCCTGTGCCGACAGCGCCACCGCCACCACCAGCGTGTAGGCGTTGACATGCTCCAGCTCGCCCTTGGGTTCGGGCTCAGCTGCCTGGAACCGCGTGAAGATCTCGCGGAGCGTATGATAATCGAGTTGCTTGGCCATCGCGCGCCATATGTACAGGTCAGACCTTAAAGCGCAATTTATTTTGTCTCTGAAAATCCGATTACCGGGTGTTTCGCGAGGGCGGCCCGGCAACCTCCAGCGCAGCCCGCACCGCGGCGAATTCGGCGGGTGTTTCGTCACCGCCTTCGGCAAAGACCGCTGCGATCGGCCGCCCGGGTAGATCCGGGAACTGCGCCACCAGATTGGCACAGAAAGGGCCGCAGCCGGTGTGGCCGATGACGCGGCCCGCGCCCTCTGCCGTGCCGTTCATGATGCCAAGACCGTAGCCGGTCTCGAGCCACACCCGGCCGGGAATCGGGCCCGCCCGCATCTGCTGGTCCAGCATGGCCGCGCGAGCAGCGGGGCTGAGCAATTTGCCGTTCAAAAGCCCATGCAGCAGCAGAGCGGCATCCGAGGCCGTCCCGGCCAGGCAGCCGTGATAGACCCAGCCGGGGTGGTATCCGTCTGCCTCCCAGTGCAGGACTTCGAAATCCGCGGCTGTTTGGGCCAGCCAGGCGCTGAGGCCCAGGGGGCGGAGGATGTGCTGCTGCAGGATGTCCGCCAGTCCGCAGCCGTGCAGCTCTTCCAGCTGAAGGCGCAGCAGCAGATAGCCGAGGTTCGAGTACAGCCAGCCTTCACCAGGGGGATAAGCAAGCTCTGTGGCGCGGGCCTCGGCCAGAAGGCGGCTGGCGGGCCAAGGAGGCTGGCGGCCCGCGACTGCGGCCTTGTAGGCGGGCAGGGGGCCATAGTCGCGCAGGCCCGCGCGGTGCTGCAGCAGTTGCTGCGTGGTGAAAGGCCAGCCGGGCAGCGGTGCATCAAGTTCAAGCAGCCCGTTTTCAGCTGCTTGCAGGACCAGCGCTGCAATGGCCGGCTTGGTGAAGCTCCACCAGGGAAAGACGGCTTCTGGCGCGTCATCGCGCAACAGCCTTCCCGCATCGTTCAGCACTGCAATGATCATGGCCCGGCCTCCCTTTGCGAAGCTAGCACGCGGGGCGGGGGATTTCGCAAGTTCCGGGTCGAATGCCGGCCGCGCGCGCGGTACCTTGGCAATCAAGACAGCCGAAGGACACAGCGATGAACATCGAAGCGCGGGAAAACACCTATCACTACGGCGTCATGCGGCGGGCGATTGAGCTGATCGACGATGGCGGCGAGGATCTGACGCTGGAGCAGCTGGCCACTCGTATGGACATGAGCCCGGCGCATTTCCAACGGCTGTTCTCGGCCTGGGTTGGCGTCTCTCCCAAGCGCTACCAGCAGTACCTGCGGCTGGGTCATGCCAAAGCGCTGCTGCGCGACCGGTTCACCACGCTGGAGGCCTCGCACGCGGTGGGGCTGTCCGGGTCCGGGCGGCTGCACGACTTGTTCCTGCGCTGGGAGGCGATGAGCCCCGGCGAGTATGCGCGCAAGGGTGGTGGCCTGCGGATCTTCTGGGGCTGGTTCGACAGTCCTTTTGGCCTGGCCCTGGTGATGGGAACCGAAAAGGGCATCTGCGGGCTGGCCTTTGCAGCCGAAACCGGGGCAGAGCCTGCGATGGCCGATATGCGCGCGCGCTGGCCGCAGGCGGAGTTTGTTGAGGATCCAGTATATTTGCGCCCGCTGGCGGAGGCAGCCTTTGCCCAGAAGGGTGAGACCGCGCTGCACATGATCGGCGTGCCGTTGCAGATCAAGGTCTGGGAGGCGCTGCTGCGCATCCCCTCCGGCCATGTCACAACCTACTCTGAGCTGGCCCAGGCGATCGGCTCTCCCAAGGCGGTTCGGGCCGTTGGCACGGCGGTGGGGCGCAACCCGGTCAGCTGGCTGATCCCCTGCCACCGTGCCTTGCGCAAGTCCGGGGCGCTGGGAGGCTACCACTGGGGCCTGCCGGTCAAACGCGCGATGCTTGCTTACGAGGCTGCGCGGGACGAGGACAGCGCGGCGCAGGAAGTGCGCGCCGCCGGCTGAACACGCGCTCCAGGAATCCTGGGCGGGCGGGCTTGGCCGCCTGTTGCGTCTCGTGGCGCCTGCGCGCTGCCTCAAGCTCAATCTCATGCGGGGCCAATGGGCGGCGCTGGGATTCCCAGCGGTCCAGTCCCAGGGTGATCAGGACGATCCAGTCATAACTCAGCATGGGGTTTCTCCTTCTTGAGGAGGCCAGAAAACCAGAGCACTGCTGACAGGCTGTTGTCAGTGGCATGTGCTAGAGTGTCAGCAGACTGTCACTGGAGCCTGCCCCATGCCCCGCACCGGCCGCTTGTTTGAAATCATCCAGATCCTGCGCACCGCCACGGCACCGGTGCGGGCGGAGGACCTGGCGGAGGCCCTGGAGGTCAGCAAGCGCACGATCTACCGCGATATTTCAGCGCTGCAAGCGATGCGCACGCCAGTGGAGGGCGAGGCGGGGATCGGCTACATGCTGCGCAACGGCTACGACTTGCCGCCGCTGAATTTCGACGAGGAAGAGCTGGAGGCGCTGCACGTCGGCCTGGCGATGCTGATGCGCACCGGGGACGGCGCCTTGCAGAAGGCGGCACAGCGGGTGAGCCACAAGATCAAGGATGTCCATGCAACTGCCGACTGGCTGCAGGTGGCGCCCTGGGGCGCGCCGTTGGACGACCCTGAGCAGGGCTGCGTCTCCAAGGCGCTGCTGCGCCAGGCGGTGCGGGAAAGCCGCAAGCTGCAGCTCACCTACCTCAGCCCGGAGAGCGGCGAGAGCTGCCGTACCCTGCGGCCTCTGGCACTGATCTATCATATCGACTGCACCATGCTGGCGGCCTGGTGCGAACTGCGCGGAGGTTTCCGCCACTTCCGCACCGACCGGATGCTTGCGGCGGGCATACTGGAGGACGGCTTTGCCCCCGAAGCCGGTGCCTTGCGCAAACTGTGGATGGAACAGGAGGGCTGGGACTTTGCCTTTGCACCCTAAAATGCGGTGTTTACGCGGATTTTGCGCGGTATTTCGCCGAAACAGCGAGACCCTGTCTTGAGTAGGCGCGGTGCCGGCACGATATTCGTCCCGACCGCCGGGCACCGCCCGGACCTTAGAAAGCAGAAGGCAATTTGATGATGCAGATGAAACTCACCACGGCTGGTATTGTCGCCGCAGCACTGGGCCTGAGCGCCTGTACGGATCCCGCAACCGTCGGCACGCCGGGCAGCAACACCCAGAAGGGCGCAGTGCTGGGCGGCCTCATCGGTGCGGGTGTCGGTGCGATCGCCAATGACTCCGACCGTGGTCTCGGCGCGGCAACCGGTGCCCTGGTCGGTGCCGCCGCCGGCAGCGTGATCGGCAACCAGCTGGACGCGCAGGAGCGCGAGCTGCGCCAGACGCTCGCCAATGACTCGATCACCATTGTCAACACCGGCGACCGGCTGATCCTGTCGTTCCCCAATGACCTGACCTTTGCCACCGACAGCGCCGCGGTGGCCCCGGCGGTGCAGGGTGATCTGCGCCGGGTGGCCGACAGCCTCGTGCGCTACCCCAACAGCACCATCCAGGTGATTGGCCATACCGACAGCGATGGCGATGCCGGCTACAACCAGGGCCTCTCGGAGCGCCGCGCCAACGCAGTGGCCAGCCACATCCAGGCCGGCGGCGTGCCCTACCACCGCATGCGCATCATCGGCCGGGGCGAGGAGCAGCCCGTGGCCTCCAACCTGACGCCGGAGGGCAAGGCCCGTAACCGCCGCGTCGAGGTGGTGGTGATCCCGCAGGCGGCCTGATCCGGCACCTGACGGCAGTATTCGCAGCCCGTCCCAATGCGGGGCGGGCTGTTTTTTATGCGCTCCCGGCCCGATTGCCGTACCGCTGCACATAGCCTGCGCGCCGATAGCTGTTTCGTACCGGGGGCTGTCTCCTGCATGATGGGTGCACCAGAGACGCGAACAGAAGGAAACTCCTATGGCTGACCCTGTATTGCTCACCATTTCCGGCTCGCTGCGCCGCGAGGCGACCAATCGCAAGCTGCTGGCGGAGGCGGTACGGGTGTTCGGGCCCGCGTCGGTGGCAGAGGCGGATCTGAATCTGCCGCTGTATGACGGCGACGCCGAGGCGGCAGATGGTATTCCGCCCGCTGTGCAGAAGCTGGCGGATCAGATAGCAGCCGCGGATGCAGTGGTGATCTCCACCCCGGAATACAACAAGGGGCCGTCCGGTGTGCTGAAAAATGCGCTCGACTGGGTCAGCCGCACCGAGGGAAACCCCTGGGCGGACAAGCCGGTCGCGGTGATGTCGGCGGCGGCGGGCCGGGCCGGGGGCGAGCAGGCACAGGCGCTGCTGCGCGGCTTCCTGGTGCCGTTCCAGCCGCGGGTTCTGTCCGGTCCCGGGGTGCATCTGGCAGGCTCCAGCAAGGAGTTCGATGAGACCGGCAGGCTGACCAGCGAGCAGTATGAGGCGACGCTGACCAAGCTGATGCAGAAACTGCGCGCCGAGCTCGACCGCTGAGCTTGCCTTGCGGCCGGGCGCGGCTAAGGTGGCGGCATGATTTGTGATACGGCTTCCGCTCCCGCGAAGAATGTGACCGACATGATGGATCCGGCCCGGGCCGCTGCCTTTCAGGCAGCGCTGGGACGGGTTCCGGACATTGCCGCAGGCAGCGCGCTGCCGCCGTTCTTTCATCAGCTCTATTTCTGGACACCATTACCGCCGGAGGCGCTGGGCCGAGACGGCCACCCCAAGGTGGGCGGCGCCGGGCTGATTCCGGACATGGGGCTGCCGCGCCGGATGTGGGCTGGCGGACGGCTGCGGTTCGAGGGGGCTTTGCGGGCCGGGATTGCCGCAGAGAAGTCCTCGGTGCTGGAAAAAGCGGAGCAGAAGACTGGCCGCACCGGACCCTTGGGTCTGGTGACACTGCGCCATGAGATCCGCCAGGAAGGGAGGCTCTGCCTCACCGAATGGCATGACCTGGTCTACCGCGAAGACCCTGACCCCGCCGCGCCGAAACCAGTGCCGCCGGTGGCGCGGACCGATGAGACGGAAACGCGGGAGGTGTCATTCAGCTCAACCCTGCTGTTCCGTTACTCGGCGCTGACCTTCAACGGGCACCGGATCCATTATGACCTGGACTACGCCCGCGATGTTGAGGGCTACGATGGGCTGGTGGTGCATGGGCCCTTGCTGGCGCAGCATCTGATGCTGCTGGCGGAGGAAGTGATGGGACCGCTGGCGGAGTTTTCTTTCCGGGCATCCTCGCCGCTGATGCATTTCGAAAACGCAACGCTGTGCCGCAAGGGCCAGGACCTGTGGGTGCGCGGGCCGGACGGGCGGGAATGCATGCGTGCCGTGGCAGTCTCCGAAGGCTGAACCGAGGGGCTCCCGCGCCCCAAGCTGCCCTGAAAGGGCAGATTAGGGGCTTGGGCGTGGCGCCGCTGCGCGGCGCTTTCCCGCTGAGAAGCGCTTGAGGGGCAGTGCTGCCCCTCAAGGCGCCAGATCGATTTTAAGAAGCCCATTGACGCCTCAAGGGGAAACCGCGCGCCGCGCGGCGGCTGCGCCGCCCTTGACCCGACAAGGGGCCGAAGGGGCGGAGTCAGAGGTTGTCTTCGACCCGGAAGCCCTCGGGAACGCTGTCCTTGCCCTCCAGCAGCAGGTCCGCCATCACATGGGCCGCCTTGGGGGCCATGCCGAAGCCGATCTTGAAGCCTCCGTTGGCGATGTAATGGCCGCCGCGGCCGGGCCAGGCACCCAGCATCGGGGCGCGGGACTTGGCGCGGGGCCGCACCCCGGCCCAGCGTTCGATTACCTCAGCACCGTGCAGCACCGGCACCGCGGCGCGGGCGCGCTCGATCACATCGTCGAGCTGGCCATCTGTCGCTTTGCCGTCCTCGAAGTCGCGTTCGGATGTGGAACCGATGGCCAGAGTGCCGTCAGCATGCGGGATGATGTGCAGGCCGTCGGCATAAAGTTGCGGCACCTCGCCTTCGTGGAAGCGCAGCAGCGCGGCCTGACCCTTGACGCCGCCGCCGATGGTCTTGCCGAAACGCTCGTTCAGCTCCAGCAGACCTGCATAGCCCTTGGCGTGAACCACCTTGCCCTGATCGGGAGCCTCCGGTTGCACCTCGACCCCCATCACCGCCAGGGCAGAGACCAGCGCGGCGCAGGCGCGGCGCGGGTGCATGCGGGCGCTGAGGGTGTCGTGGATGATATAGCCGGTGGCACTGGGCGGCACCCAGGGGCCCAAGGATGCGGCCTCGCAAACGCGCCATTCGGCCGGGTCCTTCCAGAACTCGCGGGCGGTTTGTTCGCGCTGGCGGGCAAGCTCCAGCGTGCGATCGTCGTTGATCGGCTGCAACCGTCCGGTGCGGCCATAGCCGGGGGAGACGCCGCCGGTCGCCTCGACCTCCGCCCAGAAGCTTTCGGCCATCAGCAGGCTTTCCAGCTGGAATTGTTTCTTGGCATTCCAGTTCTCCGGCACATGCGGCGCCAGCGCGCCGACCAGCCCGCCGCTGGAGCCAGCCCCTGCGCCGAATGGGTCCACCACTTGCACCTTTGCACCGTGCCGGGCGCAGAGCCAGGCGATTGACAGGCCGAAGATGCCCGCCCCGCGCACCGTTACATCTGCCATTGCCATTTGGTATTCCTTTCGCCAGTGTCGCGCCGTTCCGGACAACCATTTAGGGGATTATAGCATGGCAGACCAGCAGGCCCGCCTCAGCTGGCGTGATGGCACCGTTCCGGTGTCGGATCAGTTCGATGATCCCTATTTCTCGATCCAGGACGGGCTGGCGGAAACGGACCATGTGTTCTTGGCGGGCAACGGTCTGCCGGACCGGTTTTCGCCGGGGTTCCGGATTGCCGAACTGGGCTTTGGCACTGGTCTCAATATGCTGGCCGCCTGGCGCGCCTGGGAGGCGGCAGGGCAGGCGGCGCCGCTGCGCTTTACCAGTTTCGAGGCCTTTCCGATGGCGCCCGCCGACATGGCCAAGGCGCTGGAGGCGTTTCCGGCGGTCGCTCCGTGGGCAGAGCGGTTTCTGGCCAAGTGGCAGGGCACCGGGGCTTGCGATCTGGGCAGCCTGCAACTGGAGGTGATCCAGGGCGACGCCCGGATGTCGCTGCCGGAGTGGACAGGGCAGGCGGATGCCTGGTTTCTGGACGGGTTTTCGCCGGCCAAGAACCCCGAGCTGTGGGAGGAGGCCCTCATGGCCCAGGTGGCCGCGCACACCGCGCCGGGCGGAACAGCTGCGACCTATACCGCGGCGGGCTTTGTGCGCCGCGGGCTGGAGGCGGCAGGATTCGAAGTGGCCCGCATTCCCGGCCACGGGCGCAAGCGGCATATGACAAAGGCGGTACTGCGATGAGCATGGTTCCACAGGCCAAAAGCCTGCCCCAGCCCCGGGTGCAGCAGAACAACGTGCCGCTGGGCATCCTGCTGATGATCGGCGCGACCATTGTCTTTGCCCTGCAGGACGGTATCTCGCGCCACCTGGCCGGCACCTATAACACCTACATGGTCGTCATGGTGCGCTACTGGTTCTTTGCCGCCTTTGTGGTGTTCCTGGCAGCACGTGCGCCGGGCGGGATAAAGGAGGCCGCCCGTACCGATCAGCTTTGGCTGCAGATCTTCCGCGGTGTTCTGCTGGTCGGTGAAATTTGCGTAGCGGTCTACGGCTTCACCATTCTCGGCCTGATCGAAAGCCAAGCCGTTTTCATTTGCTATCCGCTGCTGGTGGCTGCACTCAGCGGCCCGGTGCTGGGCGAGAGCGTCGGCTGGCGGCGGTGGGCGGCGATCGGGGTCGGCCTGATCGGCGTGCTGATAATCCTGCAGCCGGGCATGGGCGTGTTCAATCCGGCGGCGGTGATCCCTTTCATCTCGGCACTGATGTTCGCCGTCTACGGTCTGGTGACCCGCTATGCCGCCCGCAAGGACAGCACCGCCACCAGCTTCTTCTGGACCGGGGTTGCCGGCATGGTCTTCATGACCGCCATCGGCATCTGGTTCTGGGAGCCGATGAGCCAGCGGGACTGGTTCTGGATGGCCCTTCTGTGCGTCTCCGGCGTGACCGGCCACTGGCTGCTGATCAAATGCTACGAGATGGCCGAGGCCAGCGCGGTGCAGCCCTTTGCCTATTTCCACCTGATCTGGGCGGCGATGCTGGGCATGGCGGTGTTCGGTGAAGTGATCCGCACCAATGTGGCCATCGGTGCGGGGGTCATCATCGCGGCGGGGCTGTTCACCCTATGGCGCGAACGCGTGAAGCGTTGAGCCGCTCAATTCCTGTGAAAACGGAATGGGCAGCGGTGTCTTACCCAGGCGGGCGCGGTAGACCGGCAGGCTTTCGGTGACCCGCATCACGTAGTTGCGGGTCTCGTTGAAGGGGATGTGCTCGATCCAGTCGACAATGTCCGGGCCGCCGCCGCGCGGATCGCCATAGCGTTCCATCCAGGCCGAAGGGCGGTGCGGCCCGGCGTTGTAACCCGCCGCCATCATCACAACGTTGCCGCGGAACTTGCCCGCCAGGCCGGCCAGGTAATTCGCCCCCAGCTTGGCGTTGTAGTCCCACTCCGCGGTCAGGCGCGAGGTGTTGTGGCCCGCCAGGATGCCCAGCTCGGTCGCCACCAGTTTCGCGGTGGCAGGCATCACCTGCATCAGCCCGCGCGCGCCGGCATGGCTGACCACCGCCGGGTCGAACTCGCTTTCGCGCCGGGCAATCGCCAAGGTCATTTCTTCGGCCATCGGCAGCTGCCGCCTGGCAACGGGGTGCAGCGGGTAATAAGCGCCCTCCAGCTCCACTCCGCCGCGGGCGGCACGTTTGGCAATCATCACCGCCAGGTGCGGCTGGTTCAGCTCCACCGCCATCTGCCCCAGCTGGCGCGCCTGCACCGGCGGCAGGTCCTCGACCAGATGAGTAAGGAAGCGTTCGGCCAGCGCCAGATCATCCGCCTTGAGCAGCAGCAAACCAGCCTCGGCCACTGAGGACTTCATGAAGCCCGCGGACCGCCAATCCGGCAGCGGTGCAGGTTTCACCAGCGCCGGGTCAAAGGGCCGGCCCAGTTTCTCGGCCGCCAGCAGCCCATAGAAAGACGTCTGATATTCTGCCCCCTTGGCATAGGCTTCATGCGCCTTGTCGGCCTCACCCATCGCCGCATATGCGCGGCCCAGCCAGTAACCGCCGCGGCCGATCGAGATCGGAGTTTCGACCGAGGCAAGGAAACGCTCAAAATGCATTGCGGCGAGTTCCGGGTCGCGCAGCTTTTGCAGGGCGATGTAGCCGGCCAGCCATTCGCAATCGGAATAGCCATAGCCGTCCGCGGGGGTAGAGAAGTGATAGGCCGCCAGCTGATAGGCCCGCTCATGATCGCCGTCCCGCATCACCTGCCGCGCCAGATCGCGGCGGCGGCGCAGCCATTTGCCGGGTTCGCCCAGGCTTTCGGCGCTGGTGCTGCGGTCCATCATCATGGCAATGGCACTGTCCTGCAGCCGCTTGCGGTCGCGCCAGGCAAACCGGTCATAGGCGAGGCCCGCCGATCCCTGCAGCCGGTCTGGAATGGCCTCGATCTTTGCATCAACGCCGGGCGCGCGCTCCTGCAGGGCGATGCGCGCCTCCGCCAGCTTGCGCTCGCCCTCGGGCACCAGGGGCAGCATCCGCTTGGAGCTGACAAGGTGTTCCTCCCACAACAGCCGGTCCAGCCGCGCGGTGTGATGCGGCTTCAGCAGTTTGGCGAAGTCGCGCAGAAACAGATCCTGTATCGCGCTGCCCATCGCCATAGTGCGCCAGGCCAGCACGATCTCCGCCTCACCATCGCCGCGCCGCCCATCGTCAATCAGCGCCTTGCCCAGGCTCAGCGCGCCCTCGGCGGTCTGCGGCCGCGCGTCCGCATAAAACGCCAGGATGGTCTCGCGGCCGGTGGCGGCAATCACGTCCTCATTCTGGCGCCGCAGATAAGCCAGCCCCGGCCAGTCCGGGCGCCGCTGCAAAAACGCCATCACATCGCCCGCCGACCCCAGCCCGGCACGCAGCCGGTGCCATTCGATGACATCGCGTGCAACGCTCCGCTGTGCCCCGGCCTCGCGGGCGGCCCTGTCCCATTTCTCGGACCGCATCAGCTCCAGCGCGGTGCCAAGATCGCGCGCCTGCGCGGGTGTTCCGGGCAGAGCCGCGGATATCAGCAGAATAAGGGCCAGGATGCGTGTCATCTCTTGCATTTTCCAGCGGTCCGGGGATAGAGGCTTGAACGTTACTCATTGGCGTGCCGGTATCAACTCAAATCACTGGCATTCCGTATCTTGACGGCGGCGGATTGCCGCCTGCACCTGCAGCAAAGGGAGCGTGCCCATGTTCAAAGGCTCTATGCCAGCACTCGTCACCCCGTTTTCGAACGGCGAGCTGGATCTGGATGCGCTCAAACGCTTGGTGGAATGGCAGATTGCCGAGGGCTCCAGCGCCCTGGTGCCGGTCGGCACGACCGGTGAAAGCCCGACACTGACCCACGAGGAGCATGAAACCGTCATCGCCGAAGTGGTCAAGGCCGCAGCAGGCCGGGTGCCGGTTATTGCCGGTGCGGGCTCCAACAACACCGTCGAGATGATTCGCTTCGTGGAATTCGCGGAGAAGGTCGGCGCCGATGCGGCCCTGGTTGTGACGCCCTACTACAACAAGCCGACCCAGCGCGGCATGGTGCAGCATTTCACCGCGGCTCACGATTGTGCCGGAATTCCGATCATCATCTACAACATCCCCGGCCGTTCGGTTGTCGATATGACGCCTGCGACCATGGGCGAGCTGGCCAAGCTGCCGCGCATCGCGGGTGTGAAGGACGCAACCGGCGATCTGGCCCGCGTCAGCCAGCAGCGTGCCTCTTGCGGTGCGGATTTCATCCAGCTGTCCGGCGAGGATGCCACTGCACTGGGCTTCAACGCCCACGGTGGCGTCGGCTGTATCTCGGTGACCGCAAACGTGGCGCCCAAGCTCTGCGCAGAGTTCCAGGCCGCGACCCTGGCAGGCGACTATGCCAAGGCGCTGGAGTATCAGGACAAGCTGATGCCGCTGCATGAGGCGATCTTCATCGAGCCCGGCCTGGCCGGTGCAAAATACGGCCTGTCGAAACTCGGCATGTGCAGCGAAGAAGTCCGCTCGCCGCTGACCACTCTGGAAGACAGCACCAAGGCGGCGATCGACGCTGCCATGGTCCACGCCGGCCTGCTCTGATCTCAGGCGTATTCAGAAATTGCCGGGCGGCCTCCTCACGGAGCGCCGCCCGCTTTCTTTCCGGGATCCTCTGTTCATCTGGCTGAAAATATCCCGGGGTGAATTGGCCCCTTAAGGCCAAGAGGGGCTGGCCCCTCCTGCCTACTTCAGCGTGTCCGCCAGATGCCGCATCTTGTCCGGGTTGCGCGTTACATAAATGCGGACAATCCGCCCGTTCCGGACTTCCAGCGCTATCGCCTGAAGAATTCCGTCCGGTTCGCGGCTGAGAATGGCAGGCAGGCCGTTCAGCTGGCACAGCCGCCAGCGGTCCGGCAGGATGCGCCCTGCTTTGCGGGCCAGCCCCTCGCACAGCCGCAGCACCCGTTCCAGCCCGTAAATCGGGTTCAGCGTGGCCATCGCCTTGCCGCCGCCGTCGGAGATCAGCTGCACATCCTGTGCCAGCAGCTGCGTCAGCGCCGCGGTGTCTCCGGTTTTGGACGCGCGAAAAAAGGCTTCGGCCAAGTCCCGCCCCTGATCCGGGTCGGCAGGCGCCTGCGGCCGGAGCTGCTGGACTTTGCGCCGTGCCCGGGCGGCCAGCTGCCGGCAAGCATCGGGGCTGCGGTTCAGCGCGGCACCGATTTCGCCGTAGGCGCTGTCAAAAATGTCATGCAGCAGAAAGGCGGCGCGCTCCAGCGGCGAGAGGGTTTCCAGAGCCAGAAGCAGCGCAACCGAGACGTCGTGATCGAGCTGCTCAGTCGCGTCTTCGGTCAGCAGCGGCTCGGGCAGCCATTCGCCGGGATAAGTCTCGCGCCGGGCGCGGGCGGACTTCAGCTGGTCCAGGCACAGCCGTGTGGTTATCCGCATCAAATAGCCTGTGGCGTCCTTCACCTCTGCCTGCGGTGCCGTCTGCCAGCGCAGGTAGGCGTCCTGCAGGATGTCCTCGGCGTCGCTGACGGTGCCCAGCATGCGGTAGGCGGCCGCGAATAATCGCGGCCGCGCGGTCAGGAACGCATCGGTTCCGTCATTTAGTGCAGGTGCAGTCACGCGGCATTGGCCTCCTGCGCGGCAGGATGCGGGGTGCGGAAGCCGATTGCAATCCGGTTCCAGGCGTTGATCGCGCTGACCAGCAGCGTCAGAACCACCTGCTCTCGCGGGGAGAACAGCTGCGCAACGGCCTCGTAATCCGCGTCCGGTGCACCGCTGGTTTCCACCCGGGTGAGCGCCTCAGTCCAGGCCAGGGCGGCGCGTTCGCGGTCCGAGTAGAGGCTGGACTCGCGCCACGCATTCAAAAGCTGCATCCGGTCTTCGCTTTCGCCATGGGCGCGCAGGTCGTGGCTGTGCATGTGGATGCAAAAAGCGCAGGCGTTGATCTGCGAGGCGCGCAGTTTCACCAGCTCCACCAGGCTGTGCTCCAGGCCGCTGTCCTTGAACAGGTTTTCCTGCTCCAGCATCGGTTTAAAGAGGTCGGGGGCGACGGCGAAAGTGTCGAGGCGCGGGGTCATCAATCTGTTCCTTTCTGATGGCTTCAGGAACAGGACGAGGCAGCGGGGCGGTTTGTGACATGCTGCCTGAAAAAATGCTGAAAAAAAGTTCCGGGGCACCTGGGACTGGCGCCCCGGATCGTGTCAGCGTTTGCCGTAGTAGAGGCCGACCACATGTTCGGCCTGGGCAAAGAACAGCCAGCGCGAGACGGCAACGCCTGCGAGGTGGGAGAGCACTGCAAGGGCTGCAAACAGATGTTTGACCGCAAAACCCTGCACCGGCGTCAGGATCAGCAGCAGCGGCAGCGCAAAGCCGAGGGCAAAGGCAATGATCCGCAGCTTCTGCGCGTGCTTGCGGCCCACCACATGGACAAACTCGCGCAAGAGGTAGTTGGAACCGGTATGCGGCGGCTCAAAGGCCCGCACCGCGCCGCGGTCCCCCAGGCCGGTGGCCGTGCCGAGATTGGTTCCGGAGTTTTCCAGCGCCCGGTCGCCCTTGGCCCAGTAGGCCAGCTGCACCGCGCCTGCGATGGCAAGCAGCCACGGGGCCAAATCCTCTGCGCCTGCCAGCAGCGCGCCGCCGGCCAGGCTGAAGGAGAGGAACACCGCGGGCGTCAGCTCCATGTTCCACCGTGGGATGGTCTTGAGCTGGGTGTAGATCATCGAGGTGGTGAAGACGGTGGCGAGGCTCAGGCCTGCACCGATCCAGCCGAGAGGTGTCCAATGGCTGTTCAGGAAGACCGCGCCGAGCGCGTATAGGCCCATGACAATCAGCGCCGCAACAGCACAAATGCCCTCGCGGGACAGCCAGCTGGTCCTCCACTGGGTGAGCGCCCGCCAGGCCCGCTCCGGGCGGCCCAGGTGGAAGGTAGAGGCCAGCAGCCCGCCCACGGCCAGCGCGTAGGCGATGGCATAGAATACAAAGGCCACTGCGCCGGTCACTGCGGGCTGGCCAAGGCCGAGAAAGAACAGCAGGCCAAAACCCAGGCCGGAGAGGGTGGTGAACAATATGACGGATGGTGCGGGATGCATCAGTTCGCTCCTCCCGAAGATTGCCCCGGAAGCTTGTCGAGCGCCTTGTCCAGCCAGCCCAGAAACCCCTGCGGCTCTTCGGCAACAGGTGCCAGCAGCGGGGCGAGGATGTCGATCTGATCCTCGATCCTGTCCTTGGGCCGGGGCGGCAGATATTTGTTGACCGGTTTGGTGCCCATTTCCGGCATCAGATCCATGCCGCCGCGCTCTGCCACCAGTTTGGAGACATCGCTGTCCGGGTCGCCCAGATCGCCGAAGTGGCGGGCACCCGCCGGGCAGGTCCGCACGCAGGAGGGGATGCGGTCCACCTCCGGCAGGTTCTCGTTATAGATCCGGTCGACGCACAGGGTGCATTTCTTCATCACACCCTCCGCCAGGTCCAGTTCCCGCGCGCCGTAGGGGCAGGACCAGGCGCACAGGCCGCAGCCTATGCAGTGATCCTCGTTCACCAGCACGATGCCGTCCTCAGCACGCTTGTAGCTGGCGCCGGTGGGGCAGACGGTGACACATGGCGCGTCTTCACAGTGCAGGCAGGACTTGGGGAAGTGGATCAGCTGGGCATGGCCCTGCTCCGGCTGGACCTCATAAGAATGGACCCGGTTCAGGAACGTGCCCGAGGGATCGCCGCCATAGGGGTCCTGATCGCTCAGCGGCGCACCGTAGTTTTCGGTGTTCCAGCCCTTGCAGGAGATCACACAGGCATGGCAGCCAACGCAGGTGTCCAGGTCGATGACCAGGCCCATCTTGCGGTCTGTCTTGGCGGGAAGCTCAGTCATTGCGTACCCCCAGTGCAGAGTGCGGAGCCAAGAAAATTCCAATTTTCTTGGCAATTTTCTTCGAAGAAAATTGCTCCCATCATTTGCCGACCTTCCATTTCAGTTCCTCAGGGCCGGTGCCAACCGGCGACTTCTGCGCCGGGAAGGCTGGCTGGCTTTCCTGCAGGCTGTCCGGGGCGGCGGCTTTTTCGATTCTGACTTTGAGGTCGAACCAGGCCGCTTGGCCGGTGATCGGGTCAGAGTTGGCCCACCGCATACCGTCGCCCTTGGGCGGCAGCAGTTCGTGTATCAGATGATTGAGCAAGAATCCCTTGGTGGCCTCCGGCGCGTCTTCTTCCAGCGCCCAGGCACCCTTGCGCTTGCCGATGGCGTTCCAGGTCCAGACGGTGTTTTCGTTGAGCGCCGCCATCTCCATCACCGGCACAGTGATCTCGCCATGCGGTGAGGTGACCTTAGCCCAGTCGCCGTCCTGCAGCCCGTGCTCCCGCATCAGCTTGGTCGGCACATATAGCGGATTGCGGCCATGCAGCTGGCGCAGCCAGGCGTTCTGGGTGCCCCAGGAGTGGTACATTGCCATCGGCCGCTGGGTCAGCGCGTTGACGGTGAAGCCCTCGTTGCCCTGCTGGTCGGTCTCGTACCAGATCGGCAATGGGTCCATCACGTCCTTGACCCGCTGGCGCAGGTGCTCCGGCGGCTGCCGCTCGCCGTGGCCTTCGGCGGCGAGCTGGAACTTGCGCATCGGCTCGGCGTAAAGCTGGAACAGATAGGGCTGCGGGCTGTCAAAGAGCCCCATTCCCACCGCCCAGTCCTGATAGGCGGCATTCCAGGGCTTGTAGTAGTCCGCGCCTTCCGGGATATGCGCCACGTAGAAACCGCCGTTTTTGATATAGCGGTTCAGCTGGTCCGGGTTCACCTCGCCACGGCCTTCCTTGTCGCCGTTTTCCCCGCGGAAGCCTGCCAGCGGGCCGATGCCGGGCTTGCGCTCGTGGTTGACGATGTAGTCGGCGTAATCCTTCCACTTGGGGCTGCCGTCATCGTTGGTGAAGCCCGGCAGGCTCATCCGGTTGGCCAGCTCGATCAGCACGGATTGGAAACCGCGCACGTCCCGGTCGGGCTCGATCACCGGCCAGCGGATCGCATCGGCGGCCGCATCCGCCTCGCAGATCGGACGGTCCAGCAGCGAAATGCAATCGTGGCGTTCCAGATAGGTGGTGTCAGGCAGGATCAGATCGGCATAGGCAACCATCTCCGACGAGTAGGCGTCGGAGTAGATGATGTGCGGGATCATGTAGCCGCCGTCGTCGTTGCGGGCGCTCAGCATCTCCATCACGCCCTTGGTGTTCATCGAGGAGTTCCACGACATGTTGGCCATGTACATGAACAGCGTGTCGATCTTGTACGGATCGCCCGCATGGGCGTTGGAGATCACCATGTGCATCAGCCCGTGCGCCGACATCGGGTTTTCCCAGGTGAACGCCTTGTCGATACGCTGCGGCTTGCCGTTTTCGTCCAGCAGCAGATCCTCAGGGCCGCGCGGGAAGCCCAGATGCGGGCCATCCAGCGGGCGGCCGGGTCGGCGGTCGCCGTGCGGGGTGGGGTGGGCCTCAACCGGTTTGGGGTAGGGCGGTTTAAAGCGGAAGCCCCCGGGCACCTCAACGGTGCCCAGAAGGATCTGCAGCACATGCAGCGCGCGGCAGGTCTGGAAGCCGTTGGCGTGCGCCGACACCCCGCGCATCGCGTGCATCGACACCGGGCGGCCGGTCATCTTGCTGTGTTTCTCGCCGCGGAAGTCGGTCCATTCGACGTCCAGCTCAAACGCCTCGTCAAAGGCGACGCGGGCCAGTTCGCCGGCGATGGCGCGGATGCGCTTGGCGGGAATGCCGCATCGGCCGGCAATAGCCTCGGGCGCGTAGTCCGGCGACAGATACCGCTCTGCCATCAGGTGGAAGACCGGGCGGTGGGTGACGCCGTCCTTCTCGTAAACCGCGGTCAGGTCCGGGCGCACGCCGGGCTGGTCAAAGGGCGTGAGCTCGCCGGTGTTGCGGTCGATCACCAGCATCTTGCCGTCACCGTCGCGCAGGAACAGGCCCTTGTCCGGGCCTTCGGAGGCGTTGATCAGCACCGGCGCGTTGGTGTAGCGGCTGAGGTAGTCGAGGTCGATCTTCCCCGCCTTCATCAGCACGTGGATCAGCGACAGGATGAACAGCCCGTCGGTGCCCGGGGTGATGCCGACCCAGTCATCCGCCACCGCATTATAGCCGGAGCGGATCGGATTGACGCCGATCACCCGCGCGCCGCGCTTCTTGATCTTGCCGATGCCCATCTTGATCGGGTTGGAGTCATGGTCCTCGGCGACACCGAACAGCATGAACAGCTTGGTGTGCTCCCAGTCGGGCTGGCCGAATTCCCAGAACGCGCCGCCCATGGTGTAGATCCCGGCGGTCGCCATGTTAACCGAGCAGAAGCCGCCGTGGGCGGCGTAGTTCGGAGTGCCGAAGTTCTGCGCCCAGAAGCTGGTGAAGCTCTGGCTCTGGTCGCGCCCGGTGAAGAAGGCCAGTTTTTGCGGTGCGGTTTCGTGCAGCTCATTCAGCCAGCCGACGGCGGTGCTGATCGCCTCGTCCCAGGAAATCTCCCGGAACTCGCCGGATCCGCGCGGCCCCACCCGCTTGAGCGGGGCGCGCAGCCGCGACGGTGCGTTCACCTGCATGATCCCCGCAGACCCCTTGGCGCACAGGACACCCTTGTTCACCGGGTGATCGCGGTTGCCCTCGATATAGGCGACTTTACCATCCTTCATGTGCACATTGATGCCGCAGCGGCAGGCGCACATGTAGCAGGTGGTTTTCCGCACCTCATCGGATACAGGGGGGGACGTGTCCACCCGGGGTTGCTGGAATGTCATCTGGCCTCCCTTCTGGTCTCCCCGATCAGGTCAACAGCTCAATCCCCGCCAGGATCAGCCCGGCAATGAACAGAGTTTCGACGATGATCAGGGCAATGGCCGCGCCTCCTACGGCCAGGACCTGTTTCAGATTTGTTTTCATTCCCACCGCGGCAATCGCGGTGAGCAGCAGCCAGCGCGAGGCCTGGCTGAGGAATTCGGTAACGGCCGACGGGATCAGCCCAAAGGAGTTGAGCCCGGCCAGCACCAGAAATGCGATCACAAAGCCCGGCAGGATTGGCGGCCGCTTGCCGTCGCTGGGCAGCTCGGCGAAGGAGCGGATCATCAGCGAAGCCGCGAGCACGATGGGGGCGAGCATCGCCACCCTCATCAGCTTGACCAGGGTGGCCGTGTCGCCCGTCTGCTCGGAAATCGAGAAGCCCGCGCCGACCACCTGTGCCACGTCATGGATGGTGCCGCCCAGGAACACACCGGCCTGGATCGAGTTCAGCTCCAGCAGGTTCACCAGGATCGGATAGGCGATCATCGCCACGGTCGACAGCACCGTCACGCCCATCACGGTAAAGATCAGCCGCTCCTCGGAGCGCTCGTCTCGGGGCAGGATGGCACTGATCGCCATCGCAGCCGACGCGCCGCAAATCGCAACGGAGCCCGCGGTCAGAAAGGCAAAGCGCCACTTGTGGCCAAAGAACCGGGCCACGGCGAGGCCGAAGGCGATGGTGGCGATCACGCCGCCAACAACCAGCGCGATCAGGTCCCAGCCAAGCCCCATCATCAGCACCATCGACACCCGCACCCCCAGGAGCGCCACCCCCAGCCGCAGCAGCGAGCGGGCGGAAAAGGCAATGCCGGGCACTGTCTTGCCCTCTTCTCCCAAGAAGCTGACGGCAATCCCCAGCAGCAGCGCCAGCAGCATGGCGGGGGTCGCGTAATGCTCCGCAAGGAACTGCGCAGTGACGGCCACAAGCGCCGAAACCGCCACCCCTGGCAGCAGCTGGCGGAGTTTGTTTTGCAATTCACCCGATTGCAGAGATGTTATCTGTGCCAGAACGGACATGGCGGGAAACTTTCCTGATTGACCCATGGGGTGCACATTCTGGCCTCTGGTCAAGAGTGTGCTGCGCCCGAAGGGTAGATTTACGGGTTCGCCTGCAGAATGGTGACGGCGATAATCTGGGTGACATCCTCGGCGCTGCAGCCGCGGGACAGGTCGTTGGCCGGTTTGGCCAGCCCCTGCAGGACCGGGCCGATTGCGGAATAACCGCCCAGCCGCTGGGTAATCTTGTAGCCGATGTTTCCTGCATCCAGGTTCGGGAAGATCATCACGTTGGCCTGGCCTGCGACGCTGGATCCGGGCGACTTGCGCTCTCCAACCGCGGGCACAAAGGCTGCGTCAAATTGCAGCTCGCCATCTGCCGGCAGGTCAGGATGCGCTTCCCGGAACAGGCTCAGGGCCTCGGTCACCTTGTCCACCGCGGGGTGCTTGGCGCTGCCGGTGGTGGAGAAGCTGAGGAAGGCGAGCTTCGGGTCCACCCGCAGCAGGGCGCGGGCCGATTGAGCGGAGGCGGCGGCTATGGAGACCATCTCGGCGGGGCTGGGGTCAATGACCAGCCCGCAGTCCGAATAGAGCATGGCCCTGGCGCCCTCCGGCGCGCCTTCGGGCGGGTACATCAGGAAGAAGGAGGAGACCATGCCCGCATCCGGCGCCATGCCGATCACCTGAATGGCGCTGCGCACCACGTCTCCGGTGGTATGAACAGCACCGCCGACGGTGCCGGCAGCATGGCCCATTCGCACCAGCATGGCAGCATAGACCAGCGGGGTTTCGGCGGCGGCGCGGGCCTTGGCCGCATCAACGCCCTTGTGTTTGCGAAGCTCAAAATACTCGGCCGCGAAGGCCTCAGTCAGCTCCGAGGTTGCCGGGTCATGGATCGCCACGCCCTCGCCGGCGCTGGCGCCCTCGGCCTGCAGGGCAGCCTCTACCTCAGCCTGCGGACCGATCAGGATCACATCGGCGATACCGGCCCGATGCGCCGCCAGGGCACCCGCAACGACGCGGGGATCGGTGCCTTCGCTCAGCGCGACAACGGGACGTGATGCGGGGGCTTCATTCTGCAGCAGTTCGAGCGGGGACGAGGTCTGGGTCACGGGCGTGCGTCCTGTAACAGCGGTTTCGGGGCAGGGCGGGCGGTCAGAGCGCCAGCCGAGCGATATTGATCAGTGACAGCGCGGTCAGCATCAGCACCACCGCGCGGCGGAACAGCCTTTGGGAGACCGCCTGGAAGCCATGAGACCCGGCCCAGATGCCGAGACCCAGAATGGGAAAGGCCAGCAGGATGCCGGCCAGGGTTTCCGGCCCGACCAGCCCGTTTGCGGCCATAACCGGCAGCGCCATCACGTCGATGCCGGTCAGGAACACGATCATGGTGGCGCGGAACACCGCGGGCGGCACCGGCTGCGCGGTCAGGAAGGCCGCCACCGGCAGGCCGCCAACGCCGGCACTGTTGGCAATGCCTGCAATGGCGCCCACACCCACATTGCCGTTGCGCCCCACCGGGCGCGCCAGCTGCCAGCCGCTCAGCAGAACCAGGCTTAGCACCAGGATCAGGCTGGAGATCGCCAGCCGCGCTTCCTGTTCGCCCAGCCGCGCCATGATCGCGATGGCGGGAACGGTGGCGATGGCAGCCCCGCCCAGCAGGGCTATGGCCCGGTGCCAGTCGATATGCGGGCGGATGCCTTTCGCCTGAAAGACGGTCATGGCGATTTCGCAGGAAAACACCACCGGGATCAGCGGCAGCGGATTGGTGGTCAGCGCCGCCAGGATGATGAAGATCGCGGAGAACCCGAAGCCGGAAAAGCCCCGGATCAGGGCCGCCGCGAACAACGCGGCGGCCAGATAGGCCCCCTGGCCCATTGAGAGGTCAAAGGGCAGGGGCACGGGCGTCAGACCTGCTGTTCGCGCATGTCCGCCTTGTCGATGCCTGCCACGCGGACCGGCTTCTTCATGGCGTCACGGCGGAACGGCTCGCCCAGCTCCTGGTTGATCATCGCTTCGATCAGGGTGGTGGTGCCGTTCTTCTGGTCTTCCACTGCCTGGGCCAGCGCCGAGGTCAGCTCGTCCATGGTGCGGGCAACCACGCCTTTCAGGCCGCAGGCCTGGGCGATGCCGGCATAGGAGACCTGCTGGTCCAGCTCGGTGCCGACGAAGTTGTCATCGAACCACAGGGTGGAGTTCCGCTTTTCCGCGCCCCACTGGTAGTTGCGGAAGACGATCTGGGTCACGGCGGGCCACTCGCCGCGGCCGATCGCGGTCAGCTCGTTCACCGCGATGCCAAAGGCACCGTCGCCGGAGAAGCCCACAACCGGAGTGTCCGGGTTGCCGATCTTGGCGCCGACAACGGCCGGCAGGCCATAACCGCAGGGGCCGAACAGGCCAGGGGCCAGGTATTTGCGGCCTTCCTCGAACGAGGGGTAGGCGTTGCCGATGGCGCAGTTGTTGCCGATGTCAGAGGAGATGATCGCCTCTTTCGGCAGGGCAGCCTGGATTGCGCGCCACGCCATGCGGGGGCTCATCCAGTCCGGCTTGTCGGCACGGGCGCGCTCGTTCCAGGTGGTGCCCGGATCGTCGTCCTCGTGGGTCATCTCGGTCAGCTGCTGGGCCCAGCGGGATTTGGTTTCCGCGATACGGTTCTTGCGCTCGGCACGGCCCTCGTCGCCAGCGGTGTCAGACAGCTGGGCCAGGATGCCCTGCGCAACCTTGGCGGCGTCGCCGATGATGCCGACGGAGACTTTCTTGGTCAGGCCGATACGGTCCGGGTTGATGTCAACCTGGATGATCTTGGCGTTGGCCGGCCAGTACTCCATGCCGTAACCCGGCAGGGTGGAGAACGGGTTCAGGCGGGTGCCAAGACACAGCACCACGTCGGCGTCCTTGATCAGCTCCATGCCGGCCTTGGAGCCGTTGTAGCCCAGCGGGCCTGCAAACAGCGGGTGCGAGCCGGGGAAGGCGTCATTGTGCTGGTAGCCAACGCAGACCGGGGCATCCAGACGCTCGGCCAGATCCTTGGACGCTTCGATGCCGCCCTTGGACAGGACGACGCCGGCACCGTTCAGGATCACCGGGTTCTTCGCCTCAGACAGCAGCTTGGCCGCTTCGGCCACCGCGGTCTCGCCGCCGGAGGGGCGCTCGAACTCGACGATGGCGGGCAGCTCGATGTCGATCACCTGGGTCCACATGTCACGCGGGATGTTCAGCTGCGCCGGCGCCGAGGCGCGCTTGGCGTTCATGATCACCCGGTTCAGAACTTCCGCCACACGGGTCGGGTCGCGCACTTCTTCCTGGTAGCAGACGCAGTCGGCAAACATGCGCATCTGCTCCATCTCCTGGAAGCCGCCCTGGCCGATGGTCTTGTTGGCCGCCTGCGGGGTGACCAGCAGCAGCGGGGTGTGGTTCCAGTAGGCGGTTTTGACGGCGGTGACGAAGTTGGTGATGCCGGGGCCGTTCTGGGCGATCATCATCGACATCTTGCCGGTGGCGCGGGTATAGCCGTCCGCCATCATTCCGCCGGAGCCTTCGTGGGCGCAGTCCCAGAAGGTGATGCCTGCGGCAGGGAAGATGTCCGAAATCGGCATCATTGCGGAGCCGATGATGCCAAACGCGTGCTGGATGCCATGCATCTGCAGCGTTTTGACAAAGGCTTCTTCGGTGGTCATTTTCATGGCGGGGTTCTCCTGAGTGAGACGCGGAATTCCTCCGGGCGCGGAGGCCGGAATTGACTCTGGTTTAGGGGGCGGGGCAGGGCCGGGTTAGGGCCAGTTGACCCGGTGGGATAGGTCCAAATGCCCGCCCATAGAGCCAGTGAACCGGTATTTTCTAATATAGTTCAGCCAGTCACCCGATGGGGAGGCTATTCCCAATGACGTTTAAAAAATGATACTGAGAGTATCATTTTTTCGCGATTTTCCCGAAATGCGGGGGTCAGCCTTGCTTCAGCGCCTGGGCAAGCAGGGCGAGACCGGGTTCGATCCGGGTGGCGGGGATCGAGGAGTAACCAAGCCGGTAGTGGTTTTGCTTGCGGTTCCCGGCGGCAAAGAACGGCGCGCCGGGTTCGATGATCACGCTTTTCTCCTTCAGCCGCTCCGCCACGGCCGAAGTGTCCACCCCGTCAGGTGCGCGCATCCACAGGGCGGAGCCGCCGTAACCGCCGACGCCTGCAATCTCCAGCCCGTGCTTGCGAATGGCGTCCTCGATCACCGCGCGCCGGTCATGCAGCACTTTTGCAGTACGGCGTATCTGCGCATCGTAGTGTCCCAGCGACAGGAAATAGGCGACCGTGCGCTGGACATGGCCAGGCGGATGCCGCAGCACGCTGGCGCGCAACGCCCTTGCCTGACGGATAAACGGCTCCGATCCAACCAGATACCCCAGACGCAGACCCGGAAACAGCGACTTGGAGAAGCTGCCTGCATATATCACACGCCCCTCGGTATCGAGCGATTTCAGCGACGGCGAGGGGGCGCCGAGGAACGACATCTCGAATTCGTAGTCATCCTCGACAATCACCGCGTCGATATCGCCGGCCCGCCGCAGCAGCTCCTTGCGCCGCTCCATCGGCATGGTGAAGGTGGTCGGGCTTTGATGGCTGGGAGTGCAGAAGATCACATCGGTGCCGTCCGGGATCTCCTCCGGCGGCAGCCCGCCTTCGTCCACCGGAATACAGTCCACATGGCAGCGGGTCTGCACCACCTGGTCGCGCAGGGTGTAATAGGCCGGGTCCTCCACTGTGGCCCGGCGGTTGCGGTTCAGCAGCAGCTGGCATGTGATCCACAGCGCGTTCTGAGCACCCAGCGTGATCAGGATTTCCTCCGGCCGCGCGGTGATGCCGCGCCGCGGCAGCGTGTGGCGGGCGATGTATTCGATCAAGAGCGGGTCGTCCTGATCGAAATAGTCATTCGCCAGCGCCGCGAAATCCTTTTGCCCCAGCGCCCTGAGCGCGCACAGCCGCCAGTTGGCGTGGTCGAACAGCGACGCATCCGCCTGCCCGTAGATGAACGGATAGCGGTAGTCGCGCCAGTCCTGCGGTTTTCGCGGCGTGTCGCCGCCGGAAAAGCTGCGCGCCAGCACCTTGTCCCAGTCCATCGCATCGCCGGCTTTCTGCTGCGGCGTGTACGAGGGCGGCACCGGGGCGTTTTCCGACACGAAATACCCCGAGCGCCCGCGTGAAGTGAGGTAATCGTTGGCCAGAAGCTCGGTATAGGCCAGCGTCACGGTGATCCGGCTGATGCCGAGATGCGCCGCCAGCTTGCGCGAGGACGGCAGCTTCTCCCCGACCCGGAACCGGCCGGACAGAATGCCCTCGGCAATCATTTCCTGGATCTGCGCCTGCAGGGTGCCCTGGGCGTCCGGGTTGAGGAAGAAGGTGTCAACGGAAATGGCCATGCGCGCCACCTTAGGGTGGACTTAAACGCGGTGCAATCTGGACTTAGGGCCAGTTTGGAGGAATCTGCGTCTTGCTGTGGCTTCGCAATCTGGTCTGCAATTCTCGGCCGGCAGGTCGTGTTACGGATAATATGAAGCGCTCTTGAATACCGATCAACAAAACCATAAAACTAGTTTAGTCGAATCAATCGGAGCTGACATCATGCAATGGGAAGAAGCCGCACAAGGTTTTGCCGCGATGGGGTCGGAGGCGCGGCTGCAGGTGTTGCGCTGCCTGATCCGGGCGGGCGAGGCCGGGCTGACGGTTGGGGACATCCAGGAGCGCACCGGCATCGCGCCTTCGACCCTGGCGCATCATCTGAAATTCCTTACCGGAGCCGGTGTGGTGGCGCAGGAGCGCGTGGGGCGGTCGACCATCAGCCGCGCCGAATTCTCCCGGCTGGAAGCGTTGGCCGGTTTCATTCTCAGCGAATGCTGCGCAGATGCAGGCAAGAAGGCGGCAAACGATGGTTGAACTGACACAAAACCCCGGCAAGGCAAGAACGCTGGGCAGCTGGCTGAAAACACCCTGGGCGCTGAGCCTTGCCTTGCTGGCAGGCGCAGCGGTTCTTGATCCGGGCAATTTCCGCTCAGTCGTGGAATTCACGCTGTCCGCGCTGGCCAGCACCGCGCGCTACATCCTGTTCGCAGTGCTGCTGCTGGCCTATCTGAAAGCGACGGGGGCCGAGGCGATGGTGGCGCGTGCCTTCGAGGGGCGCGAGACGCGGATGATTTTGCTGGCGGCGCTGTTCGGCGGGCTGGCGCCGTTCTGCTCCTGCGAGGTGATTCCGTTCATTGCCGGCCTCCTGGCGCTTGGCGCGCCGCTGTCGGCGGTGATGGCGTTCTGGCTGTCTTCGCCGCTGATCGACCCGCCGACGCTTTTGATCACCGCGGGTGCGCTGGGCTGGCCCTTTGCAATCGGCAAGGCGGTGGCGGCAGTGGCGCTGGGGCTGTTCGGCGGCTTTGCCATCAAGCTGCTGCGGGGTCATGGGGTTTTTGCCAACCCGCTGCGCAAGCAGCAAAGCACAGGCTGCTGCGGCTGCGGCGGGCCGAAGCCGGACGCCAGGCCGAACTGGCGGTTCTGGACCGAGGCACAGCGCCGGGTGAAGTTCCGCGAAGAGTTTGTGTCCAACGGTCTGTTCCTGCTGAAATGGCTGGCGCTGGCCTATGTGCTGGAATCGCTCCTGGTCCATTATGTTCCGGCTGGGGTGATCGCCGGGCTGGTGGGTGGCGAAGGTGTGCTGCCGATTGCGACCGCGGCGCTGGTCGGGATGCCTGCCTATCTGAACTCCTATGTCGCGCCGCCGCTGCTGGCGGGGCTGATGGAGCAGGGGATGAGCGCAGGTGCCGCCATGGCCTTTATGGTGGCGGGCGCGGTCAGCTCGGTCCCGGCCATGGCTGCGGTCTGGTCGCTGGTCAAGCCCAAGGTCTTCGCGGCCTACCTGGGACTTGGGGTGAGCGGAGCGATCTTGTCTGGCATCCTGTTTCAGCTGATCTGAGAGGTGGCGGCGGAACGGGGCACTCCCGCCCGTCGCGACGCAATCAAAGATTGCCCCGCTCCCGTTGGGCCCAGCGCCGCGCTGACGCGCGGCGCTGTCCGTTTTGCTGAGAAGGGTCTTAGGGGCAAGCTTGCCCCTAAGATGCCAAATCCGTTTTGTCTTGAGGAAGGCGCGCCAAGGATGAGCGGGCTTCCCGGAAATGTTCTCGGGGAACGTTTCGCTCGCGAACAGGCGAAGCCTGCCGCCTGTCGGCGGGGCTTACGGTCCCCTTGACCCGGACCGCCGCCAATTCCCCGCTTTGACCCGTTTCTTGCGGTAAAGGACCCGCCCCAGGCGGGAAGAACAGGAAGCGGGTCGAGCGGCGCCGCGCGCGGCGCTTAGGTCAGAGCCATCCAATCAACGGAGGCTATAACGATGGAACTTCAGAACAAGACACTGATCATAACCGGGGCCAGCAGTGGCATTGGCGCCGCCGCAGCGCTGCTGTTTGCGGCAGAAGGAGCCAATGTGGTTCTGGGGGCCCGGCGGCAGGCTGAACTGGAAACCCTTGCGGGGCAGATCAATCAAAGCGGCGGCCATGCAGCCTTTCTGGCTGGCGATGTCACCAGCGAGGCCTATTCACAGGCGCTGGTGGCGCTTGCCACCGAAAAGTTCGGCGGGCTGGACGGGGCCTTCAACAACGCGGGCATGATGGGCGAAACCGGGCCCGTGGAGCAAATGGACGCTGCCAATTGGAACGCGGTCATTGGGGCCAACCTGACCGGCGCCTTTTATTGTGCCAAAGCGCAAGTTCCGGCCCTGAAAGAGCGGGGCGGCGGATCGCTGGTCTTCACCGGATCCTTTGTCGGAGTCAGCAACGGCGGGATGCCGGGTATGGGGGCTTATGCCGCGTCAAAGGCCGGGCTGACCGGGCTGGTCCAATCGCTCGCCTCTGATCTGGCGGGGGATGGTATCCGGGTCAACACTCTGCTTCCGGGCGGGACCAGGACTGCAATGGCAGGCGACGATCCCGAGATTCACAGCTTTATCGCAGGGCTCCACCCGATGAAACGGATGGCCGCTCCGAAAGAAATAGCGCAGGCGGCGCTGTTCCTGCTGTCGGACCGCGCCAGCTTTGTGACCGGGGCGCCCGTGGCAGTGGACGGCGGGGTTGCCGTGCGTCTGGTCTAAGCCGCGGTGTCCTGAACAAAAAAGCGCCCCGGATTTACCGGGGCGCAGTTTGTTCGTCCAACAGGGAGAGGTGTCAGCCGAAAACTTTGGTCAGGGCCTTGTCGACCGCATCGCAGATCGCGTCGATGTCGTCTGCGGTGGCGATCAGCGCCGGGCTGAAGCACAGGGTGTTGTTGCGGCCCGGCAGCGAGCGGTTGGTGACGCCGATGATCACGCCCTGCGCGCCGCATTCCGCGACCACCTGCTGCGCCAGCTTCTCGTCCACCGGCTCTTTGGTTTCGCGGTCCTGAACCAGCTCGGCGCCCAGGAACAGGCCCTTGCCGCGCACGTCGCCGATCACGGCGTGCTTCTCCTGCAGCGCGCGCAGGTTGTTCAGCATCCGCTCACCCATGGCCACGGTGTTTTCCAGCAGGTTCTCGTCCTCGATGATGCGCATGTTTTCCAGCGCCGCCGCGGGGCCCGCGGTGCAGCCTCCGAAGGTGGAGATGTCGCGGAAGTAGTTCATCGGATCGCCCGCGTCGTCTTTGAACATCTCAAAGACTTCCTCGGTGGTCACCATGCAGGCAATCGCCGCATAGCCGGACGCCACGCCCTTTGCCATGGTCACGAAATCGGGCTTGATGCCGTACTGCTGGTAGCCGAACCATTTGCCGGTGCGCCCGACGCCGCAAACCACTTCGTCGATGTGCAGCAGCACGTCGTGCTTCTTGCAGATCTCCTGCACGCGCTCCCAGTAACCTTCGGGGGCCTCAATGACACCGCCGCCAGCGGTCACCGGCTCCAGGCACAGCGCGCCAACGGTTTCCGGGCCTTCACGCAGGATGACTTCCTCGATGGCGTCGGCAGCGGCAATACCGAACTCGCGTCCCGACAGGTGCTCCAGGCCCAGCTCATGCTTGCGGTATTCCATGCAGTGCGGCACGCGGACAAAGTCCGGCGCGAAGGGACCGTACTGCGCGTTGCGCTCGTCCTGGCCGCCCGCCGACATGGTCGCCAGGGTGGAGCCGTGATAGTCACGGTCGCGGTACAGGATCTTGGTTTTCTTGCCGCCGTATTTCTTGTGGGCGATCTGGCGGATCATCTTGAAGGCCTTCTCGTTGGCCTCCGATCCGGAGTTGGTGTAGTAAACGCGGGTCATGCCCGGCATCTTCTCGATCAGCTTTTCGGCAAACAGCGCGCCGGGAATGGAGCCCGCGGAGTTGGCGAAATAGCAGACCTTCATCAGCTGGTCGTAGACGGCCTTGCAGACGCTTTCGCGGCCATAGCCGACGTTGACAGTCCAGACGCCGCCGGAAACCGCATCCAGGAACTCCTTGCCGTTCTGATCCCAGACGCGCATGCCCTTGCCCTCGACAATGATGCGCGGGTCGGCGCTTTCCAGCGCCTTGTGCTGGAACAGGTGGTGCCACATGTGGGCCTTGTCGGCCTCCACCACGCGGGAGAGATCGTTTTCGTTGAACGTGCCGTCCATGACATGTCCTTTCGGCATTGGAAGTGAATCGGGCTGCCCGGCACCCTACACGGGCTTTAAGGCGTATTATGTACCAGAAACGTCAGTTTCGCGGAATTCGTTAGGGCCAGAGCATGCGCTTGCTTAGGTCCAGAGGCGGCCGGTTGACGTCATGGGCCAGCGGCCCGCCGGTGCGGGTAAGAAAACAAATGTTCTGATATTGCCGCCTTGAGAGCTTCTGTGCTGCTGGTCAAGCTGCGGGCAGCCCGGACGCGAGTCGCTGCGGGTCAGTCGGCAAAGGAGGAAACCGGTGGCGGAATACAGTTTGATGGTGGCGCCCAACGGGGCCCGGCGGGGACGCGGGGATCATCCGCAGCTGCCGGTCACGCCGCAGCAAACGGCGGAGACCGCAGCGGCCTGTTTTGCGGCAGGGGCCCATGCGCTGCACCTGCATGTGCGCGATGATAAGGGGCGGCATTCGCTGGATGCGGGCCGCTACCGCGAAGCAATTGATGCAGTGCGGGAAAGCGCGCCGACGATGGCGGTGCAAATCACCACGGAAAGCGCGGGCCTCTACGATGTGGCAGCCCAATTTGCCTGTCTGAAGGCGCTACGCCCGGCGGCGGCCTCTGTCTCGGTGCGGGAGATGGCACGGGATGCGGGGCTGGCCGCGCGCGTCTATGCCCTGTGCGCCGAAGCAGGCACGCAGGTGCAGCATATCCTGTACGGTCCGGACTGCATCGACCAGCTGCGCACTTGGTACCAGGACGGCACTGTTCCGGGCGCCATGCGCGATGCGATCTTTGTACTGGGTAAGTACAATCCGCCGGTTCTGGCCCGGCCCGAAGGGCTCACCGTGTTCCGGGACGCCGCGGCGGATCTGCGCCTCAACTGGACCGTCTGTGCTTTTGGCCGCCACGAGCAGGCCTGCCTGCTGGCGGCGGTTGCCGCCGGAGGGGATGCGCGAATCGGATTTGAGAATAACATCGAAACACCGGAGGGCGGGCTGCTGGCGGATAACGCAGCCTCGGTTGCCGCCTTCGTTCAGGCCGCAAAGGCCCAGGGCCATACGCTCAAGGAGTGCTGATCATGAGTCATGTCTTTCCCCGCCACACCAAAGCCAGCCTGCCCACCGCTGTTGCCGGTGACGGCTGCTATCTGATCGACGCGGACGGCAAGCGCTATTTCGACGGCTCCGGCGGCGCGGCAGTCTCCTGCCTGGGCCATTCCGACGCCGATGTGATCAAGGCGGTGCAGGAGCAGGTCGGCAAGCTGGCCTTTGCCCATACCGGTTTCCTCACCTCGGAACCGGCGGAGGAACTGGCGGACCTGCTGGTCGCCAACGCGCCGGGCGACATCGACCGGGTCTATTTCGTCTCCGGCGGGTCAGAGGCCACCGAGGCCGCGATCAAGCTCGCCCGCCAGTACCACCTGGAGCGCGGCGAGCCGCAGCGCCGCCATATCATCGCCCGCAAGCAGAGCTACCACGGCAACACCCTCGGTGCGCTGGCGGCAGGCGGCAATGAATGGCGCCGTACCCAATTCGCGCCGCTGCTGATCGACATCTCCCATATCTCGCCCTGCTATGAGTATGTGGGCCGGGCTGAGGGCGAGAGCACCTATGACTACGGCCAGCGGGTGGCGAATGAGCTGGAGGCGGAAATCCTCCGCCTTGGTCCCGAAACCGTGATGGCCTTCATGGCGGAGCCTGTGGTCGGCGCTACATCCGGCGCGGTCCCGGCGGTTGAGGGCTATTTCAAGCGCATCCGCGAGATCTGCGACCAATACGGCGTGCTTCTGATCCTGGACGAGGTGATGTGCGGCATGGGCCGCACCGGGCATCTGTTTGCCTGCGAGGCGGACGGCGTGGCACCCGATATTCTCTGCATCGCCAAGGGCTTGGGCGCCGGCTACCAGCCGATCGGCGCAATGCTCTGCACCCGCCAGATCTATGAGGCGATCGAGCACGGCTCCGGCTTCTTCCAGCACGGCCACACATACATCGGCCACCCGGTGGCGACCGCCGCGGGCCTTGCCGTGGTCAAGGCGATGCTGGAGCGCGGCCTGGTGCAGCGCTGCGCGGAAATGGGAGAGAAGCTGCAGACGGCGCTCGAGGACCGTTTCGGCCAGCATCCCAACGTGGGCGACATCCGCGGCCGCGGGCTGTTTCGCGGGGTGGAGCTGGTCGCGGACCGCGACACCAAGGAACCGTTTGATCCGGCGCTGGGGCTTGCGGGGCGGATCAAGAAGGCAGCCTTCCAGGCCGGGCTGATCTGCTACCCGATGTCGGGCACCCGCGACGGCCAGAACGGCGACCACATCCTGCTGGCACCGCCCTTCATCATCACTGATGAGCAGATCACCGAGGTGGTGGACAAGCTGGAATCCGCCATCACCCAGTGCTTGTCTCAAGGGTAGACCTGACTGGCCTAGTGTCCTTTCGCCTGTCGCGCCAGCGGCAGGCACGCGTCCGCCCGCCCCAAGGCGGGCGCGTTCCGCACCCGCCCGGGCGAACGCTCAGCGTATTGACTTGCACCTAAACGTTTTTCGAAATCCCGGCAGTCAAAACGCTTTTGCTGTCAGACCCAACTGCTCCAGGATGCTGGCGTAATTCTCCACCCCTTGCGCGCCGGTCACCAGGTGGCGGCCATTGAACACCATGGCAGGCACGCCGCGGATGCCTTGCTGCACCCAGAAAGCCTCGCGCTGGCGCACGTTGTCCGCGTGCTTGCCGCTCTCCAGGGCCGCACGCGCACCGGCGCCGTCCAGGCTGAGGCTTTCGGCGGTTGCTACCAGCACCTCCGGATCGGATACATCCTTGCCATCAGTGAAATACGCGCTCAGCAGCGCCTGTTTCATCTCGTGGCCCTTGCCGTGCTCTTCCGCCCATTCGATCAGCTGATGCGCCTGAAAGGTGTTGTAGATCCGCATCCCGTCAAAGAAGCGGAAGGTGAAGCCCAGCGCCTCGCCCAGTTCCGTCAGCTGCGCCCGCACTTGGGCCGACTGCTCCGCCGTGCTGCCGTATTTCGCGGCCAGATGCTCGCGCAGGTCCTCGCCTTCGGGCGCCATGTCCGGGTTCAGCTCAAACGGCTGCCAGTGGATGTCCAGAGCCACCCCGGCGCGGCGGGCGGCAAAGGCCAGCTGGTTGTAGCCGACCGCGCACCAGGGGCAGACCACGTCGGAGATGATATCGACCCGCAGGGCGGGGCTGTGGGCGGTCTCTGTCATGGCGCGTATCCTTGGATTTCCGGTGCTTCGCAGGGACATGGGGGCGCAGCGCCTGAAAAGCAACCGCTGGCCTTCGGGGCCTTGCCCGGTTGCACATACTGCTGCAACGTGGTGCGGCCCAGTCAGGCTGGCGCCGCTGCCCGATCAGAAAGAAAGAGACCGCAATGCCCCGGACCGACACGCTCCTTTCCGCGTTTCCGCGCGCCAAGCTGCTGTCCCAGCCAACACCGCTGGAGCGGCTGGACCGACTGTCGGAGGAGCTGGGACTGGATCTTTGGATCAAGCGCGACGACCTGACCGGCCTCAGCTTTGGCGGCAATAAGACCCGGCAGCTGGAGTTCTACATCGGCGCGGCGCGGGCGGCCGGGGCGGACACCATCCTGATCACCGGCGCGGTGCAGTCGAACTTTGCCCGCACTGCCGCCGCCGCGGCTTCGAAATACGGGATGCAGGCGATACTGCAGCGCGAGGAGCGGGTGCCGGGCATGGACCCGCTTTACTACAGCTCAGGCAATGTCTTCCTGTCGGATATACTGGGCGCAGAGAGCATGAGTTACCCGGAGGGGGAGGATGAAGCCGGCGCGGATGCCGCCTTGGAAGCGCGGGCAGAGGAGCTGCGCGCGGCAGGCCGCACACCTTACATCATTCCCCTCGGCCTCGGCCATCCGCCGCTGGGCGCGCTGGGCTATGTGCAGGGCGGAGCGGAACTGGCGGCGCAGATCGGCGGATTTGATGCCGCCGTGGTGCCCTCGGGCAGCGGGGCCACCCATGGCGGGTTCCTGACCGGTGTGCGCCTGGCCGGCATCACCGCGCCGGTCTTTGGCATCTGCGTGCGCCGCGATGCGCAAGCACAGAAGGCGCGGCTGGAGCAGGTGACCGCAGAGCTGGCCGGGTTGATGAACATCCCGCAGCCATTTCCCGGCGGTGACATCCTTACCTGGGACGGTGCCTTGGCGCCCGGCTATGGCCGCGCAGGACCCGCGACACGCATAGCTTTGCAGCGCATGGCCGCCGCGGAGGGGATCCTGCTGGACCCGGTCTACTCCGCCAAGACTTTTGCCGGGCTGCTTGGTCTGCTGGAGGAGGGCACCATTCGCAAGGGGCAGAAAGTGCTGCTGCTGCACACCGGCGGGCTGCCCGCGCTGTTTGCTTATCAGATCGCGCTCGGTTCCGGCAGCGGCGGGGCTACGCCATGATCCTCTGCTGCGGCGAGGCGCTGATCGATATGATCCCCGGCAAGACCGCTGCGGGGCAGGCGGCATATGTCCCGCATGGCGGCGGCGCGTCGTTCAACACCGCGCTGGCGCTGGGGCGGCTCGGGGTGCGTGCGGGGCTGTTCACCGGACTGTCCTCGGATGTGTTCGGGCAGCAGTTGGCAGCAAGGCTGGCGGAGGCCGGGGTGGAAACCTCCCTTGCGGTGACCAGCCCGCGGCCCTGCACCCTGGCCTTTGTCCATCTGACGGATGGGGACGCCAGCTACAGTTTCTATGATACTGGTTCCGCCGGGTCCTCACTCACGCCGGAGGACCTGCCGGAGGTGCCGGACAGCGTGGAAGCGCTGCTGCTTGGCGGCATCAGCCTGTGCAACCCGCCAGCGGCGGAGGCTTACTTGGCTCTGGCGCAGCGCGAAGCAGGCCGCCGGCCCGTGATACTGGACCCGAATGTGCGCGCCGGATTTGCCAAGGATGAGGCGGCTTATCGCGTGCGGCTGGAGAAATTTGTCGCGCTGGCGGATATCGTGAAGGTTTCGGAAGAGGATCTTTCCTGGCTTTGTCCCCGCGGGGACACGGGCACGAAACTGGGAAGCCTCTTCGCGGCTGGACCCAAACTGGTGCTGCTGACCCTCGGCGCACGGGGGGCTGAGGCCCATCTGCTGGACGGACGGATTGTGACGGCAGATGCCGTGCCCGTCGCGGTCGCTGATACGGTCGGCGCAGGGGATACCTTCAATGCGGGCTTTCTGGCCAAGGCGCAGGAGCGGGGCCTGCTGAGGGCCGCGGCGTCAGGCGAAATTACCCCGGAGGATCTATGGGCTTGCCTGCAATTCGCCGTGAGGGCGGCGGCGGTCTCGGTTTCGCGTGCCGGAGCAAATCCGCCCTGGCGAGCGGAAATACCAGGATGATTTTGCGGTAGCTTAACCTTTGCCGAGCTGGCTGGCGTCGCGCGCCAGCGCCTCGATGGCGTTCCAGTTGCCGGCCTTGACCAGATCCGTGGGGGCCACCCAGCTTCCGCCGGCGCAGACCACGTTGGGCAGGCTCAGGTAGGTTTCGGCATTGGCGGGGCTGACGCCGCCGGTGGGGCAGAAGGAGATCTGCGGCAGCGGCGCGCCAATGGCTTTCAGCGCCGGGGCACCGCCGGAGGCCTCGGCCGGAAAGAACTTGAGCATGCCATAGCCGCGGGCCAGCAGGCGCATCGCCTCGGTCGCCGTGGCGGCGCCGGGCAAGAGCGGCAGGCCGATGGATTCACAGGCGTCCAGCAGGTCATCCGTGGCGCCGGGCGAGACGCCGAACTGGGCGCCGGCCTCCTTGGCGGCCTCGGCGTCCTTGGGGGTGATGAGGGTTCCGGCCCCCACCACACCGCCCTTCACCTGCGCCATCTCGCGGATCACGTCCAGCGCGGCGCCGGTGCGCAGGGTGACTTCCAGTGCAGGCAGGCCACCGGCCACCAGCGCCTCGGCCAAGGGGCGGGCGTGGGCCGCGTCCTCTACCACCAGCACCGGCATCACCGGTGCCAGGGCGCAAATTTCGCAGGTGCGCAGACTGGCGTCCTGAGGGGTTATCCGCATGAGTTATACTCCAAAAACGCTGGCGCCTTCGTCGGCCGAAGCAACCGAGCGGCGGAACAGGGAAAACAGCTCACGGCCGGTGCCGTGCTGATAGGCGCTGAGATCGGCGGTGGCGGGCTCGCGCTCCAGCGCGCCTTCGGTGAGGACTTCCAGCGTGCCTTTCACCGCATCCAGCCGCACCAGGTCGCCGTTCTGGATCCGGGAGATAGGCCCGCCGTCCAGGGCTTCGGGCACCACGTGGATCGCTGCCGGCACTTTGCCGGATGCGCCGGACATCCGTCCGTCGGTGACCAGCGCCACCTTCTGGCCGCGGCCCTGCATGATGCCGAGGAAGGGGGTGAGGCTGTGCAGTTCGGGCATGCCGTTGGCCTTGGGGCCCTGAAAGCGCACCACCACGATCACGTCGCCGGTCAGCTCGCCCGCCTTGAAGGCGGCCTTGGCCTCCTCCTGGTCGTGGAAGACGCGGGCAGGAGCTTCGACTATGTGGTGTTCTTTCGCCACTGCCGAGACCTTTATCACGGCGGTGCCCAGGTTGCCGGTCAGCCGCTTCAGGCCGCCGGTCTTCTGGAACGGCGCCTCTGCCGGGCGCAGCACCGCGTCATTCAGGCTTTGCCCCGGGCCGGGGCGGAAGGTGAGGCCGTCCTCCGACAGGAAGGGTTCCTGCGTGTAATGCTCAAGCCCTTCGCCCGCCACGGTCCTTGTGTCGGGGTGCAGGAGGCCGGTTTTCAGCAGTTCACCGATCATGTAGCCGAGGCCGCCAGCCGCGTGGAAATGGTTCACGTCGGCCAGCCCGTTGGGATAGACCCGGGCCAGGAGCGGCACCACGTCGGAGAGGTCTGCAAAGTCCTGCCAGTCCAGCAGGATGCCGCCCGCCCGCGCCATGGCGATCAGGTGGATCAGCAGGTTGGTCGAGCCGCCGGTGGCCATCAGGCCGACAATGCCGTTGGCATAGGCTTTCTCGTCCAGCACGTCGCAGACCGGCGTGTAGTTGTTTCCCAGCGCGCTGAGCGACAGGGCGCGCTTGGCGCCCTCCACCGTCAGCGCCTCGCGCAGGGGGGTGCCGGGGTTCACGAAGGACGACCCGGGCAGGTGCAGGCCCATGAATTCCATCAGCATCTGGTTGGTGTTGGCGGTGCCGTAGAAAGTGCAGGTGCCCGGGCCGTGGTAGGCGGCCATCTCGGCCTTCAGCAGTTCCTCGCGGCTGATCTCGCCAGCAGCGAATCTCTGGCGGATATGGGCCTTTTCGTCATTGGCTAGGCCGCTGGTCATCGGGCCTGCCGGCAGGAACACTGCCGGGATATGGCCAAAGGCCTGCGCCCCGATCACCAGTCCAGGCACGATCTTGTCGCAGACGCCAAGGTAGACGGCGGCGTCAAAGACGTTGTGGCTCATCGCGACGCCCGTGGCCATGGCGATGGTATCGCGGGAAAACAGGCTCAGCTCCATACCGGCCTCGCCCTGGGTGACCCCGTCGCACATCGCGGGCACGCCGCCAGCCACCTGCGCGGTGCCGCCGGCCTTGCGGACCGCATCGCGGATCAGCGCGGGGTAGGTTTCAAACGGCTGATGCGCCGACAGCATGTCGTTATAGGCAGAGACTATGCCGAGGTGGCCCTTGGAGGCTTCGGCCAGTGTCTGCTGGTCCGGCCCGGTGGCCGCATAGGCATGGGCCTGGCCGGAGCAGGACAGATGCGCCCGCGCAGGCCCTTTGCCGCTGGCCGCGCGCATCCGTTCCAGATAGGCCGCGCGGGTGGTCTCGCTGCGGGCGATGATGCGGTCGGTGACGGCGGCCAGTGTGGAATTCAAGCTCATGGGGTGCCTTTGTAGCAAACTGCGGGGGCAAGGGGGAGGGCGGCTGTCTTAGGCTCCGATACTGCGCCAGCGGCGGCCGTCGCGGTGGATCAGCAGGAGTGAGTCGTCGGGCCCGGCGCTGCCGCTGTCGTAGGGCTGCGGGGCTTCTCCGGTGTCTTCCCAGCCGGCGATGATCGGGTCGGCCCAGGCCCAGGCGGCCTCGACCTCGTCGCCGCGCATGAACAGGGTCTGGTTGCCGCGGATCACATCCATGATCAGCCGTTCATAGGCGTCCTGCGGGCGGCCCGACTCCGGCAGCTCATCGGCGAAGGTCATGTCCAGGTTGGCGCCAGTGAGGCGCATGCCGCCAGGGCCGGGGTCCTTGATGGTGGTTTTAAGCGTGATGCCCTCGTCTGGCTGCAGGCGGATCACCAGCACGTTGCCGTGCACCGGGCCGGAGCCTTCGAAGATGTTGTGCGGCGGGTCGCGGAAATAGACCGCGATCTCGCTCACCCGGTCACGCAGGCATTTCCCGGTGCGCAGGTAGAACGGTGTGCCGGCCCAGCGCCAGTTCGCCACTTCGACCTTGAGCGCGATATAGCTTTCGGTACGGCTGGCGGGGTTGCCCGCGTGATCGCGGTAGCCCTGTCCGCTTTTGCCCCGGTACTGGCCGCGGGCGATGCTGGATTGCGCCACCGGGCGCAAGGCCTCGATCACCTTGACCTTCTCGTCCCGAACCGCATTGGGCGCGAAATGGGCCGGCGGCTCCATCGCGGTCAGGCACAGAAGCTGCATAAGGTGGTTTTGCACCATGTCCCGCATGGCGCCGGACTTGTCGTAATATTCCTCGCGCCCCTCGATGCCGATGCTTTCGGCGACGGTGATCTGCACATGGTCGATATGGGAGGAGTTCCACAACGGCTCGAACAGCGAGTTGGCAAAACGCAGCGCCATCAGGTTCTGCACCGTCTCTTTGCCCAGGTAATGGTCAATCCGGTAGATCTGGCGTTCTTCGAAATGCTCCCGCAGCGCCGCGTTCAGCGCCTGGGCCGACGCCAGGTCATGGCCGAAGGGCTTTTCCAGAACGATGCGGCTGTCGGGCGTGGCGATGCCGGTTTCGCTGAGGCGGCGGGCAATATCGGTGAACAGGCCAGGCCCCACCGATAGATAGAAGGCGCGGGCCGCATCGTCGCGCAGTTTCCCGTGAATCACATCCCATCCGCTCTCACCGCGGGCGTCCACCGCGGCATAGTCCAACAACGCGGTGAATCCGGCGATTTCCTCGGCCGTGGTTTCCACATCCTGGCCGAATTCGCGGATGGCGTCTGCTGTCTGGCTGCGGAACTCTTCCGCGGTCAGCTCGCTGCGCGAGCTGCCGATGATCCGGCATTCCGTGTTGAACTGGCCGATCTGGAACCGGTGGAACAGCGCCGGAAGGATCTTGCGGCGGGCCAGGTCGCCGGTCGCGCCAAACAGCACGAGGTCAAAGGGCTGGACGGGGATGACGCGGGAAACCATTGATTTTACATCGCTGTTCCATTGAGGGCCGAAGGCCGGGCCATTGTGCCGCCTGGGGCGGGGCAATTCAATTGCCTCTGCTGGCACAGGGCCGGTTAAAGTTGAGTTATCGCTAACATATAGTCCTGCGGCATTCCATCAGGAATTTGCCGGCTGAAACTGGCTCTGGATACGCAGTCTGACCTGCGCGGAGATGTCTGGATGCCGTGACAATGGAAATCCCGTTTCCCGGCGCGGGAAACGGCTCGGAAAACAAGTGTTTTCCGGTTTGCAGCCTGAGGGGCGTTTTCGCCGGGCCGGGATTTGATCAAATCTTGCAGGAGGGCAGTGCAGCGGCTAAGCATGCTAGCAAAGACGACGGCGACAACAGGGAGGAGTGCCCATGACCCCGCTTGCAGGCCTCAAGGTGGTTGAACTTGCCCGCATCCTGGCCGGGCCCTGGATCGGCCAGTCGCTGGCGGATCTGGGCGCCGATGTGGTGAAGGTGGAAAGCCCGGATGGTGACGATACCCGTAAGTGGGGGCCTCCGTTCATCGAGCGCGAAGGTGACAAAACGGCCGCTTATTACTATGCCGCCAACCGTGGCAAGGACTGCGTGACCGCCGACTTCCGCACTGAAGAGGGCAAGCAGGCAGTCCTTGAGCTGATCAAGGATGCCGACATCCTGATCGAGAACTTCAAGGTCGGCGGGCTGAAGAAATACGGGCTGGATTATGAGAGCCTCAGCAAGGTCAATCCGCGGTTGATCTACTGCTCTGTGACCGGATTTGGCCAGGATGGGCCTTATGCCAAGCGGGCGGGGTATGACTTTTTGCTGCAGGGCATGTCGGGGCTGATGTCGATCACCGGTGCGCAGGACGGCCAGCCGCAGAAGGTCGGTGTGGCGATAACCGATATTGTCACCGGCCTGTACGGCACCATCGGCATTCTGGCGGCGGTGGAGCAGCGCCACAGGACGGGGCGCGGCCAGCATCTGGACATGTCACTGCTGGATTGCGCAACGGCCCTGCTGGCAAACCAGGCGATGAACTATCTGGCGACCGGCGACAGCCCCACCCGCCTGGGCAATGACCACCCGAATATTGCGCCCTATCAGGTAATGGCGGTGAAGGATGGCCATGTGATTCTGGCGGTGGGCAATGACGGGCAGTTTCAGCGGCTGTGCGATGTGCTGGGGCTGGCGGAGGCCAAGGCGGATGACCGCTTTCAGACCAACCAGTTGCGGGTCGCCAACCGCAGGGCGCTGACGGCGATCCTGGAGGAGGTGCTGGCGGCGTGGGCACAAGCGGACCTGCTGGCAGCGCTGGAAGCGGCGACAGTTCCGGCTGGGCCGATCAACACCATTGGCCAGGCGTTTGAGGATCCGCAGATAAAGCACCGGGAGATGCAGATCGCGCCGGAGGGCGTGCCGGGGGTCCGGGGCCCGTGGAAGTTCTCGGACGCCGAACTGGCGCTGGAAAAGTCGGCGCCGAAACTGCCGGAATAACCGCGCTGCTGCCATCTGCGGCGGTACTCCGTCTCCGCCTTGCGGTGCTATGTGGGTGCGGCTGGGGCGGGCAAGGGAACGCCGGCAAACGCGTGGAATGCTCGGGCTCGCCGTGGCGATTTGCGCCGATCCCGCGTCAGTTCGCTTACATCCGCGCATAAACGCACCCTTTTCTTCGGCAGGTGATCTGGTGAATTTGCTGAGTGCGGCCGTAGCCAAAACAACCACAGGAACATACTTATGCCCGGCGCTTACAGCATTATTGAGAACACCTGGATCCCTCTGCCGGACGGCCGCAGGCTGTCGGCGCGGATGTGGATGCCGAAGGGCGCGGGGCCGCATCCCGCGATCCTGGAATACCTCCCGTACCGCAAGCGTGACGGCACCGCGCCCCGGGATGAGACCACACATCCGGTTTTTGCTGCCGAAGGTTATGCAAGCATCCGCGTGGACATAGCGGGCACGGGTGACAGCGAGGGGGTGTTCGACGACGAATACTCCGAACAGGAACTGAGCGACGGTGAGGCGGTGCTGGCCTGGATCGCCGCGCAGCCCTGGTGTGACGGCAACATCGGCATGATCGGCATCAGCTGGGGCGGGTTCAACGGGCTGCAGCTGGCGTTCCGCCGGCCTGAGGCGTTGAAGGCGGTGGTGTCCGTGGCCTCGACCGTCGACCGCTATGCTGACGATATTCATTACATGGGCGGCTGCCTGCTGAGCGACAACGCAAACTGGGGCAGCCAGATGTTTGCCTATCAGTCGCGCCCTGCAGACCCGGAGCACCGGGCGGACTGGCGCGAGGACTGGATCAAGCGGATCGAGGAGATGCCCTTCATGGCTGCCGATTGGCTGCGGCGCCAGACCCGGGGGGACTTCTGGAAACACGGCTCGGTCTGCGAGGACTGGTCTGCGATCCAGGCGCCGGTGCTGGCGATCACCGGCTGGGCGGACGCCTATGTGAACGCACCGCCCGCGCTGGCGGCCAATCTGACGGTGCCCGCCAAGGCGATGATCGGACCGTGGGAGCACCGCTATGCCCATATCGCCAAGCTGAATCCGGCGGATTTTCACGGCGAGGTGCTGCGCTGGTTCGGCCAATGGCTGAAGGGCGAGGAGACCGGCGCCAAAGACTTGCCGGACTACCGCGTCTTTATGCAGGAGCATTTTAACCCCGCCATGCAGAACAAACCGCGCCAGGGCCGCTGGGTGGCGGAGGCTGAGTGGCCCTCGCCCAATGTGCAGGACCGGGTGATGCACCTGGGGCAGGGTGTGCTGGCGGAGACACCGGGTCAAGGTGCCATAGCAGTCAGCAATCCGGCGACGGTCGGGCAGGCGTCCGGCTATTTCTGCCCGGGGATGCGGTTTGACAATGAGCTGGCCGGGGACCAGGCGGTTGACGATGCGCTGTCGGCCTGTTTCGACACCGCGCCGCTGACGGAGCCGCTGGAACTGCTGGGCAGGCCGCGGCTCAAGGTGGCCTTCAGCACCGACAAGCCGGTGGCGCAGCTGGTGGCGCGGCTGTGCGATGTGTCGCCTGAAGGCGTGTCGCAGCGGATCACCTTCCGGCCGCTGAACCTGACGTGCCGCAATGGGTTTGAGGCGCCGGAGAACCTTGTGCCGGGGGAGCGCTATGAGGCGGAGATCGAGCTGAACGAATGCGCGCACCGCCTGAAACCGGGGCACGTGCTGCGGCTGGCGCTGTCGGCGTCATACTGGCCGGTTGTCTGGCCTGCGCCTGAGGCGGCGGAAGTCACCCTGCATTTGGAAGGCTGCGCGCTGGTGCTGCCGGAGCGGCGGGTTGCTGAAGAGATTGCCCCGCAGAACCCTGGCGCGCCGCGCGACTACCCGGTGCTGCAGGCCGAGCAGTTGCGCCCCGCGGGCGGCACATCGAAAACCTGGACCCGCGAGGATGGTGCGCTGGTGCTGGATACCTTTGATGACTACGGCAAGGCTGTGGACCCCTATCACGGCATGTGCGCGGGCAGCCATGTGACGATGCACTATGAGGTGCATCCGGATGATCCGGCCACGGCAACCTTTGCCAGCGACTGGACCTTCGAGTTCGAGCGCGGCGGCTGGCAGGTCGCGATTGAGACCGGGAACAAAGTGACCTGCGACCGGGAGAATTTCTATCTCTGGCGCAAGGTGACCGCCTACGAGGGCGCGGACAGGGAGGTTGTCCTGACCAAGGAGTGGCAGGAAACGATTCCCCGCGGCGTGCTGTAGACCGGGGCGGGATGCGGGCGGATTTTCGGCAATTCGTCCGCATTTGCCTTGGTTTCGCCATAGTGCGTTACCCAAAGCACACAGGCCCTTAACCATTTAATTGCAAATTCAGCTCTCATCGGGCTGCCGTTGCCCTTCCTGCACCGGATCGGTCAGTATCGTGGTTAACGAGCGGTTAACAAACAGATTTGAGGGCGAGAAAGTGCAGCTTTCCGTTGTTGTGCCCTGCTACAACGAAGAAGAGTCGGTCCCCCTTCTGGTGGAGCGGCTGGTGCAGGCCATTGAACCATGGGCGCAGGACGCCGAGATCATCCTGGCGGATGACGGCTCCAGCGACGGCACCTGGGCGGCGATCGAGGCGGCCCATGCCAGGCACCCGGTGGTGCGGGGGATACGGCTGTCTGCCAACCGCGGCCACCAGGTGGCGCTGACAGCCGGTCTTGAGGCCGCGCGCGGCGACCGCGTTTTCATGCTGGACGCCGACCTGCAGGACCCTCCGGAAATCCTGCCCGACTTGATGATGATGATGGACCGCGGCTATGACGTGGTCTATGGGCGCCGGGCCGAACGGCAGGGGGAGACCCTGTTCAAGAAGGCAACCGCCTATCTGTTCTACCGTTTCCTGAACACGCTGTCGGATGTGGACATCCCCAAGGACACTGGCGATTTCCGCCTGGTCAGCCGCCGCGCGCTGGATGCGGTGCTGGCGATGCCGGAGCGCGCACGCTTCATCCGCGGCATGTTCGCCTGGGCGGGCTTCAAGCAGATCGGTCTGGAATACGTCCGGGATGCCCGGGTTGCCGGCGTTACAAAATACCCGTTCCGGGCAATGCTGCGCTTTGCCACGGATGCGCTGACCGGCTTTTCCACCAAACCGCTGAAAATGGCGACGCGGCTGGCGTTCCTGAGCCTTTATGTGACCTTCCTGATGGCGGTCTATGTGTTCCTGTCGCTGATCCTCTACAACACTGCCCCCGGCTGGGCGTCGATGCTGCTGGCGATTTCCTTCTTCTCAGGGATCCAACTGCTGACGCTGGGGATCATGGGAGAGTACATCGGGCGGCTTTATATGGAGAGCAAACAGCGCCCCATGTATTTCCTGTCAGAGGAAACCGGCGAGAGCGCGCCTGCGGAGGCGGCGAATGCCGAGCCCGCACCGCTGCGCAAGGAAGCGTCGTGAGCATGGGAGGCGCGGGGCAAATCCTGCGCTTTTCTGTCGTCGGCGCCACGGTCGCGGGCCTGTATGTGCTGGGCTATCCCGCACTGCTGGCCGCAGGGATGGCGCAGGCGCCTGCCAATGCGCTGGCCTTTGCGGCTGCGGTAGCGGTGCAATACGTGCTGCAAACCTGGTGGACCTTCCGCCGCCCGCTGGGCCTGCCTGACCAGATGGCGCGCTTTACCTGCGCCATTGCCGCGGGTTTTGCCGTCTCGGCGCTGATCACCGGTGTGATAGGCCCGGCCTTGGGCTGGGCGGACTGGCTGTCCGCCGCCGCCGTCACGGTAATCCTGCCGGTTCAGAATTTCATCATTTTCCGCCTCTGGGTGTATGCCGCGGCTGGCGAGTAAAGTTCGGAGCAATCATGTCCCATATCTATTCCAACGAGTTCTACGACTATATCGACCAGGGCGCGCGCTCCTCGGCGCAGGCGATGATTTCGGTGGTCCAGCCGCAGCTGCAAGCGGGCAGCGTTCTGGACTTGGGCAGCGGCCGCGGCGTGTGGCTGAGCGAGTGGATCAAGGCGGGGGTGACCGATGTTGCTGGCGTTGACGGCGATTATGTCGACCGCGACCGTCTGGCGATCCCGCGCCAGCAGTTCCATGCTGCCGACTTGACCAAACCCTTTGATCTGGGACGCAAATTCGATCTGGCGCAGAGTCTGGAGGTGGGCGAGCACCTGCCAGAGGCAGCCTCGGAAAAGCTGGTCGACAGCCTGACCCGCCACGCTGACCGGGTGCTGTTCTCCGCCGCTGTGCCGGGGCAGGGGGGCGAGTTCCATATCAACGAAAAGCCGCTGTCGTTCTGGCAGGAGATGTTTGCGGCGCGCGGGTTCACTGCCTATGACTTTGCCCGCCCCCAGCTGAAACACATGTCGGGTGTCGAGCCCTGGTACCGCTACAACACCGTGCTTTATGCCAACGCCGCGGGCCGCCAAGAGCTGCCGCAGGAGGTGCTGGCAACGGAAATTCCGGCCGGGCAGAAGGTGCCGCTGGCGGGCAGCCTGGGATGGCGGATGCGGCGCGGCATTGTCTCGCTGATGCCGCAGCCGATGGTCACCAGGATCGCACAGGGCCGTGCCGCTGTGCTGGCCCGTCGCGCCCGGCGCCTGCAGGAGGCCGCGGGATGACACTGGCCTCCGCCGGCAGCAGTGTTGCGCAGCGGCGCGCCTTGCCGCAACTGCCGGTCACGGTGGCTGCGGTTTTTGCTGTGCTGCTGCTGACGGCGCTGTTCCAGCTGCCGGATCCGATGATCCGGCACGATGACTACCCGGCGCTGCTGGCGGATCCTGCGCTGTTCTACGCGAAGACCCTGACCGAGGGGCGCTGGGTCAACTACCTGTGGCATCTGCGTGGTGTCGTAACTCCGGCCTGGTTGAATTTTCTGGCCTATCAGCTGTTGTGGGCGGTCTATCTTGGCTGCCTGGTGCACAACGCCTTTGGCCGGGACGCGGAGATTTGGCAACGTGTGATGGTGGCGCTGATTGCGGGTCTCGGCCTGCCCTGGGTGCTGATCTCGATGTGGTTCAATACGCTGATCCTGGGGTTGGCGGTTGTGGCGTTTTATGCCTGGCTGGCCACGCGGCTGAGCGAGCGGACCTGCCGCTGGCTGATGCTGGTCTTTGTGCCGGTCTCGCTGATGGCCTACACCACCTATCCGTTTCTGATCCTGGGGCTGAGCCTGACCCGCGCCGGTGTTGCGCGTTCGGCGAGGGATCTGGCGGGCCTGCTGGCGCTGTTCATCGCCAGTTTCGCGCTGGGTATGCTGGCGATCTATTCGCTGAACTATACCGTGCATGGGGTATTCGGCGTGCCGATGGCGGAATGGCGCAACCCCAGTCCGGCGCATGATCTGGCCTCGGCGCTGGAGAACTCCAAGCTCGCCTGGCAATTCCTGGTCAGCCTGGCGCAGAAGGGCGGTTATAACAACGCGGTTCTGGCGCTCTTGCAGGCGGCGCTGCTGGCTTGTGCGGTCTGGGTTGTGCTGCGGCAGGACAAGTGGCGGGCGCTTTATTTGCTGTCCGGGGCGGCCCTGGGGCTGGCGCTGATCTGCCTGCAGGTGATCCGCAGCGGCATCGACATGCCGGTGCGCTCCGGCGGGTTCCTGTGGATCTTCGGGGCCGTCTTCATCGGGCTGTTCGTGATTGCACTGCGCGACAGCGGGCGGGCGCGGCTGAGCCGGAACCTGCTGTTTACCGTGACAGCGGTCTACGTGATCTTCGGCGGGCTGACCTACCAGTTCCTGTCGGAGTGGCACAAGGTTAGCCGGGCGATGGCGGCAGAGCTGGTTGAGGGGCAGGGTCCGGTCTATGTCACCGGAACCTACCTGTCGCTGGAGGCCGCCCGGAAATCGGATCTGCAAAAGGACCAGTCGGTTACGTTCCGCCTGCACCATCTGACCGGGCGCGAGATCGTGATGTGCGAGAGCCGTCCCGAAGATTGCGCGGCGCTGCCGGATGAGTTGCGCGGCGGCTTGCAAGGCCGGAGAGGGTTCGAGGTGCGCCAGATTGAAGGCGGCTCAGTGCTGATGCTGTCGCCCGTGGCACTGCGGGAAGGGAAGCTGGAGGCGGCCCGCCAGCAGCGTCAGACAGACTAACAGGCAGGCTTGGGGGCCTGCCGCCTGCGGCTTTCATGTTTGGGTAAGTTCAGAAGTCGAGACCCAAATCCAGGGTGCGTGCCGAGTGGGTGAGCGCGCCCGACGAGATGTAGTCGACCCCGGTTGCCGCCACTTCGGCAATGCGCTCCAGCCGCATGTTGCCGGAAGCCTCAGTGACGACATGGCCCTTGGCCATCTCCACTGCCTTGGCCAGTGTGGGGGTGTCCATATTGTCGAGCAGCACCACGTCGGCACCGCCGGTAGCGATCACTTCAGCAAGCTGGTCCAGAGTGTCGACCTCGATTTCCACCTTCATCATGTGGCTTACGCTGGCCTTTGCGGCTTCCAGCACCGCCTTGACCCCGCCGGCGGCCGCGATGTGGTTGTCCTTGATCAGGATCGCGTCCGACAGGCCGAAGCGGTGGTTGTAGCCGCCGCCGTGCAGCACGGCTTGCTTCTCTGCGATGCGCAGCCCCGGGGTGGTTTTGCGGGTGCAGGTGATGCGGGTGGCGGTGCCTTTGGTTTCCGCGGCAAAGGCAGCGGTCAGGGTGGCGATGCCGGTCAGCCGGCCTGCAAAGTTCAGTGCGACGCGCTCGCCTGACAGGATCGAAGCGGCGGAGCCTTCGATGGTCATCAGCGTGTCGCCCTTCTTGCAAGGGCTGCCGTCGGGGAGCAGGGTCTCGACTTTCAGCCCGGCGTCCACCAGGTGAAAGGCGATACGGGCGATCTGCATGCCAGAAACCACACCGTCCTCGCGGGCGTTCAGGCGGGCGGAGTAGGTAGCGGCGGCCGGGATTACCGCGCGGGTCGTGATGTCGCCGTTCTGGCCCAGATCCTCCATCAATGCGGCACGCACCATCGGTTCCAGGATCAGGTCGGGCAGGGTGGCGAATTGGGTGCTCATGTCAGTTCCTTTTGAACCTCGGCGCGGATGGCCAAGGCCTCGTCCAGAGTGATGCGGGTGCGATGGGCCTGCGCGGGGTCGGCCTCGGGGAAGTCGTCACGGAAGTGGCCGCCGCGGCTTTCCTCGCGCCTCAGCGCAGCGGCGGCAATCAGCGTGGCGGTGGCGCACATGTTGAGAAAATTTTCGTCTGCGGCCTGTTCAGCTTCAAGCCGGGCAATGGCGGCGAGCGCCTGTTTCAGCCCCGCGCCAGTCCGGCGCACCCCGGCGTGGACAGTCATGGTTTCGCGCAAGGTCTTCAGCGCGGCCGGGTCCAGGTCCTGCCCGCCCTTGGGAAAGCTGGGGCGTACCTCTTCGGCGTCTGATGGGGTGTCCAATGACGCCATGTCCTGTGCGGCATTGCGGGCATAGACCAGCGCTTCCAGCAGGCCGTTGGAGGCGAGCCGGTTGGCGCCGTGCAGGCCGGTCGAGGACGCCTCGCCGCAGACCCAGAGGTTTGTCAGGCTGGTGCGGCCTTTCAGGTCCGCCTCCACTCCGCCCATGTGGTAATGGGCAGCGACGGCAACGGGGATCGGCTCCTGCACCGGGTCGATGCCCGCGCGGGCGCAGGTTTCGGCCACCGTGGGGAAGCGGGTCAGCACCTCTGCGCCCAATGCTTCACGTGTGTCTAGCATCGGGCGGCGGCTGGCTTGTGTTTCGGCAAAAATTGCGCGGGCGACAATGTCGCGGGGGGCAAGCTCGGCGTCGGGGTGCGCGGCCAGCATAAAGCGCTCACCGTCTGCATTGATCAGCACCGCACCCTCGCCGCGCAGGGCTTCGGTTGCCAGCGGTGCCGGGTCTTCGCCGATGTCAAAGGCGGTGGGATGAAACTGGACGAATTCGGGGTCGGCGATACAGGCGCCGGCGCGGGCGGCAAAACCGATCACCTGTCCGCGGATGCGGGGCGGGTTGGTGGTGTGGGCATAAAGCCCGCCGGAGCCTCCGCCCGCCAGCAGCACGCCGGGCGCCTTGATCAGCACCGGGGCAGAGGGCGCATCGGCGCGGGTGATCCAGATGCCGGTGACGGAACTGCCCTCGGTCTCCAGCCGCAGCGCCTGGGTGTTTTCCAGAACCTGCACGGAAGGTGCTGCACGGACCGCGGCTATCAGCGTCCGCATGATCTGATCACCGGCCTGATCGCCCTTTACCCGCACCACGCGGGCGGCGGAATGGGCGGCCTCGCGGCTCATCACGTAGTTCCCGTCCGCGTCGCGGTCGAAGGGGGTGCCGAGCTCGGTGAGATCAATGATGTGTTCACGCGCCACCCGGGTGACCATGGCGGCGACTTCGGGGTCGACCGTGCCGGCACCCGCCTGCAGGGTATCGGCGGCGTGGGCCTCAGGCGTGTCATGGTTGGCCATGGCGGCAGCCACGCCGCCCTGCGCCCAGGCTGAGCTTGCGCCTTCGCCCAAGGTCTCGGGGGAGATCACCAGAACCGGCCGGGGTGCCAGCTCAAGCGCGGCGTAAAGCGCGCCCAGACCTGCGCCGGCAATGACGATACGGCCGGTTTCGATCACGGATCAGATGCCCAGTTTTTGGCTGAGGTCGATCATCCGCTGCACCGCCACGCGGGCCTTGTCGGCCACTTCGGGATCCACCTCGACCGGCTCGGTCATGGTGTGCAGCGACCACAGCACTTTCTCCAGAGTGATCTTCTTCATGTAGGGGCACATGTTGCAGGGGCCGACAAATTCCACCTCAGGCAGCTGATCGGCGATGTTCGACGCCATTGAGCATTCGGTGATGAGCAGTGCCTTTTCCGGTTTTTCGTCTGTCACGTATTTGACGATGCCGCTGGTCGAGCCGGAGAAGTCGGCCTCGGCCACCACGTCGGGCGGGCATTCCGGGTGGGCGATCAGCCGGGTGCCCGGGTTCCATTCGCGGAAGTCGCGCAGGTCCTTGGCGGTGTACTGCTCATGCACGATGCAGGAGCCCTCCCACCAGACGATGTTCTTTTCCGGAACCTGCTGGGCGATGTTCTGCGCCAGATACTGGTCCGGCGTCATGATGATGGTGTCTTCTTCCATCGCGGCAACGATCTGCGCCGCGTTGGAGGAGGTGCAGCAGATGTCCGACGCGGCTTTGACCTCAGCGGTGGTATTCACGTAGGTGACCACCGGCGCGCCCGGGTAGCGGCGGCGCATTTCGGCGACGCCGTCGGCGGTGATGCTTTCGGCCAGCGAGCAGCCTGCCTCCATGTCGGGGATCAGCACGGTTTTCTCCGGGCTCAGGATCTTGGAGGTTTCGGCCATGAAATGCACGCCGCACTGGACGATCACGTCTGCCTCGACCCGGGTGGCCTCGATCGCCAGCTGCAAGCTGTCGCCGACCACATCCGAGATGCCGTGATAGATTTCGGGCGTCATGTAATTATGCGCCAGAATCACCGCGTTGCGCTGCTTCTTCAGCTCCAGGATGGCCGCAACATAAGGCGCATGGGTGGCCCATTCGATGGGGTTCACCACGCGGTTCATGCGGGCGTACACATCTGCCATCTGTTCGGCCAGGGCCGGGTTAGGGGCCAGATCATAATGGGCGGCGAGCTGATCCCGCATGGATTGCAGGTCGAACATGGCGGTTCCTCAAGGTTGCGTCCGGGGTGACACTTTGGGCGGGGGTTGTTTCACGTTCAAAACGCGCACGCAAGCACGCGTGTCGGGTTTTGCACGCAAATGCGGTGATTTGGCGCTAACAGGCGGCATCTTCAGGACGCTTGTGTTTCAAAGATGGGGATCAAGGGCATAAATTTCCAGCCGGAGTGCCGTTTTTGGCTGTCCCGGCGTCCAGTCCTGTGATTTTGAGCCGTGCAAAGCCATGTTAAACCGGGCTGAATTGGGACCCCCTTGGGAGAGCGACCGGACGCGATGAATGATCTGTGGGCAGGACTGTGCCAGGCCTTTTGGCTGCTGGTGACGCTGGACGCGGATCTGGTGGAGATCACCCTGCGCTCCTTGCGGGTGACGCTGACCGCTCTGGCCATCGCCTGTGCCATTGCGCTGCCGCTGGCGGCCTTTCTGGCGGTGCGCCGGTTCCGGCTGCGCCGCGCCACGATTGCGGTGCTGAATGCGCTGATGGGGCTGCCGCCGGTGGTTGTAGGGCTGGTGGTTTACGTGTTCCTGTCCCGGGCCGGACCGTTCGGTGTCTTTGGCCTGCTGTTCACACCCACGGCGATGATCATCGCGCAGGTGATCATCGTGGTGCCGCTGGTGGCCTCGGTCGCGCATCAGTCGCTGCGGGAGTTGTGGAGCGATTACCACGATCTGCTGATCTCGATGAATGCCACCCAATTCCAGCGCATCCAGACGCTGTTATGGGATGGCCGCCGGGCACTGCTGACCGCCGCGCTGGCGGGTTTTGGCCGCGCGATCGGCGAGGTGGGCGCGATCATGGTGGTGGGCGGCAACATCGACCATGCCACCCGGGTGCTGACCACTGCGATTGCGCTGGAGACCGGCAAAGGGGAGTTCGCCATGGCGCTGGGGCTTGGGTTTGTGCTGATTGCCCTGGCGATTGCGGTCAACCTGGCGATCCACTGGCTGGGCCGCACCGAGAGTGAGGGGCGCTGGTGATGCAGATGTTCCCGCTGGTGGCCAAGGGCGCCCAGGTGCGCCGCCGCGGCAAGGTGCTGGTCGGGCCGGTCGATCTGACGCTTGGCGGGCAGGGAACCTCTATCGTCATCGGCCCTAACGGGGCGGGCAAAACCACGCTGCTGAAAATGCTGCATGGCATTGTACGGATGAACGGCGGCAGCCTGGACTGGGCCTGCCCGCTGGAAGAAGCGCAGAAGCGGCAGGCGTTTGTGTTCCAGACCCCGGTGATGATGCGCCGTACGGTGATCGATAACATTGCCTATCCGTTGCGGCTGACGGGCACCGGCCGCCGCGAGGCGCGCACACGCGCGGCGGACTGGGCGGCCCGTGTGGGCCTGGGGAGGATCCTGCAGCGTCAGGCCACGATGCTGTCGGGCGGTGAGCGGCAGAAGCTGGCGCTGGCCCGGGCCTTGGTGCGCGAGCCGGATGTCCTCTTCCTGGATGAACCCTGCGCCGCATTGGACGGGCGCGCCACCCGCGAGATCGAGGAGATCCTGGCCCATGCCGCCAGAAGCGGCACGCGGCTGATTATGTCCACCCACAACATGGGGCAGGCGCGGCGGCTGGCGGATGAGGTGATCTTTGTCCTGGGCGGCCGCATCCACGAATTCAGCCCGGCGGAGAATTTCTTTGCCGGGCCGCAAACGCCGCAGGGGCGTGCCTTTCTGAACGGAGATATTGTCGAATGAAACGTTTGATTTTTGGTGCCATTGCATCCATGGCCTTTGCCTCTTCCGCGCTGGCGGAAGAGATGAAGATGGCGGTGACCACCTCCTTCCACAATTCCGGCCTGGCGGAGATCCTGCTGCCGGAGATCAAGAAGGATCTGGGCCTGGATGTGCAGCTGCTGGTGGTTGGCACCGGCCAGGCGATCCGTCTTGGCGAGGCGGGCGACGTGGACGCGATCCTGGTGCACTCCAAGACGGCCGAGGAGAAGTTTCTGGCGGGCGGCAACGGCACCCACCGGCGTGAGATCATGTACAATGATTTTGTCTTCATCGGCCCCAAGCGCGACACTGCCGGGGTCGCTGGGGCTGAGGACGCGGCGGCCGCGCTGCAGCAGATTGCCGGGGCGGAAGCCTCCTTCGTTAGCCGCGGCGATGACAGCGGCACCCACAAGAAAGAGCTGTCACTGTGGAAGGCTGCGGGGCTGGAGCCAGAGGGGTTTGGTGATTGGTACCGGGCCGTCGGCGCGGGCATGGGGGCTGCGCTGAACACGGCGGCGGGCATGGACGCCTACATCATGTCGGACCGGGCCAGCTGGCTGAATTTTGGCAACAAGGCCGGACTGGCGCTGCTGTTTTCAGGCGACCCGGTGCTGTTTAACCAATACGCTTACATCCCGGTGAATCCGGAAAAGCATGGCCACGTGAAGAACGGGCTGGCGATGCAGCTGGAAAGCTGGCTGGTCTCGGACAAGGCAAGGGACCTGATCAACGGTTACCGGATCAACGGCGAGACGCTGTTTATTTTTAACGCCGAACAGTAACACAGCGGAGGCACTCCCGCCCAATCCGGACATCACAGATGCCCTGAATGGTTGGGCGCAGCACCGCGCTGCGCGCGGTGCGGTCCCGTGCTTCGGTGAGGTGTGTGCCCCGAAGCGCCGTGCCGAATCCGATCCGCCCCCCCCCCCCACCGCGTGAAGGGTGAACTGGCCTGGTGTACGGCTGCTGGTGCAGCATTTGACTCGGCTTTCGGGAGAACTGCCGCGCCGCGCGTCAGCGCGGCGCTATGCCCAACTGTGAGGGGCAATTTCAACTACACCGGAGCAGGCGGGAGCATTCCGCGTCAGGTTTCGCCGCCAACCGTCAGCGTCACCCGGTCGCCCGCAAACCATGTGCGGCCGAACTCGATCGGGATACCGGCTGTGTCCACGCTGACAGACGTGGTGCGCAGGATGGGGGCCCCTTCGCTGATCTGCAGATGCAGCGCCTGGGTGGCGGTGGCGAGCTTGGCAGCGATGCGGGTTTCCAGGCGGGTATAGTCCTCGATCCCGCATCGCTTCAGGGCCTCGGTGATCGAGCTGTCCGCCTCCAGCGCGTCGCGCAGCCCCGGCAGCCGCGCGGCGGGAAACACCGCCTGGGCCAGGGCGATGGGCTGGCCGTCGGCCAGCGAGAGGCCGTCATAGACTTGCACCGGATCTCCCGCCGTTAGCCCCAGCGCTTCCGCCTCGCGCAGCCCGGCGGCGCGGGTTTCCAGCATCAGCATTTTCTTGGCCGGAGTCCGCCCCTCGCGTGTCAGGTTCTGATGGAACCGCACCCGCTTGCCGATCGGGTAGTCGGTTGGCCTGGCGGCGACGAACACTCCTGCACCGCGGCGGGAATGCACCAGGCCCTGCTCTGCCATCTCCGCCAGTGCGCGGCGCACGGTGTGGCGGTTGACACCGAACCGGGCCGCCAGCTGCGCCTCTGCCGGCAGCTTGCCGCCGGTCGCGTACCGGCCCTGTGCAATATCGTCTGTCAGGGCGATGGCGATGGATTTCCAAACGGGTGTGCGGGCCATGTCACGGAACTTTCACAAGTCTGGGATTGCGCCGGCCGAGGCGACTCGGCTAACATTTGTCTAGTTGTATAGTAAAAATAGACAACCCGGCCAAGAGGCATAGACAGATGAAACCCACTTTTCCCGCAGAGGACCGCAAAGGCTGGATGAGCCTTCTGGCCACTGCTGATGAGGCCCGGCTTGCTGAGCTGTGGCAAAGCTACGGGACCGATCCCGCTTGTGAATGGCTGCGCGTGCCTGAGGCCGGCGGTGTCATGGTGAGGGGCCGCATGGGCGGGTCCGGTGCACCCTTCAACCTCGGTGAGATGACCGTAACGCGGTGTGCGCTGTCGCTGGAGGATGGCACCGTTGGCCACGGTTACGTGCAGGGCCGCAGCAAGGCCAAGGCAACGATTGCCGCCAAGGTCGATGCGCTGATGCAAACCAGTGCTGCGGCGGGCCTGCGCGCGGCGGTGCTGGCGCCTCTGGCCGCAGCGCGGCAAGCGCAAAACGACGGGCGCGCAGCCAAGGCGGCAGCGACCAAGGTCGAGTTTTTCACCATGGTGCGGGGAGAGGATTGATGAGCTTGCAACCCCGGAATGCCGTATATGCGGGCGGCTTCAGCAATCCCCCGGTGGCTGCAGCACATGCCTTCCGTGCGGCGATGAATGCGATGGCCCGGCCCGGCCAAGTCCAGGACATCACCGGAGCTGTACCGCCAGATGGGATCTCGATCGCGGCGGGCAGCCTGCTGCTGGCCTTGTGTGACCCGGAAACCGGTGTCTACCTGGCGCCGGATGTGGACAGCGAGGCCTTGCAAGGCTGGCTGGCATTCCACACCGGCGCGCCGGTTGTGCCGGCGGAGCAAGCGGATTTCGCGCTCGGCGGCTGGGCAGCGCTGGCGCCGCTCGACCGCTTCCGCATCGGCAGCCCGGAATACCCCGACCGCTCGGCCACCCTGATTGTCGAAACACCCGGCTTTGCTTCACCCAACGCGGTGCTGCGCGGCCCCGGCATCAAGGACACCGCCCGGATGCAACTGCCGGAGCTGGCTGCGTTTCAGAACAACGCGGCTCTCTACCCGCTGGGCGTGGACGTCTTCTTCACAGCGGGATCGCAGGTGGCTGCGCTGCCGCGTTCAACGCAAGTAACCGCGGAGGGCTGAGCTTATGTATGTTGCAGTCAAGGGCGGCGAGCGCGCCATTGAAAACGCTCATGCCTGGCTGGCTGAGGAGCGCCGCGGCGACAAGGATGTGGGGGAACTCTCCCTCGCTCAGATCCGCGAGCAGCTCAGCCTGGCGGTGAACCGGGTGATGGCGGAAGGCTCGCTCTATGATCCGGACCTTGCGGCGCTGGCGATCAAGCAGGCCCGCGGGGATCTGATCGAGGCGGTCTTTCTGATCCGGGCCTACCGCACGACCCTGCCGCGGTTTGGCTATTCGCAGCCAGTGGAGACCGGGGAGATGGCATGCGACCGCAGGATCTCGGCAACCTTCAAGGACGCGCCGGGAGGGCAGGTGCTGGGACCGACGTTTGACTACACCCACCGCCTTCTGGACTTCAAACTGGCCGCCGAAGGTGAGGTGCCCGAGGCACCGGCCGCGGAGCCGCGAAAGGCGGCCACGCCGCATATTGCTGAGTTTTTGCAAGGAGAGGACATCATCGAGCGGGAGCCGGCCTCGGACGCGGTTCCGGGCGATCTGACCCGTGAGCCGATGTCCTTCCCGGCGGGCCGCGCGGTGCGGCTGCAATCGCTGACCCGCGGCGACGAGGGGTTCATCCTGGGCATGGCTTATTCCACCCAGCGCGGCTATGCGCGCAACCATGCCTTTGTCGGTGAACTGCGGATCGGAAAGGTGCCGGTGGAAATGGAAATCCCGGAGCTGGGCTTTGCGATCGAAATCGGCGAGGTGGAACTGACCGAATGCGAGACGGTGAACCAGTTCAAGGGTTCCAAGACAGTGCCGCCGCAGTTCACCCGCGGCTACGGGCTGGTTTTCGGCCAGTCAGAGCGCAAGTCCATCGCCATGGCGCTGGTCGACCGCGCGCTGCGCTGGGAGGAGCTGGGCGAGGACAATGTCGGTGCCGCCGCGCAGGATGAGGAATTTGTCCTGAGCCACGCTGACAACATTCAGGCCACCGGCTTTCTGGAGCACATCAAGTTGCCGCATTACGTGGATTTCCAGTCCGAGCTGGAATTGGTCCGCAAACTGCGCCGGGAAGCGGCGGAATTGGCAGAGACGCTGGCGGCACGGGAGGCTGCGGAATGACCGACTACAACTTTGCATACCTTGACGAACAGACCAAGCGGATGATCCGCCGGGCGATCCTCAAGGGGCTGGCGGTGCCAGGCTATCAGGTGCCCTTTGCCAGCCGGGAGATGCCGATGCCCTATGGCTGGGGCACCGGCGGGGTGCAGGTCTCGGCTGCCACGCTGACACCGGACGACACGCTGAAAGTGATCGACCAAGGCGCCGATGACACCACCAACGCGGTCTCGATCCGCAAGTTCTTTGAAAAAACAGCGGGGGTTGCGACCACTGAGGAAACCGAAAAGGCCAGCGTCATCCAGACCCGCCACCGGATTCCCGAGGCGGAGCTGACCGAAGATCAGATCCTGGTCTACCAAGTGCCGATCCCGGAGCCGCTGCGCTTTCTGGAGCCGCGGGAGACCGAAACCCGCAAGATGCATGCTTTGCAGGAATACGGGCTGATGCACGTGAAACTCTATGAAGACATCTCGCAGCATGGCGCGATTGCCACCGCCTATGCCTATCCGGTGAAGGTGGAGGGGCGCTATGTGATGGACCCGTCGCCGATCCCGAAGTTCGACAACCCTAAGATGGAGATGGCAGCGATCCAGCTGTTCGGCGCGGGCCGGGAGCAGCGTATCTATGCAGTGCCGCCCTACACCAAGGTCGTGTCGCTGGATTTCGAGGATTACCCGTTCGAGGCCAGCAAGGCGGATCATGCCTGCGACCTGTGCGGGGCGCAGGACAGCTATCTGGATGAAGTGATCCTGGACGACGCGGGCAACCGGATGTTCGTCTGCTCAGATACCGATTACTGCCGTTCCCGGCGCGACGCAGGCCACAGCGGCCGTTTGGGTAAGGAGGCCGCGTGATGACGCCTTTGCTGCAAGTGAAAAACGTTGCCAAGCTTTATGGCGCACGGATCGGCTGCACTGGTGTGAGCTTCGATCTCTACCCAGGCGAGGTGATGGGGATTGTGGGTGAAAGCGGTTCGGGCAAATCGACCCTGCTGAACAGCCTGGCAGGCCATCTGACGCCGGACCGGGGGGAGGTCATCTTTGACACCCGTGCGGACGGACCTGTGGACACAGTCACCATGTCTGAGCCGGAACGGCGGATGCTGGGCCGGACCGACTGGGCCTTTGTGCATCAGCACGCCCGCGACGGGCTGCGAATGTCTGTCTCGGCCGGCGGCAATATCGGTGAGCGGCTGATGGCCGTGGGCGACCGGCACTATGGCTCGATCCGTGAGCGGGCAGCCGACTGGCTGGGCCGGGTCGAGATCTCCGAAAGCCGTATTGATGACCGGCCTTCGGCCTTTTCCGGGGGCATGCAGCAGCGGTTGCAGATTGCCCGCAACCTGGTGACCGGCCCGCGGCTGGTGTTTATGGACGAACCGACCGGCGGCCTGGATGTGTCCGTGCAGGCGCGGCTTCTGGACCTGTTGCGCGGGCTGGTACGCGAGATGGGGCTGAGCGCGATTATCGTGACCCATGATCTGGCCGTTGTGCGCCTGCTGGCGGACCGGCTGATAGTGATGAAGGACGGCCAGGTGGTTGAAACCGGGCTGACCGATCAGGTGCTGGACGATCCCCAGCACGCCTATACCCAACTGCTGGTCTCCAGTGTGCTGCAAGTCTGAGGACGGGGCGATGATTGAACTGAATAACGTGAGCAAGAGCTTCACCCTGCACAATCAGGGCAGCGCGGTGATCCCGGTGATGGAAAGCGCCAGCCTGACCGTGAAACCGGGCGAATGCGTGGGGCTGACCGGTGCCTCTGGGGCGGGCAAGTCCACCTTGATGCGGGTGATCTACGGCAACTATCTGGCGGCTTCCGGCAGTGTCATGGTTGGCGGCGTCGATGTTGCCAAGGCCGAGCCGCGTGAAATCCTGAAACTGCGCCGCGAGACTTTGGGCTATGTCAGCCAGTTTCTGCGGGTGGTGCCGCGGGTGCCGGCACTGGATGTGGTGGCCGAGCCGCTGCTGGCCGTCGGTACGCCGCTGGAGCAGGCGCGCGACAAGGCGGCTTCGCTGCTCGCGCAGCTCAACATCCCCGAACGCCTATGGAGCCTCAGCCCCACGACCTTCTCCGGGGGTGAGCAGCAGCGGGTAAACATTGCCCGCGGTTTTGCCTATGGCTACCCGGCGCTGCTGCTGGACGAACCCACGGCCAGCCTGGATGCGCAGAACCGCGCTACCGTTCTGGGCTTGATCGAAGGCGCCAAGGCGCGCGGGGCGGCGATCATCGGTATCTTCCACGACGAGGCGGCGCGCCAGCAGGTTTGCGACCGGTTCGTGGATGTGTCGGGCTATGCGCCCCAGGCCGCGGCATGAGTGGGCCCGCTGAAAAGGGGCCCGTCATCGCGTTGGTCGGGCCATCGGGGGTGGGCAAGGACAGTTTGATGTCTGCCCTGGCGGTCTCCGGCCCTCAGTTGCGGCTGATGCGGCGGGTGATCACCCGCGCGCCGGAGGCCGGCGGGGAGGACTACCACGCGGTCACGGAGGCCGAGTTTTCCGCCCTCGCGGAGAATGATGTCTTTGCATTGCACTGGCAGGCGCATGGCCTGCACTACGGCATCCCGCGTGACATCGAAACGGTGCGGGAAGGTGCGGGCGGTGTGCTGGTGAACCTCTCCCGCGCTGTGCTGCTGGAGGCGCAGGAGGTGTTCGGCAATTTCATCGTGCTGTCGGTGACAGCGCGGCCAGAGGTGCTGGCCGAGAGGCTGTCTGCCCGCGGGCGGGAAGGTGCCGAAGAGGTTCAGCGCCGTCTGGCCCGGGCCGTCAAGCCCTTGCCCGACGGGCTGAGCAGGGTGCATGAGATCGACAACAGCGGCGCGCTCAGCGCGGCCGTCACGGCCGCGCTGGCAGTCCTTCAGCCGGAAAGGGCGTAGCGGTGGATCAGGTGAAACCTTCCGTCAGGTCCTTCGCCCGCCAGTACGATGTCGCGGATTATCAGCGGTGCCGGCAGCAGCGGGATCAGACGCTCTTCAAGAGCCGCCTCGACCGCCGGCAGATCCGGTTTGGGCAGCTTGCCTGTGAGCGTGATGTGAAACCGGAACTGCTCCAGAACAAAGGGGTAGCCCCAGAGGGTCAGGTTTTCGTCCTGTTCCGGGCTCAGGCCTGCTCCTCGGCGGCGGTCCAGTTCGGCTTGGGCCGGCGGCGCACGGAAACGGTCCAGCTCCGTCACGCAAGCGGCGGCCAGGGAGTTCAGCGCCGCCTCATCGCCTGTGGGGCGCAGCGCCAGGAAGCGGCCAAGCCGGGCAAGATGCAGTCCGTCCAGCGAGACCGGTGTTTGCGTCGCGGCCAGTTCTGCGCAGGCAGCCTCAAGACCGGACTGGGTTTGTCCTTCGGCAAGGCGCATTGGCGGCTTCAGGGTGGCGTGCAGCCCGTATTTGCGCGGAACCTCCGTGATCGCGGACAGCTCCAGCCCGGTTCCCTCCGGTTGGGGCAGGCTGCGGCCCGCCGCCATGTCCCAGCCCAGCCAGCTGGCGCCAAACCGGCTCCATTCCGCTTCGGCGGGCGGGGCGTAATAGATCGCGTATCGCGTGAATGTCACATTGGCCTCCTAAACGTGGCCTTCCATAGCTCGAAAGATGTGAAGTTCAGATGACAGAAGAGTTGATCCTTGCCAATGCCACGCTGGTCCTCCCGGGGGAAACACGAACCGGCAGCGTGAAGATTGCCGGCGGCGAGATAGCGGATATCGCAGAAGGCACCGCGGTTCCGGAAGGCGCCATCGACTGCGCAGGCGATTTCGTCTGCCCGGGGCTGGTGGAGCTGCACACCGACAATCTGGAGCGTCATATCCAGCCGCGTCCTAAAGTGGACTGGCCGCACGCCAGCGCGATCATTGCCCATGATGCGGAATTGGCGGGCACTGGCATCACCACGGTGTTTGATGCAATGCGCGTTGGCTCGATCACCCGCAAGGAAAGCCGCTATGGCGCCTATGCCCGCGGGCTGGCCAGCGAGCTGCTGGAGCTTCGGGCGGCGGACGCGCTGAAGATCTCCCATTTCCTGCATCTGCGGGCAGAGGTTTGCTCGGATTCGCTGGTTGCGGAGCTGGAGGCTTTTGGCGCGGCGGACAGGGTCGGGCTGGTCTCGCTGATGGACCACACCCCGGGCCAGCGGCAGTTCCGCGACCTCTCCAAGCTGGAGCAGTATGTGAAGGGCAAGCACGGGTTCGACGATGCGGGCTTCCAAGCGCATGTCGCCCATCTGAGGGAGCTGCGCGAGACCTACGGCGATCTGCACGAGGCGGAGGCGGTGAAGGCGGCCAAGCGGTTCGGCGCGGTGCTGGCAAGCCATGACGATACAACGGCAGGGCAGGTGGCCGTTTCGGCGGGCCATGGCATTCAGCTGGCGGAGTTTCCGACCACAGTGGAGGCCGCGCAGGCCTGCCACGCTCATGGCATCAAGGTGATGATGGGCGCGCCGAACCTGATCCGCGGCGGCTCGCACTCCGGCAATGTTGCAGCGCATGAGCTGGCGGAGCTGGAACTTTTGGACATACTGTCGTCGGACTATGTGCCGGCCGCTCTGTTAATGGCGGCTGTGCGGCTGGGCGAGCTGTGGGGCGACACGGCGCGCGGCCTGGGCACGGTCACACATGCGCCGGCCGATGCGGTGGGGCTGCACGACCGCGGGCGGCTGCAGACCGGAAAGCGTGCCGATCTGATCCGTTTCCGTGTGACAGCAGGTGCGCCTGCAGTTCGCGGGGTCTGGTCGCGCGGACTTCGGGTGGCCTGAGCGCCCAGCCGCGGATGCGGAGAAGCGCCCGCCCTTTTGGGGCGGGGGCGTGCGCTGCCCGGCCCGGGGCCGGACGGGACCTGTATCAGCCGGCCCTGTAGAACATGTAGCGGCCCGCCGGGATGCCTTCGGGACCGTCAAGCTCCTCGAAACCGGCCAGCGGCTGGCCGGAGACGATGATGCCGCCCGGCGCCATCACCTCCGCAATCACAGGGGAAAGGGCAGCCGCTTCGGCCACGTCCTTTTCCTTGACCCCGAAGCCGAAGTCATAGTGCGCCAAGGCAATCCGGCGGTCTTCGGCGGCAAGCCGCTCCAGCATCGGCCTTGCTTCGCCTTGCAAAAAGTCTTGTTCCGGCGGGATGCAGGAAGGGTGGCATTGCAGCACCCGGTCGATCACCCAGATGCGGCGGCCGGAGAGGATTTCGCGCAGATGGTCGTAAGTGCGCCCGTTGCCGAGCCCCATGTCGAGCACATCGCCCTCCATCGCGCCTATCTGGTCTGCGGCCCAGTTCAGACCGTCGCGCTGGGCGGTGAGGCGGCGCAGCATGGAGTCGAGACGGCTCATTCAGGACATCCTTTCATCATAGATCCAGGCCTCGGCCGGCCCTGCCAGCAATCGCTTTGCAAGCGCGGCAGTGAACTCCCAGACCGCTTCGTCATGCACCAGGTGGTGAGTGAGAAGGCCGTAGGGTTCTGTATTGTCCGCATCACCCTGGCGGCGGTCGCGCAGCTGACGCGTGACTTGCGAAATCAGCTGCTGCGGCGGCAGCAGGCTGCGGGAGCCCTTCCAGTCGATCGGATCCAGGTGTGTGTTAACCCGCAACAGGCCGGAGGCGGGTTTGGCGCTGCTGCGCGGACCGAAGGTGGAGACGGCTGTGAATCCGGCGCCGGCCAGCCAGGTCAGCATCTCCGGCGAGACCCTGTTCCACGGCGGCACGAACATCGGGCGCAGGCTGGCGCCAAACAGCTCCCGCAGGCGGGTCAGGCCGCGCTCGGCGTCGTCCAGCAGTTCGTCCAGAGGCCGGTGAGCCCCGAACTCCGCCTTCTTCTCGCCTGCAGGGGCGTTGTTCTGGTGCGCCCAGCCGTGCACCACCGGGATCAGCTGCGGATGGTCTGCAGCAAAGCGGGCGAGGTCTGCCGTGGTGCCCTGCGGGATCACGGCCAGGTGCACCGGCAGATCAAGCTCCGCGGAGAGGTCCGCCAACCGGTCCAGTTCCGCCGACTGGGACATCGCGTCATCGTCCCGCCACCACAAGGGCAGCGTCAGGCCCGCCTCCTGCCAGTGTTCCAGTTCCCGGTCCAGACCGCTCCAATCCGGTGTCATCCGCGCCCTCCCGCAAGTTCTGCGGCAATCTCCACACTCCGGGCGGCTCCGTCAAACCTGAAACCGCCTGCAAGCCGCGGCGGCGCCTGCATTGCCGCCTTGACCGCAGCGCATAGCGTTTCAGGAGTGAGGTCCGCTGTTTTGACCACCTTAATGCCGTTCAGGGGTGCAAGGCTGGCGGAACGCAGGCCCTGTTCGGTCTCGTTACCCGCATCAAAGGGGATCAGGACCGCGGGCGTCCCGGCCTGCAACAGGTCGAGCGCGGTGTTGTAGCCGCACATGCTGACAGAGGCGGCAGCGTGAGAGAGCATCCGGCGGAAGTCCTGGCGCGCAGGTTCCAGCAGGGCAGGGGAGCCTGCCTTGGCAAACTCCGCGATCCGCGCATCGGCGTCCGCGCCGCCGACCAGCAGGCGCCAAGGGGTGTCCGGCATCCGCTTGGCGGCTTCCAGGGCTGCCCGGTAAAGAGGCGTGCCGACGCTGCCGCCGCCGGCGCTGACCAGCACTTCGCCGCTGCCTGCTTGCTGAGGGTGGGGGCCAGCCGCTGGCGGCGCGACATAACCAGTGTAACGCAGCTTGGCCGCAAGCATCTGTGAGACCGGCCAGCTGGCCTCCAGCCTGGTAGCCGCGGGGTCGGAGTGGACCAGCACCGCATCGTAAAACCGGGCGATGAGCTGATCGGCCTTTTCCGCTTTCTCCGGTTTAGAGGGCGGGGCGAGGATGTCGCGGATGGAGGACAAGATCACCGGCGGCCGTGGCAGCGCAAGAGCAGCTTCCAGCAGGGCCAGGAATTCCCGGCGCAAGGAGCGGCGGCCAAACGGGTAAAGCTCGGTAATCAGCACGTCGGGCTGCAGCTCGTGCAGGGCTGCGCAAAGGGCGTCTTGGCGGCGGGCCAGATAAGTTTCCTCTGCCAATGACCCATCCGCGGCCAGCAGCCGGGTGAAATCCACTCCGTCCGAGCGTAGCGGCGACAGCTGGATCACCTCGATCCCTTCGGCGTTAAGCTGCGGGGCGGGGAAACCGCCGGAGGCCACTTGAACCTGGTGCCCGGCCGCGGTGAAGGCACGCGCCAGCGTCAGTGCCCGCGAAAGGTGGCCGGTGCCGAGGAGGTGGGTGACGGCAATCAGGACTTTCATGAGGTCCCCTCTTGGATCAGCCGGACAGGTTCGGCCCAAGGGGTGAGAGAGGCTCCCTCCATTTCCACCACAAACAGCCGGTTGCGTTTGATTCGGAACGGGGCGGGGCCGTCGAAATCCCAACCGTATGCGCGGGCCAGGACCATCCGCATGATGCCGATGTGGCAAACCGCGACCGCGTCACGTGTCAGGCAGTGCAGCCAAGGGGTAATGCGGGTCCAGACCTCTGCTGGGCTCTCGCCGCCGGGCGGGCGGTAGTGCCAGCCCCAGTCCTCGATATCGCGAAATCCGCTATTTGGATCCGCCTTCAGGTCCAGCCCGTGCAGGCCTTCCCAGTCACCCCAGTTCATCTCGATCAGCTCTTGCGCGGTGCGGGGCGGGCGGCCTGCAGCCAGTTCAGCGGTTTCGGCTGCGCGCATCAGCGGGCTGGACCAGAGTTCCGCCTGGTCCCACGGCGCAGGCAGGGTGTAACCGCGCAGTTCCTCGCGGGCCTGATCGTCGAGCGGGATGTCACTGCGCCCCTGGATGCGCCCGGCGCGGTTCCAGGCGGTATGGCCGTGGCGCAGAAGGGCGAGGCGGATCATGCGGGTGTCTCCATCAGCGGGGCGGCAATGTCCCAAAACTGGCGGGCCGCGGCGGGGGCGAGGTGGTTTCGGGCGATGTGGTCACGTCCTTCCCGGCCAATGCGAGAGCGCAGTGCGGGGTCTGCCAGAAGGCTGGCCGTGAAAGCGGCCAAAGCTTCCGGGCCGTCTTCGGGCTCCGGGTAGGGTCGGGGAAGCAGTATATCACGCACGCCGGGGCGGTTCTGAGCGGCAACCGGCAGCCCATGGGCCTGAGCCTCCAGATAGACCATGCCGAAGGCTTCGTTCACACCCGGCCACAGGAACAGGGAGGCGTGGGCGTAGGCTGCTGACAATTCCTCGCGGGTGAGCTGGCCGAGGAAGCGGACTTTTCCGCCAAAGGCACCCATCAGCGCCTCAACTTCGGAACGGGCCGGGCCGTCGCCAGCAATGTCCAGCTGCCAATTGCCAGGCAAATGCCCTAGTGCCTCCGCAATGATGCGGTAGGAACCGAGCTTGTCGCCCGCGCGCATCATGCCTGCGGTCAGCATTGGGCCGTCCAGAGAAGATGCAGCGGGCAGATCCTCAAGCGGAAGGAAAGGCGGAAGGGGAGCAATGATCTGGTTGCCGCATCGGTCGCGCTCCAGCGCAAAGCGGTCATGTGCGGTGAAATAGAAGATCGCCGCAGCGGCATCGGCAGCAGAGTGAGCGGCCTCGGCAAATCCCGCCCATGGCCCGGTCAGGCGCTTCTTGGCGCGGGTGGATTCGATCTGCACATAGGGTATTCCGCGGGCGCGGGCCACGGCGGGGCCGAGCAGGTCCGGCGCCTTGTAGTAGTTGTGGTAAGTGACCCAGAGGTCTGCTGCCGACAGGTCATGGATCAGCCGTTCGGCCTCTGCCTTTGCCGCCTTGCGCAGATCTGCCTGCAGCGCCACATCGCCGCGCTTGTCGTAGATCCTGAGTTCCGAAACCAGTTGCACGTCCGCGCCGCTGGCGCCGAGCAGGCCCATCAGGTTACGGGCAATCTCGCGGTCGCCGGAGGGCACCGGGTGGTGCGGCGGCTTCATCGGCGCGTAAAAGGCGACCCGCTTTCCGGCTCCCGGCGGCATGACCTGTCAGCCGCCCTGCAGCATCGCCGTAAGCCGTTTGGAAAGCTGGGCGATACCGGGTTCCATGCCGAAGTCGGAGCGCAGCCTCTCCAGCGCTGCCCCGGCCATCTCTGCCAGCTTTTGCGGATGGCGGGCTGCGTAGAGCAGCGTTTCGGCCAGCGCCTCGGGGCTGTCTTCGCTCAGCAGACCGTGCGTGCCCTGCGTGATGAATTCCGGAATAGCGGAGACCGGGGTCGACAGGATCGGCAGGGTTTGCGAGGCAGCTTCCATCAGCACGTTTGGCAGCCCGTCGCGGTCGCCGTCCGCTGCAACCCGGCTGGGCAGCACAAACAGGTCGGAGCTGCGCATCGCCTCGATCACCTCAGGCTGGTCGCAGGCCCCGCGCCAGGTGATGCGGTCCGCGATGCCTGCATCCTCCGCCATCCCTTGCAGAAGGTCGCCCAAGCCGCCGCCGCCGATGTGGGTCCAGTGCCAGTCAAGGCCTGCAGGCAGCAGCGCCAGCGCGGCGATCAGGCGGTCGAAACCCTTCTTTTCTACGAGGCGGCCAACCGACATGAAGCGGATCGGATCCTGCGGCTGCCGGGTTTTGCGCTCCGGCGGGGCGGGGAAGCGGGACAGGTCGAGCCCGTGATAGACCAGGTCGACCCGGTCCGGCGTATCGGCCAGCTCTTGAAGATGCTTGGCGCCAAAGCCGGTGCAGGTGGCGCCAAAGGCCGCGCCGTGATGGGCGGCGGAGAGTTTTTCCTGAAGTTCCCAGTCGGGCGAGGTCCAGATGTCCTTTGCGTGCGCCGAAAAGCTCCACGGCAGCCCGCGCATTATCGCGGCATAGCGCGCGACGGAGGAGGGCGTGTGCAGGAAATGCGCGTAGAGGCCAAGTACCTCGTCCGGCATTTCGGCGGCCAGCACGCAGGCCTGGCCAAAGCGGCGGATGCGGTTGGGGGTCAGGTCGCGGCGCAGATCGGCGCGCCAGATGCGGTAGGCCTCACCGTAGCCGGGCAGGGCCTGCGCAGCGGCACGGGCGCGCCAGACACGTTCCGGCTCCTGGTACAGGTATTCGGGTAGGTAGTTCACGCGGGCCTGCAGCCGCGCGTGCAGCGGGTGGCGCTTGATGTCGGTCGGGTGACGCAGGGACCAGATCTCGAACGTGTGGCCGGCCGCTTCCAGGGCGACGAGTTCCTGCGCGATGAAGGTCTCGGACAGCCGCGGCCAGCCTTTGACCACCACTGCGAGGGGCGGGCGGGACGTGCTCATTCGGCAGCCTCCCGGCGCGTGGCCTGCAGCAGGGCAGAGACGCGGCGTGTCACGTAGTCCAGCCCGTCCAGCAGGCCGTCGGACCCCGCGGCAGAGGGCGGCGGCTGGGTCGCCAGCGCGCGAATCGCCTTCGCCAGCGCCGGGGCCGTCCACCCGTCGCGTGTCTCGTCCAGCATTGTGGTGAGACCGATTTCTTCTGCGCGGCTGGCGCGGATCCATTGCTCGAGACGCGGGGTGGTTCGGGGTACGATCACCGCAGGTTTGTCAAAGGACAGCACCTCGCAGAAGGTGTTGTAACCGCCCATGCAAACCACACCCTGGGCGCCGGCAAACAGCGTTTCGATCTGAGATTCAAAGCCGACAGCGGTGACGCGGCCATCCAGCCGGGCAACGCGCTCCTCGAAATCCTCGCGGGTTTCACCGGATAGGAAGGGGCCGTAGACCAGCACTGCGCGGGGGGACAATTCCGGGTCCGCTTCATAGGCCGACAGCACAAGGTCCACCATCATTTCGCCATCACCGCCGCCGCCAGGAGTGACCAGAAGATAGGGCTGCTCCGGCGGCTCACCCACCTGGCCAAGGTCGCGGCGCAAGTATCCGGTCCAATGCATCCGCCCCTGCATCTCCGGCGTGAAGGGCAGCCCGGCGGTCGGGTCATAGACAGACCGCGGTCCGTAGACCCAGATCTCGTCATAGAAGTCGCGCGTGGCCTCGACGGCGTGCTTGCGCTCCCATTCGGCGGCCAGCACCTCCGGCTCGTCCAGAACGTCGCGCAGGCCCAGCACCATTTTGCAGCGGCCCTTGGACTTCAGCAGCTCCAGCGCCGGCATCAGCTCGCCGCGGAACCCGGTCGGCTCCTTGTCAGCCACCAGCACATCCGGTTCGTACTGTTCCACAGTGGAGCGGATCAGGGCGGCGCGCAGATCAGCCGTTTCCTCGATGCTCATGCCCATGGTGCGCGAGGCATAGGAGCCATCGGCGCGTTTGATCACACCGGGCAGGCGCACATGGTCGACCCGGGTCGGGAAGGAAAACCGCCCCGCCACTGGCGAGCCAGTGAGGATCAGCGCCGAGGCGTCCGGGTTCGCCGCGGTGATCGCCCCAGCAAGCGCCCGCGAGCGGCGCAGATGTCCCAGTCCGAAGGTGTCGTGGCTGTAGAACATGATCCGCGGTCCGCGTGCGCCTGCTTCCGCTGCTGTCTCATGAGTGCCTGTTGCCATCATAGGATTGCCTGATAGGGGGGCCGGACCGCGCCGGGCAAGGAGGTGGTTCCGGCGGTGCCAGAGGCACGTCGGCCAGTGCTGCCGCTCGTCCCCGGGCGCATGCTGTTGTGCTCCGCCATCGTCCGCCTCAGATTGCGCGCACCGCAACCGGATAGGGCGGGGGCGCGGTCAGTATTTGCCTTTGCAGCTGCTTGTCCTGGCAGGGTTTTGCAGGGGCCGGGCACAGCTGACCGCCCTGTGGGCGGATATCCGGTTTTGTATAGCCCGGACACCTAGCGCATGCAATCATGCGCCAGGGTTGCACAATGCACAGCAAATTGCGCGCGCGCCATTTGCGCAACGCTCTTGCGCGTGGTTAGTTTGATACAAGTTTCCAAAAGGATAGGCGGCCATGCTGCAAATGTTTTTCCGGTTCCTTCTGTGCCTGCTGCTCAGTTTCAGTCTGGCGCCTCACGCTGGCGCGCAGGAAAGTGAAACGGCGCCGGCGGATGCGCTCTCCAAAGCGATCGAACAGGCGGCTGAAAGCGGTGTCAGCGTGGTTGTGGTCGACAGCAGCGGGCAGCTGCTGAATGCGCCGCCGGCGGCAGAGCGGGACGCCGGGCATCCGGCTGCTGACGTGATGGAACAGCCTTCGGCACTGATGAAGGCGCAATCCAGGGTCGCCGCCTTCCGGGCGGAGCTGAACAGCCGGCTTGAGGCATTGCCTTACTCGATCTTTGAAATGCAATACATCCTGCGTCAGACCAGCCCCGACGGGCGCATCTTTACCTATGTCGAGGTGATGGGCTGGAGCGTGCTGTTCCTGCTGATTGGCCGCTGGCTGTCGACGGAGATTTACGGCAAGCGGTTTGCCAAACGGTTCGTGGTCGCGCGGATCCAGGACCAGCCCAAGGGCTATCAGGAAAAGATGCCCTTCCTGGTCTTCCGGTTTCTGATGGGTATTGGCGCTACGGTTTTTGCGATGGTGTTCGCGGCGCTGATTTCCTACCTGATTTTCGGAGCCTCTGGTGATCCGTCCATCGAATTCACCGTAACGGCTGTTTACACCGCCTTTTTCCTGGCGCGCACGGTGTCTGACCTGTGGCGGATGGTATTGTCGCCGTTTCTGGCCCAGTACCGGATCCCTGTGTTCTCCGACCGGGATGCAAAGCGGCTCTATATCTGGGCGTCGGTGCTGGCGACCTATGACATTTCCTCGACACTGTTTGCCACTTGGGTCGGGGACTTCGGCCTCAACTACAATGTCTATGCGCTGGTCTACGGGGTTCTGGCCCTGGTCGGGACGCTGGGCAACCTGCTGATGGTTCTGGTCAACCGCCGGGCAATTTCAAACGCCATTCGCGCAGGGCGGGCGCCCGAGGAGTGTTCCTGGCTGGTGCGTGTCCTCGCCGTGGCCTGGGCACCGGTGCTGATGGTCTACATGGCGTTCGGCTGGCTCAAGCTGGCCTTTGACCTGGTTCTGGAACAAGACATTTCGATCCCGCTGATGGCGGGCAGCTATTTCGTTCTCACCACGATCCTGGTGGTCTACGGCGCGATCAATTATGGCATTGAACGCTATTTCAGCCGTGCCCGTCTGGTGCAGGCCGAGGCGGTGGAGACGGAGGAAATTGCAGCGGAAGCCGGGGACGCGGAACCCGTCCCACCGGCTGCCGAGGCGCCTGACACGGCTGAGAGCATTCCTGAGGACGCCGGGCCGCCAGCTGCCGGGGTGATGAATGCACGAGCTGCAGACGTCCCGTTGGACGCCGAATTTCCGGAGCCGGAAGACGAAGGTGTTGAAGAGGAAATAGCGCCGCGATCTAAGCATCCGATTGCCACTTATGAGGACCTTGCCCGCAGGGTTGCAGGAATCCTCGCCTTTGTGGTCGGGGCTTATTCGCTGGTGATCGTCTGGAACCCCGACGCCAGCTGGATCGATTCCACCGCTGCCGAACGGGCGGTTGATGTCACGGTGATCCTGTTCATCGGCTATATCGTCTATCACCTGTTCCGGATCTGGATCGACAGCAAGATCGACGAGGAGGCCGGGGACGTTGTCGAGGCAGAGCTGGGCGATGAAGGCGGCGCGGGTGGCGCCAGCCGGCTGGCAACGCTGCTGCCGCTGTTCCGCGGCGCGATACTGGCGGTGGTTCTGGTGTCGATCGTGCTGATTGTTCTGCTGGAGCTGGGCATCAACGTCAGCCCGCTGTTCGCCGGTGCCGGTGTGGTTGGCCTGGCGGTGGGTTTCGGCTCGCAGGCGCTGGTCAGGGATATCTTTTCCGGCGCCTTTTTCCTGATCGACGATGCCTTCCGGAAAGGTGAATATATTGACATAGGCGATGTGAAGGGAACGGTGGAAAAAATCTCGGTCCGCTCCTTCCAGTTGCGCCATCACCTTGGTGCGCTGCACACCATTCCCTTTGGCGAGATCAAGGTTCTGACCAATTATTCCCGCGACTGGGTGATGATGAAGCTGCCGCTGCGCGTGACCTACGACACCGATGTGGAAAAGGTCCGCAAGCTGATCAAGAAACTCGGCCAGAGCCTGATGGATGACCCGGTTGTCGGCCATACGTTCATTCAGCCGCTGAAGTCCCAGGGCGTGATCGAGATGCAGGACTCGGCAATGATCATCCGGGTGAAATTCATGACCAAGCCGGGAGATCAGTGGATCGTCCGCAAGCGGGTGTATCAGGAAATCCGCGAGCTGTTTGCGCGCGAGGGCATCAAGTTCGCGCACCGCGAGGTCACCGTCCGGCTGGCACCCGACCAGGAGGAGGAAATGACGCCCAAGCAAAAGGAGGCCGCGGTAGGCGCGGTGCAGGCGGCGATCGACGAAGATATGCTGGATGAAATGGGCGGACCCGGCGGCGACGACCGCTGAGGCCGCGGCCGGGGCTCTCCCGCCCCCGCGCCGGACCGCTGGCGCGCTCCGCTTGGGGTTGGGCGTGGGGCCGCGCTGCCGCGCGGCGCAGCGCGCGCCGTTGCATCCGGTTATTCGGGCCAGCAGGCCGCATCGCTGCCGCACCGGGCAGCGGGCAGGGTCCAGCGGATAGGGGCCGCGCCAACCCGGAGCGGCGGTTCCAGACGGCGGCCAGGCCCCCAGCCGCTGCGCTCGGTCTCCGTGGAATAATCACTGTCCGCCGGGGCGGTCAGGTCCGGGCCTTCAGCAGATTTTGGCAGTCCGGCAAGCAGCTCAGCCGTGCGCGCGAGAGAAAGATGCGCTGTGGGAACCTCCGCTCCACGGGCCGCAGCGGTGAGTGCTGAAAGCACCGAGGCAGCCATCAGATAGCCGGTGGCGTGGTCCAGTGCTTGTACCGGTAGCGGAGTTGGCCTGTCCGACTTGGCCCAGGCGCGGCCGGCATCGGCAATCCCCGCACTCATCTGCACCAGGCTGTCGAAGCCGCGACGGGCCGCCCAAGGGCCGGTCCAGCCGTAGGCGTCCAGCGTTACCTCCACCGCGCCCGGCGCAATCTCGCGGCGGGTGTCCGCACCGTAGCCTAGCCCGTCCAGCGCGCCGGGGCGGTAACCGTGCACAAGCACGTCCGCATTCGCCAGCAAGGTCTCGAAGACCAGCCGGTCTTCGCCCTTGGTTAGGTCCAGCGCGGCCATGCGCTTGCCTAGGGAAATGTCGGTGATCACCCCTGGCTCATCCCAGCCGGGCGGGTCGATGCGCAGCACACCGGCGCCGAATCCGGCCAGCGTCCGGGTCGAGACCGGCCCGGCAAGAACCCGCGTGAGGTCGAGCACATGCAGCCCCGCCAGCGGGCGCGTGGCCGTTGCCTGCGGCCTGTCCCGCAAGCGGACGGCGCGGGGGGAGGTCCAATGGACCAGCGGCTCCGCCGCGACGGCGCGGCCTTGCGGATGCGCCAGCCAGTCCGCGCGGCCACGCATGGCCGCAGCCACACCGCCTTCGGCCACGATTTCATTCTCCAGCCTGTCCGCCTGCCAAGCGCGCACCGCGGCGGCGACGGCGCTGCGCTCGCCTGCGCAACCCAGCACCCGCAGCGCGGCCTGGCGGTGGTGCGGCAGGTTGGTGTGCAGGCGGATCCAGCCGTCCTGCGCTTCATACACGCCCGCGATGGTATCCCAGAGGCTGGGGAGCTCCCAGCCTTCGGGGCGGAAACTGTAGCTGAACCAAAGCGAGGCCAGCCGCTGATCGACGGTGACCTCAGGCGCCGAGGGCGCGAGGTTCAGCGCTTCGATCAGCTGCGCAAGCTCCAGGCCCACGGCGGCAATCGAGGCATTGGCCAGCTCCGTTACAGCAAAGGCGCTGCGCCATTGGCCTGTGCCGGTGAGGCGGTAGGCGCCCGCAGCAGGCAGGGCGGCAAGCAGCGTCATTGCTGATAGGGATCCAGACTGTCGCGCAGACCGTCGCCGAGGAAGTTGAAGGCGAGCACGACAATGACAATCGGCAGCATTGGAACGGCCAGCCAGGGATAGATTTCCACCGCTGTGAGGTTCTGCGCGTCATTCAGCATTACCCCCCAGCTGACCGCAGGCGCGCGCAGGCCCAGGCCAAGGAATGAGAGCGCGGTTTCGCCCAGGATCATCGCCGGGATAGACAGGGTGGCCGAGGCAATCAGGTGCGACATGAAGTTCGGCAGCAGGTGCTTGCGGATCACCCGCCCGGACGAGGCGCCCATCATCTCGGCTGCGCGGACGTATTCCTCTTCCCGCAGGGACAGGAACTTGGAGCGCACCGACCGGGCCAGCCCGGGCCAGTCGAGAATGCCGAGGATGATCGAAATGATGAAGAACACCGCAACCGGCGACCAGTTCGATGGCACCGCGGCAGACAGCGCCAGCCACAGGGGCAGCTCCGGCAGTGACCGCAGAATCTCGATCACCCGGTTCACCATCCAGTCGATCCGGCCGCCGAAATAGCCGGCAACGCTGCCGAAGAAGATGCCGAGCACAAAGGAGACCGTGATCCCGATCAGGCCAACCGTCAGAGACAGCTGCGCCCCGTAGGAGACGCGGCTGAAGATGTCGCGGCCCAGGCGGTCGGACCCCAGGATGAAGATCGTCGCGTCCTCGCTTGCACAGAACAGGTGCCTGTTGCTTTCGATGAAACCAGCCAGGTTATAGGTGCTGCCTTCGCAGAAGAACGACAGCTTGAGCGGGCGCGAGGTATCCGGCTTGAACTCCCATTGAAAGGTTTCAAGGTTCGCCTCGGATGTCATTGGATAAACGAACGGTCCGACGAATTCACCCTCGTGAAACAGCTTGATGGATTGCGGCGGCGAATAAAGATGCTCTGAAAACCGCTGATTGGGGCCGTAAGGCGCAATGAAGCCGGCAAACGGAATCAGGCCGTAGGCTATCAGCAGGAAGATGCCTGAGATCAGTCCCAGCCTGTGTGTCTTGAACTTGCGCCAGACCAGCAGCCAATTGGGGGCGTCCAGATCCTTGCGTTCCAGCTCCAGCAAAGAGGCCTGCGGGTCGAAGGGTTCGTCGTCGACGTAACGTCCATCAGGCAGCTGGGTCATGCGTCGCGCCCCTCGTAGCGGATTCTGGGATCAAGCAGCACCAACAGCACATCGGAGATCATGGTGCCGATCAGGGTGAGCAGGGCGACGAACATCAGCACGAAGCCCGAGAGGAACATGTCCTGGGTCTTGAGCGCGGTCAGCAGGGTCGGGCCGATTGTTTGCAGCCCCAGCACCACCGACACCAGCACCGAGCCGGAAATCATCGCGGGCAGCAGGTTGCCGATATCGGCGACAAAGGGGTTGAAGGCGACCCGCAGCGGGTATTTCGTCAGCATGCGGGAGGGCGCCATGCCCTTGGCGATGGCGGTTTCCACATATGGCTTGCCCAGTTCATCCAGCATGTTGGCGCGCAGCCGCTGCATCATTGCGGAGGCGCCGGCGGTGCCGATCACGAAGGTTGGCACGATCAGGTGGACAAGGATGGACTTCACCTTCTCCCAGTTCATCGGCGCGCCTTCGAATTCAGGCGCCATCAGTCCGCCGATCGGCAGGTCGAACCAGCGGTGGCCGTAGTAGAAAAGGATCAGCGCCAGCAGGAAGTTCGGCGTCGCCAGCCCTAGGTAGCCGACAAAAGCGGTGGTGTAGTCGACCCAGGTACGGGCGCGGGCGGCGGCCAGAACCCCCAGCGGCAGCGCCACGGCGTAGACAAACACCACCGCAGCCAGGTTCACCAGGACGGTAAGCCACAGGCTGTCGCCGACGATATCGGCCACTGGACTGTCGAACTCGAAGGACCAGCCGAAATTACCCTGGATCATGCCGGAAAACCCGTGCGGCCCGGGCATGAAGCCCATCCAGATCATGTATTGCTGCCACAACGGCTTATCGAGCGCATATTCCTTGCGCAGGAACTCCGCCTTGGCGACACCCGCGGACTGGCCGGTGGCTTGCAGCTCTGCGATCTGGTTCGACAGATAGTCGCCGGGCGGCAGGTTGATGATGGCAAAGATCAGCACCGACACCACCAGCAGCGTGAGCAGCATGGTGCCAAAGCGGTAAATGGCGTATCGCAGGATTTCCATCAGCCCTCGCCATCCACGAAAAAGAACTCATCCGGATGGTAGACCCCGAAATGCGCCCCCGGATCCCAGGCCCAGATCGCCTTTTCCGGCACATTGCGCAGGCGGTTGCTGACCACTACGGGTTGCGGGGCGGCGGCCACCACGCCGATGGCGTAGACCTGGTCCGCGTGAATCTTCAGCATCTCGCGCCAGGCTGCTGCGCGTTCCTGCTCGGTGGTGGCCATATTCCAGTCCTGCAGCAGTACCATCAGCCGCTGGGCAGGGGCCATGTCCGGCGGCTCACCTGCGTCGCCGCCGGTCTGGTAGTACTGGCCCCACTTCGGCCAGGACAGGAACACCTGATCGGTAGGTGCCAGATAGGCGGGCGAGGTATAGGCCTGCGGCAGCCCGTTGTCCCAGCCGAACCAAGCGGAGGACATAGTTGTACCGGAAAACACCCGGTTGCGCAGGATGTCGCGGTCCAGCGGCCGCATCACCAGTTTCACACCGACATCGCGCCAGTCGTCGGTGATGATCTGCAGCGCGTTCTCCACCTCTTCACGCTCGCCCGCGGTTTCCACCACCAGCTCCATCCTCCGCCCGTCAGGCAGGTAACGAATGCCGTAGCCGTCCTTGACGGTGAGGCCCGCCTCGTCCAGCAGCTGGTTGGCCAGTTCCGGGTCGAAGTCCGCCCAGGCTTCGCGCAGGGCGGGATCGAAGAATTCGCTCTGCTCCAGTACGGTCATGGCGCCAGGTTTGGCCAAATTGAAATAGAGCGCCCGGTTGATCGCGCGCCGGTTGATGGCCAGCGACAGCGCCCGGCGAACACGCACATCGCGCAGGATTTCGCGCCAGACCGGGTCATTCACGTTGAGATTCGGATAGATGGCAATCTGCGACGCAGCGCCCGAGCCCCAAAGATAGGTCTTGTAGTTGCGGCCGTCCTTCTCGCCCTTGCGCAGGATCGGAATGTCGCGGAAGCCGAGGCCGCGGGCCTGAAGGTCGGTCTCGCCCGCATTCGACTTGGCCGCCACCAGCCCGGCAGTGACGATCTCCATTTCCACAGTGTCGATATAGGGCAGCTGCACACCGCGGCTGTCGATCCGGTGATAGTAGGGGTTGCGCACGAACTGGTGGCGGATCTTCTTGCCGGGCGAAGCGTTGATCCAGGGCTGCAATGTCGGAAGCTCGTGGTTATCGAACTTGTACATATTGTCGTATTTGTTGTGTAGCGCCGCCCAGCTTTTGACGCGGGCATAATCGACTTCCTCCGCCAGAACCTCCGGGTCGGCATAATCGGCATGGAATTGCTTCAGGTAGTTTGCCGGCCGGTAGATGAAGGGCGGGCGGGCCTGCGCTAGCAGGTGCAGGAAGCCCGGATTAGGCGCGTCCCACTCGTAAATGACGGTGCTCTCGTCCGGAAAGCTCACCCGAGGCAGATTGCCCAGCACCCGCATGAAATCTGGCGGCCCGGCCGGGCTCAGCAATTCGTTGTTTGCGACGTCTTCCCACCAGTACCGGAAATCGGCCGAGGTAAAAGGTTCGCCGCTGGACCAGCGGTGCCCGGGGCGCAGTTTCAGAGTGAAACGGCGGTTGTTCTCATTCTCGAAGCTCAGCAGGATGTCCGGCTGCAGCTGGTAATTCTCGTCATACCCGGCCAGCCGCGCGTAGCCGTAGACTACCATCTGGCGGATGTCCTTGGAGCGGGTGACCATGGTGTTCAGGGTGCCGCCCTGCACGCCGAATTCACGGCCCTTGGCCGCCAGGTCCACAACAAGCGGCACCTCGGGGATGCGTTTGGCGGCAGGCGGCATGTAACCGGCTTTGACTTCCGAACTCCAGAAGGCGCTCTCCTGCACCTCGGGGCCGGCCAGTGCGCTGAGCGGTGCCAGGCAGAGAGCAGCGGCGAGGAGGGGTTTCAGGGCATCAAACATGGCAGCGTACCTTGTGGCCGTGTTCCAGGTGGAGCATGTTCACCAGCGGCGGCGCTTCGGCGCCGTCGAAGCGGAACTCCTCTGGCCAGCATTCCGGTGCTCCCGCGCCCTGGGCCACCAGTTTCAGGTCGATAGGCCGGTCGATATCAGGCTCCGGCTGGGCGGCGATCAGCGCCTTGGTGTAAGGGTGCTGGGGATTGTAGAACAGGGTTTCAGGCGGCGCCTGCTCAACGATCAGTCCCCGCCGCATCACAGCGACTTCATCTGCAATCCGGGCGACCACCGCCAGGTCATGGCTGATGAACAGGTAAGACAGTTTTTGCCGCTCCCGGATCTCTTCCAGCAGCCGAAGGATCTGTTCCTGCACCGAGACATCCAGCGCCGAGGTCGGCTCGTCGCAGACGATCAGCGCCGGGTCCAGCATCAGCGCGCGGGCGATGGACAGGCGCTGGCGCTGGCCGCCGGAAAATGCGTGCGGGTAACGCTTCAGCATGTCCGGCGACAGGCCGACCAGGCGCAGCATTTCCGCCGCCTTGTCGCGGCGCTCAGCGCGGCTGCCGATGCGGTGGATGTCCAGCGGCTCCACCAGCGTGTCCTGGATGCGCATGCGCGGCGACAGCGAGGAATAGGGATCCTGAAACACCATCTGCGCCTGCCGCTGAAAGGCAGTTCGCGCTGCGCGGTCCATGTTGTGAACGGTCACCGGCGGTTCTCCGGGCGCCGGGCGGAACAGAACTTCGCCGCCCGGATCGGGCAGTTCCGCCCCTAGCGCGATCCGCGCCGCGGTGGTCTTGCCGGAGCCGCTTTCACCAACGATTGCCAGTGTTTCGCCGCGGCTCACCCGCAGATCGATTTCGCGGCAGGCATGGATCAGAGTTGGCGCCTGCCAGCCCTTACCAGCCCTGAGCGTGTAGGTCTTGGAGACCGATCTCATCTCCATTATCAAGTCTTCGCGCGAGGGCGGGATGGCAACAACGGCTTCGTCCGGGATGCCAGGTGCGGCTTTGAACAACGCCTGTGTGTAGGGATGGGCCGGCGCGCGCAGCATCGGCTCGGCGCCGCCGGATTCCATTACCCGGCCCTTGTGCATCACCACCACTTGCTCGGCCATGTTGGCGACCACGCCCAAGTCATGTGTCACCAGGATCATCGCCATGCCGGTTTCGCGCTGCAGATCCTTCATCAGCCCCAGCACCTGCGCCTGGGTGGTCACATCCAGCGCAGTTGTCGGTTCGTCGGCGATCAGAAGCTGCGGTTTTGCCACCATCGCCATCGCGATCATCGCCCGCTGGCGCATGCCCCCGGACAGTTCAAACGGATAGGAGCGGTAGGTCCGTTCGGGTTCCGGGAAGCCGACCCGTTCAAAGCACTCCAGCACAATTTCGCGGGCTTCGCGCTCGCTTTTGCGGCCATGCAGCCACAGAACCTCGGACACCTGATTGCCGATCCGGTGCAAAGGGGACAGGGATCGCATGGGCTCCTGAAAGATCATTGACACAGTGTTGCCGCGCACGTCGCGCATCCGGCGTTCTTCCAGCGTGGCCAAATCCAGCTGGTCCTTTCCGGTATCCAGCATGATACGCCCGGAGCGCAGCTGCGCCACTTTCGGCAGGATGCGCAGAACCGCACGGCAGGAGATCGTCTTGCCCGAACCGCTTTCCCCGACCAGGGCCAGCGTTTCGCCTGGCCTGACAGCAAAGCTCACGTCCTTGACGACGGAATCGTCCTTGTTGAAGCCGATGCTGAGGTTTTCGACGGATAGCAGCGGGCGCATTCAAATGTGTCCGCCCGGCTGTTTCAAGGCGTGCATGAGATCGTGTGTTCCCCTGTTTTTTGGCCTCACCTTCGCGCGCCGGGGGCTGTTTAGTCAAACCCCATTTGGCCAGAGGCCCGCGATGAAAGGGAAATTTTACCGGCAATGGCACAGCACAGCCTGGTGCCGCGGGGGCTATCCGCCCAAATTTGTACCGGTTTCGTGACAGTTCCGCGTACTGGAAGCCGGGCGAAAACGTTTGTCTGCCAGCACCTTCAGGTGCGATACGGGCCGGAAGTGCAGGGCCTGTGGCCTGCAAGCCACTTGGCCTCCGCATCTGTCGCCGGCTTGTGGCATTGCCATGTTGGCGCTCGCAGCCCGCCCGGCCTAAGATGATCAGGATGCGAATGATCCAAAGGGCCGCACATGGCGCAGAAACCTGTTCTTCACCGCGACGATCCCAAGGCGGAGCCGCTGATCGGCAATATCAAAGTCACCCGCAATGACTGGCTGAATGTGGCGATGGATGTGCTGATCTCGGACGGGGTGGAGCAGGTCAAGGTGCTGGCGCTGGCAGAGCGGATGCAGGTCTCCCGGTCATCGTTTTACTGGTACTTCAAGTCGCGCCAGGACCTGCTGGATGCGCTGCTCAAGACATGGGAGCAGACCAACACCGCGGGTATGGTGCGTCAGGCAGAAGCGCCGGCCAAGACCATCACCGGGGCGGTGCTGAACGTTTTCCACTGCATCACCAACCCCACTCTGTTCAACACGGCGCTGGATTTCGCCGTACGTGACTGGTCGCGCCGCTCCGGCAAGGTGCGCAGCCTGCTGGACCGCTCGGACCGCCGCCGCGTCGAAGCCTTGACCAGCATGTTCGAGCGCTACGGCTACCCGGAGCGAGAGGCGGTGACCCGCGCCAAGGTGCTTTATTATATGCAGCTTGGCTATGACATGGCTGATCCCAACGAAAGCCACGCTCACCGGCTGGAGGTGACGCCGGAATACCTCAAGGTGTTCACCGGGCGCGAACCGCTGCCGGAGGAAATGGAGGCTTTTACCGAGTTCACCCGCCAGCACTGGGACGTGTAACGCGCCGGCCCGGACGGGCCGGCGGCGAAGGTTACAGGCTGCTGAGCGTTTCCTCGGACTGTGCGCGGACGTCTTTGGCGGCCTGCAGGCGGACCGGGCCGTAACCGCGGATCTCCATCGGTGCTTTCAGCAGTTTCAGGCTGGCTTCGCGCTTGTCGGCGCCGTAGCGGCGCGCGACGGTGTCCAGAACCCCTTCATACCACGCCAGCAGATCACGGTGCAGCCGGGCCTCTTCGTGATAGCCGAAGATGTTGAAGGCCGAGCCGCGCAGCGCCTTGCCCTTGGCCAAGAGGTTCATCGCCGGGCGCAGCCAGGTGCCAAAGGCCCGTTTCACCGGACGCCCCCGCGCATCCCGCTTCCAGTTCATCAGCGGCGGGGCAAGGTGGTATTTGACAGAGAAATCGCCCTCGAACTCCTCCTCCAGCTGATGCCGGAATCCGTCGCTGGTCAGCAGCCGGGCGACCTCATACTCGTCCTTATAAGCCATCAGTTTGAACAGCGACCGGGCGGCGGCGGCGGTCAGCTCTTCCTGCGCGTCGCGGGGTAGGGCGTCGCGGAACCGGTTCAGGGCCGCGGTATAGCGGCTGGCATAGGCCATGTTCTGATAGCCGGTGAGGAAGGTGGCGCGGCGTTCGATCAGCTCGTCCAGCGTCTCCTCTTTCTCTGGAGTCTCCTCGTAGTGGCTGGCAATCAGGTCCGGGTCCACGGCCATTGCACGGCCGATTGCGAACGCGAGGCGGTTTTTGTCGATCGCAACGCCATTCAGCTCAATCGCCTGATCCAGCGCCCCGGCGCTGACCGGCACCAGCCCCTTTTGCCAGGCAAAGCCCAGCATCATGACGTTGGCCAGCACCGCATCGCCGAGCATCTTCTCCGCCGCCTCGTTGGCATTGAAGCCAGAAAGGTTTTGCGGGCCGACAGCCTCGGCGATGGTCTTCTCGCGAACGCCTGCCATCAGGTCGGCATCGCGGCGCAGTACCAGGTCGCCGGTGGGCATCTCTGCCCGGTTGAGCACCACCTTGGTGCCGGCCCGGTAATGAACCGAAGCCTTCGGCGCCGAGCTGACCACCACATCGCAGCCGATCACAGCATCCGCGCCGGCCTGATCAATCCGCACTTGGTTCAAGGTCTCCGGAGCGGCGGACAGGCGGATGTAGCTCAGCACCGTGCCGAACTTTTGGGCAAAGCCGGTGAAATCCAGCACGCTCGCACCCTTGCCCTCCAAATGCGCCGCCATGGTGATCAGCGCGCCCACGGTTACAACTCCGGTGCCGCCAACCCCGGTGACCAGCAGGTCGAACGGTTCCGCAAGCGACGGCAGTTCGGGCGCGGGCAGCTTCGCCGTCAGCGCGGCCGTATCCAGCCCGGCGATCTTCTTTTTGCGACGGGTTGCGCCCTCCACAGTAACGAAGGAAGGGCAGAAGCCGTTCAGGCAGGAAAAGTCCTTGTTGCAGGTCGACAAATTTATCTTGCGCTTGCGGCCAAAGGGCGTCTCCTTCGGCTCAACGCTCAGGCAGTTGGATTCCACCGAGCAATCGCCGCAACCCTCGCAGACCAGATCGTTGATGAAGGCAAAGCGTTTCGGGTCCTCCATCTTGCCGCGCTTGCGGCGGCGGCGCTTCTCGGTGGCGCAGGTCTGTTCGTAGATCAGCACGGTGACGCCGGGGATCCCGCGCAGTTCCCGCTGAACGGTGTCGAGCGCGCTGCGGTCGTGGAAGGTCGTGCCGGCCGGGAAGTCGCCACGGCTGAACTTTCCGATATTGTCCGACACCAGGGCAATCCGCTCCACTCCTTCGGCGCGGCAGGTCTGGGCGATGCCATGCACCGACACGGGCCCGTCCACGGGCTGGCCGCCAGTCATCGCCACCGCGTCATTGTAAAGGATCTTGTAGGTGATGTTGGTGCCGGCCGCGACCGCTTGACGGATCGCGAGGCTGCCGGAGTGGTACCAGGTGCCCTCGCCCAGGTTCTGGAACACATGCTTGTTGCCATTGAACTGCGACGCCACGGTCCAGGGCACGCCTTCACCGCCCATCTGCGCATAGCCCGCGGTCTCCCGGTCCATCCAGCTGGCCATAACGTGGCAGCCGATGCCGGAAAACGCCTTGGACCCCTCGGGCAGCTTGGTCGAGGTATTGTGCGGGCAGCCGGAGCAGAAATAGGGGGTGCGGGTAGCACCGGGCACGTTCAGCACCTTCGGCGGCTCCGCAGTCAGCGCCGCCGCCTTGGCTGGCAGGTTTTCCTCCGGGAAGAACTTGTCCAGCCGCGCCGCGACGATGGGCGCCAGCAGAAGCGGGCTCAGCTCGCCGGTCCAGGGGATCAGCGGGTTGCCTTCGCTGTCGTATTTGCCGACCATCTTTTCCGGCTTGTTGCCGGGCCAGTCATAAAAGTTTTCCTTGAACTGGCTCTCGATGATGCCGCGTTTCTCTTCGACAACCAAGACTTCCTGCTTGCCCTTCACGAACTTCAGCGCATCGGTCCGGTCCAATGGCCAGACCATGCCAACCTTGTAGATGTCGATTTTCAGGCGGCGGCAGGCGGCCTCATCGAGCCCAAGAAGCCGCAGCGCTTCCATCAGGTCCAGATGCCCCTTGCCGGTGGAGACAAAGCCGAAGCGCGCGTCCTTGATGTCATAGATCCGCTTGTCGATCGGGTTTGCCTCGGCAAAGGCCCGTACGGCGTCCAGCTTGGCGTGAATGCGGGTCTCGATTTCAGGCGAGGGCAGGTCGGCGCGGCGGATATGCAGCCCGCCGGGGTAGTCCGGCAGCTCAGGGTAGAAGAACTCGCGGTCCGGCCGCAGCTCGACCGAGCGCGCGCTTTCCACTGTTTCCGACACTGCCTTGAAGCCGACCCAGGTGCCAGAGTACCGGGACAGGGCAAACCCGTATTCGCCAAAGGTCAGGTATTCCGAAACATCTGCCGGGTTCAGCACCGGCATGAACCAGGACATGAAGGCCACATCGGACTGATGCGGCATCGACGAGCTGACACAGCCGTGGTCGTCGCCGGCCACGACCAGCACACCGCCCTTGGGCGACGACCCGTAAGCATTCCCGTGCTTCAGCGCGTCGCCGGAACGGTCAACGCCCGGCCCCTTGCCGTACCACATGGAGAACACTCCCTCGACCTCGCAGTGCGGATCGAGCACCGCCTGCTGCGCCCCCAGAACTGCGGTGGCACCCAGGTCCTCGTTCACGGCGGGCATGAACTTGATCCGGTTCTCCTGCATTCGCGTCTTGGCGCGCCAGAATTCCAGATCCACCCCGCCCAGCGGCGATCCGCGGTAACCCGACACAAAGCCGGCGGTGTTCAGTCCCGCTTCGCGGTCGCGGCGGGCCTGATCCAGCATTACCCGGGCCAGCGCCTGGGTGCCGGTCAGGAACACCCGGCCCTCGGTCATGTCATATCGGTCGTCCAGCTTGTAGCTGCGGAAATCGTGGCTCAGCTTGGTCATCGCAGGGGGAGTCCTTGCACGGATTCTATGGATCGCGGAAAGATAATCCCCTCAGGCTGGAAAGAATTGCCAGACTTGCTGGTTTTGCGCAGATTTATGGGTATATTGACCTATAGTGGGCATAGTCACGGAAAATCTCACCGGAAAATGAAGCTTGATCGACGCGACCGCCGCATCCTGACCCTGCTGCAGGAGGATTCCCGCATTTCCAATGCCGACCTGGCAGAGGCTGTGGGCATGTCGCCGTCTGCCCTCTGGCGCCGGGTCCGGGCTCTGGAAGAGGCAGGCATTATCGAGCGCTACGGCGCGGTGGTGAATGCGCCTGCCATGGGGCTGGGCTTCCAGGCCATCGTGCATGTGCATCTGACCCGGCACGATCCCGACAAGCTGGTGGAATTCATCCGCGCGGTGGAAACCAGCCCGCTGGTTCAGGAATGCTACGCCACCACCGGCCAGGCGGACTACCATCTGCGGGTGCTGGCCCCGGATCTGGACGCCTACAACCGGTTTCTCGAGGATTTCCTGTTCCGCCTGCCAGCGGTTGCCAGCGCCCAGACCAACGTGGTGCTGCGCACCATCAAACGGGACAAGCCCGTCGTGCCCTGAACACCACCCCAGCCGGGGCGGGACCGGCGTATCTGGAACAAAAACTGAAACCGCGAGTTGGGCCTTTCACTTTTCCGGAAAATACTCCGGGGGTCTGGGGGCCGGCACCCAGCCGCCGGCCGCACTCACATCGCGGCGTATTTCACCCAGGCCCAGGCCATCGCAATATAGGTCAGCTGATGCAGCGCCTGGTCCGAGCCCATCGCCTGCCAGAACATCGCCTGCTGCGGGTTCAGCTTGCGCCGCTCGGAGAACCGGGCCTTGCCGAAGTCGATGTGGAAGTGCACCACCCATTCCAGCACTCCCAGCACCAGAATGAACATCACCGGCGCACCGGACAGTAAGAAGACGATGGCCGAGCCGATCACATGAACCCCGGCATGCTGGGCGCGCCCCATGTGCACATAGGCGCAGCGGCCGGACAGCATCTTCGGCGTTTGCAGAAAGAAGTCGGCAAACAGGTGTTTGACCTGCAAAGCGCAGAGCAGCAGCAGAACAGATCCGACATAATCCGGCAAACCGAATGACCTCCAGCATGTGTACCTCGCTGGAACCTTACGGATTTTTTGCCGCCTGGCAAATGCCGCGCCCGCAAGGTGCCGCAACGGGACGAAGCGGGTTTCTGCCCATTGCCTGTCCCCGGTAAACCGCGCTACCCATAAGACAGCCTAATTCCGAAGCCGCCATTGATGGAGCTTTCCCATCGAACGCTCTCTGTTCCGTTTCATCTGGAAATACTCGAAACGCGATCAGCTGGTGCTGCTGGTTGTCACCGCCTGCCTGTTCCCGCTGCTGTATCTGACGCTGGAGCTGCCCAAGCGGATCATCAACGATGCGATCGGCTCGGAAACCTCCACCGTCAACGTGCTGGGTTATAGTTTCGACCAGCTGACCTTCCTGTGGATCCTTTGCGGCGCGTTCCTGGTGTCGGTGCTCTGCCACGGGCTGCTGAAGATGCGGATCAATACCATGAAGGGGGTGCTGGCCGAGCGTATGCTGCGCCGCTTCCGCTACCAGCTGATCGCCCGGGTGCTGCGTTTTCCGCAGCCTTACTTCGAACGCGTCAGCCAGGGTGAACTGGTGTCGATGGTGACCTCAGAGTCGGAGCCGATGGGCGGGCTGATGGGCGATGCGGTCAGCCAGCCGGTTCTGCAAGCGGGCCAGATGCTGACCATTCTATTTTTCCTGTTCCTGCAGAACTTCTGGTTCGGGATGGCGGCCATCGCGTTGATCCCGCTGCAGGGCTGGCTGATCCCGATGCTTCAGCGGCAGATCAATCAGCTCAACAAAAAGCGGATCAAGCAGGTCCGTGCTCTTGCGACCGAAATCGGGGAAAGCGCCGCGGGTGCTGCGACGCTCAGGATCAACGGCGGCTGGCGCTACCGGATGGCAGTGATCACCGACCGGCTGGGGCGGCTGTACGACATCCGTTTCCAGATCTACCAGAAGAAATTCTTCATGAAGTTTCTCAACAACTTCATAACTCAGCTGACGCCCTTCTTCTTCTACGCGGTCGGCGGTTACCTGGTGCTGCAAGGCAAGGTGTCGCTGGGGGCGCTTGTGGCAGCGCTAGCGGCCTACAAGGACCTCGCCGCGCCCTGGAAGGAGCTGCTGGCCTATTACAACCAGACCCAGGATATGAGCCTGCGCTGGGACGTGGTCCTGGAACGCTTTGCGCCTCAGGGCATGGTTGGCGAAAAGCTGATGACCGGGGAGCCGGAAGAACTGGCGCATCTCAACGGGGATATCGTGCTGGACTCCGTCACCGTTCGGGATGCCGACGGAAACCTGGTGCTGGAAGAACTGAGCGCGGCTTTCCCGGCAGGGCAGGTGATCGGGATTGCCGCCCCCTCGGAGGAAGACAGGCGGGCCCTGGCCGAACTGCTGACCCGGGAGATTCTGCCGTCCTCCGGCACGGTGACGGTAGCAGATCAGAACCTCAGCGGTATGCATCAGGCCACGCTGGCGGCGCGGATCGGTTATGCCACCTCGCGGCCAGTGCTGTTCCAAGGGTCCTTTGGCGACAACGTGATGATGCCGATGCGGCTGCGCCCGCTGGGCGAAGGGCAGGACCTGGAGCGGCTGGAAACCGCAGTGCGTGCGGGCAACAGCCCGGATCCCTTTGATGCGGCTTGGCTGGACCCCAAACTGGCGGGGTTCTCCAGCGAGGAGGAGCTGCGGGACTGGTGGCTGAAACTGGTGGAGGGGATCGGCTCCGATACAGCCCTGTTCCGCCGCGGGATCGACCAGTACTTCGAGTCCGCGGCTCATAGAGAGCTGGCAGACCGGCTGGTTAAGCTGCGCCCGGCTGTGCGCAAGGAAATCGAGGCCGCGGGACTGGACGTCCATGTGCATTTCCTGGATGCCGGCAGCTACAACCCGGCGCTGCCGGTTGCGGAGAACCTGCTGTTTGCGGCGTCCCAGGAAACGATGACGGTCGAAACACTGCAACGGCATGCGGAGTTTCTCGGCCAGCTCAAGCAGCTTGGGTTGGATGAAGGGCTGGTGTCGCTGACCCGTGACGTGGTGGAGATGCTGCGGCAGATCTTTGGCATGGATGGCACCGGCCACCCGCTGTTCCGAAAGCTGGGGCTGGATGTCGAGGCCTATGAAGCAGCGATTGCACTGGTAGACCGGCAGGGGCCCGGCGATATTGCGGGCCTCAGCCGTGAGGAACTGGCGCAGTTGCTGATCGTGCCTTTCACCATTTCCGCAGAGCAGATCGGCCCGGCCTTTGAGGACGGGATGAAGGACCGCATCCTGAGCTTCCGAAGCAGTCACGGAGAGAGCTTGCTCAAATCGCTGGGCGCCAGCTTTGTGCCGTTCTCCGGCGACAGTTTTGCACCCACTTTGACGGTTCTTGAAAACGCGCTGTTCGGCAAGATCTCCGATGCGGCCGGCGGCAAAGCGGATGAGGTGCGCAAGCTTGTGTCGGATCTGATGGTGCGTGAAGGGCTGCGTGACCAGGTGGTGGAACTGATCTTTGACATGCCGATCGCCGTCGGCGGGCAGGGCCTGGCGGCCAGCTTTGCCGAGCCGCTGGCGTTCTGCCGGGCCACTATCAAACGGCCGGACATCCTGATCCTCGATTCTGCCATGGCGAGCTATGATCTCGAAACCCGGGTGGCGGTGCACAAGAACCTGCGCAAACTGTTGCCGGATACAACGCTGATCTACCTGGCGTCCGGTTTCCAGAACCCGGACGTGTTCGACGTCTTCTATGAACTGCGCCAGGGGCGGCTGGTCAGCGACGAAGCGCAGGCGGTGGCGGCAAGCGAGGGGGCAGCCAGCCAGGACCTGGCCCGCAAGCTGCGGGCGCTGGAACAGACAGAGCTGTTCTCCGGCCTGAACCGCCGCCAGCTGCGCCTGCTGGCCTTTGGTGCGCGCTGGTATGAGGCCAAGGACGGCGAGGTGGTCTTTCTCAAGGATGATGTGGCCTCGGACGGCGCATACATGATCCTCGAAGGCGAAGCGGGTCTTTATCTGCCGCAAGAGGGTGAGAAGGACCGGCTGATTGCCAAGGTCGGCCCGGGACGGCTGGTCGGGGAGTTGGGCCTGATCCGCCAGGAGCCGCGGGCGCTGAGTATGATTGCGGAGAGCGACCTGCGCTGCCTGCGCATCGGCGAAGAGGAATTCCTAGCGGTTGTTGAAAACGATGCCTCGACCGCCTTCAAGCTGCTGCAGGTGGTGGCGGGCTACGTCTCCAACTGAATCGGAACAATCAGGACACAGGGAAGACACTCATGAAACTGCTGCGATACCGCACTGGCGCAGATGTGCGGCCGGGACTGCTGGACAGCGCTGGCGCGGTCCGGGATCTGTCGGCGCATGTGCCGGATATCACGGGGGCTGTTCTCGATGTCGGGACCTTGGCCCGGCTGGCCGCGCTGGATCCGGAGACACTGCCGCTGGTGCCGGGCCAGCCTGACCTGGCGCCGTGTGTCGGGCAGGCGGGCAAATTCCTGGGGATCGGCCTCAACTACACCGATCACGCCGAGGAAATGGATATGGCGCTGCCAGAGCATCCGATCCTGTTCCTCAAGGCTACGTCTTCGATGGTTGGAGCAAACGACGACGTAGTCCTGCCGCGCGGGTCGGTCGCATCGGATTGGGAGGTGGAACTGGGCGTGGTGATCGGCACCGCTGCCAAATACGTCACCGAAGAAGACGCGCTGAACCACGTGGCGGGGTATTGCGTGATCAACGACGTGTCGGAGCGCGACTATCAGACCAAGCTGACGGGACAATGGACCAAGGGCAAGAGCTGCGACACCTTCGGACCCGTGGGCCCCTGGCTGGTGACCCGCGATGAGGTGCCCGATCCGCAGGCCCTGTGGCTGACCTGCGACGTGAACGGTGAACGCCGGCAAACCGGCAGCACTCAGACGATGGTGTTCACGGTGGCGCAGATCATCGCGCATCTAAGCCAGCTGATGACCCTGCACCCGGGCGACGTGATCGCCACCGGCACGCCGCCGGGTGTGGGTATGGGGATCAAGCCCGCGCCGGTCTACTTGAAACCGGGCGATGTGATGCGGCTGGAGATAGAAGGCCTGGGTGTCCAGACACAGACCGTCCGCGCGGACGGCTGAGGCACAGCGGGGCGCTCCCGCCCGTCCTGGCGCATTCGCAGAATGCACCGGACGGTTGGGCGTGGCGCTGCGCACAGCGCAGCGCGGGTTCCGCTGCGGGGCCAGCTGGCTCTTACTTCCCCTCGGGGCCTGAGATGCCCGCCGGTCAGGTACCGCCGCAAAAATGCTTATAAAGCAGCGCAATGGTCTCTTCAGTTTTCCGGTCCTGCAGCGAGTAGTACACCGTTTTCCCTTCGCGCCGGGTTGCAACCAGGCCTTCCTCGCGCAACCGGGCCAGCATCTGGCTCACCGCGGCCTGGCGCATGTCCAGCAGGCCCTCCAGTTCTCCGACCGACCGCTCGCCCGCGCCTAAGTGGCACAGAATCATCAGCCTCCCCTCATGGGCCAGCGCCTTGAGGAAGGCAGCCGCGGCAGCGGCGCTTTCCTGCATGTTCTGAGGGGTTTCCGGGGGAAGGGCGTCTTGGGGCGAAGGGGGCAATGCTCAGGTCCTGCGGTCGTCTTTTCCCGGCAACATGGCCCTTTCCGGCGGCCGAGTCACCCCGCAGTTGCATTTCACTTCACAATAGGCGGAGAGCCACCGGCGAAGGCATTTCCATTGGCATAATCGCAGGGGGCTTCCTGCATGTTGAGGTGCAGATCGCTGCCGGTGAAGGGATGCGCGCGCGCCAAATCCTCGTCCACCTCTATGCCCAGCCCGGGCGCTTCCGGCGGCGTCACAAAGCCGTTTTCCACACGGATCGCCCCCTTGATCAGCTGGTCGTGGAACGGGGTTTCGATGGTTTCCAGCAGCAGGATGTTGGGGATTGAGGCGGCCAGGTGGATGTTGGCGGCCCATTCCACCGGCCCGGCATAGAGATGCGGCGCCATTTGGGCGTTGAAAACCTCGGCAATCGCCGCGGCCTTCTTCATTTCCCAGATGCCGCCGGCCCGGCCCAGGGCGGGCTGCAGGATCTCCGCAGCACCTGCCCGCAGCACGGCGGCGAATTCGGATTTGGTCGTCATCCGCTCTCCCGTGGCCACCGGAATGCGCACGTTGCGGGCGACCCGGGCCATGTCTTCGATGTTGTCGGGCGGGGTGGGCTCCTCGAACCAGAGCGGGGAATAGGGCTCCAGCGCCTGTCCAAGGCGGATGGCGCCTGCAGTCGTGAACTGCCCGTGGGTGCCGAACAGCAGATCCGCCTTGTCGCCAACCGCCTCGCGGATTGCCTCGCAGAAAGCCACCGACATCGAGATGTCGGACATTGCCGGCATGTGGCCGCCGCGCATGGTGTAGGGGCCTGCCGGGTCGAATTTCACTGCGGTGTAGCCTTCGCTCACCTTCTGCGCCGCCGCTTCCGCCGCCATCTCGGGCGAGGTCCAGAACGCCGTGATGTCATGCTGCGGCAGCGGGTAGAGGTAGGTGTAGGCGCGGATTCGCTCGTTCATCCGCCCGCCGAGGAGCGCATGGACCGGACGGCCGCGGTCCTTGCCCAGATTGTCCCAGCAGGCGATCTCCAGCCCCGAAAACGCGCCCATCACCGTCAGGTCAGGCCGCTGGGTGAAGCCGGAGGAATAGGCGCGGCGGAACATCAGCTCGATGTTTTCCGGGTTTTCCCCCGCCATGTGGCGGCCGAAAACGTCGCGGATCACATGGGTCATCGCATCGGGGCCAACCAAGGACGCGTAACACTCGCCCCAGCCGGTGATGCCGGTGTCGGTGGTGACCTTCACCAGGATCCAGTAGCGCCCGCCCCAGCCGGGCGCAGGAGGGGCGGTTACAATGACGTCCAGATCCTGCAGTTTCATGGCCTAGCGCTCCGCTGCCGCATCGAAGGCGGCCAGTTCCCGGTTGATCTCTTCGATGGCATTTTGCGGGGCAAGGAAGGTGACGTCCGCCTCGCCGCCGCGCTCCATCATCACCTCGATTTCGAAATGCGCAGGCGCGCGGTCAAAGGCGCCGTCGATGCGCCAGCGGCGCTTCTGCTGTTCGGCGAGTTCTGGCAGCGCCGCGGCGGCCTCGGCCGGGAGCCCGCCGGGCAGACCGAAACGGGGATTGTTGGCAAGGAGGGTAAGGAAGGGTGCAATCTCTTCCACTGCAAAAAGCATCGACGTGTCCGAGGTGGCCGGGGCGGGTTTCACCGCCTCAGGTTTGAACAGGCTGGTCAGGAATTTCAGCATGTGCTGCGCTCCGGTTTGCGGGTGTCAGCCAAACACAATCACATTGCGCTTGGCGGAGCCAGTCTTGGTGTCGGCAATGGCCTCGTTGATCTGCTCCAGGGACCAGCGGCCCGAGATCAGCTCATCCAGTTTCAGGCGTCCCTGCTGATAAAGGTCGACCATCCACGGAATGTCGCGCTGGATCACCACATCGCCCATTTTGGAGCCGATCAGCCCCTGGCCCACGGCGGCCAGAACCACCGGCTCATAGCTGGCCTTGGCGCCGGAATGCGGCATGCCGATCAGCACCGCCTTGCCGCCACGGGCCAGATAGCGCGGGGCCTGCTCATAGGCGGGAATGGCGCCGACAGTGACCAGCACCGCGTCCGCGCCACGGCCGCCAAGCGCCTTGTATGCTGCTTTCCAGGGTTTTTCTTCCGTCGCCAGAACCCCGTGAGTGGCGCCGAATTCCTTGGCGATCTCCAGTTTCTCCGGGCTCATGTCCACCGCGACGATGCGCCGGGCGCCGGCGATGCGGGCCCCCTGGATAGCGTTGAGCCCGACACCGCCGGCACCGATCACTACTACGTCCTGGCCCGCCCGCAACTGCGCGGCGTTCACTGCCGCCCCGACACCGGTGATCACCCCGCAGGAGATCAGCGCCGCCACGTCCTTTCCTATCTCAGCAGGAATCTTGACGATCTGCCGCTGGTCGACCACCACCTTTTCGGCAAAGGCGCCGCAGGCCATGGCCTGATCCAGGGGCTTGCCATCGGCGGTCTTCAGCGGCCCGTGCACACCGTCATAAGGCGTTTCGCAGATCACCGGCCTGCCGCCTGCGCAGGACGGGCAAGTACCGCAACTGCGGATCAGGGTGACCACGACCGAGTCGCCCTCAGTGAATCCCTGCACGCCCCCGCCGACGCCGGTTATCACCCCGGCGGCCTCATGCCCGTAGACCGCAGGCAGATGCCCGCCCCAGGCCCCTTCGGCATAGGAAATATCGCTGTGGCAGATGGCAACCGCGTCCAGCGTGACCTCGACCTCGCCCATCCCGGGCGGCGCCAGCAGCACGTCCTCAATCACCAGCGGGGCACCAAATTCATGGCAGACGGCGGCTTTGATGGTTTGCATGGTCTTCCTCCCCGTTTTCAAGCAGGGTGGCGCGGCGGGTGCCCTGCAAGCAAGCCGGAATGCGGCAGCAGAGCGGCGGTGTTACGTTACGGAAGATTAGCTGCGCAGGATAACCGCGCAGCCAATGGCCAAGAGGAACAGAGCAGCCACGCCTTCTCTCCTCAACGCTCTTTACCCGTTGTCCAGCTCCCCGGCTCTCTTGGCAAACTGCAAGGCATCCCAAGGCGCCCGGCCCATCTGCTGTGACGGGGCGAACAGCGCCGCCGCGTCCAGATCCGGATAGTCGCGGGCTACCAGCTCCCGCAACGGCGTCAGTGTGCTTTGCGCCTCCTGGCACAGTGCCTTGACCGCTGCCTGCGCGTCGGGACGCGGGATCTGCTCTGCCAAGGCAAAGCTCAGCGCCTCAGCGTGGATCATGTCCAGCCCGCCGGACAGGGCGCCGGCCATGGCTTCTGCATTCGGTGCCACGCCAGCGCACAGCTCCTTGCCCGTTTTCGCAGCGCTGGCCGCACCCAGCACGATCTGCGGCAGGCACATCCATTCGGTGAACCAGGCCGCCCCGTCGCGCTGGTGCTGCTGTATTGAGGCCCCCTGCAGGACGGAGAACAAGCCGCTGCCCTGCCGGGCCAGCGCCGCCAGCACCGAAGGCGCCACCGGGTTCTGTTTCTGCGGCATCGTGGAGGAGGCGCCAGCGCCGCCCAGCACAATCTCCGAGATACCGCTTTGGGCCAGTGCGATGCAGTCCTCGCCGATCTTGCCGAAGGCCAGCGTCACCCGCTGCAGCCAGTCCGCAATCCGCAGGACGGGCGTGCGGTCGGTGTGCCAGCTGCGCCCCGGATCCTGCAACGCCAGCCCCTTGGCCATTGCAGCGCGCACCTCTGCGGCCTTCGGCCCCAGCGCACCGGACGTTCCCGCCGCACCCGACAAGGAGACCATCAAGCAAGACTGGCGCAGCGCGGGCAGCTCCTCCAGCAGGTTCAGAAGCGGTGTGCCCCAGCCCGCCGCCACCGCCCCGAAACTGGTGGGGGTGGCGTGCTGGCCATAGGTGCGGGCCGCCATCGGCAGCTCGGCATGGGTTTTGGCCAGCTTGCCAAGCGCCTTTACGGCAGCAGCGGCATCCGCTTCTACCAGCGCCAGCACCTGCCGCAGCCGCAGCATCAGCGCGCTGTCCATGATGTCCTGCGAGGTGGCGCCCCAATGCACATACTGTGCATGTTCCGGCGCTTTCATCTCCTCGCGGAAGGCGGCGACCAGCCCCGGCACCGGCACGCCGTTCTGCGCCGTGGGCTGTTTCAGCACGCCGGGATCCACGGCAATTTCCACCACCGCACGGGCAATCGCGGCGGCGCTTTCCTGAGGGATCACACCTGCTTCGCCCTGCGCCTTGGCCAATGCGCCCTCTACCAGAAGCATGGCGCGCACCTCCGCACTGTCGGAGAACAGCCGGCTAGCCTCGCCGCAGCCGAAAAGCCCGCCATAAACCTGGCTGTCAAAAACCGAACCTGCCATCAGAAGTCCTTTGCGATGTGCCCGATCAGATCCGCGAGCCCCTCTGGGTCCGCAAAGAAGGGCGAATGGGAAGTGTTGATGTCAAAGACCCGCCGCGGCGGCAGCTGCGCCGCCATCTGCGCCTGGTATTCCGGCGGAATCACCCGGTCGCCTGTGCAGCGGATATAGGCCTTGGGCACGCCTTTGAACCGATCGCTCAGTTGGATCGGCGTGTCCTGCGGCGGGATCGGCTGCGGGCAGAGGCGTTCCAGAGCGAACCTCACCGTTTCAGCCGGGCAGTCGTGATAGAACAGCTCCGGCGCAGTCTCTGCCACGAAACTGTAGCTGGTGCCGGCCGCATTCTTGGCGGTCGCACGGGTCAGTGTCTGCCGCGGCCCGGCCTTGCGCATATCGATTAGGGACAGGCCGCTGACCGGCAAATAACTGCACAGGTAGATCAGCCCGCGCAGGTTATCTGGCCCGGCCTCTGCTGCGGCGGATATGGGAAATCCGCCCCAGGAATGCCCCAGCACGATGGTGTCCGGGGGCGAGGCCGCCAGCACCGCTTCAGCGGTCTCTGCCAGTGTGATCCCTGCCGGATCGCGGCCATCGCCGTGGCCGGGCAAAGTGATTGTGCGGGCGGTGTGGCCGCGCGCCTCCAGCGCCGGAACAACATCGCGCCAGCACCAGGCGCCGTGGCAGGAGCCGTGAACCAGGAGAATGTCAGCCAATGTGCCCGGTCTCCCTCAGGAAGGCGGTTAGCCGCGCCGCGTATTCGTCAGGCTGCTCGACGCAAGGAATGTGGCCTGCGCGCCGGATCAGGTGGAACTGGCTGCCGGGGATCAGGTCCACCGTCTCGCGCACCAGATCGGGCGGGGTGGAGCCGTCCTCAGATCCGACAATGCCAAGGCAGGGCAGCCGCAAGCCGCTGGTGGGGGTATAGAAATCAGTGCCCGCAATCGCCGCGCAGCAGCCGGCATAGCCGTCGCGGGATTGCTGCACCAGCATGTTGCGCCACAGCTGCAGCTCCGGCGTGGCGCGGAAGCCGCGGGCAAACCAGCGCTCCATCACCGCGTCGGCCAGCGCTTCGATGCCACCGGACTGCACTGTCTGCACCCGCTCTTTCCACATCTCTGCGGTGCCGATCTTGGCGGCGGTGTTCGACAGCACCAGCGCCCGGATCTGATCCAGCCGCTTCACCGCCAGCCCTTGCGCGATCATGCCGCCGATCGACAGCCCCACGAACATGCAGTCCCGCACCTGCAGGTGATCCAGCAGCCTCTCCGCGTCGCGCACCAGCGCCCCCATGGAATAGGGCGCGGGCGGGCAGGAGGACAGCCCGTGCCCGCGCTTGTCATAGCGGATGATGCGCAGGCCCGCAGGCAGCCGGCCGACCACCGCGTCCCAGACCCTGAGGTCGGTGCCAAGCGAGTTGGCAAAAACGATTGGGGCGCCGTCCGGGTCCCCGTCAACGCGGTAATGAAGCTGGACATCGCCCAGGTCTGCAATCTGCATGGAGCGCCTCTTTGCTGTTCCGCCGCACTCTACCTGCGCCCGGGCAGAGAGGTAAACCAGCCGCCTGCCGCAGGCGGCGGAATTTTCTTGAGAAAGAAAATTAGCCGGAACAATTGCACTTTTCCGGTTTGCCTCAGCCGCGCAGCTCCATGTGGGCCATGATTTGCCCGTGGTCGGAGGCCAGCTTGTTATATGGCGCCTCCGGGTGGCTGCCGTCGGTCAGATGATCGTTGAAAACGCTGTAATACTGCATTTCCCCTATGGCACCGGGCCAGTCCGGATCGAAATGGCGCGACATGTAAATCTGGTCGACGCTTTCATGCACGCCGCCAAAGGCGGTTGTGAAAACCACGTCGCGCAGGGATTTCTTCAAGAACATCTTCTCGGCCGAGCGCAGCCGCACCCGGTCGATGGCCTCGCGGATAAGCGCGTCCTCTTCTTCGCTGTAGCGGTCGCCGGGGTGCTTGGCGTCATGGCGCAGCATCCAGGTGTAGTTCTTGAACGGAACCTCTCCGGAGATGATTTCGCTGCTGACCGCATGCTCGCCGTCGTTGAAATCCCCCAGCACCATCACCGGGCGTCCGCGGTCCAGCTCGTCCAGCACCGCGCGGCGCAGCACCCAGGCCTCGCCCATCCGCCTGAGCGCCGCCCTTAGCGATCCCATCGCCCGGCCCGCCGCATCATAGGCGGTCAGGACGGTTTCGGGCGGGTAGGGCGCGCCCTGCGGCTTGATGTATTCGCCAAGTTTCGATTTCAGGTGGCAGTTGAACACGCTAATCACCTGATCCCCGGCCGGCACCCGAACCTTGAGGATCGGGCGCGACAGGCGGCGCAGGGTGTAGAAACCGGCGTCTTCTTCCTCGCCCAGGCAGGCCATCGGGATGTCCAGCGGCTGCTCCAGATCCTGGATCACCTCCGGCTCTTCCGCAAAACCGAAGCGCGACAGCACCGCCAGCCCGGGCCGCCGCTTGCCCGGTTCGCCAGTGTCGTTGGCGTTGGGGGCAAAAGCCAGCTCGGCTTCCGCATAGGAGGCATAGGCCAGCTTCTGGAAAATCGCCTTGCGGTGATAGCGCTCCGAGGGGTCGGGGATGCTGGCGGCGTTGGCCTCCGCCCCGCGCCGGTCGGTCTCGGTGATCACCTGGCGCAGCGGCGCTTCTTCAAAGATCTCCTGAAACCCCACGATATCGGCGTTCAGCGTCAAGAGCTGGTCCGCCATCCAGTCCGCTTTCCAGGCGTATTCCTCCGGCGTGTAGCTTTGAAAGCGGTAGTACTCCCGCTCCGGTCCGATCAGATTCTTGACGTTGAACGAGGCGATGGTGAAGCGTGTCATGAATGCCCCCCTGACTGCCGCGCCATGAAACGCGCGGCCAGGGGTCAAGCATAGCGCGAGAGCGCCTCCCGGAACAGCTCTGCATCCACATTGCCGCCGGTCGCAACCGCGATCACTGCCCCGCCAGTGATCCGGTCCGGATGGAACAGCGCGGCGGCCAGCGATGCCGCGCCGCCGGGTTCCAGCACGATCTTCAGCCGCAGAAAGGTCAGCGCCATCGCCCGCATCGCCTCCTCCTCGGTGATCACCAGCCCCGGCCCGCTCAAGCGGCTGAGAATCGGGAAGGTTATCTCGCCCGGTTGCGGTGTCAGGATCGCATCGCAGATCGAGCCGGACTGGCTGGGGTTGGCGTGGATTTCGCCCGCCGCCAGCGACCGGGTCACATCGTCGAACCCCTCGGGCTCCACCGGCCGCACCCGCAGGCCCGGCGCGCGGGCCTCCAGCGCCAGCGCAATGCCCGAGGACAGCCCGCCGCCGCCGCAGTTGACCAGCACATCCGCATGCGTGACGCCTTCGGCGGGGGCCTGTTCCGCGATCTCCAGCCCCGTCGTGCCTTGTCCCGCAATCACCTGCGGCTCATCATAGGGCTTGATCAGCGTCAGTCCGCGCGCTTCTGCGTATTGCGCGCCCACCGCCTCGCGGCTCTCACCGCCCGCGCGGTCATACAGCACCACCTCCGCACCCAGGTCACGGGTATTCTGGATCTTCAGCCTGGGCGCATCCGCGGGCATCACGATCACCGCAGGCACGCTATGCGCCTTGGCTGCCGCTGCTACGCCTTGCGCATGGTTGCCGCTGGAATAGGCGATGACACCGCGCTTTCTCGTCTCTTCCGTCAAGGCCGAGACCGCCGACCAGCCGCCGCGGAACTTGAACGATCCGGTATGCTGCAGGCACTCCGCCTTCACCAGCACACGGCGCCCGGCAATCTCGTCCAGAAACGGCGAGGACAGGAGCGGGGTGACGCGGGCATGGCCCTTCAGCCGCTCCGCCGCGGCGTCGATCATAGCAATAGAGGTCATTTGACGTTGTCCAGAACTGAATGGATGAGGGCGAGCGCTTCGGGTTCGTCCAGAAACGGCACATGGCCGCGGTTGGCAATTTCCGCCGTGTGCAGGCCGGGCAGGCGGCGCTGCATCTCTGCGAAGGTTTCCGCGCTCAGAATGTCCGAGTTCGCGCCGCGGATCACGCCACTGGGCAGCCCTTCCAGCGCCAGGAACAGCGGCCACAGGTCCGGGTCCGGGCCTGCTTCGGCCTGCGCCAGAAGCGCGTCGCGCAGGCGAGCGTCATAGCGTAGGCTAAGCCCCTCCGGACCCTGGTCATAAAACGCTTCCGCTTCCTCGCGCCAGCGCGCCGCGGGCACATCCGGGAAGGCCGGCGCCATCAGCGCCGCCAGCGTTTGCGCGGCTTGTGCATGGGTTTTGGCGGCCGGGCGGCGGCCCACATATTCCATGATCCGGGCAATGCCGCCCGGAGGAATTTCCGGGCCCACATCATTCAGGATCACCGCCGCCAGCCGGTCCTTGGCCATTGCGGCCAGCGTCATCGCCACCAATCCGCCGCGCGATGTGCCCAGGATCGCGGCGCGCTCCAGTCCCAGATGATCCAGCAGCTCCAGCACATCCTGCGCCTCGCGCAGCACGTTGTAGTTTGCGAACTCAGGGTCACGCGCCGACTGCCCCCGGCCACGCGCGTCCAGAGTGATCATCCGGTATTGCCCGGCATGAGGGGCGAAATAGCGGAAGTCCCGGCTGTCGCGGGTGAGGCCCGCGAGGCAAAGAAGCGGCAAGCCCGCGCCGCTATCGGTGTAATACAGCCGCAGCCCGTCTGTGGTTTCAAAGAACGCCATTGCTGCGTCTAACTCCTGGCAAGGTCTGGAATGATGGTCAGATCCGGCAGGATATGGGCGGGCTTCCAGGGCAGCCGGTCCACCGGCTCTGCCGCCCGGTTCACCCAGGCGGTAATAAAACCGTAGCCTGCAGCCCCCGCCGCATCCCAGCCGTTGGAGGAGACAAACAGCACTTCGTCCTTGGCGCAGCCAAAGCGCTTGCCGACCAGATCGTACACGCGGCTGTCAGGTTTGAAGACGCCGACGCTTTCCACCGACAGCACATCATCCAGTACATCTCCCAAGCCCGCCGACTGCACCGCACCGTCCAGCATCGCAGGCGAGCCGTTCGACAGGATCGCGGTGTTCATTCCAGCATCTTTCAGCGTCTTCAGCATCGCAGTCACCTCCGGGTAGGCCTGCAGTTCCCAGTAGAGATCCAGCAGGCGCTGGCGCAGGGCGGCGTCCCCGCCGAGCCCCGCGGCTTCCATCGCCCAGTCGAGCCCGTCCTGGGTCACATCCCAGAAATCCGCATGGGCCCCGGTGATGGCGCGCAGCCAGGTGTATTGCAGCTGTTTCAGACGCCAGTGGCTGGCCAGCTCTGCCCAGGTGTCCTGCAGATGCAGAAACTGCGGCTCGCCGGCGGCCTGGCGGGCGGCGGCTGCCACATCGAACAGGGTTCCGTAGGCGTCGAAGATACAGGTGGTGATCGGCATGGTTCCCTCCCTCGCGGCGAGACTTGCACGAAGGCGGCGGGGTGGCAAAGCCGGAAATTGTACCCATACGGGTTTACATCGCGTCTGCGGGCGCTAGGCTGCGCCCCTTTAGGAACCCGCAACCGATTGGAGGTCTCATGACCGGGGTAAAGAACGGCGACACCGTGCGCATCCATTATACAGGCAAGCTGACGGATGGTACCGTTTTCGACAGTTCCGAAGGACGCGACCCGCTGGAGTTCACCGTCGGCGCAGGCCAGGTGATTGCCGGAATGGATGCCGGTCTGGAAGGCATGGAACCCGGCGGCAAGAAGACGCTGGAAATCGCCTGTGCCGATGGTTACGGCCCGATCAATCCCGAGGCGCGCCAGCAAATCCCGCGCGAAGGCATTCCTGCCGATATCCCGCTGGACCTGGGCACGCAGCTGCAAATGCAAAGCCCCGAAGGCCATGTGCTGCCGGTCACTGTGGTTGAGGTGACCGAAGAGACCGTGACGCTGGATGCCAACCATTTCCTGGCGGGCAAGGATCTGGTTTTCGACATCGAACTGGTGTCCATCAACTGATGCTGCGCCTGCAGGGCAGGGAGGTTCTCCCGCGCCCGCAGGTCCCCCGGCTGCCACGCCCAACGAGAGCGGGCTTCGCCAGAAGCCCGGCGACGGGCGGGAGTGCACCGCAGCCCCGAAGCTGAGCACTTCAGGCCCGCGCGGCCCTGCGGCTCAAAGAAAAAGGCGCCCTGGGGGCGCCTTTATTATCATGGCTGTCTGAGCCTGCTTACAGGTGATCCTGCTGCGGCATCCCCAGCACGTGGAAACCGCCATCGACCCGGATGACCTCACCCGTGGTGCAGGCGCCTGCGTCCGACGCCAGGTAGACTGCGGTGCCGCCCACGGCCTCCAGCGTCGCGTTGTCGCGCAAGGGCGCGTTCTGAGCCGTGTGCTTGAAGGTCTTGCGCGCGCCGCCGATGGCCGCCCCGGCCAGGGTCTTCATCGGCCCGGGCGAGATCGCGTTCACCCGTATGCCCTCCGGGCCCAGATCGTTGGCCAGATAGCGGGTCGCCGATTCCAGCGCCGCCTTGGCCACGCCCATCACGTTGTAGTTCGGCACCACCCGGTTCGACCCCTGATAAGTCAGGGTCAAGAGGGTGCCGCCACCCTCCTTCATCAGCGGGTAGGCACGGCGCGCCACCTCGATGAAGGAATAGGCGGAAATATCCATAGAGTTCTTGAAGTTGGCGCGGGTGGTGTTCAAGAACCGCCCGGTGAGCTCCGACTTGTCGGAATAGGCAATCGCGTGGACCACAAAGTCGATCGTGGGCCAGCGACCTGCCAACTGTTCGAACGCCGCATCCAGCGAGGCATCATCGGTCACGTCCACATCGACCATGAAATCCGAGCCGACGCTCTGGGCCAGCGGCTCCAGCCGCTTGCCAAAGGCTTCGCCCTGATAGGTAAAGGCCAGCTCGGCCCCAGCATCCGCCATGGCCTTGGCGATGCCCCAGGCGATGGAGCGGTCATTGGCAACACCCATGATCAGGCCGCGCTTGCCGGTCAAAAGTCCCGTCATCGCCATTTATCCCTTGTACTTGCTCAGAACCATCGAGCCATTGGTGCCGCCAAAGCCGAAGCTGTTGGTCATCACCGAGTCGAGCCCGGCGTTTTCCACCAGATCAGTGGCAATCTCACCCGGCAGAATGCCTTCGGCGAGGGTGTCGACGTTGATCGACGGGGTGATGAAATCATTGTCCAGCATGAGGAGGCAGAAGATCGCCTCCAGCGCGCCGGCAGCGCCCTGGGCGTGGCCGGTCATCGACTTGGTCGAGGAGATCGGCGGCACGCTGCCCTCGCCGAACACCCGGCGGGCGGCTTCGACCTCGCCGACATCGCCAACCGGAGTCGAGGTGCCATGCGCGTTGATGTAGCCGACCTTGCGGCCTTCGGGCAGGGTGGCCAGCGCCAGCCGCATCGCCCGCTCGCCGCCTTCACCGGACGGCGCCACCATGTCGTGGCCGTCGGAGGTGGCGGCAAAGCCGGTCACCTCGGCATAGATTTTTGCGCCGCGGGCCTTGGCGTGCTCCAGCTCTTCCAGCACCACGATGCCGCCGCCGCCGGAGATCACGAAACCGTCGCGGTCCTGGTCGAAGGCGCGGGAGGCTTTCTCCGGCTCGTCGTTCTTTTTGGAGGACATCGCGCCCATGGCGTCGAACAGGCAGCTGAGGGTCCAGTCCAGCTCTTCGCCGCCGCCGGCAAACATCACGTCCTGCTTGCCCATCATGATCTGCTCAGCCGCGTTGCCGATGCAGTGCAGCGAAGTGGAGCAGGCCGAGGTGATCGAGTAGTTGATGCCTTTGATCTTGAACGCGGTCGCCAGGTTGGCCGAGATCGTCGAGGACATGCATTTCGGCACTGCAAACGGGCCGATGCGTTTGGTGGCGCCGGTTTTCAGCACCGTTTGATGCGCCGTCAGCATGGCCGAAGTCGACGGGCCGCCGGAACCGGCCACCAGGCCGGTACGCTCGTTCACCACGTGATCTTCAGACAATCCGGCATCGGCAATTGCCTGGCTCATGGCGATATGGGCATAGGCCGCACCCGGACCCATGAAGCGCAGGGTGCGTTTGTCCACATGCTCGGCCACATCGATTTTCAGGGTGCCGGCCACCTGGCTGCGGAAACCGTGCTCGGCCATTTCCGGGCTGGCGACGATGCCGGATTTACCGGCTTTCAGCGAGGCGGTGACTTCTTCGGCATTGTTCCCGATGGAGGAGACAATCCCCAGACCGGTGACGACGACGCGGCGCATGTGCGTACTCCTGTTTCTGTGACTTTTGTCTTGCCGGAAAGCGTATCAGCTTTCGGACAGGGCCACTTTCATATCCTTGACCTGATAGATCACGTCCCCGTCAGCCTCGACGATGCCGTCGGCGACGCCCATGGTCAGGCGGCGGGTCTGCACCGCCTTGGTGAAGTTGACGCGGTAGGTCAGCATCTTGCGGTCCGGGCGCACCATGCCGGTGAGCTTCACCTCACCCACACCCAGCGCATAGCCGCGGCCCTTCCAGCCGCGCCAGCCCAGGTTGAAGCCGGTCAGCTGCCACAGGCCGTCCAGGCCCAGGCAGCCGGGCATGATCGGGTTGCCCGGGAAATGGCAGTCAAAGAACCACAGGTCCGGGGTGATGTCGAATTCTGCAATCACATGGCCCTTGCCATGCTCGCCGCCGTCACCGGAGATCTCGGTGATACGGTCCATCATCAGCATCGGCGGCGCCGGCAGCTGGGCGTTGCCCGGCCCAAACAGCTCGCCCCGCGCGCATTTCAGCAAATCGTCCTTGTCAAAGCTGCTGGGGTAATCGGCCATTCGGGCGCATCTCCTGCCTGGGGTTCGGGTCTATATATCTGGCGCTCTGTAGCATCGGGCCAAAGGGTCCTGCAAGGGGACCCCGCGTCACTTCCTGCGTTGAATGTGCCACAGGCGCACCGGAAAGGGGAGTTCAGCTGCGAATGAATTTCATTTGAAAAACCTTGGGTGTTGCTCCTATATATACGGTCAGCAACGCGATGCAGGACCTGCTCATGACGCCAAACAGCGAAGAAGTGGCCACACGCTGGCTGACAGAGGCCGGGCTGAGACCCACCCGGCAGCGGGTGGCGCTCGCCGAATTGCTGGTGGGCGACGGCAAGCACCGCCATATCACCGCCGAAAGCCTGTTCGAGTCGGCCAAGAAAAAAGGGGCCGCAGTGTCGCTGGCCACCGTCTACAACACCCTGCGCGCGTTCTGCGATGCGGGGGTGCTGCAGGAAATCCCGCTCGACGGCTCCAAGAGTTATTTCGACACCAACACCCACGACCACCCCCACTTCTTCTGGGAGGACGAGGGCAGGGTCAGCGACGCGCCCTCGCAGGATCTGGTGATTCACAAGCTGCCGGAAGCGCCCGAGGGGATGGAAATCGCCTCAGTCGATGTGGTGATCCGCCTGCGCAAGGTCTGACCGGCGGGCGCTCAGCGTCTCTCGGAGAATTTGATGCGCTTTGAATGCCGGGGACGCCTCCGGCATTTCTGTGTGGGCTGCCAGAATCACCGGCTCCTGCGCCTCCGTGTCGGTGACCGGCACCGCGCATAGAGCTTTGCCGTCATAGCTGATCCCGCCAGGCGGCTGGCTGTAGCTGATGCCCACCCCCTCGCCATTGGCCGCCAGACTGCGAAGCAGCTCCAAGGAACCCGCCCTGTGTGCAATCCGCGGCACCAGCCCCTGTGTTTTGAACAGACCCAGCATGTGCTGCACCGACAGCCCTTCCTGCGACAGTACCAGCGGGTGCTGCGCCAGTTCTGCCAGAGAGATACCGCGGAACCCGGCCAGGGAGTGTTCAGGCGGCACCAGCGCGTGCGGGGCGATTCTGTCCAGCTCCGCCCGGCTGAACGCCGCATCCAGCCCCAAGTCATAGGTGATGGCCAGATCCGCCCCGCCTGTGCTCAGCGCGGAAATCAGCGGCTCAAACCCGCAGGCGCGGTGGCTGACTTCCACATCCGGCAAGGCTTGGCGCAGGGCCTTCAGGGCCGGGGCCAGCAGAAACGGGGCCAGGTCGGAGAAGCAAACCAGCGTCAGCTTTTGCACGGCGCCAGCGTTTTCGGGGTTCTCCAGCCGCGCCGCCTGATCCAGCAGCGCCTGTGCCTGTTCGGCAAACCGCCGCCCCTGCGGCGTCAGCGCCAGCGCCGTGCCGCGCCTGCGCAGGAACAGCGCGTGGCCCAGATGCTCCTCAATCCGGCTGAGCGCGGCGGAGAGCGCCGGCTGGCTCACATGCACGGCGTCCGCCGCTGCCGACAGGCTGCCGTGGCGGGCCACGGCGCAGACATATTCGTAGTGGCGCAAGGTGAGATATAACATGAAGTGATGGGTAGCTTAGAAAGATACGATTTGAAACTATATATCTGCCGCGGCAGGAATGACGCATCGGATTTGCATCATTCAGCAGCGGAGGCAGCAATGGTCCACCCCCTTATTACCCCGGAACACGTCGAGCAGTACCAGCGTGACGGTGTGGTCCTGATCCGCGGTCTGTTCGCAGACCAGGTCGAGCTGCTGCGCGCAGGCGTCGCCGCCAACCTGGAAAATCCCGGGCCCTATGCCTCAAACAATGAAAAGGCAGGGCAGACCGGGCGATTCTTTGACGACTACTGCAACTGGACCCGCATTCCCGAATTCCAGCAGGCGATCGAAGAGTCCCCTGTGGCCGAAGTCGCAGCCGACCTGATGAAATCCCGGTCAGTTCAAATGTTCCATGACCATGTGCTGGTTAAAGAGCCCGGCACCTCGATGGCGACCCCGTGGCACCAGGACGGCCCATATTACTTCGTAGAGGGCGGGCAGACCATCAGTTTCTGGTCGCCGCTGGACGAGGTGAAGGAGGCCACCCTGCGCTGCGTGGCCGGCTCGCACAAATGGGAGAAGGAAGTGCTGCCGACGCGCTGGGTGTCCGAGGAGGATTTCTTCCCGGACGAGGGGCGGTACATGCCGGTCCCGGACCCGGATGCCGAAGGGATGACTGTGCTGGAGTACCCGATGCAGCCGGGTGATGCGGTGGCCTTCAACTACAAGATCCTGCACGGCGCCCGCGGCAACACCTCCACCTCGCGCCGCCGCGCCTTTTCGCTGCGGCTGGTGGGCGATGATGCCCGCTATGTCGAACGTCCGGGCCGTACCTCGCCGCCGTTCCCGGGCCACGATATGCAGCCCGGCCAGCGCTTGCGCGAAGACTGGTTTCCGATCCTGCTGCAGCGGTAAAGGAGAGGGGGCTTTGCCCCCTCGGCCTTGCGGCCTTCACCCCCAGAGTATTTTGGGAAAGATGAAAGCCGCAGGGGCTATTTCTTGAGGTCGCGGCGGATGCCCATGTTCTCGGCATTGGAGAAAGAGCAGGTCTTGCAGATGCCGAATTGCTTGAGGAAGCCGCGCTTGCGGGCGCGCGCGGCCTCGTCGGAGCGGTAGGCGGCCAGGAAGCCGTCCCGCTCCACATTGGGCAGCTGGATCACCTGATCGTAGTCGATGCAGCACAGCCCCAGATCGCCGTTCCAGAACACCACCGACTGGAACAGCGGCACCGTGCACAGCGCGTGGCTGGTGTGGCGCGGGTGGCGGCGCAGTTCCTTCTGGCGCGGCAGGAAATGGGCGAACTCGCGCTTCTGGTCGGCCGAGGTATAGGAGCCGATCGAGAAGGTCTTGAACCGCACCCGGTCAAAGCCCGCCTCGCGCGCCCAGGCCTCCATCTCATCCATCTGCGGTTCGGAATAACTGGTCAGCAGCGTCTGCAGCACGGTGACCGGGGTCTTCATGCCCAGGTCTTTCTTGATCCTGAGGAATTCCTCGATGCTCGCCTTGACGTTATCGAAGTCGGAATTGACCCGGTAGACCTCCTGCGCCTCCTTGGAGAACCCGTCCATGCACAGGTTCACACGTGCCAGGCCCGAACGGATCAGCCGCTCGCTCATGTCCGGCGTCAGGCGGGTGGCGTTGGTCGACAGATAGGTGTCGTGGCCGTGTTCATGGGCATAGGCGATGAAATCCGGCAGATCCTTGTGCAGCGTCGGTTCTCCGGAGAAGCTGAAGTAGATCGCGGGCTTTTCCGGCTGGTCCTTGAAGTCGTCGATGATCTTGCGGAACACATGGGGCTTCATCATGCCGCGCTTGCGGCTCATCGCAAAGGTGACGGGGCAGACCGGGCAGCGCAGGTTGCAGCTGTTGGTCGCGTCGATGATGATGATCTTGGGCGGTCGGCGGAAAAAGGACAGCGGCAGGAGCCGGGCCATCAGATGCAGCGCCCGCTCATGCAGCCCGGGCGGCTTGGCGGGAAGGTCTGGCTGCGCGGTTGCCGGACTGAGGTCCGGCGCGGGGGCTTGATCTTTCATGCGAGGATCTCCGCAGGGGGCTGACGAACTCTACCTTAAAGGTCCGGGGGTGGCAGGCAACCATTTGTCGCGTCACGGTTTGTGAGCTTTACGTGAGCCTGCGGAGCGGGAATTCAAGTGCGCCGGCGGTTGCCGGCGCCAGATCCGCAAAACCGCTCTGCAGGAGCATCCTGCCGCAGCAGCGAATACCCGGGCCGGGCTTTGTCAACCGGTCCTTTGTAACGGCGGGTGTTGTTTCCGCAACGGAAGCTCAAAAATACTACGCAACCGCTTTGGGCCTAACCTGCTAACACTTCGCCGTTGGCATCTGCAGAACCTGCGTCATTCGCCGCGTGCAGGTTCGCTCGGATCGTTGGAGAACAATGCGATTTTATTGCCTTGAGGGTCGCGAAGGTAGCCGACGTAAAACTGCGGGCTGTACGTGTCACGAAAACCCGGCTGCCCCTCGTCAAAGCCGCCAGCGGCAAGCGCTGCGGTGTGAAGCTCGCGCACCTGCTTTTGACTGCCCGCCTTAAATGCGATCATAACACCGTTCCCGGACGAGGCGGGGCGTCCATCGAAAGGCGGTTTGACGTAGAGATCCGGTAGGGCGGCAAGCTGACCCGGCTGCTCCGGCAGCACGTAGCTTAGTCCCTCAGAGCTCTCCGTCAGCTCGTAATCAAGGGCTGGCAGGAATGCCGAGTAAAACCGTTTTGCGCGAGCGATGTCATCAGCACCGACGGTGACGTAAGCAATCATGAAGCGTTCCCATTCCCGAAAATTGGCTACGGTAAGCAATTCGCGGTTTCATGGTAGGTCGGCCTGCAATCCGGTACAACAACCGCGCAAGAACCGCTGCATGATTGGGAATTCCTGCATGGTGCGGTCAGCTGCCCGTTGCCGTCGTTCTGGCACAAGATGAGGCGCACTGGACGCAGCCATAATGAAACTGCCTCTCCCGCCAGGCTGGCAGTTCTGCTTCGTTGCCAAAGCCCGCTTTGTTCCGCAGATATGCGGCTCGTGAGATGGCAGTGCTGCCGGTTGCACATGTGGGCGCAGCACTTAATCAGCGTATCGTTATCGGAGATTTTTTGAAGATTTGGTGGAGCCTAGGGGAGTCGAACCCCTGACCTCTTGCATGCCATGCAAGCGCTCTCCCAACTGAGCTAAGGCCCCAAACCTGTCCGCTTTTCAGTGTCCGTTCCGTCGCCGGTGCGGCCCGTCTTGCGGTGTGAGCGTCGTTTACGGGACGGCGGCGCGGGCTGCAAGCGGAAAATGCGCCGGGGTCCAAATTTTTTCCGGGCCAGGCCGGAGCGCGGTCCGGGGAAGGCCATGCGCTTCCCCGAACAGCTTGAATGGCCTCAGGAATCGTCCTCAGGCGACGACATGTCGGCGATGTCGTCCAGCGAGACGTTGTCGTCATCGTCGTCATCATCCAGGACATCATCGCCCAGATCGACATCGACGTCGTCGTCATCATCCAGGACCACGTCATCCGCGTCCATGTTCTCTTTGGCCTTCAGGGTGGCCGCGTCTTCGGCATCCGCCTCGATCATCCGGGTCTTGCCGGTGTCCAGCTCGACAACCTCGCCGGTATAGGGGCTGACGATCGGGTTCTTGTTCAGGTCATAAAAGCGCTTTCCAGTGGTAGGGCAGACGCGCTTTACACCCCATTCTTCCTTGGGCATGTGGATCCCCTTGATTTACTGGTGAGTCGTATCGACGATTCCGGTGCCTTGCCATATGAGGGGGGCACTGTCAAAGCCTTTGCCTGGAAGGGGGCGCGCATGGCCGACTATCATCTGCCCGGAGATCCGCCGGTGCCGCTGACCTTGCGCCGGTCAGCCCGGGCGCGGCGGATCAGCCTGCGGATCTCCTCGCTCGATGGGCGGGTGACGCTGACCCTGCCCAAAAGCCTGCCGGAGGACACCGCGCTGGCCTTTGCCGAGGAAAAGGCGGACTGGATCCGCGGCCATCTGCAAAAGCACCCCGAAGCAGTGCAGGCGGGGTTTGGAACAGTGCTGCCGATTGACGGCCAGAACCGCGTGGTCGAGCGCGCCCAAGGGCGCAGGATCCAGCTGGAGGCGGGCCGGATCGCGGTGCCGGGGAACAACCCGGCACGGCCGCTGCAGCGCTACCTGAAGGAGCTGGCACGCAACCGGCTGGCCGAGGCGTCAGACTACTATGCCGACCGGCTCGGCAAGGGCTACAGCCGCCTGACCTTGCGCGACACCCGCTCACGCTGGGGCTCCTGCACCGCGGACGGCGGGCTGATGTATTCCTGGCGGCTGATCCTGGCGCCGCCTGCGGTGCTGCGCTATGTGGCTGCCCACGAGGTCGCGCATCTTCAGGAAATGAACCACTCGCAGGCCTTCTGGGACACGGTGGAACGTATCCACGGCCGCTGGCAGGCCCCCCGCGCCTGGCTGCGGGAAAACGGCGCCAGCCTGCACCGCTACCGGTTCGACGAATAAACTCAGTGCTTTGCGGGCCGGGCTGCGCGGGCTAAGCTCGCGTCACGTTTCCGTTTCCGTTTCCAGTTGCCCCGGTTCCAGAGGCCAGCCCGTGCCAGACAAACCGCAAAGACGCCTTGCTGCCATCTTCGTGCTGGATGTCTCTGGATTCAGCCGCCTGATGGCCGAGGACGAAGCCGGCACGCTCAATCAGGTTCTGGCGCAGCAGCAAAGCCTCATCGCACCCGCGATCCGCAACCACGAGGGCCGCATCGTCAAGCTTATGGGCGACGGGGTTCTCGCCATCTTTCCCAGCGTGATTTCAGCGGTTCAGGCCGCGGCGGAGGTGCAGGCAGGTGCCGCCCGCAACCGGCATCTGCAGCTTCGGATCGGCATCACCCTGGGGGAGGTGATGATTGCCCGGGGCGATGTCTACGGTGACGACGTGAATATCGCCGCCCGGCTGGAAGCGCTGGCGCCGCTGGGCGGAGTGGCGCTGTCGGCTGCCGCCTACGGGCAGGTGCAGGGCCGTATCCCCTATGCGTTCGAGGATCTGGGCCTGCATGAGGTCAAGAACATTCCCGAACCGGTGCATGTCTATGTTCTGGGCCAGGAACTGACGTCGCTGCCCAGCCTGCGCCGCAGCCCCCCGCCGCCCAAGCCTGAACGGGCCAAACCGCGCCAGGGCCTGCGGCCTGCGGTGCTGCTTCTGGCCGGGGTGCTTGGGGCCGCAGCCGCCGCGGCGGGCCTCTGGGGCTGGCAACAGACGGCCCGGCAGAACAGCGTTGCCACGGCGGCACCGGGCAAGCCCGCCGCGGCCTCGTTCGAGGGCCGCCCGGTCATCGCCGTGCTGCCCTTCACCTCCGAAAATCTGCAGCCCGCTTTTGCCCAAATGCTGTCGGAGGAGGTGATCCGCAGCCTGGCACCGGCCGAAGGGATTCGCATCATCGCTCCCGCCAGCGCCCGCGCAGCCGAGGGCCTGCTGCCCGCCGAAGCAGCCGCGCTGCTGGAGGCGGATTTTGTGGTCACGGGTCATCTGCCGGGGGCGCTGCAGGACGGGGTGTCTCTGGAAATTCTACAGGCTGGCGCCGGGGCAGAGCCTCTCAGCATCCTTCCGCCCCAGCCTCAGCCGGCGGTCTCCACCCTCGCACCGGAGCTGGCGGCCAGCATCGTCCGCTATTTCGGCAAACCGCTGCCTGATTTCGAACGTTCTGAGATCGGCGGCGCTGCTGTTCAGAAGCTGTTCACCGCGCGTCTCTTGATGCAGCAGGGCGACAGCAGCGGCGCGAAGCAGTCCTTGCAGCGGGCACTGCAAATGGCACCGGACTGGCCGGAGGCACAGGCGCTTGCCGCTATGTGGCATCTGGATCCTCTGACCGGCCCGGTGGCCAGCCTGCCGCAGCGCGCCGCTGAGGCTGCGCGGATGACCGCGGGTCTGCCGCCGCAGGCCGAGGTGCTGGGCCTGCGGGCGCTGGCGGCGCAGTTTGCCGGTCAATCCGCTGAAGCGCTGCAGCACGCTGAAACCCTGGCCGAAGACTTTCCCAATGATGCCTCGGGCCAGCTGACCCGCGCCTGGCTGCTGCATCTGGCGGGGCAGGGCGGTGCGGCGCAAAAGGTCCTGGACCAGGTGCGACGCCTCAACCCGGTGCCGCAGCCGGTCGTTCTGACGGTGCAGTCCGCCATCCGCCTCGCCGCCGGGCAGGAGGCTGAGGCTGCCGCCGCCGCCGCCGAGGCCCTGGCGCTGGAACCCGGGGCCCAGCACGCACTGGTTCTGCACTGCGCCAGCCTTGCTGCCCTCGGCAGCTTTGAGGAGGCGGCAGCGGCCTGCGGCAAACTCTCAGGCGCGCCGCTGACGGTGGATCAGGCAGCGGCCGGCTTTCCGTATTCCGCTCAGGCGCCGCTGCGGCGGCTGCGCACCGGTCTCAGCCTGGCCGGGCTGTCCGGCCGCCCTTGACCGGTTCCGCGGCTGGCCGCCGCCGGCCCGCGTGCGGATCTGCCCGCTTGACCGGGGCGTGTTTTGTGATCACATGAGCGCATGAACCTGACCGCCCGCTCTTCCCAGGACGCCGCCACAGCCTCCGCCCCGGCCCATGACCGCGTCTACCGCGCCTTGCGCACCCGCATCATGCATGGCGAGATCACGCCCGGCGCCGCACTCACCCTGCGCGGCATCGGCCGCGAATTTGACGTCTCGATGACCCCCGCCCGCGAAGCGGTGCGGCGGCTGGCCGCCGAAGGCGCGCTGTTCCTGTCCTCCTCGGGACGGGTGTCGACGCCGGAGCTGTCGAATGAACGGATCGAGGAACTGGCCGCCCTGCGCGCGCTTCTGGAGGTGGAACTGGCCAGCCGCGCCCTGCCGCGGGCGCATATCGCGCTGATCGACCGGCTGCAGATGATCAACACGACGGTGGCAGAAATGGTCTCCAAACGCGATGCGGTCGGCTACATCCGCACCAATCTGGAGTTTCACCGCACCCTCTACCTGCGCGCCCAAGCGCCGGCGATGCTGGCAATGGCTGAAACCGTCTGGCTGCAGCTTGGCCCCACCATGCGGGCGCTTTACGGTCGGCTGCGCCGCACCGACCCGCCGCAAAACCACCGGCTGATCATTGCCGCTCTTAAGGCGGGGGATGAGCCGGGCCTGCGGCTGGCAGTGCGTTCCGATGTCACTCAGGGGCTGCGGCTGCTGGCGGGTTAGGGGGCAGGTCTCAGCTCTTCTCCAGCGCCGCGCGCAGGGTTTCGATTGTGCTGTCCGAGGCTTTAGGCACGATCCGGTACAGCGCGTTGACGAGGCAGAACAGGGCGAACCCCAGCAGGCCAACGCAGAGGGCCGTCACCAGAATTCGGCCGTATACCTTGTCATGCAGCCAATCGAATGCACTGCCGATGCCGCCCGCAGGCGCACTTGAGGCGGAGAGCGCCGCCTGCAGAATCAGCAAGCCGATGATGGCTATGACCACCCCGTTCGCAGCCACACCAGCCTTCAGTGCTGTATTCATGTGAAGGGTTGCCGGGTTGGCGCGCAGGTGGTCGCGGTAGCTTTCCCGCCATGCCTTGCGGATGTAATAGCCGCCGGCCCCAATGGTCAGGAGTCCCGCCACGGCCAGCGCAGTCTGCCCTGCAGCGCTGTTGAAATAGCCGCTCAGGCCGCCGCCGCCCTCGGACGCCTCGCCGGATCCGGTCAGCACCGACAGCGCCAGAATGCCAAGGCCCAGGTGGATCAGTCCGGTCACGATCATCCCGGCGCGCGCGATCAGCCCCTTCGCGCCGCTGCCATAGGCCTCCAAATCCCAGAAGCTGTCCACCATGCGCCAGACCGCATAGGCAAACAGCCCGATCGTGATGAGGATGATGACCGCCGTGCCCCAGCCGCCTTGCAGCCATTCCAGCGCCGCGGCCGTGCCCTTGGCCTCGCCGCCCTGCCAGATCGACCACAGCGACACACCGGCAATGGCCAAATAGACCAGGGCCCGGCCGGCATACCCGGTCCGCATGATCGGGACTGCCCAGGAAAAATCCGAAGGGTCCACATCCTGCAGGCGCTTGCGGCGGGCGTCGTTGAAAAAGCTGTCGGTTGTCATGGCATCAAATTCCGGCTGGGCAAAGGGAGAGCTCTCCCTACCTCAATGCGCCAAACCCGGATTTGTTCCCGCAGGCCACCCGCAGCGGCGGCCAGGCCCAGAAACGGCAAAGCCCGGCGCAATGGCCGGGCTTTGAATTTCACCAAACTGTCCGGGCGGTTACGCCGCCAGCCCCTTAGAGCCGATGTCCAGGAATTTCTGGCGCCGGTCCTTGACCAGTTCGGCTGCGTCCTTGTCCTTCAGCTCGTTCAGCATCTCCTGGATAGCTCCGTCCACGGCCTGAATCGCCGCCTTGGGATCGCGGTGCGCGCCGCCCAGCGGTTCCGGGATGATACGGTCGTTGACGCCCAGCTTGTTCAGATCCTGCGCCGTCAGCCGCAGCGCTTCCGCCGCTTCGCGCATCTTCTCCGCATCCTTCCACAGGATCGAGGCGCAGCCTTCGGGGCTGATCACGGAGTAGATCGAATGCTCCAGCATCGCCACCCGGTTGGCGGTGGCAAAGGCCACCGCGCCGCCGGAGCCGCCTTCGCCGATGATCACTGAAATCAGCGGCACGCCGATCTTCAGGCACATCTCGGTCGAGCGCGCAATCGCTTCCGACTGGCCGCGCTCTTCGGCGCCCTTGCCGGGGTAGGCGCCGGCGGTGTCCACAAGGGTGATCACCGGAAGGTTGAAGCGGCTGGCCATCTCCATCAGCCGGATCGCCTTGCGGTAACCCTCAGGCCGCGCCATGCCGAAGTTGCGCTCGATCCGCGATTTAGTGTCGCTGCCCTTCTCATGGCCGATCACCATCACCGGCTGGTCGTTGAAACGCGCCAGGCCGCCCATCACCGCCAGATCATCGGCAAAGTTCCGGTCGCCCGCCAGCGGCGTGTACTCGGTGAACAGCGCCTCGATGTAGTCCTTGCAGTGCGGCCGCTCGGGATGGCGCGCCACCTGGCATTTGCGCCAGGGCGTCAGATCTTTATAGAGGTCCTTCAGCAGCTGCGCCGCCTTGGCGTCCAACGCCTTGGCCTCGTCCGCCACATCCATTTCCTCATTCGCGCGCGCCAGCGCCCGCAGCTCTTCCGCCTTGCCCTCGATTTCGGCCAGCGGTTTTTCGAATTCCAGATACTGGGTCATGTTGCCTCTGCTCTGCAGGTTTGCAGCTATATGGCCTCCTGCGCCGCAAGATGCAACTCAGCAAGATTTGTGATCTGCTGCCGTGGCATCAGATGAGGGCAGAGAATGACAGGGGGAGGCGCCGCCGATGGCAGCCAGCTACGAAGACCGGATCCTGCGGGTCCTGGCCTACATCCACGACAACACCGACGGCGACCTGTCGCTGGACCGGCTCGCGGATGTGGCGGCGATGTCGCGGTTTCACTGGCACAGGGTGTTCCGCGCCCTGACCGGCGAGACCTGCGCCCAGGCCGTGCGCCGCATCCGCCTGCACCGGGCAGCCAGCTGGCTGGTGATGTCGGACATGCCGATTGCCCGGGTGGCCGCCCGGGCAGGCTATCCGAACCAGGGCAGCTTCTCCCGCGCATTCTCCGACTCCTACGGCAGCAGCCCGGCGGCCTTCCGCCGCGACGGCCAGGTGCGGCTGCCGAACCCAACCCTCAGAACAGGAAGCTATCCGATGCATGACGTGATCACCCGCACCGACCCCGCCCGCCGCCTCGCAGGCCTGCCGCACAAAGGCGCCTACCACGAGATCGGCAAGAGCTTTGAGGCCCTCGGCGCGATCTGCGAAAGCCGCCAGCTCTGGCCCCAGCTGGGCGCAGTGCTGGGCGTCTATTTCGACAGCCCCGACGACGTCCCCGAGGCGGATTTGCGCAGTTTTGCCGGGGCGGAGTTCACCGGCGATGCTCTGCCCGATGGCATGGAAGAAGTGACCCTGCCCGGCGGCCGCGCCGCCGTTCTCACCTACAAGGGTCCCTATTCCGGCCTTGCCGCCGCCTATCACAGCCTGTTCGGCAACTGGCTGCCCGAGTCCGGAGAGGAACCCGCCGACCAGCCTTGTTACGAGGTCTACCTCAACGATCCCCGCGACACCGCGCCAGAGGATCTGCTGACTGAGATCTGCCTGCCCTTGAAGTGAGGACACCGCCCGCCCTCTCCCCGAGGGCGGGCCGCTCGCCTTACTGCGGCCAGATCACCGGATAAAGTGAAGCCACCAGCAGCAGCGCCATGGTCCAGTTGAACAGCACCAGCCGCCGCGGGCTGGTCAGGAACCGCGCCATCTGCTGGCCCAGCACTGTCCAGGAGCCGACCGAAGGCAGGTTGATGGCGCCGAATATCACCCCCACCAGCAAGATCGCCGCCAGCGTCTGATCCGGCGTATAGGCGCTGATCGCGGTCAGCGCCATCGCCCAGGCCTTGGGGTTCACCCACTGAAACGCCGCCGCCTGCAAAAAGGTCATCGGGCGGCCCTCGGCTCCCTTGGCCTCCACCGGCGCCGCGTTGGCGATCTTCCACGCCAGCCACAGCAGATAGACGACCGACACCACCTTCAGCACCGTGTAGCTGACCGGGACGGCGTCAAACACCTGCACCAGCCCGGCACCCACCAGCAGCACCATGAACACGAACCCCAAGGCCACTCCCAGCATATGCGGGATGGTGCGGCGGAAGCCGAAATTGGCGCCGGAGGCCATCAGCATCAGGTTGTTCGGCCCAGGCGTAATCGAGGAGACAAAGGCGAAAAGCGCCAGCGCGGTGAGGAGTTCATAAGTCATGCGCAGAATGCTTGCGTGAAAACTGCCAAATGTAATTGCGTTTTGCAGCGCCCTGTCTCTATTTTCGCAACTAATGGCGAAAAGCGATCGAATAAACCAGCAAATATTGCAAGAGCTCTCCCGCGATGGCCGGATCAGCAACCTGGAGTTGGCCGAGCGTGTGGGGCTGTCACCCTCCGCCTGCCTGCGACGGGTGCAGGAGCTGGAGCGCGCAGGCGTCATCACCGGCTACCGCGCGGTGCTGGACCGGCAGAAGATGGGGGTCGGCTTCGTCACTTACATCGGTGTCGGCCTGGGCGAGCACACCAAGGAGGCGCAGGAAGCCTTTGAACGCGCCATGCAGGCGGCCCCGGAAGTCGTGGAATGCCACAATATCACCGGCACCATCGAATACCTGTTGCGGGTCGAATGCGCAGACCTGCCCAGTTACAAGAAATTCCACACCGATATCCTCGGCACCTCGCCGTATGTGACCGGGATAACGACCTATGTGGTGATGGGCTCGCCCAAGGACATGCGGGCGTGACCGCGGCGCGGTTGGACTTTTGAGTATTTGGGGAAAGATGAAGCGAGGCAGGTGTTCATCTTTCCCTAAATACTCACTGCGCTGCAGTCGCGGCAAGCGCGACGAAGGTGTTGCGTACCCGCCGTACGCTGCTTGCACCACATCTTAAGCGGCCTCAGGCAGTCTTGCACGTGATCGCGATCACCTGCCGGGGCTTGGCTCCCCGGCACCCTTGGAACAGGGCTTCCGCCTGGCAGCGGGGCCGTGCAGAGACAACGTTTAGCATGGGGGCGGATACGCCCGTCCATCTCCGCCATATTGGCGGCGCCGCCAATCCTTACCGCCTCCGCTGAACTGGAACATGCAGACAGGCAAATACAAACCAGACACACCGGCAGGGCAGCGGCCTTGGCCGGGCCAAGGTGCGTGCACCTAAGGGCGGGCGCTTCCGTCCCCCCTAAAGAAGCGCTTTGACCGCAATCTCCGGCGAGGCCAGAACCGGCACCGTAACCCGCTGCCGCAGCAGCTCCGCCGCCCCGGCCATCGAAGCCTGTGCCAGCACCATGCAGGCAAAATCCATCGCTCCCATTGCCTTGACGGTATCCGCCGCGATGGCCGCAGCGAAGCCGGCGTCATCCCCGGCTTCAAACAGCGGCCAGTGATGGCCCAGCTCCAGGCAGGTCAGCTGCGGATCGCGCGGCCCGAACGCCCGCCGCAGCAGCGCCTGCGAAGGGTCCGCGGTGCTTTCCAGGCAATAGGCCATCAGCACCGGCCCCCCGATGCGCGCGGCCTCTTGCATCATCGGCCAGTCGATGCGGGTGGCACCAGCCTCCTCCGCCGCCGGACCCAAGGTGGTGCAAGTGCACAGCACCGGCCCATCAGCCGCCGCAACGGCCGCGGCAATCTCGGCCCGCAGTTCGGCATCAATGCCGCCCTGCGCCCGCGCCAGCCAGCCGGCGCGCACCTGCTGGTCCAGATCCGCCCCCGGCGCCAATGCCCGAAAGGTCTCCACATGCACCTCCGCCGTATGCAGCAACGTCAAATCCGGCATCAACCTCTCCAACCAGAAAGGGCGCCCCGCCGGGACGCCCTTGGAATCTTTAGCCGCGGACCGGCGTCAGCTGCCCGCGATCAGCTCGGCCTGCGCCACAATCACTTCAGCCTGCTTGATCGAGGCGATGTCGACAAGACGGCCCTTGTAAACGGTTGCGCCGGCGCCGGAGGCCTTGGCCTCTTCCATTGCTGCCAGGATTTCGCGGGCTTCCGCCACCGCCTCATCCGACGGGGTGAAGACCTGGTTCGCCAGCGCGATTTGGCTGGGGTGGATGGCCCATTTGCCGACCATGCCGAGCGTCGCAGAACGCTTGGCCTGGGCGATATAGCCGTCCTCGTCGGAGAAATCGCCGAACGGGCCGTCCACAGGCAGGATGCCATGGGTGCGGCAGGCCGCGACAATCGCCGCCTGCGCCCAGTGCCAGGGGTCGGACCAGTGCTTCTGGCCTTCGCGGATCATGTAGTAGTTCTCCTGGGTGCCGCCGATACCAGTGGTCTGCATCCCCATAGAGGCGGCGAAATCCGCAGCCCCCAGGCTCATCGCCTGCAGCCGCGGCGAGGACTTGGCGATCTCCTCCACATGGGCGATGCCCGCCGCCGACTCGATGATCACCTCAAAGGACACCGGTTTGGTGCGGCCCTTTGCGCGTTCGATGGCAGTGACCAGCGCATCCACCGCATAGACATCCTCGGCGCAGCCTACCTTGGGGATCATGATCTGGTCGAGCCGCTCGCCCGCCTGCTCCAGAATGTCCACCACGTCGCGGTACCAATAGGGGGTGTCGAGCCCGTTGATCCGCACCGACAGGTACTTGCTGCCCCAATCCACATTGTTGATCGCCTCGATCACATTGGCGCGGGCCTGGTCCTTGTCATCCGGGGCCACCGAATCCTCCAGGTCGAGGTTGATGACATCCGCCGCCGAGGCTGCCATCTTCTCGAACAGCTTCACTTTGGAGCCGGGGCCGAACAGCTGGCAGCGGTTGGGGCGCGCCGGAGCGGCGGGCTGGATGCGGAAGCTCATGGGGCAATCCTCCGGGTAATGACGTTTCAATTCTACTGGGTTGAAGTGTTAGAAAGTTGCGCAGCCTCATGCAAGGGAATTTTGCACGTGCAGAAAGTGCCGCTGCGATGCGGCGCCGGAAACATTGCCGCAAACAGGCGCGAAAGAGCAGGGTGCCCGTGCGAGCAATCAGGCATGAGACGTGCATTCATTGAAAACTGGGCCCTGTTTCTGGGCATGCTGATGCTGATGGTGGCCAACGGGCTTCTGGTCACCCTGCTGACAATCCGGGGCGCGGGGCTTGGCTTCTCCGGCCTTACCATTTCGATCATGCAGGCGGCCTATCCGGCCGGCGCACTGCTGGGCACCGTGATGGCGCCGGGGATGGTGGCCAAGGTGGGCCACATCCGAGCCTTTTCGGCGCTGGCGTCGCTGGTGTCGATCTCGGCGATCCTGCACCTGCTGACCTCGGACCCCTATTCCTGGTCGGCGATGCGGTTCCTGGCTGGCTTCTGCTATCCCGGCATGTATGTGATCACCGAAAGCTGGCTGCAGGCGAAGTCGGAAAACAGCAACCGGGCGCAGATCCTGTCGATCTACTTCATGATCTGGATGGCAGGTCCTGCCATCGGCACTGCGCTGGTGGCGCTGCCCGATCCGGGCGGCAACCTGCTGTTCGGCGTGGTGTCGATCCTGATTTCGCTGTCGATCGTGCCGCTGCTGCTGTCGGGCAACAAGGCGCCGGAATACCAGGTGCCGGACCGGATGCCGGTGCGCAAGCTCTACCGGGTTTCGCCGATGGCGGTGCTCGGCAATCTGGTCAGCGCTGCGGCAGTGGCGGGCTGGTTCATCGCGCTGCCGCTTTATGCGCTGTCGCGCGGCATGAGCGCGGCCGAGGCCTCCGGCGTGCTGGTGGTGGCGATGATCGTGGGCGCAGTGGTGCAGTATCCCGTCGGCTGGATCAGCGACAAGACCGACCGGCGGCTGGTGCTGGTGGGACTGGGCGTGGTCGGTGGCGCAGCCTGCCTGTGGATGCTGGCGACGCCCGCGCCGCAGGCGCTGGTCATCGGATTTGCGGTGCTCGCGGGGGCCAGCCTGCCGATGTACGCGGTCTGCTCTGCCCATGCCAACGACCAGTTGAAACCGGCGCAGATCGTGCCCGCGAGCGGTGCGATGGTGTTCCTTTTGAACGTCGGCCAGTTCGGCGGCACGCTGGCAGCCCCGAATATGGTCAGCATTGCTGACGGAAATGGATTGCTGATCCTGCTCGCAGCCTTGTGTTTTATGGTCGCGGGCGTTGCCGCACTGCGGCGCAGTCAGGCCGAAGCGCCGGAGGAAACCGGCTCTCAGCAGGCGATTGCCGTGCTTGGCGCGCCCCAAACCGGGGCGCTTCAGGCCGAATCCTGGCTGGAGGAGGAAAATAATGTCAGCAATGATGACATAACGCGGGAATCTGCTGCTAAATGAGGAAAATGCCGGAGGATCTTGCGTCTTGACGGCGGCGTGCGGCGGAAAAGGTATGAACTTGTGCGGGAATCTCCGCAAACTCACCGGCAAGAGTGAAGAGGAAACCCGCCATGATCGAAACCCCTTATCTGCTGTTCCTGGGCGACGCGCCCGACATGCTGGCTGCCAAGGTTGCCATCGGCATCCGTGACTGGCGCCCTGATCACGCCGTCGGCCAGATCTCTCTGCCGGGCTGCGGCGCGGACCTGGGCTTGAAGGAGCTGACCCTGGCCGAAGCCAAAGAAGCCGGTGCCAAGACCCTGGTGATCGGTGTGGCCAACCGCGGCGGGGTGATCTCTCCCGCGTGGAAAGAAGTCCTGATCGAAGCGCTGGAAATGGGCTATGACATTGCCTCGGGCCTGCACAACCTGCTGCGCGACGAGGGCGACCTGGTGGCGGCGGCCCAGACCCACGGCGGCACCCTGCATGATGTGCGAGTCCCCACCGTGGGCTACCCGATCGCCAACGGCAAGAACCGCACCGGCAAGCGCTGCCTGGCGGTTGGCACCGACTGTTCAGTCGGCAAGATGTACACCGCCATGGCGATGGACGCAGAGATGCAGAAGCGCGGCATGAAGTCGACCTTCCGCGCCACCGGCCAGACCGGCATCCTGATCACCGGCCACGGCGTGCCGCTGGATGCGGTTGTGGCGGACTTCATGGCGGGCTCCATCGAATATCTGACCCCTGACAACGAAGACGACCACTGGGACCTGATCGAGGGCCAGGGCTCGCTGTTCCACATCTCCTACTCGGGCGTCACCATGGCGCTGGTGCACGGCGGCCAGCCGGATGCGCTGATCCTGTGCCACGAGCCGACCCGCACCCATATGCGCGGCCTGCCGGAGTATGATGTTCCGACCCTGGAAGAGCTGCGCGAAGTGGCCCTGCCGCTGGCGCAGCGGTCCAACCCGGCTTGCCAGATCGTCGGCATCTCGGTGAACACCCAGCACCTGTCCGAGGATGAAGCGGTCAAGTATCTGGCTGAGGTGGAAGAGCGCATGGGCCTGCCCGCCACCGACCCGTACCGCCATGGCGCAAGCCGCCTGGTGGACGCGCTGGCCGCAGTCTGATCTAACGGCCCCCGCCGGAGGTGTTCAGGCGCAGCCTGAGAGGCCTCCGGCGGGAGTACTTTTTGAAAGATGAAAAGCAGGTGCCCGGGTTTGCGGGCATCGCGCCAAGGTCCGGCCGTCTGCGCCGGGCCGCAGCAAAGGGCAGTTTCATGAACATCACCGTCACCCCGGACGTCTTCAAACTGGCGCAGGTTTTCACTATCTCGCGCGGCTCGCGCACCGAGGCCAAGGTGCTGACCGTGCGGGTGGAGAAGGACGGCGTTACCGGCTGGGGCGAATGCGTGCCCTATGCCCGCTATAATGAGACGCTGGACAGCGTGACCGCCGAGATCGAAGGCCTGCCCGCCGATTTCACGCGTGAAGAGCTGCAATCGCTGCTGCCCGCCGGCGCTGCCCGCAATGCGGTGGACTGCGCGCTGTGGGATCTGGAGGCGAAACAGGCCGGCAAGCGGGTTTGGGAACTCGCCGGGCTGCCTGAGCCGAAGCCGGAGATCACCGCCTATACCCTGTCTCTGGATACGCCCGAGAAGATGCAGCAGCAGGCGGCAGAAAACGCGCACCGGCCGCTCTTGAAGATCAAGCTCGGTACCCCCGACGACATGCCGCGGCTGGAAGCGGTACGCGCCGGTGCGCCCGATGCCAAGATCATCATCGACGCCAACGAGGGCTGGTCGGCTGAGGTTTACGCCGAGCTGGCGCCGCATCTGGTGCGCCTGGGCGTGGAACTGGTGGAGCAGCCGCTGCCCGCGGGCGAGGACGAGGCCCTGATCGGTATGGAGCGCCCGGTCCCTGTCTGTGCCGACGAGAGCTGCCATGACCGCGAGAGCCTGCCGAAGCTCAAGGGCAAGTATGACGTCGTCAACATCAAGCTGGACAAGACCGGCGGCCTGACGGAAGCGCTGAAGCTGCGCGAGCAGGCGCTGGCCGAGGGCTACCAGGTGATGGTCGGCTGCATGGTCGGATCTTCGCTCGCCATGGCGCCGGCGACGCTTGTGGCGCAGGGTGCGGCGGTTACAGATCTTGACGGTCCGCTGCTTCTGGCCGAAGACCGCGAGGAACCTTTGACATTTGACGCCGCCGGGGTGCATCCGCCGAAGGCAGAACTCTGGGGCTGAGGAGACTACCATGACCCGTACCGTATATGTGAATGGCGAATACCTGCCCGAAGGTGAAGCCAAGGTTTCAATCTTTGACCGCGGCTTTCTGTTTGCCGATGCGGTTTATGAGGTGACTTCGGTTCTCGACGGCAAGCTGATTGATTTTGACGGCCACGCCGTGCGCCTGGACCGCTCGCTGAAGGAGCTGGACATGGCGTCGCCCTGCTCCAAGGAGGAGCTGCTGGAAATCCACCGCAAGCTGGTGGAGCTGAACGGCATCGAGGAAGGCCTGGTCTATCTGCAGGTCTCCCGCGGCTCCGATGGCGACCGGGATTTTGTGTTCCCGTCCGAAGACACGCCGCCGAGCCTGGTGCTGTTCACCCAGAACAAGCCGGGCCTGGCCGACAGCCCTGCCGCGCAGAAGGGTGCCAAGATCATCTCGATCGAGGACATCCGCTGGGGCCGCCGCGACATCAAGACGGTGCAGCTGCTGTACCCCTCGATGGGCAAGATGATGGCCAAGAAGGCGGGTGCCGATGACGCCTGGCTGATCGAGGACGGCTATGTGACCGAAGGTACCTCCAACAACGCCTATTACGTCAAGAATGGCAAGATCGTGACCCGGCCGCTCAGCAACGACATCTTGCATGGCATCACCCGCGCCGCGGTGCTGCGGCTGGCTGCCGAGGCGCAGATGGAGATCGAGGAGCGCCTGTTCACCATTGAGGAAGCCAAGGACGCGGATGAGGCCTTCACCACCTCCGCCAGCGCCTTTGTGATGCCGGTGGTGGAGATCGACGGTGTGACCCTGGGCGACGGCGCCCCGGGCCCGATCGCCAAGCGCCTGCGCGAGATCTATCTGGAAGAAAGCCGCAAGAAAGCCGTTTGAGGCTGATCGCCGGATCCGGGATCGAAAGCCGCCCCTGTGTGGGCGGCTTTCTGCGTTTCAGGGGAATCGTTCGAGGTGCTTCCGGACGGTAATACCGCGTGAAAATCGCGTCTTCCGGTGCCTCAGCCGGGGGTATTCTCCAAGACCCGTCAACAATCGCCGCCGCTGTTGCGGTACTGTCGCCGGAACCCTGCGTTTCAGCTCGGGATTTTAACTAATTTTACACAAAATGGGCACGTCAACGGCGAATTAGGATAGTCTGGATCGCAGATGAGAGGGCGCCGGAATACGGGCCGCCTGTACAAGCAAACAGCCGCGGAGGTGCCAGATGGAACAGTGTTTTCAGCCGGAAATGGGTCAGATGACGGCAGCTCAGGCCGCAGAGCCGAGCGATACCGAAATCCTTGCGGCTGTCCGCCGGGTTCTGACTGCCGAAGTGGTGGAGCATCCTGATTACGCGCAGGCACCTGCTGGCGGGGGCTGGTTTGCGGGCTCGCTGGCGGCACGGCTGGTTGGCAGGTTCCGCGGCTAGGCGCGCACCCGGGGGGGAACGCGCCCGGCGGCGGAGCCGCAGCCGGTCATTTTTTGAAGTTATTGTTGTACAGGCCGCCCGAAACGGGCGGCCTGTTTTTTCCTGAGCGGTGCGGATTGCGGCGTGCGTGGCTTGGTGTGGTACTCTGGGCGCCGAACCAGGCGGAAAGGGGCGCGGATGCTGAACCGGATACGGAGGCTGCTGGCGGCGGGGCTGATTGCTGCCTGCGCTGAGGTGCCCGCAGGGGCGGCGGAAAACACGGCGGACTGCGGTGGCGAAACCCCCTGCCGGATCGCGGGCGGCGAATACCACATGGCCCTGCCGGACGGCTGGCAAGGCGGGCCTGCGGTGATGTTTTTGCACGGCTATGGCAGCAGCGGCGCCAAGGTGATCGCAAACAAGGGGCTGGTAACGGCCTTTACCGCGCGGGGCTACGCTGTGATTGCCCCCAGCGGGCTGCCTTGGAAGGAGGGCAAGCCCGCGGACTGGTCTGTGCGCGACGGCTGGAACACTTACCCGCGCAATGATGCGGCGTTCCTGCGCGGTGTGCTGGCTGATGCCGCCGTCCGCACCGGTGCCGATCCGGACCGGCTTCTGCTGAGCGGCTTTTCCCGCGGCGGCTCAATGGTCTGGGAGATGGCTTGCCTGCAACCGGAGTTCGCGGCGGCTTATGCGGCGGTGTCCGGCGGCTTCTGGCTGCCGATGACGCAGCAATGCAGAGGCCCGGTGCAGCTGCTGCATATCCACGGCTTTGCGGACAAGGTTGTGCCGCTGGAGGGCCGGGCGATCCCGGGTTCTGAAGCCGGTGTCGTGCAGGCCGATGTCTGGGAGGGGCTGCAGCTGTGGCGGCGGGAGAATGCCTGTCCCAGCAACGCCGCAGACCATCAGGCAGCGGACGGGGTCTGGCGCAAGCGCTGGCAGTGCGGGGCAGGCGGGCTGGAGCTGATCCTGCACAAGGGCGGCCATGGCCTGCCGAAGGGCTGGAGCGGCATGGCGCTGGACTGGTTCGAAAGCCTGGAGCGCTGAGCAGGGCAGGGCAGAGATGCCCCGCCGGCTGCGTGATCACCCGTCTTCCGTCAATCGTTGTCTGAAGAACTCCAGAATGCCGTCCCGCGCCTGCAGGGTCGGCTGGCCTGCCTCATCCACCAGATGGGCCGTCACCACGCTGTGCGGGGTACGGACATGTTTGGCAAAGAAGGGCGGAACCTCGGTGGCGGCGGCGCTGTCCGGCAGGGTGCGGGCGTCGAACCGGTCCCCCAGCGCCTCGGCAAAGGCCGCAAAGCGCTGGGCCTGGCAAAAGGTATCGCCCTCGAACCGGTAGGCCAGCACCGTAAGGTCCTCGCGCTCCAGCCGTTGGCGCACCGCCGCTAGCTCATCGGGGGGACTCTCCAGTCCAGCGGGATCGTCCAGCGGCAGCGAGGGCTGCGCCAGAACCGGTGCCAGCATCGCCGGTTCCAGCATCATCGACAGGGCAAAGTTCCCGGTGAAGCACATGCCGATGGCACCGGTGCCGGGGCCGCCGCATTCGCCGTGCGCCAGCCGCGCCAGCGCTCGGAGCCACTGGGTGACAGGGCTGGCGCCATTGCCCGCAAAGGCGCGGAACTCGGCGCTGACGCAGGCGCGGCGGAACACCTCCGCGCCGTCTTCCGCTGTCGCCACGGCACCGTCACGGCCGAACAGCGAAGGCATGTAAACGGTGAAACCTGCATCACGCACCCAGCGGGCAAAGCGGGCCACATGCGGGCTGATCCCCGGCATCTCTGCCATCACGATCACTGCGGGGCCCTGGCCGGACACATGCACGGTTTTCTCCGCACCGTTGAGCGAGATCCGGCGCGGCTCGAAGTCTTCGAGCGCGTCATCCTGGTCCATTGGGTGTCGGGTCATTGGGTGTTCTTCCTGTCTGCGAATCTGAGTCTTGATTTTGAACTCAGATAAAAATTCCCTATCTGGGTCCGTATGTCAAACCCAGCATCTGATTCCCGTGAAACCCTGCCCGCCGTCCGCCGCCGCGCCCTGGTACCCAAGGACGTCTGCCCGATGGCGCTGGCCGCAGAAGTCCTGGGCGACCGCTGGACGCTGCTGATCCTGCGGGAGGCGTTCTACGGGGTATGCCGCTATGACGATATGCGCGAAGACCTGAAGGCGCCGCGCGCTACCCTGACCGACCGGCTGAACAGGCTGGTGGCGCAGGGGATCCTAAAGAAACAGCCCTATCAGGAGGCGGGCGACCGGGTGCGTCAGGCCTATGTGCTGACAGAGGCGGGGCGCGGGCTGGCGCTGACATTTCTGGCGCTTGCGCAATGGGGCGAGGCGCATGTCACCGGCGGCGCCGCGCCGGTCGGGGTTGCGGACCGGGAGACCGGCGCACCGTTGCAGGTCGCCCTTGTTGATGCGCAGGGCGCGCCGGTTGATCCCGCACGCGCCGCCTTGCGGCTAAGAGACTGAGGCTGCGGCCAGCCCGGCTTTTTCACCTTTGGGCAAATACTCCGGGGTGAATTGGCCGCAAGGCCAAGAGGGGCAGCGCCCCATTTTCAAGCGTCAGCGGGGCAGCGCCCCTGCGGCATTGTCATTGCTTGTCGGTGACGTTTTCCTTGAACGCGACCTCAAAGGCCGCCTGTTTTTCGGCGCTGGCCTCGGTCTGATAGTTGGCTTTCCATTCATCCATGGTCATGCCGTAGTAGATCTCGCGGGCCTCGTTTTTATCCATCCCGATGCCGCGCTCGTTGGCGGCCTCCTGATACCAGCGGGCCAGGCAGTTGCGGCAGAAGCCCGCCATGTTCATCAGGTCGATGTTCTGCACATCGGTGCGGTCTTCCATCAGGTGCTTCTGCAGGCGGCGGAAGGCGGCGGCCTGGATTTCGATCTCGGTTTGCTTGTCCATGGCGGTGGCTCCGGAGTTTTCTGGTGTCCCAGCAGGCCTAGCAGCCGGGGCAGTGGCGGGCAATGGCAAGGCGCGGCAGGGTCAGATCAGCTGCAATGCGATCCAGGGTCCCAGCGCGGTGGCGAAGATCACGATCTTGTAGGTTCCAAGCCAGCGGTAGGCAGTCAGGCTGACATCCGCAGGCGCCAGACCGAACATGCGGGCGTGCAGACTGGCCACCCAATCGTGCATCAGCATCAGCAGGATGGCGGAGAGGGTGAACAGGCCGATGTGAAGCACGGACAGCCAGCCGAAAAAGGCAGAGAGGGTGTCCTGGGTCATGGCGGCTCCTTTCCCGGAAAATCCCGCGTTCCCGTTACAGATATGGGTGTGCGCCGCCAGTTCTGCAACGCGGGGAGCCGTTTTCCTGCGAGGAAAACGGCCAGGAAAAATCGATTTTTCCTGGCCGGAATTCGCGTCGAATTCCGGTTCAGAGACCGGAGGCGTCCAGCGCCCGCGGCAGGATGCGGGCCAGGCGTTCGGCCCAGGCGTGCTGGCCCTTGTGTTCGGCAATCAGGTCGTTCCTCAGCTCGACCAGCGTGTTGGGGCGGCCTGCATGGGTGGCGTGGGTCTCGATCGCATCGCCGGGCAGATAGCCGGTATAGGGTTCGTTGACGCCGACGCACAGGCCGTCCTCGCGGTTCAGCTCATTGACGACAAAGGGCGAAAACCGCTCGCCCTGAGGGAACAGGATGCCGATCTCCCAGGGCCGCGGCGGGCGGCCGCGCAGCTGGCGGGTGAAGCTGTGCATGGACACGATCACCGTTCCGGGGCGTTCCGCCAGCCGCGCCAGCGCCCGGTGATAGGGGCGGTAGCAGTTCTCCAGCCGTTCTTTCAGCTCGGCCTCGCCTGCGTGGCGGTTGGCCGGGATGATGGTGCCGTCGTACAGTTTCATCAGCAAGGTCGGGTCGTCCTCGCCGCGGTTGGGGTCGATCACCAGGCGGGAGAAGTTCGAGGCAACCACCGGCGCGTCCAGCATTTCGCCCAGCAGTTTCGACACCTCATAGGCGCCGACGTCATAGGCGATGTGGCGCTCCATGTCCTCACGCGGGAGGCCCAGGTCGCCGCCGCCGGCAAAGGGGGGCACAACATTGGTCGCATGATCGCAGGTGATCAGCCAGCGGGCGGGGCGGTCGGCGCCGTGCACGAAATAGGGTGTATGTGTCATGGACCTGTCATCTTTTGTTGACGGCTGTTTAGGGGAGTTGCGGGAAAATGGGAATTAGGGGATAAGCAGCTCAACGCTGTTTGCGATAACATATTTCAGGTCCGGAGGAGTAGACCCCTATGAAACGCTCGCGCAATGTGAAGATTGTCGCCACCCTGGGGCCGGCTTCGGAGACCTATGACACCATCCGCGCGCTGCATGAGGCCGGCGCCGATGTGTTCCGGCTGAACATGTCGCACGGCAGCCACCCGGAGATTGCCGAGAAGCATAAGATTATCCGCCAAGTGGAAAAGGATCTGGACAGCCCGATTGCGATCCTGGCGGACCTGCAGGGGCCGAAACTGCGTGTCGGCGTCTTTGCCAATGGCGTCGAAGAGCTGGAGGAGGGCGCCAAGTTCCGCCTCGATCTGGACAAGGCCGAAGGGGACGCCTCCCGCGTGTGCCTGCCGCACCCGGAGATCTTCCAGGCGCTGGAGCCGGGTGCGCATCTCTTGGTCAATGACGGCAAGATCCGCCTGGTGGTGGACGCTTGCGGCCCGGATTTTGCCGATTGCACGGTGGAAACCGGCGGCACGATTTCCAACCGCAAGGGCGTGAACGTGCCGGACGTGGTGCTGCCGCTGGCGGCGCTGTCGGAAAAGGACCGCGCGGATCTGGAGTTTGTCTGTTCTTTGGGCGTTGACTGGCTGGCGCTGTCTTTCGTGCAGCGGGCCAAGGACGTCTATGAGGCGCGGTCGCTGGCCGATGGCCGTGCGGCGGTGCTGTCGAAGATCGAAAAGCCGCAGGCGGTGGAGGATTTCGAGGCCATTCTGGACGCCTCCGACGGCATCATGGTGGCGCGCGGCGACCTGGGGGTGGAGCTGCCGGTGGCGGCGGTGCCGCCGATCCAGAAGCGGCTGGTGCGCAAGTGCCGGGCCGCGGCCAAGCCGGTGATCGTGGCAACCCAGATGCTGGAAAGCATGATCGAAAGCCCGATGCCGACCCGCGCCGAGGTGTCTGACGTGGCCACCGCCATCTATGAAGGTGCCGACGCGGTGATGCTTAGCGCAGAGAGCGCGGCAGGCCAGTACCCGGTTCAAGCCGTCAAGACCATGGACAAGGTGGCCATCGAGGTTGAGGCGGATCCGACCTATACCCAGATCATCGCCGCCTCGCGCTCTGCCAAGGGCACGACCGTTGCCGACGGCATCGTGGCCGCGGCGCGCGAAATTGCCGAGAAGACCGAGATCAAGGCGATTTGCTGTTTCACCCAATCGGGTACAACCGCGCTGCTGACCGCGCGCGAGCGCCCCGGCGTGCCGATCATCGCGATGACCCCGGTCAGCGCCACGGCGCGGCGGCTGTGCCTGAGCTGGGGGTGCAAATGCGTGATGACGCCGGAGCTGGACCGCTTCAAGGGCGCGGTGGTGAATGCGGCGCGCGCGGCGCGCGCGGGCGGCTATGCGGGCGAAAGCGACCAGATCGTGGTCACCGCCGGTGTGCCGTTCAATGTGCCGGGCACCACCAACATCCTGCGCATCGCCCCTTGTGACGAGCGGTTGATCTACAGTACCGACCCGGAATAACCGGTCTTTGGCTACGGGCCTGCCGCGCCGCTGCCGGCAGGCCCTTGCGTGAGCTGAGGCAGCATGAAGACCGGCCTTGCGCGGAGTGCGGGGCCGCGGATCGCCGGGACGTGGCGCCCCGGTCCTGCCGCGCTCAGCGGGCGGCGTCCGCCGGCCGCCTGTGCTGTGGCGGCGAAACCCGGCTGATATGCGGGGAATGATGGGGCGGATGCGTTTTTTGCAGGGTCCTGTGCGCTTAATCCAGAGAATCCGCTTGCCCCCAGGGTGAGGTTTGCTTAAAGGGCAGCTCTGTTCCGCGCGGCCGGCCGTCGAGGCATGCCGAGTCGCGCGTCTAGCGAACCTGCATTGAAGGAGACGGAAATGCCCAAGATGAAGACGAAATCGAGCGCCAAGAAGCGCTTCAAGGTGACCGCCACTGGCAAGGTCATCGCAGGTCAGGCCGGCAAGCGCCACGGCATGATCAAACGCACCAAGAAATTCATCCGTGATGCCCGCGGCACCACCACCCTGTCCGCACCGGACGCAAAGATCGTCAAGGGCTTCATGCCCTACGACCGCTAAGAGGAGATCTGACACATGTCCCGCGTAAAAGGTGGTACCACAACTCACGCCCGTCACAAGAAGGTCATCAAGGCAGCCAAAGGTTACTACGGCCGCCGCAAGAACACCTTCAAGGTTGCCCGTCAGGCCGTCGACAAGGCGAACCAGTACGCAACCCGCGACCGTAAGAACCGCAAGCGCAACTTCCGCGCGCTGTGGATCCAGCGGATCAACGCTGCTGTGCGTTCGCACGACGAAGCGCTGACCTACTCCCGCTTCATCAACGGCCTGACCCTGGCCGGCATCGAAGTGGACCGTAAGGTTCTGGCCGACCTGGCCGTGCACGAGCCCGAAGCCTTCGGTGCGATCGTGCGCCAGGCACAGGACGCGCTGGCAGCCTAAGGCTCCGGACGGATCTGAATTCGAAGAAAGGCCGCTCCAGCTGGAGCGGCCTTTTTTCGCGCCCGGTTGCCGCCTCCGCGGTTCGCAGGTTGCTATCGGCGCCCAGCCGGCCAATAGTCAACCGGCTGCTGACCTGGCTGGAGGCCTGAAATGAGAGCGAGCCCGCACCCGCAACAGGAAGACCGCCTTCGCGCTTTGTACTCCTTCAACGTTCTGGACACGGAACGGGAAAAGGATTTCGACGACATCGCGGATCTCGCCGCGGAACTGTGCGGCACTGCTATTTCCGTGGTGAACCTGATTGACGCAGACCGGCAGTGGTTCAAGGCCGAGACCGGGCTGGGTGTCCGCGAGACCCCGCTGGAAACCTCGCTGTGTTCGCATGTAATCCTGGAGGAGGATTTTGTCGAAATCAGGGATACCCTGAATGATCCCAGGATGTGCGACAACCCGCTGTGTCTTGCCGAACCGGGCCTGCGCTTCTATGCCGGCGCGCTGCTGAAGACCGGCAACGGGCTGCCCCTGGGCACGTTGTGTGTGCTGGACTACGAGCCGAAGGAGCTGACCAGCCTTCAGCGCCGCTCGCTGAAGGTGCTGGCACGCCAGGTTATGGCGCAGCTCGAATTGCGAAAGTCGCTGCGCGCTGAGGCCGTTCTGCGCAAGGAGGCGGACCACCGGGTCAAGAACTCGCTTGCGTCGCTGTCCGCCTTCGCGAGACTCCAGCAGCGAAAATACGATCAGCCGGAGGCCAAGTCCGCGCTGGAAGGCATCATGGCACGGGTCGATGCCATGAGCCGTGTTCATGAATTGCTGTACCAGCAGCCGGAGGGCCGCAGCATCTGCCTCAAAGGGTTTCTTGATCTGGTTTGCGGCCACACGGCGGGCCTGGCGCCGCCGGGCGTGGAGCTGCGGCTTGAAGCCTGCGCCCAGGAGGTCAGCCCCACTCAAGCGGTGGCGGTGGGCACCTTTGTGAACGAATTCATTGCCAACTCCTTCAAGCACGCCTTCCCGGGAAACCGCCCCGGCAGTGTCGCCATCAGGCTGGAGCAGGCCGGCGGGGGCAGCTTGCGGCTGGTGTGCTCGGATGATGGCGTTGGCTTGCCCGGAGACTCCGGCGAAGCGGCGCCGGGGCTGGGTGTGAAGATTGCCGATGTCGCGCGGATGGAACTGGAGGGCGAGCTGGAGCTGGTAACGGACGGCCCGGGTTTCACCGCCGTGCTGCGGTTCCCGGCCTGAGGCCGTCTGTCTTCAGCTCTGGCGCGGAATCCGCAGGGTAAACACGGTCTGCTGCTCGTCCGACCGCACCGACAGCAGGCCGCCGTGGCCCTTGGCGATTTGCTGAGCGATGAACAGCCCCAGCCCCAGCCCGTTCTGCGACTCCCGTGTTTCGGCACGGGTGAAGGGTTCGAACAGCAGCTCTATGGTATCCGGCGGGATCGGTTCGCCCGCATTGGCGATGGACAGGGTGAAGTCGCCGCCGTCATCGCGGGCGGTCACCGTCACCGGTTTGCCGGGGGTGCCGTGCGTCACAGCATTGGACAGCAGATTTGAAACCAGCTGGGCGATGCGTTCCGGATCGCAGCCGATCGGGTCCTCGAAACTGTACTCTTCGCGCAGAGCGGTGTCCGGGTTTGCCAGCCGGATCTCCTCCACCGTCTGGCTTAGAACCGGCCGCAGCTCAATTTTCCGGCTGCGGTTCATCTCGATTCCATTACCCAGGCGGGCGCGGGCAAAATCGAGAATATCGTTGATCAGCGATGACATTCGGGTGACCGACTGGCGGCCGTTCGCCAGAAGCTCCAGTGCCTTGGCGGATTGCGGCTCGTTCCCCAGAAGCCGCAGCACGGCGCCGATCGCGGTCAGCGGGTTGCGCAGATCGTGGCCCAGCACCGCAATGAACTGCTCGCGGAAGCGGGCCTCCTGCTCGCGTGTGGCGAGGTGGGCCTCGTTTTCCTTGGCCTTGGTGACGTCACGGGCGCTGCAGACGAACCGGTCCCCTTCCGGCACCGCATTCCAGGACAGCCAGCGGTAAGAGCCGTCCTTGTGCCGGTAGCGGTTCTCAAACTGCAGAACCGGATTGCCTTGCTTGACCAGTTCAAATGCCGCTTCTGTCCGGGACATATCGTCGGGATGCAGAAAGTGGAAAAACTGACGGCTTTCGATTTCCTCGGGCAGCAGGCCCAGAGTCTTGAACCAGGCCGGATTGGTGTCTGTAAAGATGCCGGAGGAGTCGATGACACCGAGCAAGTCAGGTGTGATTTTCCAGGTCAGGGTTGTGCGGTCCAAATGCGTAGGCATGGTGTCACATCCATTTTCGCAAGCTGCCGGTCAACGTGCGCATGAAAACGGCGGGCTGGCAAGCGGTTAATGCCGATTGGCAAGATCGGCTGCGCCGGTGGCGCGCGGCCGGAGCAAGGGGGCGGCGGGCCGCGCTGCCCCGCTCAGGCCGGAACTTTCAATGGCGCGGTCTCGTTAAGCTATTGATCCGGCACCGGCACAGGAGGAGGCGATGACCGCCGCAGACACCGCGCATACAAAGTCAGAAGGCAGGACCGCCAAGCTCTACCGGATGGACATGCCGGACCACATGTGCCCCTACGGGCTCAAGTCCAGGGCCCTGCTGCGCTGGAAGGGGCATGAGGTCGAGGATCACCGGCTGACCACGCGCGCGGAGGTTGACAGCTTCCGGGAGCAGGCGGGGGTTGAAACCACGCCGCAGACCTACATCGGCGGCGAGCGGATTGGCGGCTACGAGGATCTGCGCGCCCATTTCGGAATACCTGTGCGGGCGGAGGGGGAGACCACCTATGTGCCGGTAATTGCGCTGTTTGCCATGGCGCTGGGGATTGCGCTGGCGGCGCAGTGGGCCGCCTTCGGCGCGCTTGGCATGGGGCGGACGCTGATGTGGTTCGTCGCCGTTTCGATGTGCCTGCTGGCGCTGCAAAAGCTTCGCGATGTTGAAAGTTTCTCCAGCATGTTCCTGAACTATGACCTGCTGGCCCGCCGGTTTGTTCCTTATGGCTATGTCTATCCTTTTGCCGAAGGACTGGCGGGCCTATTCATGCTGGCGGGCGTTCTGATCTGGCTGGCCGCGCCGCTGGCACTGGTGATCGGCACCGTGGGTGCAGTGTCGGTATTCAAGGCGGTCTATATCGACAAGCGGGAGCTGAAATGCGCTTGCATGGGCGGCAGCAGCGAGGTGCCGCTGGGCTTTGTGTCGCTCACCGAGAACCTGATGATGGCGGGCATGGGCGCCTGGATGCTGCTGGGCTAAGGCCGCTCAGGCCGCAATCCCGTGCGGGCCGTGCCGGATGATGGCCCATTGGCCATAACTGTCGTCCAAGTCCAGCTTGATCGCCGCATTGGATTTGGTGGAGGCGCTGCCGATCTCGGCCAGGGTGAACTCGATGCCGCCGGGGATATCTATGCGGACCCGGTGCGCGCCGCCGCCATGCGGGGCCTGAATCGGGCGGCCGGTGGAGGTGACCAGCCCTTCAATATCCAGCTTGGCCGTGCGGTTTTCAATATCGGCCTCGTAGTCGATCCGCTTAACCAGCGTCTCGTGCACAGTGTCGCACATGGCGCGGAACACCCACCAGTGTGTGGCTTCCTCATCCGTCTCGCCGCCCAAGAGCACGGTTTCCAGCGCCGCGCGCTGGGCGTCAGAGGCGCGGTCGTCGATGATCGCCTGCAGCGCGCCCTTGCCTTCGAAGATCGGGCCGGGCCAGGCATAGAGCATCGCGCAGCGGGTGCCGGTCAGGTCGGTTTCGCCGAAATGCCCTTGGTCGATATGGAGCACCTCGAAGCCGGTGCAGTTGCCGTGCGTGGGCAGATCCTCAAACTGGCAGGGGCAGCCGTAGTTGCAGTTGCAGTTCCCGAAGCTGCGGCCTTCGATATACCAATCCACATGTGCCATGGTTCTGTCCTCCCGACCCGCTGAAATGATCTGCGCGAAGAGTACCACAAAACGGGCGTGATTTCAGGCCCGGGCACCGGCGCAACGCGTAGCGGTGACACACCCTCACGGCTTCCACCGCCGCCCTCTTGCTTTCGGCGGCCCTTGTGGTAGCAGGGCACAAGCAGAATTCGAGGGGCCGTGATGGACGATCTTAAAGCCAAATACCTGGGTCAGATTGCTGAGGCCGCCGACGAGGCCGCACTGGAGGCGATCCGCCTTGCCGCCGTCGGCAAAAAGGGCGAAGTGGCGCTGAAAATGCGCGAGCTGGGCAAAATGACCCCGGAAGAGCGCCAGGTGGCCGGCCCGGCGCTGAACGCGCTGAAGGATGAGATCAACTCGGCCCTGGCAGCCAAGAAGGCGGGTCTGGAAGATGCCGCACTGGATGAGCGCCTGCGCACCGAGTGGCTGGACGTGACCCTGCCGTCGCGTCCCCAGCGCCAGGGCAGCCTGCATCCGATCAGCCAGGTGCAGGAAGAGATCACCGCGATCTTTGCCGAACTCGGCTTCTCGGTCGCTGAGGGTCCGCGGATCGACACCGACTGGTACAACTTCGATGCGCTGAATATCCCCGGCCACCACCCGGCACGCGCTGAAATGGACACGTTCTATATGCACCGCGCCGAGGGCGACAACCGCCCGCCGCATGTGCTGCGCACCCATACCTCGCCGGTGCAGATCCGCTCGATGGAGAAGATGGGCGCCCCCTTGCGCATCATCTGCCCGGGCGGCGTCTACCGCGCCGACTATGACCAGACCCACACGCCGATGTTCCACCAGGTCGAAGGCCTAGCGCTGGACAAGGACATCTCGATGGCGAACCTCAAGTGGGTGCTGGAGGAATTCGTGAAGTCCTTCTTCGAGGTGGATGACGTCGAGCTGCGCTTCCGCGCCTCGCACTTCCCCTTCACCGAGCCGTCTGCCGAAGTGGACATCCGCTGCTCCTGGGAGGGTGGTGCGCTGAAGATCGGCGAGGGCGACGACTGGATGGAAATCCTCGGCTCCGGCATGGTGCACCCCAAGGTGATTGCCGCAGGCGGCATCGACCCGGAGATCTATCAGGGCTTTGCCTTCGGCATCGGCATCGACCGCCTGGCGATGCTGAAATACGGCATTCCGGACCTGCGCGCCTTCTTCGACAGCGACCTGCGCTGGCTGCGCCACTACGGCTTCCAGAGCCTGGACATGCCGGCGCTGCATGGCGGTTTGAGCCGGTAAGTGTATCTTATTGGCGTATACCTGTCGCGCTATGTGAACTGGTGTAATGCGATTTCTGAAACCACGCCCCGCTGGAAAATTAATCTGGCGGGGCTGCTGTTTTTTACGGTGGCCGTTTCATTGATTTCTCTCGCGCCTGCAGAGATTTCTTTGCCGGTTGTATTCTTGGGGGGTGCCCCGGCCAGTCTGTTCTTTAACTTGGATCGGCGTTCGAGAAGGAAACAGGCGCGCGAGATGCGGGCCGCCACAGCACAATTGCGCAAGACGCAAAGTTTGCTCAAAGGCTTCAAACGCTAGACATTTTGTTTTCCGCCCCGACGGCGGCCCTGAGGCGGGCGCTGCCCTGCAAGTTCAGTCATTGGCGCGGCTCGGCACCCGGTCCCACAATTTTGTGACGTGACAGCCGCCGCCCAGCGGCTAGGCTCGGACAGATGTTCCGAGCTGTTCTTTCCCTTTCGGCCGCTCTGATGTGGGCTTCTGCCGCTGCCGCCATGGGGCCATCGAAGCCTGCTGAATGCCACGGCGAAACGCCCTGCGAACTGGGCGACCGCTCCTATCATGTGATGGAGCCGGAGGGCTGGGACGGGGTTACGCCCCTGCCGGTGCTGCTGCATTTCCACGGCTGGTCCCGCACCGGGCGGCATGCTCAGCACAGCAACCGGGTCGGGGCCTCTGCCAAGCGCCGGGGCGTGCTGCTGGTGACGCCGAACGGACGCCGCAAGACCTGGGATTTCTGGTCGGCGGAGACGCAGGACGTGGCCTTCGCCGACGCGGTGCTGAGGGACGTCGCAAAACACTATCCCGTTGATCCAGAACGGATTTACGTCTCGGGCTATTCCTATGGCTCGGCCATGGCGTGGCGCTATGTCTGCCACAGCGGCAACGACGTGGCGGCGCTCTTGGCGGTGGCGGGCACCATTCAGCAGAGCGAGAACTGCCCCGAAGCCCCGCGCGAGGTGCGCCATGTGCATGGGCTGAAGGACCGGGTGATGGACTTCCCCTATGGCCCCGGCGGCGAGCGGACTTATCCGGTGGCGCTGTGGCGGGCGCGGCTGGGCTGCGGCGCAGCACGCGCACTGGGGCAGTGGCAGGTGGTGGAATTCCTGAAGCTTGAGCGCACGGTCTGGCCGGGCTGTGCCGGCGGACAGGTGGTGCTGGACACCCATCCCGGCGGCCATTTCATCCCGCACGGCTGGATCGGGCGGCAATTGGATGAGCTTTTGAACCTCACTCCCAGCTATCCTTGAAGGCAGGGCGCCCCGACCCTTGAACCTTGGCGCAATCTTTGCCATTGCCTGTGGCCAACACGCATGTCTGCCAAGGGGTCCCCGACCGATGAAATTCACGCTTTCCTGGCTGAAAGACCACCTCGACACCGATGCTTCGGTGGAGGAGATTACTGATGCTCTGACCGACCTGGGCCTTGAGGTCGAAGGGGTCGTCAATCCGGCGGACGCGCTGAAGGACTTCACCCTTGGCTATGTGAAACACGCCGAGAAACACCCGGATGCCGACAAGCTGCGGGTCTGCAAGGTGGACACCGATGAAGGCGAGATGCAGATCATCTGCGGCGCGCCGAACGCGCGCGAGGGCATCACCGTGGTGGTGTGCAAACCGGGCATGTATATCCCGGGCCTCGACATCACCATCGGCGTTGGCAAGATCCGCGGTGTCGAAAGCTTTGGCATGATGGCGTCGGAGCGCGAGCTGGAGCTGTCGGAAGAGCATGACGGCATCATCGAGCTGCCCTCGGGCAATGTCGGCGACAAGTTCGTGGACTGGCTGGCGGAGAACGATCCGGCCAAGGTCGACCCGGTCATCGAGATCGCGATCACCCCGAACCGCCCCGATGCGCTGGGCGTTTATGGCATCGCCCGCGATCTGGCGGCGCGCGGCCTGGGCACCCTGAAGACCCGTGCGTTTGAGGCGATCCCGGGCGACTTCGCAAGCCCGATCAAGGTCACCATCGACGAGGACACCCTCGACGGCTGCCCGCTGTTTGCCGGCCGCCTGATCAAAGGTGTGAAAAACGGCCCCAGCCCGCAGTGGCTGCAGGACCGGCTGACGGCGATCGGCCTGCGCCCGATCTCGGCGCTGGTGGATGTGACCAACTTCTTCACCTTCGACCAGAACCGCCCGCTGCATGTGTTCGATGCGGCCAAGGTGCAGGGCAACCTGCGGGTGCACCGCGCCCAGGGCGGCGAGACGCTGGTGGCGCTGGATGAGAAGGAATACACCCTTGGCGCGGGCCACATGGTGATCTCAGACGAAAAGGGTGTGGAGAGCATCGGCGGCATCATGGGCGGCGAGGAAACCGGCTGTACCGAGGAAACCGTGGATGTGTTCCTGGAGAGCGCCTTCTGGGATCACGTTCAGATCGCGATGGCGGGCCGGGCGCTCAAGATCAACTCGGACGCGCGCTACCGCTTTGAGCGCGGCGTGGATCCGGAATACACCATCGAAGGGCTGCACCGGGCAACCCAGATGATCCTGGATATCTGCGGCGGCGAGCCGTCGGAGGTGGTGATTGCGGGCGACGTACCGGATCACTCGCGCGCCTACAAGCTGGACTCCAACCGGGTGCAGTCGCTGGTGGGGATGGAAATCCCGGAAAGCGACCAGCGCCAGACCCTGACCCGCCTCGGCTTCCGCCTGGAGGGCAACATGGCGCATGTGCCCAGCTGGCGCCCGGATGTGCAGGGCGAGGCCGACCTGGTGGAAGAGGTCGCGCGGATCGCCTCGCTGACCAAATTGCAGGGCAAGCCGCTGCCGCGGCTGACCGACGGCATCCCGAAGCCGGTGATGACGCCGCAGCAGCGCCGCCAGCAGATGGCGCGCCGCACCTGCGCCAGCCTCGGCTATAATGAGGTCGTCAGCTACAGCTTCATCGACAAGGCCTCTGCCGCGCTGTTCGGCGGCGGTGACGATGCCACCATGCTCGCCAACCCGATCTCGTCCGAGATGTCGCATATGCGTCCGGACCTTCTGGCGGGCCTGCTGCAGGCCGCGGCCCGCAACCAGGCGCGCGGTTTCATGGATCTGGCGCTGTTCGAGGCAGGCCCTGCCTTCACCGGCGGCGAGCCGGGCGAGCAGGTGACCCAGATCGCGGGCCTGCTGGTGGGCCGCACCGGGCCCAAGGACGTGCATGGCGCCTCGCGCGCGGTGGACCTTTATGATGCCAAGGCGGATGCCGAGGCAGTGCTGGCCGCCATCGGCGCGCCGGCCAAGGTGCAGATCCTGCGCGGCGGTGCCAGCTGGTGGCACCCGGGCCGCCATGGCCGCATTTGCCTGGGCCCGAAGAAAACCCTCGGCGTCTTTGGCGAGCTGCATCCGAAGGTTCTGAAGCAGATGGGCATCAAGGGTGCTGCCGTGGCCTTCACCATCTTCCCGGATGAGGTGCCGCTGCCGCGCAAAAGCGGCGCCACCCGCCCGGCGCTGGCGATCAGCGACCTGCAGGCGGTGGAGCGGGACTTTGCCTTTGTGGTTAATGCGGATGTCGAGGCGCTGACCCTGGTCAATGCTGCCGCGGGTGCCGACAAGGCGCTGATCGAGGATGTGCGCGTCTTTGACGAGTTCATCGGTGGTTCCCTGGGCGAGGGCAAGAAGTCGCTGGCGATCACCGTGCGGCTGCAGCCCAGCGATAAGACGCTGAAGGAAAAGGATATCGAAGCGGTGAGCGAGAAGATCATCGCCAAGGTCACCAAGGCAACCGGCGGCACCCTGCGGGGGTGACGCGGCACCAAGGCTTTTTTGAAAAGTCTTGGCAAAAGTTTTGCGAAAACTTTTGGGCAGCGCACCCGTTGGGGCGCTGCCTTTTCCGTGTCACCTGGCGGCGAAGAACTCTGCCAGAAGGTCAAACACCAGCCGGATGCGGCGGCTGGTGTGCAGCTCGCGGTGGGTGGTGAGCCAGACCGGGAAGGTGATCGGCTCGATCCCCGGCAGCAGCCGCTCCACTCCCGGCGTGACGGCGGCCACATCGTCCATCATCGGGCAGACGCCGAAGCCCTGTTTGACCAGCTCCCAGGATGCCAGGCCGCTAGTGGATCTGATGCGGAAGTTGTCCGCTGTCAGGTGAATGCCCAGCGGCGCCATGAACGCGATGGAACGGTCCACGTCCGCAAAGCCCACGAAGTCATGATCCGCCATATCCGCTGGCGATGCGGGCCGCCCGCGGCGCGCCAGATAGCTGGGGGCGGCATAGAAATGGGCGGTGGCCTCCTGAACCAGGCGGGCGATCAGCTCGGGCTGCTCGGGGCGGACGTGGCGGATGGCGATATCGGCCTCGCGCCGCATCAGGTCGCGGATGTCATTGGCGGCCACCACGTCGATGGTCAGCCGCGGCGCCCGCTGGCGCAGCTGGTGCAATACCGGCGGCAGCACATGCGCCGACATCACATCCGAGGCGGTGATCCGCACCGTGCCCTCGATGGACTGGGCCTGGCCGGTGGCGGCCAGACGCAAACCATTTGCGGCCTCGCCCATCTTGCGGCTGTGGATCAGCAGCTCGTGCCCCGCGTCAGTCAGCGCCAAGGCGCGGCCGAGGCGTTCAAACAGCAACACGCCCAGCTCCGCCTCCAGCGCCGCCACCTGGCGCGACAGCGTCGGCTGGGTCAGGCCAAGGCGGCGGGCGGCGGCTGAAAGCGAGCCGGTTTCCGCGGTGGCCAGAAAGGCGCGGATGTGGTTCCAGTCAGGGTTTTCCATACAGATATGTATAACGACCTTGCGGATTTCAGCAATTTATCTGTGGTTCCTGCATGGATAGGCTCAAAGCAAGCAAGGAGAGCCGCCATGACAGCCGATGCCCGCTTCTGGGACAGGATTGCCCCGAAATACGCCGAGTCCCCGATCCGGGACATGGACGCCTACCGCTACACGCTGGAGCGCACCCGGTCTTACCTGCGCGACAGCGACAAGGTGCTGGAGCTGGGCTGCGGCACGGGGACCACTGCCATCGCATTGGCGCGCAATGCGGCGCAGATCACCGCTACCGACTTGTCGGAGGGGATGCTGAAAGTGGGGCAGGAGCGGGCCTGGAACGCAGCCGCTTCCAATGTCGAATTCCAGTGCTGCGGTGTGCAGGATGCGCCGGAGGGGCCGTTTGACGCGGTGATGGCCTTCAACCTGCTGCATCTGCTGCCGGATTTGGAGGCGGCGCTGGACGCGATCGCGGCCAGGCTGCCCGAGGGCGGGCTGTTCATCTCCAAGACGCCCTGCCTGGGCGAGGCGCGGGGATCCTGGAAATACTGGATGTACACCGTGGCCATCCCGCTGATGCGGCTGGCTGGCAAGGCGCCCGGCTATGTGGATTTCATGGATATCCGCACACTGGAGGCCGCGGTGCAGCGCGCAGGCTTTGACATCGTCGAAACCGGCAATTACCCGGCGGATACCCCCGGGCGCTATCTGGTGGCGCGGCGCGGCTGAGGCTTTGCCTTTCGTCCCGGCGCGCTAGGTTACCGGGTGGAGGCCCCTATGTTCGAGGACCGGATTTCTGCCGGGCTTCAGCTGGCCGGGAAACTGGCTGAACTGCCGATGACGGACCCCGTGGTGCTGGCGCTGCCGCGGGGCGGGGTTCCTGTCGCGCTGCCCATTGCGCAAAAACTGAACGCCCCGCTGGACCTGATTCTGATCCGCAAGATCGGCATGCCCTCCAACCCGGAGCTGGCCGCGGGTGCGCTGGCGGAGGGCAGCAACCCCATATTCAACGGTGCCCTGCTTCAGGCCACCGGCATGAAGCCGGAGGACTTTGCGTCCCAGGTTGCCCAGGCACGGGAGGAAAATGCCGCCCGCCGCGCCAGCTATTTGCAAGGGCGCGATCCGGTGGACGTGGAGGGGCGGACCGTCATCGTTGTCGATGACGGCATCGCCACCGGCGCGACCTTCATGGCGGCGCATTTCTGGCTCAAGGAGCGTAAGCCTGCTGAGGTGATCCTGGCGGTGCCGGTGGCGCCCCCGGAAGCGGTGGACGAACTGCGCCCGCTGGTTGATACTGTGATCTGCCTGCTGAGCCCCAGGGAATTCTGGGCGGTCGGCGCGCATTACAGGGATTTTACGCAAACCAGCGATGACGAGGTCACGGCCGCCCTGGCCGCGGCCCCGCAGGCTGGCGCAGGAAAGGACAAGACGTGGCATTGAACGTTTATCTCTCGGGCGAGATTCACACCGATTGGCGGGAACAGATCATTGACGGCGCGCAGGGGCTGGAGGTGAGTTTCAACGCGCCGGTCACCGACCACGACGCCAGCGACGATTGCGGCGTGGCCATCCTCGGGTCTGAGGAGAACAAGTACTGGCATGACCACAAGGGCGCGATGGTGAATGCGATCCGCACCCGCAAGGGGATCTCGGACGCCGATGTGGTCGTTGTGCGCTTTGGCGACAAGTATAAGCAGTGGAATGCGGCGTTCGACGCAGGCTATGCCGCAGCACTTGGCAAATCGGTGATCGTGCTGAGCCCGCCGGAGCATCAGCACGCGTTGAAAGAGGTGCATGCGGCGGCACTGGCAGTGGCAGAGGAGCCGCGCCAGGTGGTCGAGATCCTGCGCTATGTGCTTACCGGTAAGCTGCCTGGATGATGCCTCCGGTTCTGGAGACGGACCGGCTGGTCCTGCGCCCGCATCGGGTGCAGGATTTCGCCGGCGTTGCGGCGCTGTGGGCAGAGCCGGAGGTGGTGCAGTTCATCTCCGGCAAGCCCTCGACGCCTTCGGAAAGCTGGACGCGGCTGTTACGCTACATCGGTCACTGGCAGGCGCTGGGCTATGGCTATTGGGCGGTGACCCTGCGCGGCAGCGGCAAATTCATCGGCGAAGCGGGCTTTGCCGACTACCGGCGGGAGATGCAGCCGCCGCTGGATGGCATCCCCGAGGCGGGCTGGGTGCTTGCGCCCGAGGTGCATGGCCAGGGTCTGGCGACTGAGGCGGTGCACCGCATTCACCAATGGGCGGCGGAGGCGACGGACTGGGCGGAAACTGCCTGTATCTTTGATCCCGCGCATGCGGTGTCGCAGAAGGTGGCGCGCAAGCTGGGGTATGAGCCCGCAGGCGAAGCGCGGTACAAGGGTAATCCAACGCTGGTCATGAAACGGCCAGTGTCCCGGAGCTGAGCTGGGGCTCCCGCCCTTGAAGGCGCTTCCAGGGGAAGCGCATCGCAGCGTTGGGCGCGGTGCGGCGGTGGCATAGCCCGCCCCTCTGCGCCGAGATTTCGTGCCTGTCTTGCATTTTTGTGATCGTTCAACGCTTCGTTAAGCGCGGCGGCCTAGGCTGGGGTGAAGACACGAAACAGCTGACAAGGCAGCTGTCCGCTTTTGCGGGCAGTGCCGGGAATTGCCATGAAGAACCGTCGCAGACCTCATTCCCAAATCACCCCGCAGATCGAGGACGCGGGCCTGTTCAAGCGCGAAGTGCGCGATGTGCCGGTGGAACTGGTGCCGGTGTTCAGCCGCAATAACCGGCGCGATCTGGTGGTGAAGGGGATCGTCAGGCCGGATACCGAGATAGAGGTGATCTTTGCCGGGCGCCGGATGCGTGAAGCGGCACCGCTGGTGGAGCGGATGAAGAGGCTGCGCGCACAGGGGGTGCGATCGGCGGAGACCGGGCACGAGGCCATGCTGCAGATCCGGCGGCTGCGGCTGCCGGTACAGGTGCGCGGCGCCTGGCGCCTGCGGTTTGAACCCGATGCCTCCGGCTGGGAGGTGAAAAGCTACCAGCTGCTGGCCGCGCAATGGGCCTTTACCGATCTTGACGGCAGCTCCGTCGTCTGCGGCTGGCCGCCCGAGGAGCCGCAGGACAGGGTGCTGGAGCGGGCCCGTGCGGTGCGCGCCCGCCAGGCTGCGGCCTGTGCCGCCCAGGCTGCGCGGGCACGCTGAGCCAGCCGCGGCCGCAACGCAAAACGCCCCGCCGCAGGCGGGGCGCCGGGCCCAACGGGATGAGGCCCGCAGGGGCCGAAGACGGGCGGGAGTGCCTCAGCCTTCCCTTTTGACTTCCACCGTATGCGGGTAGGGGATTGAGATGCCCTTGGCGTCGAATGCTTCCTTCACCCCTTGCATCAGGGCGAACTTCAGCTCCCAGTAATCCTCGGCGTTGCACCAGACCCGCGCGGTCAGGTCGACAGAGCTGTCGCCAAGGTTGGTGACCCGCACCCAGGGAGCAGGGTCCTGCAGCACCCGCGCATCGGCATTTGCCTGCTCCAGGATGATCGCCTTGGCCTCTTCGGCGCTGTCGGCGTAGTCGATGCCGAACACCAGATCAGCGCGGCGGGTGGGGTGATGCGAGAAGTTGGTGATGATCGCGCCCCAGGCCTGGCCGTTGGGCACGATGATCTGCACGTTGTCCGGTGTGGCCAGCTCGGTCACGAACAGGTTCAGGTCCTTCACCGTGCCAGAGGTGCCGCCGATGTCGACATACTGGCCGATCTTGTAGGGGCGGAACAGGATCAGCATAAAGCCCGCGGCCAGGTCGCTGAGCGTGCCCTGCAGCGCCAGTCCGATTGCCAGGGTGGCGGCGCCCAGCATGGCGACCAGGCTGGTGGCCTCGATACCGAAGATGTTGAGGATGGCGACCAGCACCACCAGGAGCAGCACCCAGCGCACTGCGCTGGCGGCAAAAGTGCCAAGCGTGGGGTCGATCCGCGGCGTGCTGTTGATCCGCCGCCGCACTACACTGCTGATCCAGCCGGTGGCGATCCAGCCGAGGATCAGCACCGCCAGCGCTTTCGCGCCATTCACCATCAGAGGCCAATAGGCGCCTGCCTGTTCCATCATCTGTTCCATGTCCGCTGTCCCTTAGCGCTGTCATTGCTTGCCCCGGACTGTCGTGGAAGAGCGCAGCTGTGGCAATAGGGCGCGGCGGGGAAACTTCTGGCGTCAAAGCCTCAACCTGTGCGGGCGGACTGGGGCCGCCGCAGGCACCGGGTCGGCATGTACCGTGAAACGGAAAGGGCTGTAAGCGGGAGCCGCGAGCTGGGCCGCAGCTCCCTTTCGTAATCAGAACAGGAACAAATCGGCGGTGACGTCCTCTGCATCGAAACCGCTGAGGGTGATGGAGACGTTGGCAAAACTGACTTCGGCGCCGCTTTCCGTCTGCGAGACCGTGAGATCGGAGAAGCCGGAGGCGCCGCGCTTGATCTGGATCAGATCCTCGCTGGCGTCGAAATTCAAGATTGTGTCGACGCCGTCTCCGCGTTTGAACACGAAGAGGTCAGCGCCATCGCCGCCATCCAAGGTGTCCTTGCCCCGGTTGCCGCGCAGGACATCTTTGCCGTCGCCGCCGTGCAGGCTGTCGTTGCCCCTTCCGCCCAGCAGCTTGTCCGCGCCGGATCCGCCTTCAATGGTATCCTTGCCGTTGCGGCCTTTGAGAACATCCTTGCCGCTGCCGCCGGAAATGAAATCGGCACCAGCTCCGGCGGAAACGGTATCCGCCCCGCGCCCAGCCTCGATAGTCTCGCTTCCGGACAGTTTGTAGTACTGTCCGGGCCGGATTATATCGTCTTCGGTTGAGCCGTTGATGGTCCAGTCCTCGCCCTGCACGAAAGATACGAACCGGTCGAGATCGAACCGGCCCGTGGCGGTGGTGGCGGTGCGGCTGGTCAGGTCGAAAAGGCCGCCCGCGCTGACATCGAAGCCGTCCAGAACCAGTTTCTTGATGGTGTGGAAAGACGGGGTCAGTGAGATTTCAGCATAGTTGAATTCGGTGATGTTGCCGGTGATGAAGTAGCTGCCGGAGCCGGGAACCCGCAAATCTTCGCCGTATAGGCTCACGGAATAGGGGTAATTGTAGATCAGCAGGAAGGTGCCAGTGTCGTATTTGTTGCTCAGCTGTGCGCCGTTGAAGGTAGCAACAAGCCCGGCCATCTGGGTTTCCAGAGACCCGGTCACAGTCATTGTCGGCATGAATTCAACCCTCGATAAGTTTTACAGTCGTTAAAAGTGCTGGCAAAAAGGGGCTATACCAAGGGTTGCGGCGTTTTCAAGGATCAACCGTGCCGATTGCCCATGGCTTTCCGTAAGGTCAAGAATTTGGAGGTCCTCGGGCGGCTGAGTGCCTGCATCCGGAACAGAAAAAGCCCCGCCGGTCCGGCGGGGCTTTTCCCTTTATTCGCTTTACCTGATGGCTTGGGCCTTACTGCTTCAGCGCCAGTTTCGGCGACAGAACGTCGATGCCCAGGGCCTCGCCGACCGCGTAGTAGGTCAGCTGGCCTGCGTGCACGTTCAGGCCGTTCAGCAGGTGCGGGTCGTCCTCGCACGCCTGGCGCCAGCCCTTGTTGGCCAGGTTCAGCATGAAGGGCATGGTGGCGTTGCCCAGGGCCTGGGTCGAGGTGCGCGCCACGGCGCCCGGCATGTTGGCCACGCAGTAGTGCATGATGCCGTCGACCTCATAGATCGGGTCGGCGTGGGTGGTCGCCTTGGAGGTCTCGAAGCAGCCGCCCTGGTCGATGGCAACGTCCACCAGCACCGCGCCCGGCTTCATTTCCGAGAGCTGCGCGCGGGACACCAGTTTCGGTGCTGCGGCACCCGGGACCAGAACCGCGCCGATCACCATGTCGGCCTCGCGCACCAGCTCAGCCGTTGCGCCGGCGGTGGAGTACTGGTTCTTGAAAGTGCGGCCGAAGACGTCGTCCAGATACTTCAGGCGGGTCAGCGAGCGGTCGAGGATGGTGACATCCGCGCCCATGCCGGCCGCGATCTTGGCTGCGTGGGTGCCGACGACGCCGCCGCCGATCACCACCACCTTGGCCGGGGCCACGCCGGGCACGCCGCCCATCAGCACGCCGCGGCCGCCATTGGCCTTCTGCAGTGTCCAGCTGCCGACCTGCGGGGCCAGGCGGCCGGCCACTTCCGACATCGGCGCCAGCAGCGGCAGGCCGCCGCGGTCGTCAGTGACGGTCTCGTAAGCGATTGCGGTGCAACCGGATTCCAGCAGGTCCTTGGTCTGCTCCGGATCGGGAGCCAGGTGCAGGTAGGTGAACAGCAGCTGGCCTTCGCGCAGCATCTTGCGCTCAACTGCCTGGGGTTCCTTCACCTTGACGATCATGTCGGCGGTGGCAAAGATTTCCTCGGCAGTGTCGAGGATCACGGCACCGGCGGAGACATAGTCCTCGTCGGTGAAGCCGGCGCCCATGCCGGCGCCTTGCTGAATGACAACCTCATGGCCGCGGATGACGGCCTCGCGGGCGGCGTCGGGGGTCATGCCGACGCGGAATTCCTGCGGTTTGATCTCGGTGGGGCAGCCGATTTTCATGTGAGTATCTCCTCAAAACTCTCTGCGGTCATTTTGCCGCAGGCAGCGGAAAAGGTGCTGCTTTTTTGGGCATAATAAAAACATGCCTTTCGAAGAATCTTCGTCTATACAGGCGAAAGTCAGCAAGGATCTTCGCAAAATGTCTTTGGACGAAACAGATCGTCGCATTCTATCGGTGCTGCAAAAACAGGGGCGCATCTCCAACGCGGACCTGTCGGAGCGGGTGAACCTGTCGGCCTCGGCTTGCCACCGCCGCGTGCAGCGGCTGGAGGCGGAGGGCTATATCCGTGATTATGTCGCGCTGTTGGATGCGCGCAAGATGAACGTGCCGACCACGGTTTTTGTGGAGATCACCCTGTCCGGCCAGGCGGATGAGGTGCTGGACGCGTTTGAAAAGGCGGTGTCGCGGATTCCGGATGTGCTGGAGTGCCATCTGATGGCGGGGACGGCGGACTACATCCTCAAGGTGGTGGCGGAGAACACCGAGGATTTCGCCCGCATTCACCGCCAGCATCTGGCGCGGCTGCCGGGGGTGGCGCAGATGCAGTCGAGCTTTGCGCTGCGCACCGTCTTCAAGACCACGGCGCTGCCGGTTTGAGCCATCGGAGGGGGTGACATGCGTGCACCCCCTGTACACCCCCTGTGCACCGGCGCGGCGGAATTTCACGCCGGGGCGGGGTAGGTGAACAGCAGGAGGTGGGTGAGGTTGAAGGCGAAATGCATTGCCACCGGCGCCCGGAACCTGCCGCTTCCCCAGTAGCCGAGCCCGCAGGCCAAACCCAGGAGCGTGGCGAAACCGGCGACCGCCGGGCCTGCGCCCAGGTGGACAAGACCAAACAGCAGGCTGCCCCCGGCGATGCCGACTGCAGGCCCGAAGCGGCGGCTGAGGCCCTGCTGCAGGTAGCCGCGGAAGAAGGCTTCCTCTGCCAGGCAGGTGAGCAGCAGGTTCGACGCCATCCACAGGAGCGCCCATTCCGGAAAGCAGGGTTCCAGCCGCAAAACGCCGGTCAGCAGGGCCAGCGGCAGCAGCGCGGCGAGGAGAAGCAGGCCGGACAGCAAGGCCGGCCGCCCCGCCGGATCATTGCGCCGCAGCAGGAAGGGCCACGCCAGCAGCAGGGTGAAGAATACCACCGGCTTGTCGAGATTCAGATGCAGCGAGTAGGGCGCGCTGGCGGGGCCGGACTGCACATTGTCTAGAATCAGGAGGTTCTGCACGCCCGGAAGCAAATGCGCGCCCAGGGCCAGCGACCAGAGGATCAGCACCGCATGGCCGATCAAGCGGACCGGGCCGCGGGTGCGGGGGATGAATGAGGCAAACAGCAGCCCGGTTGCCATTGCCACCAGAGCGAGCGGCGTCAGGTGGCCGGCAGCAACGGCGGCCGCAGCAAAGACAGCGAGCAGGGCAAAGGCCAGCCCGCGCTGCGCGCTCCAGCCGGCGGCCAGCGCCGCCATCAGGATCAGCCAGGGCCAGGTCTGGGGCAGGGTTGTCACAAGAAAGCTCATGGCTTGCACTTAATCCGGTCAGCTGCCGGCTTTCCAGCCGGCTCGGCGGGCAGGCCTGGGCTTTTGCGCTTGAACCCGGGCGGGTTTTCCGGTTGCCTTAAAGGAACCTGCCGGCCCGCGGTCTTCTGTCCGGAGGCGCTCCGTCAGGCGGTTTCCCGTTAGGCGCAGCCATGATTTCGGCGGCTGACCCTGCGGGGTGACATCAAACATTCACATGCCGCCGGTACAAGGCGGCTTTTTCAGCACCTGACAAGGAAGGAACCCTGCCCGTGACCCGCGAATATGAGACCGCATCCCTGGATTGGCTGGAAGCGGAGCTGCAGGACACGCTGGACGAGGATATCGAGATCGAGTTCTCCGAGCCGATGCTGAGCCAGGAGATCCGCAAGATCTACCGCGAGCAGCACCCGGAGATGCTGGACCGGCAGGTCTATTTCCGTAACCTGCTGCGGCTTCAGGCGGAGCTGATCAAGGTGCAGGACTGGGTGCAGCACAGCGGCGCCAAGGTCTGCATCCTGTTCGAAGGCCGCGATGCGGCGGGCAAGGGCGGGGTGATCAAGCGGATCACTCAGCGGCTGGACCCGCGGGTGGCGCGGGTGGTGGCGCTGCCGGCGCCGAACCGGCGCGAGCAGAGCCAGTGGTTCTTCCAGCGCTATGTGCCGCATCTGCCGGCGGGCGGCGAGATCGTGCTGTTCGACCGCTCCTGGTACAACCGTGCCGGCGTCGAACGGGTGATGGGCTTTGCCAGCGACGACCAGGTCGAGCAGTTCTTTCAGGACGTTCCGGAATTTGAGCGGATGCTGGTGCGTTCGGGAATCATCCTGCTGAAGTACTGGTTCTCGATCACTGACGAAGAACAGCAGCTGCGGTTCATGATGCGCATCCATGACCCGATGAAGCAGTGGAAACTGTCACCGATGGACCTGGAGAGCCGAATCCGATGGGAGCAGTACACCAAGGCCAAGGAGGCGATGTTCAAGCGCACCAACATCCCCGAAGCGCCCTGGTACATTGTCGAGGGCAACGACAAGAAGCGCGAGCGGCTGAACTGCATCGAGCACCTGCTGACCAAGATCCCTTATGAGGAGGTGCAGCATGAGAAGGTCGAGCTGCCGGACCGCAAGTACAATCCGGACTATGAGCGCCAAGTGCTGCCGGATGAGCTGTATGTTCCGAAGATCTATTGAGGTTTGAAGCCCCGGGGTAGGGGCCTGAACATGCTTAAGGGCGCGCGGCCGCGCGCCCTTATCAGATTTGCCCGGTGGGGATATCAGAACAGGAAGTCGCCCGCGCCGAGGTCCTGAGCGGTGATGCCGCTGAGCAGCATGCTGTCGCCATCGTTGTCGGTGATCAGCAGGCCGTTGGAGGTCTGGCGGGCGTGGTTGTTCATCAGATCGCTGAAACCGCCGATGCCGTCCGCTGCGCCCAGGTCGATACGCTCGCCGCTGGCGTTCGGGTTGAAGTCGGTGACGGTATCGTTGCCGCTGCTGAACACAAAGATGTCAGCGCCGCTTTTGCCGGTCAGCCGGTCATTGCCGTTGCCGCCATCCAGGGTGTCGCTGCCGCTGCCGCCGTACAGCTTGTCTTTGCCGCTTCCGCCGTTGAGGTCATCAGCACCGCGGCTTCCGCGCAGGACATCGTTGCCCGAACCGCCGTTCAGGCCGTCGCTGCCGCCTTTACCCAGCAGTTTGTCGCGGCCGTCATTGCCGCTGAGGCTGTCGCCGCCGCTGCTGCCGGTCAGGGTGTCGTTGCCTGCCAGCCCGTCCAGGCTGCCTGCGCTGCTGAGGGTCAGGCTGTCATCGCCGGCAGTGGCGCCATTGCCGGTGCTGCCGCCATCGTTGCCGCCCGAACCGCCGTCCGAACCGCCGTTGTCGAGCTGCAGGCCGGCGCTGGTCCTGGCGAAGTTCTGGGTGACCATGACAGCGTCCCAGCCGTTGAAGTTGCCCTGCTCAACGCCGATGCCGATCACTTCGACATTTGCGTTCAGGATATTCGCGCGGTGGCCGGGGCTGTCCATCAGCGAGTTGTGCAGGTCGACGACGTCGTCAGAGAGGCCGGCAGCGCCGCGCTCGCTCTGCCAGGCGATGTTCTCGGCCCAGGTCCAGCTGCCGGAGAACTGAAAACCCGCGTCTTCCATCCGGTCGCCCGCGCTGGAGCCGCCTGCGCCGGTGTGGGAGAACACATTCTGCTGCAGCATCCACTCGCTGTGGTCTTCTGCCGAATCATTGAGGCGCAGCTCCAGCTGCACTGGGTTAAGCCCGCGTGAAGTGCGCTCGGCGTTGATCAGGTCGAGCATCTGGCGCTCGAGTTCGCTTGCCTGTGACATCGTTTACTGCTCCGTGAGTGTGCCGGCTGTGCGGCGGTGCGCTATCCCGTTAACGGAAATTCCCGGCGCTGGAAGGGCAGCACTGTGGCGGGGCGGGATTGCGGCAAAGCTCTGCCCGAAGCGCGGGGCGCGATACGCGGATTCCTGCGCGCAGCGCGGGTACGGGCAGGCCGGTTCCTCCGCCGGCGCTATCCCGCCGCCTGGCGCAGGCGGGGACGGCGCGGGATTCGCTCTGAGCTGCGGGGCAGGCGGCCGGGGATGGATTTTCATGCTGCGGAAACGGGCGGGCCGGGCGCCGGCGGGGGGAAGCTGGCGGCGCCCGGCGTCAATTGAAAACCCGGAGAGGCGTGCCTTGTTTGCAGGGACCAAGACAGGCGCCGGTATTAAAGGGGGGGACGCAGCCAGCCCCGGGTTTCAGTGTTCCGGGTGTTCCAGGCCCGGACGGCGGGGACAAGGTAAGGGAAACGCATCAGCTTTGCCCTGCCGTGCCACCTTTATAGCAGGCAGAAGTTAAAAAATACACCCTAAAGATGTAATCCTAAAGATTTCACGATTTTTGCGTGTGCTGCAAAAAAGCTCGGCGATGTTTGCGGTCCGTTAAAAATGACGAACCCCCGGGCGGGGCCGCGGGGGTTGTCTGAACTTATTTTCCGGCAGGTCCGGGGACCGCCGTAGTGCTGTCCAAAGCTGGAGAGCAAGGTTTGCTTACAGCAGACCTTCGCGCTGGGCTTTCTTGCGTGCCAGTTTACGGGCACGGCGGATCGCTTCAGCTTTCTCGCGCGCTTTTTTCTCGGACGGCTTCTCGAAATGTTGCTTGAGCTTCATTTCGCGGAAGACGCCTTCACGCTGCAGCTTTTTCTTCAGGGCACGAAGCGCCTGATCGACGTTGTTGTCGCGAACACTAACCTGCATGTGGTTTTCACCACCTTTCTAAGTTGAGTTGCAAGGATTTGCAGGAAGTGGCCGTATAGCAAAGCGCCGCTAATTTGTCTAGTAGGGTGTCAGGACACTGCCAGCTGGAGGGTGAGATGACCGAAGACCAGGATCACGCGCAGGACGATATCAGGGAAAAACTGCTGGATGCGGCGCTGTTGCATGTGCCGTTTGACGGCTGGTCGGAGGTGACGTTCCGCGCCGCTTGCCACGACGCCGAGGTGCCGGAGGTGCTGGCTCATGCGGTGTGCCCGCGCGGCGGGGTCGACCTGGCGCTGGCCTATCATGCGCGCGGCGATTCGCTGATGCTGGAGCGGCTGGCGGCCGAGGATCTGTCGGGGATGCGCTTCCGCGACAAGGTGGCGGCGGCGGTGCGGTTCCGGCTGGAAGCGGTCGACGACAAGGAGGCGGTGCGCCGCGGCACAACGCTGCTGACGCTGCCGCAGTACGCGGGCGACGGGGTCAAGGCGATCTGGACCACTTGCGACCTGATCTGGGATGCACTAGGCGACGGCTCCGACGATCTGAACTGGTACACCAAGCGCGCCTCGCTGGCCGGGGTCTATTCTGCCACCGTGCTGTACTGGCTCGGCGACGACAGCCTGGAGCATCAGGCGACCTGGGACTTCCTGGACCGGCGCATCGACAATGTGATGGACTTCGAGAAGTTGAAAGCGGGGCTGCAGAAGAACCCGCTTCTGAAGCCGTTCCTGGTGGGGCCGAACTGGCTGGCTGAGCAGATCAAGCCGCCCAAGGCCCGGGATGATCTGCCGGGGGCGCTGAACCCGCGGCGGTGAGGCGGGGCCGGGTCGCTGAATGTAGCCGGGCGGGTACCGGGTGAACTGGCCTTGAGGCCGGTGAACCGCAATTGGTCTGCCCGGGGCGCACGGACGCCGCACCAGTAGGGTCTCTAGCCTCGCGGCAAATCTTCAACTGCCGTCGGGACACTTAGAACAAAGGCTTCCTCCGGTTCGCCGTCCAGCGTGGCAGCGTGCTCCCAGTAGGCAGGAATACCGGCATGTATGACCGTCCCGGGGCGGGCGGATGAGACGAAAATCTGCTTGGTGTTCGATGGATCAAGCGTGGCAACCGCCGGGTCATCCAGGGTGCCGCCAAAAAGACCCACCATGTCCGGCCACCTTTCATAAGTCATGTAGAGTTTCGTGCCGCACTCTCCGCAGAAATGGATCTGAATCCTTTTCCCGCTGCCTTCAGAGATATGCGCATAGGCACGCGGTGCACCTTGGGTTACAGAAAAAACGGACAGGGGAGCCACAGGCAGGATCATTTGCGCGCCCCCTGTCGCACGCTGACAGAACTTGCAGAAACAGATCGTCGTTCTGGCGGGGCGGTTGGCCATTGCGTATGCAACGGCCCCGCATAGGCACTTGCCGGTAATGTCAGCCATAATTTGTACTCTCTGTGGAAGAAGAACGTCGTGCGCCCTTGGCAAGGGAATCTTCCCCTGAAGCCGGATCATTGGCAACACTTTGGATCAGGACCCGGTAATCCTGCACCGCAGTCGCCAGCCCGCCTGCTGCCATTTTGCCCTTTGGAACCGAGGCCCGCTTCCGAGAGCCACTCCGCAAACCGCCCCAGCTGCGGCGCCTTTGCTGTTTGCGCTTGACGGGACGGGTGCTAGGCAAGGGGCAAGGATCAGGAGGACATATTCCGATGACAGAGATGATGCGCGCGGTGGAGATCAGTAAACCCGGCGGGCCGGAGGTGTTGCAGCTGACACAGCGCCCGGTGCCGCAGCCGGGCCATGGCGAGGTGGTGATCAAGGTGGCCTATGCCGGTGTGAACCGCCCCGACGCGCTGCAGCGTGCGGGCGCCTATGACCCGCCCAAGGGCGCCAGCAACCTGCCGGGGCTGGAAGCCTCGGGCGAGGTGGTGGCCGTAGGTGAGGGCGTCAGCGGCATCGCGGCAGGCGATCAGGTCTGCGCGCTGCTGCCCGGCGGCGGTTATGCAGAATATGTGGCGACGCCTGCGGCGCATTGTTTGCCGGTGCCGGAAGGGATGGAGCTGAAACAGGCGGCATGTTTGCCGGAAACCTTCTTTACCGTCTGGTCCAATGTCTTCACCCGCGGCGGGCTGAAGGCGGGCGAGCGGTTCCTGGTGCATGGCGGCTCTTCCGGGATCGGCACCACCGCGATCCAGCTGGCCCGGGAATTCGGGGCGCGTGTGTTTGCCACCGCAGGCTCGGACGAGAAGTGCCAGGCCTGTCTGGATTTGGGCGCCGAGCGGGCGATCAACTACCGCGACGAGGATTTCGTCAAGGTGATGCGGGAGGAAGGCGGCGCCGATCTGGTGCTGGATATGGTTGGCGGCGACTACATCCCGCGCAACGTCAAGGCGATGGCCGAGGACGGGCGGCTGGTGCAGATCGCCTTTCTGCAGGGGCCGAAGGTGGAGCTGAACTTTGCCCTGATGATGGTGAAGCGGCTGACGCTGACCGGCTCCACCCTGCGTCCGCAAAGCGATCTGGCCAAGGCGCAGATTGCTCAGGACCTGCGCGAGGCGGTCTGGCCCTTGATTGCGGCGGGCAAGGTGGCGCCGGTGATGGACAGCGAATTTGCGCTGGAGGACGCGGCCGCGGCGCACGCCCGGATGGAAAGCTCCGGCCACATCGGTAAGATCGTTTTGAAGGTCGGGTGACGCCTCAGGAGGTCCACGCAAAAAGGCCGGCGGATCCGCCGGCCTTTTTTGATTGCATGGGTGCTACTGCACGGCGCGCCGGTAGAGGTGCCAGGTGGCATGGCCCAGCACCGGCACCACGATGATCAGCCCGGCCAGGAACGGGATTGCGCCGATCACCAGCGCGGCGCCGACAAGCGCGCCCCAGGTCATGCAGACCACCGGGTTCCTGCGCAGCACCTTGATCGAGGTGGCCACTGCCACCGGCAGGCCCACGTGGCGGTCCAGCAGCAGCGGGAAGGACACCAGGCTCATCGCCAGTGCGGCAAAGGCAAAGACCGCGCCCACCGCGCCGCCGGCAATTGCCATGATCCAGCCGGCGCGGGTGGTGAGCACGTCGCTGGCGAAGCTTGCGATCGAGGCCGGCGGCTCCGGGCCCAGGGTGCGGCTGTAGATCATGTCAGCCGCCACCAGCCAGATAATGAACAGCACCGCCAGATACAGCCCCAGCACCAGGATGGCGCCAAAGGCCGGCGAGCGGATGACGCCGAAGGCATCGACCCAGCGCGGCTCAAAACCATCTTCGCGGCGCTTGGACATTTCATAAAGGCCGATTGCTGCGACCGGCCCGAGAATCGCGAAGCCCATGATCATAGGCACGATCAGCGGCAGCAAATTCATCGACAGGCTCATCACAATCAGCGCGATGCCGATGAGCGGATAGAACAGCACCAGGAACATCGCGTCGCTGCGGCAGGCGGCAAAGTCCTCAAGACCCGCGGCCAAAGAATGGATGATGTCATCCATGCTCAGGTCGCGCGCCTTGGGCATCTCTCTGACACCGTCGCTGCCCATTTCGCTGACGGTTTCGCTGATATGGTGCCCGGTGGTTTCTGCACCCTGCAGAAGCCAGCTGAGCGGATTACCGATTGTTTTTGCCATGCGCTTCCTCCTCCTCGCTGACCAAAACGGAAGTGCCGTTCAGGCAGGGCCGGGCGCGGCACATAATCTAATACTAGCACAATTCTCGGCAAAGTGTGCTTCACAGGCCATTTATTGCCGCGCGAGGAGAGGGGCGCCTGGCGGCGCCGGCCTCCGGCGGGAGTATTTGCAGAAAGATGAAGAGGCGGCGGCTTCGGCCGCGCCGCTTGGAAAGCGTGTGGCGGCAGCTTCATCTTTTCCGAAAAACTCCGGGGTGAATTGGCCGAAAGGCCAAGAGGGGCAGCGCCCTTGCTTGGTCTTCGGGCAGGTTCAGCGCACCGGCGCGAAGCGCGCGTCCTTTAGTGTGCAGTCCTTGATCACATCGCGTCCGCAGGGCACAGGGGCAAGTGATTTGGACAAGCAGATGCGGGCCTCTTGGATGGCGCCGTCGCGGCAGGTGATGGTCAGGCTGTCGCGCGTCAGGGAGGGGTTTTCCTTGAGGAACGCCTCCTCCACCACCGATGCGGGCAGGGTGACGGGTTTGTCCAGCTTGCGGAAGGCGGCGGGGCGGGTGACGCGGGCGTAGGCCTCGCGCATCAGGGTGTAATACTGGCGGGCGCTGAGGCCCGCGCAGGTGCCGTGTTTCTTCCACTGGTGCCAGGCGAGGCCCGCGCTGCCCATGATGTCCGCCATGTCCCGGCTCATCGCCCGGCTGGGCGGCGCCTCGGAGGTGCGGCAGTAGCTGGGCCAGCTGCGGTGGTATTGCGGCCAGAGCCCGTGCAGGGTCCAGCCATAGTCATGGCGGGCATCGCATTGGTCCGCATCGCGGGCATCGCCCTCCTGTTCGCACCAGTTCGGCGACCAGCTGAGCGCCAGCACGTAGTAGTCAAACTCTCCGGCCGGCTCGCCTTCTGCCGCCGCAAGCGCGGCAATACCGGTCAAAACAGCCGCCAAACCCAGCAATAACTTGCGCATTGGCCTCTTTCCTTATGAAATCAAGCTGACTATATAGGGCAGAAGTTCCCCGACAACGGAAACCTGCCCCGCACGCCGGGGACGCCCTTTCAGGCGGCGGGAGAGATGTATCCGGGGATCAAGGTGTTTTAAGGAGATGAGCACATGGCAAAACCGTTGATGGCCAAGGCAACCGCCGTGTGGCTGGTGGACAATACCACGATCAGCTTCAAGCAGATCGCAGATTTCGTGGGAATGCACGAATTGGAAATCCAGGGCATCGCCGACGGCGAAGTGGCGGTGGGCGTCAAGGGCTTTGACCCGGTGGCCAACAACCAGCTGACCCAGGACGAGATCGACAAGGCGCAGGGCAACCCGCTGCACAAGCTGAAGCTCAAGTTCAACCCGGCAGCCGCTGGCGAGGAAAAGCGCCGCGGCCCGCGTTACACCCCGCTGTCCAAGCGCCAGGACCGTCCGAACTCGATTCTGTGGCTGGTCAAGTTCCACCCGGAACTGAGCGACGGCCAGATCGCCAAGCTGGTGGGCACCACCAAGCCGACCATCCAGTCGATCCGCGAGCGCACCCACTGGAACATCGCCAACATGCAGCCGATCGACCCGGTGGCGCTGGGCCTGTGCAAACAGTCCGAGCTGGACTCCGCGGTGCAGAAGGCGGCGGCCAAGAAGGCAGCCGAGGGCGGCGTAATGAGCGACGACGAGCGCCGCAAGCTGGTGTCCACCGAGCAATCGCTGGAGATGGAAGCCGAACCGAAGATCCCGAGCGCCATCGAAGGCCTGGAGACCTTTACCCTGGGCGGCGGCTCCAGCAGCGAGGAGGAGAAGAAGGAAGAGGAAATCCTCGACGCCGACAGCTTCTTCAACCTGCCGTCTGGCGCTGACGACGAGGACGACGACGAGGATTCCCGTATCTGATCCAGGCGGGCCTGCCCGGGCCGGATTTGGGAAAGTCATTAAAAAGCCGCAAATCCGGTGCTCCGGATTTGCGGCTTTTTCTGTTAGAATTGAGTCTCAAGGTTACAATATGTTGACTACGCACCAATGATTTGCGCAGCATGATGTTGCGGGCGGCTGTGTTCCAGGTTGCTCGCAGTCATTGGGAAACGGGAAAGGCCTCCGCAAAGAGGGGCGGCTTCCCGCTGTGTCGGGGACAAAGTTTAATGAGTGTTGCCAGCGGGCCGGTGCAGGAAGCCGGTCTTTGCAGGGATGGCAGGAGTACAAGACATGGACGCATCGGCGACGCCGGGGCTGGGGGACGGCCGCGGCCTGGATCTGGGGGCGTTGGCGGAACTGCACGGGCTGAAGTTCTGTCAGGAATTCGCGGAACAGCTTTCACATTGCACTGGGGCGGATCTGGTCGCCGTCGGCGAACTGGGGGCCGCGGAACCCGGACGCATCAGGGTTCTGGCCAGCAGTTTCGACGGGCTGCCGCTGGGGGATTTCGAATATGACGCGCACGGGGCGCCATGCCTTGACGTGGTCCGGAGCGGAAAGCCGCAGGTCGTCCCCTGCGGGGTGCAGGAGCTGTATCCCGAGGATGGGATGCTCATTGAGGAAGGCATCCGCAGTTATGCGGGCGTTGCCCTGAAGGGCTCCGGCGGCGGCACGGCCGGCCTGGTGCAGGCGGCCTGGCGCCGCGACATCGGGGACCGGCGGGCGCAGCGGGCTGTGGATCTGATGGAGCGGTTTGCACCGCGGCTTGGCGCAGCGATTTCAAACCGGCGGCGGCTGGCGGCTTTGGCGGCCCTGGCAGAGGGGCCGCGCAGCCTGTCTGAGGGCGCGGCCTTCCGGCAGCTAGCACAGGAACTGCAGGCTGCGCTTGGGGTGCGTGCTGCCTTCATTGCCGAAAGCGCCGGCGGCAGGCTGGACCGCTGCCGTGTGCTGGCGTGCTGTCTCGACGGTCAGCTGGCGGATGCGGCGGAAGACCGGATTGCGGGCTTTGACGGAACCGGCGCCTCCCTGCCTGACGGATGGCAGGCGTTCCGGCTGCCGGACGGGTTGCGCCAGGTGCTTCCGGAGCAGACGGAGCGTTTGAATATCTGCCTCGGCTACCCGCTGCGGGATGCAGGCGGTGCGGTGGCCGGCTGGCTTGTGGTGCTGCATGACCGGGAGATCGGGGCGGGCAGTCTGGACGCGGATCTGGTGGCGCTGGTTGCGGCCCGCACTGGTCTGGAGATGCGCCGCCGGGCTGCCGAAAAGCGCCGCCATCAGGCAGAGGCGGCGCAGCTGATCCGGCACAAGGCTGAGAGCCTGGGGCGGCTGGCGGGCGCCATCGCGCATGAGTACAACAATCTGCTGGCTTCGATGCAGGGCAGGGCCGAGCTGGCGCTGGCGCATCTGGAAGCTTCCCATCCGGCTGAGAAGCATGTGCAGGAGGTCGGGCAGGGGCTGCACTCCCTGGCTGGGCTGGTGCGGCAGCTGCAAGGCTTTGCCAGGGGCGGCAGCGGCCAGGTGCCTGCGTCCTGCGACCTCAATGCCATTGTGCATGAGGCGATGGCGCTGGTGCCGCTGACGTGCAGGCGGGGCAAGGCGGTGGTGCTGGATCTGGCCGAAGCCGCACAGGCCGCACAGTTGGACCCGGAAGAGGTGCGCCAGCTGGTGCTGAACCTGGTGCTCAACGCTGCAGAGGCGATTGGCCCGGGCGCGGGCACCATCACGGTGAGGACCCGGCGGACCCGCCTGGGCGCAGCAGAGCGGCGCCAGCTTCTCAAGGGGCGCAGGATGGCGGCGGGCGACTGTCTGCTGCTGGAAGTCAGCGACACCGGCGGCGGCATGGGTCAGGACATGGTCACCCGGATCTTTGATCCGTTCTACACCACCAAGCCCGGCGGGCGCGGTCTGGGCATGGCGGCGGCGCTGGGGGTCATCAGCCGCCACCAGGGCGGGCTGGCGGTGGAGAGCCGTGAGGGCAAGGGCAGTGTTTTCCGCTGTTATTTCCCTGCCTGCGCGGTGGCGGCGCCAGCGGTGCGGGCGTCTGCAGATGCGCGCGGCGCAGGGGGGCGGCGGATCCTGGTGGTGGATGACGAAGACACGGTGCGCCGGGCGGTGGCGGGTCTGCTGCAGCTGCGCGGCTGTGAGGTCGCGCAGGCGGATGGGTATGACGCGGCGCTGGACTTGCTGGCATCGGAGGGGCCGTTTGATGGCGCGGTGATCGACATGAGCATGCCCGGGCGCGGCGGCTGGGAAACGCTGGCAGGCCTGCGGGCGGCGCAGCCGGGCCTGAATGCGGTGATGATGAGCGGTTTCGCCATCAGCGCGGCGGACGCTGGCTTTCCGGAGCTGGCGGATGTGCGGGTGCTGGACAAGCCCTTTACCAAGGAAAAGCTGTACAAGGCGCTGTTCCGCTGAGGGCGGTGCGGGCAGGGGAAGGGCTCCCGCGCCTGCGGCTGCCCCTGGCGGGGCCGCCTGGCACCCTTGGGCCCGGCGCCGCGCTGGCGCGCAGCGCGGCTGCGCCTAACCGGCGGCGGTGCGCTCCAGCAGCCAGCTGCGGACCCGTTCGATCCGGCTGGTGCCGGCCTTGGCCTGCGGGGTCAGCAGGTAATAGGCACTGGCAGGGGTGCAGCGGTGCGGATGGGCCTGGATCAGCGTGCCTTCGCCCAGTTCGCGGCGCACCAGCAGCTCTGGCAGGATCGCCACGCCGTGGCCGTATTTCACCGCGTCGATCAGCATTTCGAACTGGCTGAACAGCGGGCCGGTGGGCTGCGCGGGCAGCGCTTCACCCAAGTCGCCGAACCAAATCTGCCAGCTGAGCGGGCGGGTGGTGTGCTGCAGAGCCGGGTAGTCCAGCAGGCTGCTTGCCGCCTGTACCGCGGTGCCGAGCAGGCCGGGTGCAGCCACGGCGATCAGCGTCTCCGGCATCAGGGGATCGGCGCGGAAGCCGGGCCAGGGCGGGTCCCCTTGCACGATGGCGAGATCGACCAGGCTGGCATCCACCTGAGCGTTGTCCAGATAGGTGATGGTGTTGACCGTCAGCCGCGGCTGTTCCTGAGCGAGCTGGGCCAGATGCGGCATCAGCCAGCGGCTGCCGAGCGTCGGATAGGTGCCGATATTGAGCGCGCCATAGGGGTTATCCCGGGTGCGCAGGCGGTAGAAGGTGGCCTCCAGCGCCTCCAGCTGCGGCGACAGCTCCTGCAGCAGCATCTCACCCGCGCCGGTCAGCTGCACCCGCTGGCGTTCGCGTTTGAACAGGGTCTGGCCGGTCTGCGCCTCCAAACTCTGAATCTGGCGGCTGAAGGCGCTTTGGGACAGGTTCATGGCGCGGGCGCCCTGGGCAAAGCTGCCGGCGCGGGCGGCGGCCTCGAAACAGAGGAGGGCAGCGGTGGGCGGGATCTTGCGGCGCATGCGGTCACCCTGCCATGTGTTGCGATTTTTGCAATAGAGGGTGCGGAATACCGGCTGTTTTTGCGGTTCCGGGGCTGACACACTGGCGCCGAATGCATCACCCCACGCGATCAGCACACCATACGGGAGCGCGCGATATGAGTTTTGAACCGCAGATCAACGACGCCGATGTGCAGGCTGTCACCCAAGCCATGGCGACCATGCCCGACTCCGCCTCGGTGGCGGAGTTTGTGCCCGGACCCGGCATCCAGCGGCTGGAGCTGAGGTTTGACATCCAGCTGCTGCAGGAGGCACTGGCGGAATGCCTGCGGCGCGAGGAGTTCATGGGCGGCATGCAGGAGCAGGGTTTTGCCGCGCTGCCGCTGACGCAGCGGCCGGGGCAGACCGAATGGACCGCCAACGACCTGTCGGGCCGCTACTGGCTGCGCGCCGACGGCCGCTATGTCGAGGAGCCGCGCGAGGATCTGGTGCCGGAGGTGGAGTTTTCCGAGTTCAATCCGAGGTTTGCGGGCACCTATTTCGAGCATGTGCATGAGGAATTGGCCAAGCGCTTCCCGATCGGGCGGACGCGGGTGCTGTCCAAGGGGCTTTACAATTGCAACTCCTGGCACCGCGATCCGGAGCCGCGGCTGCATATCCCGGTGCTGTCCAATCCCGGCTCGCTGTTCATCGTGAACCATCACGTCACCCACTTGCCAGCGGACGGGTCGGTGTATTTCACTGACACCCGCGGCTACCACACCGCATTGAACGGAGGCGAAACCCGGCGCGTCCATATCGTGGCGGCGCTGGCCTATGAGCAGGTGACGGAATGAGCCAATATGCAAGGCTTGCGGGGGCAGGGGGCAGTGCTGTCCTCTGCGATCTGCGCAGCGATACGGTGACGCGCCCCGATGCGGGTATGATGCAGGCCATGGCTGCGGCAGAGCTGGGCGATGATGTCTATGGCGAAGACCCGTCCGTGAACCGGCTGGAGGCGGTTCTGGCCGAACGGCTGGACAAGGAGGCCGGCCTTTTCGTTCCCACTGGCACGATGAGCAATTTCGCCGCCATGCTGGCGCATTGCGCGCGCGGCGAGGAAGTTATCTGCGGCAAGGGCTATCATGTGAACGCCTATGAGGCCGCCGGCGCCTCGGTCCTGGGCGGAATAGCGCTGTGCCCGGTGCCGGTGCGCCCGGACGGGGCGCTGGACCCGGCAGGGATCCGGGCCGCGGTGAAGGAGGATGACCCGCACCTGCCTATCAGCCGGCTGCTGTCGCTGGAGAACACGCACAACGGGCTGGCGGTGCCCTTGCAGGACATGGCAGCTGCGGCGGAGGCCGGGCGCCAGGCGGGGCTGTCCGTGCACCTGGACGGGGCGCGGTTCTTCAATGCCATAACTGCGCTGGGATGCTCTGAAACAGATTTGGCCAGGCTGGCGGATACGGTCTCGATCTGCCTGTCCAAGGGGCTGGGCACACCTGCGGGTTCGGTCCTTGTTGGGCCTGCGGATGTGATTGCGCGGGCAAGGCGCTGGCGCAAAATGCTGGGCGGCGGCATGCGGCAGGCGGGCGTGCTGGCGGCGGCCGGGCATTATGCGCTGGAGCATAACGCTGGGCGGCTGGCGGAGGATCATGGCCGTGCCGAAGAGCTGGCCAGTGTGCTTCGGCGCTTGGGAGCGGGAGAGGTGGCGCAGGCCACCAACATGGTGTTCTTCACGCCGACTGACGGGCGCAACGATGCGCTGCGGGCGCATCTGGCGGCGGAGGGGGTGGTGATAGGCGGCGGCACTTCCGGGGCCATCCGGATGGTGCTGCACAAGGATGCGGATGACGCCGCCTTTGACCGGGCAGTGCAGGGGTTGAGGAGTTTCTACGGCTGACAGGTTGAGGGAGGCCGCGCCCACCAATGGCGGGCGCGGCACCGGAAAATTTCTAATTTTCCGGCCAAAATTTTTCCTCAAAAATTTTCTGCGCCCGGCCGCGCCGTCAGATTTCCTTGCGCGCCTTGAGGGCTGCGGAAATGGTGCCGTCATCGAGGTAATCCAGCTCGCCGCCGATCGGCACACCCTGCGCCAGGGAGGTGAGCTTGACCTGCCCCTGCAGCTGGTCGGCGATGTAATGGGCGGTGGTCTGGCCGTCGATGGTGGCGTTCAGCGCAAGGATCACCTCGCTGATGCCTTCGGTCGCCACCCGGTCCACCAGCCGGGGAATACGCAGATCCTCCGGGCCCACCGCATCCAGCGCCGACAGGGTGCCGCCCAGCACGTGGTAGCGGCCCTTGAACACGCCTGCGCGTTCCATCGCCCAGAGGTCGGCCACATCCTCGACCACGCAGAGTTCGCCGTTGGCGCGCCGCTCATCGGTGCAGATCAGGCAGATCTCGCTGGTGCCAACATTGCCGCAGTTGAGGCATTCGCGGGCGGTCGCGGCGACCTCGCTCATTACATCGGCCAGCGGCGTCAGCAGCAATGCTCGTTTGCGGATCAGGTGCAGCACCGCGCGCCGGGCCGAGCGCGGCCCCAGTCCGGGCAGTTTGGCCATCAGGGCAATCAGGTCTTCGATGTCGCTGGTGGAGTTCTTGATCATGCCTTGGGCCCTTTTCTTCGCAGCCATATAGGCTGATCGGGGCAGGGGAGCGCAAGGGCGGGGCGGTAAAATGTTCAGGGTTTGTTTTGCCGCTGCCCGGAGGTATGCCTTGGCAGAGCTGGGTGAGGATTTTGAATGAGACGTGCCGCAGAGCAATTGGACGACGGTTCCCGGAAGCTGCGGTTTGCCCGGCTGACCGAGGTTGCGCCGCAGCAGATTGCCCTCCACATGTCCGATCCGCGGATGGCTGAGCATATGCCGCTGCTGACAGGAGCTTGGGATGAGAAGGCGGCCAAAGCCTTCGTTGCCGCCAAGGAGGCTTGCTGGAAACGCGACGGGCTGGGCCATTGGGCGTTTCTGCGCGGCGGCACCTACCTCGGCTGGGGCGGGTTCCAGAAAGAGGGCAGTGAATGGGATTTCGGGCTGGTGCTGCGGCCGGATTGCTTTGGCCTCGGCCCCTCCATTGCTCGCAAGGCGCTGGATTTTGCCCGGCGGGATGCGCGCATCCCCTATGTCACCTTTCTGCTGCCGCCGACGCGTCGGCATTTGCGGCCGCTGGCCCGGCTGGGGGCCGTTCAGACCGGGGAGGTGCAATACGAAGGGCGGCGTTTCCTGAAATTCTGGCTCGAGACCAGCTGAGGCGGGCAAGCAAAAAGGCGGCTCGAAACGGGCCGCCTTTCAAATATGGGAGCGTGCAGCTGCTTAGAACGGCAGCTTGATGTCCTTGGGCAGGCCCATGCTTTCGGTCAGCTTGGTCATCTCTTCCTGCGCCTTCTCCGCGGCCTTCGCCTGGGCGTCCTTGATCGCGGCCAGGATCAGATCCTCGACCACTTCCTTGTCGTCGCCGTTGAAGATCGAGGGGTCGATGTCCAGGGCTTTCAGGTCGCCCTTGGCGGATGCGGTTGCTTTGACCAGCCCGGCGCCGGCCTCGCCGGTCACCATGACGTTGTGCAGGTCTTCCTGCATCTGCGCCATCTTGGTCTGCAGTTCCTGTGCCGATTTCATCATCTTGGCCATGTCGCCAAGACCGCCGAGGCCTTTGAGCATCTGTGTTCTCCTGAGATTTTCGGTTTGGGGGACAGATACGGGCCGCGGGGCTGTGAAACAAGGGGCAGGTTTGTCTTGCTGCTGGACTTTAGCGCCCTTTCGCCCGGCTGACAGGCCGGGCAGCGCGTGACCTTCATCCTGGTAAGGCGCTACCCTACGTGGATTCGTCACCCGTCCTCGAACGGATCCCATTCGTCCTCGACCTCGGGCAGAGCTTCGGCGGCGACTTCGGCAGCCAGCTCCTCGGGGGTGCGGATGCGCTTGATCCTGGCCTTGGGGAAGCTTTCCAGCACCGCCTGCACCAGCGGGTGCGCGGTGGCTTTCTCGCGCAAGGCGTTCTCGGCGGCGTCGCGGACCTCGGCAATGGTGGGGGCGTCGCCATCCGGTGCGATCGAGACAACCCAGCGGGCGCCGGTCCAGTTCTGCAGCGCCGAGCCAAGCCGCGCGGCGAGATCCTTGGGCGCCTGGGCGGCGGGGGTGAATTCGATCCGGCCTGGCTGGTAGGAGACTAGGCGCACACCGCCTTCGACCTCGACCAGCAGTTTCACGTCGCGGTTGGTGCGGATCAGTTCGACCACATGTTCGAACGTCGGGTAGCGGGCCAGCGCGGAGCTGACCTGCGGCACCAGCGCGGTCACGGTGCCGCCGCCGCCATGGGCCACAGGTGCGCCGTCGGCGGGGCCGCCTGGGCCGCCATAGCCGCCCTGGGCATTGCCGCCGCCCGATCCGCCAAGGGCCGGGGCGCCCATGCCCTGCATCGGCACACCGCTGCCGGGACCCGGAGGCGGCGGGGGCGGGGTGTCCTGCAGCTTGCGGATCAGTTCCTCGGGCGAGGGCAGGTCGGCCACATGGGTGATGCGGATCACCGCCATCTCGGCGGCCATCATCGCGTTTGGCGCGGCAGCGACTTCCTCCAGCGCCTTCAGCAGCATCTGCCACATCCGGGTGAGGACGCGCATCGGCAGGTTTTCGGCCATCGCTTGTCCGCGGGCGCGCTCATCCGGGCTGACGGTGGGGTCTTCCGCTGCATCAGGGGTGATCTTCACCACCGAGACCCAATGGGTGATTTCCGCCAGATCGCGCAGCACCGCCAGCGGGTCGGCGCCTTCGGCGTACTGGCCGCTGAGTTCGGTGAGCGCTGCCGCTGCATCGCCGCGCAGGATCATGTCCATGAGGTCCAGAACCCGGCCGCGGTCGGCCAGGCCCAGCATGGCGCGGACCTGATCGGCGGTGGTCTCTCCGGCGCCGTGGGAAATCGCCTGATCCAGCAGTGAGGTCGCATCCCGGGCAGAGCCTTCGGCGGCGCGGGTAATGAGGGCGAGCGCGTCCTCGGCAATTTCGGCGCCTTCGGCGGTGGCGATCTTGCGCAGGAGGGCGATCATCACCTCCGGCTCGATCCGGCGCAGATCGAAGCGCTGGCAGCGCGACAGCACCGTCACCGGCACTTTGCGGATTTCGGTGGTGGCGAAGATGAATTTCACATGCGCGGGCGGCTCCTCCAGCGTCTTGAGCAGCGCGTTAAACGCGCTGGTCGACAGCATGTGGACCTCGTCGATGATGTAGATCTTGTAGCGCGCAGAGGCGGCGCGGTACTGCACCGAGTCGATGATCTCGCGGATGTCGTTGACGCCCGTGCGCGAGGCGGCGTCCATCTCCATCACGTCGACATGGCGGCCTTCCATGATCGCCACGCAATGCTCGCATTTACCGCAAGGATCGGTGGTCGGGCCGCCGGTGCCGTCCTCGCCGACGCAGTTCATGCCCTTGGCGATGATCCGTGCGGTGGTGGTTTTGCCGGTGCCGCGGATGCCGGTCATGATGAAAGCCTGCGCGATGCGGTCGGCGGCGAAGGCGTTCTTCAGCGTCCGAACCATCGCGTCCTGGCCCACCAGATCGGCAAAGGTCTCGGGCCGGTATTTGCGGGCCAGAACCTGGTATTGGGATTGGCCGGTGCCGCCGGTGGTGCCGCTGGGGGTATCGTTCATGGTGTCTCGTGCCGGATTCGGTGTGCGGGGTGGTCCGCGTTCCGCGCAGGGTATTGAAGCGCAGCCCGTTCGTCCACCGCAGAACGGGGCAATCCTCTGGCTGCAAAAGCACTTTGGGAATGTGCGCTGACCGGTTAGGCTGGGGCCGAGGGGGCAATGCGGGGAGGCAGGAACGCAGCGGCTAGGAGGCGGTATGCGATCTGAAGATACCTCTGATCCAGCAGCGCAGGATGAGGCGGCGCAAGCTGGGCTGACAATCCACGCGCTGTCCGCGGGCGGCGGCATTCTAGCGCTGTGCCGGCTGCCCGGTGCCGAGGGGGATTACCGCGGCGACCTGATCCAGATTTACCAATGGAAGCCGGGGCTGGTGTTATCGATGACCACGGAGGCCGAGCACGTGGCCGCCGGGGCTCCGCGGCTGGGGGTGGACCTCCAGAGCATGGCCTGCCGCTGGCTGCACCTGCCGGTGCCGGATTTCGGCACGCCGCCGCCGGAGGTGGCGGCGAAATGGCCGGCCGCCAGCCGGTCGGCGCGGCAGGCGCTGGGCGGCGGCGGCCGGGTGCTGGTGCATTGCCGGGGCGGCTGCGGGCGCTCCGGGATGGCGGTGCTGCGGCTGATGGTGGAATGCGGCGAGGATCCGGCGCAGGCACTGGCACGGCTGCGGTCGGTCAGGCCCTGCGCAGTGGAGACAGACGCGCAGCTGGACTGGGCCTGCGCGGGGCAGCTGGCGGGTTAGAACGTATTCCCCTTCGCCCGGCCGAACGGCCGGGCAGGTGCCGTTGGAAGCGGGCTCACAGCGCCATCATCCGTTCTGCCTGCCGCGCCTCTGCGGTTCTCGGCAGGGCCTCCATCAGCGCGCAGGGGCGGGCGTCCAGGCGGGAGGCGGCAAAGCCGGTGCCGTCGCGGCTGAGGATCGCATCGGCAAAGCGGTCGAGGCCCTCGCGCGGGGCATCCTCGCCGACGCCGCAGAACAGCCGGATCCGGTCGTGGCTGGCGGCAAACTGCGCCGGGCAGGTGCGCGGGCAGCCGTCCAGCGCGGTGGTGCCGGTGATTTCAAAATCTTCTTGCGTCAGCGGCTTGGCCTTGGTCATCGCCTCGGCCAGTTTGGCGATCATCCGCTCTGCCGCTGGACAAGGCTTCCCGAGGTATTTGCAATCCGTTGCCGCATAGAAATGCGTCTGGTCCGTCCACATCATATCTGCGCCCTCCGCGCGTGGTGCGGGGGTTTGGGGGACAAGAGACCGGATGAGAAAGCGGGAGTCCCGCGGTGCCATCAGACCCTGTCCGGACACCCCGCCCGGGTTCGAGTTACACGTTCGATGGCAGGTCTCCTGACTTGCGGGTCGCAGCTTTCCCGATCCTTCCCGGTCTCGTATCAGACCAGTGGCTCTATCGGGGTCGCTCGCCGCTTACAGTTGCGGGGGCAGTCGCGGACTTGGCCTTGCCTGGGGCGGGGCCGCACCGTGTTCCCTTTTCATCCCGGACACAAGATTCTGTGGCACGGGAACCATCACCACAAGCGGTAGCGGCTGGTTCACTGAGTCGTCAATCGGTTTTCTGCAGCTGCATCTGGGTGTGCAGGGCGCGGATCACATCCGAATCGCGCCGCACCCGCGCCAGCTGCCAGCCGCCCTGCAGCAGGATATAGAAGTTCTCCGCCGCCGCGCGCGCCTCATCCTGCGGGAGGCCCAGGCGCTGGGCGTGGCGGGCGGTGGCCGCGATCCAGCTCTCGAACAGGTCTGCGGCGTGCTGACGGAAGGCGTCGTTTTCCGGCCCGGCGAACAGGGTCGCAGAGACCGGGCAGCCGCTCCACTTGCCCTGCTTGTCAAAGAGTTTCGCCAGCTTGTAGCAGACCGTCTTGGCCCCGGCCTCGAAACTTGGGGCCGGGTCGAAGGCGGCATCAATCAGGGCCAGCATCTGGTCCGAGGCCCAAGTGGACGCCGCCAGCGCGAGGTCGGATTTGCCGTTGGGGAAATGGTGGTAGAGCGAACCCTTTGGCGCTTCGGCGGCGGCCAGCAGTTCAGCCAGGCCAGTGCCGTTATAGCCCTTGTTCCGGAACAGGCCGGCGGCCGCCCGGATCAGCCGGTCCCGGGTCGGGGCCGGGCTGCCGGAAGGCGGGCTGGTTGTCGTCACGTCAGTCATGGCGGCAGCTTGACAGCATTAGACCAAATGGTCCAGTCAGGAATTGGACCGATTGGTCTAGGAGGCTGCCATGCTCGACGGACACGCAGAACTTACCGCCGGTTTCCGGGAGGAAGAGGTGCGCTTTGCCTCGCGAACGGGGGCGCTGGCGGGGCGGTTGTACCACCCGGATGGCGCGGTGAAGGCAGCGGTGGTGCTGAACGGCGCAACCGGTGTGCCGCAGCGCTTTTACCGGCATTTCGCGCGCTGGCTGGCAGCAGAGCGGCAGATCGCCTGCCTGACCTATGATTACACGGATTTCGGAGACTCGGCGCTGGACCATCCGCGCCGGTCCAAAGTGACAATGGCCGATTGGGCGCTGGCGGATCAGCCCGCTGCCCGGGCCGAAATGCGGCGGCACTATGCGGGCGTGCCGTTGTGGGTGATCGGCCATTCGCTGGGCGCGATGCTGATGCCCCTGCAGGACGATCTTGAGGACGTCGCCCGCATGATCGTGGTTGCGGGCGGCTTGGTGCATCACCACGATCATCCCTGGCCCTACCGCGCGCTGGCGCTGGCTTTCTGGTTCGGCCATGTGCCGCTGGCGGCCCGTGTCCTGGGCTATCTGCCCGGGCGTGCGGTGGGGTTCGGGGCCGATTTGCCGGCAGGGGTTTACTGGCAATGGCGGCGCTGGTGCACCACCCGTGGCAGCTATCTGCCGGAGACGGGGCGTGGACTGCCGCAGCCGCGCTGGGCAGAGACCGGCATCCCGGTGGATCTGTTTGCGATGGCGGATGATGACGTTGTGCCGCCGGAGGCGGTCTGGCGGCTGGGTGAGGTGTTCGGCGGTGCTGCGCAGAACCGGGCAGTTCTGGCCCCGCGGGAGCTGGGGCTGAAGTCAATTGGCCACCTGGGGGCATTTGCCCGCGAAAACGCTGCCCTGTGGCCGCGCCTGCTGCCACAGGCCTGACCCGGGGCCGGGCGCCTGGCAGCGGCTCAGGCGGTGCGGTTCAGCCGTTCTTCGGTGAGTTTTGCGAATTCGGCGAGGCGCAGTTTGAAGCGGCGGGTCAGGTTGCTGCGCGCCAGCTTCAGGGATTGCACCAGCAGGCGGCCGGTCAGGTTGGAGGGGGTCAGCTTCAGCTCTACAGACATCCGGGTCCGTTGCGGCGACAGCGCCAGCAGCTCCACTTCCATCCGGCCGTCAACGCCGCTGCCGCTGCCGGACAGAGTCAGGCCCGTCACCGGTGCGTAGGACGACAAAGTCAGCCGGATGTCGCGCGGCTTGCCGCGGAAGCTGAATTTCAGGTCCCAGGCCAGGCCGTTCTCCGGATGGGCAAGGTCGCCGCTACGCTGCAGCTCTACGCCGCGGCGCAGGGCGGAGCGCTCCAGCAGCTCAAAATCGGAAATCGCACCGAAGACCTCGGCAATAGGGGACTCGATGTCTTCTTTGCTTTGAAATTTCATATCTGCCTGCCTCTTCTGCGCCGCCTGGCTGTGGCGCGGTTTGCGGCAATATGCGCCTTAGTCCAGCGTGTCCGCAAGCCAGTTCTTCAGCAGAAAATGGGCAATTGCCCCCTCCCGTGCAGGCTTTAGAACCGGGTGATCGCCTGCAAAGACCGTCATCATCTCCTGGCGGCTGATCCACAGCGCGTCCTCGATTTCCTCCGGATCGACGGTGATTTCACGGCTGAGCGCCTCGCCTGCGCAGCCGAACATCAGAGACATGGGAAAGGCCCAGGGCTGGCTTGACAGGTAGCTGACAGGGCCGACCCTGACGCCTGTTTCCTCCAGCACCTCGCGGCGCACCGCGGCCTCCAGCGTCTCGCCGGGTTCGACAAACCCTGCGAGCAGCGAATACATCCCCTCGGGCCAGCCGGGCGAGCGGCCCATCAGCACTGAATCTCCATGGGTGATCAGCATTATCACAACCGGGTCGGTGCGCGGAAAATGCGGCGCCTTGCAAGATGGGCAGACCCGCTGCCAGCCCGCCTGCGCCATGTCGCTGGGCGCGCCGCAGCAGGCGCAGAACCGGTGGCTGCGATGCCAGGACAGCATGGCCTTGGCAGTGGTGGCCAGTTCGGCCTCCAGCGGCGTGAGGCGGGTCATTACCCGGCGCAGCTCGGCAAAGACATGGGCCTTCGGCAGATCCGGGTGCTGCTGCTCGCTGGCGTCGGCAAAGCTGTTGAGCGCCTCTTGGTCCAGGCCTTCGGGCTGCCAGCCGCTGATATCGCAGGCGAAGCAGGGCGCGCCGCCGGGCTCCAGCCCGAGGAACAGAGCTGTGTCCCGGCCGCTGGCGGCCAGCGGGTGGTCCGGCGCGGTCCAGGCCAGGCCGCAGGGCAGATCCGCCTCTGTTTCACGCACTGTCAGCGGCTTGCCGCGCCACATCAAGAGCACCCGGGCCTTGGCGCTGTGCCAGGCCGTTTTCAACGCTCCTGCGTCGGTGCGCAGATGCGCAGCCCGATCCAGCCCGCCGCCGCCGAAGGTCACTTGTTCTGCGCGTTTCATGGCGGCTCCCCTTTGACTGGCGGCTGTTGACCCGGCATCCCGGACCGGCTGCGGCAATCCATGACAGTGTGCCGCAGGCGTTGCCAGTATTTCACCGCGATACGCGCTTGCCTGTCGCTGCGCCGCCACACCTTTCGGGCTGCCTCGGGGGCTTTTTTCAGCAAACCATGGTGCAACCATGCCGCAGGGGGTGAGGCGGCCGCAAAAAGTTAACAAGCCGCCGAAAGGAGTTATTGCAAATCCTTAGAACGCTGATTCAAATAGCCGTTAATCAAGAATGGCGCCGAATGGTGCGAGAGGAGCGGCGGGCAGGCGGTGTCAGCAGAGATTCGGACATGACGAGCGGGGCGGGGGCTCCGAAGGCCCGGCCCGCTGGGGTGCTGCGCGTCCTGGCGACCACGGACCTGCACTGCAACCTGCTGAGCCATGACTATTATTCCGACCGCCCCGACCCGGCCATCGGCCTGTCCCGGGTGGCCAGCCTGATCGCCCGTGAGCGTGCCGCGGCGGCTGAGCAGGGTGCAGCCTGTATATTGGTCGACAACGGTGACGGCTTTCAGGGCTCGCCGCTGGGCGATATCGTTCCAGGTGCCAATGGGCCGCATCCGCTGGCGCGCGCCTTTCAGGTGCTGGAGTATGATGCGGCCGGCCTGGGCAATCACGATTTTGATTACGGTCTCACAGCGCTGGCGGGTGTGCTTGCGGACGTGCCTTGCCCGGTGCTGTGCTCCAGCCTGACGGCGGTGCAGCCCGGGTATGAACTGCCTTTTGCAAAGAACGCGGTACTGGAGCGGCAAATCCCGGGGTGCCCCGGCCTGCCGCCGGTGCGGATCGGCCTGCTGTCGGTGCTGCCGCCCCAGACACTGATCTGGAGCGGCCACGCGCTGGAAGTGGAGCTGGAGGCCGCGGGTATCGTGGAAACCGCCGAAGCCCAGGCCCGGCGGCTGAGGGATGAAGGCTGCGATGTGGTGCTGGCACTGGCGCACACCGGCATCGCGGCCAGGACCGGGGCGGACCACAGCGAGAACGCGCTGGAACAGCTGGCGGCGCTGCCCGGGATTGATGCGGTGGTGGGCGGACATACCCACTTAACGTTGCCTGACCCGGAGTATCCTTTCGCCAAGCCGGTGGTGATGCCAGGCGCGCACGGGTCGCATTTGGGCGTCATAAGCCTGGAGCTGGAGTATACCGGCGCGGGCTGGCAGCTTGCTGGCGGCACCGCCAGCCTTCAGCCGGTGGCGCAGACAGGGCCTTCCGGTGCTGCTGAGCCACTGGTGGATGAGGAGGCCGGCTTCACCCGGGCGATGGCGGCAGACCACGCCCGGACCCTGGAGCGGATGCGGCAGCCTGCGGGCTGCAGTCCGGTGGCGATGCATTCCTATTTCACCTTTTTCGCGCCCGACCGGGGCCTGGCGCTGGTTGCCTGTGCCCAGGCGGCTGCGGTGCGGCCGCTGCTGCGGGGCACCGCCGCGGAACACCTGCCGCTGCTGTCTGCCGCGGCGCCGTGCAAATTCGGCGGCCGCTCCGGCCCGCATTCCTATACCGACATCCCGGCCGGCGAGCTGTGCGCGCGCAATATCGCCGATTTGCAGGTGTTTCCCAATGAGCTGCGGGTGGTCACGGTCACCGGTGCGCAGCTGCGGGAGTGGCTGGAGATGTCGGCGGGGCTGTTCAACCGGATCGAGCCCGGCAGTTCCGGCGCCCGGCTGGCCGATCCGAAGCGGGCGGGGCACCATTTCGACGTGATTTTCGGGCTGAGCTACCGGATCGATCTGTCGCAGCCGCCGCGCTATTCCGCCGCCGGCGTGTGCATCAACCCCTCGGCGCGCCGGATCCAGGATCTGAGCTGGAACGGGCGGCCGGTGGCGCCGGAGCAGCGCTTTGCGGTTGCCGCCAACAGCTACCGGGTCAGCGGCGGCGGCAGCTTCCGGATGCTGCGCGAGGCCGAAGAGCTGCCGCTGGCGCCGATGCGGATCCGTCAAGCCGTGCGCGACTATATCGCCGGACGGCTGCCTGCCGACCCGCTGGCAGAGGCACCGTACCCCTGGCGTCTGGCGCCGATGCCCGGCACCAGCGCGGTGGCTGTGACCGGGCCGGGCGCAGCTGCGCATCTGGATGAGCTGCCCGCCGGACTGGTGACACCGCGCGGGTTCACGAGCAGCGGGTTCTGGCAGCTCGAGCTGCAACTGTGAGCCTCTGAAAGCAAGCCGGGTACGGCCCTTGCCAATCCCGGCAGCGGCGCTTATATCGAGATTCGAGAGGTTGGCGCGGGCAAGCGCCTCGCCAACCTGGTCAGGTCCGGAAGGAAGCAGCCACAACGAGCCCCGCTTGGGTCGATGTCCAGCCTCTCACTTATCCCCCTCTCCGCGGAACAACTGAGTTGACCCTAAATAGGGAAGCTCCCGACCGCTCTGGTGCAATCAAAGATTGCGCCGCGCCGTTGGGCCGGGCGCCACGCTGGGGCGTGGCGGGATCCGCCTCTTCATCTGGCCGGAAAATATCCTGGGGTGAATTGGCCTTAAGGCCAAGAGGGGCAACGCCCCTGCCTGCCTTGTTCTGGTTCAGAACCGGCCGTTGTCTGCCGGGTAGACGCCGAGTATTTCCACATTGGTGGTGAAATAGCTCAGCTCGTCCATCGCCAGCTGCACATTGGCATCGTCCGGGTGGCCCTCGATATCGGCATAGAACTGGGTCGCGGTGAACGACCCGTCCACCATGTAGCTCTCCAGCTTGGTCATGTTGATGCCGTTGGTGGCAAAGCCGCCCATTGCTTTATACAGAGCGGCCGGGATGTTGCGCACCTGAAACACGAAGCTGGTGATCATGTTGTGGGCGCCGCGGCGGGTGTAATCCGGCTCTTGCGCCATGATCAGGAAGCGGGTTGTGTTGTCGCCGTTATCCTCGATGTGGCGGGCCAGCACCTCCAGCCCGTAAATCTCGCCCGCCAGTTCGCTGGCCAGCGCGGCGGAGTGGATGTCGCCGGCCTCGGCCACGTCACGGGCGGCGCGGGCGTTGTCGGGGCTGACGCGGCCGCGGATGCCATGCTCGCGCAGGAAGGTTCCGCACTGCGGCAGCAGCACCAGATGCGAATGCGCCTCGCGGATGTCTTCCAGTTTCGCCCCCGGCACCGCCAGCAGGTTGATATGCACCCGCACAAAGGCCTCGTCGATAATGTGCAGCCCGCTGTGCGGCAGCAGCCGGTGGCTGTCGGCCACCCGCCCGTAGGTGGAGTTCTCCACCGGCAGCATCGCCTGCTCTGCCTCGCCGGTGCGCACCGCCTCCAGAATGTCCTCGAAGGTGCGGCAGGCCAGCACCTCCATGCCGGGGCGGGCGATGCGGCAGGCCTCGTGGCTGTAGGAGCCCAGCTCCCCCTGAATGGCGATTTTGCGGCTCATGGGTGTGTTCCCCGTGCAAAACTTCAATATTTGGGCGTTTCGTCGCGCTGTCTATACCTTGCCACTTGGGAGGGGAAGCCTTAGACACCCCGTCAGACAGCTAAATGGACTCGCGATCATGTTTGACACGATGACCCTCACCAAAGCGACCGCAGGCGTCTGCGGCGCGTTCCTGGTATTCCTTCTGGGCAAATGGGGCGCAGAAGTACTGTATCACATGGACAGCCACGGTGAGGCTTCCTATGTGATCGAAGTTGCCACCGCCGAGGACGCCGGCAGCGACGAGCCGGAAGTCAGCTTCGAAGAGCTGATGGCTTCCGCCGATGCCGCCAAAGGCGCCAAGGTATTCAAGAAATGCTCTGCCTGCCACAAGCTGGAAGATGGCGCCAACGCCACCGGCCCGTACCTGTATGGTATTGTCGGCCGCGAAATCGCCGCCGCGCCGGGCTTTGGCTACTCCGGTGCCCTTTCCGCACTGCCGGGCGCTTGGACCCCGGAAGAGCTGGACGCCTTCCTGGCCAAGCCGTCTGCCTATGCCTCCGGCACCACCATGTCGTTCGCCGGCCTGAAGAAGCAGGCCGACCGGGTGAACCTCATCGCCTATCTGGACAGCCTGGACGACTGATCCGGACCGCTGTCCCAGCTATCCAAACAAAGAAGCCGCTGCAGACCGCAGCGGCTTTTTTTGATGCCCTCGCGAGTGGCGCCGGCTTAGGCCGGATTGTTCTCCCGGTAATATGCCAGCGCATCGCGCTCTGTGCCGTCGGGCAGGATGCAGACGCCGATGGTGCCGGCCTTGCCGCTGCGCAGCACGTAACTGCCGCCGGTCTGCACGCAATATGCCTCTTCCGGGCTGCTGTAGACCACTTCTTCTTCCTGCTGGGCGCAGGCGCTGAGCGCGGCGGCTCCGGCAACCGCAAGCGCGGCAAATTTCATTGACTTCAGCATCGGCAGACTCCCTCATTCCATAACGCAATCGTGATGTGAGGCTGGCAGGCAATTTTATTTCGCGCAAGCGCGGTTGCGCGCAGGTCCTTGTTTCGGCTGCTTTATGCCCAGATCACGCTCCCAATCACCCAATCTCAACTTGAATGTTACCGCCTGCGGACATTAGCTTGGGGGCGAAAAATCCGGGCCGAAGTTCCGGGCATAGGAGGTCTTGGCAGATGAAAACCGCTCGAGCTGCGGCACGCGTGCGCGCGAAAGACAGGGTGAACCCGCTGCAGGCCGCGGCGGCGCTGGCCTTGGGTCTGATTCTGGCACTTGCGGCAGCCACGCTGGCCAAGGCGGAAGAGACCATCATCAAGAGCCACGGCTTTGCCGAGTTCGGCGAGCTGAAATACCCGGAAGGCTTCGCCCATTTCGACTATGTGAACCCGGAGGCGCCAAAGGGCGGCGAGCTGTCAATCTCTGCTGTCGGCACCTTTGACAGCATGAACCCCTTCACCCGCAAGGGAAGGGCAGGGGCGCTGTCGTCGGACCATTTCGAAAGCCTGCTGGTGGAATCCTATGATGAGCCCGGCTCCTACTACGGGCTGATTGCCGAGAGCCTGGAATACCCCGAAAGCCAGGATTGGGTGATTTTTAACCTGCGCCCCGAGGCGACTTTTTCCGACGGCTCCCCAGTTACTGCGAACGATGTCGTGTTCTCCCACAACATCCTGCTGGACCAGGGCCTGAAATCCTATGCCGAGGCGGTGCGCAAACGCATCCCCAAGGCCGAGGCACTGGGGCCGCACCGGGTGAAGTTCCATTTCAGCCCGGACTTCCCGCGCCGGGCGATGATCACCCAGGTGGGCGGCACGCCGGTGTTCTCCAAAGCCTGGTTCGAGGCAGACCCAGAGAACCGCCGCTTGGATGAGCCGCGGCTGGATCCGGGCATCGGCTCCGGCCCCTACATGCTGGAAAGCGCCGAGGTGAACCAGCGCATCACCTACAAGCGCAACCCCAACTATTGGGGCGCAGACCTGAATGTGAACGTGGGCCGCCACAACTATGACCGCATCCGGGTGGAGTATTTCGGCGACGCGATTGCTGCGATGGAAGGGTTCAAGGCAGGGGTCTATACCTTGCGGCCGGAGAACAATTCCAAAAGCTGGGCCACCGCCTATGACTTTGCCGCGGTGGAAAAGGGCCAAGTGATCAAGGGCGAAATCCCGGACGGCAACGTGCCCGCCGCCAATGGCTTTGTGATGAACCTGCTTAAGCCCAAGTTCCAGGACATCCGTGTGCGGGAGGCGATGCAGCTGGCGTTCAATTTCGAATGGACAAACGAAAGCCTGCAATACGGGCTGTTCCGCCACCGCTCCTCCTTCTGGCAGGACTCTCCGCTTGCGGCGAGGGGCCTGCCGGAGGGCCGCGAGAAAGAGGTGCTGGAAGCGCTAGGCGATCAGATCGACCCGTCAATTCTGACCTCGGAGCCGGTGATGGCGCATAGCTCCAAGGCGTCGCGGCCGGGCGACCGCAAGAACCTGCGCCGGGCGATGAAGCTGCTGGAAGAGGCCGGCTGGACCGTTGGCGATGACGGGGTGCGCCGCAACGCCGAAGGCAAGGTGCTGAAGGTCGAATTCCTCGCCGACAGCCCGACCATCGAACGCATCGTGCAGCCCTATATCAGCAACCTGCGTACCATGGGAGTGGATGCGGTGCTGAACCGGGTGGATTACGCCCAGTACACCAGCCGCCGCCGGGAAAAGGAGTTCGACATGATCTCCCATGCCTACCCGATGTCGCTGGAGCCCTCGACCGGCCTCTACCAGTATTTCGGCTCCGAGGCGCATGAATACTCGGTGTTCAACCCGGCAGGCCTTGCCGATCCGGCGGTGGATGCGCTGATCGGCAATATCGTCAACGCCAAGACCCAGGAGGAGCTGCGCGCCAATGCCCGTGCGCTGGACCGGGTGCTGCGCGCCAAGCGCTTCATGGTGCCGACCTGGTATCTGGACGTGAACTGGATTGCCTATTGGGACATGTACCGCCACCCGGAGAAATTGCCGCCGTATGACACCGGCCTGCTGGACCTGTGGTGGATCGACGCCGCCCGAGAGGCTGAGCTCAAATCGGCCGGCGCCCTGCGGTAAGAAGACAAGCACATGGCAGCCTATATCCTCCGACGCCTGCTTCTGGTGATCCCGACGCTGTTCGGGATCCTGCTGGTGAACTTTGCCCTGGTGCAGTTTGTGCCGGGCGGCCCCGTGGAACAGATCATCGCCCAGCTGGAAGGCGGAGGTGACGTGTTCGAGGGCTTTGCTGGCGGCGGCGGCGATACCGGCACCGAGGCGATCAGCGCCAACGAGAACTATGCCGGCCGCCAGGGCCTGCCGCCGGAGCTGATCAAGGAGCTGGAGCAGCAGTTCGGTCTCGACAAGCCGCCCTTGGAGCGGTTCCTGACGATGCTGTGGAACTATGTGCAGTTTGATTTCGGCGAAAGTTATTTCCGCAAGATCGAGGTGACTGACCTGGTGCTGGAGAAAATGCCGGTGTCGATTTCGCTCGGCCTGTGGTCGACGGTGATCGCTTATCTGATCTCTATCCCGATGGGCATCCGCAAGGCGCTGGGAGATGGTTCGCGGTTCGACACCTGGACCAGCGGCGTGATTATCGCAGCCTATGCAATCCCATCCTTTCTGTTCGCCATCATGCTGCTGGTGCTGTTTGCCGGCGGCTCCTACTGGCAGATCTTCCCGCTGCGCGGGCTGACCTCGGACAATTGGGAACAGCTGAACCTGCTGGGCAAGATCGGCGATTACTTCTGGCACATCGCGCTGCCGGTGCTGGCCTCGACCATCGGCGCCTTTGCAACGCTGACGCTGCTGACCAAGAACTCCTTCCTCGACGAAATCAAGAAGCACTATGTGATGACCGCCCGCGCCAAGGGCCTCAGCGAGAACCGGGTGCTCTATGGCCATGTGTTCCGCAACGCGATGCTGATCGTGATCGCGGGCTTCCCGTCTGTGTTTATCGGCATCTTCTTCTCCGGCTCGCTGATCATCGAGACGATCTTCTCGCTCGACGGCCTGGGGCGGCTGGGGTTCGAGGCGGCGGTGGCGCGCGATTACCCGGTGATCTTCGGCACTCTGTTCATCTTCGGCCTGATGAGCCTGGTGGTTGGCATCATCTCTGACCTGATGTACGTGCTGGTCGATCCGCGCATCGACTTTGAAAAGCGGGAGGGCTGACAGATGACCCTCACCGTGGAACGCATAGGGCAGGGCCCGGCCTCGGGTGGGTGCGAAGCGCCCTCCCGTGGGGGAGGTCGGGCGCTGCCCGGCCTATCGGCCGGGCGGGGCGTCGTGCCTGTCCGGATGCAGGAGACCTGAATAATGGCACTCTCCCCCCTGAACCAGCGCCGCTGGAACAATTTCCGCAAGAACAAGCGCGCCTTCTGGTCACTGATCCTTTTCACCGTGCTTTTCACGCTGTCGCTGTTCGCCGAGTTCATCGCCAACGACAAACCGATCCTGGTGAGCTACCGCGGAGAGATCTACACGCCAGTGTTCAAGTTCTACCCGGAGACCCAATTCGGCGGCGACTTCCGGACCGAGGCGATTTACAGCGACCCGGAGGTGGAATGCCTGATCCGCTCCGGCGGGATCGAGGATTGCTTTGATGAACCGGAGACGATCCTGGAGGATATCTCCGCAGGCACCTATGCCGCGGAGGGGTTCGAGGAAGGCTGGACCCTCTGGCCGCCGATCCCCTACAGCTACAATACGACCGTCGACCGCCCCGGCGCGGCGCCGCTGCCGCCCAACGGGCAGAACCTCTTGGGCACCGATGACACCAAGCGCGATGTGCTGGCGCGGGTGATCCACGGCTTCCGCCTGTCGATCCTGTTCACCCTGATCGTGACCGGTGCCGCCACGGTGCTGGGCATCCTGGCGGGGGCGGTGCAGGGCTATTTCGGCGGCTGGCTGGACCTGGTGTTCCAGCGCATCATTGAGATCTGGAGCTCCACCCCGACGCTTTACGTGATCATCATCATGTTTGCGATCCTGGGGCGCAGTTTCTGGCTCTTGGTGTTCCTGATGGTGCTGTTCGGCTGGACTGCGCTGGTCGGCGTGGTCAGGGCCGAGTTCCTGCGTGCCCGCAACCTGGAATATGTCCGCGCTGCCAAGGCGCTGGGGGTCGGCAATATGACCATCATGTTCCGCCACATGCTGCCCAATGCGATGGTGGCGACGCTGACCATGCTGCCGTTCATCGTGACCGGCACCATCTCGGCGCTGGCGGGGCTGGACTTCCTTGGCTTCGGCCTGCCGTCCTCGGCGCCGTCTTTGGGCGAGCTGACCTTGCAAGCCAAGCAAAACCTGGAGGCGCCCTGGCTGGCCTTCACCGCCTTCTTCACCTTCGCCATCATGCTGTCGCTGCTGGTGTTCATCTTTGAAGGCGTGCGCGATGCATTCGATCCGAGGAAAACGTTTTCATGAGTGGGGCAGGCGAAATTGATCTGCTCCGCCCGGTGGTACGCCGGGCAGTGCCCGTCCGCCCCCATGGGCGGGCACTTCGTTTCCGCCCGCGGACGGGCATTGCCCTCATCGTGGTACCGCAAGGGGAAGAACAATGACCGAAACGAATACGCCCCTCCTCAACGTACAGAACCTCCGCGTCTCCTTCCGGCAGGACGGCAAGATCACCCAGGCGGTGCGCGGCGTCTCCTTTTCGGTGGGCCGCGGCGAGACCGTGGCGCTGGTCGGCGAGAGCGGCTCCGGCAAATCGGTCTCGGCGCTCTCCACGGTGTCGCTGCTGGGCGACAGCGCCATCGTCGAGGGCTCCGTCACCTATGACGGCACCGAAATGGTCGGCGCCGACGAGAAGCACCTGATGCAGGTGCGCGGCAATGACATCAGCTTCATCTTCCAGGAGCCGATGACCTCGCTCAACCCGCTGCACACCATCGAACGCCAGCTGGAGGAATCGCTGGCGCTGCACCAGGGGCTGACCGGCAAGGCGGCGCGGGCGCGCATTCTGGAACTGATGGAGAAGGTCGGCATCCGCGACGCGGAAAACCGGCTCAGCGCCTATCCGCACCAGTTGTCGGGCGGGCAGCGGCAGCGGGTGATGATCGCCATGGCGCTGGCCAATAAGCCCGACATCCTGATTGCGGATGAGCCGACCACGGCGCTCGATGTGACCATCCAGGCGCAGATTCTCGACCTCCTGGCGGAGCTGAAGGAAAGCGAGAGCATGGGGCTGTTGTTTATCACCCATGACCTCGGCATCGTGCGCCGCATTGCCGACCGGGTCTGCGTGATGAAGGACGGCGAAATTGTCGAGGAAGGCCCGGCAGCGGAGATCTTTGCCAACCCGCAGCATCCCTATACGCAGAAACTGCTGGCGGCAGAGCCCTCCGGCACGCCGCCGCCGGTGCCGCAAGGCGCCCAGGAGTTGGTGGCCACCCGCGATCTCAAGGTCTGGTTCCCGATCCAGCGCGGCCTGCTGAAACGCACAGTGGGGCACGTGAAGGCAGTGAACCCGGTGACGGTCTCGGTCATGGCAGGCGAGACGCTGGGCATTGTCGGCGAGAGCGGCTCCGGCAAGACCACGCTGGCGCTGGCCATCATGCGGCTGATCGCGTCGGAAGGCGCGGTGACCTTCCAAGGCCAGGACCTGCGCAAATGGTCGACACGTGACCTGCGGCGCTTGCGAAAGGACATGCAGATTGTGTTTCAGGACCCGTTCGGCTCGCTCAGCCCGCGGATGACCTGCGCCCAGATCATCGCGGAGGGGCTGGCGATCCACAAGGTGGACCAGCACCGCGACACGCGCGAGCTGGTGGCTGAAGTCATGCGCGAGGTGGGGCTGGACCCGGCCGCAATGGACCGCTACCCGCATGAGTTCTCCGGCGGCCAGCGCCAGCGCATCGCCATTGCCCGCGCCATGGTGCTGCGGCCCAAACTGGTGGTGCTGGACGAGCCGACCTCGGCGCTGGACATGACCGTGCAGGTGCAGATCGTCGAGCTGCTGCGCGACCTGCAGGCGCGTTACGGGCTGGCGTATCTGTTCATCAGCCACGACCTGAACGTGGTGCGGGCGATGTCGCACAATGTGCTGGTGATGAACCAGGGCGATGTGGTCGAAGCCGGGCCGGCCGATGCCCTGTTCCGCAATCCGCAGCAGGACTACACCAGAAGGCTTTTGGCAGCTGCCGGATAAACCCTTGAGGTTGCGGATGTTTCCGCTGTTTTGAGTGCGCGCATAGAGTGCATAATTTTTATTCAGTTCAAAATACCGTAAAATTATGCAAAAATATCCGAATGCAGATTGGGGGAATGGATCTTTACGAAAGATTCATGTCGGCACAGACCAGCGCTGACCGGTGGCGTATTGCAAACGAGGTAATGGCCTCGCTTGGAGCCGCCGCGCTGAACGTGGCTGAGGTTGAAATCAAAACCCGCAGGCTTCTTTGGATGAGAAGCAGCATGAGCAGCGAATTCCTGACCGAGTATGCAAGCCAAAAATTTTACGAGGTGGATCAGTTTGTTTGTGAAATTGCCCAGCCTTTCTACCCGTCCCTGCATATAACCGGCACATTGGAACGCGCTGCGGCGCCAAGCCAGCGGCATTTGGACTTCAATTGGACAACCTGGGATATGGGGTACACGCTGGGGTATGCCATGCGGTTTGCCGGGGCCAGCCCGGACACCAGCAAGACAGTTGTATTTTGCGCCCGCGAGAAGGCCTCGGAATTCACCCCGGATCAGTTCGAGAAGATCCGGCAGGCGGGAACAGCCGTCGCCGCATTTATCAGCGCGCCAGGCAAAGGTGAGGAGTGTCTCGATCTTTATGACTTGGGGGCCGGGAAGACACTCTCAGGCCGGGAAAAGCAGGTTCTGGCTTTGCTTGCAGCAGGGTATCTGAATACCCGGATAGCGCACGAGCTGGGCATCGCCGAAGTCACCGTGCGCAAAACCCTGTTGTCCGCGCGTCAGAAACTGGGCGCGAAAACACGGGAGGAAGCGCTCGCCATTGCTGTAAAGGCGGGCCTGCTGGAGTTCTGAAACAGGCCGGGATAGAGATCCCGGCCTTCGCTTAATTGCTACGGCACTGCTAAGCCAGCGCCGCCCTGTCCCCCAGAGCCAGGCGGGCATAAATCACCCGTTGCGGCGGGCCGCAGCTCAAATGAAGCAGCAGCCCCATTAGTGCTTCGGGAGGAACAAAGCCCGCAAACGTGGAAAGCTCTTCGTAAGCGCAGCGATGGGGAATCCCGAAGCACAGTGCCAGTGTGCAGGCGGCTTAAAGGCCGTGCCAGCTATCGATTCCGATATCCCGATGCCGCAGCGGGATCAGATCGCAGGACTGTGCCCGGTTTTGCTCAGCTCATAGGCGTCCAGGCTGCGGGCAATCATCCGGGTCAGAGGCCGGGCCTCCTGCTTGATCTCCAGGCCGGCGGGCGACAGTCGCAGCATCCCGGGAAACGCCGCTGCCGTTGCGCGCAGCAGCGTGTCGAGCCGGGCCGGGGAGACATCAAAGCGGGCCAGGATCTCCTGGCGGCAGATCCGGAAATCGCACATCAGCGCTTCGATCAGCCGCGCCCGCAGCAGATCCTCGCCCTGGAACGCATGGCCGCGGGCGGTGGCGAACCGGCCTGCGCGGATGGCGCGGATGTAGTCCGACGTGCCGGGTGCATTCTGGGCATAGCCTTGCGGGAAGCGCGAAATGGCGGAGGCGCCGATGCCGATCAGCACGTCTGCCGAATCGTCGGTATAGCCCTGGAAGTTGCGCCTCAGCCGACCGCTGCGCTGGGCAATAGCCAGCCCGTCTTCGGGCCGCGAGAAATGATCGATGCCGATCTCCCGGTATCCGTCCCACAAGAAAAGTTGGCGCGCGGTCTCAAACAGCTCCAGCCGGGCCTCCGGCGTTGGCAGTGTGTCCGACCGGATCATACTTTGCCGCCCGGCCATCCAGGGCACATGGGCATAGCCGTAGACCGCCACCCGGTCGGGGGTGAGCGACAAAAGCTTCTGCACGCTTTCGGTCATCCGCTCCGGGGTCTGATGCGGCAGCCCGAACAGGATATCGGCATTGAGGCTGCCGATCCCGTGCGACCGCAGCATGTCGATGGCCTGCTTGGTAGTCTCGAAGCTCTGAATCCGGCCGATTGCCTGCTGAATGGTGCTGTCGAAATCCTGCACCCCTACAGACGCGCGGTTCATACCCGACTCGGCCAGCGCATCCAGGCGCCGGTCGCCGACCTCATTCGGGTCGATCTCCACCGAAAACTCAGCATAAGGCGCAAGCGGAAACGCGCCGGTGACCGCTGCCGCCAGATCCCGGATCTGCTCTGCGTTCAGCAGTGTCGGAGTGCCGCCGCCCCAATGCAGGCGCGATAGCGTGATGCCCTCGGGCAGCTGCTGGCGGAGCAGGGCGATTTCCGCTTTGAGGACTTCCACATAGGCCGCCACAGGCGCGTCCGATTGGGTGCCCTGCGTGCGGCAGGCGCAAAACCAGCATAATCTGCGGCAGAAAGGCACATGAACATACAATGAGATGCTGCTGCCCGGTGCAATGCTCGACATCCAACTGGAAAACCGTGCGGAATCGGTCGATCTGCCAAAGTGCGGCGCCGTCGGATAACTGGTATAGCGCGGCACTTTGGCGTCAAACAAACCGAGTTTGGCCAATTGAGCTTTCTGATCCATTCCATTACCGTTAAGGGAGCGCGCGAGCTCAAGCCTTGACCCAGATCAACCGGACCCCCAAATGAACGCTCCTATCCTGTCACAGTCCAGATGCGGGGACTGCCCGATCCGCCACCGTGCCGTCTGCGCACGCTGCAATGCGGATGAGCTGGAGGAGCTGGACGCCATCAAATACTACCGCACCTATGAGGCGGGGCAGCCGATCATCTGGTCGGGCGACGTGATGAATTTCGTCGGCTCGGTTGTGTCGGGCATTGCCTCACTGACCCAGACTATGGAGGACGGGCGCACCCAGATGGTGGGGCTCTTGCTGCCCAGCGATTTTGTCGGCCGCCCGGGCCGCGAAGGCGCGGCCTATGATGTGGCTGCGACCACCGATGTGGTGATGTGCTGCTTCCGCAAGAAGCCCTTCGAGGAGCTGATGGAGCGCACGCCGCATATCGCGCACCGGCTGCTGGAGATGACGCTGGACGAGCTGGACGCGGCGCGCGAGTGGATGCTGGTCCTGGGCCGCAAGACCGCACGCGAGAAAATTGCCAGCCTCCTGGCCATCATCGCCCGCCGCGATGCGACGCTGACGCCGGGCGGGGCCACCAACCGGATGGTGTTCGACCTGCCGCTGACCCGCGAGGCGATGGCCGATTACCTGGGTCTGACGCTGGAAACCGTGAGCCGCCAGATCTCCGCCCTCAAGAAGGACGGCATTATCGAGCTGGAAGGCAAGCGGCATGTGACCGTGCCCGACATGCGCCGCCTGATGGAAGAGGCCGGCGACGACAGCGACGGCGGCTTCCTGGGCTGACCGGGCGGGCGGCGTCCTTCTTTTTCTCCTGATTCTTGTGCTGACGGTTGCAGGCGGCCAGCGAGCGCGGGCTCGCGCGGCGGCCAAGTGGGCGTGACCAAAGCAGCTTTCCGTCTAGGAGGCGGGAAGCTCCCGCGCCCGCGCGTGCCCGGCTGCGCCGGACCCGCTGGCGGCCTTGGGCCCGGCACCGCGCAGCGGTGCCATGCCCAACGGGAGGAAGCCCTTCTGCCAAGAAGGGCCGACGACGGGCGGGAGAGCCACGGGGGATTGGCAGCGGCCCGTTCGCCGGGCGCCCTCAACCTTGAGCGTGACCCGGCATAGGGACTGTGGTCTACTGGCCGCATCACAAAAGCGGAGGCGGCAATGCATTTTGGAAGCGTGATCGGGATGCTGATCATCGGAGCCCTGGCCGGGTGGCTGTCGGGCAAGATCATGCAGGGGCGCGGATTTGGCCTGTTGGGCAATATCATCGTCGGCGTGGTCGGCGCCTTTCTGGCCGGGACGATCTTTCCGGCGCTGGGCTTTGCCGCAGGGGGAGGGTTTTTCTGGTCGCTGATCCACGCCACGATCGGCGCGGTGATCCTGCTGTTCCTGATCGGGCTGATCCGCAAGGCCAGCTAGGCCGCTCGAGGCCCCGAAACAGAAAAGGCGCCCCGCGGGGCGCCTTTCTTGTCTGTATCAGTATCAGCTTGCGGCGCGCATCAATGCGCCATCAGCACCGGGACCGCCGCCTGTTCCAGCATGTTGCGGGTGGCGCCGCCGAGGATGGCCTCGCGGAAACGGGAGTGGCCGTAGGCGCCCATCACGATCAGGTCGGCGGCGGTATCCGCCGCATGGCGGTTCAGGATGTCCGACACCCGGGTCAGCGTCTTGCTGAGCACGTCGATTTCGCAGGTGACGCCGTGGCGGGACAGCATCTGCGCCAGCATGCCGCCTGGATCCGAACGCTCTGGCCCATGCTGCGGCGGGTCGATCACCGCAATGCGCACGAGGTCGGCGCCAACCAGGAACGGCAGAGATTTGCGGATTGCGGTCATCGCCTCAAGGCTTTCGTTCCAGGCCACCAGCACGGTTTTGGGCCTGCGCAGCGGTTCGCCTTTGTCCGGCACCACCAGCACTGGCGCGCGGCCTTCGAACAGCGCCGATTCGACGATCGGCTCGGCCTCGGCGCGTTTCTCCTTGCCATAGGGCTTGCCCAGCACCACCAGATCGGAGAACCGCGCGTGGCGCGCCACGTGGCGGCCAAGATCGGCGATCTGGGCCACGCCGCTGTCGGTGGCAAAGGGCACGCCCGCCCGTTGCAGCGCCTCCTCGGCGCCGGCTTGGACCGCTTCGGCCTCTTCCTGGGCGCGGGCCAGGGTTTCCTGCAGCACCATGGCATTGGCGCCAGCGTAGTAATAGCCCGTCTGGGTGCGGTCGACACCGAGGCAGAGCGCATCGGCATGGGCGCCGAACTCTTCTGCCAGGGCCGCAATTTGCGCCAGGGGCGCCGCTGCGGTTTCCGCAGCCGTCAGAACGGTAAGCAAGGACTTGTAGGACATGACACCTCCCGGCGGGGTCTCAGCGCCGCGGGCCCCCATGGCCCCGGCGCGGGGGTTTTCACTGCACGGGAAGAAGTGTCACATGTTGCCAGGAATTGTCTTGATGCAGATCAAGGCAGGAGGGAGGCGCGTTTTGCAAGAAGAGCGCGGTCTATTAACGTCCCCGTATCCGCAGGATTCGCGGGGGCACGGCAAAGGGACGCAAGATGTCTAACTATATCAAGCTGATAGCGCTTGGTCTGGTCACGCTGTTTGCGATGATCGGTACCAATTACGCGCGGGATCTGGCTTACCAGGTGCATGCGGTCATCGTGATGATCGTGGCCGGTGGCCTGTTCCTCTATACTTTGCGCCACACCAACGAGCCGAAAAAGGCAGTTGTTGGTCTGGAAAATGAGTATTTCGACAGCGTTGTGCGCGCTGGTACAATTGCAACCGCCTTTTGGGGCGTGGTCGGGTTTCTGGCAGGGACCTTCATTGCGTTCCAGCTGGCCTTTCCGGCACTGAATTTCGATTGGGCGCAAGGGTTTGCCAATTTCGGCCGCCTGCGCCCGCTGCACACTTCTGCAGTGATTTTTGCATTTGGCGGCAACGCGCTGATCGCAACCTCCTTCTACGTGGTGCAGCGGACTTCCGCGGCGCGCCTCTGGGGCGGCAACCTGGCCTGGTTCGTGTTCTGGGGCTACCAGCTGTTCATCGTGCTGGCGGCAACCGGCTACTTGCTGGGCGGCACCCAGTCCAAGGAATACGCGGAGCCGGAATGGTACGTTGACCTGTGGCTGACCATCGTCTGGGTCGCCTATCTGGCCGTGTTCCTGGGCACCATCATCAAACGCAAGGAACCGCACATCTACGTGGCGAACTGGTTCTTCCTGTCGTTCATCGTCACCGTGGCCATGCTGCACCTGGTCAACAACGCGACCATTCCGGTGTCGATCTGGGGTTCCAAGTCCGTGATCGTCTGGCCGGGCGTGCAGGATGCGATGGTGCAGTGGTGGTACGGGCACAACGCCGTGGGCTTCTTCTTGACCGCAGGCTTCCTGGGCATGATGTACTACTTCATCCCGAAGCAGGCCGAACGTCCCGTGTTCTCCTACAAGCTGTCGATCATCCACTTCTGGGCGCTGATCTTCCTGTACATCTGGGCCGGTCCGCACCACCTGCACTACACCGCGCTGCCTGACTGGGCCTCGACCCTGGGCATGGTGTTCTCGGTGATCCTTTGGATGCCCAGCTGGGGCGGCATGATCAACGGCCTGATGACGCTCTCGGGCGCCTGGGACAAGCTGCGCACCGACCCGGTGATCCGGATGATGGTGATCTCCGTCGGCTTCTACGGCATGTCCACCTTTGAGGGCCCGATGATGTCGATCCGCGCCGTGAACTCGCTGAGCCACTACACTGACTGGACCATTGGCCACGTGCACTCCGGCGCGCTCGGCTGGAACGGCATGATCACCTTCGGCGCGCTGTACTACCTGGTGCCTGTGCTGTGGAAGCGTGAGCGCCTGTACAGCCTCAGCCTGGTGTCCTGGCACTTCTGGCTCGCCACCATCGGTATCGTGCTCTACGCCGCGTCGATGTGGGTGACCGGTATCATGGAAGGCCTGATGTGGCGCGAAGTGGACGCCAACGGCTTCCTGGTGAATTCCTTTGCCGACACCGTGGCAGCGAAGTTCCCGATGTATGTGGTGCGCGGTCTGGGCGGGGTCATGTTCCTCGCAGGGTCCATCATCATGTGCTACAACCTGTGGATGACCGTCCGCCGGGCACCGGCCAAAGAGGCCAGCCTGTCGGTTCAGGTCCCGGCTGAATAAGGAGGGCCGGAGCAATGGCAATTCTCGACAAACATAAGATCCTCGAGACCAACGCGACCCTCCTGCTGATTTGCAGCTTCCTGGTCGTGACCATCGGCGGACTGGTGCAGATCACACCGCTGTTCTACCTGGAAAACACCATCGAGGAGGTGGAGGGCATGCGTCCCTACACCCCGCTCGAACTGGCAGGCCGCGAGGTCTATATCCGGGAAGGCTGCTATGTCTGCCACAGCCAGATGATCCGCCCGATGCGCGACGAGGTCGAACGCTACGGCCACTACTCGCTGGCGGCGGAGTCGATGTACGACCGCCCGTTCCAGTGGGGCTCCAAGCGGACCGGGCCGGACCTGGCCCGGGTGGGCGGCCGCTACTCGGATGAGTGGCACGTCGACCACCTGCGCGACCCGCAGGCCGTTGTGCCGGAATCGGTGATGCCGAAATACGGCTTCCTCGAAGAGAAGAAGATCGACGGCAAATACATCGGCGACATCATGGCCACCAACGCCATGCTGGGCACGCCCTACAGCGAGGAGATGATCGAGACCGCACAGGCCGACTTCCGCGCCCAGGCGGATCCGGACAGCGACTATGACGGGCTGCTGGAGCGCTATGGCGACAAGGTCAACGTGCGCAACTTCGATGGTCAGCCAGGTGTCTCCGAGGCCGATGCGCTGATCGCCTATCTGCAGATGCTGGGCACGCTGGTCGACTTCTCGACCTTCACCCCGGATGCAAGCCGGTAAGGGAGGATAGGATGGAACTCTATACACTCCTGCGGGAATTTGCAGACAGCTGGATGCTGCTGTTCCTGTTCATCGTCTTCATCGGCATCATTGTCTGGGCGTTCCGCCCAGGCAGCACCAAGGCCTACGAGGATACCGCAAACATCCCGTTCCGCCACGTTGATGCACCGGCGCCCCGCCGGGGAGCCGATGCAGCAGCGCCCCGCAAGGGCGACGACAAACCCGCCGCGACTAAGGAGGCGAGGGCATGAGCAAAAAATCGAAAAAGTTCGAGGGCGATCCGAACACCACCGGCCATGAGTGGGACGGGATCGAGGAATTCGACAACCCGATGCCGCGCTGGTGGCTGTGGACCTTCTACGCCACCATCATCTGGGGCGTCCTCTACACCATCGCCTATCCGGCCTGGCCGCTGGTCAACTCGGCCACCGCAGGCATCCTGGGCTGGTCGACCCGCGGCGACGTGGCGGCCGAGATCACCGCGGTGGAAGAAGCCAACGCGCCGGTCAACGCCAAGCTGGAAGCAGCTGAGCTGACTGCTATCGCGGGTGACACGGAACTGAACACATACGCAGTGTCTGCAGGCTCCGCCGTGTTCAAGACCTGGTGCGCCCAGTGCCACGGCTCCGGCGCGGCCGGTGCCAAGGGCTACCCGAACCTCCTGGACGACGACTGGCTCTGGGGCGGCTCGGTGGAGGACATCCATGCCACCATCGCGCACGGCATCCGCAACGAGGACAGCGACGACGCGCGCTACTCCGAGATGCCTGCCTTCGGCCGCGATGAGCTTCTTGAAAAAGAAGAGATCAGCCAGGTGGTCAACTACGTGATGTCCCTGTCGGGTGAGCCGCAGGATGCGTCCAAGGTCGAGGCTGGTTCGGTAGTCTTTGCCGATAACTGCGCCTCCTGCCACATGGAAGACGGCACCGGCGACCGCTCGCAGGGCGCGCCGAACCTGGCCGATGCGATCTGGCTCTATGGCGGCGACTACGCCACTCTGACCGAGACCGTGAGCAACTCGCGCTATGGCGTGATGCCGGCCTGGAATACCCGCCTGACCGAAGCGCAAATCCGCGCCGTCTCGGCCTATGTCCACCAGCTGGGCGGCGGCGAATAAGCCGGACCGGGTTTTAGAAGAAGATCGAAGGGGCTGCCTGCGGGCGGCCCTTTTTTCGTCTGGCCGCCACCGGCACCTGCCCGGCCGTAAGGCCGCGAAGGCCTGGAACAGCCAGTTTCCGCCCTGCCGCCCTTGCACATGCGACATCTCTGATAGGTTGTGGTACCCTTGCGCTTGGAGGCCAGCTATGACCGCATCCGCACGCATTCTTCTTGGCACGACCAAAGGCGCCTTTATTCTGACCCCGCGGGGCAAGGACTGGTCCGTTTCAGGCCCCCACTGCGATGGATGGAGCATCAACCACGTCATCGGTGACCCGGACAGCGGCACACTTTGGGCGGGCGGGGGCGGCGAGTGGCACGGGGCAGGGGTCTGGCGTTCCGAGGATGGCGTGGCCTGGGAGCTGTCCAAGCTTTCAAACGGCCAGATCGACGAATGGGCCGCCTCGGACCGGGAAACGGCGGCTTTCTTCAATTGGGAGCCCACCGAGGTTCCCTTTGAAAACCTCAAGGCCGTCTGGTCGCTGCACAGTGCGCATGGGGTACTCCACGCGGGCACCAATCCCGCCGAACTTTTGTCCAGCGCGGATGGCGGCAGGACATGGCAGAAGAATACCGCGCTCGAAAATCATCCGTCCCGCGACAGCTGGAACCCCGGCGCGGCCGGGCTGGTGCTGCACACTTTGCTTAGCGACCCTGGCAGCGCCGGCAAGATGTGGCTGGGCATATCTGCGGCAGGGGTTTTCGCCACGGAGGACGGCGGCAAGACCTGGGAACGCCGCAATCGCCTGTCTAACGACACGGTCTGCACCGGGCACCATCACCCCGCCGCGCCGCAGAACGGCGAAACCGGCCATTGCGTGCACAACATGCAGCGCGGCCCTGGCGATTTGCTCTATCAGCAGAACCACCACGGCACCTACCGCAGCACGGATGGCGGGCGCACCTGGAGCGATATCACCACCGGGCTGCCGTCCACCTTCGGCTTCCCGGTTGCGATCCACCCGCACGACCCGGATACAATCTGGGTGCTGCCGCTGAACGGCGACGCGGACGGCCGTTTCCCGCCTGATGCATCGGCCGCGGTTTGGAAATCCACCGACGGCGGTGAAACGTGGGCGGCCAAGCGGGACGGGCTGCCGCAAGGCAACTGCTTCTTCACGGTGCTGCGGCAGTCGATGGCTACTGATGCAGAGGCGGGCCTCTATTTCGGAACTAACTCGGGCTCGGTCTTTGCCAGCTTTGACGAGGGCGAAAACTGGAGCGAAATCGCCCGGCACCTGCCAACAATCCTGTCGGTGGAGACCCTGAGCCAGTAACTTAGCAGGGGCGCAGCGGGCTGCGCCTGGGATACCGCGGAGAAATGACCGCCTCGGCCTCTTGAAAACTAGAAGGCGAAATCTCACTTCCGCGCTGGACGCTTGCTGGCCAATCTGCTCTGCTTAGGAAGATGAGGGGCGCAGCAGGGGCGTCAGCTGCGCGGCGCTTGGCAAGGGCAAGGGGCGCATTCCCGGAGAGATTAAACGTGTTCGATATCTGGCTGGCGCTTCTGGGCGGGCTTCTTCTGCTGATCCTGGGCGGCGAGTTCCTCGTCCGAGGGGCAGTGCGCGTTGCGGAGCGCTTCGGAGTGTCGCCGCTGGTCATCGGCCTCACCCTTGTCGGCTTCGGCACCTCGGCGCCAGAGCTGGTGACGTCGGTGCGCGCCGCGCTTTCGGGCGCACCCGGCATTGCCTATGGCAATATCGTCGGCTCCAACATCGCCAACATCCTGCTGATCGCCGGGCTCTCGGCCCTGATTGCACCGATGGCGGTGCGGTCGGCGGCGCTGAAGCGTGACGGGGCAGTGATGCTGGCGGCCGCAGTAGTGTTTGCGGCGCTGGCGGCGGTGATGCCGGTCACCCGCACCGCGGGCATCCTCTTCGTGCTGGCGCTCGCCGGCTATATTTTCCTTGCCTTCCGCCAGGAGCGCGCCGGGGCAGCCGTGGCTGTGCCTGCGGCCGGCCCGGCTAACGCGGCAACCGGCAGCGCAGCTGAGCCGGATGAGGGGCATGGTGCGCTGCATGAGAAGGCGGCGGCGCTGGAGGCGCTGGACCCGGCGCTCACGCCTGCGGACCCGGCACCTGCGCCAGCCGACCGGCCAGGCTTGTGGTCCTCGCTGGCTATTGCACTGGCAGGGCTTGGCCTGGTTGTGGCAGGCGGCGGCTTGCTGGTGGACGGCGCAGTGCAGCTGGCCCGTTCGCTGGCAGTCTCGGAAACTGTGATTGGCCTCACCATCGTTGCCATCGGCACCTCGGCGCCGGAACTCGCGACCTCGGTGATGGCGGCGCTGCGGCGTCAGGGTGACATGGCGTTTGGCAATATCGTCGGCTCCAACATCTACAACATCCTCGGCATCGGCGGCGTCACCGCGGCGATCGCACCATCGCCTGTGCCGGATCAGATCGTGGGGTTCGACAACCCGTTGATGGTGCTGGTGTCGCTTGCGCTGCTTGTGCTGGCCTGGACTGGCCTGCGGGTGTCCCGGCGCGAGGGCGCGGTACTGCTGGCAGGCTACTGCGCCTATCTCTGGTGGCTTTGGCCCGCGGCCTGAGCCGCCGCCGAGTCGGCCAGGGTCTTGGGCTTGCGCCCCGCCGCCGGCGGGCGGATGCCCAGACCCTGCTGGTCATAGAGGCTGCTCCAGACGGCAATGCAGCTCCAGCTCACCACATAAAGAACGCCGAACACGATCACCACGCCGCCCGGCAGCGGCCCGATCTCCGCCCGTTCCAGCGCCTGGTCGAATGACTCGATCGGGCGCGGGTGCACCGCGATCTTGCCGGCATAGGCCAGCGACTGGATCAGCAGCACCCACAGGTAGTTGCGCTTGATCCGCCGCCCGATCGATTGCAGCAGGTTGATGTGATAGTCCGGCCGGTTGTAGTCATGCGCCAGAACCTTCTGCCAGTTTTCCTCCAGATGCAGGTCGCCGTCATGCAGCATGGGCGCGTAGAAATGCTTCTCCAGCCAGCGGGCCCGGGCGCGGAAGACGTTGTAGAACCGGTAGCGCCGCGCCTCCAGCATCAGGAAGAAGATGATCAGGATGCCGACCAGGATCAGCGGCAGCGGCGAGGCCTCGGGTGAGGAATAGGAAATCGACAGCGCAACACCCAGCGTCACCACCGCCCAGTTGGTGGTGATGTCCAGCCGGGTGCGCCACATAACGCTGCGATAAACCTCGCCGCGGTACAAATGCGCCAAAGCGCCGACCTCGGCCGCCGACAGCGGAGCGCGTTTCCCGGCGTCTGCCTGTCCGTTCTCTCCCTTGGCCATGAAATGAGAGTAGTTTTTTGCCGGAGACGGGCAAATTTTTGCGTCTGTTTGATCCGTGTCAAACAGCCCCGCGGCGAACCGGGCTAAACACACAGGTGAAAGAGATTGCTGCCCAGCCAACATCCCCCTCCCGGGCAGCATGAGATCCCGCAAGGCCGACGTGCAGGCCAAACGGGCTATGCGCCGGTTTTCCGATCTGTTCGCGCGTTTCCTGGAAAACCGGCGCTTTTTCTTTCTCTCCTCAGGATCAAACCCTCAGATGTTCTGCGGATGGATGCAGCGCGTCCTGGCCGGGCGGCGGCGCAGCCAAAGCGCCAGCCGTTTCAGCAGCCCCGCGCGGCGGCGCGGTGCCTCATAGGCGCGCGGCAGCGGTCTGGCGGCGGGCATATCGCGAAGTTTCACGCAGTCCTGGCGTGCCGCGGTCAGCATCGAGCGGGCGTAGATATCGGTCAGCATGGGTCAGCCTCCTATCCTGCTGTCTGTTCCTGATCCTTGCGCGAGCGGGTGATTCCTGCGAGTTAAGAAAAATCGCAACATGTATGGTGAAATTACATATGAACTGGTCGCACATGCCGCCGCTTGCATCTCTGCGCGCTTTTGCTGCTTTCGCTGAGGCCGGAAACGTGGTGCAGGCAGGCGTCGCACTGAATGTCAGCCACGCTGCCATCAGCCAGCAGCTGAGGGCACTGGAGGCGCATCTGGGCGTCGCCTTGCTGGACCGCAGCGGCCGGGCGCTGGAGCTGACCTCAGAAGGGGCGCATCTGGCCCGGGCGCTGCAGCTGGGCTTTGGCGCAATCCAGACGGCTGTGCAGGAACTGTCCCGCTCCAGCGCCGCCCGCCCGCTGCATGTCACTTGCACACCGATGTTTGCCGCCCACTGGCTGATGCCGCGGCTGCCGGGGTTCCAGGCAGAACATCCCGGCATCGACCTGGTCCTGGACCCCTCCGGCGGCCTTGTCGAACTGAAGCCCGGCGGCATCGACATCGCGCTGCGCTATGGCGACGGCAACTGGCCGGGGCTGGAAACGGAGCTGCTGCTGGCCTCGCCGATGGTGGTTATTGCCGCGCCGGGGCTGCTGGACGGGCGGAGCGTAACGGCGCCGGAGGACCTGCTGGACCTGCCATGGCTGGAAGAGCTGGGCACCTCCGAGGCCAGCCACTGGCTGCAGTCGCGCGGCGTCAGCCAAGGCCTGCGCGGCCCCCGCACCCGGCTGCCGGGCAACCTGCTGATGCAGGCAGTGAAGGCGGGGCAGGGTGTCGCGGTCAGTGTGCGCGCCTTTGTCGAGGAAGACTTGGCAGAGGGCAGGCTGCTGGCGCTGTTCACCGAGGGCGAAGGCCGAGGCTACCACATCGCCGCCCGCCCCGGCGTGCTGCGGGCAGAGGCGCGCAAGTTCATCGCCTGGCTCAGGCGGCAGCAGCAGGCGCGCTGAAACGTCTGTTTCCGCAACGGAAAGCGGCCGCGCCCCGCGGCAGCCGCTGCGCTGCGGCAACTTGCCTCTGGCGGCCCGCGGCACCCAGGCATAGTTGGCATTTTGCCTTCACAAGGCGCTTTGCCGGGCGTGAAAACATGATTGTGTGATACGCTTTTTGATCCACGTCAAAGTTCCGGCACTTTGCATCTGTGACAAGGGCGCCAGACAGCCACAAGACGGAGAGAGTCCGTGAGCGATTCCAACCCAGCCCCGAGCCTGTACGCCGCCAGGGAACCGATTTTCCCCCGGCGCGTCTCCGGACCCTTCCGGAACCTGAAATGGTACATCATGGCGGTGACGCTGGGGATTTACTATCTGACCCCTTGGATCCGCTGGGACCGCGGGCCGTCGCTGCCGGATCAGGCGGTGCTGCTGGATCTGGCGAACCGCCGGTTCTATTTCTTCTGGATCGAGATCTGGCCGCACGAATTCTACTTCGTTGCAGGGCTCCTGATCATGGCGGGGCTGGGGCTGTTTCTGTTCACCTCTGCCCTGGGCCGGGTCTGGTGCGGCTATGCCTGCCCGCAGACCGTCTGGACCGACCTGTTCATCCTGGTGGAACGATGGATCGAGGGCGACCGGAACGCCCGCCTGCGCCTGCACCGGCAAAAGAAAATGGATTTCCGCAAGGCCCGCCTGCGGGCGACCAAATGGGTGGCCTGGTTCCTGATCGGGCTGGCCACCGGCGGCGCCTGGGTGTTCTATTTCGCTGATGCGCCGACGCTTGCCTATGACCTGGTGACGCTGAACGCGCATCCCATTGCCTACACCACCATGCTGGTGCTGACCGCGACCACCTTCCTGTTCGGCGGCTTCGCGCGCGAACAGATCTGCATCTATGCCTGCCCCTGGCCGCGCATCCAGGCGGCGATGATGGATGAGGATACGCTGACCGTCGGCTACCGCGAATGGCGGGGCGAGCCGCGCGGCAAGGGCAACGTCCGCCGCCGCAGCAAGGCCGAAGCAGAGGCGGCCGAACAGGCAGCTCAGGCGGCGGGTCCCGGCCAGGCGGCTTATGCCGGCACGCCTTACCCGGGCCTCTCTCCGGAAGCCGACCCCACTGCCGCGACCGGTACAGCCGAAGCCGCAGGGCCCGGTGACTGCATCGACTGCATGGCCTGTGTGAACGTCTGCCCGATGGGGATCGACATCCGCGACGGCCAGCAGATGGAATGCATTACCTGCGCGCTGTGCATCGACGCCTGCGACGACGTGATGGCCAAGATCGGCAAGCCGCGGGGCCTGATCGACTATATGGCGCTGTCGGATGAGGCGCAGGAGCGTGAGGGTAAACCGCCCAAGAACATCTGGAAGCACATCCTGCGGCCGCGCACCATTATGTACACCACCATGTGGTCGCTGGTGGGCTTGGGGCTGCTGTTTGCGCTGTTCATCCGCTCCGACATCGAGCTGACGGTGGCGCCGGAACGCAACCCGACCTATGTGACGCTGTCCGACGGCTCGATCCGCAACACCTATGACGTGCGCCTGCGCAACAAGCATGGCGAAGACCGTGTGTTCAAACTCTCGATCAAGGGCGATCCGGCGATGCGTTTGCAGCTGGAAGGCACGGTCTATCATTCGGTGAATGTGCCGGCCGACACCGCGCTGCTGCAACGGGTCTACATCGTCGCTCCCAAGGGTTCCGTTCCCGCGCAGACAGACACCAGCCCGGTTCGCATCTGGGTCGAGGATCTGATAAACGGGGAACGCGCCCACAAGGACACCAGCTTTAACGGCAAGGGGAATTGAGCCATGGCCAAGCGCGAGCGGGAATTTACCGGCAAGCACGCATTGATGCTGTTCGGCGGCGCCTTTACGGTGATCATCGGGGTGAATATCGCCCTGGCCGTGAACGCGGTGAAAACCTTTCCGGGGCTGGAGGTGAAGAACTCCTATGTCGCCAGCCAGGAGTTCGATCAGCGCCGAAGTGCGCAGGAGGCGCTGGGCTGGTCGGTCTATGCGTCCTCTGCGGGCGATCAGGTCAAGTTGGAGATCACCGATGCCGATGGCAACCCCGTGGAGGTGGCCAAGCTGAGCGCCACCCTAGGCCGGGCAACCCATGTGAAGGACGACCAGCAGCCGGAATTCACCTTTGACGGCCAGGCCTATGTGGCGCCGGCCGATCTGGGTCCGGGCAACTGGAACATCCGCATGGTGGCCCGGGCCAAGAACGGCACCGAGTTCACCCAGCGTGTGATCCTGCATGTGAAAGGCTGACCGCCATGACCGCCCAGCTCCGTCCCTCGCTTGCAGCCTGTCCGGCCTGCGTTGCCGCCCCGCATGACAGTGCAGAGCAGGCCCCAACCGAGGCGCGGCTGGCGCTGTCGCTGCCAGGTATCCATTGCCAGGCCTGCATCTCAGCGGTGGAGCGGGCGCTGAATGCCCATCCCGGCATCCATTCGGCGCGGGTGAACCTGACCCTCAAGCGCGCCCTGATCGAAGCTGACCCCGAAATCCGCGCAGCTGAATTGATCCCGGTGCTGGAAAGCATCGGCTACGAGGCGCATGAGCTTGACCTGGCGGCGCTGGCAGCCACGCAGAGCGACAAGGCGGGCCGCGACCTGCTGATGCGGCTGGCGGTAGCGGGCTTTGCCTCGATGAACGTCATGCTGCTGTCGGTGTCGGTCTGGTCCGGCGCCTCGGACGCGACCCGGGACATGTTCCACTGGATTTCCGCCGCGATCACCTTCCCGGCGATCATCTTCTCCGCCCAGCCGTTCTTTGCCAATGCCTGGAGCGCGTTGCGGGTCAGGCGGCTCAACATGGACGTGCCGATCGTGCTGGCGCTGGTGCTGGCGCTGGTGACGTCGCTGTGGGAGACTTTCCTGTCCGGCGAGCACGCCTATTTCGATGCCGCCCTGACCCTGACCTTTTTCCTGCTGGCAGGCCGCTACCTGGACTACCGCACCCGCGCCGTGGCCCGTTCCGCGGCTGAGGAGTTGGCGGCGCTGGAGGTGCCACGAGCGATCCGGCTGCTGGATGGGGATGAATACGAGGTGCCGGTGGCCGATCTCGCCATCGGCGACCTGATCCTGGTGCGCCCGGGCGGGCGGATGCCGGTGGATGGCGAAATCGTTGCGGGTCAGTCGGAACTGGACCGCTCGCTGCTGACGGGCGAGACGCTGCCGGTCTTTGCCGCACCGGGCTTGGCGGTCTCCGCCGGTGAAGTCAACCTCACAGGCCCGCTGACCATCCGCGCGACCGCGGTGGGCGAAGACACCTCGCTGCACCGAATGACCGATTTGGTCGCCATCGCGGAATCGGGCCGCTCCCGCTACACCTCGCTCGCGGACAGCGCGGCCAAGCTCTATGCACCGGGGGTCCACATCCTGTCGGCGCTCGCCTTTGCTGGCTGGTATCTCTACACCTTCGACATCCGCACGGCGCTGAACATCGCCGCCGCGGTGCTGATCATCACCTGCCCCTGCGCGCTGGGCCTTGCGGTTCCGGCAGTAACCACCGCCGCCTCGGGCCGGCTGTTCAAGAAGGGCATGCTGATCAAGCACGCCACCGCGCTGGAGCGGCTGGCGGAGGTGGACACCGTTGTGTTCGACAAGACCGGCACGCTGACCGCAGGCACGCCGGAAGTCACCAACCTGGGCGATCATGCCCGCGCCGATCTGGAAATTGCCCTTGCGCTGGCCGAAGGCTCCTCGCACCCCCTGTCGGTGGCTCTGTCTCGCGCCGCGCGGGAGGCCGGGGTCAAACCGGCCGCAGTGCAGGAGATCACCGAGGTCCCGGGCTACGGCGCCGAAGGCTTGTACCGCGGCAGCCGTGTCCGGCTCGGCAGGGCGGCCTGGGTCGGCGCGGAGCAGGGCAGCCAGACCGTGGCCTGGCTCGACAGCGGGGCAGAGGCGGCCAAAGCCTTCCTGTTCACCGATGCCTTGCGCCCCGGCGCGGCGGAGGCTGTGCAGGCGCTGAAGGAGGCGGGCAAAGACGTGCTGCTGATCTCCGGCGACACCACCGGCGCGGTCGAGGATCTGGCCCGGCGTCTGGGCATCACCAAATGGGTGGCCGAGGCACTGCCTGCCGATAAATCCGCCCGGGTGCAGATTCTGTCGGATCGGGGCAAGAAGGTGCTGATGGTCGGTGACGGCCTCAACGACACCGCAGCCCTGGCGGCGGCGCATGTGTCGGTCTCCCCGGCCTCGGCGCTGGATGCGGCGCGGGTGGCCTCCGACATCGTGCTCTTGGGCCAGGACCTTGAGCCCATAGCCGAGGCCTGCGGCGTGGCGCAGAAGGCCACCCGCCGGATCCGCGAGAACTTCCGAATTGCCACGCTCTATAACGTGATCGCGGTGCCGCTGGCGGTGGCCGGGCTGGCCACGCCCTTGATTGCGGCGCTGGCGATGTCTACCTCTTCCATTACCGTCTCCCTCAACGCGCTCCGGCTGCGTTGAGGGCGGGCCTGCAATCACGGAACCGACCCCATGAGCGTCCTCACCTACCTGATCCCGATTTCCCTGATCCTCGGCGCGGTGGGTCTGGCGGCTTTCATCTACACGGTGCGCAGCAACCAGTACGATGACCCCGAAGGCGACGCCCGCCGCATTCTCAGCGACGAGTGGGACGACAAGCCCAAGCCCTGATCGGCTATTCCCCCAAAAACTCCCGCCCCTGCAGGTGCCCTGGCTGAGGCCAGCGCCCCTTGGCGGCGCTGGGCGTGGCACCGCGCCATGTGCGGTGCCACGCCCAACGGGAGGAGGGGTTTTCGCCAGAAAAGCCTGACGACGGGCGGGAGCCGCCGGCTGATGCTGGATGCAAGACATGAAAAAAGGCGCCGCAAGGGCGCCTCTTTGCTGCTGGTCTCAGGTTGAGCTGGTTACGACGGGCCGATCGGGTTGCAGGTCACGTTGCGGGCGTTCAGGCGGCGGCAGGCCAGTTCCGCCTGCTCCTGGCTCATGCCGAGGAAATTCGCCTCAAACCCGCGGCGGGTCTTGGCCACCTTGCGCAAGGACCCGTCCAGCGTTTCCAGCTCCGAAAGAGCGGTTCGCAGCAGCACCTTCTCAGCCTGGTAGCGGCTGGTGTACAGGCCAACATTGATACCCCAGTAACGCCCGCCCGACGTGGACAGGCGGGTCACCACAACCGGTTCCGGCTCCGGAGAGGCCTCTGCCAACGCCAGGCTCACCGGGCGGGCAACGGGCCGAAGGCCGGTAAAGGGCACCTGCTGCACAGCTGCGATGACCGTGGCGGCCGCAGGGGTGTCCAGGGGCGCTGGTTCTGCCTTCGCTTCGGCCAGCGCAACGGCAATGCTGTCGCGTACGGCATCCCGCTGCAAGGCGCCTTCCGCGCTGACGGTCTGCACATTCTCGATCTGCTCCCCGGCGGCCTCCGTCTCCGCCGCCGCCAGGTCTTCCGCCGGCGGCGTCTGCAGCGCTTCTTCAAGGGCTGCCACCAGCACCGGCGACTGGCTGGCGCCCGGCCGCAGTTTCGGACGCAGGCTGGCCTCCACCTGGCCGCTCACCCGGATGGTCTTGCCGGCAACCCCGTGCGAGGGGCCGTCATTGGCATCGGCCACCACCACATTGCCAGCCCCCTGATAGGCGGGCCGCTGCGGCTTGCGCAGCGCCGCGCGCGAGGGGGCCCGGCGGAAGCCGAGGTCCAAGAGCTCCGCAACCTTGGCATTGCGCGAGGTGGTGGACTTGCCGCCGAACACGGTGGCGATGATCCGCTCGTTGCCGCGCTTGGCCGAAGCCACGAGGTTGAAGCCTGCCGCCCGGGTATAGCCGGTTTTAATCCCGTCCGCGCCGCGGTAGGCGGCCAGCAGACGGCGGTTGGTATTGGGGACCTCGCGGATGCCCGCATGGGTCGAGCGGCGCGAGAACAGGTTGTAATACTCCGGGTAGTCATACAGCAGATGCCGCCCCAGCGTGGTCATGTCGCTGGCGGTCGACAGATGCCCGCTGGCGGTCAGGCCATGCGCGTTCTTAAAGGTGGTGCGGGTCATCCCCAGCGCCTTGGCGGTGCGGTTCATCCGGCGGGTAAAGGCGGCCTCGGAGCCCGACAGCGTCTCGCCGATGGCGGTGGCCGCGTCATTGGCGGATTTCACCGCCGCGGCGCGGATCAGATAGCGGAAGGCAATCCGCTGGCCGGACCTCAGCCCGAGTTTCGAGGGCGGTTCTGCAGCGGCGTTGCGGGAAATCTTCACCTTGGTGTCCAGGGTGATTTCACCGTTCCGTACCGCCTCAAACGCGATGTAGAGCGTCATCATCTTGGTCAGCGAGGCCGGGTGCAGCCGGGTGTCGGCATTGCGCGAATGCAGCACCTCGCCGGTCCGGGCGTCAATCACCATTGCCGCATAGGGCGCGGCCTCTGCCCGCTGCGGCGCCAGTCCCAGCGCCAGAATTGCCAGAAGAAAACCCGCCGCTGCCCAAAGGATTCGGGTGCGGAAATACCGGCCAGGCGCCGGATTGACCTGCGTGATCACTGCCATGTTTGCCTCATGCCGCCGGTTTTCCGGCTGACGTTTCTGCCTGTAAGCAAAAGCGTAACACAGGGTTTATGAGGAATAAACAGCAGCGAAACGGGCAAGTCGGGAGCAGCTGTTAAGCACTGCCGGCATTTAGTGGGCTTCGTTTGCAGGGCCGCTAGATGCAGCATGTCCTAACAAAAGGTTACTAAAAAAACTTGCAATCACATAGTTAAAAAACGTCCCGGAACAGGTCATAAGGCGGGCGGGAATGGCTCCTGAGCCCCTATCCAGCGTGAAAATTGGTCACATAGAAGGGGGTGGAATAGCTGAGGCCAAGCGAGAACTCGCAGGGCTGGTGCAGCTGCTCCTTGATACGGGCCTCTAGATCCGCCAGCAGCGCTCTGGAAAACGACTCGCCCCGGTGCGGCTTGCTCAGCAGCGCGACGCTGATCGCGATATGGGTGTGGTGGTGCTGATCCGCGGGGTAGGCCCGGCCCTTGCAGGCACCGGCACCGCTGTCGTGCTCCAGAATAACGGCCTCGATCGCGGCGAGGATAGACGGTGCGTCGATCTCCAGATCGCTGGAGTATTTCAGCTCGGCGTGCGGCATGTCCCGGTGTCTCCCTTGCGTATTGGCAAAGGGATAGCGGCCCTGGGCGGGGACGTCCAGCACCCGCACGGGCAGGGCGGTCAGCCGAGGCCCTCGACCAGATCCGCCAGCCCGCCGAGGTCCTCAATCTCAGTATAACGCGGGCTGTGGTCCGGGGCGTCGGCGTGCTCCACCTCCCAGACAAGCCCGTGCGGCACATAGGTGCCCCAGCCGCCGGCCTCGATCACCGGCACCACGTCCGAGCGCATCGAGTTGCCGACCATCATCGCGCGCGCAGCACCGTCGCCGTGGCGGGCGAAGATGTCCAGATAGACCTCAGGCGTCTTTTCCGAGACCACCTCAACCCCGTCGAACAGCTCGCCCAGGCCGGATTGCGCCAGCTTGCGCTCCTGGTCCAACAGGTCGCCCTTGGTGATCAGCACCACCTTATAGCGCCCGGCCACGGCCTCCACCGCCTCGCGCGCATGGGGCAGCAGCTCGATCGGGTAGGACAGCATCATTTGGCCTGCGGTGATCAGCTCCTTGATTACGGCGCCCGGCACCCGCTCCTCGGTGACGTCAATTGCGGTTTCGATCATTGACAGGGTAAAGCCCTTCACCCCGTAGCCATAGCGTCCCAGGTTGCGCTTCTCTGCGTCCAGCAGCCGCCGTTCCAGCTGCTCCGGGCCGATGTCATCCGGGGTGTGATCCATCAGCAATTCGGCGAATCTTTCCTGGGTGACGCGGAAGAACCGTTCGTTGTGCCAAAGGGTATCGTCGGCATCAAAGCCGATTGTTGTCAAATTACGTGTCAATCTGCGGGTCTCAGTCTCTTTTCCTGAACAGGATAGAGGCTATATAAGCGTCACAGGAAATTCCATGCATCACTGGATCAAATTGCTTATGCCGCTGCAGCCCATAATGATGACGGATCATTCAGACGACGATACCGAAGCTGGTGTCCTGACCAAGACGCGCCCCAAGACCAAACGCCCGCCGCGCTACAAGGTTCTGCTGCTGAATGACGATTACACGCCGATGGAATTCGTCGTGATGGTTCTGGAACGGTTCTTTGGCATGACCCACGCGCAGGCGTTTGAGATCATGCTGACGGTGCACAAAAAAGGCGTGGCCGTGGTTGGCGTGTTCAGCCACGAGGTTGCCGAGACCAAGGTGGGCCAGGTGATGGATTTCGCCCGCCGCCACCAGCACCCGCTGCAGTGCACCATGGAAAAAGAAGAATAAAGAGGCCCTTAGATGTCCGTACGCTTGTCCCTGGCCGCCCAATCGGGCGGCTTTGCTGTGCCGTCCGAAGGCCGCATCGCCGTCTTCCACCCGCGCGCAGAACATGACCTGTCGGCGCTGCCCAAGGCGCAGCTGCTGATCGTGCAGCCGTTCCGCCCCGACCACGATCATTTCGCCGGGCAGGGCTATGATTGCGTTCCGGTGCCGGAGGCCGGGGCCGAATACGCTGCCGCCGTGGTCTTCCTGCCGCGGGCCAAGGCACTGGCGCGGATGCTGGTGGCGCAGGCCGCCGCTGCCACCAAGGGCCAGGTGCTGATCGACGGCGCCAAGACCGAGGGCATCGATTCGGTCCTGAAGGATCTGCGCAAGCGCTGCGAGCCTTCGGCGCCGGTCTCCAAGGCGCACGGCAAGGTGTTCTGGATCGACGGCGGCACAGATCTGTCCGACTGGCTGCCCGAAGGCCCGCAGCAGGTTGAGGGCTTCATCACCGCTCCCGGCGTCTTCTCGGCGGATGGCATCGACCCGGCCTCCCGCATGCTGGCGGCAGCGCTGCCGCAGAAGCTGGGCCGCTGCGTGGCCGACCTGGGCGCGGGCTGGGGGTATCTCTCGGCGCATGTGTTGAAGCATGAGGGCGTCGAAGAACTGCACCTGGTGGAGGCAGACCATGCCGCGCTGGCCTGTGCCCGTCTCAATGCCGCGGATCCGCGGACGCAGTTCCACTGGGCCGATGCGCGGACCTGGAAGGCGCCAGGCGTGGTAAACACCGTGGTGATGAACCCGCCGTTCCACACCGGCCGCGCGGCGGAGCCGTCGCTGGGTCAGGCCTTCATCGGCGCGGCCGCCGCGATGCTGGCACCCAATGGCAGCCTGTGGATGGTGGCCAACCGGCACCTGCCGTATGAGACCGCGCTGGCAGAACGCTTTGCCCAGGTGCGCGAGGAGGGCGGCGACAACCGCTTCAAGATCCTGCACGCCGCCAGGCCGAAACGCGGGCGCAAGTAACCGCGCGCCGCGGTGAATGCCGGTTTCCAAACCGGCAGGCGCGGTCTAACGTGCGGCCCGAAATGCCTTAGGGAGTGCCCAAATGTCCTTTTCCATCTCCGGCAAGACCGCGATTGTGACCGGTGCCTCCAGCGGTATCGGCCTGGCCATCGGCAAGCAGTTCGCCGATGCCGGCGCCAATGTGATGTTCGCCGACACGCAAGAAGCGCAGCTGGTGGCGGAGCTGGGTGAGCAGGCGGACGAAAGCAACATTCGCTATTTCGCCGGCGATCTGCGCGAGCGGCTGACCATCGCCAACCTGCTGTCGGCCACCATCGACGCCTTTGACGGGGTGGACATCCTGGTGAACGGCGCCCGCCAGATGGTCGCCACCGACCCGCTGGACCCGGCGGACGAAACCCTGGACCAGCTGATGACCCAAAGCCTGCTGCCCACCATCCGCCTGTCGCAGCAGGTCGCCAAGCGGATGATCAAGCAGGGCGAGGAAAACGAGGATGATGACGGCCCGCTCGGCAGCATCATCAACCTCTCCTCCATCGCTGCGCGCCGGACCCACCCCGACCTGATGGCCTATTCGATCGCCTCCGCGGCGCTGGACCAGGCGACCCGTTCCTTGTCGGTGGCGCTGGCGCCGCACCGGATCCGGGTGAACTCGATTGCCTTCGGCTCGGTGATGAGCGCGTCGATGCAGACCACGCTCAAGGACAACCGCAGCTACCGCCAGGATATCGAGGCGCACACGCCGCTGGGCCGCATCGCCTCCCCCACCGAACTGACCGAGACGGCGCAGTACCTCGCCTCCGACGCCTCCAGCTTCATGACCGGCCAGGTGCTGACGCTGGACGGCGGCCGCACGCTGCTGGATCCGGTGGCGGCGCCGGTCCACTGATCCGCCGGCACACTAAGGGAAAGACTTCGCATGACAGCTGAGATGAAAGAAGAAAAAGCCCGGGCCGCTGCCTGGTTCCGGGAATTGCGCGACCAGATCGTTGCTGCGTTTGAGGCGCTGGAAGACAGCCACAGCGAAGGCCCTTTCTCCGGCATGGAGCCGGGCCGGTTCGAGGTGACGGAGACCAAGCGCACCTCGGACGACGGCTCCGACGCGGGCGGCGGGCTGATGAGCGTGATGCGCGGCGGCCGGGTGTTCGAGAAGGTCGGCGTGAACATCTCCGAGGTCTATGGCACCCTGGGCGAGCGCGCGCAGGCAGCAATGGCGGCGCGCAAGGGCATCCCGGGGATGAAGGACGATCCGCGCTTCTGGGCCTCGGGCATCTCGCTGGTCGCCCATATGCGCAACCCGCATGTGCCGGCCGTGCACATGAACACCCGCATGTTCTGGACCCCGCACGCCTGGTGGTTCGGCGGCGGCTCGGACCTCAACCCCTGCATCGAATACGATGAGGACACCGCGCATTTCCACGCGACGCAAAAGCAGCACCTGGACCCGCACGGGGCAGACCAGTACCCGCGGCTCAAGGCCTGGGCGGATGAATACTTCTATATCCGCCACCGCAAGCGCGCCCGCGGCGTCGGCGGCATCTTCATGGACGACCAGAACTCGGGCGATTGGGCGGCGGATTTCGCCCTGACCCAGGACATCGGCCGCGCCTTCCTGCCGGCCTTCGTGCCGCTGGTCGAAAAGCGCCGGGTGCAGGAATACTCAGAGGCCGACAAGGACGCCCAGCTGATCCACCGCGGCCTCTATGCCGAATACAACCTGGTCTATGACCGCGGCACCAAGTTCGGGCTGGAAACCGGCCATGACGCCAACGCGGTGCTGATGAGCCTGCCGCCCCTGGCCAAATGGGTCTGACCCCGCCCAGCCTTTGACACTGCCAGCGCGCCGCCCCCAAAGCGGCGCGTTTTTCTTTGGCGGATTTCTGCTGACAGCCTGTCCCGGCGCGCGACTTTGCGCCTGCCTGCGCTAGAGTGAGACCGAGCAGGCAAAGATAACAGCAGTTTTTACAAGTCGAGGCAGGGAGCACATCACATGCGCAGACTGGTTCTTGGGGCATTGGCATTGGCACTGGCAGCAGGCTGCGGCAGGCCGCCGGACAGGGAAGCAAACAGTCCGCAGGTCACCCGCACCGAACCCGCCAATGCGCGGCTGGCGGGCCTCTCCACCTATCCCCGCTTCGGCGACCGCGACCCGCACGACTGGGAAGGCCGCAAGCCCTGGTCCTACCCGGTCCACGGCATCGACGTCTCCCGCTACCAGGGCGATATCGACTGGCACAAGGTGCGCCGCTCCGGCGTGTCCTTTGCCTATATCAAGGCAACCGAGGGTGGCGACCATACCGATGCCAAGTTCCGCGACAACTGGCGCGGGGCGCGCGCAGCGGGTATGAAACGCGGCGCCTATCACTATTATTATTTCTGCCGCCCAGCGGCGGAGCAGGCGCGCTGGTTCATCCGCAACGTGCCAAAGGACACAAATGCGCTGCCGCCAGTGCTGGACATGGAGTGGAACCACCGCTCCCGCACCTGCCGTACGCGGCCTGACGGCGCCACGGTGCGGGCCGAAGCACGCAAGTTCCTGAACATGCTGGAGCGCCACTACGGCAAGCGCCCGGTGGTCTACACCACGGTGGATTTCTACCGCGACACCGGCATCGGGCGGCTCAGCGGCACCGAGTTCTGGCTGCGTTCCGTCGCGGGCCATCCGCAGAAGGTCTACCCGGGCAAAAGCTGGAGCTTCTGGCAGTATTCCGGCACCGGCCAGGTTCCTGGCGTCGCGGGCGACGTGGATCTGAACACCTTCCGCGGCAGCCCGGAAAGCTGGCTCAGGTGGTCCGGGCAGATCTAGCGGAGTCTGAAAGGGCGCTTTGCCCCCTCGCGCCACCGGCGCTCACCCCCAGGATATTTTCAGCCAGATGAAGACCGGATCCTTCATTCATCTGGCCCCAAATATCCCGGAGCGCGAGGCAAAGCCTCGCTCAAGCCCTCCAGTCAAAGAACCCCTTGCCGGCCTTCTCCAAGAGCTTCGCCGCCATTTCACGGCCCAGCTCCGCACCGTCTTCAATGGGGCAGGTCTGATCATCACTGATTGATTCCGAGCCATCCGGCCGCAGCACCTCGCCGCGCAGGCGCAGGGTAGTGCCGGCGAGCTCCGCCAGGCCGGCAATCGGCGTCTCGCAGGAGCCGTCGAGCGCCGCCAGGAACGTCCGTTCCGCCGCCAGCCGCTGGCCGGTTTCACCGTCATGGATCGCCGCCAGCATCTCCGCTGCGCGGTTGTCATCAGCGCGCCGCTCGATGCCGATCGCGCCCTGAGCCACCGCGGGCAGCATGTCGCTGGTCTCAATCGCAGTCGCGGGCACATCGTCCATGGCCAGCCGGTTCAGCCCTGCCATCGCCAGGAATGTGCACTCCGCCACGCCCTCGGACAGCTTGCGCAGCCGGGTCTGCACATTGCCGCGGAACTCCACCACCTTCAGGTCCGGGCGGCGGTTGAGCAGCTGCGCCCGGCGGCGCAGCGAGGAGGTGCCGACCACCGCGCCCTCGGCCAGATCATGCAGCGATGTCAGCGATGGCGAGATAAAGGCATCGCGCACATCTTCCCGAGGCAGATAGGTGCCCAGCAGCAGCCCCTCCGGCTGGGCAACCGGCATGTCCTTCATCGAATGCACCGCGATGTCGATGGCGCCCGACAGCAGGTCCTCTTCGATCTCCTTGGTGAACAGCCCCTTGCCGCCCAGCTCTTTCAGCGGCTTGTCCGCCGCAATCAGCGCCTGATTGTCGCCGGTGGTCTTGATCACCACGATCTCGAACGCCTCCTGCGGAAGATCGAAAGCGGCAGCCAGACGGCTGCGGGTCTCATAGGCCTGGGCCAGCGCCAGCGGCGATCCGCGGGTGCCGATCTTCAGGGGCGAAGCGGGGGAGGGCAGGGTCAGTGTCATGAAAGAAGCCATAAATCAGTTTGCGCCCCGGTGGAAACCGGTTTTTGCGCATCTCCCACGGGGGCCGCGCGCGGACTTTGACATAGGACAAGGCGCGTTTGCCCGGGGCGCGGCAGATCGCCCCTGCTCTTGACATTCGCCCTCGCAGGCGTGACCTCAAGGGGCGAATGATAGTGAGGATGACCATGGCCGGACAAAAGAAGCTGCTGCGCGCATTGGCGGGTGAAAAACAGGATGTGCCGCCGATCTGGATGATGCGCCAGGCGGGCCGCTATCTGCCGGAATACCGCGCCACCCGGGCCGAGGCCGGGGATTTCCTGTCGCTCTGCTACAATTCCGACCTGGCCGCCGAGGTGACCCTGCAGCCGATCCGCCGCTACGGCTTTGATGCCGCGATCCTGTTTGCCGATATCCTGCTGGTGCCGCAGGCGCTGGGGGCCGACCTGTGGTTCGTGACCGGCGAGGGCCCGCGGCTCTCCACCATCACCACCGAAGCGGATTTTGCCAAGCTGGGTCCGGCGTCCGATATCCACGAAACGCTGAACCCGATCTATGAAACCGTTCGCATCCTGTCGCGCGAACTGCCGCCTGAGACCACGCTGATCGGCTTTGCCGGCGCGCCCTGGACCGTGGCCACCTATATGATCGCAGGCCGTGGCACCCCGGACCAGGGGCCTGCGCACGCCCTTCGCGAAGAAAACACCGCCCTGTTCGAGGCGCTGCTGGCGCGGATCACCGAGGCGACCATCGATTACCTCTCCAAGCAGATCGAGGCCGGCGCCGAAGTCGTCAAGATTTTCGACAGCTGGGCCGGCTCGCTGAAGGGCGAGGCGTTCCAGAAATACGCGCTGGAGCCCTGCCGCCAGATCACCCAGGCGCTGAAGGAACGCCACCCGGGCATCCCCGTCATCGGCTTCCCGCGCGAGGCGGGCGAGAATTACGTCGGCTTTGCCAAGGCGACCGGAGTGGACTGCGTGGCGCTGGACAACTCGGTTGATCCGGTCTGGGCTGCCGCCAATGTGCAGGTGGACGGCTGCGTTCAGGGCAACCTGGCCTCCCGCCACATGGTGACCGGCGGGCAGGAACTGGTCGATGAGACCCGCCGCATCGTCGAGGCCTTCAAGAATGGCCCGCATATCTTCAACCTGGGCCACGGCATCACCCCGGACGCAAACCCGGACAATGTGCAGCTGATGATTGATACGGTCCGCAACGGCTGATCTTGTGTTATCCATGAAGATGCGGCAATAGCCGCATCTTCGGATACATCCAGAGGTCTCACGATGGACTACAGCAGAATGGGCGGCGCCCGCATGGGCAGCAACAAACCCCGTCATTCGGAACACAATGCCAAGGGCACCAAGAAAAACCCGTTTGGCAAGCAGGCGGACAAGGCCGAGCTGCTCAAGCGGATGAAGGCCGCTGCCGAAAGGGCCAAGAAAGAGGGCTGACCCTACGTCTGGTTCAGTTCTGCCAGGATGTCCTCCGTGTGCTGGCCGCGCCGGGGGATCTCCGGCGGCGCCCACTCAGGCTGGGTGGAAAACCGCGGGGCAGGGGCGGCTTGCAGCACGCCCTGGTCTTCAACCCAGGTGCCGCGGACGTTCATCCCATGCGCCTTGGCGTCCTCCGGGTTCAGCACCGGGGCGACGCAGGCATCGCTCCCCTCGAACAGTGCCGCCCAGTGGTCGCGCGGCTGGCTGGCAAAGATCCCAGCGAGGCGGCCGGTCAGCGCGGGCCATTTGGTTGTGTCGAACTGCTGCTGAAACTCCGCGTCCTCCGTCAGCCCCAGCTTCTCCAGAAACAGCGCATAGAACTTGGGTTCCAGGCATTGCACCGAGACATGGCCGCCGTCCGCGCAGGCATAGGTGCGGCTCCAATGCGGTCCGTCGAGCAGGTTTGCTCCACGTGTGACGCCAAAGTTCCCGGCCTGGCGGATGCTCATCAAGAGGTTCATCATATGGGCTGAGCCGTCATAGATCGCGGCATCAACCACGCAGCCTTCGCCGCTGGACTGCGCCTTGAGAATGCCCGCCAGCATTCCCGCCACCAGATACATCGCGCCGCCGCCGATATCTCCGACCAGCGTGGCGGGCGTGAGCGGCACGTCGCCGGGGACGGAGGCGTACCACAGTGCGCCCGACAGCGAGATGTAATTGAGGTCATGCCCGGCCGCATGGGCCAGCGGGCTGTCCTGGCCCCAGCCGGTCATCCGGCCATAGACCAGGCCTGGGTTCACCGCGTGGCAGTCTTCGGGACCCAGCCCCAGACGCTCCATCACACCGGGGCGGAAGCCCTCGATCAGGCCATGTGCGTTTTTGGCAAGTTTCAGGAACGTCCCGGCATCGGCTGGGTCCTTCAGGTCCAGCGTGATCGACCGCTTGCCGCGGTCCAAAAGCGAGCTTTCCGGCATCCCCGGCGTACGGCCCGGTGTACGGGGGGTGTACGGGCGGTGCACGCAGATCACCTCCGCCCCGAGGTCGGCCAGTGTCATCGCGGCAAAGGGGCCAGGCCCCAGGCCTTCGACCTCCAGAATGCGGATCCCGTGCAGCATTTTGCGCTCCTTTTGCGATGGCCTGCAAGCGCCAGTCTGCTCCGGCTCAGCCGCTTCCGGCAAGCTGCTGGCGGAATTTCCGTGGCGGCATTCCGGTGCCCCTGGCAAACATCCGGCTGAAGTGCGCAGGATCGTTGAAGCCCAGTTCATAGGCGATCTGCGCCGCGGTCAGGTTGGTATAGATCAGCAGCCGCCGCGCCTCCCGCAGCACCCGGGCGCTGACCAGCGCCGAGGCCGGCTGGCCGGTGGCCTGATGCGCGATCCGGTTCAGATGGGTCGGTGACACCGCCAGCTCATCCGCGTATTCCGCCAGCGGGCGGCGCAGGCGAAAGTCGCGCTCAACCAGCGCCTCGAACCGGGAGAACAGCGTGCTGTGCTGCGCTTGCGCAGAAGCGTCATGGCTGGCGGCGATGGCACGCGCAGCCGCTGCGGTGAGCGAAAGCGCCAGCCCGCGCAGCATCTGCGCCCGGCCGAAGTCCCGGCGGCCATATTCGCTGAAAAGCTGCTCTGCCAGGTCCTGAAGGCCGTCCGGCAGCGGCAGCACAGTAGGCAGATCCAGCAGCGCCCGCACCCCTTCGCCGGGTGTCAGGTTCTGGTCCAGCAGATCGGAGGTCAGAGTGGTAACCCAGCCGCCGGTACCGCTGCCAAACCGGAACCCATGCACCACGCCGCGGGGCACATTGATCAGGCAGGGCGGAGCCAGCCCATGTTTGTTTCCGTCAAGATCAGCCTCTCCCTCCCCGCTGATCAGCACCAGCAGCTGTTGCAGTCTCGCGTGCCGATGCGGCCGCAACTCCCAGTCATGCAGCTCAGATCTGGTGCGGATTGTCTCGATATGCAGCACATCTGCCAATTCAGCGGTTTCGCCAAACAGGTTGTAGCTGTCGATGCGGAGGGCTGTTTGCATGTGCGAAATATACAAGAAATGGCGCGCTTGGTCCATTCTCAAAAGCCGGTGGCAAGCGCATAATTCCCCTCGCACGAATGCATGAAACGATCAGGGGAACGCGCATGTCCACGCATCAGACGCAGGTTGTCATCATCGGCGGCGGCCCTTCGGGGCTGCTGCTGTCGCAGCTTTTGCACCGCAAGGGGATCAGCTCGATCGTGCTGGAGAAGCACACGCGGGCGCACGTGCTGGGCCGGATCCGGGCAGGCGTGCTGGAGCATGGTTTCGTCAATCTGATGCGCGAAGCGGGCTGCGGCGAGCGCATGGACCGCGAGGGCGAGATCCACGAGGGCTTCCATATTGCCCATCAGGGGCAGCTGGACCGGATTGATCTGGCCAAGCACACCGGCGGCGAGACGGTGATGGTTTATGGCCAGACCGAAGTGACACGTGACCTCTATGAAGCGCGCGATGCCATGGGCGGGGAGGTGATCCATGAAGCGCAGAATGTGCAGCCCCAAGCGCTGACTGAGACCCGTCCTCACGTGACTTGGGAGCAGGGCGGAGAGGCGCAGCGGGCCGAGTGCGACTTCATCGTCGGCGCCGATGGCTTTCACGGGGTCAGCCGCAAGTCGATCCCGGCGGATGTGCTGAAAGAATATGAGAAGGTCTATCCCTTTGGCTGGCTTGGGGTTCTGTCGGAAACGCCGCCGGTGGCGGAGGAGCTGATCTATGCGCGGCATGAGCGCGGCTTTGCCCTGTGCTCGCTGCGCAGCCGGGTGCTGAGCCGGTATTACATCCAGGTGCCGCTGACGGACCGGGTGGAGGATTGGAGTGATGCGGCGTTCTGGCAAGAGCTGAAGCGCCGTTTGCCGGACGCGGTCGCGGCCGGCCTGCAGACCGGCCCGTCGATCGAGAAGTCCATCGCCCCGTTGCGCAGCTTCGTGGCGGAGCCGATGCGCTATGGCAACCTGTTCCTGGCAGGCGACGCCGCCCATATCGTGCCGCCCACCGGTGCCAAGGGGCTGAACCTGGCGGCGTCGGATATCCATTACCTCTATCATGGATTCCTGGATCACTATCTGAAAGGCGAAAGCGCGGGGCTTGATGCCTATTCGGAAAAAGCGCTGGCGCGGGTCTGGAAGGCGGAGCGGTTCAGCTGGTGGATGACCAATCTGCTGCACCGGGCGCCGGAGGGCAGCGAAACGGATCTGCGGCTGCAGCGGGCGGATCTGGACTACCTGTTCTCCTCGGATGCGGCGCAGGCGTCGCTGGCGGAGAATTACGTCGGGTTGCCATACTGACAGGCAGCCGCCTGGCCGACTAACGCTGCGTCGGCCCGGCTATGCGGGGCGTGCGGCCTGTGGTCTCCTTTGCGCAGCAGAGGAGGAAACCCATGCAGACAGTCCTGTATGAGAAAGACGGCCGGATCGCGCGGATCACGCTGAACCGGCCCGAGGTGATGAATGCCATCAATGACGAGTTGCCGCGGGAGCTGGCCGCGGCGGTGGCGCAGGCGGATGCGGACCCGCAGGTGCATGTGATGGTGCTGTCCGGCGCGGGCAGAGGGTTCTGCGCGGGCTATGACCTAACTTATTACGCCGAAGGGAACGGCAGCGGCGAGGTGACCCAGCCGATGCCCTGGGACCCCATCAAAGACTACCGCTTCATGTGGGAGAACACCCAGTCCTTCATGTCCCTGTGGCGGGCGGCCAAGCCGGTGATCTGCAAGGTGCACGGCTTTGCGGTGGCGGGCGGGTCGGACATTGCCCTGTGTGCGGATCTCACGATCATGGCCGAAGATGCGGAGATCGGCTACATGCCCGCGCGCGTTTGGGGCTGTCCGACGACGGCGATGTGGGTCTACCGGCTGGGCGCGGAGCGGGCCAAGCGGATGCTGTTCACCGGCGACCGGATCAGCGGCAAAGAGGCGGCGGAAATGGGGCTGGTGCTGAAAGCGGTGCCTGCGGAACAGCTGGACGATGCGGTTGAGGAAATGGCGGCGCGGATGGCCACGGTGCCCGTGAATCAGCTGGCGATGCAGAAGCTGGTGATCAATCAGGCGATCGAGCAGACCGGGCTGATGCAGACCCAGCGGCTGGCAACGATCTTTGACGGTATCACCCGGCACTCGCCGGAGGGGCTGAATTTCAAGGCGCGGGCGGAAGAGGCTGGCTGGAAGCAGGCGGTGCAGGAGCGGGATCAGGGCACTTTCGACTGGACCGCAAACGAGGAACTCCCCAGACGCAACCGCTGACCGGAGCCAAGGGGGGGGGGCTCCCGCGCCTCTGCCATGCATCGCGGATGCAAGGCAACGCCTTGGGCCCGGCGCCGTGCTGATGCACGGCGCGGTGCCTCTCTGGAGCCGGGTTTTCTTTCAGGCCCTCCCAGGAAGGCGGATTGTTTCTGCGCGAAGGCGTTCCAGCGCAATCGCAGCGCGCAGAGCGCGCTGCCCGCCCCCGCCCTGGCGGCCGGCTGACGCCGCCCAAGGCCCGGCGTCAGCCGGCCGCCAGGGCGGGGGCGGGAGTGCCCCAGGCCACTGTCAGTCTCTGGAGGCCGCCGCGCGGGTTTTCGGCCAGGTCCAGCAATGCCGCGCCGAAATCGGCAAAGGAGATCTGAGAGACACCCGCATCGTCGGTCAGCAGCGTGTCGGTGCCAAAAATGTACTGGCCGGTTTGCGGCCCCTCTGTCAGCAGTGCAGGTGGGCGCAGGCAGGTCCATTCCGTTCCGGTTTCCGCTTCCAGCAGCGCGTCCTGCTCCGCGCAGGCCTCCGCAATAAGGCGTGAGCTCTCCGGCAGGAAACCCGGCGCGCTCAGTACCGTGTGGCCGCTGTCATCCGCCAGCTTCAGCAGCGCGGCACCGCCAGTGACCAGGACGGGAATGCTCGCGTTCCGTGCCGCCTGCACCGCGGCGCGGGTCAGGGGTATCAGGTCGGACTCACGGCCGGCGGGCGGCCGCAGGGCGCTAATGACGAGATCGTGACCCTCTGCGGCGCCGGTCGCGGCTTTTGGGTTCGCCAGCAGATCCAGCGGAAGCGGAGTGACCAGAGGGCTGGTTGCCGTGAGGGCCGATGGGTTCCGGGACACGGCAGTGACTTGGTGGCCGCGGTGTGTTGCGGCTTTGACTGCTGCGCTGCCCACATCGCCGGTGGCGCCGAAAATGATGATCTTCATTGGGGTGCTCCTTTTTTATCTTGATGGCGAGATATATATTATAAATCTTGATATCAAGAGAAAATTCCTCATGTTGAGGTACGGCAGCGCCGACGGGCGAAGGGCTCCGGCGCTGCCGCGCCTGGCCTGCGGCCTTTGTGGCTTGGCAGGCGGAGGCTGGACGGCTAGGTCTGAAGGCAACAGCAAAGCCGTATCAGGGAGGCCCAGCCTATGCAGATGAGTGACCAGAAGGAAATCGCCGCCGATCCGGCAACCGTCTATGCGGCGCTGCTGACCCCTGAAGTGCTGCAGGCCTGCGTGCCTGGCGCACAGGAGGTGAAAGGCACGCCGGAAGAGGGTTTCGAGGCCGCCGTCACTCAGAAGGTCGGCCCGGTTAAAGCCACCTTCAAGGGGCAGGTCACCCTGTCGGATATGGTGGAGAACGAGAAGCTGACCATCAGCGGCGAAGGCAAGGGCGGGGCGGCAGGCTTTGCCAAGGGCGGTGCTACAGTAACTCTGGCGCCTTCGGAGACCGGAACGCTGTTGTCCTATGACGTTGAAGCCAAAGTCGGCGGCAAGCTGGCGCAGCTGGGCAGCCGCATCATCGACGGTTTTGCCAAGAAGATGGCGGACCAGTTTTTTGCCAACCTGCAGGCGCATCTGGCGCCGGAAGAAACGGGCGAGGGCGGCGATGCACCGGACGAGGGCGAGAAGAAAGGCTGGCTCAGCAGGGTGACGGGCCGCGGCTGAAAACAGCCGCTCTCTGCACAGGCGCACAGGCCAATCTGCGGCCCAATCTGCGCCACAGGGCTGGCAGATGCGGCACGCCGCCGCTAGGGTGGCCGGGATTTGAGACCATCCCGGAGGCACCATGCCGGCCATTCTGTCCATCCGCGATCTGCGCAAAGTTTACGACGGCGGTTTCGAGGCGCTGAAAGGCGTCTCGCTCGATATTGAGGAGGGCGAGATCCTGGCTCTGCTCGGCCCCAATGGCGCCGGGAAGACGACCTTGATTTCAACTGTTTGCGGCATCACCACCGCATCCTCAGGCCGCGTCAGCGTGGGCGGTTTCGACAATGTCTCCCAGTTCCGTGCGGCACGGGCGCTGATCGGGCTGGTGCCGCAGGAGATCACCCTGGAGCCCTTTACCAAGGTGCTGGACACGGTCACTTTCTCCCGCGGTCTGTTCGGCAAGGCGGCCGATCCGGACCTAGTCGAGCAAACCTTGGGAAAGCTGTCGCTGTGGGAGAAGCGGGACAGCCGTATCATGGATCTTTCGGGCGGCATGAAGCGGCGGGTGCTGATTGCCAAGGCGCTGGCGCATGAGCCGCGCATCCTGTTTCTGGACGAACCCACAGCGGGTGTCGACGTGGAACTGCGCAAGGATATGTGGGAGATCGTCCGCGAGCTGAAGGCGGACGGGGTCACCATCATCCTTACAACGCACTACATCGAAGAGGCCGAGGCGATTGCCGACCGGATCGGCGTCATCACTGGCGGTGAGCTGCTGCTGGTCGAGGAGAAAGACCGGCTGATGGCCCGGATGGGGCAGAAGCAACTGGAAGTGCAGCTGACCGATCCGGTCAGGGAAATCCCCGAGGCGCTGTCGCAGCACAATCTGCAGCTGGTCAACGGCGGCGGCGGGCTGCTTTACACCTATGACACGCGGGCGGAACGGACCGGGATCACAACGCTTTTGAACGATGTGGCCCAGGCCGGGCTGGTGCTGGCGGATGTGCAGACGCGTGAGTCCAGCCTGGAAGATATCTTTGTCGGCCTTGTCTCCGGCGGGCCGGCGGCTAAGGCCTCAGCATCGGGAGGCGCATCATGAACTGGACCGCGGTTGCCACCATCTACAAGGCCGAAATGGCGCGGTTCTGGCGCACTTTTTTGCAAAGCTTCATCTCGCCGGTGCTGTCCACCTCGCTGTATTTCGTGGTGTTCGGCAGCGCCATCGGCAGCCGGATCCAGGAGGTCGACGGGGTCGAATACGGCGCCTTCATCGTGCCGGGGCTGGTGATGCTGTCAGTGATCACCCAGAGCATCTCCAACGCCTCCTTCGGGATCTATTTCCCGAAATTCATCGGCAACATCTATGAAATCCTGTCAGCGCCCATCAACTTCCTGGAAGTTGTCGCGGGCTTCGTCGGGGCGGCGGCCACCAAGTCGCTGTTCATCGGTGTGGTGATCCTGTGTACCGCCTCGCTGTTCGTGGACCTCTCGGTCCAGCACCCGGTTGCGATGGTAGCGTTTCTGGTTCTGACCTGCCTCAGTTTCTCGCTGATGGGATTCATCATCGGCATCTGGGCGGGGAATTTCGAGCAGCTCCAGCTGGTGCCGCTCTTGGTGGTGACGCCGCTCGTGTTCCTGGGCGGCTCGTTCTACTCGATTTCGATGCTGCCGCCGGTGTGGCAGACCATCACCCTGTTCAACCCGGTGGTCTATCTGGTGTCGGGCTTCCGCTGGGCGTTCTTCGGCCAGGCCGATGTGCCGGTGCTGCTGAGCCTCTGTGCCATTGGCGGATTTACCCTCGCCTGTATGGCGGTGATCTGGTGGATCTTCAAAACCGGCTGGCGCATCCGGGCCTGATCCGGCGCGCAGCGCAGCAGGGGAGGGCTCCCGCCCGCTCAGGACGCCCGGAGGGCGCCCCTCCCGGTTGGGCCCGGCAGGCTGCGCGTGCCCGGTGTTGCGCTCGTGGCTGGTGTCAAGCGCCGCGCCAGCGCGGCGCCCGGCCCAACGGGAAGGCTGCAGCTGCAAGCTGCTGACCTGACGGGCGGGAGTACTGCTGGCGGTGTTAACCCGATGTAAACCAGCGTTGCATTTATGCCCGCGGAAGTGCGGTTTTTGCGTTTCACCGTAAATCCCCGGGCAGCGCACCTTGTTTCACCCCGGGCGGCCCTCTACATCGGCGCCATGAGATTTCGCCTGCCTTTCCTGAAAAGACAGCCGCTGGTGGCGGTATTGCGCCTGAATGGTGCCATCGGAATGCCCGGCCGCGGATCGCTCAGCGACGCCGCTCTGGCCCCGATCCTGGAGCGTGCCTTCCGCAAGGGCAAGCCCGCCGCCGTCGCGCTGGAGATCAATTCCCCCGGCGGCTCGCCGGTGCAAAGCTCGCTGATCGGTGCCCGCATCCGCCGCCTGGCGGAAGAGCTGGACATCCCGGTCTATGCCTTTGTCGAGGATGTCGCGGCCTCCGGCGGCTACTGGCTGGCGGCTGCTGCGGATGAGATCTGGGCCGATGCCAGCTCGGTGCTCGGCTCGGTCGGAGTGATCTCTGCCGGTTTTGGTGCCCATGTGCTGCTGGCTCGCCAGGGCGTGGAGCGCCGCGTCTATACCGCTGGCGAAAGCAAATCCATGCTGGATCCGTTCCGGCCGGAAAACCCCGAAGACGTGCAGCGTCTCAAGGTGATCCTGAACGACATCCACGCCAATTTCATCGACCATGTCACCGAACGCCGCGGCACCAAGCTGAAAACGGATGAGAACCTGTTCACTGGCGAAATCTGGCTGGCGCGGCGTGCTGAAGAGCTGGGGCTGATCGACGGTATCGGACACCTGAAGCCGAAGATGCAACAGCGCTATGGCGAGAAGGTCCGCTTCCGCCGCTACGGCCTGAAGAAGCCGTTCTGGAGCCGGTTCGGCATGCAGGTTGCCCAGGACGCGCTGGCCGGGATCGAGGAGCGTGCCGAGTACGCGCGTTTCGGGCTCTGACGTGCTGTTCAAGATCGTAGCCCTCTTCCTGGCGGTGATGGCCGTGCTTGCGATGTTCGGCAAGCTTCGGTTTCCCGGCCAGAAGCAACTGAATTCCAGGCGCTGCCCGTCCTGCGGCCGTTTCAAGATCGGCAAGGGGCCGTGCGCCTGTAAAAAAGGAGATCGTGGCAAATGATGCCATGGCTGTATTCGGCGCTTGGTTTGGTGATCCTGCTGCTGGCGGGCGACGCACTGGTGCGCGGTGCGGTGAACCTCAGCCTGCGGCTGGGGGTACCTGCGCTGATCGTCAGCCTGACCATTGTCGCCTTTGGCACTTCCGCGCCGGAACTCCTGATTGCGATCAATGCGGTCTACGAGGGGGCCGACGGTATTGCGATGGGCAATGTGGTCGGCTCCAACACCGCCAACATCCTGCTGGTGCTTGGCATCCCTGCACTATTGCGGGCGCTGCACACCAGCGAATGCAGCACCCGCAGGAATTATGTCTTCATGCTGGGGGCCTCGGTCCTGTTCATCGGCCTCGCCTTCAGCGGCACCTTCACCTACTGGTCGGGCCTGATCCTGCTGACCGCGCTGGCCGGTGTGCTGGGCGTGGCGTTCCGCGACGCCCGCAACCATCGGCGCAACGGCAATGGTAATGGCAACAGCTGCGCTGGGGATCCGGACCTGGAGGAGATTGAAGAGGCCGACCCGGACATGCCCTATTGGCGCGTCGGCACCTATCTGCTGCTGGGCCTGGTCGGCCTGCCGCTGGGCGCTGATCTTCTGGTCGACAACGCCTCGATCATCGCCCGCCTGTACGGCATCAGCGAAACCGTGATCGGCCTGACATTGGTGGCGATAGGCACCTCGCTGCCGGAGCTGGCCACCACCGTGATGGCCGCGCTGCGCCGCCAGGCGGATGTGGCGCTGGGCAACGTGATCGGCTCCAACATGTTCAACCTTTTGGCCATCATCGGCATTGCGACCTTTGTCGGCCCGATCAGTGTCGATCCGGAGTTCCTGCAATTCGACCTCTGGGTGATGCTTTCGGCCTCGCTGCTGCTGATCCCCTTCGTCTTCTTCAAGCAGGACATAACCCGGATCTGGGGCGTCATTCTCAGCGCGCTTTATCTGGCTTATATGTCCGTCCTGTTCTAACTCTATGCCGGCAGCGGCAGCAGGGAGGTGCAGATGCGGGCATTGGTGACCGGAGCGGGCAGGCGGCTGGGCCGGGCAATGGCCTTGGAACTGGCGGCCCGCGGCCATGACGTTGCCGTTCACTACGCAACCTCTGCGCAGGACGCCGAAGATACTGCCGGTGAAATCCGCGCTATGGGCCGCCAGGCGGTGTTGCTGCAAGCGGACCTCCTGGATTATGGCCAGGCCCAGGCGCTGCTTCCGCGCGCGGCAGAGGCGCTGGGCGGGCCTGTCACATGTCTGGTGAACAATGCTTCGGTGTTCGAGCATGACACGCTGGCCAGTGCCACACGGGACAGCTGGGACCGGCATCTGAACAGTAACCTGCGGGCCCCCTTCGTGCTGCTTCAGGCGATGGCGGCGCAGGACGTGCCGCTGGAGCGGGACGCCCGCGGCGAGCCGCGCGCCTGGGGACTGGCGGTCAACATGATCGATCAGCGGGTGCGCAAGCTGACGCCGGACTTCATGAGCTACACCCTGGCGAAATCGGCGCTCTGGACTCTGACCCGCACCGCGGCACAGGCGCTGGCTCCGCAGATCCGCGTCAACGCTATCGGCCCGGGCCCGACCCTTCAGGGGCCGCGGCAGAGCGCCGGCCAGTTTGCCCGCCAGCGTCAGGCCACAATCCTGCAGCGCGGCGCTGATGCGGAAGATGTCACGGCGGCGCTGGCCTATTTGCTGCAGGCAAGGGCAGTGACCGGCCAGATGATCTGCGTGGATGGCGGCCAGCACCTGGCCTGGCAGACCCCGGACAGCGATGGGCTGGAGTGACGCATACCGGTCTAAAACTGTTGCTTCCCTTGCAAGTTTTGCACCGGCGCACATGCCGTCGCGGAAACGTTACAAAAGTGCCTTTATTTTCAGAACCTTGACAGGCGCGTTGAAAAATAACGCACCAAATCAGAGCCTTAACAATGTGCCTAATTATTAAGCATTCGTCCAAAACCAGTCTGAAATAAGGAAAAACGCGGGATAGCCCAAAGATATCTCCGTAGTTATCCACAGCTTCCGTGGATTTTCCCGCTCTTGATCCGGACAGGCAAACATTGCAGCCGGAGGCGGGGAATCATATGTCTGAGCGCATGAACGACCAGCCTGCCGAAACATCCCCGGATTCGACCGCCAGCAAGCCTAGAACCGGCTATGCCGTGATCCAGGATTACGTGAAGACTTTGGACGCATCTCCCGGGGTCTACCGGATGCTGGATGCCGACAGCCGGGTGCTTTATGTGGGCAAGGCGCGCAACCTCAAGGCGCGGGTTTCGAACTATACCCGTCCCGGCAACAGCCCGCGGATCGAGCGGATGATCGCGCTCACCGCCTCGATGATGTTCCTGACCACCCGGACCGAGACCGAGGCGCTGCTTCTGGAGCAGAACCTGATCAAGCAGCTGAAGCCCAAGTACAACGTGCTGCTGCGTGACGACAAAAGCTTCCCCAATATCCTAGTGGCCAAGGATCACGATTTTCCGCAGATCAAGAAGCACCGCGGCGCCCGCAAGCAGAAGGGCAGCTATTTCGGCCCCTTCGCCAGCGCCGGCGCAGTGAATCGTACGCTGAACCAGCTTCAAAAGGCGTTCCTGCTGCGCAACTGCTCGGATTCGATGTTCGAGACCCGCACGCGCCCGTGCCTGCAGTACCAGATCAAGCGCTGCTCGGCGCCCTGTACCGGGCTGATCTCCGAAGCGGACTATGCCGCCAGCGTGCGTGATGCCGAACGCTTCCTGTCCGGCCGCTCGACAAAAGTTCAGGAAGAGCTGGCAGAACAGATGATGGCCGCCTCCGAGGCGATGGAGTTCGAGCGCGCCGCCGCCTTGCGCGACCGGATCAAGGCGCTGACCCAGGTGCAGACGTCCCAAGGGATCAACCCGCGCGGCGTCGCTGAGGCGGATGTGATCGGCCTGCATATGGAGGGCGGCCAGGCCTGCGTACAGGTGTTCTTCATCCGCGCCAACCAGAACTGGGGCAACCAGGATTTCTATCCGCGGGTAGACGCCGACAACAGCCCGGCAGAGATCATGGAGGCCTTCCTCGGCCAGTTCTACGGCAATAAGGAGCCGCCACGGCAGCTGATCCTGTCCGACGGTATTGAAAACGCGGATCTGATGGAGCGGGCGCTGAGCGAGAAGGCAGACCGCAAGGTTGAGCTGCTGGTGCCCCAGCGCGGCGAAAAGACCGAACTGGTGGCCTTTGCCGTGCGCAACGCCCGCGAAAGCCTGGCCCGCCGCATGGCCGAAAGCGCAACCCAGGCCAAGCTCTTGCGCGGGCTGGCGGAGGCATTCGGGCTGGAAGGCCCGCCGCAGCGGATCGAGGTCTACGACAACTCCCATATCCAGGGCACCAATGCAGTGGGCGGCATGATTGTGATGGGGCCGGAGGGCTTCATGAAAAACGCCTACCGCAAGTTCAACATCAAGGGCGACGACCTGGTGCCGGGCGATGACTTTGGGATGATGAAAGAGGTTCTGAATCGCCGCTTCTCGCGTCTCTTGAAAGAGGACCCGGACCGGGACAAGGGCCTGTGGCCGGATCTCTTGCTGATCGACGGCGGTGCCGGTCAGGTTTCGGCGGTGGCAGAGATCATGGCGGAGCACGGCGTGCAGGACATCCCGATGGTGGGGGTGGCCAAGGGCGTCGACCGCGACCACGGCAAGGAGGAGTTCTACCGCCCCGGAGCGCCTGTCTTTGCCCTGCAGCGCAATGATCCGGTGCTCTATTTCATCCAGCGGATGCGTGACGAGGCGCACCGGTTCGCCATCGGCACCCACCGCGCCAAACGTGCCAAGGCCGTAAGCGCCACGCCGCTTGACGAAGTGCCCGGCGTCGGCGCCTCCCGCAAGCGTGCGCTGCTGGCCCATTTCGGCAGCGCCAAGGCAGTAAGCCGCGCCAACCTGGTCGATCTCAAGGCGGTGGACGGCATCTCCGAGGCGCTGGCCGAACGTATCTACGATCATTTTCACGGCAGCAGTTGAGATAACCCCTTGAAAACCGGCGCACTCCCTTGCTCGTCTCGCCCAAAATATCCCCGCCGGAGGCCTCCGCCCCCGCGAGGCGGATTTTTGTCTGCCATCTGCTTCCCACGCGCCAGCCAGCCGGATAATGTGCCCGCATGAAATGGACCCTGCCGAATATTCTCACCCTGCTGCGGCTCGTCGCTGCGCCCGGCCTTGCGGTGATGTTCCTCTACTTCTCGCGGCCCTACGCGGACTGGTTCGCGCTGCTCCTGTTCATCACCGCCGCCGTGACGGACTGGTTTGACGGCTATCTGGCCCGGGCCTGGAAACAGGAAACCAAGATGGGCGCGATGCTGGATCCGATCGCCGACAAGGCGATGGTAGTGATCGCGCTGATGATCCTGGTGGGCTACTCGGCTGAGCACTGGACCCCCTGGCTGGTGCTGCCCGCTACCGTGATCCTGTTCCGCGAGGTGTTCGTCTCAGGCCTGCGCGAATATCTTGGTGACACGGCCGGCACGCTCAAGGTCACCAAACTGGCCAAGTGGAAAACCACCGCACAGATGCTCGCCATCGCCACGCTGTTCTCGCAGGGCATCTTCGAGCATTACCTGGTGATGTCCTCTTTTGGCATGGATGATCAGATCTACACCCAGATCATCGCCGGCGAGCTGGAGGACCTGTTCGGGCTGCGCTGGAAGGAGGCCGGGGTGTTCTGGACCGGCCGCATCGGCCTGTGGCTGCTTTGGATCGCGGCGGGGCTGACCGCGCTAACCGGACTGGATTACCTGCGCAAGGCGATGCCGCATCTGAAGGAGGCACATTGATGGACATTCTCTATTTCGCTTGGGTGCGGGAACGCATCGGCCTGCCGCGCGAACAGGTGGAAACCTCCGCCGCCACGGTGTCGGATCTGGTCGAAGAACTGCGCGCGCGGGAAGAGCGTTATGCTGCCGCCTTTGCGGACCTGTCCGCCTTGCGGGTGGCGCTGGACCAGGAGCTGTCGGAGTTCGACGCTCCGCTTGACGGGGTGCGAGAGGTGGCGTTCTTCCCGCCGATGACAGGGGGCTGAGGCGATGCGGATTGCCGTTCAGGAAGCACCGTTTGAGCTGGGCGCCGAAAGCGATGCCTTCGCCGCTGGCGTTGCGGGCGCGGGCGCGGTGGTGACCTTCACCGGCGTGGTCCGCGATGCCGATCAGGGCGGGCTGGCCGCGATGGAGATCGAGCATTACCCGGGCATGACCGAAAGGGCGCTGACTTCCATCGCTGAGGAGGCTGTGAAACGCTGGTCGCTGGCCGATGCGCTGGTGATCCACCGGCACGGCCGTCTGGCCCCGGGTGAGCGCATCATGATGGTGGCTACCGCGGCACGCCATCGCAAGGATGCGTTTGAGGCGGCGGAGTACCTGATGGACTACCTGAAATCCCGCGCACCGTTCTGGAAGAAGGAACTCCTGGCCGGCGGCGGCTCGGACTGGGTGGCCGCCAAGGACGCCGACGAAGACGCTTTGAAGCGCTGGTAGTCTCCGAAACAGGGGGGGGGGCTCCCGCCAGGTGTTCAATCATCAAAGATGATTTCCGCCTGTTGGGCCTGGCGCCGCGCTGGCGCGCGGCGGTTTCAGTTTGCTGAGAAGGCCTGAAGGGGCAGGTCTGCCCCTTCAGGCCATGTTCGATTGTGTTTGAAGACTGGCGCGTCAAGGACAAGCCGCTGCGAGGGGCCTGCGGCCTCCTTGACCCGCAGGCGGTGCGAAGCGGCCCTCGCCGCGCGTCAGCGCGGCGCCAGGCCCAAGGCTGCTCAGGCTGTGCTGGCGCAGCCAGCGCGGCCTGCAGGCGCGGGAGTGCGCCGCAGCGAAAGAGTCAGTGCGGGATCTGGCTGCGCAGCTCTTCGGCCTCGCGGCGGGCTTCGCGCAGGCCATCCATCGCGGCGCGCAGCTCGGCCTCGGTCTGGGTCAGCTGATTGGTCAGCTCAGCCTCCCGCTGCTGCAGGTAGGTGATCGCCTGGTCGCGGGTTTCCTCCGCCTCGTGCAGCTCCTGGCTCATCCGGTCGAGGTCAGCCACGTCGCTCTGGCGTACCCGGGTGAAGCGGTGCACCAGCCAGTTGGCAAACCAGCCCATGGCAAAGGCCGCAAACAGGATGATCGCGGTGGTGATGATGAACTCAGTCCTGTTCATTACTCTGTGGTCTCCTGTGCGCCCTCTGCGCCTTCGTCGGGTTCTTCTCCAGCAGGCTCGTCACCGGTGCTGTCTTCCGCCGTGGCTGCCGGACGGATCAGCTTGAATTCGATGCGGCGGTTGGCCTCGCGGCCGTCCTCGGTGCCATTGTCGGCAATCGGCGTGCTCTCGCCATAGCCCTTGGCGGCGAAAGTTGAGGTCACCACCCGGCGTGCGCGCAGCTCGTTCAGAACCGACTGCGCCCGCGCTTGGCTGAGGTTCTGGTTCATCGCCTCGCGGCCCTGGCTGTCGGTGTGGCCCTGGATCTCCAGCCGCACCGGGCCGCAACGCCCCAGGATCTCGGCGATCCGGTCCATGGTTCCGGCGCTTTCCGCCGCAATGGTGGCAGAACCTGGTTCAAAGGTGATCTTGCCTTCGCTCTGGGCGCTGGCCAGCTGCGCCTCGCAGAGGTCCGGCGGCAGCGGCTTGTCCTTGGGTTCCGGCGGCTTCTCATAGGTGATGTCAAGGCCATAAGTCTCGGCCTCACCCAGCTTGGCCGACAGGAAGCGGGCGATCTCTGCCGGCGCGTCCTTGCGGTGGCTCATGCCGCGCAGTTCCACGTTGCCCGGTGTCACCGTGACCGCGCCGCGCTGCAGATAGGAGAGCGCCTCCAGCCCTGCCAGCACCCGCACCGGCCAATCGGCGGGCAAATTTGCGGCCACCCGGGCCGCGGTATGCACGTTGCCGGAGCCGAACCGTGCTTTGGCATAGCTGTCCGCGACCTTGCGCAGGGCGGCATCGGACAGACGGCCGCGCAGCTGTACCTGGCCTTCGGGGCTGAGGGTGGCGGTGAATTCCGGCACGCCGCCTGCATCCTGCGCCTCCGGCACCGGCAGCACTGCGTGCAGGGCAAAGACCCGGGGCAGGGCGCTTTCCAGCTCGCCGACCACGTGATCGAAACGTTCTTCGGGCGTATCTTCCGGGGCCACCAGGGTGATATCCGCATTGGCGATCGTGACCGATCCGCCGCCCAGCTCTGCCAGCCCGGCAATGCTCAGCTCTGCGGCGCGGGACCAGTTCGGCGAGGGTACGCCCATGCCGATCACGCAATCCGCTTCGCCCTGCAGCCCGGCTCTGCGGGCGGCGGCCAAAATGCGGTCGCGGCTTTCCTCGCTTTCGGCAGAGCAGGCGTCGAACTCCGCGCCGTTGCCGTCCAGCAGGAAGCGCAGGGTGAACGGCGTGATCACCGGCCGCGGCGCGGCGATGTCCAGCGCCAGCCGCAATCCCGGCGGCGCGCTGCGGCCCAGCCGTTCTTCCAGCTGTGCCTTGGCTTCCTCGCTGCCGGAGATGGCGGTCACCGAGACCTCTCCCGCCGCAACCGAGATCTTGGCGCGCGGCAGCAATTTCAGCGCTTCCACCGCAAAGCCCATCGCCTCAGGCCAGCCTTCTGGAATGCCGTATTTTGCGGTTTCCAGGAAATCGGCCACGTTTTCCGCGCCGGCCAGATCCTCCAGATCCTCGACCAGTGCTTTGCGGCCGGAACCCGCTGGGATCAGACCGATAATGGAAATACCGCCATCGTTGCGCAGGATTTCCGCCGAGAACCGCGGCGGCGCCAACCCATCGGCAGGAGGCACTTCCATCCCGTCCACGATCCGGGCCGCATCGACGACCGTGCCGACCAGGGATTTAACCGAGAACCGCGTGGCCTCATCAGGCGCGGTGCCTTCCAGCAGCACCTGCAGCCCGTCTGCCGTCACCTCGGCCCAGGTATAGCCGCCGCCGTCCAGCGCCTGGCGCACCCCGCGCTCGGTGTTCCGCTCCACGGCAGTGACGGCAAATCCGGCGGCAACAAGACTCAGCCCCGCTGCGGCGGCGAAGGCCAGGCCCGGGATCATCAGCTTAGACAAGCGCATACGGCGGTACATTCCCAGTTTGCGTTACAGGCTCTTACCCTGCACGGCGCCGCGGTTCAATCACACGAACATGGCCAGGACAAAGAAGATCAGCGGAATCAGGCCGGTATCGCGGTTGAGGCGGAACAGCTGCAAAAGCCGCTGGCTGTTCTCCGCGTCAAAGGCGCGCAGTTGCCAGGTCATATGCCAGCCCATCGCCCAAGGGGCGGCCAGCGCCAGCACCAGCGCCAGTACAGAGGCACTGTCCAGCATCGCGCCGATCACCGCCATCGCCATAAGGCATACAAAGGCGACGATGAAGCGGCGCAGCCACATCGGCGTCTGCGTCCCGAACAGCCGGGCGGTGGACTTCACTCCGATCAGCGCATCGTCCTCGGTGTCCTGATGGGCATAAATGGTGTCGTAGAACAGTGTCCAAGCGATTCCGGCCAGATACAGCAGCACCGGCGGCCAGCTGAGGGAGCCGGTATGCGCCACCCAGGCCAGCATGGCGCCCCAGTTGAAGGCAAGGCCCAGGAATACCTGCGGCCACCAGGTGAACCGCTTGGCAAACGGATAAACTGCGACCGGCAGCAGCGACAGGATGCCCATGGCGATGGCCGCTTGGTTGAAGGTCAGGAGGATCATCAGCCCCAGCAGGCACTGCAGCCCCATCCAGGCCAGGGCGCCCTTGACCGTCACCTGGCCAGAGGGGATCGGGCGCGAGCGGGTGCGCTCCACCTGACCATCGAACTTGCGGTCGGTGATGTCATTCCAGGTGCAGCCCGCCCCGCGCATCAGCCAGGCACCGGCGGCGCAGCCGATGGCGATCCACAGGTCGCTCCAGCGCGGTGTCTGATCCGCCAAGATTGCCAGCGCCAGCCCCCACCAGCAGGGGATCAGCAGCAGCCAGGTGCCGATCGGCCGGTCAGCGCGGCTCAGCCGCAGGTAGGGGCGCGTCCATTCCGGGGCATATGTATCAACCCAGTTTCCGGTGACCGCATCCGCGACCTGACCCTCTGGCGCTGGCTTCTGGCCTTGCATATGTAGGACCCCATGAGTGCAAAAATCAGACTGTATGTAGAGCACCCCTTGGGGGCAGGGCAAACGGTTCCTTTGGACCGGGATCAGGCGCATTACCTGTTCGGGGTGATGCGGTTGTCTGCCGGCGCCCCTGTGGCGCTGTTTAACGGCAAGGACGGCGAGTGGCTGGCCGAAGTGGCGGAGGCCGGCAAGCGCGGCGGTACACTGGTGTGCCAGGAGCAGAGCAAACCTCTGCAGCTGCCGCCGGATCTGTGGCTGATGTTTGCCCCAATCAAGAAAGCGCGCACCGATTTCATCGTTGAAAAGGCGGCGGAGATGGGCGCCGCCCGCATCCTGCCGGTGCAGACCGAATTCACCAATTCCGAACGCATCCGCCAGGACCGGCTGCAGGCTCATGCCGTTGAAGCAGCGGAACAATGCGGCGGCACCTATGTGCCGGAGGTGGCAGATCTGCAGAAGCTCCCGCGCCTGCTGGATCAATGGCCCGCCGCGCGCCAGCTGATGTTCTGCGACGAGGCGGAGGTGGGCAATGCTCTGCAACTGGCGGCGCAGACCCGGCAGGACGCGCCCTGGGCCATCCTGATCGGTCCCGAGGGCGGCTTTTCCGAGTCTGAGCGCAAACGCCTGCACGCGCTGCCGCAGTCCCACGTGGTCAGCCTTGGCCCCCGCATCCTGCGCGCAGACACTGCGGCGGTGGCGGCCATGACCCTCTGGCAGCAGGCGCTCGGCGACTGGTAGTGCCCGGAAATCCGCGCTCGGATCAGAGTCTGGAAACCCCTTCCTGTTAAATTGGCCGCAACCCGGAGTTGCCACTGCCCCCGCTAGCAAGGGATGCTTGGCGCGGGCCTGCCTCCGGCGGGCAGTGCAGGAGTGGAAACCGGACATGGAGGGCAAATTGATTCGCAAAGCATCGCAGGGGGATTTGCAGGCTATCGAAGGGTTTCTGGTGCCGCGCGCGGCAACCTCCATGTTCCTGGCGGGCAACATCCGCGACCACGGGCTGAACGCCACCGGCGATCCCAAGGCCACCACTGTCTGGCTTAGCGAGGCCGGGGGGCAGGTGAAAGGGGTCTTTGGCCTGACCGAGGCTGGCTATTTCATGTTCGAGGCACCGGAGTTCACTCCTGCGATGGCCCCGGATTTGCGCCACGCGCTGGCAGGACGGCAAATCGCGTCGCTGACGGGTGAGGCGGGGCAGGCGGAGACCCTGCTGACCGCGCTGGAGCTGGACCGGAACGCGATCGGCTTTTCCGGGTTGGAGCCTCATTTCCGTCTGCTGCTGAAGGACCTTCAAATCCCCTCCGGCGGCAGCAGCCTTCGGCCGATGCATCCTGAGGACGTGCCATTGATCACGGAATGGCGCCATGCCTATGACAAGGAGATCTTCGGCTCTCAGAACCTGCCGGAAATCCGCCAGCGCTCCACCGCGCGGGCGGAGGCGCTGGTGCACAGCGGCCGCGGGCGGATCCTGGAACTGGGCGGGCTGCCGGTAGCAATGACTGCCTTCAACGCGGTGCTGCCTCAGATGGTGCAGGTCGGCGGAGTCTACACGCCGCCAGGCCAGCGAAGCCGCGGCTTTGCCCGCCGCGCCGTGGCGCTGCACCTGGCAGAGGCGCATGGGTACGGCGTGCAGGAGGCGATTCTGTTTGCCGCGGGAACCGCCGCCGTCCGGGCTTACCGGAAACTGGGTTTCGAGCGCATCGGCGACTACCGGATTGTCGAGTTTTCCGGGCCTGTAACCGTCGATGGCGGCTAGGGCGGGGCAGCAGTTGCAGCATTGCCCATTGCATCCGCAAGCCGGGCCGCACACATAAGGGTCAAGACAGGCCGCAGCGCCTGCCAGACGTTTTTACGAGGCAAGTATATGAGTTTCATCCGCCCTGAAGCCCGCGCCGCCCTGTGGCAATGGCGCGAAGTCCTGGCCGCAGCGATGATGTTTCTGCTCGGGCTGAAATGGGCGTTTTCCTCAGTCGGGTTCACCGCCATCACCGGCTGGGCCTTTGTGGCCACCGGCCTGGTGACCGCGGTGATCGGCGCCCAGCGGATGCGCTTCCGGCGCGGCACCGGCGGACCTGGTGTCGTGCAGGTGGACGAGGGCCAGATTGCCTATTTCGGGCCGTTGACCGGCGGCGCCGTTGCGGCGTCTGAACTGGAGCGGCTGGCGCTGGATCACTCCTCCAAACCGCCGCACTGGCTGCTGGAACAGCCGGGCCAGCCACCGCTGGCGATCCCGGTAAATGCCGAAGGCTATGAGGCGCTGTTTGACGTCTTTGCCGCGCTGCCCGGGCTCAAAACCGAACGCATGCTGACGGAACTGCGGCGCAAAGGCGCTCACCAGGTCGTGATCTGGGAGCGCAATTCCAGCCGGCCGGAACATCTGCGCCTGCATTGACACCGGCGGCGATTCCGCCCACGACTGACCCTTCAACACTGACCTAACAGGACGGAGTGCCAGGCATGTCCATTCCCCAGTCCGGCGGCGGGCCGATCGAACACCACGAGCAGCTTGCCCAGTATCTTGCCGACGGCTGCAAGCCCAAGGAAGACTGGCGCATCGGCACCGAACATGAGAAATTCGGGTTCTGCAAGGACACGCTGAAGCCGCTGCCCTATGCCGGTGAGCGTTCCATCCAAGCGGTGCTGGAAGGCCTGCGCGACGGTCACGGCTGGGCGCCGCTGGTTGAGGGCGGCAACCTGATCGGCCTGACCAAGGACGGCGCCAACATCAGCCTGGAGCCGGGCGGCCAGCTGGAACTCTCGGGCGCGCCGCTGGAAACCATCCACGAGACCTGCGACGAGGTGAACGCCCACCTGCGCGACGTCAAGGACATCGCCGACAAGATCGGCGTCGGCTTCATCGGCCTGGGCGCGGCCCCTGTTTGGCACCACGAAGATATGCCGCTGATGCCCAAGGGCCGTTACAAACTGATGGACGGCTACATGCAGGACGTCGGCACCATGGGCACCACCATGATGCGCCGCACCTGCACCGTGCAGGTGAACCTCGACTTCTCGTCCGAGGCCGACATGGTGCAAAAGCTGCGGGTGGCCCTGGCGCTGCAGCCCGTCGCTACGGCGCTTTTTGCCAATTCCCCCTTCCTGGACGGCAAGCCGAACGGCCACAAATCCTGGCGCTCCCGCGTCTGGCGCTCGCTGGATGCCGACCGCACCGGCATGCTGCCGTTTGTGTTCGAGGAGGGCTTCGGGTTCGAGGCCTGGGTGCAATATGCGCTCGATGTGCCGATGTACTTCGTCTACCGCAACGGCGAGTACATCAATGCGCTGGGCATGTCCTTCCGCGACTTCCTGAAGGGCGAGCTGCCCGCTCTGCCGGGCGAAACCCCGACGCTGAGCGACTGGGCGGACCACCTGACCACTATCTTCCCCGAAGCCCGTATCAAGAAATTCATCGAGATGCGCGGCGCCGATGGTGGCCCCTGGCGCCGCCTGTGCGCGCTGCCAGCCTTCTGGGTCGGCCTCACCTATGACCAGAGCGCGCTGGACGCGGCCTGGGATCTGGTCAAGGATTGGGACGCCGAGACCCGTGAGGGTCTGCGTGTGGCGGCCTCTGAGCACGGGCTGCAGGCCAAGGTGAACGGCATCAGCATGCACGAACTGGCGCGTGAGGTGGTGGCAATTTCGGAAAGCGGTCTCAAGGCCCGGCACAAGCCCGGCGCAGGCGGGCTGGTGCCGGATGAGACCCATTTCCTCAACGCGCTGAAGGACAGCCTCGAAAGCGGCAAGGTCCCGGCAGATGAGCTCCTGGAGCGATACAACGGCGCCTGGGGCGGGGACCTCAGCCGCATCTACAGCGAGTTTGCTTACTAAGACAACTTCGCTGACTGAGACTGCAAAGGCCGCGTTGAGAACGCGGCCTTTTTTGTTTCAGTGCCGCGCTCAGCTGTCCGGCTTGCCAAGCACCCGGCGCTGATACAGCTCCCGGACCTGCGCCTTGCGGGCGGCCTGCAGCTGCCTCTCCTCTTGATCCGTGCGCTTCGTCAGATAGGCATAGCCCGCGTAGGCATTCTCCTGGCCGCCGCGGGACCTGCGCGTGCGGGATGTCAGCGCGCTGGTGCCGTGGGCGTTCTCGCCGCGCTGCGAGGGCAGCAGCATGAAATAGAGATGCAGCAGAAGGGCGATGATCGGCCCAAGCACGATCAGCGTAAATTGGAACAGATACTGAAACCCGAGCAGCGGGTCATGCGCCGCAATGGCTCCGGTCTCGCCGAGAACTGCCCCCGGATCGGCCTGAGCCGCAACGCCCATCAGTGTGGCCAGAATGGCGTCCCAGTCCAGTGCATCGGCGAAGGCTGCCAGATTGAACAGCGCCTCCCGGAAGCTGCCGGACAGGGAGGCCGTCAGCGATCCGGCAATCATCAGACCGGGGCCAAGGCCGCTTGGATCACTCATCGGAATTGCTGTCAGAAGGCCAGCGCTCAACACCAGCCCCAGCGAAACTGCAGTGAACGGCAGCTTGGCCCATTTACCGCTGCGCCCGGCATCATGCAGCCTGCGGACGGTCAGCGACAGCCGCGGGACAAAGGTGAACAGGAACAACCCGAGCGAGCCATAGTGGAAGGGGCTCAGCGGCGGTACCTCACGCCGCAGGAGATGCCTCCATACCTCAGTGGCATCGCCAGGCAGCATCAGGAAAATAAACAGCCAGACCAATGGGATAACGCACCAGTACTCAAGTCGGGTAGCGCGGCCGTCAAAGTCGAGGAACTTGAAAGCAAAGCTTTCAAACGCGGAAAGAATGCGGGAGATCATCTGAAACCTGTTTAAAAATAATCTCCCCTGGGTTGCGCTGGGACTGCGGCGGAATTTGGACCAGGGCAAGGCGGAGGCGCGGTATGAGCAACGGCCAGCTAAACAAAAAACCGGCGGCAAGGTATCCTGCCGCCGGCTGCTCGCACGTGAGTGGTGGCTAATGCCTTATTGGGCCTGCAGTTCCGCCGGGTCTTTGTCGGCGATGTCGGTCCAGTTGGCGTTGGCGTTCTGGATGAAGTTCGGGATATCGCCTTCCCACCGGTCCTGAATGTCCTGCGACAGGTTCAGGTACAGCGTGTTGTCGACGATTTTCCAGTGGTTCGGGTCACCGTCGAACTTGAAGCCCATTGCGGTGCCGAAAGCGCAGTAGCCGCCATAGGCCGGCACGTAGGCCTCGGGGTTCTTCTCAAAGGCCGCTTTGTGCTCTTCCGATGCAAAGCGGTAGGTTGCGTCATTGTAAATGGAAGTGATCTTGTAGCTGCCCTTGGTGGGGGCGCCGTCCGTGAAATATGCGACCGGGTCGTAGCCCTGCATGGCCAGACCGGTGGAGGATGCGTTGATATCAACGCCCGCCGCCAGGGCCGAGGTTGCCATCGCAACCGACAGTGCCACACCGCTGATGAGTGCTTTTACTTTGTTCATGGTCCCGTCCTTTCAAATCCCGGCCGCGGCGTTCCCAATTGTTTGCCCGGCCGGCGTTTCACCATGTGTGCCGCGGTATGCTGCGGGTCACGGCACCGATGTGGAGAGCCGGGCGATCACGTTCAAAACAACTCAATTTGACTGTGCGCCCGGCGGCAGCGGGCTGTGCATTCCTGCGCAGAACAGGTGACAGGCTGCGATGCGGCGGGCAGAGTGGGGACAGGCAAACTGGAGGTCAGCATGACACACCCATCCCCCACCCGCCGCGCATTGTTCTGCGGGCTGGCCGCTGCCTTGATGGCGGCGGCAATGCCGGTCATCGCGCAAGACATCGGCGGCAGCTACCGCGCGGAGGGCCGCAACCCGGACGGCAGCAGTTACTCCGGCACCGTGCAGATCAATGAGAACGGCGGGGCGATAGAGATGCAGTGGCAGATTGGCAGCCGAAGCTTTGCCGGCACCGGCACCCGCAATGGCGACGTGGTCCGGGTGAATTGGGGCGACACCTATCCGGTGGTCTATGTGCGAATGCCCAGCGGCGAGCTGCATGGAACTTGGTCCAACGGCCAGGCGCTGGAGCGTCTCATCCCGTGACTTCCAGTGCGACGACGAAGCGGATCACCTTCTCCGCGGGCATCTCGCAGGGCTTCAGCCGCGCGCCGGATGCCAGCCGGTAGAGGTTGAGGCTGATGTAATCGGTGCCGCCCAGCTCCCGCGCCACCAGCTTCTGTGCCTTGCCTGCAGCCAGATCCTGCCGGGTGACAGTGTATTTTCTCCCATCGGCAATACCGGTGAAGGCCCCGAGCGGCAGCGCGTCAAAAGCTGCAAGAAAGGCTTGCAGCTCTGCGGCGGTCACTTTTGCCCGATCCTGGGTTCGGTGCCTGCCCGCAGCCGGGCGATATTCGCCGAATGGCGGACAAGCACAATCGCCGCCAGCAGCACCGAAAGGGCAATCACCGGCTGATAGCCGAGCACAAATGCCCACACCGGCGCCGTCAGAGCCGACACCAGTGCCCCCATCGAGGAGATCCGGCTGACCGCCGCCGCCGCCAGCCAGGTCAGGCAGCTGGCGATGCCGACCGGCCAGGCCAGCGCCAGCAGCAGGCCCAGGAATGTGGCCACGCCCTTGCCGCCCTTGAAGCCCAGCCAGACCGGGAAGCAATGGCCGAGGAAGGACATGAGGCCGGCCAATTGCGCTGCATCCTCGCCAGCCAGGGAGCGGGCCAGCAGCACCGCCGCCGCGCCCTTGCCGCCATCCAAAAGCAGTGTCAGTGCCGCGGCGGCCTTGCTGCCGGTTCTGAGCACGTTGGTAGTGCCGATATTGCCAGACCCGATCTGGCGCAGGTTGCCGAGCCCTAGCAACCGGGTCACAACCACCCCGAACGGCACGGAGCCAAGGCCGTAGCCAATCACTGTCCAGAGGATCAGAACAGCAGCAGAGCTTTCAATAACTGGCATCAGTCCCTCCGGTGGACGGGCTCACCGGCCACATAAGTGGCTTCGACGCGGCCTTGCATCCGCTGGCCGTCGTAAGGGGTGTTCTGCGACTTCGAGCGCAGTTTGAAGCGGTCCAATACAAAGGGCACATCCGGGTCGAACAGCACCAGATCCGCGGGCGCGCCCTCGGCAAGGCGGCCGCTGTCCAGACCAAGCCGCTTGGCCGGGTTCAGCGACATGGCGCGGAACAGGGTTGGCAGGTCCAGCAATTCCGCATGGTACAGGCGCAGCGCCGCGGGTAGCAGCGTTTCCAGCGCCACCGCGCCGGCCGCGGCCTCCTCGAACGGCAGGCGCTTGCTTTCCTCATCCTGCGGCGTGTGCATGGAGCTGATGATGTCGATCAGCCCCGAACGCACCGCCTCGACCACTGCCAGGCGGTCCTCCTCGGAACGCAGTGGCGGCTTCACCTTGAAGAAGCTGCGGTAGCCTGCCACGTCCAGCTCATTGAGCGTCAGATGGTGCACCGAGGTCCCCGCGGTGATGTCCAGCCCGTTGTTCTTGGCGCGCTCCAGCGCGGGCAGCGCGCGGGCGGTGGTGATCTGGTCGGCATGGTATTTGGCGCCGGTCATCTCCAGCAGAGCAATGTCGCGGTCCAGCCCCATCCGCTCTGCCATCGGCGAGACGGAGGGCAGGCCATAAAGCGCTGCGAACTTGCCGCTGGTGGCGGCCGCGCCTTTGCTCAGGCCCGGCTCCTGCGGGTGGGCGATAACCAGGGCGCCGCAGGAACGGGCATAGGTCAGCGCGCGCTGAAACACCTTGGTGTTCTGAACCACGTGGTCGCAATCGGAAAAAGCCACGGCGCCGGCATCCATCAGGAAGCCGATCTCGGTCATCTCGCGTCCCTCGCGCCCCTTGGTCAGCGCCGCCATCGGCAGCACGTTCACCGGCGTATCCGCCTGGGCACGGCGGGTGACGAATTCCAGTGTCTCCGGGCTGTCGATCGCCGGGGTGGTATCCGGGCGGGTCACGATGGTGGTGACGCCGCCAGCGGCTGCCGCAAGACCCGCGGTCTTATAGCTTTCCTTGTGCCGCTCGCCCGGCTCGCAGACCTTGACACCAATGTCGACGATCCCCGGCGCCAGGCATTTGCCGCCGCAATCCACAAGGGTCACATCCTCTGGCCTGATGTTCCGCGCGCGAAGCAACTGGTCAGGATCGGTGACGTTCTTTTCAACCGCCGCGATCCGCCCGTTCAGGACCAGCACCATGCCCGGTGTGTCGCTGCCACCCTCCGGGTCGATCAGGCGGGCGTTGGTGAAGAGAGTGCTCATGCCTTGGCTCTTTCGATTGCGTTGAGGGTCGCGGCCGGGTCGGCCTGGTATTTGATCAGGTGCTTGCCGCCGTCCTTGGTGACCACCTGCACATAGCTGCCCATGGTTTTTACAGCTTCGATTTGCGTGACCGGAACCGAACGCCCTGCGGGGCCGGAGAGAGTCTCCCGGGTCAAGGTCCAGACCACAGCCAGTTCCTCGCTGGCCATGTACCAGCCGCGCAAGGCGATGGCCGCCAGGCCGCCGATGGCACCGGTCCAGATGTGCGGGCTGCCCATGATCCACAGCACCGCCATGGCGCCGCCCATGCCAAGCGCTGCCATCCAGGCGTGGGCGCGGACATAAGCGCCGCGGTCCGGTCTGAATTCTTGTGCCGCCATCAGGTCACGAGCACCCAGATCAGCAGTGCAATCAGCAGCATCACCACGGCAAACAGCCCCGCACCGATGCGGCGGGCCTGTGACCGCGCCGCGCGCGGCGGCAGTTTCGGGGCGGAATAGGGCTTGGCGCTTTCGGCGGTTTCGGGCGGCGCGCTCCAGTTGGTCCGGCGCTCGCCATAGGTCCCGATCAGTTTGATCTGATCCGCCGGAGTCAGCCGTGTTTCCTTGCCGTCAAAGGCGCGGGAGCGGATCAGCAGCACATGGCCCTCCTGCGCTTGCAGCATCTCGCGGTCTTCTTCGACCTGCGCCCGCGGCACGCCGCAGCCCTCAGTCAGGTAGCCGGTCAGGCCGATGTCCTCCAGGTCGGAGACCGGGAAGACCTCCACCTGGTCCATGTCGAGCGCCTCGATCCCCAGCACCTGCGCCAGCGCGCCGGGCTCCTTCAGGAAGGCTGCCTGCTCGGGCCGCATGTCGAGCGCAAACAGCCGGATCACACCGCGCTCGCCCGCCGGAATATGGATCACGCCATCCACGCCGTTCACCCAGCCTCAGCCAGGCGTTCGGCGCGCAGGTTGCGGGCCAGCAGGTCCATCGCCGCCATCCGCACTGCGACACCCATTTCCACCTGCTCCTGAATGACCGAGCGGTTGATGTCGTCGGCCAGCGTCCCGTCGATTTCCACCCCGCGGTTCATCGGGCCGGGGTGCATGACGATGGCGTCGGGTTTGGCTTGGCTGAGTTTGTCCGCGTCCAGCCCGTAGCGGTGGTAGTATTCGCGCTCCGAAGGGATAAAACCGCCGTCCATGCGTTCCTTCTGCAGGCGCAGCATCATCACCACGTCCACATCCTTAAGCCCCTCGCGCATGTCGTCATAGATTTCGGCGCCGAATTCTGCGAACTGGGCGGGCACCAAGGTTGGCGGGCCAATGAGGCGGATGCGGTTTTCCATCTTGCCCAAGAGGATCAGGTTGGAGCGCGCAACGCGGCTGTGGGCGATATCGCCACAGATGGCTATGTTGAGCCGATGCAGGCGGCCCTTGGAGCGGCGGATGGTGAGCGCATCCAGAAGCGCCTGGGTCGGGTGTTCGTGCTTGCCGTCGCCCGCGTTCAGCACTGCGCAGTTCACTTTCTGCGCCAAGAGGTCCACCGCGCCGGAATGCGGGTGGCGCACCACCAGCAGATCCGGGTGCATCGCATTGAGCGTCATCGCGGTGTCGATCAGGGTCTCCCCCTTTTTGATCGAGGACGCCTGCATTGCCATGTTCATCACATCGGCGCCCAGCCGCTTGCCCGCCAGCTCGAACGAGGCCTGGGTGCGGGTGGAGTTCTCGAAGAACATGTTGATTTGCGTAAGCCCCGCCAGCACGTCGGAGTGCTTCTCGGGGCGGCGGTTCAGCGCCACATAATCGTCGGCCAGATCAAGGATCGCGGTGATCTCATGCGGCTTCAGCGGTTCGATGCCAAGCAGGTGGCGGTGTTCGAAGGACATATGGGCGGCTCCGCTTGATTTGCCGGTTCTTATAGGCGGGGCGGGCGGATGCGGCAAGGCAGAGCAGGCGAGGGGCCGGCCCCTCGCGCTCCCCGGAGTATTTTCCGAAAGATGAAAGGCTTGAATCTGCGGCATCGCGGCGGAGGGGTGTTCCGCTTGCCGGCTGGGCGGAGTAGCTTGGGCGCATGGAATCGGCATTGGATTACTGGAGCGCCCGGGCGCTGTTGGAGTGGCAGGCGGAGCTGGGCGCGACCGAAGCGCTGTGCGACGCGCCGGTCAACCGCTATGCGCTGGAACAGGCCGCGCCGAAGCCGAAGCCAGGGGCAGCCCCCGCGCCGCCGCCCAAGCCCAAGGAGGTGAACCCCGCAGAGGTGGCTCAAAAGGCCGCCAAGGGGGCAGCGTCGTTGCCCGCCCTGCACGATGCACTGGCAGCCTTCGACCATTGCGACCTGAAACGCGGGGCGCGCAACCTGGTGTTCTCGGACGGCCAGCCTGGCGCGCGGGTGATGATCATCGGCGAGGCGCCGGGCAGGGACGAGGATTTGCAGGGCAAGCCGTTTGTGGGCCGGGCTGGGCAGCTCTTGGACAAGATGCTGGAGACGATCGGGCTTAGCCGCGCCGAAAGCGTCTATATCACCAATGTGCTGCCCTGGCGGCCGCCGCAGAACCGCGATCCGCTGCCGGCGGAGATTGCCATGCTTACGCCTTTCCTGGAGCGGCATGTGGCGCTGGCGGAGCCGGATATCCTGGTGCTGATGGGCAATATCAGCTGCCAAGCGGTGCTGGGCAAGCGCGGTATCACCCGGCTGCGCGGCAAGTGGGACCAGGCCTGGAACAAGCCGGTGATGCCGATGTTCCACCCAGCCTATCTGCTGCGCCAGCCGTCGCAGAAGCGGCTGGCCTGGGCGGATCTGCTGGAGCTGAAGGCGCGGCTGGGCAGCTTGTCCTGAGGAAATGCGATGAAAATCCTGGCGTTCTCCGACCTGCATCTCTCGGCCTCCCATGCGGCGGATATTGTGGCGGCCAGCGCCGGAGCGGATCTGGTGATCGGAGCGGGCGACTTCTGCAATTGCCGGCACGGTATGGACCGGGCAGTGGCGATGCTGGCCGGGCTGAAGGCGCCGATGGTGGCGGTGCCCGGCAACGGCGAAAGCGCCGATGAGCTGCGCGCGGCAGGATTGCCGGACACCACAGTGCTGCATGGGGAAGGCGTGGCCGTCGAAGGTCTGCGCCTGTTCGGGCTGGGGTACGGCGTGCCGGAAACGCCCTTTGGCAGCTGGTCCTGCGACCTGAGCGAGGTGCAGGCGGCGGCGATGCTGGCGGCCTGTGATCACGCGGATATCCTGATTTCCCATTCCCCGCCCAAGGGGCTGGGGGATGTGACCTCTGGCGGGCAGTCGGTTGGCTCCACCGCCATCAGGGCCGCGGCGGAGCGGATCAGGCCGCAGCTCTTGCTCTGCGGCCATGTGCATGATTGCTGGGGCTTCCGCGGCACACTAGGCAGGACACAGGTGGCCAACCTGGGCCCGGCGGTTAGCTGGTTCGACGTGGAGCCTTGAGCGCTGATGCGGCCTTGCCCGTTTGCGCCCCGGCGGAAATATTTGCAGCGTTGGCCTTGCGGCTGGCGAGTACAGAGAGGACCTGACAGGCAATGTCCCGTATCGACGAAAACATGGAGTTCATCCCGGTCCGTATCGCGGTGCTGACAGTATCGGATACCCGCAAGCTGGAGGACGACCGCTCGGGCCAGGTGCTGGTCGACCGGCTGGGTGAGGCGGGCCATGTGCTGGCCGCCCGCAAGATTATCCCCGATGAGCGGGCAGAGATTGCCGAGCAGCTGCGCGCCTGGGTGGCGGATCCGGAGGTGGATGTGGTGATCTCGACCGGCGGCACCGGCCTGACGGGCCGGGACGTGACGGTGGAGGCGCACCGCGATGTCTATGAAAAAGAGATCGAGGCCTTCGGCACCGTCTTCACCTGGGTCTCGATGCAGAAGATCGGCACCAGCGCGGTGCAGTCGCGCGCCACTGGCGGGGTCGCGGGCGGCACATATCTGTTTGCGCTGCCCGGCAGTCCCGGCGCCTGCAAGGACGGCTGGGATGAAATTCTTTCAAAACAGCTCGATTACCGCCACCGGCCCTGCAATTTCGTGGAAATCATGCCCAGATTGGAGGAACATCTGCGCCGGAAGTGAACGGCTGCGGCGTGTAACCTCGCAAACCCGTGCGGAAAATCATATATTTCCAACCGGGCACAAGGCATTTTGCGCTTTGGCAGGCCGCGCTCGCGGTCCCGGCAGCAGCCGCCACCGGAAGGGAGAAACATGCGCTTTTTGCGTCAGAGTGTGACAGGTGTATTCCTGGCGGCGGTCACGGCGGCACTGCTGCTTTATGCCGGGCAGCTGATCTTCAGTGCAATCGAGGCGCAGCTGAACGCGGAAAAGAAAGCTCCCCCGGCTCGGGAGCGGATTTTTGCGGTCAATGTGGTGACGGCGGAGCTGCAGACGGTGGCGCCGGAGCTGACCGCCTTTGGCCGGGTCGAGAGCCGCCGCACGCTGGAATTGCGCACGGCGGTCGGCGGCCGTGTGGTTCAGCTTTCTGAGGATTTTGAGGAAGGCGGCACCGTCCGTGCCGGCGAGGTGCTGGTGCAGATCGACCCGGCGGATGCGCAGGCGGCGCTGGACCGGGCCGAGGCGGACATGATGGACGCCCGCGCCGAGGAGCGCGATGCGGGCCGGGCACTGGTTCTGGCGCAGGATGAGCTGCAGGCAACGCAGGACCAGGCGCAGCTGCGCGAGCGGGCGTTTCAGCGGCAGGTGGACCTGGCTGACCGGGGTGTAGGCACCGCGGCGGCGGTGGAAACCGCGGAGCTGGCGGCGGTGCAGGCGCGCCAGGCGGTGATCTCGCGCCGTCAGGCGGTGAGCCAGGCAGAGGCGCGGGCGGATCAGGCCGCCACCCGCGTGGCGCGCGCGCAGATTGCGCTGGACGAGGCGCAGCGGGATCTCGACGACACCACGATCAAGGCACGTTTCGACGGCACCCTGCAGGCGGTGAGCCTGGTGCAGGGGCGGCTGGTCTCGGCCAATGAAAAACTCGCGGATCTGGTCGATCCGGACTTGCTGGAGGTGGCCTTCAGGGTCTCGACTGCGCAATACGCCCGGCTGCTCGACACCGAAGGGCATTTGCTGCGGGCTCCTGTACGGGTGACCCTGGACGCCGACGGAGCGGGGCTGAGCGCCGCCGGGCAGATCTCCCGCGCCAGCGGTGCGGCGGGTGACGGGCAGACCGGGCGGCTGGTTTATGCGCGCCTGAACGCTGCACCGGGGTTCGAGCCCGGCGATTTCGTCACAGTCAAGGTGACAGAGCCTGAGGTTGCGGCAGTAGCCCGGGTTCCCGCCTCGGCGCTGGGGGCCGATGGCTCGGTGCTGATCCTGGGCGAGGAAGACCGGCTGGAGGCGCTGCCGGTCGAGCTGGTGCGCCGCCAAGGCGATGACGTGCTGATCCGCGGCGCCGGGCTGGAGGGCCGCGAGGTTGTCACCGGCCGCACGCCGCTCTTGGGCGCTGGCATCAAGGTGCGCCCCTTGCGCCAGGGCGCTGAAGTGCAGGCGCTGCCGGAGCTGATCGAGCTGAGCGACGAGCGCCGTGCCCGGCTGGTGGCCTTTGTCGAGGGCAGCAGCGCGATGCCGTCTGAGATGAAGGCCAAGATGCTGCAACAGCTGGCTGAGGCGCGGGTGCCGGCGCAGCTGGTCACGCGCATTGAATCCCGGATGGGAGGCTGAGGGCCATGGTCCGCAAGCTCCCCCGGCCGGCCCGCGGGCTGTTCAGCTACTTCACCCGCCACCGCACTGCGGCCAATCTGCTCTTGGTGATCATGCTGGTGCTGGGGGCCGCTGCGATGCCCAACATGCGGGCGCAGTTCTTTCCGGATGTGATCGTTGAGCGGGTTACCGTTTCCGTCGAATGGGAAGGCGCCGGGCCGGAGGACGTGGACAACGCTATCGTGCAGGTGCTGGAGCCGGTGCTGCTGGCGGTGGACGGGGTGGAAGAAACCTACTCTACATCGCGCGAGGGGCTGGCAACGCTGACGCTGGAGTTTGAGCCGGGCTCCGACATGGGACAGGCCGCCGATGACGTGCAAAGCGCCGTCGACGGGATTACTACCTTGCCGGAGGAAGCGGAGGAGCCGGAGGTGCGCCGCGGTGCCTGGCGCGACCGGGTGACCGACGTGGTGATCACCGGGCCGGTAGGGGCCGGGCAGCTGGGGCTGTTTGCCGATGAACTGATCGCCCGCCTGTTCGAGGCCGGTGTCACCCGCACCACCATCCGCGGGGTTGCGGCGCCGGAAACCATCGTCGAAGTGCCGACTGCCAAGCTGATCACCCATGACATCACCATGCGCGAGATTGCCGAGGCCATCGCGGCGGAGGTTGATGCGGATCCTGCAGGCGACGTGACCGGCGCCAATGCCCGGGTGCGCACCGGCAGCGAGAAGCGCCAGCCGGATGAGCTGGAAGCCATCGTGCTGCGGACCAACGCCGACGGGTCCGTTCTGACTATCGAGGATGTGGCGGCCGTGCGGGTCGAGGGGGTGGACCGCAACCGCTCTTATTTCGTGGGCGAGCATCCGGCAATGTCGATCCGGGTCGACCGCTCTGACCAGGGCAACGCCATCCGCCTGCAGCGCCAGGTGCAGGAGGTGGTCGCGGACATGCAGGCGAGTCTGCCGCAGGGGGTAACGGCCCAGCTGATCCGCACCCGCGCCGAACACATCACCGACCGTCTGAACCTGCTGGTCGATAATGGACTCATGGGGCTCGCGCTGGTGCTGTGCCTTCTGTTCCTGTTCCTCAACACCCGTATTGCGTTCTGGGTGGCGGTCGGCATACCGGCGTCGATGTTTGCCGCCGTGGCGCTGATGTATGCCGCCGGGATCACGCTCAACATGGTCAGCCTGTTCGGACTGATCATCACCCTGGGTATTGTGGTGGATGACGCCATCGTGGTGGGCGAACACGCCGATTTCCGGGTGCGGCGGCTGGGGGAAAACCCGGTGCAGGCCGCCGAGAATGCCGCCCGGCGCATGGCGATGCCGGTCTTTGCCGCAACCCTCACCACCATCATTGCGTTCTTTGGGCTGACCCTCGTGGGCGGGCGGTTCGGCGAGCTGATCCGCGACATTCCGTTCACCGTGATTGCGGTGCTGGCGGCCTCGCTGGTGGAATGCTTCCTGATCCTGCCCAACCACCTGGCCCATGCGTTGACCCATGCGCAGGCGCGGCACTGGTACGACTGGCCGAACCGGATGGTGAACCGCGGCTTCCGCTGGCTGCGCGATCATGCGTTCCGGCCGCTGATGGGGCTGATCGTTACTGCGCGCTACGCAGTGCTGGCTGGCGCGCTGGCGATCCTCGCCAGCCAGGCGGCGCTGTTCATCAACGGCGACGTGCAATGGCGCTTCTTCAACGCGCCGGAGCGCGGCTCGGTCACCGGCAATTTTGCCATGGTGGAGGGCGCTACCCGCGCTGATACAATGGAGATGATGCGGGAGATGCAGCGCGCGACAGAGGCGCTGGGGGCGGAGTATGCCGAACGCTACGGGCGTAACCCGCTGAACTTCGTGATGGCCGAGACCGGCGGCAATGCGGGCCGCGGCCTGTCAGGGGTTGAGGGCAAGGACACGGATCTGCTGGGCGGGATCTCGATCGAGCTGATCGACGCCGACCTGCGGCCCTATTCCAGTTTTGCCTTCGTGGCGGAGCTGCAGGAGAAGGTGGCGCGCCACCCGATGGTGGAGACGATCTCCTTCCGCAGCTGGCGGTCCGGCCCAGGCGGCGATGCGTTGGACGTGCAATTCGCAGGCGCCAGCGTGCAGACGCTCAAGGCCGCTGCCGAGGATTTGAAAACCGCGCTGCTGCGCTTTCCTGAGGTCTCGGCCGTCGAGGACAACCTGGCCTATGACAAGGAGGAGGTGATCCTGGACCTCACCCCGCATGGCCAGGCGCTGAACTTCACCATCGGCAGCTTGGGCCAGGCGCTCCGGGCGCGGCTCAACGGGATTGAAGCAGCCACCTATCCCGACGGGCCGCGCAGCGCGTCGATCCGGGTGGAGCTTCCGCAGAATGAACTGACCGCCGATTTCCTTGAGCGCACCCTGATGCGGGCGCCCAGCGGGATCTACGTGCCGCTGGCCGATATTGTCTCGGTCACCCAGCGCACCGGGTTTTCCACCGTCCGGCGCGAGAACGGCATCCGGGTGATCAGCGTGACCGGCGACATCTCCGAGGACGATCCGGCCCGCGCCGAGGCGGTTATGCAGGCGCTGCAGGAGGAGATCCTGCCGGCTATCGCCAGCGAGCGGCAGGTGGAATGGCGCCTGTCGGGGCTGGCGGAGCAGGAACAGACGTTTTTGCAGGAGGCGGGCACGGGTCTGATCCTCTGCCTCACAGGCATCTACCTGGTTCTGGCCTGGATTTTTGCCAGCTGGACCCGCCCCCTGGTAGTCATGGCGATCATTCCCTTTGGCCTGGTTGGCACCATTTGGGGGCATTACATGTGGGAAGTGCCGCTCAGCATGTTCACGGTGGTTGGCCTGCTGGGAATGACCGGGATCATCATCAACGATTCCATCGTGCTGGTGACCACCATCGACCAATACGCCGAGGACCGCGGACTGGTGCCTTCAATCATCGATGCGGCGGCGGACCGGCTGCGGCCGGTGATGCTGACCACGATGACCACGGTGCTGGGGCTGGCGCCTCTGTTGTTTGAACGCGCGCAGCAGGCGCAATTCCTCAAACCGACGGTGATCACCCTGGTCTACGGGCTTGGCTTCGGCATGTTCCTGGTGCTTTTGGTGGTGCCGGCCCTGGTGGCGATGCAGCGCGACCTGTCGCGGCCGATGACAGCGCTGCGCCGGGCCCTGCGGCGCGGGGCTGGGCGCCTGCGCTGGCTGGTGCTGGGGACAGCGCTGGCGCAGCTGGTTTGGCTGGTGCTGACCCTGGGCTGGGCGATGGCCACGGGAGCGCTGCATCCGCTGCTGCGGGCGGTGCCTGTGCTGGCGGCAATGGAGCCCGTGCGGGCCGGGCTGCTGGCCTGTGTGCTCGGGGCGCTGGCGTTGGCGTTGCTGGCCTATCTGGCCGGGGGTGCCGCCTACCGGTTCAGCGCCCGCCAGCGGGCCTGAGCCAGCCGGGCGACTTCGCCCACCTGATCCAGAAGCTGCAGGCCGCGGCTTTCGATCTCTGCGATGGGAATCCATTCCGCCTGTTCGGCATCGTCATCCGGCACCGGTTCGCCGCTGGTGTGCTCGCACAGGACAACGGTCAGCAGGTACTGGCGCTGCACCGCGCCCGGCTCGGCGCGGACAATCACATCCACATTGGTGAGATATTCAACCGGCCGGGCAGACACGCCGGTTTCCTCCATCAGCTCGCGCGCGGCGGCCTGCAGGGCGGTCTCGCCCATCTCCACATGGCCGCCGGGAAATCCCCACCAGCCCGCGTTCGGCTCCTTGCCGCGCTGCACCAGGATCACGTGGTCCTGGCCGTCAAATTGGCGGCAGACCACGGCAATGGTGCCGACCACCGGGCGCTGCGAGCTGTCAGGAGGGCTCATCCGGCGCTGCAGCCCTGAATGTCGACTGCATGATTGCGGCCCAGCACGGTGATCCGCAGCTGCGAGCGGTCAATGGCATAGGCGCTGCCATCGGCGGGCAGGAACTCGGTCTCCGCTACCAGCAGCCCGCCCTCGCGGCGTGTGGTGGTCTCCCCGGCATAAAGATTGGGCGAGCCTGGCTCGATCACCGCAACCTCCTCGCCGCCAGCCGGGGGCATCGAGATGCGGGCGGTGACCTTCATGCCGTACTCAGACGGGCGCAGGCTGCAGGCGGCGTGGCGCACGCCGGCTTCCTTGGCTGACCAGGGGCGGCTCGCGAGCGCTGCGGCAATCGCCGGGTTGCGGCCTGCATCGCCATCCAGCTGGTGGTCAAAACTCAGCTCGGCAGGCACGCAGACATCCTTGCAGACACCCAGCTGCATCCGCCCTTTGAGGCGCACCGGCTTGCCAGCGGTCTTGGGGGTGATCTCCACCGGCAGCACCAGCTGGTCATGATAGCCGATGGTGCGGTAGCCGGAGGTCAGGAACACTTCCGGCGCCGGCCAGGTGATCGACAGCGCGCCGACGTTGCGCGCACCCCGCCAAGAGAAGCTGGGCGGGATGCCGGCGTCGCCCGGCGCGCGCCAGTAGGTCTTCCAGCCAGGCTGCAGCTTGACCCGCAGCGCGCCCATATAGGTGCCGCGCGGCGTCATGCCGCCGTCCAGCACTTCGATCTCCACAATGTCGCCGTCCACGGCGCCGGAGAGGGCCGGGGTGCCTGCCGCCAGAGCCAGCAGAGACGCCGCGCAGGCAGCCGCTTTGGTCAGTATCTTACTCATGCACAGATAAATGCGCCCAGCAGCGCGGTTTGCCAAGTCACGATCCGGTCATAGGCTGTCCATCGCCCTGTGTTTGCGGCAAATTTGCCGGAGGCTTCACCGCCCGGCGCATTTGCGCCCCTTGCGTGCGGGGCGGCTGCGCGTCATGGTGGGGGGAGGCAGCAGAAAGACGGAAATTCATGGATCTGACTGGCAAGCTCTTGATTGCAATGCCTGGAATTGGCGACCCCCGGTTCGAGCACGCGGTGGTTTTCCTGTGCTCGCACGGCGAGGAGGGGGCGATGGGGCTTATCGTCAACAAGCCCGCCGACGGGGTGGCGCTGGGCGATCTGCTGGAGCAGCTGGACATGGGCGGCGAAGGCAGTGCCGCGGCCGCTTTGCCGGTGCGCTTTGGCGGCCCGGTGGAGACCCAGCGCGGCTTTGTGCTGCACACGCCGGATTACGAATCGGATGTGAGCTCGCTGAAGGTGCCGGGCGGCTTTTCGATGACCGCGACCTTGGACATCCTGGAGGACATCGCGGGCGGCCAGGGCCCAGAGGAGCTGCTGGTGCTGCTGGGCTATGCCGGCTGGGGGCCGGGGCAGCTGGAGTCGGAGATTGCGATGAACGGCTGGCTCACGGCGGAAGCAAGCCCCGAGCTGGTTTTTGGCCTGGCCGATGACAGCAAATGGGAAGCCGCGCTGAAAACGCTGGGCGTCGATCCTTTGACGTTGTCAGCCAGCGCGGGCCACGCCTGACCCGCGGCTGCGGGGGCGATGTGCTGCGGGGCGGGGGGAGCACTCCCGCCCTTTTTTTCAATCATCAAAGATGACCAGAATAAGGTTGGGCCCGGCGCCGTGCTGGCGCACGGCGCGGCAGCTGGCGGCCCGGATTCTCAATTGCGGTTTCCATGCGCAGCCAAGCTTTGCAACCCATGATGCAGTTCTTGGAAATGCCACCGGCCGCGCCGCGCTTGCGCGGCGCCCGGCTCAACGCTTTGCGTCCCATCTGTGATGGGGCTCAAAGGGGCGGGAGCCTCTGGATCGGTTCCACGCCCCGCCGCTCAATCCCGCCGTTCAATCACGAGGAGCGGCGGCGCGGCGGAGGCGGTCGTTGATGGCCTCGCCCAGCCCGTGCTCCGGAATTGGCGCCACGGCGATCGGCTTGCCTAGCGCGTCCAGCTGGTGGAGGTGGCCAAACAGATTGGCCGCCGCCTTAGCCAGGTCGCCGCGCTCCGACAGGTTCAGGTCGCATGCGCCGGGGCCGAAGCCGAGATAGAGTTCTCCCTCGGCCGGGGCGTCGGCGTTCAGCCGTACAGGAGCGCCCGGCGCGTAGTGCGACAGCAGCTGGCCGGGCGCGGTCAGCGGATCGTGCACATCGCGCACCGCCAGCTTGCGGCCCAGCACCGCCTCGATCTCCTCCGCTGCCAATCCGCCGGGGCGCAGCAGCACCGGCTCTGGCCCCGCCAGGCCGACGATTGTCGACTCCAGCCCGACCCCGCAGGCGCCATCGTCCAGAATGGCGGCGATGCGGCCGTCCAGACCGGCCTTCACATGCGCTGCCGTGGTCGGGCTGATCTTGCCGGAGGGATTGGCAGAAGGCGCCGCCACCGGGCCGTCCAGTGCCCGCAGCAGCGCCTGGCCGGCAGGATGCGCAGGCACCCGCACGCCCAAGGTGTCCAGCCCGGCGGTGACCAGCGGCGAAATCCCGTGGCCCTCGCGCAGCGGCAGCACCAGTGTCAGCGGGCCGGGCCAGAAGGCCTCTGCCAGCGTCTCTGCCGTTTCGGTCCACTCCACATAGCGCTGCGCCGCCTCAGCCGAGTGCACATGCGCGATCAGCGGGTTGAAGGAGGGCCGCCCCTTCGCCTCATAAATCGCCGCCACCGCTTCGCCCTGGCGGGCATCGGCGCCAAGCCCATAGACAGTTTCGGTGGGAAAGGAGACCAGCTTGCCCTCCCGCAAAAGCTGCGCGGCACGGGCAATGCCCGCTTCCGTTGCGGCAAGAATTTCGGTGCTTTGCAGGGGCATTCCGGGTGACGCGGCGTTTTGGTTGATTGAAACAGGCGTCCGATTAGGTAATCGGTCAAGCCACTGACCATAATAGGCCCGTGCCGGGAAGCCAAGACTGCCCGCGCCAGGACGCCCCCGAAAGACCGCTAAAGGACGCCCATGACCTTCCGTGCCCCCGTTTCCGAGTATGAGTTTCTGCTGAACAATGTTGTCAGCTATGGAGATGTTTCCGCCACAGACCGCTTTGCCGAGGCCCCCTCGGACGTCGTGAGCGCCATCCTCAATGAGGCGGGCAAGATGTGCGATGAGGTGCTGGCGCCGCTGCAGCGCAACGGCGATCTGACACCTGCCTATCTGGAGAACGGCGTGCTGCGGACCTCGCCCGGGTTTGCTGACGGGTTCAAGGCCATCTCCGAGGGCGGCTGGATCGGCATGAGCGCGCCGGAAGAACACGGTGGCATGGGGCTGCCGCTGACGGTTGCCACCGCGGTGAACGAGATGATGGCCGGCGCCTGCCTGTCGCTGCAACTGGCGCCGCTGATGAGCCAGGGCCAGATCGAGGCGCTGGAGCATCACGCCTCGGACGCGATCAAGGAACTGTACCTGCCCAAACTGATCTCCGGCGAGTGGTCCGGCACCATGAACCTGACCGAGCCGCAGGCGGGCTCCGATGTGGGTGCGCTCAGCTCCAAGGCGGAGCCGAACGGCGATGGCACTTATGCGGTCACCGGCCAGAAGATCTATATCTCCTGGGGGGACAACGACTTCTGCGAAAACGTCTGCCACCTGGTGCTGGCACGGCTGCCGGACGGGGCGCCGGGCACCAAAGGGATCTCGCTGTTCCTGGTGCCGAAATACCTGCCGGACGCCGATGGCAACCCGGGTAAGGCCAACGATCTCAAAGTCGTCAGCCTGGAACACAAGATGGGCCTGCATGGCTCGCCAACCTGCGTGATGCAGTATGACGGCGCCACCGGCTGGCTGGTCGGCGCAGAGCACGGCGGCATGGCGGCAATGTTCACCATGATGAACAACGCGCGCCTCGGCGTCGGCGGCCAGGGCGTTGGCGCAGGTGAAGGCGCTTACCAGCACGCGCTGGCCTATGCGCTGGAGCGCAAGCAGGGCCGCACTGCCAGCGGCACCATTGTGGATCACGCAGACGTGCGCCGGATGCTGATGGAGATGAAGGCAGATCTCTTTGCCTCCCGCGCGATCCTGCTGGCCTGTGCCCAAGCGATCGACATGCAGACCGCGACCGGCGAAAAGGACTGGGCCGCCCGCGCGGCCTTCCTGACCCCGATCGCCAAGGCCTTTGGCACCGACACCGGCATCCGGGTCTCGGAAACCGGGGTGCAGGTGCATGGCGGCATGGGCTTCATCGAGGAAACCGGCGCCGCACAGTATTACCGCGACGTGCGGGTGACGGCGATCTACGAAGGCACCAATGGCATCCAGTCGATGGACCTGGTGGCGCGCAAGATGATGGACGGCGGCGAAACCGCCTTTGCCCTCATCGACGAGATCGAGGAGCGCGCCGAGCGCGCCCGCGCAACCCATCCCAACATGGCTGAATCGGTCTGGCAGGCCTGTGAATCCCTGCGCGAGGCCACCGAATGGCTGGTGGCGCAAGAGGACATGCAGGACCGCTTTGCCGGCTCCGTGCCGTATCTGCGGGCCTTTGCGCGGGTGCTGGGCGGCCACTACCACCTGGCCGCGGCGATGGCGGATCAGGGCGGTCCGCGCGAGAAGCTGGCGCGGTTCTACATCACCCGGATGCTGCCGGAACACGCCTCGCTTCTGGCGCACGCCCAGGCCGGCGCTGCGGGCACCTTTGCCCTCAGCCTTGAAGAGCTGGCAGGCTGACGCCGTGACCGATATCCCCGACGTTTCGCCCCGCACCCCGTGGCAGGAGCCGCCTGCGCAGGGCGAAGCGATCGAGGTGGCCGAGGGCGTCCTCTGGATGCGCCAGCCGCTGCCGATGAAGCTGGACCACGTCAACATCTACGCACTGGATGACGGCGACGGCTGGACCGTGATCGACACCGGCTTCAACACCCGCAAGAGCCGCGCGATCTGGGACAGCCTGATGGCCGGCCCCTTGCAGGGCAAGCCGGTGCGGCGCGTCGTCGGCACCCACCACCACCCCGATCACATCGGGTTGGCGGGCTGGTTCCAGAGCCGGCATGGCGCTGAGCTGGTCACCACCCGTACCGCCTGGCTGTTTGCCCGGATGCTGACGCTGGACGTGCAGGAGGTCTGGCCGGAGGAGACCCTGGCCTATTACCGCAGCGCGGGCATGGCGCCGGAATTCTACGAGAAGCGGGTCAATGACCGGCCCTTCAATTTTGCCGACACGGTGCACCCGATGCCCTTGGGCTTCACCCGGATCAAGCAGGACGACGTGATCCGCATGGGCGGGCGCGACTGGGATGTGCATATCGGCAACGGCCACGCGCCAGAGCACGCAACCTTCTGGAGCCGCGATGACAATCTGGTGATCACTGGCGACCAGATCCTGTCGACCATCAGCCCCAACATCGGCGTCTACGCGACCGAACCGATGGCGGACCCGCTGGGCGAATGGCTGGAAGCCTGCGAGCGGCTGTCGGACCTGGCGCGCCCCGATCACCTGGCGCTGGGCGGCCACAAGCTGCCATTCACCCGCCTGCCGCTCCGGATGCAGCAGCTGATCGGCAACCACCACGGCGCGCTGGAGCGGCTGATGGACCACCTGTCGGAGCCGCGCACGGCCGCTGATTGCTTTGCGCCCCTGTTCAAGCGCACAATCGGCGAAGGCGAGTACGGGCTTGCACTGGTCGAAGCGGTGGCCCATGTAAATCATCTGTACCACACCGGTCAGGTGACGCGCTGGGAGCGCGAAGATGGTGCCTGGCTCTATCAGCGCAAGGGGTGATGCACCCCGGCAGAAGGGGGAAGCATGAACGACGAGATTTCAACCAGCGCCGAGGCAGCGGAAGCGGCGGTTCTGCCGTGTGTGCACGAAGTCCACTCCGACCCCGATGCCTGCACCGGGCTGACCGAAGTGCCGGAAAAGCTGCAAAAACCCGACGCCGCCAAAAGCCCCGCCCGCTGGGCCTATGAGCGCCTGATACTTTATATTCAGAACTTCGAGAAACAGCTGGATGCCGAACACGAGGTCGCGATGGGCTTTGCCGGCGGCAATGCCGGGGTGCTGCGGATCGAGGGCATGGGCTATTTCGATCCCGACATCATCACCTTCTACGGCAGCGAGGGCGGCGGCTCCCGGACCCAGCTGGTTCAGCACGTCAGCCAGCTGAACGTGATGCTGCGCGCAGTGCCCAAGGCGCGTCAGGAAGAGCCTGCCAACCGCATCGGCTTCCGCCTGGCGTCCGACCTGCAGCAGGACTGAGGCCAGCGCCCCGGGGCCGATTCGGCGCCGGGGCCGGACGCCGCGCCACGGCAGCCCCGGATTGCCGCTGCGGCAGCAGGTTTTGCACCTCATTTCTGTCAGATGCGCCCGATTGACGTGGTGACAGAGCGGTGCAAATCCAGTAATCACCGGAAAAATGCACGTGAATTGAGGGAAAACTCACATGGCTGAACATCAGCACGGCACCATGGACACCACCGTTCAGGAAAAGACCTATTCCGGCTTCCTGACCTTTGTGACCCGCTTCAGCATCGCGCTGGTCCTTTTTGCCATCTTCCTGGCAATCTTCGCCTCCTGATCTTCCGGCCGGAGACCATCTTTATGCGCAATCTGCTGTGCCTTGGCGCGGTCCTGACCGCGCTTGCGGGTTGCGCTGCGCCTCAGCAGCCCAATGCGGATGCGGAGACCTTGGCACGGGCGGCTTACCGTCACTCCGGACCGCCCGCGCTCACCCTGTATACGATGATCAACAACCGCACCGGGCGGGGCGGCCACGCGTCGCTGATGATCAACGCCTCGGAACGGGTGATCTTCGATCCCGCAGGCTCCTTTTACGCTTCGGTCGTGCCGGAGCGGAACGATGTGCTCTTCGGCATCACACCCGCGGTGGAAAAGGCCTACCGCGGCGCCCACGCGCGCAGCACTTTCCACGTGGTTGTGCAGCGGGTCGAGGTGACGCCGGAACAGGCCCAAAAGGCCTATCAGCTGGCAGTGACCAATGGCCGGGTGCCGGGTGCCTACTGTGCCCAGGCGACCATCGGCATCCTGCAGCAGATCCCGGGCTTCGAGAGCATTGACCGCACCTTCTATCCGGAAAAACTGGCGGAACAGTTCGGCCAGCTGCCGGGTGTGCGGACCGAACGCTACTATGAGAATGACAGCGGCGATCTGCAGGCGGGCATTTCCGGGGCCAACGTAGCCCTTACCTCTGCCGCAGATTAACTTATCTCCGGCGCGGCGCGTCAGGCGGCGAGATACAGCAGCAGCAGCGACAGCCCGCCTGTACCCAGGCCGAACAGCACGTTCCTGGTCAGATACCCTGCAGCAAAGGTCGCGGCCGCGGCGGCGAAATGCATCAGGCTGGGTTCACCTCCCGTCGGCGCAGGCCAGACCACCAGCGGCGCCACCAGCGCCGGAATGATCGCCACCGCCGTGTAGCGCAGATGCCGCATCAGCCATTCCGGGATGGGGCGCCCGCCCATAAAGCCGATGAAGACGAACCGCAGGGCATAGCTGCCAAGCGCCAGCCCGATGATAACGGTCCACAGGATGGGGGCGGGGATACTGCTCATTTCGCGGCCTCCGATTTTGCCTTTTGCCGCTCCAGCCACAGCTCCGCCTGCGCCCCGGCCACCATGCCTGCAATACCCGCAACGATCAGCCCCAGATTATAGGGCAGCGCAGCCGCGGGCAGCGAGGCCGCAACGGCCACGAAACAGGCGGCGATATGCGCCGGCGTGCGCAGCATTGGTCCGATCATTGCCAGAAACGCCAGCGGCAGCACGAAATCCACGCCCCAGCTCTCCGGAATCCGGGTGCCGACCAGCGCGCCAAGCGCCGTGGCAATCACCCAGGCCGGCGCCACGATGCCATTGGTGCCAAAGAAATAGGCCACCCGCTGCGCCAGCGGCATCTCCGGCTCGGTCTCGAATTGCACGATCGACAGCGCATAGGACTGGTCCACCACGAAATAGGCGGCCAGTGCCCGCTGCCACATCGGGGCGTCGCCCAGATACGGCGTCAGCGACGCCGAATACATCGCCATCCGCAGGTTCACCGCCAGCGCCGAGATCAGGATGATGATCAGCGGCGCGTTCTCCTGCATCAGCTGCAGCGCGGTGAACTGCGCCGCCCCGGCAAAGACCGCGAGGGAGAAGGCGAACGCCTCCGGCACGATCAGCCCGGCCTCTGCCGCCAGCACCCCGAACAGGAAGCCGAAGGGCGAGGCCATGAAGATGAAGGGCGCGCTGTCGCGAAACCCCTTCCAGAAGGCCGATTTGGTGGTGGTGATTGCCATCTGCGCGTCCTAGATTGCGTGAATACCGCCTACGGCGGACGCAGAAGGAATGCAATTGGTGAGTATGGATATCGCATCAGAATATCTGATCGCCCCCGGTGTCGCCGACCCGAGGCTGACCCGTGCCGTAAGCGGTGTGGATCAGAACGGCGAGGTAAGCGAGATCGCCGTGGTCGAGGAGCGCCCGCTGACCATCTTCCTGAATTCGCAGGAAATCGTCACCGCCATGACCATCGGCGACTACCCTGAATACCTGGCGCTCGGCTTCCTGCGCAATCAGCGGATGCTGCAGGATGAGGACGAGGTGACCCGCGTCGACTACGACGAGGACCTGGAAACCGTCGTGGTCCGCACCGCGGTGGAAACCAGCCACGAGGAGAAGCTGAAGAAGAAGACCCGCACGTCGGGCTGCGCGGTCGGCACCGTCTTTGGCGACATGATGGAGGGGCTGGAGGACGTGCGCCTGCCCGAGGCGGAGGTCCGCACCTCCTGGCTTTATGCGCTGGCGCACAAGATCAACCGCACGCCCTCGCTGTATCTCGAGGCCGGCGCCATTCACGGCACCGTGCTGTGCCAGCAGGACCGCCCGCTGGTCTATATGGAGGACGTGGGCCGCCACAACGCGGTGGACAAGATTGCAGGCTGGATGCTGTCGGAGCAGGCAGAGGCCGCGGACAAGATCCTTTACACCACCGGGCGGCTGACCTCGGAGATGGTGATCAAGACCGCGATGATGGGCATCCCGGTGCTGGCCTCGCGCTCAGGTTTCACCGCCTGGGGAGTTGAGATCGCCCGCGAGGTCGGCCTGACCCTGATCGGCCGGATGCGCGGCCAGCGGTTTATCTGCCTCTCAGACGAGGAGCGGCTGGTGCGCGACATGGACCCCAAGGACGCGCCGGTGGAAGACAAGAAGCATAGGCGGAAGAGTGCGGACGGCTAACCGGGTTCCAGCTCCAAAGGCGAGGGCATGACACAACAAGACCCATTGGCCGTGCTCCTTGAAAACGCGACGGCAAACAATTTCGGTGGCTGGATTGTAAGCGCGTTTCTTCTTTGGATCTTAATTGGATTTGCAGGCCTTTTTCTGTTCTGGAGAATTTGGCACAACATGGGGCGCTACTTCTCGGAAATGGAAGATACGCCTTGGGCGGTTAGGTCCGCGTTGGGTTGGCCTGCGGAAAACCCGACCCCGCCAGTGCTAGGCCCGGGCCGGGACATCGCGCGCCGACGCTTGTTTTTCCGATTGGCGATCTGGGGAGCACCACCGCAATTGGAGCACTCCGAGGCTGCGTTGAAGGCGTTGCGAGCCTACAGTGTTTTGTATTGGTGTGTTCAGATGTTCTTTTGGCTGGTTATTCTAGTGTCGGCCGTGTTGCTCACACCTGCTTTCTATCTGATTATCGTGCTTTCGATAGCATTTCCTCTGCTTGTTCTAAGGCCGGCAAAGTGGCCAAAGGTGATCCCATGACCCAACCCCTCGGAGTAATCCTCGCAGGCGGCCTCGCCACCCGGATGGGCGGCGGCGACAAGGGGCGGCTGCAGGTCGGCGGCCAGAGCCTCTTGTCCCGTGTCGTGGACCGGCTCTCGCCGCAGGTTGCCGGCCTCGCGCTCAACGCCAATGGCGATCCGGGTCGCTTCGCCGATTTGGGCCTGCCGGTTATTGCCGACTCGATCGAGGGCTTTGCCGGCCCTCTTGCAGGCGTCCTGGCAGGTCTTGACTGGGCGGCAGAGCAGGGGGCGGACACCATTGTAACCGCCGCCGCCGACACGCCGTTCTTCCCGCTGGACCTGGTGGCGCGGCTGACCGCAGCGGCGGAGGGTATGGATCAGCCGCTGGTCCTTGCCACCACCCCGCGTGCTGGCGATGAGGCGCTGAAATCCGGCGGGCGGAGCAAAGTGAACCGGCACCCGGCCTTTGGCCTTTGGCCCGTCGCCCTGCGCGATGACCTGCGGGCGGCGTTGAATGACGGCCTGCGCAAGGTGGTCCTCTGGACCGATCAGCACGGCGGCCGCGAGGCGCTGTTCGAGGCCGATCTTTTGGACCCCTTCTTCAACATCAACACGCCAGAGGATCTGGCCCGCGCAGAGGCGCTCTTGAAATGAAGATCTACGGCGTCACCGGCTGGAAGAACAACGGCAAGACCGGGCTGATGGAGCGGCTGGTGGCGGAGTTCTGCGCCCGCGGCCTCACGGTCTCCACCATCAAGCACGCCCATCACGCGACGGACGTGGACCAGCCCGGCACCGACAGCCACCGCCACCGCCAGGCGGGGGCGTCGGAGGTGGTGCTGGCCTCCGCGGGCCGTATCGCTATCATGCAGGAGCTGCGCGGCGCACCTGAGCCGCCTCTGGAAGACCTGCTGGCCCGCCTCAGCCCCGCCGATCTGGTGCTGGTGGAGGGCTACAAACGCGAACCCCACCCCAAGATCGAGGCCTTCCGGCAGGCAGCAGGCACCGGCCTGATCGCCCCGCAGGATCCAAACATCCGGGCGGTTGCCAGCGATACGCCGCTGGATCTGGACCGCCCGGTGTTCGACTTGAACGATACAGCGGCAATTGCGGATTTTATTGAGACGGAACTGGGGCTGTGATCCCTTTCGATACCGTTCTGGCCGTCGACTGGTCCGCTGCCAAGCGTAAACCTCAGCGCGCCAGCAAGGACGCGATCTGGCTCGGTTTGGCGCGCAGCGGAACCGCAGAACAGCAAATCTACTGCCGCAGCCGGCAGGAGGCGGAGGTTTGGATCAGCCGCTTCCTGGAGAACGAGCAAGCCGCGGGGCGGCGGGTGCTCGCGGCCTTTGACTTTCCCTTCGGCTATCCGCGCGGGTTCGCGCGCCGGATCACCGGATCGGATGACCCCTTTTCCCTGTGGCAATGGCTGGAAGAGCGGATCGAAGACGCTGACGACGGCAGCAACAACCGGTTCGATGTCGCCTCTGAAATAAACCGGCTGTTTTCCGGCGCCGGCCCGTTCTGGGGCAAGCCGGATGCGGCACGCTGGCCGGATATCCCTTACCGCAAAGCCGGGATAACCTACGAGGACCCGGCAGAGCGGCGCAGCGCGGATCTGGCGGCAAAGGCGGCCTCCTCCTGCTTCCAGCTGTTCTTCAACCCGACCGTCGGCAGCCAGGTCCTCATGGGGCTGCCGGTTCTGCAGCGGCTGCGGCTCCGGCACGGCGCTGCTGTCTGGCCATTCGAAAAGGTTGAGACAGCGCAAATTGTGTTTGCAGAAATTTGGCCAGGGTTGATCGAACCCGCCGTCAAGGCCGCCATGGCTGTTGCCGGCCCGGAAGAAATCCGCGACCGGGTGCAGATGCGGCTCCTGTCGCAAGCGCTCAGCCGCCTGCCGGCTGAGGAGCTCGCCGGAATGCTGGCTGCCGCCCCTGAGGACGCACAAGAGGAAGCTTGGATATTGGGCACCGGATACGAAGACCGCTTGAATACACTGGCCGCAGAAGAGCCGGAGGGGCTGACACCGCCGCCGCTCAGCAATGATTGCTTTGCCCTGCCTGCGGGTGTCGACTGGACCCCGGTCGATGACGCGCTGGCCCTGCTGCGGGACAGGCTGGGCCCTGTGACCGGCATGGAGACCGTGCCGCTTTCAGACGCCTTGGGGCGGGTGCTGGCAGAGGATGCGGCGGCCAAACGCTCCAACCCGCCGCTGCCCAATACGGCAGTGGACGGCTACGGTTTTGCCGGCGGCAGGGCGGAAGGCCCGCATGTGCTGCCGCTCGTGCGGGGCCGGGCTGCCGCCGGTGTGCCTTTCGACGGCGCAGTGCCCGAAGGGAGCGCTATCCGGGTCCTGACCGGCGCAGCGCTGCCCGATGGCGTTGACACTGTGATCCTGGAGGAAGACGTCAACACCGACGGTACCCGGATTGCCTTCAACGGCCCGCTGAAGCAGGGCGCGAACACCCGCAAGGCGGGCGAGGACGTTTCCGCAGGCGAAGTTATCCTGCCCGCGGGCCGGGTTATCACGCCTGCCGATCTGGCGCTGGTCTCGGCCACCGGGCTGGCGCAGCTCACCGTGCGGCTGCCGCTGCGGGTCGGGGTGCTCTCTACCGGCGATGAACTGGTCGAGGCCGGGGAAGCCGCGGGCAAGGGGCAAATCTTTGACGCCAACCGCCCGATGCTGCTGGCTCTGATCCGGCAGCTGGGCTTCGTGCCGGTGGATCTGGGCAAGGCTGCGGATGACCGGGAGGCCTTGCGAGCGCGCTTGGATGCGGCGGCTGACGAAACAGATGTGATCCTCACCTCGGGCGGCGCCTCCGCCGGGGACGAGGACCACATGTCCGCGCTGCTGCGCGAGGCAGGTGCGATGCAGGAATGGCGGATTGCGCTTAAACCCGGGCGTCCGCTGGCGCTGGGCATGTGGCAGGGCACGCCGGTCTTCGGGCTGCCGGGCAACCCGGTGGCGGCTCTGGTTTGCACGCTGATCTTTGCGCGCCCCGCGATGGGGCTGATGGCGGGCGCAGGCTGGCGGGAGCCGCAGGCGTTTGAGGTGCCTGCTGCCTTTGAGAAACGCAAGAAACCGGGCCGCCGCGAATACTTGCGGGCCCGGGTGCGGGGCGGAAAAGCGGAGGTGTTCAAATCCGAAGGCTCCGGCCGCATCAGCGGCCTCAGCTGGGCCGAGGGGCTGGTGGAACTGGGCGATGGTGCGGCTCATATCAAGCCTGGCGACCCGGTGCGTTTCATCCCCTACGGCAGTTTTGCGATGTAGGCGGACCTCTCCCGCCCGCGGCGCGGCGCATCCAAGATGCTTGCCCGCCGTTGGGCCGGGCGCCGCCCGGCTATTTCATCTTTCCAAAAATACTCGCGCCGCAGGCAGCGCCTGAAAGGCGCTTCACGTCATCAATCAAACGTCCCGGCGACCCGGCCCAGCAGCATGAAAGCGCGGGCGGTGCGGGTGTTGCCGAGCGCCGAAATCTCGCCGTCGGTGGCCTCGGTCTCGAACTCCGCGAACATCTGGTCGAAGCGGCGCAGGAAGTGATGCGCGGCATCGCGGAAGATCGGGTCCTGTTTCATCCGCGCCGCGGTCAGCGCCAGCGAGGTACGGTCACGCACGCCGCCAAGCGCAGCGACCGCGCGGCCGCGGGCGCCCTGGCCGAACTGGCGCCAGACCTCGGGCCGGGCCATGTCGGGGCGCAGGTCGTCCATGTAGATGCCGTCCTGGCTGAGGAGCGTCAGCACATCCTGCGCGGCCTGGATCACCTGCGCCGCCTTGCGGTCGCGCAGCGCCGCGCGCAGGGCGGCAAAGCCTTCCTCGTCCTCGGCGGTCTCCGGGAAGTTCAGGGCGCGGATGAACTGTTCCGCAGGCAGCGGCGGCGCGGTGTCCTCGGCCTGGGTGCCAAGCGCCAGCGAGCCCTGACCGGCGGCGGTCATCTCGGCGGCCTCGGCCGGGATGGCCGGGCGCACTGGATTGGCCCGGCGGCTGGTGTGGAAGGTGGCCAGCGCGGTTTCGGTCTTGCGGGTCGCCTCGGCGATCTCCTCCAGCCGTTTGGCCATCGTAGGCTCTGCCACCGCGGCATGCTGCTGGGCCTGGGTCAGATAGGTCTGGCGCAGCCCGTCGATGGCGGCCTGCAGTTGTTCGCTCTCCTCCCGCATCACCCGCGCCGAGCGCGCGGCAGAGGCCGCAACCCAGAGCATCGCCGGCGGCAGCACCACCGCCAGCACGCCGGTGATCAGGTCGGTCCATTGCGACAGGCCTGCGCTTTCCGGGGCAAAGACGTAAAAGGCAACTGCCGCCAGCAGCCACAGCGCCCCCAGCCCGATGGCCACCAGCTCGGCGCCGCCCAGCCCGTTGCCGGCAGGCGCGTCAAGGCCGCGCAGCGGGCGTCTGCCTGCGGGGGTCGGGCTGGCGCCCGGGCTGCTGCTGGAGCCTGTCATGACCACTCAGCCCTCACCGGTCAGGAATAGACGATCTTGAGGATTTCATAGGCGCGCTCGCCGCCGGGGGTGCGCACTTCGACGCTGTCGCCTTCGTCCTTGCCGATCAAGGCGCGCGCGATGGGGGATTTGATGTTCAGCAGGCCCGCTTCAATGTTGGCTTCATGCTCGCCGACGATCTGCCAGGTCTTCTCCTCGTCGGTGTCCTCGTCCACCACGGTCACCTTGGCGCCGAACTTGATGGCGCCGTTCAGCTTGGCCGGGTTGATCACATCGGCCAGCGACAGGATGCCTTCCAGCTCCTTGATGCGGCCCTCGATGAAGGACTGCTTTTCGCGGGCGGAGTGGTATTCGGCGTTTTCCGACAGGTCGCCCAGCTCACGCGCTTCGGCGATCGCCTGGATGATGGCCGGGCGTTCCACGGATTTCAGGTTTTTCAGTTCGCTTTCCAAGGCGGCAAAGCCCGCCGGGGTCATCGGGATCTTTTCCATGTGATTGGTCCAGGTCGCTTTTTGTTTTGTTCTTGTCAGTACGAAAGCCGGAGCCCCGCAGCGTGGGCTGCGGGGCGTCCGGTCCGGTTGACATTTACCTGACCCAATCCTGCGCCTGATTTCAAGTGGGCGCGGGGGCTGCTGGCGTGCAAATCCGCCTAACTGCGTGGTTTGGCCGGCTTTTCCACAGGAATGCGCAAGAAAATGCCGTGCGCGGGTATCCGGGGAAGACCCGCTTGCCAGAGGATATCAATCATATTGCACCGCCTCGTATTCGATGCCGTTTTCATCGTGGAAGTAGAAGCGGCGGCCCGGCTCATAGTCGCCGTGGTTCATTGGCGTGAAACCGGCGGCCTTTACCGCGGCTTCGGTGGCGTCCAGATCGTCGACGATCACCGCCAGGTGGTTCAGCCCGCCGACGATGCCATAGCTTTCCGGCGCCTTTCCGGCCGGGGTTCGCGGTGTGTAAAGCGCGAGATAGCTGTTTTCCTCGCCCACATGCACGCTGTAGCCGCCATTCTTGGCCTCGCCCTCCCAGCGCACATGCCAGCCGAACACTTTCTGCATCCAGGCGGCGGTGGCATGGGGGTCGGCAACGGTGACATTTGCATGTTCCAGTACTGCGCTCATCGGAAATCTCCTTCTTGCCTGAGCAAACCTGTTGATGCGACTCACCGTAATTCCTAAACCTAACTTTAGCTCAAGAGAAATTTTGCAGGAGAGTGCCATGCCCGCATCCGCGGGAATTTCCATCGGCTACCTGGCCGAACGCACCGGTCTCGCGGTGTCCGCCATCCGCTACTACGAGGCGCAAGGATTGGTGGAGCCATGGCGCAACGCAGGCGGCCAGCGGCGGTTTCACCGGGCCGACATCCGGCGGCTCAGCTTTGTGATGATTGCGCAGCAGTTCGGCTTCTCGCTGCCGGAAATCCGCGGATTCCTGAAAAGCCTGCCGGGCAGCCGGACCCCCACGAAGGAGGATTGGGCGCGCATTTCGGAGAACTTCCGCAGCCACCTGGACCAGCGAATCGAAACCCTGGTGCGGCTGCGCGACAATCTGGACGGCTGCATAGGCTGCGGCTGCCTGTCGCTTCCGAATTGCAAACTTTACAACCCCGAGGACCGGGCGGCACAGAAGGGGCAGGGACCCAGATATCTCATGGGAGACCGGCCCGAGTCAGAGGCTGAGCCGGAAAATGGTGCTTGAGTGACGAAAATGGACGCACTTATTGTCGCGATAGCCTGTTTTACAGGGGCCTGACGCAGAGTTTGGATTGACCAGCAGGGCTGGCAAACGCTAAGCAGCCGCGACACAAAATTGCGCCCGGTGGGGCCGGTAGCGAACAGAAAGCCAAGGAGCGCCGCAGATGGCCGAGATTGAACGCGAAGCGATGGAATACGACGTGGTGATCGTCGGGGCCGGCCCTGCCGGTCTGTCCGCGGCCATCCGCCTGAAACAGCTGGACGCCGACCTGCAGGTCGTGGTCCTGGAAAAGGGCTCCGAGGTGGGCGCGCACATCCTGTCCGGCGCGGTGCTGGACCCTTGCGGCCTGAACGCGCTGATCCCCGACTGGAAGGAAAAAGGCGCGCCGCTGAACGTGGAAGTCAAGGAAGACAACTTCTACATGCTGGGCGAAGCCGGCCACGTCCGCATCCCCAACTTCCCGATGCCGCCGCTGATGAACAACCACGGTAACTACATCGTCTCCATGGGCAACGTCTGCCGCTGGATGGCGGAGCAGGCCGAGGAACTGGGCGTCGAGATCTTCCCGGGTATGGCGTGCTCCGAACTGGTCTATGGCGACAATGGCGAAGTGAAGGGCGTTGTTGCGGGTGAATTCGGCAAGAACCCCGACGGCACCCCCGGCCCGGCCTATGAGCCCGGCATGGAGCTGCACGGCAAATACGTGTTCCTGGGCGAAGGCGTGCGCGGCTCGCTGTCGAAGGAAGTGATCGCCAAATACGGCCTCTCCGACGGCAAGGAGCCGCAGAAATACGGCGTCGGCATGAAAGAGATCTGGGAGATCGACCCGGCCAAGCACAAGGAAGGCACCGTCACCCACACAATGGGCTGGCCGCTGGGCTCCAACGCGGGCGGCGGCTCGTTCATCTACCACCTGGACAACAACCAGGTCTACGTGGGCTTCGTGGTGCACCTGAACTACAAGAACCCGCACCTGTTCCCCTACATGGAATTCCAGCGCTTCAAGCACCACCCGGTGGTGGCCGAGCTGCTGAAGGGCGGCAAGCGCGTGGCCTACGGTGCCCGCGCCATCACCGAAGGCGGCTGGCAGTCGATGCCGAAACTGGTGGCGCCCGGCGTGGCGCTGCTGGGCTGCTCCGCGGGCATGGTCAACGTGCCGCGCATCAAGGGCAACCACAACGCGATGCTGTCGGGCAAGGCCGCGGCCGAAGCCGCCTATGACGCGATCAAGGCAGAGCGTTCCGGCGACGAGCTGGCCGCTTATGAAACCGACGTGCGCGAAGGCGCCATTGGCAAGGACCTCAAGATGGTCCGCAACGTCAAGCCGATGTGGTCCAAGTGGGGTCTCACCGCGTCGCTGGCGCTGGGCGGCCTGGACATGTGGACCAACAACCTTTTGGGCTTCTCCTTCTTCGGCACCCTGGGCCACGGCAAGAACGACGCCGAAGCGACCGAGGAAGCCTCCAAGCACAAGCCGATCGACTATCCCAAGCCCGATGGCGTGCTGTCGTTCGACCGGCTGACCAACGTCAGCTTCTCGATGACCAACCACGAGGAAAGCCAGCCCTGCCACCTGCGTCTGGGCAACGAGGACACCCCGGTCCGGGTCAACCTGCCGAAATTCGCGGAACCGGCGCAGCGCTACTGCCCGGCCGGTGTTTACGAAGTGGTGGAAAAGGACGGCCAGCCGGAGTTCGTGATCAACTTCCAGAACTGCGTCCACTGCAAGACCTGCGACATCAAGGATCCGTCGCAGAACATCACCTGGACAACGCCGCAGGGCGGCGACGGGCCGAACTACCCGAACATGTAACGGGAAGTTTAAATTTTCGGCGCGCTTTCGCCGGATTTTAAGGGGCGGTCCTTGGGCCGCCCCATTGCGTGTTGACGGACGGCGCACTACGCTTTCTTAGAAGAGCTAGAGCAGTAAATCGTAAGGGGGTCCCGCGTGCCCGTATCCATTTTTCGCACCCTGACAAGTGCGGCCCTGGTGGCCGTGTCCGCACCTGCTGTGCAGGCCGAAGGGCTGGCAGGGTCCTACCTGGCCGGGCGCGCCGCGACCTATGACAGCGATTTTGCCGCGGCGGCGCTTTATTACACCCAGGCGCTGGCGCGCGATCCGCAGAATCCGCTCCTGATGGAGAACGTGGTGTTCGCGCAGCTCGCCATGGGCAAGGCAGAGCTGGCGGTGCCGGTGGCGCAGCGGCTGCTGCAGACCGGCGCGCGCAGCCAGGTCGCCAATGTGGTGATTGCGGGCGGCCATGCGGCGGCCGGGGAATACCAGGCGATTCTTGACCGTGATCTTGAACGCGAAGCGATCCACCCGCTGGTCGACGGCCTGCTGGAAGGCTGGGCGCATATCGGCACCGGCTCGGTGTCCAGCGCGCTCAAGACCTTTGACCGGCTGGCCAAGGACGGCAGCCTGAAGCCTTTCGTGCTCTACCACCGGGCGCTTGCATTGGCGTCTGCCGGGGACTACGGCGGTGCCGAGGCGCTGTTTGCCGCTGAGGACGGCCGCTTGGCCAGCCTCAGCCGCCGCGCCGCGGTGGCGCGGGTGCAGATCCTGTCGCAGCTGGGCCGCAACGATGAGGCGCGTGAGACGCTGCAGGCAGCCTTCGGCAGCCGCCTCGACCCCGGTCTTGAAGCGCTGGATGCGCAGCTGCAGAACGGCGAAACGCTTGCCTATACCATCGCCCCCGGCCCGCGTGAGGGGATTGCCGAGGTCTTCTTTACCCTAGGGGCGGCGCTCAATGGCGATACCGCCAATGATTATGTGCTGATGTATGTCCGCATGGCCGCCTCGCTGCGCCCCGACCATGTGGATGCGATCCTGCTGAGCGCCAGCCTGCTGGATCAGCTGGGCCGGTATGAGCTGTCGGTGGCGACCTACAAGCAGGTGCCGCGCAGCCATCCCGACTACCACGCTGCCGAACTGGGCCGGGCCGAGGCCCTGCGCCGCGCGGCCAAGCCGGATGCGGCGATCGAAGTGCTGGAGCAGCTGGCGCGGCAATTCCCGGATCAGCCGGGCGTCTACGTCAGCCTGGGCGATCTCTTGCGCCAGCAGGAGGACTATGCGGCGGCGGCCCGGGCCTACGACAAGGCGCTTGCCAACTCGCCGGAGGACTCCGGCAGCCGCTGGTTCCTGCTCTATGCCCGCGGCATCTGCCACGAGCGTCTGGACCAGTGGGAGCAGGCCGAGGCGGACTTCCGCGCCTCCCTGGCGCTGGAGCCGGACCGGCCGCAGGTGCTGAACTACCTGGGCTATTCGCTGGTTGAAAAGCGCAGCAAGCTGGATGAGGCGCTGAACATGATCGAGCGCGCCGTCGCGGCGCGGCCCGACTCCGGCTATATCGTCGACTCCCTGGGCTGGGTGCTCTACCGCCTGGGCCGCTTTGACGAGGCTGTGGCGCATATGGAACGCGCGGTGGAACTGATGCCGGTGGACCCGGTGGTCAACGACCATCTGGGCGACGTTTACTGGGCCGTGGGCCGGGCGCGCGAGGCGGAGTTCCAGTGGAAGCGGGCGCTCTCCTTCATCGACCCGGAAGACACCGATGGCGAGGCCGACCCCGAGCGCATCCGCCGCAAGCTGGACATCGGCCTGGATGCGGTGCTGGCCGAGGAGGGCGCTGCGCCCCTGAAGGTGGCCAATGGCGGCTGAGGTCTTTGCACCCGCCAAGATCAATCTGACCCTCCACGTGACCGGCCGCCGCGCGGACGGCTATCATTTGCTGGATTCCCTGGTGGTCTTTGCGGACAACGGCGACCGCCTGCGGCTGGACCCGGGGCCGGAGCTGGCGCTGGAAGTTACCGGCCCCTTCGCGGAAGGCGTGCCCGCGGATCAGCGGAATCTGGTGTGGAAGGCCGCCGCGGGGGCGGGCTGGACCGGGCGGATCAGCCTCGACAAGCAGCTGCCCCACGGGGCCGGCATCGGCGGCGGCTCCTCTGATGCTGCCGCAGTCTTGCGCGCGCTTGCCGGGCAGGGGGGCTGCATTCCCGAAGGGCTGGCCCTGTCGCTGGGCGCCGACGTGCCGGTCTGCATGACCACCCGGGCGGTGCGGATGCAGGGTATCGGTGAAGAGGTCGCACGGGTCGAGCTGCCGGAACTGCACGCGCTGCTGGTCAATCCGGGTGTGCATGTGCCTACGGGAACGGTGTTTTCCGCGCTTGCCTCCCGTGACAACCCGCCGATGCCCGGACACATTCCGTCCTTTGCTTCCGCTGAGGACTGCGCCGCCTGGCTCGGCGAACAGCGCAACGACCTGGAAGCCCCGGCGCGCAGTCTCGCCCCGCAAATCGACCGGACCTTGTCGGATCTGCGCAGCTCCCGCCAGGCGCTTCTGGCCCGCATGTCCGGCTCCGGCGCCACTTGTTTTGCGCTCTACCCCACGAAAAAGGCCGCCCATATGGCGGCCTATGACATCGGGGCGGAGCATCCGGACTGGTGGTGCAGCGCGGTCACGTTGACCTGAAGCGCCCGGCTTTGTCCGGGGATCTCCCGCCCGCGGGACAGCGCATCAAAAATGCTCGCCCGCCGTTGGGCCAGGCGCCGCGCTGACGCACGGCGCGCCGCCGGCTTGCCCATTCACCTTTACAAAAATACTCCGGGGGTGAGGCCGCAAGGCCGAGGGGGCAGCGCCCCCTTTCCCCAGTCAGTTCAGACGCGCCACCACGTAATCGGCCAAATCGCTCAGCATGGTGCGGATCTCGTGATCGGGCAGCACCTTCAGCGCATCCCGCGCCTTGGCCGCCCAGCCTAGGGCATCCTCGCGGGTGGCCTCCAGCGTGCCGTATTTCGCCATCAGCGCCAGCGCCTGCTCCAGGTCGCCGTCCTGCTGCTTGCCCTTCTCGATGGTGCGGGTCCAGAAGGCGCGCTCCTCATCCGTGGCCTGCGCCACCGCCTTGATCACCGGCAGGGTCAGCTTGCGCTCGCGGAAGTCATCGCCGACGTTCTTGCCGGTCGCCTTGCTGTCGCCCTGGTAATCCAGCAGATCATCGGCAATCTGGAATGCAATTCCCAGCGCATCGCCATACTCAAACAGCGCCTTCACCTGCGCCTCCGGCGCGCCGGCAATCACCCCGCCGACCTCAGTGGCAGCGGAGAACAGCGCCGCGGTCTTGCCGCGCACCACCTGCAGGTAAATGTTTTCATCGGTCTTCAGGTTCGACGCCGCGGTCATCTGCAGCACTTCGCCCTCAGCGATGGTGGCAGAGGCATTGGCGAGGATATCCAGCACCCGCAGGCTCTCCGTCTCCACCATCAGCTGGAAGCTGCGCGCAAACAGGTAGTCGCCCACCAGCACCGAGCTCTTGTTATCCCACAACAGGTTCGCGGTCGGCCGGCCGCGCCGCTGGGCGCTTTCGTCCACCACATCGTCATGCAGCAGGGTGGCGGTGTGGATGAACTCGACCGTCGCCGCCAGTTTCAGGTGATGGTCGCCCTCATAGCCGCACAGCCGCGCCGCCGCGAGCGTCAGCATCGGCCGCAGCCGCTTGCCGCCCGCCTCAACCAGATGCGCGGTAACCTCGGGAATGCGCGGCGCGTGTTCGGAGGCCATCCGGGTGCGGATCAGCGCATTCACCGCCTCCAGCTCCTGGCTCAGCGTGGCGGCCAGCATTTCGTGCGGCTTCCGGGTCATCACTTGGTCCATCACTTTCCCGCTTGCAAGGCTCGACAAGGCGCGGGCCTTGCCCTTAGATCCAATTCCATGAAAGAGCTTTTGCGCAGCACCGATCCGACGATCATCGCCTTTGCCTCCGCCCTTCTTGAGGGTGAGGATATAGACTGCTTTCAAATGGACGTAAATATGAGCGTCCTGGAAGGCAGCATCGGAATTTTCCCGCGCCGGCTGATGGTTCGCGCCGCTGATTACGAGGACGCGCTGGTGGTGATGCGCGACAATGAAATCCCGCTGGGACGATGAAATCCTTCACTGAGGACGAGTTGAGCCGCAACGGCTTCCTGGGCGGCCGGGTGCAGCTGTGGCAGCCGGTCAGGGGCTACCGCGCCGGGGTGGATCCGGTGCTGCTGGCGGCAGCGGTCCCCGCGCGGGCGGGGGAAGCGGTGCTGGAGCTGGGCTGCGGTGCCGGTCAGGCGCTGCTGTGCCTTGCGGCACGGGTGCCGGGGCTTTCTCTTGCAGGGATCGAATTGCAGACCGCTTATGCGGAGCTGGCCCGGCGCAACGCCGCTGCCAACCGGCAGGAGATGGAGGTGTTTGAGGCCGACCTTGCCGCCTTGCCGGAGGCGCTGAAGCGGCGGCAGTTCCAGCATGTGATCGCCAACCCGCCCTATTACAAAGCCGGCGCTCACAGCCAGGCGCGCGATGCCGGGCGGCAGGTGGCGCTGGGCGAGCAGACCCCGCTGGCGGACTGGATCAGCACGGCGGCCCGGCGGCTGGCGCCCAAGGGCTATCTGCACATGATCCAGCGGGCGGACCGTCTGCCGGATATGCTGACCGCCTGCGGCGGCGTCCTGGGATCGGTTGAGGTGCTGCCGCTGGCCCCGCGCGCCGGCCGCGCGGCAGAGCTGGTGATCCTGCGCGCGCGCAAGGGCGGCCGGGCGGACTTCCGTCTCCATGCGCCGCTGATTCTGCACGAAGGCGACCGGCACGAGCGCGACGGAGAGAGCTATACGCCGCATATCCGTGCGGTCCTGCGCGACGGCGCGGCCTTGCCTTGGCCCGCCTGAGACGGATTTCTCCGGCGGCGCAAACTTAGGAGCGCCCCACGCAGGTTTCAACCTTTGGCGAATCCAAATCCGCGGGTTTCTGCTGGGATGCGCCGCCGCCTGCGGCAAAATGCGCGGCGCATAGCCGATATGAAAATTTCATGACAAAAATACTGCGGGTGCAGCGTGACAGATGCGAAAACTTGTGGTCCACTCTTCCTGTCAAACACATCTAGCTCAAAGAAGGAGGGTTGCCATGAGCCTCAGCTCGCATCTGACCGAACTTAAGAAGAAGCACGAGCATCTGAGCATGGAAGTGGAACAGGCCCAACGATCGCCCAGTAGCGACGATCTGGAAATCGCAGCAATGAAAAAGCAAAAGCTAAAGCTGAAGGAAGAGATTACGCGCCTGACAGCTGAAGCAGTCTGAAGAGTTCCCGCCGGGGCGGAGACCCCGGCACAGTAGTAGACGGAGGGCCTGCCCGTGCGGCGGCCCTCTTTATTATTAGGGTTGCTTTGCTGTGCCGGCGCTGGCCCGCGCCGCAATCAGCGCCCCGCCGGTGATCAGTGCCGCCGCCAGCGCCAGCCCCCAGGAAGCCGCTGCGATCCCCGCCAGCACCAGGATCAGGGTCGACAGCAAGGGCGCCGCATAGGAGCTGGTGCCGAGCATCTGGATGTCCCCCTGCTTGACGCCGATGTCCCAGACATAGAACGCCAGCCCGACCGGGCCGAGGCCCAGCAGCAGGGTGGAGACCCAGCCCAGCGTGCCCGCGGGCCACACCGTCTCCTCCAGCGCAAAATGCAGCCCCCAGGAGGCCGCGGCGGTGGCCAGGCAGAACACCGCAACCGAACTGGTCGGCGCCCCGCCCAGCAGCCGCGACAGCACCGAATAGCCGGACCACGTCAGCGCACAGAGCAGCGCCAGCCCGTAGCCCGGCAGGTATTGCGCCTCAAACCCGCCGCCGCCGCCGGAAATGATGGTGGCCGCCCCGGCAAAGCCCAGGCCGGCCCCGATCAGGTGCCCCGCCTTCAGCTTCTCGCCGGGCAGCAGGCCGGAAAACAGCACGATCAGCAGCGGCCACAGGTAGGCGATCAGCCCGGCCTCAGCCGCTGGAGCCAGCCGCAGGGCCGAGAAATAGAGCGCGTGATAGCCAAACAGCCCCAGCGTGCCGAAGATGTAAACCCGGACCGGCACATGTCGCAGTTGCTTCAGCTTGCCCGCCGCAGCGGTCCAGATCATCCCCAGCGTGCCGCCGATGGTGAAACACAGCGCATTCAGCAGGAGCGGGGGCGTTGGCTCCGACCCCACCGTCAGCAGCGCCAGCAGCGACCACAACAGAACAGCGATAAAGCCGATGGCGGTCGCGCGGGTCTTGGTCATGGCGGCGGGATGTCCTCAACTGGAATGATCTCGAAAGCCTCCGAGACGTAGGCGGTTTTTTCGATCTCGGCAACAAACCAGTCGCGGAAGGCTGCAATTTGCGGCCGGTTTTCCGTTCCGGGCGCGCACAGAAACCGGAAATGCGCCTTGGTCTCGATGGCGGTCTTGAACGGCGCCACCAGGCGGCCCGCGTGCAGATCGGTGATTGCCATGCCGCGCCGCCCCAGCGCCACGCCGGCGCCCGCAACCGCGGCGCCGATCGCATGGTCGGCTTGCGAGAAATGCGAACCGTGGGTGGGGGTGAAATCGATCCCTTGGGTGCGGAACCAGGCCGGCCAGTCGCACGGCGGATCCAGAAAGTTGATGGATTCGTCAAAGATCAGCGGCGCCTCCATCAGGCTTTCCGGTGTGGTGTAACGCTCGGCCAGCTCCGGCGACATCACAGGCGTCACCCATTCCGGGGGCACCGGCAGCACATACAGCCCCTCATCCGGGCCATAGCCGAACCGGATCGCCACATCGACGTCATCGCGGACAAAATCCAGCATCCGCAGGGTGGCGGAGAACCGCAGGTCGATATCCGGATGGGCGCGGGCAAATTCATAGAGCCTCGGCGCCAGCCATTTCGCCGTCAGTCCCGGCCCCGCGGTCACCGTCAGCGTGGTGTTGTCCTGCAGCCGCCGCACTGAGCGCCAGGCAGCGGTCAGCGCTTCGAACCCTTCCGCAGCGCCGGGCGCCAGCGTCTTGCCTGCCTCGGTCAGCTCCACCGCGCGGTTCAGGCGGCGGAACAGCGGCTGGCCCAGATGCTCCTCCAGCGACTTGATCTGAAACGACAGCGCGGCAGGGGTGACGTTCAGCTCCTCTGCCGCTTTGGCAAAGGACATGTGGCGGGCAGCAGCGTCAAAGGCGCGCAAAGCGGTGAGGGGCGGCAGGCGATCAGACATACTCACACAAGTATACCTTAACTGAACGCCGGGAAAGTCTCGTTTGTGCGATTGACGGAACGTCCTCATATTGGGTGCAGGTAAAGGATACTGATCCGAAAGGAGGCCTGAAATGCTGGAATATTCTGCTGATGCCGCCGTGAAGTCTGCCATGGCACGCGCCCACGCTGAGCGCGGCCAGGTGCTGAAACGGGCCTGGACCTGGCTGTTTGGCAGCAAACCGGTGCCAGCCCTCCGCCCCAAGGTTTCCCGCTGGGCCTGAGCGCGCAAGGTTCTTACGGGATGGGAAAAGGGCCGGCCCCCGGGGCTGGCCCTTGCCGTTTCTGCATTAAGCCGCTTCAGCGGGAGGTCTGGTGGCGGATCAGCGGCTCAACCCTAAGGTAGCGGCCCAGCTGCGCGTCCAGATGGCGCAAGGCGTCCGGACTGGCCGAGACCAGCACCCGCTCCCGGGCAGGCGGGCTGAGCAGCGTGAGCCCGTCAATGGCTTCCAGCTGGCTCTGCCAGTTCTGCGGCAGCTCCTCCCGCATCGTGCGCTTTACTGCAATCACATAATCGGCCATCGGCCCGGCCTCTGCTTCAGCTTCGGGGCATTCCGTGCCCTTCATGTATGGCAGAAAGTCCGATCGTCCTGCAAATTTCCCGCAGCCGGTGGCGGGCAAGGTCGCTGCGGAAGATGTTGCGCGGCATCGCAAGGTAAGACGCATCCTCCGCCAGCACCCGCGCCAGAACGCCGCAGGCCACCGGTGTCGCCATGGAGGTGCCGTCCAGAGCCGCATAAGGCGCGGCCAGCCCGTGCCGGGCTGGAACCGGCGCGATGATGCCGACCCCCGGCGCAATGGCGTCGATCTCCGGGCCAAAGCAGGAGAAGCGGGCGAAGTAGAACCCGTCGAGGCCGAACAGCTCCGGCTGATCCGGGAGCTGGCCGCCCGAAACGGAGTCCTCCGGCGCCGTGCCCAGCTTGCCCGCGGCGGAAACCGCGACGGTTTCCGGCAGGGCGGCGGGGAAATGCACGAACTCGAACGAATTGGCGGCGGCGCACAGGCACAGCGTGCCGCGCTCGGCAGCGTCCTGAACCGCGTCCTGGACCACCTCCGATTTGACCGGTGCGCCCAGCGACAGGTTGATGAGATCCGCGCCCGCTCGGCTGAGGCGGTCGATCGCATCGGCGATGTCGATATTCGCGGCGCCTTCGCCGGGTGGAAAGACGCGGGCGGAGTGCAGCTCAACCCCCGGCGCGATGCCGCCATGCACCAGAATCTCCCCCGGGCGTCCGGCGATGGTGCCGGCCACATGGGTGCCATGCACATCCGCATCCGTACCGCCATCGGGGTCGTGGATGCCGAGGATAAAGGCGCCGTGGTCGGTGCCCTGAAGATGGGGGTGCGGCCCCAGCCCGGTGTCGATAACGCCGACCCTGATGCCCGCGCCTGCGTCCGGCGCGAAACTGCTGATGCCGCTGGCGTGATGCCACCAGTCCAGCCGCCGGTTGCCCGGCAGCTTGCTGCAGACCACCGTGGTCTTCTGCCCCGAGACTTGCGCCCATCGCGCCCAGAAACCTGCATAGGGTTTGACGATGGCGGCCAAGGGCTGAAAGGCCGGGTTGCTGGGGAAGGCGGCGATCCCGTCTGCCCCGGTGCGGGCCTCCTCCCGCATCACCTCGCCATCCAGGCGCCGCAGGAACAGAATGACGGTGGCCTGCGCCAGCGGCGCGCCGCCGCCGCGCACATGGAACTCCAGCGGCGCAGCCCCTGCGGACGCGACGTGCATCAGCCCCGCCAAGGGCGCCCGGGCTTGTTTGAACATGGAGAGCGCACCCTCGCGCTCGTGCAGGATCAGCGGCTCGACGATCACGTCGCTGGGGGTCGCCGCATCCAGCGCCAGCATCTCGGCCGGGGTGCCTTCGAGCACAACACTGTGCCGGGCCAGATCATCGTCCGGGCGGGTCTGCGACTGGATATGAGTGGCCGGGGGCAGCGCCGTCAGTGCCGCGGACAGGGCCGCGCGTGAGGCGATCTTTTCGGTTTCCTGAAACTTTCCGGCACGCCGGTTGGACATCACGAATTGCATGATCTGCACTCCCTCTCTGCTGCACGTATAAGGGTAGTGCTTTGCGTGCCCGCAACCAGTTGCGGCTCAAGGCGGCTGCCGCCGGCTGCACGGGTCCCGCGCCCCGGCATTGCGGGGCGCGGGCTATCAGCGGTTCAGCGTGTCAGACGAAGAACTGCGCGCCGTTGGCGGAGATGGTCGAGCCGTTGATGAAGCCCGAGTCGTCGGAAGCCAGGAAGGCCACACAACGGGCAATCTCTTCCGGCTCGCCCAGGCGGCCGGCCGGGATCTGGCCGATGATCGATTCACGCACTTTCTCCGGCACGGCCATCACCATCTCGGTGGCGATATAGCCGGGGCAGACCGCGTTGGCGGTGATGCCGGCGCGGGCGCCTTCCTGGGCCAGCGACTTGATGATGCCCAGGTCGCCAGCCTTTGTGGCGGCATAGTTCACCTGCGCGAACTGGCCCTTCTGGCCGTTGATCGAGGAGATCACGATGACGCGGCCGAACTTGCGCTCGCGCATACCGGGCCAGACCGGGTGCACGGTGTTGAACACGCCGGTCAGGTTGGTGTCGATCACTTCCTGCCACTGCTGCGGCGTCATCTTGTGGAACGGCGCGTCGCGGGTGATGCCGGCATTGGCCACCACGATGTCGATCGGGCCCATTTCCTCTTCGACCTTGGCGATGCCGGCGGCGCTTTCCTCGTAGCTGCCAACATTCCACTTATAGGTCTTGATGCCGGTTTCGTCGGTGAATTTCGCCGCGGCTTCGTCATTGCCGGCATAGGTCGCGGCCACATTGCAGCCCTGCGCCTTCAGCGCCTGGGAAATTGCTGCGCCGATGCCGCGGGAACCGCCGGTGACGAGTGCAGTACGTGCCATTCAAGAATCCTCCAGATGAGTTTTTGCTTTGGTAATCTTGCTACAGTTTTGGTTGCTTGGGCGCAACAATATTGCGTCGTGAAATTTCTGCATTGCCGCAAAAAATTGTCGCACCCGCGGAATACCGCTGAATTGTAAAAGAAAAAGGGCGCCCCAATAGGGCGCCCTTGGATATCAGCGGTTCTGCGCCACTTACGGGCGCTCCACGCACATTGCAACGCCCATGCCGCCGCCGATGCACAGCGTGGCCAGGCCTTTCTTGGCGCCGCGCCGCTTCATTTCGAACAGAAGCGTGTTCAGCACCCGGCAGCCCGAAGCGCCGATCGGGTGGCCGATGGCGATGGCGCCGCCGTTCACGTTCACGATCGACGGATCCCAGCCCATGTCCTTGTTCACCGCGCAGGCCTGGGCGGCAAAGGCTTCGTTGGCTTCGACCAGATCCAGGTCGTTGACCGACCAGCCGGCCTTCTCCAGCGCCTTGCGCGAAGCATAAACCGGACCCACGCCCATGATCGACGGGTCAAGACCGGCAGTGGCGTAGGAGGCGATGCGGGCGAGCGGCTCGATGCCGCGGCGCTCGGCCTCATCGGCGCTCATCAGCAGGGTGGCGGCGGCGCCGTCGTTCAGGCCGGAGGCGTTGGCCGCGGTGACCGAGCCGTCCTTGGTGAAGGCCGGGCGCAGCTTTTGCATCGCTTCCATGGTGGCGCCGTGGCGGATGTATTCGTCGCTGTCCACCACGGTCTCGCCCTTGCGGTGCTTGACGGTGAAGGCCGCGATCTCATCGGCGAACTTGCCCGCCTTCTGTGCCGCTTCCGCCTTGTTCTGCGAGGCAACCGCAAACTCGTCCTGCATGTCGCGGGAGATCTGCCACTGCTCGGCCACGTTTTCGGCGGTCTGGCCCATGTGGTAGCCGTTAAAGGCATCCCACAGGCCGTCGCGGATCATCGTGTCGATGTATTTCATGTCGCCCATCTTGTGGCCCGCGCGCAGATGCGCGGCATGGGGCGAAAGGGTCATGTTTTCCTGGCCGCCTGCAGCAACGATGGAGGCGTCACCCAGCTGGATGTGCTGCGCGCCCAGTGCAACGGCACGCAGACCGGAGCCGCAAACCTGGTTGATGCCCCAGGCGGCGCTTTCTTTAGGCAGGCCCGCATTGATATGCGCCTGACGGGCCGGGTTCTGGCCCTGGGCGGCGGTCAGCACCTGGCCCAGAATGGTTTCCGAAACTTCGGATTTGTCCACACCGGCCCGCTCCACCACGGCTTCCAGCACCGCGGCGCCCAGATCATGGGCAGGGGTATTGGCGAACGCGCCGCCAAAGGAGCCGACGGCGGTGCGCGCGGCCGATGCGATTACAACATTGGTCATTGATTTGGGTCCTCTGCCTTCATTTTGGTCTTCCGGAAAAGCGCCGCGCACACGTTCGAGCCGCGTTTGCGCAACAATATTTCCCGTATCCTCCCGGTATCGGCATAATCTATTGCTGCACGTGCAGCAATTGACAGGGTGTCTCAGGCGGAGCGGAAGAGTCAACCGCCAGAAACGTCCTCCGCCATAGGATTTCCGTCAGCACAGGGAGGGGATGCCGCAGAGCAGCGGACCCGGGCGGCAGGCGGCGGCCGGACGGCGGCTGGGAAAGGCGCTGGAAAGACAAAGCTGTAGACGCTTGCACACGCGAGGTGCCGGGTTGCAGCCCGCAGCTGCACCGCCGGGGACACGCGCCGGCCATTACAGCGCGGCCATTGCGCGGGCAGGGCGCCGCAGACCATGTGCCGGGCATCACGGCGCCTCCGGCTGGCTGCGCCTATGCCGGCGGGCATCGCGCGGGGGCTGTTCTTACCCGGCTTGCTGGCGCTGTTTCAGGTCTTCGATCCAGGGCGGCGACACCGACGGCGCGCCATAGAGATAGCCCTGCAGGCAATCCACCCCGTTTTCCACCAGGAAGGCCGCGTCTTCCTGGCTTTCCACCGACTCGGCGACGGTGAACATGTCAAACTGCTTGGCAATGCCGATCAGGGCCCGGACCACCGACTGATTGTCGTGGCTGGCGTTAATGCCGCGCACGAACTGGCCGTCGATCTTGACCGCATCGAAGAAGAACTGGCGGAAATGGCCGATCGCCGTTGTGCCTGCGCCGAAGTTGTCGAGCGCGAAGGAAATGCCGTGCTGCTGCATCCGCCCCATGAAATCCAGTACCAGCTCCGGCGCGGCCATGACCGATGCCTCGGTGATCTCCAGAACCAGCCGTTCGCCCAGCGTGGCGTCGCTTTTCAGAAACCGCTGGAGCACCTGCGTCCAGCGCTGATAGCCGATGGAGCGCGCCGACATGTTGACGGAGAGGCGGATCTGCGGGAATTTCGACAGCGTCCGCAAGCCATGCTGCAGCGCCAGGCAGTCCATCTCGCGGCCGACTTCCTTGTCCTCGACCACATGCATGAACTCCCGCGCGGGAATCACCCGGCCGGTCGGATCCAGCACCCGGATGTACCCCTCATAAAAGGCGACACCATGCGGCGCCATTGCCTGCATGACCGGCTGATAGGCCAGGACGGTTTGATCGTGCTTTACCGCATCGGCAACCATCTCCAGCGTGGTCCGGTCACGGCCGGCCACGGCCGCGCTCAGCGGGTTTTCGGAGCCTTCGGGCAGGTCTGCCATGGCGTTTCGTCTGTTCATGTGCTGCTGGGGCCCTGTTCCGGCATTGGTTTGACACAATATGATGCTCCGGGCAGCGTCGCGCAAAAGGGTTGAGGCGGGATTAAAGTTCAAATTTGACCGATCCGCCTGACGCCCCGGCGGCTTCAGCCGCCAAAGCCCGGCGTGCCGGCATCTTCGGGATGGCGGGCGAGGTGCCCGGCTTTGATCCCGGCAGAGGTTTCGCGGCTGCCGTCGTGGCTGTAGCCGGGCGGCGCAAAGGCATAGAGCAGCCGCTGTTTCCAAGTCAGCCCCGGCTGGGTCATGTCCTTGAAAATGCCCGCCCATTCGTGAAAAGCCACGCGCAGCGGATTGAAGGTGGCGATGTTGTGCACCAGTCCGAAATCGGGGCGGTCGTGGTCCTGCTCCGGAACAAAGGTGCCGAACATCTTGTCCCAGATGATGAATACGCCGGCATAGTTGCAGTCCAGATAGCGGGCATTGCGGCCATGGTGGGCGCGGTGGTGGCTGGGGGTGTTCATCACTGCTTCGAACCAGCGCGGCAGGCGGTCTATCGCCTCGGTGTGGATCCAGAATTGATAGATCAGGTTCAGCCCGCCGCAAAACAGCACCAGCGCCGGGTGGAAGCCCAGCAGCACCATCGGCGCCTTCACCACCATCATAAAGGTGAAGGTCCCGGTCCAGGTCTGCCGCAGCGCGGTGGTCAGGTTGTAGTGCTGGCTGGAGTGGTGATTCACGTGCGACGCCCAGACCCAGCGCACCCGGTGGCCCAGGCGGTGCACCCAGTAATAACGCAGGTCATCCAGCACAAAACACGCCAGCACCGCCCAGAGCGAGGTGCCCATGTCCAGCGGCGTGATCTGCCACAGCATCATCAGGAAGCCCCAGGCGATGAACCCCAAGAGCAGCCCCTCGGCGACGCTGCCCGCGCCCATGATGAGAGACGTCACAGCGTCGCGTGTTTCATACCGGCCGCCGCGCTTTTTCAGGGCGATCCACAGGAGTTCCGCCAGGATGGCGGCGATGAAGAAGGGCACTGCCAGCTGGGTGGCATCGGGATAGGTCAGGTCTCCGCTCATGCTGTTCCTCCGCTGCCTGCAATTACTGTCTGCCAGCGGGCACGCTCGGCCCCGGACAAGCCCACGGACACGCCCGGGGCGCTGAAGTCGTTGAAACGGATATGCAAACCGCCGGAGCGTTCGGAGATCGCGGCGCCGTGCAGGTGCCGTGCCGCTGTATCTGCGCCAAAGGCCCAGACCAGGCCCGCGCCGCTGTGCGCGGTAATCAGCGCGGCTTGGCCGGTGGCGGCGGGCAGAACGTGATGGACGGTGTCGCCGGGACAATGCCGCAGCCAGGCGCGCTTGGCGCTCTCTGCCGTCAGCACGGTCCGGGCGGAGCGCCCGGTCAGATGCAGGATCGCGGCAATGGCGGCTATCCCGCCCGCGACCAGAACCAGCAGCAGTTCAAGCGGCATGTCTTCCTCCCGCCGGGAAGACTGGCGGGCAGGCAGGCCGCTGTCAAAGGTGGCGTGGGGTCAAGCGGATGCTCCTCCCGCCGCAAGCAGAAAGGGCCGCCGTAGCCGGATAGCCGCTGCGGTTCAGACCGCGGGCACCGTGCTTTGGGGATGGTTCAGCACCTGCATCTGCACCACGCGCTCGACAAAGGGCACCAGGCCTTCGGGGCCTGAGCTGCGGTCCTTGAGGTGGATGCAGACATCCGGCCTGAGCGCGGCAATGATGCCGATCAGGTCGCCGCGGGTCTGGTCGTCCAGGCCCGCCCCCATGATCACGCATTCGATGCGCGGCTCGGTCTCCAGCTGGCGCACCACTTCGGGCTGGTCATGCGCGCCCAGCCATTGGATCGGCAGATGGTCCAGCTGCTCGGCGACGTTGCCGATCACATTCGGCAGCTTGCCGATCAGTAACACAACAGGTTTCATTTCACGCTCCACCCTAAATCACGGCGCCGGATCGCGGCGCCCCCTTAGGAGTGAAATAGTGCGAAATTCAGCCGGGTCAGGCGGCGGCTGCGGAGCTGAGGGACAGAGCGCAGGCTGCCAGATGCAGACCTTTCATGCGTTCCCTCCCGGTATACTTGTCGGCAGAACACCGGAAGAGTGTGTCGGTTCAGCCCGTTATATTCAGTTCCCGGCTGAGGCAGTGGCGGCATCTTCGCCTATCATTGCCGCGATGATCTGCTTGGCGCTGTCCGAGTTCCATTCGGCATCGCCCAGCAGCCGCGCCACCTCCTTGCCGTCGCGGTCCAGCAGCACCGTGATCGGCAGGCCGATCACCGCCATTTCGCGGGCCAGCGCCTGCTTCGGGTCCTGGTGGCGGGGCAGGCTGTTGATGCCGTTCTCATCAAAGAACTTCTGGATGCCCGCGGGTGAATTGCGGCCCGTTGCGATGGTCAGCACCTGGAAATCCTCGCCGCCGAACTCCTGCTGCAGCTCCTCCAGCTGCGGCATTTCCTTGCGGCAGGGGGCGCACCATGTTGCCCAGAAGTTCAAGAGCACAATCTTGCCCTGATAGTCGGCCAGGGTCGCGGTGCCTTCGCCATCAGCCAGGTCAAACGCGGCGGCGGACACGTCGCGCGGCTCGGCGTGCACCACCAGCTTCTTCATCGAGCCGTCGCGCAGGGCCTCAAGCTGCGCCTGATCTGCCGCAGCCGCGGCATTTGCACCCAAGGTCAGGGCCATATAAAGGGAAAGCTGACGAAACAGACGCATATTATCTCCGGGGTTCCACACCATGACAGATCAATCCTCGAACCAGATGTGGGGCGGCCGCTTTGCCGCTGGCCCGGACGCGATCATGGAGGCAATCAACGCCTCGATCGGGTTCGACAAGCGGATGGCGGCGCAGGACATTGCCGGCTCCAGGGCCCATGCGGCGATGCTCGCTGCCACAGGCGTCATTACGGATAATGATGCCGAGGCCATTCGGGAAGGGCTGCTCACCGTTTTGTCAGAGATCGAGGGCGGAACCTTCCAGTTTTCCACCGCGCTGGAAGACATCCACATGAATGTGGAAGCGCGCCTGAAAGAGATCATCGGCGAGCCCGCGGGCCGTCTGCACACCGGCCGCTCGCGCAACGACCAGGTGGCGACCGATTTCAAACTCTGGGTGCGCGACCAGCTGGACGCGGCGGAATCGGGCCTGCTGGCGCTGATCCGCGCGCTTCTGTCGCAGGCCGAGGCGGGCGCCGATTGGGTGATGCCGGGCTTCACTCACCTGCAGACCGCGCAGCCGGTGACCTGGGGCCACCACATGATGGCCTATGTGGAGATGTTCGGCCGTGACCTCAGCCGCGTGCGCGATGCCCGCGCCCGGATGAACGAATCGCCGCTGGGCGCGGCGGCGCTGGCCGGCACCTCCTTCCCGATCGACCGGGAGATGACAGCGAAGGCGCTGGGCTTTGACCGCCCGGCCGCCAACTCGCTGGATGCGGTATCCGACCGCGACTTCGCGTTGGAGTTCCTGTCCTGCGCCTCGATCAGCGCAATGCATCTGTCGCGCTTTGCCGAGGAGCTGGTGATCTGGTCCTCCGCCCAGTTCCGTTTCGTGACGCTCTCCGACCGTTTCTCCACCGGCTCGTCGATCATGCCGCAGAAGAAGAACCCGGACGCAGCTGAACTGATCCGAGCCAAGGTGGGCCGGATCTTCGGCGCAAACACAGCGCTGATGATGGTGATGAAGGGGCTGCCGCTGGCCTATTCCAAGGACATGCAGGAAGACAAGGAACAGGTCTTTGACGCCGCCGACAACTGGATGCTGGCGCTGGCGGCGATGGAAGGCATGGTCAAGGACATGACCGGCAACCGCGAGTCGCTGGCGGCCGCGGCAGGTTCCGGCTTCTCCACCGCCACCGACCTGGCCGACTGGCTGGTGCGGGTGCTGAAAGTACCGTTCCGCGATGCCCACCACGTGACCGGGACGCTGGTCGCGATGGCCGAAAGCCGCGGCTGCGACCTGCCGGATCTTTCGCTGGCGGATATGCAGGGCGTGCACGAAGGGATCACCGACGACATCTTCACTGTGCTTGGCGTTGAGAATTCGGTAAACTCGCGCATGTCTTATGGCGGCACCGCCCCCGCCCAGGTGCGCGCCCAGATCGCCCGCTGGAGAGAGATTCTGGGCGGCTGAGGCCGTCCGGGCCGGGCTGCTGCAAGGAGGCAGACAATGCGTAATGCGATCTTTGCCCTGATCGGGCTGGCGGCGCTGGCCGCCTGCGGCGTCGACGGCGAGCCGGTGCAGCCGACGCTGAACGCCGGCGTTGGCGTCGGCGACAGCGGTGTCCACGTCGGCGGCGCGGTCGGGCTGCACAAGGGGCCGGTCAGCGTCTACCTGGGGTTCTAGCGGCCTCGCGCCCTTGATGCGCAGCCGTTCAGCCGCCATCTGTTAACCGCCCCGCCGCCATGCCGGGGCGGTTTTTGCTTGGAGATTTTGCGATGAAAGCTTTGGTTATCGTTCTGGCCCCGATCGGGCTTGCGGCCTGTGATACCGGAGCGCCGGCGGCCAAGGCGCCGCAAAAGCACCCGCCTGCTGAAACCGGGGTGAAGATCTCCGGCTCGGCCCGGGTCGGGGTGTCCCATACGTTCTAGAAGCACGAGTAACGTCCGTCCGGGCTTGCCGCCTGGCCGGTTGCTGGCTGCTGCCGTCTGCAGCGGAGCGTTTCATATCTGATATGCTGAAGTTCAGCGGTTAAGAGTGGCGGCGCCGCCAAAGGGCGGAGGCGGGACGGGAGGTTTCTCCCGCACGCTGAACGTCGTCTTTGCGTGCCCGTGCCAAAGGGCCCTGTTCCTGGGTGCCGGGGGTGTCAGGCCCGGCGGTGACCGCGATCAGGAAGGATCATGTCAGACCGGGCTTAAGATGCGGTGAGGCAGGCGTGCGCCGGGGGTGCAACACATTGACGATGTGCGTTCGGCAGCAGTTGTTAAATGAGTATTTTTGGAAAGATGAAGGCGCAGGCCGGTATTTTCATCTTTCCCCAAATACTCAAAACCCGCCGCAGGCCCGGAGCGGAACGCTGGCGGCGCCGGGTGCATCGGGAGCAGGGGGCATCTGTAATGCGCTTCGCGGCGGGCGGGCGTTTCCGGCTGCTGCTGGCCTCGGGCCCGGGGCGGAATCATTTGATCCATCTGCCCCTTTTGCCCTAAACGCGGGGCTATGGACCATTTTCTCTACCGCGACGGCGCGCTTTTCGCCGAAGACGTTCCCATCTCCGAGATCGCCGCGGCGGTGGGCACTCCGTTCTATGTCTATTCCACCGCCACCCTGCTGCGCCATTTTCGGCTGTTCGACGAGGCGCTGGAGGGCACTGATCACCTGGTCTGTTTTGCGATGAAGGCGGCCTCGAACCAGGCGATCCTCAAGACCCTGGCGCAGGCCGGTGCGGGGATGGATGTGGTCAGCCAGGGCGAATACCTGCGCGCCAAGGCGGCGGGCGTGCCGGGGGACAGGATCGTCTTCTCCGGCGTCGGCAAGACGGAAGAGGAAATCCGCCTGGCGCTGAGCGGCGGCATCCGCCAGTTCAACGTGGAATCCGAACCGGAGATGGAAGTGATCAGCGCCGTGGCTGAGGAGCTGGGCACCAAGGCTCCGGTCACCATCCGTGTGAACCCGGATGTGGATGCCAAGACCCACGCCAAGATCGCCACCGGCAAATCCGAGAACAAGTTCGGCATCCCGATCGCCCGCGCTAAGGAAGTCTATGCCCGCGCCGCCGCGCTGCCTGGGCTGGAGGTGGTGGGGATCGACGTCCACATCGGATCGCAGCTGACCGACCTGGAGCCGTTCCGGCTGGCCTATCAGAAGGTGGCCGAGCTCACGGAAACCCTGCGCGCTGAGGGCCACAACATCCGCCGCTTGGACCTGGGCGGCGGCCTTGGCATTCCTTACGAGCGGTCCAACTCCGCACCGCCCCTGCCGGTGGAATACGGGCAGATGGTCAAGGAGACCCTTGGCCACCTCGGCTGTGAGCTTGAGATCGAGCCGGGCCGCCTGATCGCGGGCAACGCGGGGCAGCTGGTCTCCAAGGTGATTTATGTGAAATCGGGCGAGGGGCGCGATTTCCTGATCCTGGATGCGGCGATGAACGACCTGATCCGTCCGGCGATGTATGAGGCGCATCACGATATCATCCCGGTTGAGGAGCCCGCGGCGGGGACCGAAAGCCAGCCTTATGACATCGTGGGCCCGGTGTGCGAGACCGGCGATACATTCGCCAAGCAGCGCGACCTGCCGCCGCTTGCCGCCGGTGATCTGGTCGCCTTCCGCAGCGCCGGCGCCTATGGGGCGGTGATGGCGAGCGAGTACAATTCCCGCCCGCTGATCCCCGAAGTGCTGGTGCATGGGGATCAATTCGCGGTTATCCGCGCGCGGCCGGACTATGAAGAGATGATAAACCGCGATACCATCCCGGAGTGGCTCTGAAGCGATCCGGGCGCGATCCGGCGCGGGCCATCAGATCATGAGGCCCGAATGCCCTTTGACAGACGTGCCGATCCGGTCCTGAAACGCCTGCGCTGGCCTGTGGCTCTGACGCGGGCGGGACTCGTGGCCGAACGCGCCATGCGGGCCTTCTGGCCGCTGGCCTCCGTTCTGATGGCGGCGCTGGCGGCGCTGATGCTGGGGCTGCACCAGCTGTTGCCGGATCCCGTGGTCTGGACCGGCGCGATTGCGGCTGTTCTGGCTGCCGCAACTGCCGTTGCCTGGGGCGCCTGGCGGTTCCGCTGGCCGTCCCGGGCAGAGGCGCTGGAGCGGCTCGACCAAACCTTGCCCGGCCGTCCCGTAAGCGCGTTGCTGGACACCCAGGCCATCGGCGCAGAGGATGCCGCCTCCATCGCATTGTGGCAGGCGCACCAGCGCCGGATGGCTGAGGCCGCGGCCCATGCCCGCGCACCTGCGCCTGATCTGAACGTCGCCTCCGCTGATCCCTATGCGCTGCGCTATGTGGCGGGGCTGTTCCTGGCGGTTGCGCTGCTGTTCGGCTCGATCTGGCAGGTGGCGTCGGTCAGGGATCTGGGCACGGTCGGCCCGGCGGCCCTGAACGGTCCCGCCTGGGAGGGCTGGGCTGAGCCGCCTGCCTATACCCGCCTGCCGGTGCTCTATCTCAATGACCAGCCCGAAGGCGCGCTGAAACTGCCGGAGGGCAGCCGTGTCACCCTGCGCTTCTATGGCGAGGTGGGGGCGCTGACCCTGTCGGAAACCGTTTCGGGTTCTGCCGCCGGTCAGCCGCCGGCGCCGGAGGGCGCAATGGCCTTTGATGTCACCCGCAACGGCGGGTTCGCCATCGAAGGCAGCGGCGGGCGCAGCTGGCAGGTCGAAGTGATTCCGGATCATCCGCCCGGGATCGCTGTCGCGGGCCAGCCGGAGCTGGAGAATGACGGTTACACATCGCTCGCCTTCAGCGCCCGGGACGATTACGGCGTGGCCGGCGGGCAGGTGCGGATCACCCTGGATCTGGCCGCGGTGGAGCGGCAGCACGGTCTGGCCGCTGATCCCGACCCGCGCGAGGCGCTGGTGCTGGACCTGCCGCTGCCGCTGTCCGGATCCCGCGAGGAGTTCACCGAAAAGCTGATCGAGGATTTCGCTCAGCACCCCTGGGCCAATATGCCGGTGGTCTTCACCTTTTCCGCAATGGATGAGGCCGGTCAATCGGCTGCGGCGGCGGGCTTTGGCGCGGATTTGGTTACCCGCCGCTTCTTTGACCCGCTGGCGGCGGCGGTGATCGAACAGCGCCGCGATCTGCTGTGGGCGCGCTCCAATGCGCCGCGGGTGGCGCAGATCCTGCGCACCCTGTCGCACCGGCCTGACGGCCTCTACCGTGATTACGGCGACTACCTGCGGCTGCGCACCATCCTGCGGCGGCTGGAAGGCTATACCGTGCAAGCCGCCATCCCTGTACCGCGCCAGGAGGAGATTGCCGCCGCGCTGTGGGATCTGGCGATCCAGCTGGAAGAGGGCGACGTGGGGGATGCGCTGGAGCGGATGCAGCGGGCGCAGGAGCGGCTGAGCCAGGCGATGCGCGACGGCGCCAGCGAGCAGGAGATCGCCCGCCTGATGCAGGAGCTGCGGGAGGCGACCCAGGACTATCTCCGCCAGCTCAGCCGCCAGGCTGAGGCGGACGGCGAAATGATGGATCCTGGCGACATGCCGGACAACATGATGACGCTCAGCCAGGATGACCTGCAGGCGATGATGGACCGCATCCAGGAGCTGATGGAGCAGGGCCGCATGGCCGAGGCCGAGCAGGCGCTGCGCGAGTTCCAGCAGATGATGGAAAACATGCGGATGACCCGCTCGCAGCAGGGCCAGGGCCAGGGCAACGAGGGCCGCGAGGCGATGGAGGGGCTGGCGGAAACCCTGCGCGAGCAGCAGGGGCTGTCGGACCAGGCTTTCCGCGATCTGCAGGAACAGTTCAACCCCGGCGCCCGCAGCGGCGAGAGCCAGGGCAATGAGGGCCGCGACGGCGGTCTGGGCCGCGGCCAGAGCCACCAGGGCGGCCAGGGCGGCGACCGCGGCGACGGCCAGGGCGGTGAAGGGTCCGAAAGCCGCAATCCCGATGGCCAGGGCGGCAACGGCCGCGAACAGCCGGGGCAGGGCGGCTCGCTGGCGGACCGTCAGCAGGCCCTGCGCCAGCAATTGCAGCAGCAGCGCGACGGGCTGCCCTATCTGGGCGGTGAGGCCGGCGAGGCCGCGCGCGAGGCGCTGGACCGGGCCGGCCGCGCCATGGAAGGGGCCGAAGATGCGCTGCGCGGCGGTGACAATGCCGAAGCCATTGACCGCCAGTCGGACGCCATGGAGGCGCTGCGCGAAGGGATGCGCAGCCTGGGCGAGGCGCTGGCGCAGCAGCAGCAGCCGGGGCAGCAGAACGGGCAGCAGCCCTCTGCCACAGCGCAGGGCGAACGGCTGGACCCGCTGGGCCGCAGCAACGGTTCAGTGAACGACGGCGGCAAGGTCGGCGAGGGCAATGCCTACCGCCGCGCCTGGGACCTGCTGGAGGACATCCGCCGCCGGGCTGGCGAACGGCAACGCAGCGAGCGCGAACGCAGCTACCTGCAGCGGCTGCTGGACAGGTTCTGAGAACCGGCTTCCAGCAGCGCCGGGTGACTTGTTCCGTCTAAGAAGGAAGGGCTTGGACTTGCCCTGTTACTCTGCGCTGGCCTGGGGCTTTACCAGTGCATCCAGCCACAGGCGTATCTGATCCACCCAGCTGACATAGCTGCTGAGCGCGGAGTCCGCTTGCGGCACCTTTTCGGCTATCAGGCTGGCGTTGTCATAGATCATCACCATCACCAGCGCCGCAATCAGCGACAGCGAGAAGCCGCGGGCAAAACTGCTCTTGCGCCGCGCCGGCGGCGCGTCGTGGATAGCAAGCGGGACAGGGGCCGCGCTGCCGGCAGTACGCAGGGTGGAGTTGATCTCTTCGATGTCCGGCAGCAGCTCCTTGCGGGAACCGGTTTCGGCGGCGGCTAGCTGGCGCGGATCCTCGCCGCGCATCCGGGCCATCCGGTCGCGGGCCTGGCGGCTGCGGCGGGCGGCCTCGTCTTCGGGTGCGGTGGCTTCCTCCAGCCCCAGGTCGGGCTGCGTCTCCAGACTCTGGGTTTCCGCAGCCCGCAGCGAAGCTTCGCGCTCGGCTTCCTCGCGCAGGATGTCCGTCAGGGCAGGATCCAGCCCGCGCGAGCGTTGCGGCTGCGGTTCGGCCTGCTCAGCCGGAGTGTCTTCGGAACGCGCTGCCGGAACGTCCTCCTCGGCCTCAGCAAAAACGTCTTCGGAAGCTTCTTCGATGTCATCTTCCGCGCCGTGGCCCGCGGCATCGGTTTCCGGCATCGCCTGCCGGGCATGATCTGCGGCAGCATCAGGGGCACTTGGCGGGCTGTCCGGCTCCGGGACTTCCGCCGCCGCGGCCGCCGCGGCCTCCTCTGGTGCCTGAGACGCGCTGTCCTCCGGAAAATCATGCGCCGGTGTTTCTGCCGCCGCGCTGCCGGCGGCTGTCTGGAACCAGGTCTGGCCGCAGTTGGAACATTGCACATCCCGCCCTTCGGCTGGGATCACATCCTCCGGCACTTCATATTCGGCTGCGCAATTCGGGCAGGTCAGGCGCATCATGCTCTCCTCGGCACCATCCTGCCGTGCATCTTCCGGCAGGTTGTTTTTTAAGGGATTATATGCATCCCCCGCTGCTGGCGAAAGTGGCAATTGCCGCTGCTGGCCGGACCTTGAGGCGGCGGCGGCTTCCGGGCAACAGAGCCCCCATTGAAACTGCGGCCCCCTTGGGGCAAAACACCGGAGCAAAATACCGGGGCGCAAGTTTGAGGCGCATTCAGGGGGCGGCAGTGATTGAGCTGGAAAATGTGGGCTACAACTACGGCGGCGGCGAGCTGCTGGATGCCGTGTCGGTGCAGCTGGCGCCGGGCTCCTTCCATTTTCTGACCGGGCCGTCCGGGGCGGGCAAGACCACGCTGCTGAAACTCTGCTACGGCGCGCTGACCCCGACCTCGGGCCGGGTGCGCGCGTTCAATATGGATGTGCACGGTCTGGACCGCGACCAGATGGCTTATCTGCGCCGCCGCGTCGGCGTAGTGCATCAGGACTGCCGGTTTCTGGACCACCTGCCTGTGATCGAGAACATCGCCCTGCCGCTGCTGGTCTCGGGCCGCGAGCTGAACCACGAGGAGGCCAACCTGAGCGAGCTTCTGAGCTGGGTCGGCCTGTCGGAACGCGCCCATGCGCTGCCGCCGGAGCTGTCGGGCGGTGAACGCCAGCGGGCGGCGCTGGCGCGGTCGGTGATCCTGTCGCCGGATGTGATCATCGCCGATGAGCCCACCGGCAACGTCGACTGGGAAATGTCGCAGCGCTTGCTGCAGCTCCTGGTCGAGCTGAACCGGATGGGCAAGACGATCCTGGTCGCCACCCACGACCTGTCGCTGATCCGTGCCGCCAAGAACCAGGTGCAGGCGCGGGTGCTGCGGATCTCCAACCGGCAATTGCAGCTGGCGGGGGCGGATCTATGACCGACAGTAAGCTGAGCAAGCTGATCCTGGGCGACACCCAGGCCAACCGGGTGGTGCCGCCGACCGGCTTTACCGCGCAGCTGACGGTGTTCGTCGCAGGTGCTATGGCGTTCCTGGCGGTGTTTGCGCTGGCCCTGTCAATGGCCTCGGGCCGCCTGGCCGACCGCTGGGCGTCGGAGCTGGCGCGCGCGGCCACGCTGCGCATCAACGCGCCGGCAGAGCAGCGCGCGGCACAGACCGAGGCGGCGCTGGAGATCCTGCGCCAGACGCCGGGGGTGGCCACCGCGCGGGCGCTCACCGGCGAGGAGCAGGCGGCGCTGCTGGCGCCCTGGTTCGGCTCCAGCCTGCCAGCGGGCAGCCTGCCGCTGCCGCAGCTGATCGAGGTGACCGCGGATGATCCCGGTTATGACGCCCAGGGGCTGCGGCTGCGGCTGCAGGCCGAGGTGCCCGGCGCGGTGCTGGACGATCACACCCGCTGGCGCGAGCCGCTGGTGGATGCTGCACGCTCGCTGCGCCGGCTGGCCTGGGTGTCGATCCTGCTGATCGGCGGCGCAACGGCGGCGATGATCACCCTGGCCGCCAATGCGGCACTGGCCGCCAATGCGCAGGTGATCGAGGTGCTGCGCCTGGTCGGGGCGCTGGACAGCTATATCGCCCAGGCCTTCATCCGCCGCTTTACCCTGCGGGCGCTGACCGGCGCCGCAGCGGGGGTGGCCTTGGGCATGATCGGGGTCTGGCTGATGCCGGAAGCCTCGGATGAGGGCGGATTCCTCACCGGTCTTGGCTTTCAGGGCTGGGGCTGGCTGGTGCCGCTCCTGATCCCGCCGCTGGGCGCGCTGGTGGCCTTTGCCGCCACCACCCGCGCCGCCACCAAACGTTTGGGAGAACTGTCTTGAAGAACCCGTTCCAATGGTTGCGCTCCTTTGTGTTCATAGTGCAGATGTATCTGGCGATGCTGGTGCTGGGCATCGTGTTCGCACCTTGGGCGATGGCTTCGCCGAGGGGTGCCCGCACGGCCTGCAAGAGCTTTGCCCGCTGGGCGCTGTGGACTGCCCGCTGGATGGTTGGCATCCGCACCGAGGTGCGCGGCCAGGTGCCAACCGGCGAGGTGATCGTCGCGGCCAAGCACCAGAGCTTTCTGGACATCCTGATCATCTTCAATGCGGTGCCGTCCGCCCGTTTCATCATGAAGCGCGAGCTGATGTGGACGCCTGTAATTGGCGTCTATGCCAAGCGTCTGGGCTGCGTGCCGGTGAACCGCGGCAAACGCGGCGCAGCGATTGCCAAGATGGTCAAGGACGTGGCGCTGCAAAGCCACGTGCCGGGCCAGCTGATCATCTATTCCCAGGGCACCCGTGTGGCGCCGGGCGCCCGCAAACCCTACAAGATCGGCACCGCGGTGCTGTACGAGGGCCTGGACCAGCCCTGCGTCCCGGCTGCCACCAATGTCGGCGTGTTCTGGCCGCGTACCGGGATTTACCGCAAGCCGGGCCTGGCAGTGGTGGAGTTCCTCGACCCGATGCAGCCGGGAATGGACCGGGAAGACTTTATGGCGCAGCTGGAAAACCGGGTGGAACAGCGCTCGGACGAATTGATGAGAGAAGCGGGGTTTGAACCGGATGCAATACCTCAGCAGCATTGAAGATCTGGAGGCGCTTTACGGGGAACCGGGAGCGCCTTCTTTACGTAAGGTGGCGCGGCAGATGACGCCGCTTTACCGCAAATGGGTCATGGCGTCGAAACTGTGCATGCTGGCGACCGTCGGCCCGGAAGGAACCGACGACAGCCCGCGCGGCGATGACGGCCCGGTGGTGCAGGAGCTGGATCCGGGCACCCTCGCGCTGCCTGACTGGCGCGGCAACAACCGGCTGGACAGCTTGCGCAACATCGTGCGCGACGGGCGCGTTTCGCTGATGTTCCTGGTGCCGGGATCGAACAACGTGGTGCGGGTCAATGGTTCCGCCCGGCTGACCGCCGACCCGGACTTGCGGGCGCGTTTCGGGAAGAACGGCAAGCTGCCCGCCACGGTGATCGTGATCTCGATCGGTGAGATTTATTCTCAATGCGCCCGTGCCCTGCTGCGGGCGGGCACCTGGAGCGGCACCGACGAAAGCGCCGGCCTGCCGACCATGGGCGAGATCCTGGCCGAACAGACGGCTGGCGAGGAAGGCGGGGCTGAGTACGATCAAAGCTGGAGCGCGCGGGCTGCTAAAACCATGTGGTGAGCAGGGTGCGGGGCGCTCTAGGACGTTCGAACGTCCTTGGCAAAATTCTTTGAAGAAATTTGCAGCCAGCGAGGCTGCGCCCCCTGGCTGCCTGTTGCGCTGCCGGTGAGCGGCCTGTCAGCTGATGACCTCGCCAATCAGCATCTGGGGCTTCACATCGGTGAAGTTCGGGATGTCCTCCAGCGCGGGGCCTGCGGCCTTCATCGCGGCGTCCATGGCGGCCTGGTCGGCAAAGGTCATCGTGGCAATGGCGTAATAGGGTGCCGGGGTATCCGGTCCTCCTGCCAGCCCTTTCGTGACCACAATCGTCTGAATATGCGGCCCCATGTGCTTCTCGACGATCTGGAAGTGGGTGTCCGCATAATAGGCGTGATCGAACTTGGTGCCCTCTGTGACGGGGTAGATGACTTGCAGTGAAACGGCCATGGCAGTGCCTCCGGCGGGTTGAAATCCAGGAGCAGTAAAGAGGCAAAGGCGCAGCTTGCCAAATGAAAAAGGGCAGCTGCGGCGAGCTGCCCTCCGGTGTTTTCAATCCTGCCCGGCTCAGCTGTGGATCGGCCCGTCGCCGCAGGCCAGCGCGGCCTCGCGCACGGCTTCCGAGTAGGTCGGATGCGCGTGGCAGGTCAGCGCCACGTCTTCGGCCGAAGCGCCGAACTCCATCGCCACGCACAGCTCGTGGATCAGGTCGCCCGCCGCCGGGCCGATGATCGCGGCACCGAGGATGCGGTCGGTTTCCTTGTCGGCGATGATCTTGACGAAGCCGCCCTCGGCCTGGTGCACCGCCTTGGCGCGGGCGTTGCCCATGAACATGAACTTGCCGACCTTGATCTTCTTGCCCTCGGCCTTCAGCGCATCCTCGGTCGCGCCCACGGTGGCCACTTCCGGCGTGGTGTAAACAACGCCCGGAATGACTCCATAGTTCACATGGCCGTGCTTGCCCGCGATCACCTCGGCAACCGCCATGCCCTCATCCTCGGCCTTGTGGGCCAGCATCGGGCCTTCGATCACGTCGCCGATGGCATAGATGCCCTTGATGTTGGTGGCCCAATGGTCGTCAGTAGCGATCTGGCCGCGTTCGGTCATCTTGATGCCCAGATCGTCCAGCCCCAGGCCTTCGGAGTAGGGTTTGCGGCCCGTGGCGACCAGCACCACATCGGCGTCCAGCGTGACCTCGTCGCCGCCCTTCTTGGGCTGGTATTTCACCTTGGCTTTGGTTTTGGAGGTTTCCACCCCCTGAACGGCGGCGCCCAGGATGATGTTGAGGCCCTGTTTCTCCAGGATCCGCTTGAAGGAGCGCTGCACGTCCTTGTCCATGCCGGGGCAGACAGCATCCATGTATTCCACCACGGTCACCTCGGAGCCGAGACGGGCGTATACAGAGCCCAGCTCCAGTCCGATCACGCCGGCGCCGATCACCGCCAGTTTTTTGGGGATCTTCGGCAGTTCCAGCGCGCCGGTGGAGGAGACCACGATCTTCTCGTCGATTTCCACACCCGGAATGGAAGCAGGAACCGAGCCGGAAGCGATCACGATGTTCTTGGCCTCATGCACGTCGTCGCCGACCTGCACCTTGCCCGCCGCGGGGATCGAGGCCCAGCCCTTGATCCAGTCGATCTTGTTCTTCTTGAACAGGAATTCGATGCCGCCGGTGTTCTGGCCGATGACCTCGTCCTTGTAGGCCTTCATCTGGTCCCAATCGACCGACGGCGATTTGCCCTTGAGGCCCATATGGGCAAAGTTGTGCTCTGCCTCATGCAGCAGGTGGGTTGAGTGCAGCAGCGCCTTGGAGGGGATGCAGCCCACGTTCAGGCAGGTGCCGCCAAGGGTCTCGCGGCCTTCGACCACCGCTGTTTTCAGGCCCAGCTGGGCGCAGCGGATGGCGCAGACATAGCCGCCGGGGCCGGCGCCGATTACGATGACGTCATATTGGGACATAAGTCGGTTTCCTCTTTTGGCCCCGGCTCCGTTTTTGTCGGAGTGCGTGCTTGGGGATAGTTAATGTGTGATCAAACAGGGGTCAGCATTTTGATCGAGATATTGGTGACCCCGTCGCGTTCAAGGTGCATTGCCAATTCTTCCGAGCCGAAGAAGGCGCGGGCCTTCTCCAGATCTGTGATCGCGAACAGCGCCACGGCATGGTTCTTTCGGTCCGGATCGCTCCAGACATTCATGTCGGTGATGCCCGAGGCCTGACGGTTGCGCTTGTCCTGCCGGAACACGGTGAGCCAGGCCTCGAAATCGGCCACATCGGCCTGCCAGAGTACATGGGTTGCCATCGGTGTTACTCCTTTATTCTTGATGGAGGCAGGATGCCCCGGATTGGCTGGAGAGCGCTTTGATACCACTCAATAAAGGTGGAGCCAGTGGCAAGGTTTGCGGACTGGGGGCGCTGCCCCCGGCCCTGGCGGGCCTCCCCCGGAGTATTTTTGCAAAGGTGAAAGCTCATGCGAGGAGCACCCCCGCGAGCATCGCGGCAAGGCCTCTGGTGGCGATGAGCCAGATTGCGGTGCGCAGGTAGTGCACTCCGCTGAGGTAGGCGGGCAGGTAGAAGGCGCGGCCGGCGAGGTAAGTGCAGATGCCGCCGGTGATTAGCGCGCTGTGCAGGCCAGCCAGTTTCGCGACCAGCGCCAGGCAGATGAAGACCGGGGCGGTTTCCAGGAAATTGGTGAAGGCGCGCCGGGCCCGGCCCGCCAGCGCGCTGCGGCTGACAGCGGTGTCGCGCGGGCCTGCGGTCCAGGCATTGCCCACGGACAGCTTCAGCAGGAAGCTGTCGCAGCTCACGTGGATCAGGGCGAGGATCGAGAGGCAGACGAGGCCCGAGAGCGGGAGGGTCATTGGAATTGGCCATCTTCAAGTTTGACGCTCTTGACCTCTTCCCGGCGACCGTTGATGGCACTTATCACGCTGAAAATCGTTATCATCATCAAAGGCAAGGCACCGAAAGTTGGTGCACCTTTTTTCGGGCCTTCAGTTGTCACCCAGCCCAACCAGCTAAATGCGATTGAGGTGAGCACCATTACAGAGAAAAAAATGGGCACGACTACTAGGAAGAAACGCCAATGGCGGGATTTTCCGGTCAGATAGAGGTGTGTGCCGCAGGTTCCACAAAGGTGAAAATCGGTCTTATTCACACCCCTCCAAGGGTTTGTCCGCATCATAGCCAGTGTTGATTGAATGCGTCCGCAATCGGGGCATTTAATACCGCACCAGCGCGCCCAAAAGCTGGGTCTTTCACCAATCTTGGGCGCGCTGATTTTGTAGGGCTGGCTAGGCTTTCCCCTCAAAGGTTTACAGATCCATCAGAAGACGCCGCGGGTCCTCGAGGGCTTCCTTGACGCGGACCAGGAAGGTCACGGCGCCTTTGCCGTCAACGATGCGGTGGTCATAGCTCAGCGCCAGATACATCATCGGGCGGATCTTGATCTCGCCGTTCACAACCATCGGGCGGTCCTGGATCTTGTGCATGCCGAGGATGCCGGATTGCGGCGGGTTCAGGATCGGCGAGGACATCAGCGAGCCGTAGACGCCGCCGTTGGAGATGGTGAAGGTGCCGCCCTGCATCTCCGCCATGCTGAGCTTGCCGTCACGGGCGCGCTTGCCCTTCTCGGAGATCGCCTTTTCGATCTCGGCAAAGGACATACGGTCGGCGTCGCGGATCACCGGCACCACCAGGCCCTGCGGGGTGCCCGCGGCGACGCCCATGTGCACGAAGTTCTTGTAGACGATGTCGGTGCCGTCGATCTCGGCGTTGACTTCCGGCACTTCCTTCAGCGCGTGGCAGCAGGCCTTGGTGAAGAACGACATAAAGCCAAGGCGGACGCCGTGCTTCTTCTCGAACTGGTCCTTGTACTGATTGCGCAGCGCCATCACCTCGGTCATGTCCACCTCGTTGTAGGTGGTCAGGATCGCGGCGGTGTTCTGGGCGTCCTTCAGGCGCTTGGCGATAGTCTGGCGCAGGCGGGTCATCTTGACCCGTTCCTCGCGCGCGGCGTCGTCTGCAGTGACAGGGCCGCGCACCTGGGCCGGTGCCGGGGCAGACGCCGGTGCGGACTTGGCGGCGGCGAGGGCGGCCGCGACGTCTTCCTTCATGATGCGCCCGTCGCGCCCGGTTCCCTTGACCTGGCTGGCGTCGATGCCGGCTTCTGCCATCGCCTTTTCCGCCGAGGGGGCGTTTTTGACGCCTGCGCCAGGGCCGGTATAGGTGCCGCTGGCAGCTTCTGCGGCGGGTCCGGCATCCGTGCCGCCTGCTGCCGCAGCTTCACCCGACGACATGACGGCCAGCTTGCCGCCGGCGTTCACGGTCGCGCCTTCCTCGGCCAGGATTTCGGTCAGCACGCCGGCTGCAGGCGCGGGCACCTCGACGGACACCTTGTCGGTTTCCAGCTCGCACAGCATCTCGTCCTGCGCGACGCTGTCGCCCACCTTCTTGAACCAGGAGGAGACGGTGGCCTCGGAAACGGACTCGCCAAGCGCGGGAACCATGACCGGCACCGGGGCGCTGCCGCCGCCGGAGGACGCATCGGCCTGGGCCGGTGCCTCCGACGGTTTGCTTGCAGGCGCGGCCGGGGCCGCGGCGGCGCCGTTGGCCTCGGTCAGGGTGGCCAGCAGCGCATCGACGCCGACGGTTTCGCCTTCACCGGCGACGATCTCGCCCAGGGTGCCGGCCGCGGGCGAGGGCACCTCAACGGTCACCTTGTCGGTTTCCAGCTCGCAGAGCATTTCATCGGCATTGACGGCGTCGCCGGGTTTCTTGAACCAGGTGGCCACGGTGGCCTCGGTCACGGATTCGCCCAGGGTGGGTACGCGGACTTCGGTTGTCATGTCTCTTTATCCTCAGATGCTCAGCGCTTCGTTCACGAGGGCTGCTTGTTGGGCTTTGTGTTCGCTGGCCAGGCCGGTTGCGGGCGAGGCCGAGGTGGCGCGGCCTGCATAGAGCGGCCGGGTGTGCTTGGCGCCGATCCGGGTCAGCACCCATTCGATGTTGGGCTCGATGAAGGTCCAGGCGCCCTGGTTCTTGGGCTCTTCCTGGCACCAGACCATTTCCGCCTGCTTGAAGCGTTCCAGCTCCTTCACCATCGAGATCGCCGGGAACGGATAGAACTGCTCCACCCGCATCAGGTAGACATCGTCGATGCCGCGGGCGTCGCGTTCTTCCAGCAGGTCGTAGTAGACCTTGCCCGAGCACATGACGACGCGTTTGATCTTGTCGTCGGCGACCAGCTGGGTGTCCGAGTTGCCTTTCTGGGCGTCATCCCACAGCACCCGGTGGAAGCTGGAACCGGTGGTGAAATCCTCGGCGCTGCTGACCGCCAGCTTGTGGCGCAGAAGCGATTTCGGCGTCATCAGAACCAGCGGCTTGCGGAAGGTGCGGTGCAGCTGGCGGCGCAGGATGTGGAAGTAGTTCGCCGGCGTGGTGCAGTTGGCCACGATCCAGTTGTCCTGGCCGCACATCTGCAGGAAGCGTTCCAGGCGGGCGGAGGAGTGCTCCGGCCCCTGGCCCTCAAAGCCGTGCGGCAGCAGGCAGACCAGGCCGGACATGCGCAGCCACTTCGACTCACCGGAGGAGATGAACTGGTCGAACATGATCTGGGCGCCGTTGGCGAAGTCGCCGAACTGGGCTTCCCAGAGCGTCAGCGCGTTGGGTTCCGCCAGCGAGTAGCCGTATTCAAAGCCCAGAACCGCGTATTCCGACAGTGCGGAGTCGATCACCTCGTACTGGGACTGGCCCGCGCGGATGTTGTTGAGCGGGTAGTAGCGCTCCTCGGTCTCCTGGTTGACGATGCCGGAATGGCGCTGCGAGAAGGTGCCGCGGGTGGCGTCCTGGCCTGCCAGGCGCACCGGGTAGCCTTCCAGCATCAGTGAACCGAACGCGAGCGCTTCGCCGGTGGCCCAGTCGAAACCTTCGCCGTTCGCGAACATTTTGCCGCGCGCGTCCAGGAAGCGGCCGACGGTGCGGTGCTGCGGGAAGCCCTCCGGCACCTGGCTCAGCGCTTTGCCGATTTCGGACAGTGTCTCAGGCTCGATCGCGGTGCGGCCGCGCTGGTAGTCGGCGTCCTTCTTGTCGAGATGCGACCAGCGCCCGTCCAGCCAGTCGGCCTTGTTGGGCTTGTAGTCCTTGCCGGCTTCGAATTCCTCATTCAGATGCGCCTGGAAGGCGGCCTTCATGTCCTCGATCTCGCCCTCGGGGATCAGACCGTCCTTGACCAGCCGGTCGGTGTAGAGGGTGAGGGTGGTCTTGTGGCCCTTGATCTTCTTGTACATCAAGGGGTTGGTGAACATCGGCTCGTCGCCTTCGTTGTGACCGAAGCGGCGGTAGCAGAAGATGTCGATGACCACGTCCTTGTGGAACTTCTGGCGGAACTCGGTCGCCACCTTGGCGGCGTGCACCACCGCTTCCGGGTCGTCGCCGTTCACGTGGAAGATGGGCGCCTCAACCACCAGCGCGTTGTCGGTGGGGTAGGGGGAGGAGCGCGAGAAATGCGGCGCGGTGGTGAAGCCGATCTGGTTGTTCACCACGATATGCATGGTGCCGCCGGTGCGGTGGCCGCGCAGGCCCGACAGCGCAAAGCATTCCGCCACCACGCCCTGGCCCGCAAAGGCGGCGTCGCCGTGCAGCAGGATCGGCAGCACCTGGGTGCGCTCGCCGTCGCCCAACTGGTCCTGCTTGGCGCGGACCTTGCCCAGAACCACCGGGTTCACGGCTTCCAGGTGGGAGGGGTTGGCGGTCAGCGAAAGGTGCACACTGTTGCCGTCGAACTCGCGGTCGGAGGAGGCGCCGAGGTGGTATTTCACGTCGCCGGAGCCGTCCACGTCCTCGGGCTTGAAGCTGCCGCCCTGGAATTCGTTGAAGATCGCCCGGTAGGGCTTCTGCATCACGTTGGCGAGGATGTTGAGGCGGCCGCGGTGCGGCATGCCGATTACGATGTCCTTCACACCCAGCGCGCCGCCGCGCTTGATGATCTGTTCCATCGCCGGGATCAGGCTTTCACCGCCATCAAGGCCGAAACGCTTGGTGCCGGTGTATTTGACGTGCAGGAATTTCTCGAAGCCCTCGGCCTCGACCATCTTGTTGAGGATCGCCTTGCGGCCCTCGCGGGTGAAGGTGATTTCCTTGTCATAGCCCTCGATCCGCTCTTTCAGCCACGCGGATTGCTCAGGGTCGGAAATGTGCATGTACTGCAGCGCAAAGGTGCCGCAATAGGTACGCTTCACGATGTCGACGATCTGGCGCATGGTCGCGACCTGCAGGCCCAGCACATTGTCGATGAAGATCGGCCGGTCCATGTCGCCGCCGGTGAAGCCGTAGGTCTTGGGGTCCAGCTCAGGGTGCGGGGTGGCGGCACGCATGCCCAGCGGGTCGAGGTCCGCCGCCAGGTGGCCGCGGATCCGGTAGGCGCGGATCAGCATCAGGGCGCGGATCGAGTCCAGCACCGCGCGCTGCACCTGATCGTCGGTCAGTTCAACGCCCTTGGCGGCGGCCTTTTCCTTGATCTTCTTGCCTGCCGCCTTGGCCTCAGCCGGGGCGGGCCAGTCGCCGGTCAGCGCGCCTGTCAGGTCATCGGCGGGCATCGGCGGCCAGTCATTGCGCGCCCAGGAAGGGCCGGAGGCCTCGGCCTTCACGTCGAGCTCGGCATCGCCCATCTGGCGGAAGAACTCCGCCCAGGCGGCATCCACCGCGTTCGGGTCATTGGCGTACTGGGCATAGAGCTGCTCCAGATACTCCGCATTGTGCCCCTGCATGAAGGAGGAGGCGCGGAAGAGGTCGTTGGGGCTTTGTTCGGTCATTTTGGTGCCTCTTGCGGGTTGGGACCGTATTTGTTCTGGCCTTAGGCCACTCCCGGCAGGGTGGTGCGCAGGAGTTTCAATTGGATGAATGTGCCGCAGAACCTTGCGGCCAATCCGGTGGGGCGCACCGGATTGGCGGCGAGGTCCTTAATTATATGTGCTGCCCTGGCAGGAGGGGATGCCCGGCGGAGGCCGCCGGGCATTGTCCGCTTTGTGGTATGCAAAGCGGAAAGAGGCATTACTTGCCGATCGCTTTCAGAACCGCTTCGCCAAGGCCGGCCGGGCTTTCGGCGACCACGATGCCTGCGGATTTCATCGCTTCGATCTTGTCCTCGGCGCCGCCCTTGCCGCCGGCGACGATCGCGCCCGCGTGGCCCATGCGGCGGCCCGGAGGGGCGGTGCGCCCGGCGATGAAGCCTGCAACCGGCTTCTTGCGGCCCTTCTTGGCTTCATCGGCCAGGAACTGCGCGGCTTCTTCTTCGGCAGAGCCGCCGATTTCGCCGATCATGATGATGCTCTCGGTCTCGTCATCGGCCAGGAACCATTCCAGCACGTCGATATGTTCGGTGCCCTTGATCGGGTCGCCGCCGATGCCCACGCAGGTGGACTGGCCCAGGCCAACGTCGGTTGTCTGTTTCACGGCCTCGTAGGTCAGGGTGCCGGAGCGCGATACAACCCCGACGGTGCCGCGCTTGTGGATGTGGCCGGGCATGATGCCGATCTTGCAGGCGTCGGGCGTAATCACGCCGGGGCAGTTGGGGCCGATCAGCACCGACTTGGAGTTCTCCAGCGCGCGCTTCACCTTCATCATGTCGAGAACCGGGATGCCCTCGGTGATCGCCACGATCACTTCCATTTCGGCGTCGATCGCTTCCAGGATCGAATCCGCGGCGAACGGCGGCGGCACGTAGATGACGGAGGCGTTGGCCTCGGTCTTGGCCTTGGCTTCATGCACGGAGTTGAAGACCGGCAGGTTCAGGTGGGTCTGGCCGCCTTTGCCGGGGGTCACGCCGCCGACCATCTTGGTGCCGTAGGCGATGGCCTGTTCGGAGTGGAAAGTGCCCTGCGAGCCGGTGAAGCCCTGACAGATGACCTTGGTGTTTTCGTCGATGAGGACTGCCATGTTTTTGGTTCCTTCAAGCGGTATGTGTGTGTTGGGTCTGCGGGGTGGCCAGAGAACGGCCGTCGAAGCGGATTTTTTCGAGAGTGGCCCGCCCCAAGACCACACTGGGAAGTATTCGGAAGCCACCGCGGAACTCGTAAATCCCGCGCCGGAATTTCTGGCGGACCAGCGGCCAGCCCTTGGGCCGGTGGCGCGCCGGGCCGATGGCGTGCTCGTCCGGGGCCTCGTTGCCCTGCTCGGCGAGCGCCGGCTGGACCTGATAAACCTTGATGCCGCGCGCAGGCAGCGAGGCGTCAAAGTTGAACAGAAGGTTGTCCAGCGTGATTTCGAACGGGCGGCTGTCCAGCAGGTGCTGCGCCGCCCGGCGGGAGATCACATAGGCCGCACCGCCTGCGTGGCGGGACAGCAGCTGGCGCACCTCGCGGCCCAGATGGGTGAAGCCGTCCTTGCCAAGCGCCACCTGCAGCTTGCGGCTGCGCCAGCGCTCGAACTTGACGATGCCGGCATCCTGCGGCCACCAGGAGAGATCCGCCAGCCAGGCGCCGGTATCGGGCGACAGGAAGACGTCATCCTCCAGGATCAGCGCCACATCGGCGTCTGACGCCAGGAACGCCTCCCAGGCCTTGGCATGGCTCAGGGTGCAGGCCATATCCTTGGTCTGGAAGTAGCCCCAGTTGCCCTCAGGCCGGCACTGCTGCAGCATCTCTTCGCGGCTGACTTGGGTGCTGTCCACCGCGTCAATGCGCACAGCCGAGAGCCCGGCCCGATCCAGCTCGCGCTGCATCAGCTCCGCCCGGCCCGTGGCCTGCTGCAAGCCTATGAGGTAGACAGCCGCCTTCACCGGATCTGGCCCTTAGCCCTTAACCGCCTTCACGATCTTCTCGGCGCCGTCCTTGAGGTCGTCGGCGGCGATCACGTCGAGGCCGGAGGTGTTGATGATCTCCTTGCCTTTCTCGACGTTGGTGCCTTCAAGGCGGACCACCAGCGGTACCTTCAGGCCGACTTCCTTGACCGCGGCAACCACGCCCTCGGCGATCACATCGCAACGCATGATGCCGCCGAAGATGTTGACCAGGATGCCTTTGACGTTTTCGTCGGAGGTGATGATCTTGAACGCTTCGGTCACCTTTTCCTTGGTGGCGCCGCCGCCCACGTCGAGGAAGTTGGCAGGCTCGGCACCATACAGCTTGATGATGTCCATGGTCGCCATCGCCAGGCCCGCGCCGTTCACCATGCAGCCGATCTCACCGTCCAGCGCGATGTAGTTCAGGTCGTACTTGGAGGCTTCCAGCTCTTTCGGGTCTTCTTCGGTGGTGTCGCGCAGCTCGGCTACGTCGGAATGGCGGTAGACCGCGTTGCCGTCAAAGCCGACCTTGGCGTCCAGCACCTTGAGGTTGCCGTCGTCGCTGACGATCAGCGGGTTGATCTCCAGCATCTCCATGTCCTTCTCGACGAAGGCTTTGTAGAGCTGGCCCATCAGCTTGACGCACTGCTTGACCTGCTGGCCTTCGAGACCCAGCGAGAACGCGATGCGGCGGCCGTGGTAGGCCTGGTAGCCGGTGGCCGGGTCAACGGAGAAGGACAGGATCTTTTCCGGGGTGGCGGCGGCCACTTCCTCGATGTCCATGCCGCCCTCGGTGGAGCAGACAAAGGAGATGCGCGAGGTCTGGCGGTCGACCAGCAGCGCCAAGTACAGTTCCCGCTCGATGCCGGAGCCGGCCTCGATGTAGATGCGGTTCACCTGCTTGCCCGCCGGGCCGGTCTGATGCGTGACCAGGGTGCGGCCCAGCATCTTCTTGGCTTCTTCGGCAGCTTCTTCCACCGATTTGGTCAGGCGCACGCCGCCTTTTTCGCCGGCATCGGCTTCCTTGAAGGAGCCCTTGCCGCGGCCGCCTGCGTGGATCTGTGCCTTCACGACCCACAGGGGGCCGTCGAGCTCACCGGCGGCGGTTTTGGCTTCTTCGGCCCGCAGCACCACGCGTCCGTCGGACACCGGTGCGCCGTAGCTGCGAAGAAGGGCTTTGGCCTGATATTCGTGGATGTTCATCTGAAACTGTCCCGTCTGGCTGCAATTGTCTGCTGTTCAATAGGCCGTGTTAAAGCCAAGTGTTAAAGGCTTATTTGACGGGAGACGGGGAAATGGTGAAGATTTTCAGGTTTTGTGATCACAGGTTTTGAGGGTGTGATCACAATTTACCGGAGGCTTAACGGCGGTGATTCGAGCCGTGGCCGGAAGGCCGCCGCCGCCGCATCATAGGCCAAAAGCGTCAGCCGCCGGACCGGGACGCTGCGGCAAAAGAAAAGGGCCCGCCAGATGCGGGCCCTTTGAGCTGTCGCTCGATGCTATGCTTAGGCCAGGGAGCTGTCGATGCCCTTGCAGGCCTCGACCAGGCCTTTCACCGCGTTGACCGAGTTGTCGAACATGGTCTGCTCTTCTTCGGTCAGCTGGATGTCGACGATCTTCTCGATGCCGCCGGCGCCGATCACGGTGGGCACGCCCACATACATGTCGCTGACGCCGATCTCACCTGTGCAATAGGCGGCGCAGGGCAGCACGCGCTTCTGGTCCTTCAGGTAGGCTTCGGCCATTTCGATCGCCGAGGTCGCCGGCGCATAGAAGGCGGAGCCGGTTTTCAGCAGGCCGACGATTTCCGCGCCGCCGTCACGGGTGCGCTGCACGATGGCGTCGAGCTTGTCTTGGGTGGTCCAGCCCATCTTGACCAGGTCGGGCAGCGGGATGCCGGCCACGGTGGAGTAGCGCACCGACGGCACCATGGTGTCGCCGTGGCCGCCCAGCACAAATGCGGTGACGTCTTTCATGGAGACGCCGAATTCCTCGGCCAGGAAGTGGCGGAAGCGGGCGGAGTCCAGCACGCCGGCCATGCCGCAAACCTTGTTGTGGGGCAGGCCGGAGAACTCGCGCAGGGCCCAGACCATCGCGTCCAGCGGGTTGGTGATGCAGATCACGAAAGCGTCCGGCGCGTGGTCGCGGATGCCTTCACCCACGGATTTCATCACCTTGAGGTTGATGCCCAGCAGGTCGTCGCGGCTCATGCCCGGCTTGCGCGGCACGCCGGCGGTCACGATGCAGACGTCGGCGCCTGCGATGTCCTCATAGGACTGAGTGCCCTTCAGCGAGGCATCGAAGCCCTCGGACGGACCGGATTCCGCGATGTCCAGCGCTTTGCCTTCGGGGGTGCCTTCGGCGATGTCGAAAAGAACAACGTCGCCCAGTTCCTTGAGGGCTGCGAGGTGCGCGAGGGTGCCGCCGATCTGACCTGCGCCGATGAGGGCGATTTTGGGTCGTGCCATTGGTAAATGTCTCCGGTCCGGTTGAAATTTCCTGATGCCTACGGCGTAAACCCGGGCCGTGCAAGGGTTCTGCGCTGCGGCATAGGGTGCGGTATACTTGCGTATGCCGAGGTGATACCGCTAAACGGTCTTTAATTCAGGGCTTTCAGGGGCGGGCTATGGCGGCATTTGATGCGATGTTTTTCGTTTTTGCCATTCCTGCGGTCGTTTTTGCGGGCGTCTCCAAGGGCGGTTTCGGTTCCGGCGCAGCCTTTGCTTCGGCGGCGATTCTGGCGCTGGTGCTGGAGCCGGGAATGGCGCTGGCGCTGATGTTGCCGCTGTTGATGCTGATCGACGTGGCCACGCTGAAACCCTATTGGGGGCGCTGGAATCTGGGGGCTGCGCTGCTGCTGATCGCGGGCGGGCTGCCGGGGGTGGCGCTGGGGGCGTGGCTTTACACCTCGGTGGATGCCGATGCGATGCGGGTGCTGATCGGCGCGGTGGCGGTGGGGTTCGTGCTGTGGCAGCTGCGCGCCCGGCTTGGGCTGCGGGCCGTGGCGGCGCGGCCGCTTTCGCGCCTTGCAGGTCTCGCTGCCGGGCTGGCAGTGGGGTTTACCAGTTTTGTCAGCCATGCCGGCGGGCCGCCGGCGGCGGTCTATCTCCTCAGCCTGAGGTTACGGAAGACTGAGTATCAGGCGAGCACGGTACTGATTTTCTGGGCGATCAACATTGCCAAGGCGGTGCCCTATGCCGCGCTGGGGCTGTTCACACGTGAAACGCTGATGCTGGATCTGATGCTGGCGCCCTTTGCGCTGCTCGGGGCCTGGCTGGGGGTGAAGATGCATCACAGCATCCCGGAGCGCTGGTTCTTTGCGCTGACCTATGTGCTGCTGATGGTGACCGGCAGCAAGCTGATCTGGGACGGGCTGGCCTGAAGCCCCCTTCAGGCGCAGCCCGCCGTGGCGTCCCCGGCCACTGTAACCGCGGCCTGGAAACCTGCCTCAATAACTGCTCAGACGTCGCTGTCTGCTTTTGGCAGTGCTTCTGCGAGCACTTCATAAGACTGGCCGGAGGCCACCAGGCAGGTCATGCCGTTGGGAGTGGTCACGGTAATGGTCCAGCTGCCGGTTTCGTCCGACGCAAAGGTTTCCATCACCATGCCTTGCTGGCCCATGCCGATGCTTTGGCGGCTTTCGCCGTATTTCTCGGCCAGGCGTTTCACCACCGCATCGCGGGGGGCGCAATTGCGGCTTTGCGCGGCGACGGGGGCCGTGGCCAGAGTGACGGCGGCCAGGACGGCCGGCAGTGCAAATTTTGTCCTTTTCATCTCGTTTTACCCTTTCCGGAACGGCCGGACAGGGCAGGGTGCCGGACGGCAGCCCCCGTATCCCTGAGCGGGCCGGTGTGTGACGCAATTCGTGTCGCAGGCCCCATGCCTGCGGGCAGCAGGGGCGGCCCTGATTGGGCGGCGGAGATCCTGTGCCGTGGTACCCTCAACTTTGCCTGTCAGGTGCTGATAAGTGGTTAACCCTGAGGGCGCCGGAAAAGCACGCGTGTTATCAGAGGCTTGCTGCAATTGCGGGGAAAGTTACGCTGCGCTGCGGCGGAATTGTACTTGAAAGTATACAATCGAATCTGTACCGCTTTACGCAATAAAATAACTTTTGGAGAGCTTGCATGGACCCGCGCGCGCGCCCTTACCGTTCGGTTTTGTATATTCCCGGTTCCAAGCCGCGCGCGCTGGAGAAGGCCAAGACCCTGCCGGTGGATGCTGTGATCTTTGACCTGGAAGACGCGGTGTCGGTGGATGAAAAGCCCAATGCCCGCGCAACCTTGGCGCAAGCGCTGGAGGCGGGCGGCTTTGGCGCGCGGATGAAGATCGTGCGGATCAACGGGCTGGACACCGAATGGGGCCGCGAGGACGCCATCGCGGCGGCCAAAATGGATTGCGACGCGATTCTGCTGCCCAAGGTGAACGCGCCGGAAGATCTGGACGCGCTGGCAGAGATCACTGGCGACATCCCGCTGTGGGCGATGATGGAGACCCCCCGCGGCATGCTGAATGCCGCCGCCATCGCGGCGCACCCCAAACTGCAGGGCATGGTAATGGGCACCAATGACCTCGCCAAGGAGCTGCAGACCCGCTACCGCCCCGACCGGATGCCGATGATGGCAGGGCTGGGCCTTTGCCTGCTGGCGGCCAAGGCCGAGGGGCTGGTGATCGTCGATGGTGTTTACAACGCCTTCAAGGATGCCGAAGGGCTGGCCGCGGAATGCGCGCAGGGCCGCGACATGGGCTTTGACGGCAAGACCCTGATCCACCCGGCGCAGGTGGAGGTGGCCAATGCCGCCTTTGCCCCGACCGAACGCGAGATCGACACCTCCCGCCGCCAGATTGCCGCATTCGACGAGGCGCAGGCCGCAGGGCAGGGTGTTGCCGTGGTCGATGGCAAGATAGTCGAGAACCTGCATGTGGCGACCGCGCGCGAGATCCTGGCAAAAGCGGATGCAATCGCCGCGCTTTCCGCATAGGTGTTAACAAGCTTAACATCTAAGAGGGGCTGATATGGCGCTTTTGATCCTGGGACTTCTGCTGTGGTGGGGCGGCCACCTGTTCAAACGGCTGGCGCCGGATATGCGCGCCTCTATGGGCAATGCCGGGCGCGGCGTAGTGGCGCTGGTGCTGGTTGCCGGTATTGTGCTGATGGTGCTGGGCTACCGCGGCATGGAATTCATCCATGTGTGGGCGCCGCCGTCCTTCATGGTGCATATCAACAACCTGCTGGTGCTGATCGCCATCTGGATGATGAGCCCGGCGCCCAAGAAAGGCGCGCTGCTGAATGGCATGCGGCATCCGATGCTGGCAGGATTCAAGCTGTGGGCGGTGGCGCATTTGCTGGTCAATGGCGATCTTGCCTCGATCATCCTGTTCGGCGGGCTGCTGGCCTGGGCGGTGGCTGAGGTCATCGTGATCAACCGGTCCGAGCCGGACTGGCAGCCGGGGCCCAAGGGCACGCTCGCCAAGGACGGGATGTTTTTCCTGGCCTCGATTGTGCTGCTGGCGGTGATTGGCTACGTCCACGGGCTGATCGGGCCGTCGCCGTTTCCGGGATAGGCCCTGAGCAGGAGAGGAAGCCATGAAACTGTACCGATTTTTGTCCGAAGACGACACCTCTGCCTTTTGCCACAAGGTGACCGATGCGCTGAACAAGGGCTGGGAGCTGCACGGCAGCCCGACCCAGGCCTTTGATCCCGTCAAGGGGATCATGCGCTGCGGCCAGGCGGTGGTGAAAGAGGTGGACGGAACCTACACCCCTGAGACCAAACTGGGAGAACACTGATGGCCAAGACCAATCCGGGCCGGTTTTTCGAAGACTATACCGTCGGCGAAGTGATCCGCCATGCAGTGCCCCGCACTGTATCGGGCGGTGAGCGGGCGCTGTACCATGCGCTCTATCCGGCGCGCCATGCGCTGTATTCTTCGGATGAATTTGCCCGGGCCTCTGGTCTGCCCTCGGCACCGCTGGATGACCTGGCGGCCTTCCACGTGGTGTTCGGCAAGACGGTGCCGGACATCTCTTTGAACGCGCTGGCGAACCTCGGCTATGCCGAGGGGCGCTGGCTGCTGCCGGTCTATCCCGGTGACACGCTGCGCTCTGAGTCCGAGGTGATCGGGCTCAAGCAGAACTCCAACGGCAAGTCGGGCGTGGTCTATGTGCGTACCCGCGGGCTGAACCAGCGCGATGAATGCGTGATGGAATACGTGCGCTGGGTGATGGTGCGCAAACGCGACCTGGAGGCTCCGGCGCCGGAGACGGTGATCCCAGAGCTGAACAAGGTGATCCCGGCGGAGCAGCTGGTGGTCCCGGCCGGGCTGGATTTCACGAACTACGATTTCACCCTGGCCGGCGAGCCGCACCGCTGGGGCGATTACGAGGCGGGCGAGACCATCGACCATGTGGACGGCGTCACCATCGAGGAAGCCGAGCACATGATGGCGACGCGCCTGTGGCAGAACACCGCCAAGGTGCATTTCGACACGACGGCGCGCCCCGATGGCACCCGGCTGATTTACGGCGGCCATGTAATCTCGATGGCGCGCACGCTGAGCTTCAACGGGCTGGCCAACGCGCAGATGATCGTGGGCCTGAATGGCGGCGCGCATGCCAATCCCTGCCTGTCGGGCACCACTGTGCGGGCCTGGTCGGAGGTGCTGGACAAGGCCGATACAGACGCGCCGGGGGTCGGCGCGATCCGGTTGCGGCTGGTGGCGACCAAGGGCGGTGCGCCTTTCGAGTTGAAGGGCGAAGACGGCAAGTACCTGCCGGATGTGCTGCTGGATCTCGACTACTGGGCCTTGATGCCGAAGTAACCGGGCAGGGGGCTTTGCCCCCTCGCAGGCTGCGCCTGCTCACCCCCAGGATATTTTCAGCCAGATGAACAGGGGGGCTGGCAGAAATGTGATGACCCTTGGTGCAATTGCCGCTTAAGCTGGCGGCATGCGGGTTTTGCAGCTTCTGGTTTTCTCCATGCTCTCCCTCTGGCCGCTGCGCACGGCGGCCTGCGATCTCGCATTGGTGCTGGCGGTGGATGTCTCCGGTTCCGTTGATGCCGAAGAATACCGCATTCAAATGGATGGTTTGGCGGCGGGGCTGCGCGACGGGGTGGTCTCTGAGGCGCTGGTCAAAGCGCGTGCCCAGGTTCTGCTGCTGCAGTGGTCGGGCGAGTCGCGCCAGGAGGTGACGCTGCCTTGGGCGCAGGTGCGCAGCTTTGCCGAAGTAGAAGCGCTGGCGCGGCGGATCGAACAGGCGCCGCGGCCCTGGCGCAATTACTCCACCGCGGTCGGCGAGGCGCTGTTTCTGGCGGTGGAGCAGTTCGCCGCTGTGCCGGAGTGCACGCGCAAGGTGATCGACATTTCCGGCGACGGGTTCTCCAACGAAGGGGTCGAGCCGCGCGAGGCGCATGGCGCGCTGTCGGCGCTGGGGGTGACTGTGAACGCCATCGCCATCGAGCAGAGCGAGCCGGACCTGACCGCCTATTTCTTTGAGAACGTGATCCGCGGCGAGGGGGCGTTTGTGGTCACCGCTGCCAGCTTTGCCGACTACCCGTCACGCATCCGCAAGAAGCTGGTGCGGGAGGTGGCGCGGCAGACGGCAGCGGCCCGGCAGCAGGGCGGCAAGACCGTAGCGGCTTTGCAGTGATTTGCAGAAGGGGCTGTGATTCTGCAAAAGATTTCCAATGTGGCGTTTTGTGATCACTAAATATTTGCTGTGATCACAACACGTGACGTTTTAGCGCCAACAGCACGGAAACCTGCTGTTTTTAACCGTTCGGTCGGGTGACACGCCGTAAAAATCGGCTAAAACGTCGTCAGCCAACCTGAAAAGGAGCCAACATGGCCGATGTCAATCGGGGCAACCGCCCGCTTTCGCCGCATTTGCAGGTCTACCGCCCGCAGCTGACCTCCGTGACGTCGATCCTTACGCGGATCACAGGCAACGCGCTGATCGTCTCGGCGCTGCTGATCGCCTGGTGGTTCCTGGCGGCCGCAACCTCGCCCGAATATTTCGCCACTGCCAACGGCCTGCTGACCAGCTGGTTCGGCGATCTGGTGATGACCCTGTCGGTGCTGGGCCTGTGGTATCACACGCTGGCCGGCATCCGTCACCTGATCTGGGACAACGGCTATATGCTGGATCTGGAGCAGGCCGAGAAACTGGGCTGGATTGTCGTGATCGGCTCGGCGGTTCTGACCGTACTCACCATTATCATCGTCTAAGCTGGGGACACACGCGATGCGATATCTGACTGACCGCAAACGCGCCGTTGGCATGGGCGCTGCAAAATCCGGAACCAGCCACCACTGGTCGATGCAGGTGAGCTCCATCGCTCTGCTGATCCTGGTGCCGCTGTTTGTTTTCACCTTTGGTCCGGCGCTGGGCGGCTCCTATGAGGAGATCACTGCCTATTACTCCCGCCCGTTCCCGGCACTGGTGGCCGTGCTGACCATCTGGGTTGGCATGATGCACTTCAAATCCGGCGCCCAGATCATGATCGAGGACTATGTCCACGGCTTTAAAGGCCGCCTGGCGATCATCCTGGTCAAATGCCTGTCCTATGCCGTCGCCGCGACCAGCGCCTACGCGCTGATCCGCTTGGCCCTGTAACTCCCCGAGGTCTTTTTCAATGGCTGCTTACGAATACGAAACACATGAATATGACGTGGTCGTGGTTGGCGCCGGCGGGGCTGGCCTCCGCGCGACGCTGGGCATGGCGGAACAGGGCCTGCGCACGGCCTGCGTGACCAAGGTGTTCCCGACCCGCTCCCACACTGTGGCGGCGCAGGGCGGCATTGCCGCGTCCCTGGGCAACATGGGCCCGGACAGCTGGCAGTGGCACATGTATGACACCGTTAAGGGCTCCGACTGGCTGGGCGACACCGACGCCATGGAATACCTGGCGCGTGAGGCGCCCAAGGCGGTCTACGAGCTGGAGCATTACGGCGTGCCGTTCTCGCGCACCGAGGAAGGCAAGATCTATCAGCGCCCGTTCGGCGGCCACACCACCGAGTTTGGCGAAGGCCCCGCGGTGCAGCGCACCTGTGCGGCGGCTGACCGGACCGGCCACGCGATCCTGCACACGCTTTATGGCCAGTCGCTCAAGAACAATGCGGAATTCTATATCGAGTATTTCGCCATCGACCTGATCATGTCCGACGACGGGCAGTGCCAGGGCGTTGTCTGCTGGAAGCTCGACGACGGCACTATGCATGTCTTCAACGCCAAGATGGTGGTGCTGGCGACCGGCGGTTACGGCCGCGCCTATTTCTCCGCTACCTCGGCGCATACCTGCACCGGCGACGGTGGCGGTATGGTAGCGCGCGCAGGCCTGGCGCTGCAGGACATGGAGTTCGTGCAGTTCCACCCGACCGGCATCTACGGCTCCGGCTGCCTGATCACCGAGGGTGCGCGGGGCGAGGGCGGCTACCTGACCAACTCCGAAGGCGAACGCTTCATGGAGCGCTATGCGCCCCAGTACAAGGATCTGGCGCCGCGCGACTATGTCTCGCGCTCCATGACCATGGAGATCCGCGAGGGCCGCGGCGTGGGCGCCGAGGGCGACCATATCCACCTGAACCTCTCCCACCTGCCGGCCGAAGCGCTGGCGGAGCGGCTGCCGGGCATCTCGGAAAGCGCCAAGATCTTTGCCGGCGTGGATGTGACCAAGGAGCCGATCCCGGTTCTGCCGACCGTGCATTACAACATGGGCGGCATTCCGACCAACTACTGGGGCGAGGTGCTGAACCCGACCGCGGACGATCCGACCGCTGTGGTGCCGGGCCTGATGGCCGTGGGCGAGGCCGGCTGCGCCTCGGTGCATGGCGCCAACCGCCTTGGCTCCAACTCGCTGATTGACCTTGTGGTCTTTGGCCGTGCCTCCGCCATTCGCGCGGGCAAGGTTGTGGACGCCGATGCGGCAAACCCGGTGCTGAACCAGGCCTCCGTCGACAAAGCGTTCGACCGCTTCGACAACCTGCGCAACGCCAATGGCGGCATCCCGACCGCGGACCTGCGGCTGGAGATGCAGAAGTGCATGCAGGCGGACGCAGCGGTGTTCCGCACCTCCAAGACCATGGCGGAAGGCGTCGAGAAGATGACCGCGATTGCGGCCAAGCTGGATGACCTGAAGGTGACCGACCGCTCGCTGGTCTGGAACTCCGACCTGATGGAAACGCTGGAGCTGACCAACCTGATGCCGAACGCGCTGGCCACCATCGTGGGCGCCGAGGCGCGCAAGGAAAGCCGCGGCGCGCATGCGCATGAGGACTTCACCGATCGCGACGACGAGAACTGGCGTGTCCACACCGTCTCCCGCGTGGAGGGCAACAAGGTTGATCTGTCCTACCGCCCGGTGGTGGTCGACCCGCTGACCACTGAAGATGAAGGCGGCATCAGCCTCAAGAAAATCGCGCCCAAGGCGCGGACGTTCTAAGGAGACAGACAATGGTTCAATTCAGCCTCCCGAAGAACTCCAAGATCACCACCGGCAAGACATGGCCCAAGCCGGAGGGCGCCAGCAATGTGCGCAAATTCAAGATCTATCGCTGGAACCCGGATGACGGAAAAAACCCGCAGGTCGACACCTATTTCGTCGATATGGACAGCTGCGGCCCGATGGTTCTGGACGCGCTGATCAAGATCAAGAACGAGATCGACCCGACCCTGACCTTCCGCCGCTCCTGCCGCGAAGGGATCTGCGGTTCCTGCGCGATGAACATCGACGGCATCAACACGCTGGCCTGTATCTACGGCATGGATGAGATCAAGGGCGATGTGGCGATCTATCCGCTGCCGCATATGCCGGTGGTTAAGGACCTGATCCCGGACCTGACGCATTTCTATGCTCAGCATGCCTCGATCATGCCGTGGCTGGAGACCAAGACCAACCGCCCCGCGAAGGAGTGGAAGCAGTCCATCGAGGACCGCAAGAAGCTGGACGGGCTTTATGAGTGCGTGATGTGCGCCAGCTGCTCGACCTCCTGCCCGAGCTACTGGTGGAACGGCGACCGTTACCTGGGGCCGGCGGCCCTTCTGCATGCCTACCGCTGGATCATCGACAGCCGCGACGAGGCAACGGGCGAGCGTCTGGACCAGCTGGAAGATCCGTTCAAGCTCTACCGCTGCCACACCATCATGAACTGCGCCAAGACCTGCCCCAAGGGCCTGAACCCGGCCAAGGCGATTGCGCATATCAAGAAGATGATGGTCGAACGCACCGTTTGATTTCCAGAAGGGCTGATCCGCAAGGTTCCGCCGCACCGGAATCATGAAAATTGCATGGCCCCCGGTTTCCTGCGAAACCGGGGGTGTGTTTTTGGCAGGCATTGGATTACGGGCATGAAACTTTTCGTGTGTTCCCTGGGCACGCTGACCTTTCTGGCAGGCTGCATGACGGCAACGGATCACGACCGCATTGGCGCCCAATTGGCAGCGACCGATGCCAAGATCCCCGGCTGTATCGCAGAGGCTAGCATCACCGGGCAATACCGGGTGCGCACGGAGTTTCTTGGCCATGGGGCAGGGGCGACAGTGCTGCGAACGGTGCAGCCGGGGGTTAACGTGACCGAGGCGCAGGCGGCACAGGCGACGTCCTGCATCAATACCTGACGCGAAGCGGTTGAGCAGCAGCGGCTGCCACCCTAAGGTGCCGGAATGCAACCGCATTTCTATGCAATTCTTCTGGCTGGCCTTGCCGGCCTTTCGATGCCGCTGGGCGGGTTTCTTGCCTGGTGCGAGCATATCCGCAACCCGACGCTGCGGGACGAGGTGCTGCACGCTATCGCGGCCTTTGGCGGCGGCGCGCTCACTTCGGCGGTCGCGCTGGTGCTGGTGCCGGAGGGGGCTCAAGCTTTGCCAGCCGTGCTGGCTGTGCTGCTGTTTGCGGCGGGCGGCGGCGTATTCTATCTGGCCGATACCGTGCTGCAAAAACGCGGCGGCAGCGGCGCGCTTTTACTGGCGATGCTGCTGGACTATGTGCCCGAGGCGATGGCGCTGGGGGCGATGCTGGTGGCGGATGCCGCCACCGCCTGGCTGCTGGCGCTGATGATCTTTCTGCAAAACCTGCCGGAGGGCTTTGCCGCCTTCCGCGAGGTCTGGAGCGGTGACAGCCCGGCCTGGCACGTGCTGCTGGCCTTTGTGGGGCTGGCGGCGCTGGGGCCGGTCTGCGCGCTGGCGGGGCTGGTCTGGCTGGCAGAGGCCCACGAGGTGCTGGGGGGCATCATGGTTTTTGCGGCGGGCGGCATCCTCTACCTGCTGTTTCAGGACATCGCCCCCAAAGCGCATTCGAACCGCAGCAGCGTGCCGGCACTGGGCGCGGTTGCAGGCTTTGCGCTGGGGCTGGCGGGGCATTTGCTGACGGTTTGATACCCCTCTGGATTGCTGCAATGCAGCAACTGCATGCCGCCTTTGCAAAATGGGTGGCTGCATCTGAGACAGCCAGCGGGTAGTCTGGGTCGCAAGGGAGGATCGTGCCAGACTATGGAGGCAACCCGATGAACCCGATGAACTTGCAGCAGGACCCGAAAGACAAGGCCCGTCAGGCCGCTCTGGAGGCTTTGGAGCAGGCGTTTGCTTATTACACCCCGGAACCGCTGCCTGCGGGGGTGGAAGCAGAGGCTGTGGACGGCGTGGTCGAGTATTACCAGGCAGCCTGATGGGCGCGCGGCAATCCGGTTGAGCCGGGGGCAGCTGCGGCGTAGACAGGGGTATGCCTGTTTTGCTGCTTCTTCTTCTGGCGGGTGTGTTCGCCTATTTCCTGTGGCGCCGCCATTCCACCAGCCTGACCCGCAACTGCCGCTGGCGCCAGCAGCGCGCCCAGGGCCAGTGGCGCTGCAGCTATTGCGGCGCCGCGGAACCGGGGGATGCCGCCCCGCGCATCTGCCGCGATCCGCGGCGCAAGACTTAACGGTGCACTCCCGCGCCCGCAGGCGCCCCGGCTGCGCCGGAACGCCTTCCGTGCGGCCTTGGGCCCGGCACCGCGCCGGGGCGCGGTGCCGGGCCCAACTGCGAGACGCCTTTCCAAAGGCGCCGCAGCAGGCGGGAGCCTTTCGCTCCGCGCATGGCAGATCCGCAAAAAATAATGCTTGAAAGACTCACCTCTTTGCCCGATATGGGCGGGCAAGACGCCAACGCACGCGCCTCTGTCGAAAGGGGTTACTCCCCTAAGGTTACGTAGCGACGGTAACGTCTCTGACTGAACTGAGCGGTCATATATGGCCGGGTCTTTTGGAGATGACCATGAACGTACACGTAGCCGGGCAGACCGCCCGCGATTCCGTATCTGTATCCCGTCACCTGCAGCACATTGCGCAAAGCCGCTTTGACCGGCCGACTCTGGTCATCGACAGCCAGGCGGTGGCCCGTCAGTACCAGGCGCTGGACCGCGGTCTGGGCCGGGCGCGCATCCACTATGCCGTCAAGGCCAACCCGGCGCCGGAAGTGCTGGAAACCCTGGTCCGTCTGGGCTCCAACTTCGATGCCGCCAGCCGCGCCGAGATCGAGATGTGCCTGGCGGCCGGCGCACGGGCTGAGCAGATCACCTTCGGCAACACCATCAAACGGCCCTCCGATATTGCCTTTGCCCATGGCATCGGCATCACCCATTTTGCCGCCGACGCACAGGAAGAGCTTGAAAAGCTGGCGGAATTCGCGCCGGGCGCGCATGTCTGCCTGCGGGTGATCGTCGAGGCGTCGGGCGCCGACTGGCCGCTCAGCCGCAAGTTCGGCTCCTCGGCTTCGATGGCGCTGAGCCTGATGGATGCCGCCGCCGCACTGGGCCTCACCGTGCACGGCCTGTCGTTCCACGTCGGCTCGCAAACCCGCGACCCGCTGATGTGGGCGCCGGTGCTGGATCAGGTGGCAGAGGTTTGGAATGCTGGCCGCGCTGCTGGACACGACCTTAAGCTGGTGAACATCGGCGGCGGCTTCCCGGCCTCCTATAAAACCGAGGTGATGGGCGCCGAGGACTATGCCCGCGCGGTGATGGAGCAGGTGAACGCGCGCTTCCCCGATGCTGCCGAAGTGATGGCAGAGCCAGGCCGCGGCCTGGTGGCCGAAGCCGGCGCGATCGCGGCGGAGGTGCTGCTGGTGTCCCGTAAGCATGCCGATGACATGTTCCGCTGGGTCTATCTGGACATTGGCAAGTTCTCCGGCCTGGCCGAGACCATGGACGAGGCGATCCGCTACCAGATCAGCACCAGCCGCGACCATGAGCCGACCGGCCCCTGCGTGCTGGCAGGCCCGTCCTGCGACAGCGCTGATGTGCTGTATGAAAAGCAGCTGGTGCAGCTGCCGCTGGGCCTGAAGGCAGGCGACCGCGTGGTGATCCATTCCTGCGGCGCCTACACCTCGACCTACGCCTCGGTCGGCTTCAACGGCTTCCCGCCGCTGGACGTGGTGGTGATCTGACCTCCGCCTTCCGGCGCTTGTGATCTTTACCGGCCGCCGCAGGGCTTGAAACCCTGCGGCGTTGCCGTCTTGATAGGGCAAACGCACAAGAAGGTTTGCCCCATGACGATCCCCCCCGAAGCCCCCGCCGACGCAGACGCCCGCCGCGCGGTCAAGCCGGTGATCTGCTACCCCAACGACACTCTGCCGGTTCCGGATCTGCCGCTGTACCGGCAAGCGCGGCAGGGGGCCGTGAAAACCGGCGAGGTTCTGGTGCAGCCCCGTGATGCCGCCTGTTTCGAGGTGCCTGCCGGGCATTTCTTCCGGATCACTTCGGTGGAGGGGCCGCAGGTGGGCGATTTGAATCTGTGGAACAAGGCAGACCTCAGCGAGCGGTTCTATTCCGGCAAAACCCGCGCCCTGCACGGCACCCACATCACCACGGGCGAGCGGATGTGGACCAGCTTTCCGCACATGCGCCCGATGGCGACCATCACCGAGGACACGCTGGGCTGGTACGGCATCGACCAGTACGGCGGCTCGGTGCATGATGTGATCGGCACCCGCTGCGATCCCTACACCGGCAACCTTCTGGCAGGCAGCCAGTATCATCACTGCTGCCATTCCAACCTGACCCGGGCGCTGGCGGCTCATCTGGGGGTGCCGCTGACAGAAGCGGAGCCGCACGTGCATGATGTGCTCAATGTCTTCATGTGCACCGGCTTCACCCGTGAAACGGGCCAGTACTTCATGAAGGCCAGCCCGGTCCGGCCCGGCGATTATCTGGAGTTCTTTGCCGAGATCGGCCTGCTGGGCGCGCTCAGCGCCTGCCCGGGCGGGGATTGCTCTGCGGAACATTCCAGCGATACGGCGGCCTGCTATCCGCTGCTGGTCGAAATCTTTGCCCCGGCCAAAGGGGCCCTTGGGGATTGGAAAAGCCCGCAGCGCAATGGTTATGACCGCAGCCACGGCCTTGGCTGAGCGGGCAATAATGGTTGGATTTCCGGCCAGAGGACAAAATTGGCGCAATATCTTCATGGAAGCAGTCAGGCCAATTAATTGGCCCGACCGCAAACACCATTAGGCCTGTGTCTTCCACGTGCAGAAAATGAAGCAAGACCTTTCAGGCAGCAAAAAAGGGCAGGGCGAAAGCCGCTGCCCTTACTAATTATCAAAATGAAAACTTTCAGCCGAATGCGGCTTCCAGCGCAATTTCCACCATATCGCCAAAGCTGCGCTCGCGCTGATCGGAGGGCAGCGCTTCGCCGGTGCCCAGATGATCGGACACGGTCAGCACGGCCAGCGCGCGGCAGCCGTGCCGGGCTGCCAGCGTGTAAAGCTCTGCCGCTTCCATCTCCACGCCAAGAATGCCGTGGCGCACCATCTGCTCGTTCAGGTCGGGGCGTTCGTCATAGAACACATCCGAGGAGTAGATGCCGCCGATATGAGTATCTGCACCGCGCTTGGCAGCTTCCTGGGCCGCCGCCTGCAACAAATTCCAATCGGCGCAGGGGGCAAAGTTCAGCTCCCGGAAGATGCCGCTGGAAGGGCTGTTGAGGGTGGTGGCAGTCATCGCCAGGATCACATCCCGGACCTTGACCTTGTCCTGCATACCGCCGCAAGAGCCGATGCGGATCAGCGTCTTGGCGCCAAATTCGCGGATCAGCTCATTGGCATAGATCGACAGCGAGGGCATCCCCATGCCGCTGCCCTGGATGCTCACCCGGTGCCCGTTCCAGGTGCCGGTGTAACCCAGCATGCCGCGCACCTCGTTGACCAGCTTGGCGTTCTCGAGAAAGGTTTCAGCCGCCCATTTGGCCCGGTAGGGGTCGCCGGGCATCAGAACGGTTTCCGCGATATCGCCTTTGGCGGCGCCGATGTGAATGGTCATCGCTCAGCTCCAGCCAGATCAGATTTCCAGATCGGAAATATCCTTGCCGGCGGTCAGCGCGGCATGCACCCAATGCGGTTTGCGGCCGCGTCCGGTCCAGGTTTCTTCCGGGTTCTCCGGGTTGCGGTATTTCGGAGCGGCCTTGTTTTTCTTTGCGCCTTGGCGCGACGCGGCGGCGATTTCATCCAGCGAGAAACCGTATTTCGCGGCGGCCTCCTCGGCGGCTTTCAGGGCTTCTTGGCGTTCACGCAGTTCTGCTTCCTGCAGTGCTTTTTCAACATCGCTTTGAAGCTGCAGAAGCTCTTTTCTGCTCATTGCCGAAAGGTCGAAGGTCATTCTGAACTCCATATAAAAAATGACATACCGGAAAAACCGGTATGTCATTCTTTATGGACTGAGTACCAGACGCGTTTCAGCATCTTTTTTAACGGTATGCAGAAAATTGCCGGTAAAAAGTCAATTCACTGCAATTTCCGGTGGCTTTGCCAGGTCGACAATGTCGCTCATAATTGAATTGAGCTCGAAATCCTTGGGAGTATAGACGCGAGCGACGCCCATGGACTTCAGCTTTTGCGCGTCCTCGTCAGGGATGATGCCGCCGACAATCACGGGAATATGGCCAAGCCCGGCGTCGCGCATCCGGGTCATCATTTCTTCGACCAGCGGCAGGTGGCTGCCAGACAGGATCGACAGGCCGACCACATGGGCGTCGTCCTTTTGCGCGGCCTCCACCAGTTCGGCAGGGGTCATGCGGATGCCGTCATAGGTGATGTCCATGCCGCAATCGCGGGCGCGGAAGGCGATCTGCTCAGCGCCGTTGGAATGGCCGTCCAGGCCCGGTTTCCCGACAACAAACTTGATCCGGCGGCCCAGCACGTCGCTGACGGCATTCACTGCATCGCGCAGGTCGTCCAGCCCTTCGGTCTTGTTTGACACCGAGGCCGACACGCCGGTCGGGCCGCGGTAGGTGCCATAGACCTTGCGCATTTCCTCGGCCCATTCGCCGGTGGTGACACCTGCCTTGGCGGCGGCGATCGACGGCTCCATGACGTTGGCGCCGCTTTGCGCCGCGGCGCGCAGGGCTGCCAGCGCCGATTGCACCGCGTCATTGTCGCGTTCGCCGCGCCAGGCGTTCAGCCGTTCGATCTGCTCCTGCTCCACCGCCGGGTCGACCACCATGATGCCGCCGTCCTCGGTTTGCAGCGGCGAAGGCTCGCCCTCGGTCCACTTGTTGACGCCCACCACGACGGTCTCGTTCTTCTCGATGCGGTTCAGGCGCTCGGCGTTGGAGTCGACCAGACGGCCCTTCATGTATTCAATGGAGGCGACGGCGCCGCCCATTGATTCCAGGTTTGCCAATTCCGCGCGGGCGCCTTCCTTCAGCTCCTCCACCTTGGCATCGACCGCCGGGTTGCCGTCGAACAGGTCGCCGTATTCCAGCAGGTCTGTTTCATAGGCAAGGATCTGCTGCATCCGCATCGACCACTGCTGGTCCCAGGGGCGGGGCAGGCCAAGCGCCTCGTTCCAGGCGGGCAGCTGCACCGCGCGAGCGCGGGCTTTCTTGGACAGAGTCACCGCCAGCATCTCGATCAGGATACGGTAGACGTTGTTTTCCGGCTGCTGCTCTGTCAGGCCCAGCGAGTTCACCTGCACACCGTAGCGGAAGCGGCGGAACTTGGGGTCCTCAACGCCATAGCGGTCGCGGCAGATCTCGTCCCACAGATCGACGAAGGCGCGCATTTTGCACATCTCGGTCACAAACCGGATGCCTGCATTCACGAAGAAGGAGATGCGGCCGACCATCGCCGGGAAATCCTCCGGGGCGATGCGCGGCTTCAGCTCATCCAGCACCGCCTGGGCGGTCGCCAAGGCAAAGGCCAGCTCTTGCTCCGGTGTCGCGCCGGCCTCCTGCAAGTGGTAGGAACACACGTTCATCGGGTTCCACTTGGGCACGTTGGTGTAGCAGTATTCGGCCACATCGGCGATCATCTTGAGGCTGGGTTTGGGCGGGCACACATAAGTGCCGCGGCTCAGGTACTCCTTGATCAGATCGTTCTGAACGGTGCCTTGCAGCTTGGACACATCTGCGCCCTGTTCCTCCGCCACCGCGATGTACAGCGCCAGCAGCCAGGGGGCGGTGGCGTTGATGGTCATCGAGGTATTCATCTGCTCCAGCGGGATCTGGTCGAACAGGCTTCGCATGTCGCCCAGGTGACAGACAGGCACGCCCACCTTGCCCACTTCGCCGCGCGCCAGCACGTGGTCGCTGTCATAGCCGGTCTGTGTCGGCAGGTCGAAGGCGACCGAAAGGCCGGTCTGGCCTTTTGCCAGGTTGGCGCGGTAAAGCGCGTTGGACGCCTTGGCCGTGGAGTGGCCGGCGTAGGTGCGGATCAGCCAGGGGCGGTCTTTTTGCATCTGCGGCATGTCGGGCCTCGCGAGTCAGTGTGTAGGTAATTTTATTTCGTCACGCTGATGTAAACTGCAATTTTCAACCCATGTCAATTCGCTGCGTTGCGGCATTCGCAGTGTTGCCGACCGGGTGCGCAGCTATTGGGCAGCCGGTGGGTAAGGTTGAGATGTTGCAAGAGGCGGGTTAGGGTTCTTGGATTAATCTACCTCAAAGAAGAGTGTCCTTTTGAAAAACACTTTGATCGGGCGGCGCATTCCTGAAATTGACGGGTTGCGCGGCGCCGCGGTGCTGGCGGTTGTGCTGTACCACTACTTTCAGGCTTATTCTCAGCACTACCCTTATGGCGACGGGCTGTTTCCCTTGGCCAAATATGGCGACCTTGGGGTCGAGCTGTTTTTCGTGATTTCCGGCTTCGTCATCAGCCTGTCCCTGGCGCATCAGACCGGCCCCATGCGTTTTGCGGTGAAGCGCGTGGCGCGGCTTTGGCCGGCAATGGCGGTTTGTTCCGTCATCACGTTTGCATTCGTGCACATCGCCGACAGCAGTTTCAGCCGGGAGGTGCAGGGCGGGCTGAGCGGCTTTGTGGCCTCCTGGACCTTTACATCGCAGCGCTTCTGGCACAGCGCCTTTGGCTTTGATGGCTATGTTGATGTCGTCTACTGGACCCTCGCCATCGAGATCCGCTTTTACCTGGTGGCGGCGGCCATCTTCTGGCTGGTTCCGGCCGGCCGCTTTGCCACGGCGGCCCCTTTGGTGCTTTTACTGATGCAATTTCTCGCCGCAGTCGCTCAGTCTGCGGTGCCGGGGCTGGTGCCGCAGGTGCTGATCGAAGGATTATTTCTCGCTTATGCGCACCTGTTCGCGGCGGGCATAACCTTTGCCGCGGTCTATGCCGGTGCCCGCAGCAAGCGGGAAGCGGCGCTTCTGTTCTGGAGTTTTGCGGTCGCTTTCGTCCGTGCTGAAGACAGCTGGGAGGTTGTCTTCCTGGCCCTAATCTATTTGGCGGTTGCTGCCTGTGCCTTGCGCCTGCGGGCGGCCAGTCTGCTGGCGTGGCGGCCGCTGGCGGGGCTGGGGCTGGTCAGCTACCCGGTTTATCTGCTGCACAATTACATCGGCGTGACCCTGCTGTCTCTGCTGCCCGCGGGGCTGGCGGGGGAGGCCTATGTGTTTGCCGCAGCCCTCGTCCTGGGCGGTATAGTTGTCCTGTCGATGGCCGTGTTCCGGCTGGTTGAGCTGCCTGCCCAAGCAGCCGTCCGCTCCCTGCTTGCACGCAGCTCCGAGCGCGGCAAGGATGTGCAGCCTGCGGCGGGGGGCTGAGGCCGCAAAGGCTTGTAAACCGGGCAGGTTTGGGCAAGGCTTTGCGGGATGACGCAAACCGTGGAACTGCCGCTGTGGCTCTTTGTGCTGATCGTCGGCTTTGCCGCGGTGACCTTTGCGTCGCATTTCCTGTTCCCTTCGGTACGGTGGTTCTTCCGGCGGCGGCTGGAGCGCGCCGTGGCGCGCCTGAATCAGCGGCTTGAACGCCCGATTGAGCCGTTCAAGCTGACCCGCCGTTATGACATGATCCAGCGGCTGATCCACGACCCGCAGGTGGCACAAGCTGCGGCGGACCACGCGGCGGCGGAAGGCATCCCGGAAAATGTGGCCTCTGAGCAGGTGCGCCGCTATGCGCGCGAGATCGTGCCGGGCTTCTCGGCCTTTGCCTACTTCAGCTTTGCCATCCGCGCGGCCCGGTTCCTGTCCAACGCGGTATACCGGGTGCGGCTGGGCCATCAGGACGAGGAAGCGCTGCGCGCCATCGACCCCAAGTCCACCGTGGTTTTCGTGATGAACCACCGCTCCAACATGGACTACGTGCTGGTCACCTATCTGGCCGCGGAACGCTCTGCGCTGTCTTATGCGGTGGGGGAATGGGCGCGGGTCTGGCCGCTCAGCCGCCTGATCCGGGCGATGGGCGCCTATTTCATCCGCCGCCGCTCGCGCAATGATCTCTACCGCAAGGTGCTGGCCGCCTATGTGCGGCTGGCCACCCGCGGCGGCTCCACCCAGGCGATGTTCCCCGAAGGCGGCCTTAGCCTGGACGGAGCCCTTGCGGCGCCCAGGCTGGGGCTCTTGAAGTACATCGTCGAGGGCTATGATCCGGACGGGCGCGATGTGGTCTTTGTGCCGGTGGCGCTGAATTATGACCGGGTGCTGGAGGACAGGATTTTGACGTCTGCCGCCAAGGCGGGTGAGCGCCGGTTCCGCGCCCGCATCGGGCTGGTGGCGCTGCGGCTGCTGCGGCAGCTGTGGTTATGGATGACCGGGCGCTATCACCGTTCCGGTTATGCCGGGGTCAATTTCGGCAGGCCGCTCAGCCTGGCCGGGTTCGGTGCCGGGCGGGACGGGGACATCACCAAGCCGCTGGCGCGCGAGCTGATGGAGCGCATCAGCGCCATTGTCCCGGTGCTGCCGGTGCCGCTGATCGCCGCCATCCTGCAGCGGTACGGCCCGCTCAGCCGCGCCGCCATCGAACACCGGATGGACAGGCTGATTGCCGAGATGCCGCTGGCGCATGTCCACATGCCGCGGGACAACCTGGGCTATGCCGCTGAGACCGGCCTGCGGCAACTCCTGCGGCGCGGGCTGGTGACCGAGGCCAATGGCCAGTTTTCCCCGGTGGAGGATCGCCGCGACATACTGGCGTTTTATGCCAATTCGATCCGCCACCTGCTGCCCGGGGACGGCGCGGAGTCGAACGGAAAACGTGGTTTTTCTGCACCCGCTAAGGGAAATGCTGCATCCGCAGGGTCATAAAATTACTCAGATACGCCAAAAGAGGTTGCAATATTACTCTGCCAATCCTATCCCTCAGATAACCGCTGCGATTCTGCACCGCGGCAAAGGACAGGATACAAAGGAGGCCATCATGGCATTGGATACCCAGACTGACGTCATGTCGTACGAGGCGCCGGAGAAAGATCTCTATGAAATGGGGGAAATCCCCCCGATGGGCTTTGTGCCCAAGAAGATGTATGCATGGGCGATCCGCCGGGAGCGTCACGGCAACCCCGACACCGCAATGGTGCAGGAAGTTGTCGACGTGCCGGAGCTGGACAGCCACGAGGTGCTGGTTCTGGTGATGGCAGCGGGCGTTAACTACAACGGCGTCTGGGCCTCTCTGGGCAAGCCGATCTCGCCGTTTGACGGCCACGGCAAGCCGTTCCACATCGCCGGCTCCGATGCCTCGGGCATTGTCTGGGCGGTGGGCTCCAAGGTGACCCGCTGGAAGGTCGGCGACGAGGTTGTCATCCACTGCAACCAGGACGATGGCGACGACGAGGAATGCAACGGCGGCGATCCGATGTACTCCCCCAGCCAGCGGATCTGGGGCTACGAGACCCCGGACGGGTCCTTCGCCCAGTTCACCAACGTGCAGGCCCAGCAGCTTATGCCGCGCCCCAAGCACCTGACCTGGGAAGAAAGCGCCTGCTACACGCTGACGCTGGCAACCGCCTACCGGATGCTGTTCGGCCATGAGCCGCATGACCTGAAGCCGGGTCAGAACGTGCTGGTCTGGGGTGCCTCGGGCGGCCTCGGCTCCTACGCGATCCAGCTGATCAACACCGCCGGCGCCAACGCCATCGGCGTGATCTCCGACGAAAGCAAGCGCGACTTTGTCATGGGGCTGGGCGCCAAGGGTGTTCTGAACCGCAAGGACTTCAACTGCTGGGGCCAGCTGCCCACGGTCAACACCCCGGAATATGCCGAGTGGTTCAAGGAAGCCCGCAAGTTCGGCAAGGCGATTTGGGACATCACCGGCAAGGGCAACAACGTCGACATGGTGTTCGAACACCCCGGCGAAAGCACCTTCCCGGTCTCGACCTTCGTGGTCAAGAAAGGCGGCATGGTCGTGATCTGCGCCGGCACCACCGGCTATAACCTGACCTTTGACGTGCGTTACATGTGGATGCACCAGAAGCGTTTGCAGGGCTCGCACTTTGCCCACCTCAAGCAAGCCGCTGCTGCCAACAAGCTGATGGTTGAGCGCCGCTTGGACCCCTGCATGTCGGAGGTGTTCACCTGGAACGACCTGCCGGAGGCGCACATGAAGATGCTGCGTAACGAGCACCTACCGGGCAACATGTCGGTGCTGGTGCAGGCGCCGAAGACCGGTCTGCGCACTCTGCAGGACGTTCTGGACGCTTGATCCCGCTCCGGCATTAATGCCGGTTCGATTCTGCAAAACGCCGCGAATCACCCGGGTGGTTCGCGGTTTTTTGCTGGAATTGCGGAATTATGCCGAAGGAATTCAGCCTATTGCGGGCTGTGGCCTCGCTATTCTTGGGGAGGTCGCGGCGGATTGCCGAAAAAGATGAATCTCTATTACGCGGTTTTTGCGCAGTTTTTTCGCGGCCAGCCGGATCTGTTCACTCAAAATAAACGAATGCGGAACCTTCGCATTGACCTCCGGGAGGTCCTCGCTGCAAAACAACAGGAAACACCGGCCCGTCCGCTGCAGAACATCTTGCCGCGGCAAACGATCAGAACCGGGGCCGGACCGAAGAGGCAACAGCAAACAACTTCATGGCATACAAAGCAGAACTCGACCGCATTTTGGAGGCGCTTGACGCCACTGAGACATTGGAAGGCCTGCAGCTGATCGTCGAGCAGGTCTGCGAGGTGTTTGCTGTCGACCACGCGATGTACCTCTGGGTGGAGACCGCCGGAAACCACTATTATTTCGGCACCTACTCTAAGGAGTGGACCGACCGTTATCTGGACAAGGCATATTCGCGGGTCGATCCGGTTGTAGTGGGCTGCTACCAGCGCTTTCATCCGGTCGACTGGAAACGGCTGGACTGGAACCCTAAACCGGCGCGTGAGTTTCTCAAAGACGCGCTGGTGCATGGTGTGGGCAATCAGGGCTACGCGATCCCGATCAGAGGGCCGAACGGCCAGTTCGCGCTGTTTACGCTCAGCCACAATTGCGACGATGCGGCCTGGGAGAAGCTTATCGGCAAATATGGCCGGGATTTCATTCTGGTGGCGCATTACTTCAACCGCAAGGTGCTGGAGCTGGAACCGACAAGGGCGGCCGAACAAGCCCAGCCGCTGTCGCCGCGGGAAGTCGATGCCCTGACCCTGCTGGCGATCGGCTACAGCCGTGCGCAAGTCTCACAGACCCTTTCGATCTCGGAACACACCTTGCGCGTCTACATCGAAAGCGCCCGGTTCAAACTCGGCGCAATCAATACCACACACGCCATCGCCCGGGCTCTGAGCCTTGGTTTGATTGTGATTTAACGGTAGCACTACACCTTTAGGTGTAAATCCTCTCCGGCATTAACCTTAAAGAGCGTATCATTCCCCTGTTTTTCTACTAAAAGGGGATTATGCAATGCTGCGCTATGTTTATGGCCACGACCTTCACAACCATGCCGCCTTGGCCCATTCGATGTTCCGGGACAGGGCGGATCAGTTCAAGACACGGCTCGGGTGGGATGTGCAGGTGGACGACAACGGCGAGGAGAGAGACCAGTACGACGAGCTGGATCCGCTCTACATGATCTGGGAGATGCCTGATGGCAGCCATGGCGGCTCCATGCGGTTTCTGCCCACGACCGGCCGTGTGATGGTGAATGAAATTTTCCTGGATCTCTGCGGCGGTGTGCCCATCTGCAGCCCGCTGATCTGGGAGTGCACCCGCCTCTGCCTGTCCCGAAACGTGCATGGCAGGATCGGAGCCGGGCTGATGCTAGGCAGCCTTGAGATCATGCGGAACTTTGACATCCCCCACTACACGGCTGTCTTCTACCGGCACACGGCCAGGGCTTTCCGCAATCTGGGCTTCGCGCCAGAGATTGCCAGCACGCAAGGCGAGGGGCGCAACACCATCTGCATGGGCTATTGGGAGTATGCCGAGGAGACCTACCTCAGCGTGTCGCGCAAGGCGGGCATCCCGCCGGAGCTGTCGCAGCTTTGGTTCGACCGCTCCTTCGGCGGCGCCGGCGCTTCAGGTCCGGTGGCGCTGAGCGCGTGATCAATACGTAAACCGGGGCCGGATCCTCTGGCGGACCTGGTCCCGCGGCTGTAGGGTCGCGCCATGACAGCTCTGCCCGTACAGTTCTCCGATGACCAGGCCACGGCTTTTGACAGCGTGACCGAACTCCTGCGCCAGGCGGGGGTCGACCTTGATGACGGGCTCTTGCACCCGCCCCGCGGCGACGCCGGGGTGATGGCGGTGATCGGCAAGGCGGGATCGGGCAAGACCCTGCTGCTGGCTGAGCTGTACAAGGCGCTGGAACAGGCCGGGGTTGAAGTTGTCTCGGGCGACTACGAGAGCCGTAAGAAGGGCGAAGACCGCCGCACCCTGGCAATCCTGGCGCCCACCAACAAGGCTGCGAGCGTCCTGCGCCTGCGCGGGGTTCCTGCAACCACCATCCACCGCATCCTTTACACCCCGGTCTATGACCCGGAATACGAACGCATTGCCGAATGGCTGGCCGGGCAGGGGGATCAGCCTGACATCGAAGGCCTGACCGAGGAGGCGCTGGCCCGCGCCGCGGCATTTTATGAGAAGAACAAGTCGATCCCCGGCGCGCTGGCAGCCGCGGGCCTGCGCGGTTCCGATTTCATCACCGGCTGGAAACGGCGTGAGGAGCCGCTGGACATCGGCTTTGTCGACGAAGCCTCGATGCTGGACGACCGCCAGTTCGAGGATTTGAAGGAGATCTTCCCCAATCTGATCCTGTTCGGCGACCCGGCGCAGCTGGCGCCGGTCAACCAGTCGGGCTCGATGGTGTTCGACGCGCTGCCTGAGCCGCGCCGCCTGATCCTGAACCGCATACACCGGCAGGAAGCTGGCAACCCGATCCTCGACCTCGCCCACGCGCTGGCCGACCCGCAAGTGGGTTTCGAGGATTTCGAGCGCATGGTGGAGGACACAGCCCGCCGCGACGACCGGGTGGTCTGGGGCCAGCGGGTGGAGGTCGACCTGATGGCACGCTCGCCGGTGCTGGTCTGGCGCAACAACACCCGCATCCGGCTGATCAACGCCTTCCGCGCCGTGCATGGCGCGCCGGAGGATGAGCTGATCGCCGGTGAGCCGCTGATTTGCGACGGTATCGAGCTGCCGATGAAGCACCGCAAGAAACGCCTGGACCTGGAGGCCCGCGGCCTGATCAAAGGCGCGCAGGTGATCTTTCTCGGCCCCGGCCGCAAACCCGGCTTTTCCCGCCTGCACGTGATGGGGGCCGAAGATCCGCAGGTCTCAGCCGCCTCGATTGTGAAGATCGAGAAGCCGGACGAGGAAGAGCCTTTTATCCCCTATGCCGCCCGCATGGGCGCAACCTTTCTGCATGGCGCGGCGGTGACCATCCACAAGGCGCAGGGCTCGCAATGGGATACCGCGCAGGTCTTTGCCCCGGACATCTACGCCGCCGCGCGTATGGGCCGGGTAGAGGCAGGCCAGCCCCTGTGGAAACGGCTGGCCTATGTCGCCATCACCCGGGCGCAGGAGCGGCTGATCTGGGTGGTCCGCAACCGCCTTGCCAAGCCCACCGGCCCGCTGCCGGTGGATGACCTCAAAGCCATGCCCGCCGCCGCGCTTACCCTTGAAGCACAGGAGGATACCCCCGCATGAGCCGTTCAATCCTGATCACCGGCGCAAGCTCCGGCATCGGCCGCGCTGTGGCGGAGCTGTTTCTGGCCGAAGGCTGGCAGGTGGGGCTGGTGGCCCGCCGGGCGGATAAGCTGCAGGAGGTGGCGCAGGGCTTTGCAAACGCCCAGGTGCTGCCTGCGGATGTCACGGACGCGGCAGCGGTGGATCATGCGTTGAACAGCTTTGCCATGGCGGCCGGGCGGCTGGATGTGCTGTTCAACAACGCCGGCATCTTCACCCCGCCGGGCACCATCGACGAAATCCCGCTGGAAGACTGGTTTGCCTCGGTGAACGTGAACCTGACCGGCATGTACCTGACCGCCCGCGCTGCCTTCCGCCAGATGCGGCAGCAGGCGCCGCAGGGCGGGCGGATCATCAACAACGGCTCCATCGCCGCTTATGTGCCGCGACCCCATTCAGCGCCATACGCAGCCACCAAGGCAGCCATCACCGGCCTCACTAAAAGCCTGTCGCTTGACGGCCGCCCCTTTGACATCGCCTGCGGCCAGATCGACATCGGCAACACCCGCACGCCGATGGTGGAGGATTTGAGCCAGCGCCACGCAGAGGCCAACCCCGGTGCCGAACCGATGCACACCTTCGCGGTGGAGGATGCGGCAAAGTCGGTGCTGCACATGGCCAATCTGCCGCTGGAAGCCAACGTGCAGTTCATGACGGTGATGGCCACCAAAATGCCCTACATCGGCCGCGGCTGAGCGCTCCCGCCCGTCGCTGGCGCATCCCGGATGCGCCGCTCCCGTTGGGCCGGGCGCTGCGCTGGGGCGCAGCGGGCCGCCGGCAGGCGCACAAATCAGAAAGCCGCACGGCCCTTCATCTTTCCGGAAATACTCCGGGGTGAATTGGCCGCAAGGCCAAGAGGGGCAGCGCCCCTCCCTCCTGTCTTCGGTGGGCCGGCCCCTCCTTACCGGTTCCTGAGCAGGCTGAAGGCTGCGGACGCGCCCCAGCCGGCCGCGATGGCAATCGCCAGCGACATCAGGCCATAGAGGAACGGCTGCTCGCGCGAGAGCGAGTACAGGAACCGTTCCAGCCCCACCTTGCGCACGTCGATGGCGGTCTCGTAGCTCGACACCACTTCGCCCCCGCGGGTCAGGAAAATCCTGGTCTGGTATTCCCCCTCGGTGAGGTCGGCGGGCATCGTGATGGCAGTGCGGAACAGGGTCTGCTCATCCACCGCAACGGTGTTTTCGCGGAGGGAGTAAAGCCCGTTCTTCTCGCGGATCCGCACCACCGCATCGGCAAAGGCCTGGGCGCCGCGGATATGCATGGCGGCGCCGACCGAGCGGATCGCGCGCTTGATCGAAATCCTGTAGCGCAGGTCCTCGGTGTCCGTCAGCACCTCCTTGAACGGGGCGCTGGTGGCCACGGCGTAGAACGCTGGCGCCGAGTCGACCAGAACGCTGTCGACATTGACCCAGATCCCCAGCTTCTTTTCCTTGCGCCGCACCATGACGGAGGGGGCCGGGCCGGAGACGGTGACCACCACTTCCAGCGGGTCGTCCTGCGGGATCGGGGTTTCGCGTTTCACCGCACCGAAGACCAGGATTTCCGAACCGTCGAAGGTGGCAGTGATAGCCACCCGGTCCTGGCTGAGGCCGAGCACAACCTCTTCCTTGCCGGCCTGAGCGGCGGATTGCGGCAACAGGGCCAGGCTGGCGGCAGTCAGGGCAGACAGGAGCAGCTTGCGCATGATCAATGCCCTCCCGGCTCGCCCAGGGAGAAGATCTCGGAGGGCTGCAGCAGCAGGTCGAGGCCCAGCTTGACGCAGACCGCGATGACCATCAGCGCCAGCAGGATACGCAGCTGTTCGGCTTTGAGATAAACGCCGATGCGGGTGCCGATCTGGGCGCCAACCACGCCGCCGATCAGCAGGAGAACCGCCAGCACGATATCCACCGTGTAGTTGGTGGTGGCGTGCAGCATGGTGGTAAAGCCAGTGACCAGGATGATCTGGAACAGCGAAGTGCCGACAACCACCTTGGTCGGCATGCCGAGGATATAGATCATCGCGGGCACCATGATGAAGCCGCCGCCGACACCCATGATTGCTGCCAGAATACCCACGGCCACACCAACCAGGATGGGCGGGATCACCGAGATATAGAGCCCGGAGGTGCGGAAGCGCATCTTGAAGGGCAGCGCATGCACCCAGCCCCGCTGGCGCCGGGCCGCAGGGGCGCTGCCGCCTGCCTTCTTTGCCTTGCGGATGGCGTTCAGGCTTTCGATGAACATCAGCCCGCCGACAACACCCAGGAAGACGACGTAGCAGAGCTTGACCAGCAGATCGACCTGGCCAAGCGCCTTGAGGTAGTTGAACACCACCACCCCGAGCGCGGCGCCCAGCAGGCCGCCAGCCTGCAGCACAAGCCCCATCTTGATATCGACCGTGCGCCTTCGGAAATGCGCCAGCACCCCGGAGAACGAGGAGGCGACAATCTGGTTCGCTTCCGTGGCCACCGCAACCGCCGGCGGGATGCCGATGAAGAACAGCAGCGGCGTCATAAGGAAGCCGCCGCCAACTCCGAACATGCCCGAGAGAATTCCGACCATTCCTCCGAGGCCCAGAAGAAGGAAGGCATTCACCGAGACCTCAGCTATGGGAAGGTATATCTGCATGATCTTTGTTAGACCGCAGACCGTTCAAAAATCAATGATCTATGCCGCTATGCAGCGTGCAGGACTGATTTGACGCGGTAAACTGGACTTAACTGTGGCCGCCGTGCACTGGTGGGGCAGGACTGCCCCTTAGTGCCCTGTTCGAGTGTAATTGCGTCGTTGCCGGGGCAAGAGTGAACGGCGCTTCGCGCCGCCGCTACCCTCATTCCGGAAAAGACGCAGGCCGGGAACAGGCCGGAAAAAGAACCGCCCGGCGCTAGGCCGGGCGTTCCGGTGTTTCTGGTAAGGCGCTCAGCGCTCCTTGACGTAGGGCTGGCCGCCGGCGCGGGGCGGGATTGCCTTGCCGACGAAACCGGCCAGGATCACCACCGTCAGCACATAAGGCAGCGCGTCCATGGCCTGAACCGGGATCACAATGCCGCCGAGCTCGATGTTCTGGAACCGCAGGGCGACCGCCTGCAGCAGCCCGAACAAGAGGCAGGCGCCCATCGCGTGCCACGGCCGCCACTTGGCAAAGATCAGCGCAGCGAGCGCGATGAAGCCGCGGCCTGCGGTCATGTCCTTGACGAAGCCCGCCTGCAGCGCGGTGGCCAGATAGGCGCCGGCAATGCCGCACAGCAGGCCGCAGATCATCACCGCGCCGTAGCGCAGGCCGACAACCGACACGCCCGCGGTGTCCACTGCCGCCGGGTTTTCACCCACTGCGCGCAGGCGCAGGCCAAAGCGGGTGCGGAACAGGATCCACCAGGTGGCCGGCACCGCCAGGAAGGCGAGGTAGACCAGCACCGAATGGCCTGACAGCAACTCGGAGTAAATCGGGCCCAGAACAGGCACGCCAGAGAGGCTGTCGGCAAATGGCAAGGTGATCGGGGTGAAGCGGCCGCCGCTGAACAGCGACGGCGTGCGGCCGCCCTGCTGGAACCAGTCCTGGGCAATCAGCACCGTCATGCCCGCGGCCAAAAAGTTGATCGCAACGCCGGAAATCAGCTGGTTGCCGCGGAAGGTGATCGACGCCACCCCGTGCAGAAGTGCCAGCAGCAGCGAGGAGCCGATGCCCGCCAGCAGCCCCAGCCAGACGTTGCCGGTGACGGCAGCGACGGCGGCGGAGAAGAAGGCGGCCATCAGCATCTTGCCTTCCAGGCCGATGTCAAAGATGCCTGCACGCTCGGAGTAGAGGCCGGCGAGGCAGGCCAGCAGCAGCGGCGTGGCCAGGCGGACGGTGGAATCCAGAATCTGGATGATCGTCAGGAAATCCATCAGTTCTGCCCCTTCCGCACCGCCAGGAAGATCTTCTCAAGCGGCATCCGCACCATGTTGTCGAGCGCGCCGGTGAACAGGATCACCAGGGCCTGGATCACCACGATCAGCTCGCGCGGGATCGAGGTCCAAAGCGCCAGTTCCGCGCCGCCCTGGTAGAGGAAGCCGAAGAGGATCGCTGCCAGGAACACTCCAAACGGATGGTTGCGCCCCATCAGCGCCACCGCGATGCCGATGAAGCCGGCGCCTTCGGTGGCGTTCAGCACCAGGCGTTCCGCTTCGCCCATCACGTTGTTCACGGCCATCATGCCGGCCAGCGCGCCGGAGATCAGCATCGCGATCATGATCGTGCGGACCGAGGAGATGCCGGCATAGCGGGCGCCGGGCTCCGATTTGCCCAGGGAGCGGATCTCATAACCCAGCGGCGTGCGCCAGATCAGCAGCCAGACGAACAGGCAGGCGCCCATGGCGACCAGCAGGCTGACGTTGGCGGGGGCCGACTTGGAGAAGTTGATGCCAATCGGGGCCAGCAGCTCATGCAGGGAGGGCAGGTGGACGGCCTCGGGGAAACGTTCGGTGGCCGGGTCCATAGAGCCTTCGGGGCGCAGCACGTTGACCAGCACATAGTTCAGCACCGCCGCGGCGATGAAGTTGAACATGATGGTGGTGATCACGATATGGCTGCCGCGCTTGGCCTGCAGATAGGCCGGGATTGCGGCCCAGGCAGCCCCAAAGATCCCGGCGCCAAGGGCAGCAAAGACCAGCGCCAGCGTCCAATGTGGCCAAGGGATCAGCAGGCAGACCAGCGCCACGCCCAGGCCGCCCAGCATCGCCTGGCCCTCGCCGCCGATGTTGAACAGGCCGGCATGGGCGGCAACCGCCACCGCCAGGCCGGTGAACATGAAGTTGGTGGCGTAATAGAGCGTGTAGCCCCAGCCATAGGTGGAGCCCAGGGCGCCGTCGACCATCAGCTTGACCGCAGCCACCGGGTCCTCGCCGATCCCGAGGATCACCAAGGCCGACAGAAGTGCGGCCAGGATCAGGCTGATCAGCGGGATCAGGACCACATCGGCCCATTTCGGCATCTTGTCCATTTACGCGGCCTCCCCCGCGACACCGGCCATCAGCAGGCCGAGCTCTTTCTCATCGGTCTGATCCGCAGGGCGTTCGCCCATGATCATGCCGTCAAACATCACCGCAACCCGGTCGGAGAGCGACAGGATCTCTTCCAGTTCGACCGAGACCAGCAGGATCGCCTTGCCCTGATCGCGCAGCGCGACGATCTGCTTGTGAATGAATTCGATGGCGCCGATATCGACGCCGCGGGTCGGCTGGCCGACCAGCAGCAGGTCCGGGTTGCGCTCGATCTCGCGCGCGACAACGATCTTCTGCTGGTTGCCGCCGGAAAAGTTCTTGGCCGCCAGCCAGGGATCCGGCGGGCGCACGTCGAACTTCTCCATCTTGGCTTCGGTATCGGCCTGCAGGGAGGCGTTGTTCATCAGCACACCCTTCTGATAGGCCGCATCGCGGTGATAGCCGAAAGCCACGTTCTCCCAGGCGTGGAAGTCCATGATCAGGCCCTCGCGCTGGCGGTCCTCCGGCACATGGCCGATGTGGGCGTCCCGGCGCGCCTTGGCATCCGAGCCCGGCCCGCGCAGGGGCAGGGGGGTGCCGTGCAGCTTGATGGTGCCGGTGCCCGGACGCATGCCGCCCAGAACCTCCAGCAGTTCCGACTGCCCGTTGCCCGCGACGCCGGCTATGCCGACGATCTCGCCCGCGCGCACGGTCAGGTCGATGCCCTTGACGCGCTCGACGCCGGCCTCGTCCACCACCCGCAGGTTCTCGATCTCCAGGATCGGGGCGCCGGGCTGGGCAGGCACCTTGTCGACGCGCAGCAGCACCTTGCGGCCCACCATCAGCTCCGCCAGGTGCTCGGGGCTGGTCTCTGCGGTCTTGACGGTCGCGGTCATCTGGCCGCGCCGCATCACCGACACGGTGTCGGTGTACTCCATCACTTCCCGCAGCTTGTGGGTGATCAGGATGATGGTCTTCCCCTCGGCGCGCAGCCGGTCGAGGATGCGGAACAGCTGGTCGGCCTCCGACGGTGTCAGCACGCCCGTCGGCTCGTCGAGGATCAGGATCTCCGCCTTGCGGTACAGCGCCTTGAGGATTTCCACCCGCTGCTGCGCGCCGACGCCGATTTCGTCGATGCGCGCATCGGGGTCCACGAACAGTTCGTATTCCTCTTCCAGCGCCTTCAGCTCCTTGCGGGCGCGGCGCAGCGAGGGCATCAGCATGCCGCTGTCCTCGGCGCCCAGCACGATGTTTTCCAGCACGGTGAAATTCTCCACCAGTTTGAAATGCTGGAACACCATGCCGATGCCCGCGGCAATCGCCGCCTGGCTGTCCGGGATCTCGGTCTTCTTGCCGTTGATGAAGACTTCCCCTTTGTCAGCCTTGTAAAAGCCGTAGAGGATCGACATCAGCGTCGACTTGCCGGCACCGTTTTCACCGATGATACCGTGAATGGTGCCGGGGGCGACGCGGATGGAAATGTCCTTGTTTGCCTGGACGGGGCCAAAGGCCTTGGAGATGCCTTTGAGTTCGATGGCGGGGGCAGTCAAGCGGGCTCTCCCATGCCTGTAAATCCGATCAGCCGCACCACTTTGCCATCTTGCAGATCGGCAAAATACTGGCCGCGCACCATGCGGGTGCCGTCCTTCAGGAAATCCACCGTGGCACGCGCGTGGCCATGGTGTTCCGAGACGGCCACGACTTTGGCCTCGGCGCCCGGCATTTTCGCGCTGAACTGCGCGATATAGTCCAGATAGGCGTCGCGGCCCTCGATGGGGGCGGGGGTGTTGGGATCGGAATAATAGAATTCGGGCCCGATCGCCGCGTCGGTTTTTGCAACACGGCCTTCGGGGGTTGGGTCGCCCCAGGCCGCAAACAGAATATGAATAGACTCCGTCATGGCCTGGGGCTTTCTCTTTAGAAGCTCAGCGCCGGGCAGCTGTCATCGGACATGTAGTCATGCACCTTGATCTCGCCCGAGGCGATCTTGGCAGCAGCGTCGTCCACCGCGGCCTTCATTTCGCCGGTCACCAGATCGGCGTTGTGCTCATCCATCGCATAGCCGACGCCGCCATTGGCCAGGCCCATGACAGAGAAGCCGGTCTCCATTTCGGCACCGTCCGAGAACGCCTCGAACACGGCGTTGCCGACGTTCTTGGTCATCGAAGTCAGCACCTTGCCCGGGTGCAGGTGGTTCTGGTTGCTGTCCACGCCGATCGACAGGATGCCCTCGTCGGCCGCGGTTTGCAGAACGCCCACGCCGGTGCCGCCGGCCGCGGCATAGACCACGTCAGCGCCCTGGGAGATCTGCGCCTTGGTCAGCTCCGAGCCCTTCACCGGGTCGTTCCAGGCTGCCGGGGTGGTGCCGGTCATGTTGGAAATCACCTTGGCGTCCGGGTTGGCGGCCTTGACGCCTTCGGCATAGCCGCAGGCGAACTTGCGGATCAGCGGGATGTCCATGCCGCCGATAAAGCCGACGGTGTTCGACTTGGACGCCATCGCCGCCAGCATGCCGACCAGATAGGAGCCTTCGTGCTCGTTGAAGACGACCGAACGCACGTTGTCGCCCTCAACCACCATGTCGATGATGGTGAATTTGGTGTCCGGGTAGTCGGCTGCCACCTGGCCCAGGGCGTCGGCAAAGGCAAAGCCCACCATCACGATCGGGTTGGCGCCGGCCTCGGCAAAGCGGCGCAGCGCTTGCTCGCGCTGGGCTTCGGACTGCAGCTCGATCTCGCGGTAGCTGCCGCCGGTCTCCTCGACCCAGCGCTGGGCGCCGTTGTGCGCGGCTTCGTTGAAGCTCTTGTCGAACTTGCCGCCCAGGTCGAAGATCAGCGCAGGCTCGGCCAGCGCGGCACCTGCTGTCAGGGCCAGCGACGCGGCTGCGCCCATCAGCGGTTTCATCAGGGTCATCAGGTTAACTCCCACTGTCATTTTTGTTGGATGCAGCGGGGAATTTCCGCTGCCCGGCCACGTTCAGGCCATAGAGGGTGCGGCAATTTAGCCTGCAGGGCAGGGAGAGGGTCAACCGCTTTTTGACCATTTGGTGCGAAATCCGCGCAACTGGCCTAGCGTAAACCTTTTCTCATCAGGATTGCATCCGCCGGTTTTGCCCCTTCCCGGCGGTAATATCCGGCCCGGCGCCCGCATTCCGCGAATCCGCAGGCGCGGTACAGCGCTTGTGCCGGGGCGTTGTCGGCAGCGACTTCCAGGAACACCTCAGCCGCGCCGCGGGTGCGGGCGGCTGATTCCCAGTCCGCCATGCAGACGCGGGCCAGCCCCTGGCGCTGATGGCCGGGTGCGGTGGCAATGGTCAGCAGCTCTGCCTCATCCGCAATCACCCGCACCAGCGCAAAACAGCGGTTATCGCCCGCGGCAAAGGTCAGCGGGCTGTCCAGCAGGGAGGCAAACTCCGCCGCCGACCAGGGCCGCGACTGGGTAAAGGCCGCGGCATGGGTGGCGGCCATCGTTTCAGGTGTCAGCGGGTCAGCCATCAATCAGCGCCGGCGGCACATCGCTGGACGGCGCAGCATCGGCAGAGCGCAGGTACAAGGGGGCAGGCGGCTCGGTCACAGTCTGAAACCGCGCGGCTGCGATCCGGGCGATGGCTTCGGCCATCCCCGCGGGGCTCGCCTCAGGCGCAAACGCCAGCCCGGCGCCGCGGGCGGCATCCTCCGCCTCCTGGCGCGGCATCAGACGCGGCGCTTCGCCCGGCAATGCGGCATAGACCTGATCGCGCGGCGCCGGCACCGCGGGCAGGGTGTCTTCGGCCGCGCGGGCCTCAAACCCGTCAACACCCACGGCTGGCACCTCTAGCCCCAGCGCCAAACCGCGTGCGGCGGAAACTGCGATGCGGATGCCGGTGAAATTGCCGGGACCGACACCGACGCCGATGGCATCAAGGTCTGCCCACGCGGCGCCGCCTTCTGCCAGCACCTCTTCCAGCAGCGGCATCAGCCGTTCGGCCTGGCCGCGGGTCATTTCTTCCAGCCGGGAGGCCAGCAGCTGATCCCCGCGCAGCAAAGCGGCCGCGCAATGCGCGGCCGATGTGTCAAAGCCCAGAACCAGCGGTTCGGAGGTCATGTGTTGTCCTTTCGCAGCCGGTCAGACGGCAACCGGGCGCACCTCGGTGACTTCCGGGATGTAATGGCGCAGCAGGTTCTCGATCCCCATCTTCAGGGTCAGGGTCGAGGACGGGCAGCCCGCGCAGGCGCCTTGCATGTGCAGGTAGACAACACCGCGGTCAAAGCCGTGGAAGGTGATGTCGCCGCCGTCCTGAGCCACTGCCGGGCGCACGCGGCTGTCCAGCAGCTCCTTGATCTGGTTGACGATTTCGGCGTCCTCGCCGGAATGCTCGGCGTGGCCGGAGGCCGGATCGGCAGAGCCGTCCGCCATCACCGGCTGGCCGGACTGGTAATGCTCCATCACCGCGCCCAGGATGGCGGGTTTGATGTGGTCCCAATCAACACCGTCGGCCTTGGTCACGGTCACGAAATCATTGCCAAAGAACACGCCGGTCACGCCTTCAACCGCAAAGATGCGGGAGGCCAGCGGGGATTTACCTGCAGCGTCTGCGCTGGGGAAGTCGGCGGTGCCGACCTCCAGAACGGTCTGGCCCGGCAGGAATTTCAGCGTCGCCGGGTTGGGCGTGGATTCGGTCTGAATGAACATGTCGGGTCTCCGTTAAGCGTGCCCCCGATATGCGCCTTGCGGCCTGCCAAGTCAAGATTTGGAACTATTCTAAATTCGGGCGGCCTGCGGCGTGCTCCAGCGCTTGCTCCAGACGGTCGTCGCCCCAGAACAGCTCCGGGCCACAGGTAAAGCTGGGCGCGCCGAAAATGCCGGCTGTAATCGCCTCTTCGGTCTGTGACCGCAGCGCCGATTTGATATCGGCGGATTGTGCGCGTGAAATCAAACCTGCATCAAGGCCGGATTTGCACAGGCATTCTTGAAGCACCGCGTCGCTGGAAATATCCGAGCCGTCTTCGAACTGCGCCTGGAACACCGCCATTGTGAAAGCTTCAAGGCAGTCCTGCTCGGCGGCGGCCAAAGCCAGCCGGGCTGCCTCCAGTCCGTTTTGCGGAAACGGATCCGGGCGGCGGAAGGGCAGCCCGCGGGCCGCGCAGATCCGCTCCATGTCGCGCCACATGTAGCGGCCTTTGGCGGGGTAGATATTGAACGGGGAGGTGTCCCAGCCTTGCGCAGCAAACACCGGCCCCAGCAGGAACGGTTTCCAGGTAACGGATACTCCGCGGGCGGCAGCCAGCTCGCCAATCCGCATCACGCTGAGATAAGAATAGGTGGAGGCGAACTCGAACCAGAATGTGATCCTGCCATTCATTGCCTCTGCCGTGCCTTCTGCTCAGGTAATTGCTTCCAGCTTCTCTTTGCTGAGGTCGCCCGGCACGATGGTGATCGGCACCGGCAGGGTGCCGGAATTCTTGGTCAGCTGGGTGACCAGCGGGCCCGGGCCCTTGCGCCCGGTGCCGGCGCCCAGCACCAGCACGCCGATTTCCGGGTCGCCCTCGATATAGTCAAGGATCTCCGGGACCGGTTCGCCCTCGCGGATGACCAGTTCCGGGTCGACGTTCTGGCGGTCGCGCATCCATTTGGCAAAGACTTCGAAATGCGCATGGATCCGCTCGCGGGCTTCCTCCCGCATCACTTCACCGACACCGATCCAGTGGTTGAACTCGTCCGGCGGGATCACCGACAGGATGGTGACGCCGGCACCGGTATGCGCCGCGCGCATCGCGGCGAACCGCATGGCGTTCAGGCATTCGCGGCTGTCATCCAGTACCACAAGGAATTTGCGCATTTTCGCTCTCTCGTTGTTCCTCGGCGGATCATGACGCAAGCGGGCGCATCAGGCAATAGAGCCAAACCCGTTGAGCCGTTTCAGGAAACTGGCGCTAGGTCCGGGCGGGGGGAGGCGCTCCCGCGCCCGCAGGATCTTCCGGCTGCGCCGGAAGCCCCTTTGCGGCCTTGGGCCTGGCGCCGCGCAAGGCGCGGCGCGGCACCGTGCGCAGGCACGGTGCCATGCCCAACTGTGCAAGGGCCTATGGTACAAAGGCCCGGAGCAGACGGGAGGGTGTCCTGGCGTGTGGGTAAGGGCGGCTGCGGTTACGTCCCGCTGCGGGCCCAGTCCCAATACATCTCACGCACCCGCTTGGCGACGGGGCCGGTTTGATACTGGCACTCGTCGAAAGCGGTGACCGGTGTCACTTTGCTCATGTTGCCGGAGAGGAAGATCTCATCAGCTTCTTCGAAATCCTGATACCCCAGCACGCATTCATGCACGGTGATGCCATCGGCGCGCATGTTCACGATGTGGCGGGCGCGGGTGATGCCGGCCAGGAAGGTGCCGTTGGGGATCGGAGTGAAGACCTCGCCATCGCGGACCATGAAAACATTGGTGGTGGCTGTCTCCGCGACATTGCCCATCGCGTCCAGCACCAGCGCATTGGTGAACCCCTTGCCGCGGGCTTCGCGCAGCATCCGCGCGTTGTTGGGATAAAGACAGCCGGCTTTGGCGTTCACCACCGCGTTCTCCAGCACCGGGCGGCGGAAGCGGGTGCGGGTGAGAGTTGCGGCGGCCGTGTCCGGCGCCATCGGGATTTCCTCAAGACTGACGGCAAAGCGGGTGCTGTCCGGGTCCGGGGCAATCAGGGTTCCGTCGCCATCGGCGGCCCAGTACATCGGCCGGATATATACGGCGGAGCCGGGGGAAAACCCCTCCAGTCCCTCGCGGATCAGTTCCAACATCTGCTCAACAGAGTGGGTGGGCGTCATCAGCAGCGCCTCTGCCGAGGCATTGGTGCGGGCGCAGTGCAGATCCAGGTCCGGGGTCACCCCGTCGAAGAAGCGTGCGCCGTCGAACACTGAGGACCCCAGCCACATTGCATGGTCCGCTGCCCGCATCACCGGCAGGTCACCGTCATGCCAGCGGCCATTGAAATAGGTCCGGATTGTACCGCTTACAGCCATATTTCCCCTCCCTCTGCTTGCCGTTAGGGTAGGCAGGGAAAGGTCAGAGGTCCAGACCTAACATGCTCCGCGCGGGTCTATACAAAAGCCGCTGCTTCGCTGCTTTTGGTCTGCTTTACAGCGTGTTGCCGGGAAGATGGGCGCAATCTGACGCTGCGTCTTTTGGGTCAGCCTTTCTGACCAATTGTTTCGCGCGCGAAACATTCCGGCAGCAAGCCTGACCTACTCAACCTCTGCGAGCAATGCCTCCAAATCCAGGGCCTCTGTCCCCATTGCGAGGCTGCCGTCGCGCCCGCGCGGCCACTCCGTCTCAGGCCGGTCGCGGTAAAGTTCCACCCCGTTGCCGTCGGGATCGCGCAGATAGAGTGCTTCGGACACCCCGTGATCGGCGGCGCCGTCCAGCGCGATGCCTGCGTCCAGCACCCGCCGCAGCACCGCAGCCAGGCTCCGGCGGTCCGGCAGCAGGATGGCGGTATGATATAGTCCGGTCATATTGGGCGCCGGGGCAGGACCCCCGCGCGACTGCCATGTGTTGAGGCCGATGTGGTGGTGATAGCCGCCTGCCGACAGGAAGGCAGCGGAGGAGCCCAGCCGCTGGGTCACCTCAAAGCCGAGGACACCGCTGTAGAAGCCGATTGCCCGCTCCAGGTCCGAGACCTTCAGGTGGACATGGCCAATGCCGGTGCCTGCGGGAAGTTTTGCCGTGCCGGTGCTCATTGCAGCCTCCATTCGTCTGGTGGTGCAGATATGGCTGCTGAGCGCCTTGGGTTCCATTCCGCAGCGCCGCACCATGTGCCTGTGGATTTGCACAGCACCGCCAGTGGCGGCGCAGGCCCGCGCGCCGTCAGGCGCGCCGGGCCCAACCGGGCCTGCGCATCTTTGATGCGCTGCAGCCCGGGCGGGAGTTTGCGGGTCAGGATCAGGCGGCCGGTTTCAGGCCAGCCTTGTCCAGAATGGCCCCGGCGTCCTGCTGCCAGCGGGCCTTCAGCTCTGCATTCGGGGTGCGGCGCAGGCCCATGGCCTTCAGGCCTTCGAATTTATCCGAGGCCTCCTGACCAAAGCTCGCCGCGACCCGCGGCCACCAGTAGTCTGCCAGTTCCTGCAGGCCATCGGTGCCCTGGGCCTCGACCAGCACCATCAGCCCTTCTTCAGCCAGCTCGGCGTGGCGGGTCTCCAGCGGCAGGATGGCGCGGAAGGCTTCGGCCAGCGGCTGGTAGGAGACATGGCTCATCTCTTCCAGCTGCAGCACCACTGCGCGGCCCATCAGCAGGTTCATCATCACCGCGTCGGCCCAGCCTTCCAGCGGGTAGTTGAACACGGCCAGCCGCATGTCGTGCTTGGTGCGGCTCTGGCCGATGTCGGCATCCCGCTCCAGCCGCGCGGTCCAGGGGTGGTGGTCGGCATAACGCTCGGTGTCGGCGCCGAAGTCGCCCATGATCCGCAAGACCTTCTCCGCGTGATCGGTCTTTTCCAGCACGATCCGCGCCGCGGCGATGCGGGCCTTGATGCCGGGGCCTTCGTTGATGATGTCGGCAAAGCCCGCGGCGCCGGCCAGTTCGCTGTCGACGAAGGTCGCCATCAGCTTCATCAGCTCGGCGCGGTAGCGCGGTGGCACGTTGGACGGGTTGGTCAGAACCCCGCCCTGGGCCAGATAGCTTGTGATGCTCATCTCTTCGGACATGAAACGTCCTCCCTGAAAACTCCGGCTAACCGGTTATTTGAAATTCCCTTACTGATCGTAGTCGACAACCACGCTGTCGGTCACCGGATAGGCCTGGCAGGACAGCACATAGCCTTTTTCGACCTCGTAATCCTCCAGCGCGTGGTTTGCGACCATCTCCACTTCGCCTTCCAGCACCTTGCAGCGGCAGGTGGAGCAAACGCCGGCCTTGCACGCGTAAGGCGCGTCCATCGCGTTTTCCAGTGCCGCATCCAGCAGGGTTATGTCCTTGCCCATCTCGATGGTCTGGGTGGCACCGTCCAGGGTGATGGCGGCCTTGGTCTGGTTGGCGCTGCTGGCTGCGTCTTTTGCGGTGACTTTGCGCTTGGCGCGGCCCGGCTGGGCCGAGGCGAACAATTCGAACTTGATCTGGCTGTCATCAAGGCCGGCAGTGCGCAGTGCGGCGGCGATGCCGAGCATCATCGGTTCCGGGCCGCAGATAAAGGCGGTGTCGACCGACTGGATGTCGATCCAGTGCTCGAACAGCTGGGCGCATTTCTCCTCGGTCACCAGGCCGGTGAACAAGTCGATTTCCTGTGCGTCGGATTCCAGCACGTGGATCACGTTGAACCGGCCCATGTAGAGGTTTTTCAGATCCTCCAGCTCCTCGCGGAACATGATCGTGTTCACGCCCTTGTTGGCGTAGACCAGCGTGAAGGACGAGTTGGGCTCCGCCGCCAGCGTGGTCTTGAGGATCGACAGGACGGGTGTGATGCCGGAGCCGCCGGCAAACCCCAGATAGTTCTTCTCTGCGCCTGCATCCAGCGGGGTGAAGAAGGTGCCCATCGGCGCCATGGCCTGCAGGGTGTCGCCGGCCTTCAGCTCGGTATTGGCCCAAGTTGAGAACGCACCGCCGTCGACGCGCTTGATGCCGACCTGCAGGATGCCCTCGTCCTTGCCTGCGCAGATCGAGTAGCTGCGGCGCAGTTCCTCGCCGTCGAAGTCGCGGCGGAAGGTCAGGTACTGGCCTTGCGTGAAATCGAATTCCTCAGCCGCGCCATTTGCGGGCTTCAGGGTGACAACCACCGCATCGCGGATGGTCTTGCGGACGTCGGTGACTTCGAGGTCGTGAAAGCGCGCCATCAGGGTCTCCTCAGATGCACTTGAAATAATCAAAGGGTTCGAGGCAGTCCTGGCAGCGCCAGTGGGCCTTGCAGGGGGTCGAGCCGAACTGGCTGACCTTGGTGACATTCTTGCTGCCGCAGTGCGGGCATTTTTCGGGGCCGCCAGCGGGCTGGGGCGGGGCGATGCCGTAGTCCTCCAGCTTGGCGCGGCCCTTCTCGGACAGCCAATCGGTGGTCCAGGCAGGGGAGATTTGGGTTTCAATCTTGAGGTTCTCGATCCCCTTGCTGCGCAACGCAGTCTCGATGTCGAGGCTGATGATCGAGGTCGCCGGGCAGCCTGAGTAGGTCGGGGTGACGGAAACGACCAGGGTTTCGCCCTGCCATTCCACGCCGCGGACGATGCCTAGGTCGACGACCGAGATGACCGGGATTTCCGGATCCGGCACGGCGTCGAGCCACTCCCAGATCTGGTCAGTGCTTGGCTGAGTTTTCACTTGGCTCATGCGGTTACCCTCATTGGCTGTTCCGCCCGGCAGTACGCCGGGCAACGCCCGTCCTGCCCCCCCGCGGGGCAGGAGTTCAACGCCCACCGCTTGTGACGGGCGTTGCCTTCAGTTCTCTGGCCGTGGCCTTACCACTTGGCGCCGGGATAGGCGCGCTGCAGCCATTGCATCTGGGTCAGCAAGTGACCCAGGTGCTCGGTGTGCATCGCACCGGTGCGCCCGCCCTTGTGGGCAAAGCGGCTCTCCGGAATGGTCAGCGTCGCGTCGCCCAGGATGCGGGAGATCAGGGCGTCGTATTCTTCGCGCAGGGATGCCGGGTCGGGCGCGATTCCCGCCTTCACCATTTCGGCGTCGGCCTCGTCGGACTGGAACATCTCGCCCACGTAGGGCCACAGATAGTCCAGCGCCTCCTGCATGCGGCGGTGGCTTTCCTCTGTGCCGTCGCCCAGGCCCACCACCGTATCGGCGGAGCGCTCCAGGTGATAGGCAACCTCTTTCGAGGCCTTCTCGGCAATTGCGGCGACCCGTTCGTCCGAGGATTTCGTCAGGCGGCCCAGCTGGATCGAATGCCAGGCGTCAAACAGGAACTGGCGCATCAGGGTGCGGCCGAAGTCGCCGTTCGGCACCTCGCACAGCAGCACGTTGCGGAAGTCCCAAGCGTCGCGCAGGAAAGCGAGATCGTCGGCGGACTTGCCTTCGCCCTGCACCTCAGCCGCGAGGCCAAGCCACATCTGGGTCTGGCCGATCAGGTCCAGCGCGGTGTTGGCCAGCGCGATGTCCTCTTCCAGCACCGGCGCGTGGCCGCACCATTCACTGACCCGGTGGCCGAGGATAAGGGTGTTGTCCCCCATCCGCAGCAGAAACTGGGTAAAAGCTTCTTCGCGGGTCATTACATTGCCCCCACTTCTTCGGGGATGTCGAAGAAGGTCGGGTGGCGGTAGACCTTCGACTCGGACGGCTCATAGAGCGGGCCTTTGTCGCTGGGCGAGGAGGCGGAGATGTGGTTCGCCTCAACCACCCAGATCGACACGCCTTCGTTGCGGCGGGTGTAGACGTCACGGGCGTTCTTGATTGCCATCTCGGCGTCCGGCGCGTGCAGGGAGCCGACGTGGCGGTGGCTCATGCCGTGCTGGCCGCGGATGAAGATTTCCCAGAGGGGCCATTCGTTTTTCATGTCTCAAATCCTCCTGGCTGAGGGGGCGCTGCGCGGCTGACCGGAGCGCCGGAATGCTTGGGGTTACTCGGCGGCGTGCTGGCGCGCGGCCTTCTTCTTGGCGTGGGCGAGCAGGCCGTCGCGGACCCAGGCGCCGTCGTCCCAGGCCTTGTTGCGGTCGGCGAGGCGGTCGACGTTGCAGGGGCCGTTGCCCTGGATCACGTCAAAGAATTCGCTCCAGTCCGGGTCGGTGTAGTCGTAATGGCCGCGCTCCTCGTTCCATTTCAGATCCGGATCGGGGATGGTGAGGCCGAGGTATTCGGCCTGCGGCACGGTCTGGTCGACGAACTTCTGGCGCAGCTCGTCGTTGGTGTTCATCTTGATCTTCCACTTCATAGACTGGGCGGAATGGACCGAGTCCTTGTCGGACGGGCCGAACATCATCAGCGACGGGTACCACAGGCGGTTCAGCGCATCCTGAGCCATCTTCTTCTGCTCCGGCGTGCCCTCGGCCATCTGGCGGATGGCGTCATAGCCCTGGCGCTGGTGGAAGCTTTCCTCCTTGCAGATGCGGATCATCGCGCGGGAGTAGGGGCCGAAGGAGGTCCGCTGCAGCGGCACCTGGTTCATGATCGCCGCGCCGTCCACCAGCCAGCCGACCGCGCCGATGTCGGCCCAGTTCAGCGTCGGGTAGTTGAAGATCGACGAATACTTCATGCGGCCGTCCAGCAGCATCTCGGTGATCTCGTCGCGGGAGACACCCAGCGTTTCCGCCGCGCAGTAGAGATACAGGCCGTGACCCGCCTCATCCTGCACCTTGGCGAGCAGGATCGCCTTGCGCTCCAGCGTCGGCGCGCGGGTGATCCAGTTGCCCTCCGGCAACTGGCCGACGATTTCCGAGTGCGCGTGCTGGCCGATCTGGCGGATCAGCGTCTTGCGGTAGCCTTCGGGCATCCAGTCCTTGGGCTCGATCTTCTCGCCCGCGTCGATGCGCGCCTGGAAGGCCGCCAGCTTTTCCGGATCGTCCTGGGTCGCTTCGGATTTGATCATCTGAGCATACATGTCTGGGACCTCCTCAGGGTTTCGTTACACGCGTTCGAGGATCAGGGCGGTGCCCTGTCCAACGCCGACGCACATGGTGCAGAGCGCATACCGCCCGCCGGTGCGCTGCAATTGGTAGGCGGCGGTCAGCACCAGCCGCGCGCCGGACATGCCGAGCGGGTGACCCAGTGCGATCGCACCGCCGTTGGGATTAACATGGGGCGCATCGTCCGCGACGCCAAGTTCGCGCAGTGTCGCAAGACCCTGCGAGGCAAACGCCTCGTTCAGTTCGATCACGTCCATCTGTTCGATGGTGAGGCCGGTGCGGGCCAGCACCTTGCGGGTGGCGGGCACCGGGCCGATACCCATGATGCGCGGCTCGACGCCTGCGGCGGCCATGCCGACGATGCGGGCCATCGGTTTCAGGCCGTTCTTGGCGGCCGCCGCCTCATTCGCCATCAGGATGGCTGCGGCGCCGTCGTTGACGCCGGAGGCGTTGCCGGCGGTCACGGTCTTGTCCGGGCCGTTGACGCCCTTGAGGCCTGACAGTTTCTCCGCCGAGGTGCCGGGGCGGGGGTGTTCGTCGGTGTCGACCACCAGATCATCGCCCTTGCGCTGGGGGATGGTGACCGGGGTGATCTCGTCCTTGAAGATGCCGGCCTCATGCGCGGCGGCCCAGCGGGCCTGGCTGCGGGCAGCGAAGGCGTCCTGATCCTCGCGGGAGACGCCATAGTCCTCGGCCACGTTGTCAGCGGTCTGCGGCATCGAGTCGGTGCCGTACATCTTTTCCATCTTCGGGTTCACGAAGCGCCAGCCGATGGTGGTGTCATAGACCGCATTGGCACGGGTGAAGGCGCTGGTGGCCTTGGGCATCACGAACGGCGCGCGGCTCATGCTTTCGACACCGCCGGCGATGGCCATGTCATAATCGCCGGCCTTGATACCGCGCGAGGCCATGCCGACCGCATCCATGCCGGAGGCGCAGAGGCGGTTGATGGTGGTGCCGGGCACTGTGGTGGGCAGGCCCGCCAGCAGCGCCGCCATGCGGGCCACGTTGCGGTTGCTTTCACCGGCCTGGTTGGCATCGCCAAAGATCACGTCATCGAGGGCGCCCCAGTCCACGTCCGGGTTGCGCGCGGCAAGCGCGGCAATCGGCAGGGCGGCAAGATCATCGGTACGCACCTGGCTCAGCGCGCCGCCGTAGCGGCCGATCGGGGTGCGGGTGGCATCGCAGATGAAAGCATCCATGGGTGTTCGCGTCTCCTGTGGCGGCGGCAGGAAAAGCCGACCGTTGGGTCGGTATTACGCCGGAAGATGATTCGCAGCAAGTGAAATGTAACCTGAAACTTTCACCTTTGGAAATTCTGTAACGTGTCGCTGCGGCGGAGCGCGGTCTTCGCCGCAGCGAACGCGGGGTTATTGTTGCGAAGCCAAGGTCTTGGCGGTCAGGCTGGCGGCAAGGGGCCGCCGTTTGCGGGCAAATCCGTGTATGCTGTGCACCGGATGGCGGCCATCGGGAGGAGCAATGCCAGAGATACTGCGCATCGGCGGCGCTGCCGGGTTCTGGGGGGAGGCCGCCCTGGCCACGCCGCAATTGCTGGCGGCCGGGGGCTTGGATTTCCTTGTCTATGACTACCTGGCCGAGATCACCATGGCGGTGCTGGCGCGCGCGCGTGCAAAAGATCCAGCGGCGGGATATGCGACTGATTTCGTGACCGCGGCGATGGCGCCCAGCCTGGCAGAGATCGCGCGGCAAGGGGTGCGGGTCGTCTCCAATGCGGGCGGGGTGAACCCGGAGGCCTGCGCTGCGGCCCTGCGGCGGGAGATTGAAGCCCAGGGGCTGGAACTGCGGGTGGCGGTTGTTGCAGGCGATGACCTGCTCGGACGCGCGGCGGAGCTGGCGGAGGCCGCGCCCAGAGATATGTTCACCGGCGCGCCGTTTCCGCCGCTGGAGAAGATTGCCAGCGTCAACGCCTATCTCGGAGCCTTCCCGATTGCCGCAGCCCTGGACCGGGGCGCGCATATCGTCGTGACCGGGCGCTGCGTGGACAGCGCGGTGACGCTGGGGGCCTGCATCCATCATTTCGGCTGGGAAGCGGCAGACCTGGACCAGCTGGCGGGCGGCAGCCTGGCGGGCCACATCCTGGAATGCGGGCCGCAAGCCACCGGCGGAAATTTCACCGACTGGCAGGCGGTCGCGGAGGGCATGGCCGCGATCGGCTACCCCATTGCGGAAGTCCGTGAGGATGGCACATTTGACGTAACCAAATCTGCGGGCACCGGGGGGCTGGTCTCCCGCGGGTCGGTGGCGGAGCAGCTGCTGTATGAGACCGGTGACCCGCAAGCCTATGTGCTGCCGGACGTGGTATGCGATTTCTCCGGCGTTACGGTGATGGAGGCCGGGCCGGACCGGGTGCGGGTGGCAGGCGCCAGGGGGCGCGGGGTACCGGATACATACAAGACTTGCATCACCTGGCAGGATGGCTTCCGCAGCGGCCATTACTTTACCTTCTACGGCCTTGATGCCGAAGCCAAGGCACAGGCCTTTGCCAAGGCGGCGCTGACCCGCGCGCGGGATGTGTTGCAGGGGGGGATGCTGCCGGACTTCAGCGATGTGAGTATTGAGCTGATCGGCAGCGAAAGCCAGTTCGGCGGGCTGCGGCAATGCGGTGCTGCGCGGGAGGTGGCCGCCAAGATCGCGGTGCACCACCCGGACGCCCGAGGGGTGGGCGTATTCCTGAAGGAGGCGGTGGGGCTGGGCCTGTCGGCGCCGCCGGGCTTGAGCGGTTTTGCAGGCGCCCGGCCCAAGCCGTCGCCGGTGCTGGCGCTGTTTTCCTGCCTGCTGCCCAAGGCGCAGGTGCCGGTGGCGGTGCAGGATGCGGCGGGCCACAATACGGTTCCGGCGGCCGCGGCTATCCCGCTGCAGGTGCTGGAACGGCCTGCGCCGCCGCCGGGTCCGGCCTTGAAAAGAGTGGCAGAGGTGCCGCTGATCCGCCTTGCCTGGGCGCGCAGCGGCGACAAGGGCGACATCGCCAACATCGGGGTGATCGCACGCAGGCCGGAAATGATGCCCTGGATCTGGGCGGCGCTGGACGAGGCCCATCTGCGGCGGGTGTTCGGGCATTTCTGGGATGGCCAGATGGAGCGGTTTTTCCTGCCGGGAAGCCTGTCGATGAACATCCTGCTGCACGGCGCGCTAGGCGGCGGCGGCACGTCGTCTTTGCGCAACGATCCGCAGGCCAAGGGCTATGCCCAGCTGCTGCTGGCGGCGCCGGTGCGGGTGGATGCGGAATTGCCGGAGGAGTTTTGAGAATGGCGGGACACCGCGTCAGATCACAGAGGGCAGCACCCGGCCCGGCGGGGTGGGCGAGCAGCGCCCGCCCTGTGGGGGGCGGGACGGGCACTGCCCGGCTTCGCCGGGCGAAAGGCGGGGGCTTGCAATGACAGCCTTCGAAACCAAAATCAGCCCCGGCAGCGAAACCTTCGCCCAGAACCGCGAGGACATGCTGGCGCTGGTGGAGCGGATGCGTGCCCTGGAAGCCCGCGCGGCGGCGAAATCCGAAGAACGCCGCCCGGTCTTCGACAAGCGCGGGCAGCTATCGCCGCGGGAGCGTGTCTCGGCGCTATTGGATCCGGGGCTGCCGTTCCTGGAGCTTTACAACATGGCCTCCTACCTGGTGGATGATCCGGATCCGGACACCTCGATCCCCGGCGCCTCGATCATTTTGGGCATCGGCTATGTCGAGGGCGTGCGGGCGATGGTCTTTGCCGATGATGCCGGGATCAATGCGGGTGCAATGACGCAGAAATCGGTGGATAAGGCGCTCGGCGCGATTGCCATTGCCGAGCGGCAAAAGCTGCCCTTCATCCACTTGGTGGAAAGCGCCGGCGCCGATCTGATGCGCTATACGGTGGAGCTGTGGGCGCATGGCGGCGGCATGTTTGCAGGGCTGGCGCGGCTGTCGGCGGCGGGCATCCCGGTGATCACGGTGCTGCATGGCGCCTCCACCGCCGGCGGGGCCTATCAGCCGGGCCTGTCGGACTATGTGATCGGGGTCAAGGGCAACGGCATGGCGATGCTGGCGGGCGCGGCGCTGGTGCAGGCCGCGACTGGCGAGGTGGCGCAGGACGCGGATCTTGGCGGCGCAGAGATGCATGCTTCAACCACCGGGCTGGTGGAGTATCTGGCAGAGGATGACGCCCATGGCATCGAGATCGCCCGTGAGGTGGTGGCCGGGTTGGGCTGGACGCCCTGCGCACCCGCACTGCCGGATTATGCCGAGCCGGTGCTGCCGCCGGATCAGATTGCCGGCGTGGTGCCGGTGGATTACCGCAAGCCGTACGATATGCGCGAAGTGGCGGCTCGGATCGCCGACGGATCTGACCTGCGTGAGTTCAAGCCGGGCTTCGGTCCGGCCACGCTGTGCCTGCAGGCACGTATCATGGGGCAGCCGGTCGGCCTCCTTGGCAACAACGGCCCGCTGGATCCGGACGGGGCGGCCAAGGCAACGCATTTCCTGCAGGCAATGGATCAGGCCGGCACGCCAGTGGTTTTTCTGAACAACACCACTGGTTACATGGTCGGGACCGCATCGGAGCGGGCGGGGATGATCAAGCATGGCGCCAAGATGATCCAGGCGGTCACCAACCTGCGGGTGCCCAAGATAGCGCTCTATACCGGGGCCAGCTTTGGGGCAGGGAACTACGGCATGTGCGGCTATGCTTTCGGTGCCGATTTCCTGTTCACCTGGCCCAATGCGATGACCGGTGTGATGGGCGGCGAGCAGGCGGCGCTGACGATGGAGCAGGTTGCCAGGCGCACGGCGGAGCGCAAGGGAGTGGAACCGGACGAAAAGCGGCTCGCAGCGCAGCGCGCCAGGATCACCGCGCATTTCGACGGGCAGTCGGACGCCTTCTATACCTCCGGGCGGGTGCTGGACATGGGGATGATCGATCCGCGCGACACCCGCCGGGTGATCGGCTTCTGTTTGCAAACCTGCCAGGAGGCTCGGGCGCGGGAACTTTACCCGAACAGCTTTGGCGTGGCGCGGATATGACGGGGGCAGGATGAGCAGTTTTGACACGATCCTGGTGGCCAACCGCGGCGAGATCGCGCTGCGGGTAATGCGCACGGCGCGGGCAATGGGGCTGAAAAGCGTTGCGGTTTACACCGATGCGGATGCTGCCAGCCCGCATGCGGATTTTGCCGATATCTCCATCCGCATCGGCGCAGGCCCGGCGGCGGAGAGCTATCTGTCGATAGACAAGGTCATCGCGGCCGCCAAGGAGGCGGGTGCCGGGGCGGTGCATCCGGGTTACGGTTTTTTGTCGGAGAACGCAGATTTGGCCCGTGCTTGTGCGGCCGCCGGGCTGGTCTTCATCGGCCCGTCTCCCGAAGCGATTGCCCTGATGGGAAACAAGGCTGCGGCCAAGCGGAAGATGATTGCGGCAGGTGTTTCTTGCATACCCGGCTATGAGGGCGCGGATCAGGCGGCAGATGTGCTGGCGGCGGAAGCCGCCCGGATCGGCTTTCCGGTGATGATCAAGGCAGCCGCGGGCGGCGGCGGCAAGGGGATGCGGCTGGTGCAGCAGGCGGCGGAGTTCAGCGCTGCGTTGAAGCTGGCCCGCAGCGAGGCGCGGGCGGCTTTCGGCTCCGATGAGATGATCCTGGAAAAGGCCCTGATGCGCCCGCGCCATGTGGAGGTGCAGGTGTTCGGCGACTCCCGCGGCCAAGTGATCCATCTGGGGGAGCGCGACTGTTCCATTCAGCGCCGCCATCAGAAAGTGGTGGAGGAGGCGCCAAGCCCGGCCGTGGATGATGCCTTGCGCGCCCGGATGGGAGCCGCGGCGGTCAAGGCCGCGCAGGCGATTGGCTATCAAGGGGCAGGCACGGTTGAGTTCCTGCTGGATCAGGGCGGTGATTTCTATTTTCTGGAGATGAACACCCGGCTGCAGGTGGAGCATCCGGTGACCGAGATGATCACTGGGCTGGATCTGGTGGAAATGCAGATCCGGGCGGCCCGGGGCGAGCCCTTGGGGCTAGCGCAGGAGGATGTGCGGATGGAGGGCCACGCCATCGAGGTGCGGCTCTATGCGGAGGACCCGGCGCAAGGCTTTCTGCCGCAGGCCGGGCGGATCGCGCAGTGGCAACCACCCAGCGGCTATGGCATCCGGGTTGATGAGGGGATCGCTGCGGGGCAGGAGGTTTCCGCATTCTATGACCCGCTGCTTGCCAAGCTGATTGCGCATGGCCGGACGCGGGAGGAGGCACGGCAGCGGCTGATGGCTGCGCTGCGGGATTGCGTGCTGTTCGGGCCCGCGTGCAACCGGGACTTCCTGCTGGAGGTTCTGGCTTATCCGGAGTTCGCGGCAGGGCAGGCCGCTACTGATTTCATCGCCAACCATTTCCCGGACGGGCTGGAGGCGGCTTTCAACGCCAGTGACATGGCTTTGGCGGCAGCGCTGGTCTTCCGCGCGGAACAGCAGCGGTGCGCCGCAGCTGGCGGCGTGGCACCGGAACTGCTGGGCTGGTCGAACCAGGGCGGCTTGCGGTCCTCTATGCGCCTGGAGTGCGACGGGGAAACCCATAAACTTCAGATCCTTGAAGAACCGGGGCAGCTGACTGTGGCCGGCGGGGACTGGCACTGTCGCGTGACGGGGCAAGGCAACGGCCTGCGGGTTGACGGCAGGCGGGCGTACCTCAGGTCCTGGGTGATGGACGGCGGCACGCTGCAGGTGGCCACCGGCACACGGATATTCGCAATCACCCGCCTGCGGGCGGCAGCTGGTGCAGGTACTGGCAGTCAGGCAGGGCAAGTCGTTGCGCCCATGCACGGGCTGCTCCGGGAGGTTTGTGTCGCCCAAGGCGACAGGATCGCCGCGGGCAGCCGCCTTGCAGTGGTGGAGGCAATGAAGATGCAGCATGAAATCCTGGCGGAAGCGCCGGGCACTGTCGCGGCTGTTTCGGGGCGCCCGGGCGTGCAGGTTCAAGCCGGGCAGCTGCTGCTTGAAGTCATCCCGCAGGACGAGGACGCCACGTGACAGGGCAGCAGTAACCTCCCGCCCGTCGCTGGTGCATTGAAAATGCCCCGCTCCCGTTGGGCCCGGCGCCGCGCTATGCGCGGCGCCGGGCCCAACGGGAGGAGGTCTTTCGCCAGAAAGGCTGACGACGGGCGGGAGCGGCTGGCTTCAAGTTTCCGCAGGGGGCCAGCGCCCGCAATACTGCAAAACATCGTTCGGGTACCGGTTGTCCTGGATCTGGAAGTGGGTCAGGCCCGCCAGTTCAAAGCCGTGCCGGAGATAAAAGGCAATGGCGCGATTGTTCTGCGGGTTGGCCGCAAGCCACGGTGCGTCCCATGCATTTGAAAGGCAAGTTTGCAGTCCGGCGTCAAGAAGACACCACCCGATGTTTCGCCCCTGATGCCGGGGCTGAACATAGAGTGTCGAAATCTCGGTGCGGGAGGGGCCGCCAGCCGGGCTCGGCCTGCCGTGGCTGATCCGGATGTAACCGTCGATACCTTCCTGGTTTTGCGAAACAATCAGGTGTTCTGCCGGATCTTGCAGGGCTTCGATAAAATGCCCCGGCGTGTAAGTGCCTAGCACGTCCTCTGAAAAGCCCCTGTTGATGCCGTTGCGCAAATATGTGCCCAGCCAGACCTCGATGGACAGGGCGGCCAGGCTGGCGCAGTCGTCCTCGGTGGCGGGCCGTAGGGAAGCAGCGGGGAGGGCCGGGGTCATGCTGGCGTTCAATATTTCGTTTTCAAAACCGGTTTCACAATGCCCGCCACTGTTGCGCGTCCTCTGCACGGCGGTCAATGAAATACCCTCGTCAAGGTTGCTTCACGTGTTTAATAATACCGCAGCACTGTGCGGGAGGCACCGATGAACATTCTCTACATCATGTTCGACCAGCTGCGGTTCGACTACTTGAGCTGCGCAGGCCATCCGCATCTGCACACCCCGCATATCGATGGCCTTGCGGCCAAGGGGGTGCGCTTTACCCGCGCTTATGTGCAGTCGCCCACCTGCGGCTCGTCGCGGATGTCGAGCTATACCGGGCGCTACCCCTCCAGCCACGGGGTGCAGTTCAACAGCTACCCTTTGCGGGTGGGCGAATGGACCATGGGCGATCATCTTCGCAAGGCAGGCATGGGCTGCCAACTGATTGGCAAGACACACATGGTGGCGGACGCCGAAGGGATGCAGCGGCTGGGACTGGCGCCGGACAGCGTGATCGGCGTGCGCCAGTCGGAATGCGGGTTCGATCCCTGGGTCCGCGATGACGGGCTGTGGGCGGAAGGGCCGGACGGGTTCTATGACAGTAAGCGCAGTCCCTACAATGAATACCTGAAGGAGAAGGGCTACCCGGGAGAAAACCCGTGGAACGACTTTGCCAACGCCGGCATGGAGGGCAATGACATCGCCTCCGGCTGGTTCATGGTCAATGCAGACAAGCCGGCCAATATCGCCGAGGAAGACAGCGAAACCCCCTGGCTCACCACCCAGGCGATGGAGTTCGTCGCCCAGGCGGAAGGCCCCTGGTGCGCGCATCTGAGCTATATCAAGCCGCATTGGCCGTACATCGTGCCCGCGCCTTACCATGATATGTACGGGCCGCAGCATGTGCTGCCGGCGGTGCGTTCGGAGGCAGAGCGCGAGGACGCGCATCCGGTCTTCGAAGGCATGATGAAAAACCAGATCGGCAAGACCTTCAGCCGGGACGAGGTGCGGCAGAAGGTGATCCCCGCCTACATGGGGCTGATCAAGCAGGCTGACGACCAGATGGGGCGGCTGTTTGCCTGGCTGGAAGAGACAGGGCGGATGCAGGACACGATGATCGTGGTGACCTCGGACCATGGCGATTATCTGGGCGATCATTGGCTGGGAGAGAAGAACCTGTTCCACGAGCCGTCGATCAAGGTGCCGCTGATCATCTATGACCCGCGCGCGGAGGCCGATGCCACCCGCGGCACCGCCTGCGATGAACTGGTGGAGGCAATCGACCTCCTGCCGACTTTCCTGGAGGCGGCGGGCGGGGAACCGGCGCCGCATATCCTGGAAGGGAGCTCTCTGATGCCGTTCCTGCGCGGGGAAAGCCCGGACTGGCGGGACTTTGTGATTGCAGAGTTCGACTATTCCACCATGCCGCTGTGCGAAAAGCTGGGGCTGGAACCCAAGGACGCGCGTCTTTTCATGGTGACGGACAAACGCTGGAAATTCATGCACGCCGAGGGCGGGCTGAGGCCGATGCTGTTCGACATGGAGAACGACCCGGAGGAGCTGGTGGACCTGGCCAAGGACGGCAAATATCAGGAGATCATCGGTCTGATGTATGACCGCTTGCTGGAGTGGGGGCTGCGGATGTCCCAGCGGATCACCCTGTCCGATGCGCAGATCAAGGCGCGCCGCGGCAAGTCGGGGCGCAAGGGCATTCTGCTGGGGGTCTATGAGCCGGACGAGGCGGCGCCTGAATTGACGGAAAAATACCGGGGCCCGGTACCGCAGTAGCCGCCCTGCCTATTCACCTTTGCAAAAATACTCCGGGGGAGCCCGCAGGGCGGGGGCAGCGCCCCCAACCCGCGTTGCCAAGGCGCGGGCAGGCTCTTAGGGTGTCCGGACGGAAACAACAGGCGGCGGAATGGCAGGTCAGACGGAACAGGTTCTGAGCGCGATCCTTCAGGATATCGAAGCTGGACGGCTGGTGCCTGGCGCGCCTTTGGAGGAAGGCGAGCTGGTGGAGCGCCACGGGGTGTCCCGCACGCCGGTACGCGAAGCCTTCATCCAACTGGAAGCGATCGGGCTGATCAAGCGCCTGCCGCGCAAGGGCGCGGTGCTGTTCAAGCCAACCCTGGAAGAGTTCCTGGCGATCCTCGAAGTGCATGCCCGGCTCGAGGGGCAGGCGGCGGCGCTGGCGGCGCGGCGCTTGTCTCCGGCGCAGGCGAGGGAGCTGGAGGCGGCTGTGGCCGCCTGCGAGAAACACGCCGTCGAAAAGGGGGATGGCGATCCGGCCGGCTATTACCAGCTGAACCTGCGGTTTCATGCCTGTGTGGCGGAAGGCTCCGGCAATCCGTTCCTGGTCGAAATGATCAAGACCAACGCGCGCAAGCTGATGGCCTATTACCGGGCGCGTTACCGGTATCCCGGTGTGATCGCGCAGTCCGCCAGGGAGCACCGCGAGATTGCCGCGCTGATCCTTGCACATGACCGGAAAGGCGCAGAGACGGCGATGATCGCGCATGTTCAGTTTGACCAGGTCACGGTGATGGATCTGCTGGCAGCGCTGGGCTGAAATTGCGGTGAACGGAGCCTGACGGCTCCGTGCCTGCGGCGCGAGTATTTGGGCAAAGGTGAAGCCTTAGCGGGCCGCCTGCTCAAAGAATCGCGCGAGGCTTTCCGCAAACACCTGTTGGTCAGCGTGCTCCTTTAGGCTGTCTAGGGCGGCAGCATAAGTCTCCGGGCCCAGTTGGTCCCGCATTTCTTCAGTCAGCGCGAGGATAAAGCTGCGGGTCATTTCCGGGTGGTGCTGAGTGGTGAAGATGTGGCGGTCCAAGGTGAAGCCCGTGTTAATGCCGTCTCTGTCACTAAAAGGGGTTGCGCCGTCAGGCAGGGTTCTGACGCACTCGCAGTGGGAGCCGTAAAGCTTCACTTCTTCCAGCAGGGCCGCGGCCCAATCCGGGCGGTGCAGCAGCCGGTTGCGGGTCAGGCCGTGGACCCAGCCATTGGGGTTGCGGTCCAGGCTGCCGCCAAGCGCCAGGGCAATGGCCTGATGGCCGAAACAGGCGCCGAACAGCGGGAAATGGCGGGCGTGCGCTGCGCGGATCAGCTCCAGCAGTTGCGTGATCCAAGGCGCGTCTGAGCGGACAGAGGCGGGGCTGCCTGTGATCATCGCGCCGTCAAAGGCAAAGAGGTCCTCCGGAAACACGCCGTCCTTTACGGCAAACACCGAAGCACGCCAATCAGGCCGCGCCATCTGGATCAGGCTGGTGAATTTCTCACCGTCCTTGGGGTGCCTTTGGGCGAATTCGCTTTCGTCGGTGTTGGTCATCAATATGGCCAAATGCATGAGACGGCTCGCAAGATTTCGTTTTACATATTTATGATGGTTATTAATATACATTTAGCCAGGAGGATAGGAAAGCCCGCGATGACAGTTTGGACCCCGACGGATGACGGCTATGCGGATCTGAGCAGCCATGACGCGTTTGCAGATGGCGCGCCGCACAACACCTTTGCCCGGCTCCGGCGCGAGGATCCGCTGCATTGGACAGAATATGCGGGCGGCGAGAACTTCTGGTCGGTGACCCGCTATGAGGACATCACGGTGATGAACAAGAACACAGAAGTGTTCTCGTCGGCGCGTGGGATCCGGATGGAGGATCAGTCCTACGAGGAATACCTGGCGCGGCGCACGTTTCAGGAGACCGATCCGCCGGAACATTCCAAGGTGCGGATGAAACTGCTGAAGGCATTCTCCAAGACCACAATGGCGCAGTATGAGCAGGATATCCGCGACTTGTGCGCGGATATTCTGGACCAAGCGCTGGCCAAGGGAGAGTTTGACGCCACCAAGGAGATCGCCCGCCAACTGCCGATGCGGATGCTGGGCCGCGTTGTGGGCCTGCCGGAGGCGGACCTGCCCTGGCTGGTGGAGAAAGGTGATGCGCTGATTGCCAACACGGACCCGGATTTCACCTCCCATGTGCTCGACAAGATGCAGACGGATGAGTTCCGGATGATGCCCTTCAACTCGCCCGCCGGGGCGGAGCTGTATGTCTATGCCAAGGAGCTGATGGAGGAGAAGGCGCGCAAGGGCGATACCTCGGGCGTGCTGAACCTGATCCTTGAGCCGGCCAAGGACGGCTCGGTCATTACCGAGACCGAGTTCCGCAATTTCTTTTGCCTGCTGGTGGCGGCGGGGAATGACACCACGCGCTATTCGATTGCCGCGGGCATCCAGGCGATGTGCCACCAGCCGGAGCTGCTGGCGCAGATGCAGGCGGGCGGTGCGGTCTGGGACACTGTGGCGGATGAGATCATCCGCTGGGCGACGCCCGCGCTCTACTTCCGGCGCACCGCGACGCGGGATCATGAAATGCACGGCAAGACCATCCGCGCGGGCGATAAGGTTCTGTACTGGTTCGTCTCGGCCAACCGGGACGAGGCGCAGTTCGGCGATCCATTTCACGTGAATCTGCACCGCAGCCCGAACCGGCACCTGTCGTTCGGGCAGTTCGGCCCGCATGTCTGCCTGGGCATGTGGCTGGCACGGCTGGAGGTCACGGTGCTGTTTCAAGAACTCGCCAAGCGCATCAGGCGTATCGAGGCCGCCGGGCCGCATAAGTTCCTGCGCTCGAACTTTGTCGGCGGCATCAAGGAGTTGCCGGTCAGGGTGGAGACGGCGTAGCGGCCGGGCCTCCCCGCAGGAAAGACTCTGAGAAAACCGCTAAATATGTTAAGCAATAGAACACGGGAAGCCGCTGCCGAAGACTGTCCAGCAGGGAAGGACCTTGAGCCATGAAGACCCGCTTGCGTGCGATGTTCTGTGACCACCTCAGCATCATGCGGGGTAAGTATCTGCCGAATTCCAAGATCGGCGACGGCAGCACGCGGTTCTGCCGGTCGGTCTTTGGCACCCATTACGACAAGGACCTGCTGGACGCGCCGGGCGCGATGGTGAAACAGGGGCTGCCGGATATGGAGCTGAAGTGGCTGCATGACGATATCCGCGACAGCTGGCATGCCTCGACCAAGGTGGTGCTGGGTGACCTTTATGACGACGAGGGCGAGCCGCTGGCGCTGTGCCCGCGCCGGGCTCTGAAGCGGGCGGTGGCGGACTGGCAGAAGCACGGGCTGACGCCGAAGGTCGGGATTGAGCTGGAGGCCTTTGCCCTGCAGGCGGACGACCGGGGTCGGCTGATGCCCTACGATGCGCCTGGTGGTGTTGTGTACGGCACCGGCCCCTTTGCCGATCCCCTGCGGTTCAATGACCGGATCTGGGCGATGGCGGACGATATGGGGTTTTCGCTCGACATGATCACCGCCGAGTTCGACAGTCCGCAATTCGAGTACACGCTGACCTTCGATGACGCGGTGAAGGCGGTGGATGACATCGTGCTGTTCCGCCTGATGGCGCGGGAGGTGGCGCTGGAATACGGCATCGTGCTGACGTTCATGCCGAAACCGGTGGCTGAGGCCGGAGGATCGGGGATGCATATCAACTTCTCCTTTCTGGACGAGGCGGGCGGCAATGCGCTGTCTGCGGGGCCGCGGGGCGGGCCGGAACACATGAACGATCTGGCGCGCGGCTGCCTGGCGGGGCTGCTGCATCACCATAAGGGGCTGGCCGGGCTGATCGCACCGACCGCCAACAGCTACATGCGGCTGCAGCCGGGCTCGCTGTCGGGGTACTGGCGCAACTGGGGCGGTGATCACCGCAACGTGACGACGCGGATCAGTTCCGAGGGCGGCGCCAAGGCGCGGCTGGAACACCGGACGGCGGATGCCTCGGCCAATCCCTACACGGCGGTGGCAGCGGTGCTGCAGGCGGCGCGGCTGGGGGTGGAGAACGGCCACCAGCTGCCGCCGATGGAGACCGGCGACGGGTTCGACCGCACCGATGCGCGAGAGGGCACGGCCGTGGACCTGAAGGGCGCAATGAATGATCTGGAACGGGACACCGCGTTGGCAGAGGCCGTTGGCGCGGAACTGGTCGCCAACCACGTCTTCATGAAACGCAAGGAAGTGCGCAAGACCCGCGATCTGGAAGGCGACGGCATGCGCGATTTCTACGTGCATTTCATTTGACGCACTCAACGCTGTCTATGTGAGGCCCGCGCAGGCAGGGAAATCGGGTTCGGTGCAAGGGGTCCGAAGTGCCCTGCCGGATCTGGCGGAAAGCGGCGGAGGACAAGCTGCCTCGATTGCGGCCCGAAAATCGCCCGGCCCCGGACGGTCTGTCTGCGGAGGCCTCTGAAGCAAAGATCTCAGTGGCTTCCGAAGGTTATGCAACACGCGCCGCTGCGGCAGCTGCGCCTGTTTCCGTATCGCGCCACCGCGCCGCGTCAGCGGCGCCGCCGGACGCGCGGGGCCCGAAGCATGTGCTTCGGGCCCGCCATGGCATCTGGTGGCGCCCGGACCTGGCGGCCCGGGCGCGGGCGGTGTTTGCAGCTGCCGTCAGCTCACCGCCGCAAAGCCTGCGTCCAGGGCAGAGAGGATGGTGTCCGCCTCTGCCTCGTTCAGCACCAGCGGCGGCGACAGGATGATGTTGGGGCCGGAGACCCGCACCATGGCACCGGCCTCATAAGCTGTTTCCTGCAGCTTGCCGATGGTCTTCTTGTCCACCGCGGCCTTTGTGGAGCGGTCAGACACCAGTTCCAGCGCGCACATCAGGCCGTGGCCGCCGCGCACGTCACCGATGAGATCGTACTTCTGCTGCAGCGCCAGCAGGCCCTGGTGGATTTGGGTGCCGCGGGCGGCGGCGTTTTCCGGAACGTTCAGGCGCAGGGTTTCCGCAAGGCAGGCGAGGGCTGCAGCCGCGCCGACAGGGTGGCCGGAGTAAGTATAGCCATGGCCGATGGCCGCCTTGCCGGTGGCATCCTTCTCAAATGTCTCTGTCATATGGTCCGCGATCATCACAGCGCCAAACGGGAAGTACCCGTTGGTGATCGCCTTGGCGGTTGCCATCATGTCGGGCTGCACGTCCCAGTGGCGCGAGCCGCTCCATGAGCCGGTGCGGCCGAAGGCAGTTATCACCTCATCCGCAATCAGCAGGATGCCGTGTTTCGAGCAGATCTCACGCACGCCGGGCATGAAGCTCTTGTGCGGCGGGATCACCCCGCCTGCGCCCAGGATGGGTTCCATGATGAAGGCGGCAATGGTGCCCGCGCCCTGGAAAGCGATCTCATCCTCCAGCGCCTGCAGGCAGAGTTGGGCCAGTCGCTCCGGATCGGTCTCGTTGAACGGGTTGCGGTATGTGTAGGGTGCCGGGATGTGGTGGCAGCCGGGCAGCAGCGGCTCATACTGGGTTCGGAAATTGGCGTTGCCGTTCACCGAGGCGCCGCCCATGTGGGTGCCATGGTAGCCCTTCTTGAGGCTCAGGAACTTGGTGCGGCCCTCTTGGCCGCGGATCTTGTGGAATTGGCGGGCCAGGCGCAGGGCGGTTTCCACCGAATCTGAGCCGCCTGAAGTGAAGAAGGCACGGGTGAGACCGTCGGGCGCAAAGAACTTGCGCAGCTCCTCGGCCAACTGGATCACCTGATCGTTGGTGGTGCCGCGGAAGGTGGAGTAGTAGGGCAGCACATCCAGCTGAGCGGCGATTGCGTCCTTTACCGGCTGGCAGGAGAAGCCGAGGTTCACGTTCCACAAGCCGCCGACCGCATCGACCACCTCGTGCCCGTCGATGTCGGTGATCTTCACCCCCTGGGCGGAGGTGATGATCGCGGGCGGGTTGGCCAGGCTGTCGCCGGGATGGGCCATCGGGTGCCAGAGGGATTTGGCGTTGTGTTCTTTCAAAAAGTTGGAGTCTTTCATGGGGGCAGCTCCTGGATGCGGCCCATTCAGGGCCGGAAAAAGTTCAGGCGGTTTCTTCCTGCGGGTAGTCCGCGGGGGCAGAACCGCCGATGCGATGGGTGAGTGTGGCGCCCGCGCGGCGCAGGGCCGCCGGGATCAGCTGTTTCTGCTCCGCCGTCATGCGGGAAACCGGCGCGGCCACGGCCAGCGCGCCGATCACCTGGCGGTCCGAGCCAAAGACCGGAACCGCGTGGGAGTGCACGTCGGCCTCAAACCCGCCGATCGACTGGGCCAGGCCGGTGGCCCGCACCTCCGTCAGCTGGGCGCGGATTTCCTGCGGGTCGGTGATGGTCTCGGGTGTGTGGATCTTCAGCGGTTGTGCCAGCGCGTCCTCAACGAAGCCGGGATCGGCATAGGCCAGCACGGCCAACCCGGAACTGGTGCCGTGGAAAGTCAGCACCTCGGCGTCCTCCATCATCACCTTGGTGGCGTGGCGCGGGGAATAGGCGTGCGATAGCGAGTTCAGCTGACTGCCTTGCAGCAGCGACAGGTGGGTCGTTTCACCGGTCTCGTCGCTCAGTTCGCGCAGCACACGGCGCGAGACCGACAGGATCGGCACCGCTGCCTCGCGCAGCGCTGCCAGCCGCAGAACCTGCGGGCCGAGCCGGTACATGCGGTCGCCGTCGGTTTGCTCAACAAAGCCCGATTCCTGCAGCTCGCTCATCAGCCGGTAGACGGTTGCCTTATTCATGCCCGACAGGCGTGTGAGGTCGCTGAGCCCGATTCCGGTCCGGCCGTGGTTGAAATGCGTCAGTAATGACAAGGCTTTGGATACCGTTCCCATGCGCTTGCCCAATCTCCCTGTTTGGTCTTGGCGGGCGGTGCCTACTGAAAAAGAGGAACCCGTGATGCAATTTTGTTGACAGATAAGCGGGCGGCCTGTCAATCTAAATTCAAACCAACGGTTCGCATAATGAACCATGTAAGGTGATTGGTGACAAACTGGGAGGAAAGCCATGAAACTCAAGACCCTCATGAAAGGGGCGGCCGCAGCGGCGGCGCTGGGGCTGAGCGCGGTTGCAGCGCAGGCCGAGTATCCGGAGAAGCCGGTGAACTTTATCGTGCCCTGGCCGCCGGGTGATCTGGAGGACGTGCTGACCCGGATGATCGCCGAGGACTTTCAGAACGAATACGGCGTTGCGGCAGCGGTCGTGAACAAGCCGGGCGGCGGTGGCGGGCCGTTTCCTGGAGCAATCGAAGTCGCCAATGCGCCGGCGGATGGCTACACCATCGGCTCCTTCGTGATCGGGGTGCCGGTGATGGGCCACCAGATCGACATTCCGCCGCTGACGCCTGAGAAATTCGACCCGCTCGGGATCTTTCTGACATATCCCTTTGTAATCGCCGCCTCAGGCGATGCGCCTTACAGCTCGATGGAGGAGCTGGCGGCCTATGCCAAGGAAAACGACGTGGCATTGGGCCACTTTGGCGACGTGCTGACCCCGACCCAAGTGACCAAGGCCTATGCCAAGAACGCGGGCTTTGAGTGGGGGTCGGACGCTGCATTTGACGCGCTGGACTGCAATACGCTGGCATCTGGCGATGCGGATGTGATCAACACCACGCTGCAGCTGGTGCTGCCCTGCCTGGATCAGATCAAGGTGCTGGTCTCGATCACCGACGAACGCATCCCGCTGGCCCCCGATGCTCCGACTATCGGCGAGCTGGACGAGAGCCTGAACATCGCCCTGTGGAACGGTCTGTTCGTGACCAAAGACACCCCGCAGGATGTGCGGGATAAGATCATCGCGGTCGCCGAGAAAACGGTGATGAGCGAGCGCGCTCAGAATGTCGCCAAGGAAACCGGCGCGCTGGTCTATTGGCAGGGCGCCGATGACAGTGCGGCGCGGGTTGCAAACGACATCGACACGATGGCCCGCATCGGCGGCCTGCTGTCGGAATAATCCTCCCCCTGCACCGGGGCCCTGATCGGCCCTGGTGCCCTCATCCCCGTACGGACAAAGTACTCCTCTGATGCCTTCGGAACGTGAACGCCGCTTTGCTGGACCCAGGCGCGGACAGCTTGTCTTTGCCTTGGCTATGGTCGGCGCTGCACTGCTGCTGCTGGTCCTGATCACGGATCAGACCGCCTGGGTCAAGAAGACCAAACTGTTTGCCCAGCCCCGCTTCTGGCCTGCCGTAGCCATTGGCGGCATGGTGCTGCTCGGCGGCTTGCATCTCTACAAACTGCCCTGGCGGCGGGTCAGCCGCTATGACCTGTGGGAGGTCAAGCGCTGGGGGCAGGTGTTTGAATTTGCCGGCTGGTTCATGGGCTACGTCATGCTGGTGCCGGTCATCGGCTATCTGCCCGTGACGCTGGTGTTTGTGCCGCTGCTGAGCTGGCGGATGGGCTACCGCAGCCCCTTCATGCTGTGGACAAGCGCGGTGTTTGCGGTGGTGGTGGTGGTGCTGTTCAAGGCCTTACTGTCGGTGAAAATCCCGGGCGCGCTGATCTATGAGTATCTGCCGGGATCGTTGCGCAGTTTCTTCATTCTCTATCTCTGAGCCCCGTCATGGACCTGATACTCTCTGCAATCGACATCCTGATGCGCTGGGACGTGGCGCTGGCGCTGCTGGCGGGTTCGGTGGGCGGTGTACTGATCGGTGCGATCCCCGGTGTTGGCCCGGCCGTAGCGATTGCGATCCTTTTGCCTGCGACCTTTTCCATGGACCCGATTGTCGGGCTGACGGTGCTGCTGGGCATCTACGGCTCCTCAATGTACGGAGGCGCAATCCCGGCGATCCTGATAAACACGCCCGGCACCGCGGTTAATGCGCTGACCACCTATGACGGCTATCCGATGACCGCGCGGGGAGAGCCCAGGCGCGCGCTTAGCCTGGCCTATTCCGCCAGCTTCTTTGGCGGCATCTTCTCGGTGATCTGCCTGATCCTGTTCGCGCCGGTCCTGGCCAAAATCGCGCCGATGTTCGGCTCCCGCGAGATCTTCATGGCGGCGTTGCTGGGCCTCATTCTGGTGGTGGTCGCCCACCGCGGGCAGGCGCTGATTGCAGGCACCTTGGCCTGTTTCGGCATTTTCCTGCAGACCATCGGGCTGGAACCGGTGAAATACACCCAGCGCTACACCTTTGGGCAGGATTTCCTGGGTGGCGGCATCAACCTGATTGTCGTCGTGCTGGGCCTGTTTGCGATCTCGCAGGCCTTTGTGCTGCTGACGGACGAAGACGAGAAGGTGCGCATGACCCTCCTGCGCGGCGGCATGTTCCAGGGCCTGCGCGAGCTGGCGCGCCATCCGCGGGTGGCCGGGGTCTCTGCCACCTTCGGCGTGCTGATGGGAATGATCCCCGGCGTGGGCGAGTTCACCGCGCAGTTCATGTCCTACACCTATGCCCAGAAAACCTCGAAACGGCCGCAGGACTTCGGCAACGGCTCTTCCGAGGGGCTGATCGCGGCGGAGACCGCCAACAACGCGGTGCCTGCCGCTGCCATGGTGCCTCTGCTGGCGCTGGGTATCCCGGGCGAGGCGCTGACGGCGATGATGCTGTCGGTGTTTTACGTTCACAACGTGGTGCCGGGGCCGGGGCTGTTTCAGAACGACATGGATTTCGTCGTCGCACTCTACCTCGCGCTGCTGGTGCTGAATGTCCTGGTCCTTGCTTTCCTGCTCTTTGCTACCAAGTCGCTGATCCAGGTGGTGCGCATCCCAAACCGGTTCCTTGGCGTCTGTATCCTGACGCTCAGCTTCGTCGGGGTTTACTCCCTGCGCAACTCCGCCACCGACTGCGTGATGGCGGCGGGCTTTGGCATCCTCGGCTTTATCCTTAAGCGCCTGTCGCTGCCCTCGGTGCCGATCATCCTGGGCATGGTCCTGGGCGGCATCATGGAGGTGAAACTGCGCGCGGGCATGGCAAGGGTGAAGGAACCCCTCGATTTCATTGACCGCCCGGTGGCGTTTATCCTGTTTCTACTCATCATCATCGTTCTGGCGGTCCACACCCTGCGGGTGCTGAAGGACCGGAAGGAACTGAAGGAGGCCGAATGGCAGACCAATCGCGCATCGACAAGCTTCGGCAGCTTGATGTGGCGCCGCAGAAACTCTTTCTTGAAGGATCATGGCAAGAAGGTACGGGCCAGACACTCGAAGTTGCTTCGCCGGTTGACGGATCTGTTCTGACGACGCTGGCAGGCGCTTCTGCCACGGACGTCGAAAACGCTGTCGCTTCGGCGCGGCGGGCATTTGAGGACCGCCGCTGGGCGGGACAGAGCCCCGCCGCACGGAAGAAAATTCTGCACCGGATTGCGGACCGGATCGAGGCCGAGGCGGTGGAATTGGCAGTGCTGGGCGTGCGCGACAACGGCACAGAGTTCAATATGGCGCTGAAGGCCGAGCCGGGATCGGCTGCTGGCACCTTCCGTTACTACGCCGAGGCGCTGGACAAGGTGGCGGGCGAGGTCGCGCCGACCACGCCGGACGTGCTGGGGCTGGTGCACCGGATGCCGGTGGGCGTGGTGGGGGCCATCGTGCCCTGGAACTTCCCGCTGATGATCGGCGCCTGGAAGCTGGCGCCGGCCTTGGCGATGGGCAACTCGGTGGTTTTGAAACCGGCTGAGACCGCCTCGCTGTCTTTACTTAGGCTGGCGGAGATCTGCTCCGAATGCGGTTTGCCGGACGGGGTGCTGAACGTGGTGACCGGCTCCGGCGCCGAGACCGGCGCGGCGCTGGCGGCGTCAAGCGGCGTGGATGTGCTGGCCTTCACCGGCTCCGGCGCGACGGGCCGGAAGCTCCTCGAAGCTTCGGCGCGGTCGAACCTCAAGCGGTGTTATCTGGAGCTGGGCGGCAAGTCCCCCAACATCGTTTTTGCGGATGCACCGAACCTCGCGAAGGCGGCGAAAGTTGCTGCGGCAGGGATCTTCCGCAACTCCGGACAGGTCTGCATTGCCGGCTCCCGGCTGCTGGTGGAGGCGTCGATCCACGATGAGTTCGTCGCAATGCTGAAGGCCGAGGCGGAGGCGCTGCGGGTGGGCGACCCGCTGGATCTGGACACCCAGATCGGGGCAGTGAACTCCGAGGATCAGCTGCGCCGAAACCTGTCCTTCATGGACATGGCGCGGGCCGAGGGCGGGCAGGTGGTGACTGGCGGCCAGCGCATACTGGAAGAGACCGGCGGCACCTATATGGCGCCGGCCATCGTCACACGCGTCGCGCGCGACCACGCGCTGTTCCAGCGGGAGGTGTTCGGTCCGGTGCTGGCAGTCACCAAATTCGAAACCGAAGAGGAGGCGCTGAGCCTGGCCAATGCTACCGCTTACGGCCTGGCGGCCGGGGTCTGGACGGAAAACCTGTCCCGGGCGCACCGGATGGTCGCAGGTATCCGTGCCGGGGTGGTGCATGTGAATACCTATGGCGGCGCGGACAACACCGTGCCCTTGGGCGGGATCGGGCAGTCCGGCAACGGGCATGACAAGTCCTTGCACGCTCTGGACAAATACACCGACCTGAAAACCGCATGGATCCAGCTGTGATGCAGGTTTTGCCGGGGCAAAACCTGCAGCCTCCGGCGGGAGTATTTGGGGAAAGATGAAGGGGCGGCCTCGCTGCACAGAGCAGGCCGGAGGGAGGACGGAATATGACGGTCAAAACGATCCTGGTTGCCGGGACATATGACACCAAGGACGATGAACTGGGATATCTGGCGGAGGTCATCCGCGGGCAGGGCGGCAAGGTATTGACGATGGATGTGAGCGTGCTGGGTGACCCCGCCGACCCCGCGGATGTCAGCAAGCATGCAGTGGCAGAGGCCGGCGGCAGTTCGATCGAGGCGGCGATTGCCTCCGGTGATGAAAATACCGCCATGCAGATCATGGGCGCGGGGGCGGCGGCCAAGGCGCAGGAGCTGTACCGGGCGGGGCGCATCGACGGGGTGATCGTGCTGGGCGGTACCATGGGCACCGATCTGGCGCTGGACTTGTGTGCGGCGCTGCCTGTTGGGGTGCCGAAGTACATCGTCTCCACCGTTGCCTTTTCGCCGCTCATGCCGCCGGAGCGGATCCCGGCGGACGTGCAGATGATCCTTTGGGCAGGCGGGCTTTATGGGCTGAATTCGATCTGCAAGGCGTCGCTCAGCCAGGCGGCTGGTGCAGTGCTAGGGGCGGCCCGGGCGGTGGAGCCGCCCAAGCGGGACAGGCCGCTGATCGGCATGACCTCATTCGGCAAAACGGTGTTGCGGTACATGGTGACGCTGAAACCGGCGCTGGAGGCGCGCGGGTTTGAGGTCGCCGTGTTTCACGCCACCGGAATGGGCGGGCGGGCATTTGAGAGCCTGGCGGCTGAGGGCGCCTTTGCCGCGGTGATGGATTTCGCGCCGCAGGAGGTCTCGAACCACCTGTTCGGCGGGTTGTCGGCAGGAGCGGACCGGATGACCAATGCAGGCCGCGCCGGCACACCGCAGCTGGTCGCGCCGGGCTGCTATGATCTGGTGGATTTCGTCGGCTGGCAGGCAACGCCCGCGCAGCTGAAGGGGCGGGAGACCCATGCTCATAATCGATTGCTGACCTCCGCAATGCTGGAAGCGGGCGAGCGGCGGCAGGTGGCGCAGGCTGTCTGCGGCAAGCTGGCGGCGGCCCAGGCGCCGGTGGCGGTGCTGCTGCCTGCCGGCGGCTGCAACGAATGGGACCGCCCCGGCGCGCCGCTGCACGACGCGGCGGGGCTGGCGGCCTTTTCTGATGAGATGCGGCGCAGCTGCCCGGAAAACGCCAGCCTGCATGAACTGGATTGCCATATCAACGATGCAGCGTTTGCGGACAAATCACTGGAGATCCTCGACTCTTGGATCGCCAGCGGCATTGTGAAAGGCGGCTGAGCCGTCAGCCGCACTGTCCGGAGGCGTAGTCTCTGGCTGACGTGTTTCAAGAAGTTTGATTTTTGCCTGCATTCTGTTACGTAACTCCGGCAGCGCAGCGGCTGCGGCCCGGTGCATTGTGACGCGGGGTCCGTTGGCGCGCGGCGGATTTTGGGGCTTGGCGCGAAGACGGCCGCCGTGCCTAATCAGTTGGGGCGCGGGTCTGCATCATCGGCCCCCGCAGGAGAGAGGAAGACCGGATGAGTGAAGCCATTGCATATGAGCGCGTGGGCGATATCGCCGTTCTGAAGGCGCAGAACCCGCCGGTGAACGCGCTGGGCGTGGATGTGCGCAAGGGGCTGCTGGCCGGGATCCAACGCGCCGAAAGCGAAGGTGCCAAGGCGGTTCTGATCTATGGCGAGGGCAAGACCTATTTTGCCGGCGCCGACATCCGGGAATTCGGCAAGCCGCCGCAGGAGCCCTGGCTGCCCGGGCTGTGCAGCCGGATCGAGGCCACGCCGCTGATCGTGGTCTCTGCCATGCATGGCACCGCGCTGGGCGGCGGGCTGGAAGTGGCCTTGTCCTCGCATTACCGGATCGCGGTGCCCTCGGCCAAGATGGGGCTGCCAGAGGTGAATCTGGGCATTCTGCCCGGCGCCGGCGGCACCCAGCGGCTGCCGCGGGTTGCAGGAACGGAAGCGGCGCTGGAGATGATCACCACCGGCCGCCACGTCAGCGCGGCGGAGGCGCTGGAGAAGGGCATCATCGACCGGATCGAAGAGGGCGGGCCGCGCGATATCGGCCTTGCATATGCGCAGGAGCTGCTGGAACAGGACGCACCGCGCCGGGCCGTGGGTGAAATGCCCGCGCCTGAGCCGGTTGATTTCGATGCCGTCTATGACGCCACGCTGAAGAAAGGCCGCGGCCAGCTGTCGCCTGCGGTGGCGGTGCGCGCAGTGCAGGCAGCGGCAGAGGCGGAGAGCTTTGAGGCCGGGCTGAAGCGGGAGCGCGAGCTGTTCATGGAGCTGATGGACTCCGATCAGCGGCAGGGTCTGATCCACGCTTTCTTCTCGGAACGCGCGGTCAGCAAGCTGCCGGAACTGGAAGGCGTTGCGCCGCGAGAAGTCGCCTCGATGGGGGTGATCGGCGGAGGCACCATGGGCGCGGGCATCGCCACCGCGGCCCTGCTGGCGGGGCTGCCGGTGGTGCTGATCGAAATGACGGATGAGGCGGTGACGGCGGCGCGTGGCCGGATCGAGGGCAACCTGAAAGGCGCCCTTAAACGCGGTAAGATCAGCCAGGCGCAGTACGATCAGTTGACTGGCGAGGCGCTGACAGTGGCGACGGATTACGCCGCGCTGTCCGAGGTAGACCTGGTGGTCGAAGCGGTGTTCGAGGACATGGGCGTCAAGCGCGAGGTTTTCGGCAAGCTCGACGCCCATTGCAAGGCCGGCGCGGTGCTGGCGACGAACACCTCCTACTTGGACGTGGACGAGATCGCCGCGGCGACCTCCCGTCCGCAGGATGTGATCGGGCTGCATTTCTTCTCGCCCGCGCATGTAATGAAGCTGCTGGAAGTCGTCGTGGCGGAGAAAACCGCGCCAGAGGTTCTGGCCACCGGGTTCGCGCTGGGCAAACGGTTGAAGAAAGTCGCGGTCCGCTCCGGCATCTGTGACGGGTTCATCGGCAACCGGATCATGAATGCCTACCGCAAGGCGGCGGAATACGTGGTGCTGGACGGCGCCTCACCCTATCAAGTGGACAATGTGGTGACCGGTTTCGGCTTCCCGATGGGGCCGTTTGCCATGGGCGATCTGGCGGGTCTCGACATCAACTGGGCCGCCCGCAAGCGCCGCGCGCCCACCCGCGACCCGCGCGAACGGGTGCCTCGGTTCTATGAGATGCTGTGCGAAGGCGGCGATTTCGGGCAGAAAACAGGCAAGGGCTTTTATGTCTACGAAGAGGGCCGGCGCGGCGGCGTGCCGAACCCGGAGGTGGCGGAGCTGATTTCCAAGGATCAGGAGCAGCAGGGTGTCACTCCGCGGGAGTTCTCTGATGCAGAGGTGCTGCGCCGCTACATGTGCGCCATGGTCAATGAGGCGGCCAAGGTGGTGGGCGAGGGCATCGCCCGGCGCCCGCTGGACGTGGATATGGTGATGCTGTTTGGCTATGGCTTCCCGCGGTTCTGGGGCGGACCGCTGAAATGGGCGGACCTGCAGGGGCTGGATGGTATCCTGGCCGACATCAGGTCCTATGCGGCAGAGGATGATTTCTTCTGGCAGCCCGCGCCGCTGCTGGAGCAGCTGGTGGCTGAGGGAAAAACCTTCGACTCACTGAACAAAGGCAGCTGAGCAGGCGGGCGGGCGCCCTTCCGGCCCGTCGAGGGCCATCAGGGCGCGGCCCGGCTTTGCCGGGCGGGGCGCGCAAACGCTGGCCGTATCACGAAAAAGCGCCGCGCGGAACGCGCGGCGCTTGGCCCAACAAGAGCGGCGCATATTTGATGCGCTTGGCGATTGGCGGGAGTGCCCCGTGCTTTACACCCACGTGCCTTTTGTGGCGGCACGGATCTTGCGGATGTTCTCGCCATAGACCTCAGGGGTGTTGACCGAGCCGCCCTTGAAGACGGCGGAACCTGCGACCAGCACGTCAGCGCCGGCTTCGGCCACCAGCGGCGCAGTGGTCGGGTCGACGCCGCCGTCGATCTCAATATGCACCGGGCGGTCGCCGATCATCGCGCGCAGACGGCGGATCTTGGCGGTCATGTCGATGAACTTCTGGCCGCCGAAGCCCGGGTTCACGGTCATCACGCAGACCAGATCAGTGAGGTCCAGGAGGTGCTCCACCGCCTCGGCCGGGGTGCCGGGGTTCAGCGCCACACCGGCCTTCATGCCAGCGCCGCGGATCGCTTGCAGGGTGCGGTGGATGTGGGGGCCCGCCTCGAAATGCGCGGTCAGCACATCGGCGCCGGCATCTGCGTAGGCGTCGATGTAGGGATCCACCGGCGCGATCATCAGGTGCACGTCCATCACCGTCTTTACATGCGGGCGAAATGCTTTCACCGCCTGCGGGCCAAAGGTGAGGTTCGGCACGAAATGCCCGTCCATCACATCGACATGCACCCAGTCGGCGCCCTGCGCTTCGATGGCCCGGATCTCCTGGCCGAAGTTGGCGAAATCGGCGGACAGGATGGAGGGCGCGATCTTGATGTTGCGGTCAAAGGACATCTGGCAGCTTCCTTTTGCAAAGGGAATTAAGGAGTCGCAGGGCATATAGCCTCTGCAGCCCCGCCTGGACAGGGGCAGAATGCCGGCAAGGCCGGTTTCACGATGCGCAACGCCCGCGGGTTGCGCCGGGCCGCGTTACAAAACTTTCACGGCAGTGACACATGAGGTTTGAGCGGAGGCACTAGGCAATCCCCGAACGACAAGGGAGCGCCACCCGTGCTGCGCATAGAGAAACTGACCAAGAAATTCGGCGACAAGACCGCAGTGGACGCGGCCTCGCTGGACATCGACAAGCCGTGCATGATCGGCATCATCGGCCGCTCCGGCGCGGGCAAATCGACGCTGCTGCGGATGCTGAACCGGCTGGAAAACGCCAGCGAAGGCCGCATTCTGTTTGAGGGCCGCGAAATCACCGGGCTGAAGGGCCGGGACAAGCGCGCCTGGCAGTCCGACTGCGCAATGATTTTCCAGCAGTTCAACCTGGTGCCGCGGATGGACGTGGTGTCGAACGTCCTGCATGGCACGCTGAACCGCCGCAATGCGATGGCGACGCTTTTCAACCTCTATCCGATGGATGACATTCACCAGGCAATCGACATCCTGGACCGTCTGGGCATCGCTGAACATGCCGCCAAGCGAGCCGAAGCGCTGTCAGGCGGGCAGCAGCAGCGGGTGGCGATCGCCCGCGCGCTGATGCAGGACCCCAGGATCATCCTGGCGGATGAGCCGATTGCATCGCTCGATCCGATGAACGCCCAGACCGTGATGGAGGCGCTGCGCCGCATTCACGAAGAAGACGGGCGCACCGTCATTGCCAACCTGCACACGCTGGACACCGCGCGCCGCTATTGCGACCGGGTGGTTGGCATGCGCGACGGGCGCATTGTGTTCGACGGGCTGCCGGAACAACTGACCACGGGCGTGGCCCGCGAAATCTATGGCGCCGGAGCGGATTTCTCCGAGGCCGCCACTTCGACCGAGATCGAGACGCTGGAAAAGACGGACGCCATGCGCGCCGCCATTCCCGCCGAGTAACCCCGAACCGTTTTCATCGACCCGGGGGCTGCTCCTCCGGGAACAGACCAACCGGAGAGACAAAAGATGAAAAAGCTGATTGCTGCCGTACTGGCAACCACCGCGCTGACCGCCCCCGTAGCGGCAGAGGAAATCAAGGAATTCCGCATCGGCATCCTGGGCGGCGAGAACGCTCAGGACCGCCTGAACAACAACGAGTGCCTGCGTGAATACACCGAGAAAGAACTCGGCGTCGAAACCAGGCTGTTTGCCCCTGCCGACTATAACGGCGTGATCCAGGGCCTGCTGGGCGGCACCATCGACATGGCCTGGCTGGGCGCCTCCGGTTATGCCAAGACCTACCTGTCCGATCCCGAAGCGGTTGAGCCGGTTCTGGTCAAGGTGAATACCGACGGCGGCTATGGCTATTACTCGGTCGGCTTTGCCCGCAAGGACAGCGGCATCGCTTCTCTGGAAGACCTGAAAGGCAAAACCTTTGGTTTCGGCGATCCGAACTCCACCTCCGGCTACCTGATCCCGTCGATCGAGATCCCGAACAAGATCAATGCCAGCATGGACTCCGGCGACTACTTTGGCGAAGTGAAATTCACCGGCGGCCATGAACAGACCATCGTCGCGGTTGCCAATGGCGACGTGGACGGCGGTGTGACCTGGGCCGACGGCCTGGGCGAATGGGAAGACGGCTACCAGTCGGGCGCGCTGCGCCGTGCGGTTGACGCTGGCCTGGTCGATATGAACGACATGGTGGAAATCTGGAAATCCGCCCCGATCCCGGAAGGTCCGGTGGTTTTGCGCAAGGCCCTGCCGGCGGACGTCAAAGCCAAGATGACCGCGCTGATGGACAACCTCAGCGAAATCGACCGCGACTGCTTCTACGGCGTGGCGGCAGGCGAGGCCAAGAGTTTCGACCCGATCACCCATGATGCGTATGAGGTGATTATCGAGGCCCGCAAGCTGAAGTCCCAGTAATTTTAGTCCGCGCTCTGCGGGGTTCCGGCTTGCCCGGGCCCCGCAATTTCCTTGATGGCCGCTGGATTGGCCATCCATTGAAGACCAGGATCCCTAAATGGCAGATTTGACAGCCGCCCGGCCGGGCATCGAGGATATCCGGCAGCAATACACCGCCCATACTCAGCGCAAGAGATTGTATGGCGGCATTCTTCTCGCGGTTTTTGTGGCGCTGATGGCAGCGGGGTTCCGCACTGCAGACAGCCGCAATGCAGGTTCTTTTGCCGACGGGTTCACACGCATTTTCGACTACCCGACCGAAGTTCTGGCGGAGGCAACGGAGAAGGCCGTGCAGCTGCCCGGGCATCTGGTGCATTTTTTCCCTGCACTGGTGGAAACGCTGAACATTGCCGCCGCCTCAACCCTGGTGGGGACCGTGTTCGGCACCCTGCTGTCGCTGCTGGCAACCCGTGGCATGTCGCCTTGGCCTGCGCTGATCCCGCTGTTCCGGCGTATCAGCGACATCTGCCGGGCGATCCCGGAAATTGTCATCGCGCTGGTGCTGATCTTTGTGCTGGGCGGCGGGCCGGTGCCTGCGATGATTGCCATCGCCATTCATACTGCCGGCGCGCTGGGCAAGCTGTTTTCCGAAGTGAATGAAAACGCCTCGCTGAAACCGGTTGAGGGCCTCACGTCGGTTGGTGCCACCTGGGCGCAACGGATGACGCTGGGGGTGATCCCGCAGGTGGGTCCGAACTACGTCAGCTACGCGCTCTTGCGGTTTGAGATCAACATCCGCGCTTCTGCCATCCTCGGCTTTGTCGGCGCGGGCGGCATTGGCTATGAACTCAAGAATGCCATGTCCTGGGGCCAGGGGCGCTACGACGAGGCCGCCGCGATCTTCCTTCTCCTTTTTGTCACTATCGTGGCCGTTGACCAGCTGTCCGGCCTGCTGCGTGACCGCCTGACCCATGGAGCGAAGGCATGACCACTTTTGACACCACCCTGACGCCGGCAGGCCTGAAGCCGGACATCACGCGGCTGTTCCTGAAGAAGCGGCTGATGAGTTTCGCCCTGCCTGCCGCGGTGCTGGCCTATCTGGCCTATGTGTTTGTTGCCTTTGACATGCCGGGCCTGTGGGAGCGTGCCAGCCTGGACAACGCCAAGACCCTGATCAGCGACAGCTACAGCTACAAGACCCATGTCACCCGCGACAACCGCAGCGGCGAGGTTTCGGTCGCGATCGAAGGCGAGCGCAAGGGGAGATATCCGGAAGGAACCGCACCGGATTGGGTGGCCTTTGGCGAGACCACGGTCATTGATCTGGAGGACGGTCATACGGTCGCCTTCGGCCCTGAAACAATCGAATATGCAATCCCCGGCTACGGAACGGTGCGGGCCACACCATCCCGCAGCGCGGGCGTGCAGGCAGAGCTGCCGCCGGGGGCGGTACCGGAATGGATCAGTGTCTCCAAGAACCGCCTGGCCGTTACCACCGAAGCAGGCCGCCTGACCGTGACCCGCAACAGGGCCGAGGTGTTCCGCTACTTCGCCGGGTGGGAGCTGTTCTTCTTCACTCTCGACAGCCCCTATTACGGCATGGGGGCAGGGGAGCTGCTGCAGCGTGCTGCCACAGGCGAGGCGGGAGCGATCTTCCAGGAGTTCTGGACCAACAAGATGTGGCGCCATCAGGATGTCGCGTGGGCGATTGCTGAAACCCTCCTGATGGCCTTCCTCGGCACCATCGGCGCGGGGCTGGTCGCGCTGCCGCTGGCCTTTGCCGCGACCCGAAACTTCATGCCCCTGCGCAGCATCCGCTTTACCATGCGCCGCCTGTTCGATTTTGTCCGCGGCGTCGACTCGCTGATCTGGACGGTGGTTCTGGCCCGCGCCTTTGGCCCCGGCCCGCTGACCGGCGCGCTGGCGATCCTGGTGACGGACACCGGCACCTTCGGCAAGATCTTCTCGGAGGCGCTGGAAAACGTCGACCAGAAACAGATCGAGGGTGTCGCCTCCACCGGTGCCAAGCCTGTGCAGCGCTACCGCTTCGGGGTGATCCCTCAGATCACGCCGGTGCTGCTGAGCCAGCTCTTGTACTTCCTGGAATCCAACACGCGTTCGGCGACCATCATCGGCGCGATTACCGGCGGCGGTATCGGTCTCTTGCTGACCCAGGCGATCATCACGCAGAAGGACTGGGAGGAAGTGGCCTATTACATCACCCTGATCATTTTGATGGTGATGCTGATGGACTGGTTCTCCGGCTGGCTGCGGCGCCGCCTCATCAAGGGGGAGGGCGGCCAGGCCACGCGCAAGGAGCGCAAGGGCAAGACCTTCCTGCTGCCTTGAGCAGTATGCCGCGATCAATAAGGAGAGAAGACATGGCCCGTTTGCAGGCGCAGATGCCCTTCATCCACCCGGAATGCCAGATCACCGGCAGCTCCTTTGGCGCCTACGTTGAAATCGGCGCCGGCAGCCGGGTGGCAAATTCGGTGTTCGGGGATTACAGCTATTGCGACCGCAGCTGCGACATCGCCAACGCAGAGATCGGCAAGTTCGCTAATGTCGCCAGCTGTGTGCGGATCGGTGCCACCGACCACCCGATGGAGAAAGCGTCGCTGCATCATTTCCTCTACCGGTCGGCAAGCTACTGGGATGATGCGGAGGACGACGGGGATTGGTTCGCCCGACGCGCCAGCCGCCTGGCCCGGATCGGCCATGACACCTGGATCGGCCACGGCGCGATGATCAAGCCTGAGGTGACTGTCGGCGCTGGCGCGGTTGTGGCGTCGGGGGCGATTGTGACCAAGGATGTGGCGCCCTACACGATCGTCGGCGGCAACACGGCCAGGGTGATCCGCCGCCGTTATCCTGAAGCGGTGGCCGAGCAGATGATGGACCTTGCCTGGTGGGACTGGAACCAAGAGGCCCTGCGCGCGGCGCTGCCGGACTTCCGGAACCTGCGGGCGGAGGAATTCCTGGAGAAATATACCTGATCCGGCGGGTGGGGGGCTCCCGCCTGTTCCCGCGCATTCAAAGAATGCCCGTCACAGTTGGGCGTGGCGCCGCTGTGCGGCGCTGAAGGGCTGCACCTGTTCGAACCTCAAATGATCGCCCGGAGAACTTCGTATCCGGCTATCCCTGCTGAGAAGCGTGTCAGGTGCAAGTATGCCACTGACACGCCTTCGCGGTTGTTTGGCCTGCAATCCCGCCGCAAAGGTGAAAGGTGCCGCGCACCGCCGCCTCGCGGCCCTGGATCGGGGGTCGGCAGGGTTACGCGGCGCCTGCGTCGACCAGCTGGGTGGCGATGTCGAGGAAGACCTTGGCCTGGGCGCTCTCGGGCTGCGCGGCCACGATTGGCGTGCCGTTGTCTCCCGCCAGTCGCACGTCCAGATGCAGCGGCACTTCGGCCAGCAGCGGCACGCCCAGCTTTTTCGCTTCCTGCGCCACGCCGCCGTGGCCAAAGACATGCTCCTCATGCCCGCAGCTGGAGCAAATGTGCGTGGACATGTTCTCGATCATGCCAAGCACCGGCACGTTCATCTTGCGGAACATGTCGATGCCCTTGCGGGCGTCGATCAGCGCCACGTCCTGCGGAGTGGAAACAACGATGGCACCGTCCACGCGGGTCTTCTGCGCCAGTGTCATCTGCACATCGCCGGTGCCCGGCGGCAGATCGACGACCAGCACGTCCAGCTCGCCCCATTGCACCTGCAAGAGCATCTGCTGCAGCGCCCCCATCAGCATCGGCCCGCGCCAGATCACCGCCTGGTCCTCGCCAGTCATCAGCCCCATCGACATCATGGTTACGCCGTGGTTACGCAGGGGCAGGATAGTTTTGCCGTCGGGGCTGGCGGGCCGCCCGCTGACCCCAAGCATCCTTGGCTGAGAGGGGCCGTAAACATCCGCATCAAGCAATCCCACCTTGCGACCCTGCATTGCCAGCGCACAGGCGAGATTGGCCGAAACGGTGGACTTGCCGACGCCGCCCTTACCCGAGGCAACAGCCAGGATCCGTGCCACACCCGGCACCTTCTGCGGCGCTTGCTGCTGCGGCTGGGCGGCTTTCTTCGGTTTCAGATCCGGCGGTGCTTTCTCGGAATGGGCGGTCAGCATGGCGGAGACTTTCTCCACCCCCGGCAGCGCCGCCACAGCCGCATCGGCCTGGTCCCGTACCGGGCCATAGGCCTCTGACTTGCCGGGATCGATCTCCAGCACAAAGCGGACGGTGCTGCCTTCAACGGTGACCGCTCGGGCGACACCCGCGCTGACGAGATCGCTGCCGCTGACGGGATCGGTGATGGTTCTGAGCGCCTCGAGGACGGTTTCGCGGGTGACGGTCACGCCGGTCTCCTGTAGCTGTTCATGCCTTGCGCCCGTTGTGGCGCAATTCAACGCGTCATACCAGCCGCGCTCTGCCAGGAGTTTGTTTTGACGCATCCATGAGACAGCTTCTGCGCAGCACACCGCCCACAAGAGACAAAGAGAGCCCGCACCAAAATGCAACAGCGCCGCGCGTTAGCGCGGCGCCGGGCCCAACGGGAGGAGGCCCCTTGGGGGCCGGACGACGGGCGGGAGAACCCCGTCAGCTGGCCAATGCAACCCCGGAGGAGTTCATAACCGCGCCGATGCGGCGGCCGGTGTCCACCATGCGGTTTGAGAACCCCCATTCGTTGTCATACCAGCTGACCACACGCACCAGTCCTTCGGCGGTGACTGCGGTCTGCGCGGCGGCAAAGCAGCTTGAATGCGGATCGTGATTGAAGTCGACCGAGACCAGCGGGTCTTCTTCATATGACAGGATGCCCTCCAGCCCGTTCCCGGCAGCCGCCTTCACCGTAGCATTGACCGCCTCAACGGTGGCAGGGCGTTCCGGCACAAAGCTCAGGTCCACCACAGAGACATTGGCCGTGGGCACCCGGATGGCGGACCCTTCCAGCCGGCCCTTCAGATGCGGCAGCACCTCAGAGATCGCCCGCGCGGCGCCGGTAGAGGTGGGGATCATCGACAGCGCAGCGGCGCGGGCCCGGTACAGATCCTTGTGGCTGGTGTCATGGGTCGGCTGGTCGCCGGTATAGGCGTGGATCGTGGTCATGTAGCCGGTTTTGATGCCAAAGGCCTCGTCCAGCACCTTTGCCAGCGGCGCCAGGCAGTTGGTGGTGCAGGAGGCATTGGAGACGATGACGTCGTCTGCCGTCAGGTCCATGTGGTTGACGCCGTATACCACCGTGCGGTCGGCGTCCTTGCCCGGCGCCGAGATCAGCACCCGCTTGGATCCGTTCTTCAGAAGCCGCGCCGCCTGGTCCCTTGCAGTGAACAGGCCGGTGCATTCATAGGCGATGTCCACGTCCTGCCAGGGCAGCTCTTCGGGGTTGCGGATGGCGCTCAGCCGGATGCTGTGACGGCCGACGCGGATCAGGTCATCGGCCAGGAAAACCGGCGTTTTCAGGCGCCCGTGCACACTGTCGTATTTCAGCAGGTGCACCAGGGTTTCCGGCGGCGACAGGTCGTTGATGGCCACCACCTCGATATCTTCTGCACCGCTTTCCAGCAGCGCCCGCAGCACCCCGCGGCCAATACGCCCGAATCCGTTGATTGCAATCTTCAGTGTCATCTCTGATCTCCGGCTGTTGCACCGGGCAAGCGCCGGTAGCGGTAACGGTTTCGGTACCGATAGCGATAACGGTTCCCAAAATCAACCCCTGTTACCAGTGAGCTGCCCTTGCAGCGGCCTGCGATCTGCAGGAGCATGGAGCCATGACGAAGAAACTGCTCCTGAAAGACGTGGCCCGGCTCGCCGGAGTCAGTGAGATGACCGCCTCCCGCGCGCTGCGCGGCGCGCCTGATGTGTCCGCTAAGACCAAGGCGAAGATTGAGGAAATCGCACGCACCCATGGCTATGTGCCGAACCGCATCGCCGGCTCGCTGTCCTCGCAATCGGTTAATCTGGTGGCGGTGGTGGTGCCCTCGCTCAACAGCTTTGTGTTTCCTGAAGTATTGTCGGGCGTTTCCGCGATACTGAAGGACAGCCCGCTGAAACCGGTGGTGGGGGTCTCCGGCTATGATCTGGAGGAAGAGGAAAGCGTCATCCGCGAAATGCTGAGCTGGCGGCCGTCGGGACTGATCGTGGCGGGGCTGGAGCATACCGAAGCCACCCGGCGGATGCTGCAGCAGGCCGATTGCCCGGTGGTCGAGGTGATGGATGTGGACGGCGACCCGGTGCGCCACTGCGTCGGCATTTCCCACCTGCAGGCCGGGCGCGACATGGCGGCGCAGATCCTGGCCCGCGGCTACCGCCGGATCGGTTTCATCGGCACCAAGATGCCGCAGGACTTCCGCGCCCGTAAACGCTTCGACGGCTTCACCGACGGGCTCGCGGCAGAAGGTGTGACCCTTGCCGACCTGGAGCATTATTCCGGCGAGAGCTCGATCCAGACCGGCCGCCAGATGACCGCCCAGATGCTGGCGCGCAGTCCGGAGCTCGACTGCCTCTATTTCTCCAGCGACGTGATGAGCGTCGGCGGTCTGATGCATTGCCTGGCCGCCGGGCTGACAGTGCCGGGGGACATTGCGCTTGCCGGTTTCAACAACCTGCAGATCCTGCAGGGCCTGCCGCAGCAACTGGCCACGACGGACGCCTGCCGCCGCGAAATCGGTGAACGTGCGGCCGGCATCATCCTGCAGTCGCGCGAGGCTGGCGGCACGGAGGGGCTGGTGTTTGACCAGCTGTGCCCGGCGATCAGCCTGGGTGAGACGCTCTGACAGTCTGAGCGCCGCTGAAACCGGGGGCAGTTCGCGCCGAAAGGGCAGGGTGGCTGCATTTGCGGCGCTTTTCGATGGCTTTGCGGCGCGCCTTGAGGCAGCCTGTAGTCAGCCCGTTCAGTCAAGCCAACCGGAGAAGGAGCCCCGATGCCCCAGTACAACGACATGTTCGAACTGTCCGTCGCGGATATGGAGCTGATCGAAACTGCCCTGCAGACCACCCGGGACACGTTGTCAGAGGCGCTTCCCGCGGCGGGCAGCAGTGAGGAAGACACACTGCGCCGTGTTCATGAGCTTTTGGGCCGGCTGCACAACCAGAAGATCTTCTATTATCCCAAGGACAAGGTCTATGTGAGCGGCTGACATTGTGCCGGAATGACAAAGCGCTCCCCGCGTGGCGGGGAGCGCTGAAGCCTGGCAAAAGGCGTTTTCTTACATTGCAGCCTTGAACAGCTGGGCGAGGTTGTCCTCGGTCAGCTCAATCGGGTTGCCGCCGCAGGACGGGTCGATGATCGCGCCCTTGACCAGCTCGGGGATCGCACCCTCGGTCACACCCAGGTCCGACAGCCCGCGCGGGATGCCCAGCGAGTCGTTCAGCTCCTGTACAAAGCTGCGGAAACCGTCAAAACCGCCCTCGATGCCCAGATACGCCGCTGCCATGTTGAACCGGTCTGCAATCGCGGAGGCGTTGAACTCCAGAACACTGGGCATGCAGACCGCGTTGGTGGTGCCGTGATGCGTGTTGAAATGGGCGCCGATCGGGTGGCTCATGGCGTGGATTGCGCCAAGGCCCTTCTGGAAGGCGGTGGCGCCCATTGCGGCTGCCGACATCATCTGCGCACGGGCTTCGATATCGGTGCCATCAGCATAGGCACGCGGCAGGTAGTCTTTGACCAAACGCATGCCTTCCAGCGCGATACCTTGGGACATCGGGTGGTAATGGGGGGAGGAGAACGCTTCGACGCAATGGGCAAATGCATCCAGCCCGGTGCCCGCGGTGATGAACTTGGGCATGCCGACGGTCAGCTCGGGATCGCAGATCACCACTGCGGGCAGCACTTTGGGGTGGAAGATGATTTTCTTTTGATGGGTGACAGAGTCGGTGATCACCGAGGCGCGGCCCACTTCTGAGCCGGTGCCTGCGGTGGTTGGCACGGCGATGATCGGCGCGATGGCGTCGGCATCGGCGCGGGTCCACCAGTCGCCGATGTCCTCGAAGTCCCACACAGGCCGGGTCTGGCCCGCCATGAAGGCGACCATCTTGCCCAGGTCCAGGCCGGAGCCGCCACCGAAGGCGATCACCCCGTCATGGCCGCCCGCCTTATAAGCGGCAACACCGGCGTCCAGGTTCTTCTCATTCGGGTTCGGGTCGACCTCGGAGAAAATCCCGCGGCCCAGACCGGCGGCTTCCATAATATCGAGCGTGCCCTGCGTGACCGGCAGATCGGCCAGCCCCTTGTCGGTGACCAGCAGCGGTTTCTTGATGTCGGCTGCCGCACAAGCATCGGCCAGTTCCTTGATCCGGCCAGCGCCGAATTTGATTGCGGTCGGGTAGGACCAGTTTCCAACGAGAGACATTTCGTTTTCCTTTGATGCAAGTGGCCCGCCCCGGGGAGGAGACGCCGGGGCGGGCGGGGCCGCCCTTAGCCGGTCACCTTCTTCAGGTGAAAAGACTTCGGACGGGTCAGATTGTGATAACCGATGACCGACAGGCCGCCGCCGCGCCCGGTGTCCTTGCAGCCGGTCCAGCACAGGCCCGGATCCAAGTAGTCGGCGCGGTTCATGAAGACGGTGCCGGTTTCGATTTGATCGCCCACGGCTTGCGCCCGCTCCACGTCAGCGGTCCAGAGCGAGGCGGTGAGGCCGAAGTCGCTGTCGTTCATCAGAGCGATGGCCTCCTCGTCGGAGGACACCTTCATGATGCCAACGACTGGGCCAAAGCTTTCCTCGCGCATCACCCGCATATCGTGGGTGACATTTGTCAGAATCTGCGGCGTCAGATAGGCACCGCCGTCATCCTCGGCAAAGGTGCCGATATGGGCCACTGCACCGGCCTCAACCGCCTCGGCAATCTGGCCGCGCACTTCATTGGCAAAGCGCACATTGGCCATCGGCCCGATGGTGGTCTCCGCATCCAGCGGATTGCCCAGCTTGTAGCCCTTCACGATGGCAACGGCCTTCTCCAGGAAGGCGTCATAGAGGCTCTCATGCACGTAAATCCGCTCGATCCCGCAGCAGCACTGGCCGGAGTTGAACATGGCGCCGTCGACCAGCGTGTCCACCGCCGCGTCCAGATCGGCGTCTTCCATCACATAACCAGGATCCTTGCCGCCCAGTTCGGTGCCGACGCCGGTGAAGGTGCCCGCTGCGGCGCGCTCCATCGCCTGGCCGCCGCCAACCGAGCCGGTGAAGTTGACGAAGTCGAATGCGCGGTTTGCGATCAGTTCCGAGGTGGTATCGTGATCCAGGAAGACATTCTGGAACACGTCCTCGGGCACGCCCGCGGAATGGAAGGCTTGCGCCATGCGTTCGCCAACCAGAAGCGTCTGGGTTGCATGCTTCAGCACCACGGTGTTGCCGGCAATCAGCGCAGGCGCGACGGTGTTGACCGCGGTCATATAGGGGTAGTTCCAGGGCGCCACGACAAAGACCACACCGTGCGGAATGCGCTTGATGTAACGCTTGAACGTGGCGTCGTCGCCCACTTCGATATCCGCCAGCGACTCCTCCGCGATCTTCGCCATGTGGCTGGCGCGCTCATTAAAGCCGCCGAATTCACCGCCATAGCGCACCGGGCGGCCCATCATATGGGCCAGCTCCGGCACAATCTCGTCATTCATCGCGCCAACAGCGGCCACGCCCGCCATTACCAGATCAATGCGCTCCTGCAACGGCCGTGCCGCCCAGGCTGGCTGTGCCGCCCGCGCGCGTTCCGCTGCTGCAAAGGCGTCCTCGCGCGACAGCACTTCGCGCTCTGCAAAGACCGATCCGTCGACCGGCGAGATACACTTCAGGGTCTGGCCCATCGCCATTCACTCCATTCAGGAAAGGGCAAAGCCCTCTTCATCTTTCCAAAAAATACTCCGGGGGTCCGGGGGCAGGCCCCCGGCGCTTCCGGATCACGCCCGCTCGAACCCGCGGGCGATCTCGTAATCGGTGACCACCCGGTCGAAATCCTCGATCTCCACTTCCGCGGCGCGCGCGTAGTGGTCCACCACGTCATCGCCCATCGCCTTGCGCAGCATCTCCGAACCTTTCAGCGCCGCTGCCGCATCGCGCAGCGTGCCCGGGATCATGCCAGAGTCGCCTTGGTACACATCACCCTTGGCGGGGGCTTGAAGCTCCAGGCCTTCCTCAATGCCGGCAATACCGGACGCCAGCATGCCCGCCATCGCCAGATAGGGGTTCATGTCGGAGCCCGGAATGCGGCACTCCACCCGGATCGCCTTGGTCCCGTCGCCGCACAGGCGGTAGCCCGCGGTACGGTTGTCCACCGACCAGATGATCCGCGTGGGCGCAAAGGTGCCCTTCATAAAGCGCTTGTAGCTGTTGATATAGGGCGCCATGAAAGCGGTGTAGTCGGGCGCGTATTTCAGCAGTCCGGCCATGTAGTTCTTCATCAGGGGCGACATGCCCAGCTCGTCGCTCTCGTCAAAGAACGCGGGCTTGCCGTCCTGCCACAGCGACTGATGCACATGGGAGGAGGAGCCGACCTTGTCGTGGCTCCACTTCGGCAGGAAGGTCACCGCGTGGCCCTGCTGCTCGGCGATTTCCTTCACCGCGTGCTTGGCGATGGTGTGGTACTCCGCCGTGTCCATCGCCGCGGCGTATTTGATGTTCAGCTCCTCCTGGCCGGTCTCCGCCTCGCCCTTGGAGTTCTCAATCGGCAGGCCCGCATCCCACAGGTGATTGCGGACCGGGCGCATCACGTGTTCCTCGCGGGTGGTCTGCAGGATGCTGTAATCCTCGTTGTACCCCGAAATCGGCGCCAGATCGCGGAAGCCCGATTTGCGGATCTCGTCAAAGCTCTGCTCGAACAGGAAGAACTCCAGCTCGGTGGCGCACATCGCCTCATAACCCATCGCCTTAAGGCGGTTCACCTGTTTCTTCAGGATCGCGCGGGGGGAGTGGGAGACCTCCTCGTGGGTATGATGATCCAGCACATCGCACAGCACCATCACAGTGCCCTCAAGCCACGGCACCGGGCGCAGCGTGGACAGATCCGGCTTCATCACATAGTCGCCATAACCGCTCTCCCAGCTGGTCGAGGCATAGCCGTCCGGCGTCGCCATCGCCAGGTCGGTGGCCAGCAGGTAGTTGCAGCAATGGGTTTCCTCCCAGGCGCCATTCACGAAATGCTTGGCATGGAAGCGCTTGCCCATCAGGCGGCCCTGCATGTCCACAAGGCAGACCAGAACGGTGTCAACGGTGCCATCGGCAACCTGGTCCTTAAGAGTGTCGAAGGAGAGCATGAGCGGCCCTTTGTCTGTTGCGCGCAAAACTTTTCCTCAAAAGTTTTGGCAAATTCCTTGAGTAAGGAATTTGGCCCGCTGCGGCGCAGGCCAAATCCTGTTGTTTCAACCGAAGCCTCAGCCGTAGCGGTAGGGGCGGCCGGCCTTCTGCATGTCAGCGTTATACTTCTTGAAGATCTCCACAACCTTCGCCTTGGTCTCGGACTCGGCTGCGATTTCATCCCAGAACTTCACCGCCGCGTCTTCGACCTGCTGCCATTCGTTGTCGGGAATGGTGGTCAGCTTCATCTTGTCGCCGTTCACACGCAGGGACGCTTCGCCGCCCCAGTACCACCACTGGCGGTAATAATGCGACTGGTCGCAGCAGACGCGGAACAGGGTCTGCAGGTCTTCCGGCAGTTCGTTCCAGCGGCCCTGGTTGGCAAAGAACGAGCCCGCCCAGGCGCCGGAGATGTTGTTGGTCAGGAAGTAGTCGGTCACATCGGCCCAGCCGACGGTGTAGTCTTCGGTGATGCCCGACCATGCGATGCCGTCCAGCTCGCCGGTCTGCACCGCGACCTCGATGTCTTCCCAGGGCAGGGTGACCGGCACCACGCCGAACTGCGCCAGGAAACGGCCCGCGGTGGGGAAGGTGAAGACGCGCTTGCCCTTCAGGTCAGCCAGCGAGTTGATCGGGTCCTTGGTGGCAAAGTGGCAGGGGTCCCAGGCACCGGCCGAGATGTGCTTGACGCCGACCTTGGAGTATTCCGCGTCCCAGATCTCGTTCAGGCCGTACTGGTTGAACAGCACCGGCACATCCAGCGAATAGCGCGAGGCAAACGGGAAGTAGCCGCCGAACACGGTGACTTCGGTGGGCGAGGCCATCGAGTCATCGTCGGACTGCACTGCGTCGATGGTGCCGCGCTGCATGGCGCGGAACAGCTCGCCGGTAGGCACCAGCTGGTCGGCATAGTAGAGCTCGATCTGCATCCGGTCGCCGGCGATCTTGTTGAACATGTCGATGGCGGGTTTCACCACGTGTTCGGCCAGCGCAGCACCTGCATAGGTCTGCATCCGCCACTTGATGGTGGACTGGGCCAGCGCCGGGGTGGCCAGCGGCGCCGCCATCGCGCCGACACCGGCGCTTTGCAAAAACTTACGTCTTGTTGTCATATCTTCCTCTCCTCTGTTGAACTTAAATCAATGCCTGTGCCCGCAGGGAGCCAGGTTCCTGAAGCCTTCGCGGAGCCGTTGCGGTGCATTCTCACGAAGGATGTCGCCATGCGCGAGCACGACGGTTTCGGGTTTCCATTCCAGCATCCGGGCAAGCGCTTTGCGCAGCTTGTCCCGATTGCCTGCGAAGGAAAACCAGATGTCGATGGGCATCTTGCCATTGGGGGCCAGGATGCCTGCCGCCCAGGCCAGGGGCCGCACCCAGAACGGCAACGTCTTGCTGGGCATGTTCTCGATCAGGTCGGTCAGCACCAGCACCTTGGAGCGTTTGTGGAAAAAGACCAACTCTGTGTGCACCTTGCTTCCATGCACAATCATCTGGTCCAGCTCCGCCGCCCAGTCCTGCGGCGCGCTGTCCTCCAGGTCGTGGTCGAACTGAACCTCCACGCCCTGGCTTTTGGCCCGCTCGCGCACGTTGGGCGAAGCCCAGGCGATGGCCTCAGGGTAAGCAGCGGCCCACTCTGCGATATAGGCGTAGTGAATCCAGTTGGGGGACACCAGATGGCGAATACGGCCGAGCGCCTCCAGTTCTGCCGCCAGTTGCTTGCTGTACCGGATCGGGGAGTGCAGGAACAGGTCGCCGTTCTCCAGGCGGATGACGGTCATCCGGGTTTGGAAGGGGATCTTGTAGAACTGGATTTCTGGTCCGTCCACGATCCAGATGTCCGGCCCCAGCGCCTGCAGCATGGTCTTATTTTCCATAGACATACTCCGGCAGCCACAGGGCGATTTGCGGGAACATCATGATCAGGGCCAGCGCCAGCACCATCACCGCGGCAAAGGGGATGATCGAGACATAGATGTCCTTCAGCCCGATCTCCGGCGGCGCCATCGCGCGCATCAGGAACAGGTTGTAGCCGAACGGCGGCGTCATGTAGGCGATCTGGGTGGTGATTGTGTACAGCACGCCATACCAGATCAGGTCAAAACCAAGCGCCCCCACCAGCGGCACATAGAGCGGCGCAACGATCACCAGCATCGCGGTGTCATCCAGGAAGGTGCCCATCACGATGAAGCTCAGCTGCATCAGGATCAGGATCATCCACGGGCTGAGGCCCAGCTTGGTGGTGAACAGATCCTCGATTGCCTTGACCGCGCCCAGGCCGTCAAAGATCGCGCCGAAGGCCAGCGCCGCCAGGATGATCCACATGAACATGCAGGAGATGCCAAGCGTCGAGCGCACCGAGGTTTCGAATACCTCCTTGTTCATCCGCCCCTTCAGCACCGCGGCGAGGAATGCGGTCATCGCACCGATGGCCGAGCTTTCCACCAGCGAGGTCCAGCCGTTCACGAATGGCACCATCATTGCAGCGAAGATCGCCAGCGGCAGCACGCCGGAGAACAGCAGGCGGTACTTCTCCTTCATGAACACGTCTTTGTAGAACAGCGCGTTCTTGCGGGTCAGGAAGGACAGCGCCCCCAGGGCCAGCGCCACGCCAAGCGCGAGCTTGGTCTCCATCGCGCCGGTCAGGATCAGAAGCGGCACCAGAACCAGCGCGCCTAGCACGATGTAGTTCAGACGCAGCGGGTGGTCGGTGATCTGCTCGTATTCCGCCAGATCCTCGTCGTGCATGGCAGGGCCAAGATGCGGCTGCATGCGGGCGCGGACGTAGATGTAGATGATGAACATGGTGGCCATCAGCAGACCGGGGATAACGCCGGCAAGCCAAAGCTGCCCGACCGGCTGGCGCGCGATCATCGCGTAAAGCACCAGCACAACGGAAGGCGGCACCAGAATGCCCAGCGAGGAGCCCGCCTGAATGGTGCCGGTCACCAGGATCTTGTCATAGCCGCGGCGCAAGAGTTCCGGCAGCGCAATTGTGGCGCCAATGGCCATGCCCGCGACTGACAGGCCGTTCATCGCCGAAATCAGAACCATCAGGCCGATGGTGCCGATGGCCAAGCCGCCCTTCACCGGACCCATCCACACGTGGAACATCCTGTAAAGGTCATCGGCAATCTTCGATTCCGACAGCACATAACCCATGAAGATGAACATCGGCAGGGTCAGCAGCGGATACCACTTCATCAGCTTCATTGCGGCAGAGAACGGGATCTCCACCCCGCCGGTGCCCCACAGCAGCATGCCGGCAACCGCGCCGACAAAGCCGATGGCGCCAAACACCCGCTGGCCGGTCATCAGCATCAGCATCATGCCGGCAAACATGACGATCGCAATCCATTCGTAGGACATCAGATTTCAACTCCGCGCAGGCGTCCGATATCCCGGAACAGTTCGGCAAGGCATTGCAGCAGCATCAGGAAGACGCCGAAGCAGAGGATGGTTTTGACGGGCCACAGGAACGGCCGCCAGGCGGTGGAGCTGCGCTCCAGATAGCCGATCTTCTCACCGGCGGCGGCGGGGCCTTCGGTCACCAGCGTTGTCAGGAGGTCCCAGAAGAACTCCAGCGGCTCCAGCCCGAAATAGCCCAGGGAATAGGCCGTGGAGCTGAGCGCCCCATACATCAGGATCACCAGATAGGTGATCAGGAACAGCACCGTGAAGGCATCGACCATTGCCTTGGTTTTCGTCGACCAGGCGCCGTAAAACAGGTCCATCCGGACGTTTGACCCCAGCTGGATCGAATAGGGGCCGCCCAGAACGTAATAGGCGACCATCACAAACTGCGCGGTCTCCAGCGTCCAGAGCGACGGGTTAAAGAAGGTCTTGGAGACCGACGACCACAGCAGCACCCCGATGAGGGCAAAGATCAGATACATGGCAAAGCGGCCGATGAAGCGGTTCATCGCGTCGATGCCGCGGACATAGGCCCGGATTATTCTAGGCATCAGGACCTCCCTCAGCCGTCAGCGCGGCCAGGGCCGGGCGCAGCAATGTCAGCATTTCTTCTGCCATGGCCTCTTCTTGTTCCGGCGTCGCCACCAGGTCGTTACGGATTTCGATCATCACATTGGCCAGCCCGTGCGCCAGACCGTGGAGCTTCAACGAATGGGTGACGCCGTCTGCCGGTCCATAGGGCTCATTGCGCTCCACCCGGCGGTGCGGCAGGGCAGAGGCCTGTTCCAGCATCGCGTCCGCCAGCCGGCTGTCGTCATCGTGCAGGATTCCGATTTCGACATCCCGCGGCTTGCCGAAATAAACGGGAGTGAAACTGTGCATCGTGACCAGAAAGGTCTTCAGCCCGGCCTTTTTCCGCGCCTTGATCACGTCCGTTACGGTTTGGCAAAACGGCACATAAACCGTGTCCACGCGTTCCTGGCGCTCCGCATCACTCAGCCCGAAATTGCCCGGCACCGCGACCAGCTCGGATTTCTCCGGCATGGCGCTGGCCGCCTCGGGCGGGCGGTTGCAATCGTAGACCAGCCGCGACACCCGGCTGGCCACCAGCGTTGCATCCAGCGCCTTGGCCATGTGCAAGGCCACCGCCCGCGCGCCTGGGTCCCAGGCGGCATGGCTCAGCCGGTCCTCATCGCGCAGCCCCAGCCCGTTATAGCGGGCGGGAATGTTGCTGGAGGCATGTTCGCACAGCAGCAGGACCGGGCTGGTGCCCTCACGGTTCACCACCTCGACTGTTTCTCCCAAAGCGTGAGAATCGCTCTCTCGCATCTGCTGTCTCCCTGCGATTTGGAAAAATGTTTCCATGAAGAGATATTTGTGTCAATATCTTTTCATGACCGGTTTCGGACAGGGATTCCTGAAACTTTCTTTTCAGGCCGGATCCGGGTAGGAAAGTGTCCGTTCAAACGCAGGGAAGCGCCGTTGTCCAAACCGCCCGCCACAGTTCGCGAGTTGATCCGCGAGAATTATTCCTCGCTTACCCAGTCCGAGCGCAAATTCGCGAACCTTCTGCTGGAGAACTATCCTGCGGCGGGTCTGGCATCGATCACCATCGTGGCCGGAAACGCCGAGGTCTCCACGCCGACGGTGGCCCGGATGGTGCAGAAATTGGGTTTCAAGGGGTATCCGCAGTTCCATCAGGCGCTGCTGAAAGAACTGGAGGCCAAGGTCTCCGGCCCCACCAAGCGGCGCGACAACTGGGCGACCGAGGCGCCCGAGGGCCATCTGCTGAACAGATTTGCACAGGCGGTCACTGACAACCTGCAGCAGACGTTTTCCAACATCGACTCGGCACAGTTCGACGCCGCCGTGCATCAGCTCGCCAATACCGAGGGGCGGCTTTACGTCGTCGGCGGCCGCATCACCCGGGCGCTGGCGGATTATGCCTTCACCCACTTCCAGGCGATCCGGCAGCGGGTCACCCATATGACCTCCTCCTCCGCCACATGGCCGCATTACGTGCTGGACATGGTCGAAGGCGACACGCTCCTGATGTTCGACGTGCGCCGCTATGAGACCAACCTGCAGCGGCTGGCGGAGCTTGCCTCGGAGCGGGGTGTGAAGATTGTCCTGATCACCGACCAATGGGCCAGCCCCATCGCCTCGGTTGCCGAACACACCTTCAACTGCTGGGTCGAAATCCCCTCCGCCTGGGACTCCAACATCTCCACCATGATGCTCTTGGAGGCGATGATCGCCGCCACCCAGGAGGAAAGCTGGGACAAGACCAAGGACCGGTACGACCGCCTGGATGAGCTGTTCGACATGACCCGGCTGTTCCGCAAATTCTCCTGATCCTGCCTGAACTGACCTGCCGCATGGACTTTGACGGCGGCTTGCGCCTTACTGGTCTGGGTGCGGCCCGCCGCAGGGCAGCGCGCCGGGCCGGTTCCTTTCAGGCAGGAGTACTCAAATGCGATTTTCCCGAATTCTGACCGCCGCCGCAGTTGCAGCACTTGTTGCAGCGCCCGCCGCGGCCAACCCGCTCAGCCGTATTCTGGCCAAGTCCGGGCTGACGCCGCAGGACACCAACCTCATGCGCAAAGCTGAGCAGGCACTGCTGGCTGAGGGCGGCAGCGGCCAGAGGGCCAAGTGGAGCAACCCGGACAGCGGCGCGAATGGAGAGGTCCGCGTGGCCGGCAAGGAGGGCGATTGCCTGCTGCTCCAGCATCAGGCCTACCTCAAGGACAGCCAGGATGCCAAACAGGTGCGCCGCAAGTTCTGCCCCTCCGGCGGGGACTGGCTGCTGTCGCAATGATCTGCTGCAATCGCGTCCTTGCCGCGGCACAGAGGCAGAGCTAAGCAAGGCGCAGGATTTTCTGACTTTTCAAGAGCGAGGCACCCATGTCCGAGATCACCCGCAAACACACCGGCCAGCGCATGAGCCAGATCGTCGCCCATGGCGATACCATCTATCTGGCCGGCCAGGTCGGCACCGCCGGTGCCAGTGTGGAGCAGCAGACCAAGGATTGCCTGGACAAGATCGAGGCGCTGCTGGCCGAGGCAGGCAGCGACAAAACCCGCATCCTGCAAACGGTGATCTGGCTCGCTGACATGAAGGACTTTGCCGAGATGAATGCGGTCTGGGACGCCTGGGTGCCCGAAGGCCAGGCCCCTGCGCGTGCCTGCGGCGAGGCCAAGCTGGCCCGCGAGGATCTGCTGGTCGAATTCATCGTCACCGCTGCCAAGGCCTGAGCCCTGCATAGGGAGCATTCGGGCGGGCCATTGGCCCGCCTTTTCCTTTCCAGCTCCACCGCAGCGCGGTTCAGGACTTCAGCGGCGCGTGCTTTCAGTCCAGCGCCATGGCGGCCTTGCGGATTGCCGCCTCGGTCTGCTGCAGGTCCTCTTCCGTCAGCGCCAGGCTCGGGTAGGTCTTGCCCGGCGATTTGAAGATGCCTTCCTCGCGCAGCACCGCGTTATAGCGCTTGGTGCGTTCCGCATCGCCCGCCTGGGTGTCGCGGTAGTCCCGCACCTTGGCACCGGTAAACACCACCTCGAACAGCGACGGCTCACCGACGATCTGGAACGGCACCCCGGCTTCTTCCAGCGCAGCACTGGTCGCCTGCATCAGCCGCTTGCCGGTACCGTTCAGCTGGTCATAAGCCCCGTCGCGGCGCAGCACCTCCATGGTCTTGAGACCCGCAGCGGCGGCCACCGGGTTGCCCGACAGTGTCCCCAGCTGCATCAGCCAGCCCTCGGCGCCGACCTGCGCCTTGTCGAAATGCCGCATGATATCGGCGCGCCCCGCGATGGCCGCCAAGGGGAAGCCGCCGCCGATCACCTTGCCCAGGGTCGCCAAGTCCGGGGTGACGCCATACAGCTTCTGTGCGCCGCCATAGGAGAAACGGAAGCCCGTCACCACCTCGTCAAAGATCAGCAGGCTGCCGTGTTTCTGTGTCTCTTCGCGCAACAGCTCCAGGAAGCCCGGCAGCGGCGGCACGATGCGCTGCAGCGGCTCGGCAATGATGGCGGCAATCTCGTGCCCATGCTCCGCCATCAGCTGCTTGATGTATTCAAAATCGTTGAACGGCGCGACCAGCACCTCAGCCGCCACCGACGGCGGAATGCCCGCACTGTCAGGCACCGCCTGCGGGAAGTTCACACGGACTGAGGGCGCTAGGCTCATCTGCGCCTCAGCCGACATGCCGTGATAGCCGCCCTCGAACTTCACGATCTTGGTGCGCCCGGTAAAGGCGCGGGCCAGGCGGATCGCATACATATCCGCTTCGCCGCCAGTGGAGACGTAGCGCAGCTGCTCGCCGCAAGGCACCGCACGGCAGATCTCCTCGGCCAGCTCGATCCCGCGGGCGTTGTTGGCGAAGAATGTCATTCCCTTGGGCAGCTGCTCCAGCACCGCCTCCATCACCTCCGGGTGGCCATGGCCCAGCATCATCGGGCCGGAACCGATGAGGTAGTCGATATATTCCTTGCCGTCTTCGTCCCACACGCGGGAGCCCTTGCCCTCGCGGATGACGATCCCGGGATCAAAGTTGCCGAAGCCGCCCGCGGGCAGCACCGCGCGGGCGCGGTCAATCCATTCAGCCTGAGTGAGGATCTTTTCCATGTCACTTGTCCTGTTGCGGGCGGGTTGCCCATTGTAGGGAGTATTTTGACCAGAAAGTCAAAAATCAGCCGATCACAGCTGCGGGAGCACCCAGGGCCTCCCGGTCAGGCCGCACGCCAAGCCCGGGGCCTTCGGGCGGCGCGATGCGGCCATTGTTTCTTTGGGGTCCTTCCGGTGCCAGCCGCGGGCTGACGTAGTGGGACAGATCGCAGACGTTCAGCACACGCAGAGGGTCGGTGGATGTGCCCAGGTGCAGCAGCGCCGCGGTGGTGATGTCAGAGCCCCAGGTGTCCTCAATGCACATCCTGGCGCCCAAGTGCAGGCACAGGTCGCGTGCGCGGCGCGACGCTGACAGGCCGCCGAATTTCGACAGCTTGATGGCCACGGCGTCCATCACACCTGCCGCATGGCCCGCCAGCAGCGATGCCGTGTCATGCGCGTTCTCATCCAGTTTCATCGGCAGCCCGCAGGCCGCCCGCACCCGCGCGCAGTCCTCGATGGTGGCGCAGGGCTGCTCCAGCATGATGTCCAGATCCGCCACAGCCCGGCCCACGCGCGCGGCATCCAGCGAGGTCGCGCCGCAGTTCCAGTCGCCATAGACCAGCGGGCCGTTTCCGACCGCTTCCCGCACCAGCCGCAGCCGCGCCGCGTCCGCCTGCCAGTCGCGGTCCGCACCCAGCTTGACCTGAAACTGGGTAATCCCCGTCTCCTGCGCCTCGCGGGCAATGCGCGCCATCTCTTCCGGCGCGACGCAGGTGATCGAATGATAAAGCGGCAAATCCGCCTGCCTCTGCCCGCCCAGCAGCGCATGCAGCGGCAGGTTCGCCGCCTGTGCGGTCAGATCCCACAGGGCGATATCGATGGCGGACTTGGCATAGCGGTGCCCTTGCAGCCAGTGGTCGAGCTTGGCCATCACCGCCTCCGGCCCTACCGGATCAGCCCCCAGCAGCACTGGTGCCAATTCCTCCACCGCCGGCAACACGCCACGGGCATAGGCGGGCAGGTAATGCGGGATCGGGCAGACCTCGCCCCAGCCGGTGAGCCCGGTATCGGCGTCCAGCGCCAGCACAACGCTTTCGACCGTGCCGCAGGTCTTGCCCTCGGCCATGTGATAGGCGGTGTGGCTGGTCAGCGGCACATGCCACAATGAAATCCCGGTGATCTTCATGACAACTCTCCTTTCATTGCCGCGATCTCTGCCAAACCGCGACTGGCTCCCCGAGCGCGCCGTCTTCAGGAGACACACCAAGGCCGGGCAGGGAAGGCGGCACCGCAATGCCCCGGTCATTCCGGGCACCCTGACCGGGAACCGGATCCGCACCCAGGTGATAGTGGCACAGCCAGCTCGCCAGCCGGTTTGCCTCAGGTGTTGAGGCCGCCAGATGGATCGCTGCGGTATCCGCCAGCGCCGAACCGCCCACATCCTCGATATGCATCTGCCAGCCCACGGAGACGCCAAAGTCGCGGATCTGCCGGGCCTTGGTCAGCCCGCCAACGCGGTTGGGCTTCACCTTCACCCCTTCGCAGGCGCCGCGTCTCCAGGCTTCCAGGTGGTCGCCAAAGGTATGCAGGCACTCGTCCAGCATGATCGGGTTGGACACGCGCGCTGCCACATGGGCGCATTGGTCCAGCGTCTCGCAGGGCTGCTCCACCCAATCGCGCGCCTTGACCGAGTTCAAGACCTCAACCGCCACTGCCGGTTGCCAGGCCCGGTTCACGTCAAAGGTCACCTTGTGCCCCTTGGGCAACCCGCCGGAGATCGCCTCGATCCGCTCGATGTCGAGGCCGGTGTCGGTGCCGCCGACCTTGGCCGAATGCACGGTGTAGCCTTTCTGCGCTGCACGGGAGATCAGCGCCAGCATCTCCTCCGGGCTGCCGGTGGAGATCGACGAGTTCAACAGCACCGGCGCGGCCTCAGCCCCGCCCATGAGCTGCCATAGGGGCAGGCCCGCGGCCTGGCCCAGGATGTCCCAGCAGGCCATGTCGATGGGCGCCTTGACATAAGGGTGCCCCGGCAGTTGCACATCCATCACCCGGTTCACATGATCCAGGCTGCGCGGGTCCAGCCCGATCAGGGCGGGCGCCAGCGTCTCGATACCGGCCCGGATCCCCGGCCCATGCGCGGGCAAGTATGTATGCCCCCAGGGACAGCCTTCACCCCAGCCGGAGAGGCCCTCATCCGTGTCGATGCGCACAAACGTGCTGTCGAGTTTCTCGAACTTCAGCCGCCCGCCCGACAGGTAGTAGGGCTCGGTAAGCGGCATATCGAGCTGGTAGACGGTGATGCGGGTGATTTTCATGCGGTGCCTCCAAACTCGGCGACAGGTGCACCAAGGCTTTCGAAATCAGGGGTGACGCCCAGCCCCGGCGTGTCCGGCGCGTAGAGCTTGCCGTTATCTGCCCAGGCGCCGCCGATGCCGGTGGAGCGGGTGTTGTAGTTCATCAGGTCGGTGGTGTTGTGCAGGTATTCCGCCGGAGTGGTGGCCGCGAAATGCGCCAGCGTCGCGCTGGCGATCTCGCCGCCCCAGGTGTCCTCGGCCACCACCGGCAGGCGGTTCCCGACCAGATAGTCCCGCACCCGGCGCGCCTTGGAGATGCCGCCGAGGTTGGAGATCTTGAGGCAGACAAGATCGGCGCCGTGATCGGCAACGATGCGCTGGGCGGCCAGCATGCCGGTCACGCATTCATCCAGTTTCATCGGCAGATCGGTGCGCATCCGCACCTGCTGGCATTCCTCGTAGGTCCTGCAGGGCTGTTCCAGAGTGTAGTCAAGGTTCCTGGTCGCCCGCGCCACCCGCAGCGCATTGTCGACCCGCCAGCCCTGATTGGCATCAGCCATTGCCTTCTCACCAGGCTTCAGCAGCGGCACGGTGGCGCGGATGCGGTCGATATCCGCCGCCCAGTCGCCGCCCACCTTGACCTGGAACTGGCGATAGCCTTGCGCCCGGTAACGGTTCATCTCGGCGATGGTTTCCTCGGTGCTTTTCTGCGGCGCCACCCGGTACATCGGCGCGCCATCGGTCAGCTTGCCGCCCCAGAGCCGCCATAGCGGAGCATCCAGCGACTGGCCCAGAATATCCCAGCAGGCGGCATCAAACGGGCCCTTGGCATAGCCATGCCCCTGCACGAGGTGGTCCATGATCTGTTCGATCCGGGCGACGTCGCGGGGGTCCTCGCCGATCAGCACAGGCGCCACCAGACGCGCCAGCGCCGGCACACCTTCGGAATGCGCCACTATGTAGTTCTCGCCGCAGGGAGTGAACTCGCCGCAGCCTTGCAGGCCGGCATCGGTGTCGATCACCACAACCGAGGCTGTAGCAGTTTCAATGGTGTTGCCTGCTCCCCAGACATAGGCTCCGCCGACATACGGCAGACCGGTCTGGAACACACGGATACGGGTGATCTTCATGAGTGGCGCTCCTGGTCTTCAGCCCGGGGACATCGCCGGATCATCGGCAAGCCCCGCGCCGCGCCAGAAGACAAAGCAGAGGATCGGATGCTCGTTGGTGATCATGGCATGGGGCTGGTTTGGCCCGTGCATCTTGGTATCGCCCGGCACCAGGCGGCGCACTTCTTCGCCCTTGGCCATGAAATCGGCGCTGCCGGAGAGGATGGTGTAAAGCTCCTCCGGACCGTGCTGGTGCCAGGGGTAGTCCAGTCCCGGCCCCCAGTAGCCGATGGTCATCCGGCTCTGCAGCGAGTGGAAGTGGCCGGTCGGCCCCACCAGCTCAAACCAGCCGAAGCGCTGCAGGAAGTCATGGCCGACCTCCTCCTCAGTATAGGTAAGGCGCCACGCCGCATGCGGCGCCAGCGCAATGATCGCCTGCTGCAGGGCGCGGACCTCGGCTTCGGCCGGGATGCCCTCGGCAGCAAAACCCGGATCGGATTGCGCCAGTGCTGCACCGGGCACTTGATGCCCCTCGCGTCCGGCCCAGGTGATGTCATCCGGCAAGGGCTGGAAGTCCGCCACTGCGGGCAGGGCGGTATGGAATGCCTTGGCGGCCTCCAGCGCCTGATCGAACAGGTGTTTGCTCATGGGATCACCGCAATGTTTCCAGTGTGCTTCTTGGCGATGAAGGCAGCCTGCGCCTCCTTCAGCTGCTCCAGCGGGTAAGCCGCCGCCAGCGCCGGTCTGATCTCGCCCTTCTCGATGTAGGAGACCACATCCGTGAAGTTATGATGCGGTGTCACTGTTGAGCCGGTAAAGGTCAGGTCGCGCAGATAGAAGGTGCGCAGGTCCATCTCCACCATCGGTCCGGCAATCGCGCCCGAGCAGGTGTAGCGACCGCCGCGCTCCAGCACGTCGATCAGCTTGGGCCATTGCGCGCCGCCGACCACATCGGCGACCACAGTGACTTTCTCATCGCCAAGGGCGGCCCGCAGGTTCTCCGGCGCGCGCGGCAGGATCAGGTCGGGGCCAAGCTCCGCCACTTCGGCGTGTTTGGCCTTGGAGGCCATCGCAATGACCCGTGCGCCGCGCCGTTTTGCCAGCTGGATCAGCGCGCCGCCAACCCCGCCGGAGGCGCCGGGGATCAGCACCGTGTCACCAGCGCCTGCGCCCGCGCGGCTCAGCATCCCCTCGGCAGTGACATAAGAGCAGGAGAAGGTCGCCAGCTCCGCATCGCTGAGAGGGCTTTCGACAACTGCCACACCGCGCACGTCTGCCTTGGTGTATTCGGCAAAGCCGCCATCGCACTCGGAGCCGAAATAGCCGGCCTTGTCCATATTCTCCGGGTCGTCCCAGTCGCGGACCCAGCCGCCGGCCATGACGCGCTTGCCGATCAGGGCGGGGTCAGCGCCATCCCCCACGGCTACTACTTCGCCAACCGCATCCGCACCCTGGATGCGCGGGAGGTTGAGGGGGCGACCGCCCCAGGTCGGGTCTTCCTCCCCGACCTCATCAAAGGCGCCGCCGGTTGTGGCGTCCTCGACTGTCTTGGAATACCAGCCGGAGCGGGTGTTCACATCTGTGTTGTTCAGCCCGCAGGCGCCGACCTTGATCAGAACCTCCATCGGGCCGGGCCGCGGCACCGGCCAATCCTGATGCCACTCGTATTTGTCCAGATCGCCGTGGCCGGTCAGCACCATCGCCTTCATGGTCTCGGGCAGGGTCATTGTTCGCGTTTCCCTTTTCGCTATGGGGGGAGGGGGCGCTGCCCCCGCCTTCGGCTCCCCCGGAGTTTTTCTGGAAAGATGAAAGGGGAGCCGGATTTTGTTTATTCCGCCGGGGCGAGTGCGGCGTCGGTGCGGGGCAGCAGGCTTTCGGGGTCATAGGCGGGGGCGCCCAGGATCCGGCCTTGGCGCGGCTTGCCTGCGATCACCACCTCGATCTCCGTGCCCGGCACATTGGCGTGCGGCTTGACATAGGCAAAGGCCAGGATCTTGCCGGCGGTATGGCCATAAGCGACCGAGGCGGTGGAGCCCACAACCTTGCCCTCCAGCATGACAGCCTCGCCGCCGTGGCCGTCCTCAATGCCGTCCGGTTCGATCTCCAGATAAGCGCAGACCCAAGGTTTATCCGCGTCGTTCAGGGTCTTATCCTTTCCGAGGTAGTCCTTGTCCGTGCGGGCAAAGCGCAGCACGTCCGCTTCGGCCAGGGTCACCTCGTTGGTGAGTTCGCCTGCGCCCTTGAAGCCTTTTTCCATCCGCATCGCGTTCATGGCGAAGGAGCCGTAGTCGGCAATGCCATGCGCCTCGCCCGCCGTCCAAAGCGCGTCATAAACCGCCAGGGCGCTGCCGCGCGGGATGTGCAGTTCCCAGCCGAGTTCCCCGGCGTAGGACATCCGGAAGGCCCAGAGCTTGTGGTCCGCGACCTCGATCTGCTGCGCCGTCAGCCATTTGAAGCCGGCGTTTGTCAGATCCGCATCGGTGCAGGCGCCCAGGACCTCGCGGGCTTTCGGGCCGTTGAGAGCAAGGGCGGCCCAGCCGGTGGAGTGCGTTTTGATCTCCACCTCTTCGCCCGCGAGGTTCTGGTTCAGGTGATCCAGCAGCCGCTGTTCAAAGAAGGCGGCGCAGACCAGGTAGTAGCTGTCCTCTGCCAGTTTCACCACGGTGGTTTCCAGCTCGATCCGGCCACGGCGGTTCAGCATGTGGGTGAGGGCAATGCCGCCCGCTTTCTGCGGCAGGCGGTTGGCGGTCAGCCGGTCTAAGAGCGCTGCGGCGCCGGGGCCGGAGACCTCGACCTTGGTAAAGGCGGAGATGTCCATGATGCCCACGCCCTCGCGCACGGCCTTCACCTCAGTGCCGACTATGTCATGCACCACATTGCGCTTGAAGGAGTAGTGGTCGCGCTGCTCCACACCGTTCCTGGCAAACCAGCGGGGGCGCTCGTGGCCGTAAACCTCCTCATAAACAGCGCCCTTTTCCTTCAGCCGCTCATAAAGCGGCGAGGGTTTGATCGGGCGGCCTGCCAGCCGGTTGAAATGCGGGAAGGGGATCTCGTGGCGCAGTTTGTAGTCCTCATGCGCCTTGGTCACTTGCCAGTCCTTGGTGGCGTAGGACCCGAAGCGGCGCGGGTCGTACTCGCGCATCGAGATGTCGGCGGCGCCATGCACCATCCAGCGCGCCAGCTCGCGCGTGAGGCCCGGGCCCCAGCCGATGCCGATCTGGGTGCCGCAGCAGCACCAGTAGTTCTTGACGCCCGGCGCCGGGCCGATCAGCGGGTTGCCGTCCGGCGGATGCGAGATTGCGCCATGCACTTCGCGCTGAATGCCGAGGTCAGCAAAGATCGGCATCCGGTTCAGGCTTTCCTCCAGCCACGGCATCACACGGTCATAGTCGGCGTCGAACAGCCAGTTCTCGTATTCCCAGGGGCAGTGGTCGTGCCAGACCGAGTTGCTGCCTTCCTTCTCGTAGATCCCGATCAGGCCGCGCTTCTGCTCCATGCGTATGTAGCCGGAGACCTGTCTGTCGTCGCGGATGACCGGCAGTTCCTTGTCCAGGGCTTCGAACTCAGGCACCGGCTCAGTCACGAAGTAGTGGTGGGTCATCGAGGTCATCGGCAGCTGCAAACCAGACCATTCACCCATCTGACGGGCATAGGTGCCGCCGGCGTTCACGACATGCTCGCAGCGGATGGTGCCCTTTTCCGACTCGACGATCCATCCGCCGTTTTCGGCCTGGGTGATGTTTGTGGCGCGGCAGTGGCGGATGATGCGCGCGCCCAGCTGACGGGCGCCTGCGGCCATCGCCATGGTGACGTTGGTCGGGTCGACGTGGCCGTCATCGGGTGTGTAGAGCGCACCCAGAACCCCTTCGAGGTTATAGAAGGGATGCAGCTCGGCAACCTTCTCCGGGCCGACCAGTTCGATGTTGAACCCCAAGGAGCGCCCGACGGACAGAGTGTGGCGCAGCCAGTCCATCTCATCCTCGGTATAGGCCAGGCGGAAGGAGCCGCAGCCGTGCCAAGTGACGGCCTGGCCGGTCTCTTCCTCCAGCTTTCCGGAATAGAGGCCGATGTTGTAGTCAACGCATTTGCCGAGGCCAAAGGAGCTGGTGGAATGGGTGATCTGTCCCGCCGCGTGCCAGGTCGAGCCTGAGGTCAGTTCGGCCTTCTCCAGCAGAACCACCCCCTCGCCCCAGCCCTCATGCGCCAGGTGATAGGCCAGGCCTACCCCCATCACGCCGCCGCCCACGATGACCACACGGGCCTGTGCCGGGAATTCCTTCTGAGCCATTTCGCCGTTCCTGATTGCAGAGTCGCTTTTCTGCTCGACAGGCTAATTCCACATTTGTACCATCGTCAATCATGAATGACACAAATGTATCAACAACAGTTTTGGAGCGCCTCACCGACGAGTGGGATGCGCTGACCCCCGAGGCCCAGAAGGCGGCCCGCTATGTGCTGGAAAACCCTGCGGATGTCGGGGTCTCTACCGTGCGCGAGATTGCCGAGGCGGCGAATGTGAAGCCCAACACCTTTGTCCGCATGGCGCGGCAGGTGGGCTTTGAAGGGTATGAGGATTTCCGCGCCCCGTTCCGCGAAGCGATTCGCCGGGGCGGGGTGTCCTTCCCCGACCGGGCGCGCTGGCTGCAGGATATCGGCAAGTCCGGCGAGCTGGGCGGGCTCTATGCCGATATGGTGGGGGCAGCGATCCGTAACATAGAAGAAACCTTTGCGGGCATTGATGCCGCCGGGCTTGAGGCCGCGGCGCAAGCGATCTGGCAGTCCCGGCAGGTCTTTACCCTTGGGGTCGGCGTCAACAATGCCAACGCCCGCAACTTCACTTATCTCGCCTCCACCGGCATGAAGCAGTTCCACGCCATCCCGCGGCCAGGGTCCACCGCCGTGGATGACCTTGCCTGGGCCGACAGCCAGGATGTGCTGATTGCCATGACCTGCAAGCCCTACCGCACCGAAGTGATCGATGCGATCCGCATTGCGCGCGAACAGGGCGTCACCATCGTCGGTATCTCCGACAGCCCTGCCAGCCCCGTGGTCCTGAATGCGGACCACGGGTTTGTCGTCGCGGCGGACACGCCGCAATTCTTCCCGTCATCCGTCTCGACCATCGCCCTGCTGGAAACACTGCTCTCCTTTGTGATCGCGGTCTCCAGCGAGGAAATCGTCGAGCGGGTGGAGAAATTTCACAAGCGCAGGCACCAGCTGGGCCTTTATACGGAGGAACCTGAATGAACGCCCCTCTGACCCATTCCCTGGAGGCGCGGTATTATACCGACCCGGCCATCTTCGAAGCTGAGCGCAAGGGCCTGCTGGCCCGCACCTGGCAGTTTGCCGGCCACGCCAGCCAGCTGGAAAACCCCGGCGACTATTTCGCTTTCGAGATGGCGGGGGAAAGCCTGTTCAGCATCAAGGGGCGCGATGGAGAGATCCGCACCTTCTATAATGTCTGCCAGCACCGCGCCCACCAGCTGGTCTCGGGCGAGGGCACCACGCGGGTTGTGGTCTGCCCCTACCACGCCTGGACCTACGAGCTGACCGGCCAGCTGCGCGCCGGGCCGAACCTGAAATCGGTGCAGGGGTTCGACAAGTCCAAGGTCTGCCTGACCGAAGTCCGCACCGAGGTGTTCCTGGGCTTCATCTTCGTGAACCTCGACCCCGAGGCCAAACCGATGGACGACTGGTTTCCGGGCGTGCGGGGCGAGCTGGAAAGCTTTGTCCCCAACTGGGGTGACCTGAAGCCGCTGGAATGGGTGGAGATCCCGGAAGACTGCAACTGGAAGGTCTCGGTCGAGAACTACTCTGAATGCTACCATTGCAGCCTCAACCACCCGACCTTCTCCACCGGGGTGATCAAGCCGGAAACCTACGACATCCAGCCCCAGGGTTTCTGCCTGCGCCACACCACCGAGTGCAATTCGCTGGATCAGATGACCTATGACATCAACTCCGGCTTCGAGAACAACGAGAAATACTCCAGCTGGTTCCTGTGGCCGATGTTCTCTTTCCAGGTCTATCCCGGCAACCTCTTGAACACTTACCACTGGCGGGCAGTGGATGCCGATCACGTGGTGGTCTGGCGCGGATGGTACTCGATCCGCGGCGAGGACAATGAAACCGTGCGCCGGATGGCGGTGCAAGACCGGGCCACCACTGTGGAGGAAGATATCCATTTGGTGGAATCGGTGCAGCGCGGCCTGAAAAGCCGCGGCTATGTCCCCGGGCCCCTTGTGGTCGACCCCTCTTGCGGAGTGAACTCGGAACATTCCATCCTGCATCTTCAGAAGTGGATGCGCGAAGCGGCAGACCGCGACCTACAGGAAGCAGGGAACTAACGGACTATGACACAGCTTGATGCCGAATGGCTGAACTATATCGACGGCGCCTGGGTGCCCGGCGGGGCAGGGTGGATCGATGTCACCAACCCGGCCAATGGCGAGCTTCTGGCCCGCCACGCGCTGGCTGATGCCGCCGACGTGGACCGCGCTGTGCAGGCCGCCCGCCGTGTGCACCTGTCCGGCGAGCTTTCAGCCCTGCGCCCGATTGCCCGCGGCCGCATGGTGCAGGCGATGGGCCGCTACCTGCTCGAGCACATTGACGAGATCGCCCGTGTCCTGACCCTGGAGCAGGGCAAGCCGCTCTGGGAATCCCGGATCGAGATCGAGGGTGCCGCGCTCTATTTCGAATACTACGGCAACCAGGCCAGCACGGTGGAGGGCCGCTCGATCCCGCTGGGCGGCGGCTATTTCGACTGGACCGAGAACGAGCCGATGGGCGTCTCCGCCCAGATCATCCCCTGGAACTACCCGGTGGAGATGACTGCGCGTTCGCTGTCCGCAGCACTCGCCACCGGCAACGCCTGCGTGATCAAGACGCCAGAGCTTACGCCGCTCACCAACGCCTGGCTTGCCCGCGCGGCAGAGGCTGCCGGGTTCCCGGCCGGTGCGGTCAACGTGCTCTGCGGCTACGGTCATGAGGCCGGCGCGGCGCTGGCTGGCCATCCGCAGGTGAACCAAATCGTCTTTACCGGCTCCGTCCCCACCGGCATCCGCATCGCCACCGCGGCGGCGCAGAACGTGGTGCCTTGCGTGCTCGAACTCGGCGGCAAATCCGCCGCCATTGTGCATGAGGACGCCGACCTCGATGCGTTTGAGAACGACATCCGATGGGGCATCTACTTCAATGCGGGTCAGGTCTGCAGCGCCATGAGCCGGGTGATTGTGCACGAAAGCCGCCATGACGAGCTGGTCGAGCGCGCGGTGAACGTTGCCCAAAGCCTGAGTGTCGGCCCCGGTATCGACCGGCCTGAGTTCGGCGCCAACATGGGGGCCATGGTCTCCATGCCCCAGCGCGACCGTGCCCTGGGCATTGTCCAGCAAGCCCAGTCCAACGGCGCCACAATCGCCACCGGCGGCGCGCCCGTCGGCAACGCGGGCGCCTTCCTGGCTCCGACCGTGGTCTCCGGCATCACCCCGTCGGACAGCATCGCCAGCGAGGAAATCTTCGGCCCTGTCCTCTCGGTCCTCAAGTTTCAGTCTGACGCCGAGGCAATCACGATCGCCAACAGCACCGAATACGGTCTGGTCGGCGGCGTCTTCACCCGCGACCTGGACCGCGCCACCCGCTGCGCCCGCCAGATCCGCGCAGGCCAGGTTTTCGTGAACGAATGGTACGCAGGCGGCGTCGAAACGCCCTTTGGCGGCTACGGCAAATCCGGCTATGGCCGCGAAAAGGGCCGCGAGGCGCTGTGGAACTATGTTCAGACCAAGAACATCGCCATGAAGCTGAAAGGCTGAGGCTATGGCGGCGCGCTACCAGCTCTACTACTGGCCGATCCCCTTCAGGGGCCACTTCATCCGCTACGTGCTGGCCTATTCCGGCCAGAAATGGGAAGAGCCCGGCTTTGACGCGGTGGCGGAGCTGAAAAGCCGGGATGTGGCGAACCAGCCGCACCCCTTCATGGCGCCGCCACTTCTGATCGACACCCGGACTGGCACCCATCTCAGCCAAATGCCCGCGATCCTGATGTCTCTGGGCCGCGAACACGGCCTGCTGACAGAGCCTGACCAGACCCTGCGCCTGATCTGTGATGCCTCGGATATCCTGTTCGAGATCACCCGCTATCACGGCGCCCTGATGTGGGAAGCGGAAAGCTGGGCAGAGTTCCACAGCACCCGCCTGCCGCGCTGGATGCAGATCCACGAACGCATCGTTGTGGAGTCTGGTGTCACCGCTGAACAGGGCTTCTTGTGGGGCAAAGACCGCCCCGGCCTTGCGGATCTGGTGCTTGGCGCGCTTTGGCACACTATGATTGACCGTCTGCCGCCGCTGCGCCCAGTGCTGCGGGTAAACGCGCCAGTATTGGAAGGGCTGGCAGACCGCATCGCCGCCGAGCCCGCTGTCGCCGCCCTCATCAAAAACTGGGCCGCCCGCGGACCGAAATACTGCGCAGGCCAGATCGAGGCCTCGCTGCTGACCATGCTGAATATGGAGACCAATACA
>NZ_JCAIJS010000001.1:3842500-3844057 GCF_059429235.1 Leisingera sp. CC-HEC096
AGAGCATACCAAGGCGCTTGAGAGAACGATGTTGAAGGAACTCGGCAAAATACCTCCGTAAGTTCGCGAGAAGGAGGCCCGGGTTCAAGGCAACTTGGATCCGGGGGCACAAACCAGGGGGTGGCGACTGTTTATTAAAAACACAGGGCTCTGCGAAGCCGCAAGGCGACGTATAGGGTCTGACGCCTGCCCGGTGCCTGAAGGTTAAAAGGAGGGGTGAGAGCTCCGAATTGAAGCCCAGGTAAACGGCGGCCGTAACTATAACGGTCCTAAGGTAGCGAAATTCCTTGTCGGGTAAGTTCCGACCTGCACGAATGGCGTAACGACTTCCCCGCTGTCTCCAACATCGACTCAGCGAAATTGAATTGCCTGTCAAGATGCAGGCTTCCCGCGGTTAGACGGAAAGACCCCGTGCACCTTTACTACAGCTTCGCACTGGCATCAGGATTGTGATGTGCAGGATAGGTGGTAGGCATCGAAGCCGGGACGCAAGTCCCGGTGGAGCCTCCCTTGAGATACCACCCTTCGCACTCTTGATGTCTAACCGCGGTCCGTTATCCGGATCCGGGACCCTGCGTGGCGGGTAGTTTGACTGGGGCGGTCGCCTCCTAAAGAGTAACGGAGGCGCGCGAAGGTTGGCTCAGAGCGGTCGGAAATCGCTCGTTGAGTGCAATGGCAGAAGCCAGCCTGACTGCAAGACTGACAAGTCGAGCAGAGACGAAAGTCGGCCATAGTGATCCGGTGGTCCCGCGTGGAAGGGCCATCGCTCAACGGATAAAAGGTACGCCGGGGATAACAGGCTGATACTGCCCAAGAGTCCATATCGACGGCAGTGTTTGGCACCTCGATGTCGGCTCATCTCATCCTGGGGCTGGAGCAGGTCCCAAGGGTACGGCTGTTCGCCGTTTAAAGAGGTACGTGAGCTGGGTTTAGAACGTCGTGAGACAGTTCGGTCCCTATCTGCCGTGGGTGCAGGATACTTGAGAGGAGTTGCCCCTAGTACGAGAGGACCGGGGTGAACGATCCACTGGTGGACCAGTTGTAATGCCAATTGCAGTGCTGGGTAGCTATGATCGGACAGGATAACCGCTGAAGGCATCTAAGCGGGAAGCCCCCCTCAAAACAAGGTATCCCTGAGGGCCGTGGAAGACCACCACGCCGATAGGCCGGAGGTGTAAGCGCAGCAATGCGTTCAGCTGACCGGTACTAATCGCCCGATAGGCTTGATTTGATCCAGTAACAGACAGTGTTACAAAACCAAACAAGCAAACCATCCCAAGAACTTGGACTGTTGATTGTATTGCCTTCCGCTCGTGGAAACGTCTCGTGACGTAACTGGGGTGCGGCCTCTCGCGTATTTGCTCCGCAAACACGCTGACGGCCGCCAACCAAAAAAATCCACTCGCCGAAGGCAAGTGGATTTTTCTTGGTTTGGTGGCCACAGCACAAGTGAAACACCCGGTCCCATCCCGAACCCGGAAGTTAAGCACTGTCGCGCCGATGGTACTTGGGCTCAAGCCCTGGGAGAGTAGGTCACCGCCAAACCTAGTAAAATCC
>NZ_JCAIJS010000002.1:0-1830 GCF_059429235.1 Leisingera sp. CC-HEC096
ACCGCAGCCGTATCGGTCAGATCGCCATCGCTGATCGTATAGGTGAAACTGTCCGGCCCTTCGTAGCCGGCGTCAGGCGAATAGGTCAGCGTGCCGTCGCCATTATCCGTCAGCGTGCCATGCGAGGGATCGCCCAGCAAGGTGATGCTCACCGGGTCCCCATCCGGGTCGCTGTCATTGCCCAGGAGATCCGTGGCAGCGGTTAAGACGAGGTCCGTGTCCGCAAGCACAGTGGCTGTATCATCTGCGGCAACCGGCGCCTGGTTCACTGGAATGATTGTCCCGTCCTCGTCCGCAAGAGGGTCGCTTGCAAACTCCACGTAATCCACCTGCGCGGTAAAGCCCGCCGCATCCAGAACATTGCCTGCAAAGACCCCCGCAGAAGCGGCCGTCAGCGCCTGGGTAAAACTCACCGCCGTGGTCCAGCCGGTCCCGTCGGCGGAATATTCAAACGTCCAGTTGTCCCCCGACCGGACCACCCGCAGGTATTCCGAGCTGCCCGCCGGGACCGTCGCATTGACACGGGCAGAGGTGGAGCCATTAACCGTCACACCCGCAAAAACGCGCAGGCTGCTGCCATCTGAATGAATATCAAACCGCAGCCAGTTGTTTGCATCCTGCTCCACCAGGATGCCCTGCACCTGGAACCGCTCTGACGGCGTGCTGAGAAAGCGGGCCTCAACGGCGAAATCCGCATCGGCAATGTCCTGCACGGCGCGGGCGCTGTTGTTCACCTGCCAGGCATCATAGTTGCCATCCGGCGTCACCAGCTCCAGATAGGCATCCGCCGCATTCGCATCCACACTGCTGGAAATTCCCGATGGCCCCTCGATGCGCCAGACCGGGTCCAGGCCATTGCTGAAATCATCCGACACCCCGGATGAGGCCGGCGGCTGCGCCGAAACGGTTAAGCTGACCGCAGCCGTATCGGTCAGATCGCCATCGCTGATCGTATAGGTGAAACTGTCCGGCCCTTCGTAGCCGGCGTCAGGCGAATAGGTCAGCGTGCCGTCGCCATTATCCGTCAGCGTGCCATGCGAGGGATCGCCCAGCAAGGTGATGCTCACCGGGTCCCCATCCGGGTCGCTGTCATTGCCCAGGAGATCCGTGGCAGCGGTTAAGACGAGGTCCGTGTCCGCAAGCACAGTGGCTGTATCATCTGCGGCAACCGGCGCCTGGTTCACTGGAATGATTGTCCCGTCCTCGTCCGCAAGAGGGTCGCTTGCAAACTCCACGTAATCCACCTGCGCGGTAAAGCCCGCCGCATCCAGAACATTGCCTGCAAAGACCCCCGCAGAAGCGGCCGTCAGCGCCTGGGTAAAACTCACCGCCGTGGTCCAGCCGGTCCCGTCGGCGGAATATTCAAACGTCCAGTTGTCCCCCGACCGGACCACCCGCAGGTATTCCGAGCTGCCCGCCGGGACCGTCGCATTGACACGGGCAGAGGTGGAGCCATTAACCGTCACACCCGCAAAAACGCGCAGGCTGCTGCCATCTGAATGAATATCAAACCGCAGCCAGTTGTTTGCATCCTGCTCCACCAGGATGCCCTGCACCTGGAACCGCTCTGACGGCGTGCTGAGAAAGCGGGCCTCAACGGCGAAATCCGCATCGGCAATGTCCTGCACGGCGCGGGCGCTGTTGTTCACCTGCCAGGCATCATAGTTGCCATCCGGCGTCACCAGCTCCAGATAGGCATCCGCCGCATTCGCATCCACACTGCTGGAAATTCCCGATGGCCCCTCGATGCGCCAGACCGGGTCCAGGCCATTGCTGAAATCATCCGACACCCCGGATGAGGCCGGCGGCTGCGCCGAAACGGTTAAGCTG
>NZ_JCAIJS010000003.1:0-237500 GCF_059429235.1 Leisingera sp. CC-HEC096
TGACCTGCCCCCCGCAAAATCCCTCACCATGAAGTAGAGTCTGCCCAACCTATGTAGGAGCAGACGAATGCGTAAGAGCCGTTTCACCGAGGCGCAAATCATTGGGATGATCAAAGAGCAGGAAGCCGGGATGCCGACAGCAGAGGTGTGCCGACGGCACGGCCTGAGCCCGGCGACCTTTTACAAGCTGAAGTCCAAATATGGCGGCATGGAGGTTACGGAGGCCGCGCGGCTGAAGGCGCTGGAAGATGAGAATGCCAAGCTGAAGCGGCTGCTGGCAGACACGATGCTCGACAACGTGGTTTTGAAAGACCTGCTGGGAAAAAGCTGACGACACCGAAAGAGCGGCGAGAGGCAGCGCTCACTGCGATGCGGGATCACGGCATCTCGCAGCGCAGGGCCTGCCGGCTTGTCGGTGTCGACCCCAAGACGGTCCGGCGCGAACGCCCGCCCGACCATCCCGAGATCCGCCAGGAGATGAAAGAGATCGCTGGCAAACGCCGCCGGTTCGGCTACCGGCGGATCGGCGTGCTGCTTGAGCGCAAAGGCATGATCATGAACCACAAGAAACTCTACCGGCTCTACCGCGAAGAAGGCCTTGCGGTAAGGAGGCGGCGGGGCCGCAAGCGTGCCCGGGGCTCGCGAACGCCGATGCCTGAAGCCACGCAGCCCAACCAGCGCTGGTCCCTGGACTTCCTGGCGGATAGCTTCGGCGCGTCGCGGAAATTCCGCATCCTGGCCGTGAATGATGACTGCTGCCGGGAAAACCTGTGCCTGGCCGCGGACACCAGCATTTCAGGAGAGCGCGTTGCCCGGGAGCTGGACGCGCTCGTCCGGATCTACGGGAAACCCGCTTGCATTGTCAGCGACAACGGCACGGAATTCACCAGCCGGGCAATCCTGAAATGGGCCGACAGGAACGGCGTGGATTGGCATTACATCGACCCCGGAAAACCGCAGCAGAATGCCTTCATCGAGTCGTTCAACGGCAGCCTGCGGGACGAGCTTCTCAATGAAGAGCTGTTCGATACCCTGGACGATGCCCGCCGCAAGCTGGCGCTGTGGCGCTACGATTACAACAACGTCAGGCCCCACTCTTCGCTGGGGAACAGAACGCCAAAGCAAGCGCGGCAGGCGCTTGAGCTATTTGAGGGTTCCGCGCCCGCCGCGCTTGCCAAGCCCGAAACCGACGACTACCAAAATCAAACCCGCAGACTCTCCTCATGAGCGAGGGACCAGCGGGGGGCAGGTCAGCCCCCCGCTGGCCCTCACGATGTAACGGCAGCTTTCATCCCCCCATTTCTTGGTCTTAAGATTCGTGAACTGCTGATAAGGTGACTATAAAGTCTGAGGGAACCTTGGCCAAAGGCTACCAACACAGGGAGGCACAGGGCCATGTCAGATGATGAAAATGTTTATGCAAGGTTGATGAATGACCTTGATGCAGAGGCGAGTGACGCCGGGATGGGCTACGGCTCTGAAACCAAAGACAGACCACGCAAGCATCGAATTAGAGGGAGCAGCAAGAAGAAACGCCAAATCAAAGGCTACAGTAAAAACGGCGAACCACAGATAGTCTTGATTGTTGTTGGTATCGTGTTTTTCGTCGCCGCTCTACAAATTTGGTACATCACCCTTCCTGTAGGTATTCTCTGCGCCTTTTTCTTTGGGTATCGTGTAGCTATTGCGGGCGTAATCGTAATCACTATAATAACACTTCTTATCCAAGTGGAAATGCGTGAAGCTCTTGAGGCCAAGAAGGTTTTGCAAACGGAGTGCGTCACTATACTCGTGAATCGTGCCGCTGAAAAACACTATGACAAACCTGTCAAAGAACTAAACACTTTCAATAAATTTCGTGTAAATCGAGCAATCAAGGAAGGTAGCTTGACCCTCTTGAGAAAATACGACGAGGGGGGCATCCAAGCCGTTGAGATCTTTATTGTTGAGGAGGAGTTAGTTGCCGCGCACTCAAAGCAGGAGTTCCTGGATGGAATGAAATCCTGCATAGGTGAAAATTAACACAAGCCGACAAAGCCTGACTGGACCAGAGTTGTATGTCTGGGCAGCAGTAAGGACTAATAAATTAAATCAAGTTAGGTCATGAACGTGTGTGCGCCGTGTCTCGGTTAAAGTTAAGTGTAGTCTACTTTCCATCTACTTTCTTTATTCAGTCAAAAACGGTCGGTTGTGGAATGGTTTACTGAACCGGAAATTGACGCCCTTGCAGCGAAGGTAATCAAAGTACAGTATTGTGTGAATTCGCCGTCGACCTCACCATCCACCCGCAGCGAAAGACCGGTTCGGTGAAGCTGCGCTGCGGCGGCGATAGGTGATGCCAAAGCCCGCTATGGGCCGTTTAACACAGCTGGTGGTCAGGGTGGGAAGCAGCCGTTCGCTGCGCCAAACATAAATGTCCAGATTACGGAAAATGTGCGCAACGCCCGTTTGTGAATGTCCGGCACCTTGGTATTGGCGGCGTTCGTTGACCACTGGGTGATCCAAGGGGTCATTCACGCAGACAGTTTCCGGATCAGAGCAATTGTTGACTGGTCCTTGCCCTCAGATGAGGCGCCCTTGATCATTGGCACCAGGGCGCTGGCGAGCTCCTTGCCCAGTTCCACTCCCCATTGATCAAAGGAATTGATCCCCCAAATGGCGCCTTCAACGAACACCCGGTGTTCATACAGCGCGATGATCTGGCCGAGGGAGTACGGCGTCAGCAGCGGATAGGCCAGCGTCATCGAAGGGCGGTTGCCTGGAAAGGTCCGGTATGCCGCTTGGACGCGCTGCTCGTCACCGGTATAGCCAAGCGCTGCAGCAATCTCCAAGGCCTGCTCCAAGGAGCGGCCAAGCATCAGGGCTTCGGATTGGGCCAGGCAATTCGCCTTCAGCAAATCATGATGTTCCCGCAGACTGGGTTCATGACTGCGCGAAGCCACCAGAAACTCAGCGGGGATGATTTCGGTTCCCTGGTGCAAAAGCTGATAAAACGCATGCTGTCCGTTGGTTCCGGCTTCGCCCCAGACGACGGGCCCGGCGCTGCGCTCCAGTGTTGTTCCTCGGTTAGATACGCACTTGCCGTTGCTCTCCATGTCAAGCTGCTGAAGGTAGGCGGGCAATTTGGCCAGACGCTGGTCATAAGGCAGGATTGCACGTGTCGGATGGCGGCAGATGTTTCGGTGCCAAATCCCTACGAGCCCCATAAGCAAGGGCATGTTTTCCCGCACGGGAGCGGTCACGAAATGTGTATCCATCGCCCGGGCACCCGCCAGAAAGTTGCGAAACTCCGCTGGCCCGATGGCCAGCATGATCGGAAGGCCCACTGGGCCCCAAAGCGAGTAGCGGCCGCCAACCCAATCGGAAAAGCCAAAAACACGCTCCGGGCTGATCCCCATGCCGGCGGTCTTGTCCAGCGCAGTGGATACGGCGGCCAGATGGGAAACGGCTGCGTCCTCCAGCGCATTCTTCAGCCAGTTGATCGCCGTTTCGGCATTGGTCATCGTCTCAATCGTGGTGAAGGTCTTTGACGCAATGATGACCAGCGTCGAACGGGGATCGAGCTGGCGCAGCGTGTCGGAGATCTGGGCGCCGTCGACGTTGGAGACGAAGTGGCAGCGCGGTCCGTTGTGATAGGGGCTCAGCGCCCGGACGGCCATGACCGGCCCGAGGTCGGAGCCGCCGATGCCGATATTCACTACATCGGTGAATGCCCCGCCTCCTGCGGTTGCGATACGGCCCGAGCGGATGCCGTCGGCGAAATCCTCCATCGCCTGCAGGGTTTTACTTATCCCCGGGCGCACGTCCTCGCCATCAATTACCAGCGGTCCGCCATCGCCGGCACGCAGGGCTGTATGAAGCACCGCCCGGTCTTCGGAGCGGTTGATCCGCTCGCCGCGGAACATGGCATCGCGTTGACCGGCAACGTCCCGCATCTCGGCCAGTTCCAGCAGCAGATCAAGTGCCGCACCGTCGATGCTGGTCTTTGAGAAGTCCAGCAGCAGCCCGTCTGCTTCAACCGAAAACCTGTCAAAGCGCTGCGGGTCGTCGAACAAGGAAATGATCGGCCGCCCTTCTGCCGCGCTGTGGTTCTCCTGCAGCTTGGTCCAGATATCCATCATGCGCTTCCCCCCAGTTGCGCGGCCTGTCTGGCCAGCAATTCAATCCCGTCCCAGTTCCCGGCCGCAATCAGATCCTTTGGCGCAACCCAGCTGCCCCCCGCACACAGCACGTTGCTGAGGGACAGATAATTTTCAGCGTTTGCGGGACTGATGCCACCGGTGGGGCAAAAGGTGATCTGCGGCAGCGGTGCGCCGATGGCCTTCAAAGCCGGGGCGCCGCCTGACGCCTCCGCAGGAAAAAACTTGAGCATGCCGTAGCCGCGCGCCAGCAGCCGCATGGCCTCGGTCGCGGTTGCAGCGCCCGGCAGCAGCGGCAGCTGTTCCGCCTCGCAGGCAGCCAGAAGCTCATCGGTCGCACCGGGTGAAACCCCGAAGGCTGCTCCGGCGGCCTTGGCGGCGCGGACATCCTCCGGCGTGATCAGCGTGCCGGCGCCGACATGACCGCCCGGAACCCCAGACATGGCGCGGATCGCCTCCAGCGCGTCCAGGGTGCGCAGGGTGACTTCCAGGGCGGGGAGCCCTCCCGCGACCAGCGCTTCGGCCAGCGGGCGGGCTGTGGAGGCATCTTCAATAACCAGCACCGGAACAATCGGGGCAAGGCCGCAGATTTCGCGGGTCAGCCGGCTGGCATCTTTGGGGGGCAGAGTCATGTATTAGGCTCCGAAAATGGAGGCGCCGTCCGTTGCGGCGCTGACAGAGTTTCTGAAGGCTGCGAACAGCTCGCGGCCGGTCCCGGACTGATTGGCGGTCAGGTCCGCAACCACCGCCGGGCGCTCGCAGACACCTTCGGTCAGGATATCGAGTGTTCCGGCTGTGGCATCCACACGCAGGAGGTCGCCGTCCTGCAGGCGGGCAATTGCGCCGCCGTCGACGGCTTCAGGGCTGACATGGATCGCGGCGGGCACTTTACCGGAAGCGCCGGACATGCGGCCATCGGTGACCAGTGCTACTTTCTGGCCGCGGCCCTGCAGGATCGCCAGCAGCGGCGTCAGGCTGTGCAATTCAGGCATGCCATTTGCCTTTGGCCCCTGGAAGCGCACAACCACGATAACATCCCCTGCAAACTCACCGGCCTTGAAAGCGGCTTTGACTTCGTTCTGATCGGCGAAGACGCGCACCGGCGCCTCGACTACCTGATGTTCAGGCGCCACGGCAGAGACTTTCATGACCGCGGTGCCAAGGTTGCCGGTCAAGCGCTTGAGGCCGCCGGTTGGCTGGAACGGGTCGTGAGGCGGGCGCAAGATGGCCTCATTCAGACTACGGCCCGCGCCGTTGCGCCAAGCCAGGACGCCATCGTCCAGAACGGGCTCCTGAGCATAACTCTCCAGACCCTCGCCGGCCACGGTCATGGTGTCCGGATGCAGCAGCCCGGCTTTCAGCAAGCGGCCGATCATGTAACCAAGGCCGCCTGCGGCATGGAAATGGTTCACATCCGCAAGCCCGTTGGGATAGACCCGCGCCATTAGCGGGGTGACTTCGGAGAGATCCGAGAAATCTTGCCAGTCGAGCACGATCCCGCCCGCACGTGCCATGGCAACCAGGTGGATTAGCAGGTTGGTCGAACCGCCAGTGGCATTCAGCCCGACGATGCCGTTCACAAAGGCCCTTTCATCAAGAATGCTGCAGACTGGCGTGTAGTGATTGCCAAGCGCACTGAGCGACAAGGCGCGTTTAGCGCCTTCCTGGGTCAGGGCATCGCGCAGCGCGGTGTCCGGCGGCACGAAGCTGGCGCCTGGCAGGTGCAGCCCCATGAATTCCATCAGCATTTGGTTGGTGTTGGCTGTGCCGTAAAAGGTGCAGGTGCCCGGCCCGTGATAGGCGGCCATCTCAGCAGCCAGCAGCGTATCCCGGTCAACTTCACCCGCTGCAAATTGCTGGCGGACTTTGGCCTTTTCGTCATTGGCCAATCCGCTGGCCATGGGCCCCGCGGGCAGGAAGACAGTGGGAAGATGGCCAAAGGCCTGGGCGGCAATGACCAGCCCGGGCACGATCTTATCGCAGACCCCCAGATAGACGGCGGCGTCGAATGTCGCGTGGCTGAGCGCAACCGAGGCTGCCAACGCGATCACATCGCGGGAAAACAGGCTCAGCTCCATGCCCGCCTCCCCCTGGGTGACGCCATCGCACATGGCAGGCACCCCGCCCGCCACCTGCGCGGTGCCGCCCGCCTCGCGGGCTGCCTGCTTGATCAGGGCCGGATAATGTTCAAAGGGCTGATGGGCTGAAAGCATGTCGTTGTAGGCGGTGACGATGCCGAGGTTGCCCGCTTTGCGCTCGACCAGTTGTGCCTTGTCGCCACCGGAGGCGGCATAGGCATGAGCCTGGCCGCTGCAGGACAGATGGGCGCGGGCCGGGCCCTTTTCCGCGGCCCGGTGCATTCGGTCCAGATAGGCGGCTCGAGTGGTTTCGCTGCGGGCAATGATCCGATCGGTCACGCGCAGAAGAGTGTCATTGAGCTGGCTCATTGGTGCGCTCCCTTGGGAAAACGGATTGGCGGGACGTTACAGAAGGGGTGAGGTTTGGCCGGGGCGGGGTTCGTGCAATCCTGATGCATTGCTCAGCCCCCGATCTCGCGCCACCGTCGGCCCTCACGGTGCAGCAGCATCAGGGCGTCCTCGGGGCCAGACCCTCCCGGATCGTACGGAGACGGGGCAGGCCCGGCGTCTTCCCAGGCGGCAATGATGGGATCCGCCCAGGCCCAGGCTGCCTCGACCTCATCGCCGCGCATGAACAGGGTCTGGTCGCCGCGGATCACGTCCATGATCAGACGTTCATAGGCATCTTGGGGTTCAGCGCGTTCCCCCAAAGCCTCGGCAAAGGTCATGTCCAGGGACACTTCCGCGAGGCGGAAACCGCCTGGACCCGGCTCCTTGATCGTGTTGCGCAGGGTGATGCCTTCATCCGGCTGCAGGCGAATAATCATTGCGTTGCTGCGCCGCCCGGCCATGTCCGGAAAGATCATGTGCGGCGGGTCGCGGAACACCACCGCAATTTCGGAACAGCGCGCCCGCAGCTTTTTGCCCGTGCGCAGGTAGAACGGCGTGCCCGCCCACCGCCAGTTACCGATATTCACTTTCATGGCGATGAAGCTTTCGGTGCTGCTGTGCGGGTTGCCGGCATGGTCGCGGTAGCTGCCCGCGCTGCCTTGGGCGCGGTACTGGCCGCGCACGATGTCCGATGGCGCCACCGGTTCCAGCGCCTCGATCACTTTGACCTTCTCATCGCGCACCGCGTCGGAGGTAAAGCGCGACGGCGGCTCCATCGCTGTCAGGCACAAGAGCTGCATCAGGTGGTTCTGCACCATGTCCCGCATCGCACCGGAGCGGTCGTAATATTCGCCGCGCCCCTCGACGCCGAGGCTTTCGGCCACGGTGATTTGGACATGGTCCACATGGGTGGAGTTCCACAAAGGCTCCCACAGGGCGTTGGCAAAGCGCAGCGCCATCAGGTTCTGCACGGTTTCTTTGCCCAGATAGTGGTCGATCCGGTAGATCTGATGCTCGTCGAAGTTGCGGCGCAGATCCGCATTCAAATCCCGCGCCGACGCCAGATCGTGACCGAAGGGCTTTTCCACCACAACCCGGCTGTTCGCCGATGCGATGCCCCGGCTTTTCAGATTGGCTGCGATGGGGCCGAACAGCGCTGGCGAGACGGAGAGGTAGAATGCCTGTACCACATCCGGCCTGATCGCCTGCGCCAGAGTGTCCCAACCGTCCTCGCCTCCGGCATCGACACGAACGTACTCCAGGCTGGCCAGGAACTTTTCCAGCAGTGCTGACCGTTTGGCCGCCTGCGGCGCAAATTCCAGCAGGCTGGCATGCACCGCCTCGGTGAACTCCGCCCGGTTCATCGCTGAGCGGGCAGTGCCGATGATGCGTGCCCCTTCCGGCATCTGCCCCACCGCAAACCGGTGAAATAGGCCAGGCAGGATTTTGCGGCGTGCAAGATCGCCGGTGGCACCGAACAGGACCAGGTCAAAAGGATCGACGGGGATGACACGGGACACCATCTGCTTAGCCCACCCGCTTGAAAGGCGCCCCGGCCCGCGGCTTGCGGCCAATGGCGGCGAACTGGATGGTCATGGCGTTTTCTCCTGACGGCTTTGCTGCGGGTTCATAAATCGAAACCTCGCCAGTAGCGCTAACATTACCGAGCGAAAAAGAGGACAAGAAAGTGTGCATTTATAGCTCTCCGGCCCAGGGCGGGTTGGCGCCGGCGCGCGACACGGTAATCGCCGCCACTTTCGCACCATGCTCCATTGCCTGCTGCAGAACGTCAGGCGGCAAAGCAGCCAGCTCCGGTTTCGTCAGCCGGCCAAGCTCGGACAGTTTGGCAAGAACGCCCGCATTGAAGGTGTCGCCGGCCCCGACGGTGTCGGATATTTTGGCCCGAACAGCAGGCACACGCACTTCGCCGCCGTTCGCAAGATACCCGACCGCCCCTTCGCCGCCGCGGGTCAGGATCAGAGCGGATGGCCCCCGTTCCAGAAGGATGGAGACTTTCTCGCTCAGCGACAGCGGGTCCGGCAGCAGCCAGTTCAGGTCTTCGTCAGAAACCTTCACGATATCCGACTGCGCCACCATGCGGTCCAGCCGTGCGCGGTACCTGGCGATGTCCTTGATAAACCTGGGGCGGATGTTCGGGTCAATCATCACTGCGCGATCCGTGGCTTCGCGGTCCAGCAGCGCGGCATAGGCATCGGCGCAAGGCTCAGAGGCCAGGCTGATCCCGCCGAAAAACAGGGCCGAGACCTCCTGAGGAAGCTTGGGCATATCCTCAGGCATCAGCATGCGCCCGGCTGAGTTCTCGTCGAAGAAGCAATAGGTGGCATGGCCATCCACCAGGCGGACAAAGGCCAGCGTGGTGGGGCGGCCGGACTGGACCACCAGCGAAGTGTCAACATGACTGGCCTTCAGCGACTCGGCCAGCTGCCGCCCGAACATGTCGGTAGACAGGCCGGTCAGCATTCCGGCCCGCACCCCAAGCCGCCCCAACGCAATTGCTGTATTGAACACCGCCCCTCCGGGATGAGGCACAAACCCTTCCGGTCCGTCCGCAGTTGGCGCGGGTATCATGTCAATCAGGGCTTCTCCGCTGCATAGGATCATGTTTCCGAGCTCCCCTTGGCCTGCTCATGCCCGGTATAGGCGCGTAAAGCAGCTTCGCATCCTTCCGACCAGATCAGGCTGAGCCAGCGCGAAAACTCCACAGCGAACCATTGGTTGCCGGCCAGATCACCGTAGATATCATGCTGTTCGAGCCAGGCTTGCGGACGCAGCCTTGCGGCCATTGCAGCCTCAGCCAGCGCTTCCCAATGGGGGTCGTTGGCCTCAATCCCGGTGCTGTCCTCCCGGGTGCCTGCACACATGCGCGCCCAAAGCGCCTCGACGAGGCTCAGGCCTGCGATCGGGCCGCCTGCTGCCAGCGCGTCACGCAGAATGGGATGGACAAATCCCGGGTGCCGGGAGGAGCCGTCAAAGGCTACCCGCCGTACCGTGTCGCGGATGGCGGCGTTGGAAAACCGCCGCTCGATCAGTTTGGCATAGTCTTGAGGGTTCATTCCCGGAACAGCTGCAACGTAAGGGGCAATCTCCTCTTGCTGGACCTTTTGGAACAGCGCGGCAATCAGCGGATGCACCATGCAATCGGCGATGGTCTCCACCGACAGCATCTCTCCGGCATTGGCCAATACCTGGTGGCCCGCATTCAAAATGCGGATTTTCATCACCTCATAGTCATGCACGGAAGGTGTGAACACTGCCCCGGCCTTATCCCAGTCGGGTCGGCCCATGCAGAAGTCATCCTCGATCACCCATTGGCGGTAGTTTTCATGGGTGACGGGGGCGGCATCTTCGATGCCCAGTTCACGGGCAAGGGCGATTTCGACGGGACCGGTTGCGGGCACAATGCAGTCGACCATCGAATTCGGGAAACTGCAGGTCTGATCGATCCAATCCGCCAGCTCCGGGTCGGTGAGCCTTGCCAGCGAGACCACCGCCTGCCGGGTGGCGTTGCCATTGCCGCGCAGGTTGTCGCAGCTTTGAACGGAAAAGGGGCCGGCTCCGGCATCGCGCCTGGTTTTCAGCGCAGCTGCAATGGCTCCGAAAACAGTGCGGGGACGGGTTGGATTCTCCACGTCATGACGAATGTCGGGGTGCCGCACATCCAGCCCGCCGGTGGCCGGGTCCACGAAATAACCGCCCTCGGTCACGGTCAGCGACACGATACGAATTGCGGGATCGGCCATGGCGCGGATCAGCGCGCCGTTCCCGTCGTCTATCGGCAGGTAATCGATCATCGATCCAGTGATCTCGGCCGAAACGCTGCCGGGCGCCAGTTCAATCAGGGTGGTCAGACAATCCTGCGCCAGCAATTTCTGCCGCATCGCGGCATCATACGGGCGTACCCCGGCGCCGATGATGGCCCAATCCTTTGCTAGGCCCTGCTGCATCAGCCGGTGCAGATACCAGGCCTGGTGGGCGCGGTGGAAATTGCCGAGGCCGATGTGGATGATCCCCGGCTTCAGTGAGGCGCGGTCGTATCCGGGACCTGCAACACCTTCGGGCAGATCCTTCAGCGCCTCCTGGCTCAGCTTAACCGGAGTAAGTTGTGCTGTTTCGCGTTCCATCAGCTCATCCATTGTCCACCGTCCACGTTGTAGGTTTGGGCGACGACGTAGCTGGCCTCGTCAGAAGCCAGAAACACGGCCATGCCGGTGAGATCGTCCGCCCGCCCCATGCGCCCATAGGGCACCGCCTGTGCCACCTCTTGCTTCTTCTGGCCCGGCGCCTTGCCCTCATATTTTGCAAAGAGCGCATCGACGCCGTCCCAATGCTCACCCTCCACCACACCAGGGGAGATGGCGTTCACGTTGATCCTGTGCCGGATCAGATTGAGGCCGGCGGATTGGGTCAGGCTGATGATGGCGGCCTTGGTGGCGCAATAGACGGCAACCAGCGGTTCTCCGCGCCGGCCGGCCTGGCTGGCCATGTTGATGATCGTGCCGCCCTCGCCGCGTTCAATCATGTGCCGCGCCACTGCCTGCAGAGTGAACAGAGTTCCGGCGACATTGACCGCAAAGGTGCGCTCATAGTCGTGGCGTGTGATTTCACTAACCGGAGCGGCGGTGAAGACGGCCGCGTTGTTGATCAGGATATCAATCCGCCCCAGCTCTGAGACCGTTTCGGCAACGGCCTGTTCGATACTGGTCTGATCGGTGACATCCAGCCGGACGGCTATCGACCCGCCACCCAGTTCCTCAGCCGCTGTCTGCGCGCCGTCGAAATCAATATCAGCAATGGCTACACGGGCCCCTTCGCGGACATAAGCCTCCGCGAAGGCGCGGCCGATCCCGCGGGCGCTGCCGGTGATCAGCGCTGTTTTGCCTTCCAGCCGTTTCATGCGATCCGCAGCCCTTCAGCGTCGAATTTGTGAATCACATCGGCGCGCGGGGTCATGAAGATGCGGTCTCCGTGGCGGAACCCGACTTCGCCGTCAGCGCGCACGGTGATGGTTTCTGCCAGACCGGTGCCGTGGACGTGAAAGAATGTGTCCGAGCCCAGGTGTTCTGAGACGCTGACCACACCCGACCAGGTGCCTGCCTCGCCGGACACCTCGATATGCTCGGGACGGATGCCAATGGTGTGGGCGCCGTGTTTAGCGGCTTCTTTGCCCTCGATGAAGTTCATCTTGGGTGAGCCGATGAAGCCGGCCACGAACTTATTACGCGGAGTGTGATAAAGCTCGAGCGGCGAGCCGACCTGTTCGATCACACCTGCCTGCAGCACTACGATCTTGTCGGCCATGGTCATGGCTTCGACCTGGTCATGGGTCACGTAGATCATCGTTGTTTCCAGCCGTTCATGCAGTTCGGAGATCTCCAGCCGCATTCCAACGCGCAGGGCCGCATCAAGGTTCGACAGCGGCTCGTCGAAGAGAAAGGCCGAAGGTTCCCTCACGATGGCGCGCCCGATGGCCACCCGCTGGCGCTGCCCGCCAGACAGCTGGCCGGGACGGCGGTCCAGGTAATCGGTGAGATTCAGCGCATTGGCGGCGGCTTCGATGCGGCGGTTCTGTTCCTCGACCGGGACTTTGGCCATCTTCATCGGGAAAGCGATGTTCTTACGCACCGACATATGCGGATAGAGCGCGTAGGACTGAAACACCATCGCCAGGCCGCGCTTGGCGGGCGGAACATGGGTGGCGTCCTGCTTGTCGATGCGGATCTGGCCGGAGGATACGTCCTCCAAACCGGCGATCAGCCGCAGCAAAGTGGATTTCCCGCAGCCCGAGGGGCCGACAAAGACCGTGAACTCACCGTCGTCGATGGTCAGATCCAGCGGGGGGATAACTTGCACGTCGCCAAAGCTTTTAGAGACTTTGTCCAGAGTGATGCGTCCCATTTTGATGTCTCCTTATTTCACAGCGCCGAAGGTCAGGCCGCTGACAAGTTGCTTCTGGCTGAACCAGCCGAGGATCAGGATCGGGGCAATGGCCATGGTGGAGGCCGCGCTCAGCTTGGCGTAGAAAAGACCTTCAGGGCTGGAATAGCTGGCGATGAAGGCGGTGAGCGGTGCTGCCTTGGCCGCAGTCAGGTTGAGCGTCCAGAAGGCTTCGTTCCAGGCTAGGATCACATTCAGCAACAGCGTCGAGGCGATGCCGGGAATGGCCATTGGCGTCAGGATATACAGCACCTCTTCGCGCAGGGTGGCACCATCCATCCGGGCCGCTTCGAGGATCTCCCCGGGGATTTCCTTGAAGTAGGTGTAGAGCATCCAAACGATGATCGGCAGGTTGATCAGCATCAGCACGATCACGAGGCCAATCTTGGTGTCCAGCAAGCCCAGTTTGATGAACAGCAGGTAGATCGGGTAAAGAACGCCAACTGCTGGCAGCATCTTGGTGGACAGCATCCACAACAGGATGTCTTTGGTCCGCTTCGAGGGCACAAAGGCCATCGACCAGGCGGCGGGCACCGCGATGATGATACCCAGGATGGTGGAGCCCCCGGCGATGATGATTGAATTCCACAAGAACCGGCCGTAGTCGGAGCGCTCCTGCACCACCGAGTAGTTCTCCAGCGTCCAGTCAAAGAACAGGAAGACCGGCGGGTCGCTGATAGCCTGGGCTTCGGTCTTGAAGCTGGTCAGGATGGTCCAGAGGATCGGGAAGAAGATCAAGAGGCCCACACCCCATGCCAGGGCAGTATTCAGGGCTTTGCGTTGCGATGTGATTGCACGTGCCATGAGGGCCTCCTTACGCGTCCAGGTTCTTGCCGACGATGCGCATCAGGAAGATGGCAACGATGTTGGCGAGGATGATGGCGTAGACCCCTCCGGCGGAACCCAGCCCGATGTTCTGGCTTTCCAGCACCCGCTGGAAGATCAGATAAGTCAGTGTTTTGGTGCCAAAGGCGCCCTGGGTGGTGACAAAGATTTCTGCGAAGATCGAAAGCAGGAAGATCGTCTGGATCAGCACCACCACGGTGATGGCGCGCGACAGGTGCGGCAGGGTGATGTAGGCAAAGCGCTTCACCGGCGGCGCACCATCCATTTCCGCGGCCTCCAGCTGTTCGCTGTCCAGCGACTGGATGGCGGTCAACAGGATCAGCGTCGCGAACGGCAGCCATTGCCAGCTGACGATCAGGATGATCGACTGGGTCGAAGCCTCGGTAAGCCAGACCAAAGGCTCGGCGCCGAATGCCCGCCACACATGGGCCAGCAAGCCATTCACCGGGTCCATGAACATATTCTTCCAGACCAGCGCGGACACAGTGGGCATCACGAAGAAGGGCGCGATCACCAGGATGCGGACGACACCGCGGCCCCACATCGGCTGATTGAGCAGGGTTGCCAGCAGCACCCCCAGGACCACGGTAATCGCCAGAACACCGCCGACGATTACCAGTGTCGCCTGTACACTGGGCCAGAAGGAACTGGAGGAAACGAAGCGGACGTAGTTGTCAAAGCCGACCCAGCCCAAGTCGCCGCCCCGCAGCGGCAGGAACTTCTTGAACGAGAAATAGAGCGTCATCGTCAGTGGCACGAGCATCCAGCCCAAAAGCAGGATCACGGCCGGCGCCATCATCAGCCGGGCTGCGGTGCGGGCGTGTTTCGTGCCGCTCTGGTGGTCCGCCGTAGCGGGCTGCTTTGCCGGCTTGGGCGCAGGCGGGACCATCGTCAGCCGGTCCGCGGGTTGGGAGTGTTGCGTTGCCATTTGGTGTACCTCCTCCGTTGACGGCACGCGGGCCGCCTTGGACGATTATGCGCTCTGGGGGATCGCTGGGGCCAGAGGGCGGCGGCTTGGCCGCCCCCGGGTGTCCGTGCGGGAGATCAGTAGCCTGCGGCTTCCATCTCGTCTGTGGTCAGTGCCTGAGCCTTGGCGAGGGCTTCATCGACGCTTTGCTGACCAGCCAGCGCAGCTGCAAATTCCTGGCCAACCTGGCCTGCGATGCCGGCGAATTCGGGGATCGCTGCGAACTGGATGCCGACATAAGGAACCGGGTCTACCGTCGGATTGGTGGGGTCGGCCGACAGGATGCTTTCCAGCGTCATCCGGGCAAATGGCACGTCCTTGTAGTTGGGGTCTTCATACAGAGAGGTGCGCGCACCTGGCGGCACGTTGGCCCAGCCTTCTTTCGCGGCCACCAGCTCAATGTATTCCTTGGAGGTGGCCCACTGGATGAACTCCTTGGCAGCATCCGTTTTCTGGGTGCCTGCAGGGATACCCAGCGCCCAGGCCCAGAGCCAGTTGCCGCGTTTGCCCTTGCCTGTATCCGGCGCCAGCGCAAAACCGACCTTGTCGGCGACTGTCGAGTCGTTGGGGTTGGTCACGAAGGACGCCGCCACGGTGGCGTCGATCCACATACCGCATTTGCCCTGCTGGAACAGCGACAGGTTCTCGTTGAAACCGTTGTTCGACGCGCCCGGAGGGCCGGCGTCGTTCATTAGGTTCACATAGAACTCCAGGGTTTCCTTCCACTCCGGCTGATCAAACTGGGCTTGCCAGTTCTCGTCGAACCAGCGCGCACCAAAGGCGTTGGAGGTGGCGGTCAAAAAGGCCATGTTCTCGCCCCAGCCGGCCTTGCCCCGCAGGCAGATGCCATAGATCCCGTTGTCCTTGTCGGTCATGGCGCGGGCGGCCTCGGCTACGAACTCCCAGGTCGGGGCGTCTGGCATCTCAAGGCCCGCCTTCTCCATCAGGTCGGTCCGGTACATGATCATGGAGCTTTCGCCATAAAACGGCGCGGCATAAAGCGTGCCATCGACGCTCAGGCCGCCGCGCATGGCCGGCAGGATATCATCGGCGTCATATTCGGCAGGCAAGTCATCCAGCGGCACCAGCCAGCCGTTCTTGCCCCAGATCGGGGTTTCGTACATGCCGATGGTCATGATGTCGAACTGGCCGCCCTTGGTGGTGATGTCGGTGGTCACACGCTGGCGCAGCACGTTTTCCTCCAGCGTCACCCATTCGACGTCGTGGCCGGTCTTGGCGGTGAAATCGTCTGTCAGACCCTGCATCCGGATCATGTCGCCGTTGTTTACGGTGGCGATGGTGATGGTCTCGGCAGAGGCACTGCCTGCTGCGATCAGTGAAATGGCCGTTGCCGCACCCAATGCGTACTTAGCAAACATCCTCTACCTCCCTGTTGAGATGTCGCCTCCAAGATTACCGGCGCCGGTGTGCTGGCGTCAATTTATTTTTTACGCGCGTAAAGTTTAAGGTGATTGCCGGAAAAATCAGCAGCTTAGGCGGACCCCCGCATGACCAGCCGGCCATCAAACAGGGTTTCCTCCCGCGAATCAGCCGGTTTTTCCGCCTCAATAAGGTTCATCAGTGTCTCGGCACTTTTCCGGGCGATGGCTTCATAATCCTGCGAGACCGTCGTCAATGTCGGGCAAGTGTAGCGGGAGAACGGGTGGTCATCATGCCCGGCTACCCGCATGGTGCAGTCTGTGCCCAGACCAACCCGTATCCCAGCCTCATAGGCCGCCGAAAGGAAGCCGATAGCAAGGCGGTCATTGCTGCACAGGATCGTATCGGTTGGCAGGTTCCTGTCACGGACCACCCGAGTTCCTTCCCGAAAGCCGATCTCTTCAAATTCCCAGCCTTCACCGGCGGCCTGGATCAAATGCGGTGTGTGGTTCAGCCGTTCCATGGCGGCGAGATAGGCGTGGCGCCGTTTGTAGGCGTTAGGGTTCGAGGGCTCCTTCATCTCAAAGAATGCCGGTGGTTCGCCTGTCCTGCATAGGTAGTCCACAATAAGATCAATGCTTTGATCGTTGTTTGAACCTACAAATGCCAGACCCGCGGCGCCGACATTGGCGTCAAACAACACCGTCGGAACCTCTTCGCAAAAGGCGGCAATGCGCGCCTGGTCCGATGCCCGCCCCAAGGGGGCCAGCAGAACACCGGCCGGTTTGAGCAGCCGCAGATTCTCGAGGTTTTCGATCTCCTGATCTGGGCTGCCGTGGGAGCCCAGCAGGACCGGCCGGTACCCGGTGCTCAGAATGTGCTCTTCAATATTACGGGCGATTTCCGCAAAGAAGGGGTCAGCCAGATATGGAACGATGATGCCGATGTTCTTGGTCAGACGGCGGTTCTGATTGATTGCATAGAGGTTGGGCCGGTAATCGTAGCGGTCGAGCGCAGCTTCGATGCGCTGCCTGGTCGAGGCCCTTACGCTGGACGGGTCGTTGAAGAATTTCGACAGCGTCGGACGGGAAATGCCGCTGACCGCCGCGAATTCCTCCATGTTCCGTATCTTTTTGTCATCCATGAAGGGGCCCGCTTTGTCTGCACTGGGTATGGCAAGGTCAATGCGACCCTGCCAGAAAGGCTTCCGCCATAGTAATTGACGCGCGAAAAATTTCCCACCCTGTTTCGCAAATGCCATCACCACTTCTGGAAAACATGTGCCGCAACACCGCATGTGCGCGTCCCCCTGCGGCGATGCGATGAGTATTTATCAATGCAAGAAAGATGTTCTTGAAGATGGTATCTTAATCTTGGTGGGCCAAAGGAATTCGGAGTTAATCACTATGCCAGCGTCCAGCACAGCCATCGCCAGCAGGAATGCCTAAGAGGGATACCCGAACGGCAGCGCTGATCTCTCACCCCCACAGCGACGGACAATCCGGTTGAATTGGGTAGGCACCGGCCAGCCAAGAATGCTGTGCAGCAAACCGAAAGTCCGGTTAGAGAAATCTGCGCTGCAGAAGACGCTAAGCTTTGGACGGCAGCTAAGGGCCGAACGCAACATGCGCAGGCAGGATGGGAAACAGAAATCTACGTTGTAGTGGAACTGTGCTGGAGTGGCGCCTCGCTCTCAGTGCTGCTGATTGAAAAAGGCTTCTGCAAAAGCGGTGAAAGCTTGGAGAATTGGCCGCTTTAGAGCTGAACCACGATGGGCAAGAGCGATCTGATGAAGGGGCGGGTTGCCGGAAAGGGGGACCCGGGTCAATGGGCTCCCATCATAACAGTGGGCATCCGGCAGATCGGTGGCCAGCAGACCGACGCCGAACCCGTTGGCCACCATTGAACGCAGCATTTCGATTGACCTGGTTTCGTGGGCGACCTTCACTGAGCCCTTGGCGTTTTGCAGCAGTGACAGAAAATAACTGCGGCTGTGGGGCAGGTTCATCAGGATGACCGGCTCCTGCGCCAGGTCTTCGGCGTTCACGCTGGGCTGTTGTGCCAAATGGTGCTCCTGCGGCAGCAGGGCATAGGGCACCGCCGCCATCAACGGAGTGATGACAAAGTCGGATGGAATGCCGAAATCGTATAGCAGCGCCATGTCAATCCGGCCTTCGCTGAGCCAGTCGAACAGCGTTTGCAGGTCACCTTCGAGGATACGGACTTCGGCGTCCGGGCGGTCGTCCAGGAAGCGGCGCACCAGCCGTGGGGCATAGCGCGGGCCGAGGGTGGAAAACACTCCTAGGTTCAGGAACTCTGGTGTTCCGTCACCGCCGCTCAGTACCCAACGCGCTTGCTTCTCCAGTTCGCGCAGCTGGGCGACCTTGTGCCGCCCGAACGGGGTCAGCTCCATCCCGCGCCCGGGGATACGGAGAAAGAGCTTCTGTCCGAACACCTCCTCGCAGCGGGTAATGGCTAGCGAAACCGAGGGCTGCGAGGTGTTCAGCGCGCGGCTCGCCGCGGCAGTGCTGCCGGTGTCTGCGACCGCCAGCAGGACTTCAACCTGGCGGAAGTTCAATGGTATATTCAAACAGGAATATCCTTCATACCTATCTCGTATTTCCTACAATACCCAACCGAACGCTATCCTCCAGCAAGCAATTGAAGGTGGATGCATGTTCAAAGATGACAAAACGGCAGGCCGCAGGCCGCTCGAAGGAGTCCGGGTGCTGGATTTCTCCCGCGTTCTGGCCGGGCCTTACTGCACGGCGCTGATGGCTGATCTGGGCGCGGAAGTAATCAAGGTTGAGCCCGCTGCAGGCGATGACTACCGCCATATCGGCCCGTTCAAGGAAGGCGAAAGCCTGCTGTTCCAGTCGGTGAATCGGGGCAAAAAATCCATCGTTCTGGATCTGAAATCCGCGAAAGGCGCGGCGGCGGCACGGGCGTTGGCGGCAGATTGCGACGTGCTGATCGAGAACTTCCGCCCCGGCGTGATGGAGCGGTTCGGGCTGGGTGCTGAGGAGCTTTGCACGGCCTATCCACAACTGGTCTATGTCTCGGTTTCAGGCTTTGGCCAGACCGGTCCGAACCGGATGCTGCCAGCCTATGACATCATCATCCAGGCGATGAGCGGCCTTATGGACATGACTGGCGATCGGAATGGCCCGCCGATGATGGCCGGTGATGCCTTTGCCGACGTTGCAGGCGGCATGTTCGCGGCCTTCGGAGCGATGGTGGCACTGTTTGACCGGGAACGCAGCGGCAGGGGGCGGCATGTTGATCTGGCGCTCTACGACTCGTTGGTGTCGATGATGCCGGTGGCGGCCTGCCGGGCGCTGATGGCGGGTGAGACGCCAAAGCGGACGGGCAGCAAACATGCGCTATCGGCACCATTTGGCACTTATCCGGCCAAAGATGGCAGTTTTTCCGTAGCGGTACTGAACGACCGGCTGTTTGCCCGTTTCACGGAGGCCATTGGCGCGCCGGATCTGGCGGAGGACGAGCGTTTCTCCAGTGATGTGTTGCGGCGACAGAATGAACCGGCCCTGGCTCGGCACATCGAAGACTGGGCCGCCGCGCGCTGCGCGCAGGATGCGGTGGCGGTCCTTACAGAGGCGGGCATTCCAGCCGCGGCCCTGAGTACAGTGTCTGAGGCCTGGGCCTCGCCTCAGATGCAGGCGCGCGGACTGGCATCCCCGGTGAAACACCCCATTCTCGGTGAATTTTCTGTGCCGGAACAGCCTGTCCACTTCAGCGGTGCGGCAAGAGGATCCCGGCAGGCGGCCCCGGAACTGGGCGCGCACACACAGGAAATTCTACAACAGTTACAGGAAGGAGAGGCCAAATGATCGGCGACCTGAACAGCGAAGAACAGGCCGTCATCGGCCAGATCGAACGGTTTTCCAGCGAGGTGCTGGCACCGGCCGCCGCCGCTCTCGACGCCAAGGGGCAGTTTGCAACCCTGCACCGCCCGGCACTGGCAGAAATGGGCATCATGGGCATGAACTTGCCCGAAACCTATGGCGGCATCGGTCTGTCCGGGCCAGCTCTGTACGGCGCAGTGGAGTCTATCGCAGGCGCCTGTGGCTCCACCGCTTCGATGCTGACGGCGCACTTCCTAGCAACGGATTCGCTGCTCCTGGGCGGGGATGAGGCGCTCAAACAGAGCTTCCTGCCGACCGCCGCGGCGGGTGAGGCACTTGGCGCCTTTGCGCTGACTGAGCCGATGGCGGGTTCCAACCCTGCTGATATGCGCAGTACCGCCACACGCGACGGCGATGGCTACCGGCTGAAGGGCTCCAAATGCTTCATCTCCAACGCGGGTGATGCAGATTTTATCGTGGTCTATGCCAAGACCGACAGCGCAGCCGGCGCCCGCGGGGTCAGCGCCTTTGTGGTGGAACCGGCCAAAACCGCTGGGGTGGAGATCGGCAAACATGAGGAGACCATGGGGCTGCGCGGCGGCCACGTGTTTCCGATCTCGTTTGATTGCCATGTGCCCGCGGAAAACCGGCTGGGCGAGGAAGGTACCGGTTTCCGAACCGCGATGAAGGTGCTGGATAACGGCCGTATCGAAGTGGCCGCGCAGGCCACTGGCATTGCGCGCGCCGCACTGGATGCGGCTGTGTCCTATGCCAAGGAACGTGAGGTCGGCGGACGGCCGATTGGCCATTACCAGGGGCTGCAGTGGATGCTGGCCGACAGTGCCACCGAACTGGCCGCGGCGCGGGCATTGGGGATGCAAGCCGCCCGCAAGCGGGGCACTGGTGAGCGTTATTCGTCGGAGTCTGCATTCGCCAAGCTTTTTGCCAGTGAGGCTGCGTGGCGTATTGCGGACCGGGCGCTGCAGATTCACGGCGGCTATGGCTATACCCGTGATTTTCCGGTGGAACGCTACTTGCGCGACTTACGGATATTCCGGATCTATGAAGGATCATCGGAAATCCAGCGAACCATCATTGCGCGCGAAATGCTGAGTTAGCGGCTTAGGCAGGCGTCATGTCAGTTAGCGCCGTTTTTGAACATTGCTTCAGCGGAGTGAACTGAACAGGCCTTGTGAAGGCTGTTGCGGTAGTTCGGGCGTTGGACCGAATTCTAGACAGCCTTCCAAGATCTTTTTTTGCTCTGGCGAAACTGTTTTGCTTCGCCCAGTCGGTGCGGCATTCAACAGGCGTGCCCGGCTTCGCCATCGCTCATTCTAACTAAACTACGCCACCGGAACTGCCCAGATTTGCCTGGGCCCAACGGTCTAGCTCCTGCATTACGGGCTCAAGAGACTGCCCGGTCGGCGTAAGGGAATACTCCGTGCGGGGCGGAACCTCTGCATAAACTTTACGGACGACGATTCCATGCGCTTCCAGTTCCCGAAGTTTGCGGGTCAGAACTCGCTGAGACACGTCGGGGATTTGACGGCGGATTTCACCGAACCGCCGGGTGCCGCCAAGCAGGAAGTGAATGATCTGGCACTTCCACTTCCCGCCGATGATCTCGATGACGGTTTCGACCGGGCATACATGCGCGGCCGCATCTTCCTCTGTTGCATCCTTCATCTGGTCTTCAAGCATCCCATTCAGCTCCTCGCTCCAGAAATGTACCCTTGGATACGCCGCCCTGCCAAGGCTTGCTCCTTTCGGCGGGCGCAGGGTTCCGCGTCATGAACAGCCTCTGTGCAAAGGCGAACTGACATCTTCAATAGTATCCAAAGTGTTCCTACTCACCGCATTGGGCCATAGGTGCTAAATTGGGGCACGGCGGCAAAGCAGAAACTGTCTTGGAGCCGCCGAACCACGACCTGCCTGGAGGCACCATGAAACTGAAATCCACGTCACCCGCCCTGGCGGCAGGAATTCTGTCCCTGTCGTTTGCAACAGGCGCTGCCGCGCTTGAAACGCCTCAGTCCACCACCGTGCTTGAATTTGCCGACAGCAAAACACTGTTTGTGGCAGACTCCGACGGCGGAAAGATCTTTGCCTACACGCTGCCCGAAGCTGTCCCGGCAGCGGAATCGCGCAGTTACAACCTGATTGGCCTGGGCGCCCGGCTGGCGGCCTCGACCGGCGCAGATCCGTACAGCATCAGCTATCACGATATCGCCGTGCATCCCGTGTCCAAGGAAACCTACATTTCGATGTCCCTGCGCTCGGGCGACAGCAAATCGCCGATGATTGTGCGGGTGGATCAGGAAGGCACCATCACACCGCTGGATCTGACTGCACTGGAAGGCACATCGGTGGAACTGAACGGTACTCCCGATGACAGCGTCACTTTCTGGCACGACATTCCGGCCGCCACCTTCACCGTCACGGATCTTGATTTCGAGGATGGCACGCTGTTCGCTGCCGGGCTGTCGACCGGAGAGTTCGCCTCAACCCTGCGGCAGATCCCGTACCCGTTTACAGACTCTGCTTCCGCGTCCAGCATCGAAATTTACCATACCGTTCACAATCAGACTGAAACCCGGGCGCCGATCCGGGCTATGAGCGTGGTTGATCTGGATGGCGTGAAAACTGTTGTTGCCGCCTACACCTGTACGCCACTGGTCACGATCCCTTCTGGTGATTTGGCTGATGGTGCCCATGTATCCGGTAAAACCGTGGCCGAACTCGGCTATGGCAATACACCGCTTGAGGTGCTGCATTTCACCGCTCCGAATGAGGAGTTCCTGCCGGAAGAGTATGTGCTGGTCATCAACAAGGAACGCGATGCCGATCTGATCCGGGTGGCTGACCTGGCCGAAGCCAGCAAAGGCGAAGGGCTGTCGTCCCCCGAGCTTTGGGGTGACGCAGGGGTGAAAACCGCCGCACGCCCGCTGGGGGCAGTTTTGCAGGCCGATGACCAGGATGAGCAGTTTCTGGTCACGCTCAAGCGCAATTTGGATACCGGCGATGTCGACCTGGTCTCCTTCCGCAAGGGCGCCTACTTCCGGCTCAGCGATTTCGTCAGTGAATACAACTTCCCCGACTATCAGTATGTGGAGGAGCAGGAGTTTTTCCGCAACTTCCAGAACATGCTGAAGGCAGACGCGGGCTACGCTGATCTGGCGAGGTAACGTGCAGATGCTCCGCAATCTGAAAGCTGCATCCCTCTGGCTGGCCGCGCTTCTTGCGGCCAGCTCAGCGGCACAGGCCTGCGAGGAAAGCGTGTCAGATACTGCCCAGGTAACCCAAGTCTACCCCAGTGCTGATGTGCTGCCCGAAAACCTGCTGCGCTTCTATGTCTACTTCTCCGAACCGATGGCACGGAAGGGCATATGGGACTCCGTCGTGCTGCTCGATGAAGACGGCAAGGTGGTTCCAGGGGCCTTCATCGAGAACAAATTCGATCTCTGGTCGCCGGATGACAGAAGGTTGACGGTGCTGTTTGACCCGGGCCGGGTGAAGACCGGGCTGGTAGCACACAATACGCTGGGCCGGGCGCTGGAGCCGGGGAAGGCTTATACGCTGCAAATCAGGAGCGGCGCGGAAACCAGGAGTGGCTGCACTTTAACGCGCAGCTATGAGAAGACCTTCGTTGCCGCCGAAGCGGATTTCGAGGCGCCTGATTTGGCGAAGTGGCAGGTGCAGGCGCCGATGGCGGATTCTGCTGAACCGCTTCTGGTGACACTGAATGGCCCGATGGATCACGTCTCCCTGGCCTACAGGGTGCGGGTGACCGATGAAGCCGGTGCAAGGCTCGGCGGCTCGCTGCGCCTTGGGCCGGATGAGCAGGAGTGGATCTTCACACCCCGCGTCCCCTGGGCAAACGCGGATTACCGGATTGAGGTGGACACCACCCTGGAAGATATCGCTGGCAACAGGCTGACTGGCTTGTTCGACCGGCCGCTGGACAGCGATGGCTACAGCCAGTCGGGACAAAAGACAGAAAGCCTCACCTTCAAGTCGCGCAACAATTGAAGAGCAAACTGGAAAGGACACTGGTCATGAAACTCTACTACGCACCCGGCACCTGTGCCTTGGCTCCGCATATCGCCCTGGAGTGGACGGGTAAGCCTTACGAGGCAGAGCTGGTTGAACTCGGGTCCGAGGAATACCTCAAGATCAATCCTTTGGGCATGGTCCCGGCGCTGAAGGAGGATGGCTTCCGTATCATGACGCAGGCAGATGCGATCCTGAAGTATATCGAGACCAAATACCCGGAAGCCGCCCTGGGCGTGGCCAAGGATCCGCTCAGCCAATTCGGGCTGGATGAGGCGCTGGCCTTTCTGACAGGCGATTTCCATCCCGCATTCTGGCCCTTCTTTGTGCCGGACCGGTATACGGTTAACGGTTCCACGGGTGCGCAGGATGAAGTGCGGCAAGCGGCATTCGCCAGGATTGATCGGGTAATGAACCATCTCGGCACACTTCTGGACGGCTGCCCGCATGTTGCAGGCAGCAAGCGCACGATTGCCGACCCCTACGCCTTTGCGATGGTGCGCTGGACGGCACACACGCCGAAACCCTGGCAGGACTACCCGCCGGTGAAACGCTTCATGGAAACCATGCTGGAAGACCGCGGCGTGCAAACTGCGATGAAGGCGCAGGGATTGAGCTGACAATGCACAACTACGACTACAACGCCCCCGATTACCACATTGCCTCGCGCGGCCGGATTGGCCCGGACCTGCTGCAAGGCCTGTTTCCAGCGGACCGTTCGGCATGGGACGATGACACCCGGTTTCTTGGTTGGCCCGCGCATCTTCAGCGCCTTCACGCCTCGATCTCTGAGGCCAGTGCCCGACTGATCGGCGGGCTGGAAGTCGTATTGGGGGAGCCGGAAGGCAGCGCGCAGGAGTTGATGGGCCTGACCGGCATGAACCGCCTGGGGCTTGATCTGGTCTCGCATGTTCACGGCCATCACAGTTTCGAGGACAGCAATGTGCTGCCCGGGTTCCTGGGGCGCTTCCCGCAGCTGGCTTCGGCCATAGACCTCCTGGAAAACGACCACCAGGTCCTGGATCAGGCGCTGGACCAGTCGGAACAGGTCTTTGCCCTGCTTCGCGGCGGGGAAACCTCAAAATCACAAATCGGCAAAGCGCTGGAGCAGGCGAAAGTTCTGAACAAAATCCTGAACCGGCATACCTATGACGAGGAAGATATCCTGATCCCGGCGGTGCTGCATGCCTATGCCTGAAACACCGGATGACATCCCCCGGCTTTTTGCCGAGGCCTGGAACGCCAGGGATGCGGTTGCCCTGGCTGCCCTCTTTGCTGAGGATGCTGATTTCGTCAATGTCGTGGGCCTGTGGTGGCACAACCGCGTCGACATCGAAAAAGCGCACGCCTACGGGCTCAGTACGTTTTTCCGGCACTCAGAGATTACTGCCCGGGGTATCAAGGTCCGGCGGGTTGGCGGCGACACCGCGATCATTCACACCCGCTGGAAGCTAGCAGGGCAGATTGGCAAGGCAGGTGAAACCCTTGAGGACCGTTTTGCAATAATGGTGTTCTTTGCACAGCGCCTGGCCAATGGCTGGACCGTCCTGGCTGCGCATAACACTGACGTCATACCGGGCATGGAGACCATTGCTGCCAAGGACGGGTCGGCATTTGCTGTAAACTACCGGGATGGCGAATAGCGGCTACCCCACTTGTTCGTTCTAGCTCTGGAACCAAGGTCCATTTGCCGCAACTGAGGCTCAGGCGGGAAGAAATTGTAGAATGAACCCGGATTTGGAAGGCCTCTCCTGTTGCGGTCAGGAGAGGCACTCAGGACCAGCGGACCGGTCTACGAACTTGTCCCAACTGGCGCGCGGTTGATCTGGCTGAGTTCTTCCATCACGTCGAACACGTGGTCGCTGACGACCTCGATGCCGATCGCGTTCAGGCGGGGGATGTGCATGGCCTTGTAGGCCTCCAGATGCTCCAGATCCTTGAACAGATAGGTGGAGCCAAAGTGATTGGTGCCGGCCTCATGGGTCCAGATTTTCCAGACAACGCCCGGTTCCTGGGCAATGCTCTCGGCAAGCTGATTGGCGCCTTGGAGGAATTCTTCGGTGACGGGGCCATCATAGGTGAGGTGGATGTCCCAGATTTTCTGAGTGCTCATGCGTGGGTCCTTTTGAGGAGTTGAGGGAAAACGTGTTGCGGTGTTTGCGTTGTAGCGGGTCAGCCCTTGCGGAGCTGCAGGAAGCAAAGAGCCGAGAGCAGGGCGAAGAAAGCCGGATCCGACCAGCCGAAGCCGGTGAAAATGCCTGCGGCACCGGCGTAGAAGGTGACAGCGAGGCCCAGCAGGTTGGTCCACATCAGGCCGGTCAGGACCTTGCGGCTCTCGCCGCTGCCGGAGGGCGCATCACGGAACAGGAAGCTGATGACCGCGATGCCGCCCAGAAAGATGCTGTTGTGCTGCGACAGGAACCAGGCGTAGCGGTCGTTCAGCTCGACGCCGTAGTTCGGCCACAACAGGCCGGGTGCAAAGAACAGCGCCAGCGCGAAGAAAGCGTAGATCACGCTGTGCGTTGTCAGGAAGGTGCGGTTACTCATCGGTATGATCCTTTCGGGTGTGGCGCATGCTGCGGCGGAGCCGGTTCAGCCTCCGGATGGTCTGGCGCTTGCCGTCGGCGGGCAGGCCTTCAAAGATCTCCGCCAGCGCGGCGTTGTGGGTGGGCAGGAAGGTTTCAACCTTTGCCCTGCCTTCGGCTGTCAGGGACAGGACGCGGCTGCGCCGGTCCGTATCGCTGACCGTTTTTTCGACAAGCCCGGAGCGGATCAGGTTCTTGATCACCACATCCAAGTTGCCGGAGGTTCCAAGTGCCCGTTCCAGCAGCGCATTCACGGTCATCGGGCCCTTGTTGCTGAGGGTTTCCAGCACGTCCCATTGCGACGCGGTCAGGCCTGCGGCCCGGAACACCGGGCCGATCGCCCGATGGAACTGCTGGGCACTGCGCAGGAGGGCCAGAACCAGGGCCATGTTTTCGCGGTCATGTGTGTTTCGTTTCATGCTTTGGTATTTACCCCTATGTAGGGGTACTTCAAGCTGCGCCTTTAAGGAAAATGGGAGCGGGTCGCCACACCTTTGTTTTTTCTAAGTAATAAGTTGGTTTTGCGCCGGGAAACCCTGCTGCGCTATTCGCGCAGCAGTGCCTTGAAGATATCGGAATGATCCAGCCTGCCAATGATGTCGCGGCCATTGGACACGAAGTACTCTCCGCCGTCGTTCAGCTGCGCCCGCATCAGGTCCTTTACCGTCGTGCCGGCATCGCGCACGCGCGCGCCGGAGGGGATGGTACCGTTGACCGGCTTCATGATTTCGGCTGCATGAAGCACATTCATCGGATTCATGTGTGACACGAAGTTCCGCACATAGTCCGTGGCCGGCTTCAGCACGATTTCCTGCGGTGTGCCCAGCTGCACGATGCGGCCGCCTTCCATGATCGCAATCCGGTTGCCAAGTTTGATCGCCTCGTCCAGATCGTGGCTGACGAAAAGGATCGTCTTCTTCAGGTCCGCTTGAAGCTCCAGCAGTTCGTCCTGCAGCTCGTTGCGGATCAGCGGGTCCAGCGCCGAGAACGGCTCATCCATCAGCAGCAGCGGCGCGTCGGTGGCAAAGGCGCGGGCCAAGCCCACCCGCTGCTGCATACCGCCCGAAAGCTCAGAGACATTGGTGTTGGCCCATTGCCCAAGATGCACCTTCTCCAGCTGCCGCATGGCCCGCTGAAGCCGCTCCTCCCGTGGCACACCGGCAGCCTCCAGCCCGAAGGCCGCGTTTTCCAGCACGCTGCGCCAGGGCAGCAGGCCAAACTGCTGAAACACCATCGACACGTCATGGCGGCGGAGGCTCCGCAATTCTGCGGCAGAGGCGGCGGCGAGGTCGACAAGCCCGCTCTTGCTGCGCAGATGCACGGTGCCGGCAACCAGCGGATTGAGCCTGTTGGAGGCGCGCAGCAGGGTTGATTTGCCGGAACCGGACAGGCCCATAAGCACCACGATCTCACCTTCCTGCACCTCGAGCGAACAGTTGTGGACCCCCAGAATCTGCCCGCTTTCGGCCCGGACCTCTTCCCGGCTCAGGCCCGCGTCCATCAGCGGCAGGGCGGACTTCGGATTGTCGCCGAACACGATGCTGGCGTTTTCGAACTTGATGACCGGCTGTTCCATATCAGCTCCTCCCGGCTTTCAGCAGGCGGTCCAGAAGGATCGCAACGATAACAATGACAATGCCAACTTCGAAGCCCTTGCCGACATTGACCTGGTTGAGCGCGCGCAGGGTGGGAACGCCCAGCCCGCTGGCGCCGACAAGCGCGGCCACAACGACCATCGACAGCGACAGCATGATGGTCTGGGTCAACCCGGCCAGGATCTGAGGCATGGCCCAGGGCAGCTTCACCTTCCACAGCACCATCGCCGGGGTGGCGCCAAAGGCATCCGCAGTTTCCACAAGCGCATGCGGCGTTGAGGAGATGCCAAGGTAAGTCAGCCGGATCGGGGCGGGGACGGCAAACACGACGGTTGCGATCAGGGCCGGAACCGCGCCAAGGCCGAACAACACCAGCGCCGGGATCAGGTAGACGAAGGTGGGGATCGTCTGCATCAGATCCAGAAGCGGCTGCAGAAGCCGGTAGAGCCAGGGCCGCCCGGCAGCCAGAACCCCGACAGGCACGCCGATCAGCATCGACATAGTAGTTGCCGCGAGCACCAGAGACAGTGTTTCGGTGGTCTCGATCCAGTACCCTTGGTTGATGACCAGAAGCAGGCCGAGTGCCGCAAAGGCAGTCAAGGCCAGCGAGCGATGCAAATACCAGGCCAGCCCTGAAACCAGGCCGACCAGCACCAGCGGATGCGGCATTTGCAGCAGCCAAAGAGTGCCTGCGACGATGGCTCCGATCACCTCTGACAGCCCGTCAAAGAACCAGGCCATGTTGCCGGTCAGCCAGTCGACCATCAGCTTTGCCCAATGGCCGACCGGGATCTTATGTGTTTCAAGCCACTCCATGGCTTTCTCCAATTCTTGTCCTTGTGCCTGCAGTCGGCTCCAGCCAGTTGAGGGCGGCATCGCACATCATAGGATCCAGAACATGCCCGACGCCCGGCAGCAGTTCGAAGCGCGCATCAGGGATCAGCGCGGCCGCTGCCGCGCCCCGTTGCGGGGAAATGCAGCTGTCGCGGTCGCCGTGCAGAACCAATGTCCGGCTTTGGATTAACTTGAGCAGCGGCCGCCGGTCCGGTGTGGTCAGAACCGCAAGTGCGTGGCGGGCTGCGCCGCCGCAAGAATACCCCGCGGAGAAAGCAGCGTTGACTTCGCTCCGAAGCTCCGGCGTGTCGGTGAGGCGGCCCGCGCCATAGGCCAAAGCGTCTTCCAGCAGGTATGTCCGGATCAGTTCCGGATCCGAAGGCCGGGTGAACAGACGCGCCATCCGGCACTTGGAATCCGCGTCGCCATCGACTTCGGCGGTTCCGTCGTTGCTGGCCAGCTGCACAAAGCGTCCGGCCCGCGGGCCCGCGGCGGCAGCAACCAGCTGGCTGATCATGCCGCCCATGGAGAACCCGATGATGTCGAAGGTGCCGACCTGCAGGCGGTCCAGCAGCGCCAGGACATCATCCCGCATGTCAAAAAGGGAATACGAGGCCAGATCCTGGGCGGCCGCGGTATCGCCCTGCATCCAGATCCCGGCAGCAAGCGGCTCGCTGTCTTCACCGCAGCGCGGCGACTTTCCAGCATCGCGGTTGTCAATGCAGATGACCCGGCGGGTTTCCGACAGCTGCCGGATAAAATCCGCGGGCCACTCGATCGCCTGCATGCCTAGCCCGACCAAGAGGACAACGGGATGGGCAGCCGGAACACCGGCCTCCCAGTAGCCGAGCTGCACCGGCTGGCCATTTGCCTTGGCGGTGTGAGGAATGAGCCACTCCATGATGGTCATTCCAGCCCGGCATATGCGCGGACTGCGGGCAGTCCCGGGCCGCCTGCAAGGGTGGACACTCCGTCCAGCCAACCGTCCAGCATGCCCGGGTGCTGTTTGATCAGCCGCATCGCAGCCTCTTCGGGATCTTCGCCATCGTTGATGATGTACCCCATGCCCTCGCTTTCCATCGGCACGGTAAAGTCCAGCTGGGCGATCAGGCGCCCGATGTTCGGGCATTCCTCGGTATAGCCCGCGCGGGTCTGGGTATGTACTGTCGCGGCCCCGAAGTCCGGACCGAAATAGTCGTCGCCGCCGCTCAGGTACTCGATGTCGAATTCCACATTCATCGGATGCGGGGCCCACCCGAGGAACACGACCCAATCCTCCCGCGATACGGCCCTGCGCACCTGCGCCAGCATGCCCTGCTCCGAGCTTTCTACAACGTTCCAGCTGCCCAGACCGAAGGCATTCGTGTCGATGATATCCATCATCTGCGTGTTTGAGCCGGGTTCGATGCCGTAGAAGCGGCTGCCGAACTTTTCTGAGTGGGCGGCCAAGTCGGCAAAGCTGGTGACGCCCGCCTCATACACGTACTTCGGCACGGCAAAGGTGTATTTCGCCCCTTCCAGGTTCTGGTTCACCGTCTCGATGGCATCGCCCTCGATATAGGGCGCAAAATAGGTTGCCATGGCAGGGTCCCAGTATCCCAGGAACAGATCCAGATCGCCGTTGACCATCGCCTCATAGGTGACCGTGGTGCCGAGCACCTTTGTTTCCGCCTCATACCCCAGCCCCTTCAGCAGCACGGATGCCACACCTGAAGTGAGCGCCAGGTCCGTCCAGCCCGGCTCCGCCATCCGGACTTTTTCGCAGGATGCTTCAGCCAAACCCGCCCCCAGAAGCGAAATGCCAAGGGCAGCTGAAATCGAGAATGCCTTCATTTTTTCCTCCCAGTTTTCATAGACTGACTGGTCTATAAATAGTCTGATAGGTACACATTGACACTCGAGTCAACGAAATATTTACTCCGGCCAGCTCTGGGAGAGACGGATGAAGCGGAACAAACTGTGGAGGCTACGGACTGAGGAATATTCCAAGGCTGCCTTCGAAACCCTTAGTGAAGAAGGGCTTTCCGGAACCACCGTGGAGAAGGTCGCCAAACGCGCAGGCGTCTCCAAGACCAACGTCCTGCACTATTTCGGAAACAAGGCCCGGTTGCTGGAAATGGCCCTGCGCTACGGCAATGCGGACCTGGCCCGCGAAGTCAGCGCGCTCTTGATTCGCTCAAACACGCCTTGGGAAAGGGTCTATTCAGTGATCGAAGCCAACTTCTCGCGCCAGTTTTTCACTCCCAAGATTGCGCATGCCTGGCTCTCCCTGCTCGCGGAGATCCCGTACAATCCGAGCTACCAGAGGATACAGACCGCCATTCACCAGCGGATGCGCTCAAACCTGATGCATGCGCTGGAACAGCTGGCAGACCGGGAACGGGCAGAGGAGGTCGCCTTGGCGATTTCGGTCATGATCGACGGACTTTGGCTGCGGTGCGGCCTGCACGAAGGCGGCATCGGCCGTGACACCGCCCTCCAGCAAATGGAACTGCTTATGGAGTCCCTGTTCCCCAACAACCCCGAAAGATTGGCTGCCAAGGCCCGTATAGATGAGATACAGTCGATCCTGAACCCGGGCTGAACCCGCTTACTGGCAAAATTCCCCCGTTTGGGATCTTTGGAGCGGGAGCCGCCACCTTGTCAGTTTGCACAGAGAAGTTAGGCACCGGGTCCCTTTGGTCCGGAGGATCGGGACGCACTGCAGAAGATTTGGCAGGCCTGCGCGTGCGCCGAGATGAATCTTCTGCTGGCGTCCAAAAAACCTGCAGCAAACCCGGCACTAAGGGCTGCATCAGCTGCACTTGCAGCGAAAGTCAGCTCCGTCCCGCGGTCCCGACCTCCAAACTGATTGCGATATTGCGGTTGCAGCAAAAGTCTGGAATGCGGGCTGCGGCCGCAGCATTTGAAAACGGTGCTCAAGGTCGGCTTTGGGCCGGTCGTGCCTATTGCCCTGCCCGAGGAGCCACGACTGTGCAAAGGTCGCTGTCTGCGCTTCGCTGCCAACGTTGCAGGAGGCAGCATTAGCCAGGACCGCCGCCGCCTGGCGGATGGCTGCTTTGGTTCAAGCACCTCACTTCGGTCATCGGCGTAGGCGAAACGGCGGCGGCGCATTTTCCTGCAGAGCTGTTCTTACCCGAACGGTTCAACAGACCGGAGGAAGTCACATCCTATCTCGGTCTTGCCCCCGTCGTCAGGTCGAGCGGCAGAAGCCCTACAAGAGCAAAGCCACGCCCGGTCAGGCAGAAACGCTTGCGCGGCATATTGGTCGAAGCGGCATGACAATGGACCTGGCACGATCCAGAGGCAAAGGCCATCTACAATCACTATTTTGCGAAGCATGGGATCGGGTAAAGTGCCATTGTCGCCGTCGCTCGCAAGCTCGCGATCCAGCTCTGGCGCACGGCGATGGAAACACCACCATTTCCAGTCGAGGGCGCCGCGTGCGGGGCTCGGTCGGGATAGCCGACAACAAAAAGGGCGGCACCCTAATCAACCGGTGCGCGCCGAAAACGGTACTTGGTGATCCTGCATCCAGACAGGCACGAATAAGAAAAGACTTACGCAAGGTCGGTATACAGTATTGGTTTAGCTTACAAACCGGCGATGCAAGACCTTCGTCAGTATAGGTCGGAGTTGACCAAAGCCGACTAAGCATGTCGCGGCCGGTGAAAGTGTTAAGACCCAAATAATGTAGCCTCGTTAGGAAGCAAACATAAGGGGCACAGATGATCAGATACACCGGAAGTTGCCACTGTGGTGCAGTGAAGTTCACGTTCTCTGCACCCGAGATAGAGCAGGCCATGCGATGCGACTGCTCCATCTGCGCCCGTAAAGGCATATCCATGTCGATGACGGCGATAGCGCCGGAAGACATTGAAATCTCAGCGAAGGGGGATGCCCTATCAACATACCAATTTGGCTCGATGACAGCCCGCCATCACTTTTGCAGCCAATGTGGTATTCAGACATTCGTCGAAACTCGCCTAAATCCGGGCCACTACCGAATTAACCTTGGCTGCGTCGATGGTATCAATGCTCTGCGCCTTCCCGAGATCATTTACGATGGACAATCCCTCGACTGAGGACAGTCAAATCTAACTCCTCGGCCATTGACAGAATTTCACATATGAAAGTCCTTCCCAGCCCCCGGCAGCGCGGGTCCAGCAGGCTGTTGGCCGCAGGAAACTTATGAAAGCAAAATCCGATATTGATCTGTTGCGGAGACCGCTCTAATCGCGGCTTTCCCTCCGCGTCGGCTGCAGCCTAAAAGCAGCTTCCAATCCTCCGGCTGGCGTCCGATCACTCGAGCGACGGGCCGCTGTACTCCTCCGGGACTGGGATCCCAAGGGAAGGCGCAAGCAAGGGGGCATAGGACCAGCAGAATTGCTCAGCCTCACCTCCTGGGCCGCGCACGAGAGCCCTGCGGGGTCCGGCGGCGGCAAAGCTGCCATCGCCGAACATGATGCGCAGCGGAAATTCCCCGTCCTGGCGGGCAATCTGCCAAGAACCGCGACCTGCGCCGATGCAGGCGACGACATGCCGCAAGAGGATGCCAAACGTCACTCCAGGGGCAGGTTCAGGATGGTCAGCACGCTGTCGAGCTTTCTTTCGAGGGCGGCCATCTGCTGCTGGTTGGCTTCCTGCTGCTGACGGCCAAGGCGCAGGTCCTCGGAGATCTGGAGAAGCGCTGACAGAAGCCCTTGCGCCAGGGTCTTGGAGTCCCGCTCGGGCGTTTCCAGAAGCGCGAGTAGTGGGTGCAACACTCTGATGTGTTCCTCGTTCCGGATCAATTGGTCGAGAAGCACCTGATGGTCCTGGGGCAGGTGAAGCGTTTTCGGTACGGATGTGGTCATGTATGAACTCCGTGAATTCGGGTCTGTATTGGTTAAGGGCATTGAAAAAACTAGCGGCTTCCAGAAACCTTCGTGCTTCGTCCAATTTGCGGGCGAATTCGAGGCGGCTGCGCAGGTGCCGTGGTTCCCAAGCCGGACCGAGATTTCCGCCTAGCACGCTGCCTGCACCATTCACCCAGAGATCGCTTTTGGTCCTGTGCGTGTTTAGGATCCGGGTGCGCCGAAACTCACCGGGGGCAAGACCCATGGCGGCGTCGAGCTCGGGGAGGGACCGTGGCTGCTGGTGCCGGAACACTGAGCCGAGGTCGGTATGTAACTGGCGGCGGAGGTCGGTGGTCAGGTTGCGCTGCGGCACTGGCGGGGTCAGGTCGGGGATCTTCGGGTCGAAATATACAGGCCTTTCGAGGCCCAGATGTCGCGCCAGCATCCCATGCACCCGGTCGGTGTTTCTTCGGGATACCCGGGGCCTCACCACCCACCCTGAAAAGGTCCTGGATACGATGGCCGAATGGACATGGTCGCAACTTTTGCCGGGGTGGCGCGCGGCCAGCCATGGGGTTGCGAATTCCGGGAAACCTGTTTCGCGCAGCGCCGTCAGGAAAATCCGGGTCCATTGGCCGCTGCTTGCGCGCAAGCCTTCGGGCAAGGACAGCGTCATATGAATGATGTCATGACCCGCCGCGAGATGTTCGAGATACTGACTAAGCCGACGCCGGGGCAGAACCGGGATCGTGCCGCCAATAATTTCCGCGCCATCGTCGAAAATGTAAGCGACGGCGGCTTGGGCGGTTTTGTGGAAGGTCACGTATGGGCGCATCAGCGTGCCGCCCCGCGCATGGCCAAAGCCTCGGCCAGCTGGCAGACCGCTTCGGCGAGACGGCCGATCCGGGAGGCGGGCACACGGCCGTGCAGGGCGTTGACCGCCAGACCGAGTTTTCCGATCTCCTCTGCAAGGGCCGCATCACCACCGCCTGCCTCCAGCGCTGCATGGCGCAGATAACCTGCTTTTGTTGCAAAGCCGCTCTGCCTGGCAAGCTGTTCCAGCTGCTGATTCTCAGTCTCGCTTAAGCGGAACTTGACCATGTGGGTCCTGCGTTCGGTCATGACCTGTCCTTCTGTTCCTGGGGCAAGCCTTTCCCGTTCGCGCAAACGCGTGTTCAGGCCCTGTCCTGCTGATCTCCGATATCTGGACAAATATAGGCCAGGAAGGCGAAAATCGGGATGGCCGGAGACAACGGGAATGTGGAAAACCCCATTCAAATGTTTCTGCGCCGTGCTCCTTGCCGATGCGGCCAGCTGGCATTCAGCGCGGAGAAATAGGGCCCTGGTGCTTAGGTCCTAACGCACGGGAGAAATCCTGGGCTCGATAATACGCCTGACGCAACCGGGACAATTATGCGCTTCCGCATCTGGTCACAGTACACCCTCGAAACCGGCTGCGGCCCGAAGTTTGCATCCCAGGCAACCCGGAGCTGGCTCGAGAAGGTCGGTGTGACCCCAATTCGGATCTTTCCGGGATCACCCTAGGAGAACGAATACAGCGAACGTTTCAATGGAACGCTTCGCCGTGAGATGCCCAATGCCGAACGGTTGAAGATCACAAAACAGGCGCAGATCGTCATTGAATGATGCGTCAGGCAATACAACCACACACGTCCGCATCAAGCGCTCAACATGTGCCCGCCGGTGGCGCAGCGGCATCGTCCAAGGGGCCGGGAAAACCAGGGCCGACTGGTTGCTGAAATGACCGAGCTGGTCCGGCAAGATGGCAGCTACCGATATCGGGGGGGCGCCGTGCTGCTGCGAGATCCAGTCTGGCAGGTCAGTTTCAATTGGATCGAGCGGCTGTGGCGGCGCTTCTTGCCGGGATCACCGATCAGAACGTCGTGGCGGTGTTTGGAAATGTCGATGGCGACCAGTAAGGTCGGCGCAGTAGAATAAGTGGCGGTCATACCCGGCCTCCTCAGCGGTGTGGTTTACGCAAAACCACTGTTGAGACCTGAGACCCGGTTATGGCCACCCGCTGCGCGATTTGAGGGCTGCGCGCGTGGCCATAGCCTCTCAGCGGCTAATCTTCCCGACGTGCTATGGGCCGGAGTTTGTTGCCAATGCGTGCGGACCTGGTGTGCGGCTGTCGGGGCAAAAATCCGCCTTCATCGAGCAGAGAACCTGACAAAGCCCTCCCCAGATTGATTGCAGAAAGAGCGCCCGCAACAGGTCATGCGGGCGCTCCGGGAGTATTGTGTGCCGTTACTCAGCCGGTAACGGATCCTCATCATCCACTGTCGATGCGACTCCTGCCGCGTTCCGGCGGCTATCGTTGATGATCGCCTTGATCAGTGCAAAGCCCATCAGCACCATCGCAAAGCTGAACGGCAACGCGGCGATGACCATCGCGGTTTGAATGGCTTTCAGGCCACCGACAACGAGCAGGGCGCCAACGACCAATGCCAGCGCAATACCCCAAAAGATGATATGGGGGCGCGCCTTTGGACCATCGTCACCGGCCGCGTTGATGGTGTTGATGATCAACACAGCCGAGTCCGCGGATGTCACCAGATAGGTCAGCAGCAATACGACGACGATAACCGAGAAAACCCAGGTCAGCCCGTCGCTGAGCAGGACCGCAAGTGTGGCATAGAGCTGATCGGAAATCCCAACGCCCAGGATCGCGTTTTCGGCCGCGCCGTTCAGTTCCAGATTAATGGCCGTTCCACCGATAAAGGCAAACCAGATAAAGCACATGATCGACGGAATGATCATCGCGCCAAGAATGAATTCACGCACTGTTCTACCGCGTGAAATCCGGGCCAGGAACAGGCCGACAAACGGCGTCACGGCAATCCACCAGGCCCAATAGAACACGGTCCAGCCGCCTTGCCATCCGGCCAGAGCCGTACCCTTCTCGGTGCCATCATCAGACCACACGGTGAAACTGATTTCCGGCAGCGCGAGCAGGTAATCCCAGATGCCGACGAAAAACACTTCGAGAGCGAACATCGTGGATCCGAAGATCAGGAAGAACGCCAACAGGAAGAAGCTCAGTCCCATATTCAAGTTCGACAGCCATTTGATCCCGCGCCCGACGCCGGACAGCGCCGACAGCGTAGAAGCGCCGACAATGACCAGAAGGGCGAACAAAATTGCAGCGAAGGAGGCTTTCTGACCGCCGTTTCCGTCGGCCACCAGCAACCAGTCACCGACACCAATGCGTGCCAAGCCGGCCACGAACTGTTCCACGCCGAACCCGAGTGTCTGCGCAATGCCCAGAACAATGGCGACCACCGAAACGATGTCGACAACATGGCCCAGCCGGCCCGACAGCGATTTGCCGAACAGCGGGATCAGTGCGGTGCGGACAGTCAGGGGCAGATTGCGGCGGTAGGAAAAATAAGCAAACGCCAGCCCCGCGATCGCATATGCGCCCCACGCCGAAAGGCCCCAGTGCGTGAAGGACCAGATATAGGCAGAGCGCACGGCGTCAGCCGAAGTCCCGGCGACGTCGCCCATGATCACGTTCGGGTTATTCTGAAAATGGTAAATCGGTTCAGCGGTCGCGAATGTCAGCATCCCGATCCCGATACCCGCGCTGAACATCATGGAAAACCACGAGAAATTCGAGAATTCGGGCTTTTCGTTGTCCAGCCCCAGCCGCAAGCGGCCTGATGCGGGCAAAAGGGCCAGAACCAGGCAGAGGATCAGGAAAAAGGCCACGGCATAAATATACCAGTAGTTAAACACCCCGAGAATGAGCGTATTTAGGGATCCCAGCGCCGATGAGGCACTCTCCGGAAAGGCAACAGCCCACACGATCAGCGCCATCACGAGCAGCTTGCCTCCAACGGCCACGTCTTTCGAAAACCCTGCGTAAAAGCCGCTCTCCGAAACCGGAATGTCCAGTTTATTTAAAGGTGGTTTCATACTTTCCTCCCAATGTGTCAAAACCGACCCGTCGGCAAACCGTGGTTCCGGTCTGCCGGCAGGTATTGCGTATTGCGAATGCTGGCTGGCTTGTTCAGCCCAGCAGGCGCTCGTCGAGCGGGTAGGTCGAGATCGTCTCGAACCCGCTGCCGGTCACCACGCCCTGATCCTCCAGCTTGACCATGTGGTCCCCGCCGACCTCGCCCACCAGCGCCTCGACACACAGCGTCAGGCCGGGCTCGAGAACGGCGTCGAAGGCACCTTCCACCAGACGGTCGGGATAGGCGATCAGAGGCCACTCATCGCACATCCCCACCCCGTGCATCGGCGAGGAGTATTTGAGCGCCTGATACTTGTCCTGCAGCACATGCAATGAGCGGGTCAGGTCCTCCATGTGGAGGCCAGGCTGCAGGAGCGCCGTGTTGTAGCGGATGTGTTCGACGGCCTCGGCATAGCTCTCGCGCATATGGGCCGGCGCCAGGTCGTCGCCGATCCACCATGTGCGGCTGAGGTCAGCGCAGATGCCGTAAGGTCCGATCAGATCAGTATCGAAAGCGAGGATCTCATTCTCGGAGATGACCCGAGGCCCGCATTCCTGGAACCAGGGGTTTGTGCGCGGCCCCGAGGTGAGCAGCCGTGTTTCGATCCATTCGCCGCCACGTTTGATGTTTTCGGCATGCAGAACGGCCCAGACGTCGTCTTCAGTCACCCCGCCGTTCGGAATCTCGGTGCGCGCGAAGTCTTCCATTGCGGCCATGGCGCGTTCGCAGGAATGGATGGCGCAGCGCATGGCGCGCAGCTCGTGCTCGGTCTTGATTCCCCGCGTGCGTTCGGTGACTTCCTCGCCGTCGCGATACTCCAGCCCCGCGCGGCGGATCGCGTCCAATCCGGCAGGCTGGATCTTGTCGATGCCGATCTGAGTATGGCCCGGTGCGTGGGTGGCAAGCAGGTCCGCCACCTCGGCGGCGAAGGCGTCGGCCGCCGGGCCGATCCGGTCGCCGCGTGCGAAATAGAACATGTCCGCGCCGGACCGGCTCTCGCGGACAAGCGGATTATACTCGGCCAGGAACGGCGCGTTCTTGTAGTCCCAGATAACCATGTAACCGTCGGCGCAGAGCAGGCAGGCCCGGAACGGGTTGTGGGTGTTCCACAATTGCATGTTCGTCGTGTCGGTTGCGTAGCGGATGTTCAAAGGGTCGAACATCAGAAGGCCGCCATAGCCGCGCGCGACGATGGCGTCGGTCAGGCGCTTATGGCGGGCTTTGCGCATCTCGGCCAGGTCGGGCAGTTCCAGACCCGCCTCGCGCCATTCGGCATGGGCGAGCGCGGTTGGTCCGATCTCGACCCGGTTGCCGTCATTTTCCGTCCCGTCGCCAAGGCGTGCGCCCTGGCTTGGGTCGATCTTCCGGTGATCCCTGTAATGCGAGTTCATTCTGTGCATCCCTTTCAGAAGCTTGGAGACATGCGAAAACATGCCCGCGTGCTTGAGGCACGCGGGCAGTGGATCAAGCCACGTTTGCCGCCTGATCCGCGTATTGGCCGATGGCCGTACACGGGATGCTCAGGTCGTGGTTTTCCGGTGTCTGGCCGGCATATTTGCCGATGGCTGCACGCGGGGTGCGCGGGGTGCGCTTTTCCGCTGTGTAGTCGTTGATCAGGTCACAGGGCGTGTAGTTACGTTCGATCTCGTGCAAATCCTCTGCATCGAGTTCTGTCTCAAGCGCCGCAAAGGCGGTGTCGAGTTGGGCAACACTGTCCGCACCGACGAGCATCGACGAAATCTCTGACTTGCGCAGAACCCAGGCCTGCGCCACCTGCGAGGAAGTGATGCCTTTGGCCTCGGCCACACGCTGCACGGAACAGGCGATGTCATAGGACGCCTGGTCATTGTACATCTGCGCGGTAAAGAAGTCGGTCTTGTTGCGGGTCGAGTTGGGATCATTGGCCAGGGTGCCCCGCGCCAGCGGGCTGAAGGACGACACACCAATCCCCTGATCCATGCAGTAGGGGATCATTTCGCGCTCTTCTTCACGGTAGGCGCAATTCAGCTGAAGCTGCATGTTGACCGGCTTGGTCCAGCCATTTTTTTCGCAGACATTCAGGATCTTGGCGAATTGCCATGTGTACATGGTCGACACGCCGATATACCGCGCCTTGCCGCTGCGCACGACGTCGTTCAGCGCTTCCATAGTTTCTTCGACCGGGGTTTCGGTATCGAAGTAGTGCAGCATGTAGATATCGATGTAATCCATCTTCAAGCGCTGCAGCGAGCCATTGATGGCATCGAGGATATGCTTGCGCGACGTCCCATAAGAGTTCACGTCCTGACCGATCTGGTAGCCCAGTTTGGTTGTCAGGATCAGCTCATCCCGGCGCGCCAGGCGGCGCAGGATATTGCCCACCACGGCTTCGCCTTCGCCCGCCGAGTAAAAGTCCGCCAGATCGATAAAGTTGATCCCGTTGTCCAGTGCGTGGCCGATCAGCGGCTCGCTTTCGGCTTCGTCAAAGATCCACGGCTTCCAATCCTTGGAACCCATGTTCATTGTTCCAAGGCACAGCCGAGAGACGCGCAGGCCCGAATTGCCAAGGCGTGTGTATTTCATTCTACAGTCTTTCCTAGTGAATGAATTGATGGTGGAGAGGTCGGAGGAGGATCACCCGTAAGCGATCCAGACTCCTTTGGTTTTGGTGTAGGAACTCAGCGAATGGATGGCCATTTCCTTGCCCCAGCCGCTTTCCTTGAATCCGCCGAACGGGCTGGACAGGCCGTAACAGCCATAGCGGTTCACAAAGATCATGCCCGCATCCAGGCGATCCGCCATTCGGTGCGCCACATTGATGTTGCCGGTATAGACCCCGGCGGCCAGGCCATAGGTGGTGTCATTGGCCAGGGTCAGAGCGTCCTCTGCGGTATCAAATGGCGTACAGGACAGAACCGGCCCAAAGATTTCCTCTTGGGCAATGCGTGCGGAACCCGGTACATTCGCAAAAATTGTCGGGCGGATGAACAGGCCGTTGGCGTTGTCACCTCGCTGATCCGCATGGCCGCCAGCGACCAGTTCGGCTTCACCTTTGCCGATTTCGATGTAATCCATGATGCGCTTGAACTGCGCCGCGTTGCATTGCGGGCCCTGTTGCGCATCTGCGGACAGCGGATCGCCGCAGCGCACCGCCTCGGCCTTCTCGATCAGGCGGCTCATGACATAGTCATAGCTGCCTTTCTGGATCAGGAAGCGGGTCGGCTCGGAGCATTTCTCGCCCTTGTGCGAGAACATGACGGTAAAGGCGCGGTCGATCGCTGCGTCCAGATCCGGCGTGTCGTCGAAGATGATGCAAGGCGATTTGCCGCCCAGTTCCAGGGTCACTGCCTTAAGGTTAGATTGACCCGAGTTCTGCACAATCTGACGGCCCACATTGGTGCTGCCGGTAAAGGACACCTTGTGGACGTCGCGGCTGACCGTCAGGTGGTTGGCCACCGGCCCGTCACAAACCAGCAGGTTCAAGAGCCCGGCGGGCAGGTCAAGCTCTCGGTCGATCAGTTCGAACAGGAATTGCGTGGCCAGCGGCGTGTATTCGGAGGGTTTCATCACCACCGTGTTGCCCATGGCCAGCGCAGGCGCGATTTTCAGGCTGGCCTGATAGAGCGGAAAGTTCCACGGTGCGATCAGGGCGCAGACGCCCACGGGTTCCTTGTTGGTGAAGTTCAGAAACCCGTCTTCAACCGGCGAGACCTCACCGTAGAACTTGTCGGTCCAGCCGGCGTAGTATTCGAAGATCTCGGCGCAGGTCGGGATGTCGTCCACCATGGCCTCGGACAGCAGCTTGCCGTTCGGCAGGCTTTCCAGAATAGCCAGCTTTTGCGTGTTCTCGCGGATCAGCCGGGCGATGGCATTGAGCACATCGGCGCGTTGTTTGCGGGTGGTCTTGCGGCTCCAGACATCGCTTTGATGGCAGCGGTGGGCGGCAGCTGCGGCGGCATCCGCCTGACCCGCATCGGCCAGCGCGATGGTGCTGAGGGTTTCGCCTGTGGCAGGGTTCTTCACATCCCAAGCCTGACCTGCACCGGCCACCCACTGGCCTTTGATATACTGCTTCTTTTCTGCCTTCAGCCAGGTTCTGGCCCAGCTCAGATCTGCATCGAGTGTCATTGTACTTCCTCTATTCCGGAAAGAGCTGCGCGAACGATGGACACATCGCCCGCGGCCTGTTTCGCTACGGCCGAGGCACGGCTGTAGCCATATTTGCGTTTGACCTGCATGAGGCTCGGGCCCAGCCCTTGCGCATTTTCGGTGTTGCGCTGGGAGTTCAATTCCAGCCCCTGCACACAGTTGCGGCGCAGCGAGGACACCCCGCTCTGCAACAGGGCAATCATGTCAAGCAGGGCGATCACGACCAGCATCTGCCACGGGTTGTAATCCAGTTCCCCGTGATCCTGGGTCATGCGCACCGTCGCCGCGCGGCCACAGGCCATCATGGCGCATTGCATAGTGAATTCGGGGATCGTCGGATTGATCTTGCCCGGAATGGCCGATGAGCCGGGCTGCTTTACCGGCAGACGGATTTCGCCAAAGCCTGCATTCGGCCCTGACGCCATCAGCCGCAGATCCCCGCCAAACCGGATAAGTGTCCGGGCGATCTGTTCCAGCGACGACGCCAGGTTTTGCAGCGGATCATGAGCTTGCGACGCGGCATACAGATTGTCGGTGCGGCGTAGATCCTGGGCCAGGCCTGCCTGTTCCAGAACCGTGTTCAACTGATGGATGACCTCATTGAAGAAATCCGGGTCACAATCATCAGACCGCCCGATGATATTGCCGCCCAGGTTCACGGCTGCCAGATCGCTGGCGTCTGCGCCGGCGCGCGCCGTCAGCTTGCGCAGATTATGCGCAACCCCGCCGAAATAGTCCCCGGCGCGAATATCCACCGCATCCTGCAGGCAGGTGCGCGCCAGTTTGGGCTGGTCCCCCATCTGTTTAGCGCACTGTTCGAGGTCATCCACCAGTCCCACTAGCTCGGTTTCCAGCTCCGCCCAGGCGGCACGGGCCGCGATGTGGCAGGCGGTGGACAGGCAGTCGCTGGTGGAATGATTGAGGTTAAGGTGATCATTCGGATGCAGCGGTGCGTTGCTGCCAAAAGACGTGCCAAATCGCTGATGGTTGGCGAGATTGGCCAGCACTTCGTTGACGTTCATGTTGATGCCGATCCCGCCACCCCCATGAAATGAATGTATGGGGAAATCTGCCCCCAGAGGCTGTGTCAACAAATGGTCTATGGCCGCGCTGATCGCTTCTCCCACGTCCTCCGGCATGGCTCCGATGGACACGTTGGTCTGCGCAGCCGCGCGTTTGACATGCAGCATCGCCTCGATCAACTGTGGATAAGCAGATAACTTTTGCGCGCCAAATAAGGGGAAAAGTTCTGCGGAGCGCTGTGTTTGAGCGCCATAGCGGGCATTCGCAGGCACAGATACCGAGCCAAGGGTATCATGCTCCGTCCTGAAGTGATCCACGGACACCACGCCTCCCTCGTGTCGAGCTGTCGTGGCGTGTCTTTGGTGAAATTCAGGGATTCAGGCAAATTACAAAAAGGAATAAGCATTCCTTTTTGTAATGACGTTGGCGCGAGAACTGACTAAGTTGCATGGCACTATTCCACAGTGGCTTGCGCATCGCACCAATGAATAATTCCCCAAGTCTCACCTCGCTCCGGGCCTTTTCGGTTGTTGGCAACTGTCTGAGCGTTACCGGCGCGGCCAAGCATCTTGGCGTCACCCAGAGCGCTGTTAGCAGGCAGATAAAAGCGCTGGAGGACGCATTGGATCTCAAGCTGTTTGATAGGGTCGGCAACAGCATTTCGTTGACGGAAGAGGGCCGGGTCTTCCATCAGCGGATTTTCGAGACATTTGGCCTTCTGGAAAACGCTGTGGGCGAAGCCACCGGATCCCTTCAACGGCATAAAATCAACCTGCTGGCGCCACCCACCTTGGCGTCCCGTTGGCTGACACGGCGCCTGCCATCCTATCCACAACGGTTTCCGGGTGTTGAATTGGCCGTCCACACCGAGCCATGGCCTGATATCCGCATGGATTGCGTCGTTCAATTTGGCGCACATCCCACCGCAGGATCCGAACATGTGCAGCTGCTGGTGGAACAGCACATTGCCGTCTGTTCGCCGGCACTTTTTGAGGACCGTAAGGCCATGCGCGCCAGCTGCCTTTTGCATGTCTTTGACAAAGGTGTGCGCTTTCCTTTGTGGGAGGACTGGCTGGCACTTGAGCCGGACAACCCGGATATTCCCAGCGGGACATCCATGGAATTTGCAACGCTTGAGCTTGCCATTCAGGCAGCCAAAAATTCGGTCGGCGTCGCCGTGGTCGACCGCAATATGATTGAATATGAACTCAACGCAGGCAGCCTTGTCCAGATTTCTCCAACAACTGTGGTTGGGCCAAACGGATACTGGCTTGAGATTTCAGAAGAGCAACAAGCCAAAACCCGCTCGGTGCAGTTCTTTCGGTGGCTCAGAGGCGTGGCAGGCCTAACGGCGGGCGCGTTCTAGAAACTGCAGTTACCTCGCATTAAGTCGTGTGCTTTTGCAGGAACAAGGCCAGCGGCGGATAGATGCCGCTGGAGGTGCGCAGGTAAAGGCATCCGGAAAAGGGGAGAGCACGGCTCGTCAGGGCTGCAGCCCTTAGGCATATCGCAAATTTGCGGCGGGAATAGATATGTCACTGTGCTTAGCCAGGTCCGCAAACTTGTCCCGCCTGACAGAAACCAACTTCTTATACGACCAGAGCGCAAACTTCCTCGGATCGACATTCCTGTCCTGGTTTCCAACCGCAGCCGAAAACTCACCCCAGTATTCAGAAAGCAGGTCAGGCGGATAGTAAATCGGTTTCGGATTCTCAACATATCTCGCTATCAGATTGTTGACGAGTTCGTCGTTCTCCCTCAGCGACACGACAAGGAACCTGTCTTTCAAAGCAGCAAATGTGGGGTCACCGGCAGTGAACAATTCGCAGAACGATCCGCTGGAATCAGCCAGAATTGGCTGATCGGCACCTAGCCGAAGAAGGTCCTCGACCGCCGTGCGTTCAGCCAGCCGATGCAAGTTTTGCCGTTTCACATATTCGTTGAATTCGATCCCGCCTTTGTCCGGGTTGCCGGGCATCCCCAAATAGGACGTCAAAGGCGCAAGCGTGTCCTTGCACAATTCATTGTCCAGGCTGAGAATGCCCAGTTCTTGCAGCTTGGACAGCATTGCACCCTTGCTGACCTCGGCATTGAAGGCATCAAGAATCTGCTCGCGCAAATACCGCTCTTGGATTTGGGCGTCTATCGACACATAGTGCCACGCCCCGGATTGGTTCAAATAGCTCGAAAGGAGCGTTTTTCCGATTCCCGACATCCCGATCAAGAGGATGTCACGCGGTTCATTCAGAAGAGATTGAACCTCCGGGGGCAAGCACGTCAGTTTCATGGCGTTCCGAATTTTCCGTCGATCACGCTTTGCACCGCTTCAACCGTCGGATCGACCGTTGCGAACTCCTCTTCACGGGCAAACAGGTCCATCAGCCGCGCAGGCGTATCCGGAAGTGTGCCGAGCGCTTCTTCGACAGCCGTCGGGAATTTTGCCGGATGGGCTGTTTCAGCGACAACAATGGGACCGTCAAGCGTTGCCTTCAGCTGATCTGCCGCGAAATATCCGGTTGCTGAATGCGGGCAAATGATCTTGCCGAACTGCTTGTGGAGCTGGCGCATGGTGTCCAAGGCGTCGCCTTTGCCGCATTTCATCGCTCCGAAGTTCTCGGTCAGTACGGAACGCTCGGCTTGCGTGAGTTCGTAGTAAGACTGTTCGGCCAGCTGTTTTTGCATGTCGCGCGTTGCGTTCCCGTCGCGCCCTTTCAATAGCCACAGCATGCGTTCAAAGTTGCTTGAAACCTGAATGTCCATGCTAGGTGAGATTGTTGGAATGGTCTCGGCTTTCGACATCCGTCCAGTGTCGAACAGCCGGGGAAGGACGTCATTCTCGTTTGAGGTGACGATCAGCTTCCCGATGGGAGCACCCATTTGCTTCGCGATATAGCCCGCAAAGATATTGCCAAAATTTCCGCTCGGCACAGCGAAATTCACAGGCTGGCCGCAATCGTTGTGGATCTTCACCGAAGCGTAAATGTAATAGGACGTCTGAAGGAGGATCCGGGCCAGGTTGATCGAATTCACAGCCGTGTAGCTATATTTTTCAGCGGCTTCGCTTTGATACAGGCTCTTGACTATGCTTTGACAGTCATCGAAGTCTCCCCGGACGCTGATGGCCTGGACATTTTCCGCTCCCAGGCAGGTCATCTGCTTGCGCTGCACGTCAGATACGCGGCCCTCCGGAAACAGAATTACTGCATTGGCGCGCGAACGCCCCGCAAAGGCGTTAGCCGTAGCCGCGCCAGTATCTCCTGAGGTTGCGCAGAGTACTGTAGCCCGTTTGCCGGTGAGTGCGAGTTCCCGGTCGATCGCTTCCGCCAGAGGAGCGAGGGCGTAATCCTTGAAAGCCAGTGTGGGGCCATGAAATAGCTCCATGCTCCACAGTTGGTCATTCAGGCGGGTCAGGGGCGGGCCATCACTGCCTTCAAAACCGGCCAGTGCATGTCCTATGCCTGCGGTGAAATCGCCCTGCTGCCACTCGGCTCCGCCAAACAGCGCCAGAACATCCGATGCAATCTGGTCGTAGGGCTGCCCGCCCAGCGTAGTCAGTTCGCCGGGTGTGAGTTCGGGCCAGGTCTCGGGCACGTAAAGACCGCCATCCTCAGCAGTGCCACGGCTTAGCAATTCCCGGAGGGATCGAGCAGGTGCGTTCCCGCGAGTGCTGGAGTAGAGCATAGCATTCCCCTGGATTTCCAATATTGTGGACTTAGCAAGGCTTCAGCAGCCAGTAAAGAAAAATCTAATATATTGGATATTGAGAATGAACACACACGCAGCCACTCCAGATATCGGAAAAATAATGAAGGAGGCCAGAAAGTCGCTTGGCCTGACTTTGGAGCGGCTCTCTGAGCGTACAGGGGTGTCCCGGTCGATGCTGTCCGCAATTGAGCGGGGCGCTACAAACCCGACCTTCTCCATTGTCTGGGCACTTTCTCAAGCGCTTGGGATTGATCTCAGCTTGCTGGAAAGCGGGCCTGGTAAAGAGGAGCCGATTGAGCATCTTCATCACTATTCCACGCCAATGCGGCGCAGCGCGGATGGGAAATGTGAGTTATATATGCTCAGTCCGCGGCGAACGGTTCTTCCTGTTGAATGGCACAGGCTGCTCATGAAGCCTGGAGCAGAGCTGGATTCAAAGCCTCATGCCCCTGGCACCTTTGAACACCTGACCTGCTTGTCTGGGTCACTGTCGGTAACGGTTGGCGATCGGACCGTCCGGGCGGAGGCCGGCGACACACTGCGATACCGCAGTGACTGCAACCATCGCATTAGCAACGAGGCGGACGGGGAAACGGAGGCGATCCTTCTCGTGGCCCAGCCGACTCAGTATCAGGAGCCGACCGCGTCAGTTTGAGGGGGGGGCGCAGAAGGGCTTGACCGAATCTTTGCAATATTCCTATATATCGGATACAATGCGGTATATTGGAAAACATAAAAAGAACCTTCGTCTGGTGCCTCCGGGCTCTGGCGGGCCGGCAAGCCCGCCAGCCTCCGCAAGTTTGAGCGGCGGCCTGCGGCTTGGCTCTTCATCCAGCTTCCACCCGCAGAAACGGACTTGAGGGCTTGAACCCAAGCCTCTCGTTCTCAAGCTCAATTCCGGCCATGAAGGTGCTATTGGATGTCTACTGATCAACTGTCCCAAGGAGCGCGCGGACGCCGCGGACGCCGCCGTGATGGCGGGGCGCCGGCCCCAGCAATCGTGCAGCGGCCCTTCACCCAGCTTAAGCGTCCTTATCCGGCCGTTGAGCTCATTTCGGATGATCAGGTCGAACATATTCACCAGGCATCCCTGAAACTGCTTTCAGAAACCGGCTTGGACGTTTTGCACGATGACGCGCGCGCCGTGATGAAAAAGGCGGGTGCAGATGTCAGGGATGGCGAAGTGCGCGTGCGCTTCGATCCGGATCTGATTAACCAAGCCGTTGCAAGTGCTCCGTCGGAGTTCACGCTGCACGCGCGCAACCCCCAGCACAACGTTGTTATGGGTGGGAACAATATTGTTTTCAACATGATGGCAAGTGCGCCGAATTGCTCTGATACGGACCGGGGACGGCGTGCTGGCAATCAGGAAGACTATCGCAATTTCCTGCGATTGGCCCAGATGCACAATGTGCTGAACGTGACCGGCGGGTATCCTGTCGAACCTGTCGATATTCACGCCTCTGTCCGCCATCTTGATTGCATCCAGGATTACATCACGCTGACCGACAAGGCGTATTGTATCTACTCGCTAGGCGAGGAGCGTGTGTCCGATGCGATCGAGATGACACGGATTGCCCATGGTCTGACACACGAGCAGATGCGTGATCAGGCGTGTATGTTCTCGATCATCAACACGAACTCTCCTCTGCAGCTCGATATTCCGATGATGCAGGGGGTGATGGCTTTGTCCGAGATGGGCCAGCCTGTCGTGATCACACCCTTCACGCTGGCCGGGGCAATGGCGCCGGTTACGATTGCCGGGGCCGTGACATTGCAGAATGCCGAGGCATTGGCGGGGGTGACCTTTACCCAGATGGTGCGCCCGGGCGCGCCGGTGATGTATGGCGGTTTCACGTCCAATGTGGACATGAAGACCGGCTCACCGGCGTTTGGCACGCCGGAATACATGAAGGCGCAGCATATCGGCGGCCAGCTGGCGCGGCGCTATGGCATTCCTTATCGCTCATCGAATGTATGCGCGGCCAATACGGTCGACTCGCAGGCTGCATATGAGGCGGTTTTCTCGCTTTGGGGCGCCATCAATGGCGGCGCAAACATGCTCATGCATGGGGCCGGCTGGCTCGAAGGGGGCCTGTGCTGCTCGTATGAAAAGGTGATCCTCGATATCGACCTGCTGCAGATGATTTCAGAATTCCTGCAACCGGTTTCGACCAGCATTGACGATCTGGCGCTGGAAGCCATTAATGAGGTCGGGCCGGCGGGCCACTTCTTTGGCACTGAACACACCCAGGCGCGTTACCGCGATGCCTTCTATTCACCAATCCTGAGCGATTGGCGTAACTTTGAAGCCTGGCAAGAGGCTGGATCGCCGATTGCGATCGAGCGTGCAAACGCGGAGTGGAAGAAGCGGCTTGCCTCATACGAGGCTCCGGTCCTGGATCCGGCGATCCGAGACGAGTTGGACGCTTTTGTCGCCAAGCGCAAGGCCGAGGGTGGCGCAGCGACGGACTTCTAACGCTTACGGGATCCGTTCGCGGGTCGCAAAGGACGTGATCGCGCTGCCGACCCGCAATTCATTAACAATCAGAAACCCCGCTTTCATTCAGAGATGGCCTGGAATCCAAACGGGGTGCGCGCACCCTATTCCCTGGCGCTATGAGAGCTGAATCCCTGAGGATGAACGAAACATGCCTACTATTCAGACCGAAGAGACCACAGGCGGCAAGAAACTTCCGTCCCACGCCAAAGTCGTTGTTATTGGCGGCGGCGTTGTTGGCTGCTCAATCCTGTTCCACCTTGCAAAATTTGGCTGGAAAGATGCGGTGCTGCTTGAGCGTGACGAGCTGACATCCGGTTCCTCCTGGCACGCGGCCGGGGGCATCCATACCATCAGCTCTGACCCTAACATCTCGCGCCTGCAGTCATATACGATCAACCTTTATAAGGAAATCGAGGAACTGTCTGGCCAATCCGTCGGCTTGCATCAGACCGGTGGTTTCTACGCTGCTTCCACCAAGGAATGGTATGACTACCTAAAGGGCGAGCGTTCGAAGGCGCGTTACATGGGCCTGGATCAGGAATTCATCTCGCCCAAGGAACTGGCCGAGCGTCACCCGCTGATCGATCCGGACCACTATCACGCGGTTCTGTGGGATGCGCAGGACGGCCATCTGGACCCGTCCGGCACGACATATGCTTTTGCCAAGGCGGCCAAGGCGCATGGCGCACAGTATTTCACCCACTGCGGCGCAACCGGTATGACGCAGCGCCCGGACGGCAGCTGGGACATCGTCACCCCCAAGGGCACGATCAACGCAGAGCATGTTGTGAACTGCGGCGGTCTGTGGGCGCGTGAGGTGGGTCATATGGCGGGCATTCAATTGCCGGTTCAGCCGATGGAGCACCATTACCTGATCACTGAGCGCATGGATGAAGTTGTGAACTTCGGTCAGCAACTGCCGCACGGGATCGACTTCGAGGCCAACGTCTATTGCCGCCAGGAAGGGCAGGGCATGCTGCTGGGCACCTACGAGGCCCAGGCGACCCCGTGGAAAGTCGGCGGGACGCCCTGGGACTTCGGCCATGAACTGCTGCCGCCGGATCTGGACCGGGTGGCAGACCGCCTGGAAACCGCATTCGAACGTCTCCCGGCGATGGCCAATGCCGGCATCAAGGATGTGATCAACGGCCCGTTCACGTTTGGTCCAGACGGCAACCCGCTGATCGGTCCTGTTCCGGGCATGAAGAACTACTGGGTGGCTGTTGGTGTCATGGCGGGCTTCTGCCAGGGCGGCGGCGTGGGCCTGACCTTGGCGGAGTGGATGATCGACGGCGAACCCTCCATCGATGTCTGGGCGATGGACGTAGCACGGTTTGGCGAGTTCGCGACACCTGACTGGGGCACCATCAAGTCGTCGGAGAACTACGAACGCCGCTTCGTGATGACCTTCCCGAACGAAACCCTGCCCAAGGGCCGCAAGCAAAAGACAACCGCGCTCTATGACCGCATGATCGCCAAGGGGGCGGTGATGGACCAGGGGTTCGGCTTGGAACATGTGCTGTGGTTTGCCGACGGTCCCGAGGATGCGCATGAGGTTCCATCCTTCGAGCGCAACCGGTCGCACGACTATGTCGCGCGGGAAATCAAGGCCGTGCGCGAAGCTGTCGGCGGCATCGAGATTGCCAACTTTGCCAAGCATGAGTTCAAGGGCGAGGGCGTTCGCGAATACCTGAACCATATCCTGGCCGGTTTTGTCCCCAAACCCGGACGCCTGGCGCTGACACCGATGCTAACACCCAAGGGCAAGCTTTACGGAGACCTGACCGTGGCTTGTCTGGCCGAGGATCACTTTATGCTGTTCGGTTCTGGCGCGATGCAGGAGGCGCACCGCCGCTGGTTCGAAAAAGACCTGCCCGCAGGCATTTCCTATGCCAATGTTTCAGACGACTGGCACGGCATCGCCCTGTCAGGCCCGAAATCGCGGGAACTGCTTGCCCGGATCACACGCGACGATGTTTCAGCCGAAGCCTTCAAGTTCCGCGACCTGCGCCAGACTTTTGTCGGCGGCGTGCCGGTGATTATCAACCGGATCAGTTTCTCCGGTGAACTGGGCTATGAGATCTACTGCAAGCCGCAATATCTGATGCGCCTGGCAGACGCCATCGAAGAGGCCGGCGCGGATCTGGGCTATCGCTGGTACGGCGCACGCGCACTGCTATCGATGCGGCTCGAAAAGGGCTGGGGTGTCTGGACGATGGAATACCGTCCCGACTTTGACGCGGTCGAATCCGGGATGGATGTCTTCATCAACTGGAAAAAGGAGTTTGTCGGCAAGGAGGCAACGCTGAAGGCCCGCGAAGGCGGCGTTTCCCAGAAACTGGTGACGATGACGATCGACGTTGAGGGGATCGACGTGGCCCATGATGAGGCGATCCTCAAAGACGGTGAGCCGGTCGGTTACGTCAGTTCGGGCGGCTATGCACATCATGTCGGAAAGTCGATGGCCATGGGCTACGTTGCGGCCGAGTTCGCGGCTCCCGGAACGAAGCTTCAGGTGGAGATCCTTGGCAACTTTTACGATGCGCTGGTCTTGGCAGGGCCGGCCTACGACGCCAACGGCGCAAATATGCGTTCCTAATTCGGGAATAGGACTATGGGGCGGCCAGAGAAAAAAATAGGCTCGGACCGATGTGAGCCGGTTGAATTGAACCGTTTCGTTTTCTTGCTGATGCCCGGGTTCTCAGCTTTGGACTTGGGATCCGGAATCGACTCTTTGGCCGCCGCAAACGAAACATCTGGAAAGACGCTTTTTCAGTGGAAAATTGTCAGCGAAACGGGTGACAGTGTCATTTCTTCTTCGGGACTGAATGCAGCAGTTGACAGTGCTTTGCCTGATGTGCGCCGCGAAGATTGCATCGTTATTTGTTGCGCCTTCAATTCCCAAAATTACCCCAAGTCTGGCAGAACCGCGGCTTGGTTGCGGCAAGCAGCAAGAATTGGGGCGCAACTTTGCGGACTGGGAGGCGGAGCACTGTTTCTCGCTCGAATTGGCATCGCAAAAGAGGGGCGCATCAGCTCGCACTGGAGAATGAAACCCATTTTTCAAGAGAGCTTTCTTGAGCTGGATCCTGTCTGCACGATTTTTGAAGAAACTGCCAACGTCGTCTCATGTGGTGGCGGCGTTGCCACTCTGGATCTCTTTTCCGCGCTGATCTGTCAGAAGGCCGGCCCGGAAGCCTCCACTCAAGTCGCTGATCAACTCCTCAGCGCATCTGTTCGGGATGGGAGCAGTCGCCAGGTTGTGGCCAGTCTCCGGCGCGTCGAATTCAGGAATGAAAAACTGTCAAAGGCAATAGGCTATATGCAGGAATGCTTGGAGGATCCTGTTTCGCCGTCAATCATCGCTGAACAGGTTGGTATTTCGACGCGGCAGCTCGAAAGGCTCTTCAGCCAGCATTTGGGAAACAGTCCAAAGAGCTATATGACGGTTCTCAGGCTCGAGCGAGCGCGCGCGCTTTTGCAGCAAACGCAGATGCGCGTGATTGATGTCGCGACTGCCTGCGGTTTCTCATCGGTCAGCCACTTCTCGAAACACTACAAGAGGCAATTTGGCATCACTCCCCGTTTCGAAAAGGCCGTGCTCGCACACTAAATTCAGACTGCGGCAATGGGACCAAATCAGGCCAAGCTGGTCACAGCGCAGCTGTGTGGTACCATCGCGATTAAACGCAGAAGGTGCCTTACGCCAATGAGCCCAGCCATAGACCTCGCTGCCTGCTCAACAACTCCAAGGTCAGAAACGGCCTCCGCGGACTGCTTGTTCTACGGCCAGTAGTTGTTACGCAGCCAAGTCGAAAGCGGCGAAAGCAATGGTGTAGGATTAATGGGGCCTAACCTAAGTCCTGGCCGCTTCAAACGCTTGCCATGCTTCCTCGAATGCGTCGAAGTCGAACCCGGGCTTGCGCGCAGGCTCCAGGATCAGTTTCTCTGTTTCGAGCAGTTTGAGGATGGCCTGTTCGAGATCATCCAACACCTCTGGGGGGATCACCAGTGCGCCGTGACGGTCCGCATGCACCAGATCGCCGTCATTGATTTCCAGGCCGAAGATGTTGACGGGTGTTCCGAGTTCCTTGACGTGTACGAACCCGTGGCTGGGGCCAATGGAGCCAGCAACAACCGAGAAGCCCTCGGGCAGATCGCCCAGATCCCGCATCACACCGTTGGTCAGCGCGCCGCTGATGCCGAAGCCTTTATGCACGGTGGTGTTGATCTCGCCCCAGTAGGCGCCGATGCAATGGGGGAAGTCCAGATCCTCGACCACGGTGATCGAAGGCCCGGTGCCGAGAGCCATGTGCCGGTAGTAGTCCATGCGGCGCTTGCGGATCACTTCGGGCGGTTCTTCCGGCGGGTTCACCGCGGCAATCTTGGCGGTGCGGGCATAGCCCACCATGGCGCCGGCATCCGGGTCCGAACACAGCATGGTGCCGCGGGTGAAGGCGTTGAAACCGCGCTTTCCCTCAGCCACTTCGATGGCGTTGCAGACGGTGGGCGTGTCGACCTTATTCAGCAGGTTTAGCAGCGATGGTTTCATATCGTCTCCAGCCAGCGGTTCAGTGCCGCCGTGGTTTGTTCAGGTTGTTCCAGAACCGGCAGATGGCCGGCGTTTCCGATGATTTCCAGCCGGCTTTGCGGCATCAATTCGTGCATCAACTCATGCCGGGTGACGGGGCAGGGGATGTCGTCGCGACCGCACAGCACCAGCGCCGGGCCGGTGAAGGCGCGCAGCGTTTCGCACTGGTCGATGCGGTCGCGTAAGGCTGTGGACTGATTGATGAAAACGTCCGGACCCAGATCCAAGGCCATGTCCATGCACAGATCAAGGATCGCGGCCCGGTTGGGCCCTTCCGTCAAGTAGTTCGGCTTCATCTCCTCGGCCATCACCCGGCGCAGCCCGCCTTGGCGGACGGCTTCGATCTGCGGCGCGCGGCGGGCCTTGACCTCATCCCTTTCGGCCAGCGGGTTGGTGTCCATCAGCGCCAAGCCTGCGATCCGCTCTGGCGCCTGGCGGAGGATTTCCATCGCCAGGATGCCGCCCATCGACAGGCCCGCCAGTGCAAAGCGCGGCGGCGCGTAAGAGAGCAGCTCCGCCGCCAGCGCCGCCATTGTGCCATGACCGCCGATTGGCGCGGTCACGATCGGAACGCTGCCGGACAGCGCCGCAATCTGCGGGTTGAAAAGCCGCGCATCGCACATCATGCCGGGGATCAGGACAAGCGGTGTCATTTGACGCGCCGTGCCCCCTCCGACAGCGCGGCGAGCTTGGCATAGGCGATGTCCGGGTCCACTGCGCCAAAGCCTGCAAAGGTACCAAAGCCGCAGTCCGAGCCCGCGATCACCCGGTCAGAGCCGACGACTTCCGTAAATCTTTCAATGCGCTGCGCGACCAGTTCCGGGTGTTCTACAAAATTGGTGGTAGTATCTACCACGCCGGGCACCAGCACCTTGTCCTCCGGGATCTCTGCCTTGCGGTCGTGGAACACGGTCCATTCATGGGCGTGGCGCGGATTGGAGGTTTCAAACAGAACATAGCGCGATTTGGTGTTCATCAGAGTGGTGAACACTGTGTCCATCGGAATGTCACAGCAATGCGGGCCTTCGTAGTTGCCCCAGCAGATATGCACCCGGACGCGCTCCTGCGGCACGTTTTGCAGCGCGTGGTTCAACGCCTCCACATGCATGTCTGCGATCTTGATGAACTCCGCGTCGGACAAGTCATTGAACAGCATATGCCGCGACAGCGCCAGGTCGGGGCAGTCGAGCTGCAGATCCAGCCCGGCGGCCACGATGGTCTCATATTCAGCCTTCATCGCATCGGCCAGCGCGGCCAGGTACGCCTCGCGTGTGGGATAGAAATCGTTCTGCAAAAACAGCGAGATGACCCCGGGCGACGCCGCGTTCATGAAACCGTATTCCATGCCGTGCTTTGCCATGGCAGTCTTGAGGCTGGCGATGTCCTTTTCCAGCTCAGCCTGGCACTTGGAGCGCACCTCGCCGGTACACATGGGGCGGGCATATTGCGGCGTGCCGCCGTCGTCTGCCAGCCGTTGCAGGAAGCCCGGAAACATCTTCAGATCGGCAGGCGCATTGCGCGGGCTGTCGCCGGAAAAGCCGGTGTAGCGGTCTTTGACGTAGGTGGCATAGGAGATCTTGGAGGTCTCGCCGTCGCTGACGATATCTACCCCCGCGGCAACCTGTTTGCGGACAGTTTCAGAAACGGCAGCCGACATGCAGGCGTCGAATTCCGCTTGGTCAAAAGGCTCCTTCCGCTCGCGGGCGAAGATGAAATCCACGACTTCCCGGGTCCGGGGCAGCGAGCCGACATGGGTTATCTTGACCATCAACCAATCTCCCTGATTTCAGGGGGGTGCCATGCGTACACCCCCTGTACACCCCCTGTGCAGCGGACGGCGCCGCACAGGGGGAATTTCGATCATCAGCCCTGCCAGGTGGCGCCGGCAGGATCGTCGGTGGCAGTGATGCGGTAGAGGCCCGCGTTCCCGGTCATCGACGGTTCGGCGCTGTAGCTTTCGCCGGGCAGCACCAGCGCGGTGTCGCCGTTTGACAAGGTGGTCTCGACCTCGTTGATGGTGATGCGCCAATGGCCGCTGGCGGGCATCAGCACCACCGGCTTTTCCGCCTTGACCTGATCCGCCACGGCAGAGCCGCGGGCCAGGAAATCGACCTCGAAACCGGGCTTGTCCTTGATCAGGGCATCTTCGCCGATGACCTTGGCAGGTTTGTCCGCCGCCAGCGCCATCAGGTCCCAGTAGCGGGCCACGTATTTGCCGACGACGTCCTCGACCGGGACCTCGGGGTAGGCCTTCAGCTGTTCCTCAGTCAGCAGCGGCATGGGGCGCACGTTGTGGGGCAGGTCCTGACCCTTCTTGCTGTCATACAGCACGCCGTTGTCGCCCAGCATCAGCCCGTGGGCTTTGGCGTCCTCGATCACCTGCGGCGCCCAGGTGACGCCGCCGCCAGCATCGTCGCCGCCGAGGATCGACATGATCATGCCATAGTCCTGGCCGACGTTTTCAAAGCCGCGGAAGATGCCGGTGGGGATGTTGAAGATATCGCCTTCCTCGGCGATGAACTCACCCGCAGTTCCGTAGCGGCCCCAGAAGAAGCGCCAGCGGCCCTTGGCGACAAAGAACACTTCGGCGGTGGTGTGGCTGTGCAGCGAGTTGCGGCATTTCGGCGGCTGGCCCGCGGCGCCGATGTTGAAGCCGATCTTGTCGGTGATGTGGACATGCTGGTCCGGGCTTTCACTGACGCCGCCGCCGATGATGGTGAAGTTTTCCTTCTGGTCGGAGCCCGGGGTGTGGGCGTCGATGAAGGCCGTCTTGCAGGGTTTCAATTCGCCGTAGCGGACGATGCGTTCTTGGATGGTGCTCATATCTCGTATCCTCTTGAAATCTGGTTTGAAACGGCTGAGTCAGCGCCCGCAACCGGGCGGGTGGTTGTTCAGCCGCCGTGCGCGCAGGCTGGCGCGGTGGGCGTGATACCGCCGGGCCGCCTGACTGGCGTTCAGAGGAGAGGCACCGGGCCGCATTCAGAGATCGCCGGTCTGCAGCAGGATCTGTTTCCAGACCGAGGTTTCGTCAAACAGCGCGTATTCGCGGCGCAGTCCCCAGGGGCCGAATTCGGCGTGGCTGGCGCCCAGCACGAAGACCTCGGCGCCGGTCGGTTTGCCGAAGACGCCCCAGCCGTCGTGCTTGCCATGCAGCGTCCAGCGCAACGCAGCGCGGGGCGGCATCATTGGATCGTCGCGACCGATCTGGTGGTGGATCTTGAACTCGGCGTTCGGGAAGGAGGCGCGCAGCCCCATCCAGAAGCGGTCCACCGAACCCCAGCTGTGGCCGGTGATGCCACCGGGATATTCCGACTGCACTGCGCGGTCGTATTCGGATTCAATCGCGCGCATGTCGGCATTCATGATCCGCTTCAGGATATCGGCGTATTTCTGGCCCCATTCATTGTCGTTGCCGTTGCCTTTGTAAGGGCCGGGTTGCTCGTTGGCGGGGGTATAGGGCTGCACGCAAGCCTCGGGGCCGCCCTCGCGCGCGATCAGATCGCGGGCGTATTCCTTGGGGTCCCAGCCCATCTGGCGCACGATGGCACCTTGGTCGCGGATCAGCCATTCATCATTGATCTGGTTGTTGATCGCGTGACAGTCGGCCAGGATGCGGTAGGTGAGCTTCTTGCCGGTTGCCTTGCCGTAGACCCCGTCGCCCAGGTGCGTCGCGGTTGAGAGCAGCCGGTGCGAGGACAGCATGCCATTTTCCGGCGTGCCGGACCAGATTACATCCTCGCCCAGAAGGGTGCGGTCGGGGAATTCGGCTAGGGTTGCCATGGTGGCGGCGATCACGCCCTGATTGCCGACAACAACCGAAGCCGGCGAACGCACGACGATATCGGGCGCGTAGTAATCATGCAGCGTGGCGATGCCGCGGTCTTCCCAGATTTCCTTGGTAATGCCAATGATATAATCGGGGAAATCCTTGAATTTAGGGTCAAATCCCTTCATGTCTTCCATCCTTCAGGTATGCGGGCCGAGCCGCGAACGATAAGAGGGCCGTCGATCTCGACCCGGCGCGGCCCGGCGTCGGGGCCTTCGATCTTGGCGAGGAGAATATCGACGGTTTCCGCCACCATACGGTTGGCAGGCTGCCGCACGGTTGTGAGGTTGTAAGTGGGCCAGGAGGCAACGGTGACATCGTCGTAGCCAATGACGGAAACGTCGTCCGGCACACTGAGGCCGAGCTCGAAGCGCAGGGTGTCCATCACGGCGATGGCCATGTGGTCATTGGCCACAAAGACCGCATCCGGCGGGTCGTTTGCAAACATGCGGCGGGTGGCGGCCTGGGCTTCTTCGGTGACGAAATTGCCGACCTCGCGGGCATGCAGCGTCTTGCCGGCGGCGGCCAGTTCGGCGGTAAAGCCGGCCTCCCGGTCGCGCTGGGTCGAGGCGCCCTCCCAGCCGGCGATATAGCCGATTTTCTCGTGGCCGCCTGCCAGCAGGAACTCCGCCGCCTTGCGCCCGCCGGCGATATTGTCGGAGGTCACGGCCGACATCGACGGGTCGTCCTGCGCGCGGTTGAACAGCACCATCGGCACGCCGGCTGTCTGGCAGCGAGCGGAGAGGTCGGAGGAGAGCGCAACCGAGGCCGCGATGATGCCGTCGACCTGGAAATCCAGGATCTCCTCGACCACGCGGTCGATGTTGCCCGCAGCGTGCGACGCCAGGAAGACCAGAACGTGGTAGCCGCGGTCTTGCAGCGCGTTGGTCAGTTTTTCGAGTGCCTCGGGGTAATACTGGTTGTTCAGATAGGCAACGACCAGCCCGATGATGCCGCTTTTTCCGGACACCATTGCGCGGGCGAGCACGTTCGGCCGGTAGCCGAGCTCCTCGGCCGCTTTGCGGACTTTCTCGATCGTTTTCTTAGAGGCGGACGCGCCAGGGGTGAACACCCGGCTGACCGCAGATTGGCTGACACCCGCCAGGCGGGCGACGTCCATTGAGGTGACCTTGCTTGCTCCCATCAGTCTGCCGTCCAACCTCCATCAACCATCATCGCGGTTCCGGTCACCAGGGCAGAGGCGTCTGAGGCCAGGTAGACAGCGGCCCCCATGATGTCTTCGATCTCTCCCGGGCGGCCGAGCTTGATTTTATCCAGTACCCAGGCCCGTTTTTCCGGGTCGTCAAAGGTCGTCCGGGTCAGATCGGTGAGGATAAAAGTCGGACAGATCGTGTTGACGCGGATCTTGTCCGGGCCGAACTCCAGCGCCATCGCCTTGGTGAAGCCTTCGACCGCGAATTTGGAGGCACAGTAGACTGCACGCTCGCGGCCGCCGACGTGGCCCATCTGGCTGGAGATGTTGATGAGAGAGCCGGGGCGGCCGGCTGCCAGCAATCCCTTGGCCACCGCTTGGGTCAGAAAGTAGGCGCCGCGGACGTTGACTTGCATTACCGCGTCGAAATCCTCTGGCGAGGTGTCGGTGGCCTTGCCGTGGCGGGCAAGGCCTGCCGAGTTGACCAGGATGTCGAAGGGGCCGCCTGCAGCCACCGCCTCCGCCGTTGCCGCAACATCGGCGACATCCAGTTTCAGCACCCTGGCTTTCCAGCCGCGGGCGGTCATTTCCGCTGCGATGTCCTGCAGCGCGTCAGTGCGGCGCGCTGCAAGAGTGACCTCAGCACCCAGTTCCGCCAGGGCCACGGCACAGGCCGTGCCGATGCCGGAAGACGCGCCGGCAATCAGGGCGCGCTTGCCCTCTAGGCTGAAACTGGGGGTGCTGGGGAAGGTGGGCATGTCAAACCTCGCTGACAGGGAAGGGGATTTCGCCAGCCACGCGGGCCTTGTTGAACTCGCGCAGGCGGGCAAAGACATCTACGCCCAACTGCCGGTAGGCGTCCAGAATGTCCACCGTAACCCAGTTTTCCCGGATCTTGCCGTTCTCCAGCCTCCAGAAATCGAGGCTTCGCATGGTGACGCGCTGGCCCGAGGGGGCGATGCCCATCCAGCCGTCATGGGTGATGGTCTGGATCATGTTCGGCCAGCCAGTCACCGCGGCGTATTCACCGTCGCCGAAGAAGTGATAGGTGATCTCGTCCAGATACTGGCCGCGGTCGGGCATGCCGTTCAGGAACGGGATCTGGTGCCAGTTGCGGAAGCCTGCGATGCCGCGGCCGGTGCCGATGCCGGCAGGGCCGTACCAGTTCATCCGCTCATGCCAGAATTTCGGCATCTCCATCACTTCCGGGCCGCCCTGGCTCGGGTGCTTCTTCAAGTGGGTCAGCATGTCGACGATGTGGCTGCAGGAGGCCTGCGACTTCTCCTCGTCCCAGGGGCCGGGGACGATGCCGTCATGCGTTGCCGGGCCAGGGATGCAGAATTCAAGGCCCAGCGACGGCGCCATCGGCCAGGCCTTTGCCTGCATCATCACCTCGGGGATGTCCCAGATGGTCTGGATTTCCACCACGCGGCCTTCCTCGAAGCGGTAGAACTCGTGGTAGCGCATGTGGGTCAGATGGCCGGTTGGCGGAATGTCGAGCCAGGGCTTCACGAAGGTGCCGTAGTAGTGGCCGCCGCAGCCGATCCAGTCGCCGCCGTGCTCGGTACGGCCACCCATGACGATCCAGTCCCGGCGCTCCAGGTCCGGCATTGCGTGCAACAACGGGGCGTAGCAGGTTTCATAGAGTTCTGCGGAGCCGGTCAGGTCGCCGAACGGGTGGCACATATGCACCACCGCGTCCGGCGCGATCAGTTCCTCCAGCGCGGCGCGCACGCCTTTTTCGGTGAAGTCGCGCATCGCGTCCCGCATCGGGGCGATCAGCGCCTTGTTCCGGGTGTGAATATCGGTGGTCATTCTGCGGCGGTCCCGTAAGGCACATTCTTGCCGCCGTAGCGGCGGACGCGGATGTTGCACTGCTCGGCGTGGCCGACGAAGCCTTCGAGCATGCACAGGCGCGAGCCGTATTCGCCGATCATGGTGGCGGCCTCGTCGGTGGTGACCTTCTGATAGCTGTGGGTTTTCAGGAACTTGCCCACCCAGAGACCGCCTGTGTAGCGCCCCGCCTTCTTGGTCGGCAGGGTGTGGTTGGTGCCGATGACCTTGTCGCCGTTGGAGACATTGGTACGCGGGCCGAGGAACAGCGCGCCGTAGCAGGTCATGTTTTCCAGGAACCAGTCGTCGCGGTCCGTCATAACCTGCACATGCTCGGAGGCAATGTCATCGGCGACCTGGAGCATCTCCTCATAGGTGTCGCAGACGATCACCTCGCCGTATTCCTCCCACGACACCTTGGCGGTGCCGGCGGTCGGCAGGATGTCCAGCAGCCGGTCGATCTCGCTCAGCGTCTCCTCGGCCAGCTTGCGCGAGTTGGTCAGCAGCACGCAGGGGGAGTTGTAACCGTGCTCGGCCTGGCCCAAGAGGTCGGTAGCGCAGAGCTCGGCGTCTGCGGCGGTCTCGTCCGCGATCACCATGGTCTCGGTCGGGCCTGCAAAGAGGTCGATGCCGACGCGGCCGAACAGCTGGCGTTTGGCCTCCGCCACGAAGGCGTTGCCGGGGCCGACGAGCATGTGGACGGGATCGATCGTTTCGGTGCCGATCGCCATTGCGCCAATCGCCTGGATGCCGCCCATCACGTAGATCTCATGGGCACCGCCCAGGTGCATCGCGGCAATCACAGCGGCGTTGGGCTTGCCGTTGAAAGGCGGGGTGCAGGCGATGATGCGCGGCACGCCCGCGACCTTGGCGGTGGCGACGGACATATGCGCCGAAGCCACCATGGGGAACTTGCCGCCGGGCACGTAGCAGCCGACCGATTGGACGGGGATGTTCTTATGGCCGAGGATGACACCGGGCAGTGTCTCCACCTCGATGTCCAGCATGGAATCGCGCTGCGCCTGGGCGAAATTCATCACCTGCTTTTGTGCGAATTTGATGTCCTCCAGCTCGCGGTCGCTCAGCGAGGCGATCAGCGCGTCGATTTCCGACTGGCTGAGGCGGAAGCTTTCGGGGCTGTAGTTGTCGAATTTCTCGGACAGCTCCCGCACGGCGGCATCGCCGCGGGTTTCGATATCCTTCAGCGTCGCTTCGACCACGGCGCGGGTCTTGGCGTCGTCCTCGGCACGGTCCGCTTCAGGCTTGCCGCGTTTCAGGTATTCGATGGTCATGGTCAGGTCCTCAGTTTTCGGGGCGCGGCGGCACTTTCTCGCCGCGGTCAAATGCTTCCCAGCCTTCGCCGTTGAACAGGTCAACGCCGAGCTGAGCGGCTACATGGGCAAAATCGACGTTCACCCAGTTGTCGACGATCTTGCCGTCGACGACTTTCCAGAAGTCCATGTAGCGGATCTCGACTCGCTTGCCGGTGGGTTCGATGCCTAGGAACGTGCCGGAGTGAGTGGCCTCCTGGCGGCCGAAGGCGGCGGCCCATTCGCCCATATAGAGGCGGGCTTCGTCGATGCAGACCTTGTCAGAGAAGGCAGCCTGGAACGGGCGCTGCCAGTTGTCCTGGAATTCCTTCAGCCCGGTCTTGGTGCCGCAGCCCTGGTTGCCCATCCAGCGGAAGCCTTCGGAGAAGAATTCGCCGATGTCGCTGATCCGGTGGTCGTTCAGCCCGTCCACCATGTTTTCGATCACGCGGCGGGTTTCTTCAGTCTTGCTCATGTCCGTGTCTTTGGTCAGCACGGCTTGTTCGGGGCGGGAGCCTTTCATGCTCTGTTCCTTAATTTGTTGCCAAGGGATGATGTGATCAGACGAGGAGGAGACGGCCGCCTGTCAGAAAATCCCTTGGCATCCGGTTGAGCGCCGGGTGGCGCGCAACGGCATTATGTCTTGCTGCGCTGCTCATCAGCCCTTCACCGCGCCTGCGGTCAGTCCGCTGACGATCTGTCGCTGGAAGAACAGGATCAGCACGAACAGCGGGGCGGTGGCAGAGACCACGGCGGCGACGGCGTACATCACCTTGCCTTCGACCTGCGTGGTGCCGAGGAAGCTATTGATCGCGGGGATGATGGTCTCGTTCTCGGAGCTGAGCAGCATCGCGGTCACCGCAAAGTCGTTGTAGGCGAGCAGGAAGCTGAACAGGCCGGTGGTGATGACGCCGGGCCACATCACCGGGATGATCACGTGGCGGAAGGCCTGGAAGCGGGTGCAGCCGTCAACCATGGCGCTTTCGTCCATGTCCTTGGGGATGTTGAGGAAGAAGGAGTGCAGCATCCACAGGGTGAAAGGCTGGTTGATTGCCACCAGCACGATGATGGTGGTCGGCAGGATGCCCCAGATGTTCCACTCGAAGAACGGCAGCAGGTAGCCCGAAACCAGGGTGATATGCGGCATGGCGCGGAACACTAGCGCTGCCATCAGGAGCCAGAAGGCATAGCGGCGGCCGGAGCGGGCGAGGGCGTAGCCGCCCAGAGTGCCGAAGGTGAGTGAGATCACCACGGTGAAGAACACCACGATCCCGGAGTTGATGACGTTGCGCCAGAATTCCTCGTCCACCCAGGCGCCCTGGTAGCCTTCGAGCGTGAAGGCGCTGCCGGTCTGCTGGATCGTGTTGACCCCGTAGATGGCGTTCTGCCAGTCGGTCTTGGAGAAGAAGTCCGACTGCACCTTGAAGCTGCCCCAGAAGGTCCAGAAGAAGGGGAAAGCAGCGATGATCAGCCAGAGCGCCACGAGCGTCAGCGAAACCACCGTGAGCAGAGGGACGCGGGAGCGGGATTTCGGGTTCACTGCCGGGACTGCGATGGAGGATTGTGCATTGGTTGCCATGTTCGTGCCCTCAGTGTGCTTTGCGGGAGAAGTCGCGCCAGGTGCGGATCAGCACCGGGGTCAGCAGGATGACCACGCCGATGATGGTCATCATCGAGGTCGCCCCGGCCGAGCCGTAGAGCGGATTGCCGCTTTCGCGCAGGTCGTTGTAGATGATCCAGCTGAGCGAGGTGGCGTGGGCCTCGGCTTTGAAGCTGACGATCGGCTCGAAGACGCGGAAGTTGTCCATCAGAAGCATCAGCGTCACGAAGGACATCAGCGGCGCCAGGTGCGGCACGATCACATGGATCATGCGCTGCCACTTCGACGCGCCGTCAATCATCGCCGCTTCCATGGTGTCCTCGGGCACGGTCTGGAGGCCCGCGTAGAAGGTGATGAAGCTGAACGGCAGGGTGTGCCAGACGCCGTAAACGATCAGCATAGTCCAGGTGAGCGCGGTGGAGGCCTTCAGGCTCAGCGAGGGATCGTTGAAAATCCGCTGGATGGTGGCACCGATGACGCCGTCGCTGTCGACCATCCAGAACAGGATCAGGGAGCCAACCAGCGGTGTGACAAGGAACGGCAGCAGCGAGATGAAGATCGACGGGCCCTTGAGGATGCGGGGCAGGTTGTTGACGCCCACTGCAATTGCCAGGCCAAGCGCGATAACGACCGGAGTGACCACCGCCGTGTAAGTCAGCGTGAAGATCAGCGCGCGGTAGAAGGGCAGGTTGATGATCTGTTTCCAGAACGCGCCGAAAGTTTCCGTGCTGCGCCAGGCTTCGCCGACTTCGACGAAGGCCAGGTGCGAGCGGTTGATGTAGGTGTTGAGCCCGTTGTACCGCCCCAGCGGCTGCTCTTCCTGCAGTGCGGCTGTGGCCGCGGTATCAACAGTGGTGGTGGGCGTGCAGCCGAACGGGCCGCAACTCTCGGAAACCACCAGAACCTGCTCGTGCTCGACAAACAGCGACTGGATAAAAACCGAGACGATGGGCAGCGCGATGAACAGGATCATTGCGGATAGCGTCGGCAGGATGAACCAGAAAAAGGTGCGGTGCTTCATGGTGTGGGTCTCGGTGTTTAGTCCGGGAAAAGAGAGGGGGCCGGAGCCCCCTCCAGTCGGGGAGGTTTACTTGAGGAAGCCGGCTTCCTTGGCCGAGGTTCGGTAGGCGGTCTCGACATCCGACAGCGCCTGCTCGGCACTTTCACCACCCTTCAGGAAGTCGGTGAGTTCGGAACCGAGTGCTGCGTGCAGCAGGCCGATCTGCGGGATCATCGGATAGGGCCGGGCCCCGCCCTGCACGGTTCCGGCCACGCCCGCTGCTGCCGGTCCGGGTTCAAAACCCGGCAGCAGCCAGACCGCGTCGTCGTTGTTCTCCGCCACCATCTCGGGGGTCAGCCCGCTGATCAGCGCGGCGAAGGTTGCCTCAGCTTCTTCATCTGAGACATTGGAGGAAATGGAGATGCCATCCCACCACAGGGTGGCCGCCGGGATCGAGCCGCCGCCGACGGTGGGGGCCGCGGACAGGACGGTGTTAGAGGTCACTTCCTCGGTGGAGCCTTCGTCATCCAGGATCGGCGCACCGCGCGAGCCCCACATGACGGCCAGCGCCGCCTGGCCGGATTCCCACAGGCCCTGGGTCTCGTTGGAGGCATGGGTCAGGTGGTCCGGGTGGGCGTATTCGGCCAGCGCCTTCATGGTTTCCAGCGTGGCGATGCCCTGCTCATTGTTGATCGAGGGTTCGGCAGAGCCGGGTGCGAAGAACTCGCCGCCGTGGCCGAGATAGATCATGTTGAAGACTTCGCCCACGTTCCAGCCGGTCTGCAGGTTCATCGCGATGGGATGTTCCATGATGCCCGCGGCGCGGATCTTCTCTGCGGCCTCCAGCACTTCCTCATAGGATGCGGGGATGCTGTCAACACCCGCTTGCTCCAGGATATCCTTGCGCGAGAACAGGTGCTGCGAGTTGGCCATGAAGGCAACCGCCATCACGTTGCCGTCGATGGTGATCAGCACATTCGGCGGGATGCTGTCCTTGTATTTCTCGACCAGGTCATTCAGCGGCCGGACCAGACCATCGTTCATCAGCTGGGTCAGCGTGGCGTTGGCGAGGATCACCGAGGTGTATTCCGCCGGGTTCGGCGTTAGCGCCGCGTTCATGATCTGGCGAGCTTCGGTGGTGTGGTTGGCGGAAAACTCCTCCGCCGAGCCTGCGCAATTGGCTTCAGCTGCACCGACCACGGCGTGGATTGCCGGGAAGTCGCTGGCCAGGATGCGGATTGACTGCCCTTCGGGGCCGCAGTTGGCCGCGAAAGCTGCCGAGCCCATCAGCCCGGTAAACAGCGATGCTGCGGCAAGTCGTTTCAGTAACATATCATTCTCCCTGTTTTTCTAGAATGGATGCAGGCGGCTTGCGCCCGTTCGATGGACCGCAGCGGCGGAAGCGCCGACAGGGGGGATCAGCCCCCGATCCGCGCGCCGGTTTGACCGTCAAACAGGTGGCAGATGCCCTGCGGCACGGAGAGCGACACCGTCTGGCCGATTTCAGCCCGGAAATTCTTGTCCGCCTTTACCGAAACCAGAGCCCCGCCCACGCGCACCGAGATCATCGTTGCGTCGCCCAGCAGTTCCATCGTGTAGATCGGCGCGTTGATCTGACCCTCGCCGGGTGCCGCGATGCTGGCGTCCTCGGCCCGGAAACCCAGTGTGAGCGGTCCGTCCGGGGCGTTCAGCCCGCTGATTTCCACGTTCTTTGCGCGGAAGGTACCGCCCTGGACCTCTCCCTCCATCAGGTTCATCGCCGGGTTGCCGATGAAGCTGGCGACAAAGGTATTGGCGGGCCGGTCGTAGATTTCGGTCGGTGAGCCCACCTGCTGAACCACGCCCTTTTTCATCACCACGACGCGGTCGGCCAGGGTCATCGCCTCGATCTGGTCGTGAGTCACGTAGATCGTTGTCACAGCCAGCTCGTGGCTGAGGTTCTTGATCTGGGCGCGGGTGGAGACGCGGAGCTTGGCATCGAGGTTTGACAGCGGCTCATCCATCAGGAAGACATTGGGTTCGCGCACGATGGCGCGGGCCAAAGCAACGCGCTGGCGCTGGCCGCCGGAGAGTTCGGCCGGCTTGCGGTGCAAAAAGTCGTCCAGTTCCACCATCGCCGAGGCGCGGCGGACCTTCTCATCATGAGTCTTGGGGTCGATGCCGCGGACCTTCAGCGGAAAACGGATGTTCTCGTAGACGTTCATATTGGGGTAGAGCGCGTAGGACTGGAATACCATCGCCACGTCGCGGTCCTTGGGTTCCATGTCGTTGACGCGCTGACCGTCGATCAGAATGTCGCCCTCAGAGGCTTCCTCCAGCCCTGCGATCATCCGCATAGTGGTGGTCTTGCCGCAGCCCGAAGGCCCCAGCAGCACCAGGAACTCCTTGTCGGCAATGGTCAGGTCGAAGTTGTCGACGCCGACGAACGACCCCCAGCGTTTGCCAACATTCTGCAATTGTATCTCGGCCATGGCTTCCCCTCTGCCGGCTGTGACCGGCCGTTTTGCATACGAATGCAAAGAGGGTAGACTTATAGATGACTTTTTGGCAAGACTTTTTTGCACACGTATGCAAGGGGCAACCTCTCATGACTGACTTTTCAGTGGAAAAGCAAGTGATCCGAAACCTTTACACCGATTTGGACAGGTCGAAGGCAGGGCAAGCAGGCGAGGTGCTTGCGCGGTACTACGCCTCGAATCATATCTGGCGCGGCTACCATCCGTTCCATGAGCAGCAGGGCGCCGAAGCGGTCGCTGATGTGTTCTGGACCCCCTTGCGCGGGTCACTGAAGAATATGCAGAGGCGTGAGGACATCTTCATGGCGGGTGCCAACGCGATGGACGGGTTCGCTTCGGTCTGGGTGGTCTCGATGGGGCATCTGATGGGGCTGTTCGATGCGCCCTGGCTGGGGATCGCCCCGACCGGCAAGATGGCGTTCCTGCGCTATTGCGAGTTCAACAAGGTCGAAGATGGCAAGGTCACCGAAACGGCGATGTACTTCGATATACCGCATCTGATGATGCAGGCGGGCTTGCAGCCGTTCCCGCCGCAGACCGCCGCGCATCTGGTGCAGCCCGGACCGATGACCCATGACGGGCTGATGTTCGACCCACAGCCGCCGGAGGAGGGCGAAAAGACCCTGGCAACAATTAACGCAATGATCTCCGACCTCGGGCAGTGGAAAAGCGGGTTGAGCCTGGAGGATGAGCTGCGCCGGACCTGGGCCGAGGACATGATCTGGTGGGGCCCTGCGGGGATCGGCGCCACCTATACGATCGAACGCTATGCCAAGCAGCACTCGGGGCCGTTCCGTGCGGGTTTCACAGACCGCTCCAAGACCAATCACATCTGCCGTCTGGCCGAGGGCAGTTTTGGCGGCTTCTTCGGCTGGCCGAATTTCACCGCCCGTCCCACCGGGGGCTTCATGGGCATGCCCGCCACCGGCAAGGCCGGGGAGTTCCGGGTGATCGACATCTACCGCCGCGAGGGGGATAAACTCGCCGAGAACTGGATTTTCATCGATCTGCTGTATTTTTGGAACCAGCAGGGCGTCGACATTCTGGCCCGCATGGCAGAGGTGCCGCGTACATGACCGGGTGGATCGACGCGCATCACCACCTGTGGGATCTTGGGGCGGTTCGCTATCCCTGGCTGATGGCCAAGGGGGAGACACGGTTCTTTGGCGATCCGGCGCCGATCCAGCGGGATTACCTGCTGGAAGAATTCCGCACCGAGGCCGCAGCCGAAGGTGTCATTGCATCGGTGCATATCCAGGTGGGCGCCGAGGACGGTCTGGCAGAGGCGCGCTGGGTGCAGTCGGTGGCAGAAGCGAATCCGGACTGGCCGATGGCACAAGTGGTGTTTTGTGACCTGACCGCGCCGGACCTGTCCGAACAGCTCGACCGGTTCCAGAGCCTGCCAACCGTGCGCGGTGTGCGCCAGATCATCGGCCGCGCACCGGGCGAAGACGCGCAAACCGGCACCAATGCGCTGCTGGATGACCCGCGGTTTCTGGCAGGATTGCAAGAGGCGGGACAGCGGGGGCTCAGCTTTGATTTGCAGCTGATCCCGGAACTGATGGAGAAAACCGCAAGGGTTCTGGCGCAGGCCCCGGATACCCCGGTGGCGCTGTGTCATGCAGGCTCACCCCATGACCGCTCCGCCGAGGGGCTGACGGCTTGGGGGAAGGAACTGAAGCACTTCTCGCGTCTGCCCCATGTCACTTGCAAACTGTCAGGCCTGGGCATGTTCGAACACAATTGGACAGTGGCCAGCATCCGTCCGATTGTCGAGACCTGCCTGGCGCAGTTCGGCGCCGATCGGGTGATGTTCGGGTCGAACTTCCCGGTCGACAGGCTGTATTCTGATTACCGCACTCTGGCGCAGGCCTATCGCGGGTTGGTCCCGGCAGAGATGCACAGCGCCGTGTTTCGCGGCACCGCGGCCCGGTTCTACAATCTGGAGGCACCACAGTGACGATCTTTGCCTTTGAGACCAAGATTATGCCCGAATGGATCGACTACAACGGCCATATGCGGGACAGCTACTATGGGTTGGTGTTCAGCCTGGCCGTTGATGCGATGCAGGATGAGGTCGGGTTCGACGCCGCCTATCGCGAACGGACCGGCTGCACGATCTATCTGCTTGAGGATCACAAGTTTTTCCTGCGCGAGGTGAAGGAAGGGGACCGTGTCCGTGTCGAAACGCGGCTGCTGGACTGCGATGGCAAGCGTTTTCACCTGCACATGCAAATGCTAGCCGGCGACAAAATTGCAGCCGCAGGTGAGTTCATGGAGCTTCACGTTCAGCAGAAGCCGGAACCGCACGCGACGGCGATCCCGTCTGATATCCTGCGCCGCCTGCAAGCTGCGAAGATATCAGCGTCGGAGCGCCATAAATTGAAACACCGCTCGCGCTCGATTGGGCTGCAAGGCGGGCGGCAGGCGGGATGAGGGCACCGTGAAGTTGCTTCACCAGCCTGGGATACAGCCGACAAGGTCGCTTGAATGACGCTCGCCTCTGTTGCCGTCACCGATTTTAGCCCGACGCAATAGACATGCCGTCTGGCGGTGGTCAGCCGGTCACAAGCTGTGCGCGCAGGAAGGCGACGTTGAACGCAAGACCAGGCAGAAGCCATTGGAACAACCGCACGACGGCGAGAACTTCATTCGGGTCCGCATCCTGTGCCGCAGCGGCTTCCAGAGCATCCGGCGTGAGACCGGTGGCGTTTGGCAGGCCAAGTGCCAGTTCCACCGCCCGTTCGTGAATGTCCTGGACCGCGGGTTCGTATCCGCCGGACTGGATCACGGGCTTGAGATCTTCCCAAGCCGCCGCAAAATAACTCGGCCAGCGGGCAAAGGCGCGGTAATCGGTATTTACAAACGGCAACCCAAGCGTCTCGCGCAAGTCGGCGTAAAGCGCCGCGGTGTCCGGGCTGGCATGATGGGCCTCCATCAGGACCGGGTGTTCGCCTGCTGCCGCCAGCGCGGACCGGGGTGCGGCCTCGCCTTGCGCGGTCCAGGCCTGGCCTTCCAGCAGCGTCCGGGCCAGCGACGCCATCAGCAGATACGGCATGTTGCCGGCAGAGAAGACCTCGTTGCAAGCGATGATCTGCTCCAGTTCCGCCGCGTCATAGCCCGCGTCCTCGAGCCATGCCTTGATGGGCGGCGGCGAGAACGAGTCTGCCCGCATTTCCGCGAAGTTGCGCAGGTCCTGACAGGCCGCGGCGAAGGCCTCTGTCGCGGCCACCGGCTCCAGCGCTTGCCAGAACGTTTTGTAGAAGCTTGGATAACGGGCGAAGGCCATCGCCACGACCCCCATCCAAGGCACGCCCAGCCCGCGTTTGGTGCGCTCGTAGATTTCCGCCAGTTCGCCGGTTGCGGCGCGTTCGGGCACGGGGCGGATGGGTGGCAGCGGGGACGGTTTTAGCCGCTTCAGCACGTCAGGCCTCTGCCGTTATATGCTGCGGCAGTCCTTCACTCCATTTGCGCAACTCGTCCAGGAACCCCAGTGCGGTGCGGCCAAGATCCGTGATCGCGTATTGCACCGACACCGGTGCGGTATCCAGAACCTGGCGGGTCACAAGACCCTGTCCTTCGAGCTGGCGCAGGCGTTCGGTGATCATCTTCTTGCTGGCACCGCCGACCATGCGGGCGAGATCGTTGAACCGGACGGGTTCGTCTTTCAGGTGCCACAGGATGGAGCCGGTCCACTTGCCGCCGATGATCCGCATGCCGCGCTCGATTGCGCAGGGTTCAAAACAGGCGTCGTAGGCGTTGCGGCGGCCTTGGTCGTCTTCTTCCACGCGTGCTCGCATCATTGCCTCCATGGGTTTCCGGAGAGGATTCGGGAGGGCAGGAAAAGTGATCAGGTCTCTTTTCGTTGCTTGAGAAACAAATTTCACAAATGTCCAAATTTGTCAACGTGGGCAGGGCGTGGAAGTTTTCCGGTCTTATTTCATGACTTTAGTCAGGTCATTTGCGAAACCGCCCCATCCTTCCAGGCTGAATTTGGTGAAGGTTACCAAAAGTATACTAGTTGCGAAATGTTTCGTCGTGTCCAGATTGCGGGCTGTGCGGCGGCTGATCCCGCCATGCCGCAGTCAATCGCAAGGAAGACACCATGAGCAATATTCTGATCCTCAACGGCCACCAGCCCTATCCCTTTGCCAAGGGTGAACTGAACGCAGCGCTGATTGACCGTGCCACCGCGTACCTGAAAGAAGCCGGACATGACGTGCGTGTGACCAAGGTCGCCGAGGGCTATGATGTCGAGCAGGAAATCGCCAGCCACCAATGGGCCGACACCGTCATCATGCAGTTCCCGGTAAACTGGATGGGTGTACCGTGGTCGTTCAAGAAATACATGGATGAGGTCTATACCGCAGGTATGGATGGCCGCCTGACCAATGGTGATGGCCGCGTCGCCGAAGCCCCGAAAGAAAACTACGGCATGGGCGGCTCGCTGACCGGCACCACCTACATGCTGTCCGTTACGCTGAACGCTCCGGCTGAGGCATTCGACAACCCGGCTGAGCCGTTCTTCGAAGGCGCGTCGCTCGACGATCTGCTGCGCCCGATGCACCTGAACGCCAAGTTCTTCGGCATGTCGCCGCTGCCCACCTTTGGCGCCTTTGACGTGATGAAGAACGCCGATGTGGACACGGATTTCGCCCGTTTTGACGCGCATCTGGCCCGTGTCTTCGGTGCCAATTCCGTATCGGAAGTGGCCTGATCCACGTTTGTGGAACTCATTCCAAAAAGGAGGCTCATGAGGTGAGCAACTCTCCCCTGATCACCGAAGGCCAGCGCGCGCCGCTGGCCGACGAAGCGTCGCCCGACATGTATGAAGAGCTGGTGAACACCGGCATTACGCGTCTGGTCCGCATGAAGATGCCGCCGGGTGCGACAGATGAGCCGCACCGCCACCCTGAGGAGATCGTCTACTTCATCAAGGGCGGCCTGCTGTCGATCAAGCTGGAAGATGGCGGAACCATCGTGAAGGAGGTCGCCGATGGCGATTTCATGCACAACGGACCTTGGACGCATCAGGTCAGCAATGTCGGCACCACCACGGTTGAGGCGGTGCTGTTTGAGCGTCTGGACAATGACGTGGAACCGCAGAACTGAGGCGAGGAACGACAGATGACCAAGACTATTCTGATCACTGGTGCCGGCTCCGGGCTTGGCAAGGGCGCGGCCTTCGAACTGGCGAAACAGGGTCATCGCGTGATTTCGACGACCCACGGCGCAAAAGGTGCCGAAACGCTCAAGGCAGAAGCGGCCGCGCTGGGTCTGACGCTGGAAACAGCCAAGCTGGACATCACCAGCGCCGAGGACCGTCAGGCCGCCTTTGACCGCTTGGGCGCCGATGTGGATGTCGTGGTGGCAAACGCCGCCATCGGCGATACCGGCCCGATTGCCGAGGTTGACGTGGACCGCATCCGGAATGTGTTCGAAACCAACGTGTTCTCGACCGTCGAGTTCGTGCAGCCCTATGCGCAGGCTTTTGCCCGCCGTGGGCGCGGCAAGGTGGTGTTCGTCTCTTCGATCGCCGGGTTCCTGACCTTCCCGTATCTGGCCCCCTATACCGCGTCCAAACACGCGCTGGAGGCCATCGCAGAACTGATGCGGGAAGAGCTTGAACCGATGGGGGTACAGGTCGCGACCATCAATCCGGGCGCGTACCGGACCGGGTTTAATGACCGGATGTATGACAAGATGGACGAGTGGTACGATCCTTCGAATAGCATTACGCCGCCGGAAGCGATCCGCAAGGTCCGCGACCTGTTTGCAGGCGACGGCTTGCAGATGGATCCGCAGCCAATGATCGACAAGATGGCCGAGGTCATCGCGGCGGATCACCACAAATTCCGCACTGTTTTCCCGGAAGAGGCGATCAAGGACGTGCTGGATTACCAGCAGAAACACTGGACGCTGGAAATCTGAACCCTTCGGGCCTGCGCGGCAACGAGCGGGCCCGGACACTTGCCCTCAGGAGACAATCATGACCCAACCGGACATTCACCTTTACACCGCCGCCACTATGAACGGTTACAAGCCGGTTCTTTTTCTGGAAGAAGCTGGTGTCCCCTATGACCTGACTTTCATCGATTTCTCCAAGCAGGAGCAGAAAACCCCCGATTTCCTCAAGCTGAACCCGAACGGAAAGATCCCCACGATCTATGACCGGGCCGAAGATCGGGCCATTTTTGAGTCCGGCGCTATTCTTTGGCATCTGGCCAACAAATACGGCAAGTTCCTGTCAAACGATCCGGTTACCCGGTCGGAAACGCTGCAGTGGCTGTTCTTTCAGGTCGGTCACGTCGGCCCGATGATGGGGCAAGCGATGTATTTTCAGCGCATTGCTGCCCCGAACGGGCATGAGGAGCCGTTCTCGATCAAGCGTTACGTGGATGAATCCCGCCGCTTGATGGAAGTACTGAACACACAGCTGCAAGGCCGCGATTTCATTGCCGGGGAATACTCCATCGCCGACATGATGATCTACCCGTGGGCGCGGGCTTACCCGTGGGCGCGGGTCGAAGTTGACGACTTGCCGCACCTGAAGGCCTGGTTCGACCGCATCGACGCGCGCCCGGCGGTGCAGAAGGCGCTGACCATCCCCAAGGCGCAGCCCCAGTTCTGGGACGAAAACGCGGATGCCGATGCCTTCCTGAAGGAAAACGCGGCGCGGTTTGCCGGCGATGTGAAAAACGCCTGATCCAGCCGCAGCCTAGCTGGCGGCCGGTCTCCGGGCCGCCGAGGGCCGGGGGCAAACCAGATGAGAAAGACGCAATGAAATGAGCATTACACTTGTTGGCTACCCGGTCTCGCCCTTTGTGCGCAAGGTGCGGGTGGTGCTGGAGCAGAAGGGGATCGGTTATTCTCTGGACCCCGCCGTTCCCTATACCGAGCGGGAGAAGGTGCTGGCGGTCAACCCGGCCGGCACCGTGCCAGTGTTGCTGACAGGTGATGGCCTGGCGCCAGTCACCGAAAGCGCTGATATCGCCGCCTGGGCGGAACAGTCGGTGCCGCTGCCGGTGCTGATCCCGCCGCAGCCGGAGCTGCAACAGCGGGCGCTGCGGATTCAGCAGTTTGCTGACAGCCAGATGGCGCAGGTCTTTGGCGGCATGATGTTCGGCCAGCGCATCGTTGTGCCCTATTACTTCGGAAAGGCCGACGGCAAGGAAGACATGGTCGAACATGCGATGACCGTGCTGGCTCCGCAATTGCTGGATTCGCTGGCAGAGCTCTTGGCCGATGCGGACTATGCCGCGGGCACCTTCAGCGTGGCGGATATCGCTTTGTCGAGCTGGTTGCGCGGAGCGGAGCTGGCGGGGTTCGCACTGGACGATGCGCGCTGGCCGTCTATCCGGAGCTGGCTGGATCGCTGCTATGCGCAGCCCGGATACGCCCGCGTGATCGCGGATGAGGAGCAGCTGGAGGTCGTCCGCTGGGCACGCAGCCGTTAAGAGGGGGCAGCATGAAGGCCCTGGTTTATCTGGCGCATCCCCGGCCTGACCGGTCAGAGATAAACGCGCCGATGTTCGAGGTTGCGCGCGGGATCGAGGGCATAACTTGCGTCGACCTGTACGGCGAATACCCGTCTTTTGAGATCGACGTCGACCATGAGCAGCAGCTGATCACAGAACATGATGCGATTGTTTTTCTGCATCCTCTGTACTGGTATTCCGCACCAGCAATGCTGAAGGAGTGGCAGGACCTGGTGCTGGAGCATGGGTTCGCTTATGGCCATGCGGGCCACGCACTGGACGGTAAGGTGACCTTCAACGCGGTCACTTGCGGTGCTGCGGCCGAAGCCTACACACCCGAGGGTGCAAATGGCGCGCATCTGCGTGACTTGCTGATGCCATTCGAGAAAACCGCTGATCTATGCCGGATGCGCTACCTGGCGCCTTTCGCGCTGTTCGGCGCGGGGCGCGCGGTGGAAGAGGGGCGGGACCAACCTCACCTCGCCGAGTGGCGGACACTGCTAAAGGCGCTGCGGGACGATAGGCTGGATATTGCGGCCGCCCGCGCGGCGCTGTCGCTGAATGGATTCAAGGCGGCCGGGGTCGCCAAGCTGGAGGCCGTGTGATGGATCTTCTTGCTGCTGGTTTTGTCTATCTGGTTGCCGCGGTGATTGCGGTGCCGCTGGCCAAGCGTCTGGGGCTTGGCTCGGTGCTGGGGTACCTGATCGCGGGGGTGGTTATCGGCCCGGTGCTGGGCGTTGTCGGCGGCGAGACCGTCGACATCCAGCATTTTGCCGAATTCGGCGTGGTGATGATGCTGTTCCTGGTCGGTCTGGAACTGCAGCCCGCGATGCTGTGGCGGATGCGGGCGCAGCTGTTGGGGCTGGGCGGGATGCAGGTGCTGGGCACCGCCGTGCTGATTGCTGCGGCGGCGCTGGTCTTTGGTGTTGCCTGGCAGGCATCACTGGCGCTGGGGATGATCCTGGCGCTGTCCTCGACAGCGATCGTGCTGCAGACGCTGGGGGAAAAGGGGCTGATGCCGACAGCGGGCGGCAAGGGCTCTTTCTCGGTGCTGCTGACTCAGGATATTGCGGTGATTCCGATGCTGGCGCTGATGCCGCTGCTGGCGGTGAATGCCGTTGCTGGCGGCCATGACGGTCACGGCGATTCCGGCCATGGTGCGCCTGCGGCTGACGCGCACGGGCATGGTCATGGCGCGCCGACGCTGTTCGACACGCTGCCCGATTGGGCGCAGGCGGTGGCGGTCCTGCTGATCATCGGGGGCATCATCGTGGCGGGGCGGACGGTGATCCGGCCGGTCTTCCGCTTTATCGCCGAGGCGCGGCTGCGCGAGATTTTCACCGCCGCGGCGCTGATGCTGGTGATCGGCATTGCGCTTTTGATGAACTATGTGGGCCTGTCGCCTGCGCTTGGCACTTTTCTGGCCGGCGTGGTGTTGTCGGACAGCGAATACCGGCATGAGCTGGAAAGCGATATTGAGCCCTTCAAGGGGCTGCTCTTGGGGCTGTTCTTCATCACGGTCGGCGCGGGCATCGATTTCCAGCTGCTGCTGTCCAACCCCGTTGGGCTGGTTGGCCTGGCGCTGGGGCTGATGGCGCTGAAAGCGGGGGTGCTGTACGTGCTGGGCACTGGTTTCGGCCTGCGCGGCGCCGACCGCTGGCTGTTCTCGCTGGGTCTGGCGCAGGCAGGGGAGTTCGCCTTTGTCCTGTTTGGCTTTGCTGCCGGGGCCGGCATCCTGGGCGCCGAGGTGATCAAGCCGATGACGTTGGTGGTGGCGCTGACCATGCTGCTGACACCGCTGCTGTTCATCCTTTATGAAAAGGTGCTGGCGCCGCGTGCGGTCCGGACAGAGGACCGCGCGGCGGATGAGATCGACGAGGCGGGCAGCATCGTGGTGGCGGGCATTGGCCGGGTCGGCCAGATCATCACCCGGATGCTGGTCACTAACGGTCACAAGGTCACGGTGCTGGACCACGATCCTGAAACCATCGAGAACCTGTCGCGGATCGGCTTCCGCGCCTACTACGGCGATGCCACCCGCCCGGACCTGCTGCACAGCGCCGGACTGGAAGGTGCCAAGCTGTTCGTCGCCGCGCTGGATGACCGGGAAAAGCAGACCGAACTGGTGCATCATGTCGCCAAGACCTATCCGCAGGTCACCATCCACGCCCGCGCCCATGACCGGCATCATGTCTACGAGCTGGAGCGGGCGGGCGCCCATCTGGCCCAGCGGGAGACCTTTGAGGGCGCGCTGGCGATGGGCCGCGATGCGATGACCGCCATCGGCTACCACCCGTTCCGGGCCGAGGCCGCCAGCCGCACCTTCCGCAGCCATGACCGCGAGGCGCTGGACGGGCTGCGGGAGAGCTGGAATGAAAGCGGGGTGTCGAAAAGCTATATCGATGCCATGCGGGCGCATTCGCAGACTCTGTTCGAGCTGATGAAGGCGGACCGCCATGACACTCACGACCGTTCGGAACGTGGCTGGACCCCGCCGCCCAAGGGAGATGCGAGCCTGTGAGACCTAGGTTATGAACGAGGGTAAACCGGATATCCTGCTGTATACGGCGCCGACGATGAACGGCTGGAAGCCGCTGATCTTCCTGCATGAGGCGGATGTACCTTATGAGCTGTCGGCGGTGGATTTCTCCAAGCGGGAACAGAAGGCACCAGAGTATCTGAAGCTCAACCCAAATGGCCGCATCCCCACCATCGTAGACCGCAGCAACAATGGTTTCGCGGTCTTCGAAAGCGGCGCGATCCTGTGGTACCTGGCCGAGAAATACGGGCGGTTCCTGAGCGAGGATCCCAGGGAACGCTCACAGACGCATCAATGGCTGATGTTTCAGATGGGCGGCATCGGGCCGATGATGGGGCAGGCGATGTACTTGCAGCGCATTGCCCGGCCCAACGGCCATGATGACCCCTATGCAATCAAGCGCTATGTGGACGAGTCCCGCCGCCTGCTGGAGGTGCTGGACAGCCGCCTGCAGGGGCGCGAATGGCTGGTGGGGGAGGAGATGTCGATTGCTGATATCGCCACCTACCCCTGGGCACGGTCCTATTTCTGGGCCGGAGTTGATGTCTCCAGCCTGGATACTCTGAACGCCTGGCTCGCTCGCATTGACGCGCGGCCTGCCACCCAGGCGGCGTTGCAGCTGCCGAAACCGCGACCTGCCGTCTTTGGCCAAGGCGACACCGAAGCTGCGGCGGCTGCCAATGCCGCCAATTACAAGGAGTGATCCCATGACCGCAGAAACCCAGCCGATCCGCGTCGACATCGTCTCGGACGTTGTATGCCCCTGGTGCGCCATCGGCTATTACCAGCTGGCCGAGGCTGTGCGCGAGACCGGCATCGGGGTGGATATCCGCTGGCATCCGTTCGAGCTGAACCCGCAGATGGCGCCGGAGGGTGAGAACCTGCGCGAGCATCTGGCCGCGAAATACGGCACCACGCCGGAGGGTTCGCGCCAGGCGCGGGCGCGACTGACAGAGATGGGCGCGGCGCTGGGGTTCACCTTCAACTACGCCGACGACATGCGGATGTATAACACCTTCCACGCCCATCAGCTGATCGGCTGGGCGGAGGAGCAGGGCAAGGCGCATGACGTAAAGCTGGCGCTGTTTGCGGCCTTCTTTACCCGGCGCGAGGATGTTTCCAGCATTGATGTTCTGGCCTCGGTTGCCGCTGGCGCGGGGCTGGATGGCGATGCGGCCCGCGCCATGCTGGAAAGCGGCGGTCGCGCCGAACAGGTGCGCGCCAAGGAGCAATTCTGGACCAGCCGCGGCGTCCAGGGCGTGCCCGCGATGATCTTTGAGCGCCAACATCTGGTGAGCGGTGCGCAGGGCGAAGAAAACTATGCCAGTATCCTGCAGCAGTTGAAGGCCGCGCAGGCGGCCTGAACAGCAGTTAAGGGTAGCCGGCGCCTGCTGGCCCGGCCTGGTGCGGAATTGCTGGTGAGGGAGTAACCGCATGAGACTTCAAGACATCAAGGCGCTGACATTTGATACCGGCGGCACCGTGCTGGACTGGCACAGCGGGTTCCGCGATGCATTCGCCGCGGCGGGACAGCGCCACGGGATCAGCCGTGACTGGGCGGCGCTGGCCAATGACCTGCGGCGGCGGTCGATGCAGGCGATGCTGAATCTCGGTGAGGATGGCCCGCCGGTATACAACTTCGACGAAGCGCACCGGTTCTGTCTGGAAGCGCTGCTGATCGATGAAGGGCTGGAGACTTTTGACGCGCAGGATCGGCAAGCGATTGCTTGGGATGCACCTCATAGGTTTGATGCCTGGCCCGACGTGCAGGAAGGGCTGGCGGCGCTTCGCATGAACCGCATCGTGGCGTCATTCTCGCTGCTGTCCTACCGGCTGATCATCGACAGCTCGCGCCGGAACGGGCTGGTCTGGGATGCAGTGCTGTCATGCGAGGGGCTGGGCCTCTACAAGCTGCTGCCAGAAGCCTACCGGCGGGCGGCAAGGCGGCTACAGCTGGCGCCTGAGGAATGCCTGATGGTGGCTTGCCACCCCTATGACCTGGACGCTGCGCGGCAGGTGGGGTTCCGCACCGCGCTGGTGCGGCGGCCTCGGGAATGGGGAGACCGGACGCCGGAGACGCCTGCACGGGGCGAAACCGGTGCTTATGATCTGGAAGTGGACCGTTTCAACGAACTGGCGGCGGCGTTGCAGGGCTAGGCGCGTTCCAATGCGTGCGCCGGAAGCGGCTGGGGGTCATGCCGGCCTGACGTGAGAAAACCCGGTGAAAGGCTGGCAGGTCGGAATAGCCCACCTCTGCCGCGATCTCTGCCACGCTGCGTCCAGTTGTGGTCAGCAGGTCGCGGGCGCGTTCGATACGCAAGTTCTGCTGGTAGGCCGTCAGGCTGTGACCGGTGGTGCGGGTGAACCGCCGCTGCAGACTGCGCAGCGACAGGCCAACAGCGGCAGCAAGATCGGCGGCACTCAGCGGCTCAGCCAACTGAGCCTCGATCCGTTGCTGCGCGGCTAGAACAGGCCGGTCTCCGTGGTCCATCGGCGGCAGGAAGCGGCGGTAGCGGCGCTGGTCGCGGCGGCCGGGGGCGATGATGAAATGCCGGGCGGTGTCCAGCATTGCGGCGCGGCCCGCTAGCCGCTCAATCACCACCAGCGCCAGGTCGATCCAGGCCATAAGCCCACCAGCGGTCACCAAATCCGTGTGCTCGATCACCAGCCGGGCAGTATCGAGCTGAAGCGCGGGGTATTCCAGCCGTATGCGCGTCTCTAGCCCCCAATGGGTGGTTACTGGACGGCCCCGGTCGATCCCTGCGGCGGCAATCCAGTGCAGCCCGGTGCAGGCAGAGCAGATGAGCGCACCCTGGGCGGATTGCTCCGCTAGCCAGCCGGTGACCCAGGGCGCTTCCGAGGGATGCACCTCACGCGCGGAAGGCGGCAGGATCACGGCACGGGCATGGACGGGTGCCTGGTCCAGCTGTGCAACCGTTAGCGTAGCCAGCCCGGCATGGCTCAGAATGTCATTCAGCCCCAGCGCAGCAGAGGGCATGGAGCCGGGATAGTTCAGGATCACTGTGGGCTGTTGAGATGGCATGATTGGCGTAACTGGCAAATAGTTTGTCACCGGCGACAATACCTGCCACCTCAGCTTTGCGCCATATCCGGATCACCACACGCGAAAAGGAGAGCGCCCATGCCCAATGCCCCTCATACCCTGTCCGTCGGCCAGATCAGCCTTACGGTGTTCGACGACGGCCATTTTGATCTGCCGCTGGAGTATTTTTCCGGCCTGTCCGGCGATCTGTCCCAACGGCTGAGCGCACCCCTGACCATCGGCGCCAACCTGTGGCAGATTGATACAGCCAGCCGTCGGGTCCTGGTCGATACTGGTTCCGGCCAAGCACTGCGGCAGATGTTCCCCGCGACAGGCCAGGCGCTGGAAGTCGTCTCGGGCGAAGCGATCACCGACATCGTGCTGACTCATATGCACGCCGACCACCTGGGTGGGCTGCTGGGCGGCGGATTTTCCGGGGTCCGGGTGCATGTGTCGAAGCCGGAATGGAAGTTCTGGACGCAGGTCGGGCTGGCCGATGCAGTGCCGGAGGAACAGCGCCCGATGATCGAAATGGTGCAGGCAGTGGCCGCATCTTTCGCGGACCGTGTGGTGACCCATGAGGGGGCCGCTGACCTTGGCGAGGGGCTGACGCTGGTGCCGCTGCCGGGCCACACCCCAGGCCACACAGGGCTGCGCCTTAGGTCTGGCGGCGAGGAACTGCTGATTGTCGGTGACGCGGTGATCTCGGGACAGGTGCATTTTTCCGAGCCTGACGCAGGCTATGCGCTGGACAGCGACGCTGATGCCGCCGCCGCCACCCGCCGCGCGCTGCTGGCTGATGCGGCGCAGTCGGGCACACCGATCGCCGCCACCCACCTGCCGTTCCCGGGTCTGGGCCGGGTCGAGACGGAGGGCGATGTCTGGCGGTTCGTGCCGCTCTGAGCGGGTCTATCCGGATTTGACAATGGTCTGAACGGGAAACCGGCGGCCGCGAGGGGCCGCCGGTTTTATCTTTCGCGCAAGCTGCCGGCTCAGCCGGGGCAGGCGGCGCCGGTTTCGATCCAGTTTTCCGCGAGTTCGGCAAAAGCCTCCCAGGTGCCCGGGGCCGGGGTGCGGCCTTCGCCGGGGGTCCAGGCCCAGCCGACCAGGGAGTCATGGCCCATGTGGTGCGCCACCTCGGCCATGGTGCGGCCTCCATTGCGCTCTGGATCCTTCAACTGGGCGCAGATCTCCGGCACGGTCATGCCGACCCAACCCATGCTGGCGGGTGCCAGCTGCCAGTGCCCATTGCCAGGAACCGAGCCGCTTTCCCCCAGAAACGGGCGGTTTTCTTCGCCGTGGCAGGTGGTGCAGCGCATCGCGACAACGCCGAAGTTGTCCTCGGTACGCGGCACGGGCGGCGAGTGCGGTTTGCGCTCGTCGCCCTGCAGCGGTCCGCTGTTGACCGGGTGGCAGTTCATGCAGCGCGGGTGAGTGATGACCTTGGCCATTTCGCCGAAGATCGCGGCAGAGCGCGCCTCTTCGGGGGCAATGCCTTCGAAAGCCTCGGCAGTTTTCAGGCCATTCACCTCCTGGGCGGCGGCTGTGCCGTCGGCGGTGAATTGCGCGAGCAGGGCCGCAACGGTCAGGGCCGCAGCGCGTTTGATGAAGTTCATTGTCCGGTCTCCTTTTACGCGCGCACCAGCGGCAGGCGGCGCACTGGCTGGCCTTTTAGGACACGCCAGGCGTTGCTGACGGCCGGCGCAATCGGCGGGGTGCCCGCTTCTCCGATGCCGCCGGGTTTTTCACTGCTGACGGCAAGATCGATCTCGACCTCGGGCATCTCGTGGATCCGCAGCAGGCGGTAACTGTCGAAGTTCTCCTGCGCGACCTGGCCGTCTTCGGCAAAGGTGATCTCGTTGAACAGCGCGGCGCTGAGCCCATAGCCGAGCCCGCCTTCGATCTGCGCCTTAACCACATCGGGGTTGATGGCGATGCCGACGTCTGCGGCCACCCAGACCTTGCTCACGCGGGGTTCACCGGCCACCTCCGAGACCTCGGCGATATAGGCGAAATGGGCGTCATAGCTGGGATGCAGCGCCACACCGTAGGCCTTGCCGTCAGAACCGTTCACGCCCTGCCAGTTGGCCATTTCCGCCACGCGCTCCAGCACCTTGCGGTCGCGCGGGGACTTGTCGCCCAGCAGCTCCAGACGGCCCGCGACCGGGTCTTTGCCCTTGGCCTGCAGCACCTCGTCCAGGAACACCTCGTTGGCGAATGCGGTGTGCGAGTGGCCGACTGAGCGCCACCACAGGTGCGGCACCTTGCTGTCGGTGCGCACCCAGCGGGCCTCGAAGGCGCCAAAGTCGTAGGGTTTGTGGATTGAGCCCTCAACCGAAAAGGGGTCGACACCGTTCTGGATCACCACTTCGAAGGCGGAGCCGCCCATGATGCTTTCGGTGGCGAACTTGTCTTGCCAGCCGATGATGCGGCCGGTTTCGTCCAGCGCGGCGCGCTGGCGGTGGACGGCCTGCGGGCGGTAATAGGCGCCCTGGATGTCGTCCTTGCGGCTCCAGACCAGCTTGAAGGTGCCCTGGCCGCCGGCCTTGGCCACCTGGGCCAGCTCCTGGGCGAACTGCGAGTCATACTGGGCGCGGCGGCCAAAGCTGCCGCCGGCCATCAGGGTGTTGATCGCCACCTGCTCGGGCGCGATGCCGAGGATATTGGCGGTCACCTGCTGGTCGACGGTCTGCATCTGGCTGCCCATCCAGATCTCAGCGGCGTCGCCGCGATTCTCGATCACCCCGTCCATCACCTCCAGCGGGGCATGGGCCAGGTAGGGGAGGCGGTATTCGGCCTCGATCACCTCAGCGGCACCGGCAAAGGCCGCGTCCAGATCGCCATAGGTTTCGGCAACCACGCCTTCACCCGTCGCAGCGGCGGCGGCGACCTCTTCCATCTGTTCCTCGGCAGAGCGGGTTTCCGCTTCGCTCAGTTCCCAGTCGATTTCCAGCGCATCGCGGCCCTTGAAAGCGCTGTACGTGTTCTTGGCATAGACTGCGACGCCGGTGGGGATCGTCTCGACCTTCTCGACGCCATCGATGGCCAGCGCGGCGGCGGAATTGACCGATTTTACCTTGCCGCCAATCCAGGGAGAGTGGGCGACGGCAACGGTCAGCATCCCCTCCCGGTAGACGTCGAGCGTGAACTGTGCTGCGCCGGTGGTCTTGTCCGCAGAATCGAGGCGCGGGACGTCCTTGCCGATCAGCACGAAATCTGCCGGGTCCTTGAGCTTGGGCTCTTCGGGCGGGGTGCTGTCATGAGCGGCGGCAACGAGCTCGCCGAATTGCGCCGAATTGCCACTGGCCGCGTGGCTGACGACGCCCTTGGCGACGGTGATCTCATCCTCGGGCAAACCCCATTCGCGGGCGGCGGCCTGCACCAGCATGGAGCGGGCCGCTGCGCCGGCCTGGCGCATCTGGGTAAAGGCATTGCGCACCGCGGTGGAGGCGCCGGTGCCCTGGATGCCAAAGGCGAAGTTCTGATAGGTGGCGGTGTCCGCAGGCGCGTGTTCGGCGCGCATCTGCGACCAGTCGGCGTCCAGCTCTTCCGCGACGAGGGTGGCGAAGCCGGTAAAGGGCCCTTGGCCGAATTCGATGTGCTTGACGATTACCGTGACTGTGTTGTCCTCGGCGATGCGGACGAAGGCGTTGAGGCTGATCGGGCCGGAGGCTGCCTTCGCCGCCATCTTGCCGCCAACAGGAAGATGCGCGCCGATGATAAGGGCTGCGCTGCCGGCCAGGAAGCCGCGCCGGGTCGGGGAGAACTTGGTCATGGATCAGGCCTCCAGCATCTTGGCTGCGTTGTGGATCGCCTTGCGGATGCGCACGTAGGTGGCGCAGCGGCAGGCGTTGCCGGCCATCGCGTAGTCGATATCTTCATCCGTCGGGTTGGGGATTTCGGTCAGCAGGGCGGCGGCGGCGATGATCTGGCCGGACTGGCAGTACCCGCACTGGGGCACGTCGATATCGACCCAGGCCTTGCGCACCGCGTCGGCCTCGGGGCCTTCGAGCGCCTCGATGGTGACAACGTCGGAGCCATCGAGCGCCTCCACCGGGGTCACGCAGGAGCGCACCGGCATGCCGTCGACCATGACTGTGCAGGCGCCGCATTGGGCAATACCGCAACCGAATTTGGTGCCGGTCAGGCGCAGATCGTCGCGCAGCGCCCAAAGCAGCGGCGTGTCGCCGGGGACGTCGAGTGTGACGTCCTTTCCGTTGATGGTGAGGTCAGTCATTTTTGGGGTGTCCTCCTTTGGCTGGTCCTGGAGATTGGCTTCAACGCCTTTTGGCGCTGCCCTGCCGAGAGTGGCAGGGCCGAGGTTGGGGCGGTTCGCGCTTACCGTTTCACCGCAGGTTTCGAATCGCAACCGGTATACTTTTAGTAACCTTGTGGCCACACAAAGCCCGCGAAGCAGGGCCAGGGCCTAGAGGCTGACTTCCGGAGACGCGAAAGTGATTGGTTTCCAGTTGGGATTGCGGTCCTTCTCAATGATCGCGGCCCGCACGCCTTCAAGAAAGTCGCCTTCGGCCAGACAGTATGACGCGGCGTTCAGATCGCGGGCCAGACAGCGGAGCAAGCTGGAATCTTGCCGCGCTGCATCCAGCAGTTTCAATGTGAGCTGGAGGGAAATCGGCGAGGCTCGGCGCAATGCAGCGGCTGCATTTTGCGCCCAATCCTGGCGATTCTGCTCCAGCCGCTCAGCGATTGCTTCGGGCAGCTGCCCTGCGAACGTCTCCGCCGCGGCTTGAGGATCGGGCAGGGTTCCGGGACCGGGCGGTTCGCTGAAAGCCGCGATCGGGCTTGTGTCCGCCGCTTCCATCAACGCGCTGGTCAGCGCTGGCAGCTGGTCGGAGGGCACAAAACTGTCTGCGAGTCCCAGCGCGATGCAGTCGGCGGGACCAAGCCGAAGCCCGGTCAGCGCAATTAGCCGCGCCAGCCCTTCGGGAGCACGGGCCAGCAGGTGGCTGGCGCCCACGTCGGGCACCAGGCCGATGCCGCATTCGGGCATCGCCAGTAAGGTGCGTTCGGTGACGACACGGTGCGCGCCATGGGCCGAGATGCCGACGCCGCCACCCATCACAATCCCGTCCATCAGCGCCACATAGGGGGTGCTGAGGGCGGCAATCTGGGCGTTCAGAGCATAGTTTTCTGCCCAGAAATCGGTGCAATAGGCGTTATTGCCCGCAGTGCCCTCGGCATAAAGCCGGGCCACGTCGCCACCGGCGCAGAAGGCCCTGTCCCCGGCGGCATCGGCGACGATCAGCTTTACCCCTGGGTCGGCTTCCCATTCCGACAGGATGCGCGACATGCGCTGCACCATTTCACGGGTCAGGGCGTTCAGCGCCTTGGGGCGGTTCAGGGTGATCCGCGCGGCGGCGCCAGCTTTGGTTTCTTTAACTTCGGGTTCCAGCATTCCGGTCTCCTTTGGCTTGAACCAGTTGCGGGAAGGGGTCACGCGGGATGCGTGGCCCCGCGTTCGATGCGGTAGCTGCGGTCCAGCAGGTCGGCGCAGTGGTGATCGTTGGATTCCGCGATCAGGATCGACATGCCTTCGGACTTCAGGTCCCGCAGGATTTCCGAGATCCGCCGCGCCAGCACCGGGGCGATGCCCTCGGAGGGCTCATCCAGCAGGATCAGCCGCCCGCCCATCATCAGGGCGCGGGCCAGCGCTGCCAGTTTCTGCTGGCCGCCGGACAGCGAGGTGGCGCTGCGGCCGCGGAACTCGCGCACCTCGGGCATCAGGTCATAAATCCATTTCAGCCGGTCCTGATAGTCGGGGATGTCTACCGCCCAGACCGGCATCATGATGTTTTCCTCGGCCGAAAGCTGCGGTACCAGCTTGCGGTCCTCGGGCATGTAGCCGATGCCGATGCGGGCGCGGTCTTGCGGCGGGGTGGCGGGCAGCTGGTAATGGTCAAAGCTCATCGTGCCGGACTGTGCCGCCAAGAGCCCCATGATCGCGCGCATCATCGTGGTCTTGCCCGCGCCGTTGGGGCCGATCAGGCCGATCATCTCGCCGGTGTTCACCGTCAGCGCGCTGTCGCGCAGGATCGGCACCGGGCCGATGGAAACGTTCAGGTTGCTGATCTCAAGCATAGGCGGTCTCCGCTTTTTGGGTTGGAGCGTGAGTGTCGCCGATCACCAGTTCCCGCACCTTGGGATCGATCAGCGCCCGGGCGGGCGGGGCGTCGCAGATCACCTCGCCCGAGAAGAAGGCCAGCACCCGGTCGACGTAGCGTTCGACGATCTCCATGTCGTGCTCGATGAACAGGACGGTGGTCCCGGAGGCCTTGAGCGCCGACATCACCGTGTCCATGATGGCGAACTTCTCCTCGGCGGCGACGCCGGAGGTGGGTTCGTCCAGCAGCAGCATCTTGGGGCCGCTGACCACCGCCATGGCGATGTCGAGCAGTTTGCGCGAGCCCTGCGAAAGCGCGCTGGCCTCGTGATCGGCCACATCCGACAGGCCGTAGCGGGCCATTATGGCGTCGCATTCCGCCAGCAGGTCCGGGCCGGCGATGGGACGCAGCAGCGCGCCGCCCTTGCGCCGGGCCAGCGCCAGCGCCGACAGCAGGTTCTGCCGCACGCTGAGGGTCATGAACACCTGGCTGACCTGGAACGAGCGGGTGAGGCCCTGATGCACTGCCAGCCGCGGCGCGATGCCGGTGATGTCTTTGCCGCGGAACCGAATGGTGCCGCCCGAGGGTTTCAGGTAGCCGGTGACCATGTTGACGAAAGTGGTCTTGCCCGCACCGTTGGCACCAATCACGCCGACCACCTGGCCTGCGGGGATGTCGACGTTGATGTCCTTGGCTGCGGTCACGGCGCCAAAGGATTTCTGCAGGTCCGTGACGGACAGGATGGGCGTATCAGTCATGACGGAGCCTCCGGATAAGGGGGATGCGTTCCAGCAGCGACCAGATACCGCCGGGCAGGAAGAAGATGATCAGCAGCAGCGTGCCGCCGACGATCAGCTGCCAGGCGTGAGGGGCGATTTCGAATGCGTAGGTGCGCAGGAACTCAAAGATGATGGCGCCGATGAAGGGGGCCAGCACGCTGCCAGGTCCGGCCATGATGGTGATGAAGACCAACTCGCCCGAGACGGTCCAGTAGACCATGCTGTCGGGATCGACCTGTCCCAGCGCCATCGCCATCATGCCGCCCGCGGCGCCGGCCAGGGCGGCCGAGATCACGTATTTGATGTGAATGGCCTGTGCCACCGAATAGCCCAGGTATTCCACCCGGATCTCATTGTCGCGGATCGCGGTGGTCAGCCGTCCGAGGGTCGACCGCAGATACATCTGCACCAGCACCGCCAGCGTCAGGCAGACGGCGATGATGGCTGTGAACAGCACCTGCTTGCCTTCGGGCGCCCAGCCCAGGAAGGTGGTCTGCGACACCGAGAAACCATCGGTGGATCCCAGCGCCTCGGTCTTGACCAGGATGCCGTAGAGAACCATCGAAAACGCCAGCGACAGCATCGCAAAAAAAATGTCGCGGTAGCGGCGCAGGATGAAGCCCAGGGCAAAGCCCGCAATGACCGCGGCCAGCATGGCGATGATGATGCGCAGGGCAAAATCGCTGAGGCCTAGCCATTGCTCGGACAGCGCCACCGCATAGGCGCCCAGCCCGAAGTAGAGTCCGTGGCCGAAGGACATCAGCCCGGTGCGCCACAGCACCAGAAGCCCCAGCACGGCAGCGCCGCGGGCCAGGCCGAACATCATGTTGTTGACGACCCAGGCCGGCAGCATCAGCCCGGCCGCAGCCAGCGCCAGCAATGCTAGTGCGGTCAGCCGCACTGTCTTGTCGGATAGAATTTCTTGCAGCATCAGATTTTCCTCGCCTTGGCCGGTGCGAACAGCCCCTCGGGGCGCACGATCAGAACTGCGGACATCACCAGGAAGATCACGAACAGTTCCAGCTCCGGCAGCTTGTGGACCGCCAGCGCGCGCAGCAGGCCGACCAGCAGCGCGCCAATCAGCGCGCCGGGGATCGAGCCCATGCCGCCGATCACAACAACGGCAAAGCTGAGCACGATGACATCGACCGCAAAGCCGGGCGCCACCGACACGGTGGGTGCGATATAGGCGCCGCCAAGCGCACCCAGAACGGCGCCGGCGCAGAATGTGACGACGAACAGGCGGCGCACGTTGATGCCGACGATCAGCGCCATCTCGCGGTCATGGATGACGGCGGTGATCAGCTTGCCCCAGCGGGTGCGGGCCAGCATCCACCAGCTGCCTGCAGCGACGAGCAGCGCGATGCCAAACAGGGTCAGCGAGTAGACGTCGCGGAAGATGCCGCCCATCTCGACGCTGCCGAGGGCCACCATCGGCTGATAGGCGAAATAGGGGTTCACGCCGAAGATCAGCAGGATCAGATCCTCGAGGATCAGGAACACCCCGAAAGTGGCCAGCACGATCAGGATTTCCTCGTGATCGTACAGTCTGCGCAGCACGATCCGCTCGATCAAAAGGCCCAGCACGATGCCGACGGCCAGCGCCGATCCGGCGATGATCAGGAAACCGAACCAATCGGGAAAGCCCATCTCGGATGCGGAGCCGATGAAATAGGCGGCGGTGTAGGCACCCCAGGCGTAAAAACCGCCGTGGGCCACGTTCAGGATCTTCATCACCCCGAAGATGATGGTGAGACCCGCCGCAACGATGAACAGGTATGAAGCATAGACCAGCCCGTCCAGCAGTATGGTAAACAGTAGTTGCATGAGTATTTTCCTCCTCCCTTCTTCTCCAGCAGCGGACAGGGCAGGGCCGCCCCGCCCGCCACCGGGGAGAGCCGGGGTCAGCAGCTGGCGCCGGGCATGCCGGCCTCAAGCCATTCGATGCCTGACTGGCCTTCGGGCGGCATGATGCAATTAGCGGGGTAGAACACGACGTCGGTTGCAACCGGTTCGCCGCTGTCCTTGTTCCAGCCGGTGATGCCATAGCCCACCGGATGCACTGCTTGATGGCCGCCACCGAGCGTCATCGAAATGCGGCCGCCGAAGCTGTCCCATTCAAGTCCTGTCAAGGCGTCGATGACCTGCGCTTGCCCCGGGAAACCGCCGACTGCCTCCGCGGCTTTGTCCATCGCGATCTTCAGCGCCAGGATGGACTGGGCGTACTGATAGGACGGCCCCAGCGGGTATTCGCCGTATTTTTCCTGGTAGTGGTCGACGAACCAGCGGTTCAGCGGCGTGTCCATGTCGCGCACCAGGAGGCCGTATTCGCCGCGGGTGCCCATCACTACGCCTTCGGGAAAGCCCTTGCCCAGGCGATCCACTGCCGAGGCGCCGAGCGTCGAGATGAAGGTTTTCTGCCGGAAGAAGCCGCGCACGTTGGCCTGCAGAACAAAGGCCTCCATGTCGCCGTCCCAGAAGCTGGAATGCACCAGCGGCGCCTTGTCGAGCGAAAGGGTGGAAATCTCGGTGCCGAACTGGCCCGCGAACAGTTTCGGGAACTGCGGGTTGTCGGAGGCCTTGGTGTCCGGGTTGATGGTCTCCATCGCCAGGTCAAAGAACTTGTAGCTGTCCTGGCCCCAGGCGTAATTCTGGTTGATGCCGGTATAGGCAGGCGCATCGCCGAACTTGTCGCGAACATAGAGCGCGGCAGCAACGCCATCGCCAACCGCGTGGCCGGTGGTGCGGAAGACGTACTCCTTGCCGCCCTCCTCGAACAGACGTGGCGAACCGCAGACCGGGATGATGGTCAGCGTCTTCAGCTCTTCGGCGACCGGCGCCACCGACAGGCAGGACCCCGACGAGATATAGCCGATCACTGCGTCCACGCCCTGTTTCTGGACAAGGTTGCGGTATTCAGCGACTTGCTTGGTATTGCCGCCGGCCTCGTCCACGAAAATCGGGGCAAGCCGCGCCCCGGCAAAACCGGGGGTATTATAGGGGGCGGGCAGCTCGCCTGCGTTGATTGCTTCGATGACCAGTTCGGCGCCCTGGTGGCCCGGTACACCGAACGGCCCGGCGGCGGGGCCGGACAGAAAGGTGACGATGCCGACCTTGAATTCCTCCTTGGCGGCTGCGGGTAGCGCATTGAGCGCGGTGCTGGCCGCTAGGCCGAAGACGCAGGCAAGTTTCAACAGGTTGGGTTTCATGGTTTTTCCTCCCTTAAAGTGTTGCGGCCAGGGGTTGATCCCCCAGCGCGATGTCATGGATTTCCAGCCCCGCGCCGTTCAGGCGCACGGCTTGTTTGCGCTGCCATTCGCCGGTCTCCTCCGGGAAGTCGCTGCGCATGTGGGTGCCGCGGGATTCCTGCCGCCTCCGCATCGCCAGGCACATGGCCTCGGCCAGACGGGCGACCCGGGCTAGGCGTTGGACCTCGGTAAAGCCGTCGAGATCGTCCCAGCCCAGTCCGGCAATTTCGCCCTGCAGGGTGCGGATCTGCGCCAGCGTTTCCGTCAGCAGCTCGTCGGAGCGGGCTGGGCCAAGGCCCTTCTGGGTGAGCTGGCGCACCTGTGCCAGCAGGTCCGCGGGGAGGGCGCCGTTGACCGCGCGCCGGGTTGGGGGCGGATTGTCGGTGGAACGCGCCATGTTGGAACGCGGCTGCAGATTGGTGGCCGCGTGGCGGCCGGAGATGGCGCCATAGGTCATCGCCTCGACCAGCGCGGTGCCGCCGTGGCGGTTGGCGCCGTGCAAACCGCCGGCCACCTCGCCCACCGCATAGACGCCGGGGATCGAAGTTTGACCGTCGGTGTCCACCCGCACGCCGCCGATGGTGTAGTGCGACGAGGGCGAGATCCGGACCGGGCGCTCGCGGTAATCCGGCACGTGTTTGGACAGGAAGGTCGCGGTCAGCGAGTCCGGCGCCCATTCGGCGTCCTGGGTTTCGCGGAAGTCGATGAAGACCTCGCGCCCCTCGATGATCTCCGACTGGATGATGAAACTGAGGAAGTCCCAGTTGTGCAGCGCGGCCAGCGCCGACTGGCCGGGGCCCATGTGTTTCAGGATCAGGTCCTCGCCGTCGGAATTCACCAGCTTGGCGGTGGAAGGGTAGTCCGGGTAGAGGAAGATCGCGGGTGCGCCTTCTTCGTTCACCGCCAGCGGGTAGAACTGGATGAACTCCATGTCGACCAGCTCGGCACCCGCTTCCAGCGCCATCGATTGGCCGTCGCCCAAGAGGTTCTGCGGGGTGTCGGTGAACTCATAGACGCCCTGCATCCCGCCGGTGGCCAGGATCACTGCCCGGGCGGCGATTTTCACTGGAGAGCCGTCCAGATCGGCCCAGACGCTGGGTCCCTCGCGGTGCAGCGACAAGGCGCTGCCCTTGATCCGGCGCACGCTGCTGGATTTGACCGCCTTGCGCAGTTGCGAGAATAGCGCCGTGCCGTGGGTGGAGGAGAACTCCATCATCAGCCCGGTCATGTCTTCCGCACCGTCGCTGCCGTAGGATTCGTCCAGGATGTCTTTGCCGCGCATTCCGGTGGACCGCCGCACCCGGTAGCCGCGCGGGGCGCGGTCGACGGGGATGCTGTATTTTTCGATGATCGCGCCCATTTCGGCGGGCGCCTCATCCACCAGCCGACGCAGCAGGGCGGTGTCGCACAGCCCCTTGCCGGTCACGTCGGACATGGCATCAAAGACCTCCTCCTTCGGGAAGCCGTCATGCGCGGCATAGGTCAGGAAGCCGGTGGAGATCGCGGTCGAAGAGGCCTGCCCGTTGAACAGCAGGACAACATCGGCGCCCGCTTCGCTTGCTGCCAGGGCCGCGACCTGGCCTGCGCTGCCTTCTCCTATGACGAGAACGTCGGTTTCGATGATATTAGTCACTTGTTCCTCCTGATGTCTCAGCTTCAAGGCTACGGCTGCGGGGCGGCGGGGCCGCTGCTGAACCGGGGCAGGAGGCAGAAATATTATCCTTTATTTATTAGTGGCTTGCGGAGCTTTCGTCTGACTGGCGCAAGTGATTGGTGTCAAAATTGAACCTATATGATATCAAAAATGACACCAAGTCGGGCTCGGGAGGCACTGGCATGAAACGCGAATCGGATATTCTGGACATGTTGCCCTTTGGGGTGCTCAGGCTGCAGGGGGAGCGGATCACCTATGCCAACCGGATGCTGCGCAGCCTGTTTGACGGCGGGCTGACGACGCTGTCTGAACTCGCCGACCGATATCCGGAGCTGGAGGATCTGCGCCGCCGCGACGGGGCGGAGCAGGCGCCGGCCTGGATCACCATCAACGCCTCGGTGTTTTGCGTAGCCAGCGTCCGGCGCGACACTGCGGTGGAGCATTATTTCCTGCCTAGCTGGTTCGTCTCGGCCACCGACGAAGGGCTGAAGGCGCTGCAGGACAATTTCGACGATTTCGTCGAAATCTTTGAAAACTGCTTTGATGGCATCTACGTCGCGGACGGGGCGGGACGCACCCTGTGGATGAACGCCGGTTTCGAGCGCTGTTACGGCCTGAGCGCGCGCAACTTCCTGGGGCGCGACGCCAGCAAACTGGAACGCGAGGGGTATCTCGATCCGCTGATCACCTGGAAGATCATCACCACCAAAAAGCGCCAAACCGCGCTGCAAACAACGAAATCCGGGCGCAAGGTACTGGCCACCGGCATCCCGCTGATGGCGCCGGACGGCACGGTGCGGCGGGTCATCATCAATTCGCGCGACACGACTGAGCTGATTGAAATGCAGGGTAAGCTGACGGCTGCTGAACAGGAGATCCGAAACTACGAAAGCGAGTTGCGGGAAATCCGCGAGAACGCGGCGCAGGATGGAGAGTTGTTCTGGGCCAGCGAGGACATGCAGGAGACCGTCCGTCTTGCGATGCGGGTGGCGCGCACAGATGCGGCGGTGCTTATCAGCGGCCCGTCGGGTGTTGGCAAACGCAAGCTCGCGGATTTGATCTTCCGTTACAGCAAGCGCAGCCGCAAGCGGCTGCTGCGCTTCGGATTTGGCGGCTTACCGGAAGCCGCGGTTATGGAGGAGCTGTTCGGCAAGGAGGCAGCCGAGGCTGGCCGTGACGAGGGTCTGCTGGCGCGGGCAGTTGGCGGCACCATGATCTTGGAGCGGGTCGACCTGATGCCGCCGCGGGTTCAGGAAAGGCTGTCCTCTTGGCTGCGTACAGGAAAATCACGCCCTGGCCGCGAAGGCAGGGACCTGCGGTTGATCGCAACCAGCCGCGGCGATTTGAGCACGATGGTTAACGCGGGCAGATTCCGTGAAGATTTGTACTACCGCCTTGCAGTTGCTGAGATATGCATTCCGCCTTTGCAAGACCGCGTCGCGGACATTGCCGGGCTTGTGCAGCATTTCCTGGAAGCTTTCAACAAGCTGCACGGTGCGGAAAAATACTTTGACCGCGCGGCAATTAACCGTTTGGCGCGCTGGACCTGGCCGGGCAACGTGCGGGAGCTGCGGACCATGGTCGAGCGGATGGTTGTCACCGGGGAGGAGGCACGCATATCAGCGGCCATGGTTGAAGCCGCCTTTGCCGGAGCGACAAATCCGGTGATCCCGCTGGGTGGGATGTCAGGCCGGGTGCCAGCCGAAGAAGTGCGCGACAGGGTTCGGGCCTTTGAGGCTGATCTGCTGCACGATCAGGTAGCCCGCGCGGGCAGTATTCAAAAGGCCGCCGATGCGACCGGTATCAGCGTTTCCACGATCAAGCGGAAGCTTGCCTGGAGGAAGGTCTCGGAGGCAGCCGGGACAAAATTGCCAGAATGACCCCGCCTGGCGCCGGGCGCGGCCTTTCAGCAGAGCGGGCTTCGGTCCACATCATGCTCCTAGGCCACGAGCAGACCTGCCTACTTCGCGGCGATGACCTCTACTTCGACCTTGAACTCTTCGCGTGTGAACCCGGAAACGATCAGCAGGGTTGAGCTGGGGATCCGCCCGGTTCCAGCCAGGAATTCATCCCGCGCGCGCATGTAGCCGGCCATGTGTTCGCGGCTGGTGACATAGGCGGAGATATGGGCGGTATCACCGGGCCTCATATCCCCCTCGCGCAGGATTTCCGTGATGTTTTCGAAGCAGACGAGGGCCTGATCATAGCTGCTTTCGGGGATCGAATCATCCGGCCGAATGCCAAGCTGCCCCGAGGTCACAATGACCCGTTTCCCCGCCGGAATTTCAGTGCCATGCGCATAGGCGGCGAAAGGCGGCCGAATAGTGGTTGGGTTTAAGGCTTTCATTTCATGTCCTTTTTTCCGGTCGCTTAAAAGGCTTGCAAGAGGGAAAAGAGTTTGCAAGCCTAAAAACACTCTCTGGCACAGATCAACATCAGGGCCACGCAAAACCAATTCTCTGAAGGAGGGGGAATATGGCACCGCGTGTCCTTTTGGTGCGCCATGGCGATGAGCCGGCCGACGACCGTGTGGTTACCTGGCTGGCGGCGAACGGCTATGAGGCCGTGACCCGGAAACCTTTTGCGGGCGACCGCCTGGATGATGTGGGCGAGGTCGCGGCATCGGTGATCTACGGCGGTCTGTTCGACGTCTTTGAGAGGGAAAAATACCCGTTCCTGCTGGAGGAAGACCGCTGGATCGCGCAGTGCCTGGAGAAAGGCATCCCGCTGCTCGGTATCTGCCAGGGGTGCCAGCAGATCGCCTATCATCTTGGCGCTTGGGCGGGGGCGCCGGAGCGGGAATTCTTCGAGTTCGGCTATTACCCGGTTGAACCCGCTGAGGAGGCCGGAGAGTTCCTGGAGGCACCGTTGGTTGTCACCCAGGCGCACTACCACACATTTGACCTGCCCGAGGGGGCGGTCCGGCTTGCCGGAAATTCTGAATACCCGAACCAGGCCTTCCGCTATGGCGAAGACGTCTTTGGCTTCCAGTTCCACGCCGAAGTGACACCGGCCGGCTTCCGCCGCTGGCAGGACAGCAAAGCGCATGTTTACGGGCGACCCGGGGTTCAGGACGTGCAATCCCAGAACCGGCTTATGGCGGCTCATGATGCGGAGCAGGCGCGCTGGTTCAACGGGTTTCTTGACAGTTTTCTGGGGCAGGCGGCATGAGCGTTCAGGGACATTGGGCTGAGCTGAAGGCGCCGGATTTCCAGGCTTTGCCGGCGGATTGCGTGGCGGTGCTGCCGCTGGGCGCGACCGAGCAGCATGGACCGCATCTGCCGCTGTCGGTCGATACGGACCTGACGCAGGCGGCGGTTAGGCTGATGCTGGCGGATCTCAGCCCTGAGCAATCGGTTCTGGTGCTGCCCGCGCTGACTATCACCAAGAGCAACGAGCACGACCGCTTTGCCGGGTCGCTGAGCCTGTCACCGGAGACGCTGCTGGCGGTGCTGCGTGACATCGGTGCCTCGGTGGCTCGTGCAGGGGTGGCCAGGCTGGTGCTGTTCAACGGGCATGGCGGCAATACCGCGCTGCTGCAGGTGGCAGCGCGTGAATTGCGCATCAGCCACGATCTGATCGTGGCCGTTTGCTCATGGTCGGGCTTTGCTGAATCGGAGGGTCTTTTCGAACCCGGCGCCTATGCAGTGGACCTGCACGCGGGCGACAGTGAGACTTCGGCGATGCTGGCCGCCCGGCCCGATCTGGTGGACATGGGCAAGGCAAAGAATTTCCGCACCGCAATGGAGGACTGGGCCGGGAATTTCCGTTTTATCGGACTAACCGGCCAGCCGGCTGCGCCGGGCTGGATTGCCGGCGATCTGAACCCCGAGGGGGTGTGCGGCGATGCCTCCGCGGCCACCGCGGCGAAGGGGGAGGCGATGCTGGCCTCTGCCGGACGCAACTTCGCGCTGTTTCTTGCGGAGTTTGCCCGCTTTGATCACAGGAACGGCTCATGAGGGATACCCTTCCTGCAGATGCGCGCCTGCCCGGTGTGCTTATCCCGGCTACACTGATCGCTGCGGCAGACCGGTTCGGCGGGCAGTTGTACGGCGATTGCCTGGCGGGGGACCTTGTGCTGCGGGACGGACGGGCGGCTGGACTTGAACCGGCCACTGCACAGCCCTCTCGGCTGGTGCTGCCCAAATTCACCGAGCCGCATGTGCATCTCGACAAATGCCACACCATTGACCGGATGCAGGGGATCGGCGGCGGGCTGGGTGATGCAATCGCCGCACAGGCGCAGGACCGCAGGATATGGACAGCCGAAGACATCCGCCGGCGGGCGGGTCGCGGGCTGCAGGAGCTGCTGTCGGCAGGCTGTGCCACAGTGCGCACGCACGTCGATTGGGCTATCAGCCCGGACCCGGCGGCTGCACCATTAGCCTGGGACATCCTGCGGGAACTGAAGGAAGAGGCCCCGGCAGGGGTGATCCTGCAACGGGCGGCGCTGACCGGTGCCGACATGATGGCCGACATCAGCTATGCCCGTGCCTGCGCCCGCCGAGTGGCTCAAAGCGGCGGCGTTCTGGGCGCCTTTGTGCTGGGCCAGCCTGAGCGGCAGGCCGGCATTCTCAACACCTTCCGCGCCGCGGAGGAAGCCGGGCTTGCGCTGGATTTTCACGTCGACGAGGGCCTTGCGCCCGGTCTCGACGGATTGGAGATGATCGCCGATGCGGCGCTGAAAACGGGTTTCCAGGGCCCGGTTCTGTGCGGTCATGCCTGCAGCCTGATGAATCACACCGATGAAGACGTGCAGCGTATCGCGGAGAAGCTGGTCCGTGCGGGGATTTCGGTGGCAGCACTGCCCGCCACCAACCTGTACCTGCAAGGGCGCAGCGCAGGCACCCCGGACCGCCGCGGGTTGACCCGAATCCATGAATTGCAGGCCGCCGGGGTCAATGTGGTGCTGGGCACCGACAACGTGCGTGACGCATTTTGCCCGTTGGGCAGCCACGATCCGCTGGCGACCCTCTCGCTGGCGGCACTGGCCGCGCATCTGGACCCGCCTTTTGGCCGCCATCTTCCGATGATCACCACCGGCGCCCGCAAGGCGCTTGGCCTTGCGCCCGTAACCGTCGACGGGGCTGCAATCGGGGATCTGCAGCTGTTCGACGCTCTCTCGGTCACGGACATTCTGGGCAGCCGTGCTGCCCCGCAACCTCTGGCCGAGGCCTTGCAAGGAGAACAACAATGACAGAGATGCCGCTGGAACACCCCCGCACCGATTGGGCCGCATTTGCCGACAGCCTGTCGCCGGTGGAGGTGATTGACGAGCCGGTGCTTGTGAAGAAACGCTCGCGCGACTTTTTCTGGTACAGTCCGGTTCTGAATGCACAGCTGAAGAAGTGCTTTGGCGATCTGGTTGCGGTGCCCAAGACCCCGGATGAAATGCGCCACTGCCTGCAGCGCGCCTTTGAGGCGGATGTTCCGGTCACCCTGCGCGGCGGCGGCACCGGCAATTACGGTCAGGCGGTGCCGCTGAAGGGCGGGCTAGTCATCGAGACCACGAAAATGAACCGCATCCTCGAAATCGGCGAGGGCTATGTGCGGGCCGAAGCCGGGGCGCTGATGGCCGATGTGAACGCTGCTCTGATTGAGCAGGGCTGGGAAATGGCGATGTTCCCTTCGACCCAGGACATTGCCACTATCGGCGGCTTCGTGGCCGGCGGATCGGCCGGGATCGGGTCGATCGCCAACGGCGCCCTGCGGGAAAAGGGCAATATTATCCAGCTCAAGGCGCTGTCGCTGGAAGCAGAGCCGCAGGAGCATGCTTTTGACGCCGAAGCGGCGCTGCAGATCCACCACGCCTGGGGGTTGAACGGCGTAATCACCGAAGTCACCCTGCGCACGGTGCCCCACCGCAATTGGGTCGGCTGCATGGCCACCTTCGACAGCTACCGAGACTGCTATGCCGCGGGCTATGCGCTGGCGGCTGCGCCGGACATCGGCTGCAAGCTGGCCAGCACAGTTGAGGCGCGGATCGTTGACTACTTCCCGCGCCTCAAAGGGCACCTGCGGGAGGGCAGGCACCTGCTGGTCTCGCTTGTCCCGGCGGAGGATATGGATGCCTTGCGCGCGCTCATTGCGGCGCAGGGCGGCCATCTGGATCTGGCGATGAGTGATGCCGAGCGGCAGGCGGCAAAGCTGCCGCATGTTTTTGAGTTCGCGTATAACCATACGACCCTGCAGGTGCTGAAGGCGGACCGCTCGGCCACGTATCAGCAGATCGGGGTGCCGGATCCGTCGGACGCGGATGCGGTTGCCGCCGCGGGCGCGGCTTTGGGTGATGACGTCTGGCAGCACCATGAGTTTGCCCGGCTGGACGGCAGGATCGCCGCCTTTGATCTGCCGATCATCTGGTTCTCGGACGAGGTGCGGTTGCGCGAAATCAACAGCATCTACGAGCAGCACGGACACAGCGTAGCAGACGCGCATACCTATTTCGTCGAGGGCGGTGGATTGAAGAACGCCGACTACCGGCACCTCGCGTGGAAAAAGCGCATGGACCCCAAGGGACTGCTGAACCCTGGCAAGTCACGGGCCTGGGAGAAGGTGAAACACCTCTCCGCTGAGGAAATCGAAGCAAAGGCAAAGGGCTGAGGAGACCCGAGATGACGACCATTCAGACAAAACTGCTGACGCCGAACTTTGGTGTCGAAGTGAGCGGAATGAACCTTTCCGACGTCAGCGCGGGGCAAAATTTCGCCAAGCTGCGCGCGCTGTTCGAAGAGCATTCAGCGCTGCTGTTCCGGGCGCAGGACATAAGCAACGCAGAGCATATGGCGCTAGCGCAGCTCTTTGGCCCGATCGAGGACCGCAAGGCGGATGAGCGGAAACCAGGCGAGAAATTTGAGGTGCCCGAGGTCTCCAACGTGCAAAAGGACGGTTCCACGTCGGGCGAAATGGATCTGCACACGCTGAACCTCAAGTCCAACTTTTTGTGGCATTCGGACAGCACCTTTCTGCCCACACCGGCATTGACCAACATTCTGATCGGCCGGGTTGTCACCACCGAAGGCGGCGCAACGGAACTGGCCAGCACCCGGGCAGCCTGGGCGGCGATGCCGGAGGCGCTGAAGGCAAAGATCCGCGGCCGCGGCATCTGGCACCGCTATAGCCATTCCCGGCGAAAGATTTCTCCTGAGCTGGCTGAATTGCCGATGTTCAACAAATGGCCCGACCAGCATTGGAACGCGGTCTGGCCGAACCCGGTCAATGGGCGAGAGGCGCTCTATATCGCCAGCCATGCCTTCAAGGTCGACGGCTATGGCGAGACCGAAAGCCAGGCGCTTCTGGATGAACTGATGGCGTTCTGCACGCAGCCGGAATTTACCTATTCTCATCAGTGGGCTGTAGGCGATGTGCTGATTTGGGATCAGCGCGCGGTGCTGCACCGCGGCACGCCCTGGCCCTACGAACAGCCACGCACCCTGTCCAGCATCTGCGCGTCGGTGACAGAGGACGACGGGATCGGCAGCATCCGCATGCCTGCCTAAATCTCGCGCTGGGCGGGCGCTTTCCCGGCCAGCGCAAAACTGCGCCGCAGAGCGCTATCGGCCAGCCTCACGGCACAACAGAGAGGGAAACAATGACCTATTTAACTAGCACAGGAAAACCGCTGCCGGATTCACTCACCCAGCAGGCCCGCTGCCTCGGAGCTGATCCTGTCAGCCGCCGGGAATTCCTGGCAACGGCGTGCTCCTTTGGTGCAACTGCCGCAACCGCCTATGCGATGATGGGCCTGACTGCGCCCGTACAGGCCGCGGTCAACGCGCAAATGGGCGGCACCGCCCGCATTCAGCAGCAACTCGTGGCAATGCGCGACCCGCGCAAGTTCGACTTCAACTCCCTAGCAACTTTTACCCGCGGCTGGCTGGAATACCTGGTGCAGTATAATTCGGACGGTACGTTCACCCCGGTGCTGCTGGAGAGCTGGGAGATCAGCGATGATGCCACCGAATACGTGCTTCATGTGCGCGAGGGTGTGACCTGGAACAACGGCGACCCCTTCACTGCCGAAGATGTTGCGGCCAACATCGCCCGCTTCTGCGACGGCACCGTCGAGGGCAATGCCATGGCCGGCAAGCTGCAGGTGATCATCGACCCGGAAACAAAAAAACTGCTGCCAAATGCGGTCGAAGTGACAGGCAGCCACACCGTGCGGCTGAAACTGCCGCAACCGGATATTTCGCTGATCGCCGGCTTTGCCGACTACCCGGCCGCCATCGTGCATTCTTCGTTCGACGAGGTCACGATGCTGGACAATCCGATCGGCACCGGCCCTTATCTGCCGGAATTCTACAGTACCGGCGACAGTGCCGCACTGGTGCGCAACCCGGACCACACCTGGTGGAACGCCGGCAACGGCGCCTACATGGACCGGGTCGAATTTCTCGACCTGGGCGCCGACCCGGCTGCGTTCTTTGCCGGTGCCGACGCCGATGAATACGACGTCAACTTCGACACCGAAGGTGATTACATCGCGTCCTTCGACTCGCTGGACGGCTGGACCAAGCATGAAGTCACCACTGCGGCCACGGTTCTGGCCCGCTGCAACCAGACTACCGAGGTGGATGGCACGGCCATTTATGCCGATGCGCGGGTGCGCCGGGCGCTGGCAATGGCGGTGGACAACGCGGTGGTGCTGGAAATCGCCTATGGCGGCCAAGGCCGTGCGGCAGAGAACCACCATGTGTCACCGGTGCATCCCGACTATGCAGATATCGGCGCGCCGGTGCGTGACCCCGAAGGTGCCATGAAACTGCTGGAAGAGGCTGGCATGGCGGGCTTCGAGCATGAACTGATCTCGCTCGATTCCGCGTTCTGGAAGGCAACGGGCGATGCTATCGCCGCGCAGCTGCGCGATGCAGGCATCAAAGTCAGACGAAAGGTTTATCCTACTGCGACATTCTGGAACGATTGGGCGAAATACCCGTTTTCGGTCACCAACTGGAACCACCGCCCGCTGGGCATCCAGACACTTGCGCTGGCCTACCGGAGCGGCCAAGGCTGGAACGAGTCTGGATTTGCCAATGCCGAGTTCGACGCTCTGGTCGAACAGGCTCTGGCAACCGCCGACCCGGCGGCTCGCAGCAGGATCATGGCTAAGCTCGAACAGATCATGGTGGATGAAGGCGTCATCATTCAGCCCTACTGGCGGTCGCTCTACAACCACTCCAAGAGCAATCTTAAGGGGGCCGCGGTCCACATCTCCAACGAGCTTTACCCGCAGTACATGTACTGGGAAGCCTGACCTTTGAACACTCTGCCCGCCGGCTGGATTCGGCGGGCAGACAGTAGCGGAGAGCAGAGCATTGCTGGAAACCACCGTATTGGCCGCGCAGGCCGTCAGCGTTGCCTTTATGGCCGCTTGGCTGACAATCGGCGCGCTGGAAAACCTTCTACATCCCTTTCTGAATGAAACCTACACCGCCGAGGTCATGGACATGACCCGCATGCGGGAGGAGTACCCGGAGGCCTACCGCTTTGTCGCCCATCGCCGGATTACCAGCGCCAAGGTGCGCCGGATCCTGTTCCGGCTCATTGTCTCGTGGGAACTCGCGGCCACCGCCGCGCTCTGGGCCGGGTCAGCCGCGCTTGCCATGTCCGCCGCCGGACAGATGGCCCAGGACACGGCCATTGCCCTTGGGCTGGCTGGAACCTTGATGTTTACCGCGACTTGGTGCGGGTTTCTGATCGTCGGAAACTGGTTTTGCTACTGGTTCGGGCACGAAGGCGGTCAGAACACGCATTTCCAGATGACGCTGTGGGGCATGCTCAATGCCGTGCTGCTGGTCGGCGGCGCCGTTGTTGTTCTCTAAAGCAGGCGGTTGAAGTGAAGAGCGGTTGTTCCTGCCGGGCGGGGCCGGCTGCGCCTATCAAATCTTCTGCAACTTCTGTCGGCCCCAAGGGTTGCCTGTGTTGTGGAACGCGGCCGTAAGATTTCTGCGGTGACAACGCAGGCCGGAAGGCTAAGGCCGGATATGCTTTGGCATGCCCGCGCCTTTTGCCATCCACCAAACTCCGCAAATCAGAGACGAAGCAAGGCAGATAGACGTTATCGCAGATATTGCTTCTGACTGGTCATGACGACGCAGCTTTGAGAACAACGCCGAGAGGATTGCCCCGACAAAAGCAAGACCGTAGCGGAATGTCTCAAATAGGCGCCTTTTGAGGCCGTACGCTATTATGCGTTTATATGATTGCGGAGAGGGCAGGTAGGATACGGCGGTTGCCTGCTCCCGCAACCAAAAATTCCTTAATAAAATCGGACCATTGAAGCCACCTTCGGGTGGTTCCTTGCGTTTGTGGTATCCAGTCGGTGCTACATCGGTGCTACGCTCCGCAGCAAACAAGCTCTAGAAAGCAAAAGCGAAGCAGCAGGACTCGGAAAACCGGAAACAGCCCCTTGGCGACAACCGTACCAGATACAGCGGGCACCCGAAGCCGACTTAATGAAACTCATTCGGGTTGCCGGCCTGACCTCATGATCGCGCCGTCAAACTGATTCAAGATTTATCTGGCGACCACGCCTGTCGATTTCCGAAAGGGCTTTGATGGCCTCGCCAACTACGTCATGAGCAACTTCGAACTCGATCCGTTTTCAGGTGCCTTCTTCGTGTTCCGCTCCAAGGGGCGTGACAAGATCAAGGTGCTTATGTGGGACGGTACTGGCCTGGTTCTGATCTACAAGCGCATCGAAGGCGCTGGTTTCAACTGGCCCAAATTTCCGGATGGGACAATGACCCTGACGAAGGCCCAGTTCGAAGCCCTGTTTGAAGGGATAGATTGGCGCCGGGTTGCCTCTGCGCCCTTTCACCGCCCCGCTCTCTTTCAAAGCCAGCATGCCGATCCCCGAGCAGCCATTTGACGTTTGGCAGGCCGCAAAGCTATGCCCGCGCGCCGATGTAGCCGCTCACCTGACCGGCTGTAACGAAAAGGTCGAGCGGGCGCCCCTGGCTGTCGCAGATGGGTGCAGTTTGATGTTCATACCACCCCTGGTTCGACCGATCAGGCGGCCGCGCCCCCCCTTTTTCGCGGCCATGCTGGTCGCTGTGCGGTGGGCTTTGAGACAGGTAGCGTCAATCATCACGGTCTGTTCTTCGCCGTGCCCGGCGGCCAGACCCGCCATCATCCGAGCGAAGATGCCTTTCTCGCTCCAGCGCTTCCAGCGGCTGTAGAGAGTCTTGTGCGGGCCATAGGCTGCAGGGGCATCGCGCCACCTTAACCCGTTGCGGTTGATGAAGATAATCCCGCTCAAAACCCGCTTGTCATCAACCCGAGGCTTACCATGCGACTTCGGAAAGAAAGGTTGCAGACGCGCCATCTGCTCGTCGCTCAGCCAGAAAAGGTCAGACATGTTCACCGCTCGTTTTGAGCACCGTGAATCACGCGGCCAAACGGAAATCAATGGGTCCTGAGCCTAAGCCGCTCCAGCTTCGCGAAGATGCACGCCCAGCAGGATCAGGCCTGGCCAAAGCATATAGGCTTCGATTTCAATATTCTCACCGAATGAGAGCAGCAGCATTGTCATGAGTATTCCCAGCGGCAGGCGGCCTCGCGTGTGTTTTGCTGCATCCGCCATGACAACGCCGATGTGCCAAACAAGCGGAACAACAAGGGCAGCAAACCCGGCAGCCCCCTTGACAAACAGCAGTCCGTACCAGGTGTGATGGCTGCCGATGGGCATGTATTCCACGGCATGGGACCCGGGCTGTACCGTGCCGTGTCCAAACCAGAAGGCTTCGGTCTGCCAGCGTTCACTGGCGATCCGCTGCAATGTTTCGCGGACCCGGGTGCTGTCTGCCCGGGCACCCTTGAAAGCGGCCACCGCATCCGCGGCCAGCGCCGCCAAGGTTCCGCCGGTGATTGCCAATGAGGCGGTCAGCCCTGCCGTTACATGCCAGGCCCAGCCGCGCAGGATCAGGGGCATCATGCGCGGCGCAACGGTGCAGGCCACCAGCCCTACCAGACCCATTCGAGACTTTGACGCCAAAATCATCAGGACCCCAGCGGCCACACCGGCCAGCATCCACTTTTGGTTTTTTTCTTCCAGTGCAAACAGCACCATGATGACGCCCAGCAGGGCCGCAAAGGGGGACCAGGGGGCGTAGAATTGCCAACGGGGTGTCCAACTGGCCGGATCATAAGTGAACAGGTAGACGCTGAAATACTCCGGACCCGGCCCGCCAACTGCCTTCAACGGTGACGTGAAGATCTGTTCCGGTAGGCCAAGATAGGGCGCTGCCAACAGGACCGGTGCCAGCGCCAGCGTCCAGGCCCCGATCACGCACTGACCGCGGATCAGAACCTCGCGGCGGATTGGCAGCACCGCGCCAACCAGCGGGAACAACGCCAGCAGCGCCCAGCCCTTGGCCCAGCCGATCGATGACTTGATTGTTTTCTTGAGGCCGAGCCCCCAGTCGAGGTGCCCGATCCACAGGGCCACCAGCATAATGGCCATGCCGATGATCCAAACCCAGATCAGCACCGGAACCGGACCGGTTGCACGCAGGTCGGGCCGGAACGCCGGGCCTAGGTAGAGTGCCAGCACCGCCAGCGCGCCGAGAACCCAGGCAAGAACAGGACCGACGACGTATAGCGCGCCAACAGCGTAGAAGGGCCAGGTCAGAGCCATGGAGCGGTAGATTATCCGCTCCGCCGGGTTCTGCGGGGTCATGCTTGGGCCGCCTTGGGCGCGGCCAGAAGACGGCTGATGACTGCGGATCTGATCCAGCCCAGCACCAGCGCGATCAGCAGCATAAAGGTGGCCGCGGCCCCCGCGGCAAAGGCGATCTTCCGGTCCGGCGAAGAAGGGCGTTCCGGAAGGGACGGGTTTTCAAGCACCTGAACCAGCGGGTAGGAAGCATAAACATCCGATTTCGTCGATTGGGCACGGGCTATGGCAGAAGCAAACACCGCTTCGGCGACGGAAAAGTCGCGCTGCAGATCCTTTAGCCGCGCCGCGCTGGCAGACAGTTGCTGCAGCCGGGTCCGCTCCGACACCAGCCGCTGTGACAGGGTCTGATACTGCCGGGCCGTGCCCATGCGCCCTGCGTCCATGCGCACAAGCTGCGCCAGCAGTTCCGCGCGCGCCCCGTCCGGGGCCAGATCAAGAAGCGCAAGCTGCTGCAGGCCGATGCCGGTGACAGCTGTGGCCCGTTCCATTGCGCTGCTTTCTGCCGCGGCTTGGGCGGCGCGGGCGGTCTGGACCTTCGGATGCCCCTCGCCATAGGAGGCGCGGGACTCGGCCAGTTTTGCTGCATGCGCACCGCTTTCCTCGATAAGGGCCAGGAAATCAGCATCGGCATAGACTTTCAGGGTTGCTGCCGCGGCGGCGGCGGGAATGCCAAGCGTGCGTTCGAGCGCGGCGACGCTTTGCGCCTTTTCCTCGAGCTCGCCTGCCAGGTCCTCGACCCGGCCTTCCAGTTCGCGGGTATCTTCGACCATCGCATCGAATTCATCCCCTGACAGCAGCCCGGAAGACTGTTGCAGTTTCTCGATATCAAAGCGGGTGAGAGCAACCGACCGCTGGTAGTCATCAATGGCGGCCAGACCGCTGTCTTCGCGGGTGGATTGCTCATCCTTGCGCAGCGCGTCCAGTTCATCAAAGAAAGCCTGCAGCAGAGCATTGCCGCGCTGCTGGGCGTTTTCTGCGCTGGGGCCCGTCATCTCCACGTGGATGAGACTGGTCTGATCCACCAGCCGGATCCGCGGTTTACCGAAGTCTCGGCGGGTCAGTCCCATTGCGGCGGCAGCCGCGGCAAGGATACGGTCGGCACCGATCAAGCGCTTGTAGGTTTCGGTCGGGCTGACGGAGTTGCTGGCAAAGGCGGAATTGGCATAGGAGGACGCCTGACCGATGCCATTGAGGTTCAACGAGGCCGAGGCACCTGAGCCGGGCAGGATGAGCGAGGCATGCGATTTGAAGGCAAGGGGTGCGGTTTGCAGGTATCCGTTGATCGGTGCCCAGATCAGTGCCAGCCCAAGCAGCAAGAATGCCAGATAGCGGCGGATGCGGCTGGTGTCGCCCAAGCGCCCGCCGACGATGATGCGGCGGAGGGAGATGCCGCGCCAAAGCCGCCGCGGAGCATTAAATTTTCCGGCAAGTTTCTGCAGCATGTCAGTCTCCTTCAACCAGAGACTATGCTGACGCCTTTCCCGCCGCGCGTGCGCGCAAGGCTATCCCGATGCGCAACCGTATTCGCAGCTATCCGATGGAGTAGGTTTCTGTACTGCACCCCTTGCAGGCAGTCAGAACAGTCCGGCCTCGCGCGCGGCCAGTGCTGCCTGGGTGCGGTTTGCCACTTCCAGCTTCCGGTACAGCGTTTTCATATGCAGCTTCACGGTGGGTTCTGTAATGTCCAGATCGCGGGCGATTTCCTTGTTGGACTTGCCCTCTGTCAGGCCTTTCAGAACCTGAAGCTCGCGCGGCGAGAGTTTTTCCGCCAGGGGGTGGTCCGTTTCCGGGTCCGCCGCGGTCATGAAATCAATGGGGGCATATTGCTCCCCCATCGCCATGAACTTGACTGCATTGATCATTGATTTCGCCGGCAGGGTCTTTGGCACAAACCCGGCGGCGCCGGCCTCCAGCGCCTGTTCCGCGATCTGGCGTGTAGCTGCTCCCGACATCAGGGCAACCCGCTGTCCGTTTCTCATGGCCATCGCCCGCTTGAGGCCCGCCAGCCCGTTCATGCCGGGCATATTCAGATCCAGCAGGATCAGATCAAAGGGATCTTCGGTCTCGATCAGCTTGCATGCCTGATCCAGATCCGCCGCGGTGCTGGTCTTGATGGACCCTTGCCCCTCCAGGAACAGAACAAGCGTGTCGCGCAGCAGGTCGTGGTCGTCGGCAATCAATACTCTCATAACATGCTCCTTGATCCCTTCCACTACACGTACCGCGTGAATGCGGCGCTTGCACGGCAAAATTCGTGCGTATCCGCCGCAGCTTGGTAAGCATTTGGATAGGTTCTGATCCGGGCGGGTAGGTCTGCACGCCGCAAGGCAAGCCTGGGATGCCATCGGACCAGCAACCTGTCCGCCCGCTCCGTTGAGAGGCAGGGCCGCCTGCAACAGCCTGAGAGCAACCAACGACAGCTCAAGGACTTAGCAGATGACACTTGCGTATTCCTCTTCCAACTTCGGGGCTGGCCTTGCGGTCAACCCCCGCCGCCTGAACACAGTTTACTTGCCTGCTCTGGACTTCAATCTGGTTGACAGCAGCGCTGAACAGGCTGTTGCCAAGCTGCTGTCGCCTGGCCGCCGGCGCGTGTTCTTCATGAACGCGCATTGCTGTAATATCCGACGCCGCGACCCGCAATATTCGGAGGCAGTCGCCGGGGCGGATCTCCTGCTGCCTGATGGCATTGGCGTTGAACTGGCGGCAAAGTTCACCGGTCATTCGCTGACGGCCAATTTGAACGGCACCGACTTTGTGCCGCAGTTGTTGCAGCGTGCGGCCAGCTTGGGCAAATCGGTCTACCTGTTCGGCGGGCGGCCGGGAGTTGCGGATGCAGCCGCGGGGCGGTTGGTCTATGATATTCCCGGCCTGCGCATTGCTGGCACCCGTGATGGGTATACGGGAGCACAGGACACCAGGGCCGTTGTCGCGGACATCAACGAAAGCGGTGCCGACATCGTGCTGGTCGCGCTTGGCGTGCCAATGCAGGAACTTTGGCTGCACCGCAATGCAGGTGACCTGAAGGCCGACCTCACCCTTGGGGTAGGCGCGCTGTTCGATTTTCTGTCCGGCTCGGTTACACGGGCGCCGGAACTGGTCAGGGCGGCAAGGATGGAGTGGGTTTGGCGGCTGGCGATGGAGCCGCGCCGGATGGCACGCCGCTACCTGACCGGTAACCTTAGCTTCCTGGCCCATGCGGGGCTGGCAGCGCTGCGGCAGAAGCGCCTCGCCGACGTCCAGCAGCGCGCACTCGATATCACAGTTGCACTTTCGGCGCTTTTGCTGCTGTCACCATTGCTGCTGCTGGCAGCGCTTGCAGTAAGGGCAGATAGCAAGGGAGCGGCGATTTTCAAACAGACGCGGGTCGGGCTGAACGGCAAGACCTTTACCATGTTCAAGTTCCGCTCGATGACGGCAGATGCGGAAACCCGGCGGGCGGAGATACTGAACGTCTCAGACCGGGGCGGTCTCTGCTTTAAGTCGCGCCAAGATCCGCGGATCACCCGTGTCGGCCGCTGGTTGCGCCGGACCTCCATTGATGAGCTGCCGCAATTGTTCAATGTGCTGCGGGGCGAAATGTCCATGGTCGGCCCCCGCCCGGCACTGCCGAGCGAAGTTGCAGATTACCCGCCCCGGGCGCTTGGGCGCCTGCAAGTCAAACCGGGCATCACCGGTGTCTGGCAGGTGTCGGGCAGGGCCTCTGTCGGCTTCAAGGAAATGATCGAAATGGACCTCAGCTACATTCAGGCGCGCTCGCTTAAGCTGAACCTCCAGCTCATCCTCAGAACCTTCGGCGCGGTGATTTCCGGCCGCGGCGCTTACTGATCCCACACTTCAAGAGGTATCCAATGACACATATTCGCAAAGCTGTTTTCCCCGTTGCCGGCATGGGAACCCGTTTTCTGCCCGCCACAAAATCCATCCCCAAGGAGATGCTGCCGCTGGTGGACCGTCCGCTGATCCAATACGCGGTGGACGAAGCCCGCGAAGCGGGGATCGAAGAGTTCATCTTTGTCACTGCCGCAGGCAAGGGAGCATTGGAGGACTACTTCGACACTGCCGCCGCTCTGGAAAGCACGCTGGAAGCGCGCGGCAAGACATCGGCTTTGGCGGCCATCGCACGGACCCGGATGCCGGAAGGCGCCCTGTCCTTCGTGCGCCAAAGTAAGCCGCTGGGCCTGGGCCACGCCGTGGGATTGGCCGCACGCATGGTTGGTGATGAACCCTTTGCTGTGCTCTTGCCCGATGATGTCATCCGCGCGCCGCGCGGGGCGCTGCGCCAGATGGTGGAGGCGCATGCCGTGAGCCGCGGCCACATGGTGGCAACCATGAAAGTTGCGCGCGAGCAGACCTCTTCCTACGGCATCCTGGAAGTCGCGAGGGAGGCCGGAAAACTCGCTCACGCCCGCGGGATGGTTGAAAAACCGGATCCTGCGCTGGCCCCGTCAACACATGCCGTCGTTGGCCGGTATATTCTGGAGCCTTCGATTTTTGAGGCTCTCGGCACCATTTGCCCGGGCGCTGGCGGGGAGCTGCAACTGACGGACGCCATCAACGCGGACCTTCCCTCAGCAGGTGTAACCGGGTTCCGGTTTGACGGCGAACGGTTCGACTGCGGCAGCGTGCAAGGATTTGTGCAGGCGACGGTAGCCTTTGCTCTGGACCGGCCGGAACTGGCCCACGAATTTTCCGGCTTTCTTGCCGGGCGTGCTGCTCCGGTACCGCGGGCGGCATGATTGCGTGACCTATTCGAAAGGATAGGCGGGTATCCGTCTAACCTTTTGGCGCCCGCGCGACGCCATGCCATATCTGGCTCAATCAGCAAAGGAGGCCGCGTGATGCTTCGTAGAGCACTCAAGATAATTGCAATTTCCATGCTCGCTGCGCAGCCGCTGGCAGCGGAAAACCTCGACCAGCCGATGGGACTGGTGGTGCTGACTGTGTCCGGCGCTCCGAACGCGGACAGCGTCGGCCGGGCGGCTCAATTCGATCTGGCCATGCTGGAAAGGCTGGGTGCCGTTGAGTTTGAAACGTCGACAATCTGGACGCAGGGCGTGCAGCATTTTGAAGGTGTGCCGCTGGACCAGCTGGTTGACCATCTTGGCATCACCGGAACCACGCTTCGGGCCACGGCCATTAACGATTACGCAGTGGACATCCCGCTGTCGGATGCTGTCGAAGGGGGACCGATCATTGCCTACAAGCTTAACGGCGAGGAAATGTCGGTGCGTGACAAGGGGCCGCTATGGATTGTTTACCCTTACGACAGCAAATCCGAATATCAATCAGAGGTGGTTTATTCCCGCAGTATCTGGCAGCTCGACCGCATCGAAGTGATCGAGTAGCGAGCGCTGAACCCGGCGCATTTGGCTTGGCTGCCTGCATTTGAGGATGATGGCAATGGCCGGCACAAAACGCAGAAAGATGTGGCTACGGTTGACTGTCTTTGTGCTGCCCGCCCTTTTGGGCCTGGCAGCCATTGCCTTTCTGGCGTTGAATGTGTCCCGCGACATCACGCGGCTGAACTCTGCCAGTTCCGACAACATTCAATGGAACCTTTCTCAGACCGAGGTGGAATTTCTCCAGTTCGAACTTGAACTGGCGCAGGCGCTGCAGGGAGATAGCCCGGATATTCAGAGCCTCCGGCGGAAGTTCGACGTCTTTTTCAGCCGAATACGCACGCTGCAGCAGGCATCCATCTACAGCGAATTGCGCGCAGTTCCGAAGTTCGCGGCCAATCTGGCGACAGTTGCAGCCTTCCTTGACCGGGCCGTCCCTGTGATTGACAGCGAAGAAGGTGCCCTCCCGGCCCTATTGCCTGCGCTGGAACAGAAAACCGGGGCTGTCCGCCCGGATGTGCGGCGGCTGTCCGTATCCGGCCTCAACTATTTCGCTGTGGAGTCCGACTCCCGGCGCGAGGCCTTTTCAGGCACCCTGATGCATTTGGCGATTGCCATTGCCGCGCTGGTGGCAGCGCTCGCTGTGCTTGCCTGTTACCTGGCTGTGCTGAACGCTCAGAACGTGCGGCGCAGGACACAAGTCATCGAAGCCAGTGAGCGCATGAACATTGTGACAAGCACGTCTCTTGACGCGGTGGTCGTGGCGGATACGTCAGGGCGCATCACGGATTTCAACGCCGCTGCCGAACAGATTTTCGGCTATTCCGCGAAAGATGCAGTGGGTTGCGATCTGGGCGAACTGATTGTTCCGGAACATCACCGGGTTGCGCATCAGGCCGGTATGGCCCGCTTGCGCGAAACAGGCGAAAAGCGTGTTGTGGGAAGCGGGCGCTTCAAGCTTGAAGCGAAGCGGGCAAACGGCGAAGTTTTCCCCGTGGAGCTTGCCATCCAGGCGGCGGACACCAAGGACGGGGAAATCTTCATCGCGTTCCTGCGTGATATTTCCAGTCAGGTGCAGGCAGAGGCCGAGCTTGTTCTGGCCCGCGACCGTGCGATGGCCGGCGAAAAAGCCAAAACCGATTTCCTGGCCACCATGAGCCATGAGATCCGTACGCCGCTGAATGGGCTCTTGGGCAACCTGACACTGCTGGAGGATACACGGCTCAGCGCGCGGCAATCCCGCTACATCCGAAATATGCAGACGTCCGGCAAACTGCTGATGAGCCATATTTCGGATGTTCTGGACATTACTAAATTCGACGCGGGCAAACTGCGGCTGCACACGGTGGACATGAATATCAGCACTCTGCTGAAGGACATCGTGGACAGCCTAAGCGGTGCAGCGGCCGGCAACGGCAGCACATTGGAGTGGGGCTGGACAGGGGCGCCGCTCAACTGGGTTCACGCGGATCGGGACCGCATCCAGCACATTCTGATGAATATCGTCGGCAATGCGGTCAAGTTCACGAAAGACGGGCGGATCTCCATCACCGCTCAGGCCAGTGCCGCTGAGGAGGGAAAGACCATCCTGCGCATTTCGGTACGGGATACAGGTATCGGTATCGACCCGGGCCTGCTACCGCATATCTTCGATGATTTCGCGACCGGAGACAGCTCCTATGACCGGGAAGTCGGGGGAACCGGACTGGGTCTGGGAATTGCCCAGCGGTTTGTGAAAGCGCTGGGTGGCCGCATCACTGTCGAAAGCACTCCGGGAGAAGGCAGTGTCTTCAATGTCAGCTTCCCTGTTCAGGCCATTGCGGAACCTGAGCCGAAGGGAGAGGCCCGGTTTGATGCGCCCGCCAGGAAGCGGGCAAATGTCCTGCTGGTGGAAGACAACGAGATCAATCGCCATGTCGCCCGGGAGATGCTGACAGCACAGGGGCATTTTGTCACCGAAGCGCACAACGGCCGGGAAGCAGTCGAGATGGCAGAAGAAACTGGCTTTGACCTGATCCTGATGGATATCAGCATGCCGGTCATGGACGGGCGCAGCGCCGCGCGGGCGATCCGGACCGGTGGCGGCGCGTCAGCGCGCGCGCCGATTATTGCCGTGACAGCAAATGCGATGGCTGAGGAGCAGGAAGCTTTTCTGAAGGACGGCATGAATGATGTGCTGACCAAACCATTGACGCGTGAAGGCCTGTTGCAATTGATTGCAGACCATCCTTCTCCAGCTCCGCCAGCACCGGAAGGTGCTGCGCTGCGGTCGCAGCAGCTAATTGAATTGGAAGAAACGGTTGGTGCCGAGGCGCTAAAACCTCTCCTGAACCGCTTTGCAGCTGAAATGGAAGCCTTCCTCAAAGGTCTTGAGAACGGGCCGGCTTTGGCCGCGAACGAAACCGCAGTCGAAGCCCACCGGATTGCCGGCAGCGCCGCGACCTTTGGGCTTCCGGAGCTGCGCAGTGCGCTGATCTGTCTCGAGAAAGCGTCACTCAGCCAGGACTACCAAGCGGCAGAAGACGCGTTGCCCCCCTTGAGGAAGGCCTGGGCCTCCACCAAGCCGGTGCTCAACCTGGCTTAGTAGCTGAAGGCGCCGATGAGGCGGCCGACCTCTCCCAGATTGGTGATTGTGCTGTCATAGCAGGCAATGGCGTCTCCGGGCAGGAGGAAGGGGTCATAATCGTCCCTGTCAGCGCGGCGCAGCAGGTCTTCGATCCTCCGCTCGATGACGACAGACACTTGGGTGACCGGATTGCGGGAGAACAGAACCGAGGAGCGGTGCGCGCTGGTGGCGCGTGCTCCGCCTACACAGTTGGTGTCCACCACCGCCTGCAGGTACCGCGTGCCGTAGGGAAACTCGCGCACCTCGCGGCCAATAGCAGAGAGCGCGTTGCCTGCTGCCGGCTGGGTGAGGTTCGACAAGAACAGTGTCACCCCCGGAGGACTGATGGGACTGGGCCGCATCAGGTCTTCCTGGAAGCACCCGCGGCTGGGCACATGCACCTGATCGCCTGTCAGCAGCATGATGTCGACGGCGTTCTGGCCTTCGAACACTCCGCGCATGTCCAGCAGGTAGAGGCTGCTGCCGCGCCGCACCTCGACTGCCGAAATGTCCGCATCCGGGCGTACACCGCCGGCCGCACGCAATGCAGCAGACAGGTTGCGGGCTTCGGTCGAGGCCCCCAGTGCGCCCTGCCTGCGGGAATCCACTTCGTCACCTGGCACACCGCCGATTTCCACGGCTTTAGGCTCGAAAACGGCACCCGAAACGCCCACTGTGACCGAGGCAAAATCAGCTGCGCGGACCGACAACCGCGGGCGGTCAGAATAGAAGTCTTCGGCGATCAGTTTCGCGGCAATATCATCCTCTATCTGGATGGCCGTTCGGCCCTGGGCGCGGATCGGTGACAGGAAAGGCAGTTTCAGCGAGCCATCCCTGGAGATGACGTAGTCACCATTGAAGGTCTCATCATCGCCGATGCGCACATTGACCAGATCATTGCGGGTGAACCTCTCACCTGCGAGCGCAGCCTGCGCCGTTCCGGCCCCCTTGCCGCCGGTTCCGCCGGCGGCGGGCCGGCACCTGGACTCGTTCATTGTCTGAGACTGCAGAAAACCGGCTTCGCTGCGGGACACCTCCGGTTCACGGTATTGCGCCTGATACCCGTCGCCAGAGGCAATCGGCTCCAGGTTGTCTGGCGGATCTATCTGCGCGCAGCCGCTCAAAGACAAAACCGCCAGAATTGCCGTTCCATTTTTGAGGGGCTTCATCATTCTACTGCTCAAGCGATCACTGCGGGTTTTACCGGTGATACGGAATTCGGCCTCAGCGGTCGAGAGCCCGTTGATATCGCGGCGCTATCCGTTCGGATATGCGACAGTTCTGTTGCACCGTTGCCCTGTCCCGGGGGGCAAGGGACAGCGGGTTCTCACGCCCGGTATGACTTGATCCAACAGCCCTATGGACAGGTCCCGATGCTCCGCACCTTGCAATTTCCCTCCTTCGCAAAGAACCTCTTTGCCTACGGCGCGTCCGAGGCGGCAGCCAAGGTTTCGCGGCTTCTGGTGGTTGTCGCGGTGGCGCGCACGCTCGACTTGGACCAGATCGGCATTGCCGCGGCTGCCCTGGCGGCGGCCGATATTGTCAAGTCGCTGACGGAAAACGGCGTCATTCAAAAGATCATCGCGGCCCCGCAGGCTCAGCTGCAGCAGACCTGTGCCACCGCGCACCGCATTTTCTGGGCATGGTGCGTCGGATTGTTTTTGCTTCAGTCGCTGGCAGGGCTTGTGCTTTATGCCAGCGGCGGCAGCGTCATGCTGCTGACGCTGATCCTCATTCTGGCAGGCGAATACCTGTTCATGCCCGCCGGACTGGTGCAGGCAGGCCTCGCCATGCGGGCAGGAAAGCTGCGCCAGACTGCCGCCATTTCGGGCACGCAGATCGTGGCATCAAACCTGATGTCGGTGGTGCTGGCGCTGCTTTGGCCGTCCGCCCTTGCGCTGGTGCTGCCGCGCCTGCTGACAGCACCGTTCTGGCTGGTCGCCATGCGCCGCCTGCATCCGTGGAGCCCCGATCCGTCCCGAGGCTATGCGCCGCTGCGCCCGTTCCTAGCCTATGGATGGGCGGTTCTGGGCGTCGAACTGGTCAAGGCGCTGCGCCTGCAGGCGGACAAGGTTATCGTGGGCGCCCTGATGGGGGCAGAGACGCTTGGCCTTTATTTCATGGCCTTCAATGCCGGTCTCAGCCTTTCCAACTCCTTCACCGTGGCTTTCTCCACTGTTCTGTTCCCGCATCTCTGTGCCAGCGCGGACAAGCTGCAAGCGCTGCGCCAGAGCGTGCTGCTGGCAATCGGGATCATCGCACCTGCTGTCATCGCGCAGTCGCTTTTGGCCCCGCTCTACGTCCCGGTCCTGTTCGGAGAGGGTTGGGCAGGCATCGAGGGTGTTGTGTCGATCCTGTGCCTGGTTGCGATCCCGACCACGCTGTGGTCCGCAACCGCAGGCTGGCTGCGGGCAAACGGCAATCCAGGCCAGGAATTCCGGGTCACGCTTGCTACCACCGGGGCGTTGATACTGAACACCTGCCTGCTTGCGCCCCATGGTCTGACAGCGGTCGCCACAGGCTATGCCGTCGTCGCCGCGCTGATGATGACGGGCGCATCGCTGCCAACCCTTTCCAGGGCCTTCCGCCACCGCACCGCAGAGGTTTGAAACATGCCGTATTTCTCCGCAGTCATTCCCAGCTTCAACGCTGCCGCCACGATCCGGGAAACCCTGGCCGGGCTCCAGGCGCAAACCTGCGCCGACTGGGAAGCCATCGTGGTTGATGACGGGTCCACGGATGACACCCGAGCCCTGGTGCGGGCGGCTGCCGATGCCGATGCCCGGATCCGGCTGGTGCAAAACACCGGGAAAGGCCCCAGTGCAGCCCGCAACTACGGCGCTATGGAGCACGCCGGCGGTGATGTGATCGCGTTCTGCGATGCGGACGACATTTGGCACCGGGAAAAGCTGTCGCAGCTCCGTGCGGGCTTCCGGCAGGGATCCGTCGATGGTGCCTATGGACGGATCGGTTTCTTCCACGCCAACCCGGCAGATGTCCGCGTGTTTTCAACAGTTCCCGAGCAGGATCTTTCCATCGCCATGCTGCTTGGGGAAAACCCGGTCTGCACCATGTCGAACTTTGCCGTGCGGCGCAGGGTCTTTGCGGCAACCGGCGGCTTTGACGTGGCCATGGTCCACAACGAAGACCTGGAGTGGCTGATCCGCCTGGTCGGCGGCGGCGCGCGGGTGACCGGAATTGACAGCCTGCATACCTACTACCGCACTTCCGTTGGCGGATTGTCGACGGATCTTGAGGCAATGCGGGCAGGCCGTGAACAGGCAATTGCTACCGCCGCCGGTTTTGGCGTGGTTCCGAGCGCCGCCTCTCATGCCATTCACCACCGCTACCTTGCCCGCCGGGCGCTTCGTCTGAATGGGGCTCCGGCTTATGCGCTGAAACAGGCCGTGTCCGGCATTCTCAAAAGCCCGCGCGGATTTTTCTCCCCGTTCCGCAGGGGCGGCCTGACATTGGCCGGCTCTCTTCTGGCGCCGTTCCTGCCCCGTCCGCTGCGCCGGAACCTGTTTTCCCGTTAACTTTTTTGAGGTTCACAACCATGGCCTTCACATCAATTGTCGTTCCTGCTTTCAATGCCGAGAAAACGCTCGCTGACACTCTTCTTTCCTTGCAGAGGCAAACCTGTACTGAGTTTGAGGTCATTGTGGTCAATGACGGCTCCACAGACACAACCGCCGCGATTGCTGCGGGCTTCTGCAGCTACCCGCGGTTTCGCGTGCTTCACCAGAAAAACCGCGGCCTTGCTGGAGCGCGGAACGCGGGTATTGCCGACGCACAGGGCGATGTGGTGGCGTTTTGCGACGCAGACGACATGTGGGAGCCGGGAAAGCTGGCCCGTCATATCAGCCATCTGGAGGCCAAGCCCCATGTAGGCGTAAGCTATGCCGGATCTGCTTTTATCTCGGAAGATGGCGCCCTTACGGGCCAGGCGCAGCGGCCGCGGCTGCAAAACATCGATGCCAAACACATTTTTAAGCGCAACCCGGTCGGAAACGGATCTGCGGCCGTGATCCGGCGGGCAGTGTTTGACGAAATTGCCTTCCGGCCCCGGTCTGAAACCGAGCGCGACTGGTACTTCGACGAGACTTTCCGCCAATCCGAGGACATCGAATGCTGGCTGCGGATTGCATTGACGACCAACTGGGCGTTTGAGGGGATCCCGGGCCTGCTCACACGCTACCGGATCAATTCAGGCGGGCTTTCGGCGGCGACAGACCGCCAGCTTGCCGCATGGGAGCGGATGGTTCGCAAGCTTTCTCAGATCAACCCCAAGTTTTTTGCGGAAGAAACAGAAGCGGCGCGGGCATATCAGCTCCGCTACCTCAACCGTCGCGCCCTCAGCGATCTGGACAGCCGCCGCGCAGTACGTCTTGCCAGGGCGTGGCTCGCCTGTTCCCTGCGGCCGCTTTGGGAGGAGCCGTTGAAGTCCGGCGCAACCCTGGCGGCGACTGGGCTGCTTGCCGTGACGGGGCCGAAGGCTTTGCAAAAAACAATGGACCTGGCCGCACGGGCACACCGGACGGAGGCAATGTCATGACCGTTATCCGCGTAACCCACCTGGTTGATGACACCACTGCAGGCGGTGTGATGCGCGTCGTGGGTCACATGATGACAACGCCTGATCTTACGCGCGAGACTGATCACAGTTTGCTGGAGGTGAAACGGAACAGGCTTTGCATAGGGCGGGTGGAAGAGGATGTGATCGTTTCGCATCTTGCGATCAGCTGGCGCCTTCTACCCTTGCTGGCTGCCTTGCGTGTCTTGAACCCCGCTGCACGGCTTGTTCATGTCGAGCACAGTTACACCAAATGCTTCACAGCTCTGAATGTCAGGCGGAAACGGCGGTTCGGTGCTCTCCTCAAGCTTTCATATGCCCTGTTCCACGATGTCGTTGCCGTCAGTACCGCGCAGGGGAACTGGCTGAGGGATGAGGGTTTCGTGCGACCGGACGCTCTGCATGTCATTCCCTCCTGCGTTGATCTGTCTGCTTTCCGGGAACTGGCACCGCCAGAGGGCGCGGTGAAGACAATCGGTGCCATTGGAAGGCTGGAACCGCAGAAGGGGTTCGATGACTTGATCAAGGCTTTCCGCGAACTCAGCGACCCCAACCTTGCCCTTCATATCTTCGGGCAAGGGGCGGAGGAGAAGCGACTCCGTGACCTTGCCGCCGGTGATCCCCGTATACGTTTCAAAGGCTTTTCTTCCAATCCGGTGGCAGCCATGGCCGGTCTTGACGCGGTTATGATGCCTTCGCGATGGGAGGCCTACGGGCTGGTTGCAATTGAAACCCTGGCAGCGGGACGCAGGCTGCTTGTCAGCAACGTCGATGGACTTACGGATCACTTGCCCCATGGAGCCGCACTGGTTGACGGCGCAGGAATTAAATCCTGGCAGAGCGCACTAGAGGAGCTATTTGCAGCACCACCGAGCCCCCGCGGGCCAGGGCACGCTCACAACTACGAAAGACATTTTTCCGACTGTTGGAGAACGCTGTTTTTGTCTCCTGACATTGCTTCACAGTGAAAGAATTCACCGGCGGGCTGTGTTTTTGAGCGCAGAGAGTTAACTGCACGGATCTGAGAACGCTTCGTTAGCTTCGATCTGGCCGGCGCGTATTCTTGGTTCCCGAGGAGTGGAGCCTGCCGACCTACCGGCGGCGCTCCTGCCTGAACGGTGCTGCCCGCACCCAACAATTTGCCCAGCGGAACACCTCTGGCCGATGCATATTCTGTGTACATTTCCGACTTCTTAGAAGGCCCGCGCTGACGCTTCTGTTAAAGGCTCTCTATTCTTAGTCGCCTGATCTCAGTTTCAATCGTGCTCCGAAGTGGAGCAAGGTCGGGTTTTGCAGGCCGCCGTGCAACAGTTTCTGCGTTCCCTCCTAACCGGCTTTGGGTTGGCATAACTTGCGCAAATTCGCTGCAAATGCAAATTGCTGCAAATGCTAGATCGGTAAAATGAGCTCTGACCGGGCATTCGCCGCACCAGGCGTGAATGACAGCAGGCAGCCCAAAGCGGCCGTAGACCGAAGACCCTGGGCCAACGATGCTGCGCGTGCGAAACATCTGGGTCTCTTCCCGGAAGCGGAACCGCGGCAGGGCTAAGCTGCCTCATGTGATGCTGCGGTATGCGCAGGGGGCAGCGGAGCGCAGAATGCACGCTTTGCAAATCCATGCCAGTAGCCAGATCAGGGCGCAATTTTCGCCGCGCTGCCGCGACCGAAAACTGCCTCACGTCAAGGGCGCAGCATGAAGCTGGCATCGCGTGACCAGGCGGCCGGACGAAGCTGCCGATGAGGGTTCGCCGGATCCTGGGCTTGTTCTGAATTTACCAGTCTTATGTTACATCTAGTTGATTAAGCCATTTGGAGGCTGACAATGAAGCTAGAAGAGACCGACTTCATCGAATTGGGAAGTGGCGAAAAGGTAATCCTTATTCACTCAAGTGTTGCAGGTGCAAAACAATGGCGGCGCCTGATGGAGACGCTTGCTAACGATTTCCATACCATTGCAATCAACCTGTTTGGCTATGGCGACACCCGGTCATGGGAAGTTGATGGCACACAACGACTGGCGGACCACGCTAGGTTAATCGAACCCCTTTTGCCTAAAGGAGCTGGCAAGGTTTCGATCGTTGGACACTCATTCGGCGGCAGTGTTGCGATGATGGCGGCTGCTATGTTCAAGAACAAAGTTCACCGTTTGGTCCTCATCGAGCCTAATCCATTCTATCTTCTGGAAAAATCAGGACGGTCCGAAGCTTACCAAGAAGCGGTCATTTTGCGGGATACGATCAAGTCCAATGGGAAATCCGGGGCATGGGAAGCCGCCGCTGAAGTGTTTGCGGATTACTGGACCGGCGCTGGAAGCTGGGATGCTATGCCTGCTGATCGAAAAGCCAAATTCGCACGCGCTTTAGTTCCAAACTTCCATGAATGGGATGCGGTGATGAATGAGGTAAAGTCATTTGCTGAATGGCAGAGGGATTTGCCCAACGATACGACTGTTATATCAGCAAGTGATACGGTCCGGTCCATTCGTGAGATAGTCGAGCTGATGAAAGAGCACATTCCTGAATGGCACTTCAAGCAGATTGAGCACGGTGGTCACATGGCAGCGATGACTAAACCGGATGTAATTAATCCGATTGTCCTAAGTGCCTTAACTTAGGGACTAATTGGGCTCACTGCCGCCGCATGGCGGCAGTGAGCCCATACCGGATCTCTCGAGTTTCTTCTGTATGCGCGCACATTGCCGGTTTTTCTGCACGCGCACAAATTCTCGTTTCGCGGCGCAGCGGGAGATCCGGCCATTCATGAATCACGCAGCAACAAGGAAAGCTCAAATTCACAGGATGCGGGACGGAGCTTGAATTCACTGCGGCTAGCCGAATGGCCGCTTTGCTCAATCACACCTCACCATTTCTTTTTCTGATGGATACGTCCAGGCCCACGTAGGTCATCGGACGACTGTTTGCCGTCATGTTTTCAACCCTTTGGTCAGGCGTTCAAAAACCAGAATAGGACGTGAAGCGGCGGAGTATTGTTACGCCATGTCACTCCCTTGGGCGGAACGCGCGGCCTGGATCCTTGAGCTGCGGTTGCTTGCAATCCAACCCAAATTGCCGTTTTCGGGACCGCCCCACCTGAACCTCATAACGGCCAAATGGCGCAATTAACGCCGCGTAACCCGATGAGCGAACCGCGAACCAGGGCCAGGAGTTCGCGCCATGGTATTGATTTTTTACGACATTTTTACCGCGGAAAGATGCTCTGCATGCTTACCTTGTTAACAATTGAGTAGCCTTTCCCGGGCTAAGGAGTGGAGTTGCGGAAAACCGTGGTTTTGGAGCGTTAAATTGAAACTTGATTATTTTGCACGCATTGGCAGCTTGACCTTGCTGAGCCTCGTGCCGTCCTTCGGATTCGCGTTCACGAACGCAGATGCTGGCTACAACAATTACTACACAGGCAGTAATGGCTGCGCTATTGATTCATATATTGATGCCAATCTCGAAAACGGGTATGTCTCCGTAGATTTAACTTACGTTGCGGGCGGGGCGCGTTTCAGCGCAGGCTCAATTAATAACAGCGCCCCCGCAATAACCGAAAGTGCCATCGCCAGCTGTATTGGGGCAAACGTATCGCATATTTCCAATCTGGTTCAGAATGGCGCCGACGGGACCTTTGCAGACGACACCTACATGGGTTTCTCCTTCACCCTCGCGGAGGACGCAGACGGCCTTTCCGTGGGCAATCACGAATTCAGCACCAACGGCCACACCACGACACCACTGACCGACACCACCGCCCCGGTCCTGACCGCGCCGGCCGATCAATCCGCGAATACCGACACCGGCACGGCTACGGCCTCGCTTGACGTGACGTCGCTCGGCTCCGGCAGTGACGACACCGACACTTCCGTATCAATCACCTACGCCGCGGGCGGGACCACCCTCACCGGCGCTTTTGACTTCCCGATCGGCGTCACCACGGTCACGATGAACGCCTCCGACGCCGCGGGCAATGCCGCCACCGAGGTGAGTTTCACTGTCACCGTCAGCGACGCCGAGGCCCCGGTTCTCACCGCCCCCGCCAACCAGACCGCCAACGCGGATGCGGGCGCGGCGGTCGCCTCGCTCGATGTGACCGCGCTAGGGTCGGTTGCGGACAACGCTGGCGGGACCCCCACGATCACCTATGCGGTGGATGGCACCACGCTCACCGGCGCCTACGACTTTCCAATCGGGGAAGCCACGGTGACAATGAACGCCTCCGACGCCGCAGGCAACGCCGCCACCGAGGTGAGCTTTACCGTCACAGTCAGCGACGCTGAGGCCCCGGTGCTGACCGCGCCCGGCAGCCAGACCGCCAGCACGGACGCAGGCGCCGCAACCGCGTCGATTGACGTGACCGCGCTCGGCTCCGTGGCGGACAACTCGGGCGTGACGCCCTCGATCACCTACGCCGTGGACGGCACCACCCTGACCGGTGCCTATGACTTCCCCATTGGAGACACCACCGTCACCATGAACGCCTCCGACGCGGCAGGCAATGACGGCACCGAGGTAAGCTTCACCGTCACCGTCAGCGACGCCGAAGCCCCGGTGCTCACTGCCCCCGGAAGCCAGGCCGCTAGCACGGACTTAGGCGCCGCAACCGCGTCGATTGACGTGACCGCGCTCGGCTCCGTGGCGGACAACTCGGGCGTGACGCCCTCGATCACCTATGCGGTGGATAGCACCACCCTGACCGGTGCCTATGACTTCCCCATTGGAGACACCACCGTCACCATGAACGTCTCCGATGCGGCAGGCAACGCCGCCGCCGAAGTCAGCTTCACCGTCACCGTCAGCGACGCCGAGGCGCCGGTCCTCACCGCGCCCGGCAGACAGACCGCCAGCGCGGATGCAGGCGCTGCCACCGCTTCGATTGATGTGACCGCGCTCGGCTCCGTGGCGGACAACTCGGGTGTGACGCCCTCGATCACCTACGCCGTGGACGGCACCACCCTGACCGGTGCCTATGACTTCCCCATTGGAGACACCACCGTCACCATGAACGCCTCCGACGCGGCAGGCAATGCCGCCACCGAGGTGAGCTTTACCGTGACCGTCAGCGACGCTGAGGCCCCGGTGCTGACCGCGCCGGAAAACCAGACGGTCCAGGCCGCTGCGGGTGAAGCCAGCGCCGCTCTCGACGTGACCAGTCTGGGATCCAGCGCGGACAATGCGGATAACACAGTTGCCATCACCTACGCGGTGGACGGCACCGTGCTGACCGGCACCTACGACTTCCCGGTGGGCGAAACCACGGTGACCATGGACGCCACCGACAGCGATGGAAATGCGGCGGTGCAGGTCAGCTTTACTGTGACTGTGTCCAGCAACGAAGCCCCGGTGCTGACAGCGCCGGAGGATCAGACCGCAACCGCGGCTGCTGGTGATAGCAGCGTCTCGCTGGATGTGACCGGTCTTGGCTCCGTCAGCGATGACAGCGGCACGGATCCGGCGATCACCTACGCCGTGGACGGCACGGTGCTGACCGGCGCCTACGACTTCCCGGTGGGCGAAACCACGGTAACCATGGATGCCACCGACAGCGACGGCAATGCGGCGGTGCAGGTCAGCTTTATCGTGACTGTGTCCAGCAACGAGGCCCCGGTGCTGACCGCGCCGGAGGATCAGACCGCAACCGCGGCTGCTGGTGAAAGCAGCGTCTCGCTGGATGTGACCGGTCTTGGCTCCGTCAGCGATGACAGCGGCACGGATCCGGCGATCACCTACGCGGTCGACGGCACCGTGCTGACCGGCACCTACGACTTCCCTGTGGGCGAGACCACGGTGACCATGGACGCCACCGACAGCGACGGCAATGCGGCGGTGCAGGTCAGCTTTACCGTCACGGTCGAAGATGGCTCCCCGCTGCCCGATCCGACGATCAGCGATATCACCGTAAATGGCAATGGGACCGTCACCGTCACCGGCACAGCGGCGCTTGGTGCGCTGGTCACGGTCACCTTCCCGGACGGCTCTCATGTCGAGACCACCGCGGCTGCAACCGCAGCGGCGCGCCCGATGCGGCCGCTGGCCGCCGATAGCGGCGCAACCGGCGCCTACAGCGCGACCTCGGCCAGCGCACAACCCAGCGGCGATGTGACCGTTTCAACCGCCACAGGTTCTGGCTCGGCAACCGCCAGCGCCACTGCCACGGTTGACACCACTGCACCGGACGTGGTGATCAGCGGAGGCCCGGTCAACGGCATCAGCTATCAGGAGAGCTTCACGCTCACCGTGACCTTCAGCGAGGATGTGACCGGCTTCACCGCCGCGGACATCTCCGCAAGCAACGCGGCGGTGACCGGGCTGAGCGGCTCCGGCGCTATCTACGAGGCGCAGCTGCGCGCAACCGGCAGCGGTGAAATCCGCGTGCAAGTGCCCGCAGGCGCAGCTGAAGATGCGGCAGGGAATGATACCACCGCTTCCAACACGCTGGTGATTGCGGACACGACGGTGACCGAAACCCAGAAAAAGATCGCAGGATTCCTCTACAGCCGCGCTAACCAGTTGATTGCAAATCAGCCCGAACTGACCAGCTTTCTGTCGCAGGCAGGCGCAGGCAGCGGCACGGCCCAGGCGCAGGTGACCAGAGGCGTTGGCAGTTTCGCCTTTGCTTCGCGGACGGGCCAGCCAGTCTGGTTCCAGCTGCGCGGCTCCTGGAGCGAAAACGGCAGCGCGGACAGCCGCCAAGCCTTCGGCGCGGCAGGCGGCCATCTGCGGGTGAAAGACGGATTCCTGCTGGGTGCGATGCTGCAGTTTGACCACCAGAGCGAGGACGACGGCGCCAGCTCCGCCAGCGGCACCGGCTGGCTGGCCGGGCCCTACGCGGTGGCACGCCTGGACGGGCAGCACCTCTATGCCAGCGCGCGGCTGCTCTACGGCCGCTCCAGCAACAGCATCGCCCCCTTCGGCACCTACGAGGATGACTTCGACACCAGCCGCGTGCTGGCGCAGCTGCGCCTGGCGGGGGATCTGGAGCGCGCAGGCGTCCGGCTTACCCCCTATCTCGACGCGGCTTATGCGAACGAGGAGCAGAAGGCCTATACCGACAGCCTCGGCAATCTGGTGGGGGCGCAGAAGATCCACCTGCGCCAGGCATCTTTCGGCCTCGACATGGCGCGGCCGGTGGCGCTGGGAACGGGGCAGTTGCTGCTGACCGGCGGGTTCGCGGGCGTCTGGTCCTCCGCCAGCGGCACCGCGGTGGCCGAGACCGTGCTCCCCGCCTATTCGGGCTGGCGCGGCAAACTGAACGCCGGCCTCACCCGGGTCTGGGACAACGGCGGCGAACTGTCGGTGGCGCTGCGCTACGACGGTCTGGGCAGCGCGGGCTATGAGAGCTACGGCCTCAGCTTCGGCTACACCCGCGCGTTCTAATCCGCCGCCCCGCTTGGGACGCGATGCAGCGAGCGCGTAGGTCTGCGGCATCGCGGCAGCCGCAATCTCTGGATTGCCGGCCGCGGGGCAAGCCGGCGCAGCCCGCCGCGTCCCAGTCCCATCGGCGCGGAACCCAGTTCCTGAACGCCCCGGCTGATTCCGCCCTGCCGGGGCGTCCTTTCCGGTGAGTTGCCCTTGATATGCGATCGGCGCCATTTTCCCGCGTCTTGATTGTTGACGCAGGCCGCAGCGAATGGCGGATTGAAAATCATGGCGCAGGCAGGTTTTCGATGACCGCTTCGGTGAAACCTGCTGCACTGAAAAATTTCCGGTGACATGTGGGCGAACTTCATCGCACTTTTGATGCAGAGGTATTGGCCGCGACTGCAATAGGCGGCGGTGTCTGCGCGTCCCGCGTCTTCAGCAGACCTGCAGCGAACAGACGGTTCCAAAAGCTTTCTAGGGCCAGGACACGTTATTGTTTCATAACCAGAACATGACGGTTGCAGCGAGAGCGATGGCAGACAAGAACACCTTGGGACACCTGTCGCATCAGGTTGCAACCCGACGCCAATCCTTGATCCTGCCGAACATGATTTCGATGCGGTTTCGCCGTTTGTATCGTCGCTTGTCGTATCTGATAGCCTTCTTTCGTTGCTTCCGGCCAGGGATGCAGGGGCGTATCCCTTTGTCTTTCAACGCTTCTCTAAACCAAACAGCGTCGTATCCGCGATCCCCCAGCAGCCAATCGACATTTGGCAGGCTGCTCACCAATGCCCGTGCGCCGATGTAGTCGCTGACCTGCCCGGCAGTGACAAAGAAGCTGATCGGTCGACCCAGGCTGTCGCAGACGGCGTGCAGCTTCGTGCTCATGCCTCTTGGCGGAAATCAATGGGTCCTGAGCCTAAGCGCAACACCCTTGGCATTGTGGCAATTAGACTCCTCGGAACGCAGCAGGCGCCTTCAACTCTGCCTATGCAGGCAACCTATCCCGAGCGGGATCATCCGAAAAACAGGCAGGAAGTCCTTGAGAGGGAGCGGTCTGTTAGAATTGCAGCTATTCCTTCGCAATCGCTTTTTCCGGGCCGGTGGTCTTGTGGCTTTGAAACTCAAAAAAGACCGAAACTGGCCCGCGAACAAATCCTGACAGGGAAGCGCCGGCGCATTCCGCCGGGGCATTGATGGTCGAGTTGCAGGATATGATCAGGCCTCTGCCATTTCGCGTCTTTCAACACCCCTGAAGAAGATCAGGTAGAAAACCGGCGCAGCCACCAGCGTCAGCACAGTGGCAAAGGCCAGACCGCCCATGATAGTGATTGCCATCGACACGAAGAAAGCGTCAGTCAGCAAAGGCGCCATACCGAGGATAGTGGTCACCGCCGCCAGCATTACCGGGCGCAGACGTGAGACCGAGGCCTCGACAATGGCTTCGCGCAGCGGCTTGCCGGTTTCGCGTACCAGATCGATCTCCTCGACCAGCACGATACCATTCTTGATCAGCATGCCGGACAGGCTGAGCAGCCCCAAGAGCGCGGTAAAGGTGAAGGGGAATCCCGTGCCCAGTAGCCCGATCACCACACCGTTCACCGACATCGGCACCAGGAGCCAGATGATCACCGGCTGGCGGATCGCGTTGAACAAAAGCACCGAAATCAGCACCATGATCAGGAGCGTCACCGGCAGCTGCTTGCCAAGGCTTTCATTGGCGTCGCCCGAGCTTTCATGCTCGCCGCCCCATTCCATCAGGTAGCCGGGCGGTATCTGCATTGCCTCAATTGTTTCCTGCACCTCGGCAAAAACGGTCGCGGCGGTCATGTCCGGCGGGATGTCCGCACCGACAGTCAGCGTCGGCAGCCGGTCCCGGCGATGCACCAGAGTGTTCTCCACCTCAACATCAATGCCGTCGATCATCTGCTCCAGCGGCAGGAACTTTCCGGCAGAGGAAGAGAACACGACCTGATCATAGATATTGTATGAATCCTCTGGTGCGCGGCGAACCACAATGGGGATCAGCCGGTCACGCTCCCTGAACACGCCCATTTGCAGGCCGTCAGTGGAGAATTTCAGCGCGTCGGCGATGTTCTCGCGGGTGACACCAGCGGTCTGCGCGCGATCAGTGGCGTAGACAGGTTTCAGGACCGGCTCCTGTTCGCGCCAGTTATGGCGCGGCAGCAGAATATTTGGCGAGGCCTCTTCCAGCCGCCGGATTGCTTCCTCGCCCAAACTGCGCAGAATGCGGGGGTCGGGCCCGGAAAAGCGCACTTGGATCGGGTCGCCGCCGCCGGGGCCGAAGACAAGCCTTTTGGTACGGAACTCACCCTCGGGGAATTTGGCCTGGCCAAATTCTTCCAGCTCCGCCTGCAGAAGCGGGATTGCGTCCAGGTTTTCCGTACGGATGATGAGGTGCCCGTAGCTGGGATTCGGCTTTTCGGCGGAATAGGTCAGCATGAAACGTGTTGCGCCCTGACCGGTAAAGGACGCCACAGAAACCACGTCTTCGCGTTCAGTAAGCCAGTCCTCGAACACTTTCAGATGCTCAGAGGTGGTCTGGATCGAGGTACCCTGCGGCAGCTTGTAGTGGACGAAGAACAGCGGCGTGTTTGAATCCGGAAAGAACTGCTGCCGCACCTGTCCGAACCCGATAAAGCAGACCACGGTGACGGCGATCAGCCCAGCGACGACTATCCATCGCAGCTTCAGCGACGCCCGCAGAATTGCGCCGTAGGTGCGGAACAGGATACCACCATAGGCATCACTGTCCCCCTCCTTGCCCTGCTTGAAGAAATAGTGGCCCAGCAGCGGCGTAGCCGTCAGTGCCAGGAACCAGCTGAGCAGCAGCGAAATGGCAATCACCGCAAACAGCGAGAACAGAAACTCGCCGGTAGCGTCCGGGCTGAGACCGATGCCGGCAAAGGCCATGATGCCTATCACCGTGGCGCCGAGCAGCGGAATCTGGGTTTTCGAAGCCGCATCATGCGCCGCCTCGCGCGAGGACTTGCCGCGCAGCATGGCAATCTGCATCCCCTCTGCGACAACAATGGCGTTGTCGACCAGCATCCCCATGGCGATGATCAAAGCGCCGAGCGAAATCCGCTCCATCTCGATCGAAAACATGTTCATGAAGAACAGCGTGCCCACCACGGTCAGCAGCAGGGTGGTGCCCACAACAACAGCCGCACGCCAACCCATAAACAAGGCCAGCACGATCACCACGATGGACACCGACATGGCGAGGTTCACAAGGAAGTCGTTCGAGGCCTGCTCGACCACCACATGCTGCTGGTAGATCGGTTTCAGATCGACACCATAGGGGATCTGGCTGTCCAGTGCGGCCAGCTTGGCGTCAACGTTCTTGCCCACTTCGACAATGTTCTCGGTGGCAAGGCCAGCAATACCGAGGGTGAACGCTTCAACCCCGTCAAAGCGGATGATCAGATCCGGGTTGTCAATGCGGCCGCGATGCACATCGGCCATGTCGATCACGTTGACCACCTCGCCCTGCCAGCCAATCGCAAGGCCCTGAATTTCGGAGACAGAGTCCGAACCTTCGGGCGCACGTATCAGGGTTTCTGCAGGCCCTGCGTCGAGGCTGCCGGCTGAGCGGACCGAGTTGGATGAGGCCAGAGCACTGCTCACCGCGTCAATCGGAACATTCTGATTGACCGAAACAGCCAGCGTGGGTTCGACAAAGATCGCCTCCTGCGGCAATCCCGCGATTTCAACATCGGCCACCCCGTCCACCGTCAGCAGCTCACGCCGCAAGTAGGTTGCCAGATCATGCCTTTCGGCGTCCGTGTAACCTTGCGCCGTCACCGCATAGAACAGGCCGAACACATCGCCGAAACCGTCGTTCACAACGGGCTGGCTGACGCCCTCGGGCAAAGCGCGGGCGGCATCGCGGACTTCCGCACGCAGTTTGGTCCAGATGGCAGGCAATTCGGTGCCGTCGAAAGTATCCTGCATTTCCACTTCAATCAGGGAAAAGCCAGGCTGGTTCACGGATGTGATCAGCTTGACCTCGCCCATTTTCTGGATCGCGGATTCCAGGGGCTCGGAGACTTCGCGCGCAACCTGTTCGCTGTTGGCACCGGGATACTGTGTCGCGATGACCGCAGATTTGATGGTGAAGGCCGGATCTTCGAGGCGGCCCAAATTCAGGAAACCCCAGATGCCGCCAAGCAGAGCAGCCAGCATGATGATCCAGGTATAGAGAGGCCGGTTGATCGACCCGCGTGCAATGTCCATCAGCCTGCCCTCAGTTCCCAAAGCCAGTAAAGCGTCTGACTTGCTGACCGTCTTTCAGCGCGCCGCCTCCCGTCAGCACGATCTCTTCATCTCCGGCAAGGCCGTCCGCCACGCGGAACTCTCCGTTCTGAGTGGCTTCAACCTTCACGTTGGTCCATGCGACGGTGCCCTCCGCAGCGCCCGCAGGCGAAAAGACCATCACACCGGTGCTGCCATCGGTTGCAGTAACCAAAGCAGTGGCGGGCACTCTGATGCCTGTATCGCCGGTGTTCACGCGCACGTTCACAGTTGCAGATGCTCCCGGAAGGATTTGGCGGTCTTCAGGCGGGGTAAGGCGGAATGTCACCTGATAGGTCTGGCCGACGCTGCTGGCTTCGGCGTCATATTCCAGAATTTCCAGCGGATACTCAGTTTCCTGGCCAGGGAAGTTTGCGGAAATCGTCAGAATATCGCTTTCCTCCGCTCTTTGGAAAAGGACTTCGGGCACATCAACTTTGATGTACAGTTCAGACATGTCGTGCAGCCGCACGATGGGAGCCCCCGAACTGACGGTGGTGAATTGCTCCACCTCGCGGCTGGACACCAGCGCATCAAAGGGCGCGTCCAGGGTGGCGTGCTCGAATTCATACTCCGCATCGCGCAGCGCCACACGTGCCAGCCCTGCCTCGGTCTCGGCGTCGTCGATTGAGACCTGGCTGACGGTGCCAGTCAGGTTTTTCAGGCGCGCTACGGTGCGGTCAGCCTGTTCCTTTCTAAGTTGCGCCTGCTCCAGCTGCAGTTCGAACGGTTCCAGGTCAAGCTCTGCAATCAAACCGCCCTTTGCCACTGCACTGCCTTCAGTTACTGGAAATCTTAAGATTTGCCCGGAAACCTGAAACGCAAGGTCCACTGTCTGCTTGGCCGCCACTTGGCCAAAAAACTGCCGTTCCATAAGCAATGCTTCCGAGGAAGTTTGCAGCAGTTTGACCGGTTTCAGACCCTCTTGGGCCATGGCAGCAGCAGGCAAGGCGCCAAACCCCGCAGCCAAGGCCACGGCAAATGCAAATGAGTTGGGCAAGCGCATGCGTATCACTCCTGTTGGGGCAGTTCTCTTGCTGTTCCGCGTCACGTGACAGTTACAGGCGGTGGAAGCTCTGGTGCAAGTCAAGATGCCGGGACTGGTGCGGCATAGCCAGTTTGCCGGGATTTCTCTGTGAGCAGTGTCACAAAGAGAAAGAAATCTGCGCGCAATGCGCCGTGCAGCAAGGCCCGGTTTGACGCGCCGCATTACAGCGTCATACTTGAACAGCATGCCTGCGCTCAGCGCTGGCTGCGTCCGCCCACGAGGCCAGCCGCTTGCACAGCGTTGCGCCATTTGATGACCCCGCCCAAGACGCGACAAGCGGGGTGAACAACAAAATCTGTGATAATTCCCGAAAATCCGCTAAGATTTGAGATCAGCCTTAGGCAGAATCCTGAATTTGCACCGGACTGCCGGCAACCGGATTTTGCTTTTTGATGGGATACGGAAGAACGCAATCAGAGCCGCAGATTCCTCCTGCAGATGCTGTAAGAGCGCTTGAGCAGCAGTTGGCGCAGGAAAAGGCGCGGTTTGCGGCTACCTCCGAAATCCTAAGGGTAATCGGGCAGTCGCGGGAAGACATCCAGCCGGTTTTTGACACCATAGTTAAGAGCGCCAGTGAGTTGTGCGGGGCACGATTCTGTATGCTGTGGCGCTATAGCGGCGGCATGATCCATTACTGCGCAAGCCATGGCTTCGGGCAGGCGTTCATGGACGGCTACCTGGCGAATTACCCGGCGCCCCCTGTTGAGGGATCCATTACCGGGCCGGTTATTCGCACGGGCCGTACAGTTCATCTGGCCGATGCCCAGGCCCCAGACTATTCGGACTGCAAAACGGCGCGGCAGTTCGGTTACAAGGAGATGGTTGCCGTCCCAGTAAAGGCCGGGCCGGGCATTTGGGGTGTTCTTGTTCTGGGGTGGCCAACGGGGAGGGCCGCCCTGGCGGCCGACATCAATCTGCTGGAAACCTTTGCGGAGCAGGCCTGCATCGCCATCGGCAATGCGCGGCTTTTTGCGGACACGCAGGAAGCGCTAACGCATCAGACCGCGACGTCAGAAGTGCTGGGCGTGATCTCGCGCTCACCCAACGAAATCAGGCCGGTGCTCGACATCATTCTGGAAGTGGCCTCAGATATCTGCAGGCCGCAGACCGCCTATGCGACACTGGTGGATCACACCGACGGCAAATACCGGGTTGCCGCGACGCACGGCATGACACCGGATTTCCGCCGTTTCTTAGCGGAGCAGGCGTTTGAACCTGAAACCGGCAGCTGCACGGGAAGGACGGCGCTGCTGAAGGAGACCGTGTACATCAGGGATACGGAGACTGATGCAGGGTTTAAGTGGAAGACTGCGGCCAAGCAGGGTAATTTCCGTTCGGCGCTGGGGGTTCCGCTGATCAAGGATGGTGTCGTGGCGGGGGTCATTACCCTTGGCCACGCGCAGCCCGGCGCCTTCACAGAGAAACAGATCAGCCTTTTGGAGACATTTGCGGCGCAGGCGGTGATTGCGATCAGCAATACGCAGCTGTTCGAGGAGGTGCAGGAACGCACGGCGGAACTGAGCGAGGCGCTTGAGTATCAGACTGCGACATCGGAAGTGCTGAGCGTGATCTCGCGTTCGCCCAATGAGCTGGAGCCAGTGCTGGCCGCCATACTCCAGGTAGCCTCCCGTCTTTGCGACCCTGAGTATGCGTTTTTTGCCATGCTGGACGCGGCAGACGGCCTGTACCGGATTAGCCAGTCGCACAACGTGCGGCCGCGGTTTCTCCGCTACCTTGAGGACAATCCGATTGCACCGGGGCAAGGCAGCTGTATCGGCCGGACCGCTCTGACCGCAAAGACGGTCTATGTAGCCGACACGCTGCACGACGACAGCTACACTTGGAAGGAAGCGGCAGGGATCGGCAATTTCAGAAGCACGCTGGGTGTGCCACTGATCAAGGATTGTGTGGTCCTGGGGGTGATTGTGATGGCGCACAGCCAGCCGCAAGCCTTCTCGCAACGGCAAATCGGCCTGCTGGAGACCTTTGCCTCGCAGGCGGTGATCGCAATCAGCAACACCCGGCTGTTCGAAGAGGTGCAGGCGCGCACAGCGGAACTGAGCGAAGCGCTGGAGTATCAGACCGCGACATCGGAGGTGCTGAGTGTGATCTCGCGCTCACCCAACGAGCTGGAGCCGGTGCTGCAGTCGGTGTTAAAGGTAGCTGTGCGGATTTGCAGCCCGGAAGTTGCCTATGTAGCGCTCCTGAACGAGGAAACCGGCGCCTATGAAGTGGCCGTCACTCACAATGCCAACGAAATTTTCGAGGAGATTCTGGCGCAACAGGAATTTGTGCCGGGAATGGCTACGACGACCGGACGGGCCGCGCTGACCGGCCGAACAACCTATATTCCCGACATTGAGGCCGATCCCGATTACGGCTGGCGGGAGCAAGCGCGCAAGGGCGGGTTCCTGTCCAGCCTCGGAGTACCGCTGATTAAGGGCGGCAAAACCCTTGGCGTGATCACGCTGGCCCATGTCCGCAAGAACGCCTTCAGCCCAAAGCAGATCGCGCTGTTTGAAACCTTTGCGGCGCAGGCAGTGATTGCACTGAGCAATGCGCGGCTGTTCACGGATTTGCAGAATGCGCTGGTCCGCCAGACCGCCAGCGCCGATATCCTCCGGGTAATCAGCAGCGCCCAGGAGGATGCCAAACCGGTGTTTCTGGCAATCGCAGAGGCGGGGGTGCGGCTGCTGGACTGCGACGGGGCCGCAGTGCTGATCCGGGACGGGGATCATTTCTCCCCTGTCGCGGGGATGCGCAGAACCGGGCCGATGGACACTTTAAACCCCGAACCGGTTCCGATTGATCCAAAGCTCAATTTCCCGAGCCAGGTCTTTGAAACCGGAAAGATGGTGCACGTACCGGACTTCGCCGAAGCGGATCTGCCGCCGCATGAAGTTGAAACCGTGGCAAAATTCGGTTTGCAGTCCTGCCTTTACCTGCCGTTGCTGCGCGACGGCAGCTGCGTTGGCGTGCTTGCGTTTTCGCGTGCGGACAGCAAACGCGCCTTCACCGGCGAACAAATCCGGCTGGCAGAAAGTTTCTGCGACCAGGCGGTTATCGCCATTCAAAATGCGCGCATGTTCAACGCGACCCAGGCAGCCCTGGCGCGTCAGACCGCTAGTGCCGATGTCTTGCGGGTGATCAGCAAGTCGCCGACCGACACCAAGCCGGTCTTCGACGAGATCGTGCGCCTCGCAGTATCACTGATCTCCTGCGACCTGGCCATTGTTACTGAAAGCGATGGCAAAGAGTTCTGGCAAGCGGCGGTGGCGTCGCCTGCCGGTGTGGAAGATGAAATCAACCAGACCCGGCATCCAATCGACCCGGCACAGAACTTTCCGTCGCAGTCCTATACCCGTAAGAAGATCCTGCACATTCCCGACTGGTCAAAAGTGAAGCTTCCTCCGATGGACCGCCGGATCTATCACGCCAGCGGCTTCCGCTCCTCCTTGATGCTTCCTCTGCTGCGGGATGGCGAGTGTATCGGCGGCCTGGGGTTCATCCGCAAAGCGGCGCGTGCGTTTTCACGGGATGAGATTGCAATGGCGGAGTCTTTTGCCGACCAGGCGGTTATTGCCATCGGCAACGTTCGCCTGTTCCAGGAAGTGCAGGAGGCCCGCGCCACAGCAGAAAAGGCGAATGAGGCAAAAAGCGCATTCCTCGCCACGATGAGCCATGAAATCCGCACTCCGATGAACGCGGTGATCGGCATGAGCGGGCTGCTGATGGACACCGAACTGGACGGTGAGCAGGCCGACTATGCCCGGACCATCCGCGACAGCGGCGACGCGCTGCTGGGGATCATCAACGAGATCCTCGATTTTTCCAAGATCGAGGCGGGGCAGATGGCCATAGAGGCGCACCCATTTGATCTGCGCGACTGCATCGAAACCGCACTGGACCTGATCAGCGGGCGGGCTGCGAAAAAGCAGCTGGATGTCGCCTATATCATGGACGACAGCGTGCCGCCTGCCATCAGCACCGACCTGACCCGGCTGCGGCAGATCCTGCTCAACCTGCTGTCCAACGCGGTCAAGTTCACCGACACCGGCGAGGTGGTGCTGTCAGTCACCTCAGAGCCGCCTGCAGATGGCCGGGTGAAACTGCATTTCGAGGTCCGCGATACCGGCATCGGCCTGTCAGAGGAAGGGATGAGCCGCCTGTTCCAGTCCTTCAGCCAGGCAGACTCCTCAACCACGCGAAAATACGGCGGCACCGGGCTGGGTCTGGCGATTTCAAAACGGCTGGCAGAGCTGATGGGCGGCACAATGCAGGCATCCAGCGAGGGGCCGGGCCGGGGATCAGTGTTCAGTTTCACCATCCTTGCAGAACCGTCCCGGCTGCCGAAACCGGAGGCCCGCAGCCTTCTGGGCAAGCAGCCGGAACTGGCCGGCAAGCGCATCCTCATGGTGGATGACAACGAAACCAACCGCAAGATTCTGGCCGCGCAGACCCGTAAGTGGGGGACCCAGACAACCGCCGTCGCCTCCGCCGGCGCGGCGCTGGAAGTGCTGGCGGCAGATGCTGAATTCGATCTTGCGATCCTGGACATGCATATGCCCGGAATGGACGGGGTGACGCTGGCGCGCCGGATCAGGCAGACGCAAAACGACCTGCCGCTGGTGCTGTTCAGCAGCCTTGGCGAACGCGCCCCGGGGACAGAGGACGGGCTGTTTGCGGCCTGTCTGGCGAAGCCGCTGCGCCAGTCGCACCTGTTCGATACGTTGGCCGGGCTGTTTGCCTCGGCTCCTCTGCCTTCGGCTGCGGCCGGCACGGCGGGCAAATCAGTGACCGATCCGGAACTCGCCGCGCGCCACCCGCTGCGGATCCTGCTGGCAGAAGACAATCTGGTGAATCAGAAGCTGGCGGTCCGGCTGCTGGAGCAGATGGGTTACCGCGCCGACCTTGCCAGCAACGGGATCGAGGCGCTGGAAAGCGTGGCGCGTCAGGTCTACGACGTCGTGCTGATGGATGTGCAGATGCCTGAAATGGACGGGCTGGAGGCCGCGCGGCGGATCACCAGAAAATACACCGATGACGACAGGCCCGCGATCATTGCGATGACCGCAAATGCGATGCAGGGCGACCGGGAGATGTGCCTGGAGGCGGGCATGGATGGCTACATCGCCAAACCCATCCGTGTCGAGCGGCTGATTGAGGCGCTGGAAGGTATTCAACCGCGCGGAAAGGAAACCCCATGAGCGGCAGCCCCCTGGATCCCGCCGTCTTTGCCGAGTTGCAGGCCGCCACCGGCGCGGATTTCGCGGCGGAACTGGCCGCCACCTTCCTGGAAGAGGCGCCGGGCATGATTGCGGAACTGAAGCAGGCGGCGGCAGCGGGTGATAGCAACAGTTTCCGCCGCGCAGCGCATTCGCTCAAGTCCAACGCAAACACCTTTGGCGCCAGCGCGCTGGCGGAATTGGCGCGGCAGATGGAATTGTCTGGGCTCAGCGGTCCGGTACCGGATCTTGCCGCGCTGGATGCAGAGCACATTCGCGCCGGTGCTGCGCTGCGGGAGCTGCTGGATGGCTGATACCCAGGGGCAGGTGCTGATTGTGGACGACAACAAGGTCAACCGGCTGCTGCTTGCGCGCAATGTCGAGCTGCTGGGGCACCGGGCCGAGGCCGCGGAAAACGGCAAGATCGCGATGGAACAGCTCAGGACCGGGGCGTTTGCCCTGATCCTGCTGGACATCGAAATGCCCGAAATGGACGGCTTCGAAGTGCTGGCGGCGATCAAGGCGGCCCCGGACCTGCGCGATATACCGGTGATTGTCACCTCCTCGCTGGAGGGGCTGGACAATATCGTACGCTGTATTGAACTGGGCGCGGAGGACTACCTGCCCAAGCCCGTGAACCAGGTACTGCTGGGCGCCCGGCTGAACTCAAGCCTGGAAAAGAAGCGCCTGCGTGATGAACAGAAACGGCTGCTGGACCGGTTTGCAACCCAAGAGGTGGCGCTGGACCTGCAGAACTCCGGCTTTGCCATTGGCGGCAGGCGGATAACCGCATCGGTCCTTTTCTGCGACATCCGCGACTTCACGGCGCTGTCCGAGGACCTGCCGCCAGAGACCACCATCGAGCTGCTGAACACATACTACACATTGATGTTCGACGCCGTCGGCAGCAACGGCGGTATTGTGAACTTGATGATCGGCGATGGGCTGATGGCCCTGTTCGGCGCGCCGCGGCCTCTGGAAAACCCGGCGCTGAACGCGGTGGCCGCGGCCAAGGAAATGTTCAGCATGATAGCGGTTCTGAATCAGCAGCAGAGCGCGGCTGGCTCACCGGAAATACGGCTGGGAGCCGGCATTGCCACCGGGGAAGTGGTGGCGGGTTATGCCGGAACAGACGAGCGGGCCGCATACACCTGTGTCGGCAAGACCGTGAACCTGGCAGCCCGGCTGGAAGCGCATACCAAGGCTTCCGGGCGCAGGATCCTGGTTGACATGCAAACCCGGAACAGCCTGCCGGATCCCTCCGTGGCAGAAAAAATTCAGCAAGTGGAGTTTAAGGGATTTTCCGAGCGGCAGGACATTTTTGCGCTGTGATCCGCCGGCATTTGCGCCGCCCTTTCCCGGCGGATGCCTGCAAAGCGGCTTTTACTGATAAAGGGCGGCTTCCACACGGCCCCAGCTGAATGCAGCAACCTGCCCGAACAATGGCGAATTTTCCGGTGCTGCCTTAATGAGCTTGCTCCACATATGATTTTGCGCCTGCCGCATCGGCCGGATCCGCTGGACGTCTTCTTTTGGCCTATTAATGCTGTTGTTTGCACCTGTGGCCCGGGGTGCCTTTCCTTCGGCCATGCGGTTCACTCTGCCGTTCCAAGATACCATATTCAGTGAATGCACCACGACCTTGAATATTTCGAGACGTGCGCTCGTGCCGCCATTGCTTCCATGCCCGGAGCTTTTCGGCCTGCTGCAGAAAACGTCATTCTGCGCATTGCTGAGTGGCCTGAGCCAGCCATGTTGAACGATCTTGGCATCGCGGATCCGCGCGATCTTACGGGGCTCTACGAGGGTATTCCCATGACCGAGAAATCGGTCTTCGACATGGCACCGCCTCAAGATGTCGTCTGGCTTTTCCGGCAGCCGATTCTGGAAGAATGGCGCGATCGCGGCAATGTCGGGCTGAACGAATTGATCGCACACATTGTTATTCACGAGTTCGCCCATCATTTCGGATGGACTGACGAGGAGATCGCAGAGATCGACCAATGGTGGGTCTGAACCGCCGTTCACTGCAAAGACTGAGTGTACGGTTTAAGCTCGCAGCCTTTGCTGCTGCCTGGATGGGGCATCGCGAGTGCCGCCGGCAGCCTACTGACCTAAGGTGTAGCAATTCTCATTCCGCTCAGGTTCGCGTCGGCCGGGTCGTACCCGCAAGCCAGTTGTGTTGCTCCTGGCATGCCCGGACAAATTCCGCTAATAGGAATGCGATTTTACATATTGAAATTTCAAACCTGATTGCGTACCAATCGATAAGCAAGAGCTTCTGAGAACAACGTGCGAGGGAAAATGGAAAGCCTGGTCAATCTGGCGATGGATGACGGCATCGCTGTTGTGAAGGTGGATAATCCGCCGGTTAATGCTCTTTCCCACGCGGTGCGCGCAGGCATGCAGGACTGTTTGCGGACAGCGCTGAACAGCGTTCAGACAAAGGCGGTAGTCATCTGTTGCGCGGGCCGCAGCTTCTTTTCCGGTGCGGATATCCGGGAGTTCGGCAAGCCATCCCAAGCGCCGGTTCTGCCGGATCTAATCAATGAAATCGAAGCGTCGCCCGTACCGGTAATCGCGGCAATGCAGGGAAATGCGCTTGGCGGCGGGTTGGAGGTGGCCTTGGGCGGCCACTACCGGATCGCGCTGAAGGGCACCCGGTTTGGCCTGCCGGAAGTGTCGCTGGGGCTGCTCCCCGGTGCAGGCGGCACTCAGCGACTGCCGCGTTTGGTCCCGGCTGAAGAGGCGGCCCGGCTGATCACTGGCGGCAAACCGGTTGATGCTGATACCGCGCTGTCCTGGGGTCTGATCGACCGGATTGCGGACGGCAGCGACGCCTCCGCTGAAGGGGTCGCCTTTGCCCGCGAGCTGATCGCGGCGGGCAAGGGGCCGCGCCCGGTTGGCAGCCTGCCGTGCAATCAGCTGGAGCCTGCGGTTTTGGAGAAAATCCGGTCTGAAACTGCCAGATCGGCACGCGGGGCAATTGCACAATTGGCTTGTTTGGGTGCTGTGGAGGCGGCAATGTCGTTGCCGCTCAGCGAAGGACTGAAGAAAGAGCGCGCGCTGTTTCAGGAGCTGATGGCGTCCGATCAGAGCAAGGCCTTGATCCACGGCTTCTTTGCGGAGCGCCAGGTCGGAAAGCTGCCAGATATCGAAGGTGTTGAGCCGCGCGAAATCAGCCGTTTAGGTGTTGTAGGCGGCGGTACTATGGGGACCGGGATTGCCGTCAGCGCACTGCTTGGCGGACTGCACGTGACGCTGGCCGAACGCGATAAGGCGGCGGCGTCTAAGGCCGCAGCCAGCGTCAGAAAGATGCTGGAAAATGCGGTGAAACGCGGCAAACTGACCGAAACGCAGCGCGATGCCATTCTTGCCGGCGCGTTCAGCACAACCACTAGCTTTGAGGATTTGGCACCGGCGGATCTGGTGATTGAAGCTGTTTTTGAAAGCATGGACGTAAAGAAGGATGTGTTCACCCGGCTTGACCAAGTCTGCAAGCCGGGGGCCATTCTGGCGTCAAACACCTCTTACCTGGATCTGAACGCAATCGCCGCTATGACCAGCCGCCCGCAAGATGTGATCGGGCTGCATTTCTTTTCGCCTGCGCATGTGATGCGGTTGCTGGAAGTGGTGGTGGGCGCGGAAACCGCTCCGGACGCAGTGGCGACGGGCTTCGCGCTGGCCAAGCGTCTAAAGAAAGTAGCGGTGCGCGCGGGCGTCTGCGACGGTTTTATCGGCAACCGGATCCTGTCGCATTACAGCAAGGCGGTCTACGGCATGGTACTGGCCGGGGCCAGCCCCTATGCGGTGGACAAGGCACTGACTGGCTTTGGCCTGGCGATGGGGCCGTTTGCCGTGGGCGATCTGGCCGGGCTGGATATCGGCTGGGCAAACCGCAAACGTCTGGCCCCAACCAGGGATCCGCGCGAAACCTATCCTGAATTTGCCGACCGGCTGTGCGAGCTGGGCCGGTTCGGACGCAAGACCGGACGCGGATTCTATATCTACGATGACAGCATCAAAGACCCGCGTCCTGATCCTGAGGTTGAAAAAATCATTGCTGAAGAGCGTGCCGCCAAAGGCATCACACCGCGCACAATCGGCGAAGATGAGATCATAAGCCGCTACATGGCGGCAATGGTGAATGAAGCCGCGCGGGTGGTCGGAGACGGCATCGCACTGCGGCCGCTGGATGTGGATGTGACTTTGCTGAACGGATACGGATTCCCGCGCTGGCGCGGTGGCCCGATGCATTATGCCGACACGATAGGACTGGATAAAATCCTGAAGGATATCTGCCGCTTCCACGAGGAGGACCCAATCCTTTGGCAGCCCGCGCCTCTGCTGGAGCAACTGGCCGCTGAAGGCCGGACCTTTGCCAGCCTGAACACCTGAAGGAGAAACCAATGAAACAGGCGGTCATCGTCTCCACCGCGCGAACTGGTCTGGCCAAATCCTACCGTGGCGCGTTCAATGAAACCCATGGTGCCACAATGGCAGGCCATGCCATCAGCCATGCGGTGCAGCGGGCGGGCATTGCGCCGGACATGATTGAGGACGCGCTGGTCGGCTGCGGCTACCCCGAAGGCTGGACCGGCGCCAACATCGCCCGCCAATCGGTAATACGGGCAGGGCTGCCGGTGTCGGTTTCCGCCGCGACCGTGAACCGGTTCTGCTCCTCCGGGCTGCAGGCAGTGGCGATGGCAGCGCACTCGATCGTTATGGAGGGCGCGCCGGCCGCGATCGGGGCCGGGGTGGAAAGCATCAGCCAGATGCCGCCTTCGCGCCCGCCGCAGGCCCGGGAGAATTGGATACTGGAAAACAAGCCCGAGCTGTATCTGCCGATGATCCAGACCGCCGATATCGTGGCGGCGCGCTATGGCATCAGCCGCGAAGCGCAGGATGAACTGGCCCTGGCCAGCCAGCAGCGCACGGCTGCCGCGCAGGCAGCGGGCAGGCTCGATGACGAGATCGTGCCGATCACGGTGACCCAGGCCTTCAAGGATAAGGAAACCGGTGAAGTCACCCGCAAGGAGGTGACCTTTGGCATGGATGACTGCAACCGCCCCAACACCACGCTGGAGGGGCTGGCCGGCCTGGCGCCGGTGCAGGGCGAGGGGCATTTTGTCACCGCGGGCAATGCCTCACAGCTGAGCGACGGCGCGGCGGCGCTGGTGCTGATGGACAGCGGTCTGGCCGAGCGCGAGGGGGTAGACCCCCTGGGGGCCTTCAAGGGTTTCGCTGTGGCCGGGTGCGAGCCGGACGAGATGGGCATCGGTCCCGTCTTTGCAGTGCCGCGCCTGCTGGAGCGCCACGGGCTGACGGTGGACGACATTGCCCTGTGGGAGCTGAACGAGGCCTTTGCCTCACAGGCCCTCTACTGCCGCGACCGGCTGGGGATCGACCCGGAGATCTGCAACGTCAACGGCGGTTCGATCTCGATCGGCCACCCGTTCGGCATGACCGGCGCACGGATGACCGGACATCTGCTGCTCGAAGGCCGCCGGCGCGGGGCCAAACTGGGCGTGGTGACCATGTGCATCGGCGGCGGCATGGGTGCGGCCGGGCTGTTCGAGATTTTCTGAGGGAACGCGCAAGATGGATCTGAACTTCACCGAAGAGGAGCAGGTGTTCCGCGCCGAGGTGCGGGACTGGCTGAAGTCCACGCTGCCGCGGGAGCTGAGCGAGAAGGTGCGGCTGGGCAAACGGCTGAGCAAAGCGGACAGCGAATTGTGGCACAGCCTGCTGAGCGAACGCGGATGGCTCGCCCCGAACTGGCCGCGCGCATACGGCGGTTGTGAATGGAATGCGGTGCAACGCCATATCTTTGAGGAAGAAGCCTGCCTGGCTCACGCGCCGCGCAGCCTTCCCTTTGGCCTGTCGATGCTGGCACCGGTGCTGCTGGCCTTTGGCTCCGAGGAGCAACGGCAGAAATTCCTGCCGCGGATCCTGAACGGACAGGATTGGTGGTGCCAGGGCTATTCCGAGCCGGGCGCAGGGTCCGATCTGGCGGCGGTCAAGACCCGCGCGGTGCGGGACGGAGACCATTATGTGGTCAACGGGCAGAAAACCTGGACGACGCTGGGCCAGCACGCGAACTGGATCTTCTGCCTGGTGCGGACCGATCCGGAGGCCAAGAAGCAGGGAGGCATCTCGTTTCTGCTGATCGACATGAACACGCCCGGTGTCACCGTGCGGCCCATCTTGCTGATCGATGGCGAGCCGGAGGTGAACGAGGTGTTCTTTGATAACGTCCGCGTTCCTGCGGAAAACCTCGTGGGAGAAGAGAACAAGGGCTGGACCTACGCCAAGTACCTGCTCACCCATGAGCGCACCAATATTGCCGGAGTGGGCTTTTCAAATGCGCTGCTGGCGACGCTGAAGCACGTCGCCGCCCGGGTCCAATCCGGCGGCCGGCCGCTGGCGGACAACCCGCATTTCGCGGCCCGCATGGCGCAGGCCGAGATCGACCTGATGGCGATGGCGACCACCAATCTGCGGGTGGTGTCGGCGGCAGCCAAGGGCCAGGCGCCGGGAGCCGAAAGCTCCATGCTCAAGGTGAAGGGCACAGTGATCCGGCAGGAGCTGACATCGCTGCTGCGCCGGGCGATGGGGCCGGATGCGCTGCCGTTCCAGCCTGATTTTCTGACCGGCGGCGACAATGCCGATGCCATGGGACCGGAATACGCAGCGGCCTCTGCGCCCAACTATTTCAACATGCGCAAACTGTCGATCTTTGGCGGGTCGAATGAGGTGCAGCGCACCATCATCACCAAGGCCATTCTGGGTCTGTAGAGGGAGCATGTGATATGGATTTCAACCTGACCGAAGAACGGGCCATGCTCCGCGACACGCTGCAGCGGTTCCTGGCGGACAAGTATTCGCATGAGAACCGGCGGGCGCTGATTGCTGCAGGCACCACCTATGATGCGGAGGTTTATGCCGGTCTGGCGGAGCTTGGAGTACTGGGCGCGCTGTTCAGCGAAGAGCAAGGCGGTTTCGGCGGCCAGGGCTTCGATCTGATGGTGGTCTTTGAAGAGCTGGGGCGGGCCGGCGTGATCGAACCGGTGCTGCCGGCGGTGCTGGCTGGCGGTCTGATAGCAAAGCTGGGCGGCGGGCTGGCTGATGAGATCATGGCCGGGACGCATATCGCGGCTCTGGCGCATGGCGAGGCCGCCGCGCGCTATGACTTGAACCATGTGGAGACTTCGGCTGTTGCGGGCGGCGATGCCATCGTGCTGCAGGGCATCAAGACCCATGTGCTGCACGGCGCAGAGGCGCAATCGCTGGTGGTTTCAGCCCGAGAGACGGGGGATGCGGCAGACACGGCGGGCATTTCCCTGTTTCTGGTGCCCGTGAATACGCCCGGCGTGACAGTCAGCGGACACAGGAATATTGACAGCATCCCGGCTGCAACGGTCGCCCTGGATGGGGTGCGGCTGACCGCCAAGGCGCGCCTGGGCACTGCCGGAGAGGGGTTTGCCGCGCTGGAGGCTGCAGTCGCCCGCGGCTTGACCGCCATTTGCGCCGAAGCCCTGGGCGCGATGGAGGCCGCCAAGGAACTCACCACCGGCTACCTGAAGGAGCGCAAGCAGTTTGGAACTCCTATCGGCAAGTTCCAGGCGCTGCAGCACCGGATGGCGGACATGCTGATCGAGATCGAGCAAGCACGCTCGGCCGTGATCAACCTGGCAGGCAACCTGCAGCAGCCGCGTGCCCTGCGCGAAATCCACGTAAGTGCTGCCAAAAACCTGATTGGCCGGACAGGCGCGCTGGTGGCTGAGGAATGCATCCAGATGCACGGCGGCATCGGCATGACCGATGAATACGCGCTGTCCCACTTTGCCCGCCGCCTGACGATGATCGACCATCTGTTCGGCGACACGGATTATCATCTGGAACGCTTCATTTCGCTCAGGGTGGCCTGAGCCATGCCGCTGGTTCGCCCGGAGCGCCCGATGATCCCGCTGTTCGAGGCCTTGGAGTATCACATCGAAATTGATCCGGAAGCGGTGGAAGCGCATTGCGTGCTGGAGATTTCGGCATTGCATCTGAACCGGCAGGGTATGCTGCATGGCGGGGTGGCGGCAACGCTGCTGGATACCGCCAGCGGCGTAACGGCCAGCCTGTCCTGCGACCCTGAGGGCATTACCCCGTTTGTGACGCTGTCGCTGACGGTCAATTACATGGCTGCGGCACGGCAGGGGCAGGTGCGGGCCGCCGGGCGGATCACCGGCGGCGGCAAGACAACAAAATTCGTCGCCTGCGATCTGCGGGATGAGGCAGGGCGGCTCATCGCCTCGTCCACGGGCGTATTCAAACGGGTTTATCAGGCAAAGACGGAGGATCCGGCATGAGTGCGCTATTCCGGCATGAAATCCGGGGCAGGGCCCTGATCATCTGGAACTGCAACACGGCGATGCGCAATGCGCTGTCCTATGAGTATTATCAGGGTCTGCAGGAAGGGCTGGCGCGGGCGGCGTCCGATCCGGGCATTGCCGCGGTGATCCTGGCGGGCGAAGGCGGCTTCTTCTGCTCCGGCGGCAATTTGAACATGCTGAAGGAACGCCGCGAGATGCCCTACGAAGAGCGCCGGGTGCAGATCGGCAAACTGAACGCCCTGATCCGCGCGGTCCGCACCTGTCCAAAGCCGGTCATCGCAGCGGTGGAAGGCGGAGCGGCCGGGGCAGGGCTGTCGCTGGCGATGGCGGCGGATATGATCGTCGCAGGGGAGGGCGCCAGGTTTACCCTGGCCTATGTCAAGGCAGGACTGGTGCCGGATGGCGGTGCTACCTATGCACTGACGCAGGCGCTGCCGCGGGCAACTGTGGCGCGGATGGCGATACTGGCCGAGCCGCTTAGCGCCGAGCGGATGCACCACCTGGGTGCAATAACCGAACTAGCCCCGCCAGGCACCGCAGTCGCACAGGCGGAAGCACTGGCGGCCGCAGTTGCCAAAGGACCCGAGACGGCAATCGCCGACATCAAGGCGCTGCTCAATCAGGCAGAAACCGCCAGCTTCGAAGAGCAGCTTGCGCATGAACGCGATGCCATGGCCAAGGCTCTCGGCGGATCCGAGGCCCAGGCGGGCATCGGCGCCTTTCTCGCCAAGACATCCCCTGTATTCCGGTAAGGAGACCGAAATGATCCACACATCTGCACTGCCGGCGGTTTTCGATACGCCCGTGACCCGGACCTACGGCACGCGCCTGCCGGTTGTGGCGGGCGGCCTGCAATGGCTTGCCAATGCTGAATACGTGTCCGCCGCGGCACGGGCCGGGATCGTCTCGTTCATCACTGCCGCAAGTTTCCCCGAGATGAATAATCTGCGCGCGGAGATCCGCCGCTGCCGGGAGATGTGCGGCGGCAAGCCCTTCGGGGTCAACGTCTCGATGATCCCCAAGCTGGTGCCGGGGGAGAAGACCGAAGAGGTATTCCGCCTGATCGCGGATGAAGGCGTGCAGTTTGTCGAAACCTCAGGCCGCAGCCCCGAGGCGTTTATGCCGATCCTCAAGGATGCCGGGATCACTGTGCTGCACAAGGTTCCCAGCCTGCGCTATGCGGTGAAGGCTGAACAGGTGGGCGTTGACATGGTGTCGATTGTCGGCGCCGAATGCGGCGGCCATCCCGGCATGGACATGGTTGGAAGCATGGTCAATGCCGGGCTGGCGGAGGACCGGCTAACCATCCCGTGGCTGATCGGCGGCGGCATCGGTCACGGCAAGCAGATCGTGGCAGCACTGGTCATGGGAGCAGCAGGTGTGGTGATGGGCACCAGGTTTCTGGTTGCCAGCGAGCTGACCGCGCATCCGGATTACAAGCAGGCAATGGTGAACGCCAGCGAGCTGGACACGCAGCTCACTATGCACTCGGTGCGCAATACCGTGCGCAGCCTGCGCAACCAAACAACAGAAACGGTTGCCCGGCTCGAACGCGACAACCCCGAAATCGGAATCCAGGAGCTGCTAAAGCATGTGTCCGGCAAGATCGGGCGCCAGGCTTATGCCACCGGCGACGTGTCGCAAGGGCTCCTGTCGGCGGGCCATGCGCTGGGGTTTGTAGACAAAGTGGAGCCCTTTGCCGAAATCACCGCCCGCCTTGAGGCCGAGGCGCTGGCAGCCTTCGGGCGGCTGGGCCTGGCGGCGTGACAGTGCAAGGGAGGAACAAAGACATGCACAACCGCGTACACGGGCTGCTGCAAACAGCCGCTGAAACACGCCCCGACGCCTTGGCGCTGCGGGATCAGGATGGCCGGCGCCTGACCTGGCTGGAAATCTCGCAAGCGGCTTCGGCCGCAGCGGAGCAATTGAAGACCGCAGGTGTCAGGCCAGGCGACCGGGTGGTTCTGGTGTTTGAAAACTGCGTGGAGGTGATCGCGTTCTTCTTTGGCGCAAGCATGCTGGACGCTTCTGCGGTTGCCATCAATGCGCGGCTGACCACAGCTGAGCTGGACCGGATCTTTGCGCATTCCGACCCCAGCGCGGTGGTCTTTACAGCTGCCTCCTCCGCGGCGGCCCGTGCCCATGCTGATCACTACGGCGCCCAGGAAATCCATGGCGGTTTTGGAGCCGCGGCGCTGATGCCAAGGACAGGCGCCACGCCGGAGCCGGTATCGGAGGACGGACGCGAACAAGTTGCTCTTCTGCTCTACACGTCAGGCACAACAGGCACGCCCAAGGCGGCCATGCTGACACATGCCAACCTGATCGCAGGGGCCGCTGCGTCGGCCGAGGTTCGGGGTATTCAGCTATCGGATGTGACCTATCTGGCCTTGCCGCTCAGCCATATTTTCGGACTGGTCACAATGCTGTCCGTCACTCTGGCGCGATCAGCAATGCGGATGGAGGCGCAATTCTCGGCGGAGCGCCTTTACAATGCTCTGCAAGAGGATGTGACCCTGCTGCCCGCCGTGCCGCAGATGCATGCCCATTTACTCAACTACGCCCGCTCGCACGGCAAGCCGCGCTATGACGCCGCCAAACTTCGTTTTGTGTCCTCGGGAGGCGCACCTTTGGATCCCGCATGGAAGCGTGAGGCTGAGGCGTTTTACGGCCTGCCGCTGCAAAACGGCTACGGGCTTACCGAGGGCACAGCGGGTGTTTGCGCGACCCGCAATAGCATTGGCGATCCGGACATAAGCGTCGGGCTGCCGATGGGCGATTGCACTCTCAAGCTCGATTTGGAGGCGCCGGGCGCCACGCCGGAGGAAGGGATCGGCGAGATCCTGGTAGGCGGCCCGCAAGTCATGAAGGGCTATTTCCGCGATAAAGAGCAAACAGCAGCGGCTATGACAGAGGACGGTTTTTTCCGAACCGGCGATCTGGGCCGGTTTGACGGCGAAGGCAAGCTGCATATTGCCGGGCGCACCAAAGAGCTGATCATCAGGTCCGGTTTCAATGTCTACCCGGTCGAAATCGAAGCGGCCCTAACCGAGCATCCGGATGTGGTGGTGGCAAGCGTCGTGGGCCGTTCTGTCGAAGGGAACGAGGAAGTGCTGGCCTTTGTTAGCGCCGCTACCGGCAGCAATGTGACAGAGACGGAGCTAAGCTGCTTTCTCAATGATCGCCTGGCCCCCTATAAACGTCCGTCGCGCATCATAGTGGCGGCGGCTCTGCCCGCGGCGCCGACCGGCAAAATCCTGAAAGCGAAACTGATCGAAACCTTTGCCAGCGAATTGGCTGAAAACGTCTAATCTTCGGCGCGGTTCACTCAGATGCATGCAGGGCAAAGGCAGGTTGCCCGGCCTGCGGCGAGCTATGGTCAAGCGCAATCATTAAATTCCATTATGTGAAATAAAGTTCTGGACAGATCTTTAAAATTCCACATAGTAAAATAAACCTGGCGACTTTGTAGGAGGAGATGCAAGTCATGGGATTGATCAAGAATTTTCTGGGAGGGCTGACTGTCGCGGCCAGCCTTGGCGCAACGGCGGTATCTGCGGAAACCGTAATTTATTACGGCCACAGCGGCCCGGACAGGGGCACGGTTCCGGCCGCACTGAAGTGGTACAACAGCCGGATCAGCGACCTTTCCGGCGGTGATCTGCGCTTGGACGTCCAATGGGGCGGCGCGTTGTTCAAGGCAAGCGCGGCTGTGCAGGGGATCGGCGACGGGGTGGCGGATGCCGGTTCCATTATCGCCGCCTATTTCCAGAAGGAGATGGCGGCATACTCGCTGGCCGACTTCCCGATCGGAGGACCAAATGCCTGGGTTGCCATGCGCGCAGCTGACCGCCTGATGCGCTCAGAACCGCAGATCACCGAGCATCTTGCCCGCCAGAACCTGGTCTACATCGGCACCTTCACCGCCTCGGCCGTGAACGTGGCTTGCGCCGGAGAGCCGATCCGCTCGGTTGAAGACATCAAAGGCAAGAAGGTCCGCGGCGCCGGCGTGTACGGCAAGGTCTTTGGTGAAATGGGCGCAACCCGCGTGAACCTGTCGGTCTATGAGGCCTACCAGGGTCTGGACACCGGGCTGATCGACTGCAGCCAGGGCTACGACTACATCATTCCTTCGCTGAAATGGGACGAGGTTATCGACAGCTACACTGTCCTGAACTGGGGACAAATCGGCGGTTACGGCATGTTCATGAACAAGCAGGTTTTTGACAGCCTGGAAACTGGTCAGCAAAAAGTGCTGATGCAGGCGGGCGAGGAACTGGCCGACCAGTTCGCCAAAATTGTGACCGGTGCCAACAACAAGGCGATGGAAGCGATGACCGCAGGTGAGACCACCCGCAAGATCGAGGTCATCGAGCTCAGCGAAGCGGACAAAGCAACGCTGAATGCTGCGGCTGAACCTTTCATTGCGGACTGGATGGAAAATGCCCGCAGCGTCGGCTTTGATGCGGACCGGCTGATGGCAACCTACACCGCAGCAGTGGCTGAATACACCGCAGAGTTTGAGGCCAAGGGGTATCCGTGGACACGCAGTAACTGATCGCTGCGGCACCAGGCGGCCTCAGCGCCGCCTGGCAATACAGGGGGAGGACAGGATGCTTCGCAGGCTGGAACGGGTTTTTGTTGATGTCTCGGCTGCGGCCATAATTATGCTGGCACTGCTGATCTTTGCCGATGTTGTGGCGCTGAACCTCTTCAGCAGTTCGGTGCCGGACACCATTGTCATCGTGCGTGAACTGATGGTTCTGGCGATTGTGATGCCTCTGGCTGCCGCAACCGCGCACCGGGCGCATATCGCGGTGGAGTTCCTGACCAATCTGCTGCCGCCGCGGGTGTCGGGGTGGCTGACGGTATTCGGCACCCTCTTCGGTCTGCTGGCGCTATCGCCGATCCTCTATTCCGGCGGCAGGGAGTTTCTGCATCAGTGGCAAACCGGCAGCGTGTTTTACGGTGATCTGAACCTGCCGCAATGGCCGGGACGGCTCGCCTTTGTCCTGGGCATTGCCCTGGGATGGCTTCGCCTTGCGGTGATGGCTGTGGACGATGCGCTGACCCTGATGCGCGGCGGTGTGATCGCACCGCACAAAACCTGACACTCATCTGACATTCAAAAGATCTGCCGAGGAGACTGCCCGTGGATCCCGCTCTGATCGGCCTTGTGGCCTTTGCCGTAATGCTTGTGCTTCTGGCCATTCGCGTGCCGATTGCCTTTGCCCTTATCGGCGTGGCGACATTGGCGGCCTTTACGATATTTGCGTTCCGCACCGGCACCTTCATGCCAGAACGTGCATTCCGGGCTACCTCGTCCCTGGTCTTCAGCAACTCGTTCGATTTGCTGCACTCCTTTGATCTGTCGATGATCCCGCTGTTCATTGCACTAGGCAACATCGCCTATCGTGCCGGGATCACGACTGCGGTCTATGACGCGGCCAAGGTTTGGCTGCTTCGCCTGCGCGGCGGCATTGCGGTGGCCTCTGTCATGGGCTGCGGCGGTTTTTCCGCCATTACCGGTTCCAGCCTGGCCTGCGCGTCGACCATGGGAAAGATCTGCACTCCGGAAATGCTGCGCCTTGGATACGATCCAAGGCTGGCGACCGCCAGCGTCGCTGCCGGGGGTACACTCGGCTCTCTGATCCCCCCGAGTATCCTGTTCATCATCTATGCGATCTTTACCGAGACTTCGGTGAACAAGCTGTTCATTGCCGGCATTCTGCCGGGGCTTCTGACGCTGGCGGGCTTTGTTCTGGTCATTGCCATGTGGATCAAGGCAGACCCGGCGGCGGTGCCTGCCCGCGGCGAAGCCGCAAGCTTTGCCGACAAGATGGCGGCGTTCCGCAGGGCCTGGCCTGCGGCGCTGATCTTTGCCGTCATCGTGGTCGGCATCTACGGCGGCTACTTCACCGCCACGGCAGCGGCGGCCGTTAGCGTCGTGCTGACTGTCGTGATCGGCCTGGCGCAGCGGCAGCTGGATCTGGCAGGCATCTGGCAGGCAGTCCGGGAAACCTGTGTGCAAACCAGCGCCATCTTTTTTGTTGCCGCGGGCGCCAAGATCTTTGTTGCGGCCATCGCCCTGACGGGCATGGCTCCCGCGTTGGTGGAGTGGGTTTCGCAGGCTGAATTCTCGACCGCGACGCTGCTGTTTGCAATCTGCGTGGTCTACCTGGTGCTGGGTATGTTTCTGGATCCGATCGGGATCATGGTACTGACCTTGCCGCTGGTGGTGCCACTGGTGGAGTCCTATGGGCTGAACTTGATCTGGTTCGGTGTGGTTGTAGTGAAGTTGCTCGAGATTGGTCTTATCACTCCGCCGGTGGGGCTGAACGTCTTTGTCCTGTCCAACGTCGTCGGTAAGGACGCTCCTGTCGGAATGGTTTTTTCCGGCATATGGCGGTTCCTCAGCATCGATGTGGTTGTGCTGCTTCTGCTGGTGGCTTTCCCGTCGATCTCTCTGGTGCTGTCAAATGCGGTTCAGTAGTATTGAAGATCAGCGAACAGTGAAGGCCCCGCATGGGCCGGACGCCCGCATAGATACAGGAAACACCATGCCAGCCGATTCATCGGACAAGAGATTTGCAAATACACTGGCGCGGGGCCTTACAATTCTGCGGGCATTCCGCCCGACGGATGACGGCCTGGGCAACCTCGAAATCTCAGAGCGCACCGGCATTCCGCGGCCGACGGTTTCCAGGCTGACCTTCACCTTGTGCGCGCTTGGCTACTTGACCCACGGGCGGCGGCACGACAAATACCGCCTCGGCCCGGCGGCGCTTGCACTGGGCAACATCGCAGCAGCTTCATTCGCCTTTGTCGAGATTGCCTCGCCAGTCATGCAGCGGCTGGCAGATGCAACAGGTACATTGACAGCAATCAGCATCAGAGACGACCGGCGGATGCTGCTGACAAGGGCTTGGCGGCCGGTGAACTCTTCGGCAATCTGGCTGGACGTCGGCTACCGGATGCCGCTGCATACGTCTTCCAGCGGCAAAGCGTATCTGGGGGCGCTCAGCGACGAGGAGTTCGCCCGGTTTCTGGAAAGCCACGGGGATGAGCCCGAAGAATTGCTGACGGAATTCGCGGCTATCAGAACTGCCGCGCACGGCGAGATCCTGGCTGACGGTTACACCCAAGTGCGCGGCGGAAACCGATTTTCCGAGACAATTAACGCCGCTGCCGTGCCATACCGCCCGTCTGATTTAGGCGAACCGGTCGCTTTTCTGGCAAGCTCGACCTCACAGCTCCTCTCTGATCAGCGTATCTCTGACGAGGTTGGCCCGGCGCTTGCAGATGCTGTCTCTGAGGTCCGCAGGATGACAGGCCAGCAATCCGCGCTGGTGATGAATGAATAAGGCCCCTTAGCCACTACCCCTGCGTTTCAGCCGCCGTCGCGATGCGGACCCGAAGCCACCGCTCAACAAAGGCCTATCCTGTAGTTTCCGGCCTTTGCGCGCTCTGCCGCAACTGCCTGCCTTAGCCTCGAAGCAGCCTTGCCGCAGCCCCGTGCTCTGATCACCGCGATTGAAGATGGACTGCCGCCCATCAGGCGGCAGAAGAGGGCGTTTCGGCAAAGACCGGAAAACTGCAGATCAGAACTTCTGCCGGCGTTCGGATTTCTGGCGGAAGCTCACCACCACGCGGGGCTAAAACGCCCCGCCATTCCCGGTTGTTGCTGCCAAGTTCAACTTGCCAGGCGCGTCTCATTCAGACCCTGACTGCCCCACGCTCCGGCTGCACTGCTCTGCACCGCCGAGATGGCAGTCTCCTGAGAGGGTTTGAAGCTTGCCGCAAGCTCCGCAAGTTCGGCGGCAGCCTGCTTCAGCATCTGCCCTTGCTCGCTGGATCTTTCAACCATGCTGGCATTCTCCTGGGTGACGCGATCCAGCTCAGTCACCCCAGAATTGATTTCGCTTATGGTCGCGGCCTGGTCACGGGAAGATACCGCGATTTGAACCGCCAGTTCTGATACTCTCTGAATTTTCTCGATGATCACGGTGATTGCCTGGCCCGCCTCATCGACCAGTCCTACACCCACTTTCACCTTGTCCGAACTGGCGTCGATCAGGTCTTTGATTTCGTTCGCCGAATTGGATGAGGCTAGAGCCAGGGCGCGGACTTCCGAGGCGACAACAGCAAAACCCCGGCCCGCTTCGCCTGCGCGGGCTGCCTCGACTCCGGCATTGAGCGCCAACAGGTTCGTCTGGAATGAAATACCTTCGATCACACCGTTGATTTCGGAGATCTTGGCCGCTGAATCGTCGATCTCCCGCATCGCTTCAACCGCCCTCTGAACAATCTCGCCGCAGCGCAAGGCTTCCGCGCGCGTGTCCGATACCGTGTGCTCCACAGAGCTTGTCTGCTCAGTAGCGTCGCGCACATTGGTGGTGATCTGGTCCAGCGCTGCGGCTGTTTGTTCCAGGGTCGCCGCCTGAGTTTCCGTGCGGCGCGACAGGTCGTCGGACCCTTGGGCCATGCGATTGGTTTGCTCTTCGATTTCGGTGATGGTGTGCAACACACGTCCGATCAGCCCGTCCAGCGATTCAGCCGTCTGGTTAAAGTCTGCGCGAAGAGTTGTGTATTCGCCGCTCATCTCCTGGGTGATGCGGTGCGACAGCAATCCCTTGGCCAAATTGTTCAAACCGGCAGCCAGCTCCCGCACGACGCCCGCCTGCTCCTCCGCGGCGCGGTGCGACTGCTCTTCAAGCTCTGCGTTTGCCCGCATCGCTTCGATAAATTGGCCAACAGCGCCGGCCAGGTGCCCGAGTTCGTCGCTGCGGCCTTCCTCTGGCACCGGGCTTACAGTATCGCCCTCTCTCAAAGCGGTAATTCTACTGATGATCCGATGCAGCGGCTTGGTGACCGAGGCGGCTGAGAAGAACACAACAAGGCCGACAATCAGGCAGACCGCAAGGCTGATGACAGCCGACTGCAGATAGAGCTGCTGGATCGTCGCCTGCACCCGGCCGTTGTTGAACCCCAGCACCATTTGCGCAACTTGCCCTCCTTCGGGATGCAGCACGGGAAAGGTGATGTAGGCAAGCGCGCCTGCCTGCAGGCTCGTCGTGCCATCGGTCGCGGCCAGCAGTTCAGGCACCGCGGCAGTCCAGTCTTCCCGGCGGCTTTCATCCACAAAAATCTCGGCAAACGGGTCGCCGTCCACCAGGACCTGGGCGAACAGTGCGTCCTGCATCTCGGTCACGCCCTGAACCGCTCCCAGCGCAGCATCGCTGTTGAAATCCCAAACCGCAGCCGCTACCGGCGGCGCCATGAAAGTCTGCGCCAAGTTCACTTCACGATCAAAGGCTTCAAGCAGCGCGCTGGAGTGTTTCGACGCCCAGAACGCTGTGTAGGCTGCGTTTGAAAGGACGATGCATGCGATGATCGGCAACAGCAGCCGCTTCTTGATCGACATCGCAAAAATCTGTTTCTTCAGGCGTCTCATTCGACACTCCGCTTAATTGAAGAGCACAATTCCGTGCGGCCTTCGGCACCAGACCAAGCCCGGTGCCGAACGCATAAACAGGCAGTGAATACCTGCATTTGCACAACCCGCGTTTGCGAGCTGTACAAAACCAGTTTCGCCTCTGCCTCTTGGTGATGTGTGTTTGAATCCAGGATCAATAAGACATGTAGTTGTCCGACAGAGCATCGCGGTACTTGTCGGTCCAACGGGTATTGATCTCAGCGATTTTGCCTTCTTCTTCGAGCTCGGCAAAGCAGCGGTTGAACTCTTCAGCGATGGCGGGATCGCGGAAACTCATGCCGTAGGGCGTCGGTTCAAAGATTGCCCGGAATTCAATCGGCTGGCTGGCATCCACCCCCGACGCGCTGCCCATTCCTTGCAGTTGACGAGCGAACTCGGCAAACAGCATGCCGTCACCGAGGATGCCATCCACACGCTTGCCATACAGCAGCTTGCTCTGCGTTTCCTGATCGGCCATCTCGCGATAGGATTTGAAGCCGCCGGTCGCATCCGAAAGACCCGGAATAATGCTGGCGGCGCCTTCAAAGGCAACAATCTTCATGCCGTTGAGGTCTCCTAGGGTGCCCACCTGAGCACCCGAAGACTTAAGGAAAGAGATCCCGTTCTGATAAGAAACATAAGGTTCAGTCTGCGTGCCGGCGGTAGGCATGCCGACAGGCACCGTGGCGACCGCGTCGCCTTTTCCTGACTCAAACGACTGCCAGTGTCGCGTGAACGGCTGGATGGTGAACTTGGCTGTATGGCCGCACCGTTCCAGTGTGGTGGCGATGATCTCCGCCTCCCGGCCAGAGCCATCTTTGTTGACCATTGGCGGCAGATCCCCGACGAGGACTTCCACCTCGGCGGCGCTTGCGTGAGTTGATATGAGTGCTGCAGCCGCGCAGAGAAGCGCGGCAAAAGGGGTCTTCATTGGTAGTCTGCTCCTGCGAGTATTGATGCAAGCAGGGTAGATAGCGAATCTTAATGGTTGCTTATTGCGGTGCTTTTGCGCAATTTTACGTCCCGGCACAGTTTGCAAAGGATATAAACGCTCAGCACATCCGCAATCTTGCGGGGTTGCAGCCTATCAGAGCCTAAGGCAGGCCGCGGCGAACGGGCCGCCTTACAGCGGAAGCAATAACTGTCGTTGACAACAGTTCAGGCAGGTCGGCTCACTTTTGCTCTAAGAGATCCCGAACTCCAAAGGCACACATTTCCTGCAAGGAAGACAGCCCCGCCCGCGCAAGTGTTTTGAGCAGGTTCGCCAAAGGCGGAATTGTTCATGTCTTCCGCTTGCTGGGGAGCCTGAAGACGAGTGCAGCCACATTTAGTGTCCGCGGATCGGCGCAGCTGCCTCGGCATAACCAGGCGGCACTGCTCGGAGCACGCCGCCAATTCAACCCAGATCAAAGCATTACAGGAGCCGCCTCAGCTCCTCCACCGTCCCCGCTTCTGAAGCCGGCTTGTCGGTCCTGATCCGGTTGATGCGCGGGAACCGCATTGCCAAACCGCTTTTATGGCGTGTGGACTCGCTCAAACCTTCGAAGGCCACTTCAAGCACCAGCTCAGGCTTGACGGCGCGCACTGGCCCGAACCGGTCGATGGTGTTGCCGCGCACAAAGCGGTCCAGCTCCTTCAGTTCCGCATCGGTAAAGCCAAAATATGCCTTGCCAACGGGTACCAGCTGATCACCCTGCCACACACCAAACGTAAAATCCGAATAATAGCCTGACCGTTTGCCGTGTCCGCGCTGCGCGTAAAGCATAACGGCGTCCACCAGCATCGGGTCGCGCTTCCATTTGAACCAGTGCCCGCGTTTACGCCCAGCAATATAAGCACTGCTCAGGCGCTTGATCATGACACCCTCGACCACACTTTCGGGCGGGTTCGCGCGCAGCTCCGCCAGATCTTCCCAGCGGGCAAAGACAAGGGGAGGCGAAAGGTCGATACGCGGATCACTGAGGTCAGCCACGATCTCACGCAGACCGGTCCGGCGCTGAACCAGCGGCCGCCCGCGCCAGTCTTCGCCATTCAGAAACAGCAGATCATAAAGGCGCAGCGCTGCAGGGTGGCTCGCCAATATGGCTTTGCCAGGTTTCTTGCGGCCCAGACGTTTTTGCAGGTCGCCAAAGGGGGCAACTTCCTCGCCCCGTTTCACCAGCAACTCGCCATCCAGCGTGCCATCGAAATTCAGGGCGCTGACCACATCGGGGAAGGATCGGGAAATGTCCTCTCCCGTCCGCGAATAGAGACGCCTCGTGCCGCCATCATTCACCGCCTGAACACGAACGCCATCCCATTTCCATTCCGCCGTGAAATCAGCTGGCTCGAACTCTGCCAGATCCTCCAGACTGGTGGCCGTCGAGAGCATCACCGGCCGAAAAGGGGCAGCCGCCAGGCTAACCGGCTTCTCACCGCCTTCGAGCCAGTCAAACAGTGGCAGGTAGGGCGGGGTTAGCCCGTGCCAAAGCTCTTCGATCTCAGTGACTTCCACACCGCCAAATTGCGCCAGCGCGCTCCTGGCAAGCTGCGCTGACACACCAACCCGCAAACCTCCTGTGGCAAGCTTCAAGTAGGCATAGCGCTGCGACGGCGTCATGTGCGTCAAACGGCGGGCAATCAAGGCAGGTAGTTCTGCCTTCGCAGCCGCGGCCAGCTCCTCCACCGCATCGGCCAGTGGCGTCTCGGCCAACGAACCGGAATGAGGCCAGATCAGAGCAACAGTCTCTGCCAGATCACCGACGAAATCATACGACAGGCGGAACAGCTCGGCATCGGTTTCCTCTGCCACCAGCCCCCGCAAAAGCGATGGCGTAACATTGCGCAGCGCAAGGTCTCCGGTAATTGCTGCCAGCGCGTAGCCGCGTTCCGGATCCGGCATCGTGCGGAAAGCGGACACCAGATGAGCGATCTTGCCGTTTCGCGACGGCGTAAAGGCAAGCTGCTCCAGAAGGGTGGCGAAAGACTGCATCAGTCCGCTTCCTCTTCATAGCCGACCAGCCTAAGCGGTCGGGCGGCGATCTGGTTCAGTTCACACCAGCGCACCAGCGCATCTTCCCTGCCATGCGTTACCCAGACCTGTTGCGGTGCCAATTCCAGGATCGTCCTGGTCAGGTCCTGCCAGTCCGCGTGATCGCTGAGGATCAGCGGCAGCTCGACTCCGCGCTGGCGGGCCCGGGCGCGCACTTGCATCCAGCCGCTCGCAAAACAGATAACCGGATCGGGAAAACGCTGCGCCCAGGTTGCGGCGAACGCCGAGGGCGGGCCAAGGATGATCTGCCCCTTGAAAGCCGCCTTGCCCTCATCCGTTGTCGCAGGACGAAGGTCACCCAGGTCAACGCCCTGCTGGATGTGGTAGTCGCATAACCGCTGCAATGCGCCGTGGATGTAAATCGGGTGCTCCCAGCCTGCCTGCCTCAGGAGCGCAATGACCCGCTGCGCCTTGCCCAAGGCGTAGGCGCCGACGAGATGACAGCGGTCAGGCTGAGAAGCGACGGACCGCAGCAGTTTTTCGATCTCCGAACGGGGCTCGGGATGATTGAACACCGGCAGGCCAAAGGTCGCCTCGGTGACGAAGATATCACAAGGTGCCAGCTGGAACGGCGCACAAGCCGGGTTGTCAGCCCGCGCATAGTCGCCAGAGACGGTGATGGCTGAGCTGCCATCGTCGACAGTAATCTGGCAGGAGCCAAGAACGTGCCCGGCAGGCGTAAAGGTCACGCGGATGCGGTCCGTTTCTGTTCTGTCTTCTACCGGAATGCGGGTATCGCAAAACGCCTCGCCATAGCGGATCGCCATGATCTCCAGCGTTTGCGGGCTTGCCCAGACAGTGCCGTGGCCTGCCCGCGCATGGTCGGCATGGCCGTGGGTGATCATTGCGCGCGGCACGGGCCGCACAGGATCAATGAAGAAATCCCCTGCCGGGCAGTAAAGCCCCTCCGGACGGGGGTGCAGCAACTGCTCTGGAGGGCGTGAAGCTGTCAATTTACGCTACTCAATTGCGAAATCCCCGGGTGCATCGGAAGAGACTTAAGGTGAAGAGGGCTTTATGCAAGGGAAGCACCAAGGAGATTCCGTTGGCTGATTACTGTCAGCTAGACGGCTGTCATTGAGTTTTTTGGACCTGAACGGCTTTGCCGCGCGGCTCCAGCGAAGGCCGGGCCGCACTGTTTCCTCAGCATGAACTTACCCTGCGGCCTTCATGACAGGTATCCGTGCCGGCAGTATCGCCCGGGTCAGCCCGCCGCTCAGGAATGGAAAACCAAATCCGGCTCACTCGCACCAAAACACGGCTGGTGAGGCCGATGCGGCAGCGCCAGGCCGAGGGCGCGCCTGACGAGTGAACAAGCGACCATGGCTTCGCCTGCAATCACATTCCAAACTTGCTCGGCGGCGAGTGAGGACACAGCCAGAAGGGCCTTGTCACTGCCTTTCAAAACGCCGGTCTCGAACTCGCACAGCGCGTGACAAAGACATTTATCAAACAACCGGTGGGATCTCACTTTTCTTAACGTTTCACGGTTACGTAATGGGGAGTTCAACCGGGAGACATTTGCAGTGGCGGATTCGAAACAAGTCGAGACAGCTGGCTCAGGCGCAAGACCGGACCGCATTCAGGCTCGGGAAGAGCTTCAATCATCAAATGAAAACCAGCAGGAGAGCATTGCCACCGACGCGCCTTTTCCAACAGGAGATGGAGCGGCAGCTTCGGCTTTTTCTCTCAAATTGTCGGCACTTGGAATGTACTTTCAGGACCTGGCAAGTTCAGGCTGGCAGATGCTCCGGTCTGCATCCGGGTCACCCCAGGAGGCCCTTCCGGCACATTCTGCGGAGCCGCCCGCAGATACGGACTTCTCCACTCGGGAAACCGCCGCTCCCCCATCAGACGGCAGCTCCTCCGTGACGAGTTCCGAAATCCCGCAGTCAAAGGATGCGGCCAACGGCGGGGCAGAGCCTGCGCAGATGACGCCCTCCAAACCTGTGCAAGCAGGTGATCCCGCTCCCAGTGCAGGGCTGGTTTCAGAACCAAATGACAATCCTGCACTTGCAGTCTCTCCCGTAAGCGACGTGGGATCCCATCCGAAACCAAAGGAAACTTCCGCACCCGAAGAAGGGCCTGGGGAAGACCCGAAGCCGGAGGACGACCCGGACCCCGTGGACGAGCCAACAACAGACACGGGCACCGATCCGGAGCCGGAAGACGACCCGGAACCCGAAGACACGCCAGCAACAGACACGGGCACTGATCCGGAGCCGGAAGACGACCCGGACCCCGTAGACGAGCCTGCAACAGACCCGGGCACTGACCCGGAACCGGTGGACGAGCCGGACCCGGTGGACGAGCCAGCAACAGACCCGGTCTCCGATCCGGAGCCGGAAGACGACCCGGAACCCGAAGACACGCCAGCAACAGACACGGGCACCGATCCGGCGCCGGAGGACGACCCGGAACCCGAAGACGTACCCGAAACAGACCCGGGTACGGACCCAGAGCCGGAGGACGACCCGGCCCCCGTAGACGAGCCCGCAACAGACCCGGGCACCGACCCCGAGCCGGAGGACGATCCGGACCCCGTAGACGAGCCAGCAACAGACCCGGGCACCGATCCGGAGCCGGAAGACGACCCGGACCCCGAAGACGAACCAGCAACAGACCCGGGCTCCAATCCGGCGCCGGAGGACGACCCAGACCCCGTAGACGAACCAGCAACAGACCCGGGCTCCGATCCGGCGCGGGAGGACGATCCGGATCCCGAAGACGAGCCCGCAACAGACCCGGGCACCGATCCGGAGCCGGAAGACGACCCGGACCCCGTAGACGAACCAGCAACAGACCCGGGCTCCGATCCGGCGCCGGAGGACGACCCAGACCCCGTAGACGAACCAGCAACAGACCCGGGCTCCGATCCGGCGCCGGAGGACGACCCGGACCCCGTAGACGAACCAGCAACAGACCCGGGCTCCGATCCGGCGCCGGAGGACGATCCGGATCCCGAAGACGAACCAGCAACAGACCCGGGCTCCGATCCGGCGCCGGAGGACGACCCAGCCCCCGTAGACGAACCAGCAACAGACCCGGGCTCCGATCCGGCGCCGGAGGACGATCCGGATCCCGAAGACGAGCCAGCAACATACCCGGGCTCCGATCCCGAGCCGGAGGACGACCCGGACCCCGTGGACGAGCCCGCAACAGACCCGGGCACTGATCCGGAGCCGGAAGACGACCCGGACCCTTTAGACGAGCCTGAAACAGGCCCGGGCACGGCCCCCGAGCCGAAGGACGGCCCGGAACCCGTGGACGAGCCAGCAACAGACACGGGCTCCGATCCGGAACCGGAAGTCGACCCGGAACCCGTAGACGAGCCTGAAGGCATGTACCTAAGGGGCACTGACGAAGTCGATCATCTGGCCGGCGGTGGCGGAGCCGACACCATTGAGGGTTTACGCGGCGACGACAACCTCTCCGGCGGCGGCGGCGATGATGTCTTCCTGGTGCAGGGCTCCTCCGCGGGCACCGACCAGGTCGACGGCGGCGAAGGCCACGACGCGCTGCAGGGCGGCCGCTACTCGGATGTGTTCCGGGTGACCGACGGCCTCGGAAACCTCACCTCCATCGAGGAAATCCGCGGCGGCACCGGCAATGACACCATCGCGGGCACCGCCGAAAGCGAGACGCTCGACTTCTCCACCGGCATCACGCTGGACAGCATCGAGGAGATCGACGCGGGCGACGGCGACGACACCGTGACCGGCACGGACCAGGCCGACACCATCGAAGGCAACCGCGGCGACGACGACCTCTCCGGCGGCGGCGGCGATGACGTGTTCCTGGTCCAGGGCTCCTCCGCGGGCACCGACCAGGTCGACGGCGGCGAAGGCCATGACGCGCTGCAGGGCGGCCGCTATTCGGATGTGTTCCGGGTGACCGACGGCCTCGGCAACCTCACCTCCATCGAGGAAATCCGCGGCGGCACCGGCAATGACACCATCGCGGGCACCGCCGAAAGCGAGACGCTCGACTTCTCCACCGGCATCACGCTGGACAGCATCGAGGAGATCGACGCGGGCGACGGCGACGACACCGTGACCGGCACGGACCAGGCCGACACCATCGAGGGCAACCGCGGCGACGACGACCTCTCCGGCGGCGGCGGCGATGACGTGTTCCTGGTCCAGGGCTCCTCCGCGGGCACCGACCAGATCGACGGCGGCGAAGGCCATGACGCGCTGCAGGGCGGCCGCTATTCGGACGTGTTCCGGGTGACCGACGGCCTCGGCAACCTCACCTCCATCGAGGAAATCCGCGGCGGCACCGGCAATGACACCATCGCGGGCACCGCCGAAAGCGAGACGCTCGACTTCTCCACCGGCATCACGCTGGACAGCATCGAGGAGATCGACGCGGGCGACGGCGACGACACCGTGACCGGCACGGACCAGGCCGACACCATCGAAGGCAACCGCGGCGACGACGACCTCTCCGGCGGCGGCGGCGATGACGTGTTCCTGGTCCAGGGCTCCTCCGCGGGCACCGACCAGGTCGACGGCGGCGAAGGCCATGACGCGCTGCAGGGCGGCCGCTATTCGGATGTGTTCCGGGTGACCGACGGCCTCGGCAACCTCACCTCCATCGAGGAAATCCGCGGCGGCACCGGCAATGACACCATCGCGGGCACCGCCGAAAGCGAGACGCTCGACTTCTCCACCGGCATCACGCTGGACAGCATCGAGGAGATCGACGCGGGCGACGGCGACGACACCGTGACCGGCACGGACCAGGCCGACACCATCGAAGGCAACCGCGGCGACGACGACCTCTCCGGCGGCGGCGGCGATGACGTGTTCCTGGTCCAGGGCTCCTCCGCGGGCACCGACCAGGTCGACGGCGGCGAAGGCCATGACGCGCTGCAGGGCGGCCGCTATTCGGATGTGTTCCGGGTGACCGACGGCCTCGGCAACCTCACCTCCATCGAGGAAATCCGCGGCGGCACCGGCAATGACACCATCGCGGGCACCGCCGAAAGCGAGACGCTCGACTTCTCCACCGGCATCACGCTGGACAGCATCGAGGAGATCGACGCGGGCGACGGCGACGACACCGTGACCGGCACGGACCAGGCCGACACCATCGAAGGCAACCGCGGCGACGACGACCTCTCCGGCGGCGGCGGCGATGACGTGTTCCTGGTCCAGGGCTCCTCCGCGGGCACCGACCAGGTCGACGGCGGCGAAGGCCATGACGCGCTGCAGGGCGGCCGCTATTCGGATGTGTTCCGGGTGACCGACGGCCTCGGCAACCTCACCTCCATCGAGGAAATCCGCGGCGGCACCGGCAATGACACCATCGCGGGCACCGCCGAAAGCGAGACGCTCGACTTCTCCACCGGCATCACGCTGGACAGCATCGAGGAGATCGACGCGGGCGACGGCGACGACACCGTGACCGGCACCGATCAGGCCGACACCATCGAGGGCAACCGCGGCGACGACAACCTCTCCGGCGGCGGCGGCGATGATGTCTTCCTGGTGCAGGGCTCCTCCGCGGGCACCGACCAGGTCGACGGCGGCGAAGGCCACGACGCGCTGCAGGGCGGCCGCTACTCGGATGTGTTCCGGGTGACCGACGGCCTCGGAAACCTCACCTCCATCGAGGAAATCCGCGGCGGCACCGGCAATGACACCATCGCAGGCACCGCCGAAAGCGAAACGCTCGACTTCTCCACCGGCATCACGCTCGACAGCATCGAGGAGATCGACGCGGGCGACGGCAACGACACCGTGACCGGCACCGATCAGGCCGACACCATCGAGGGCAACCGCGGCGACGACCAGCTGTCAGGCGGCAGCGGCGATGATGTCTTCCTGGTGCAGGGCTCCTCCGCGGGCACCGACCAGGTCGACGGCGGCGAAGGCCACGACGCGCTGCAGGGCGGCCGCTACTCGGATGTGTTCCGGGTGACCGACGGCCTCGGAAACCTCACCTCCATCGAGGAAATCCGCGGCGGCACCGGCAATGACACCATCGCAGGCACCGCCGAAAGCGAAACGCTCGACTTCTCCACCGGCATCACGCTCGACAGCATCGAGGAGATCGACGCGGGCGACGGCAACGACACCGTGACCGGCACCGATCAGGCCGACACCATCGAGGGCAACCGCGGCGACGACCAGCTGTCAGGCGGCAGCGGCGATGATGTCTTCCTGGTGCAGGGCTCCTCCGCGGGCACCGACCAGGTCGACGGCGGCGAAGGCCACGACGCGCTGCAGGGCGGCCGCTACTCGGACGTGTTCCGGGTGACCGACGGCCTCGGAAACCTCACCTCCATCGAGGAAATCCGCGGCGGCACCGGCAATGACACCATCGCGGGCACCGCCGAAAGCGAGACGCTCGACTTCTCCACCGGCATCACGCTGGACAGCATCGAGGAGATCGACGCGGGCGACGGCGACGACACCGTGACCGGCACCGATCAGGCCGACACCATCGAAGGCAACCGCGGCGACGACAACCTCTCCGGCGGCGGCGGCGATGACCTGCTCATGGGAGGCGACGGCGACGACATTATTGCGGGCGGCAGCGGTGATGACACCCTGACCGGCGGTGCCGGGGACGACCTGTTTCTTTACGCGGCAGGAGACGGATCTGACGAGATCGATGGCGGCAGCGGCTGGCACGATACGATCCGCCTGGAAAACGGGGACGGCGGCGTGGTTGCTGACGGAAATACCGTGGAAGGCAATGGCTGGGTGCTGCAGGTCGAGTCCGGTTCGGTGGAAAGCGTGAGCGACGGAGCGCTGGATCTATCGGAAGGAGCCTCTGGCAGGATCACGTTTGATGACGGCGAGGAAATTGACTTTGACGGCATCGAAAACATCACTTGGTAGAGCCATGAAAATGTTCGGAATATTCATTTTTTCCATACGGTTAACCTCTCGCCGCTATCTTTGCGGCACTATAGAGAAGGGCTGAACCTTGGCCGGAAAGTTTTTAAAGGTTTTTCGACGGCACCAAGTGCAAACCAGTGCCTCTGCGGAAATGGGGGCGGCGCTGGCGAATACCCTTGGGCTGGTGCTGCCACTGATCACCATTCAGGTTTTTGACAGGGTAATTCCCAACAACGCGATCGAAACGCTGGTTGTGCTGGCGGTGATCCTTGTGGGCGCAGTCCTGGCGGAGGCTGCGGTCAGGATCGCCCTTGCCGGTCTCCATTCGGCGTTCGGGATGCGCTACGAGCTCGAAACCAAGCTCCGGCTATACAATAATATGCTCTACCAGCCCGCAGAAGCCAGGCAGCCGGGAACCGGACAGGCCGGGCAGGAGGCGCTGGAAACAATCGGCAAAGTACAGCAGCTGAATGCCGGCGGTCAGCGGCTGTCGCTTGTCGACTTGCCGTTTGCTGGCGTGTTTCTCGCGGTTTTCTGGGTGATCGAACCCTGGCTGGCCGTGGCGATCCTGGGCATACTGGCGGCGGTTCTGTTTCTGCGGACCCGCGGCCGCAAGACGATACAGGCTCTGGACGAGAACCGCCGTGACATCTCCGCGCGTTCCGGCAGTTTTGTGTCCGAGGTGCTTTCCGGTATAGAGCATCTGAAAGGGCTTGGCGCGGATGAGTTCATGATGCGCCGTCATGAGAGACTGGTTGCCCGGGGGGCGGAGGCAACCCAAACGCTGGTCTACCGCCAAGCCTCGGGCCATGCATCTGCTGAAGCAATCTCGCAAGCGGCCCCCATGCTCATTGCGATGTTCGGTGCCCCTTTTGTGATCAACAGGACGCTGACCCCTGGGGAACTGGCTGCGACCATCCTGCTGTCAGGCCGCGTCATCGCTCCCTTTGTGAAACTGCAGGCGGCGTTTGCCGGAAATCAGGCTATCCGCCCGGCGCTTGACCGCCTGGACAGCGCACTGGCGGCACCGGCCGTGGTTGGGACGCTCCATCCGGCGGACGCTGTTGAAACCCTGGAAGTTGTTGACCTGGATGTGCATTCGGCTGCCGGAAACCTGGTGTGCGAGGGGCTGACCCTGTCGCTGCAGCGGGGCGAGTCGATTGCCATCAGCGGCGCCAGCGGCAGCGGCAAATCCACCCTCCTGAAAACACTGCTGGGCCAGCACCGGCCGAGTTCCGGAAAAGTGCTGGTCAACGGCTGCGACATTGCCCGCTATGACCCGGATTATATCGCAAGCCGCTTTGCGTTCATGCAATCCGCGCCGGTGCATTCCGCCGGCAGCGTGATGGATGCGCTGACCGGGATGCGAGGGCCGGAATTCCTGCCCGAAGCACTGGAAACTGCCAGGGAGCTGGGGCTGGCTGACTATTTCGCCCTCCAGCCTGACGATTTCGTGTACAAACCCATGAACACCGCAGGCGCCGGCATCCCCGTTGCCGTTCAGTCGCAATTGCCGATGGTAGCAGCGCTGTTGAAATCCCCGCAGGTCATCCTGTTTGACGAGGCCAATGCCTTGCTGGATCTGCGCTCTGACCGGTTGCTGCTGGAGGCGCTGAAACGGCGCCGGCAGCAGACGATCACGGTGCTGGTGACCCAGCGGCCGTCGTTTGCCGCAATCGCAGACCGTCAGTTCCACCTTGAGAACGGCCGCCTGGCGGACCTCCGCACAACGCCGGCCGCACCGCTCCGCAACACTTCAACTGCCATTTGCGCATCGGGTGCAGCATGACCGTACACCTCCCCGCTAACGGCGCAGACGGGTCTGCGCAGAGCGCCTTCGGGCTGGATGCCATCGCCGACGGCATTGATACAAGCCAATGCTGGGGCGTGACATCCAGGGACCCGGTTGTCGCTGCGGTTTTCCGGATACTCGGCACGTTCGGCTGGACAGGCTCACGCGACAGCTTCGTGCGTGCACTGCCGCATATGCCGGACCGGCTGACCACCGCGGACCTGCGGTCGATCCTGTCGCGGCTCGGGATATCCAGCACGGAAAGCCGCCTCGGCAGCCGCCGGATTGAAGACCTCCCGCCTGCGACAACACTGGTCACCGGCACAGGCCGCATCCTGGTCGTGCAGCCATGTGCCGGGGGCGGTTCCAGCCTGGTCGACCCGGTGACGGGCGAGCCCTGCAATGAAGGGGTGACATACCGGACTCTGATGCTCAGTTTCAGCAAACCGCCGCAAACTGCGCAGAGCGGTTTTGTAAGGCAGCTCATCACCCGTTTCCGGCAGAACTGGCTGCAGGCCCTGACGGCCAAGACCGCCAGCAATGGCGCAGCGCTGGCCATCGCGTTCGGGGTGATCGCCGTCTATGACGCCGTGATCCCGGCCAAGGCTCACGACACTCTCGCCTGGCTTGGGGCCGGACTGGCCATGTTCCTGTTGCTCGACATGGGCTTCCGCAGGCTCAAGGCCCGGAGCCTCGCCCGCATTGCGGCGCGAATGGAATTTCTCGTCGCGACCACCGTACTGCGCAAGATAATCGCACTGCCCCTCCAGCAGATAATTGCAAGCCCCGTCAGCACCCAAGTGGTCCGTGTCCGGCAATTCAGCCGCATGGCCACCCTGCTGGTCGGCAATGTGGCCGACGCCGTCGCTGATCTTCCTTTTGCTTTGCTCACAGTTGCAGCAATTTTCGCCATTGCGGGTCCGCTTGGCTTTGTTCCCGTGGTGCTGATGCTGACTTTCGGCCTGTTCGCGGCCTTCCTGGTGCCACGTCTGCGCCGTGCGGAAACCGCGGCCCGCAGCGCGGCAGAAGAAGAAAACCGGATCACCAGCGACCTGTTCCAGAATTCGGTTGCAATCCGCTGCGCAGGCGAGCAGCGGGCATGGCGGGACCGCCTGGAAACTGTCACCCGCCGCAAGGCCATTGCAGCGCGGCGCGCAGAGATGGCGCAAAGCGCAATCGACGCAGTTTGCAAATCGGCGACACCGGTTTCCGGGGGCCTGACCGCCCTGTTCGGCGCCTTTCTGGTGATGCAGGGCAGCCTGACATCCGGCGCGTTGCTGGGGGCCGTGATGCTGACATGGCGCGCCATCGCCCCGGTGCAATCCGCGTTGAAGCTGGCAACCAAATGGACTGAGATTGCAGGCGTGGCATCGCAGCTGGACCGGCTGGCCGCCCTGCGCCAGGAGCACGATCCCAAGCGCGTCCACCACGAATACTCGGCCAAGGGGGACATTCATCTGAACGCAGTCGGTTTCCGCTACGGCAACAAAAGCGCCCCGGCCGTGCGCGGTCTGAGCACGCGGATCCCGGAAGGGGCGCTGGTTGCCGTCACCGGCCCGTCGGCAGCAGGGAAGTCGACATTGCTGCGGCTGGTGGCAGGGTTGCTGCAGCCTCAGACCGGTGTGCTGACGATAAACGGAGTCAACGTCAGCCAAATCCCGGTGTCGCAGCTGCGCCAGTTCATAAGCTATGTGCCCGCGCGGCCGGTGCTTGTGCATGGCTCGGTGGCCCAGAACCTGCGTCTTGCCTGTCCCTTCGCCACTGAACCGCAGATGTTCGACATACTTGATGAACTCTCCCTGCGCGACGCGGTCGGGAAACTTCCCAAAGGCATTCACACCGTGCTGACGGACCAGGTTCAGGCCACGCTGCCCAGCGGCTTCCGCCAGTCCCTAGCGGTCGCACAGGCGCTGCTGCGCGATCCGCAGGTCCTGCTGCTTGACGACCCGGCCCAGTCCCTGGACCGGACCCTTGAAGCCGCGATGATCCAAGCGATCCAGCGCCGCCAAGGCCGTGTCACCACGCTGATGGTGACACACCGCCCCAGTCACATCCGCCTCGCGGATCTCGAACTGCCCCTGCTGGACGGCATGCCCAAGCCGGCCGGGCGAAAGAAGGAACAAGCCGCATGACAGGCCAGAACAATCAAACGGCACCGGCCTCCGCCGGAGTACAGGCCGGCAATGGGATTCAAAGGCGCGCACTGTTGCTGGAGGCCGACCTTTCTGAGCCGGCGGACACCAAGGGGTACACCCGGCTGATTTGGCTGATTGCAATCGCCGCCGCGGGCTTTGTCGCATGGGCCGCCATGACCCCGGTCTACGAAACCGTTACCGGAGAGGGCCGCCTCATGCCCCTGGATGGCGTGCGCACCTTGCAGAGCGAGCATGGCGGCCGCGTCACCGCCGTTCATGTGCGGCAAGGCTCGGAGGTGCACGCGGGGGATCCTCTGGTCACCTTTGACCGGTCGCGCGACCTGCTGCAGCTGGAGCAGTTAAAGGTGCGCGAAGCGGCATTGCGCCTGGAACTGGACCTGCAGTCTGCAATCTTGAACGGCACCGAATTCATTCCATCCAGCAGCTGGCAAACCGGCCTCAGGCAAAGCCAGCAGGTTTCCTTCCTGGCTGAGGCCGCGGCGGTCCGCTCCCGGCTCGATCTGATCTCAGCAGATCTGGAACTTGCCGGTGCCCGCAAAGCCGAAGCGTCCGCCCGCCTGGTGGAGCTCGAACGGCGGCGGGTTATCCTGGCCGCGCGTCTTGCCTCGTTCGATCAGTCTTTCAGGGATGGCGGCTTCATCAGCCGCCGGGACAGAGACCAGGCTGAACTGAGCCTGATTGAAGTCCGCGAGCAGATCGCAGTGGTGACTGCCGAAAAACGGACTGCAGAGATCAGCCTGCAAAAGGCCCGGCGCGAAAAGACCGAATACCTTGCCGCCCGCAAAAGCACCGCAGCCCGCACCGTTGCCGAAACCGAAGCCAAGCTGGCGGAACTGGGCGAGGAAATCGCCCGCTACCAGCTGCGCGCCGGCAGCGGTGTGCTGGTTAGCCCGTTTGACGGCGTGGTCCAGACGGTGGAGGTCGATACCGAAGGTCAGGTCATCGGCCCCGGCGGACCCGTGGCGGAAGTCGTGCCCGAAGGCGCCGAATTGTTCGCAGAGGTGCTGATACCGGCCAGCCGGATCGGCGGCATCGAGCCCGGCTTTGAGGGTGCATTGACTCTTCTGACCTTCGACGCCTCACAGTTCGGGACCCTTGCCGGCACGGTTGTATCCGTGTCGCCCAGCTCGGACATTCTGGACAGCAACGAAGCTGCTTACCTTGTGCGGCTCCGTTTAGATCAGGATTTAACTGCCAGGACGCACACCATGAAGCTGCGGCCCGGCTTATCCGTCTCGGCAGACATCCGCCTCGGCAGCAAGACGGTGTTTGAGTACTTTCTCAAACCCCTGAAGGCCATTCGCAGCGCGGCCTTCTCGGAACAATGACCGGCGGGGAACTCAACCGGGCGGGCGGCCTGATGGGATTAGGCTCCTGTTAGGCCGCTGCTGCCTTCGAGCCGGCCCGGACCGGCTCCGGAATATCCGTGCGGCTGCCTGAGTGCTGAAAGGACCTGAGCCGGCTTTTGCGCGCATGGAAGGGACCCAAAAGCACATTGGCGGGTTGTGCCCTGCTCGCGTTATTAACGCCAGGCAATGCGCCCAGGCCATTGCCTGACTAAACTTCCCGTCACACTCCAGAATGACAGGAAGCGGGCCATGGCTGAAAGAATTCTCGTTGCTACTGACGGATCGGAATCAGGCAATCGCGCAGTGGATTGCGCGGCGGAATTGTCGAACAAACTGGGGCGCGGCCTCAGCATCGTTCACGTTTACCTGCACGGGCGGCCGCCCGCGGAAATGATGCAGCTCGCCAGGTCCGAACAGCTGTATGAACAAGTGGCTGCCGCCCAGGACCTTACCCCCCGCGGCCAGCCCGCGAATTTCCTGGGGCTGTTTGCCAGCGCCACTGAGGAGCGCGACAAGGCAAATGCGGTCTTGGCAGTCGGCGAAACCATTCTCAATTGGGCAGAGCATCGCGCCAGGGATGCTGACGCACAGGACGTGGTTACGCATCTATGCGCCGGCGACTACGCGGACGGCATTCTGAAAACCGCCGAGGCCGGGAATTTCGGGATGATCGTCATCGGCAGGCGCGGGCTGGGGCTGGTGCGCGAAATCCTGATGGGGAGTGTCTCCCAGAAGGTCCTCCACCACGCGGCCTGCACGGTGGTCGTCACGCAATGACCCTGGCGCCGGCAGGTGATTGGCTTGGCGGATACGGCTCTGCCTCGCTGCGCGTGGCGGGCTAGTCCCAAAGGTCCCGGATCGGCTTTCGCATCGCGTTCTTGACCTGATCGAACTCCCCTTTCGACACATGGCGGCGCAGCAGGTCGAAAACCGCAGCCACGGCGCGTTCCGGGTCGTCCAGCGGATCCTTGTCGAACCGCGCTTCAATGCGGGCCAGCAGATCCTTTTTACTGCGGGGTTTCGCCGGGGTCTTGGACGGGTCCCAGCCGGCATAGAACACACCCCGGACCAGCACAGGCAGCTGGGCCGCCAGGTCGGCGGCTTCGTCAACGGACAGGAAATCGCGAATGGCATGAAGCGTTTCGTGCAGCAGCAGATAGGCCCTGGATTTGTCGGGCCATTCAAGGTCATCGCAAAGCTGGTTCAGCCATTCGGCGAAAACCTGCGGCGCATGATCAAGCGTCTTGATACCCGTGGTCGCCATAATCTTTCCTCCAGCTGATGTGTGCCGGATCAGGATCGGCCATTTCGGCCCGCACCGCATTAATGGGCATCAATGCCGCCCGGACCGGCCCTGCTCACCCGGCCGGGCTGATCCGCTCGAACACTTCTACCATCAGGGCCTCTGCCCGGGCCTGGCTGCCCGCAACAGCCGCCGCATTCAGCGAAGGGCGGAGCGGATGCGGCGGTGAGACCAGGATCACGCCTTCGGACGACTGGCCGCGCCGGAACAGCAAGTCCCGCAGACAGCTGCACTGCCGGGCGGTATCAACCGGCGCTTCAGGCTCAAGGGTTTCCTGCACGATGACGATCCCCTCCGGGCGCCGCCCCAGCAGCCTGGTTGCGGAGGCAAGCGGGATTGATACACCGCTCCACCGCCCATTGCATTCGATCCAGTGGATCTGTTCGGCACCGGACGGTGGCGACTTCAGAACCGCATCCAGCGAACATGGCCCGAAATAGCCTGCCCTTTGGAAGATGGCGCCAAGATGCAAGGCGTCCGCTGCCAGTCTTTCGCCGGTTTCCGGTTCCAGGCTGGCGTATCGCGCGCCAACGAATTTGCCCTCGTGCCCCTGCACCCGCTGTTCGAATATTCCAAGGATCTCGGGCGGCCCTTCGCTTGTGTGCGGCAGCCACATCTGCACCGACGGGCTTTTCTTCACGCCGCTTTCCCACACCCCGACAAGCACCGGATAGCCGCCCTCCCATCCGGTCGCCCGCAGCCGTTGTTCCAGCTGATCGCGCAGCGCGGCTGTGCCAAGACCTTCAAGCTGCGCCGCGCCAAAACGGATGTTTCCGGCCGCCCCCGCGCTGTCCGGAACTTTAACCACAACCTCTCCGGACACCCGCGCCAGGCGGGCCATCTGCCCGGCCGCCGCCGCGGGGCCAAAGGCAAAGGCCGTGGGCGGCACGGCCTCCCGCCCCGCGACCTCCCGCGCCACGTCCCAGAACCACAGCTTGTCATTGACCCGGCGCGACATCCGCGGCGACGGGCCCGCGACATAGACCGGCAGCCCGGCGGCGGCAGCCAGCGATTGTGCCAGCTGCCACAGGTGGCCGGTCACCAGATAGGCGTGGAGTGTCAGCGCCCCCGCGGCCCGGAGCAGCTCCAGCAGAGGGGTGAACAGGGCAGGGCGGGTCCGGCACTGCTTGGACACTGGCGCCGGGTCCGCACCATCCGCCTCCAGAAAGCGGACCTGACGGACGCCCGGATACTTGGACAGATAATCCTCGAACTCCGGGCAGCGCTGCCGCACCACAACGGCGTCGCCGGGTTTGGCCAGTAGTGCCATGCGATAGTCGCGGGTTCCGGCCATTTCGGGTGTGAACAACGCAATTCCGACCTGATCGCCAATGAACAGCGATGCGCCATTACCGGTGCCCTGCTGCACACCCAGCCACAGATCGCGGGAGGACCTCAGCGCAGGCTCATCCCGGGCCAGCCGGTCTGCAATTGCATCGGCAGCTGACCCGCCCCGCGCATCCCGGGTTCGAGACCGGTTCAAGGCTGCCCCCCTTCTTTACCGCTGCACCTGCAGGACATACTATCACAGTATCCGCTGGCCCAATCCGACCGGACAGAAAATGTGCCGTCTCTATGCCATGCACGCCAATGAGCCGACCCGGGTCGAATGCGGCCTGGTCACGGCCCAGAACGCCCTGATGGCGCAAAGCCAGGGCGACATGGAAGGCATGATGCATGGTCACGGCTGGGGAGTTGCAGACTATCCCGACGGCGTTCCAATTATCGAAAAACAGGTCTGGGCGGCGTATCACGGCGAACACTTCGCCAAGGCCGCCGCGCGGGTCTATGGCCGCACCGCGGTTGCCCATGTCCGCCGCGCCACGGTGGGTGCCACAAGCGTGGAAAACACCCATCCGTTCCATTACGGGCGCTGGATTTTTGCGCATAACGGCACAATTCCGAATTTCGAACAAATCCGGTTCCGCCTGCTGGAGCGTATGGATCCCTTGCACCGGTCCTCAATTCACGGCCAGACCGACAGCGAACACGTTTTCCGCTACCTGCTCAGCCTCTTCCTGCGCCACCCGGAAAAGGGACTGCTGGACACTGTGCACGACGCGCTTAACCAGATTAACGCCTGGTGCGCTGAAATCGATCCGTCCCGCCCGCCTGGTCTCAACATAGTGCTGACCGACGGGCCCCGCCTGGTTGGCTCACGGCTCAACCGCTCCCTGTTTCACCTGCGCCGCGACCACCTGCACATTTGCACCGTCTGCGGTGAAACCCATGTCAAACATCACCATAATACGGATTACAGGTCCGTCGAGGTCGCCTCGGAACCCGTCACTTTCGACGAGCCCTGGGAGCAAGTGCCGAACGGTGTTGTGTTCCAGGCAACAGAGGATTTCCGCCTGCACATACGGCCGCTTGCGCGCCAGAACTGAAGCCTCTGCCAGAAACCTTGGAAACCGGCCGCTCCCGGCCGCGCTGCCACGTCCGGTCGACAGAATCGCTTGGCGCCAGTATCGTGTCAGCCGCACCGTGAGGCCAATACCACTCTACCGCCGATCATTGTGCGGTACGGCATCTGGATCAGGACCCGTACTGGCATTTCTTGCAGGGAAAGTTTCAGTGACGAGGCAAGGCCCAATCCCCATTCAATATACCAACGTCGCCAGCCTCCGCATTGGCGCGATGGACTTTGATGCCGGCGACACGGTGCTGAACAGTTTCCGAAGAAGCCTGCAGCGCATCCCGCAAAACAAAATCCTGCTGCATGACGGGGAGTCCGGCTGCAAGGTTTTCATCGTGATCGAAGGCTGGCTTGCGGCGTCGAAATCCTCCCTCCACGGCGAAGTTCAGCTGATCGACTTCATGCTGCCCGGGGACATCGCGGACCCGACATCCGCGGACGGCAAGACGGCGGGCCTGAACATCGAGGCCGTTACCGACGCCCTGGTGTCCGTCATTCCCCTGGCGGCCTGGCACCGGATGCTGGCTGAAGCGCCCCGGCTGGCGCGGGCAAATGAACAGGTCCAGGCCGCTGAGCGCGCCAGGCTGTCCGAACGCATGCTGCGCTTGGGGCGCGGCAGCGCGGAAAGCCGGATCGCCTATGCGCTGATCGAGCTTTGCCTGCGGCTCAAACCGCTCGGGCTGTCGGAAAACTGCGCCTTCCACCTGCCCCTGACCCAAAGGCACATCGGCGATTTCACCGGCCTCACGGCGGTCCATGTCTGCCGGACCCTGCGCCGCTTTGTCAGAAACGGCCTTGTTGAGACTGCGGATCACATGGACGTCCGGATCAAAGACCTCGCTGCCCTGTCGGACATCGCCGGGGTTGAGCCGGAGCGCCTGGCCGCCGAGATCACACCGGTTCCGGACTAGCGGTATTCGGCAATCTCGCCCAAGGCTTCACCCGCAAGCTGTTCCGACGCGTGCACCGCAATGTCGGTAACGGACAACAGGCCCGCCAGCCGCCCTTCATCGTCCAGCACCGGCAGACGGCGGATCTGATGGTCCCCCATAAGGGCCGCCGCCGCTTCGATTGTGTCCTCTGCCCGGCAGCAGATCACCCCAGGGTTCATGACGGCGGCAAGGGCCATACCCTCCAGCGCGCTGTCCTGCCCGGCCAATGCCAGGACCAGATCACGGTCCGTGACAATGCCCACAACCTCGCCGTCCTCAACAACCGGCAGCACGCCGATCCCAAGGCTGCGCATTTGCTTGGCTGCATTGGCCCCGCTGTCTTGAAGCCGGGCAAACCGTGCGGGCACGGACATGATATCTTGTACAAGCATGGGCAAACCCTTTCTCGGCCGCCGCCGGCCTGACCGTGGCGTGCTGTCTGCCAGTAACGCGCGCCAGCGGCATCAGGAGGCCGGTGTTACTACCGGCTTCCTGCTTGCGATCCGGGATCCGGATGCTGCCGTCAAACGAGCCGAAGCGCCGTTTGTTCAGACAGGTGTCATGAGTCGCTCTACTGAACAGACTCGGCCAGTCCGACCGCCCGCGCATTAACCAGCGTTAAAGCGCCGGGAGGCCCGGCGCCGTACGCGGCGGTTCCCCCTTGACCGGAGGCAAACCCTGACAGGCAGGGAATCTGCTATATCTCATAGGCAGATCCTGCGCGCGCAAACCGCCGCAAGCACCGGCATTCAGGGAGGGAAACCGATCCATGAGCTACAAAACAATTCTTGCCTGCCTGACCTCGGAGTTTTCCGCCACGCACCTGCTGCCGGCGGCCTGCGGACTGGCCCGGAAATTCGACGCCCATCTTATAGGCCTCCACACGCTGGAGGCGCTGGTGCCCTATTCCGGGATCGCAATCGCTGCCGGCGACGTCATGCTGGGCGAATTCAGCAGACGGGTGGCCGAAGAAGACCGGAAGATCGAACAGCTGTTCAAGGCGGCGGCGGACCAGGCCGGCTGTGCGGCGGAATGGCGCTCGCGGGCGGCCCGGTCGCCCGAAGCCGCGGACGAGCTGCTGGAATCGGCCACCCGGTCGGACCTGATCTTGGCACTGCTGCCCGACCGCCAGCAGGAGCGGTTTGATCAGACAGGGTTTCAGAAGGAACTGGTGGTGAACAGCGGCCGCCCGGTGCTGCTGCTCCCGGATGACTGGGGCGGCAAACCGGCCGGCACCCGTGTACTGGCAGCCTGGAATGGCAGCAGGGAGTCGGCCCGCGCTCTGCATGACGGGTTGCCCTTCCTGAAACGCGCCGCCTTTGCCGAACTTGTCACCATTCAAGAACCGCATCACCGGTCAGCGGAGTTCGACACCGAAGGCCACGAGATCGCCCGTCTCCTGTCGCGTCACGGCGTGACGGTGGACGTCCGCCAGATCAAGGACGGAGAACACGAAGCCGGCATCCGCATCCTGATGGAGGCCGCAAGCCAGGACTGCGACCTTGTAATCATGGGCGGCTACGGCCATTCGCGGCTGCACCGCCTGATCTTCGGCGATGCCTCCGAACACGTGCTGAAGGAGGCTCGGATACCGGTGCTGATGTCCGGCTGACCGCTTCCAGCGCCGTCACAGCTCCAACCGCCCCGCGGTGCCGGATCCGGCTCAGACCGGATCGGACTGCGCGGGCTTGGTGGCCTTCTTGGTCATCTTGACTGCTTCGCCGATGGTCTCTTCCACCGCATCCGCTTCGGTATCGCTCATGTAGCGGGCGCAGCGGGACATCATACCAAGCCACTCCTGGCCGTCCTCGGCAATGCGTTCTGCCGAGTGGCGCTGCCATTCCGCAAAGGCTTCAGCCACCGAAACCGGCGCGCCGGGGCCGTCTGAGGCAATGGTCCGGGCCGCGTCCAGGGCAGTCCGCGCCGCCTCGTGCCGGCGCTCGAACCAATGGCGCGCGAACACTTCCGCTTCATCCAGGAGCTTCTCCTGAACGTTCCAGAATTGCTCTACCTGCGGCTTGTACATCGGGTTGAACTGCATCGCGCTTTGCCACGGCTTCAGCGCTTCCGCGAAAATCCCGGCACTTTGGTATGTCGATTTTTCTGGCATCTGTGCATCTCCTCGCAGCGGATTTCACCTTGTTGACATTGTGCCACCTGTCCGGGGAGGCCGCTTTAATTAAAGTCAAACTCCCGCCCGGAATCACCGAAACAAGCAGGTGCCCGGCGGATAGGCGCTCAGCCGGGACCTGGGCGCTCAAATTTTTTGCACAGCAGCGGACAGGTAGCGAACGGCTGCCCCTGCCGTGGCGATCTGCGGATAATCCGCCTCCGGAATATCGACACCAAGCCGCTGGTGCAGCGCCGCAACAAGATTCAGAACATCCATCGAATCCAGCTCCAGATCATCCTGCAGGTGATCCCCGTCCAACACCCCTGCGGGGTCGATGTCAGGGGCAACCCGTGTCAGCTCTTCCAGAAAAACGGCACGCAATTCGGTCTGGGTCATAACGCCTCCGGTTTGGAAATCAGAGTTTCGAATCCGGCCAGGAACCTGGCCGCCTGCCGCCCGCCAGTGACCCGGTGATCCGCGGCGAGTGTAACAGTGATGACAGTGCGCGGGACGACCTGCCCTCCGGCCACCCAGGGCCGCAGCTGCGGTGCCCCGATCCCAACCAGCGCCACCTGCGGCGGGAAGATCACCCCGGCCATCACCTCGCCGCAGGTCTCACCCAGGCTGGACACGGTAAGGGTGCCGCGGGTCATCTCGGAACTCGTCAGCCGCCCCGCCCGCGCGCGTGAGACGGTATCCCGCATCGCCGCCATGGTCTCAGCCAGCGTCATCGACGGGACATCGGCCAGCGCCGGTGCCACCAGCCCGCCGCCGCGCAGCGCCACCGCAAGACCGGGATTAACCTGCGCGGCGGGCTGGAAGGCCCCATCGGTGTAATGCCCGTTCAGCGTTTCTGCCTTCTGCGCCGCCAGGGCGGCCGCCCGCAGCAGCACCGCGCCCAGCAGGATGCGCTCCTCAGGCGGCGCCTCGGCGTTGCGCACGGCCAGCAGGTCGATGGCACCCTGCACGTCCATGGTCTGCGACAAGTAGAAATGCGGGATCGTCTGCTTGGAGCGTGTCATCGCCGCGGCAATCGCCTTGCGCATCTCATCCAGGGGCGAGGCCGGCTTGCCGGTGCCGTCCCCCGCCTCCACATCCGCCAGCACGATCGCGCCGCCCGGGCCGCTGCCTGTCACGGTGCCCAGATCCAGCCCCAGCTCCGCGGCCCGCACCCGCGCCGCAGGCGACGCCCTGACCGCGCCCGGCGGAGCCGCAGCTGCAGGGACAGTTTGCCGGACAGGCGCGGGTTCGGCCTCCACGACCGGTTCCGGTGCGGGTTGCAACGCCGGCGCCTGTTCCGGCTCCGCCGCCGTTTCCCCCTCGGCCAGGATCACCGCCATCGGCGCCCCCACCGGCAGCACTTGGCCGGGCTGCGCCCTCAGCTCCTGCACCGTGCCCGCCTCGAAACACTCGATCTCAATCGCGCCCTTCTGAGTTTCCACCACCGCCACCACATCGCCGCGGGCCACGGTATCGCCCGGCGCGACCAGCCATTCGGCCAGCGTGCCGCTCTCCATGTCGGAGCCGAGCGAGGGCATTGTGAACAGACCCATCCTACTCTGCCCCCATGACCGCCTGCGCCGCCGCCACGATGGCCGGCACCTGCGGGATCGCCGCGTCTTCCAGATGCTTCGGATAGGGGATCGGCACCTCCGCCGAACAGACCCGACCGACCGGCGCGTCCAGCGTCCAGAACCCCTGCTCCATGATCCGCGCCGAAATCTCGGCCGCCAGCGAGCCGGAGCGCCAGCCCTCGTCGACAATGACAGCGCGCCGGGTCTTGGCCACCGAGGCCAGGATCAAAGCGTCATCCAGCGGCCGCAGGCTGCGCAGGTCGATCACCTCCGCCGAGATGCCCGAGTCCGCCAGTTCCTCCGCCGCCTCCAGCGTCTTGAACAGCGAACCGCCATAGGTGATCAGGCTGACATCGCTCCCCTCGCGGCGGACTGCGGCCTTTGAGATATCCACCGGCCCCGCGGTGCTGCTCAGCGCTTCCTCATGGTTATAGAGCATCACATTTTCAAAGATCAGCACCGGATCCGGATCGCACAGCGCCGTCCACAGCATCCCGCGCGCGTCCTCCACCGTGGCCGGGGCCAGCACCTTCAGCCCCGGGATATGGGCATACCACCCCTCCAGACTGTGCGAGTGCTGCGCGGCCAGCTGCTTGCCCGCGCCGGTGGCCATGCGGATCACCAGCGGCACCCCGAACTGCCCGCCGGACATGTGCCGCACGGTGGCCGCGGTGTTCAGGATCTGATCCAAGGCCAGCAGCGAGAAATTGACCGTCATCAGCTCGACAACCGGGCGCATCCCCGCCATCGCCGCGCCGATCCCGGCGCCGGTGAAACCCGACTCCGACAGCGGCGTGTCCCGGATTCGGGCCTCGCCGAATTCCTCCATCAGCCCCATCGACACCGCATAGCAGCCGCCATAGGCGCCCACATCCTCGCCCATCAGGAAAACCCGCTCGTCGCGCGTCATCGCATCACGCAGCGCCTCGCGCACCGCCTCCCGGTAGCTGACCGCCTTGGTGTCCCCGCCGGGCGCCGCCGGCGCAACCGGGCCGGGCTGCGGCCCCAGAACATGGCGCGTCAGGTCTTCCACCGGCTCCCACGATCCGTCTTCAGCAAACTGCACCGCTTCTGCAATCTCCGCCCTGATCTCCGCCTCGATCGCGGCGATTTCCTCCTCATGGATCAAGCCGGTCTCCAGCAGCCAGCCGCGGAAGCGCACGATCGGGCCGCGCTTGCGCCAGTCCTCGACCTCGGCCTTGTCCCGGTACAGCTGGGCGTCGAACATAGAATGGGCCCGGAACCGGTAGGTGCGGCATTCCAGGAACACCGGCTTGCCGGTCTCGCGGATGTCCGCAAGCGCGCGCCGGGCCGCCGTCTCGACCGCTACCACATCCATCCCGTCCACCACCTCGGCGGCCACACCATAGGCTGCGGCCTTGGCGCTGATATCGGTCTCGGACTCGCTGCGCCCCAGCGCCGTGCCCATGGCATAGCCGTTGTTTTCACAGACAAACAGCACTGGCAGCCCCCACAGGGCCGCCAGGTTCATCGCCTCGTGGAACTCGCCTTCGGCCACCGCCCCCTCGCCAAAGAAACAGGCAGTGACATGCGGATCGCCGCGCGTATGATCGGCCAGCGCCAGCCCCGCCGCCAGGGGCAGCCCGCCGCCGACAATCGCGTTGCCGCCATAGAAATTCGCCCCCGCATCATACAGATGCATCGAGCCGCCGCGCCCGCCGGAGCAGCCCTCGGCCTTGCCGAACATCTCTGCCATCACCTCATCCATCGGAACCCCGCGCACCAGCGCGTGGCCGTGCTCGCGGTAGGTGGCCACAACCCGGTCGCCCTCCGCCAGCAGCGGGATCACGCCCGCGGCAACCGCCTCCTCGCCGTCATAGAGATGCAGAAAGCCGCGGATCTTTTCCTGGGTGTACAGCTCGGCGCAGGCGTCCTCGAACATGCGGACCCGCATCATCGCCGTCAGCAGGTCGCGCACATGGCCGCGGTCAAGGCGGGTTTTTCCCTGGGTGCTCATGTCTCATCGCTCTCCAATGTGGAAATATCGCCCTCCGGCAGCCCCAGCTCGCGCGCCTTCAGCAGCCGCCGCATGATCTTGCCGGAGCGGGTCTTGGGCAGGGTGTTGCGGAACAGCACGCTGCGCGGGGCCACCGCCGCCCCTAGCCGCTTGCGCGCATGGCCCCGCACCTCGCGCTCCAGCTCCTCAGTGGGCTCATAGCCGGGGTTCAGCGTGACATAGGCCTTCACGATCTCGCCCGCCGCAGCATCCGGCACGCCGATCACCGCCGCCTCCGCCACGCCCGGATGCTCGATCAGCGCGCTTTCCACCTCAAACGGGCCGATCAGATGGCCGGAGGTCTTGATCAGATCATCCTTGCGCCCGACGAACCAGTAATACCCGTCCTCATCCCGGGTGGCCAAATCGCCCGACAGGTACCAGCCATCGGCAAAGCATTTCTTGAACCGTTCCTCCTCATGCAGATACCCCCGCATGACCGAGGGCCAGTCCGGCCGCAGCGCCAGCTCGCCGGTCTCCCCTGCCCCGCATTCGGCCAGCCCGCCGCCGTCCTCTCTGAGGATGGCCGCCACGATGCCCGGCAGCGGCTGGCCCATCGAGCCGGGCTTCACCTCCATGCCCGGCAGGTTGGCAATCATGATGCCGCCGGTTTCGGTCTGCCACCAGTTGTCGTGGAAGGGGTGCGGAAACACCTTGCCGCTCCACTCCACCGCCTCCGGGTTCAGCGGCTCGCCGACGCTGGCGAGGAATGTCAGCGACGAGAAATCGAACTTAGCCGCCGCGTCCGCGCCCGCCCGCATCATCAGGCGGATGGCGGTGGGGGCCGAATACCAGATCTCGACCTGCTCGCGCCCTATGATGCTGTACCAGCGTTCCAGGTCGAACTCGGCCTCGTCCACGATCATCGTCACCCGGTTCACCAGCGGCGCGATGATGCCATAGGAGGTGCCGGTGACCCAGCCGGGGTCGGCAGTGCACCAATAGACCGCGCCGGGCTCCAGCCCCAGCGCGATGCGCCCCGAATAGGCGTGATAGACCACCGCGCCATGCACATGCACCACGCCCTTGGGCTTGCCGGTGGTGCCGGAGGTGAAATGCACCAGCGCCGGATCCTCACCGCCGGTGCGCACCGTTTCGAATTTCTCCCCTGCCCGCTCCAGAGCCGGCCCCAGCGCCACGCAGCCCTCGGGCGCGTCGTCATCGGCGACCAGCACCAGCTTCAGGAAGGGCAGCTGATGCCGCAAAGGCGCAATCTTGCGCCGGAACAGCGCTGCCGTTGTGACCAGCACCCGCGCCTCCCCGATCTCAAGCCGGGTGCGGATGGGTTCAGGCCCGAAGGCCGCAAACAGCGGCGTATAGACCATCCCGGCCTTCAGCGTTCCGACGGCACAAGCATACAGCTCCGGCACCCGGCCCATCAGGGAAAACACACTGTCCCCCCGCTTCAGCCCGTGGTCCCGCAACAGATTTGCAAATTTCGAGGACAGCGCGGCCAAGTCAGCATAGCTCAGCTCGCGGCGGCTGCCGTCCTTGCCCAGCCAGCGGATCGCCGTCTGCGCGCCATAGCCCGCAGCCACGTGCCGGTCCACGGCTTCATGCGCAATGTTCAGCCCGCCATTCAGCCCGCTGACCAGTTTCTCGGTCCCGGCCCACCGGCTGCCCTCGCCGCCCGCTGCGGGCACTTGCCCGGCGCGCGGGCCCTTATCCCCTGTCTTGCGGTCATCCTGCATGGCATCCTCCCGGCCCCATGTTCCCCCGGGACCGGGTGCGCCGCTATAACCCGCATCAATCGGGCGGCAGGCGCCGGATTTGCTGAGCCGCAGCTATTCTGGCACTCTGTTTCAAATGTACTGGAATGTGTTGCCGGCGCTTGGCGGCATCGGCCTCTTTCTGATCGGAATGCTGCTGCTGACCGGCGGCCTCAAGACACTTGCCGGGGCCCGCCTGCGCAGCATTCTGGGCCGGTTCACCTCCACCCCCGCCACCGGCGCGGCCACCGGCGCTGTGACCACCGCGGCGATCCAGTCCTCCAGCGCCACCACCGTCGCCGCCGTCGGCTTTGTCGCCTCCGGCCTGCTCACATTTCCGCAGGCGCTCGGGATCATCTTCGGCGCCAACATCGGCACCACGATGACCGGCTGGCTGGTCGCCATCCTGGGCTTCAAGCTCGACCTCGGCCAGGCCATGCTCCCGGTGATCCTGGTGGGCGCCCTGCTGGCGCTGTCCGGCAAGCGCAAAGTCTCCTATCTCGGCCAGGCGCTGGCGGGTTTCAGCCTGATCTTCATCGGCATCGAGCAGATGAAATCCGGGCTTGAGGCCTTCCAAGGCATCGTCACCCCGGCCGATTTTCCCTCTGACAGCTGGGCAGGTCGGCTGAAACTGGTGGCGATAGGCGTCCTGATCACCCTGGTCACCCAGTCGTCGAGCGCGGGCGTCGCCACCGCCCTGGCGGCTCTCAGCGCCGGAGCGGTGAATTTCCCGCAGGCCGCGGCGCTGGTCATCGGGATGGACGTCGGCACCACCTTCACGGCGGTTCTCGCCACCCTGGGCGGCGGCACCATGGCCCGGCGCACCGGTTTTGCCCATGTGGTCTACAACCTGATGACCGGTGCCATGGCGTTCTTCCTGCTCGGGCCGTTTGCCGCCGCGGTATCCTACTGGGCCGGCGCCGGGGACTCCCTGACGGCCCTGGTCGCCTTTCACAGCCTCTTCAACCTCCTTGGCGTGATCCTGATCCTGCCCTTCGCGCGCCCCTTTGCGCGGCTGATCGAGTTTCTGATCCCCGACCGCGGCGCGGCGCTGACGCAATCGCTGGACCACCTGATCCTGAGCGATCCGGCCGCCGCGACCGCCGCCGCAAAAGTGGCCGTGAACCGGGTCACGGCAGCAGCCATTCTTTACCTCAGAACCCTCACCGGCGCTCCCCTCCCGGCCAGCAGCAGTTACGAGTGGGGCCACCTTTCCTCCGCCGTCACCGAAACCAGCACCTACCTCGACAAGATCGAACTCTCCGGCAATGCCAGCGCGGAGTTTGCCGATATCAAGGGGATGTACCACACCCTGGATCACCTGGACCGGCTGCTGTACCGCTGCACGCAAACCGACCGGATCAGCGAATTGCCGAACGACGCGCGGCTGCGGCGTCTCACCGGGCTGCTGGACCTGGCAACCGCCGATGCCGGAGACGCCGGCAGCCCTGACAAATGCGAAAGGCTGCTGGACCGTGTCCGCCGCATCATGCGTGCGCAGCGCAGATCGCAAAGGGACCGGCTGATCTCCGAGGCCGCAGACGGCACCCTGCCGGACGAAACCGCCTGGACCCGGCTGGATGCGGTCCGCTGGCTGCACAGGGTGGCATACCACCTCTGGCGCATACGGGTGCATTTGAACCTGCTGGAAAACAGTGGTCCCGGCCCCCGCCTCAAGGCGGAGGCGGGCGAGGACACAGATACCGGTCTGGACTGAGACCCGCCGCATGGGCGGGCGGGTTAGCACGGCCTGAAGACTGGGACTTGAGGCAGGTTAAAGCCGCAGCCCGGCGGCGTCCCCTATACTCGCCGCAACGGGGACCACGGCAGAGGAGAATGATACCGGTGTTCTTTCGCACGATGCTTTTGATATTTGCAGCCGCTGGCGCCGCCGGCGCGCAGGAACCGGACCCGCAGGACGGGCGGGATCTCTACCGGACCTATTGCTGGCAGTGCCATGGCCGCGAGGCCACGGGGAACGGCCCGATGGCGGAAATGCTGGCGATCGAAACGCCGGACCTCACCCGGCTCACAGCCCGCAACGGCGGCACCTTCCCGCTGGAGGCCGTCGCCCGCCAGGTGGATGGCCGCGCGCCGGTGCTCGCCCACGGCGGCGAGATGCCGCTGTTCGGCCCGGTTCTGGACTCCGACCAGCAGGTCGCGCTGGCCTTGCCCAGCGGCCAGCCGATGATGACCGGCCTGCCGCTGGCAAATGTCATCGCCTACCTGCAGTCAGTCCAGGCCGAATAACCCCTCAGCGGGGCTTCACTGACCCTGCTTCAGCCGGGCCTGCGTTCTGGCAATGGCCTGCGGAAAGCTCTCCTCGATTTCCGCGGCAGAATAGCTTTTGCCGTCAATCCCGGCTCCCGTCACCGCGCCTCGGTGAAAAGCCAGGATCAGCACGGGCCGCTTTTCCGCGCTGTAAACGGCCGCCGCCGCCCTGTTGCGGCTGAACCGAACAACCCGGCACACCGCCGCAAAGGCCAGCGCCCCGGCCCGGACCGGCGGGTCGACCACCCAGCTCACCGGACCGGCCCGAAGGCGTCCCAGCCGAACCGCACCGCCGGCCCGATCAGCGCTGCCGGCACCACGGAAACGTCCAGTTCGGCCCGTCCGGACAGGACCGCCCGGTCAAAGACCGGCTTCAGGCTCACCTGCAGCCGCCGGGCAGGCAGGCTCCCGTACACCAGCGGCGCCAGCATCCCATAAAGCTGCCCAGTCTCCGCCGGATCGCCCGACCCGAATTTCGCGTCCAAGATCAGCGAGCGGACGCGGATGCGGCGCAGCACCGCCGCCGCCAGCCGCAACGCCGCAGGGACAAGCCTGCGGGCATCGAACGGCCGCTTGCGGCCCGGCTTTTTGGCCTCGGCGGGCGGTTTCCGCCTGCCGGAGAGCCCGATCCGCGGGCCGAACCCGCCCAGCGGCCGCAGCGCCGCCGAAAACACCAGCGCCGTGTCCTTGCGCAGCACCAGCTCAATCCTGAGCGGCGACACCAGCACCAGAACGATCCCGAGGAGCAGCGCCGCCAGCAGCACGCCCAACGCTGCGCCCAGCCCCGCCACGGTCAGCCCTGCCCCTTCCCGCCTTTGGCCCCGGCCGTCTGCGCCGCCGTCTCGATGGCCTTTCCGGCGGCATCGCCCAGCACTGCCGCCAGCGTCGTCATCGCGCCTTGCACCGATTCAACCCGCGCACCGCGCTGGTCGATGATGATAGCGCCCAGCGGCTTGATACCGCCGCCCGCCCCGGTGCCCGCGCCTTCGCCGGTCTTGGTGTCCGTACCGCCGCCGGCTCCAAAGCCGAACCCGTAGCTGACAATGGGAATGACCGTCGCCTCGCCCTTCTCGATCGGGTCTCCCAGAACATTCTTGGCATTCAGCAGGCGGTCCAGTTCCTCCACCGTGCCCTTCAGCAGCCGTTCGACATTTTCCATCCCGCTCACCTTTCACCAAAATAACAGTCAACGCGGCGACCCTATCAGCCGGTCAGCCCGCGCGGATTGAGCGGCATCAATCGGCCTTCGGGGATTCATGGCATTATGAGCCAACCCGCACAGGACCGGAGACCGGACATGGCCCAATCCCCCGCGCTCGTGATCAGCTTCGACAAGGTGAAACGCACCGATACCGGCTTGGTCGGCGGTAAGAACGCCTCTCTGGGAGAGATGATCCAAGCGCTTGGCGCCAAGGGCATCCACGTGCCGCCGGGGTTTGCCACCACCGCCGACGCCTACCGCGGTTACCTGGCCGCCAACAAACTGGAAGCCCGGATTTACCAGGAACTGGACGCGCTGGATGCAGGACGGACGACGCTGCAAAAGGCGGGCAAGGCGATCCGTGCCCTGATCCTGGCCGGCGACTGGCCCGCAAAGACCGCGCAGGCGATCCTCGCCCAGTACCGCAGCCTCAGCGCCGCGGCAGGACAGCCGGATGTGCCCGTGGCGGTGCGCTCCAGCGCCACCGCCGAGGACCTGCCGGAGGCCAGTTTCGCGGGCCAGCAGGAGACCTACCTGAACGTCAGCGGCGAGCAGGCGCTGCTGGAGGCTTGCCGCAAATGCTATGCCTCACTGTTCACCGACCGGGCCATCTCCTACCGCCAGATCCACGGCTTCGATCACATGAAGGTTGCACTGTCGGTCGGGGTGCAGCAGATGGTGCGCGCCGACACCGGCGGCGCCGGGGTGATGTTCTCGATCGACACCGAATCCGGCTTTCCCGATGCGGTCCTGATCAACGCCGCCTGGGGGCTGGGCGAAAACGTGGTAAAGGGCGCCGTCGACCCGGACGAATACCAGGTCTTCAAACCGTTTCTGGATACTCCCGGCCTGACGCCGATCCTGGAAAAGCGGCTGGGGGCTAAGGCCATCAAGATGATCCAGGACCGCGACGGCACCCCGCGCAACGTGCCCGCCTCCAAGGCCGAGCGGGCGCAATATGTCCTCAGCGACGAGGATATCCTGCTGCTGGCCCGCCAGGCCAAGGTGATCGAGGATCACTACGGCTGCCCGATGGACATGGAATGGGCCCGCGACGGGGCCGGCGGCCGGATCTACATCGTGCAGGCCCGGCCCGAAACCGTCCAGTCGCGCGCCGCCATCGGCACCCTCCGGTCCTATTCGGTCGTGGATCCGGGGCCGGTTCTGCTGACCGGGCTCAGCGTCGGCAGCGGCGCGGTCGCAGGCCGGGTGTCGATCATCGAAAGCGCGGCTGACATCACCCGGTTCAAGGACGGCTCGGTGCTGGTGACCGGCACCACCGACCCGGACTGGGTGCCGATCATGAAACGCGCCGCCGCCATCGTGACCGACCGCGGCGGCCGCACCTCGCACGCCGCCATCATCAGCCGCGAGCTCGGCCTGCCCGCCATCGTCGGCTGCGGCAACGCTACCGAGGTTCTGCACGATCAGCAGGACGTCACGGTCTCCTGCGCCGGCGGCGAACAGGGCGTCGTGACCGAGGGCCTGTCGAAGATCGCCGTCACCGAGGAGTCGCTGGCGGACCTGCCCCGGCCCAAGACCAAAATCATGCTCAACCTCGCCAACCCCGGCGCCGCGCTGCGCTGGTGGCGGCTGCCGGTGGACGGCGTCGGGCTGGCGCGGATGGAATTCGTGATCAGCAACGCGGTGCGCGTCCATCCGATGGCGCTGGCCCGCTTCGATCAAGTCCAGGACCCCGAAACCCGCTCCGCGATCGAGGCGCTGACCGCAGGCTACGGCCCCAGGACCGAATACTTCACTGACCGCCTCGCCCGCGGCCTGTCGCGGATCGCCGCCTTCTGCCACCCCAAGCCGGTGATCATCCGGATGAGCGATTTCAAGACCAACGAATACGCTGACCTCTTGGGCGGGCAAGCCTTTGAACCCGCCGAGGAAAACCCGATGATCGGCTTCCGCGGCGCCTCCCGCTACTACTCGGACGAATACCGCGACGGCTTTGCGCTGGAGTGCCAGGCGATTGCCCGCCTGCGCGGCCGGATGGGTTTCAAAAACGTGATCGTGATGATCCCCTTCTGCCGCACCCCGGAGGAAGCCGACAAGGTACTGGCGGTGATGGCAGAGCACGGCCTGAAACGCGGCCAGGACGGGCTGGAGGTCTACGTCATGTGCGAAATCCCCTCCAATGTCCTGCGCGCGGCGGAATTTGCCGAACGGTTCGACGGCTTCTCCATCGGCTCCAACGACCTGACCCAGCTGACGCTCGGCATCGACCGCGACTCCGAGGCGCTGGCCGGCCTGTTCCGCGAGGACGACCCTGCGGTGCTGTGGATGATTGAAACGGTGATCCGCGAGGCGCATAAGGCGGGATCCAAGGTCGGCTTCTGCGGCCAGGCGCCCAGCAACAACCCGGATTATGCCCGCCGCCTGGTGGAGTTCGGCATCGACAGCATCTCAGTCACCCCCGACAGCTTCGTGCAGGTCCTGCGCAACGCCGCCAAGGCCGAAGACGCGGGCTAGACCGCCTCAACCCCGCACTGCGGCAGCAGCGCCTCCACCTGGCCGCGTTCAAACAGCGCGGTGCCCTCGGTGCCGACCGTGGCGCTGGCCGCGGCAACACCCCAGCGCAGCGCCTGTTCCAGCGCCTCGCCGCGCGACAGCGCCAGCGTCAGCGCACCGGTAAAGGCATCCCCTGCCCCGATCTTGCTTTGCACCTCCACATAAGGCGCGCGGCAGAAAAACCGCTGGTCCCCGGTGGCCAGAACCGACCCTTCGGCACCGCGCCCGCCCACGACGATCTCCGCCCCCCCGCGTGCAATCAGGTCCTGGGCAAACGCCAGGCTATCCGCAACCGCGGGCAGCGCGTGCCCCGCTGCCTGTTCCGCCTCCCGCTGGTCCAGCCGCAGCACATGCACGGGCTTGCCCGGCGCCGCCAGCAGATGCGCCAGCGCCGCCTTGGAGGTATCGACCACCAGCTTGCCCGTGCGCGGCGCGATCGCCGCCAGCACCTGCTGCGGGAAATCATCGGCCAGCCCCGGCGTCACGCCGCCGCTCAGCACCACATAGCCGTCCCGCGGCGCCGCCTGCGCAATCGCGCTCAGCAGCCGGGCACCATCGTCCGCCGTCATCGTCTCGCCCGGAACGCTGAAGCGGAACTGCTCGCCGGTGGTTTCATCCGTCACGGCAAAGCTTTGCCGGGTTTCGCCAGGCACATGGACCGCGACCGCCAGCACGTCCTCCGCCACCAGCAGCTGCAGCAATTGCTCGCCCATGGCGCCGCCAACCGCCACCAGCGCCGTCACCTCGCCGCCCAGCTTGCGGATTGCCCGGGCCGCATTCACCCCGCCGCCGCCGGGGTCCACCCGCGGCGCTTTGCAATACAGCTTGGGGCCAGCCACCACCCGCTTGATCGACGTTGCCAAGTCGACCGCCGGGTTGAGAGTGATTGTCAAAATCCGGGACATCCGCTTCCTTTCCCTGGCAACACACCGGGCCGCATCACTTCAGTCCTTTTTCAGGATCATCGCCAGCCGCAGCACCGCCGCCAGGATGGCCTGACCCAGAACCGGCGACTGGCCCAGGCCAATGGCCGCATCGCTGTCCCGGGCATCGTTTTCCCGCAAGGTGCAGTGCCAGCGGCCATGCTTGCCATAGGCGCGGCCGCGGATATGCACGTCCCAGTCCGGAAAGGCATCATCTGCCACATGCATCGCCCCATCCGCGGTGCCGATCCGCTGCGCGGCGTGTTCATCCCGCGGCACCGCATCCGGCAGCAGAAACGCCAGCGCATGCAGCACGCCGTCAAAATCCGCCAGGGTCAGGTCCGATCGGCTTTCCAGCCGTTCAATCAGGATTTCCAGTTCCGGATCTTGCATAACCACCTCCCGCTGAGTGACTCGTCAACTGACTTCGGCAACGCCGATGACATAGTTCTTTCCATAGGCCCGGGCGCATTTGGGGCAGGTTGTATAGAACATGAATATGCGCCCCGCGGTTTTGCCGCCCGCTTCGGCGGCAACCTCCATGTCATGCACCCAGTCCTTGGCCCTGCGGTAAGGGCCTTCGAACACCCGGGTGATGAAATCGCCGCTGATCTCTTTCATTTCTTCCCCGGGCACCTTGCCGGTCACCGCAAAGAAATGCTCCGCTTCCGCGTGGGACAAATCCCGGCTCAGGACCAAGTACCCCTCGGGGTCCTGCGCGCCGGCGTCTTCGATATGCTTCTGCACCCGTGCAAAGACCTGCCCCATATTCAAAGGGATATGCAGCAGACTGCGCGTCTTGGCCCGCGCGAACGGCTTCTTGTCAAAATGCAGATTGCGGCCGTCCCACCCTTGCGGCTTGAACCTGGGGCAGCAGCCGGTCGTGTTGTCCGTCATGTCCATCTTCGGCAGGCAGTTGGTCTCCATGCCTCTCCCCTCCCGTTTTCCCAGGATGCCGTCAGTCTATGCCCGTAACCGCGCGCCGAAATGATTTGCATCAATCCGCCGCTGCCCCGGCAGCCGCCCTAACCGCCGCTCTGGATGACCAGCGGACAGCGCGCCGCCTCCTGGATGCGGGCCGCCGGCGGCAGGTCCGCCAGCGGCGCCGCGACAATCACCGCAGCCGGGCTCATGTGCTCCAGCTGCCGCAGCAGCACACCGGGCAGCGCGCAGAGCCGGGTTTCTGCCACATCGCCCGGCGGCCCTGCGGATCCGGCTCCGAGGTCCTGCTCAGTACCGGGAGTGCAGGCGATCAGTGCCACCAGCGGCTTGCGGGTCTTGCGCGCCAGCCGCAGTGCAAATCCCGGCACCCCCTGCCCTTCCGCCAGGATCACGGCAATGCAGCCGGCGGCGCGCAGGATCGGCTTGAACCCGGAAATGATGATATCGCCCGCCTCTGCCGACCGGCGCAGCTCCTCCTGCACATGGCCCTCAGCCTCCCGGAACGAACTGACCAGCGCCGCAGCCTTGGCCCGGCGCGCCAGGAGGCCCTCAAACCGCCGGGCATCCGCCCGGAACGCCTTGGAGATTGCGGCGGCGGTCAGCCCGCTTTCCCGCTGCCCCGAATAGGTCACCACCCGGGAATGCGCATATCCCGCGGCCAGAACCGCCGTCTCGCGGACAAAGACCCCATGCAGCTCCGCCCCCATCTGACGGGCCAGCTCCAGCGCCAGCGCCAGCGCCGCCTCCGCATCCGGATAGCAGCTGGCGCCCAGGATCACCCTGGCGCGGCCCCCCTCCCCTGCCCTTTCCGCATCATGTCGCATTGCCGCTGGCCTCCTTTGCAAAGGACTTGCGGATGTCGGCAAATCCTTGCAGCCGCTCCTCCACCCGCCGGTTCAGGCTGCCTTCCGGAAACACCCCGTCGGCGCCCCGCTCCCCGGCCTCCAGGCCGGTCAGCACCGCGATCCCGTCGGTGACGGAGGTCATCGGGAAGATGCGGAACCGGCCCGCCTCCACCGCATCAACGACGCGCTGACGCAACGTCAGGTTGCGCACATTGGCGGCCGGGATCAGAACCCCCTGCCTGCCGGTCAGGCCGCGGGCATCACACACGTCAAAGAACCCTTCGATTTTCTGGTTCACCCCGCCAATCGCCTGGATATCACCGAACTGGTTGACCGACCCGGTGATCGCAAAGGACTGATCCAGCGGCACCTCCGCTAGCGACGACAGCAGCGCAATCAGCTCCGCCGCCGAGGCGCTGTCGCCCTCCACCCCGCCATAGCTCTGCTCGAACACCAGGCTGGCCCACAGCGACAGCGGCGCGCGGGTGGCATACGCGGCCGCCAGATAGCCCTGCAGGATCAGCATCCCCTTGGAATGGATCGGCCCGCCCAGCTCGATCTCGCGTTCGATATCCACCAGCTTGCCGGTGCCCGGCCGGGTCCGCGCCGTCAGCCGCGACGGCTTGCCGAAACTGTAATCGCCGATCTGCAGCACCGACAGCGCGTTGATCTGGCCGACGCGCGCGCCGTCCGTGTCGATCATCACCGTGCCCTGCTGGATCGTCTCCAGCCCCAGCTCGCGCACCCGCCCGGCCCGGCGCTCCTTCTCCGCCACCGCGCGTTCGATATGCTCCGGCCCGATATGCGCGCTGCCGCCGCTGCCGGCCCAGAACTCCGCCTCCCGCAGCAGGTCCGACAAGCGGCTGAAATTCAGCGTCAGCCGCTCTGCATCCCCGGTCATGCGCATGCTTTCCCGCAGCACAGAATCAACCGCAGGCTGATCCAGCGGCCGGGTCCCAGCATGCCTGGCCAGCCGGGCGATCAGATGCGCGTACCCCTCCACCGATCCGCCGCCCTCCAGCCGCAGGTGATCGTCGAAATCGGCCTCCAGCTTGAACAGCTGCAGGAAATCCGGATCCAAGGCGGACAGCAAATAGTAATGCATCCGCTCCCCGATCAGCACCACCCGCACGCTCAAGGGCACCGGGTCCGGCTCCAGCGAGACCGTCGACACCATGCTCAGCCGCTCGCCGGGCGAATAGATGGAAATTTCCCCGGTCCTCAAACAGCGCTTCAGCGCATCCCAGGCCAGCGGCTCGCTCAGCACCTGGCGCACGTCCAGCACCAGATAGCCGCCGTTGGCCCGGTGCAGCGCACCCGGCTTGATCATCGTGAAATTGGTGACCAGCGCCCCCATCTCCGAGGCGTATTCGATGCGCCCGATCAGATTGGCCATCGTCGGCAGCTCTTCCTTGACCACCGGCGCGCCTTGGCCGCTGCTGCCGTTCGACACCATCACATTGACCCGGTAGCGCTGGAACTGCGGCTCCTCGAACCGCTTGCTGGTCGCCACCGGGAACGGGCCGGCGGAGTCCTCGCTTTCGCCCATCAGGAACAGCTCTGCGTTCTCAACAAGATCGCTGCGCACCGCCTCCAGATACCGCTGAACCGCCGCGTCATCGGCAAACGCCTTCTGCACATCGCGGATCGCCTCATCCACCCCGCGCGAGGCCAGCTGATAGTTCAGCTGCTCCACTTGCCGCCGGTGCTCCTTCTCGCGCTTGGGCACGGATTTCAGCACATCCGAGATCCGCTGCTGGACGCTCTCGATCGCGGCCTCCAGCTCCTCCCGCTCCTCATCCGTGAGCGCCTCGAACTCCTCCTGCGTCAGCACATTCCCGTCACGCTCCCCGGCAAAACTGAACCCCACCGGCGTGCGCAGAATGGCAACATTCCGGGCGCGGGCATCGTCAAAGATCTCCGCCATCTCGCGTTCATGCTCCGCCGAGAAATCCTCCTCGATGGTCCGCCGCCGGGTCTGGTAATCCTCCGACTCAAACAGCGCCGGGATCTGGTTGGCCAGGTCATCAACCAGCGTTTCCATCATCCTGCGCAGGCGGCTGGCCGATCCCGCCGGCAGCCGGATCGCCACCGGTTTGTGCGGCAGTTCGAAGTTGTTGACATAGACCCAGTCGCAAGCCACCGGCCTGTCCTTCGCGATCCCGGCCAGGATCGACTGGGCAATCGCATGGCGGCCGCTGCCGGGCTGGCCCAGAACAAAGACATGGAAATCCTCATGGGGGACCGTGGCACTCATCCGGATCGCATCCACCGCCCGGTCCTGCCCCAGCCACTCCTCCGCGCCGTCCAGCTCATCCGTCAGCTTGAAACGCAGCCCGGTGTCCGGCAGCACAGGCCGCAGACTGGCTGCCGTCAATGGGTCCGGTCCGTGATTTACAGCCATAGCGCTCTCCTTGTTTCCGGGATCAGGGCACCAGAACCGCGGCGCCCTGCAATCGGCCCTGCCGCATGTCTTCCAGCGCCTGGTTGGCGTCTTCCAGCGCATAGGCGCGGTGTTCGGTGGCGATGCCCGCCTCGGCGGCCAGCGGCAGGAATTCTTCGCCGTCCTGCCGGGTCAGATTGGCAACCGACAGAATGTGCCGCTCGCCCCACAGATCGGCATAGGGAAAGGCGGGGATATCGCTCATGTGGATGCCGCCGCAGACCACCCTGCCCCCCTTGCGCACGGCCTTCAGGGCCGCAGGCACCAGGCTGCCCACCGGCGCAAAGAGTATTGCCGCATCCAGCGGTTCCGGAGGCAGTTCATCAGACCCGCCCGCCCAGGCCGCGCCCAAGCTGCGGGCAAACGCCTGCGCTTCGGTATCACCCGGCTTCGTTAGCGCAAACACCTTGCGGCCCTGCCAGACCGCCAGCTGGGTCAGAATATGCGCCGCAGCGCCAAATCCGTACAAACCGATGTTACGGCCCTCGCCCGCCATGCGATAGCTGCGGTAGCCGATCAGCCCGGCGCACAGCAGCGGCGCCTGTGCAACCGGATCGCCGCCGCCCAGCGGAAACACATACCGCGCGTCTGCCACACAGGCCTCGGCAAAGCCGCCGTTGCGGGTGTAACCGGTGAACTCCGGCGCATCGCAAAGGTTCTCCTGCCCCTCCCGGCAATAGCGGCAGTGGCAGCAAGTCGCGCCCAGCCAGGGCACGCCGACCCGCTGGCCGGTCTCCAGCCCCTCGGCCTGCGGACCCAGGGCCGCGATCCGGCCAACAATCTCGTGCCCCAGGATTAGCGGCACCTTCGGTTCGGTTAAATCACCGTCAAAGATATGCAGATCGGTCCGGCACACACCGCAGGCTTCTACCCGGATCAGCACCTCCCCCGGCCCGGGTTCCGGCTGGGCAATCTCCTCCAGCCGCAGCGGCTCACTTGCCTTATGGAAAACCATTGCACGCATTCTGCGTCTCCCCGCATTTCAGAATACCGCAAGCCAGTTCCCGGCGCAGTGATCAGGATCAACCCGCCGGTCACACGCGCACGCCCCACCAACTGCTGGCCGAGACGGCCCCGCGCACCCATGGGCTCAGCCCGATGCACAGGATCACGATTGAAAACAGGCACCAGACGGCGGGCATTTCATCCGGGTTGCTGGTCAGCACCCAGGCCAGCACCGGCCCGGTTGCGGCGTGCATCAGCACAAAGCGCCAGGCCCCATATACCAGCGGCATCAGGAACACGGCCGCCATGTAAACCGGAAAGCCGGACTGTACCCCCAGCGCGTTGTCCAGCGGCACCAGCAGCCCGTTATATGGCACATTCCAAGCGATGTGCCAATTCCCGGACACGGTGCAAAGAACCTCTGCGCACATCGGGGCCCCAGCAGCGCAGGTGCCCAAGGCAGGCAACGGCACCAGCTGCAGCAGCATGACACCTGTGGCAGCGCAGCTCAGGGCCAAAACCCAGGACCGGCAGCGCCGCTTGACGGCGGCAGGCACGAGTTCCAGCACAAACGCATTGATTACAATGGGTTGAAAAGCAATGTGCAAATACGACAACAGCGTCGTGCCCTTGTTCGCGGCGGAACTGCAGTCGTTGACGGTCAGGTACCCCGCGAGCTGCAACACTTCCATAACCGTGAAGTAACCAAGCGCTGCCCAAACCGCCAAAGGCTGGCCTTGCCGCCAGCACACCACCGCCGCGGCAGTCCCGGCGACCGCCATCGCGGCCGAGGCTTCCAGGCTCCAGCACATCCGCTAGCGGTCGTCAAAGGCGGCCAGCCGCCGCAGCATCTCTTCCCGCTCGGCCAGCAGATCCAGCACCAGCGCCACCCCGGCGGCATTGACCCCCAGGTCCTGGTTCAACCGCCGCGCCTTCTTGGCGCGGGCAATGCTTACACTGTGGAACTGCCAGCTCTGGATCGTGGCCCCCTCGGGTTCCAGCACCCCATGTTCGACCAGTTCAATGACCCAGTTCCTGTCAGCATGGCAAAACCGGCACAGCTCATCCAGCGACAGGCTGACGACGACTGCAGTTTTGGCGGTTGCGGGTTTCATGCGTCTATCCTCCGATACCAGCACGCGGGTTGAACGGCACCTCGCGGGCCATCTGTTCAAAGAACGCGCGCGCCTCCTCCGTTGTCACCTCGGGGTTCACGATCCTGAGCGTGGCATAGATGTCCCCGGGCGGCGTGCCGGGAAGACCTTTGCCCTTCAGCCGCAGCTTCTGGCCGCCGCGGGCATTTGCCGGGATGGTCAGCGCGACCTTGCCGTCCGGCGTAGGCATCATAACCTTGCCACCCAATGCCGCTTCCCATGGGGTCACGGGCAGTTCCAGATACAGGTCCCTGCCGTCAGCCCGGTAAACCGGATGAGGGGCAAAGCTCACCTCCAGAAACAGATCGCCCGCGGCGCCTCCGCCCGGGGGTACCGATCCTTGGCCAGGCAGCCGGATGTGCTGGCCTTCCAGGATCCCTTTGGGGACATGAACGGTGATGCTGCGGTCCTGCAGATGCACCGTGCCATCCGCCGCCGCCTGCGGTACCCGGAGCGTCAGAACCCGGGTTGCCCCGCGGTAGGCGTCTTCGATGTCCAGCTGAAGGCGGGCGTGCTGATCTTGACCGGCCCGGTCGAACGGCTGCCCCTGGCGCCGGAAGAGGGACTCGAAGAAGTCGCTGAAGGCTTCCGCACCCTGCGGCCTGCCCCCGGTGAATTCAAAGCCGCTTTCCCATCCGGGCGGGGGCTGGAAACCGTCTCGAGCTTCGGGCCCGGGTTTACCCAGATGATCGTAAGCTGATCGGGCTTCCGGGTCTTTCAGCACTTCGTAGGCTTCGTTGACATCTTTGAAATTCTCTTCGGCTTCTGCCGTGGCATTGATGTCCGGGTGGTATTTCCTGGCAAGCTGGCGGTAGGCTCGCTTGATCTGTTCCGAACTTGCATCCGGAGTGACCCCAAGGATTTCGTAGTAGTCCCGGTATTCCATGCTGCCACTCTCCCCGCATCTTTGCCGCCGCAGTTTGCCACGGCGGAGCGGATCTCGGGTTGATCCGGATCATACCATCCGGACCGGGCAGGGGAGAGCAGGGAGTTCACAGCTGTGAACTCCTACGCTGCGGCCTGGCGGGTGAGGGCCATGACCATGGGCGTGCTGGTGAAGCCACCCGACGCGGCTTTGGCGCTGAGATGCCGGAGGTAACCGCTGGGCGAGCGGATTTCGGAGAACCTTTCCAACATGGCGGCGACCACGGTGGCGGCTTCCGCTGCGCCCATTGCAGTCTTGGCCTCTTCCCAGACGGCTGCGGAGATCCCCATCATCGGGCGCACGGTGTCAGCAGCACGCATCAGGTCGCTCCAGTGCCGGATTGTGCCATCGGCGTAACCGCGGATCTCACCGCAGGCGGCGAGGATCAGGCGGAGAGGGAGGCTTGGTCCACTGGGGGCAGTGGCCTCAGGCGTTTGGGGTGGAATGTCACGAGTCACTGGCCTGTCTGCTGCGGGTTTCTCAGCATAACCGGTTTCGTCTTTTGATTCTGTTTCCGGGGCGTGCGCTGCGTTAGCGGTCTGTTCAGATTCAAAAGAGTCTTTCTTTGAATTCTGACAGTGGTGCTCAATTTGGGCGTCACTGGTGCCCAAATCTTCTGCGCAGACAGGCTCTAAAAGGCGTTTGGTGTCGGTCAGGGCGGCTGCAAGACGGGTCCTGAGGTCTTCCAGATCGTCGGCTCCCAGCTTGCGGCGGAGGTCGCGCGCGGTGAGCTGGGCGAGGTCGTGGAACTGGTCCCAGAGGGTCAGCTCAGGATGATCGGCAGCGCCGCAGAGAGCGAGGTTCAGGAGGTCGCGGCGCATCAGGCTGACGGTTTCGCGCAGCTGCTTGATGCGGGTCTCCTGAGCGCGTTCGGCCTCCGCCATATCCGAGAACTCGGCAAAGCGGAAGGCGAGGGGGGAGAGGTCGAAACCATAGGCCACCCGCTCACCCTGGTAGCGGCGCACATAACGCTTGCCGTTGGGGCTGTCGCGGCGGATCAGCATGCCGGCGGAGACCAGCTTGGCCATGTGGCGGCGCATGGTGGAGCAGGGCATGCCGTTCAGCCGCTCGCAGATCGCCCGATTGGAGGGATGCACAACCGTCACGCCGGGCCGGGGGGCAACCGTCTTGCCGGGGAGAAAGGACATCAGCGCCTGCAGCACCGAGAGGTCGCGGTCGCTGAGACCGTACGCCTTGCGGGCGGCTGCCAGTTCGCGCAGGGCGTCCCATTTGCTGACGTCAGACTGCATAGGGGAGTGTTCGGCGGCGGCCTGCTGGTGTTTCAGCAGGACAGCATCCACCGTTCGCCCAAAAGGCGTGAGGGGCATATATCCCATGTCATCATCACGAAAGACAAAAAAATACCGGCCCGCGAATCGCTTTGGACTTGCGGTTATAGGCTCCGGCCACTAACTTGAGAGTGCTAGAAACAAGTTGGTCTCGTGGAGCTTCGGTTTTGCGGGGCCTTCTTTTTTGCCTGCTCTGTGCCTCCTAAGTTATTGTTATCATTTAACCTTCGCCGCGCGACTGCCAGCGCGCGTGAAGCTCTTCAATCAGTGTCTGGGCCTCAGCCTCCAGCCAGTCGGCAAAGCCGCCGCCCGGCAGCTCCAGACTTACGCCCTTGGCGGTGCGGCGCAGGGTGGCGCTGCGGCGGCCATCTACGGTGAGCGGCTGCGCGAGCGTCCGCGCCTTGCGTTCCGGCTTGGCTTGCGGGGCAGGGGAGGGGACTGCGGCCTTGAACACCGCCTCAAAAGCCAGCAGCGAGGGGTCGGCGGGCGCGGCCTCTGCGCCTTCGGTTGCGGCTTCTACGGCGAAATTGGTGTATTCCTGCTCGGCGATGCGGATCAGCGCCTCGCGGTCGGCACCCGTGTCGGCAATTGCCTTGGCCAGAGCGTCCCAGCGGGGGCGGCCGATGCCCTGGGCCGGGCCGATGGCACGGATCAGATCGGGGCCGACCGCCTCGGCAATGGCGATGGCCATCGAGACTGAGGATTTGGTGACTGTCAGCACCTCGGCCACCTGCGACTGGTTGCCAAAGCCGTTCTCGACCAGCTCCTGCGCAAACAGCGCCTTTTCGATGAAGGAGAGGTCGCGGCGCGCCATGTTTTCGGAGATCTGGGCGCGCACAGCGGCGTCTTCATCCAGATTGGCGACCAGGGCCCGGACCTTGGTGACCTTCTCGGAGGCGCGGATCGCCTCCAGGCGGCGGCGGCCGTAGACAAGCAGGTAGCGGTCGGGCTCCGACGGGTGGCGGCGCACCAGGATCGGCACGGTCTGGCCGTTGGCCTCAATTGCGTCGCGCAGGTCGATGACGTCTTCCGGGTCGAGCCGGTCATGGATCCGCGTGTCTTCGATCTGATGCGGTTCCAGGTCCCAGACACGGTGGGAATCCACCGCGTCGCGGGCCGAGCGCAGGGCACGGTTGCTGGACATCATCGAAGAGGCCGGGGCAGGGGAGGCCACCGGCGCGCCGGCCGCGGCCAGGCTGTCGAGCATCGAGAGACGGGATTTCTTGCTGCTGGTCATGAACGCCCCCAGGTTTCCTGAATGAGCTGGCTGATTTCGTCGTTGACCGCGTTCAGGCTTTCGACCGCGCGGTCATAGGTGGAGCGGGTGAAGGCGCTGCGTTCGACCTCGTACAGGGTCTGTTTCGTGAGGCCCGCGTCCGAAATCGCGGTGGATTTCAGCATCGGCGCATTCAGCACCTTGTCGCCGTACATCGTGCGCAGGAAGGCAACGATGCGGTTTTGCGGCGCATCCGACGGCTCGTACCGGGTGAGCAGGTAGCGCATCCAGTCGTGGCTCATGTCGGCGCCGGACTGGGCAATCACGTCCATCAGATCGGCGGTCATGCGCAGGAATTGCGACATCGACATCACGTCGAGCATCTCCGGGTGGATCGTCACCAGCACGCCGGTGGCGGCGGAGAGCGCCGACATGGTGAGGAAGCCGAGCTGCGGCGGGCAGTCGATGACCACCACGTCATAGTCGGAATCGACCTGTGTCAGAGCCTCTTTGACCCGGAAGAAAAACAGCCCGGCGCTGCCCTGGGCCAGGGCGCGGGGGGTGTCATGCTCGAACTCCATCAGTTCGAGGTTGCCGGGGATCAGGTCGAGGTTCGGGATATAGGTCTTGCGGATCACCGACTGGATCGGGGCCGGGTCCTCGTAACGGATGGCGTCATAGAGGGTGCCGCCGTCCTTGAGGTCGAACTCCGGCTGGACGCCGTGCAGGGCGGTCAGCGACGCCTGCGGGTCGAGGTCGATGGCCAGCACCCGGTAGCCCTTGAGCGCCAGGCGCTGTGCCAGGTGGGCGGAGGTGGTGGTCTTGCCGGAGCCGCCCTTGAAGTTCATCACGCCGATGATCTGCATGTGATCGGCATAGCCTTCGCCGTCCTCCGGGCTGGGGCGGCGGCCGGGCAGGTAGTCGCCGGGCTTGCGGGCGGTTTTCTCCAGCAGCACGCGCAGCTCCTGGATGTCCTCGGCGGAATATTGGCGGCGGTTGCCGGCGGTCAGTTCGGGCGAAGGGCCTTTGCCGTCCAGATGCAGCTTGCGCAGGTAGGAATCATTGACCCCGAGCAGGGCCGCGGCCTCGCCCGAGGTGAATTTGCGCATGGTCTTGGAAGCGTTCGGGGGGAACAGGCTCTCGCGCTGTGCGTGCAGCTGGGCCGCAATCCATTCGGAGTGCTGGCGGATGACCGCGTTGAGATCCTCCGGAGTGTATGTATGATCCATCTGCCCTTTTGCCTGCCGTTTGCGCCGCTCTGCCTCGTGTTCCGCGGTCTGACCCGTTGGGCCGGTCGTGTCTGTGACCGTGTTTTCTGCCCGGGCCGTGTTCACGGAATTTGGCGTTTGCCGCCTCTTTTCCGTGACTATTGGCCAAAGAACGGGATTCGTGCAAGCGTTTTCTATAGTTGGCAGGCGGAAGGGGCAGGGCGCCAGGCCTTAAACCGGGGTCAGGACGGTGCCCCGTGGCCTGGCAGAAGGTGCCGCGTGCGGGCGCGGCGTCACGAGTCGTCTTTGGACTTTTCTTCGGAGTCCGCTTTTCCGGACTTCGGGTCGGTGTGGTCGGGGTCGCCCTTTTCGCCGGGGCGGTTTTTCAGCGGGTGGTGCTGCTCCGAGCCCTTCAGACCTTCGATGACATCATGTTTCGGCTGTTGCTTGGTCATGGGGTTCTCCTGTTGCGGGCCGGGCGCCGTGCCGCCGCGGGGCGGTCTGGCAGGGCATCCGGGCTATGGGGAGTCAACGCCGTGCGGCCGGATTGGTTCCTCCGCGGCGGCCTGCGGAGCGTGCGGCGGCGGGGTTATGCGGCCAGCAGGATCGCGGCATAGGCCAGTGCCGAGGCGGCGAAGGGCCAGAAGCGGCTTTCGCGCTCCTCCGGCAGCTCCTCCTTGAGGACGTTGAGGATGATCCCGCCGGACAGGAAGGCAAACAGGAAGCCGAGCCACAGTTCCGGCAGGTGCACGCTGACGCCGATCGCCCAGCCGCCCAGCACCGCGCCGGCGATGATCCATCTGGCGGTGCGGTCGTATTTGTGGCTGTGGTCCTGGCGCAGGCCGAAATCGGTGGTGACGAAATGCAGCGACATGGCCACGCCGAAGGCCAGAAGGGACCAGGCGCCCGCGGTTTCCCGGTTGGTGAGCAGATAGCCGGTGATCGCGTTGTAAAGCGCGAAGGAGCCGGTATGGAGCCAGAAATCGCCGCTGCCGGGCGCAGTCCCCTGGCCGCTAGCGGCATCCCTGCGGCGGGCGCTTTTCACCAGTTTTTCAAGACCGTAGAACAGAACCAGCCCGCCGAGTGCCGAGAGGTAGACTGCCTCCTCGGCCTTGGAGGGGGACAGCTCCAGCTCTTCTGAGAAGATACTCTGGTGGGCGGCAAGCTCCGGCAGGATGTGGAGGAACACATAGGCGACGGACACCCCGCCGGCGGCGGACAGCCACCTGCTGCGCGGGGTGCGGTCGAGAAAAGTCAGCCATCCGATGGACAGGTGAATGGCGGCAAACAGGGCGGCGAAGGCAAAGCTGGCAGCGATCATATAGGGGTAATGCGCACCGCAGGGAAAATGTTCCCGCAGGGCAGGGGTTTAGAACTTGAAGCCCGCCGACCAGTCCCGCAGGCGGGCGAGAAATTCAGTGTCATCCCCTTCGGCGGGCACCTCGAAATTCGGCAGGCCGCTGAGGATGGTGCGCAAGCCGTTGAGATCGCCGCGCTTCTCCTGCCAGTTGGCGGCGAACCGGACAAGCCCTTCGGGGAGGCGGAAGGCCGGATCGGGCGCGGAAAAATAGAGGGCGTGGGGGACGCTGTTCAAGGCGGACACCAGATCCGCCAGCGGTTTCAGCTCATCGGCGGGGCTGTTGCCCAATTCCTGGCTGGCTGCGGCATGGGCGAGAAAGGCGCGCCCGGCGGTGACGGTCTGGGTGGTGTTGAGAACAAAGCTGACCGACAGGGTCAACACGATCATGCCATTGACGCCGACCAGAACGGTCGCCAGCTCCCAGCCCGGGGACCCCGGCTTGCTGTTGCCGCCGCCAAGCGTTGAGAGGGACTCCCCGACAAAGCCCAGGTCCATCAGCCACCCGGCCGGCTGGCGGCTGCCGCTGAGCACGACCGACGTCTCTGACCCCTGAAAGATGAGCAGCCAGGCAAAAGCGGTGCCGGATATCCAGAATGCGGCAATGGACGACAGCACAAGCGGCCCGATCACGGTGCGCCCGCCGGCACTGTGCGGCAGAATGCGCCGCAAGACCTGCCACGCGGCCCGGGACACCCGCCGGGACGGCAGCTTGCGGTCGGTGATTGCCACGGTCGTCAGCAGGAAATCGGCAAAGACGGCCAGCAGCGCGCATATGCCCAGAACGGCAAAACCCATACAGGATAACGCGGCTGCCCCCGTGCCGGTTCCCGGCGGATTTCCGGTCAGGGCAGGGGGGGCGGTCTTGCCAATCCGGGGATGAGAACATAATAAGAACATATGTCCAAGATGAGTGTTCAAGACAAGCTCGCGATTCTGAGCGACGCGGCGAAATACGACGCCTCCTGCGCCTCCTCCGGGTCCAGCAAGCGCGACTCGCGCGATGGCAAGGGGCTGGGGTCGAACACCGGCGCGGGGATCTGCCATGCCTATGCGCCGGACGGGCGCTGCATCAGCCTGCTGAAGATCCTGATGACCAATTTCTGCATCTACGACTGCGCCTATTGCATCAACCGGGTGTCGTCGAATGTGCCGCGGGCGCGGTTCACCCCGGATGAGGTGGTCAAGCTGACGGTGGAGTTCTACCGGCGCAACTATATCGAGGGGCTGTTTCTGTCGTCGGGCATCATCCGCTCGCCCGATGCCACCATGTCGGACATGGTGCAGATCGCGCGCAAGCTGCGGGAGGAGGAGAATTTCCGCGGCTACATCCATCTGAAGACGATTCCCGACGCCGCGCGGGAGCTGATTGCCGAGGCCGGGCGGCTGGCGGACCGGCTGTCGATCAATGTGGAGCTGCCTACCGATGCCTCGGTGCGGCAGCACGCGCCGGAGAAGAAGCCGGAGCAGATCCGCAAGGCGATGGCCGATGTGCGGCTGCGCGGCGAGGCGGCCAAGGACCGCAGCCACACCGGCAGGCGGCCGCCGCGGTTTGCGCCTGCCGGACAGTCGACGCAGGTGATCGTGGGGGCCGATGGCTCCAGCGATGCGGTGATCCTGGGGCAGTCGACCCGGCTTTACGGCAGTTACGGGCTGCGCAGGGTCTATTACTCGGCGTTTTCGCCGATTCCCGATGCCTCGGCCCGGCTGCCGCTGGTCAGCCCGCCGCTGGTGCGGGAGCACCGGCTGTATCAGGCGGATTGGCTGCTGCGGTTTTACGGCTTCGGTGTGGAGGAGATCACCAGTGCGGCGCCGGACGGCAATCTGGATCTGGAGATCGACCCGAAGCTGGCCTGGGCGCTGGCGCACCGGGGGCTGTTTCCGCTGGATGTGAACCGGGCCAGCCGCGAGGAGCTGCTGCGGGTGCCGGGGTTCGGGGTGAGGACGGTGAACCGGATCCTCAGCACCCGGCGGCACCGCGCCCTGCGCTATGAAGACCTGCAGCGGATGGGGGCGCTGCTGAAGAAGGCGCGGCCCTTTATCACGGCTGTTGGCTGGACGCCGGGGGCGCTGGCGGACACCGCGGATCTGCGGGCGCGCTTTGCGCCGCCGCCCGAGCAGCTGAGCCTGTTCTGATGCAGGTGGTGAGCCTGCCCTCCATCGGCACCGCGGCCGCCTGGCGGGAGGCCGCGCGCGGTTACCTGAGCGCCGGGGTGCCGCCGGAGGATCTGCGCTGGCATTGCGGTTTGCAAGCGGAGGCGGGGCTGTTTGATACGGCTGCTGCGCCGCCTGCGCCGGCGCGTCTTGTGGCGGTGCCGCGGAGTTTCGTGAGCCTGGCCGAGAGTGTCGCCTGGCATTCGGATCCGGCGCGGTTTGACCGGCTTTATGCGTTCTTGTGGCGGCTGAAGGACGCGCCGCAGCTGATGAGCGACCGGGGCGATGCGCAGCTGGCGCAGCTGCGGCGGATGGAGAAAGCGGTGCACCGCTGCCAGCACAAGATGAAGGCCTTTGTCCGGTTCCGCGAGACCGGCAGCCCGGAGGCGGCGCGGCGCAGCTTTGCCGCCTGGTTCGAGCCGGAGCACCGCACGGTCGAACCCACGGCGCCGTTCTTTGCCCGCCGGTTCGGGGACATGGACTGGCGCATCCTGACGCCGGATGTCTGTGCCATCTTCGAAGGCGGCGTGCTGCGTTTTGAGCCGGGCGCGCCCAAGCCCGGCCTGCCGGAGGATGCGAGCGAGGGGCTGTGGCTCACCTATTTCCGAAACATCTTCAACCCGGCGCGGCTGAAGGTGAAGGCGATGCAGTCGGAGATGCCGAAGAAATACTGGCGCAACATGCCGGAGGCGGCGGCGATACCGGAGCTGATTGCCACCGCGCCCGCCCGGGCGCGGGCGATGGCGGAGGCGGCGCCGACGCTGCCGCCTGCCCGCACCGCGCGGGTCCAAGCCGCGGCAGAGCAGACCGCCACCGAACATTGGGCCGGGCCGCAGGACGGGCTGGCGGCGGCGCTGGCGGGCTGCACCCGCTGCCCGCTGCATTGCGCGGCGACCCAGGCGGTGCCGGGCGAGGGTCCGCAGGATGCGCCGCTGATGCTGGTGGGGGAGCAGCCGGGCGACCGCGAGGATTTGACCGGGCGGCCCTTCGTTGGCCCTGCCGGGCAGCTGCTGGATGAAGTCACCGCCGAAGCCGGGGTGGATCGCGAGGCGGTCTATCTCACTAATGCGGTGAAGCACTTCAAGTTCCGCCCCCAGGGCCGCCGCCGCCTGCATCAGCGCCCCGATGCGGGTGAGGTGCAGCGGTGCCAGTGGTGGCTGGATGCCGAAGTTAAACTGGTGCAGCCGCGGCTGATCGTGGCGATGGGGGCGACGGCGGCGCTGGCGTTGACCGGCAGTGGCGACAGGCTGATGGCGCGGCGCGGCACGGTGGAGAGTGGCCGTCAGGGGGTGCCGGTGCTGCTGACGCTGCACCCGGCGCATATTCTGCGCACGCCGGATCCTGAGGCCAAGACCCGCCTGCGCGGGCTGCTGCGCGGCGACCTGGCGGCGGCGCGGGAACGGGCCGGGCTGGCGGGGCAGGGGGCGGCTTAGGCGGCCTCGGCCGGGCGGACCTCGGGGAAGATGTCGATATCGCGCTCCTCGGCAATCCGGTTGCCAGCCGCAATGATCATCTCGCGCGCTTTACAGGCGATGTCCCAGGAGGTGTTCGGATCGGCGCAGGGCAGGGCGAACCAGACATCCTTGCCGAACACATCCTGCCCGGCCACCCGCACCTTGGCATCATCGGGATCGCCCAGCTCTTCCTTGTCCAGCTTGCTGACGATCTCGTCGAACGCCTCGCGCAGCGCGTCCACATCGGCGTTGTGGGCGCATTTGAGCTTGATGATGCGCAGCATCTTCGGCTCTTTCATCGTCCAGTTCTCAAACGGGGTGGAGATGAATTCCTCCACCGGTACGATGAGGCGGGTGCCGTCCCAGTCGCGCAGCTGCACATAGGTGAAGTTGATCCGCTCCACGTGGCAGAGGTAGTCGTTATAGACGATCCGGTCGCCGATTTTGGCGGACTGGTTCAGCGCGATCTGCAGCGAGGCGATGATGTTGCCCAGCACCCGCCGCGCGGCGAAGCCCAGGATCAGGGTCAGCGCCCCGGCAGTGCCCAGAATGGTAAAGCCGAGGTTCTGGAAGATGTTGCTTTGGCTCAGGAAAATACCGCCGCCGATCAGCACCGCGGCCACCACAAATGCGCGGCGGGCCGCTGCCAGCCGGGTGGCCATGGTTCGCTTGTGATCCTCCTGGCGCTGGGTCAGGTCGGTTTCGTCAAAGGAGGTGAGCCGGTCCAGAACCGCCTCGACGCTGTTGATGGCGAGCCACAGGCCGGAGCCTGCCAGCCCGAGCCAGGCCAGCGGCGGCAGGATGGTGCTGATCTGGCCGGAAAACACAAAGGCATAAGAGCCGATCGCCAGGGCCACCAGTGTTGCGCTGCCGATACTGGCGGGACCGCGGATCGACAGAAGGGTGTCAGTGACAACCTGGTGCGAGACCTTGCGGGCGGCCCAACCCGTGCCCTTCCACACCAGCCAGCCGGCGCCAGCCGAAAGCGCAAGCAGCAGCGGCAGGCCGAGAACCTCCCACCACTTGAAGCCGAAGGCGGCGTTTTCCTTGAGCGCGTCCGGCAGCATCTTTTCAAACCGGCCTGGCCCGAAGCGGGCGAACAGGTCCGGGATGTTGCCGACGGTCTGGCGGGAGAACACCCAGACAGCGGCGCCGTCCTCTGGTTTGATACGGTTCAGCCGTATCGCCACGGGGCGGTGATCCAGCTCCAGCGTCCACAGCAGCAACGACTTGCGCGGCTCCCCGGCCATGGCCCGATCGGAGGAGGCGCGCGCGTCCAGCGCATCGGGCCGGTCGAGGATGATATCCCAGTCGATCACCGTCTTGCGGCTGATCACGGTTTCCAGCTGCCGCGCCAGCCCGGTTCCGGCGGCCAGCTGTTGCGGTTCGGGGATGCCGGACAGGTCCAGCAGATGCGCCGCCTCGGCCCAGGCATCTTCGCGGGCGGCGGCAATCAGGCTTTCGATGGTGGCGCGGGGCGTTTCACGGCTGATCAGCGTGGAGGGCTGCGGCAGGCCGGTGTTAAGGCCGGAGGTGCAATACCAGCGGCTGCTGTCACAACCGGTCTTGTCCTGCGCCGCCAGCGGCGCAGCGAGCAGAAGCAGGGGAACCAGGAACCGCAGCAGCGTTTTTATCATGGCACGTCAACGCAGCGGGACGGTGTTTTGTTCCGGCTGGCGCAGAGGGATGAATGCAAGGGGGGCGCTCTGCCGCGTTCTATGATCTAAGGATCATAGGTTTTATTTATGATCTTGGCAGCATATTCTTGATTTATGATCCGCAGGGTATATTGACGAAATATGATCCAATGATCATACTTGCCGGAAAAGGAGCCGCATCATGGATCAGATTGCCCGCACCACCCAGGACATCGGCACCGTGCTGCGCAATGCGCGCAAGGCGCAGGGGCTGACACAAGGCGAGCTGGCCGCCCGCGCAGGCGTCTGGCAGCGCACGGTGTCGAATATCGAGACCAGCAGCAGCGGTGCCAAGCTGGAGACGGTGTTTGACCTGCTGGCGGCGCTTGACCTGGAACTCCACATCGTGCCGCGCAGCAAGATGAAACCGGGCGACTTGGAGGATATCTTCTGATGGGGCGCAAGCGCACCTATACGCCGCTGGATGTTTACATGAACGGCCGCAAGGCGGGGCAGTTCTTTCGCGATCCGGACGGGGCGTTTGCCTTTGTCTATGCGCCGGAGTGGCTGGCGTGGGAGAACACGCTGCCGGTGTCGCGCTCCTTGCCGCTGCGCCCGGACCGCTATGCGGGGCCGCCGGTGATTGCGGTGTTCGACAACCTGCTGCCCGACGATGACGCCATCCGCCGCCGGGTGGCCGAACGGGTCGGGGCGGACGGACTGGATGCCTACAGCCTGCTGGCGCGGATCGGGCGCGACTGCGTGGGGGCGCTGCAGTTCCTGCCTGAAGGCGAGCTGCCGCAGGACACAGGCACTCTGACGGGCACGCCGCTGAGCGACGGGGAGATTGCCGCGCTGCTGAGCGATCTGGGGCGGACGCCGCTGGGGATCCGGCGGGAGCGGGATTTCAGGATTTCGGTGGCGGGCGCGCAGGAGAAGACCGCGCTGCTGTTTGATGGCGGTGAATGGGTCGAGCCCTCAGGCACGACGCCAACGACGCATATTCTGAAACCTGCAATCGGCACCTTGCCCAATGGCATGGACCTGACCGACAGCATCGAGAACGAGCATTTCTGCCTGCGGCTGATGGCGGGGTTCGGCCTGCCGGTGGCGCGGACGGAGATTGCGGAGTTTGCGGGCACCAGGGCGCTGGTGATCGAACGCTTCGACCGGCTGCGGGCGCGCGACGGGCGGCTGCTGCGGCTGCCGCAGGAGGATTGCTGCCAGGCGCTGTCGGTGCCGCCGGCACGCAAGTACCAGAACGAGGGCGGCCCGGGCATCGTCGAGATCTGCGGCCTGTTGCAGGGCAGCGACGAGCCGCTGCGCGACCGGGCGCATTTCTTCAAGGCGGCGGTGCTGTTCTGGCTGATTGGTGCGACCGACGGCCATGCCAAGAACTTCAGCATTGCGCTGATGCCGGGCGGGCGGTTCTCGATGACGCCGCTGTATGACGTGCTGACCGTGCAGCCCTCGCTGGAGGCCGGGCAGCTGCAGGCCAAGGACATGAAGCTGGCGATGCGGGCGGGCAGGAACCGGCATTACCGGGTTTCCGACATCATGGGGCGGCATTTTGCCGAAACCGGGCTGGCGGCCGGATTTTCCCGCGCGCAGATCGCGGAGGCCTTTCACGAGATCAGTGCGCAGGGGGAGGCGGCGTTTGCCGCGGCGCTGGCGGAGATGCCGGAGGGGTTCCCCGACGCCTTGGCGGCGTCGGTGAAACGCGGATTTGATCAGCGGCTGCCCCGGCTGCTGAGCGCGCTGTGACGGGCCGTCGGCGGGCGGGCATCAAACGCCGCATGGCCAAAGGCGCGGCAGGTTCTGTAGCGTGAAACCGGCGGTTGACGCGGACAGTTGACAGCGGGGCCTGAAATCGGCTGCCGTTGACGGGGGCCAGAGGGCGGAACGCATGGCAGACACCGAACAGCATCGCAGCGGTCTGGCACTGACCGGGCTGACACAGCAGGAGGCAGAGGCCGCCCGCAGTGAATACGGCTGGAACGAGCTGCCGAGGGCCAAGCGGGCCGGGCCGCTGCGGGTGTTCCTGCGCCAGTTCAGCAATTTCCTGGTGGTGATCCTGATCGTGGCCGGGATCATCGCCTTCACCTTGGGCGAATACGCCGACACGCTGGCGATCGGGCTGGTGATCGCGCTCAATGGCGTGCTGGGGTTCGTGCAGGAATGGCGGGCGGAGACGGCGCTGGAGAGCCTGCGCAGCATGCTGTCGCCGCAGGCGCTGGTGCTGCGGGACGGGCGCGAGCGGATGATCGCGGCGCGGGAACTGGTGCCCGGCGATCTTGTCATTCTGGAGGCCGGCGCCCGGATCCCGGCAGATGCGACCCTGCAGGAAGCTGCCGGGCTGCGGGTGGATGAAAGCGCCCTGACCGGCGAGTCCGTGCCCATCGACAAGGCCCCCGGCGAGGAGTCCGCGGAGGTTTTTGCCGGAACCGTGGTAGCCGCGGGGCGGGCGCTGGCGGAGGTGACGGCCACCGGCGCGCATACCTCGTTCGGCAAAATCGCCTCGCTGACGGGATCGGTTGGCCTGAAGAAAACCAACCTCCAGGTGCAGTTGGGCCGCCTGGCCCGGCAGCTGGGGTTTGCCGCGCTGGCCATTGCCAGCGCCATTCTGGCGCTTGGGCTGTACATGGGGCGCGATACGGCGGAGATGTTCATGACCGGCCTGTCGCTGTCTGTGGCGATGGTGCCGGAAGGGCTGCCCGCGGTGGTCACCATCACCCTGGCGCTGGGGGCGGCGGCGATGGTGCGCCAGCAGGCGCTGGCCCGCCGTTTGCAGGCGGTGGAGACGCTGGGGGCGGCATCGGTGATCTGCACCGACAAGACCGGCACGCTGACGGAAAACAAGATGACGGTGACGCGGGTCTGGACGCTGGACCGGATCTATCAGGTCACGGGCACCGGCTATGACCCGGCCGGGCATATCGCCTTTGAGGGGGCTGTCATCGGTGCCCGGGACGATGCTGTTTTGGCGGAGGTTCTGGCGGCGGGGCTGACCTGCACCCACGCCAGCCTGCACCGCGAGGGCGATCACTGGGAGATGACCGGCGCCCCGACCGAGGGCGCGCTGGTCACCCTTGGCTACAAGGGATGGGCGAATCCGCCGCTGCCGGACGCTGTGGCGGCGGAAATCCCCTTCAGCAGCGAGCGCAAGCGGATGAGCGTGCTGGTGAAGACCAGCAGCGGGGCAAAGGTCTTTACCAAGGGCGCGCCGGAGCAGGTGCTGCGGATTTGCAGCCAGGTGATGACCCAGGACGGACCGCGCAGCCTGAGCGCCGGGGAGGCTGCGAGCATCACCGAAGCTTATGAAGCGATGGCGGGGGAGGGGCTGCGGGTGATCGGCCTTGCCGCCGGCGCGGCGGACGGCGGAACAATTGCCGAAGAGAACATGACCTTCCTGGGCCTGGCCGGGCTGATTGATCCTCCGCGGCCCGAGGTGCGGCCTGCGATTGATGCGGCCCGGTCTGCCGGAATCCGGGTCATCATGATCACCGGCGACAGCCCGCTGACCGCACAGGCCATCGCCGGCCAGCTGGGCCTGCCGCCCGCCAGGACGGTCACCGGCGATGAGCTGGAAGCGCTGGAAGACGAAGAACTGAGCCAGCTTCTGCAGGGGGAGGTGCTGTTTGCCCGTACCCGGCCTGCCCACAAGATGCGGATCGTGTCGGCGCTGCAGGCGCAGCATCAGATCGTGGCGATGACCGGCGACGGCGTGAATGACGCGCCGGCGCTCAAGAAGGCGGATATCGGCGTCTCGATGGGGGTGCGGGGGACCGATGTGGCCAAGGATGCCTCTGACCTGGTGCTGCTGGACGACAATTTCGCCACCATTGTGCGGGCCATCGGCGAGGGGCGGCGGCAATTCGGCAATGTGCGCAAGTTCGTGCGTTACCTGCTGTCTTCGAATGCCGGTGAAGTCATCGCCCTGCTGATCAACATCCTGATCGGCGGGCCGCTGATTTTCCTGGCGACCCAGATTTTGTGGATGAATCTGGTCACCGACGGGGTGACGGCGGTGGCGCTGGGGCTGGAGAAGGGCGAGCCGGACGAGATGGAGCACCCGCCGCGCAAGAAGGACACGCCGATCCTCGGGAAAGCCGGTTTGCTGACCATTCTGGCGCTGGGGCTTTATACCGGGCTGGCGAGCCTGTGGCTGTTTCTGCATCTTCTGGATGGCAACGAGGATCTGGCCCGCACCGCGGCCTTTACCGCGATGGTGATTTTCGAGAAGGCCAGCGTCTTTGCCTTCCGCTCGCTGCATCTGCCGTGCTGGCGGATCGGCTTTTTCACCAACCCGTTCCTGCTGGCCGCGCTTGCGGTGACCATCGGGGCGCAGGTGGCGGCAGTGTACTGGCCGCCGCTGCAGGTGCTGCTGCACACGGTTCCGCTGAGCGGTGAGCACTGGATGCTGATCGGCCTGCTGGTGCTGCCCATCCTGCTGGTGCCCGAGATCCTGAAGACGCTGCGCTATTTCGCCAGCCGCCGACTAGGGGGGAGGGCCGTCGCTCAGGCGTGAATGATTGGGGCCTGAATGACCGGGCGCCTGATTGATCGGGATCATGGCGTCCGCCCGCAGACCTGATCTACTCATTGGCGCGGTATGCATGCCCGCCTGCCGCGATCCATTTGCCGGAGGCCCGCCATGCAACGCAGAACCTCTCTTTTCGTGCTCAGCAGAGACACCAGCGATGCGGCGGTCACCGCCGCGGCTGAGGCAGCCCGGGATCAGGGTGCCTACCTGGCCTGCCTGCTGCTGGAGACTTTGCCTGCCCGGCCCTACTTCATGTCCGGCGCAACCGCCTTTGGCTCGGCGGCGATGCCGGCGGACTGGGTCGACCGGTTCGCGGAGTCGAAATCGGCCATAGAAGCCCGGGCCGCCGGAGTTAACGGGCTGCTGGCCCAGAGCGGGTGTGCCGGCGATGTTCACTATGCGGTATCTGCGGGAGCGGAAATCCGGCTGCTGTGCGCGCGGCGCGCAATGTCGTGCGACATTGCCCAGTTCGCCGAGGCTGTACGGGAGAAGGACGACGTCTTCCGGGAGGCGCTGCACGGTCTGTTGTTCCAGTCGCCGGTTCCGGTGATCGTGAACAGTTCTCCCTTTGCCAAGTACAACCGCATCTTTCTGGCGTGGAACAGCAGCCTGGCCGCCTCCCGCGCGGCGCATGCGGCGCTGCCCTGGATGCGCCACGCGCAGGAGGTCGTGATCGGGTGCTTCGACCCGGATCTGACCGATGAGCGGGACGGGGAAGACCCTGGGACGGACGCCGCGGCATGGCTCAGCCACCACGGCTGCACTGTGACGGTGTCGCAATTCGCCAGCGGCGGGCGGGATGTCGGCCCCGCCATCCAGGACCGCGCCCGCGAGGCCGGGGCGGATTTGGTAGTGATGGGTGCGTATGGCCATTCCCGCCTGCGCGAGGCGGTGTTTGGCGGCACCACCCGGACGATGATCGAACAGACGGAGCTGCCGGTTCTGTTTGCCCACTGATCCGGCTGCGCCGCCTTTGCCAGGCTTGGAAAGCCGCCGCTTGACCTTGCTCAAAGCGGCAGGGCGGCTGCGCTGGTAATCTGCCACGGGGGTAAGGCGATGCATCCGGATGAATCCCAGCAGGCAGAAGTTGTGGCCTTTCTGAGCGGCCCGTCAGCTTATGGTTATGACGCGCCCGTTGAAGTCGTCACAACGCATTCCGCGCATGTGTTTCTGACGGGCAGCCTGGCTTTCAAAATCAAGCGGGCGGTGCGCTACAGCTATCTGGATTTCTCGTCGCTGGACTCGCGCAAGGCTGTGCTGGAACGCGAGTTCGCCCTGAATGCCCCGGCAGCCCCCGGCATCTATGACCGGGTAATCGCGGTGACCCGCGAAGCGTCCGGAGAGCTGGCGCTGGACGGGGCCGGGGTTCCGGTCGAATACGCCTTGCGGATGCGCCGATTCCCGCGGGAGGCGGAATTGAGCGCCATTGCCGCCGCGGGCGGGCTGACCAATGATCTGGCCGGGCGGCTTGGCAGCGCAGTTGCCGCCTATCACGCGGATGCGGAGCGGCGCGCTGAGGATGGGGCGGTCCTGATCAGGGAGATCATTGACGAGCTGCGGGAGGCGTTTGACGGCATGGAGCCGGTGCTCGGCCGCGGCAGGGTGGCAGCGTTCCTGGACAAGGCCGAGCAGGTCTATGCGCAGATTGCCCCGCGCCTTACGGAGCGCTCAGCCGCGGGGTACGTGCGCAGGTGCCACGGCGATCTGCATCTGAGGAACCTTGTGCTGCTTGACGGCAGGCCGGTGCCCTTCGACGCGCTTGAATTCGATGAGCGGCTGGGCACGTGCGACGTTTTCTATGACTTTGGCTTTCTGCTCATGGATCTGCTGCACCGGGGCGCGGACAGGCAGGCGAACGCGGCCTTGAACAGCTATGTGCAGGGAGCCGGGGATTTTGGCGGGCTGGCGGCGCTGCCGCTGTTCATGAGCATCCGTGCGGCCATCCGGGCGATGGTCACGGTGCAGGGCATGGCGGGGCGCGAGTCTGATGCTGCCGCTGAGGAGGCCCGGAGTTATCTTGATCTGGCGCTGGCCTGCCTGGCACCGGTGCAGCCGCGGCTGGTGGCTGTCGGCGGTCCGTCGGGCACCGGCAAAACCACGATTGCGGCGCGTATTGCACCGTTGCTGCCACCGGTCCCCGGTGCGGTTCATCTGCGCAGCGATGTCGAGCGCAAGGCGCTGTTCGGTGCCGGCCCGCTGGAGCGGCTGCCGGCCGAAGGCTATCGCCCGGAAGTCACTGCGAAGGTTTACGCCCGGTTGCTGGACCTGGCGGAGCAGGCCATGCGGGCAGGGCACAGCGTCATCGCCGATGCGACCTTTCTGGAGGCAGATTACCGGGAGCAGGTCCGGGCGCTGGCTGTCCGGCTGGGGGTTCCGTTCGACGGGATCTGGCTGCATGGCGATGCAGCCACGCTGGAACGGCGTATCGCCGCCCGCACCAATGATGCCTCTGATGCGGACGCGGATGTTCTGCACGCGCAGCTGAAACGCACCGTCTCGCCCGCGGATTGGACACGGATCGCCTGCAGCGGCACCGCGGATGAGGTTGCCGGGCTGGTGCAGGCTGCCCTTAACCCGGACTGAACCGGGCAGGCGGCTGTGCGGCGGGAGGCGCGCCGCGGGGGCGGATAACTTCAATCAATGCAGCCCAAAGGCCGCGCGCGTAACCTTGAGCAACGACTGAGGAGGAACACGATGTACAAGAATGTCCTTGTGCCCATCGCACCGGACCACGGCGCCAACACTGCCGCTGCAATGGAGGCGGCCCGGCTGCTGGCAGGCAGCGACGGCAAGATTACCGCGCTGACCGTCGCAGAAGCCATTCCCGGCTATGTGGTGCAGCAATTGCCGGAGGGCCTGCTGGAACATACCCATGACGAGATGCTGGCATCGCTCAAGGCGGACCTTGGCGGGGTGAAAAACGTCAAGGCGGAAGTGGTGACTGGCCATGCCGGGCGCACGATTGTCGATTATGCCGATGCGCGCGGAGCGGATTGCATCGTCATCGCATCGCACCGGCCCGGGCTGCAGGATTATTTCCTAGGCTCGACGGCAGCGCGGGTGGTGCGTCACGCACAGTGCACCGTGGTTGTGATCCGCTAGCTGTCGTGCGCCACTGACCGCCGGAACAGCAGGAGGCTGGTAGCCAGAAGCACCGCGCCCAGCAGCGCCATCCACAGGAACTCCGGCCACACGGTTTCAAAGCCTGCGCCCTTGAAGACGATGGCTTGGCTTGCGGACATGTAATGGCGCGACGGCAGGATGACGGTGGCGGCCTGCAGCCATCCGGGCTGGCTTTCCACCGGGGTTTCGCCGCCGGACAGCATCAGCATCGGCAGGACAGTCAGCATTACCAGCAGCGCAAACTGGGCCATTGAACGCGCCACCGTCGCCAGAAACACCCCCAGCGCTGTTGCGGTGAACAGAAACAGCGCCGTGCCGCCGAGGAACAGTGTTTTGGACCCAGCGATGCTGATCTCGAGGAAGCCCTGCATGACAAAGGCCAGCGAGAGCGCCGCTGCAAAAAGCACCACTGCGGCGTTTGCCCAGATCTTAGCCACCGCAATGTCAAAGGGTGACAGCGGCATCGCGAGCAGGTGCTCGATCGTGCCGTGCTCGCGTTCGCGGATCATCGCGGCGCCGGTGAGGATCGTGGTCAGCCACATGATTTGGCCGATCAGCGCGTTGATGCCGGCGAAGCGCACGGTGTCGCGGTTCGGGTTGAAGGCGCTGCGGATGATGATGCCGAGGGTCTGAGGCTCAGCCAGATCCGCGCCGATGGCAAAGCGGCGGATCTCGGTGCTGAGGATGCTGGTGATGTAATGGACACCGATGCCGGCCTGTTCCATCGCAGTCGCGTCGATCAGCACCTGGATTTCCGGCGCACGCCCGGCGCGGACGTCCTTTTCGAACCCGGGCGGAACGGCGACCACGAACAGGAACCTCCCGGCATCCATCTGGGCCGCGCCGGTTCCCGGTTCGATTTGGACAACAGGCTGGAATTCCGGAGGAAAGAAGGCTTGGGCCAGCGTCCGGGACAGCGGTGAGTCGTCCTCGTCGGCAAAGGCGATGGAGGCATTGTTGACCGAGGTTGCAACGCCAGTGGCCTCCATCACCGGCGACAGGGTGAAGGACCAGACCAGGAGCGCCATCATCACCCAGTCGCGGCGCAGGCTCATCATCTCCTTGAGGCCCAGCCAGAATATGCAGGAGAGCCGTTGCATTTACTTCTCCTGCGCCCGGAGCGAGAGCGCGGCCAGCAGCGTGAAGACCGGCCCGAAGCAGGCCAGCGCCAGGATGTCCGGCAGCAGCGCCTCCCAGCCCAGGCCCTTGGTGAAGGCGCCGACGTTCAGGTGCAGAAAATAGGACGAGGGCCAGAGCGAGCCGATGGTCTGAGCGCCGCCTTCCAGCGTCGAGACCGGCTGCAACAGGCCTGAGAACTGGATCGTCGGCACCACCGACGCAATGGTAGTTGCAAAGGTCGCGGCCACCTGGCTGGAGGTCATCGTTGCAATCAGCATACCGTAGGAGGTGGTGGCCCACACATAAAGAAGCGCGCCGATTGCCAAGGGCACGGGGTCGCCCTTGAGCGGGACCCCGAAGACCGCGATGATCATCGCGGTGAGAAGCAGGAAGTTCGCATAGGCGACAGCGATATAAGGGATTTGCTTACCGATCAGGAATTCGAGCCGGGTCGTCGGGGTCACGTAGAAATTCGTGACCGATCCCAGCTCCTTTTCCCGCGCGACGCTGACCGCCATCAGCACCGCGGGCAGCATGATCAGCAGGATCGCGGGCATGGCCGGAGCCATGGCGGCGATGCTCTCAAAGCTTTGATTGTAGCGGAACCGGGGCTCTATCCGGGCGGTTTCGGCCTCGCGGGCACCGCTGGCGGCGGCCTGGGCGTTTAGAAAGGTTTGATGCAGCCCGGCGGCATAGCTCTCAACCGTCTCGCCCTTGAAGGGAATGGCGCCGTCCACAACCGCCAGAACCTCGGCCGGTTCGCCAGCGCGCAGCTTGCGGCCGAAATCGGGCGGCAGTTCTACGACCAGCGAGACCTCGCCCGAGACCAGCCGGCTGCGGCCTTCGGCTGCGCTGGCCAGCGGCGGGGTTGGCCTGAAATACCTCGATCCGGAAATTTCAGAAAGATAAGCGCGGCTTTCGGGGGTCTGCGACAGATCCAGGGCCGCAAAGTCCAGTTCCTCAATATCGAGCGTGATCCCGAAGCAGAACACCAGCATCAGGATGATCGAGCCGAGAAAGGCAAAGGCGAGGCGCACGCGGTCGCGCAGCACTTCGACCGTTTCACGCCGCGCATAGGCCAGCGCGCGGGAGAGGCCGCCGCCCGCACTGCGGCTTCCGGCTCCGGTGACGGTTTCCGGTGCGGCCACCGGGGCAGGGGGGTCTGCGGCCTTGAGGATGGAAATGAACGCCTCCTCCAGGCTGCCTGCCGCCTCCGAGGCCATCAATTGCCCTGGCGTCCCCTCCGCCAGAACCTTGCCTGCGTGCATGAAGGAGACCCGGTCGCAGCGTTCTGCTTCGCCCATGAAGTGGGTGGAGACAAAGATCGTCACCCCCTCGTCGCGGGAAAGTTCGAGCAGCAGTGCCCAGAACATGTCGCGCGCCTCCGGGTCCACGCCGGAGGTCGGCTCGTCCAGGATCAGCACGCGCGGGCGGTGGATCACGGCAACCGCCAGCGACAGCCGCTGCTTGATGCCAAGCGGCAGGGCGGCGGCCAGGGTGCTGCTGTGCTCCGTCAGGCCGAACCGCTGGATCAGTTCGCCGACCCGGGCTTCCCGGTCCGCGATCCCGAAGATGCGGGCATGGAGCTGCAGGTTCTGATCAACGGTCAGTTCGCCATAGAGCGAGAACGCCTGGCTCATGTACCCGATCTCGCGGCGCATCGCGCGGTTGCGGGCATCCACCGGTTTGCCGAACAGCTGCGCCGCGCCGGAACTGATGGGCAAGAGGCCGGTCAGCATCTTCATGGTTGTGGATTTGCCGCAGCCGTTGGAGCCCAGAAAGCCGAAGATCTCGCCCCGGCCGATCGTGAAGTCGACGCGGTCGACGGCAACGAAATCGCCAAAGCGGCGTGTCAGCCCGCGGGCGGTGATGACCGGGTCCGTGCTGGTCCGGTGAGCGGGTGTTTCGTCCTGAACGGGGTGCGGACGGCCGCCTGCCCGCAGCTGCCGGTAGGCGGTTTCCAGATCAGGGGCCGCGCCTTTCAATTCGTCCGGGGGGCCTTGGAACAGAGCGCGCCCGGCGTCCATGGCGACGATCCAGTCAAAGCTCTGGGCCTCTTCCATATAGGCTGTGGAGACCAGCACGGAGAGGCCAGGGCTTTGCGCGCGGATGGCGTTGATCAGTGCCCAGAACTGGCGGCGCGACAGCGGATCGACGCCTGTGGTCGGCTCGTCCAGAACCAGCAGCTTGGGGTCATGGATCAGGGCGCAGCAAAGTCCCAGCTTCTGTTTCATGCCGCCCGACAGCCTGCCCATCAGCCGGTCTTCAAAAGGGGCGAGTCCGGTTGCGGACAACAGCGCCGCGATCCGGGATTCGCGTTCCTCCGGCCCCTGCCCGAAGAGCCGTGAGAAGAATTCCAGGTTTTCGCGCACGGACAGTTCCGGATAGAGGTTGCGGCCGAGGCCCTGCGGCATGAAGGCGATCGCAGAGCATATGCGGCGCCGGTGCGCTGGGTCGCTGATAGGCCCGCCAAGCACATCTATCGAGCCTTCCTGCAGCTTCTTGGCACCGGTGATCAGGCCCAGAAGGGTCGACTTGCCGACCCCGTCCGGCCCGATGAATCCGGCGAGCCGGCCCGGAGGCAGATCCAGCGAAAGCGCGTCCAGCGCGGTATGCTTGCGGTAGCGGTGCGTGACCTCCGCGACGCGGATTGCGGGGATGCCAGCCCCGGCCGTCATTCGAACAGCTCAGGCGGGATGCGGCGTTCCAGTGCTTCGGGCCATGGGTTATCCGGGTCCAGCCGGATAACGGCGATACCGCGCAGGCCGGTCTTCACATGTTCGATCCGCGCCTCGACCAGATCCTGCGGGATGCGGACGCGGACACGGAAGACCAGCTGCTCCCGTTCGCTCAGCGTCTCCACCTGCTTGGGGGTGAACTGGGCCTCGGGAGAAACAAATGTGACGGTTGCGGGGATGGCATAGTCCGGCAAGGCGTCGAGCACGATGCGGGCGTCGGCGCCGATCGGCAGGAGGCCTGCCTCGCGTGCGGGCAGGAACACATCCATATAGATGTTTTCGAGGCTGAGCAGCGTCAGGATCGGCCCGCCTGCGCCGACGACTTCGCCCGGCTCCGCCAGCCGGTAGAGCACGCGGCCCGGCATCGGTGCGGTGAGAGTGCTGTCTTCGATCTGCGCCGCTATGCGGCGGACCTCCGCCTCAGCCGCTGCAATCCCGGCCTCTGCCGTTGCGACCCGCGCCCGGGCAGCCCCCAGCACCGCCTCGGCGACCTGATGCGCGGTATCGCGTTCCTCAAAGACCGTCTCGGAGATGTTATGCCCGGCCAGCAAGGCGGTCGCACGCTCCAGCTCATGCTCGGCGCGGAGGTGTTCGCTCTGGCGCTGGACCACCAGCGCCTCCGCTTCGGCCTTGGTCTGGCGCGCCAAGGCGGCTTCGGCTTTTGCACGGTCATACGCGGCGGAAAGCTCGTCGGTGTCCATTACCACCAGCACGTCGCCTGATGCGGCCAGGCTGCCTTCGGCGGCAAGAACCTGCGCGACCCTGCCGGCCCTGGCGGGTGCAATCTCCACCTGCTCGGCCTCGATCCGGCCATTTCCCTGCACGAAGCCGTCCGGCAAGTCCCCGCTGCCATCTGAAACGAACAAGTACATTGCGGCGGCCACTAGCAGGACGGCTGCTGCGGCAAATACCGCGCCTGTCTTCCTTTGCATGGCCAAGCACCCGGTCATTTACAACATTTGACAAGCGTATTCGGATCAGCGGCGGTATGCCTTGCTCTGAATCAACATGGTGCCATTTGGCAGCGGCGGTCGCAGGAGCCTTCTGTCTTAGCCTGTGCTGAACACTGCAACTCCGTGCGATCTGAAACATGCCGGACTGGCCAAAGGCGGTCGCTTTGCTGGAGCGCCCCTTCTTTACGCCGCATTCGGTTCGGCGCGTGCCCGCTCAGCACGTCAGGCCATGCCGGAGGCTGCTTGCAGGTCCTGCGGCCTGCCATATAACGCGCGCCATGCCTGCAAAGATTTTTTCGATGGAGGCGCGGGAGGATGGCGGTGCCCGGCTCGCGCTCAACTACAAGCACGCCGGGCGCAGCGGCATCCAGCGCATTTCCTGTGATCTGCCGCAGGCGGGCCTATTGCAGCTGGTGCTTTTCGCGGAAGCCCTCAGCCTGCGTATGCGCTTCGGGCATCCGGTTGCTTCGGATGTGTCAATTGATGGGCTGGTGATGGCCTATGATCCATCGCAGCAGGACATCCATGTCGAGCGGCAGGCGGGTTATTCCAGGCAGACGGCGCGCATGCCGATTGAGGCGTTTCACTCCGAAATGGCGGGAATGGCTGACGTCTGCATTGGCCGGGCAGAGGCGTCAAAGCACGGGCCAGCCCTGAAGCACCTGCTGGCGGAATGCCCAGCACCGGCAGAGCTTGAAAGCCGGTTTGGGCAGGATGCGGCAGATCTGGCCATGCATCAGCTTAGGGAAATTGCATTGCTGCTGCTGGCGCAGGACGCTTCCGCCCGCGGGTCCGCGCTGGCCCGCAAACTGCGCGGGAAGAAATCGCAGGATCAAGCCCGGGAGGCGGTCAGCGGCCTTGTGCTGGAGCTTGCCGCGGAACTCGTTCCGGTTTCCGTATCAACCTGAACGGCCTTGGCGGCCGCCTTTTGAGCTTTGCTTGCGGGGCGCCCCTGCCGCAGAAGCGCCCCGCATGATTTAGATGCTGCCAGCGCTCATTTCGCGGGCAATATGGTCCGCTTGCCGGATGGCCAGAGCGACAATTGTCAGGGTCGGGTTCTCTGCCGCTCCGGTGGTGAATTGCGATCCGTCCGAGATGAAGAGGTTTGCGATGTCGTGGGTTTGCCCCCACTTGTTCACAACGCCGTCTTCCGGCTTTTCCGACATACGGTTGGTGCCGAGGTTGTGGGTCGAAGGATAGGGCGGTGTCGGGAACGTGCGTGTGGCACCGACCGCCTCATAAACTGCCTGGCCCTGCTTATAGGCATGGTTGCGCATAGCGACATCGTTGGGATGGTCGTCGAAGTGGACGTTCGCAACCGGCAGTCCCCACTGGTCCTTGACATCAGTGTTCAACGTCACGCGGTTAGTAGCCTGGGGCATGTCTTCGCCCACGATCCACATGCCGGCCATGTTTTCGTACATGTCCAGTGCTGAGGTGAATTCCCGCCCCCAGGCGCCGGGATTGAGGAATGCAGCCATAAAAGGCAGGCCGAGGCTCAGTGTTTCCAGTTCATACCCGCCAACAAACCCGCGGGAAGGGTCGTGCCGCGCTTCGTCCTGGATGATGCCGGCCATGGTGGTGCCGCGCCACATTTTGACAGGCTTGTCGAACACCCCGTAAACCGATCCGGTCATGTGCCGCATATAGTTGCGCCCCACCTGGCCGGAGGAGTTGGCAAGCCCATCGGGGAACATGCTGGACGCCGAGTTCAGCAGAAGCCGCGGGCTCTCGAAGGAGTTGCCTGCTACACTGACAATTCTTGCCTTCTGAAGATGCAGATTGCCTTCCGCGTCAAAGTACTCGACACCGGTGGCCTTGCCTGCCTCATTGTGCAGAACGCGGGCGACGTGCGACTGCGGCCGTACCTCCAGATTGCCGGTTGCCTCGCCTTCGGGAATGTCCACATAGCCCGCCGACCATTTGGCGCCCCACTTGCAGCCCTGAAAGCAGAAGCCGGTTTGCTGGCACATCGTCTTGTCGCGGTTTTCATCGGAAGTGATCGCCATGCGGCCGGTGTGAACGTTCTTGTACCCCAGCGCTTGGGCGCCCTTTTCGAAGACGCGGTAATTGTTGTTGCCAGGCAGACCCGGCCTGTCGCCGGTGCGGGTCACGCCCAGCTTGTCTTCCGCCTTGGTGTACCACGGGTCCATTTCCGCCGCATCAATCGGCCAGTCCAGCAGTGTCGCGCCTTCAACTTCGCCATAGGTCGTGCGCGCTTTCCACTCGTGCTCCTGAAACCGCAGGCTGGCCCCGGCCCAGTGCTGGGTGGTGCCGCCGACGGATTTCACGATCCAGGCCGGCAGCCCGGAAAAGTCCTTTGAAACACGCCAGTCGCCGCTGGTTGTGCGCGGGTCCAGCCAGGCCAGCTGGCCGAAGCTTTCCCATTCGTCGTTTATGAAATCTTCCGGCAGGTGGCGGCCGCCGGCCTCCAGGGCTACGACGCTTACGCCTTTCCGGGCCAGCTCATTTGCAAGAACGCCGCCGCCTGCGCCGGTGCCGATTATGACGACCACGTTATCGTCATTCAGATCAAAAGGTGCTGCCATAGTTTCAGTCCTCCTCTATGGCTCACAGCCAGTTGATGTCGTTGAAGCCGCGGTCGATGTAGCCGCCATGTTCGAAGGACGCCCCTTCGTATCCGAAGATCGGCCAAACCGCTTTCTGGTTATAAAGCCCGGTCACCAGCCCGCCGCGGATCTTCTGGAAGAAGCTGTCTTCTTCGATGCTGCGGAGAATGGCGGCGCGGTCGCGCTCCCATCCGATGGCCAGATAGCTGTCGTGCCCTGCCGCCCGGGCGGCGTCATTCAGCCTGGCAATCCCTGCCTCGACTTCCGCTGCCATTTCAGCGTTGTCATAGCCTTTGACCGCTGTTGCATAGAATTGGTCGCCCACTTTGTCGTGCGGATAGATATCCCGCGCCATCTGCACCAAGGCTGCCATGCTTTCCGGTTTCAGTGACACGGTTTCCACCGCCCAGGCAGCATCGCTGGCGGCCAGAAACCCTGACCCCACAACCAGCGTGGCGCTGGCGGCCGTGGCTCGCTTGAGCAGCTGCCGCCGGGACAGCTCTCTCGGGCTAGCAGTTTCGGACATGAACGTTCCTCCCTTTCTTGAATTACTGGTATCTGCCGCCGCGCTGGAGCACTTCGATTTGGTACCCGTCAGGATCGGCAACGAAGAAAAAGCGCGCCACGACCTCCCCGCCGGGCGCGAATTCAACGAGTTTTCTTGGATTGAGGCCTTCCGCCTCGAAGCGTGCATGTTCAGCTTCAAGATCGCTGACTGAAACCGCCAAGTGGCCGTATCCGTTGCCTAGTTCATAGGGCTCGGTCTGGTCCTTGTTTATCGTCAGCTCCAGTTCGAAACTGCTTTCTGCGTTGCTGAGATAAACCAGGGTGAAGCCCGGAAAGTCGAGCCTGTCTGCAACCGTCAGGCCAAATGCGGTTTCGTAGAACGCAAGCGACCGCGCCTCATCAAGGACACGGATCATCGAGTGAATTGCCTTCGCCAATTTCTTTCCCCATTTCTAAGTTCTGGGAAAAGACTAGGAGCCAGGCATTCATCCAGGGTAGTATACGCATACTACCAGCGCATTTATTCCTGTGTCGAAATCAGCGCGTCATTCTGCGGCCATCGGCAGGGTGTGCCGGTCCGTGGACATTTCAATGAACTTCAGACACGCGCAGCGCAGCAGCGACGTGAAGTTTTTCGGTTCTCCGCGCTGTTCCAGCACCTCGGCATGCAGGGTGGAGATGAACACCGGGGTCGAAACGCCATCTCTCGCGGCGATCTCGTCGAGAATATCCCAGAACGCATTTTCCAGCCTGATGCTGGTGCTTTGGCCGTTCAGCCGCAAGCGGCGTGTGCGGGTTGCGTAGCGCTCAGGATCTTGTCCGGCGAAGACTTGGCACATGGTCATTCCTCCCTTGCGAGCTGTGCGAAACCTGACGGGAAAAACAGGGGCCGTGGCACCGCTCACCCGTAATTCGTATAAGAATGGCGGTTTTTTGTCGATCCTCGCGGCCGGCACCAGGCGGCAAGCCCGAATCCCGTGGGTAAATCCGAGTGATTGAATGACCGTGTTTTCGATTGCGCGCGGGAACTGGCACAACGCGGCCGGTGCCTGTGCGTTCTTTTCGGAACATCGGCGCAACCAAGGTGAAACGGGTCTGCACCTCACGGTCTCCAGGCTGGCCGGAAGCCTACCGGGTTATCAAATCACTGGCTTTTTCCCCGATCATGATGGCAGGCGCGTTGGTATTGCCCGAAACGATTTCCGGCATGATTGAGCAATCGGCTACCCGCAGCCCCCGCACGCCGTGCACCTGCAAACCGGCGTCCACCACCGCATCCGCGCCCTGGCCCATTTTGCAGGTTCCTGTCGGATGGTAGATCGAAACGGAATTGCTGCGCGCCCAGTCCAGCGTGCCGTCATAGTCGTCCATCTCCAGGCTGGATTGAGGCCGGAACTCTTCGGCTATTTTGGAGGACAAGGGGCTGTGACGGGCAATCCGCCGGGCGATTTTCACACCGTCCACTATGGTCCGGCAATCGGTTTCAGCCGATAGGTAGTTGGGTATGATCTTAGGATAGCTTTTCGGGTCCGGTCCGTTCAGCTGGATTTCACCGCGGCTTTCGGGGCGCAGCTGGCAAACCGACATTGTGAAGGCTGAGAAAGGGTGGACACCCTCGCCAGGGCTGTCCGCTGACCAAGGCTGAACGTGGAACTGAATATCAGGCGTGGCCACATCAGGCCGGGTTTTCATGAAGCCGGTGGCCAGGCTCGCGGCCATTGTCATCGGCCCGGCCCGGAACAGGGCGTATTTCAATGCAATCCGCATCTGATTGAACAGGCTGCGCACCTCATCGTTCAGCGTCGGCTCGTTGCATTTGTAAACCAGCCGCGCCTGCAGATGGTCCTGCAAGCCCTGGCCCACGCCTGGCAAATCGACCAGAGGTTCAATTCCATTGGCCTTCAGTTGTTCTGCCGGGCCGATCCCCGACAGCATCAGAGTTTGCGGCGAGTTGATCGCACCAGCAGACAGAATGACTTCCTTGCGCGCGGTGATGGTCTGCCGCTGGCCTGCCTTGTCCAGATAAGTGACGCCCGTCACCTGGCGTCGGTCGAGATTGATCTTTTCCACCAGGGCATGGGTGATGATCTGCAAGTTGGCCCGGCTCCGGGCCGGCTTTAGAAATGCCACAGCGGCGCTGCAGCGGCGCCCGTTGCGGGTGGTCAGCTGGAAGTAGCCGACGCCCTCCTGCCTGGCGCCATTGTAGTCCGGGTTGAAGGGATAACCCGCCTCCTGCGCCGCGGCGACCCAGGCATCGCAAATGGGGCGCTGGATACGCATGTTGGAGACTGCCAGCGGTCCGCCGGTGCCGTGAAACTCATCGGCGCCGCGCTCCTGATCCTCGGAGCGCTTGAACAGCGGCAGCACATCCTCCCAGCCCCAGCCTTCATTGCCCATCTGGCGCCAGCGGTCGTAGTCCTCCTTTTGGCCGCGCACATAGAGAAGCCCGTTCAGCGAGGATGACCCGCCCAGAACTTTGCCCCGCGGCCAGTCGATCGAACGGCCATTGAGACCCGGATCCGGCTCCGTCTTGTAGCACCAGTCCACCGATGGGTTGTGCATGGTCTTGAAGTAGCCGACCGGTATGTGAATCCAGGGGTTTATGTCCCGTCCGCCGGCCTCCAGCAGCACCACTTTGTTGCGCGGATCCGCACTCAGCCGGTTTGCAACAACACAGCCGGACGACCCTGCGCCGATGACGATGAAATCCGCGTCCAAATCCATCCCTCCCGATCCCTCGATGAAAAAACTTCTATACAGGATGCGTAAATTGGTCTAGCTTTTTTTGATACGAAACGTCTCAATAATTGATCTTAGGGAGGAAAATTATGGGGCTGACCAACAAATTGAGCCGGATTTCGCGGCGGGATCTGTTCCGTGTTGCAGGGACTTACGGGATGAGTTCGACCCTGCTGGCTGCGGGGGGCTTTGGCGGTGCGATGAGCCTGGCGAATCTCGCTTCGGCGGCGGAATCGACTTATGAAAAGCGCTATGCCAAGCCCGCCAAGCACACGCTGAAGTTCGGTGCCTCGGGCTTTAACGCGCGCAACCTGCTGATCGAACGGGCAGGGGCGCTGGAGTTTGCCCGAGATCTTGAAGCCCGCACTGACGGCGAGATCCGCATCGAGTTTATCGGCGACAACCAGATTTGCGGCCAGCTGAGCTGTGTGGAGAAAACCCAGCAGGGCATTGTCGATATCTACGCGGCTTCGACCCAGAACTCGGCTGGTGGCGCCCCTTACCTGAACGTGCTGGACTATGCTTTCATGTTCCCGGGGCGCGCGTCGCAGTATCATTTCCTCTATCACCCCAAAAGCCAGGAAATCCTGCGAGATCCGCTGGAAAAGCGGCACGGGCTGAAATTCCTGTTCAGCCATTGCGAGCTGCGGGGCATCCAGCTGGGCCTGAAATACAAGGACCAGCCGACAGTGACTAAGCTGGAACAGCTGTTCGGCACCAAGAACCGCGTCACCGGCACCCAGCTGGGCCGGATCGCCATGAACGCCCTGAACCTGAACCCGGTGCCTGTGGCCTGGGAGGAAACCCTCGACGGGCTGAAGCAGGGCTTGATCGACGGTGCAGAGACATGGGCCTCCGCCGTGGCCTATGCCAACATGGCGCCGGTGGTCTCGCAGTCGGTTGACCTCAAGTTCTTCTGCGGCACCGAGCATACCTCGATGTCGGCCAAGGTCTTTGACGGGCTTGAAGGCTACCTGCAGGACGCGGTGATGGAGAGTGCGTATTGGGCGCAGGCCCATGTGCAGGCCGCAAACGAGGCTGCGCTGGTCAAGACCGTCGGGTTCAGCGATCCGCAGCTGCCGGGAACGGTTTTTGCAGAACACGGCGTGCGCCCTGCCTTCCTGCCGGACAGCGAAATCCGCATGGCAGAGGAAATGTGTTCACCGGAGTTCCAGCCGCAGCTGTGGGAACAGTGGCGCGACCGCCTGAACAAATGGGCCGGCGGCATCGACACCTATCAGGAAATCTACAACATCGCGCGCGAAGTCGACAAAGACATGAAGCCCGAGAACGTGGAACCGCGCCGCTGGTGGAAGGGCTGAACAGGCCCGGATTTCGAGCAGCGGGCCGGCGCCAAACCGCGCCGGCCTTGTTTGCCCGGAATGATCCGGCAGGATCAAAGGGGGAATGAGGGGAGGAACAGATGCAGCTTTGGTCGGACATCGGCGCCATTTTCAGCGCCTTCGCGTCCCAGGACAGCTGGGAAATCCGCAATGCTTTGGAAAGCAATGCCGCCTGGGTGCTGGGCACCGCAGCCGCCGCGCTTGGCGGCCTCTTGGTGATGCTGCTCTATCGGCTGGTACCGCTGCTGGACCGTCACTTGGAGCGCTCCATCATGGTGTGGAGCTACCTGGCGATTGCCTTCATCATCTTCTGGGGGGTGATCGACCGCTTCGTGTTCAAGAACCAGCAGCCATGGTCCACGACCATCCCGCCACTGCTGTTCATGATCATGGCCTGGTTCGGCGCCGCCTTCAACGTGCGGCTGCGGACGCATCTCAGCTTTTCCGAATTCCGCACCATCATGCCCCGTTGGGCGCAAATGGGCTGCCTTACCCTGGATGCGGTGCTGTGGTTCGGTTTTGCGGTGATCGTTTTCGTCACAACCACACGTCTGACCGCCCTGTCGGCCTCTAACTTCCAGATCGTTCTGGGCACGGACAGTGTGCTTCAGTGGTGGTTCCTGATCACCGCGCCCCTGGCGTTTGTCCTGATGATCGCCCGGGTGTTTGAAAACCTGTCCGACGACATCCGCAACTACCGCAGCGGCGCGCCGCTGATCAAACAGGCCGTGATCGGAGGAGACGTGTGATGACGGACGGGACCTGGGTCACGCTGATCTCGCTTGGGGTCACTTTTTTGTTCATGCTCGGCGTGCCGGTGCTGCTGGTCATCGGGTATTGGGTGATCGGCTGCTCCTTCGTGCTGGGTCTGACGCTCGACAACATGGGCGCCGAGCTTTTGAACGTGTTCAACAAGGGCTTTGCGCTTTTGGCCATGCCGCTGTTCATCCTGACCGGCGACCTGATCAACCAGTCGGGCATTGCCCGGCGCCTCAGCGATTTTGCCTATGCCTGTCTTGGCTGGATGCGCGGCGGGCTGGCGATGGCCTCGCTCGGCGCCTGCGGGCTGTTCGCCGCCATTTCAGGCTCCAATTCCGCGACCACCGCCACCATAGGCTCGATGCTGCATCCGGAGATGGTCAAAGGCGGCTATGATGAGAGGTTCTCGGCCGCCACTGCCGCCGCGGGCGGCACCGTCGGCATCATCATCCCGCCGTCGATCATCTTCATCGTCTACGGCTTCCTGATGAACCTGCCGATCTCTGACCTGTTCGTGGCGGGCATTCTGCCCGGCGCGATGATGGTCATCGGGATGCAGCTGGCCTGCTGGATTATCTGCCGCCGCAATGGCTGGGGCTTCCTTATCCCCTTGCAGCTGAACCGGGTTCTGAAAACCGCTTTTGGCGCCTGGCTCGGCTTCTTTGCTATCGGGCTGGTTTTGTGGGGCATCTACACCGGTAAGTTCTCACCCACCGAGGCGGCAGGCGTTACCGTCGGTTTCTGTGTTATCGCAGGTGTATTGTCCTGGGCCGTGACCAGGATCACAGGGGCCCGCAGCGGCAAGACGTGGGAGGAGAAATCCTATGCCGAGATGCTGGTGGTCGAAGGCTTCACCATCCCGCAAATCCCGGGCATCGTGGTGCGTTCGGCCCAGATCACCGGTATTCTGGCGCCGCTCATCGCGATCTCCGTTGTGATGCAGCAGATCCTGTCTCTGTTGGGCGCGCAGCAGGTGATCGGCGGCTTCGTTACCTCCATGGGCGGCTACCACGCGGTGCTGTTCACCTCGATGGTGATCGTGTTCTTCTCGGGCATGGTTCTGGAAAGCCTGCCGGTGACCATCATCCTGGCGCCGATCCTGGCCCCCATCGCAGCCTCGGTCGGGGTCGACCCGATCCATTTCTCGGTGATCTTCCTGGTCGGCGCCTCCATCGGCTTTATCACCCCGCCTTACGGGCTGAACCTCTATGTCGCATCGGGTGTGACCGGTGTTCCGTATTTCCGCCTGCTTCGCTATACGGTCCCTTACCTTGCAGCGCTGATCGGCGTTTGGGTACTGGTCTCGCTGGTTCCTGAATTCGCCCTGATGCTGCTGCCCAACAAGTAGCGGTGAGGCGTCGATGGCAGCGGATACGCTGGACAAGAATGAGGGGCAGATCCCCACCAACCTGCGCCTTTTGGTGCTGCTGGAGGAGGTCTCCCGCCGGGGCGTCGCGGTCAAGCCAGCCGAGATGATCGAGGCCATGGGCCTGCCCAAGCCTACCGTTCACAGGCTGATGCAGACGGCGGAGGCGGAAGGCTTTTTGCAGCGCGATCTGGACGGGCGGGCCTATGGGCCCGGCCCCCGCCTGCGGAAGCTCGCACTCAACACCATTTCGTCTGAACACCTCCGTACCGCCCGGCTGAGCATCCTCAAGAGCGTTGCCGAGCAGTTGGGCGAAACCTGCAACCTTGCCACCCCCGACCGCGAGGGGATGACCTATCTGGACCGGGTGGAGACCAAATGGCCGTTGCGTATTCAGCTGCCGATCGGCACCCAGGTGCCCTTCCATTGCACCGCCAGCGGCAAGATGTACCTCTCGACCTTGAAGCAGAGCACGCTGCAGGCCGTTCTGCGCGCCCGCCCATTGGAAGCAGTGACCGGCAAGACCTGCACCGATCCGGACGCGCTCAGCACCGAATTGGGTGCTATTGCCGCACGTGGCTATTCTACGGATAACGAAGAGTTCATTGACGGCATGGTTGCTGTCGCGGTCCCCGTGCGTGACGCCCGCGACCGGCTGCTTGCGACGCTTTCGGTCCACGCTCCGGTGCAGCGCCGCAGCCTGGAGGAACTTAAGGATTTCCTCCCATGCTTGCAGAAGGGGGCAAGTGAGCTGGGAAATTTGGCGTAGATCACGTTGGCGCTGAGCCCGGTTACCCGGCCGGTGCCAGGCGCATGGCCATTGATTTCCGCTTGCCGGGGGAGGCTGCCAGGCCCCTGCGCCTGGGTTACGACGGGTTGTCGATGCGGATGGCTTCCAAGTGTTCGGGCACCCGGGACGGGCGGCCCAGTTCGTGGGAAATGCGCCGCCGGAGTGTTTCCGCGGCTTCCGGTTCACCGTGCGTGAGGTAAGTCATGGCAGGCGCGGGACCGGACGCCATCCAGCGGACCAGCTCATCAGCGTCCGCGTGGCCCGATAAAGTTTCAAGCTGGGCGACTCTTGCCCGGATGACGCGGTCCTGCCCGAAGATGCGCAGGCGCCGCTCGCCCGCCGCCAGTGACGCGCCGCGGGTGCCGCCTGCCTGAAAACCCGAAAGCACGATCATGGTGCGCAGGCTGCCGCCGAAGTTCACCACGTGGTGAAGGATTCGTCCGCCGGTGATCATGCCGCTGGCCGACAGGATGACCATCGGCCCCTCCAGGGTGTTCAGCTCTCTGGACTCGGCCACCGAATTGGTCCGGACCGGAAGCTGAAAGACGGCGGCGCAGTCCTTCTGGGGGATGCGGTGCTCGGCGCAGTGGCGGGTATAAATATCGGTGGCATCTGACGCCATCGGGCTGTCGAGGAACACCGGAACCCGCGGGATGCGGCCGGAGGCCATCAGGCGCGACAGGTGATATGTGATGCCTTGGGCGCGCCCGACCGCGAAGGCGGGGATCAGCACGATGCCTTTCTGCTTGAGGAACGGGGCCAGAATGCCTGCCAGCTCATCTTCGGGAGAGACGGGCGGGTGCAGGCGGTCGCCATAGGTCGACTCGCAGACCAGCACATCGGCGCCGGGAAAGGGGGCCGGCGGCGGCATCAGCGGGTCCCGGTCCTGGCCGAGGTCGCCACTGAAATGCACAGTTTTGCCGTTGATGGTGATGCGGATCTGCGCGGCCCCCAGCAGATGGCCCGCGCGGATGAATTCGGCGATCAGGCCGCCGCCAAGGTCCAGAGGCACACCAAAGGGGTGCGTCTTGAACCGGCGCAGGGCGGCGCGGGCATCCTGTTCGGTGTAAAGCGGGCGGGGCCGCTTATGCCGGGAATAGCCCTTGCGCCGCGCGTGCTGGGCCTCCTCCTGCTGCAGGCGGCCGCTGTCCGGCAGCAGCAGGCCGCAAAGGTCGCGGGTCGGCGGGGTGCAATAGACCGGTGCCCGGCAGCCCGACCGGATCAGAGCCGGAAGGTAGCCGGAATGATCCAGGTGGGCATGTGTCAGCAGAATGGCGGTGATGGATCCGGGGCGGACCGGGAACGGCTTGCGGTTGCGCCGCCTGAGCTGCTTGTAGCCTTGGTAAAGCCCGCAATCGACCAGCACACGGTGCTTTCCGGCCTCGATCAGGTAGCGGGAGCCGGTGACGGTTCCGGTGGCCCCTAGGAAACGCAGCCTGGCACTGCTTGGCGGCGGCATGGCACTCTCCTGTCTCGCCGGGGCTTATCTGGAATACAGAACCGGCAGTTTGGCATGCGCCAGCAGTTCGCGCGTGGCGGCGCCGATCACGAAGTCATATGCCCAGGAATGCCCGAAGGCGCCGGCGGCCAGCATGTCGGCGCCGCATTCCACCGCCACCTTGAGCAGCATGGAGCCGGTGTCCGGAGTGGTCCGCTCGCGGTCAATCAGCGTCACCGGATGCCCGTGCCGGTCAAAGGCCGCCGCCATGTCCTCGCGGCAGGCGAGCCCGTCGCTGCCGTCGCCGATGCGGAGGATCGAAATACTGGCGCCCGGCTGCGCCAGGGCGCGGGCATCGTGGGCCGCGCGGACGGCTTCGCGGGTGTTGCTCCAGCCGATCAGGATGTTCGCGCCAATGGGCGCCGGGTCCCAGCCTTGGGGAATGATCAGAACAGGGCGTCCCGAGCGGCGGATCAGCTGCTCTTGCAGCTGGCGGTGGCTGTACCTGGCGCCCTCCGGCGGGCACTGCCCGGCCAGTACAAGGTCCGCGGCGGCCACATTGTCGAGCAGGAAATCCTCGGCGCTTTGGCTGCCCAGCGGCTGCTGCCTGAGATCAGACAGGAAATCCCTCCCGGTCACAGCAGCCTGAAAGGTTTCTGCGATGGCATGTGCTTCCTGCTGCTGCCAATCGGGGATATACGCCGCGCCATAGCTCACAAGACCGCCTTCGGTGCCGGCAAAGGGCACTTGGGCCTCCAGGGGCAGCACGCCGGTCAGATGCGCACCGGCGCGGCTGGCCATATCGGCGGCCGCGGGGATGAGCAGCTGCGCTTCCTCCGCCGAAAAGAGCGCAACCGCCAAGGACTTGATAGTCATCGGAAAACTCCTTGCTGTAAGTTCGGTCTCACCGCTGCGGGAAGTTCGGCCGGTCGGTGTTATAGTGGGCAGAAAGGTAGTCGAGGATGATCCCGCGCTCAGCAGGGTCCAGTCCAGGCATGCCCTGCTCTTCGGTCATCCAGTCCAGCAGATCCGCCCAGCCCTCGCGGGTCTTGCCCTGCTGGGCAATGATCATTTCGGAATGACAGGCAGTGCAGGCATAAAAGGTTTCCTCCGCCCCCTCTGCCGTGACGAGCTGGCCGAATTCGCTGTCCTCCGGCGCTTGAGCCTGTGCTTGCGCAAGCATAGCGCACAGGGCGGCGCAGGCGGCTGCAAGCCTGAGCCGCGCCAGACGGGCCGCGGTTCCTGATGCCAGCCGAGGCGGCATCAGCTGACGCGCAGGCCGACGCGGTGCATCCGGTTGTTCAGATACCCCTTTGGATTCCAGTCGATGGCAAACCGCTGCATTTCGCCTTCGCTGTCGGTGGCGCGGGCCCAGATCTCGTAATAGCCGGCCACCGGGAAGCGCACCGTTGCGCGCCAGTTCTGCCAGGCGCCGTCGTTGGCCGGCGGGTCGAGCTCCGCCGCTTGCCAGCTGGCCCCGAAGTCGTAGGAGATATCCAGCCGGTCCACCGTGCGGTCGCCGGACCAGGCGTGGCCGCGCACCTCCGTCTCCATCCCGGACGCGACGCCGTTGGCGGGGAAGGTGATCAATGATTTGACGGGCATCCGCTCGATGATCCGGAAATCCTCCTTGGGCACGTCGTCGCCCGGGGCCACCGGATATTCCGGAACGCGGTAGGAGGTGCCGGTCATCTTGGGGCCATCGTGCACCTGGTCGCGCAGCTCGATCCGGGTCAGCCATTTCTGCGAGCAGGAGCCGGGCCAGCCCGGCACCACCAGCCGCAGCGGCGCGCCGTTCATCGGGTGCAGATCGGCGCCGTTCATCTGAAAGGCAATCAGCACAGTGTCCGTCAGCGCCTTGGCAATAGGCAGCCCGCGCGAGATAGGCAGCTTGTCGGGGTCCCCCGACAGATGCCCGTCCGCCCCGTAATGCGCGGTATAAACCACGTTGTCCTGAACCCCCGCCGCCTGCAGCACGTCGCGAAGCCGCACCCCCGTCCATTCCGAGCAAGCCACAGCGCCATAGGTCCACTGGTTGCCGCTGGCGGGCGGGTCGAAGAAGGCGCGCCCGTTACCGCCGCATTCCAGAGTCAGCGCCAGCGTGACCACTTCGAAGCGGTCCTGGAGGTCGGCAATCGACAGCTCCAGCGGGTTGTCCGCGAAACCGTCGACCCTGAGCATCCAGCCCTCTGCGCTGGTGTCATCTGGGGCCAGCCCGTTGTTGCGGATAAAGTGCCGCACCGTCGGGGTGATGGGATCATCCAGCAGTTCCGGCGGGGTTTCGGCATTCAGCGGCCGGTCGTTCAGCAGCGTCAGCCCGTCCTTGCCCGCCAAGCCGTTTTCGCTGGCCATTGCGGCAGGGAAGAAACCATGCGGCAGGTTCCGGTGAAACGGAATCGCCATGCCTGCGGCAGCGCCCAGGCTGGCCAGGCCTGCGGTCTTCAGGAACCGGCGGCGGCCAGCTTCAGTGGCAGCCTCCCGTTCTGCGGCAGCGGGCTTCAGATTGTCGTTCGACGCCATGATTGCATTCCCCTTACTCGCGCTGCTGCCAGCCATTCCGCCTGCATTGGATACATGCAGGGCGGTTTTCGCGGCAGCATCGGTCAGTCCTTGCGGCAGGATCCGGAAAACGGCGTCACGCGTGAGCGAGCCGCCGCCGCCGGAGCCGAATGCAGCCATTTGACCATGTGCCTGCGCTTGGCGCATTGACGGCGGTTAAGGCGCGGCGCGCGGAAGCGCAGTTAGAAATCCATCAGCTTGTCTGCGTGTTCTGCGCCTGCTGGGAGAATGGGCGGTGGTGCCGCGCAGCGGTTGCAGCTGGGCCTTTTCCTGGCTCGAATGAGTCCAGCAATACAGAATAGGTCCGGCTGGTCATGCACAACGCCGTTCTCTCGACAAAGCACCGGAAAGCGACAATAGTCCAATACCGCCCCCATCGAATAGCGGCAGGTATGACAGATACAGATCTAGCAAGGCTGGCCGACCCGCTCGGGCAAGCAAGCATCCTCATCGTGGACGATGAGCCGGGGATGCGCAATTTCCTCGTGAAAACCCTGCGCCCTCTGTGCCAGCTGGTGGATGAAGCCGAAAACACCGAAGCCGCCGCCGCCCTGCTCAATACGCGGCAATATGATGTGATGATCCTCGACAATATCATGCCGGGCCAGAAAGGCTTGGACTGGCTGGAGGAGCAGCGGCGGGAGGGCGGCTTTACCGATACCATCCTGATCACGGCCTATGCCGACCTGCAGACTGCGATTGACGCTTTGCGGGCCGGGGCATCGGATTTCGTTCTGAAGCCCTTCCGCTCGAACCAGATCCTCAATGCACTGCGCCGCTGCATCGAGACGGCCCGGCTGAAGCGCGAGAATATGCTGCTGCGGCGGGAACTGGAAACCGCCAGTCCTGGACGCCGCTGCCGCCGCGAGCTTGTCGGGGCGTCGCCCGCCGTTGGCCAGGTGCGCGCCTTGCTGGACCGGGTGGCCCAGGTGTCTACCCCGGTGCTGATCACCGGCGCTTCGGGCACCGGCAAGGAGGTTGCCGCGCGCCATCTGCATGCGCGCTCCAGCCGCGCCGGGGCGCCCTTTGTGCCGGTTCAATGCGGCGCCATTCCGGCGGATGTCATCGAATATGAGCTGTTCGGCCATGCGCCCGGCGCCTTCCCCGGTGCGCCAGCAGGACGCGAGGGCCTGCTAGCCTCGGCGCAGGGCGGCACGGTTTTTCTCGATGAAATCGGGGAGCTAAGTTCTTCGGCGCAAACTGCGCTGCTGAGGGTGCTGGAGGACGGCCGTATCCGGCCGATCGGCACCGAGCGGACGGTTCAGCTCGATGTCCGCTTTGTGATGAGTTCCAGCCGCGCGCTGGACGAGGCGGTGGCGGCGGGCACATTCCGCGAGGATCTGCTGTTCCGCATCAATGTGATCGAAGTGGCAATGCCGCCGCTGCGCGAGCGCGGCACTGACATTGTTGAGCTAGCAGAGTTGTTCCTGGCCGAAATCGCACCCCAATTGCAAATGCCGCCGCTGGAGCTGTCTGCAAACGTCAAATCCGCGCTGCTGCGCCATGACTGGCCTGGCAACATCCGCGAGCTGCGGAATTTTGTTGAACGCTCGCTGATCTTCGGCAGTTTTTCCATGGACACGCTGGCCCCGTCCCGTCCCGCTGCCGACATCCTGCCGCTGGAGGATGTCGAGCGCCGCGAGATACTGCATGCGCTGGAGGCAGCTGGCGGAAACCGCAGCGAAGCGGCGCGGCGGTTGGGTGTCTCGCGCAAGACCATAGACCGTAAATGCGCGGCCTGGGGGCTTTAGCCGGTGCGAGGGCTGCGTTTGCCGATGCGGTCGGTCCGGGTCCGGTTGCTGCTGATCGCGCTGCTGCCGATGCTGGTGCTGATGCCGCTGCTGCTGGGCCTTGCCACCTGGCGCTGGTCGGAAAAGACCGACGGCCTTCTGATCAGCAAGGTAAACGGTGATCTGACCATTGCCGACCAGTATCTGGCCAGGCTGACCGCCACCTCGGGCGAGCTGCTGGATGCGGTGGCGCAATCGGTCCGTTTCCGCAACGCGTTCGCGGCGGGGAACTCCGCAGATTTCCTGGTGCAGGAACAGGCCCGGCTGGGTCTCGATTTCCTCTATCTCGCCGGACCCGATGGCCGGGCCGGTTTCACGCCCGCTGACTGGCCTGTCATCCGCGGCGCGCTGCAGGGGCAGTGGCAGAGCGCGGTCGACATTCTGGACGCGGCCCAACTGGGCGCTCTGTCCCCCGGCCTCGCCGGTCGCGCTGCCATCCCGCTGGTGGCGACCGAAGCAGCTGTGCCCACAGACCGCACCGCCGAAACCCGCGGCATGATCATCCACTCCGCGGCACCGGTGACCCTGCCGGACGGCCGGAAGGCGGTTCTGGTGGGCGGGCGGCTGCTGAACCGCAACCTGGATTTCATCGACACCATCAACGCGCTGGTCTACCGCGAGCAAAGCCTGCCGGAGGGCAGCCAGGGAACCGCCACGCTGTTTCTGGAGGACGTGCGGATCTCCACAAACGTGCGGCTCTTTGAAAACGTGCGTGCGCTTGGCACCCGGGTCTCGGCCGAGGTGCGCGGCCAGGTGCTGGGGCGCGGCGATGTATGGCTGGACCGGGCCTTTGTGGTGAACGACTGGTATATCTCCGCGTATGAACCGATCCTGGACAGCCGCGGCAACCGGGCAGGGATGCTCTATGTCGGTTTTCTGGAAGCCCCCTTCCGCGAGGCCAAGCGCAGCACGGTGCTGACGCTCGGCGGGGCCTTCCTGCTGATCGCGGCGCTGTCGGTGCCGATATTTCTGCGGTGGGCGGGGCGCATCTTCCGCCCGCTTGAGGGCATGACCCAGACCATCGCCAGGGTTGAGCAAGGCGATCTGGCCGCCCGCAACCGCCCGCAGGAGGACGGCGGCGAGATTGCTCGTGTGGCAGCGCATCTGGACAGCTTGCTGGATCAGGTGCAGGAGCGCGACCAGCAATTGCGCGGTTGGGGGGAAAGCCTGGAGGCCAAGGTCGAGGAGCGCACCGCGGATCTGCGCGAGGCAAACCAGCGGCTGGAGCGGACCACCGAACGGCTGATCGTTTCGGAGAAACTCGCTGCGGTTGGCGAGATCACGGCCTCGGTTGCGCATGAGATCAACAACCCGGTTGCGGTGATCCAGGGCAACCTGGATCTGGCCCGGACGGTGCTGGGCAGCCACGCGGAGCCGGTCGAGGAAGAATTCCGGCTGATCGACGATCAGGTCTACCGTATCGGCGTGATTGTCTCCAAGCTGCTGCAATTCGCCCGGCCCGAAGAATACTCCGGCGCCGCCGGGCTGATTTCCCCGGCCGAAGTGGTGGCTGACTGCCTGGTGCTGACCCGCCATCAGATCGAGGCCACCGGGATCGAGGCAGAGGCGCATCTGGCCAGTACCGGCCAGGTCAGGATATCGCGCACGGAATTGCAGCAGGTGATCGTCAATCTCATCCTGAATGCGGTGCAGGCGATGCCCGGGGGCGGCCGCCTCACCCTGACCGCCGAAGATGCACCGGACGGCGTGCTGCTGACCGCCGAGGATACCGGCACCGGCATCCCCGCGGACCTGCTGAACCGCATCTTCGACCCGTTCTTCACCACTAAGCAGGCGCGAGGCACCGGGCTGGGCTTGTCGATCAGCCATCAACTGGTGAGTCGCGCCGGCGGCCGCATCACCGTGCAGTCAGAGCCGGGGCAGGGCACCCGGTTCGAAATTTTTCTTCCCGCGGCTGCCGGCGCCTGATCCGGACAAATTGGCGCAAATGCGCAGGTCCCGGCTCCCGGGTGCGGACAGATTGTCCCGCAACCGTCTGAAGACGTCTGGCGAGGCGGACAAATTGACGCGATAAGTTATTGTTATTGCTAAATTATTTATTTGACAGCTGGGTGATCTCTCCGCCTTTGTCAAGCTACGGCACATTGCCGCGGGCCATTCAGGGCGGCCGCAATAGGAGGTTGCAGCCGCCGGAACAGCACTAGGGAGGACACCACATGAGTACGCCATCATCCGGCGGTCTGAGCTTTCTGCACAAGGAGCACATCACCGCCGAACCAGGTTTCAACCGCTGGCGGGTGCCGCCGGCATCCATCGCTATCCATCTTTGTATCGGCTCGGTTTATGCCTGGTCGGTGTTCAACCCGCCGCTGACCCGCGAGCTGGGGGTGGTGGCCTCCAGCGCCGATGACTGGAGTCTCGGCTCTGTTGTCTGGATCTTTTCGGTCGCCATCGTCTGCCTCGGCCTGGCCGCCGCATTTGCGGGCAAATGGCTGGAGGAAGTCGGCCCGCGCATGGTGGGCGTTGTGGCAGCCCTGCTGTGGGGCGGCGGCTTCATCGTCGGCTCGTTCGGCATTTCCAGCCATCAGTTGTGGCTGGTCTATCTGGGCTACGGCGTGCTTGGCGGCTGCGGGCTGGGACTGGGCTATGTCTCTCCGGTATCGACGCTGATCCGCTGGTTCCCCGACCGGCGCGGCATGGCGACGGGCATGGCCATCATGGGCTTTGGCGGCGGCGCGATGATCGCCGCTCCGGTCAAGGGCTGGCTGCTGGACCTCTATGCAACCGCGCCGACCTATCTTGGCGCCAGGGATGCGGTGCAGACCGTGGTCGAAAACGGCCGGGTCTTTGCCGAAACCGCACAAGGCAAGACCGAGGTGGTGATCGCCAGCGCGGCGCAGGCTGCCGAGTTCGGCGGCGAGGCCGGCGCCTATGTGGTGGGCACCGGCAATACCGGCGCGGCACAGACCTTCATGACCCTGGGCATCGTGTATTTCGTGGTGATGATCCTGGCCGCCTTCCAGTACCGGGTTCCTGCCAAGGACTGGAAGCCTGAAGGCTGGGAACCGAAACCCGCCGCATCCAGGCTGGTGACGCAGAACGACGTGCATATCGACCAGGCACTGAAGACGCCGCAGTTCTGGCAGCTGTGGGTGATGCTGTGTTTCAACGTGACCGCAGGCATCGGCGTGATCGGAGTCGCCAAGACGATGATGTCCGAGATCTTCGGCTCGGTGATGCCGCTGGTGGCAACCGCCGCCTTCGCCTCGACCTATGTGTTGATGATTTCGGTCTTCAACATGGTCGGGCGGTTCTTCTGGGCGTCTGCCTCGGATTACATCGGGCGCAAGGCAACCTACATGTGTTTCTTCGTGCTGGGCACCGCGCTCTACCTGTCGATCCCCTATTTCGCTTCTGCCGCTGCGGCCAACCCGTCGCTGGTCTACCTGATGGGCTTCTACCTGGCGACGATGCTGATCTTCTCCATGTATGGCGGCGGCTTTGCCACGATCCCGGCCTACCTTGCCGACATGTTCGGCACCATGCATGTCGGCGGCATTCACGGCCGCCTGCTGACCGCCTGGTCGACTGCGGGCGTGCTGGGGCCGCTGGCGATTACCTCGCTGCGCCAGATGTCGGTGACCAGCGCGGTCCAGGACCTGGCTGCCAAAGTGGATCCGGCCGCCTTTGCCGCGAAGTTCGGCGCGCCTGTTGCGCAGCTGGACCAGCTGGTGGCGGCCAAGACCGTGACTATTGCCAAGCTGATGGAAATCGCACCGGCCGGCACCGTGGATCCGACGCCCAGCCTCTACAATACAACAATGTATTGCATGGCGGCTCTGCTGGCGGTGGCTTTCTTTGCCAACCTCTTCATGCGACCGGTGAAAGAACATCACCACCATGACGAGCCAGAGCTTCAGGCTGTTCCGGGAGAATAAAGCGATTTGACGGGGCGCCACGGGCGCCCCGTTTGCAACTGCTGTTCACACTCCCGGTAAAGAGTTCGGGACACGTGCGCAGGATCACGGATTGGACGCATGGTCTGTTGCCGCCGGGATGATCAAGCCCGCTGGAGCGGCCGGTTAGCCGGGCCATGCTGATAGGTCCTGCCCGGTAACCTCCCCCTTGGCTTCAAGGTTTAAGCTTCAGTTTGCACGACAGGTCACGACGGATTGCACTGGAAAACCATGCCATAGCAGCAGCTGGCAGGCGTGAAGCGTCATGCTGCACAACTCAAATTAAGGGTCCCGAGCCCAAGCGAATTCTCTTTCGGAAGTATTTCGTTTTTTTGTGCGTTTTAGGGGTTGCGACTCTTCGGCGCTCACCATAGAACACCCCTCACCGGCGGCGCTGAGGCGCTTCGGAGACACACCGGACGGGACGCTGAGCCAGACAGGGCGATGCAGGATCGGATGGGAAACACACTGGAGAGACGGTGGGACGCGCTGGAGAGACGGCGGCATCTGAGGGATTTGCGAGGCGGGCGCGCCGGGAGATTGGCGCATCGGTCTGGTTTTTGGACTTTGGGTGTTTTGCTCTTTGACATTGATGGATGACTGAAGAGATATGCGGGCGGTCGCGGTTCATTTCGATGGATCAGACCGATGCATATCGCGCTCTTAGGGTTTTTGCCCGATGATGGAGTGTCAGCTTCACTGTCTTGTACGGTACTTTGGTTTCTTTTGAAGCTGAAGCACATACAGACAGAGACTATTGCCGATCCTAGCCGGATCGGCAGTGATGTGCAGAGGTTCGAACGTCAAGGATAAGCTGGCAACAGCTTTTCAACTTGAGAGTTTGATCCTGGCTCAGAACGAACGCTGGCGGCAGGCCTAACACATGCAAGTCGAGCGCGCCCTTCGGGGTGAGCGGCGGACGGGTTAGTAACGCGTGGGAACGTGCCCTTCTC
>NZ_JCAIJS010000003.1:240000-252549 GCF_059429235.1 Leisingera sp. CC-HEC096
GACCGGAGGACCACCTCCGAAGGCTAAGTACTCCTTACTGACCGATAGCGAACCAGTACCGTGAGGGAAAGGTGAAAAGCACCCCGGCGAGGGGAGTGAAACAGTACCTGAAACCGAACGCCTACAATCAGTTGGAGGCCCCTTGAGGGCTGACAGCGTACCTTTTGTATAATGGGTCATCGACTTGGTCTCACGAGCAAGCTTAAGCCGCTAGGCGGAGGCGCAGCGAAAGCGAGTCTTAATAGGGCGCATGAGTTCGTGGGATCAGACCCGAAACCGAGTGATCTAGGCATGGCCAGGTTGAAGGTGCGGTAACACGCACTGGAGGACCGAACCCACATCCGTTGAAAAGGATCGGGATGAGCTGTGCCTAGGGGTGAAAGGCCAATCAAACTCGGAGATAGCTGGTTCTCTGCGAAATCTATTTAGGTAGAGCGTCATCCGAATACCCCGGGGGGTAGAGCACTGGATGGGTAATGGGGCCCCACAGGCTTACTGATCCTAACCAAACTCCGAATACCCGGGAGTACTGGATGGCAGACACACGGCGGATGCTAACGTCCGTCGTGGAGAGGGAAACAACCCTGACCTCCGGCTAAGGCCCCCAATTCATGGCTAAGTGGGAAAGCAGGTGAGACGTCCAAAACAACCAGGAGGTTGGCTTAGAAGCAGCCATCCTTTAAAGATAGCGTAACAGCTCACTGGTCTAATCAAGATGTCTTGCGGCGAAGATGTAACGGGGCTCAAGCCATGAGCCGAAGCCGAGGATGCACATAGTGCATGGTAGCAGAGCGTAGTGTGACATAGTCTCATTCCTCCTTAGTATCTTCGGATACATTGGAGGAGAGAGGCTTTCGATGAAGCCGGGGCGTGAGCCATCCGGTGGAGAGATCACTAGCGAGAATGATGACATGAGTAGCGACAAAGAGTGTGAGAGACACTCTCGCCGAAAGTCCAAGGGTTCCTGCTTAAAGCTAATCTGAGCAGGGTAAGCCGGCCCCTAAGCCGAGGCCGAAAGGCGTAGGCGATGGGAATCAGGTTAATATTCCTGAGCCAGGAGGATGTGACGGATCATGAAGGTTGTTCGCCCTTATCGGATTGGGCGGGCCGCTGATTGGTCCCTGGAAATAGCCCTCCATCAGACCGTACCCTAAACCGACACAGGTGGACTGGTAGAGCATACCAAGGCGCTTGAGAGAACGATGTTGAAGGAACTCGGCAAAATACCTCCGTAAGTTCGCGAGAAGGAGGCCCGGGTTCAAGGCAACTTGGATCCGGGGGCACAAACCAGGGGGTGGCGACTGTTTATTAAAAACACAGGGCTCTGCGAAGCCGCAAGGCGACGTATAGGGTCTGACGCCTGCCCGGTGCCTGAAGGTTAAAAGGAGGGGTGAGAGCTCCGAATTGAAGCCCAGGTAAACGGCGGCCGTAACTATAACGGTCCTAAGGTAGCGAAATTCCTTGTCGGGTAAGTTCCGACCTGCACGAATGGCGTAACGACTTCCCCGCTGTCTCCAACATCGACTCAGCGAAATTGAATTGCCTGTCAAGATGCAGGCTTCCCGCGGTTAGACGGAAAGACCCCGTGCACCTTTACTACAGCTTCGCACTGGCATCAGGATTGTGATGTGCAGGATAGGTGGTAGGCATCGAAGCCGGGACGCAAGTCCCGGTGGAGCCTCCCTTGAGATACCACCCTTCGCACTCTTGATGTCTAACCGCGGTCCGTTATCCGGATCCGGGACCCTGCGTGGCGGGTAGTTTGACTGGGGCGGTCGCCTCCTAAAGAGTAACGGAGGCGCGCGAAGGTTGGCTCAGAGCGGTCGGAAATCGCTCGTTGAGTGCAATGGCAGAAGCCAGCCTGACTGCAAGACTGACAAGTCGAGCAGAGACGAAAGTCGGCCATAGTGATCCGGTGGTCCCGCGTGGAAGGGCCATCGCTCAACGGATAAAAGGTACGCCGGGGATAACAGGCTGATACTGCCCAAGAGTCCATATCGACGGCAGTGTTTGGCACCTCGATGTCGGCTCATCTCATCCTGGGGCTGGAGCAGGTCCCAAGGGTACGGCTGTTCGCCGTTTAAAGAGGTACGTGAGCTGGGTTTAGAACGTCGTGAGACAGTTCGGTCCCTATCTGCCGTGGGTGCAGGATACTTGAGAGGAGTTGCCCCTAGTACGAGAGGACCGGGGTGAACGATCCACTGGTGGACCAGTTGTAATGCCAATTGCAGTGCTGGGTAGCTATGATCGGACAGGATAACCGCTGAAGGCATCTAAGCGGGAAGCCCCCCTCAAAACAAGGTATCCCTGAGGGCCGTGGAAGACCACCACGCCGATAGGCCGGAGGTGTAAGCGCAGCAATGCGTTCAGCTGACCGGTACTAATCGCCCGATAGGCTTGATTTGATCCAGTAACAGACAGTGTTACAAAACCAAACAAGCAAACCATCCCAAGAACTTGGACTGTTGATTGTATTGCCTTCCGCTCGTGGAAACGTCTCGTGACGTAACTGGGGTGCGGCCTCTCGCGTATTTGCTCCGCAAACACGCTGACGGCCGCCAACCAAAAAAATCCACTCGCCGAAGGCAAGTGGATTTTTCTTGGTTTGGTGGCCACAGCACAAGTGAAACACCCGGTCCCATCCCGAACCCGGAAGTTAAGCACTGTCGCGCCGATGGTACTTGGGCTCAAGCCCTGGGAGAGTAGGTCACCGCCAAACCTAGTAAAATCCAATAATCTCTCTAAACGATCAATAACACCTGTCGCGGGATGGAGCAGCCAGGTAGCTCGTCAGGCTCATAACCTGAAGGTCGCAGGTTCAAATCCTGCTCCCGCAACCAAAATATTACAATCAAAACAATGACTTACGCCCCGCAGCCGCGGGGCTTTCTGCGTTTGCGCTAAGGCGCTGGAAGCACTGTGGACGCAAGTGGTGAGGAAAAGGATGTGGCCAGAGAGCCACAGACCTTGGATGTCGAAATGATATCAACGTGAGCTTTGACGCAATCCGTTCCACTCTCGCCAAGAGTGTTCCGAAGAGATGAGAATGCCGTTCAGCAAAGAGCAGACCGCGCATATCCAGCGCGAAATTTCGGAGCGCCCTTCCTCTGGAAAGGTGAACGATTGGGAGCGCTCGTTTCTCCAGGATATGGCTCGACGGTTTAATCAATATGGCGGGCGCACGCGCCTACACCGCTATCGCGAACGGAATGCAGCACTTGTCCGCAGAAAGAAGGCGGCATTTGTACGGACGTACGGTCGGCTCTACTGCGAAGTCTGCGGCTTCGACTTTGTAAAAACCTATGGTGACCGTGGAGAAGGCTTTATCGAATGCCACCACATGATCCCAGTGTCGGAGTTGGTACCGGGGCAGAAGACCAGACTATCCGATCTCGCATTGCTCTGTGCGAACTGCCATAGAATGGTTCACTCGGCTAGGCCTTGGCTTAGTGTCGAGCAGTTGCGACAGTGTTTGAAACGTTAACTCTTTGGGTGGAATTAACAAAAGGAGTCCGTTTAGGTGGTTGTCAACGGGGGGCGGCGGATTAACTTACTTCGCCAAAGGTGACGTCACCATCAGCTCTTTCACCAATGATCAGCTTAGCCTGCGTTGAGTGAGGAAGTGTTATCTCTTTTCTACGCCACTCTCGCTTTCCGGGTAGTTCCTCGCCACCTACCAGCGTTTTGTTCAAAATTAAGTTTTCACTGAATCCGCACGAAATCTTATCATCACTATAGGCAAGATATGCCGTGACTTCGTGTGGTTCGGCAACTCTAATGATCGATAGAGTCGCCAAAGCTGACAGGTACATCCCTCGAATCTGTTCAATTACATGCTGGAACGTTTTGAGGGTTAGTTTGCTTTTCATTTCAACAATGTGAAGTGTAGTTCTGCCGTCCTCCCTTGCAATGCAGAACGCAGCTTCAGCGCATTTTCTATTCCTCAAGGACCAAACGACTGGAGCTTGATCCTTCGCCTTAATGAAAAGGGCATCTTGAGGGGAGCTGAAATGACATTTCCCAGCGCCTTCTTTGGCCTTTTCTTCAACCGTAATTGGGGTGCCGCTGGTCACCGTGAAAACGTAATCTGGGTTGACTAGCTCTAGATTTTTAAATGCCATTATTTTCCCGGTTTGATGGGTTAATCTTCTTGCAAAGCGTCGCTGATTTTCAACGTTTCTTCTGTTAGATCTAAAAGCACTTTGTTGAGGGAGTCGGCCACAACTCCCTTTTCAGAAACCGGAATCTCATTGATTGATGTGATGCCATTGTCGCACACGAAGTCAAAAGCTGAAACTCGTTCTGAGTCAATCAAGTCCTCCTCAGCAACACCTATCTCAGACAGTAGTTCTGAATTTGACCGAAGGCGGTGCAACGAGATGAGGTTGTTTAGCTGCTGAAGAAAAGTATCGCTGTGTGTGGTGATTAGTACCCGCACACCTGAGTTGACCATCTTTGCCAGTGCACGAGCCATTTCTCGCTGCGCTGCCAAGTGCAGATGAGCCTCAGGTTCCTCAAAAATCAAGAAGGTGCGGTGACCCACACGATTAGACAGCACAGATAATGCAGCTAATTCGGTAACCAGAGATGAAGTGGACGCCAATGGGATTTCTTCTTTCCCTTCGTCCATTGAATATAGGTATTCGCCTCTGAATCTATTTCTCCTAGTGAATTCTCCTTGGATTAGATTTTTTAGTGCAGTCGACGGCTTGGTCCGTTTTCTAGAAAGGAAATAGGTGGGCCTTGAAAGGCTGCGGGCAAAGTCTTGAATCGGTGCCGGAAGTGAGCCGGTTTCTTCAAGCTCATCCCTTCCCATTTTTGAGCGATCAAGAATGCCGCTTACGAAATAGTCTAGCGCAAGCATGATGCCAGTCCTTGCGGCAGGCAAGTAGATTACATTTCGCATGCTAAGCCAATCGAATCCACAACATGCGACGCCCAAGATTGTTCTTTTGAGCTGAAAATCGATCATGCCAGGCAAAATGTCAGTTTCAACGCCGCTTACAGAAAAAACCTCTGTTGTCACTTCTCCGAGCGTTATGTGCACTGAAAGGTCGGTAACTTCGACGTTCCGGAAGATTCCTTCGGGCGGCTCATCTGGATCATCTGCCTCAATGAAATCCTCTTGTAACTCTTCGTATCTACTTACGTCGGCGGTCAGCTTTAATTGCGATCTATATTTGTGTGCTACGCTAATCGAACTTTTCTCAAAGCCATCGTAACCGATGGCATCTCTGAGGATGTCGGAAATGTTCTGGTTGAAGCTACTTGATATAGAAGTCCTCAGAGCATCCCACTCCAAATACGGGATTTCCAAGTTATAGTTTGTTTCGCGGCCTCTGCAGAGCTTGATTAAGAAATCGTTAAGGCCAGTGATGGCCACGTCGTCTCTGTTCCGAGATGTTTTATCTATATGCTTCAGGAATGCCCAAAGCGTTGTGGCAGCATAAGTCTTCCCACTGTCATTCTGCCCAATGAATAAGGTCAAGTCTCTGGGTTCAATCTCCCCGCTGGAAATTCGACCAACGTTCTGAATGCTAACTTTCACAACAAACCCTCTTTGGCAAAGACTTAAGCTCTCAAGAACGTCTAGCAGCTCTCTGCTCTGTCTTCTAGTTGCATAATGTTGTCAAAATATCAACAGGTTACCCAAGGCGGGTCACCTGCTGAAAAAGAGTAGAGACAGCTTCAACTGCTCTCGACCTGACTCCGAGCACATTGCAAACTGCCTCCTCGCTGTTAAAGAACTCTCCAGACCGATCAGAAGCCTGCTTCAATCATGTCGGGTAACTTAAGACTTTGGTGTGCTTGTCAAAAGTGCCTTGTTTGCACCGGCGTAGACGCAATCTAGGCTTATTTGAAACGGTACCTGCTCGCCGCATTCCCAAGCCTTTCATCAATCAGTATCGGGTGCTCATCGGATTGCCGCTGCAAGGTTTCTACATGGCTGCCTAGGAAGTCCCGGAACTCGTTGGGCTTCACCTCTGACGCTGCTGCGCGGGATACCAGCAGCCCCAAAATTTGCCGGTCCAGCATCCGCATGTGCTCTGCGCGGTTGGTTTCGATGACGTCGCTGGGCAAGACGCCGGAACAGCTCTCCTGCAGGTCCAAAGCGATCACGTTGCTGACCTGATGCCACAGCTCGTTTGCGGGCCAGCGGGCGCGGTTGCAGTCGGAAGTGGGGGAGGTGTAGCGGACCCTTTCGCAAAACTCGGTGTAAGCATCACCGATCATATCCCGGAGGTCTTTCCAGGACCGCATTTCCCAACGGTTGCGGAGCTGCTTGGACCCCATACGCAGTTCGAAGCGCCAGACCTGGCTTGAATTCCGGTCTGCCAGGTCCAGGGTCGGGCGGTTCAACTGTGCACGGGCGTCGTTCCAGATAGTGAGCCAGCCTAGCTTGCCCTTCTGAATGACCTCCTGCCGCTTGTCGTAGATCACCAATTGCCGGTTAGCGACAGCCCCGGCTCGCAGGCCGGTGACACGCGCGCCGGTGGCGTGGGTTTCTGTTTCATCAATGCCGGTGTGTTCCTGAACGCGGGTGCCGGGCGGCACAACCAGGGCTTCGCGGTCTGGTTCGAACCAGGGGGCCAGGAAGTCGATGGCGAAGTCCGCACGGGTCACACGCAGCAGGTGTTCAGCGTAGCGGATACCAAAGGTATCCATGCAGTCCCAGAAGTGCTTTTCCGCCGCGTCCAGCCCGCCGGTGGCGAGCAGGAAGGCCCGGAAATCGACGGTGATGCCGGGATTGTTCGCAGGGCGGTTCTCTGGGTCCAGGAAATACCATTCAGCCCCGTATTCGCCGGTATGGGCGGAATAGGCAGAACCGCCTGTGCGGCGCACGGAGAGAGCGACAGAGCCGAATTCCAGAACGGTTTCCCGGTTGGTTTTGATTGCTTCGGCTTTGGCAACGGCAAGGGCGGTGCGGAACTCAGGCGGGATATCGGTCTCGATGGTGAATTTCAGCCCGTCAAAACCCGAATGCAGGATATCCGCTTCCATTTACGCTGGCCTTCGCTTTCGTATTCGTGGAGGGGGGTGTTACAAGACCCCCCTCCTGCGCGGCACATCGGGCCGCTGGTTTCTGTGGAGATGTGAGGGGAAAAGGGCGGGGGCCTTTGGCCCCCTTCTGCCTCCGGCGGGGCAGCATTGGTTTTTGGGCCGGGCTGAGGCCCGGCGACCATTACTTGCCGTTGACCTGACGGCCAATCCAGATCTCTGCGCGCTCCGCGCATTTGGCGATATTGAGCAGGTCTGAGTGGTGGAAACTGCCGGTGTTGCGCCATTCGCCGTTATCGGCCTTGTAGGCACGGGACATATCGACGGAATAGAAGCCGTCATTGTTCCAGATGGTGGCCGTGATGAGGCCGATTTTGAACTTCTGTGCAGGCTGGTTCGCCATGGTTTGGATACTTTCGAGCTGTGTTGGAATGAGAAGGAGCGCGGGACCGTTTCGCCCGCGCCCCTGAGAGCCTTCCGGCCCCAAAATCCCGCGCGGCGCTGCCAACCCCAACGCGGGCAAAACTCATGTGGCGCTGTAGCTGCTGGTGCTGCCGTGGCGGCGGCCTTCGGCCCATTCCAGCAGGTCGCGGCGACGATAGCGCACGGAACGGCCCGATTTGTAGAACTTCGGGCCGTAGCCGGTGACGCGCCATTTCTGGATGGTGCGGACACTTTGGCAGAGGAAGTCCGCCGCCGTGCGTTCTTCGATAAACCCGTCCAGATAGTCCATGGCGGGCGCGTTGGCGGGGGTGGGTGTTGCGGTGTTCAGCATCGTCGTCTCCTGTTGTTTGACTTGATGCTCCTGTCTTCGCCCAACAGATTTCCTCTAAATACTCCTATAAATCTCCGCCGAATTTATAGTTTGGAGGATTTCTTTAAGCTGTTGAAAAGAGGTGAGAAATGTTTCTGAAGTGTTTTGTCCGCAATCTCGCTTGCAGGTTTGCTGAGGTTTGGGACGTTCAGTTCCAACCACGCGCGGATCTTCGGATAGTGGGATTGCTGCGAGGCGGTCACGTCGATTTCTCCGGCCTTGTGCAATGCTGCGAAGGCCGCCTTGACGAATGGTCCAACGGTGGGGCGACCCGCCGGTTGCGGCGGGGTCAGGTCGATTTTCTTTCGATTCAAAACCTCATCTCGCAACTGCCGCGAGACGATACGGATCTCGACGAACTCAAGCCCTTGGACCGTCAGGCTGGCCTTATCCCACCGGATGTGGCCGCGCCAATAGGCGGGCAGGATTTCGACGGGCTGACTGTCCATACGGCGGGGCGGTTCAAATCCGAAGGCAATAAGCTGTGCCTTTTGCAGCGCCTTCAGCACGGCCCCTTGGCGTCTGTCCCGCCAACCCGTGCGCTCCTTTGAAACCTTTGCCATCACCTGCGCCGCAGCCATGGCCGCATTGGCGCCAGCCTCACCCATGGCATTCGCGGCAATAGCGGCATCGGTAGCGACGGTCATCAGGTTGGCAGAGTGCAGCCTGTTGTAGGTTTCCCGCTCAGCATCGGGCGAAAAATGATAGGCGGATTTATTCAGATAAACGCCGCGTTGCCAGAGGGCCAGGATAGGGGAGGTCATGGGGGGACGGCTCGCTTCTTTTGAATGTGGTCTAGGGGCGGCGTGGTTCTGCGCTGGCCCTGTGGTTCTCGGTAATGCGTCCTACGTAACATAACGGTTCAGCCAGGGCAGCCGGTTCAGGTACAATCAAGCTTCTCGTAGTACGTTACCTACAGGCAGCCTGAGCGGGCATCGACGACCTACGTATACGTAACGTACCAGTACGCAACGCGCGGGACCGGGGCCGAGCTTAGCTCCCTACGTAACGTATCATTGCGTGTCCCTATACGGCCCGTAGCCTCGGCCTCCCCAGATCCCCGACTAGCGACCCCAGCCGCGCGGCATTTTCCTCCGCCGCCTGCCGCACCGGATCATCCGCCAGATGTGCATAGCGCATGGTGGTTTGGATCTGAGTATGCCCCAGCAGCCGCCCGACCATTTGGATCGGCATTCCGGCGGAGACCGCATTTGATGCGTAGGTATGGCGCAGGTCGTGGATACGAACCCCGCGCAGCCCCGCCCGATCACGGATGCGCCGCCATGGATGTTGGAGGTCGGTAGCATACTGGCCGGGCAGTTTTCCTTCGATCACATAGGGGTTGCCGGGGCTGCGCGGCAGGCGGGCGAGCACATCCCGCGCCGGTTGGGGCAGGGGGATGCGCCGCGCGCCGGTCTTACTGTCCGGCAGTTCCATGCCGTTGGCGGTGATGTAGTCCCATTTCAGGGTCTGGATTTCTCCCAATCGGCAGCCGGTCAGGATCAGCAGGCGGAAGGCGGCGACCATATGCGGCGTCTCGCTGCCTTCGCGTTCCACCTCAGACAGCACCTGTCCCAGCCGCTGCAATTCCGGTTGGCTCAAGAAGCGTTCCCGCTTCACCTCGCGGTACTTCGGGACGTGGCGGCAGGGATTGGAGCCATCCGGACGCAGGCCCCAGATTTCCGCCAGGTTGAACATCTTCGACAGAACTCCAAGCGTCCGGTTGGCCTGATAGGGCTTGTCGCGGAACTTGTGGTGCAGCTCTGCAATGTCCCGGCGTTCAACGTCCACGACCTTAAAGCTTCCCAGCGCGGGCACGATAAACAGATCAATGGCGCGGCGGTATTCCTTTTGGGTCGAGGGCTTGCAGCGTTCCTTGGCGTGGGCCTCAAAGAAGCGCTCACAGAGCGCGGCGACGGTGGGGGCCCTGCGGTGCTGCGAGATTTCCTCGGCGGGGTTCTCGCCCTTGGCAACTTGTCCCATGATCTCTTTGGCGAGCTTGCGCGGCTCATCCACGGTGATCTTGCCGTGCCGTCCAACCGATACGCGCCGGGTTCTGCCGCCCTTGCGATATTGCGCTTGGTAGGTCTTTGCACCGGACGGCATGACCCGGACGCCAAAGCCCGCAATCTGGCTGTCCCAGAGGAAGTAATCCTTGGCCTCCGGCATCAGGGCTTCGACGGTTCGCTTGGTCAGTTTCGGCATCTCCGGTCTCCTCTCTGCTCCGCTTCTGTGGAAGCACTGTGGAAGCAAATGAACGCATATCTTGGCGTAAGAGGTAGAAGCCTGTGAAGTTTGGCGTCAACGAAAAATGAGCGATACCAATAAGATAGGGTAGGTGGGCGCAAATCGGGGTAGACCGTGCAGAACGCCCTAAGCGCTCTCATAACCTGAAGGTCGCAGGTTCAAATCCTGCTCCCGCAACCAACACAATTTCCTCAGAAATATCAAAGGCTTCGGATCTACTGTCCGGGGCCTTCTTCCTGTCCGGGCCTTCCGCACCCGACGCCAGCCGCAGAAGCCCGGCCAGATCCCCCTCCAGCGTCAGATCCAGGCCAGAGCCTGCCGCCGCGGGCGTCAGCACGATCCGCTCCACCAATGCGCGCAGCGCCTCCTTGGCTTCCTCCATGCCTTCGGTGGAGCCAAGGGTCTGGATCACGGTCGGGCCTGCGTGACGCAAGATTCACCAAAGACTCGAAGGGTGAGTTCGCCGCGTTCCTGGCGAACTGTCGGTCAAAATGAACCGGTTGTCGGGTACAGCTCATCGTGCCCTGTCAGGCAGCTCTTCTGGCTCACGTTCGATCAGGGTTTCAATCTCTTCCATGATAGGATCAGGCAGAGCGCCGAAGCCAATTGCTGCTGCGAGGTCTTCGATCTGACCAACGGTGCGCGCGCCTGGAACGGGGATCACCCGGCCGCTTCTGGCCCATAACCAGCTGATCGCGCCCTGCGCCAGGCTCCTGCCGCCAGTTGTCAGCAACTCCCGCACGGGCTCCAGCTGCGTGAGCATGGCAGGGTTCGGCCGCGCGTCGGCAAAGTAGCCGGTCTTAAGGTTGGAGGTGCCGCGGATGTCGTCAGCGCGCATGATTGCATCCGGCCCGTATTTGCCGGTGAGGAGCCCCATCGCCAGAGGTGAACGGATCAGCGCCGTCAGCGCGTTCTTCCTCACCGCCGCCTGAATGCGCGGCGGATTGATCAAGACGTTCATCGCATGCTCTACCGCCAGAAACGCCTTGCGCGGTGCTACCGCAGAGACGCTTTCCGCAAAATCGGTGCTCCAGCCGTAGGCGCGCAGCTTGCCTGCCTCCACGGCCTTGTCCATCTCGTCGAACATCGCCTCAGCTAGCGGAACAGGGAGACTGTTCTGATGCAGCAGCATTAGGTCGATCCTGTCCCGCCCCAGCCGCGACAGGCTGCGGTCGATGGCGGGCAGCACTCTTCCGGGTGCAATCTCGTCGCCGGTCAGCTGCTTGCTGTCCTCGTCGATGGCAATCCCGATCTTGGTGGCGATCAGCGCATCGGGCCGGTCTTTGAGTGCGCGGGCCAGCAGCCGTTCAGCATGGCCCGCGCCATAGGCGGGAGCGGTGTCGAAAAGACTGATCCCCCCGGCCAGTGCGGCGTGAATGGTGCGGATGGACTCCGCGTCATCGGAATTGGCGTAGCCCAGTGGCTGATCCCCGGAGAACATCGGCCCGCCGATCGGCCAGCATCCCATGCCAAGCGGGTTCATCTCCTGACCCAGAAAGCGCATCCTGAAACTCCCTCTATCTGTCCACTCATTGGACCACCAAAGCGGCTTCCCTTCCATGAAACGCTTTGCAATGATCATTTCATGGATGAAACGAAGCTTGATTGGGACGATCTGCGCCTCTTTCTGGCGGTGGCGCGCGAGGGCGGGCTGGCCGCTGCGGCTGCATCGACCGGCAAGAGCCCTCCGACACTCGGGCGGCGCATGCTGGCGCTGGAGCGGCGGCTTGGCCGCGATCTGTTCCAGCGCCTGGCACGCGGATACGAGCTGACAAAGGAAGGCCGAACGCTCGTGGAAAAGGCAGAGGCACTGGAATGCGGCATCCTGTCTCTCACCGCGGAGACCGGCGGCTCGGTTCCAACCGTCAAGATCTCTGCTGGAACCTGGGTAACGTATCACCTCTGTGGCAGAATCCCGGAAATCGTCGGGTCAGACCGTACCCGGCTTCGGTTCATCGCGGCTGATGAGATGGTGGACATTGGCCGCCGCGAGGCCGTCATCGGGATCCGCAACCGCCGCCCCAAAGGGCCCGGTCTGGCCGGGCGCAAGCTGGGCCGGGTGCGCTTCGCCGTGTATTCAGGCGCCGGACCTGATGCACCCTGGGCGCGCGTCCTTGGCTCGACGCCTTCGGCGCAATGGGTCTAAGCCACTACCGAAAAGGAAGACTGCATTGAGGTCACCAGCCCGCGCACCGCTCTTGACCTTGCGCTCTCAGGCCAGGCCCGCCTGGTCCTGCCCACCTTCATCGGCAATCGTATGGATGCGCTGACGCAGGTTTCACCGCCGATCCCGGAACTGGAGCACGATCAATGGCTGGTGACGCACCATGAGGACCGCTATCTGCCCGAGGTGCGCAAGGTGATCAGCCGCGTTGACAGGATCCTGCGCGATACCTGCTTGCAGCCGTGACGCGAACTATCTCCATAACAGCCTTCCTCGCTTTTATCTTGGAGGGCTGGTCAGGGCTCCGACCGGGCGTTCGCCGCGC
>NZ_JCAIJS010000004.1:0-113964 GCF_059429235.1 Leisingera sp. CC-HEC096
TTACGGATTGCTGATCCCGGCTACGACCGGTTAGTGGTCATGGGGGATGAGAGCTGGGACTTCTTCGAGGTCCAGGTTGCTGTCACCCCGCATGAACTGTTCACTGTGGGAGGTGGCTTCGGCTTTGTGCCTTGGTGGAACGGGCATACCGACGATCCGGTAGCGGGCTGGCAGCCTAAAACGGGGTGGGAGCCTTCGACCCTGCTGATTTACAATGGTCATTCTTGGACCCCTCATTTCGAGATATACAACAATATCGGAGCCACGAATTATGCGCTGACCGAAGGAGTAAAGTTCAACTTTACCGTTCGGGTAGAGCAGTCGGGCACTATCGACCGGACTTACAAGATGAAGGTCTGGGAAGACGGGACGCCCGAGCCAACCGGCTGGCTGATGAACGAGACCATCGCCTTTGACGCGCCCGCAACGGGATCTTTTGGACTCCTGGCTCATCTCAATGATGTGACCTTCCATGACGTCACAGTCACCGAGATTGAGGGAAGTGATGTGATCAAGGGCAGCACGGGGAACGAGATCCTGTCCGCCGTCGATGCGGCGAGCCCGCTGCCAGGGCAGGGCGAACTGGATGTGTTCTTGGGCAATGGGGGGGATGACGTGTTCGTTTTCGGGGACGGCAACACGGTCTTTTATGACGATGGGGATGCCGGCACGAACGGAATTGAGGATTACGCGTATATTTGGGACTTCTCGAGCGGAGATGCCATCAGCTTAGCCGGTGCGGTGCAGGACTTCGTTTTGACCGAGGATGCCGAGGGGCTGCCCTCTGGCACGGCTATCTGGCTGGCCGGGGAGCAGGGAGGGCCGGACGAGTTGATCGGTGTGGTGAAGGATGTCTACGGTCTGAGCCTCAGCGGGGACGAGTTTCTATTCACAGGAGCGGCTTGAGTCCTCGGTTCACGTGCTTCGTCAAAGGTTATGATCTCTCACCTAAAAGCCGGGACCGCATAGGCACCGCGCAGTTACCGTGGCCGCCGGACGGAGCGGCATCTTGGTTTCAATTTCGGTTTTCGCCCCGCAGCAAGGCCAATCGAACGGAGCAGATATGACAATTTCACGCGCAACTTTGTTTTGGGGCATAGGTATCTGCAGTCTGTTAGCAATCGTTCTCCAGATAGGTGTTCTCCATTTAGGCTTTGCCGCGGCTTCTGCAGACGAAAGTGCGCGGGCACTCATTGCGCAGGGGCTGGATTGGGGAAACGCGTTCAAACCCTATATCTGGCCCCCCTTCTACCAAGTGGCCGTGGGGCTGTGGCTCAAGGTGCATCCGGACCTGTTTTATGGCCCGCGTGAGATGGCGGTTTTCTTTGGTCTTCTGAGTCTTTGGGCCGTGGCCGCACTCGCCCTGGAGTTGTTTGGGGATCGGCTTGTGGCGTTGGTGTCGGCCATTCTCGCGGTGTTCTTACACCATCGGTTGCTGCTCTCCGTGGCACCGATGTCAGAGATTTTCTTCAACTGTTTCGTTCTTTGGGGCGCTTATGGGGTGGCGCGGTATACGGGCCGCGGTCAGAGCGGGGCGCTGGTTTTCGGGGCACTGATGTTCATGTTGTCAGGAACGGTCAGGTTTGAGGGCTGGTTTGTCTCTCTCGCCTTCATTGCCTTTGTTTTGTGGCAGCAGACTGCTGCAGGGCGAGCGGATAGGGCGGTTGCGTTTCTGGCTGTCGGGATTGCACTGGCTTTTCCGCTCCTGTGGGTGGGGTTGTCCTTCTACCACTACGGTGATCTGAGCGGTATTACCGTCGCTCGCGACCAGAATATTTCGGTGGGGACATCTTGGACGGAAATCTTGCGCAACTCACATCTTCTGCGCTTCCTGAGCGATGCGTCGCAGTCTGCCTTGATCCTTGGGCTGATCGCCAGTCTTGGGGCGTTTTGGTACCTGCCGTCCACGCGCGCGGTGATAGCGGTCGCAGTGCTGGGTATGGGGCTTGCGTCCCTTGCAGCCGTGGCGACCGCCAGCAATCCTTTAGCCGCTCCCTGGCGTATCGCAGGAGCTTGGGTCAGCCAGTTGATTCCGTTTTCCGCAATGGCGCTTGTGTGGTTGGCTCGAAAGGCTGGCGTTATGCTCCGTCTACCGGTCTTGGCGGGCGGGGTTATGCTGTCGGTTGCGAGCCTGGCATGGAACGGGTGGCAACTGGTCGAACGGCGGCTGGCCTCCCCGTTTCATTTCGACGCGGACATCCTAGCCTTGCGCAACGCTATTGGAAACGACGTGAACCCAGCAACGGCACGGGTTCTCATTGATAGCGAAAAGGTATTCTTTCTTGACGTGGTGGTTGCCCTGAACCGTCCTGATGCCACGGAATATACAACTGGAAACGACCCTGTCAGCATTGCGCTTTATATCGGGGCCAAGGATTACTGGCAGGCTGAAGAGACGCCGGAAGGGAGAGCTATCTATGCCAAGTATATCGCGCCCAAATTTGATCCGGCGGCGGGAGCAAGCCTGCTTGCTGACCGCGGTATCCGGTACGTGATCCTGCAGGACAAGGAGCTGCGCGCGCAGACTGCGGATATGGAAGGAGTCACCTTCCGCGGTGCATATGGGCCATGGCATCTGTTTGAACGGATGTGAGAGATACCTGACCCGCGCTTCCAATTGCCTGTGAGGGTAGGGGCGCACCCCATTTCTTCCATTATCGCTTCCAGGAAGATTACAGCGGGCGTTTTTCACCCAAGCATTTTCTCGGTGTGTGTGCTGACGCGGTCCCAAATCATTTTCAGGTCATGACCCGGGACCGCCGTGATGCCACGGCTGAGAGGCATCCGCATATAACCCTTTGGTTTCTAATAGGAGTCGCAGTTGGGGGTAGCGCGCACCCGTGGAGGCTCAAGGGTCGTTGCGACGCTTCCTGCTATCCTAGCTTCATGAGTTCGTCCCGGAAGGCTTCAGCCGGTGTGCGCCATCCGAGGCATTTTCTGGGTGTGCCGTTCAAGCGGTCGCAAATCGCCTTCATTGAGCGATTTGAGAGCGCGGCCACAGGCGTATCCCGTGGCAGGTATCGGCGCGCCCGCTTGTTGAGGTTCTCGACGGATCCTTTCTGCCAGGGCGCCTGGGGATCGCAGAACCACGCCTCCGTTCCGATCCCAGGCTTGAGCTTGCGCCAGTTCCGGAATTCGATCCCTCTGTCGAAGGTGATGGACCGCCGCGCCGGCTGGGGCAGGGGTTCCATGACGTCCATCAGCCGGTTCATCAGGTGTGTGGTGCTTCTGTCTTGGTTTCTGAACAAGACGGCAAACCGCGTCTTTCGCTCTACAAGCGTGGCCACGTTGGCATTGCCCTGGGCGCGTTCGAAGATCATCAGATCGCCTTCCCATTCGCCGAATGTCTCGCGGGACTTCACGTGCTCCGGGCGCTGATGAATGGAGCGCTCCGGCGGGAAAACAAGGTCGCGCGGCCTGCGCGCATAGCGCGGCTGCCGTTTCTTGCGCCGGCTCGGCAGGTGGCGCGCCAGTTCTTCGGATTGGCCATCGGGGCCATAGACGTAAGCGTAAATGGTCTCGTGACTCACGCGCACCGGTTGACCTTCAAACCAAAGACGGCCGGCAATCTGCTCAGGCGACCAGCCTTCCTTCAATTGGGTGATCACTGCTTTGCGCAGTTCTTTCAATCGCACGAGTTTGCGGCGGCGCATGCGTCTGGCGGCCGCGGTTCTCTGTGCGTTCACACCGTAGTAGCCGTTCAGATATGGCAGTTCACGGTCTTCAAAGCGGTTGCGCTTGATCTCGCGGTAGACAGTAGAGCGATGCCTGCCGAGCGCAGTCGCAATCTTGCTCACGGGCGTCTTTGCGTTCAGCATATCCTCAATTGCGCGCCGTTCACGCAAATCCAGCTCTATGTGGGCCATCTTCCATTCTCCTTGCTTTCCAGCAAGATAGGGGAATTGTCGCAACCCAATCTAGAATGTGCCCCGCGTACATTATAGAAACCTATAATCAATATTATGCAAAAAGTTTTGCTCAGAACAGAAAATCATCCGCGTCCAGCTGGCCGGGGCGCAGGTCCTCCAGGAAGACCCTGCCCGAGCCGGTGCCGATCAGCGTGCCGCCGTCCGCCCGGCTGATCTCCAGGCCGTCAAATCCATCCGCCGCCGCCCCGCCCAGGCCGATCAGGTCCGTGCCCGGCACGAAATCCGTGACCGTGTCGCGGCCGTGGCCGCCGGCAAAGACAAAGACATCGGCGCCGCCCTGCCCGGTCAGCTTGTCCTTGCCGCCGCCGCCCTTGAGGGTGTCACGGCCGCCGCCGCCGCTCAGCCGGTCGCCGCCCGCCAGCCCGTCCAGCAGGTCGTTGCCGCCGGTGCCCGCGATCCGGTCGCCGCTGCGGCCGCCGTAAAACCCGCCGCCGGGCAGGGTCACGCCGGGGGCCTGGCGCTCCGGGAAGGCAAACTGAAGGGCCGGGCCGAACACCTCCTCCAGCTCCATCCGGCCGCCGCCCTCCTGCAGCAGCAGGATCCGGGTCTCCCCCGCTTCGATCTCGATGCCAAAGCTGCGCCCCCGCGCGTCCAGCTGGGCAGCGCTGCGGAGGTCCTCGAACAGCGACAGGTCGAGCCGGTCCTCGCCGGGGATGAAGCCGCGCACCGTCACCGCTCCGGCCGCCGGGTTGATGACAAAGACATCGGCGCCGCTGCCGCCGTCCAGTTCGCCGCCGCGGGCGCCTGCCACCAGCACGTCGTCGCCGGCCCCGCCAGAAATGTCCGCGCCGCTCTCACCGCCGTCCAGCACGTCATTGCCGGCGCTGCCGCCCAGCCGGGCGGTGCCCGCCGCCGCCAGCCGCACATCGCCCAGATCCGCCAGCGGCAGGGTGAACTGGCTGATGCCGCCTGTCGCGCCGGAGGCGGCAAAGACCTGCAGCGCGCCGCCCGCAACCGCCGCTTTCAGCGCGGTCACGTTCTGCAGCCCCAGCCCGGGCACATGCTCCAGGCTCTGCAGGTGAATGAGCCCCGCGCCCGGCGCCAGGGTGAACAGGCTCAGGCCGCCGTCATTGCCCGCCGCCAGCACCAGGAGATGGCCCTCCGCCTCCACCACCTCCAGCGCCGCAACGCCGCCAAAGCGGGTCAGCGCGGTGTCCATCAGCTGGGTCCCGAACCGCAGCGCTCCGTCCGCCGCCACCTGCACCAGGGTGAGCGAGCTGCTGCCCGCGGCGCCGATCAGCGCCCAGGCCTTGCCGCCGGACACAAAGCTTTCCAGCGCGGTGATGCCGGAGATGGACAGCCCCTGCGCCGCGCCCAGATCAGCGGCCGGGCTCAAGGCGCCGGTGGCGGCATCGGCGCGGTAGCTGTGCAGGCCCTGCGCATCCGCCGCCAGCAGCACCGGGCCGCCCGGCGCCTGCACCGTGGCCAAGAGCGCCGCCGGATCCAGCCGGTATTCGCTGCTGCTGCCCGCGGCAGCGGCAGCGCCCTGCACACCGCCCGCCGCATCCAGCTGCCAGCCCTGCAGCGCGCCGCTGGCGGCTCCCACCGCGTAAAACGCCGATTTGCCGCCCGCCAGCTCCAGCAGCGCCACCGCGCCAAAGCCGCCCGCATCCGCGCCTGCCAGCGCCTCGCGCTGCTGGCCGCCCAGGCTGCCGCCGTCTGACAGCTCATAATAGGTCAGTTCGCCCTGGCTGGTCTGGCCCTGCACCAGCCGCACCGCACCGCCCGCCCCGGCCAGCTGGAACGGGCCGGTGCGCAAGGATGCCTCGCCATGCAGCTGCTGGCCCGCCAGCTGCGGCAGGCTGCCGTCACCGGACAGCCGCCAGCGGCTGATGCCGCCGTTCAGGCCGGTGATGGCATAAAGCGTGGCTTGGCCGTCCTGCACCGCGATTTCCAGATCACGCAGACCGGTGCCGAAAATCAGATCTTCTGTGCCGAACCGTCCGGTGAATGCCAGTGCCATGACCCGCTCCTTTGCGCTTGCGATCCGGGGCTGAACGTGACCGGGCCGCCGGGCGCAAAGCGGGAAGCAAAACGGGCGAAATCAGGGATATTGTTTACAGATTGACGACAATTGCGCGAACAGGCCGGGAACGGGGCAGGAACAGGCGCCCCCGCCTGCAGCCGTTGCGTCCCCGGCGCACGCCCCGTTAGCGCCCGCTTGACCCGGCTCTGGCACTCTGGCGCGGATCCCGTTTCCCGCCACTGCCGGAGCCCGCTTCCCATGACCCAGTCCTCGCCGATCCTCGCTCTGCCCTATCTGATGCCCTCCCAGGCGCAGAAACATGTGACCCACAACGAAGCGCTGCAGCTTTTGGATGCGCTGGGGGCGGCGCCGCAGGCGGCCTGGGCCGGTCATGCCGGCAGGATCGCGGTCTGGCAGGGCGAGGGCTGGCTGTTTGTTGCCCCCCTGCCCGGCTGGCGCGCCTGGAGCCTGGCGGATGCGGAGCTGCGGGTCTGGGACGGCAGCGCCTGGGTGCTGCCGCCTGCCGAAACCCAGAATCTGGTCCGGGTCGGGGTGGGCACCGCGGCCGATGCCGCCAACCCGCTGTCGGTGTCCGGCCCGGCGACACTGCTGACCCATGCCGGGGCCGGCCATCAGCTCAAGGTGAACAAGGCCGCCGGCAGCGACACCGCCTCCCTGCTGTTCCAATCGGGCTGGAGCGGCCGCGCCGAGATGGGGCTGGCGGGCAATGACGATTTCTCGGTGAAACTCTCCGCCGATGGCAGCAGCTGGAGCACCGCGCTGGCGCTCACGCCAAACGGGCGCGCGGGCCTTGGCACCGCCAGCCCGGCAGCGCAGCTGGAGATCCAGGGCAGCAGCGGCGACTACCTGCTGGCAGGCGGCGGCAGCGCCGGTTTCCGGCTTGGGGCAGACGGCAACGGCAGCTGCTCCGGCGCCTGGTCCGGCGGCGGCGCCGATTACGCGGAATGGTTCGAATGGGCCGACGGCAACCCGGACGCCAAGGACCGCCGCGGCCTCAGCGTGGTGCTGGAGGGGGACCGGATCCGCCCCGCTGAAACCGGCGAGACGCCCATCGGCGTGATCAGCGCCAGCCCGGCAGTGATTGGCGCCGGCGACCTGGGGGAATGGAAACACCGCTGGCAGCGCGACGCCTATGGCGGCCTGCTGCGCGACGCGGCGGGGCAGCTGCAGGAGAACCCCGCCTATGATCCCGGGCGGCCTTATGTGCCGCGCTCAGAACGCCCGGAATGGGCATTGGCGGGTTTTCTGGGCAAGCTCCGGCTGCGCCAGGGCCAGCCCGCAGCGCCGGGCTGGATCCGGATGCGCGCGGTGTCGGAGCAGGTGGAGGAATGGCTGGTGCGGTGAAGCCCCCGCCGGAGCCTTGGCCCGCGGGCCACAACTGCAGTCGCGGCCCGCTGTGCGGCAGCCAGCTGCCGCGAAGCAGCCCGGGTTACGCCAGCCCCACCACGTCGATCAGCTTCACCCCTTCCGGCAGCTTGCCCTTGAGGCCGGCAAAGGCAGAGTGCTTGACCAGCACACAAGCCACATCAGCAGCGGCCAGCGCCTGATCCAGGTCCGAAAGCACAATACCGCCTTCGCCCAGTTTGGGAGGCAGCGCATCGATATGCGGCTCCACCGCCAGCACCTGGCACCCCAGCTTGCTGAGTTCCGCGGTGATCCCCAGAGCGGGGCTTTCGCGCAGGTCGTCAATGTCCGGTTTGAACGCCAGGCCCAGACACGCAACCTTGATATCCGCCATGGACCGGGAGGGGTCCGCCGCCAGCACGTCCAGAACCGCGTCGCGCACTTTCTGCAGCACCCATTTGGGCTTGCCGTCATTGCCATCGCGGGCGGCGCGGATCAGCTTGGCCTCCTCCGGGGCGGAGGCGACGATGAACCAGGGGTCTACGGCAATGCAGTGGCCGCCGACGCCCGCGCCCGGCTGCAGGATATTGACACGGGGGTGGCGGTTGGCCAGCGAAATCAGCTCCCAGACGTCGATGCCGAACTTGTCGCAGATCACTGACAGCTCATTGGCAAAGGCGATCTGCACATCGCGCGAGCTGTTTTCGGTCAGCTTGCACATCTCGGCCGTTTTGGCGTCGGTGACGATGCAGTCGCCCTGCACCACCTTCTTGTACATCGCAATCGCCATCTCGCTGGCGCGCTCGGTCATGCCGCCGATGATGCGGTCATTTTCCACCAGTTCGCGCACCACATGGCCGGGCAGCACCCGCTCGGGGCAATGCGCCACCTGCACATCCGCCTCATTGCCGGCATCCTGCGGGAAGCTCAGATCCCGCCGCGCCTCGGCCAGCCAGGCAGCCATCTGCTCCGTGGCACCAATCGGCGAGGTGCTTTCCAGCACCACCAGATCGCCTGCCTTCAGCACCGGCGCAATCATATTGGCCGCCGACTGGATGTAGCTCAAGTCCGGCTCATAGCCTTCCCGGAAGGGGGTCGGCACGGCGATGACAAATGCCTCTGCCGGCTCTGCCTCGAGGGTTGCGCGCAGATTGCCATCGGTGACCGCCTTGTGAACGATCCCGTCCAGCTCGGGCTCAACGATGTGGATTTTTCCTGCATTGATCGTCTCCACCACCTTGGGGGAGACATCGACGCCGATGACTTCAACTCCCCGGGCGGCAAACAGGGCGGCAGTCGGAAGGCCGATATAGCCCAAACCAATCATAGAGATACGATCAAACATCTTGTCCTCATTATCCGGGTTTTTGAAATTCTGCTCAGTCGCGGGTCAGTGCCGCGGCAATCCGTTCGGACGCCTTGCCGTCGCCATAGGGGTTCAGGGCGCGGGCCATCTCGTCATAGGCCTGCGCATCGTTCAGAAGCCGCAGCGCTTCGCTGCGGATTTTCTCCGGATCGGTCCCGACCAGGCGCACGGTGCCTGCCTCGACCGCTTCCGGGCGTTCGGTGGTGTCGCGCATCACCAGCACCGGCTTGCCGAGGCTCGGCGCCTCCTCCTGCACTCCGCCGGAGTCAGTGATCAGGAAATGCGACCGCTGCATCAGCCAGACAAACGGCAGATAATCCTGCGGCTCGATCAGATGCACCGCTGCGGCATCCCCTAGGATCCGCTTCACCGGCTCCTGCACATTGGGGTTCAAATGCACCGGATAAACGATCTGCGCATCGCTCTCTTCGCTGATCCCGCGCAGCGCATGGCAGATGTTCTCAAACCCCTGGCCGAAGTTCTCCCGCCGGTGGCCGGTCACCAGGATTATCCGCTTGCCCTTTTCCAGGAAGGGGAAGCGGGCCTGCATCGCTTCATTCAGCGCCGGGGCATTGCCGAACTGGGCCACCACCTGCTGCAGCGCATCAATCACCGTGTTGCCGGTGACCACAATATTCTTGTCTGCCACATTCTCGGCCAGCAGGCTCTGGCGGGCCGTTTCGGTGGGGGCGAAATGCAGGTCCGCCATCCGGCCTACCAGCATGCGGTTCATCTCTTCCGGCCAGGGCGCATAGATATTTCCGGTGCGCAGCCCGGCTTCGACATGACCCACGCTCACCTGCGCGTAAAAGGCCGCCATCGCGGCCGCCATTGTGGTCGTGGTGTCGCCATGAACCAAAAGCCGGTCGTAATGGTTTTCCTTCAGAACGTCACGCAACGCCAAAATGATTCTGGAGGTGATATCGGTCAGATCCTGACCCGGCTTCATCACGTTCAGGTCGAATCGCGGCGTGATGTCAAAAAGCTGCAGAACCTGGTCCAGCATCTCACGGTGCTGTGCGGTCACGCACACATCCACGTGAAGCCCTTCAGTTGCCTGCAATTTTTTGACGACAGGCGCCATCTTGATGGCTTCCGGTCGGGTGCCAAATACCATAAGAATTTTCAACTTCAGGCCCTCTTTGAGACGCGCAGGAAACGCGGACCTCTTAGCAACTCTGGTTTGAATTACAACCTGGCATTTTTCTGGCAGGGTTTTGCGCAAAAGCAAGCCGCGCGGATTGCAGAGTGTTTGTCCTGCCGCTAGTAGAAAGCCGGACAAACCGGCCCGGAACCGGCCTGCAGAACAGCAGATAAAGAGGATCAGCAGCGATGACAAGACAGTATTTCGGGACCGACGGCATCCGTGGCCGGGCCAACACAGGCCCCATGACGGCCCCCTTCATGGTCCAGCTCGCTGCCGCCGTCGGCCAGTATTTCAACGCCACCTCGCAGACCCGGCGGGTGGTGATCGGCAAGGACACCCGGCGCTCCTGCTACATGCTGGAAAATGCCCTCACCGCCGGCTTCACCGCGGCCGGCATGGACGTCTTTGCGCTGGGGCCGCTGCCGACGCCGGCGGTGGGCCTGCTGACCCGCTCGATGCGCGCCGATCTGGGCGTGATGATCTCGGCCAGCCACAACCCGCATCACGACAACGGCATCAAGTTCTTCGGCCCCGACGGCTTCAAGCTGTCGGACACCGCCGAACAGGAGATCGAGGCCATTCTGGAAGCGGGCGCCGGCGCCGCGGGCTCGGACCACCTCGGCCGGGTCACCCGCCTGAACGACTCCGCCGCCCGCTATGTCGAATATGCCAAGACAACCATCTCCGGCCGGACCCGGCTGGACGGGCTGAAAATCGTGATCGATTGCGCCAACGGCGCCGCCTACAAGGCCGCGCCGGAAGTGCTCTGGGAACTGGGCGCCGAGGTCATCCCGGTCGGCGTGGCTCCGAACGGCTACAACATCAACGAAGGCTGCGGCTCCACCAGCCCAGGGCTGGCGGCAAAGACAGTGCTGGAAACCGGCGCCGATCTAGCCATTTGCTTGGACGGGGACGCGGACCGGATCATCATGCTGGATGAAACCGGCACGGTGGTGGACGGGGACCAGATCATGGCGCTTCTGGCGTCCTGCCTGGCCCGCAAAGGCCAGCTGAACCACAATACCCTGGTGGCCACGGTGATGTCGAACCTCGGCCTGGAGACCTATCTGGCAGACCAGGGCATCACCCTGCGCCGCACCGCGGTGGGCGACCGCTATGTGGTGGAGGAAATGCGCCAGGGCGGCTTCAACATGGGCGGCGAGCAATCCGGCCACATCGTGATCACCGACACCACCACCACCGGCGACGGGCTGCTGGCCGGGCTGCAGGTGCTGGCGCTGCTCAAGGAAACCGGCGAGAAAGCCAGCCGCCTGACCCGCCAGTTCACACCGGTGCCGCAGCTGCTGCACAACGTCCGCTACGCGCCGGGTCAGAACCCGCTGGACCAGGCCGCGGTGCAGGACGCAATCCGCCGCGGCGAGGCCGACCTCAATGGCAGCGGCCGCCTGCTGATCCGCAAGTCCGGCACCGAACCCCTGATCCGGGTGATGGGCGAGAGCATGGATGAGGCGCTGCTGCAGAAAGTGATTAATGAGCTTTCTCAAGCCATAACAGCCACAGGGAATGTATAAGCGTGCCTCGTTCGAATGTTACTCTAGAGCAGTGAAATCACTATGACCCAAACAAATATAATCGGCCTTCTCTACGCAGCACAAACGCTTAAGAGGGCCGGACGAACACAATCGTCCTACCACCTGTTTCAGAAAAGTATCACATCTGAAACAGAAAACGTGGACGTTCTTGAGAGCGCTTTTGAGGACGCCTTCAATCGCAATGATTGGCGTCTGGCAAGCACATGTATGGCGTCTCTCTTAAAAGCGAATCTTCCAGAAAAATCTAAATTGAGGAGCCGGGTATTTAAAGCCCGCGACCGCCTTCGCGCCAAGATTCAGGAGATAAAGCCAAAAAGTGAGAAGGGGGCTGAAACCGCGCTATCTATATTTGATGAAATATCAAACCTGAACTGGTCAACAGAATTCCATTTGAAGCCTCTTTCACGGGAAGGAGCAGAAGAACAGATATGCAACGAACAGGCTGACTTTGTCTTTCTGGAAAGCGCATGGGCCGGGAATAATAACGCATGGCAGTATGCCTTTACCTCCCCAGGTTTGCAACACGCTAATGCAAAAAAACTTGTGAAAGCAATATCAATTATTCAAAAACGCAAAGATCTTCCTCTAGCGATCTGGAATAAGGAGGATCCACTTCATTATGACCGATTTCTACCGATCATGAAGCAAGCGGATCATATCTTCACAACCGACTCCAATATGATTGCAAAATACCAGGCGGACACGGATGCAAAAACGGTAACAGCTCTGCCGTTTGGCGCCAATTTGGAGCTATGTAATCCCGTGGGCCGCTATCGCGAACCAGAAGAAACGATATGCTTTGCCGGTTCCTACTATTCCGAGGGTCATGAAGAACGAAACCGGCAAATGGGTTTTATTCTGGATCCTATTGTAAACCATAATGGTGTAATTTATGATCGAATGTCAAAGCTGGGCAATCCGAGGTATTATTTTCCGGAAAAATTCCACCCCTTCATTCGCGACGCTGTTGGTTTTGACGAAGTCACCAAACTGTACAGGAGATTCAAAGCGTTCTTAAACGTTAATACTATTATCAATTCTGAAACGATGATGTCGCGTCGGGTTTACGAAATTTTGGCGAGCGGAACTCCAGTTATTTCAGCCCCTTCTCAGGCCATTGAAGCGCAGTTTGATGGAATTGTACAGGTGGCGGCTAATTCTCGTGAAGCCAATGAAGCTACCGAGCGCTTGCTGACAGATGAGCGCCATTGGTTCAAAACAAGCCAGCGCGGAATTCGGGAAGTGGTCACCAAGCACCAGTACAAGCACCTTGGCGACATTGTTCGTCAAACTGTCTTCGGCGGTTCAGCTCCCCTCGAGAAGCCCCTTATTTCAGTTATTCTGGCCACGAAACGGTCCCATTTCCTTGACCGTATTGTCAAAAACATCGCATGTCAAAAGAACGTGAGGATGGAGGTGATCTTTGCTTTCACGGATACATGGACAGAAGATAAAAAGAATGAAATCGAGAAACGAGTGCGCGCAGCCGAAAATGTTGAACGTTGCCGTGTGCTGACTTTTCCGTCAGAAATGACGCTGGGTACAAAACTCGATCAGGCAATCCAGCATAGCTCAGGAAAATACATCGCAAAATTTGATGACGACGACTTCTATTTTGAGAACTATTTGGCGGACCAAGTCATGTGCTTTGACTTTGCCAACTGTGACATTGTAGGGAAATGGAGTTTTCCGGTTTGGTTAGAAGAATGTGACAAGCTGATACTACGCCATCCTGGACGTGAGCACGTGCATACGCATTTTGTAGCAGGTGCAACAATGGTCATAAAAAGATCATGGTACGACATGATCCGTTTCAGTGATAAGACACGGGGAGAAGATAGTGATTTTCTACGCCGCTCTCATGCCGCAGGTGCCAAGATCTACTCTTCAGATCATTTCAATTTCATCAACTATCGCGCCAAAGATGTATCACATCATACCTGGGAGGCAGATAATGACATTTTCGAGCGCACTGGAAAGATTATTGGCGGCAAGGAGAATTTCGAGGACTGGACAGTTTAACGAAATGCCGGCGTTATTGTTTAGTAGGGGCCGAAAAAGATTTCGGCACACGTGAGGAGCTTGTACCAACATGGAAACCTCTCAAATCGGCGACTCGACCAAACCCTTCATGCCTGACGAAGAGATCGCTTATCTCACGGAAGTGTACCGGGATGCCAAGGTGATCCTCGAATACGGATCCGGCGGCACCACGCGGATTGCTGCCAGCCTGCCCGGAAAATTCACCATGAGCGTCGAAAGCGACCAAAAATGGGCACTGAAACTTCAGCAGGAGATCGACGCCTCCAATCCTGCGTCACCAGCGATCATTTATCATACGGAGATCGGGCCAGTCGGCCCTTGGGGGCGGCCACTCTCCTCAGAGAGTTGGAGAACGTTTTTCCGCTACCCTCTCGATGTCTGGGAGGAACCCTTCTTCCGCCACCCGGATACGGTCCTGATAGACGGCCGTTTGCGCAATGCGTGTTTGGCGATGATCATGTTGCGCTGCACCCAGCCCATGACGGTGCTTTTTGACGATTATGGCGTCCGGCCGCTCTATAAAGAAGTTGAGATGATTGTCCGGCCTTCAAAGCTTGTTGGCCGTCTGGCTCATTTTGATATCGAACCTGGCATGACAAGCAAGTCTCAGCTTTCTTTTCTGATTAAACAGTTCGCAGCCGGGTCGCTTCATGACGGGCAAGGGGAAGGTTTCTACCACCAGACTACCCTCCCCTGGTAACCCCCTACTCCACCGTCACCGATTTCGCCAGGTTGCGGGGCTGGTCCACGTCGGTGCCTTTCTCGACCGCGGTGTGATAGGCCAACAGCTGCAACGGCACCGCATAGGCGATGGCGGCAAACGGCCCCGGCACCGGTGCCATGCGGACAGGCTGCCATATGCCGTCAGCGGCAGCGTCCAGCCCCTTGGCATCGCTCACCATCACGATCTTGCCGCCGCGCGCCATCACTTCCTGCATGTTCGACACCGTCTTGCCGAACAGCTCGTCATGCGGCGCCAGCACCACCACCGGCATCTCCTCGTCGATCAGCGCGATGGGGCCGTGCTTCAGCTCGCCGCTGGCATAGCCCTCGGCGTGGATATAGCTGATTTCCTTCAGCTTCAGCGCGCCTTCCAGCGCCAGGGGATAGAGCGCGCCGCGGCCCAGGAACAGCGCATGGCTGAACCGCGCTAGCTGCGCTGCCACGCCGCGCACCTCCGCCTCGCAGGCCAGGGCTTCCGCCACCTGGCTGGGCATGCGGCGCAGCTGCGCCTCGTAATCCTGCAGCAGCCCCGTCGGCTGCGCCCCGGTCTGGCGCGCCGCCTCCAGCGCCAGCGCCGCCAGCACCGCCAGCTGGCAGGTGAAGGCCTTGGTGGAGGCCACCCCGATTTCCGGCCCGGCATGGATCTGCAGCGCCAGGCCGCTCTCCCGCGCGATTGAGCTTTCGGACACATTAACCACCGACAGGATCATGCCGGCCTTGCCCGCGCAATACCGCAGCGCCGCCAGGGTGTCAGCGGTTTCCCCCGATTGCGACACGAACAGCGCCAGGGTGCGCTCCGAGACCGGCGGCTCGCGGTAGCGGAACTCTGAAGCGATATCGACCTCGACCGGCAGGCGGGCGATCTGCTCGAACCAGTATTTGGCCGTCAGGCAGGCCAGCGAGGCGGTGCCGCAGGCCACCATCACCACCCGGTCGAACCGGCTGAAGTCGATCTGCTGCAAGGCCCGCTGCCCCTCGCCGCCGTCCAGATAGTATTTGAGGGCCGCACCCAGAACTGCGGGCTGCTCGGCGATTTCCTTGGACATGAAATGGCGGTGCCCGTCCTTGCCCGCGGCCGCCACCGACTGCGCGATTTCGCTGCGGGCACGCTCCGCAGGGAGGCCTTTGGCATCCTCGATGGCGCAGCCCGACCGGGTCACCACCGCGAGGTCGCCCTCTTCCAGATAGGTGACCAGCGAGGTCATCGGCGCCAGTGCCAAAGCGTCCGAGCCGATGAACATCTCACCCTCCCCCCAGCCGATCGCCAGCGGGCTGCCCTGGCGGGCGGCGACGATCAGGTCCTCCTCGCCCTCGAACAGGAAGCACAGCGCATAGGCGCCTTCCAGCCGGGCAATGGTCTTGCGGGCAGCCTCCACCGGCTCCAGCCCCTGATGCAGGTAATAGTCGCACAGCATCGCAAGCGTTTCGGTATCGGTCTCGGTTTCCGCCTTCAGCCCGTGCTCCGCCAGGAAGGCGCGCAGCTCCCGGTAGTTCTCGATGATGCCGTTATGGACAACCGCCACCCGCTCGCGGGCATGGGGGTGGGCGTTCTGCAGCGAGGGGGCGCCATGGGTCGCCCAGCGGGTATGGCCGATGCCTGCGGTGCCCGCCAGCGGCTCATGCACCAAGAGGTCATTCAGGTTGGCCAGCTTGCCCACCGCTCGGCGGCGGCCGAGGCGGCCGCCGTTCACGGTGGCGATGCCTGCACTGTCATAGCCGCGGTATTCCAGCCGCTTCAGCCCTTCGATCAAAACCGGTGCCGCCTGATGCTGCCCCAGAACTCCGACGATTCCACACATACTCTTACCCTCTGAAGTGTCTTCGGCGTTTATTCCGCCGCGGTCTTGCGGGCCCGCTGGCGCTGCCGCAGGCGCTCTGCGGCCCCGGCCTTGTTTTCCTGTTCTGTCCGGCCCAGGGCCAGAGCGTCCGCCGGCACGTCCCGGGTGACCACGGATCCCGCCGCCACAATGGCGCCCGTGTCCACGGACACCGGCGCCACCAATGCGCTGTTGCTGCCGATGAAGGCCCCTGCCCCCACCCTGGTACGGTGCTTCATCACCCCGTCATAGTTGCAGGTGATCGTTCCGGCCCCGATGTTGGCACCGGCCCCGATATGGGCATCGCCCAGGTAGCTCAGGTGATTGGCCTTGGCCCCCGCCGCCAGCGTGGCATTTTTGGTCTCGACGAAATTGCCGACCTTGGCGCCGTCGCCAATGGAACTGCCCGGCCGCAAGCGGGCATAGGGGCCTATCATGGCCCCGCGGCCGACCTGGCAGCCCTCCAGATGCGAGAAAGCGCGCACAACCGCCCCTTCCCCGACCTGCACGCCGGGCCCGAACACCACATGCGGCTCAACCAGGACATCCCGTTCCAGCCGGGTATCCGGCGCCAAGAAGACGGTTTCCGGCGCCACCAGCGTGACGCCGGCGGCCATCGCAGCCTGGCGGGCGCGGTTCTGGAAAATCACTTCTGCCCGGGCCAGTTCCGCCCGGGAGTTGATCCCCAGCGTCTCGTCTTCGCCGCAGGTCACCACGGCACAGGCCAGCCCCGCATCATTGGCTTTTTCCACGATATCGGTGAGGTAGTATTCCTGAGCAGCATTACCGCAGCCGATCCGGCTGATCAGATCGAACAGATTTTTCCGGCTGCAGCAAATCACCCCGGAGTTGCACAGCCCGATCTGCAGCTCCTGCGGGGACGCATCCTTGGCTTCGACGATCCGCTGCAGCCGCCCGCCTGCCAGCACCAGGCGGCCATAGCGGGCCGGATCGGCGGGCTCGAACCCCAGCACCACCACATCCGCTGCCGCGCGGCGTGCGTCCAGCATCGCCTGCAGCGTCTCTGGCCTGATAAAAGGGGTATCGCCGAACAGAACAATCACATCCCCGTCGAAATCCGCCAGCGCCCCGCGCGCCTGATCAACCGCGTGAGCCGTGCCAAGCTGTTCTTTTTGAATGACAATTTCAGCGTGCGGCATATGTTCCTGCAGCGCCTGGGAAACCTGCTCCGCGGCAAACCCCGCAACAACGACGCAGCGGTCCGTATGCAGTCCGGCGGCCGGATGCATGGCATGGAACAGCATCGGCAGGCCTGCAATCGGGTGGAGAACCTTCGGTTTGGAAGACACCATCCGGGTTCCGCGGCCTGCGGCAAGAACAACAATTGCAAGGGGCATGCCGAATCCATTTCTAACGCCAGTTCCGCTCAGCAGGTACCGGTTCACAGGACGAAAGCCAAGCCAGCCGCCCGCCCGGACCACACGTAAAACGCGCCTTCCCCCTTGCTCCTCTCACGCTCTCCCCATAAACAGCAAGCGCCCTCCAGATAATTATTGAACAGGTCCGCCGATGAGATCCGCCGAGCAATCAGAACTGCACCAGGACAAAACGCACAGCCTGACCGCCTCTCCTGCAAACGGCGTGCAGCAGCCGGGCACGGATATCCTCATGCCGCTGGCCAGCCGCTCCCTGTTCTGGCGCGCGCGCTATCTGGAAGCCTCTCCGGCCCTCTGCCACATTCCGCTGCTGTTCTGGCTGACTGAAACCGCCCGGCCGCGCGTCGCAGTCACCCTGGGGGTGGCAGATGCGGTTCCGCACTTCGCGCTGTGCCAGGCGGTGGACAAACTCGGGCTGGACAGCCTGTGCATCGGTATTGAGCCCGCCCCGGAACAGGACGCGAAACTGGCTGATCTGACCAAGCAATCCGATTTCAACGATGCAAACTTCGCGGAGTTCTCGCAGATTGTGCAGGACGCCCCCGGCAAGGAGGGTTTGCTGCCGCCGGAAGGCAAGATTGATCTGCTGCTCATCAACCGCCCCGTCACGCAGGAGCTGATTGAAGCGCTGGACTCCAACTGGCTGCCGCATTTGTCGGAGCGCAGCATCATCGTGGTGCTGCAGGGCGGGGAAACGCCGGGGTACGGCTCCTTCTTCCGCCGCCTGTCCGCCACCGGAAACAGCTTCACCTGTGACCTGGAGAGCCGCGCCAGCGTCATTTTTCACGGCCCCGAACAGAACGACCGCCTGCAGAGGCTTGCCGGCCTGAAACCAGGGCAGACCGGCTACCTGGCGGTCCGCAATATTTTTGCCCGTCTCGGCGAACTTCACAGCAATGCAGAACGGCTTGCCTTCAAGACCCGGGAATCGCGCATCGCGCGGCGGCAGAGGGACGAAAAAGCAGCAGAGCTGGCCTCCGCGCAGGCCGAAGCCCAAAAGCTCTCCGCCCAGTACAATGAGCGCTCCTCTCTGGTGGCAACCGCACAGGCCGAAGCTTTCGACCTCAGGCAGGCTGCCGCGGAACTGGAACAGCAGCTACAAGACAGCCAGGCACGGCATCAGCAGGAAAAGGAGCTTCTGAACAAAGAGATCAGCACGCTCAAGGAAAGCCTCAGCACCGCGCAAACCGAGTGCGGGGCACTGCGCAAGCAGGTCGCGGAGCAGGAACAGGCCCTGAGCGACCGGTATGGCGATATCAGTGCCCTGGGGCTGGAACTCGAGGCCCGGCGGCAGGAAAAGGAACTGCTGGGAAAAGAGATCAGCACGCTCAAGGAAAGCTTCAGCACCGCAGAGGCCGAACGCCAGAAACTGCAGAAACTGGCCGCGGAGCAGGAACAGACCCTGAGCGAGCGGTACAACGATATCGCCGTGCTCGGCCTGGAGCTTCAGGCCAAGGCCGGCGAGAACAGCAAGCTTGCAGAAGAAATCGAGACCCTGAAACGCATGCTGGGCGAGACCGAGACCCTGCGCGACGCGCATGCGGAACGGGTCCACGACCTTGAAAACAGCACTTCCTGGCGCGTTACCGCCCCCCTGCGCAAGGCCTCCCTGACACTCAGGCCCAAGTAACACTCAGGCCCAACAACAGAGGCGGCCCCTACCTCCCGGACACTCGCCCCATCATCAATCTGTTTCAGAATGAGGGCGATTTGCTGTGCGCTGAATCTTGATACCCGCACCAGGATTCTCCGCGTTGCCTGCCTTGCACTTTACGGTAAATTTCTCGCTTCCGCCGGGCCGGTTTCAGGGAAGCAGGCCGAGGCAGGTTACCGGCAAAACGCCTGGTCTGGTGCCCAGCCGCTTCTCCAAAAGCTGATAGAGCCGTGGCTGCGGCACTGATCCGTTGAAAATAAGAGTACCGTCTGCCGTAACTCCGCAACCTGAAAACAGCCCTTGGCAAGATCAATCGCCAAAGTGCTAATCTCTGGCGTGGATGCTTCCCTCGTTTTGGTCTTACGAAACCGGAATGGCACATTCGATGCCGTCCGGTGGAGGCGTCCACCGCATCATTTCAGGGGACGGCGGTCATGTTCTCAATACCCTTGCGGGTAAAAGATCGATCATGGATAGTTTCCAGATAGCTGAACAATGTTGTTTGGAGAGCGCTTGATGATTTATCCTGTTATTCTGTGCGGCGGTTCGGGAACACGGCTTTGGCCCAGTTCGCGGCGGGCTTTCCCAAAGCAGTTTGCCGCACTTGCAGGCAAGCAAAGCCTTTTTCAGAATGTGCTCTCGCGTCTGAGCGGACCTGAATTTGATGCTCCGGTGTTTGTCACCAACGAGGATTTCCGCTTTCTAGTGGAAGACCAGGCGGCGGCATTGGGGCTTTTGGACGGGCGCATCCTGCTGGAGCCTGCCATGCGCAATACCGCCCCGGCGGTTCTGACGGCGGCGCTGACCCTCAAGGACCAGCCCGGGGCGCTGATGCTGGTGGCGCCGTCGGATCACGTGATCCGCGACACGGAAGGGTTTCTCGCCTCGGTGGCCGTGGCGGCAAAGGCGGCGCAGGAGGGGGCGCTGGTCACCTTCGGAGTGACGCCGGAGCGCCCCGAGACGGGTTTTGGCTATCTCAAGCTGGCGGAGCCGGCTGCCGCCGGGCAGGCTGTTGCGCTGTCCGGCTTCCTGGAAAAGCCAGACCGGGAGACAGCCGCCGGGCTGCTGGAGCAAGGCAACGTCCTGTGGAACGCCGGGATGTTCATGTTCCGGGTCTGCGATATCCTTGAGGCCTACAAGCTGCACGCCCCGCATATGCTGGCGCTTTGCGATGCGGCGGTGGCGCAGGGGGAAGAAGACCTGGGGTTCTTCCGGCTTGACGCCGGGCCGTATGAGGAGATCGGGGCGGTCTCGATTGATGATGCAATCATCGGCAAGGCCGAAAACGTCGTGGCGGTGCCGCTGGCCTCTGACTGGTCCGACTTGGGCAGCTGGGATTCCCTGCATGCGGTCTCCGCAGACGGGCCGGACCGCCTGTCGGAAATGGGTCCGGTGACGGCGATCAGCTGCGAGAACACGCTGCTGCGGAGCGAAGAGGACAATATCCGGCTGGTTGGGCTGGGCCTGAAGAATGTCGTCGCGGTTGCCATGCGGGATGCGGTTCTGGTCGCCAGCCTGGACCATGCCCAGGACGTCAAGAAAGCCGTGGAGGTGCTGAAGAAAACCGCCGTGCCGCAGGCCGAGGACTACCCCCGGTTTCACCGACCTTGGGGGTGGTATGAAACCCTGTGCCTGGGGGAGCGGTTCCAGGTGAAGAGGATCATGGTCAAGCCGGGCGGCGTCCTGAGTCTGCAAAGCCATATGCACCGTTCGGAGCATTGGATTGTGGTTGCCGGCACTGCGCAGGTGACGGTGGGCGAGACTGTCAAGCTGCTGTCGGAGAACCAGTCGGTCTATGTACCCCTGGGGGCCGTCCACCGGATGGAAAACACCGGCAAAGTCCCGATGTATCTGATCGAAGTGCAGACCGGCGCCTATCTGGGCGAAGACGATATCGTCCGCTATGAAGACGTCTATAACCGGAACTAGCCGCGGCCGGACAGGCGGCGGCCGAACGGCGGGGCGCTGCATGTTGCAATCCCAATACAGGGGGAAACTAATCCCGGTCCGCGGCCGCTTTTCTGCGGGCGGCCGCCCGCAAAGCGGTACACATTCCGAAGGGCGGGCCAAGCGGCAGCTGCGGCTGGGCCCGGGATGGCAAGGCACAGACAAAAGCAAGGTTGAGGCATTGGTGAAACGGTATTTGGTCACTCGCAGCATTCTGGCAGGTGCGGTTCACGTTTGCTGGCTTCTGCCCGTTGCGGCTCAGGACGGCGGCACGGAAATGGTGTTTGGCTTCAGCCAGGGCCTGGAAACAAGCGACAACCTTGATCTGGATCCTGTCAGCCTTGGCAGCACGACCTTTACCTCGACCGAGCTGTCTTTCGGGCTGATCCGCGAAACCCGGCTTGACCGCTTCGGGCTGATCGCCGGGGGCGTGCTGCGGGGCGTGAGCGGGCCGGGCGCGGAGTCCGGGCTGGACAATCAGAGCCTTGATCTGAGCTATGGCCACGAGGGCGCAAACGCGGCGTTTGAGGCCAATGCCAGCTACTTGCAGTCAAACATCGAGTTCCTGGAGCCGCTTGACGACATTACCGATGACGATGGCCAGATTGATCTGCCGCCGGATCTGGACGAGCTCAGCGGCACGGGCAACCGCGAACGCTATGCCGCGGGGGTTGCACTGGACCTGGGCCGCGATGCGCCTGTGGGTGCGTCGTTCAGCGCGGATTACCTGGCCTTCCGGTATTCGGAGACAACGGATCCGGAGCTGTTCGACAATGATCTCAGCGAGGCGGAGTCCGAGGTGCGCTTCCGTCTTTCGCCGGTGGCCGTTGCCCGGCTGGGGCTGGGCTACCGGCTGTATGAAGCGGAGGATGCCGAACAGACCCGGCGCGACACGTCGCGCGGTTATGCCGGGCTGAGCGTCGAGGTGAACCCGGTTCTGCGGCTGGACGCAAATCTCGGCTATGCCTCGATCGACACCCGGGAATTGGGCGTCACGACGCAAAGCAGCGGCCTGGAAGCGCTGCTGCGCCTTGAGCGGGATATGCCCAACGGCACCGTGACCGCAGAAGCGGAACAGTATGTCACCGACGATGGCACCATCCGCACGTTCACTGCCGGCCGCACTCTTGAGCTGCCGAACGGAGAGTTGTCAGCCACGCTGGGGGCAGCGGATTCGGACATCGGCCAATCGGAAATCATCGGGTCGCTGGGCTGGAGCCAGGAGCTGCCCCGCGGCGGCATCAATGCGCAGCTGCGGCGCTGGGTCGATTTCGACGAAGACGACGGCAATGTTCTGAGAACCGCGCTGCTGGTCGACTATACTCATGACATCAACAGCCTCTCCAGCATCGGCCTCAAGGCGGGCTATACGGTTACCGATGAGGCCGGCGGCAGCACCGACCGTGCCAGCTTTACGGCCGAGTACAAATATGCGCTGACGGAAGACTGGTCGCTGGACACGGGATACCGCTACCGTATGCGTGAGGAGGGTGAGGGCGCGCGGGCCCAGTCCCATGCCGTCTTTGTCTCGATCGGACGGGAATTCAGGGCGAGACGGTAATCCCCGCAGCTCAAGCCTGCAAAATGTCTTCGAGCCGGGCAGCCAGCCGGGCGACATCGTAAAGCTGTTCGACACGTGTCCGCCCGGCCCTTCCGACACGGGCCCGCAGATCCGCGTCACTGGCCAGGGTCTCAATGGCGCGCACCCAGTCTTCCTCGGACTGGCACAGGAAGCCCGTTTCTGCATCAAGGACAGTCTCCGCATTGGCGCCCACCCCGCTGGCCACAACCGGCAGGCCGCTGGCCATATACTCCAGAGCCTTGAACGCGCATTTGTATTCGTTGAAGGGATGCTGCGAGAGCGGGTAGAGGCCGATGTCGAAGGGGGCAATTGCATCCGCCACGGCGCCGGGATCGGACCATTGGATCTGGTCGATGAAGTCGATTGCCACGCCCTCGATGCCCGCGAAGGCCTCATACAGCTCCTGCACCCCGCAGGCGCCCACGATCCGGAAGGTGACGGGGCGCCGGGCGCCGATACGCTGCAAGGGGTTTCGCAGAATACGGATCAAATCATCGGCGTAATGCGCGCCGTTGCCGATCCAGCCGAGACAGATCCTGTCTGCGGGCCTGTGGGTTTTGACACGGTAGTTTTCCAGCAGGACACCGGATGGCACCAGGTGAACGGTGTTCTGGTGCTGCCGTGCGAGCCCTTCCAGCGCCTGGCTGCCCGCCAGCACGCCGCTGGACAGGGCCATCATTCTGCCTGCCCGCTGCATCGTTGCGCAGGCCTGGGTGCGGCTTGGCGCATCATCAATGTCAAAGAACACCTTCTTGCCCAGCCGCCGCAGCAGGCGGGCGGCCATCAGGTCATAGCGGCCGTATTTCTTCTGGAAGATAACCGCATCGGCCGTCCGGGCTGCCGCCAGCAGGGACAGATACTGCAAACGGCGCTCCATGTGCCGGATCCGGACCGAATGGCCCCGGGCTTTCAGCGCTTCGGCGATCCAGTAGCCCCTGACCCGTGAACTGGCCTTGTCTTCCCGGCCAAGAAGGACCCAGAGAATGTTCATGGCCGCACCAGACCGGTTGCGCAGCTTTGGCACTGCCGCCCCTCCCCCATGCATCAAACCTGTGCCCCGCAGCCTGTCAGCCATGCGCCGCACCAGGGGCAGCGAGCACGCTTTGATAGAGCGCGGCATAGTTGCGGCACATTGCAGACAGGGAATACCGCTGCACCGCATGGCTGCGGGCCGTCTGCCCCAGCCGGGCCCGCAAAGCGCCGTCCGCAATCAGGCGGGCCATGGCTTGGGACAGCCCTGCGGCGCTGCCATCCGCAACCAGCAGGCCGTTCCCGCCATCCTCCACGATTTCGGCCGGCCCCATGGTGCCTGCGGCAATTGCCGGTTTGCCGCAGGCCATCGCCTCGGCAACGGCCAGGCCAAAGGCTTCGTCCAGCGCCGCATGCACAAAGATGTCGGAGGCGGCCACCCAGGCGGCGACATCGTCCCGCCTGCCCGGCAGGATGACCTTGTCCTGCAGGCCGCAGGAGGCCGCCAGCTGTTCGAGGCGGGAGCGCTCGCCGCCTTCGCCGAGAATGACCAGCCGGGCATTGCCGGGCCGGTCCGGGATGTCCGCAAATGCCCTGATGATACTGCTGTGGCGTTTGCGCGCGACCAGGGAGCCGACAGCGATCAGCACGATCCAGTCATCCTGCCAGCCAAGCTGCTTGCGCAGCGCTGACCTGCGACCGTTGCGGAACGGTGTGAATTTTTCAACGTCGATGCCGTTCCAGACAATCGAAATGCGCTCGTCCGGAACCCCCCACCGGGTCTGAATATAGCATTTAGAGGTCCGGCTCACAGCGGCCCACCGGTCAACCCACCAGGTCTTTCCCGTCAGAAAATTGCGCAATCCGGTCAAGGGCCGCGGCCATTTCGACTGCCCCCCCGCAAGCGTTCCGAAATGCTGGGTGCGCACAATCCGGAAGCCGGACATCCGGGCCAGCATAAGCATCCAGGCTGATTTGCGGCTGTGGACATGCAGCAGCCGGAAGCCGTCCCGCCTGAGCCTGCGCAGGGCGCGCGCCAGGTCAGCCGGCGACGCCGCCAGCGTGACCGCCCCCTGGCTGATCAGCCCGGAAAACCGCGCGTCCAGCTCGCTCCGGCCGGTGAAAATGCCGCGGCACTCGGCCCCGTCCGCGGTCATCAGATCGTAAACAACCTGAGTCACGCCGACGCCAGGACGGGCATTGTCCACTATGTGGCAGACCTTCATCACCGCAGGCAGCCCGGTCCGCTAGCTGTAATAGCCCGCATAGTGCTGTTTATAGATGAATTCATTATCCGCGTATCTCCGGGCTTTGGATTGGGACACCAGGCTCAGCACGCAGCCGGCAACCGGGCTTTTCACGGAGCGCAGCTCGCGCAGCCCTTCCCGGACGGCGTTCTTGGACGTGCGGTTCCAATGCACCAGGTAGACAACGGAATCCGACATCCTGGCTAGAAGCCGGGCATCCGCCGCCACCAGCACAGGCGGAGCATCAAGAATAACCAGTTTGTATCTTTCGCGCAGGGCTTCAATCATCTGGGCAAACTGGGGGGAGGACAAGATGTCCGCCGGGCTTTCCTGGAAGCGTTCCTTTTTTCCGGCGGCAAGGATATGCAGCCCGGATTCCGGGTGCACCGCCAGCGCTTCTTCCAGGCTGCAGTCACTGCGCAGGTAACCGACCAGCCCGGTGCTTGACTTGGACGGGACCAGCTTCGGGAATTTCGAATAGATCCGGGCATTGGACGCATCGCGCAGGTCGCAGCTTACAAGAATGGTATCGTGTTCGGTGTGCTGGCTGGCCAAAGCGGTCAGAAACGAGGTGACGCTTTTGCCTTCGCCGGGCACCGAGGAGGTCAGCATGACAACCTGCGGCTGGTTGTCCGGATCGCTGTAAAGCAGGCTTGTGCGCAGGTTTCGTATGCTTTCAGCCAGCAGGCATTTCGGGCGGTTCATGAATTCCCGCGCCCGTTTCTGCAGGCTTTTGCGCCTGCCGGTCAGCGGCAGTGACGTCAGAAGGGGATAAGGGGTGATTTCCGCCAGGTCGCGCGGATCGCGGACCGAGTTGTTCATCCGCTCCCGCAGCAGCAGCAGCAAAGCGCAGATGAACAGAGCGCCGGCGCTGGACGCAAGCAGGATGCGGTTGCTGGCCTGCCGGTCCGGATGCGAAGGCGGTTCGGCCTTGGACAGGACGCGGGCATCGGCCGACTGCAGGTTGGCCTGTTCGGATATTTCCTTCTGGCGCACCACAAAGGTTTGCAGCAATGTCTGGTTGGCGAGAACCTCGCGCTCGAGGCGGGAGATGAAAAGCTCGTCCGCGGTCCGCTCGATCGAGGTGATTTCCAGCTCCCGGACCATCTGCTCCAGCTGCTGCTCCCGCTGTTCCAGCGACGCGACCTCGAACTCAAGCGCGGCTACGATATAGGCCGCTTCCTCACGGATGCTCTGCTGCGCCTGCCCGAGCAAGGCTGCGCTGCGCACGCTGGACGGTGTCACGACGCTGCCGCTGATGGCGCGCTCCTGCGCAATGGTTTCCCGGATTTCGATTTCCCGCCTGCGGAAGTCGGTGATCAGTTCGGATTCCCGGAATTCCGTAACGCTCCAAAGATCCGTTCCTTCCGCCAGCGCGGCTGCGGCCCGTTTAAAACGCGCGCGGGACTCGGACAGGCGCAGCCGGATGGCGGCAAGCTCCTGATTGTGCGCCGCCAGCTGAATGCCGGTCATCTCCGCGCTCTGCGCGCGCCGCCGGGCCAGGTCCAGGCGGGTGTTCTCCAGGTTCCGCTCGGATTCCACGACGCTTTGCCTGAGTTCTTCGATGCGGTTGCTGACAAGGTCGATGGCCGCAAGCACGTCCTGGTTTTTCGACACTTTCTGAAAGGCGATGTATTCCTCGCTGATCGTGTTGGCGATCAGAGCGGCCTTTTGCGGGTCTGCAGAGCTGTAAAACAGCTCAATCACCCCGGAACCGCTGATGACCTCGATCTCAAGGTTGTCCCGCAGATAGCTGATGGCATCCCGCGCCGCCGATTGCTGCGCTTCCTCTTCTGTCTGGGCCGGTGCTGTGTCTCCGGCTTCCGGCTGCGCACGCAGCCCCAGCCGCGCCAGCTGGCTGGAAACGGGATCAGGCGCTGCATCCAGCAGCCAGGCTGCGGCGGCGTCCCAGACCCCGCCGGTGTCCGGCGTCCCGCCGTTGTCCTTTCCATCTTGCAGGATCGTGTCTTCCCCAAGGGCGTTGACAATATTGCCCAAGAGGGTGGTGGAATTGAGGATTTCGACCTGGTTGCCGATGCCGGCCCCGGTATCCGGCTCTACGAGCACCTCAGAGATATCGACGATCTGCAGCCGCTCGGGCTCATAGAGGATGCTGGTCACCGCGCGGTAGACCGGTTCCTGCTGGCTGACATGCGCCAGTCCGGCCAGAAATCCGGCAGCGGCACAGGCCGCCAGCAGCAGCTTTCCGCGCCAGAGAGCAAGCGCCATCTTGCGGGTGTCCAAAGTCTGGTCTGCCTCGCCGTCGTGCGGCAGGCTGTAGACTTCATAGTCTGGCAGGGACTCCTTGGGCCGGGCATGATCCCCAAACTCTGACCGTCTTGCGTACATGCACCAAAACCCCTTAACCCAAATCACACTTGGCCGCTTAGCGCGCACGCTCCATGGCAAGCCTGGGAGCGCCTTAAATGCCATCAATCCATAATTATGTGGCAAAGTCGACGGATTCCAAGTCCGGGCAATCCAGGCGGCTGCCGTTGGTTCACGCTGGACCTGTCCAGCCTCTGCGTTTCTCCACGCTCTTACTTATGCACGCGCCAAGATAGGCAACCGAAGTACAGCATTCCTGGCCACGCGGACTGTCCAGCCCGTTTCTATGGGCCAATCTGAGATAGAGATTCGACCAGCGTTGGAGCTCACCCTGTTTTGGTCCGGCCATCATGCTGCTTTCAGGGGGATGAACTTTTCCCCAGCGCCAGGGTCAGGATGCATTGGTTTCCGATCTGCCGTATGCTTCAGAGCCCGAAAACGAGCGGTGAACATGTGCGGTCCTTTCCGGCTGAGCGCTGCGCAGAAAAGACCGTCCTGCTTGATGCAGCATGCCTCAAGGCACACCGCACCGAAGCCACCGGCATGGGGGAAAGCCAAAGGGGGCGGACGCCTTATTGCACGCTCCAAGGGCGGCCTGAATGCGAGACTGCAGACCGCCCGCCCGGCCTCCTTGCCCCTGCCGGACAGAGCAGCGGCTGCATCGGCGAAGGGCCTTTGCTGAACAGCCTGCCAAATGCCAGCTGGCTGCCCGGAGGCGTGGCTGCAGCACCGGTTGGTTCAGGTATGCGTTGAAAGACAAAGGACGCGCGCCTGTATCTCAGGGCAGACGCAGTGTAAGATGCTTGTGAAATACGGCGAACATCGCTGCAAGCAGCGCGGCCGCATAGAGACCATGTCTGGCTGCCTCAAGGACAGGCCAGGCGTCGCCGCATGCTACGACCGGTGCCCGAAGGCCTTCCTGTCGACCATCGCCCTCGCGGCTTTGGTTATTTACGGGTTACGCATCCTGAACCTAGCCTATTCCGCAGTCCCAATAATAATGTACCCGTTCCCGCATGCTCTATACTGCCTAGCGAAAAATGCCTGAAACGGGATATTCAGTGCCTCCAGTTCTCGCGTGATAAAATTTTCGCAATAATCAGGCCTGACTTTCTCCCCTTTTACCTGACCAAAATAGACTGCGGATTTTTCTGGCAGGGTTGAAAGGTTGCCTAGCCAAACTGGTTTCAGATTTTCAGACTCTCCAAAGTAATGGCCGCGATATCGTATAAAGTGCCGCAAGCGGAGGTCGTCGTGAATTGGAATGGGGGAGAAAAGGTAGATTCCGCTTATCTTCCCCGCACTTTCCAGATCAGAAACCTTTTGCGCCACTCCTTTCCAATCTTGTTGCGGCATGAAGCGACGGGCCAGAGTGGTATACACATCGAACTGCCCAGCCAAAACAATCGTTGCCGACACTACAAGGAAAGCAAGTCTGCTCGGTAAAAATTTCATCCCTCCCGCAAATGCAGCGGCAGCAAGGAATGTGCCGGGCATGACAATGACGATAAAATTCCGATCAGTGCTCACTGGTGTATGTTCGGATATAAAAAGGACACACATGACGGTGGTGCAATAGAGATAAGATGACTTAACAATCCATCTCCTAACCTTCAATTCTGCACGCCGGTAGTAGCTGTAAATCAAAAATGCCGCCAGAGCCACGAAGGGAACAAATAAAAATATGGTGAGCGCTGGATATTTGCTCTGGATTAGACGAAAAAACACTCCGGCAAGCGGAAAGGTAGCTGAAACAGCCTTGTAGGCCACATCCACACCTGTCGAACTGATCCAAAAACCGCCGCCTGCCAACTGGGATTCATTCGCAGAAAAAAAATAATAAGCGGGCCAGGAAATTACAGCCAATAGTGTGACAGCAGATAGTGCCAGGGTGCTCCTATCGCGCAGGCTGGACAAGAAAATCCAAACAAGACACAAAACAGCAAGCAAGGTGCCAAAAAAATGCGTCAAGCTTACTGCTGCTAAGATAATGAATATTGCCCGCCTTTCATTCCGCAAGAACAAGTAATATGACAAGGCGGAAAGCCCAAACAACAGGCCATAGCTTCTGACTTCTTGGGAGTAATTGTAGACCAGCCAATTCGAGAAAATAAGCACTACGAACCAGGTCGCCTGAGTGGCTTCCAGATGGCGCGACATCCTGTAAATAGTGTAAAACACTGGCACAACGCAGACTGCTGATAGGCTTCGCGCCGCAAGTTCGCCATCCCCCCAAATACTTGTCCAGAAATATAGCAGGATCTGAAAAAATGGAGGATGAACATCATTTAGAATTATGGTCATCTGTTCTCGCAGGGGAAATTGCGCCACAGATACGCTGAAAAGCTCATCGAGCCAGTATGAATACCCTAAAGAGAGACCATAAAGCGTATAGGCTAGCCATGCAATCACCCCAGACAGGAGAAGTGGCTGGAAACTGCTTCGAAAATTCAAACTCATATATACATTCCTTTAGCGATGGGTTCTGGGATGTTGCGGAATAAATACGCAATCAAGTGCCTAACCAGCTGGCTGCAGATGATGTTTCGCTTGCTATACACGGTTCTGACAACAGCTTCGGCTGCTTCCAAAGGGAGCGTTGTTAAAGTTTTGGGAAGCTTCATACCCTCATTCATTTTCGTGGCCAAAAGCCCTGGAAAAACCACCGCAGCGTGGAGATTAGATTTTGCGATCCGGTTCCGCAAACCAGATAGAAATACGGTGAAACCTGTTTTTGCGGATCCATACACAAAGCTTACGGCACGATAACGGCCTCGGGCGTGTACACTAGTGCCAATCAGGATCCCATTTTCGCGCGTTTCCAGGTACCTTGCGAGAACCGCCAAGGTGCTTTCTGTGCCTTCGCAATTGCTGCGCATCGCGCGAGTGTCTGCAAGGATGAGGGCGATGGTTTTCCTCATGTCAAAAGTCTATCTGATCTTGCAGGTTGAAGGCTGCCATCCAATTGGTGGCTCTTGCCATGGACATTGGCCGCAATCATCCCGCGATTGCGTAAAATTTGGTCCGGGGTGACAGTTGGAAACCAGCTGCGCGGCAGGCACGCATTAATGACTTTATCAAAGAATATACTGGACTCAGCTATGAGCTGACCGTTTTTTTCTTCGTCGCCTGAACCTTTTTTCAGGCTCCGCCTTTTTAATTTCGCAGATGGGTTTGCTATGCTTTCACCATAAGCGCAACCGTTTCTTTTCACAATTGCGTTTGCTTCAAAAAAAACAATCCCGCGTAGCGCGTTATCAATGGCCGAAATATAAACCCTGACCTTGATAAATGGGTGTCGCCCCCACGCCGGCAGTTCCATGCTAATGCACCCCTGCGTTGACCGGTGAATACAAAGTAGTGACCGGGATTGCAATTAACGCTGCAAGCAATCGCCAGATCGTCCAATGCGCCAATTTGCTGCATGAAGTCCGTGCGGCCGATCATCCGCAAAACGGTTTTCCTACCCCACAAAAACCGGTCGCCAGAATTCAAGTTATGGTGCAAACTGAAAATTTTGGAGATCATTCTTCTTTCCAGTTTTGATATCGTTAATATCCAGCGTTCACGTGACTTATATTTGGTTCCAGTCCGGCAGGGGTGCCATCTCCTATCTCCAGCGCAAAAACTGAACTACTCTGGCTTAAAGGCAGCATAACTCCCTGCGAAGAGAGGTTGATTGCAGCCGTAACGGAGGTAAACACAGCATATCGAAGGATGAGTGCCCTCAGCGTCACAGAAAAGCTCCTGCCAGCACGGCAATCAGGATAATAAGGAAACAAACTTGGCTGATGCGATCCTTGACTGCATAAACCACAGGATCATCGTGCATCTCACCGCGATGAGCGATCATAACAGTTCGCATGATCCAATAAAGCAGGACAACACATACCCCCCAAAGCGCTTGTGGAAAACTATATAATTCGACAACGGAGGGAGCATTGACATAAAGAGCCATAACCAAAACCGCGACAAATCCGGCGCTAATTGATACCATAGAGATGATCGGCAAGTCATTGGCATGGTAACCACGGCCTGATTTTGAAAGTTTTTCTCGCGCAGCACTATCCACCAGCTCTGCCTGCCGTTTTACCGCGGCTAAAGATAAAAAGAAGAAAACCGAAAAGGCTAGCAGCCATACAGATAACGGAATACCAGTTGCTGTTGCCCCTGCGATGATCCGGATCGTGTAAAGTCCTGCTAGGGTGCAAATGTCGACCACCATCCGCCGTTTCAAGTGCAGAGAATACCCAATTGTCAGTATATAATACCCAGCCATTACAATAAAAAATTCGCCCCCGATAACCGAAGCCAGAAGCGCTCCAATACACAGCAAGCCTGCTGCCATCCATGTGCCCGAAGAGAGTGGGGCGCTGCCTGAAGCGAAGGGCCGCCTGCATTTACGCGGGTGGGTCCGGTCAGTGTCGAGATCGAGGAGATCATTGAGGACATAAACGCTGGCGGCGATGAGGCTGAACGAAACAAACGCCAGGAAAGAAAGAAAAAATGCTGTTCCCGTGATCTCGTGCGCAGCCAGCATGGGTAAGAACACCAAAACATTCTTTATCCATTGGTGCGGGCGCAAGGCTTTGATGTAAGGACCGAGTGACAGTGGGCGGGTTGTGAGATGCTCGGCCTCTGGTGCGACCTTCTCCACCTTTCTGCGCAAACCAGCAGAGGCGTTGACGGTAATAGCTCGCTTGCCACGTCCCCAAACCGCCAAATCGGCGGGGGAATCGCCCATATATGCATAACAATTCTGACCGAAGTGCTGATCAAGAAATCCAGCCTTGTGCGATCCTTTGAGGTTCACGCTGCCATTAGAGCCATGCACCTCGTCAAAGAGTTCAAGATGAGCGGCTATCTCGTTTGCAATCTGCTGATCTGAAGCTGTGACCAGGGCGGTCTTTCCTCTCGAGGCGCGCCAAGCTTTGACGTAGGCTACGACCTCGGGATCATAAGGCAGGGTCGTTACATCAATTTCGGCAACCTCTGCTAAATACCGTTTCAGTGCAGCCTTACCGCGAAATAGCGCTGCCGCGGCCAAAACCGGGCTACGCCAGTTTTGACTAAAGGCTGACCAGAAACTTTCAAGCAGCATGTCGCTTCTTAGAAGCGTGCCATCCAGATCAACGACAAGAGTTTCGTGCGTTTCAGTCATTTAAAAGAGCCAATTCCCTAATACACTTTTCCTTTTACTCTACTCTCAGAACTGAAGATATCCAAATTCAAAGTGATTTCGCGCTCTCAGTTCATGGCCCATGATCAGTAAATTACGGATGCGGCGAGGGCGGATGCAGACAGGAAGACCTTTGGACTGCGGTCGTATCGGGTGGCTGCGCGCCGCTGGTCCGTGAGCTGGCCGGATATGATCTCGATACGGTTGCGGCGTTTGCACCGGCGCTTGTCCTTCCGCAGGGGTGTGTTGCACTGCGTCTGCCCTGAGATACAGGCGCGCGTCCTTTGTCTTTCAACGCATACCTGAACCAACCGGTGCTGCAGCCACGCCTCCGGGCAGCCAGCTGGCATTTGGCAGGCTGTTCAGCAAAGGCCCTTCGCCGATGCAGCCGCTGCTCTGTCCGGCAGGGGCAAGGGAGCAGGGCGGGCGGTCTGCAGTCTCGCATTCAGGCCGCCCTTGGAGCGTGCAATAAGGCGTCCGCCCCCTTTGGCTTTCCCCCGTGCCGGTGGCTTCGGTGCGGTGTGCCTTGAGGCCTGCTGCATCAAGCAGGGCGGTCTTTTCTGCGCAGCGCTCAGCCGGAAAGGACCGCACATGTTCACCGCTCGTTTTCGGGCTCTGAAGCATACGGCAGATCGGAAACCAATGCATCCTGACCCTGGTTCTCGCAGGCTTTCAAACACCCAAGGTGGCTGATGGCGATCAAATTGTCGACGCATTGTCCCGCCACTGTCGGCGGCTTCCTGCTGTTGCGCGGATAATTGCGGGTGCCCGGCTGGAAAACGGCTAAAAAAAGCCGGCTTTTTGACATCAAGCTGCTCCCGGCTTCCTGTTAACCCGTTTGCGCGATAGGCCGCGGCAAATTCAGCAGCACGCCGGCGTTCCGGCGATGAGGGAACAGAGATATCTGCGGCGCCCGGGATCTCCCCCGGTGCTTCAGGCCCGTCTTCATGACCCGCCTCCGGTCAGTGCTGTTTCGCAATGTAAGAGTGTCGGCCGCACCGCTGCGCGGCTGATCGCCAGTGAAAGGAAATCACATGACCGTTTGGCATTCGTCTGACCTCGGCTGGTCCGCGGGTCAGGATGTCTCCAGCGCGTTTGCGTCGCTGCTGTCGAGCAACAAGTTCAAAGCCGGGGATACGCTGGTTCTTGAAGACACCTTCAAGATCTCGGGGTCGAACCTGCGGCTGCCGGAGAACTTCACGCTGACCGCCGAGCAGGGCGCGGGCCTGGATGTGCGCACCACCTCGGCCACCGACACCTCGGCGCTGTTCATCCTGTCCAGCGGGGTCACGGTGGACAATGTCACCTTCGACGTGGTGAACGCGCCCCAGACCGGCTACCGCGGCGCCAACCCGGTGTCGGGCACCGATTACCACACCAAGCGCGTCCTGGTCGTCGACGGCGATGGGGTGAGCGTCGAGAACAGCGCGTTTTCCGGCAATGTCTCGATGCACATCGATGTGCAGAACGGCGACCGGTTCACCCTGGACGGCACCGCCTTTGAGGGCGGCTTCTATCAGGTCCGCATCGTGGGCGGCGATGACGCCACGGTGACCGGCAGCCACTTTAAGAACTCGCTGGGCGACGGCATCAAGACCACCGCCACCCCCACCGGCGACGGCCCCGAGCGGATGACAGTGTCCGGCAGCTTCTTTGAGGGCAACCACCGCGACGGGATTGACTCGGCGGGCGGCTTCAAAGACGGCAAGGTCCTGAATACGGTGTTCTACGACAACGGCGTCAGCGGCATTGACATCAAGAGCCTGTACTATATCAGCTCCGATTTCGACCCCAGCAAGCAAAACAGCAACATCCGCATTGCAGGCAGCGAGTTCATCGACAGCCCTAACGGGGTTGTTGTCACCGTGCTCAACCGCAACGGCCTGCTGACCGAAAGCAACGGGCATATGATGCCGCATGACATCCATGTCAGCGACACGATCTTCGAAAACAACGCCTCCACCTATACAGGCGCCTTCCTGATCAAGGACGGCTACGACATCACCTGGGAAGGGGTTTCTCTGCTCGGAAACGTCGGCGAGATGCGTTTCCTCGGTGCCGAAGGCCCCAGCCTTTCCGGCACCAATATCGGCGGCGACATTGAAACCACCGGCGCGGCGCGGAAACTGTCCGCCAGCGAGCTGTGGTCCGGTTCTGCCGGCCCGGTTGCAGGCGGCGGGTCCGGCGGCGGCACAACACCTGCGCCTGAGCCCGAGCCGGGCGGCGATCCCAACCTGGTGACCGGCAACGCGCAAGACAATACTCTGCACGGCACGGCAGACGCAGACATTATCAAAGGTTTCGACGGCAAGGACATGCTGGTCGGCTACGGCAGCAGAGACCGGCTCAGAGGCGGCAAGGACGAGGATACCGTCAATGGCGGCGGCGGCAAGGACAAGGTCTTTGGCGGCGGCGGAGCAGACACCGTCTATGGCGGCGGCAACACCGACCTTCTGAAGGGCGGCGGCGGCCGGGATCTTCTGGATGGCGGCCGGGGCAACGACACGCTCAATGGCGGCAACGGCGCCGATCAGATCACAGGCGGCACCGGCAGCGATACCTTTGTGTTCACCGCGAGCCACGGCCAGGACACGGTTCTGGATTTCAACTCCGGAACCGACGTGATCGACCTGAGCGGGCTGGGCCAGAGCGCAGACAGCTACAGCGATCTGGAGATCAGCAGCCAGGGCGGCAATACACTGATTGATACCGGTGAAGGCACCATCCTGCTGCAGGGGCTGCAGGTGTCGGAACTCGGGGCAGGCGACTTACTGTTCTGACGCGCCCGTTATCAGGCCTGCCCGTCCGGCGGGTTTGAATTTGCGCAAGCAGATCCGGACGGGCCATGATTTTCCTGCGCTGCGGAGGCCGTTCCTCCGCAGCGCAGTTTTTTAGAGCGTCTCCGGATTTTCCAGCGTGCCCGCGATTTCTGAAATCGCCTCGGTATAGGCGCGGATCACGATTTTCTCGTCAAACTGCCGCTCCACAAGCGCGCGGCCGGCGGTGCCCATCTTCTGCAGTATGTCCTGCGGCGCCGCGGCAATGCGCAGCATCGCCCGCTCAAGGTCGGGACTGTCGCGCGGCGCCACCAGAAAGCCGCTTTCCCCGTCGATCACCACTGTGCGGCAGCCGGCTGTATCTGTGGTGATGACCGGCCGTCCGCAGGCCCCGGCTTCCAGGAGCGCGCGCGGTGTCCCCTCACGGTAATAGCTGGGCATGACCACGCAGGTTGCCTGCTCGATAACCGGGCGGATGTCACGCTGCCGGCCGAGGTATTCGATGATCCCCTCCTCCTGCCATTGCGACAGCACCGCCTTGGGGACCGCTGCCTGGCCCGGTGCTTCAAGGCCGCCAGCAAGCCTGAAAACAGCCTTGGGGAAGACTTTGCGCACCTGCCGCGCCGCTTCGGCGTATTCCCCGATACCTTTCTCCCACAGCAGCCGGGCCACAAGCAGGAAGACAGGCGCCTCCGGGCGCCCGGGCACCGGGGAGGCGGTGAACCGCGCCAGGTCGACCCCCGACCCGGGCAGGATCCGCGCGGTTCCGGACGCAACCAGGCCGGCCCGCAGAAACTGCTCCTGATCTTCGAGGTTCTGGAAAAAGACGATGGGAGCGGCCCGGAAGGCATGGCGGTACACCCGGGCTGCAAAAGCGGCCAAGGGGCCCTTGCCGGAAAACACAGAGCCTAAACCGGTCACATTCGGGATAATCGGCGTCCCGGTCAGGCGCGCCGCCAGCCCCGCATAGAGGTTGTTCTTGATCGTATAGCTGAGGATGGCATCAGGCCGCAAAGCCCGGATATGCCCGATCATTGCCCTGAGGCAGCCGGCCTCCCGCACAGGCGAGGTGCCGCGGCGGTCCATCTTCAGCTCCACATATCTGCAGCCGATATCGCTGAGAATTGCCTCGGTGTAATCGTCCCGCGGGGCCAGCACGGTGATTTCGTGGCCCGCCGCCATCAGCGCGCGCAGAAGGCCGGAGCGGAAATTGACAATGTTGAAGGAGGAATTGACGGTCACAACCAGCTTCATGGGATTTTGCACCTCACGACACTGCATCACTGTAAATTCCGGCCATGGTGCGGGCGCAGCTTGACCAGCTGAATTGCCGGGCCCGGCGCCTGCCCTGAGCCGCCATGCGGGCGCGCAGGTCTTCGGAGCCGCAGACCTGCAGGATGGCGGCGGCCAGCGCCTCGGGATCCGAGGCATCGCACAGGCATCCTGCCTCGCCCGCCACCTCGGGCAGCGAGGTCCGGTCCGAGGCAACCACGGGGGTGCCGCTGGCCATGGCTTCAAGAACCGGCAGGCCGAAGCCTTCGAACAGCGACGGGTGCACGTACAGATCCGCCGCCTGGTACAGCGCCCGCAGTTCCGGGTCGGACACGTAGCCAAGACTGTGCACGCGGTTGCGCAGCGCCGGTGCGGCAAGCGCTTGGGCAATTTCCCCGCTGTCCCAGCCTGCGCCGCCGGCCAGCACCAGATGATGCGGGATGCTGCTGCCCAGAACCGTCATCGCCCGCAGCAGGCCGGCCAGGTTCTTGCGCGGGCTGGCCGCCCCTGCGGACAGGATGAACGGGACACCGGGCGGCAAGCTGAACCGGTGCAGCAGCGCCGGGTCCGCCGGGGTGAAAAACGCCTCCGAAACGCCTTCCAGCACAACCCGCAGCCGGGATTCGACGCTTGGGCCTGCATACTCCCGGACGGTGTCGGCGGTGTATTGCGACACGCAGGCAATGACATCCGCCTGCCGCACCGCCTGGTCGAGGCTGCGCTGCATGACCCAGGGGCGGGTGTTGCGGAAGTAGTCCGGGCGGATCAACGGGCCCAGGTCGTGAATTGTCACCACCAGGGGCTTCCGGGTGGCCACCGGGTAGCCGAGGGAGACGGCGTGGACCACATCGACCGGCGCGTCCAGGCAGGCCTCCAGGGACGGGCGCCCGAGAAACGTCCAGAGCAGCGAGGTGCCGCGGCGGCCAAGCCCGGTGAGCTTCAGCCCGGTCTCCTGCTGGCGCGCGGCAAGCGCCTCCGGCTCCAGCCCCGACCATCCGGCAACAGGGATGATCTCGGTCCCGCCCGCGCTCCGCAGCGCCTCCAGCAGCTCCCGCGCGTAACGGGCCAGCCCATGCCCCTGCCGGTCGCCGAACTGATTGGCGAAACAGGCAACCCGCAGCCCCTGCCCGGGGATCATGCCTGCGCGTTCAATGGTTGCGGATTGCAAGAAATGTCCTCCCGAATACGCTGTTCCAGCGGCGCCGGAGCCGGCCGCGGATCCCTGCGGGCAGAAACGCGCCAAGCAGGGCGGCCCAGGAATCCGCCGCAAACGGCCACAGCGCAATCGCAGTCAGATAGTGGCGAATGGCGGCCCCGCGCCTGCCCAGGTAGTGGAACTGCACCCGCCCGGTGCGGCGGTGAAAGCTTGCCCGGGCCGCCAGCGGCAGCCACCAGGCGCGGCGCCGCCGCAGCGCCGCGTATTTGTCCAGGATCCGCTTGTGCGCGCGCAGCTCCCGCGCCGGATCCGAAACGGTCCGCGGCCCCGGATGCTGGCGCAGATCCACCAGAACCTCCGGAACACAGCCGATCGGGGCCAGCCGGGCAAGGCGTATCCACATGTCCCAGTCCTGCCGGGCGGCAAGCGCAAGATCGAATTTGCCGGCCTCGATCAGCAGCCGCCGTTCTGCAAGATAAGCCGAGGTCGGCGCGGTGACATCGCTGACCAGCAAGGCGTTCAGCAGGCCGCCTTCCGGGAAGGCATGGCGCGGCTGCGCGATCACCCGGCCGCTTTCGGCATCGGTTTCCCGCAGGCCGCAGTAGACCGCCCCGAACTCCGGACGCGCTGCCAGCCGCGCCATCTGCTTTTCGATCTTCTGCGGATGCCACAGGTCGTCGCTGTCCAGAAAGGCGACGAACCGGCCGCGCGCCCTGTCTATGCCGCGGTTGCGGGCCGCATTGCCGCCTGCGTTCGGCTGTTTTTCATAAACCACCGGCAGCGGCACCGTTTCTGCCCAAGCGCTGACCCGTGCCACGGTGTCATCCTCCGACCCGTCGTCGATGACAATGATTTCCAGGTCGCGGAAGGTCTGCGCCTGCACGCTGTCCAGCGCCTCGCAAATCAGGTGCTCCCGGTTATACGTGGGCACCACCACCGAGACCTTTGGCGGCGCGTCAGCCATTGCGGTCCGCCGCCGCCCAGGACACCTGCCGCTCCAGTTCCGCCCGCGAAATGCGGTTCTGCCGGTCCCACACCAGCGCATAGGCGCGGAAGACGGCCGTGGCCGAGTGCAGCGCCGAAATCAGCCCCGGCGTGCCATCAAGAAACCCCTTCTTGTAAAAGTACTTCTTCAGGAATTCCTTGGCCGGCGCCCACAGGATCTGCCAGCCGCGGATCTGCCGTTTGCTCTCCTCGACGTGCTTGACGACCTCCTCCAGATAGGTGGAGCTCTTCTTCAGGCGCTTTTCGAAGTTATGCTCGTTGAAGTGGATCATCTTGCCGCTGAGCTGGCCGACCCTTTGCGCGGGGGCATCCAGGTGGCAGGTCTCGTGGAACATGCCGCCGAAGCGGAACAAGCCGCGCCGGGCCAGGTGGATCAGGTTCCAGTCCTGCCAGCCGCCGCCCTGCATCGGCCGGTGCATGAAATGATTGAGGCGCCGGAACCGGTAGCCGTCCATCTGCTCATTCTTGATGGCGTCCCGGATTTCGCCGGCCAGCTCGCGGGAGACCCGCTCGTCGATATCCATATGCAGCAGCCAGTCGCTGGCGGCGGCGTCGATGCCCTTGTTGCGCTGATCGCTGTAATATTCGCCGGGCTTGCGCGGCGACCGGAGAAACCGGACGTTGCCGCCCGCCGCCGCGCAGATCTCTTCGGTGCGGTCGGTCGAGCCGTCATCCACAATGATGATCTCATCGACCCAGCCGATCAGGTTGGCCAGAAACCCGGGCAGATCCTCTTCCTCGTTGTAGCTGATGGCCACAACGCCCAGGGTGGCGGGGGCGCGCTCAAACGGGCTCATCGGGCCGCCTTGGCGAGACCCGCGCCCGGTCCGGACAGCAGGCCGTCAAAATAGCTGATTGTCTTGCTCAGCCCTTCCTCCAGCGGAACCGAGGGCGCCCAGTCCAGCTCGCGCTTGGCCAGCGAAATATCCGGGCGGCGCTGCATCGGGTCATCCTGCGGCAGCGGCCGGTAGACGATCTCGGACTGCGAGCCGGTCATTTCCACCACCCGCTCCGCCAGCTCGCGGATGGTGATCTCGACCGGGTTGCCCAGGTTCATCGGGCCATGGCAGCCGGGGCCCGCCCCCATGAAGCGCACGATCGCCTCGACAAGGTCGCTGACATAGCAGAACGACCGGGTCTGCATCCCGTCGCCGAACAGCGTGATCGGCTCGCCTTTCAGCGCCTGCACGATGAAATTCGACACCACGCGCCCGTCATTGGGATGCATTCTGGGGCCATAGGTGTTGAAGATGCGCGCCACTTTGACATCCAGCCCGGTCTGCCGGTGATAGTCGAAGAACAGCGTTTCCGCACAGCGCTTGCCCTCGTCGTAGCAGGACCGCGGGCCGATCGGATTGACATTGCCCCAGTAGTCCTCCCGCTGCGGGTTCACCTTGGGATCGCCGTAGACTTCGCTGGTGGAGGCTTGCAGGATCGGGCACTTGAGGCGCTTGGCCAGCCCCAGCAGGTTGATGGCGCCATGCACGCTGGTTTTCGTGGTCTGGATCGGGTCGTGCTGGTAGTGGACCGGAGAGGCCGGGCAGGCGAGATTGTAGATCGCGTCCACCTCGACATAGAGCGGGAACGTGACATCGTGGCGTATCAGCTCGAAATGCACGTTGTTCTTCAGGTGATAGATGTTCGGTTTTGTTCCGGTGTAAAAATTGTCGACGCACAAGACGTCGGCGCCATCCGCTATCAGCCGGTCGATCAGATGAGACCCGATAAAACCTGCGCCGCCTGTCACCAATACCTGTTTGTTGATACTCATTATGACTCCACACCTGGGTTCCTAAGTGAATCGTCTTTTGCCCGTTTCCGGCCAAAGGCCCTGCGGAAGCGGAGCAGGACCGGCTGCACAAACCTGTCCCTGAGCCGGTTGACGCGCAGCCGGGGCGACCGGCGCTTGGGCGTATTCAGCGGCCCGCCTGCACCGGCCTCCAGCGGGTTGGCCAGGTCTGCGCTGCTGTAGCCGAAGTGCCGTGCGATCTGCTGAACCGCGGGATCAAGCTGCAAAGTGTAGCGGCCGTCCTGTTTCCATTTTTCAGAGGATTTCGCATGTGTGCCGGAGCCGACCCGGGGGTCGGGCTCTATGCCGATGAACCGGCAGATTCCGGCGAAGCCTTCAACAGGCGCCTGCACCAGATCCTCATAGCGGACCGTCAGGAGCCTGCCTTCGGGTAGCATCTGTTCAAAAGCCAGCAAATTGCGGCAAATTTCGAGCCAGCCGTACTGCCGCTTGCCCGGATCCGTGCCGAAGAGCGCGGCGGCGGAATAAATCGTGCCGTGCGGGTTGCGGACCATGGCCACGATCTTCACATCAAGCTTGGTGGTCTGCATCCATTCCAGGATCAGACTCAGCGCCGCCCAGTTGGCAAGGAACTGCGGCGATTTTTCAAAGAACACCGGGCGCGCATAGGTCTGGCACAAGGCTTCCCAGCCCTCGAAGACAAGCGCCCGGTCGTCTGCGGGCGGCTGGAACTCCGGCACGCATTGCGCCAGCAGATCAACCATATAGGCGCGCGCATTCGCCCGGCTGCCATAGCCGCCATATGCCTGCCCCGAGCTGAACAGCTGATCCGGGCGCCGCAGCAGCACCGCGGCCGTCAGCCACCAGTGGGTCTCCAGATTGGAATGCGGCGAATAGGGCACGGTCTGAACGGCAGGATGCCGGCAGATTTCGTCCTGGAACATCGTTGAGCCAGAACGCTTATCTGAAAGCAGGAGCACGATGCTGGGCATGAGACCTCCGTTTCGCTGGTTTGACCCGCCGCGGCATTTCGGAAAAGTTCGCAAGAGACGAAATAAGTCCAATGACAAGGAAGAAAAGCATTGCACCGCGCGGCGTCGAGACCGGAGCATGCCCGAACGCAACCCACGGCAGCAGGGCGACGACGGACAGCAGCAGCGACTGCGACAGCAATCCCGTAAAGGAGTTTTTGCGCCTGGCGAGCTGCCGGGTGGCGTGAAACGCATTCAGCACCACGGCGCCGTACAGGAGCGCAGCCAGCATCCCATAGCTGTAATATGCCATCGCAAATGTGGCATGCGTCGCCTTGCCGGCCTGCTCAGGAACCGCCCGGGGCTCCGAATACCTGACGGTGATCCCCTCCCCCAGCAGCAGGAACTGCGGCTCCTCGGCAACGTGCTGGAGCGGCTCGATATAGGCCAGGATACGCTCGCTTTCGCGCTCATCCTGGTAGGGATTTTCCAAGATCGCCTGGCTGCGGTTCGACAGGCGGTCAAAGAAAAAGAGCTGGGAGGAAATGCCCACGGCCAGAATGACGGTGGTGCAGACCGCGACTGGAAGCAAAATCCCCCGGCGCACATGCTTGAGCCCGTAGAGCAACACCGTCAGCAGGATGAGCAGGCTGCCCAGGATCGGCCCTCGGGAATAGCTCATCACAACCCCCATCGGCGCCAGCAGGCAGGCGGTCAGCGTGATCCCCCGCCAGGCCGGCCCAAGCCGCCACGGCCAGCGCAGCAGCAGCGCCGCAAGCGGCCAGCATACATTGATGAATGAGGCGCCCAGGATCGAAACCCCGACCAAGGTCCGGCCGCGGACACCGCTGTCTCCGGCGCTGTAATGCGCGCCCACCCCGTCCGCGGCGGGCTCAAGGAACTTGTTCGAAAACACCAGGTCCACAACGAAGACCCGCGTCATCGGCAGCGAAGTGAGGATCATCAAGGACGCGGTGACCAGCATCCCCAGCACCGCCGCGCGTAAAATCACGGACACATCCTGCGGCGTCCGCACCATCAGGCCGGTGATGAAGAAAACGCTGAAGGCCAGGCAGGTGCGGATGGAAATATACAAGGAATCCTGCAAGGTGCCGAAGGTCAGGATCCCGATCAGTTCACTGGCGAGTGCGAGAGACAGAATCACCTTGACGGTTGTGGAAAACATCCGGCGCCCCCGGACCGCAGGCAGGCTCTGCGCCTTCAGGATCAGCATCAGGATCAGCAGATCGATCATGTAGACAGGCACAGGGCCCAGTTTGATATTCAGCCTGGGCACCGCAACGAGGACAAACACGAAGACGGCGAACAGGCCGATGCCCGGGGTTGTCTGGTGAGGTCTATAGGCCATAGCCGTGCCTCACTTTGGCGTATAGATTCAGGTGGGCGCTCACGAAGTCTTCGATTTTGAAGCTCTGCGACCGCTCAAAGCCGTTTTGCCCCAGCTGCCTACGCAAATCCGGGGAGTCCGCCAGGCAGCGGATGGCAGTCGCGATGCTGGCAGGCTGCCCCGGATCGACCAGCAGGGCGGCCTGCCCGTCGGGGCCGACAACCTCGCGCAGTCCCGCAACATCAGAGGCAATGACAGGCAAAGCCGCATTCATGCCTTCCACCGCCGCCAGGCCGAAGCCTTCCCACAAGGAGGGGATCAGGAAGATGTCCGCCTCCTGCAGCAGAGCCCGGATGTCCGGCACATATCCCGCAAACTCCACCGCTTCGGACAGGCCCAGCCGCGCGGCGGTGCGGCGCAGCGCCTCAAGCTCAGGCCCGCCGCCAGCAATCACATAGCGCAGGTTGCAGGGCATCAGCTGCGCCAGTGCCTCCAGGGCCGCGCCGTAGTTCTTGGCCGGGGTCAGGCGGCCGACCGACAGCAAGGTCAAAGGCTCAGTTTTAGGCGCACGCCGGATGGGCCTGTCGAAGAACAGGCGGCAGCCATTGGGGATCACCGTGACCCCCTTGACCCAGGGGCGGGCCTTCCTCAGCTCGGTGCTGACCCCCTGGCTGATTGCAATGATCTGCTTGAAGGCGCCGTAGACCTGCCTGTCGATGGCCCGGCCGAACAGGCTGGACCTGCGGTTGTTCGAGGTGCTGTGCTCGGTGAAGAGCACCGGCGCGCCCACCACGCCGGCCCGCACCAGGAGCGACAGGTACAGGCTGGCGGGAAACAGATGCGCATGCACAACGTCGCTGGGGCGGATGTGCCGCCTGGCATAGGCCGCCAGCCGGCTGAAAGCGCGCGGGTCATAGGGGCTGTTCACCCCAAGCGACACCGCCCCCTCCGGCACGCCGCCCTCCCCGAAGCCCTCCAGCGAGACCAGATGCGCCTCGATCCCTTCCGACTGCAGCTGGCCGTGCAGGCTGCGGGCCATCCGCTCGGCGCCGCCGCGTTGCATGTCGATGCTGTTGATGATCTGAAAAACCCGCGGCCGCGCCGCCTGGTCCGGAGCGGCGGGGGGCGGGCGCCTGCGCAGCCCCTTGAGGACGCCGCGCAGGGCCTTGCGCTGCTTTGCCGGCAGGAACCGGGCCAGAGGGTGCTGCCGGAACAGCGCAGGCGTCTGAAAGCTGCTCCAGGGCACAGGCTGCCAGTCCGGCGGCGGTTCCGACATCACCGCCTCAAAGAGCCCGGCATAGGCATGCACGCATGTCTCGCGCGAAAACCGGCTGCGGGCGGCTGCCGATACGGCCTGGCTCATCGCCTGCAGCTGCGCCCGGTCCCGTGCCAGGCGTTCGATATGCTTGGCAAACTCCGCAGTGCCGCCAGTCTCCGCCAGGAACCCGGTTTGGCCTGCCTCGATCAGGAAATCGGTGATGCCCGGCAGCTGCCAGGCAACCGGGACAGCGCCGGCCGCCATCGCCTCCAGCAAGGCGTTCGGGCAGCCTTCGAAATGCGACGGGAACAGAAAGACATCCGTCTCTTCCAGAAACCCCGGAATATCCCCGGGGGACAGGCTGCCGAGAAAGCGCACAGCGCCCGGGTCAGCCAGCCCGGCAAGCGCCCGGCGCAGGTCCGCCTCGTCCTTGCCCTGCCCCGCGATCTGCAGCTGGAACGGCACCTTGGCGTCTTCGAGATGGCGCAGAATGGCAGGCAGGTGCATGACCCCTTTCTGCCGGTGCTCCAGCCGGCCAAGGAACCCCAGCGTCAGGACGCCGCCCCTGCCCCGCACCGCCCGGGCCGCCCCGGCGAACCGTTCCGGCGGCACCCCGTTGGGGATCAGGGCAATTTTGTCCGGGCTGACGCCGTAGCCGGTTATCAGGTCCTCCTGCAGCCGCGGCGTCAGCGCCACGATCCGCGCCAGCCGCTCCTGGCCAACCAGAGTGAGCCGGTAGCCTTCCTCGAACCCGTTGGCGCAGCGGGCCAGGGCCCGCACATGTGCGGGGAGATGCGGCAAAGCGCTCAGGATGGCGGGCGAGTTGACGCCGAACACCGCGTCTATCTGTTCGGCCGCACACCAGTCAGCAAATGCGCGGGCCTGCGTCTTCAGGCTTGTGCTTCTTGCAGCCAGCAGGACGCATCCGTCATCGGCAAACGCCGGATCGGTCAAGCTGGCCTGATCGCGGCCCGCCGCGACACAGCGCAGGTCAATGCCATGCTCCAGCAGCGCAGGCCGCATGTTGCGGTAGAAGGTGAAGGTTCCGCTGTCTTTCGGCACCGATCCGAACGCCACGCGTATCATCGGCCGCCTCCCGGCCGCCACAGCCCTGCCCGGTCTTGGCCCGCCCGGATTTTGGCAAGGCTCATCGGATCACCCCCCGGCTGCAACGGTGATATGCGTGCCGGCCCCGAACAGGCTGTCGTAATCGGCGATGGATGCCAGCGCCCCGTCCTCCAGCGTCAGGATGATGTCGCAGTCGCGCACCGTCGTGTGCCGGTGGGCCACCATGATCAGCGTCTGCGAGCCCGCCAGCTTGGAGATCTCCGCCATCACCTGCGCCTCGGTGGCGTTGTCGAGGGCACTGGTCGCCTCGTCGAACACGATGACTCCCGGCTCGGGGTAAAGGGCGCGGGCAATGCTCAGGCGCTGCCGCTGGCCGCCGGACAGCCGCACCCCGCGCTCTCCGACAAAGGTTTCGTAGCCATCGGGCAGCTCGTTGAGGATGAAATCGTCGATCTGCGCCATGCGCGCCGCAGCCTGCAGTTTCCCGGCATCAATATCCGCTTCGGGGACGCCAAAGGCGATATTCTGCGCCACCGTGGCATCGCTCAGGTAGATGTCCTGCTGGACATAGCCGACATTTGCGCGCCAGGACCGGATTTCGCTGTGCGACAGCCTGCGGCCGTCAATCCGGATTTCACCGCTGTCCGGTTCCAGCAGTCCCAGGATCAGATCCATCAGGGTTGTCTTGCCGGCCCCTGTCCGGCCGACAATGCCCACGGACATGCCCGCTGCAATCGTGAAGGTCACGTTTTTCAGGCTGTCTTCCTCCGCGCCGGGATAGCGGAAGGACACATCCTTGAACTCGATGCTCTCGCGGAAGCGCATGGGAACAACCGCGCTGGGCAAGGGCGGCAGGTCTTCCGCACTCTTGAAATCCTCCAGGATGGAGTTCGCGGAGGCGCTGCTCAGCCGCAGGGAAACAGAGGCGTTATAGCCCCGCTGGAACGCCGGCATCATGCGGTAAAGCGCCAGGACAAACACCCCGAGCGTCGGCAGCATACTGGCCATCGCGGCGCTGCCGGTGCCGCCGCTGCGGGCGGACAGAAACAGGGTCAGCAGCACAGTGCCGCCGATCGCCACGGATTCGATGATGTGCCGCGGCGCCATCCGGACGGTGTTGGACAGCGCAGTCGCATTGGCATAGCCGGACGACGGCTCCGAATACCGTTCCACCAAGTTCCGCTCCCGGTTCAGCAGCCGGACCTGTTTGCCGCCGATCAGCGCCTCCATTGCCAGCCGGTGCCGTTTGCGGTTGGTGCTGAGGATAGTCAGGCCGAGCCGGGTTGAGATCCGGCGCACGGACAGCAGCATCACCGCATAAAGCCCTGAGAATGTCCCCATCGCTAGCAGGGTGACCGACGGGTTGATCACCAGCAGCAGCGCCACCAGGAAGAACAATGTCACGGCCGAGACCACAAACTCTGAAAACGCCCGGAAGATCTGCGAGACGATGCGGGCCGTCTCCGACAGCATATTCGCCACAAGCTCGCTGCTGTTGCGCAGCAGCATGAACGGATAGGGCTGCTTGAGATAAGCCGTCAGCAGGCGTTTCGACAGGCTGTGAATGCGCCCTTCCAGCCAGCGGTTGGCGACATAGACGGTCAGTATCTTCAACCCCGCGGTGGCGATGAGCATGACGAAGAACACGCTGCCCAGCACAAAAATGAACTCATCGGCGCTGCTGAAACCGCCCTTTGTGTAGACGTATGACAAGTAGCTGTTTGACTGAATGAGCCCGGGTTCGCCGAGCACCTTGAGAAAGGGGAAGATCATTGCAACGCCCACCATGTCCGCAAATCCGCTCAGGATAATGAGCGGCATGATGAGCATCGCCGTCTTGCGCTCCGCCGGCGTGAGCAGGCGCAGGGCCAGCTTCAGGCTTTTCATGACGGCCTCCGGCAATGTGCGGAAATGCGCCTCCGGCGCGGGGCGGAATTGCCGGGAACATGCGGCGGCCGCGGCCGCCCTGTTTTCTGAAAGACGCCGGCAGGGCGCGCCATGGCCGCCCCGCTCAGCTTCACTGAAACCAATACCAAATCACAATGCACAAGACTGCTTTCGTTACAGGCGCGGCGGCCAGCCAAACACGATCTTGATTGTTGCAACTAATACGAAAAGATCCAGCCGCCACCCCATGTTGCGGACATAGTGGGCGTCCAGCTCGAGTTTCTCCCGGGCCATCTCGATGCAATCCGTGTAGCCCTGGGTCACTTGCGCATAGCCGCTCATGCCCGGCTTGACCGTTTCGCGGATGTCATATCCGGGAATGGCCTGCCGGTAGGTTTCAGCAAAAGAGAAGATTTCAGGCCTCGGGCCGATCAGGCTCATCTGCCCCATCAGAACATTCAGGATCTGCGGCAGCTCATCGAGCTTGGTGTCGCGCATCCAGTGCCCCAGAGGGGTGATGCGGGATGTCTCCAAAGGATCATCCGCCCCCCGGCAGCCTGCGCCGCTGCGGGTCATGGTGCGGAACTTGATCATTGTGAACCCCTGCCTGTTGCGGCCGCAGCGCTGCTGCAGGAAGAACAGCCGCCCCGGGTTCCGGAAGGGGTTCAGGCACAGCAGAACACAGCAAATCCCAAGCAGCAGCGGCAGGGAAGCCAGGCTGATCAGGATATCCGCCGCACGTTTGGAAATCAGGTAGGCGCGCCGTTTCGCTGCGCGGGTGAACGCCCCCGAAAGATTTTCCCCCTCTCCGCCAGGGTAATAATACCTCTTGGCGGCGACCTTTAACATAACACCATTTTTCATTTAACTTGTAACCGTCTACTAAACCCAAACAGGGAGAGCACAGAAACCGGCTGCCCGAAACAAATAATCCAGCCCTGAAAACAGGCGGGATGGGCGTTTGAATCTGTGAAAATCAGTCCCCCCAGACCCCTCACATGCGGCCTTTGGAACACACTGCAAGCAGGCCGCGGTACAAGTATGCCGTCCGGCCGCCGTTCTGCCAAGGTAAAATTTTAGGAATATCTGCTGAAAACCGCGCCGGAAAATTTAAACGGCGCCGGCTTAATTGGTTTCCCCAGAAATACGCCCGCGCGCCCTTGAAGGCATTGATTTTATTGAAACAAATTTACCCATGAAAAGCACGGCGAAAAACAGAGGGATTGAAATGAGAAAGCCAATTGCAACCGAAAATATAAATGTTAATTCTAAAAACAACCAAAGGAAAAATGCGGAAATCCACATTGCGCAAACTGATATAAAGAACGAAGGAATCGCCATGCTGGACCTTGAATCTGGAGCATATGGCATACTGTTATTCCGGCATGGCTTGCGGCGCTAGGGGCTCGCAGGGGTTTGCGGAGAAATAACGGCCGGCTCCCGCAGGCCCCGTGCCGCCGTCCTTTCTTGTGCAGAGCACGGCTGCGCTCTGGTCTTTCATGCGCCGCCCCGCGGGCAGCTGCGGTGCAGGAACGTGCCCTGCACCGCATTGTTGTCAGACGAGCAGGAACTCGTCGCTCAGCGCCGCGCTGCCAGTGGTGATGGCCAGATCGCTGATGGTGCCGTCAAAGGCATCGCGGAAGCCCGCTTCGCCCGATTTACTGGCCCAGCCGTTGGCGCCGACTTGCAGGTGCTCAACGTTGTCGAGCCAATCGAACTCGAAGTCCGCCTCTCCGGCCAGCTCCCCGTTCAGCCGCAGCGCAACCTTGCCGCCGCCGAAGCTGGCGCTGACGGAATAGTCGGTGTCCGCCTCAATGCCGGTGACTTCGAAGGTTTCCGACGCATTGCCTTCCTGGAACCGCACAAAAAGCGAGCCATTGCTGATGTAGCTGGTGAAATGCCCGTCATCGACATCGGCGCCATAGGCATCTTTTGAGACCAGCCCCTGGCGACCGCTGACGGTATCAGCATTGAAGATGAAGGAGATCTCGGCGGCTTCAGCCTGCAGGGCCTGGTCCGGCGCAAACTCCAGCACCGAGCCCTTCGTGCCGTCGAACTCCACCGGGCCATCCAGCTCGAAGACGTCGGAAAGCGCAGGCAGGCTGGAGCCCGGCTGCTGGCTGCCCGTATCCTCCACGGAAGAGTCCGTGCCGGTCCCGGTTTCACCGCCGCCGGCCGCTGCGGTGTTGAATCCTTCGGTGATCCCGACGTTCGAGATGGTTCCGTCAAAGGCATTCCGGAAACCGGCCTCGCCGGACGCGCTGGCCCAGCCGTTTGCACCGATCTGCAGGAATTCGTTGTTGTCCAGCCAGTCCACGTCAAAGGCGGCAGTGCTGGCCAGCTCACCATTGACCCACAGGGACACCTGGCCGTCGCCAAAGCTGGTGCGCACGTCATAGTCCTTGTGCGCCTCAATGCCTTCCATCTTGAGCGTCTTGGAGGCCGCCCCTTCCTGGTAACGGACGTGCAAGGTGCCGTCCTTGATGTAGGAGGTGAAATGGCCGTCGTTCACGGTTGTGCCGCGGGCATCCTTGGACACAAGCCCCTGGGTGCCGCTGACCTTGTCCGCATTGAACTCAAAGGAAATCGTTGCGGCTTGGGCCTTTGTGCCGGCGGACGGCGCCACCTCGATCACATTGGCGGCCGTTCCGTTGAACTCCATTGCGCCCGAACGCTGGAACAGCAGTTCCCCGCTTCCGGCCGGGACGGAAGTGTCTTCCTCCGGGGCCGGCTCGGGCTCAGGTTCAGGAGCGGGCTCGGGCTCAGGCGCAGGTGTTGTGCCGCCGCCGGACCCGCCGCCTGCAACCGGGCCGGCAGAACCGGACCACAGCTCGCTGGCGGACAGTTTCCGCGCCGCGCCGGTGGTTTCAATGTCGCCGCCGATATTGGTGCCGGAAAGGCTGGGGCCTTCGGCACCGAGGAAACGCATCTCGCCGACGTTTCCGAGCAGAGAAACCCCTTCCCAGGTGATGTCGTAGCCGTCCTTGATCAGGAAGGCGCCTGTATAGGTGGAGGCGTTGTTTTCGAAGATCGTGTCGCTGACATGGATGTCATGCGGCATCATATGCCCGTTGCTTTCGGTCAGCAGGCCGTTGCGGTTGAGCACGGTGACAACAACCCCGTTAGGGCTGTCGATGAACTCGCTGCCTGCAATGCGGATGTTGCTGTTTTGCTTGCTGGGGTCGAAATCGGAGCTGATATAGTACAGGCTCTTGATGTCAATGCCGCTGACGCCGTTGTCGTAGAACACCGTATTCAGGACCTTGCCGTCTTTGAAGCCGCCCGCCGAGTCAATCCCGTCGCGGTGGTTGCCCTCAAAGAAGCTGCCGGACACTGTCATCCGCTCGGGGCCGTCGCCGGTGGGGGTGGCGGTGGTCTTGATGCCGTCGCCCAGCGAGTTCTTAAAGTGGCTGCCGGTCACCGTGGCGTCATCGCCGCCCACGATGCGGACCTGATAGAAGCCGCCCTCAAAGGCGGTGCCGTCCAGGGTGAACCGGTCGCCGTTCTGCACATCGATGTGCATCGAGACATTGCCGGAAAACGCGCTGTTCTCGACGCTCACCCCATCGCCGTCGACGACCAGGACGCGCTTGGTGTGGTAATCGGTGCCCGACACCGGGTTGGCGCCGCGGTAGCCGGTCTGGGGCGCGTTCACCACGTCGAAGGTGACATTGTCCACCGTGACCCCGCTGGACAGGATGAACAGCGCCGAGGTGTCGGTGGCCGAGGTGGTGCGCACATCCAGGCCCGCGCCCTGCTCGGCGGTCAGCGTGAAGTTCTCCGGCAGCCGCAGGTTCGACCCCGAGATCTTGAAGGTGTCTTCAAGAACCAGCGTATCCCCGGCTTTGAACTTGTTGCTCGACAGCAGCGACGCAAACGCGCTGGAGACATCCTGACCCGCGGACCAGCCGAGGTCAGACGAATGCCAAACGGTCATGTGATTTCCTTTCACTGGCGATCAGCCGCGCAGCGGTGCGGCCGACACTCTTACATTGCGAAACAGCACTGACCGGAGGCGGGTCATGAAGACGGGCCTGAAGCACCGGGGGAGATCCCGGGCGCCGCAGATATCTCTGTTCCCTCACCGCCGGACAGCGAACTGGTAAAACCTGGCAGCGACCTAATTGCCGCCGCCCCGTGCGGAAACCCCCGATCAGATCCGGGCGGGAAGCCGGCTTATTTCAGCCGCTCGCCCCGTAAACCGTCCGCAAATAACCGCGCAACGGCAGGAACCCGCTCAAGGGCAGGCGTTGAAAGTCTGGGAAAAAGCGGGGCTGTTATGTAACAGTGGAGCGGGTGTATCCTGCCTCGCGTCACACCAGTGGACGCGGGGCTTAAGGCAACAGAGCAAGCAAAAACCCTGCACGCAAAACTGCTTGGCCGTTGTTCGGCAGAGATCGGCGTCCGGCCCACAAGACAAAGATCCGCAATTGCGAATCGCAGCTTTTCAGGCCGCATGTCTCCCGCACCGCCGATGCTGAAACTCTGCCTCTGCAATTCTGGAACAGAAAACCTGCCGGCATTGGCGGTCCGCAGCAGGCCTAACCCTAGCAGGCTGCTGAAGAAGTCGGCTCTCGACGCGGTCTGAGGAACATGATTCACCCTCAGCACAACTTCGGCGGGGTGTGATGATGCGCGGGACGGATGAAGCGAGCGGATCGCTTTTCAGCTATGTCGATCTGGAAGAGCGCATCCCCGCGCGGCACCCGCTCCGCAAGATCAGGCAGGTAGTCAACGACGCGCTGGCCAGCCTGGATGCCGATTTCGAGGCGCTTTACACTGGTTTCGGCCACCCCTCGATCCCGCCGGAGCGGCTGATCAGGGCGAGCCTGCTGCAAATCCTGTTTTCGGTCCGCTCCGAGCGGCAACTGATGGAGCAGATGCAATATAACCTGCTGTTCCGCTGGTTTGTCGGCCTCGGGATCGATGACCCTGTTTGGGTTCCCACCGTCTTCACCAAGAACCGCGACCGGCTGCTGACAGCCGATATGTCGCACAAGGTGATGGCGGCGATCCTGGCGCATCACGAGGTCGCGCCACTCCTGTCGACGACCACTTTTCGGTCGATGGCACGCTCATAAAGGCCTGGGCGTCGATGAAGAGTTTCCAGCCGAAGGCAGCGGGCACACCGCCCGGCGATGATGGGCCGGAAGACCCGCCTTCGACATGCATTACCCCTGCCGCACAGCCCATCCGACCCGAAACCGAGACCGATCAAATGCCCCGCTCCAACCGCCGCAGCCGAAACCCCGAGGTCAACTTCAAGGGCGAGAAACGTTCGAATGCGCCCCATGCTTCTGTCAGTGACCCGGACGCACGGCTCTACAAGAAATCTCCCGGCACGGGGGCAATGCTGTGCTTCATGGGGCATGCGCTGATGGAAAACCGGCACGGACTGGTTGTTCAAGGCGACCTGACCCGCGCTGACGGCCGCGCGGAACGCAGGGCCGCGCTGGACATGTTGCACCGCCGCTCCCCCGGATCGACCCGGCAGCTGACCTTGGGTGCCGACAAGGGATACGATGCGGCCGAATTCGTCGCGGATCTCCGCCAGGCCTGCGTCACCCCGCACGTCGCCATGAAGGCGCGGCATTCAGCAATCGACGGGCGCACAACCCGGCACAAAGGCTATGCCCTGTCCCAGAAGCACCGCAAGCGGATCGAGGAGGCGTTTGGTCGGGCTAAGACCGCTGGCGGCATGTCCCAGACTGTCCATCGCGGCGTCGAACGGGTGCGGTCGCGTTTCATCCTGACGCTCGCCGCTGGAAATCTCGCCCGGCTGCCCCGCTTGCTGGCGGCATGAGGCTGTATGAGGTGACCACAAGCCTGCTTCCAGCCGCCCGATCCGGAAGGGAGACAAGAGAGCCCCCTCAGAGAGAACAGCGTCCCGCTGGCCTGACTACTTCAGCGGCCTGCTAGACCGCGGGCTTCTTCAAGCGTTGCTGCACCCGCTGTTTCTTGCGGACCTGCGCCTTCAGTTTCAGTCGCTGTGTTGTCAAAAACAACAGGGCTGACAACCGCTCTGGTGTGGTCAGGCCCGGGGTCAGGCAAAGGGAGTTCAGATATTCCCGTGACAGTCGGCGTGCGGGGCGCGGATCCGCTACTGCATCCGGGTCAAACCATTTTGCCACCGCATCCGGCGTTTTGTTGGCCCGCTGCGATCCATCCTTATGCAGCCTGCGCTGAAACTGCGGCGGGCCATTCAGCCGGACGATATGCCCCAGCAGGGCGCATTCGGCCAGCAGAACGTAGTCCGAAGCGATATAGCTGCCGATCAGGCGCGTGCGGGCGAGCATGTCCCGGCGGAACATCCCGAAAACCGAGGTCACGATCGCCAGCTGGTCCAGCGTTTCATAAAGCCGCCGGGCCGGTGTGCGGGCGGAGGTCTCCACGCATGACGGCACCTCGGTGTCAATTTCCTGTTCGGCTTCGTCGATATATCTGAATGACGGGTAGACCAGGACTGCCCCGTCACCATGCTGTTCGAACCCCTGCAGGCAGGTCGGCAGAAACGAGGGGCCCAGAACGTCATCATGGGCCAGCCAGTTGAAATATTCGCCGCGGGCCAGATGGAATGTGTAATTGTAGTTCTTGGCAGCGCCGATGTTCCGGGGCTGCCTGACATACAGGATCCGCGGATCCGCCTTCGCATAGCGGCGGCAGATCGCCTCTGTTGAATCGGTCGAGGCATTGTCGGAAATAATGAGTTCAAAATCCTCGAAATCCTGATTTAAGGCCGATTGAATAGCCTGTTCAAGGAAGTTTTCGCCATTGTAGACAGGCAATCCGATGCTGCACACTGGCGGTCCGGAAAATTGTGTCATCTAACCACTCGCTCACCGTTTATCATTTCGGAATAGTATCATATCCGCGCAAAACCGCATCTGCTGTATCTTGTAGAGGCAGACTGAAGTGTTCCAGGAATTCGGACGGCCACACTTGACCTGGATCTCCTCCAGCTTTGTGCAGTGTCCGCCCAATCCGATGGATGTACAGATGAAGACAGGCGCTTGGAAGCGCTGCGGGATCAGCCAAGGCTCGTTCCACAAATACATGAAAAAGTATGACAGCATGGCCCCCTCTGGCGCCGGCGGCTGTGCGATCTTGAAGCACCGGCCGTCAAGCCGGTGAAGCTTTTGGCCAAGCAGACGCTGGGCACCGCCATGCTTCGGCACGTGAACTCAAAAGCGGTAGCGCCCAATACCAAGCGGAAGACGGTTGCAAAAGAGCGCCGCCGGTTCGGGCAACTATGCCACGCGGTTAAAGTGCCGTTTCGCAGTCAATTACGCGCATAAATCACCAAGCTTCCGAACTTTCGTGCTATCCACACGGTCAGTGGTGCAAATAGATGCCACTGTGCTAACCTGCCTAGTTCGGGGCGCCCCCGGTCAGTAAGCCGGTATCCCATATACGCCGCTTCGCGATGCTCGACACGTCCAAAATTTTTTCCAAATACGTTCTGAACATCGCGCCAGCCCAAGTAAAACGTGTTTTCGTTAAGCCATTCATTGAAAAACCGGGCCCATTGCCGGCGGGTTCGTTTTCCTTTCAGCCGCCCGATTCCCATGCAGCGGAACATCAGCAGCCATACTTCGCGCATGAACGATTTCGGGAACCAGTGGGCAAAAAGTACGTTGGAATGCCCCTCTCGGATCGCTCCCTGATAAGGAAACGTGCATATGAGTGTTCCCCCCGGTTTCAGCACCCGTGCGATTTCACTTAGCAGAGGGTTTAGGTCGGGTACATGCTCAAAAACTTGGTTCGACAGCACAATATCGAAGCTATCATCGGAAAACGGAAAATGCAGCCCATCATACTCCAGGACCGTGTCGCCGAGCAGGCCGCGCTCCTGTAATACGCCCCTGATAGTCGTGCCGCTACCGGCGCCGAAATACTCTATTCCGCGTGCTGCCCAGCCATCTTCTGCAGCGAGACGGACCATATCTCCCTTACCGCAGCCGACATCCAGTAAAGTGCCTCTCTCCGGCTTCTCCACGCCCGCGGCAGCAACGAGGAATCTGTAATTTACGTGCATAATACTCTGCCTCCAAGAAAAGTAACAAACAGCCGGGATGTCTCAGACACGCTTTTCCAAACCAAAATGCCTCGCTTTGTTAGCACTTACAACTTTTGGCTACCGGCCTTGCATGAAGCGGCCGCACGATGCCCCGAATACCCCATCTAAGCCTATGCATTATAACAGGCTGTTTCTTCGCAACCCTTTCCGGGCAATCGGCCTGCCCAGCCTTTGAAACGGTTTTTCAAAATAGAAATAGCTCAGATGAGCAAGCCCATAGAGTGTTACGATATAGAGCGCAAAAGGCAGCAAACGTTCACCAACCGGCAGCAGGTATGTAACCCCCCAAACCTTATTGAAGAGATATTGCAGGGGTACGTGGATGAGATACAGCCCATAGGACAGATTACCAGTGTAGATCATAAAACGGGTGCTCAACGGTGCTACTAGCCATCGCCGCCCTTCCAGAACGCACAGTATGACCGCCCCGGAACCGTAGGTCATCACCGCATATGTCAATAGCGGCCGCCCTGCTCCCTCTGCGTTGACCGAAAAAGAGGCAGCGAAATTCTGAAGGATGCCACCCGGTGTCCAGCTTTCCGCTCCAAGAATTATCCAGACTAATGAAGAGCCAAAGACTGCAAGCAACAGCCAGGGCGCATGCAACTGCCTTTGCCGGATCCGTGCCTCGTTCAGCGCGATGAATGCACCGATAGAAAAGGCGTCGAAATGGCTAAGAGAGAACTGATAAACCAGCTCTCCCGAACCCGGCGTCCCAAAGTACGCTGCAATGCCGACCCTCACCAGCGGCGAAATGACCACACACGCGAACAAAAAAAATGTCAGCCAGCGTCGGCTGAGGTATAGGAACACAAGCGGCATAAGAATATAGAAATGCTCCTCGATCGAAAGACTCCAGAAATGGTCAAAGATCAGGTTGACCTCGTATCCGGGCGTCATTCGATAAAAATTTACCGTCGCTGTGGCCAACGCCACGAAGGTCATGCGCAGCTCCCAAAGGCGTTCACCACTCGGATCCTCGAGTATAAGGATCACGATTCCCGCTAAGACGACGGCAAAATAGAGTGGCAGGATTCGCAGAGCTCTGCGGCGGTAAAATATTCCAAGCTTTGAGGAACTCAGATTGTCGGCCTTATCTAAACTGATCAATGACCGGGTGATCACAAATCCCGAAATGACGAAAAAAACCCAGACACCCGACCAGCCTAAAAAAAGAAAAGACCAGTGGAACAAAATAACAAAAATAGCCGCAACAGCACGCAGCCCCTGAATCGCTTCGATCTTGTCAGGCGCCAATTCTTGAACTCCCCCAAATAACCGCGGCAGCCCAAGCAAAAGTTCCGCCCCTTCATGGTTGCCAACATCACTCATTAAACACAGGCGGTGCTATCAGGGTGGTATCAAGAGACTGATCAGTCAAGTAAAGCTGTCATGCAACGTCAGCCATGAGCTCCCCTCTGAATGGACCGCATCGCGCGCGGGCACGGCCTGCCCAGAGATGTATCTGGTAACTCCAGGCGCCCTCGATTAGCCCGCGCCGGGCCAAACCGCTGCCTGCCTTGGCCATCCCGCCACGGCGCACGCTTGACCTGCAGGAGTGTTCGGACGGGGTGAGACCGAGACAGGTCATCAGCTGGCCCAGGCTTTAGAACCGAGTGAAGTCGCCACCCTCCGCCATCACCGTGACCGCAACGATGAGCGCGACCCCGCGTGCCGCCTCCACCACCGGGGGCGGGTTTCCAGCTGGGAAGCAATTCGGCGATCCGGGCAGAGAGCCTTGCAACTGCAACCCTGCAACAGAAAACGGGCCCCGAAAGGCCCGTTTCCCTGAAACCATGCCCGCGCCCGCGGCGCGGCAAAGCTCTTAGTTGGTGGTGGTGGTGGTGGTGGTGGTGCCGACTTCGTCGTCGTCGTTAGCGACCACGCCCAGCACAACCAGGCCTGCAACCACGCCTGCAACGGCGCCGGCGCTCAGGCCGCCGGCAACGCCCATGCCCATGCCGCCGGAGCCGCCGGCGCCAGCGCCGGTTTCCGCGCCGGGAGCCGGGGCCTGCTGAGCGGACACGGCGGTTGCCGAAGCCAGTGCGGCCAGGGTCAGGGCAGTCAGAAGATTTTTCATTTTCAAACTCCTTTGGAGAACTGTGGAAAGGTGCGTTGAGGCGACCTTATGGGAGGCTGTTGTCCATTTCAACGCATGGAATAGCTGCAAAACTCTTGAAATCCGGTTTGCGCCGCGAATTTTTTCCGCCCGTTGCCGCAAAGCCGCGGGAAGCGGGCGGAAAATGGCGCCGCATCAGAGCCGCAGCTGGCGGATTTTTACATAACCCGTCTCCGGCCCGGCCCATTGCCGCGATTGCCAGATCTGATTGCGCCCGGGGCGGGAATCAACCCAGTAGTCGTTGACCACCACCCCGCCGCTGCCTTCGCAACGCTCCTGCAGATGGCGGGCGGGATGGGTGATTTCGACGATCTCCACCGGCGCCGGGCCCAGGTCGTGCAGGCTGCAGGCCATGTTCAGCACCGCCTGGCCGTTGCCGTTTGCCCGCACCGTATAACGCCGGGCGCCGCCATGCGCCGGGCCTGCCACCCCGTCTGCGGCCGGCACCTGCGCCGACAACAGCCCGCCGCCCAGGCCGCGGGTGGCAATCACCATGCCGTTGCGCAGGGCGACCGACACATTGTCCAGGGTGCGCCAGACCTCGATCTGCCCGGGGCGGCTGTCGCGGCGCTGCAGGGCCCGGGTCAGATAGGCCCTGGCCCCGCGGTTCTCGATGACGACCTCGATATAGGCCTGGGTCTGCTGGTCCAAGAGCGCCCGGGTCAGCTCGGCCGCCGGCGGCGGCGGATTGCGGCGGCGGCTGATCAGATCCCCCACCGCCTGCGCCACCTCCAGCTCTGCCGGGGTCTTTTCCGGCCCCCTGCTGCAGCCCGCCAGCAGCAGCGCCGCCGCGGCCAGGGCGGCGGCGGTGAAACGGATCATGCTCATTCCCAGAACCTCGCGCGCTGTTCTTCCAGGCTCTTGCGGTGGGCCTCGCGCACCGATCCATAGAGCCGGTCCGGCACCGTCACCCGCTGGCCGCCGTCGCGCTGGGTCGGGCGGATGGTCAGCCCGAAGCCCGAGCGGGACGGTTTGCCCAAGAGCCAGTCCACCGGGATGTGGAAGCGGAACCCCTTGTCAAAGGAGCCCTCGCCGAAGTCCTCGGACGAAACGTTGGTGAGGGTAAAGAAGCCGCCGACCATGAAGCCGTTGTCGAACTCGCGGGTGAGGCTGAAGGTGCCGCCGTAATCGCCCGCCAGGTAGCGGCCGGCATCAATCTGCATCAGATAGCCCTTGGGCAGTTCGTAATAGGCCGAGGCATGGCCGGTGAAGGTGCGGTAGTCGCGGAAGCCGAAGCGCTGGTCGAAGTCGCGCTGCACCACGTAATTGGCCTCCAGCCCCAGGCCGAGGCGGCTGTTCACCGGCTTCCACAGCACCTCGCCCGAGACGCCGCCGTACATGCTTTCGAACAGGCCCGTGGTGGCGCGGGCATAGAGGTTGCGCCCGGGCTTCCACAGGCGGCTGAGATAGAGGTTTTCCAGGGTGGTGCCGAACTGCGCGTATTCCACCTGGTCGGTGCGCACATGCGGCAGCACCGAGTTGGAGGCGCGTCCGTTCTTCACATTGCCCCAGATGCGCTGGCGGATGGTGCCGGCGATGCGCCAGCCCGGCGCGGGCGAATAGGAGGCGGCGAAATCAAGCCCTGCATCCAGCCGGAACGGCTGCTCCGGGTCGAAATAGGCCGGTTTGGTATAGGGGCTGACCGAGGTGGCAAAGGCCGGGTACAGCTCGCCCGAGAAGATCGCGTCTTCCGGCAGCGGCCCGGCATCCTGCACCCCGGCGGCGGCAAACAGCGCGTCCGGCGCCTCCGGATCGAACTCCAGCGCCTCCAGATCGGAGCGGCGGATCTCGATCGCCGCAAGGCCGAGGCCGCGGCGCACCGGCACCAGGCGGAAGGTCTCCACCGACGGCGGCAGCGTCTGGGCCAGGGCGCGGGCGGCGCGGCCCGCCGCCTGCGAGGCCGAGCGGTAGCGGGAATTGCGGTAGCGCAGCTCGGCCGTGGTGCCGGTAAAGGTGATCGCCTCCAGCACCAGCCCGTCCGCCTTCAGCGCCTCAGCCGCCAAGTCGCGGATCTGGCGGGTCTTGGTTTCGCTGGCGGCCCAGTCCTGGCGCCAGTGGCTGTCCTGCGTCGCCCATTGGGTGCGCGGGATGACGGGATGCGGCGCGGGCACCGCCATCGGGGTCGGCGGCTGGTTCGGGTTGAGCTGGATCTGCGCGGTAAAGCCGATCTCCGAGCCGTAGAGGTAATAGGCGCCCAGGCGCAGCCGGTCGGAATACTGGTATTCCACCCCGTAGTTGAGCGAGGATTTGCGCTCGAACACGTCGGAGACCTCGGTTTCGGTCTCATAGGCGTCGGTGGAATATTCCGCCTTCAGGCTCCAGCGCGCATCGGGCTGCCATTCAAAGCCGGCAAAGGGCGCCACATCGCCGCGGAACCACTGGTCGGTGGCCAGCTTGCCGCCGGTGCTGCCGCCGACAAAAGAGGGGCGGGTGCCGCCGGTCGCGCCGATGGCGCCGTGGCTGCCCAGCCGCCCCCAGCCCAACCCGGCGGTGAGCTTCAGCCGCCCGGGCGCGCGGCCCCAGCCCAGGGCGGCGGCCTCGAACCGCTTGGTGGCGGCAAAATATTCCGCCGCATAGACACCGGTGCCGGCAAAGTCCTGCAGCCCCAGGGTGACCTCCGGCAGCCAGCGCCGCTCGCGCCACAGCCGCGCGCGCACGTCAAAGCCGCGGTCGTAATAGGTGTCAAAGCCGAACAGGCCGAGGTCCTGGATGCCGTTGTAGCGGAATGAGGCGCTGAGCCAGGGCAGCGCCTGGAAGGTGATGTTGTAGCGCGAGGTGCCGCCGAACCAGGAATAGGTGACCGCATACTGGCCGTCGGGCAGCATTTCGGCGCTTGGCATGTCGATGATGCCGGGGCTGCCATAGAAGTTGAGGCTGGGCGGCGGCAGCGGTTTCAGGCGCGGCGCCGCCGCCTCGGTGCCCGGTGCGGCGCCATGGCCTGCGCGGGTGATCTCCGGCCCCAGCGCCAGGCCCGGCTGGGCCGCCAGGCACAGCACCGCGGCCGGTGCGGCCAGCGATTTGGCCCGGAATTTGGCCTGATAGTCAGCCAGCGGCCCGGTCCTGTGCAGAAGGGTCTTGATCGCGGTCACGGGAAACCTGCCTTTTGGAACTGCCTGTGCCGGGTCTCACTGCCCCGGCCTTCTCACCTGCTGCCCTGCTTAGAGCATGGATGGCGGGGGCGGATCAATTGCCGCGTCGCCCGGCGGCAGCGGTTTCGCCGCCAGTGCAGCCGCAAGGCCGCACCGGGGCCGCATGGTGGCCGGACCCGGGCCGGATATACGGCTCTGAATATTGGGACTTTTTCAGGCTCAGGAGCTTTTGCGGCCCGCCTCCGGCGGCTGGCAATAGCCCTCGACCCAGCGCTGGATCACCCGCCGCGCCGCCGCCTCGTCACCGGCCGCCACCGCCTGGCGCAGGCTGCGCAGGAAGCCGGCCACCTCGATCTCCGACAGCACGGTTTCGCGGGCGCAGAAGATCTTCTGGTGGCGGGTATGGACCAGCTCCTCGCTCAGGGTCAGCTCCTCCTCCATCTTCTCGCCGGGGCGCAGCCCGATGATCTCGATGGCGATATCGCCCTCCGGGTTTTCGGCGTCGCGCACGCTGTGGCCGGCGCTTTCGATCACTTGGCGGGCCAGCTGCAGGATCGGCACCGGCTCGCCCATGTCCAGCACGAAGACCTCGCCGCCCTGGGCCATGTCGCCCGCCTGCAAAACCAGCTGCACCGCCTCGCTGATGGTCATGAAGAAGCGGCGCACGTTGGGGTCGGTGACGGTGACCGGGCCGCCGCGGCTGATCTGCTCCTGGAACAGCGGCACCACCGAGCCGCTTGATCCCAGCACATTGCCGAAGCGCACCATCGTGAACACGGTTTTCTGCCCGTGTTTCTGCCCGTGGCGGGTGGCCAGGTCCTGCACGATCAGCTCCGCCATCCGCTTGGAGGCGCCCATCACATTGGCCGGATTCACCGCCTTGTCCGAGGAAATCAGGATGAAGCGTTCGACCCCTGCCCTTGCGGCGGCGCGCGCCAGGGTCTGGGTGCCGAACACGTTGTTGGCCAGGCCCGGCAGCGGGTTCGCCTCGACCAGCGGCACATGTTTATAAGCGGCAGCATGCAGCAGCACCTGCACCCCGTGCTTGTTCAGCACCATCCGCACCTGGCGCGGATCGGTGACCGAGCCCAGCACCGGCACCAGTTCGATGCCCGCCGCCTCGGCCAGGGGGCCAAGCTCCTGATGCACGGTATAAAGCGCCAGTTCGCTCAGTTCGAACAGCACCAGTTTTTCCGGGCGGCAGGCCAGCACCTGACGGCACAGTTCCGAGCCGATCGAGCCGCCGGCGCCGGAGACCAGCACTGTCTTGCCCTGATAGGAGCCCGCCGCCTCCTTCAGCGGCACGTCGCGGGCGGCCCGGCCCAGGAACGCCTGCGGCGCCACCGGTGTCAGCTTGTCGACCAGCGCCTCCTCTCCGATCAGCTGGGCAAAGGAGGGCAGCGCCTGCACCTCCAGCCCCAGCTGCTGCAGCCGCTGGGTGATCTGCGCCTGGCGCGGCTGGGTTTGCGAAGGCATCGCCAAAAGCACCCGGCGGATCTGGCGCGACTGCACGATCTCGCCGATCCGGGCCGGGGCAAACACCGGCAGCCCGACCAGGGTCAGCCCCTGCAGGGAGGAATTGTCATCGGCAAAAGCGACCGGATCGATGCCGTCATGCGCCTTCAGCGCCTGCGCCAGCTGGGTGCCGGTATTGCCGGCCCCGTAGATCAGCACCCGGCAGCGCGGATTGGCGCGGCGGTAGATCATCAGCACTAGCTGCAGCATTGCCGCGCGCGTCACCACCATGGACAGGAAATAGCAGATCGCAAACACCACATGGGTGCCGGGCGGCAGGGCCGACCCGAAGACGGCCGTCAGCAGCGCCAGCCCCAGCGCAGTGCCGCCTGCCAAGAGCGCGCTTTGTACCGCAGCGTGGCGCTCATAGGCGTTGAGCTGCACATACGGCAGCCCCAGCCACAGGGCCATCACAGCGGCGGCGGCCAGCACATAGGGCAGCACCGGCATCAGCGACACCAGGGTGGTCAGCGCCGGATCCGGCAGCGGCTGCACCTGCAGGGTGAACAGCAGCGCCAGCGGCAGCAGTGCCAGGTCCACAGCCAGGAAGACATAGGATTTCTGCCGGCGCGACAACGCACTGATCAGATTATACATGTTTTCCTGCCCTCGAATGCCCGCATTCTTGTCCTGTTATATCCATTTGCCCCCCCGGGGCAGCGCCTCCACTGCCGGATAGCATAAAAACCCTAAAGCAAATATGGCCCAAGGCGCTGAAATCCGGTGCGCGGCCCATTAAACACAGTTCCTATCATAACCGGTTTCCCCTGTCCCGCAAAACGGGCAGCGGCGGAAAACCGCCGGGCAGCCCCGGTTTCCCCGCCAATCCTGCATTGGTCCGGCGGCGCAGGCTATGCGTGAATCGCTCAATATCCATCTACCCCCGGCGGAAGATATTGCCAATGGTCTGAAACACGATGTCAAAGTCGAAACACATGTTTTGGTGGCGCTGGTAGATCAGGTCCAGCCGCGCTTTCGCCGGCACGCAAAGCCGGGAATAGACCGCATCCGTCTCCTCGGAGGTTTCGCAGCGCGCCAAGAGCGCCGCCTCATGCTTGTGATAGGTGATCGAGGCGAGCCCGGTGACGCCGGGGCGCGATTTCAGCACCTCTGCATAAAGTTCGGGGTTGGCCTCCACATACTGGCGCAGCGGCGGCCGCGGCCCGACAAAGGAGATGTCGCCCTTGAGGATGTTCCACAGCTGCGGGAACTCATCCAGCCGCCTGGAGCGCAGCCAGTCGCCGGTGCGGGTGATGCGGGCGGATTTGTCGCCGCCCGACACGCCCGTATCGGTGTCCACCACGGTCATGGTCCTGAGCTTCCACAGCATAAAGGGCTGGTCCACCCCCTTCATCCGCTCCGCCACATAGAACAGCGGCCGCCCCTCCTTCCACAAGAGCCACAGCAGGAGCAGCAGCAGGATGGGGCCCAGCACCGCGATCAGCAGGGTGGCAAAAAACAGGTCGAACAGCCGTTTGCGCCAGGTCATGTTATTATGTGCTCCAAGATTATCCGTTTGCCATATCAGGCTCTAACAAGCTCCATTCATCCGCCATCCGCAGCGGGTCCGCGGCCGCCAGAGGATCCGGCAGCAGCGCCTGCAGGCGGGCAGCGTCCAGCGCAACCTCCGGGATCGCCGCGGCCGGCGCGGCGCGGGCGGCAAAGGGTTTGCCCGCCGCCTGCAAGAGCGCCCCCATCTCCACCACCCCCGGCTGCGCCACGTTCAGCACCGGCGGCAGCGTCGGCGCGGCCAGCAGCGCCGCCAGCACCTCAGCCAGCGTGCGGGCGCCGATATAGCTGCGCCGCGGCGTGCGGCCATCGGCAAAGCGGTCCAGGGTGAACCCGGGCCGCCAGCCGCCGAGGATCGCATCCAGCCCGGCGATATTGCCGATCCGCAAGGAACACACCGGCACCCCCAGTTCCGCGCCAAGCGCCGCCGCGCGCGCCTCCATCTCCGCCTTGGCGGCGCCATAGGCACTGGCGGGGCGCAGCGGGGCGTCCTCTGCCAGCAGGCCCGGCTGGCTGCCATAGACCGCCGCCGAGGAGGCCAGCAGCACCCGGGCGCCGGCGGACGCACCGACCCGCACCGCCACCTCGGCGAGGCGGATATGGTCTGCCATGTCCGCGTCTGCACCGCCCCGTCCGGGCACCGGCCCGGCCAGGCAGAGGATGGCTGCCGCGCCCTCTGCGGCGCGGGCCAGCGCCGCCGGCTCCGCCAGCGGATCGAAAATGTGCCAGTCTCCGGTGCTGTTCCCGGCCTGCGCCCGGCGCGCCTGCAGCCGCATCGCCAGGCCTTCAGGCGGGCACAGCTGCAGCAGCTGGCCGATGCGCCCTGTTGCGCCCAGAACCATTACGGCGGGATTTGCCATCGCTGCTGCCCGTTTCTGTTGAACCCTCTGCCTCAGCCCAGTATCCTTTGCCCGGACAAAAATCAAAGCGGTTCCCCCGGGCAAACCGGGGCGGTTCCCAGAGCAGCTCAATGACAGGCTCCCGATGCTGAAACTTCTTCCCTGGCTGGCCGCTGCCGGCCTGATCCTCCTGCCCGCAGCCTGCTCGCGCCTGCCCGGCGGCGCCCCGGCCAGCGAGGAGATCCTGAAAGAATCGGGCGAGGCCGATGCCAATTTCGCGCTCTACCAGGTGAACCGGGCGCTGCTGCCGACGGTGGCGGCCTGGCCTGGCACCGGCAAACAGGAACGGCTGGGCTGGCTGCCGCGGCACCAGGGCGCCAAGACCCAGATCATCCAGCCCGGCGATCTCTTGTCGCTCAGCATCTGGGACAGCAACGACAATTCGCTGCTGACCGCGGCAGAGCAGAAGATGGTGCAGCTGCAGGACATGAAAGTGGCCGCCAACGGCTCCATCTTCATGCCCTATGTGGGCGATGTGAACGTCAACGGGCTGACCCCGGACCTGGCCCGGGCCAAGCTGCAGGAGGCGCTGGAGCCGGTGGTGCCGTCGGCCCAGGTGCAGCTGGCGATGGCCGAGGGCCGCGGCAATTCGGTCGATCTGGTCTCCGGCGTCGCCCAGCCCGGCACCTATCCGATGCCCGACCGCAACTACACGGTGATGGGGCTGATCTCAGCAGGCGGCGGCATCAGCTCCAGCCTCAACAACCCGCAGATCCGGCTGGTGCGCGGCCAGTCGATCTATGGCACCTCGGTCGACATCCTGCTGAACAACCCCCGCCTCGACACCCTCTTGCGCGGCGGCGACCGGGTGTTTGTCGAGGAGGATGAGCGCTATTTCCTCTCCTTCGGCGCCACCGGCGAGGAAGACCTGCACATCTTCACCAAGGATGAGATGTCGGCGATGGACGCGATGTCGGTGGCGGGCGGCTTCCAGGACGGCAAGGCCGATCCCAAGGGGCTTTTGATCCTGCGCGAATACCCGGCCTCCGCGGTGGCGCCCGGCGTGCGCGGGCCGCGCCAGCAGCGGGTGGTGTTCTCGCTCGATCTGACGTCTGCCGACGGGCTGTTCTCGGCGCGGCAGTTCCAGATCAACCCGGGCGATCTGGTGATGGCCACCGAGTCGCCGATCAACGACGCGCTCACCATCTCCAACATCTTCGGCAACTTCTTCGGCATCTTCAGCCGCACTGGCGTCATCGAATGATCCGGGCCTGAAACGGGTCTGATCCAGGATCGGAACGGGGACCTCCCGCGCCTGTGCTGCGGCATCTGGGATGCCGCAGCAAGCCTTGGGCCCGGCGCCGCTGGCGCGGCGCCCGCCGTTTGCCGGCAGCCTGCCTACGTCAGCAGCCGCTCCAGATAGGCGCCATAGGCGTTCTTGGCATATTTCCCGGCCTGCGCCCGCAGCTCGGCGGCGGTGATCCAGCCGCGCCCGTAGGCGACCTCCTCCGGGCAGCCGGCCTGCAGCCCCTGGCGCTCCTGCAGGGTGCGCACGAAATTGCCCGCATCCAGGAGCGAGCCATGGGTGCCGGTATCAAGCCAGGCATAGCCCCGCCCCATGGTCTCCACCCGCAAGGCGCCCTCGTTCAGGTAGCTTTGCAAGAGGTCGGTGATCTCCAGCTCGCCGCGGGGGGAGGGCTGCACCCGGCGGGCCCGCTCAGGCGCCGATCCATCCAGGAAATACAGCCCCGTCACCGCATAGTTCGAGGGCGGAACGGGGGGCTTTTCGATGATCTCGCGCGCGGTGCCATCCGCGCCGAAGGCCACCACGCCATAGCGCTCCGGATCGGCCACGTGATAGCCGAAGACGGTGCCGCCCGCCGCCTGGCGGTCCGCCGCCGCCATGAGCTCCGGCAGGCCGTGGCCGAAAAAGATGTTGTCGCCCAGCACCAGCGCCGACGGGCTGCCCGCCAGGAAGTCCTCGGCCAGGATAAACGCTTGCGCCAGCCCGTCGGGCGAGGGCTGCACCACATAGGTGAGTTCAATCCCCCACTGGCTGCCATCGCCCAGCAGCCGCTGGAACTGCGCCTGGTCCTGCGGCGTGGTGATCACGCAGATCTCGCGGATGCCTGCCAGCATCAGCACCGACAGCGGGTAGTAGATCATCGGCTTGTCATAAAGCGGCAAGAGCTGTTTGGAGACGGCCATGGTGATCGGGTAGAGCCTGGTGCCGGAGCCGCCCGCCAGGATGATGCCCTTGCGGCCGGAGACTGTCCTCATGCCGGGTTTGCCCTCTGTCATGCCAATTCTCCCAAATCCTTTAAAATCTCATCCAGACCCGACCGCCAATCCGGCTGCGGGATACCAAAAACAGTCTCTAACGCGGAGCAATCGAGGCGTGAATTCAACGGCCGCGCCGCCGGCGCGGGGTAATCCGCGGTGGGGATGTCCTCAACGTCGCAGGCAATTCCGGCCCGGGCAAAGATCTCGCGCGCAAAGCCTGCCCAGCTGGTCTGGGGCCGGCCTGCAAAATGATAGGTGCCGGATTTGCCCGGGTCCTCAATCAGCTGCCGTGCCATAGCGATGCAGGCCGCCGCAATGTCCCGCGCAGGCGCCGGGGCGCCGATCTGGTCCGCCACGATGGTCAGCCGCTCCCGTTCCTTGCCCAAGCGCAGCATGGTTTTCACAAAGTTGCTGCCATGCGCCGAGACCACCCAGGAGGTGCGCAGGATCGCGTGAGTTCCGCCCGCCGCGCGCACCGCTTCCTCGCCCGCCAGTTTGGAGCGCCCATAGGCATTGAGCGGCGCGGGGGTATCGCCGGGCTGCCAGGGGGCCTCGCCGCTGCCGTCAAAAACATAGTCGGTGGAGACGGTGACAAAGGGAATGCCCATCTCCGCACAGGCCGCCGCCATGGCGCCGGGGGCGGCCCCGTTGATCACATTGGCCAGCGCCTCCTCGCTCTCCGCCTTGTCGACGGCGGTATAGGCAGCGGCATTGATCACGGCCTGAGGCTGCGCCTGCCGGATGGCCGCGGCGCAGGCCGCCGGATGGCTCAGATCCGCCTGATCCCGGCCCAGGCAGGCGGCGCCGTCATAGGCTGCCAGCTCCTGCGCCAGCTGGCCGGTCTTGCCGAAAACCAGGATCATACGCATCTCCCCTTACACCACAGATACAAGGCTAGCGCCCAGACGCTCAGCTCCAGCGAAAAGGTCCAGTGCAGCAGGAAGGACAGCACCCAATGCGCTTGGGCGGCAGGCACTGCAACCAACGTATAGAGGCGGTCGTCGAACGGTGCCCCCCACAGAATACCGCCGCCGATGGCGTCCAGAACCATGTGCAGGAAAAGGGCTGCAAAGAATATCAGCGCCGGGACCAGCAGAGACCTGGCAAAGACGGCCAGGCCCGGCAGTGCCAGCGCTGCAATTGCGGCCCAGAAGGCCGGCACATGCACCCAGTAGCGGTGATGATGAATGCTGCCCTGATCCACGAAATGGAACCACAGCATGTCAAAATCCGGCAGCACCGCGCCAATGAGCGCGGCGGGCATCAACAACCGGTGCTTCTCAGGCGCCAGCCGTGCCAGCACATAGCCGGAGGGCAGATGCGCGGTCAGCATGGGGGAGTACTATCCGGAAAAAATACCGCCCGGCCGTTAGGCCGGGCAGCCCCCGTCCCGCCCCTGTCATGCCGGAGGCGTGCTTTCAGCTCGGGGCGGGGGCTTCTCCCCCACCCGCGGCCGGGGGCTGCCCTCCGTGGCATTTCCGCTCTCACTTCCCCGTCCCCAGCCGCCGGCCGACGCCGTCGCGCTCCTGCAGCGTCCGCCACCAGGACTCGTTGTCCAGATACCATTGCACCGTCTTCTCCAGACCTTCCTCCACCGTCACCGAGGGCCGCCAGCCCAGCTCCTGCCGGATGCGGGAGGGATCGATCGCATAACGCGCGTCATGGCCTGGGCGGTCGGTCACAAAGGTGATCTGGTCCTTGTAAGGCTTCCCATCCGCGCGCGGCCGCTTTTCATCCAGAATGGCGCAGAGCGTCTGCACCAGCTCCAGGTTGGCGCGCTCGTTTTCGCCCCCGATATTGTAGGACCGCCCCAGTTTCCCCTTTTGCACCACCAGCAAGAGCGCATCAGCGTGATCCTCCACATAGAGCCAGTCGCGCACGTTGGAGCCATCGCCGTAGATGGGCAGCGGCTTGCCCGCCAGCGCGTTCAGGATCACCACCGGGATCAGTTTCTCCGGGAAATGATAGGGCCCGTAGTTGTTGGAGCAATTGGTCAGCACCACCGGCAAGCCATAGGTCTCGTGCCAGGCCCGCACCAGATGGTCGCTGGCGGCCTTGCTGGCCGAATAGGGCGAGCGCGGATCATAGGCCGTCTCTTCGGTGAACATCACCGCGGGGTCATCGGGCAGGCTGCCATAAACCTCGTCGGTGGAGATGTGGTGGAAACGGAAGGCCACCGGCTTGCCCGCCTTCAGCCAATACTTCCGCGCCGCCTCCAGCATCTGATAGGTGCCGGTGATATTGGTTTCGATGAAATCGCCCGGCCCGTCGATCGAGCGGTCGACATGGCTTTCGGCGGCCAGATGCATCACCGCATCCGGGCGGTGGCGGGCAAAAACAGTGTCTAATGCGGCCCGGTCGCGGATATCGGCCTGCTCAAAGGCATAGGCCGGGCTTTCCGCCACGCTGGCCACATTGTCCAGGCAGGCGGCATAGGTCAGCGCATCCAGGTTCACCACCTGATGGCCGCGGGCGACCGCCAGCCGCACCACCGCAGAGCCGATGAACCCCGCCCCGCCTGTGACCAGCAGCTTCATGGCTTATCCCTCCCAGCTGAACGGGCTGTCGAAATCCGCCAGGGCAGGCGCCGCGGCGTCCTTCTCCGACAGGATGGGGCTGCCCTCAAATCCCCAGTCGATGCCGCAGCTGTCCCAGGCCACCGCGCCGTCGCACTCCGGCGCATAATAATCGGTGCATTTGTAGATCACCTCGGTCTCCGGCACCCGGGTGAGGAAGCCGTGCAGGAACCCCTTGGGCACCAGCAGCTGCTTGCCGTTCTCTGCCGTCAGCTCAATCCCGAACCATTTCCCATAGGCGGGAGAGCCCTTGCGGATATCCACCGCCACATCAAACAGCGCGCCGCGGCCGCAGCGCACCAGCTTGTCCTGGGCAGCGGGAGGCGCCTGGAAATGCAGGCCGCGCAGGGTGCCCGCCTGCACCGACAGCGAATGGTTGTCCTGCACGAAATCCAGATCAAAGCCCGCGTCCTGCATCCGCCGCCGGTTCCAGCTTTCGCTGAAAAAGCCGCGCGCATCGCCAAAGCGGGCAGGCGTCAGCACTTTCAGCCCCGGCAGTCCGGTTTCTTCTATCTGCATTGCCTCTGCCCCGCTCCCTGGCCCGGTTCCGGCCCGGTCTCTGTCCGGCCCCTGGCCCCTGATTGCCTCCGTTTGATTATATCTAGCCCCTAGGAGGGCATAGCGCCAGCTTCAGGCGCCGGCAGGGCTGCAACAGGCGCGGGCCAAGCGGACAGCCTGTGCTTGCATCACGGCCCTCTGCCCGGCAAGCATAAGCCCATGAAGATTTTGTTTGTGCATCAGAACATGCCCGGCCAGTACCGGGAGCTGGCGCCCTGGCTGGCGGCACAAGGGCATCATGAGATCGTCTTCCTGACACAGCGGCGGGATGTGCAGCTGCCGGGGATCAGGACCGTCACCTACAAACCCTTCCGCACCCCGGACAAGGACGCCTTCGGTCTCTCCCGGGACTGGGAGGCGGCGTCCGGCGCGGGCCTCGGCGCGGCGCTGGCGGCGCGCCAGCTGCGGGACGCGGGCTTCACCCCCGACATCATCATCGGCCACACCGGCTGGGGCGAACTTCTGTTCATGAAGGACCCCTACCCGGATGTGCCCGTCATCGGCTTCTTCGAGTATTTCTACCGCACCTCGGGCGGGCTGGTCGGGTTCGATCCGGAAAACCCGCCCAACGACCAGGCCTATTTCTTTGCCGAGGCGCGCAACACCGTGCCTTATGCCAGCATCGAGCTGGTGGATCAGGGCCATGTGCCCACCGCCTGGCAGCGCGACCGGTTTCCGGCCAGTTTCCACGACCGCATGTATCTCTGCCATGACGGTATCCGCACCGACAAGCTGGGCCCCGATCCGGACGCCTCGGTCAGCCTCGGGCGGCTGGAGCGGCCGCTCAGCCGCGAGGATGAAGTGGTCACCTATATCGCCCGCAACATGGAGCGCGCCCGCGGCTTTCACATCATGATGCGCGCCCTGCCCCGGATCCAGGCGCAGCGCCCCAATGCCCGCATCCTGATGATCGGCGGCAGCGAAACCTCTTACGGCGCCGAAAGCCAGCATCCCGGCGGTTTGCGCGGCGAGATGGAGGATGAGCTGGGCGATAGCGTCGACTGGAGCCGGGTGCATTTTCTCGGCAAGGTTCCCTATGACGACCTCACCCGGATCATCCAGATCAGCCGCTGCCATATCTATCTGACCATGCCTTTCGTGCTCAGCTGGTCGCTTTTGGAGGCGATGGCGATGCAGGCCACGGTGGTGGCCGGAGATGTGGCGCCGGTGCGCGAGGCCATCACCCATGGCGAGACCGGCCTGCTGGTGGATTTCTTCTCCCCGGAGAAGCTGGCCGATCAGGTGGCGGACGTGCTGGCCAACCCCGGCGAGTACGCCCATATCGGCCCCGCCGCCCGCGCCCATGCGGTGGAGAAATACGATTTCCTGACCCGCTGCCTGCCGGAGCATATCGCGCAGATCAATGCCCTCGTGCCGGAGGCACGGCGCATTAGGATCTAGCCGGAGGCGCAGAGAACTAAATCCAGCCAGAGGCATGGCGAACCGAGCTCAGGAGGGATTTAGCTCTCTCGTCGTAATGGCAAATGCCAATGACCATACCGGCATCCAATCCCTGCCTGAAGGTCTGCCGTTTCCCGCGCGTGATTATCAATTAGGAAGCAGTCCAGCTTCGGGTTGACCGTTTTGGCGGCAAGGCCATGAGATTGAGAGTGCCGACACCGCACTTCAGACGCCAGTCAGCACCATATCCAGCGCCCCTATGATTTCCGCGTCGTGCTGCTCAAGGCTGGCCACCGGTGTTTTCAGGACCAAGCAAGGAACAGTAAACAGAAACTGAGTAACCATCACGTGTTGCCCGGACTGGATGCTAAACACCGGATTCAACTGTCTAGCCGGTGCAGGTGCAGTGCGAACCGCCATCAGCGGCACGACGATCCGCGTATTCAATCTCTCCAAAATGTCAGCCTGAACGTCCAAGAGATAGCCTGCATTTTATGCGTCGGCATAAACGCCAAAACGCGCCATCAGAAAGGTCGGAATTTTTCCAGTGGCAGACCATGCTGATCAACCCATTCATTAGAGCTTTCCAGCGCCTTGGCATTTTCACGCTTCCAAGCGGAGGCTTTTGACTCTTGCACCGTCTGCCGCACCCCGCTTCTGCCCCTATGAGAGGTTCATCCCAAAAGACCTGGTCTCACGGAGCAACCCTTGGTCCAATGACAGATTGGTTTGCTTTTACGGTGCTGGTTGTACGCGCATTCGGACTCCCCTCTATCATACGCATAGTGTGCGCACTCAGGTGCTAACCACCTCCGCAGTTCCAATTGCAACACTCCCTTTCCCTTCGCGTGCTGAAACAACACGTACGGCCTTCAGGCCGTAGGCGCCAGGCAGAGTGTGCGATCCCAGCCCGCACTCATATAAAATAGCGGAGGCCGCATACCGCTCCACCTCAGCCTTGGCGAAGGCTCTGCCGGACCTTCACTTTCTCCAAAGAAAATATTGGTCAGCTGGCTCAGAAAAGCTGAAACGGTTTGTCCTCTGGGCGCGGCTAAAGCCTCAAGCCGGGCGTGGCGGTCAGTGGTCAAACAGGTCTTCGCTTGCTTTTCCGAGTCCGTACTTCAATCAAATAGTAATTTACTTGCTGGCGTTATGCCTATCCTGCATTAACCCTATAGGAAAGCGGATCTGTGGTCCCGGACCACATTTTGCGCGGTACTTCCGAGCACAGTTGAAACAGGGCTGAAGGCATACCTGCCCTTCAAGTCCTTCTCAGCAAGAAAGCGTCTCGGGGGGTGCCGGAGATCCGCCCCCGCATTTGCACCCTGTTGCACGCACCCGCCGGATGCGGCGGACCCCGGTTCCGCCTGCATCCGGCAAGCGGCGTCCCGGCCCTCAAGGCCAGGCGCGCCTGTTGCGGGCCTGCGGCCGCGCCGCCTGCCGGCCCCTGTCAGTGCGGGCGCTGCTCCGCGGTCTGCGGCGGCAGCTGCTCGGAGGCCCAAAGGGCCGCCTGAGTGCGGTTCTTGGCGCCGATCTTGCGGAAGCAGGTGCGCAGATGCACTTTCACCGTGGCTTCGCAGATGCCCAGCTCATTGGCGATGCTCTTGTTGGTGGCGCCTTCGGTCAGCTTAGCCAGGATCAGCTGCTCGCGGTCCGACAGCCCGTGCCTGGCCCGGCCGTCCGGCGGGCAGGGCACAACCGCAGGCCGCGGCGCCTCTGCGGCCGCGGCGGCGGCGGCCTCCGGCAGCACGATCCGGTAGCCGTTCTGCACCACCTGCAGCGCCGCAATCAGCGCATCCGCCGATTTGCGCTCCGGGATCACCGCCTCGGCATAGGTGCTGAGACGGGCCTGGGCGTCGGGCGGGCAATCGTCGCCGGTGACCAGGATCAGATGCGCGCCGCCCTTGCGGGCCCGGAAGCTGCGCAGCTCCTCCTCCAGCGCCGCGCCGGTGCAGTGGCTGTAAAACAGCACCAGGTCCCTGGCCGGCAGCGGCGGCAGTTCCGCCAGGCTGCTGCAGCAGCCGCCGGTCTCGTAATCATGTGCTTCACAGATGTTCAGAAACATGTCCCTGAGAAGCCTGCTTTCCCCCACAATGTGCACAGGCATCGAAAACTCCTTTACTCGTAACCAGAACCGGATCCTGCCTCCGGCCCGTCCCTCCAGGAGCGCCCTTTTTTAGGCCGCCTGCCCCCGCAGGCTGCCGGTGCTGCAATGCGCGGCCGCTCCCTGAAACACAATTCACCCGCCTGCTGCCATCTTGGCCCCGGCGGCGCTTCTGCGCTGCCGTTTCCGGATCGTGATAAATACAGAACATGCCCGGAAAAAACTTCCTGGGCCTGGCAGCGCAACCGGGCGTTCAAACACTTCTGATGCGCATTGCTGTGGATAAACCGTAGCGAATCCAGCCGTTTTTGTTAAGGAGCTTCCCCTCCCGGAGCAGTGCTTTTTGGCCAGGCGGCCCTGCCCTGCGCCCGGGTTTCCGCCTTACCGGGCTGTTTTTCCACAGGATCTGCTCAGGGCGCTTTACGCCCTTGGTATTGTCTCCAAAAGGGAAACGATTTGTTTCCCGGCAGCATTCTACAATTTTAAGACATTTTACTTTGCACATTAATCAACCCAGAGTTTTCTTGATTCGCCCGCCCTGCCCCCTGCGGCTACCCCCATGGTGGTATTTTGCGCCGCCCGGCCGCGCTGTCCCGGCCTTTGGCGTACGCCCTCTGCCCGGTTTGCCGTGCCGGGCACTGTGCTACCTTCAAGACATTCATTATGTCATGCCGGGGGGCAACATGGTTGTGTTGAGTGCGTCCGCTGCACAAGCGGGCAGGTTGGTATTTTCGCGGTCTCTTCAAAGGCAAATCTCTTCTCTGACAAAACTGGCCCTGGTGCAGCCAGGGCACCGCCGCGCCCCGGTGCTGACCAGTGCCGGAGCGCAGGGCGAGGCCTGCCCGGACACCGCCGCAGCGGCGCTGCGGCGCCAGCTGCAGCCCGGCACCGCCAACAGCTTCCGCCCGCGCCGCCCGGGGGGGGCGGCGGCGCGGGATCTGGCGGCGCGGCTGCCCGCAGAGCTGGCGGCGGACCTGGCCGCCGGCCGCGGCTGGGCGCTGTTTTCCTGCGGTTTCGAGGACGGCAGCGAGGATCTGATCGCGCTGAAGCTGGACGGCGGCCCGCATGATGCCCATTGCGGCGACATCCTGCAGGCGATCTGGCCGGTGCTGCGCGAGGACAGCTTACGCGAGCTGGCGGGCGAGACCCAGGCGGCGGTGACCAGCGCGCTGTTGTGGACCATTTCCAAGAAGACCGACTCTGCGGTGCTGGTGCTCGACGGCGAGGGCCGCCTGCTGCATTGCAATGAATCGGGGCGCGACATGCTGGATGGCGGCGATCTGCTCAGCGACCAGGGCGGCCGCCTCAGCTGCGCCCGCCCGGGCGAGACCGCGGGGTTTTACGCGGCGGTGGCCGAATGCGCCCGCTCGCGCCGCGGCAGCGCCCGCGGCCCGCGCGAGCTGATCCTGTTCCTGGAGGACCGCCAAAGCGGCATGCGGCTGCCGGTGTCGCTGACCCGCTACCGCTGCGCCGGCGCCGATCAGCCGCTGGTGGTGGCGATCCTGCCGCGCCAGCCCGACCGCACCCGCATTGAGATGCTGGCCCAGAAGATGGGGCTGTCGCCTGCTGAGGCGCGGGTGGCGGCGCTCATCCAGCTGGGGCTCAGCAACCGCGAGGCGGCGCATATCGCGGGCCTCAAGGAGCAGACTTTCAACACCTATGCCAAGCGGGTGCTGGCCAAGCTGCAGTCGGCGGGCCGCGCCGAGATGGCGCAGCGGCTGACCTGGCAGGCTTCGCTGGGGAGAGCGTCATGAACAAGCTGACGCTCGATGCGCCGGTGCAGGGCCCGCCCGCCCCGGCCGGCAGCCCCGCCCGCCCGGCACAGGATGCGGCGGCGCAGCCGGGCCAGCCCGCCCAGGCGCAAGCCGTACAGGCGCAATCCCCACAGTCTCAAGCCGCACAGTCTCAAACCGCACAGTCTCAGCCTGCACAGTCTCAGCCTGCACAGGCGCAAGCCGCTGCGGATCAGCCGGCCCCGGCGGCCCGGCAGGACAAACCGGCGCAGCCGCCGCGGCTGAGCGCCGCGGTGCTGGCGCAGATCGCCACGGCCCTGCGCCAGGGCGGGCCGGACGCGCCGCCGCTGGCGGCGCAGGCCGACCTGGTGGCGCTGCACAAGCGCATCGCGGAGATGTTCACCACCCTGAACGAGGGGCTGGGCGCGCAGGCGGAGCAGAAGGCGGCGGCCGACCGCGCCGCGCTGAGCGCCCGCATCGACCAGCTGGAGACCGCGGTGAACCGGATGGAAGGCGCGCTCAGGATCGAGCTTGAGCCGGTGCTAAAGGCCGCGGTGGCCGAGGCGCTGGCGCAGGCCGCGCCAAAGCCGCGCCGCCGCTGGCCGCGGGTCCTGGCGGCCGCGCTGGCGGCAGCCGCCGCGCTGGCGGCGGGCGCCTGGTGGCACGCGCCGCTGCTGGCAATGGCGGACAACGCCGCGCAGGCCCTGGCCGGCTGGCTGGGCAACACCGGCTAAAGCGCTGATTTTGTCCCCATTTGGGGGCATCGCAGCGCCCGCATCTGCGCTGCAATACCACCGGAAGGCATCACGCGCCTTTTGCATAGCGCCGCAGCTGCAGCCGCACCCGCGGCAGACAGCGGCGGCAGGGGCAAGGACCCGGGCAGCACAGGCTGCCCTGCCCCGCACAGTTACAGTTAACGAGGAGGACGTTTACCATGGGTATCAAAGACAGAACCCCGGATTGGGAAGTCTGTAATCCGGATTGCGAAATCATCTTCAGCGACAACAAGTTCGATCCGAATTACAACGACGGCACCACCGAGCGCGGCGGCACCGACGGCAATGTGATCGACCTGAACGACCACGACGCCGGCGACAACGCCAAGGCCGGGGCCGGCGATGACGCGGTCTACGGCAACGAGCGCAACAACCGCATCGACGGCGAAGCCGGCCAGGATTACGTCGAAGGCCAGGATGGCGACGACCTGATCGAAGGCGGCACCGGCAACGACTACCTGTTCGGCGGCAATGCCGACGGCAAGGGCCACTATGAAACCGTGATCACCGGCTATGAGACCAAGGTCAACCAGGAGACCTGGGAAGAATACCAGGTGCCGATCTACGGCCGGAAATACATCGATGACGGCGACGACTGGATCGACGGCGAGGAAGGCTGGGATTACATCGACGGCGAAACCGGCAACGACACCCTGCTGGGCGGCGAGGAAAGCGACAGCGTCTTCGGCGGCAAGGGCGATGACCACATCTTCGGCGATGATGCCGACGGCAACTACAGCTATGCCGACGGCGACCGCGCCGATTTCCTCTATGGCGAGCTTGGCGACGACTGCATCGACGGGGAAGGCGGCAACGACTGGATGTGGGGCGACATGGGCCAGTCCGGCGAAACCGCCAAGGACGGCGACGACACCATGTACGGCCGCGACGGCGACGACCGCATGAACGGCCAGGGCGGCAATGACCGCATGGCAGGCGGCATCGGCGACGACCTGGTGATCGGCGGCTCCGGCGATGACGAGATGTTCGGCGACGAGCGCCAGTCGCAGAATGACGACCTTGATTTCGGCGCCGACAACGGCACCGGCAACAAGGACGAGCAGGTCGACGGCGACGACTGCATGCTGGGCGGTGACGGCAACGACACCATGGACGGCCAGGGCGGCAACGACACCATGTTCGGTGAAGATGACGACGACCTGATGCAGGGCGGCCGCGGCGACGACCTGATGGATGGCGGCGCAGGCCGCGATGACGTCAACGGCGGCGCCGGCCACGACACCATGCGCGGCGGCTCCAACAACGACGTGCTGGAAGGCGGCGCCCAGGGCGACCTGATCTTCGGCGACAGCGGCAACAACCTTGGCGCCGACGTCAACGGCTACGAGATCGACTGGAGCTGCGACGACAAGTCCCAGGACACGGTGGAGACCCATGCCCAGACGGGAGACGGGCTGAAAGAGGTCGCCGCCCCGGAGCACTACACGCCGATCGACGAAGGCCCGGACGGCAATGACCGCATCCGCGGCGGCTCCGGCAACGACACCATGTTCGGTGAAGGCGGCAATGACGTCATCATCGGCGGCCGCGGCAATGACGAGGGCTATGGCGGCGACGGCAATGACCGGCTCTATGGCCGCAAGGGCGGCGATCTGCTGCACGGCAACGATGGCGACGACTGGGTGCTCGGCAATGAAGGCCATGACCGTCTCTATGGCGACGCCGGCAATGACACCATCAAAGGCGGCGAAGATTCCGACAAAGCCTGGGGCGGCACCGGCAACGACAAGATCTACGGCGATGAAGGCGATGACTTCCTCTACGGCGAGGAAGGCAACGACAAGATCAAAGGCGGAGACGGCAATGACGTGGCCCATGGCGGCGACGGCAAGGACACTGTCAAAGGCAACGATGGCAATGACTTCCTCGACGGCAACGACGGCGACGACAAGCTCAAGGGCGGCAACGGCAAGGACGTGCTGCAGGGCGGCAACGACGACGACACCCTGTACGGCGGCGCCGACCGCGACTGCCTCTATGGCGAAGCCGGCAACGACCGCCTGGACGGCGGCACCGGCGGCGACTTCCTGGACGGCGGCAACGGCAACGACACCCTGTTCGGCGGCGCCGGCGACTACAACGACTTCCTGAAAGGGGGCCTCGGCCGCGACCGCCTGTATGGCGGCGACGGCAAGGATGTCTTCATCATCGATCTCGAATGGGATGGCGCCATGTTCTCGTCCAACGACGGCAACGACACCATCCATGACTTCGACATCGACCAGGACCACGACGTGCTGCTGTTCCGTGTCACCACGGTTGGCGCAGGCGCGGGCACCTCGGCGCAGGATGCCTTTGCGGCGCTGGACGGCGGCGGCGCCACCGTTGCCGACAATGGCACCGACACCCTGATCAGCGCCGGCGGCGCCACGGTGAACATCCTCGGCCTGACCGGCCGCGAAGCACCGTTCACCTCGCTGGGCCAGGACGCCATCCCGATCGGCGGCGTCGGCATCAACGCCGTGACCACCGGCGATGCCGGCTCGTATGAAGCGATCCGGGTGCTGACCTCTGACACTGGCTTTGACGACAGCTACGACAACATTTGGGGTCCCACTGCCGTCTGAGCCATAGGAACGGCGGGCCCGGGGTTGTCCCCGGGCCCGTCCAGCCCTGGTTCAGGACAGCGATTTGGTCCCCGGCCAAGGATTGCATCCTTGGACCAGGGCGCTGTTCTCCAGATTTCATAACTTCACTTCGTGCAGCCGGGGGGCTACGACAATGAAGGTAAGACGGGTATTTGATGGTCAGCGGGGCGTGCTTGCCGCCATCTTCATGGCAAGCATCTTTGTGAACCTCCTTGTCCTGACAGCGCCGCTCTACATGCTGCAACTGTTTGCCCGGGTCATGGCCTCGGGCAGCATTCCCACTTTGATTGCTTTGACCACCGGTGCAGCTATTGCACTGGTGTTCTTTTTTCTGTTCGACATGATCCGCCAGCGCCTGGTGGCGCGGCTCGGATCGCGGCTCGAGGCGCGGCTCAGCCCGGTGGTGCTGGACGGCATGATCAGCGGCCGCCTGCCGCCCGCCCTGGCCCGCGCCGAACCCATCCGCGACATCCAGGAGCTGCGCGGCTTTGTCACCAGCCCGGTGTTCCTGGCGCTGCTGGACGCGCCCTGGTCGCTGATTTTCCTGGCGCTGATCTTCATGTTCAGCCCGGTGCTGGGCCTGGTGGCGCTGATTGGCATCACGCTGCTGTTCACCCTCGGGCTGCTCAGCGAGATGATGGCCCGCAAACCCCTGGAGGCGGCCGGCAAGCAGGCCGCCGAGACCAATGCCGCGGTGGCGGAGATGATGCAGAATGCAGGCCTCATCCATGCCATGGGCAAGACCGCACCGCTGATCAAGCGCTGGCAGCTCAAGGCGTTTTCGGCGCTGGTCTTCAACACCCTGGCCACCGACCGGGTGGCGCTGATGACCTCGCTGGCCAAGGCCGTGCGCATGGGGCTGCAGATCGCGGTGCTGGGCGTGGGCGTGGTGCTGGTGATCAACAGCCAGCTGACGCCGGGGCTGATGATTGCCTCCTCGATCCTCCTGGGCCGCGCCGCGGCGCCGGTGGAGCAGTCGATCGCCGGCTGGCGCGGCTTTTTGAAGGCGCGCAGCGCGCACGGGCGGCTGAATGAATTCCTGGCCCATCTCGGCGCCGCGCCGGAGCGGCTGGAGCTGCCCGCGCCCGAAGGCCGGCTGTCGGTGGAAAATGCCACCGTGGTGCTGCCGGGGCGGCCGGATCCGCTGCTGCTGGACATCACGTTGGAGCTGAAGCCGGGTCAGTCGCTGGGGCTGATCGGCCCCTCCGGTGCCGGCAAGACCACCCTGGCCCATGCGCTGGCCGGCCTGCAGCCGCTGGTGCGCGGCCATATCCGCATCGACGATGCCGCGCTCACCGACTGGGACCCGGCGCAGATCGGCCAGCATATCGGCTTCCTGCCGCAGCGGGTCGAGCTGTTCCAGGGCACGGTGGCGGAAAACATCGCGCTGATGGACCCGGAGGCCAAGCCCTCGGATGTGGTGGCGGCCGCCAAGCTGGCGCAGGTGCATGAGATGATCCTGGCGCTGCCCGGCGGCTATAACGCCGAGGTGGGCCCGCGCGGCGAATTCCTGTCGGCGGGCCAGCGCCAGCGCATCGGTCTCGCGCGCGCCTTCTTCGGCGACCGCAAGCTGATCGTGCTGGATGAGCCCAACGCCAATCTCGACCCCGAGGGCGAAGAGGCGCTGGCCACGGCCATCGAAGAAGCCTGCGCCCGCGGCGCCGCGGTGGTGGCGGTGACCCACCGGCTCAGCCTCTTGCGCCGGGTCAGCCATGCGGCGCTCCTGCAGCAGGGCCGCATCGCCCGCTTCGGCGAGGCGCGCCAGGTGATCGAGGCGGCCGCCCAGCCGATGGCCGCCGCCCGGGCGCATCAGGACGATCCCAAAATCGCCCCCTTCCGCCACCGCAACGCGGAAGGGGGCGGCGCCGGACAGACCGCGGACGCGCCTCGGAATGAAGGAGAAAGCGCATGAGCCTAGTGGAACATGACAGCCGCAGCCCCGCAGAGATAGGCCGTGCTCCGGCCAAGGGCGGCTTCCGCGACCTGATGCCTGCCGGGGACAGCCCGGATGTGCCGCTGCCCAAGCGGCCGCCGACCCGGGTGCGCCAGCTGGTGCTGTGGATGGCGGTCTGCGGCTTCGGCCTGTTCGGCGGGCTGGTGTTCTGGTCGACCCAGGCAGAGCTGACCAGCGCAGTGGTGGCGCCGGGCGCCTTCAACGTGGCCGGCGACCGGCTGGCGGTGCAGCATTTCGAAGGCGGCATCCTGCGCGAGCTGAACATCTCCGAGGGCAGCCGGGTCTCCAAGGGCCAGGTGATCGCCCGGCTCGATGGCCGCCGCATCCAGGCGCAGCTGGCAATCCTGAACGGCCAGCGGGCCAGCCTGCTGGCGCAGCAGGCCCGGCTGAACGCGGAACTGAAGGGGACAGACAGCCTGCAGCCGGGGCCGGAGCTGCAGCAGCTCATCGCCCGGATGCCGGAACTGGCGCAGCTGGTGGCGGTGCAGCGCGACCTGCTGCACTCCAACCGGGCGCTCTATCAGGGGCAGATGGAAATCATCCAGGTCCGCATCAGCCAGCTCGGCGATCAGCTTGAGGGCCGCGATGCCCGCATCCGGGCCACCGAGGAACAGCTGGCGCTGGTGCAGGAGGATCTGGCCGGGCTGACCCAGCTGTTCGAAAAGGGGCTGGTGCCGAAAACCCGCATCAGCCAGCGGCAGATGCAGCAAAGCAGCCTGCTGGGCACCATCGGCGCGCTGGAAAGCGACCGCGGCAGCGTGCTGGAGCAGATCGGCGAGATGGAAGAGCGGCGGCTGCAGGCCGGCCGCGACCGGGCGGCACGGATTGCCACCGAAAGCCAGGACGTGCAGGAGCAGCTGCTTGATCTGCACCAGCGCCTGGATGCCACTTGGGACGTGGCCGAACGCCAGACCATCCGCGCGCCGCGCGACGGCCGGGTGGTTGGGCTCAGCATCAACACCCTGGGCCAGGTGGTGGATCCCGGCCAGACCATCCTGGAGCTGATGCCCGAGGATGCAGGCCTGCTGGTGGAAACCCAGGTGGCGGTGGAGGATATCGACGAGGTGGCCGAGGGCAGCCAGGCGCGGGTGCAATTGACCGCCTACAGCTTCCGCTCCACCCCGCCGGTCAAGGGCGAAGTGGTGATGGTGGCGGCCGGCAGCAGCATCGACCAGATGACCGGCCAGCCCTATTACCCGGTGCATATCCGCATCCAGGAGGCCGATCTGGCCGCCCTGCCCAATGTGAAGGCCCTGCCCGGCATGCCGGCCCAGGCGATGATCGAAACCGGCCGCCAAACGCTGGCCGATTACCTGATCAGCCCGGTGCTCTCCAGCATGTCGCAGGCTTTGAAGGAAGGCAGCGGCTGACGCCGCCCCAGTCAGGAGGGCCGCGGTTCCGGGGGGAGGGCCGCAGCCTGTCCGGGCCCGCTTCAGCCGCCTGGGCTGAGGCGGGCCTGTTATTTTTTTAGGGGCCGCCCTCCCGCCGCTGCCCCCATGCCTGCCTTCCTTGCCAGCCCTGCCGCAGGCCAAGGGACTGGAAAAGGCGGGGCCGCCTGACCCTCGGCAGGCAACCGGTAGCCCTCAGCACCCCGCCCTATCCTTTGGTGCAGCAGCGCCGCCGGGGCCGCCATGCTAGAAAGGTTTCAACAGACGCACAGAACGCAAACACACAGACCGCAGGAGAGACACCCATGATCCTGATCAGCACCCTCACCGGCGTTACCGCAAGCCTGACCGCCGTGGCTGCGGGCTTTCTTCTGGGCCTGATCTGCCCGGTTGCTGGGGTGCACCGCCTGCCAGTGGGCGCGGGAACAGCGCGAGCGCCTCGCCGCAGGGCCGCAGCTGGCCGGTTACTCGCCCCGCCCCTATTTCGGCTGACCCCGCCCTCCGGACTTCCCCCGCGCTTCGTCCCGAGGCGCAAGGCCCGGCCCGCGCTTTCTCAAATCCCGCACCAGCCGCGGCCGCCGGAAAATAGGTCCGGTCCGGACCAAATGTTTCGCGCGCGAAACATTTGGTCAATCATGCTGACCTTTTTTGGAGAGGTTTGAGATCCGCCTTTGCCCGCAAAGGCGGAGGCCTGCGGCCTGTGAATATTTGGGGAAAGATGAAAGGGGGCGCCTACTCCGCGGCGCGTTTCCTGACCCAGCCGAGGAAGGCCGCATCCGGTATTCGCAATCTGGGGCTGCCGGAACGCACCCACATGGCGCGCCACTCCGCCTCCAGCGCATAGGCGTCGGCGCCGGGGATCAGGGCGCGGGCCTCCTCCAGCGTTGCGGGCTTCAGGCTGGGCGCATTCAGCACCACCTCGGTGACGGCGGTCTTCTGGCTGAAGCGGATCACATCGCCCTCCAGCTCCTCCAGCTCGTAATCCGGCAAGGGCTGCGCCTCAATCATGTCGCGGATCATCTTGCGGAACACCCGGCGCGGCGAGGCGGAGCCGGATTTCTTCAAGAGGGTTTCCACCGAGACCTGCCAGCTGTTCTGCCGCCCGCAGTGCTTGCGCGCCAGCTCATAGATCCGCCGCTCCAGCGGTTTCCGGAGCCGGAAGTAATCGCGGCTGAGCGTCAGCACCGATTTCGACAAGACCGCCCGGTAGAGCCAGTCCGACAGCGTCACCGCCACGCTGACCATCTTGCCGCCGCGGGCCTTGCGGACGATCTCCCATTTCTCAATGAGGCCGAAGCCGGTGGTCACCTCCTGGCCCCCGGTCACGATATTGGTGGTGATGCGGGTGCCCGCCAGCCGCTCGAACGCCTCGCGCAGGCGCCGGTAGGCATCGCCCGAGGTCTCGCGGTTGCAGGCGACCAGCAGGTCATGCGCCTTCAGGTGCAGCACCCGGCTCACCTGCCGCCCGGCATTCAGCGCCGCCATCAGCTGGCTGATGCAGAAGATCAGGATGTCCTTGTCGTGGATCGTCGCCAGCCCCTTGACCGAGGGCGTCACAGTGATCTCGGCGCCGTTGTGCTGGTAGTTCAGGATGCGCCGGTCCGGCCTTGTGCCCAAGCTGAACAGCGGGTGCTCCATCGACGCCAGGTCGTTCTTGGGGATCGCCCCGAAGATATCGCAGAGGAAGAAATCCCCCTGCCCTTCCGGAGGGAGTCCCCCCGTTGTCAGCTCTGCTGCCATATGCCTGTCCGCCGTCTGCTCTGCCGCCCGCCGGGATCTGCTGCCCCTGTTCGGCGACTCGTTTTATCGTGGTTTTGATTACGCCCACCCTAGGGTTATCCACATGCCCCGGCAACGGGGGTTCGGAATCGTTTCGTCGGGGGTTTGGAGTCATTTGATCGGGGTTTCAGAGTCACTGCCTGCGGAAAATCAGCCCCCATCACCAATAAAAAAAGGGCTTTGCGCAGGCGCCCTTCCCCCTGTAACTAATAAATAACTCATTTATAACAGAGCAGATTTTTTTGAACGCTCTGCAGCACCCCCGCTTTCCCCTGCCGCAACTGCCGGATTTGCTTAGAAAAACCAGGAGGGATGCGCATTTTGCTTCCATGTGCTGCGTTTTTGCGTATTCTGTCGAAAAGGCAGCACATCAGGCTGCGGAGCAGCAGAACAGCAGCCTCACACACGGGCAGGGCCGCAACGGCCCAAGGACAGCGGGCAGACCTCATGGCGCGAGATATCCACAGGAAAGAATCTCCTAGGGCAGGCAGCAGCCTTCCCCCCTATTTCAGCATCGACCCCGACGCCGCTTTGGCAGAGCTTGATGCCCCCACCAGCACCGCGGGCTTTGCCGAGATTGCCGCGGCCTGCGCGCAAGGCCGGGCCGACCTGGCCAGCCGCGGCATGAACGAGGAGGGCAGGAAGGAGCTGCGCCTGTTCTCCACCTGGGAGATCACCCGCTACCTGATCCCGGTCGCCCAGGCCCATTTCCGCCGGGTGCTGAAAGCCAACCCCGATCTGCCCCAGGGCCGCAGTGAGACCGAGGGCGGCGCCAAGTGGTTCACCCTCGATGAGGTCTTGCGTCTGCGCGCCTTCTTCGCGGCGCAAGGCTCCAAGGCCAAGGACTACCAGCCCTACCGCCCCGAAGGCCTGCCCGCCAAGATGGTCGCGGTTGCCAACTTCAAGGGCGGCGTCGGCAAGACCTCGACCGCGGCGCATCTGGCGATGTCGGCGGCGCTCGACGGCTACAAGGTGCTGGTGATTGATCTGGACAGCCAGGGCTCGATGACCTCGATCTTCGGCGGCCGCGTCGAGGATGAATGGCAGACCGCCTTCCCGCTGCTGGCGCGCCACTACGGCGAGCATCTGCGGCTGGAGAACCAGCGCCGGCTCGACCGCGGCGACGCCCCGCAGCCGCTGGACGAGGCGCTGGATGCAGCGATGGAGATGACCGCCCAGGATGTCATTCAGAACACCCACTGGCCCAGCATCGACCTGATCGGCGCCCAGCTGAACCTCTACTGGGCGGAATTCCAGATCCCGGTCTGGCGGATGGCGGCGCGGTCCTGGAAGCTGTGGGATGCGCTGACCGAGCGGCTGGAGGCCGACGGGGTGCTGGACGCCTACGACGTGATCTTCATCGACACCCCGCCGGCGCTTGGCTACCTGACCATCAACGGGCTGTCAGCTGCCGACATCCTGCTGGTGCCGATGGGGGCGTCGTTCCTGGAGTTCGACTCGACGGGCCGCTTCTTTGACATGCTGCATTCCACCTTCGCCTCGATCGAGGAGGGCGAGAACCTCGCCGCCCGCGCCCTGGGCCGCCCAGGGCTGGCGTTTGAATGGGACGCGGTGCGCACCGTGATCACCCGCTATGACGGCGCCCAGCAGGGCGAGCTGGCGGCGCTGATGCAGGCCTACATGGGCCGGGTGCTCTCCCCCCACAAACAGGATTACACCGCGCTGATCGGCCAGGCCGGGGAGCAGGTGAGCGGCATCTACGAGGCCGACTACCGCGACTTCAACCGCGAGACCTATGCCCGCGGGCGCGAGACCTTCGACGAGACCTATGCCGCCTTCAAGAAGCTCCTGATCGGGGTCTGGCGGCGCGAGGCGTTGCAGGAGCAGCGTGCGGCCGAATAAGGCCCCGGCAAGAAATTTGGGGCAGGATGCGGCCCCGTCCAGGACGACGCATCCTGCAACTGAGGCACGAAGGACAGGACATGGCAAAACGCAAACGGCTTTCCCCGGCACAGGCCGGTTACCTGACGGCGGCGCCCGCGGCCAAACCGGCGCTTGGCGGCCCCTCCAGCGTCGGTGCTGCGCCGATTGCCCAGGTGGCCTCCGACGCCTCTGCCCAGGCGGCGCTGCAGGAATTGTCCGGCGTTCTGGAAAACGCCCGCGCCAAGGGGCTGATGATCGAAGAGCTGCCGCTGGCGCAGATCGACGAGAACCACCTGGTGCGCGACCGCATCGAACAGGATGAAGAAGAGCTGCAATCGCTGATCGCCTCGATCCGCGCCCGCGGCCAGCAGACCCCGGCGGAAGTGGTGCCGCTGGAGGATACTTTTGGCGGCCGCACCCACGGGCTGATCTCCGGCTGGCGCCGCCTGACCGCGCTCAAGCGGCTCTATGAAGAGACATCAGACCCGCAGTTCGCCACATTGAAGGCGCTGGTGATCAAGCCCGGCAGCGCCGAGGCGTCTTATGTGGCGATGGTCGAGGAAAACGAGATCCGGGTGAATCTCTCCCATTACGAGCGCGCCCGCATTGCCGTGCGCGCGTATAAGGAAGGCGTCTTCACCCGCCGCAAATACGCGCTGCAGGCGCTGTTCGGCAACGCCACCCGCGCCAAGCGCTCCAAGATCGGCAGCTTCGTCACCCTGGTCGAGGCGCTGGATGCGGTGCTGTTCTACCCCACTGCCATCAGCGAGAAACTGGGCCTGGCGCTGGTGCGTGCCATTGAGGCAGACGAGGGCTTTGCGGAGCGTGCGAAACAGGCACTGCAGGCCGCGGACCGCAGCACACCGGAGGCGGAATTGGCGGTGCTGACCCGGCTGGTCGAGGGGGATGCGCCCCAAACGCCCAAGTCAGAGCCTGATATGCCCCCTGCCCCGCCCTCCCTGGAACAACTGGCGGCACAGGCTAAGGAGCGGAATGCAGGCCGGGATGCGGAACAGTCCCCGCCCCCGGTGCCGCCGCTGGTCAAGGGCCCGCGGGTGCGCGGCGCCGATGACTGGGACGCGGCGCACCAGCCCGGAGAGCGGATCGTTCTGAACGCGCCCCGCGGCGTGCGGCTGACCTACACGCCCAGCGAAAAGAAGATCGAAATCAGCGGCGAGGCTGTTGGCGCGAGCCTCGCCAAGACGCTGGAGGCCTGGCTGAAAAAGCTCTGATCAGAGCCTGCCGCCTTTCATCTTTCCCCGAGGGCTCCGCCCGTTCGAAAGCGAAACCGTCCCCCGGACGGTTTCCAGGAAGCTTTCTCACTCCGGGCCGGAGGCAAAGGGCTTTTCCCCGGAAAAGCCCTTTTTAGTGTCTGATACTGGCTTGCGCGGAAGACTCTAATTAGGTCAGTAAGGCTGACCAAATGTTTCGCGCGCGAAACATTTGGTCCGGACCGGACCTATTTTCCAGGCGCCGTTTCCCGAGCCGCTCAAGCGCCCCGCCCCACTGCCGTATAGGTCTCAAACCCGGCCTGTTTGGCGGTTTTGGGAGAGTAGATGTTGCGCAGGTCCGCCATCCGCGGCACCGCCATCAGGCGGGCCAGTTTCTTGAGATCCAGGGCGCGGAACTCGTTCCACTCGGTCAGAAGCACCACCAGGTCGGCGTTCTGCGCCGCCTCATAGGGGTCGTCCATCCAGGCGGCCCCGGGCAGCAGCGCCTCGCCCTCGGCCTTGCCTTGCGGGTCCACCACCCGCACCCTGGCGCCGCCGCCGATCAGGGCGGGCACGATGGTCAGGCTCGGCGCCTCGCGCATGTCATCGGTGTTGGGCTTGAAGGTGACGCCCAGCACCGCCACGGTCTTGCCGTTGAACGAGCCTTCGCAGGCATCGCGCAGCTTTTCGACCATGCGGTTTTTCACCTCGTCATTGACCCGCATCACCGTCTCGGTGATCCGCAAGGGAAAGGCATGGTCCTGGCCGATCCGCGCCAGCGCCGCGGTGTCCTTGGGGAAACACGACCCGCCATAGCCCGGGCCTGCGTGCAGGAACTTGTTTCCGATGCGGCCGTCGAACCCGATGCCGCGGGAGACTTCCTTGACGTCCGCCCCCACCCGCTCGCAGAGGCCCGCGATTTCATTGATGAAGGTGATCTTGGCGGCCAGGAACGCGTTCGCCGCGTATTTGATCAGCTCCGCCGATTCCAGGTCGGTGGTCAGGATCGGGAAGTCGCGCAGGTAAAGGGGTCTGTAGATCTCCGCCATCACCTCTGCGGCGCGCTCATTCTGGACGCCGACCACCACCCGGTCGGGCTTCATGAAATCCTCGATCGCCGCGCCTTCGCGCAGGAACTCGGGGTTGGAGGCGACGTCGAAGTCTGCCTGCGGATTGGCCTTGGCGATCACCTGCTGCACTTGGCGGTTGGTGCCCACGGGCACGGTGGATTTGGTCACCACCACCGCGTAATCCGTCAGCGCCGCGGCAATCTCCTCGGCGGCGGCCATCACATAGGTCAGATCCGCATGGCCGTCGCCGCGCCGGGTCGGGGTGCCCACCGCAATGAACACCGCTTCGGCCCCGTCCACCGCCGCCGCCAGATCATTGGTAAAGCTGAGGCGGCCCGCCTTCACGTTCTTTTCCATCAGCTGATCAAGGCCCGGCTCGTAGATCGGCACCTCGCCCTGGTTCAGCCGGGCGATCTTCCCCGCGTCCTTGTCGACGCAGATCACGTCATGGCCGAAATCCGAAAAACAGACGCCGGACACCAGTCCGACATACCCGGTGCCAATCATCGCAATGCGCATGGAATACCCTTTTCTCAATCCCTTTACAGCTGCTGTGCCGCAGCCCTTGTGATGAGATTAGCGGAATATACCGCGCCGGATAGGGCGGAAACCGGCTTTTTTGCGGTCTATGGGGCAGGAAACGGAAGGCAGGCCAGGGGGCTGGCTGCGGGCTGGTTGGTGGGGTGGTAAAAAAGGTCCGGTCCGGACCAAATGTTTCGCGCGCGAAACATTTGGTCATAAAGGCTGACCTTTTTCCGGTTGGCGGATTTGCAGCCTGCAGCCCGGAGGCGGATGCTGCCAGGGCTGGCCGGGAAATCCACTCTGTCCTTCTGAGGCGGGCGTAAAGGGTTTGACAGTGCCGGGGATTTATGAGCTTTCGGGGCCGCAGATGCGGCACAGGATTCACAGGACAGGCAAGGAGCACCCGGCGGTGAACACGGCACAGGCAATCGGCACCGGAACACCGGCAGCGGCACCGGCAGGGGCAGGGCGGCTGGTGGCGGTGGTGGTGACCCACAACCGGCTGGACAAGCTGAAGGTAACGCTGGCGCGGCTCCTGGAGAGCCCGGAGGCGGAGCTGGCAGCGGTGGTGGTGGCCGACAACGCCTCCTCGGACGGCACCGGCGCCTGGCTGGCGGCGCAGGATGATCCGCGGCTGGACGTCTGCACCAGCGAAACCAACCGCGGCGGCGCCGGCGGGTTCGAGATGGGCATGCGCCGGGCGATGGAGCATCACGCCCCCGGCTGGCTGGCGGTGATGGATGACGACGGGCGGCCCGCGCCCGGCGGGCTGGCAGCGTTTCATGCGCTAGCGATGCATCGGCAGCCGGTGGGCGGCTGGGACGCGGTGGCGGCGGCGGTCTATTTCCCCGACGGCCGCATCTGCGAGATGAACCGCCCCTCGCGCAACCCGTTCTGGCATGGGCGCGAGTTCCTGCGCACCCTCTTTGGCGGCGGCCGCTCCGGCTTTCACGTGCAGCCCTCGGATTACGAGGGGCCGGGGATGCAGATCGATGTCACGTCTTTTGTGGGCTTCTTCATCTCGGCAGCGGCGGTGCGGCGCATCGGCTATCCGAATCCGGAGCTGTTCATCTATGGCGATGACGGGCTCTATACGCTGGGGCTGACCAAATCGGGCGGGCGGATCGGCTTTGAGCCTTCCGTGCGGTTCGAGCATGACCTCTCCACCTTCCAGGGCAAGGCAGAGGCGCAGGGCAAGCCTGGGGGCATGTCAGGGGGCAAGCCGGATGCGGCGCAGCGCGGCCGCTTCGTGCCGCTGTGGAAGGCCTATTACTACCACCGCAACCTGCTGCTTCTGTACCGGATGGCGGCGGGCTGGCTGTTCTGGCCGGTGCTCCTGGTGATCGTGCCGAAGTGGCTGATGAAGCTGGGCCACCACCGCGGCGACCGACGCGGCTTTGCCAGGCTGATGGCGCATGCCATCCGCGACGGGCTGCTTCGCCGCACTGCGGTGAGCCATGCTAAGGTGCTGAAGCTGGCGGGCGAAGGCTGAGCCGGGCGGGAGGCCCGCGCCGCGCTCAGCGGTTCAGGATCACCCGGTGGTAGCGCCCCATCAGCAGCAGCCCCAGCGCCAGCAGGGTCAGGCTGGTGAGCAGCACGTAGGTCACATTCACATGTGCGGCGGTATAGGTGGGGTAGAAGCCGGTGCGCATCAGCCCGGAGATATGCATCAGCGGGTTATACCACAGGATGTTTTGCGCCATCGGCGGCAGGTCTTCATAAAGGAAGAAGACCCCTGAGGCGAGGAACAGCGGCCGGGTGATCACCGACCAGGCCACCTCCCACAGCGGATAGAGCCCCATCAGCACGCAGTTGATCGTGCCCACCCCAAGGCCCAGCACCATCGCCAGCATCATCGCCAGCACCGCTGGCGGCAGGTCCAGCACCGCGCGGCTGTCGATCACCATCAGCGTGCCGGCCAGCAGCAGGATCGCAACCAGGCTGCCGGTCAGGCCGTTGAGGACAAACCGCGCCAGAATTGCGTCCACCCAGGTCACCGCGGGGAACTGCAGCAGCGGCTTGGAGAAGTTCAGCGCCCGGGCGGTGGTGTTCGAGATGGTTTGGTAGAGGTCGAACGCCAGATAGCCGGTGGCGTAAAACAAGAGGAAGCTGGTGCCCAGCGACGGGCTGCGGATCACCAGCGAGAAGCCGAGGCTGAGGAACAGAATGGCCGCAAGCGGCTCAAGAATGGCCCAGAGATAGCCGCCCGGGGTGCGGCCGTAGCGGGTCGACATCTCGCGCAGCACCAGCGCCGCCACCGTGCGCAGGCTGGCAAAGCGGCGCGCGCGGCCAGAGGCAGGCCGGAGGGCAGGCATCTGGGCAGGCGGCTGGGCGGAGGGCAGGGCAGGGGCCGCTGCGGGCGGGGTGCTGGTCATGAATACCCATTGTGAATATGCGCTGTGCAGGCGATAATATGAAAGAAAGACGAGGCAATTACAAACGGCTGCAGGCCGGGATAAGCAGATTATGACACAGGAACGCCCGGCGGCGCGCCGGAAGGCCGACGCCCAATTCCGCACCGGCCGCAAAAGCTCTGGCTCCCCCGTTCCGGAAGAGGCGGACGGCAGCGGCCGGACCGAGCCCGCGGCGCCCGGCCAGGAGCCCGCCAATGTGGAACAGCTGCCCGGCACGCCGGCCCGTCAGGGCGGCAAAGGCGGCGGCAAGAGGCTCAGGAAACTGCGCCGCAAGGTGCAAAAGGCCCAGGCGGCCCATGCGGCGCTAGAGGCGCAGCTGGCCGAAACCCCGGCCTACCCGGTGGCCCGGCCGGCCCGTATCAAGGGGCGCCACCGCGGGCTGATCGCCAGTTTCGCGGTGCTGGTGCTGCTGCCGCTGGCGGCGGCGGTGTTCTATCTGTTTGCGGTGGCCGAGGACCAGTATGCCTCCACCACCGGCTTCACCGTGCGCAGCCAGGAAAGCTCCGGCGCCAATGACCTCTTGGGCGGGCTGGCCAGTTTCGCCGGCAACGCCACCGCCTCGGACAGCGACATTCTCTATGAGTTCATCCAGAGCAAGGAGATGGCCGCGGCGGTCAGCAAGCGGGTGGATCTGCGCGCCCATTACAGCCAGCACTGGCCCGGCGACTGGGTGTTTGCTCTGTGGCCGGATGCCACCCTGGAGGAGCTGGTCTGGTTCTGGCAGCGCATCGCCCGCATCTCCTATGACAGCGGCTCGGGGCTGACCGAGGTGCAGGTCACCGCCTTTGATCCGCAGACCGCCCGGGCCATTGCCCAGGCCATCATCGAGGAAAGCCAGATCCGCATCAACGCGCTCAACGATCAGGCCCGCGCCGATGCGATGCGCTATGCCGAGGCGGACCTGGCGGAGGCGGTAGAGCGGCTGAAGGCGGCGCGCGAGGAGCTGACCCGGTTCCGCACCCGCACCCGCATCGTCGATCCTGAGGCCGATATCCAGGGCCGCATGGGGGTGATGAACAACCTGCAGCAGCAGCTGGCCGAGGCGCTCATTGAATACGACCTGCTGGCCGGCACGGTGGCGCCGGGCGACGTGCGGCTGAAGCAGGCGCAGCAGCAGATCGATGTGATCCGCGAGCGCATCAACATCGAGCGCCAGACCTTTGCCTCCAGCAACACCGACACCGGCGGCGTCGGCGAGGATTACCCGACGCTGATCTCGGAATTCGAGCGGCTGACGGTGGACCGGGAGTTTGCCGAGGAAACCTACCGCGCGGCGCTGGCGGCGCTGGAGGTGGCGCGCGACGATGCCGCCCGCCAGAGCCGCTATCTGGCCACCTATATCAAGCCGGCCCTGGCCGAGGAGGCGGAATACCCGCGCCGCTTCGTGCTCAGCGCGCTGGCCGGGCTGTTCCTGCTGCTCACCTGGTCGATCCTGGTGCTGATCTATTATTCGATCCGCGACCGCAGCTGAGGGGCGGGCCATGATCCGGTTCGAAAACCTGACCAAGAGCTTCCGGCTCAAGGGCGAGCGCAAGGTTGTGATCGACAACCTGAACCTGACGCTGCCCGCGGGCAAGTCGCTGGCGCTGCTGGGGCGCAACGGCGCCGGCAAGTCGACGCTGCTGCAGATCATTGCGGGCACCATGCGCCCCGACCACGGCCGGGTGGTCAGCGATGGCACCATTTCCTGGCCGGTGGGGCTGGGCGGCTCCTTCCACCGCGAACTGACCGGGGCGGAGAATGTCCGCTTCATCGCCCGGATCTACGGGGTGGACACCGATGACCTGGTGAATTTCGTCGAAGACTTTGCCGAGCTGGGCAAATTCTACCACATGCCGATGCGCAGCTATTCTTCGGGCATGCGCTCGCGGCTCACCTTCGGCGCCTCGATGGGGATCCGTTTCGACACCTATCTGGTCGACGAGGTGACCGCGGTGGGCGACCGCTCCTTCAAGCGCAAGAGCCGCGCGGTCTTTGCCGACCGGATGAAGCACTCCAGCGCCATCATGGTCAACCACTCGATGAACCAGGTGCGCCAGTTCTGCAATGCGGGCCTGGTGCTGGAGCACGGCAGGATCCGCTATTTCGATGACCTTGATGAGGCCATCTGCGTGCACGAGGCGATGCTGGAATAGCGCTCAGGCGGCGCGGTCCTTTCCGGCATCGAGGGTTTTCTCCCAATAGGCCTTGCTGGCCATATCGGCATAGCCCTTGCGGTAGGCGGCCTTCAGGCTGCCATAGCTGCTGCGGAAGGCCAGCAGGGTTTTCGTCATCCGCCAAGCCAGGCTGAAGAAGCGCCGTTTGGAGTGGGTCACCGTATAGGCCTTGTCGCCGCGGGTGTTGAAATAGGTGAGCCGGGCGCCGCCGAAGGCGGGGAAGACAATGCCGCGGCCGCTGATATCCAGCACCATCCGGTCGCCGATCGATTTCCAGAACGGGATCAGGTGGCCGTTCAGGGTGGCCAGGCCGAGATAATGGCGCAAGCGGCGCGGCAGCCGGCTGAAGCGGGCCCGCCCGGGGGCGGGGGCCTCTGCCGCATCCCGCCAGACCTCGTCCTGCATCAGCGCCTTGATGTCGGCGCGGCGCTGCGACATGTCGATGTTCTCATCAAAGAAGGCGGGCCCCTTCATCACGTCCTGCCAGGCCAGCAGCTGCGCCTCGGCGCTTTCGTATTTGAAGCGCAGCATGGAGCGCATCATGAAGCGGATGGCGATCCGGGCGGTGCCGAGGGGGCTGCGCTCCAGCTGGTCGAACACCAGGTGGTGAATGATGTGGTTGCGCAGATCCAGATACAGTGTCTGCGGGCTTTCCTTTTCGGTGAAATCATCCTGAAAGGAGACCACGCCGTTCAGGGTGCAGATGCGGAAATCATTGGCCAGCGAGAAGCTGATGTCATCGCCGCGCACGAAGAAGGGGAAGGGGTGGCGGCTGACGCTGGCAACCGGGAAGGCAAAGAACCACCAGCCGCCGTAAAGCGTGGCCGGGGTGCTGCGGGCGGAGCTGAACTCCATATGGGCGACCTCGCCGGGATTGCGCAGGTCGGTGCCGTTGTAGAGCGGGTGGCAGGAGCCGTCGAAAAAGGCGCCGTTTTCCCACATGCACCATTTGTGGGTGTTGTTGATCATCGCCCCGGCGAGCGCGGTCTTCGGGTCCCGGGACAGGGCCAGGAACGTGTAGCAGCGGGCAATGTTCTCCATGTGGAAGGAGGCATCGTCATCCATGAACAGGCAATGGGTGTAGCCGTCCTTCTCCGCCTCCAGGAGGCCGCGGGCAAAGCCGCCGGCGCCGCCCAGGTTGCGGTTGGGATAGGGGATGACATTTTCGGTGGCGGCGATCTCTGCGCTTTGGCCGTTGTCGACCACCTGAACGCGGATCTGGCTGCCATAGGCGAACTGCCCAAGGAACCGTTCAAGCCGGGCAACGGTGCTTTGCACCTCTTTTTCGCGCTTGAAGGTGGTGATGGAGACGGCCAGCCGCGGCAGCTGCTCCGGTTCGTCTTCGGTGAAAAACCGCCCGCCGGTGAGGGTGACCTCGCCCCCCAGCGCCTGCACCTCGGCATAAAGGGCGCCTTCGATGTCTTTGCCGGCAAAGTCCTGCAGGCTGATCACATGCGGCTGGCCGTCCTGCAGATCGGCGATCTCGCAATAGACCACCTCCCAGGAGAGGCTGGGCCGGGCATGCACGATCCGGATCTCCGCTTTGCCGGTGCCGGACACTTCCGCAAACAGGCTGTCCAGGTGGCAGCTGCGGTTCCATTTGCCGAGGCTGAACAGGTTGAAATAGGTGCCAAAGCTGATGCGGGCGCCGGGGGCCAGAACATAGCGCCCGGTGCTTTGGGACAAGCCGATCGCGCCCTTGGCCTGGTAGAAGAGCGCGTGTTCGGTGCAGATTTCCGGATCGGGGGCGATGAAGTTCTGCAGGGTGGGCATGGCGGAAACCTTTCCGGAAAAACTGGGACGGGACGTTCAGGAACTGCGCTGGAGGCTGCTGATGAAGCTGCTCAGCTCCGGCGCGGGCAGGGTGGCGGGATCGAGTTTTGCGAGAAGCTGCGCCGTGGCCTCCGGCTCCGGCACCGGACGGGGGCTGCGCATCTCCTCAATGCCGGGGAAGAAGGCGGCGCGGCCGGTCAGGGTGCTGAGATAGTCGTGGATGGGCGCAAAGGCATCCGCCAGCAGCTGGCGGCGCTCCGCGCCGAACAGCTCCACATCGCTGCTGCGCACCGGGCTGAGGCCGCCGGGCGCGGTCAGGAAGAATTCGCGCAGCGCTTGTGCCTGCTCCGGCGGCAGGTCGTGGTTGGCGCGGCGGATGATCTCATAAGCGGCCCGCGGCAGCCCCTTGTTGGACGGTCCCTTGACCGGCAGGCCTTTAGGGAAGGCGCAGCCCGCCTGAGCGGTGAAATCCTGCACCGAGCCGCCGGCGGCGAGAATGTCGCTGTAGTTGCGCAGATGCAGCGGGAAGCCTGCAAATTCGCGGGCCCAGGGCTCGACCATGCGGCGGTAGTTGAAATGGATGGAGCCGGTCTGGCCGCTGCCGGGGCTGGACAGGGGCTCCAGCTGGTGGCCGAACCGCAGCCGCTGGCCGAACCAGGAGGCCATGTATTCATCGGGCCGGCGCAGGGCGCAGTACAACTCCCATTCGGCGGCCGGGAACAGGCCATGCAGCTTGGCAATCAGGTCCTCATGTCCAGCGCCGAAGTTGGCAAAAACCTCGGAGCACAGGATGACAGTGTGCGGCTGCAGCACCTCGACCTGGTGGCGCAGGGTGTTCAGCATGGCCGGCAGGCCGGGCAGGGCACCATGCCAGGGCGGGGTCTTGCGGCCGGTCCTGCTGGCCAGCATGCGGAAGGCGAGCGCGTTATGGGGCTCGCGCACATTCATGCAGCCAAGCGCCGGCTTGTCCTGCCGGCCCAGAGCCTGCGCCAGGAGATGCGACATGCCTTCGCTTTCCGTTGCCGGGTAGAGAATGCCATGCTCAAGCAGCGCCAGCGCGTTGCGGGCCAGATAGGCCTGCAGCGCGGTGGAGCCGACCTTGTGGTGACCGAAATAGACGATGACTTTCATGCGGGTGCGGGCTTCTTGCGCAGGAGGGTTATTCGGCGGCCTTGGCGGTGCGGGCCTGGCGGGCCAGTTCCACATCGCGCACCCGCTTGGCATGCAGGAAGGCCGACCAGTTGACGCCAGGTTCCTCCAGCAGCCCGGCGATCATGCCGGACATCAGCTCCAGCGAGCGCAGCTCGGAGCCGGAAAGGTAATCGGCGGGGGCGGTGGACTGCGGCGCGGGGATAGCCTTTTTTACGGCCGTGTGCAGCTCGTTCTCCAGCAGCGGCTCACCGCCAAAAAACTCCCGGTCCATATTGCGGGCATCGGCCAGATAAGTGGTGCGGATGTCTTCGGCCAGGCTCTTGTGCAGCTGCAGCTTGGTGCGCTGCGCCGGCGGCGGCAGCTGCCCCGAGAGGCGGGAGAACTCCCAACCGATCTTAAGCCGGAGGTCTTGCGGGGCCTTCAGATGCGCCTGCAGCACCTTCAGCCGCATCAGGTCTTCCAGGCAAAGCGATTCATTGGCCTCGCTGTCCCCGGTGATGGTGAAGGGAATACCGCCGAAGGCATGATGCACGAAATCGCTGACCACATCGCCCTGGTGCAGCTGGCTGCGGATCATCGGCCGCAGGGTGAAAGCACCGCCAAAATGCTCCCGCAAGGCGGCGAACCGCGGCAGGTAGATGAATTCCTCCACCTCCTTGCGCCGCTGCGCGAACCCTTCGAGATTGGTTTTCAGTGTTTTCGGCACCCCTGCCTTGGTGCGCTCGGCAAAGCTAGATGCAATGCGGGCGGCATGCGGGCGGACGTAGCAGAAAATCCGGATCTCATCGGCCGTGTCGGCAAAGAAAGTATCAATCACCTCGCGCAGCAGCGCGGCGGGGACCGTTTCAAAGGCTTCCGCCGAAATCAGAGTGAACTCCTCCTGCGAATCCCGGACCCTCTGTGCCAGTTTCGCAATCGGTTTTGCCGCGGTCTGCCGAGCCTCGGGGGTTTCGGCCCTGCCATATTTCAGGCATTGCTCCCCCAGCACATTACGGGCCAGCTTAGCAGGGTAGAAGACACTGTGCCCCTGCAAATTGATCAGCTGCTTGGCAAAGGCCAGCTGGATTGAGGTAGAGCCTGTCTTGTGATCGCCGATGTGAAAGATAAGCGTCTTGCGGTTTGGCATCTGGCGGCAGGTCCCTCGTTGATAAACACGTCCCGCCTGCTTTAGGGCATTCCGGTTTCGGGAACAATCTCTTCGGCCGGCCGCCCGGCGGTTTTCCGTGATTGTTCCCGCGCGCGCTTCAGCCGCTTGCCGCAGAGCGGCAGGTCCCGTTAAACCGGATCGGGCCGCCGCCACGGGTTTGGCGGGTTGCGGAATACAGGAAATTTGTGCAGGGGTTGGCGGATCGCATCAGGCTGTTTGAGCATCTTTAACCCGGCTTCGGAATATTCAGGTAACGTGACAATGGTATTGCAAATTTTAAAGGGCAGACTGCGCTCTCTGGCGGGCAGGGCGCACCGGAAAACCGAAGCAGCAAAGGCACCGGCGCGGTTGCATGTCTTCGGCTCCTCTTCTTCGGAGGTTTTCGATTATATCTTTGGCGCCACGCCGCGCTACCGCAGTTATTGGGCCGGCGGCTGGTCGGCACGGGGACTGCGCAAGGAAAGAAACCGGGGCTATGTGCTGAAGTGCCTGGAACACGCCCGGCCTCAGGACATCATCTTCCTGCATTTCGGCGTGGTGGATGCGGTTTTCAATGCGGGCTACCGCATTGATCGCGGGGATTTCCTGGATCCTGAAGGTTTCTGCCGGGAGGCGGCCGAAGGGATCAAGATGCTGGTTGCGGATCTGCGCGGCGCGGGGTTCAGAAATATCTACACGGTTGCCGTCGGTGCGCCGTGCAGGGTGCCTGAACGGTATTTCCGCAAGCGGTTCCAGCTGCACGGGCTGCCTCCGCGCTATCAGGCGCAATTGCTGAACCGGATCAACCAGCTGATCAGCGGCGTCTGCGACCGGCGGGATCTGACGCCAGTCCTGGCGGATAAGCACGGAGTTCTGAAACCCGAGTTCCACCGCGCCAAACGAAATCACCACGCCGATTACGTCAAGATTCAGGAACTGGTCTGGGAAAGTATCCGGGATATCCCCGGCCTGCCGCCGCGGCGGCAGGTCTGGCGCAGCGAGCTTTACAAAAGCGGCGTGCGGGGGGGCGTTGGTAAGAGAATAGGGGCCGGAAACTTCAAGGCCGTGAACCTGAAGCGGTTCGAAGACCCGCAGCCGGAATGGAAAGAGCTGAAGGAGACAGGTGCTGCCTGACGCAGATCCGCATAAATCCGCCTGACGCTGACAGGGGGCTGCGGTCAGGCCGGTTGCCATGGCCCCCGGGTGTGCATTAGCAGGAGGAAGCAATCGTGACAGACGGGACTTGGCGGACGGATCAATGATAAAGAAGAAATATCTGATGGTAGGCGCAGGGCTTTCCGGCGCCGTGATCGGACGGCATCTGGCGGAAGCGGGCCATCAGATCACTGTGGTGGACAGCCGCCCCCACATCGGCGGCAACTGCCATACCGAGCGGGATGCGGACACCGGCGTGATGGTGCATGTCTACGGGCCGCATATCTTCCACACCGACGACGAAGAGGTCTGGGACTATGTGAACCGCTTCGAGACCTTTAAGCCCTACAAAAACCGGGTGAAATCCACCACCCGCGGGCTCACGGGCGAGCAGGAAGTGTTCTCGCTGCCGGTGAACCTGCACACCATCAACCAGTTCTTCCGCAAGACGATGCGCCCGGAAGAGGCGCATGACTTCATCGTCAATGAGCAGGCCGACACCTCGATCGAGGATCCGCAGACCTTCGAAGAGCAGGCAATGCGCTTTGTCGGCAAGGATCTCTATGAGGCGTTTTTCAAGGGCTACACCATCAAGCAGTGGGGCATGCACCCCTCGGAGCTGCCCGCCTCGATCCTCAAGCGGCTGCCGGTCCGGTTCAACTATGACGACAATTATTTCTTCCACCGGTTCCAGGGGATGCCGGAAAACGGCTACACGCCGATGATCGAAAAGATCCTCGATCATGAGAACATCACCGTGAAGCTGGAGACCGAATTCACCCCGGAGACGGGCGCATCTTATGACCACGTGTTCTACTCCGGGCCGCTGGACGGCTATTTCGGCTACCGGCTTGGCCGCCTCGGCTACCGGACGCTGGATTTCGAGCGTTTCACCCACCAGGGCGACTACCAGGGCTGCGCGGTGATGAACTACGGCGAGGAAAGCGTTCCTTACACCCGCATCACCGAGCACAAGCATTTCGCGCCCTGGGAAGAGCATGAAGGCTCGGTGCTGTACCGCGAGTTCTCCCGCCTGGCAGAGCCCGGCGACATCCCCTATTACCCGATCCGCCAGGTGAAGGAGAAGGCGCTGCTGGCCGATTACGTCAAGCTGGCCGAGCAGACCGCGGGTGTCACCTTTACCGGCCGCCTGGCGACCTACCGCTATCTGGACATGGATGTGACCATCCGCGAGGCGCTGGACGTGGCGCGCGGCTTTGCCGCCTGCCTGGAGAAAGGCGAAGCGGCACCGGCGTTTTTCACCGCGCCGCTGTAGAGCCTGTATTGCGGGCCGCAAAGGCCCGCAGCCGCGCCCGGTCCCCGTCATCCAGCAGGCTGCCGCGGGTCCAGCCCTCCGGCCCGTCCCCGTTGCGGATTTCGCAAAGGCCGGCGGTGCCGGTGGAGAAGACCTGCTGCAGCTGCGCGCGCTCGCTTTCGATCCGTCCGGTGATTGCCGCGGCGGTGTCAGCCCCGATGTGCAGCGTGGTGCCGCGGCGGTTTGCGGGATCCGGCCGGGTGCTGAAATCCGTGTCCAGCAGCCGCGGGCGGAGCCGGGCAAAGCTGTTCTGATCCACCAGGGTCTGCAGGTATTCCAGCTCGGCGAGCTTGCGGTTGCTGACCCGCCGGTTGCGGCGGCCGGTGCGGGCCGGGTCCGGCAGGCCAAGCAGGCTGCAGAAATCCCCCAGCATGTCCGGCTGCGCAAGATCCTGCGGCTCGATCGAGCGCAGCATCAGAACCTCAGGCGGGAAATGCGCCATCAGCATGCGGGCGTAGCCCAAGTTGGAGTAGAGCGGGAAGCCCCGGCTGTCCTCAAAACAGGCGAGGAACTTTTCGATCGAGGGCGCGCCATCGGTATAGAATCTGTGCCGGTTGATCTGGAACAGCCCGGCCCGGACAAACTGCGCATAGCAGGATTCCACAAAATCATACGGGTTGCGGAAATAGGCGGCGATCCGGATCTGCCAGTCCGGCATCTGTGTCTGCAGCGCTTCGTAAAGCGGCAGCACATTGCTGCCCGGAAAGGCGTTGGCCCAATGCTCGCAGGACAGCACGATGCGGCTGCAGCCCTGGTCATGGGCCTCGGTGCTGATCTCCGCCAGCGCTTGCGGCAGCATCTTTGGCGGCAGTTTGGCCAGCGGCAGGTGATTGCGGTAGCCATCCGGGCTGCGCCAGGCCTGAGGATAGCAGACGCCGCGGGCCTGGTGCTCGCGGCTGGCGGCTGCCATATGCCGCTGGATGGTGGTCGAGCCGCATTTGGGCAAGCCGATATGCAGCCAGACCTGGCGGCCGGGCGGGCTGCTGCGGACTGCGGGCGGGGCGGCAGTCCCGGGCGCCGGCGGCGCCTGCTGCAGCGCAGCGGCCAGGCGGCTGCTTTCGCATTGGGCGAGATAGTCTCTGACCGGCGGCGGCACCTCTTCGGCAAAGAAGGCCCGGGCCTGGCGGGCGAGCCCGGGACGCAAGTCCGGCCGGATGAAACTGCCGATCCAACCCAGCAGCCCGGCCGCGAAACTGTAAAAGGGAACCGCAAAGGCGCCAAGATCCCCGCGCGAGCGCAGCTCTGCCGAAATGCGGGACAGGGCGGTGAAAACCTGCAGCCGTTCCGGGCCGTTGCGGTTGGTCAGCCGACTCTGCCCCTCGGCCACATAGTGTATGACCCCGACCCGGTCGCTGGCCAGGATGGTCCGGGCATTGAGAAAGCTGCGCCAGTGCAGCTCCACGTCATTGTGGACCGCGATTTCGGTGCAGCGGATGCCATGCTCTTGCAGGAAACCGGTGCGGTAGATCTTGTTCCAGGGGTAATTGGCTGTTTGGCACAGGCTGACCGCCGCGGCGGGGCACACCTGCGACAGGGCGCCGGTATCCGTGCCTGCGGCCCGCCACAGAGCCTGATCCGCCGGCATCTGCCCCCAATGCCCTGCTGGGCCGCGGCGGCTGTCATGATGCTGGAAGATGCAGAAATCAAACGTCTTGCCCTCAAGGTCCCGCAGTAAATCCGGCAGTTCGCGCAGCGGCAGATCGTCGGCATCCAGGAACAGCACATGCTCTGTGGCCACATGCCGGAGCGCTAGGTTGCGCGCCGCTCCGGCGCCGCGCGGGCGGTCCTGGCGCAGCAATGTGATCCGCTCCGGCGGCAGGCCGGCCGCAGCGGGCAGCGGGCCGAAGGCAATTGCAGGCTCTGAACCGTCGTCCGCGATGATGATACGGGTGGCGAGCTTCAGCTGACGGATATGCCGCAGCAGGCGGTGCAGCGGAGCCTCGTCATTATGCGCAGGGATAATGACGGTCAGATTCATACGGCGAACAGGCGCAGGTCGTGCAGATCCAGGCGGAAGCTGTGCAGGGGCAGGAACAGGATCAGTTCGCGCCAGGGCGCCTCCGGCGGCAGATCCTGCTGCAGGCTGATCTGCAGGGCGTCCAGGTGGCTGGCGGCCTCGGGATGGGTCAGAATGCGCTTGGGGAAGAAACAATCGTCAAAGCCGCCTTCGCTGCGGCCCGACCGGATGCAGGCGCGGACCGCCTCGATCGACGGGGAGATGCCGCGGCAGGCGATGCCGATGAGGCCGGCCTGGGACAGGCTGAGGGTGCCGAGGTCCATGTGCAGCCCGAACCAGCCGCCCTCGCCGCCGGGGGTGGCCTCCAGTTCAAGCAGCCGCCCGGCCGGAGAGCGCCAGCGGCCGGACACGTGAAGCGCCGGATCTGCGTGCAGGGCGATCCCGGGCTGGATTTCGGTATGCGCGCGGATGTCTCCCTCTGCCTGGCTGTTGCGCAGAAGCTGCAGGGCATAGTTGAAATCCGCTTCTGGCCCGGTGGCCACATTATCGGTCATCTCTGGCGCCTCAGATCATTTCCAGTTGAGGCCCCGTAGTGCCGTTTCTGCTTTGGTTTGTCCATCTGGAAAAGAGGGCGTAAAGCAGGGGTGTCCAAGGCGCGGACCGTGGCGGAACAAGGGAAACCAATGCGAAAACAAACAGGGCTGGCGCAGGGTTACGCGGGGGCGGTGCGGACGCTGGCCGCGCAGCAGCCGGAATATGAGGCCGGGGCGGTTTTGCGCCGGGCGCTGGCGCAGGCGCAGGGGCAGGACGAGCTTCTGGAACTGGCATCGGCAGCGCTGGATCTGGCCGAGCCGGATTGCGCCGGGGCGGCGCTGGCCCGGCTGCAGCAGGCGGCCCCGCGGCAGGCGCTGCAGCAGCGGGCGGAGCGGATGTTTTCCGTGGCCCGGATGCCGCAGCCGGTGCCGCCCAAGGGCTGGACGCCTGTGCCCGGGCGGGTGGCCTATGTGCTCTACAGCAGCTTGCCCTGGCTCTCGACGGGCTATGCGGTGCGGTCGCAGCGGCTGGCGCAGGCGCTGCGCGGGTCCGGGGCGGATCTGTACTGCCTGACCCGACCTGGCTTTCCCTGGGATGAGGATCCGGCGGCGCTGTCGGGGGGCATGCCGCTGACCGGGGCCTGCGAAGAAGAGACCGCAGGGGTGCCTTATCTGCACAGCCCGGAGCCGCAGCTGGGCAGTTGGCAGAATTACCCGGCCTATGTGCGCGGCAGCGCCGAGGCGCTGACGGCGCGCTTTCTGGATCTGCGGCCGGAAGTTGTGATGGCGGCGTCAAGCCATGCCTGCGCCTTGCCCGCGCTGATCGCGGCCCGGCGCCTCGGGCTGCCGATGGTCTATGATATGCGCGGCTTCTGGGAGCTGAGCCGGGCGGCCCGGGAGCCGGGTTTCCTGGGTGCGCCGCAGTACCGCTATGAGCGCTGGCTGGAAACCCGGGTGGCGCAGCAGGCGGATCACGTTTTTACCCTGTCGCAGCCGATGCGCCAGGCGCTGCTCCGCCGCGGGGCGGCCGCGGAGCGGGTCGCGTTCCTGCCGAACGGCTGCAATCCGGACAGCTTTGGCCCGCCCGGGCGCGGCCGCGGGCTGGCGGCAGAGCTCGGGCTGCCGGACGGGGTGCCGGTGGTCGGCTATGCCGGCAGTTTTCCGGCCTATGAAGGGCTGGAGGATCTGCTGGCCGCCGCGGCGGGGCTGAAGGCGGCGGGGCACGGGTTCCGGCTTGTGCTGGTGGGTGATGAGCATGGCACCGGGCTGCGCGGCACCCCGGTGACGCAGGCGCTGCGCCGCCAGGCGGCGGAACTGGGGCTGGGGGACTGGCTGATCATGCCCGGCCGGGTGCCCCCGGACCAAGTGCCGGACTGGCTGGACCTGTTCGATATCTGTGTCTTTCCCCGCCGCCCGCTGCTGGTCACCGAAATGGTCGCGCCGCTGAAACCGGTGGAAGCAATGGCGGCGGGCAAGGCGATTGTGCTGTCGTCGGTGGCGGGGATGCAGGGGCTTTTGCAGGATGGCGAAAGCGGCCTGGTCTTTGCCAAGGGGGAGCCTGCGGACCTGCAACGCCAGCTGGGCCGCCTGCTGCAGGATCCGGAGCTGCGCGCGCGCCTGGGCTGGTCTGCCCGGGAACGCGCGCTGGCGGACTATGCCTGGTCCAGCATTGCCTGCAAGATGAGCAATAGACTAAGATGCTTGGCTGGAAGAGGCAGACCATAAAGCACAGGGGGGTCAGTTCAGGGAAAAGGCACGTTCCAGAAAGGAGCGCAAGGACTCCGCACCCGGTTGAAATTCTGCCGTGTTTCTTCCGCGGCTGGGCCCGCCGTTTGCAGCGGTCTTTCCGCCGATATTCGTGCCGGAAAGGCTGGGGCCTTCGGCACCGAGGAAACGCATCTCGCCGACGTTTCCGAGCAGAGAAACCCCTTCCCAGGTGATGTCGTAGCCGTCCTTGATCAGGAAGGCGCCTGTATAGGTGGAGGCGTTGTTTTCGAAGATCGTGTCGCTGACATGGATGTCATGCGGCATCATATGCCCGTTGCTTTCGGTCAGCAGGCCGTTGCGGTTGAGCACGGTGACAACAACCCCGTTAGGGCTGTCGATGAACTGACTGGCCGAAATGCGGATGTTGCTGTTTTGCTTGCTGGGGTCGAAATCGGAGCTGATATTGTACAGGCTCTTGATATCAATGCCGCTGACGCCGTTGCCGTAGAACACCGTATTCAGGACCTTGCCGTCTTTGAAGCCGCCTGCGGTGTCGATCCCGTCGCGGTGGTTGCCTTCAAAGAAGCTGCCGGACACCGTTATCCGCTCGGGTCCGTCGCCGGAGGGGGTGCTCTCGGTCTTGATGCCATCGCCGAGCGCCTTCTTGAAGTGGCTGCCGGTCACCGTAGCGTCATCGCCGCCGACGATGCGGACCTGATAGAAGCCGCCCTCAAAGGCACTGCCGTCCAGGGTGAACCGGTCGCTGTGCTGCACATCGATATGCATCGAGACATTGCCGGAAAACGCGCTGTTCTCTACGCTGACCCCATCGCCGTAGACCAGCAGGACGCGCATGGTGTGGTAATCGGTGCCCGGCACCGGGTTGGCGCCGCGGTAGCCGGTCTCTGGCGTGTTCACCACGTCGAAGGTGACATTGTCCACCATGACCCCGCTGGACAGGATGAACAGCGCCGAAGTGTCGGTGGCCGAGGCGGTGCGCACATCCAGGCCCGCGCCCTGCTCGGCGGTCAGCGTGAAGTTCTCCGGCAGCCGCAGGTTCGACCCCGAGATCCTGTAGGTGTCCTCAAGAACCAGCGTTCCGCCGGCCTTGAACGTGCCGTTTGACAGCAGATCCGCAAACGCGCTGGAGATATCCTGCCCGGCGGACCAGCCGAGGTCGGACGAGTAAAAGGGCAGGGGCCGGGATTCCTGCGCCACGGCGCCCGCGGCCCAGAGGCCGCCGGCAAGGAAAATGCCAAGGGCCTTCGGGCGGACGCGGTTCGAAGAATAAGGCATGGGAACTTCCTTCCTTCCGGCTGCAAACGCGGCGCTGAAGCCCCCGGCCCAAGCGGAGCGTCCCGGTCTGCCTGCTGGCCCGGGGGGCTGTTCCAGCCGGGTAAATAATAGCGCACCGGGGCGGGACGGCAAAGAACCGGCCGCAAAGCCCGGGAAGCTGTGCGGGCCTTTACTTGTGAAGGTTTCGGATTACCGTTCCGTCAAGGGGGTAAATATTCTGCCCCTGCCGGGGGTCTAAGTGGTTCTGCTAAGGTCGAGATTGATCTGTATGCTGCGTTGCGAAATGCCGGAAGAATTTGTTCCGGCTCAGCCCGCTGCCAGCGTTCCTGTCTCGCCGCCTTCCACGAAAAGGGGAGGGGGGCGCCATGTCGTCGTGCCTTCGCCTTGCGGGGAGCCCCTGCAGAAACTGCCCGGCCCGTGCCCGGCCAGGATACCAGTGTTTCCAGTAACTCCATCAAAGGAGAGGTTTTATGAAAGTGGCTATTCTTGCCGGAGGCAAGGGAACCCGTCTGGCGGAAGAGACCTCCGTCAGGCCGAAGCCGATGGTCGAAATCGGCGGGATGCCCATCCTCTGGCATATTATGATGATATACTCCCACTACGGGTATAACGATTTCTCTGTCGCTCTGGGCTACAAGGGCGATTATATCAAACGCTACTTTGCTGAATACGGGACGCTGGCGGGCAGTATCACGGTCAATATGGGGCGCCCCGATCCGGTTGTGCGCCATGACCAGGAGCATGCCCCCTGGACCGTCGACCTGATCGAAACCGGCGATGAGACGCTGACCGGCGGCCGGGTCAAGCGGCTGCAGCCGCACCTGGGCAACGAAACCTTCATGCTGACCTGGGGCGACGGTGTGTCCGATGTGGATCTGGACAAGCTGCTGGCCTTCCACCGCTACCACGGCAAGCTGGCGACCATCACCGCGGTGCGCCCGCCCGCCCGCTATGGCCACATGCGGTTTGACGGCGACCAGGTCACCGCCTTCGAGGAAAAGCCGCAGACCGCCGAGGGCTGGATCAACGGCGCCTTCTTCGTGCTGGAGCCGCAGGTGTTCGACTACATCGAAGGCGACATGGTGATGTTCGAGCATGCGCCCTTGGAAAACCTGGCCAGGGACGGCCAGCTGATGGCCTACCGCCACGATGGCTTCTGGGCGGCGATGGACACGCTGCGCGACAAGCACATCCTGCAGAAACTCTGGAATTCCGGTCAGCGCCCCTGGGCGGTTTGGGAGAAGTGAACATGCGCGTATTGGTGACAGGCCACCGGGGTTATATCGGAACCGTGCTGACCCCGATGCTGATGGCGGCCGGGCATGAGGTAACCGGTCTGGACAGCGATCTGTACGAGCGCTGCACCTTTGAGCCGGGCGGGGAGATGCCGCAGGTGCCAACGATCCTCAAGGACATCCGCGATGTCGAGGCCGCGGATCTGCTGGGGTTCGATGCGGTTCTGCATCTGGCGGCGCTGTCGAACGATCCGCTGGGCGATTTCCGCCCGGACACCACCTATGACATCAATTTCGAAGGCACCATGAAAGTGGCCCGCGCTGCGAAGGCAGCGGGCGTGCAGCGGTTTGTGTTTTCTTCCTCCTGCTCCAACTACGGCGCATCGGGGGAGGACTTCATCGACGAAAACGGCGCCTTCAATCCGGTGACCCCCTACGGCGAAAGCAAGGTGAAATCGGAGCTGGCGCTGGCGGAGCTGGCCGGTGACGGCTTCTGCCCGACCTTCCTGCGCTCTGCCACGGCCTATGGCGTCAGCCCGCGCATCCGGTTCGATCTGGTGCTGAACAACCTTGTCGCCTGGGCGGTGACAACCGGCAATATCCACATGAAGTCGGACGGCACGCCGTGGCGGCCGATCACCCATATCGAGGACATCAGCCGCGCCTTCCTGGCAACCCTCGAAACGGCGCCTGAGAAAATCCGCAACGAGGCGTTCAATGTCGGCGTGACCGGGCACAATTACCAGATCCGCGAGCTGGCGGAGATCGTCGCGGATGTGGTGCCGGGCTGCAAGGTCACCTTTGCCGAGGGCGCCGGGCCGGACAAGCGGTCCTACCGGGTGAACTGCGACAAGATCCAGCGCGTCATGCCGCAGTTCAAGCCGCAGTGGGATGCGCGCCGCGGGGCGCAGTCGCTTTATGACGCCTACCAGGCCCGGAAGCTGACGCTGGAGGAGTTCGAGGGGCCGCGCTATCAGCGCATCGGCCATATCAAGAAGCTGATTTCCGAAAACATCATTGATGTCACCCTGAAGCATACTCCGGCGGGCGAAGCCGCCCGCAGCCAGGAGACCCCGGACGCAGAGCAATCGGAGTTTTCCTCCGACAGCACCCGGGCGCAGTGCATCTCCTGCGGCCATCAGGGGCTGGAGCCGATCCTCGATCTGGGGCGGATGCCGCGCTCGGACGGGCTGCTGGAGGCCGCCGGGCCGTCGCAGCAGGAAACCCTGGTGCCGCTGCGGCTGGGCTATTGCCCGGGCTGCACGCTGGTGCAGTTGCTGGAAACCCGCCCGGCCGAAGAGATGTTCGGCGACGACTATGTCTATTTCTCCTCCTATTCCGAGGATTTGCTGAAGCATTCCCGCAAGAACGCGGAGGAGTTGATCAGGATGCGCGGCCTGGGGCCGGACAGCCTGGTGGCCGAGATCGCCTCCAATGACGGCTACATGCTGCAGAATTTCCAGGCGCAGGGCATCCAGGTCCTGGGGATCGACCCGGCCAGCCAGCCTGCCAGGGCGGCGCGCGAAAAGGGGATCGAGACGGTCGTCGACTTCTTCGGCACCCGTGTTGCCGCCGGCCTGCGCGCGCAGGGCAAGCGGGCGGATGTGATCATCGCCAACAACGTGGTGGCCCATGTCGCCGACCAGAACGACCTGGTGGCCGGGATGGCGGACCTGCTGGCCGACAACGGCACCGTTGTCGTCGAGTTTCCCTATGTCCGCGACATGATCGATTTCATCGAATTCGACACCATCTACCACGAGCATCTGTGCTACTTCTCGGTGGGCTCCGCCAAGGCGCTGTTCGAGCGGCACGGGCTCTACCTGAACGACGTCCGCCGCCTGCCGATCCACGGCGGCTCGCTGCGGCTCTATTTCAGCAAATGCGCCGCGGTCACGGACGCGGTGCAGGGCATTCTGGCGGAAGAGCACGCGCTTGGGCTCGACCGGTTCGAGTACTACAAGACCTTCGGCGCCCGGGTGCGCGCCTTCCGCGACCAGGCCCGCAAGCTGGTGGGCACCCTGAAGGCCGACGGCAAGCGCATCGCGGCCTATGGCGCCGCCGCCAAGGGCACCATCATGCTCAACTTCCTGAACCTGAACGACCGCGCCATCGAATATGCCGTGGACAAGAACGTCCATAAGCAGGGCAAATACATGCCCGGCGTCCGGATCCGGATCGACGAGCCGGAGAAGCTGATGGAGGACAAGCCGGATTACGTGATGATCCTGCCGTGGAATTTCCGCGATGAAATCATCCGCCAGCAGCGCGCCTTTCTGGAGGCGGGCGGGAAATTCGTCGTCCCGATCCCCGACCTCGAAATTGTCAGCGCCCCGGAACAGGACAGCGGCAGATGAGCGGCAAGAGCGCCTGCCCGGCCTGCAGCAGCCGGGACCTGACAGAGATCTACCGGCTGGACGCCATCCCGGTGCAAAGCTGCATCCTGCTGGAGAGCGCGGAGGAGGCGCGGCAGTTTCCGCGCCATCCGCTGGTGCTGATGTTCTGCGAAAGCTGCGGCTTCATCTTCAATTCGGTGTTCGACCTGCCGCTGGTCGACTATGCCTCCGCCACCGAGGAGAGCCAGCATTTCTCCGGCACCTTCAACCGGTTTGCCCGGGATCTGGCGGCGGAGGTGGCGTCCCTTTACGACCTGAAGGGCAAGCGGACCCTGGAAATCGGCTGCGGCAAGGGGGAGTTCCTGCAGGAGCTTGCCCGCCAGACCGGCACCATCGGGCTGGGGATCGACCCCGGGTTCATCCCCGAGCGCCTGCCCGGGGCGCAGGGCCAGGAGATCAGGTTCCAGCGGGAATTCTTCGATCCCGGCACCATCTCCGAGCCGCCCGATTTCGTCGTCTGCCGCCACACGCTGGAGCATATCCCCGAGGTCGGCCGCTTCATGCAGGACATCGCGCAGGTCGTGGACGGGGACGCCGCTGCGGGCATCTTTTTCGAAACCCCGGATGTGCAGCGGGTGCTGCAGGAAGGCGCCTTCTGGGACATCTACTTCGAGCATTGCTCCTATTTCACGCAAGGCAGCCACGCGCGGCTGTTCCGGCGCGCGGGCTTTGATGTGACGGGGCTGTATCTGGCTTATGATGGCCAGTACATCATACAGTACGCAGCCCCTGCAGCAGGCCGCCCGGCGCTGCCGCAGGAGGACGATCTGGAAACGGTGCGCGCCCTGGCGGCCCGGTTCCCGCAAAAGGTGGCAGAGGTGCGGCGCCACTGGACGGAGTTCGTGCGCAGCCGCCATGCCGCCGGCAAGCGGGTGGCGGTCTGGGGCGGCGGCTCGAAATGCGTGTCCTTCCTGACCACCAACGGCCTTGGGGAGGAAGTGGCGCAGGTCATTGACATCAACCCGTTCAAACAGGGCAAATACCTGCCCGGCACCGGCCATCCTGTCAGCGCTCCGGACAGTCTGCAGGAGGCGTCGCCCGATACGGTGATCGTCATGAACCCGGTCTACCTGTCCGAAATCGGGGCGCAATTGTCGGCCATGGGCCTCACCCCTGAGCTGGTGGCGGTATGAGTGCCGCGGCCCCCATAGCCTGCCCGCTCTGCGCCGCGCAGACGGCGCAGGGCATTTTCCGGCTGGAGAGCGTTCCGGTGATCTGCAACCAGCTGTGGCCGGACCGGGCGGCGGCGCAGGCGGCGCCTGCCGGCACCGTGGATCTGCAGCTTTGCACCGGTTGCGGGTTCATCTGGAACAGCGCCTTTGAGCCTGCGCGCATGGCCTATGCGCCCGGCTACGAGAACGCGCTGCATTTCTCGCCCCGGTTCCAGGCGTTTGCCGCAGAGCTGGCGGCCGGGCTGGTGGCGCGGCACGGGCTGGCCGGCAAGCATGTGATCGAGATCGGCTGCGGCGATGGCCATATGCTGGATCTTCTAGCGCAAAACGGCGTCGCCTCGGCCACCGGCTTTGATCCCTCGATGGCGGGCGCTTCTTCTCCTTTCACCGGCCGCGATAATGTTGAAATTGTTGGTGAATACTTCCGCTCCGATCAGCTGGACCGGCCGTTTGACGCGATCTTGTGCCGCCATGTGCTGGAGCATCTGGACGACCCGCTTGCCCTGCTCAACGACATCCGCCGGGCGATCGGCAGCCGGGATGTCCCGGTTTACTTCGAAGTGCCGAATGCCGGCTGGATGCTGGAGACGGTTTCGATGTGGGACGTGATCTATGAGCACGTGGGCTACTGGAGCGCGCCGGCCCTCACCGCCCTGTTCCGGCGGGCTGGGTTCGATCCGGTCTCCGTCCGCACAGGCTATGGCGGCCAGTTCCTGATGGCCGAAGCGGTTCCGGCCCGGCCGCAGCCGGACTATCTGGATCCGGGGGCGGCGCAGATCTGCGCATCTGCCCGGGCCTTCGGAGAGGCGGCGGATGCGGAATTGCAGCGGTGGCGCAGCAAACTGCAGGGCTGCAGCGGCAGCATCGTCATCTGGGGCGCCGGGTCGAAAGGGATCACCTTTGCCAATGCCCTGGGGGAGGCGGGGCGCGGGCTGGCGGCCTTTGTCGACCTGAACCCCCGCAAGCATCAGCGGATCGCACCCGGCGTCGCCCTGCCGGTTGTCGCGCCGGTGCAGCTGGCCAGCCTCCGCCCGGCCATGGTGCTGATCGCGAACGCCTTATATGAGGACGAAATCATTGCCCAGGTCCAGGCCGCGGGACTGCGGCCGGAATTCGCGGTCATCGCCGGCTAGGCGGTGCTGCGCCCGGGGTTTTGCTATCTCAAAGTGTGTATATGCCACTATGGAGGGTATGAATGAGGATTGATAGGATCAAAGCGCCGCCCTGATTGCCCGGGCCCTGTGCCGGACCGGTTCAGGTGCAACAGGCCGGGCGGTTTCGCAGGGATTTGTTCTCAATTTCTTTGTCCTCAGGGAGGTCTGCTATGTTCAAGTTGATATTCAGTTTTTTCACGGCGCTGCTTTTGGCCGCAGCCGCGCAGGCGCAAAGCGGTTACAGGATTAAGACCGGCGATACGCTGCGCGTCGAAGTGCTTGAAGATGAGAGCCTGAGCCGCAGTACTCTTGTGCTGCCGGACGGGTCCATCAATTTCCCGCTGGCTGGCGGCGTCTCTGCGGCCGGGCGGACGGTCGATCAGGTCAGGAATGATCTGACAAATGCGCTGACGCCCAATTTTGCCGCCACGCCGCGGGTGTTTGTGTCGGTAGACGCACTAGCGGAACCTGCGGCGCAGTCCGCCGCTGTGGTTCGCCGCGCAGTCCGCGCGGTCTATGTGATGGGGGAGATCACCACTCCTGGCAAGCTGGAGGCAAGCCGCAGCACAACCCTGCTTCAGGCGCTTGCCCAGGCGGGCGGTCTGACCCGGTTTGCGGCTGACAAGCGGATTCAGCTGCGCCGGGGCGACAAGATCTATCTCTACAATTACCGCACCAATGGCGGCAGCGGCATTTCCGGCAGCACGGTCCTGGTGCCGGGCGATGTGATTGTGGTGCCCCAGCGGCGCCTGTTCGAGTAGCCCTGCCGGGGCGCCGCAGAGCGGGACCGGGGGCGTAATGCGGGTCCGGATGCGGGGCTGCCGCTGCGGTTCTGCCCCGGCCTCTGCCGCTGCCGTGGCCGTTACCTTGGCTGACGCAGCCACAGCCAGAACCGTGTCTGCCGCAAGCGCAGGATCATCTGCCATTCCAGCCCCGCCAGCCGCGGCAGCCGCGACCTGAGCAGCCTGCGCTGATGCAGCGCCCAGCCCGCGAGGCTGCGCGGGCCTTCGGGAAACCCCGCTTCGGGAAACAGGTGCCGGATCAGGCGGCACTGCAATTCCAGCCCGAGCCTGAAGCGGTAGGTCGGGAATTTCTCCTCGACCTGCCGCCAGTCGACAGGATCCCCGGGCACCGCGCACAGCTCGATCAGATCGTTCAGATACCGCAGGTGCACAAAGCCCGAAAACACGCCGCGGTCGTGCAGCATGTCATGCGCCAGGTTGGTCACCAGGCGCAAATGGGCATTCGGGATCCTCACGGCGCCCGCCCCGAACGGAACCAGGCGGCTGTGCTCTTCCATGTCGCGGGCGCTGACCACCCCGAAATACCGTTCCGGGATCCGGTGATGGATGTCCAATGCGCCGGCAACATCCGCCCGGAAATAGCTGCCCAGGGAATACTGGTTCCGGCTGTCCGGGAATTTTTCATAGCCGATGCGGCTCAGAACTCTTTCGACATCCGCATCCTGCTCCGGGCTGGTCACGATATCCAGGTCAAAGGACATCCGCGGCACATCGGCGGCATCCGCGGCCTGGAAGAGATTGACTGCCCCCTTCATCAGGCCCGCCTCCAGCCCTTCTGCCGTCAGCGCCGACAGGACTTCGTCAAGCTGGGCTTTCAGCATTTTGTTGCGGGTGATGTTGGCGGCATCCACCGAGGCCAGGTAGCTCAGGGCCTCGGGGTCGGCCTGGCTGGCCTGGCCGGACTGGACCAGCCGCCTGTAGAGCAGCGGGCCGACAAGGTTTTCATTGGCGCAGCCGATGATCTGCTCCCAGTCGGGATCCCGGGGCACCCGCCCCTGCAGGCATTCCGACACGGCTTCCAGAGCAGTCGGGGGCAAAACCGGCATCTGATCAGCCGCTCCCCGCAAGGCGCCAGGCGTCCCGGGCCAGGCCGCGGGCCTGGTCAAGACCGTCATACCGGGCCCGGTAGAACCGCGCAGAGCGTATCAGCGCCGCCAGGGATTCAAAGCCGTCCCCCGACAGGCGGTCATCCGGAGACCAGCAGGACGCCAGCATCATCCGGATGATGTCCTCTTCCGCGGTAACAGGCTCGAGCCCGGCCGGATTGTCCGGGTTCCTGTCCAGAAACAGCACGCAGCGGACAGGGCGCGCCGGGAACGCCCCGGCGTCCAATGCATGGTAGCGGACCCGCTTGCCGTCCGGCCGCATGTAGGCGGGCCGGTCCTCAAGGCCCGGCAGGCGCGGCGCAAGCAGGGGCAGCGAGCCGCATTTCAGCGTCGCCGGAAAGGGCAGGGAAATCACCTCGCCGCCGCGGCGCAGCACCGCCAGATCATCGCCTTCCAGGCTGAAGCCCTCTCCGTGCAGCGCCACCGACAGGGTCGACTTGCCGCTCCCCGGATCGCCGCACAGAAGCATGGTCCGGCCCGCCGCGGACACGGTTGCGGTGTGCAGCACCGGATCCTCCGACAGATCCAGAACCAGCGTTGTCAGCAGGAACTTCAGCGCGGCGCCGATTTCGTCCCAGCGGTGCCAGTCCGGGTCTTCCCCGGCCCAGGCCAGCCCGGCCCTAGATGCTTCTTCGAGCAGGATAAGCTGGTCCTGCGCGGAGGTGTCCTCGGTCAGGAGATGCGCGAAAGCACTGCGCACCAAACGGGCGGTTTTATCACCGGTGCAGCAGATCCCGATGGTATGGCCGTCAATCGACAGGCACATGCGCGCGGTGACGGCAACCGGCCCGGAGCGCGGCGCCAGATAGCGCACGGCCCCCGACTCCAGCAGCTCCGTCAGGGTCTGCAGGCCGTTGGCGCCGCCGGCCGAGGCGGCAGAGACGAATTCGGAAACACTGAGCCCGGCCGTCAGCCGGGGCCATAATGCCACGGTGGCGGCAGACGCATAGAACAGCTTCTGAGTATGAGGCAGAAACAAAAAATGGCGCGTCCCGGCGCTTGCGAGGCGCACATCAGGAGCAGCCATGACTTGAGCGAGGTCCAAGAATCACCCTCTCTGAAAAACCGAAGGCAGCTATATTCAAGGACCCGGCGGCAATCTCCCGCCGGGCTCGTGCGCAGAACTTAGTGAACTTAGTGGTAGCGCCGGCGCCGGCGGCGTCCTCTGCGGCCTTTCTTCTTGCCTCCCTTCTTCGGCCTGCCGCCAGACTTCGCAACAGCCTCGGATGACAGGCTTGTTGACAGAAGGAAGGTCACCGCGGGCGTTGTCACAGCTGCAAAACGCCCTGCTTTTTGAAGGATTTCCCTGCGTTCAGGAGATTCAGGCTTATCTGTATGATCTGTCATTTTTACTCTACTTCACTGGCACTTTGGTTTAGTCGAACACAATTAGGTTGATCAGGCCGTAAATCAGCAGCGGCGGCTTAAATTTTTTGCCGTCTCTGTTGGCTTCCCCCCCCGCCTTCAGGGTGTTTTAAAAACACGAGCTGATAAAACCTTAATAAATATTGTGGCTCTTGCTTGGGTTTGAGTCAACTCTGCCGGAGGTCCGGCACCGCCCGCAGATGCAAAAAATCCGCAGCCCGCACCCTGGCCGCAGGCAGCCCCGGCCGGGCACCGCCCCGCGGCGGCGGTGTCTGCGCAATTGGCGTTTGAAAGGGGCTGTGGTATTATGTTGCGTTATACGCAAAGTGTTTTGTCCCCTTTGCGGCCGCCTGGACTCCGGGGAAACGGGCCTAGTTAGTTAAATGAGCAGGCGGCCAGCCGAGCCGCCGGGTTACGAGTTTTTGGGGGAAGTCACGTGTTTTCATCAG
>NZ_JCAIJS010000005.1:0-49498 GCF_059429235.1 Leisingera sp. CC-HEC096
ACGGGGAAGTGAGAGCGGAAATGCCACGGAGGGCAGCCCCCGGCCGCGGGTGGGGGAGAAGCCCCCGCCCCGAGCTGAAAGCACGCCTCCGGCATGACAGGGGCGGGACGGGGGCTGCCCGGCCTAACGGCCGGGCGGTATTTTTTCCGGATAGTACTCCCCCATGCTGACCGCGCATCTGCCCTCCGGCTATGTGCTGGCACGGCTGGCGCCTGAGAAGCACCGGTTGTTGATGCCCGCCGCGCTCATTGGCGCGGTGCTGCCGGATTTTGACATGCTGTGGTTCCATTTCGTGGATCAGGGCAGCATTCATCATCACCGCTACTGGGTGCATGTGCCGGCCTTCTGGGCCGCAATTGCAGCGCTGGCACTGCCGGGCCTGGCCGTCTTTGCCAGGTCTCTGCTGGTCCCGGCGCTGATATTCTTTGCAGCCCTTTTCCTGCACATGGTTCTGGACGCCATCGGCGGCGGTATTCTGTGGGGGGCACCGTTCGACGACCGCCTCTATACGTTGGTTGCAGTGCCTGCCGCCCAAGCGCATTGGGTGCTGTCCTTCCTGCTGCACTGGACCTTTTCGCTGGAGCTGAGCGTCTGGGCGCTAGCCTTGTATCTGTGGTGTAAGGGGAGATGCGTATGACCATCCTGGTTTTCGGCAAGACCGGCCAGCTGGGGCAGGAGCTGGCAGCCTATGACGGCGCCGCCTGCCTGGGCCGCGATCAGGCGGATCTGAGCCATCCGGCGGCCTGCGCCGCGGCCATCCGGCAGGCGCAGCCGCAAGCCGTGATCAATGCCGCTGCCTATACCGCCGTCGACAAGGCGGAGAGCGAGGAGGCGCTGGCCAATGTGATCAACGGGGCCGCCCCCGGCGCGATGGCGGCAGCCTGTGCGGAGATGGGCATTCCCTTTGTCACCGTCTCCACCGACTACGTTTTTGACGGCAGCGGCGAGGCCCCCTGGCAGCCCGGCGATACCCCCGCGCCGCTCAATGCCTATGGACGCTCCAAACTGGCGGGCGAGGAAGCGGTGCGCGCGGCGGGCGGAACTCACGCGATCCTGCGCACCTCCTGGGTGGTCTCGGCGCATGGCAGCAATTTTGTGAAAACCATGCTGCGCTTGGGCAAGGAACGGGAGCGGCTGACCATCGTGGCGGACCAGATCGGCGCCCCGGCGCCTGCGCGGGACATTGCGGCGGCCTGCATCGCTATGGCACGGCAGCTGATTGAGGACCCGGGCAAGTCCGGCACCTATCATTTTGCAGGCCGGCCCCAGACCAGCTGGGCAGGCTTTGCGCGCGAGATCTTTGCCCGGGCCGGGATTGCCTGCGACGTTGAGGACATCCCCACCGCGGATTACCCCGCGCCGGCGGCGCGGCCCTTGAATTCACGCCTCGATTGCTCCGCGTTAGAGACTGTTTTTGGTATCCCGCAGCCGGATTGGCGGTCGGGTCTGGATGAGATTTTAAAGGATTTGGGAGAATTGGCATGACAGAGGGCAAACCCGGCATGAGGACAGTCTCCGGCCGCAAGGGCATCATCCTGGCGGGCGGCTCCGGCACCAGGCTCTACCCGATCACCATGGCCGTCTCCAAACAGCTCTTGCCGCTTTATGACAAACCGATGATCTACTACCCGCTGTCGGTGCTGATGCTGGCAGGCATCCGCGAGATCTGCGTGATCACCACGCCGCAGGACCAGGCGCAGTTCCAGCGGCTGCTGGGCGATGGCAGCCAGTGGGGGATTGAACTCACCTATGTGGTGCAGCCCTCGCCCGACGGGCTGGCGCAGGCGTTTATCCTGGCCGAGGACTTTCTGGCGGGGGCGCCGTCGGCGCTGGTGCTGGGCGACAACATCTTTTTCGGCCACGGCCTGCCGGAGCTCATGGCGGCGGCGGACCGCCAGGCGGCGGGCGGCACCGTCTTCGGCTATCACGTGGCGGATCCGGAGCGCTATGGCGTGGTGGCCTTCGGCGCGGATGGCACCGCGCGCGAGATCATCGAAAAGCCCCCCGTTCCGCCCTCGAACTATGCGGTGACGGGGCTGTATTTCCTGGATGGATCGGCGCCTGAGCGGGCCCGCCGGGTGCAGCCCTCCCCCCGCGGCGAGCTGGAGATCACCGATCTCTTGCAAAGCTACCTGAACGAGGGCGCCTTGCGGGTGGAGACCATGGGGCGGGGCTATGCCTGGCTTGATACCGGCACCCATGGCTCGCTCCTGGATGCGGGCAATTTCGTGCGCACCCTGCAGGAGCGCCAGGGGCTGCAGGCCGGCTGCCCGGAGGAGGTCGCCTACGGGCGCGGCTGGATCACCGCCGCCGAGCTGCAGGCGCAGGCCGGGAAATATGCCAAGAACGCCTACGGCGCTTATCTGCAGCGGCTGCTGGGATAGGAGCCGGAATTCCCTTTGCTGGCCGCAGGTGGTCTTCGAAGATCACGGCGACCTTGCACGTCTGAGTGAAATGTACGACATTCACAGGCAATAATTGAGCAGTCCTTTGTCATTTCTCTATGACGCGCTGCAAAGCATCGCTAAATGTCAGTTCAGTGAATTTAGTTAAGCCATAAAGAGAAGCACATGTCGGGTATTGGCAGTACAGGTCGGAAACCTAAGTTCCTCATTCGCGCAGGAGGGGTTTGTTTCGCGGTGCTGTGCGCCTCTGCTGGGTGGTCTGCGACACAAACTGAAGCACTGACTCCGGGCGAGATATCGCGCGATCAAATCGCGGCATTGTCGCGACAGCAGCCATATGTGTGGTCGCGCGCGACCAATTTCCGAGATCTCGGCGCCCCCGCTGCGGAGCAAGTGCCGGCCGCGCCCGCCGGGTCTCCGGCAGGCATCCTGACTGCGGAACAGCAAAACGCGGGATTTGCATGGAACCCGGAACAGGGCCTCATTGTGCTCAAAGGCCCTCCCAGCGCGAAAAGCAGCGTCCCGGAAACCGATGAAACGGGAAACCTGCCAATAGGCTGGCAGCAGGACGGGGTGGAGCATCGAGCTTTTGTCTGGAGCGGAGACGGTTTGCTGGATCTCAACGCGCTGGTGCAGCTGCCCGAAGGCATGGTCCTCACCGAAGCACAGAACCTCGGCGCGACAGGCGCGGTTGTCGGCCGGGCTCTGGACAAGGACAAGACTGCCGGCGTGTTCATCTGGACCCCGGGTGCAGCGCTGCAGCTGCTGCCCGCCATTGAAGGCGCGGCGCCGGAATCCGCCAAAGCGGTTTCGCCGCGCGGCCATGTCATAGGGCAGGCCAATCTTGCGGGCATCAGCCAGGGCTTTGTTTGGCGTGAGGGCGCCGCGGCACGCCTTCTAGCCACACCTGAGGGTTCCCCTACGGAGGCGCTTGGCGTCAATGGCGCAGGCGATGTGGTGGGTGCCAAGCTCACGGACGGGCTGGCGAACAGGTCCCGGGCGATGCTCTGGCCGGCAGATGGGAATAACGCCATCGATCTGAATAACCGCTTGTCCGAGAAACTGCCTGATGGCGTCAGCCTGATCCGCGCTGAAGCGGTCAATGACGCTGGGGAGATTGCAGCCTATGGGCTGACAGGCAAGGGGAGCGTGCAGCTGGTTCTGTTGACGCCAAAAAACGGCACTGCGAAACGGGTATTTACGCCGCAGGTTTTGGGCGAGGTTTATATTGATGCCGCTGCCCAGCCTCTGTCCGTTCTGGAGATTACGGAGAGCAGCGATATTTACGGGGCCTGCGCCCCGCTGGCCCAAGCGTGCTTCTCTGTCGGTTCCTTGCAGGCGCAAGAGCTTGCTCGGCTTGCTGGCGTGACCAACTTTTTTGATCCGGGTCTTCAAGGAGGCCCGCGAGTGCTGGCTCTACCCAGCGGGCTTGGCGCAAGCAGCCTGGCAGGCGGCGGAACACCGGCCGGCGGCAGCCTTGACACGTCTCCTCCCGGCGGGCGCACACCCACCCCGGGGACACCTTTCTTTCCGTCACTCACCACTCCCTCCTCCACGACCAGCGATCCGGTGACTGCATCGCCGGTCCCGGTGCCGGCAGCGCTCTGGGGGATGTTACTGGGGTTGGTTCTGCTGCTGCGCCCTTGGGCGCTGCGGAGGGGCCGCAGCCGCTAGGGTGCAAACGATGGCAGCGGGGAGGCCCGTGCCATCATCTGCTGTAGTTCAGTACCCGTATCCGCCGTATTCGGATGGGGTGAAGTGGCATTTGTTTAGAACCACCCCCAGGACATTGGTCTGCGAGGCCAGTTCTCTTTCGCAGCGGTCGATGTCCTCGACCGTGCTGTGTTCGGCTGCGGCGACGATCAGAACGCAATCCACGTGCTGCATGAAGGCCATCGTATCGTCATTGACCAGAACCGGAGGCATGTCGAAAATCATCGCATGCGGCTGATAGTCGGACTCGACCCCCGCCAGGACCTCTCCCACAGCACCGCCCAGGAGGATGTCGGAGGCGTTCCGCACGGGGGTGTCATTTGTCAGGAAGGCCAAACCGCTGCCGCACCGGACCGCCGCCTCTTCAAAGGCCGCACCGGCGCTCACTACCTCGGCCAGTGAGGCACTGCGCCGGTCTTGACGGGACATTCCCAGCAGCCGGTCGTGGCTTGGCCGGCGCATATCGGCCTCGATCGAGATGGCGCGTGTACCCGGCTGGCGGGCCATCGAGAAGGCCAGGTTCAACGCCACCGTACTCTTGCCGCATCCCGGGGTCGGAGAGGTTATGGCAAGACGGTGCCAGCCATGTTCTTGCATCAGCCGCAGCGCCCGGGTGCGCAGCATGTCGAAGGGCGTGGCCTCGGGGGAGGCCTCCATTGCGACGATGCGGTTGCGGGCGAGCAGGCGGGGATCGGGGTTTACTTCGGGCAGCGCCTGCCACAGCGCGGGCGCTGCAGCCGGGGCGGTCTGGGCGGCGGGCCGCATGTCCCGGTGGCGGGCTGCCGCCTCCGGCTGGGCGCCTGCCTGTTTCTGCCGGGCCTTGGTGATTGCGGCCTGAAGACGTTCCATTCCTGTTTTACTCCGTACTCAGAGAAAATGACCAAGGCCTGCCTTGTCGAGGACACGCTCGACAACCGGCTGAAGGGGGGCTACCTGCCGGTCCACGTACCACAGGATCAGAGGGGCACCGGCTGCCAGGGCGGCGGCAGCCCCTAGGATGACGCTGCGGCGGCGCAGCTGTTCGGCCCGAGTCGTCATGTAGGGGATCGTCGCAAAGGTGGCGATCTGCAGCCCCTTCTCCAGGTCCTGGGGCCTGCGCACCGCGCGGTTCAGCAGTTCGCGCAGCACCAGGAGGCCCGCTCCGAGCAGCAGCCCGGTGAAGAGGCCGCCCAAGGCGATGACGGGTCGGTTCGGGCTGAGCGGCGCTTCCGGCGGCACTGCCTGCTCGACCACAGTGATGCGCTGCCCCCGCGACAGCGACTCGATCATGCTGCCGGTTTCAGCGCGCGCTTTGTTGGCGACGGCCAGATTATACTGTTCCTGCAGGTTGGCGTAGTCGCGTTCCATTGAGGCCAGGGTGACCGCATTGCCGGGGGTTGCCTCGATGGTGCGGGCAATCTCCTGCATGCGGGCCTCGCTAGCGGCGTGCTGGTCCTCGATGTAGCTGATCTGTGCGTCGATATCGGCAACCTGGATATCGTAAAGCGACAACTCGAGACTCTGGCCGTTGTCCCCGGCGGCGGCAGGCGGCAGCGCGGCGGCGGCCGCCGCCGCGGCGTCAATCTGGGAGGCCAGCAGGATCATGCGGGGGTGGTTTGCGGACAGGGTCGCGGAGAGGCGCGCGTATTCGCTGCGCAGTTCCGCGAGCTGCTGCTCTTCCGGCCGGGCCTGCGCGCGGCCGGGCCTGCCGCGGTCCGTCAGACTGGTCTGGCCGGTGGTCTCAAACAGGGTGGAGAGCTGGGCGCGCCGCTCCTGCAGGGCGCTCTTTTCACGCTCCAGCTGGGTGAGGCGCTCTTGCAGGGCCGCCTGCTGGCCCCGGCGGAACTCCATGCTGTCGGGCAGAGCATCAAGGTTGTTCTCCTGGAAATTCAGGATTTGGCTGCTGACGCGGCTGAGGCTCTGCTCCAGCCGATCCACCTCCTGGGTGAAGAATTCCAGGGTCTGGCGGGCCACGTTGGTCCGCATCCGCACGTTTTCCTGCAAGATCAGGGTGACCACCTCATTGGCGGTCTGCGCGCTCAGCGCCGCGCTCTCCGCCTCGAAGCCGACGGTGACGATAGTCGCCGCGCTTTCGCCGCGGCGCACCTGGCCGCGAGGGGTGACGATCTCGATCCGCGCGCGCAGGTCCTCGACTTTGTCATCGGCGATCAGATCCTCCTGGCCAGCGTAGAGGTTCAAGTCATTGGCCAGCTCCAGCAGAATGTCACGGCTGAGGATACGCTGCCGGATGATCTGCAGCGCCTCGATTTCCCCGGTGCGCACGGTGCTGGCCGCCAGGTCGCCGGGAATCTGTTCCGACTCCACGATCAGCGTCGCCTGCGACCGGTAGACCGGCGGCAGCGCAAGCGCAATGACCAGGCCGGCCACCGTTCCAAGGGCTGTCAGGATAACGATATAAGGCAAGTGCTTGCGGAAAATCCGCCAATAATACTCAAATTCCATTTCAGCCCAGTCCTACTTCATTTCGTCGCTGTCCAGCCGGGCAGGCTGTTCGGCATCGTCCTGGACCAGCCGCAGCGGATGCCCGCGCCCGGCGCAGAAGAAAAGATTGTCATCCAAGACCTCTTGGACAGCTGCCTCGTCGACGGTATGCGCGCCCGCTTCGAAGGCATACAGAAGCGCAAAATCGCACAGCTGGTTGATTAGCCGAGGTATTCCGCCCGTTGCTTGGCGGATCATGGGAAACGTTTCTGGCAGAAAAACCGCCTGCTGCGCTCCGGCGACGTTCAGCCGGTGGCTGACATAGGTTTCAACGTCAGCGTCTGTCAGCCGGGGCAGGAAGACGCTGGCCGAGATGCGCTGCGCCAGCTGGGTCATGTCCGAGCGCATGATGATGTCGCGCAATTCGGGCTGGCCGACCAGGACCAGCTGCACCAGCTCATGATCTGCGAAATTGATGTTTGTTAGCATGCGCAGATGCTCAAGCGAGTCCCGGCCCAGGTTCTGCGCCTCATCAAAGATCAGCACGACCCGCCGGCCTTTGCCGTATTCCTCCACCAGCAGGTCCTCGAGCCTGCGGTTGAGGGTGGCATAGGACTCCTCTTCGCAGATCTCCTGGTCCAGCGCGTTCAGGATCAGGCGCAGCAGATCCAAGCGGCTGGACGCTGCGGAGTTTGAGATCAGGCCGATCAGCAGCTCTTCACCAACACTTTGCAGCAAATCGCGCAGCAGCGTGGTTTTTCCCGATCCCACCTCGCCAGTCACCAAGGTGATCGGAGACCGCGAGATCAGCCCGTATTCCAGAACCGCCCGGGCTTTCCTGTGCGCGCGCGACCAGAACATGAAGCCGGGATCGGGGACCAGGGTGAAGGGCCGCCTGTGCAAGCCGAAATGCTCAAGATAAAAATTGAAATTAAAGTTCATGGCACATCCAAACTAACAGGCAGCGCGACTGCCACGGGCACGGCTTACTGGCACTACGTGTCCTGGTGTTCTGTAACTGCAATCCTGAGTGCTGGCAATCGCCCGGGCATATGAGAAAGAGAGCAGCTCGTTTTTCTGCAGCAGCATGGGGACCGAGTTGCATTTTCCGATACGGATTTCAGGTGTCGTTGCGACCCGTGAATTCCGGCCGCTTCGAGGCGGTTTCCCGGTGAATTCCTTTTTCTTTCATGCTAAGCGCCGTGATGCGGCTCTGCTTATTCCCGGGTTATACTGATGTTCAGATTTAAAAATTTCCTTATTGTCATCCTTATCACTGGAGCACTGGCAGGCTGCAAAAGCCGCGAGGAGCGCGCTGAAGACCATTACCAGTCGGCGCTGGTGCTGCTGGAAGAGGGGGACACTGAGCGCGCGCTCGTCGAGCTGCGTAATGTCTTTGATAACAACACGCGGCACCGCGAAGCCCGTCATCTCTATGCCGATCTCGTGCTGGAGCGCGGTGATGTCCAAGAAGCCTATGGACAGTATCTGCGGCTTGTCGAGCAATATCCCGATGCGGTCGATGTACGCCGCCAGCTGGCTGAGATTGCGCTTGACTTGGATAATTGGGATGAGGTGCGCCGCCACGGCACTGCGGCGTTTGAAATGGCCCCGAAGGATCCGGCCAGCCAGGCGCTTTCTGTTATCATCGCCTATTACCAGGCCAAGCAGAGCCAAAATGCCGTTGAGGCTGGCAAGGCGGCGCAGGAAGCCGAGGCGCTGTTGCAGACACATCCGGAGTTGCCGACAGCCCTGCGGCTCCTGGTGGACTGGCATGCCACCAGCCCGGCCCCGGCGCGCGCACTGCCCTATCTTGACCGGCTGCTGACATTGCATCCTGACGCGAGGTCACTGCACATGACCCGGCTGATGATCCTGCAGCGTGCAGGGCAGACCGGGGAAGCCGGCGCGCAGCTGCACCGTATGTATGAGCGGTTCCCGGACGATGAGGTGATCGTTGACCTCATGATCAAATGGTACCGATCGCGCAATGACTTCGAAACGCTGGAAGCGTTTCTGCGCGAACGGGCAGGGGCCGCAGGTGCTGCATCCGAGGGACACATGGCCGTGGTGTCGCTGCTGGCCCAGACTAGGGGGGAGGAGGCGGCTCTGGCCGAGCTGGAGCGGCTGAAATCGGCAAACGCCGGGACCGATCTCGCCCGGCAGTATGCCCTGCAGCAGGCGCTAATCCGGTTCCAAGGCGGGGACAGCGCAGCCGCTATGGCTGAAGCGGCGCGGATTATTGATCAAGCCGAAGCACCCGACCTGGTCAATGACGCTCGCATGTCCTTGTCGCGTATGAAAGCGGCCAGCGGCGATCAGGAGGCAGCACGGGAGTTGGTCGGGCAAGTTCTGGAAAGCGACCCCGGGAACGTGGCAGCCCTGAGCGCACGCGCCGCTTGGCACATCCGCGAAGACAGGCTTTCAGAAGCGGTCACCGGGCTGCGCCACGCGCTAGGCCAGGATCCGCGCAATGCCGATACCCTTATTCTGCTGGCCGAAGCTCAACAGAAACTGGGCAATGTCGAGCTTGCGGAGCAGCGCCTGGCCCAGGCGGTCGGAATCACCAGCGCGGCTCCGCGTGAAGCGCTAATCTATGCCCGTTTTCAGATCGCGCGCGGCCAGCTGGCCGCGGCGGATCAGGTTCTGACAGATTCTTTCGGCGCCAACGGCAATCTGGATGTGGCGCGCTTGCTGGGGCAGGTGCTGATGCGCCGCGGCGACTTTGAAGGCGCCCGCGGCATCTTGGACCGGCTGGCCAACAGCCAGAACCCCAATGCCGCCCCGCTGGCCCGGTCGCTGCAAGCCGCGCTGCTGTTTAATCAGAACCGGCTTGAGGAAGGGTTTGCCTTCCTGCGCAGCACTGCCAGCGAAAGCGGCGGCGACGGCGAACTCATCACCGCTCTGCAAATCCTGCGCGTTCAGATGATGACCGGGCGTCTCACTGATGCCCGAAACCAGATTGCCAGTATGCAGGAGAAATTCCCCGGCAACATGGCCTTGCGCCTGCTGGAAGGCAACCTCTACGCGCTGGAAGGGCAGCCGGAAGAGGCGATCAATGTCTACAGCGCACTTTTGGAGGAACACCCGGAAAACCTGATCGTGCTGCGGCGCCTCTATACCGCTTTGCGGGAGGCGGGCCGCGGAGAGGGCGCACGAGAGCTGCTTGATGCTGCTCTGGAGCGCCAGCCTGATGCCGCTGCGCTGCTGATGCTGCGGGCCGTCGAGCTGGAGGAGCAGCAGCACGCGGAAGAGGCTATCGCGATCTACGAGGAACTCTACGAGGCGGATCCCGACAGCCTGATCGTGGCCAACAATCTGGCCAGCATGCTGGCGACCCACCGTGACAGTCCTGAAGACATCAAACGCGCATATGCCATCGCCCAGCGGCTGAATGGCACATCCATTCCTGCCATGCTCGACACGCTGGGCTGGGTACAATACCTGAACGGTGAGACCGACGCGGCCGTGCTGAACCTGCAGGCGGCGGCGCGCGGCCTGCCCGGCAATCCCACCGTCGCGTTCAATCTGGCGCATGCCTACGCCCAAGCGGGCCGGGATACGGACGCCCAGGCGGAATTGAGCCGCGGATTTGGGCTGGCGGGAGGTGACGAAACGGTTCCGCAATTTGCCCGTGCCAAGGAGCTGTTCAGCAAGCTGGGCGGCTGATCGAAATCTGGATTTATTCCGCAATGTGGCATACAAGGCACGGGAAAATGGATTCAGCCGCCTTGCAGCTTATAGACGGTGAATAATGCATGTAGATCCGGGGCATATTCCGCTCCGTATGGCGGCGCAGCGAATTTGGAGCAAGATATTCAAGATGAACGCGACGAAAAAAGCTAAAACCTTCATCACCTGGGTTTGGTCGGCACTGGCCTGCGGGATTTTCCTGGCCGCCGCGGCGGAGGCTCAGGAGTACAGGATCCGCGCTGGGGACACGCTGCGCGTGGAAGTCCTGGAGGACGCCACAATCAACCGTGAAGTCCTGGTCGGCCCGGATGGAAGCATTTCCGTTCCGCTGGTCGGCACTGTCTCTGTAGGCGGCAAGACCCGGGCGCAGGTTAGCGACCGCCTGGCCACGGCTCTGGCTCCCAATTTTGCCAAGCGACCGAATGTCCTGGTGTCGCTGCTGTCGCAGCGGCCGGTGACCGGCAGCGTCTCGCGCAAGGTCTATGTGATCGGCGAGGTCAACAAGCCCGGTTATGTCGACGTGGGCCGCAACACCACGCTGCTGCAGGCGCTGGCCTTGGCCGGCGGGGTGACGGATTTCGCCGCGGTGAAACGGGTCCAGCTGCGGCGTCTGTCCAGCTCCGGCGAGACGGTCTACCGCTTCGACTACGGCAAGGTGCTTGCGGGGCAGAGCAACGTGGGAACCAGCAAGGTTGTGGGTGGTGACGTGATTGTCGTGCCCGCACGCCGACTGTTCGAGTGATTTCCCTCTGACATGCAGCATCTAGGTAAAACCCTAACCCTGTGCGCGGGGCTTGCTGCCCTGCCCGCGGGAGGGCAGGAAACGGGTGGGAAATCCACGCGCTTCGAATTCCTGCAAGACGTGGAAACCGTACGCAACCCGGATCTGGATCCCGGGCAAGACGAAACAGAAACTCTCTCGACCACCACTCTAGCCTATACGATCCAAAGCAGGACGCGCCGGGATGATCTGTCGCTGCGGCTGCAGACGGCGCTGCGGCTGCCCTTGTCCGGCAACAGCGGTGATCCTGAGCTGGACGACAGCGGCGCGGAGCTGCGCTATGCGCATACCGCGCCGGGATCGCGGCTGACGGCCTATGCCTCGCTGCGGCGCTTTGAACTGGACAATCTCCAGGCGCTGGACCTAGTGGATGATGATGGGGTGATCGACGATCTCGATGACCTCTCCAGCAGCGGCACGCGCACCAGCGGCACGTTCCAGCTAGGTGCTCAGTTCGGCGAAAACCGGCCTTTCGGCTGGGGCTGGACCGCAGGGGCCGCCACGGTTCGCTACAGCGGCCTTTCCGCGGACTCCACCCTGCAGGATGTAGACAGCGTCAATGCGGCGCTGACCGGGCGCTTCAACCTGACCCCGGTGCTGCAGCTGACATCACGGCTGCGCTATAGCCAAAGTGACGAGGACGGCAGCCCCCGCACCAGCACCCGGGGCGCCGATGCCGGGCTGGTCTTCTCCCGGCCAGCAGGCGAGCTGCGCAGTGCGCTGTCGCTGTCCTGGCCCGACCAGTCGGCCGACCGGGTGGCCCTGACCTTCGGGGGGACCCGGAAACTAGGCGAACAAGGCCAGGTCTCCCTTGATCTTGGTGGCTCCTTCGCCGATGGCAGTGATACTTCCGTGATCGGCCGCTTCGGCTATCAGCATCAGCTGTCGCGCAGCAGCCTGCTACGGGCCCAGTTAAACCGAGAGGTCAGCGATGCCTCCGATGGCAGCGTGCTGCTGCGCACTACAGGCCAGCTCGGCTATGGTATCGCGCTGACATCCTTGACCGATCTGAACTTCGATGTGCGCTATCTGGACCGCGATACGCTGGACAGCAGCGAAGAGATTACGGAATACGGAGTGAGTGCCAGCCTCAGCCGTCAGCTGACAGATGAATGGAGCCTGGCCGTCGGTGTCAGCCGTACTTCCCGTGATGAGAACGGCAGCGCCCGCGCCACCTCCGAAGCGCTGTATTTCACCCTGAAGCGGGCCTGGACCGGGGACTCCTGACTCCGGCCCGCTGCCCCAGTTTCCTGTGCCGCCTGTTAACCCAATTCGCTAGGTCTCCCGTCATGCCCGCCGGACGCTCTTTCGCCCCCCAAGCCGCTCTTGCCGGACGCCTGCGTCCGGGAGTGGTGCTGCTGGCTCTGCTGGTGCTGGCCGGCCTGCCGGTGTTCTGGATGGCGGCGGTGTCGCTCGGGGAGATCTGGCTCACCCCGGAGTACAGCCACGGGCCTCTGATCCCGCTGATCTCGCTTTACCTTTTCCTGCGCGAGCTGCGGGACAAAACGCCTCTGCCCTCCGGCACCCCTGCTGACCGCCGTCCCGGCGTTCTGATCGTCATTGCGGCGCTCCTGCTGGGGATCCTGGGCAATGCCACTGCGGTGCCGGACGTAGTGTCCTATGCCCTTATCATCTGGGTCGGCGGCCTTGTCCTCCTGAGCTTTGGCTGGGCGGAAGGGCGCCGCCACCAGATGCCCGTCCTGCACCTCATCTTCATGTTGCCGCTGCCGCAGATCCTGTACTGGAAGCTGACAATCTTCCTCCAGGGTGTTTCCTCCGAACTGGGGGTCTGGTTCATCCGGCTGGCGGATGTACCGGTCTACTTGGATGGCAACATCATCGACCTGGGGCCTTACAAGCTGCAGGTGGCCGAGGCCTGTTCGGGCTTGCGCTACCTGTTTCCGATCCTCAGCTTTTCCTACTTGATGGCAATCCTGTACCGTGGTCCCTACTGGCACAAAGTGCTGCTGTTTCTGCTTGCCGCGCCGCTAACAGTATTCATGAATGCCTTCCGCATCGGAGTGATCGGTGTGCTGGTCAATTCCTACGGCATCGAGCAGGCCGATGGATTCCTGCATTTTTTCGAGGGCTGGGTGATCTTCGGCGCCTGCGTCGGGCTGCTGTTCCTGACCGCCCTGCTGCTGCAATGGCTGAACCGCACCCCGAAAACCCTGTACGAAACCATCGACCTGGACTTTCAAGGGCTCGGCCCGCAAGCAGCACGGATCTTCCGCCTGCCCGCAAACCGCGCCCTTGCGGCTGCCGTCGTGGCCAGCTTCACGGTCTCCGCGGCCTTTGTGCTGTTGCCGCGCCCCGAGCCCCAGGTACCGCCGCGCGACAGCTTTGCCCTGTTTCCCAGCCGCCTCGGCGCGTGGTCCGGCTATTCCGGCACCCTTGATCCGGAGGTGGCCGAGGTTCTGGGTGCCACCGATTACATCACTGCGGTCTACAGCACCCCAGACACCGCGGCCCCGGTCGAATTCTTCGCTGCTTGGTATCACAGCCAGACCGAGGGGGAGGGCATTCACTCGCCGGAAGTCTGCCTGCCCAATGGCGGCTGGGAAATCTTTTCCTTGAAACAGCACAGCGTCACCATGCCCGGGACAATCTACGGCACCTTCACCGTGAATCGGGCCGTTATCGAGAAGGGGCTGCAGCGGCAACTGGTCTATTACTGGTTCGAACAGCGCGGCACCCGCATGACCAATGATGTGACGGCCAAGTTCTCTGTTCTGCGCGACACTCTCCTGCGCGGGCGCAGCGACGGTGCCATGGTGCGTTTTGTCACCCGTATCAACGAGGGAGAAACCGAAGACGCCGCCGCCCGCCGTCTTGAAGCGCTGATGGCACAGGCGCTGCAATCCCTGCCACGTTACATTCCGGAATAAGGCGGAGAGCATATTCGGTACGGCGATCACCGGCAGCCTGCCACTGCGACCAAGCCAGCCTTAAGAGGTACGCCGGATGAGTAAGTTTTTACGGCTTCCGGCAAGGAGCAACCGGAAACGCCCGGCTCCGCTGTGTCACGCAGGGACACAAGTCTTGCGGGTGTCCAGCAATACCTGATGTGTTCAGGTTCTTTACTGTCCTGCCGCGCTAGGGGCCTAGTGATCTGTGATTCGCCCCTTTTTCACTGAATTCGCCCAATTTATGCACAGCCCTCCCGGCAGCGGGTAGTTTCCGCTAAACGCGGGACCGGAATTCCCGTTTTTTTGCCCCTTGCATCTGCAAAATGTTCTTTGTCTGCAAAATTGGGGTGTCATGGTTAAGGAATTATTGCCAGCCGTATCCAACTCAGGTATCCCTAACCACGCAAAGGCAGGTTTCCTGAAGCATGAGAAGGGATTTGCCAAAGGTACGGGCACCTCTCATCACGGTGCAGGTTTATCAATTTTGAGGATGGTAAAGTGATTAAAAGTCTCAAATACGCAGCCGCAGCAGCAGTCGCTGCACTTGCTCCCGTGTCAGCTTCGGCACTGACCTTTTCTGGTACTCTTAGCGACGGTGACACGTTTGCCTTCTCAGACGGCACTGGCTCGCTCGGGGCAATCGCTTTCACATCTGAAGGCCCGGGCAGCATCACTCTGAATATCCTGAATGACGTAGGCGCAAACCTGCGGCTGGCCTTCGACACCCTGTTCAACTCGCTGACCGGCGCGACCTTCACGCTGGACGGAAACGCAGTTTCGCCTGACTTCGGCGCCAATATTGCCTCCGGCACCACCTCGGAGCTGGTGATTTCCTACGGCAGCTTGGCTCCGGGTGCGAATATCTCGTCAACCCTGGCTGCTGTGCCGGTCCCGGCTGCCGCAGCTCTGATGCTGACCGCACTGGGTGGTCTGGCTCTGGCCCGTTTGCGCAAGCAGGCCTGATCTAGCCAGCCGCCACTCTACCGTTTCAAAGAGCGGCTCAGAGAGCCGCTCTTTTTTCATCTCCGTCGGCCTGCTGCACGGCGCCCCTCTCAGAACAGATCGAAGTGATCGGCATTGACGTCCGTCATGAAAGCAAAGTCGTCGATCTGCCCTTCGAAGCCGCGGCCCCATTTGCTGCCCAGGTCCAACCCCCAGTATTCCCGCTCCGGTGTCTGGCCGCCTGCGGCCACGGTATCGGCAAGCACGCCATCGACGCTGATCTGCAGCACTCCGAGGCTGTCTGAATAGGCAATTTCGACCGCATGCCACCCCCTGTCCGCTAGGACGTCGCCATCGGTTGCGACTTCGAACTGGCCTTCGGAGGTTGTCATCCGGAACACCAGGTCATCATCCGCCACATCGAGCCGGAATGCCTTGTGCACGCCGAAGACCGACCGCCCGTTTTCAGACTCACTTTTCAGATCCAACGCAAAAACAAAGTCATCCTGCTCGTAAAGCGCATCGTACTCGCGTGAGACTTCGGCGGCGGCGGGGCCGGAGGTGACCTGAAGCACCTGCGAGCCGCGCTCTTCGCTGAAAACCAGGTTCCCCTCGGGAGTGTCAACCGTGGCACCCCCGCCCGAGAGATCAGCAAGCTGGCCGCCCTCGAAATCGAAGGCAAGCACCGCCTCTCCGGAAAGGTCATGGGCCGCGAAGTCATAAGTGCTGCCCGCCCCGGGCGCGCCGTCCTGGATCTCGCCCGCGCTGGAGACGCTGATGTAATTGACCATGGCATCAAGCGAGCTATCCGCCCAAGGGTGGCCGAAGCTGACCCCCCAGTACTTGATTTCCGGGGTCTCGCCGCTATGCGTTCCGCTGGCGGCCAGGGTGCCGTCCACAATCAGCTGCAGGCTGTTTTCAGCACCGTCGTATGCAATACTGATCGAATGCACCTCCTCGTCCCAAGCGGCCGGGGCAGTGGCGATCTGTTCCCAGCCTTCGCTGGTGTTGAGGCGCAGAACCAGCTGCCCGGCCTCGTTCAGAGTCAGTTCCAGAGTATCGTGCAGATAAACAACCGTGCCATGCCCGCCGGCCTCATTGAGCTGCAGGTCGAAGGACAGGCTGAAGGCCTCTGCCTCATAGAAAACATCGTTCTGGCGGGTCAGGGTGAGCTGGTTCTCACTGATGTTGATCCCCTCTGGCGTCCAGGGGCCGGGGCCGGACAGGCTGTAGTCGAGATCGATGGCCTCCACCCCGCTGGCATCCCAGAACAGGTGTCCCAGGAAACTGGGTTCGGCATCGGGGCCGAGGTCATAGGGCTGGCTGCCATCCCGGGAGATGCTCTCATTTAGAAAATAGACGTCCTTCACATGAGCAGGCAAGGTATCCCCCCAGGTGCGCCCGACGGTCAGCCCCCAGTATAGTTTTGGGTTGGTTGTGCCATGGGCTTCAATAGAGTCGGTCAGCTTGCCGTCGGCCATCAGCGCAAGGCTGCCGGTGTCACCGTCATACACGAAATTCAAGTGATGCGGCTGCTCATCAGCAAAGAGGGCTTCGCCGCTGATGAGGGTGAATTCCCCCTCATCAGTAATGAGGGTGAACCACACGTGACCGTCCGTATCGATGCGGGCAGAGAAGGTGCGGGACAGCTCGAGAAAAGTCCCCTCTGCACCGTCTTCGCGATCGATGCTAATGCCCAGATTGAAGCTATCGAGCGCGAAGAGACCGTCGGTGGAACGGGCCACCTCAAGGTGCGCCTGGCCGCCGATCTGCAGCCAGCCGTCCTGAACTGCTGCTCCGCCCGCAAGCGCGATGCTGGCCTCCCCGTCCGCAGTGTCCGCCCACTCCTGACCCGAGAATGTCAGGTCGAAGACACGCGGGGACTCGATATCGATGCTGCGGCTGATGACATCGCGCGACCCGTCGGGCAGAGTGGCAACCAGGACGTAGTCGTGCCGGCCTGCGGTTTCGAAGTCGTGCTCCACCACGGCGCCGCTCCTGGTGGTGCCATCCGCAAAGATCCAAAGAAACTGCGCGCCATTCTCAGCAGCGTAGCCGTCCGGCCCGCGGGAAAACTCCGCCGACAGCGTCACCAGCGAATGATCGAAATCGGAAACCGTGACATCCGCCACCGCCGTCAGGCTGTCCGCATCTGAATCCGCCCAGGTCAGCCAGCTGCCTGCAACACCATTCAGCGGGCTGTCCGGGCGCAGCATGAGATCGCGCAGATCGCCATCGCCGCCTGCTTCCGCATTGATAAAATGATTCCGGAAATCATTTTCCGGGTTATCCCCGGTGCCTAGAACCGTATTGCTGCCCGCGTTCTGGACCATGTGAGCGATGTTGTTCTCCACAACGGCTCCGATACCGCCGATGTCGATCACCCCGGCCTTGCCTACAGCTGCAAAAGACCCGTCTTTCTCCACGCTGTAGGCGCTCTTATTGTACAAGACGGTATTGTTCCGGACAACGGCATCCTTTGTGTGGTCAATGGCGATGGAATTATAGTGGGACCCGAATATAACATTTCCCGCAATTTCTATGTTCTGAAAATATAATCCATTTTCCTCGAATTCACTATTGGCACCAAATATCATTTGATACTGCGCGCCACTTCCAGTATTCAATATATTTTCAGTGATTGAAATATCCTTGTTGTTTATAGAAATGTTCCGCCCCCACAGCTGAATAAAGTCGGAGTGATTGAATTCCTGAGTGGAACCGAGGAAGTCATGAAGGTGATTGCCTGCCACCTGCATGCCGTCCACCCCCCCGATCCTGATGCCATCACCCTGCATCTCCTTCATCTCGTTACCCTTAACGGTCACGTCGCGACAATCCAGGAAAGCCAGGCCATGGTTAAAGCCGGAAATAGTGTTGTCTTCGAAAATAATCGCTTCCGAGTCCCGCACGACGGAAGAATTTGCTGCAACTTCAAAGTTTTCAACGGTACCGGGCGGGCCTTCGGCGGCGCCAGTCATCTCACAGTTACGGAAGGTGATCCCGCTGCAGCTATTGAGGTTTATCATGCCGCTTGCCCCGTGGGACGCCCCGTTTTCGAGGTGCATGCTGATATCCTCGAATGTGACGTTTTCGATCCCTTTCATTCTCACCATGTCCATCGAGGCCGGCGAGTCGGGATCGAGGGAGCGAATCGTGACCGGGGCCTCATTCCAGTGCTTCTCAATATCCCAGGCTCGGAATTGAAACGTCGTGCCGGACGCAAGCAGGATTTCCCCGCCTTCACCTGCCGACATTGCCTTATACGCAGCATCCAATTCTTCCTGCGTGCGGCACACCACTTTCTGATATTCCATCATGACCATGCCCTCTAATTCAGTGCGTTTAGCTTGGGCTCTGGTTTACGCACCCGAACGGGACAATCAGCGGTTGGATTCGGACATTAGTATGTCTTGCTTGCAGAACTTTAGGAAAATGTAAGGATTTCAGGTTAGGTCCGCAGCCGCTGGAGGCTGCTTGGCCGCCGGGCAGGGCGGCCGCTTCTGGCAGTCATGCAGGCGGAAGGCACGGCGACCTGATCTCTTGCGCTGACCGGGCGCGTCTTAAGAGAGCTTCTCACCTCTTGTGGAGGAGACCTCTCCAAAAGTCAGGCTTATGGGGCCGCATGGCCGCCAGTCTAGACTGGGTGCCAGGAAAGCAGGCCCCAAGGTTCTGGCAGTATTAATTTCGGGTATGATTACGGGGTTTGCCGCCGCGGCTCTGGGGTATGCGGCGGCGGGGCTGCCGCTTTGGATCGGCGTGCTGCTTTATCCGTCTGCGGGCGCAGCCGGAGTTGTGCTGACCGCTTACTCGCTGGCGCTGAGCGGCCCGCAAAGGCCGCTTTCCCGCCGTCAGACCGCGTCTGCACCGGTTTTCCAGGCGTGCGCATTCACCGTGGCCGTACCGCCTGCAATTTCGGCGTGCGGCGGATTGCCCGGCACGGTGCCGTCTGGTGCAGCCTCAAACCAGACCGCCGCGCGCTGGACGGTCGCCTCGGTCTGATCGGAGCCAAACGCCTCCGCCAGCAGTGCCACGCGGCGGCTGGTTTGGAACGCGGGCGCGGCGGAGCTGAACGCCTCATCAATGACCAGCACGCCATCCGTCCACACCCGGGCATAGCCCGCGGCCAGATCCACGGAGCAGGTAAAGGTGGAGAGCGCTTCCGTCACAAAAACGCCGGTTGCGCTGGATGCGTTGTTGACCATCGTGGCGCCGGAGCCGTCCTTGACCGTCATTCTGAGGAAGTTGTTCGGCAGCACCGGCTGGAGGCGGAGCTGCAAGCCGTTGATCGAGAACACCGTGGGGGAGCCATCCGCAGGATCTGACGCCAGCACAATGTCAGCTGTGAATGTGACCGCGCTGGTGCCCGCTGGCACGGTGGCTGGATCCACGAAATAGGGTCCGGCAGCCGAGGCAGTGAAAGAGGGTGCGCCGGGCACGGTGGAGGCCATCACTGCGTCATCGGGCAGATGCGCCAGCGGCAGCCCGGGCACGTCCGCGAGGCCCACATCCACGATGGGGAAGTTACGGTAGAGCGCATTTTGCGAGTCCTCGGGGAACAGCAGGTTCCCCGAGCCGCCGCCCTCGCCGAAGCTGACGCGGCTGAGATTGGTGAAAGACCCGCTGTTGGGGTAGACCCGCACCCGGCCCGCCGCCAGCTCGGCACGTTCGGCAGGCACCCCATCCACCTGCACTCCCAGCACTTCGGTCCAATGCGGGTATGTAGCGGGCAGCGCCGGATCGCCTGCCTCTGCCCGCAGGGTGGTGATGGGGCCTGCGCTGCTCCAGAACTCCATAAAGGAGCCGTCCGGCTGCCATTCGGCCTGGTCGATCACCGGCAGCGCATAGCTGGTTAGGCCTGCGCCGCGCAGGATCGTATGGGCGGTCTGGCGCGCGCGGGCATTGATGCCGTCATCAGTCCAGCCGGAGGGGTGGGTTCCATCCGTCCAGCCGCCCGTGCCATCCGGCTCGCCGATGCTGTGGGCATTGAGGTGCATCCCCACGCGCGAGACGCGGCTCGAAAACGCCGGGCTCTCCAGAAGATTGCGCCACGAGCTGGTGGCCCGCTCCTTGTTGAGAAAGTTGGCCTGAACACCGCCGCCCGCATAGGTAGTGGCGTTCCGCAGATCGGTTGCCGAGTAGTCCTCGAAACGATGTGCGCCGCCCATGCCAATCCATGTGGGGCCTTCGCCGCCGAACATGTCGCGCAGGGTGCGGGAGACGGCCCAGGTGTTTCCGCCAACCGTCAGGCTCAGCGGCGCACCCTCGGAATAAGTTAGCAATCCCCCGTTCAGATCACGGCCCCAGAGGTAGGCCGCAAATGCCTTACCGTAATCATCCGCATAGGCCCCGGGCCCGGCAAACCACGAGTGCCAGCCCCACTGCACTGGCACCCCGTCCGCCGTGGCGGCGGCATGGACCTCCCAGTCATCCTGCCAGCGGCGTTTCGGCGCCTCGGGGTTGCTGGGCACAAATGCATCGTCCATCACCTCGCGCGGCTGCGTGCCCGACTGCACCAGCATCACCAGATGCACCTCACGGCCCGGCAGATGGCGCATGAACACATTCGCCATCGCAACCATGCCGGCGGTCACCCGGGCATCGCCTGCTACCGCAGCATCGTCCAGAGTAACCGATTGAACCCCCGGCGCGCCGTCAGTCACCCTGTTGTGCCACCAGAAGGTCACAAGGCCCTGAGCCACCAGCGGCTCGGGTGCGAGGATATTTTTGCCAGAGCTGATGACGTAGAAGTCCTCGCTCTGACCTAGAATGACAGCCTTAAAGGGGCCGCCAGCGCTGCTCTGGCGGCGCTGGCAAACCGTGTGCCCGGTGACGGAAAAACCCACCCCAAGCATCACCGCCGCTCCGCATTGATTGCTTGGCTGCCAGCGACGACTGTCCTGGTCATGCTTGCCCGGCATGCAAGCATGAGGAGCGGGTGTGCCAGCCCGTTACTGCAGCGTAAAAATTGATCAACCCGATGCATGAAAGTCTCCCGGCAGTTTTTGGCTCCGCGGCGAGCTGCTCAGGAAAGGGTTGATAGCTGTAAAAAGAAAAGATCTGGAAAAGCGGGCGCACGCCGGTTGCCGCCGCCGCGCAACACCCGCTGCTTTCGCAATGGGGAAAACCGCCTCTTCAGCCGGAAGCGCGGCTCAGGCAGCGGGTCTCAGTGCCCGGTTGCCTTACACACGACAACAACTGTCCTGGCCAGAATGGCGGCATCCGTCCTGGCAGACAGACGGCGCAGATACTTGCTGTCATAAGAGGCACGCTCTGCAAAGGTGCTTTCATTGCGGGCCGAAACCTGCCAGGCGCCGGTAATGCCCGGACGCAGCGCATAGTAATCCTGGCCAGGGTACAGATTTCTCTGCGACACCATCATCGGGCGCGGGCCTACCAGGCTCATCTCGCCGGTCAGCACATTCCACAGCTGCGGCAGCTCATCCAGGGAGGTCTTGCGGATCAAATGGCCCACCCTGGTGATGCGCGGGTCGTTTTTCAGCTTCTGTGTCCGGTCCCATTCCGCCCTAGCCTCCGGGTTGGCCTCCAAATAGGCGTTCAGCTTCTTGTCCGCATCCACCACCATCGAGCGCAGTTTCCACATGCGGTAAACTTTACCGCCCCGGCCAAGGCGCAGTTGCGTGTAAAACGGGCTGCCGCCATCGCGGGCAATCAGAGCCATAAAGGGGATCAGAACAAGAGCAACAACTGGTGCCACGCAAAAAACAGCCAGGATGTCGAGCAGCCGCTTTCCAAAAGACGCATAATACCCAGAGGGAAAACGCTTCTGTCCCTTCAGTACCAGGCCTGTATCCGCAGCCGGTGCAACCAAATCATGCATTAATCAATACCCTGTAAATCCAATACCGCGTTCCCCTTTGCCAGGAGGAGGATTCGCGCGGCCATGCCGTTAGCCTTTAATTAACTTAGTTATAAATTTTACGAACATGGCATCAACCGTTAATACACCTCAAACAAGAAGGTTCACGGGGCAAGGCAGACAGGCTGGCAGGATCCAGAAAACAAGCTGTCTCAGATCTCCCGCCACGATTCAGCACGCGGCCCTTGCGCAGGATTGCCTTATAGTACCAAAGGCTTATCTCATTCAGCCAGGCACCTTATGATGCCGCACGACCATGGTTTTAGCTGTTGCTGTGACTCATCCGGCGGCCATTGAACAGCATGTACGTCTGCGTAACCAGGATCGCAATGAGCATGACTGGCCACACGAGGCACAGGAGCACCCCGATTCCGTGATAAGCCTTTCTTCCATAAGGGTTTTTTGCGCTTTCTAGACATGTCATGATGACAGAAAACACTGCCACGCAAATATATGCAGAGGCTAGGATATAGATAACAAGCATCACCAAGTCGCCCTCAGAATCAAAACTCCGTCCCCTTGGAACTTCTACCTCAAACAGGTGAAACATGTAGTCAAATTAGAAACAATGAGCTTAGAAGGTGGCGATTGTGGCTGTGATGCAAGGCCCAGCTGCCTTGACTTAAGCTAGCGGCCCAGACCGGGGCAGGCTCAGGCCTCCGCTTTGCGCAGATGCTGCCGGAACGCCCCCCCGGCCGCCAGAAGCAAGACAAAGAACACCAGGGTCAGCAGAGTACAGCCTGTGACCCAGGCCTGCGGCAGGCCAATCGAGGGGGCCGCCGCCGCGGCCCCAGCGGTCAGCACCCCTCCCAGCGCAGCCATCAGGCTAGGCAGAAGCGGCCACAGCGCAATCCGCACACGAAACTGCATCAGAACCACTGACAGAACACCGCCGATGGCCTCAGCGGCAATGGCAACGGCAAGGATCGCCGGCAGCCCGAAGCCTTGCACAGCCAGCCACCAGGTCAACCCGAGGCTAGCTGCACGAACCGCGTTTGACACCAATGCGTTCACGGTGTGCCCGCAGGCCAGCGCCACTAAGTTCGGGCCGCTTTTGAACACCCGCAGCCCCTGTTGGATTGCCAGCCAGACCAGCATCCAGGAGAGCGCGCCATAGGCCTCCCCTAAGGCAACCCTGACAAACCACGGCCCCAGCAGCAGCGTGCCAGCGATCAACACCGCACCGCCCAAAATATTGCCCTGGATAGCCGCTTCAGCGGCCCGCTGAAATGGCACCGGGCTGGCGGCCCGGGTTTCCGCAGCCCTGCTGAGCGGCGTCAGAAACAGGTTCTGGACGGACTTGGTCATCACCAGCGTGGGCGTCAGCGTCAGCGTCACCCCCATGGCAAAGACCGCCAGCACCTCAATGCCCAGCTCCCGCCCGACAATCACCTTGTCGCCCTGGAACACCAGGAACAGAAGCCCCCCGTTCAACAGCAGCGGCCACCCGAACCGCAGGGACTGGCCCATCACCGCCCGGTCCAGCACCAGCCGGTAGCGCCGCTCCGCAGTCAAATGCGAGGTCGCCGTCTCCAGAACCGCCTGCAAAAGGAGCGCATAGAGCATGACCCGGTAGTCTCCGAGCCAGGCCGCCAGCGGCCAGAGCGCCAGCAGCGACGCCAGCGCGGGCAGCCCTCCGGTCAGCAGCAGCGGTGCAAAGCGCATGTCGCGGTTCAGCCGGTGGATGTCAAAATGCTGCAGGGAGCGCAGCACCGGCACCAGCGCCATCACCTGATAGGCCCAGGCCGCCTGCGGAATGTGCATGAAAGCCGCGATCGGTTCGGCCAGCAGGAACAGCGCCGCTCCCGCCAGCACCCCGCGCAGCACTTGGAACCCCTGCAGCGCCGCCTGGAACCGCGGGTCATCTCCTTGCCGGTCCTGCACGATCTGCACCTGCAGGCCGAACTGGGTCGACATCTCCACCACCGCCATGGCGATCGCAAAGGTCGATGCGATGCCGTAGTCCGCCACCGGCACCAGCCAGGCCAAGGCTAAGTTGCGGGCAAACAGCATCATCGAGGTCGCTGCATTGCCGGACAGCAGCAGAAGGATCTTGCGCAGCATCGGCAGCCGTCAGACCTTGCGCAGCTTCTGGCGGAGCTTGCGCTTCAGCCGTGCAACGGGCTGCTGTGCCGCGGCCAGGGCCCGGTCGCGCTGCGCCAGGAAGTCCGCACCGATGGCCGGGGGCGGCGTTTTGGGCAGCTTGTCATGCAGGCTGTATCCAAACCGCTTGTAATCTTCCGCATAGATGGAGGCGATCAGTTCCAGCTCCGCATCACCTGGGACCACCCGTTCCCGGCCCGTGTGCACAAACTGGCCCCGGGTGTTTTCCGGGAGAATAGCCCGCGGGCCGTTTGCCCGGCCGGCCAGCTGGTCGAACCAGGGCACCAGCGCATCGAGCCCATGCTCCATGTGAAAGACCGTGGCGCCTTCCGGCACGATGTCGCTCATCGGGCGGGCATGGTTGTCATAGGCAAACGGGGCTTCGGCATATTGCGCCTCAAGCCCTTTCAGCCAGTCGCCGAAACTGGTGCCGCCGGGAATGGAGCGCTCCACTTCAAGCTGGAAATGGTAGATGCTCACCACCCGGGCCACCGGGTGCCGCACGATGGTGAAAATCGCCGAGAAGAACGACAGGGGAATCAAGTGTTCCAGCACTGCGGCATCGACATGCTGCGCCGAGGACCGGGTCCAGCGGCAGTGTTCCGGCCGTTTGAAATAGGTGTTGTCCTGAAAGGCAAGGGGGCCGAAGCGCTCATTGATGTAGTAGCCAATGGACGTGCCGCCGCATTTCGGAACATGAGCGTAATAAACGAGGCTGTTATCAATTTTGAAAAATGGCATGAGGCGTCTCATCGGAGAAGGGCGGAAGGAAGAAGGGCGGCGCTGAAAGACGGGGGCAGCAAAGGCGCCTCAATCTTTCGGGCCGCCGGTGGAAATGCAAGGGAAAGTTAGCTCCTGTCCGGGGACGCTCAGGGAGGAGCTGCCGACGGCAGCGCGATCCGCGCCAGCAGCCCCCGATGATTGGAGCCCAGCTGCTCTCCCCAAGGCGAAATATCCTGGAACACCGCAGCACCGCGCAGCAGGATGTGATCGATCGGCAGCCCTAATCCCCCCAGCTCCCGCGGCCAGGTGGCAATCGGGAGAGCGGGGTGGCGCAGCCCTTGCGTCTGCTCCAGGCTGCGCAGGCTGCGGCTCCAGGGGGCGGCGTTGAAATCCCCCATCACGATCAGCGGCCGCTGCGGCGCCCGCGCCAGAACGGCGCCGATCCAGGCCTGTTCCATTCCGGTCATGCCCAGATACCAGGGCTTGATCCGGTGCAGGGCAACAATCCGCACCCGGCCCGCCCCTGGAAGCTGGGGCTCGAAACTGGCAAACCGGTCAGGCCCGGCAAAGGTGTCAAACAGCAGCGGCTCCCCGATCGGGACGCGGGACAGGATCAGCAGCTCGCAGGCTCGGGCGGAGGCGCAGCCTGCCTGGTACGGGTAGTGCGCACGCAGGCCCGGCATCACAGGCCGGGCCGACAGCGCCTCGGCCAGCACGATCACATCGGCGCCAGAGGCGCGCAGCGCCGCCTCCAGCCGGGCAGGGGGCACCGGGTTGTCCTTCTCGAGGTTGAACCACAGCACCGTCAGCCCGGCCCCCGGCGCGCTGCTGAGCGGCAGGGCCCGGGCCCGGTAATCCAGGATCAGCAACCCGCCCCCCAGAGCGGCCGCCAGCAGGCAGGCCAGCCCGGTCCGCCGCAGCCCCAGGCCGGCCAGCCCGGCGCCGCCCACGGCCGCCAGCGCCAGCAGATGCGGGCGCAGGCTGTCCAGCATGCGCAGGACAGTGGATAGCAGCGGGCTGCCGTCCGGGACCAGATGCCCAAACAGCCCCGCGGCCAAGGCGCAGGCAGTGAGCAGCAGGCAAGCGCCTGCCAGGCGATGCATCCAGGGCGACATCATCGTCAGCGTCAGCCGTCGGCGGCAGCAGACTCTGCCGCTGCCAGCTGACGCCGGCTGACGGCCCGGGCCGGCGCACCGGCAATCACCGCATTGTCGGGAAAACTGCCGCGCACGACCGAATGCGCCCCCACGATCACTCCGCGCCCCAGCCGGGTGCCGGCCAGCAGGATCGCGCCGCGCCCGATCCAGCAGTCAGGGCCGATGACAATGTCTGCCTCGTCCATCGCCTGGGCGGTGACCGGTGCGCCGTCGTTGTAGCGGTAGGTGCTGGCGGTCACCATCACGTCAGGCGCAAACAGGGCATCCTCCCCGATCACCACTCGCGCGCTGCCCGGCCCGGCCCAGATCCTGCAATCTGCCCCCAAGGTTACCCGGGCGCCGATTTCAATGTTCCGGCCGTTGGCGAAACTGGCTGTGGGCGAGATGTTGGCGGAACGCGCCACCTGTGCTTTGCGCAGCTCCTGCAGGTGGGAATAGTTATAGTAGTTGACGACCTTGACCAGATGCGCCCAGGCGCGGGGATCGCAGACCGATCCCAGAAGCCTCAGGAAACGCTGCGCCCGGCTGCGGCGCATCTTGTGAACAGCTTCTTTATGCATTCAGTACCCCTGCAGCCAGTCCCGCCGCGCCGCCCAGATCCCGGCCCATTTCTGTGCCGCTTCCGTCTTGCGGCCGGTCAGTTTCGCCACGGCGCCCGCCGCCAGCGCCCGGCTGCCGGCCCAGGCCGCCAGCGTTGCCCGCCCGAACGGCACCTGCCAGGCCGGCCAGTGGTCCTGCATCAGGGTCATCCGCCCCTTGGCGCTGAGCACGTATTTGCGGGCTTGGGTCTTAGAGGCGGCCCCGACCAAATGCATGATCTGAGCCTGCGGGGTGATCATCGGGCGGTAGCCGAGGGCGCGGGCCCGCAGGCAGAGATCGGCCTCCTCGCCATACATGAAGTATTTCAGGTCAAAGCCGCCCAGCCGGTTCCAGAGCGCGCGCGGAATCATGAAAAAGCAGCCGACGACAATGTCGACCTCGCGCACGCTGTCGCGCTGCCAGTCGCCGATACCTTCACTGTTGAAAAACCGGCTGCTGGAGAAGACCGACGACAGTCCGGTGGCCTTGCAGAAAGCCGACCAAGGGGTGATCCGCATCCAGCAGGACGCGATGTTGAGAGATCCGTCCGGGAACACCGTGCGCCCGCCGGTGATGCCCGCCTGCGGATGCGCCCTGGAAAACGCCAGCAGGTTGTCGACGGCGCCCTCGTGGCATTCGGTATCCGGGTTCAGCAGCAGCAGCCACTCGGTGCGGGCCTGCGCGGCCACCAGGTTGTTGGCCTTGGCAAAGCCAAGGTTTTCCTTGGAGGCGATGAGTTCCACCTGCGGAAAGGCTTCGGCGATGGCCTCGGCAGAGCCGTCCTGCGAGGCATTGTCGAAAACCACGGTGTGAAACCGGGTCCGCCGGGTGGTGGTATAAAGCGTCTCCAGCGCCTTCAGCGTCAGATCGCGGGTGTTGTAGCTGACAATGATGACCGTCAGCTCGGGCACGCCCGTCGGTACGGGGGAAGTCTCGATGGTCATATACTTGTCCTGCTGTATGTCGGGTCGGCGCGGCCCAGGCGCGTCTTCCGGCCTACCCTGTCGCCGGAAGGGAAACGGGTAAAGGGCAGTTGGCGGGGTGCCTGCGCGGCCGGTTCAGCTTCTTCCGACGCTGCGGTCGGACCGGTATCCGCCAGCCAGAAACCTGCTCCGAACAGGAGCATGAAGAACATCTGGATCTCCCCCCAGAGCGCCACTGTCGAGGCGCTCATGCACAGGCCAATCAGAGCCAGCGTCCAGCTCAGCCGCATGCGATCCAGTTCATGGTCGCCAAGCAGCGCCGGCTTGTTCACCGCAAAAAAAGCATAAAGCAACGCGGCGACCAGCAGAATCAATGCGGGCAAACCGTGAACCATCGCCATAAGGAGCCAGTGGTTGTCCACGCTTGCCAGCATCCAATGCGGCCGGGGCCAGTAGTTGTAGCCGTTTCCGAAAATCGGTGTCCGCAGCACTTGAGCGCCGCCATATTCCCAGATCAGGGTCCGGTAGTAGGCGGTTCCGGAGTTGAACGCCAGTCGCCCGCTAACCGCGGCAAAGGCGCTCTTGTTCGACAGCAGCTCCAGCAGAGCATAAATTACGCCGCCCGAAATCAGCAGCACCCGCCAGGGCGGCCCGACCCGCGCGGCGGCCCGGTGCATGAGGAAGGTTCCGGCCTGCAGGACAACCGAAAGCACCGCGCCGCTGGAGACCGACAGAAACGTGGCAGCAAAGATAAGCACCGTGCCCCAGGCACGCCGCGCAGCTGGCAAGCGTGCAGCAAGGCCGTGCCAGAAGGGCATCAGGATCAGGGCGCCCATCAGCCCGTAGTGGATCGGGTGGACAAAGACGAACTGCGCCCGAAACAGGCCCAAACGGGGCTCGTAGTTATTGAACGCAAAAGAGTTGAACGGGGTATAGTCGCTGATCAGTCGCAGGATGACCGGATCATCGCGCAGCGCCTCGTAAAGCGTGAAGGGCACACTGAGCATCGAGGCACCCGCCCAGAACAGAACGAAGGATATAAAGTCCTGCCGGTTCAGAACAAGCAGGCGCCCGGCCAGGTAGACGGCAAAGGTCGAAAGCGTCTGCTGGCCGGTAAAAGCCACGAAACGTTCCGGATTGTTCATCAGGATCGTCAGCGCCTGCCAGAACACATAAAAGCTGAACAGCAGATCCGGTGTACGCCAGCGCACCACGCCGGCCAGGAACTGCTGCAAGAGAAAGGGGAACAAGGCGATCATCAGAAGCAGGGAGGGCGTCAGCCGGATGCCCGCTACCTCAAAGGAGAGCGGGGTCAGCAGCGCAATGATGATCAGCCTGACCAGCCTGCTGCGGGCAGCGGCGCTGATCGGTTTGGCCTGTTTGGAAGCCGTGTTGCGGGCGGAAGCGATGTCAGTCATGTGTTTTCGGGAACAGGACTTTCGGAAACCGCTTGCGGCCCGGCATGACCTGTCAGGCGTTTGCGGAGCGGAACCAGCGGACGCTCAAGAAAATAGTAAACCATTGCGGCCCAGAACAGCGACAGGCCCAATGTCCCGCCGAAGAACAGCGCATAGCTGCTGTCAAAGAGCCCATAGCTCTTGAACAGGTAGATCACAACGTAGTGGCAGATATAGAACGTATAGGACATGATCCCGAGCCAGCGCACCCAGCCCCAGTTCAGCGGCCGGAAGACCAGCAGGTCCGGCCGGGTCACCGCGTAGTAAAACACTGGCATGAGGGCGAGCCCCTGCAGTGAATAGCGCAGTGTCGACCGAAATGCCGGATCCCGCAGCGCCAGTGTTGTCAGCGTCACCAGCAGGGCTGCGCCAAGCCAGACCGCCCGCGCCCGCGCGGTTTGCGTAAACAGCTGTCCGGCACGCCCTTGCGCCATCAGGAGCGCCAGCAGGCAGCCGTAAAGCAGGCTGTCAAAGCGGGTATCTGTCAGGGAATAAATGATCCATTCGCTATCGCCCCAAAAATAGAAGCGGACGCCGCGCCAGGCCGGGATGGCCACAAGAACCGCGGCAACAAATCCCAGCCCCAGCTTGCCCCGTGCAATGGCGAGAAACAGCACCGGCCAGACCAAGTAGAAGTGCTCCTCAACTGAGAGAGACCATAGTATGCTGGTGCCCTCGACGCTGCTGCCGCCGCTGCCGTAGACATGAAAGTAGTTGAAATAGAAAAAGATCTGGCTAGTGAAAGTCTGGATATCCAGATCGCCCGGCACCCGGCCTGCCAGCACCAGAAGGGTGCCGACCGCCAGCGTCGCGGCCAAAGGCGGCAGCAGACGCAGGATCCGGCGGGCAAAAAACGCCGGAAAGGAAATGGAGCCGAAGCGCTCGTATTCCCGCACCAGCAGCGAGGTGATCAGAAAGCCGGAGAGGAAAAAGAAAATCGTCACCCCATAGCCGCCTGGGATGCCGGGAAGCAGCCGGACGTGGCCGGAGAAGACGATGGCAATCGCGATTGCGCGAAACCCGTCTAGCGACGGTATGAGGCCACTCTTGTTCATTCTTCCGGCTCCAGTTGCGGCGCGCCGATGCCGCGCCCAGCAGCCGGGCCGCCCCGCCGGTAGCGGAAAGAGGCGAGGTCCCGCGGATCTCCTTTGCGGGCGTTCTCAAAAACCAGATCGTAGAACCCGGGCCTAGCCAGTCCGGCATCTTGGATAGCCAGATTGCTCTGCAGTGTCCAATCCGGCCCCTGCGGGTCAGGAAACCGGTAGGCAATATTGCCCTCGATCCGAACATTGCGGCTGGCAGGCGCCACATTGATCCGGGGAGAGGCGAGCTGCTCGGAGAACTTCTCTCCTTCTGAGCGGCGGTTGCGGATCAGAGTGTTGTTGCGAATAGTCAGCCCGTCGGTCTCGCCAATAGTGATGCCGTGCAGGTGGGCGTTTATGATGACGTTATTTTCGACCAAGATATCGCGAAAGAACATTTCCGGGCCATCCAAGCCTTTGTCGACCCGGTCATTGCGGAAGAAGATGGATTGGGTATAGAGCCCATGGCCGGAATTGAAGATATTGTTGCGGATCGTCACCCCCACCGAGGGCTTTTCCGTATTGGTAGAAAAGAGTTGAATGAAATCAGCGTGATCATCCGATGAGGCAGAGCGGTCGAAGTCGCGGAAAACATTGTCTTCAATCAATACATCGCGCACCTGCGCCAGATTCATCCCATCCTTGCGCAGGCTGTGCACATCGTTGCCCGCGAACACGACATCGCCGCTGCGCAGAATCGTCACCCCAAGCCAGAACCCCCGCAGCTCGCTGTTGAGGATGCGAAGCCCCATGATGTCCTCCGCAAGCAGGGCACGGCCGCTGGGGAAACCATCATCCGCAGGGGCGCCGCTCCGGTAGATGTCGCCGTCGAACAAGACGTTGTCAAAGCTCACGTTCCGGGACTGGTAAAGCCGGAACGGCGACGCCCATAGCGGCGCATCGCCGCCAGGGAAAACGTAATCAATAACCAGCTGATGAAACGCCACGCCAGTGCTGCCGACGACTGTCAGCTTGGTCAGACGCGGCCGGTTCTTAGCATCCGCTGCCGTCAGTGTCAGAGGGCCTTCGATATCCTTGATCAGAACGCTGTCATAGACAGCCGGCAGCAGGCGGATTGTCCACGGGCCGCCCGCGGAGGCACGCATCTTAACAAGAGCTGCGGCCAAGGCTTCGGAGGATCCGACAGTCACCTCTTTTGCCTGAACAGGCAGTGCCAAGAGCAGAACGGCGGCAAAGTGCCAAGCAGAAAAGAATATTTTTAACTGCTCCCTAAGAACCCGGAACATCACTCTTCCCCGCTTGACCTCTCAAAAAGATCCTGCAATGCATCTACATTAAAATTTCCGGCTGCCGCCAAAATCACATGCTTGTGCGTAAACGTTAAACTGCCACCCGCGTATAGTGGAATAGTCATACCCATGCCAGATCAAGTTGCAGCCCCCCCTCAAAAAGCACGGCGGCGCGGGCTGAACCGCATCGCAGGTTTCAGGAATCTGTTGGTCGGCCTGCGGCGGCAGGTACTGGTTCGCCTCTGGGGCATGGATCTGCATCCGACGATGCAGATGTCTCTTTCCGCCAAGCTCGACCGGACCTTCCCGATCGGTGTGCATGTAGGCGAGAATTCTTATGTCGCTTTCGAGGCACGCATCCTGACTCATGACCGGACACGCGGCCTGTATCTGCACACGCGCGTCGGCAAGAACTGCTTCATCGGCGGACGCTCGATGATCCTGCCCGGGGTGGAGATCGGCGACAACAGTATCGTCGCGGCCGGGGCCATCGTGACCAAATCAGTGCCACCCAACAGCATCGCTGCCGGCAACCCGGCCCGCATCGTGCGCACGGGCATCGAAGTCGGCCCTTACGGGCGCTATCTCAGTGCCGATGAAACCGAAAGCCGCCTGGCCGAAGCCGGTCTGACCTGAGCTATGCGCAGGGCTTGGCTCGCCTGCGGCGCGGCGCTCCTGGCCCTTGGAGCGACACTCTGGATGGCGCGCCCAGTGCCTGCGCCCCAGGACCGTCCTGCCGCGCTGAGCCTGCCCGACGGCCGCCCGCTCAGGATCACCTTGCTGGGCACCAGCCTGTCGCATGAAGAGATCTGGCCGGACAGCCTGCACCAGGCGCTTCAGGCCCGCCTGAACCAGCAAGTCGACCTCAGCATCCTGGCCCGGCCCGGTGCCGGGTCGCGCTGGGGCCAGGACCAGACCCGGCGGGCGGCGGAAGGCGCGCCCGACTGGGTGTTCATTGAATTTGCCATCAATGATGCCGACATCCGCGACGGCCTAAGCCTGGCCGACGCGCGCCGCAGCCATGCGGCGCTGGTGCAGGACCTGCGGGCTCTGCAGCCACAAGCGGATATCGTGCTGCTGACGATGAGCCCGGCTCAGGGCCTGCGCGGCCTGCTGCGGCCGCGGCTCGGGGCGCATTACCGCCAGTACCGCGAGCTGGCCGCAGCCCTGGACCTTGGGCTGGTGGATCTCTATCCGCGCTGGCTGGCCCTGCCGCGGGCGGCGCGGGGGCTGCAAGCGGACGGCCTGCACCCGGATCAGCAGACCGCCGCGGACCTGATTGTGCCCACGCTGGCAGACTATCTGCTGCAGAATGCGGGCCGGGAGCCGCCCGGCTGACGGCTTACTTTTCCATCACCCGCTTGTAGGCCGCGATCAGCGTGTCCGCCTGATAGGCCCAGCTCAGCTCGGATTCGATGCGCTGGCGGCCGATCCGCCCCATCTCGGCACATCGCTCGGGATCCTGAAGCAGCGCGGCGATCTTGGAGGCCATGTCGGCGCTATCGTTGGGGGCGGCATAAAGCGAAGCCTCTTGCGCCGAATAGCGCCCCTCGGTCACATCGAACTGCACAATCGGTTTGGAAAACGCCATGTATTCCAGGATCTTGTTCATGGTCGATTTGTCGTTCATCGGATTCACCCGGTCCGGGTTCACGCAGACATCCGCAGAGGACAGCACCGAGAACAGATCCTCGTCCGGAGCCCGCCCGGTGAAGGTGACATGACTGTCCAGCCCCAGCGCCCGGGCCTGCTCCTGCAGTGCCGCCAGCGCCGGGCCGCCGCCGACAAAGACGAACTGGGTATCCTGCTTGTGCTCAAAGATCAGGATGCGCGCCGCCTCCAGCATCAGGTCGATGCCTTCCTGGTCGCCCATCACCCCGACATAGCCGACCATATGACGGCGTCCGTTGCGCCACTTCGGATCCGGATCCATCAGCCTGATCTTGTCGAGGTTCGGCCCGGAGCGCACCACAAAGACATCCTCGGGCTCCTTACCGCCGCGGGTCAGAGCGATCTCACGGTAGGAATTATTGGTGGAGATCACCGTCTGCGCCGCCTTGAAGGTGCGCCGCTCCAGGAACAGCATTAACCGCCAAAAGAAATCGCGGCGGCCGAACTTGGCCTCATACAGCTCCGGGTTGATGTCGTGGTGGTCGAAGATGAACCGCACGCCCTTGAACCATTTGTAGGGCAGCGCCACCAGGAACAGCAGGTCGGGTGGGTTGCAGGCCTGCACGGTGTCGAACCCGTGCCGCCGCCAGACCCTCCAGGACAGGCGAAACTGGTGCCACAGGGCGGCGGAGTATTCCACCAAGTAGCCGGCCGCCCCTTTTGCGTCCAGCGGCAAGGAATGGCGGTAGATATGGATGCCTTCCAGCTCCTCGTATGCGCTTTCATAACCCTTGCCGGTAGGGCAGATCACTGCCACTTCCGCTCCGGCGGCGCGCAGGGTCAGGCATTCATGCCAGACCCGCCGGTCAAAGGGCAGCGGAAGGTTTTCCACCAATATCAGGATCTTGCGTCCCGCCAGCGTGCGTTCATCAGCCAGCCGGGAGAACACATCCGAGGCGTGCAAAACGTCCTTCATGCCGCCTCACCGCTCTTGCGGACCCCCGACAGCTTCGACAGATCGGCGATTTCGGTGCCTGCAGGCAGATCCAGCAGCTTGACGGTTGCGTTGGTGGCCATCACCCGGGCAAAGGATCCGCTTTCGGCCTCGGCCTTGGTGACCAGCAAGCGCTTCAGCTGTGGCAGTTGGCTGAAGGCATAGCCCAAGTTGGCGCCGACCAGCTTGCGGGCATCGACCGCCGGGTCGAAGATCCGCACGTCGTAACCGGCGGCCAGCAGCTTGCGAGCCAGGTCCACATTTGGGCTTTCGCGCAGGTCATCGGTGTCAGCCTTGAAGGCGAGACCCGCGATCAGCACCGAAGCCCCCGGCGCCAGCCCTTCGGCGGCATGCAGGAACAGCCGGTGCTTATGCGCCTCGTTCGAGCGCAGCAAGCTGTCGATCAGATGGGTGCTGGCGCCGATGTCTCCGGCGATATGCTGCAGGGCGCGCACATCCTTCGGCAGGCAGGAGCCACCGAAGGCGCCGCCGGGGCGCAGGTAGTAGGGCGAGACATTGAGCTTTGTGTCGGAGACGAAGATCTTGTGGACATCTGCAGGCGGAATGCCCAGATCGAGGCAGATTCGGCCCAGCTCATTGGCATAGGCAACCTTGACTGCATGCCAGGTGTTGTCAGCGAATTTGGTGAACTCCGCGGTGCGGAAGCCGACGTGGAAGACCGGCGCTTCGATATTGGCATGCAGCCGGTCCATATTGGCGCTGGGTTCGCCGTCGCGAGTGCCCACCACGATCTTCGGCGGGGCAAAATAGTCTTCCACCGCCGAGCCTTCGCGCAAGAATTCCGGATTGTATACGATTTCCACCGCTTTGTGCCATTCCGCACCAAGCCGGTCCTCGAAAATCGGCATGACGATGTCCTCGACGGTTCCGGGCCGGAAGGTGGAGCGGAAGGCAACCGTCAGCGGCTTGGCGCGGCCGGCCGGGACTGCTTGGGCGATCTGCTGCGTGACGTCGATGATATAGCGCATGTCATGCGCGCCGTCGGGACCAGAAGGAGTGCCAACACAGACGATGGCAATGTCGGCGTCCTCCAGGCTGCTGCCGATCCCGGTAGAGGCGGTCAGGGTTCCGGCGGCCAGCGCTTCGGCCATCATCTGTTCGATTTTCGGTTCGATGATCGGAGGGCGCCCCTCCAGGAGGGCCGTCACCTTGTCCTGGCTTACATCAATCCCGGTGACCTGATGCCCTTCCATCGCGATGCAGCACGCTGCCGTCAAACCCACATAGCCGATGCCGAAAATTGCAATTTTCATGCGACCAAAATCCTTAACTATCGAACTTCCAATACCGGTCCACTAACAGAGCAGCAGCCAGGTTAACATGACAACATGGCCGTCCTGGATCATTCCTAACCTGCATGGCCAAAATTTCCGCACTGAACCAATCCAGATAAGTGCCTTTTCAGGGATGCCGCCGTCGATTTCAAGGCCGACAGGTCAAAGAGATTCTAAGAGAGACGTGCACACGACATAGGAGATTACAGCGGTAAAGTCCAAATAGGACCCCAGAGCACGCTCCATTGGCAATGTTCCGCCGTCTCAGGCCTGTGCGGCGCGGCTTTCCGAAACCCGGCCCAGGTTCAGCGGCTGCCCGTCCAGGCCTGCGCCAGCATCCACGCCATTCTTTGCATTCGGAGTCTGAAAAGGGTCTGCAAGGCCGCCCGGCGCTCGGCCGCTCCCCGCAGTGCGGGATGGCGGATGACGCGCGGCATGTGGATCAAAGCACTTCCTGGCATCATCAAGGATGCCAAAGCCCATCTAAGGCGCGCCAGCGGCCCGTTTCCATTCAGACAGAATTTTTCTTCTGTCATGCGCTTCCACTTCCGCCGCAATGCATCCCAGTCCTGCCGCGAGGGATGTGCCACGCGCAGGCTGTCCTCATAAACCAGGCCATAGCCTTTGGCGGCCGCCCGGCGGCACCATTCGAGATCTTCAGACACGCCGGCCACGAAAGGTCCGATTGCCTCAAATACGTCCCTCCGGGTCAGCAGGTTGGCGGTGACGGAGAAATTCTCTTCCTCGACATAGCGGCGGTTGTGGAAAGCAAAGACCGTTTCAAAGGCCTCTGCGCCCGACCGTGGCGCCGGGGTTTCGTCAAACACTGTCACCGCGCCGCCGATGATATCGCCGCGGTCCGCAACCGCGAGGGCGGAGGCAAGCCAGTCCGCTGCCGGCACGCAATCGCAATCCAGGAAGAACAGACGCGGAGCCCTCGTTTCGGCCACCCCGCGGTTGCGGGCTTCAGCCGCCCCCTTGCGCGGCTCGTGGACGATGCGCAATTCCGGCCATGCTGCGCGAAGGGAGGACAGATCTTCGGTCGAAGCATTGTCGACCACAAGCAGTTCAACCCCGGGCACAAGCTGCGGCATCAAGGCGTTCAGGCAGCGCGTGAGGCGTCGCAGGTCATTAAAGTGCGGGATAATAATTGCAGCGTCGAACATTTAACTACTGAATTTGGTCAGAAGAACGTCGTGGCATCTTTGCCGCAAGACACCGGCAATGTCACCCGTTGAAGTGGCTCCGGGCGCTCAAGCCAGCAAACAGGTTTTGGAACAGCCAAGCACGGGTCACCCCAGGAAATCCATAATTTTAACATAACTATGTTTATATGTTAAAGATTCGCTCACAGGTGGATTCACATTCTGAAATGTCCACTTAAGAACCACCAGACACTCTTGAGCATTGGTCTCCGAGGCCGCGGAAAGTATGCGCGCGAAAACACAGTCGTCCGAAGAACTCCAGATCGAGAAACTGCGGGCAAACGAGACATCGGTTCAAACGGCGATCCTGCGCGATTTAGAGCGTGGCGGCATGGAAAACGAACCGGCAGCAGAGGCGGAGATTGAGCGATGATGAGCTTCCTGAAGCGGGCCGAAACCGGCCAGTACCGCGCTGCCATGCCATGCCATTCGCGTGGCATGGCATGGCACAGCTCTGCCACAACCCCTGCCACGGGCCATTTTGGGGCCTCTGGACCCCTTAAAAATACGGGTTCACAGGGTGCTGCCACCCCCAATTTGAAAAAATGCCAATTTTGCCAATTAAATCAGCGCCTTGCGCTGATTTGCAGCTTGCTGCGTTATGTGTGGACCTTCTATGAGGCCCGCAGGGCCGAATTGAACGTTGCTCGCCCGGGCCAGCAACGTGGGCCGAGCCAAAGCCCGCCTACGGAGCGGCGCAAAGCGCCTCAGTTTTCCTCCGAGGCTCAGAAACCACCGACTGCCCTTCCGGCCCTCCTTGCTCCTGTCAGTGCCTCCGCGGGAGACTGGCCCAGCTCCGGCAGCTTCTGCCCGGAAGAGACTACTGAAGTCCGGAAAACCTGGCCTTTGCTCTGGCTTCCCCCCAAGTCGGCTGGAACTTCGCCGCGCGGGAAAGTGAGCGGGTTGCTATCGATGCCTTTGAACGCTTACGGCAGGGAAACCAGCCCGCTGCCCCGGCCTGTAGTCGGCATGGAACCGGATGGCAGCATTTCTGATCTCGGACGCCGGATCTCACGTTCTGCTGGGGTGGATACCTCACCCTGCGCGGGAGGGTTCTTTTGGTTGGTTGAGCGTGCGCCGATGAGAAGTCATACGGAGCAAGACTGCACGAACTGCACCTCGCTAGATAAGGCCCCGAAGATAATAAGACCTTCCGAGAATCTATTATTTAAACTTAAAAGTGTATTTAATAGCTCACCCTCAAGGAGAGGGTGGAGCTAGGAAGTAAAAGAACCGCGAATTATTGAAATTCAATTCAATAATGTTTCTGCGCGCATCCGCCATGTCTTATTGTTTTCGATTGCCGCTGCCACGCCTTTCACTATGGAAGGCAAACGGGCAGGGTTTCGAACCGAAGCGTCGCACATCGGGAGACGCTCTTCAGTCAAATCATCTTGGGAAAACCCTGCGGACACCAGCATGACCGGCACTTCCGGCACTTCGGCACGGAAATCCATCAGATCGTCTGACAGTTCCAGAATCCCCCCAAGGCTGTCGACATCCAGCACCGCCATCGACCAGATCTCCGGCTGCCCGCGCAAGACGCCAAGTGCCTCGTCAAGGTCTGTAACCAAGTGCACCTCGCCGCCCTGCTTCGTGATATGACCCGCGAGACGGCGGCCTTCCACCAAGCTGGAAGAGATTACAATAAAGGGAAGATCAAGCTTCAAGCTGTTGACCGAAAAACGTTGTGCAACTTCCGAGTCCAAGTGCTCCCAAAGGGACAGAGGTCTGTCTGCGCGGCGCTGTTCCTCCTCCGGCCCCCTGAAAGGCAGTGCTTCATCAGGAAGCGAAACGTCCCTCAAGTGGAACTCATCATCTCCTGATCGCAGCAGCGGTAACGCGGATTCCACTACGCATTTTAATTTCTCAAATATCTCTTGGGACAAGCTGTGCAGATTTGTGCTGCGGTCAGACACATCTCACTCCCCTAAAAAATCTTTACGAAGGTTACTAAATTTTTAACTACACACCTTCCTCCAGGTAGTAAAACGAATTATCTCGCTGCATGTGAACAATGATGTTGCTGGATAAACATTGCGTATGATTTATGGACACTGATGTCGTGAAGACCTTTCTGGAAGTGGCTTCGGCGGGCAGCTTCGGGCATGCTGCAGCGCGTCTGAACATCGCTCAGACAACCGTCAGCGCCAGGATCAGGAAGCTTGAAGATACTCTTGGAAAGCAGCTTCTGGTCAGAAGCAAGGCCGGTGCGAAACTCACCCGCTCAGGGGAGCAGTTCCTGCGCCTGGCCCCCGCATTTGTTCAGCTTGGGGAGCGTATGCTCTCCGATCTCTCAGTGCCGGAAGGGTGTGCCTTCAGCTTGTCCCTTGGCGGAGAAGTCAGCCTGGCCTCCACCTGGATGCCCCCCTGGATCAGCCTGTTGCGGCGCGAGATGGCTGATACGGCGCTCCGCATCAAGATTGATATTCCTGCGGACTTAATCAACCGCTTCTCGGAAGGCTCGATTGATGCTGCCCTGATGCATGCCCCGCCGGAGAGGGATGGCTTACGGTCGGACCTGGTGGCTGAGGAGCGTTTGCTGCTCGTGACGACGGATCCCGCAATCCGCTCCGTCACAGACCCGCGGTTTGTGTATGTAGACTGGGGGGAAACCTTCACAGCGTCCTTCCGGAGCAGCTACCCGGAGTTCCAAGGCACCCCGCTTAGCTTTGACCATGGCCTCCTCGCTTTTGATTACGTTCTCGCAAATGGCGGGGCGGTCTATGTCAAGTTGAACTCTGCGCGCGCTGCTCTTGAAACAGGGCGGATCCGCATTGTTGAGGAAGCCGTTAAGTTTTCACATCCGGTATACATCATCCGCCCCGCCGATATCGCCAACCCTGCTTTGGACAAGGCGGCCGGATTGCTCCGGGAAGTCTGCAAATGGCACAATCTCCACCTGCCCGAGCCCATCGGGAACTTTCTGCCCGCGGATGCAAAAGCTCGTTCCTACGCAGCTCAAAAAACTTAGGGCCTGGTGCCAATCAGCCTCCCCCCCGATGCGGATCAGGCCGCACGGGCCATCCGCCGGCGGAACAAAGCCAGGGCCCCAAGGCCGAAAGCAAGCAGCAGGCCCGCTGCCGGAAGCGGCACCGCAGACACCTGAGGCGCCAGCAGCAGTTTGTCACTGCCAGCTCCGGCATTGACTTGCTGAAACCGCAATCCTGCATCAAGTGTGCCACTCGCGAAAGCATTCTGAAATGCAGCTTCCAGCGCCGCTGCGTCTCCAAACCCTCCGGGGGCCAGTGCAAACGCAAAGGAATCCTGCCGGCCCTCTGGCAAAGCCTTCTTTGGATTGCCGCCCAGGAAATTGGAGTTGTCAGCAAACGCCAGGTCCAAGGATCCGAAAGGGTTGAACGCAGCGTTCAGCAGTGTTTCGTCCAGGAAAGAACCGGACGTAAAAGTTCCGGCAAACGCCACCCCGGGCAACAGGTCGAACCCGAACCCGGTAAGCTTCCCTCTCGTCGCACCGGCCCCGAAGCTGATCATGCCAGTGGTGTTCCTGACAATCGCACTGACCCGAACTGCCCCCCCGGCGTCGCTGAATGTCATATCCACCTCCCCCGCAGCTCCGGAGGCGAGGGAATTGGATGAAATACTCGAGCTGTCGAATTTCAGTGACAACGCGCTTGCAGAGGCGGCCGTCACTGCGCTGAGAGCAGTTGTCGCGAGAAAGATTTTGAAAAGCTTCATGTTTACGAACCAAAAGTTGAGCGCTGCCCCAGGTCAACTAAGGATAGAACGCCTTATTGCTCTCTTCCACTTTTTACCGATCCTCTCACGAGGTGGGATCATGCTGAAGCCATGAAGAAATGCCACCGGTGGTGCAAACCCTGACAAGCCCCGGATTACTCCCGCGCATAAACATCTTCGTAGCGCACGATGTCATCTTCGCCTAGATAGGCCCCAGTCTGTACTTCGATCAGCACCATCGGTACCTTGCCCGGATTCTCCATCCGGTGAACAGCACCAAGAGGTACATAGACGCTTTCGTTTTCGGTTACCAGTTTCACCTCGTCGTTCACTGTTATCTTTGCGGTGCCCTTCACCACGATCCAGTGCTCAGAGCGGTGCAGATGGCTTTGCAGCGACAGCGCCGCACCGGGATGCACCTGGATCCGTTTGACCTGGAAACGGTCACTCACAACCAGGCTCTCGAACCAGCCCCAAGGGCGGTGGTCCTTGGGAAACTGGGTGGCCTGGGCGGCGCCCTTTTGCTTCAGCACGGCAACGGCCTTTTTTACATCCTGGACGCGGGACCTGTCGGCAACCAGCACCGCGTCGTTCATTGCCACCGCGATGATACCCTCCAGCCCGATGCCGACAATTTCCAACTGCTCGCTGTCCGACCGCAGAAGCGTGTCGCGGCAGTCGATTGCGGTGGCGCCAGCGGCGGCGACAACACCCTGTGCATCCGGCCCGCTTTCACGCCAGACCGCGTCCCAGCCGCCAAGATCTGACCAGGCCGCATCAAAGGGCACCACCGAGAGGTTCTCCGCCTTTTCCATCACCGCATAGTCGATGGAGATGTCTTCGGCCCGGCCCCAAGGCTCCGGCGCCAGGCGCAGGAAGCCGAGGTCGGGCCTGGCTTCATCCAGCGCCGCCTGCACCGGCGCCATCAGCGCTGGCGCATAGGCCTTGAAGGCTGCCAGGATATCAGAAGCCCGGAACAGGAAGATGCCGGCATTCCATTTGAAATTCCCGGACGCCAGCATGTCGGCGGCGCGGGCGGCGTCCGGTTTTTCCACAAATTTCTTAAGCGGCACGGCGGCGTCCCCTGCCCCCACTGCGGCAGCAAGCTCCAGATAGCCATAGCCGGTCTCGGCATGGGTGGGTGTGATCCCGAAGGTCACCAGTTGGCCCCGGGCCACTGCCTCAAGACCGCGCGCGACAGCTGCATGGAAGGCCGTGGTGTCCGGCACAACATGGTCCGACGGTGCCACCAGCAGCACCGCATTCTCATCTTCGGCATGGGCCCGCAGCGCGGCTGCCAGCACTGCGGGTGCGGTATTACGCCCTTCCGGTTCGATCAGGATGGCGCCCGGATCGATACCTGCCGCCTGCAGTTGTTCTGTCACGATGAAGCGGAAACCGGAATTGGTCAGCACCATCGGTGCAGCAAACCGCAGGCTGTCCGATGCACCGGACAAGCGGCGGGCGGTGGCCTGAAACAGGGTTTCTTCGCCCATGATGGGCGCAAATTGTTTGGGGTAGCTCTTGCGCGACAAGGGCCACAAACGGGTTCCAGAACCTCCGCACAGGAGGACGGGCGTAATCAACATGATTAAAGCACTCGATCAAAGGTCGGTTGCAGCCCGGTCCTAGAGAATGACCCTGCCACTGGCAAGCCTGGGGGTGATTTCTTCGCAAAGATTTCACGCGCTGGTTCATCACTCGGTGCCAGAAAGCCTGGTGGGATGCAGGAATGGCCGGGCTGTAGCCGCGGCCCGGCAAGAGTTATCCACAGGCTCGAACCATTTCTGGGTGTTAAATAGGTGTTAGAGTCTGTGTTACGGGTTTGGAAACGCCCTCTAAAACTTTGCAGGGAAACAACAAATTTTCAGGTCGGGTGTGTGATAACACGTTGGATGGTGTGTGATAACACGTTAGGTGGTGTGTGATAACACGTTGGGTGGGTGATAACACGTCCCCTCTTGACTCGGTGTGTGATAACACGTTTTGTGCCGGTATGGTGGGTGATAACACGTTAGCAAAATCTCCATTGCTGCCTGACCGCATGCGTCAGGGAGATTTCTTTGTGTGCGATATCTTCGATGCCGCGCCCAAGGGCGACATGGCCTCAATGGAACACCCGATCTTTTCGATTTCGACAAAACCAGACAAGAATATCCGGCGGTTCGAGAACGGGCGCAATTTTGTCGAGGTGACGCCCTCGGTGAAGGGGCTGGCAACAGTGCATGACCGGGATGTGCTGATCTTCTGCATTTCCCAGATCATGGCTGCGCTGAACGAGGGCCAGGAGGTGGGTCAGACCCTGCGGTTTCGGGCGCATGACCTGCTCAAGGCGACCAATCGGGGGATGGATGGGCGCGGCTATGAGCAGCTGCGGGCTGCCTTCGAGCGGCTGAGCGGCACTAGGATCGAGACCAATATCACCACCGGCAATGTGGAGGTCCTGGACGGCTTCGGCTTGATTGAACGCTACCGCATCGTGCGTGAGACCCGCGAAGGGCGCATGCAGGAGGTGGAAGTGAAGCTGTCGGACTGGGTCTACAACGCGATCCAGCATCGCGAGGTGCTGACCCTGCACCGTGACTATTTCCGGCTGCGCAAGCCTTTGGAGCGGCGGCTTTATGAGATAGCCCGCAAGCATTGCGGCATGCAGGCGAGCTGGCGCATCGGGCTGGAAAAGCTGAAGTACAAATGCGGCTCGAACTCCACCTCCAAGGAATTCAAGCGCTTGCTCGGCAAAATCGTTGAGGAGAACAAGGCGTTTCACCACCTCCCAGATTACGACGTGGACATCGATGGCGACCTGGTGGTGTTCACCTCCCGCATTTCGCTTTTGAATCTGGCGGGCGGGGCAGGCGAGGACAGTATTCCGCCGCTGCAGCCTGAAACCTATGATGCGGCGCGGCATAGTGCTCCCGGCTGGGACGTGCGCTTCATCGAGCATGAATGGCGGGGCTGGTGCGCCAAGGAGGAGATCGAGCCGAAGCGTCCGGACGCGCATTTTCTGAAATTCTGTCTCAGCTGGTTTGAAAAGCGCGGCAGTCCTTGAAATCCTGCAGCCGGGCTGGCGCCGCCAGATGGCGCGCGGCTTTTCTGGCTAGATGGAAGAGTTCTCCAATACTTCCCATTATTCGCGGTCCTGCCTGACAGGCGTGGCGGAAAGCAGCAGAGTGGAAAAGTTATCCACAGGATGTGAAGCCGTTGTAGGTGTTAAATAGTGTTAAATAGGTGTTACGACTTTTCTTTGCCCTTCAACGCTCTGAATCCAAGGTTAAATTCAGAGCACTCTGTGTGTGAAATATCGAAAGAGCGTGTGTGAAATATCGAAAGAGCGTGTGTGAAATATCGAAACGTGCCTGCCTGTGTGTGAAATGTCGAAACGCTCTTGCCCGTGTGTGAAATATCGAAGTATGGTGCCGGTGTTTAAAGATAGAACTTTTCATTGAGATCAGTGGTTTGTTCCAGAGGTGTATTTTATGGATCAGAGCGGCAACCGCCCTCCCCTTCTGCCGGATCGGCACCCCACGCAGGATTTTTTTGTCTGCGATATTTTCGACGCCGTCCCCAAGGGGGACATGGCCTCAATGGAGCATCCGGTTTTTTCGCTTTCCACCAAACCTGACCGCCGCCAGCGCCGCTATGAGCTGAAGGACCGTTTTGTCGAGATCACCCCTTCCGTTCTGGGACTGGCTACAATCCATGACCGAGATATTTTGATCTACTGCATCAGCCAGCTGATTGCGGCGGCTAACGAAGGCCGTGAGATTACATCGAAAGTGCGTTTCAAGGCTTATGACCTGCTGACCGCGACCAACCGTATGACCAATGGCCAGGGATATGAGGGACTGAAGGCGGCGCTGGAACGGCTGCGCGGCACCACCATCAGCACCAACATCATCACCGGCGGCGAGGAGCAGCTGGATGTGTTTGGCCTGATCGACAGGGCCAAGATCCTCCGGCAGACGCGCGACGGGCGGATGCAGGAAGTCGAAGTTGAACTGTCGGACTGGGTGTTCAACGCGATCCGCTCCAATGAGGTGCTGACCCTGCACCGGGATTATTTTCGCTTGCGCAAACCCCTGGAGCGGCGGATCTACGAGCTGGCGCGCAAGCATTGCGGTGCCAAGGGCGAGTGGAGGATCGGTCTGGAGCTGCTGCAAAAAAAATGCGGCTCCAGTTCCTCGGCCCGGGAGTTCAAGCGCCTGGTGCTGGGTATAGCTAACGCTGATGCCGAATTCAGCCACATGCCAGATTATGCAATCCGCCTCGACGGCGCGCAGGTGGTGTTTGTCAACAAGGGTACCATGCACGGGCGCAGCGAACTTGTTGCCTCCCCTGCCCCGGGCGTATCTCTGCCCGCGGCCGCCTACGAGGACGCTAGGCAGGCCGCACCGGGATGGGATGTTTACTTCCTGGAACAGGCATGGCGCGACTGGATGGACAATGGCGGGTTAGAGCCTCCCAAAAATGCAGGCAAGGCTTTCACCGGATTTTGCCGCAACTGGTTCGCAAAACGCGGGCACCCCTAGGGAACGGCGGATTTATGGTACCAGTTAGATATCTGGTAGCTAGCGCGTATCTCGAAGGTACCACCTCTAAAAGCAGCAGATCTGCCCTCGCTGGATGTGTGGGCCCTGGACGTGGCAAGCAGTAGTAATAGCTGCTGGGCATCAAGGGCCTTCCCATCTGCCTGAGAGCGTCAGCCTGAAGCCCCAGGTAAACTACATCAGATAGCTACTAGAATTCTTTTTGGTACTATTATGATCCCAAGCCGCCTGTACGCTCCCGCATGATCTGCAGCAAATAGTACCAACTAGATATCTGTTAGCTTTCGGATACCAATAAAATATCTATAGATATCTGTCCGCTATCTGGTACTCTGAAAAAAAAGAGGCGGAGCAGACATGCCGATTATTTCATTTGCAAACCCCAAGGGCGGGGCGGGTAAAACCACGACAGCCCTGATACTGGCCACCCAGCTGGCGGAAAACGGCGCCAGCGTCACCCTCATCGATGCCGACCCCGAGCGCTGGATTTCGCAATGGGGGGCGCTGCCTGGTAAGCCGGACAGCATCACCATCATTGGCGGTGTGACCGAGGAAAGCATCGTCGACCAGATTGAGGAGGCTTCGGCCCGGGCGCAATTTGTCATCGTCGATCTGGAGGGTACCGCCAGCCTGATGGTGGCCAATGCCATCGGGATGTCGGACCTGGTGCTGATCCCGGCGCAGGGCTCGTCGATGGATGCGAGGGGAGGGGCCAAGACCATCCGGCTGATCAGCAACCAGGCCAAGATGGCACGGCGCGCCATTCCCCATTGCGTGGTGCTCACCCGCACCAGCGCCGCGGTACGCTCGCGGGCGCTGAAGAACGTGCAGGAGCAGCTGGCAGCCAATGGCATCGAGGTCTGCCGGGTGCCGATCGTCGAGCGTGCCGCCTACCGCGATCTGTTCGACTACGGCGGCACCCTGGCTGACCTTGACCCCGCCCAGGTCAGCAATGTCGAAAAGGCCCGCATCAACGCGCGCGAATTTGCCGGCGAAGTGGTGGCCCGGCTGAAGCAGGAGGTGCCCGCCTGATGAGCAAGTCCCGTGCAGACCTCGGTTTCGGCGATGCCCTGGGCGACCTGAGCAGCTTCACCCCGAAACCGAAAACCGCCCCCAGGGCGGATACCGCCAGGGCAGCGGCAGAGGCGACCGGTTTTCAGAGCCGAGAACCCAAACCTGCGGCCGCAGCCCCGAAGCAGCCGCGCCGCCGCCGCACCGGCCGCAACGCCCAGTTCAACATTAAGGCGCGGCCGGAAACGATCGAAGCCTTCTACAAGGTGGCTGATGAAAACGGCTGGGGCCTGGGCGAGACCCTGGAACATGCGGTGGCGCTGCTGGAAAAGGAATACCTCTGACAGGGCAGGGGGGACGGGACCGTGCAGACCACCGGCCTGTCCCCGCATCGCCCTGACCGGTACAGCAGATTGCCTGCCGCAGGCTCTTTGGCAGAGACCCGCAGCCTTACAGCTTAAAGCCGCGGGGCGGTCTCAGCCCGTGTTCATACGGTCCGCACGCAGCAACCTTGATTGAGAAAAACTGCGGAAAAGGTTAGTGCAATTTATCTATCTTGCACAATAAAATATTGATAAAGCGCGCATTTTCGCCACATCCTCAACCCGGTCCGTCCGCAACCTTTTTTTAATCAGTCTCCAACGCCGCCTTTCGCTTTGGAGATATGACCATGCTGGCACTGAACATCGCATCTTCGGCAATAGCCCTGCTGGGGCGCACCCGTTCCGTCATTGGCAAGGCGGCCAAAGCCGCTGCAACTGCGGGCCTGGCATTGGCGGTTCTGCAGCCGCAGGCGGCCGCAGCGCAGCAGACCTATGTCGTGGGCAGCGACCACGGCGGCTTCCTGCATGAGCGGCTGATCGAGCTGAGAAAGCTGCAGCACAGCGGCGTGCGGGTCGAGATACGCGGCCAAGTTTGTTATTCCACCTGCACTATGTTCCTCGGCCTGCCGGGCGCCTGCGTTGATCCCGATACCACATTCGGCTTTCACGGTCCTTCGCGTAATGGCCAGCGCTTGGCAAAAAAGGATTTCGACTATTTTAGCCGAGTGATTGCAAATCATTATCCGGAACCCCTGCGGGCTTGGTTCCTGGCAGAGGGACGAAATCGGATTTCAGGGATCCACAAGGTGAAGGGCAGCAGAATTATTGATATGGGAGTGCCCGCATGCCGCGCCGCATGAGTGCGCTTGTTCGCCCCAGTACGGACAATCATGAGCAGGCAAATTGTTTCTGAGCCAGCTCGGTCACCTCCACAGCCATAACTTATCCAAACGGTCAGATCCAAGAAATGGGGGCTGAACAATCACGATGACCTTGGTGCAAAAGGATTTCGGCTATTTAGCCGGGTGATGGCTGACTGCTAAGCCGAGCTGCTGAGGGTTTACTTCATCGCGGAGGCCCGCAACCCGACTATCCGCCTCCACAAGATCATGGGCGGCCGTAGTGATAGGGGTATGCTTGCCCCATTGCGGGCATGTTGTTATCACGTCCCTGACTGTAAATGCCCTGGCGCGTGGCTCCACGTCGGGGCTTACTGCATCCAGCAGGCCACCGGGAGAGCTGTTCATCGTGTTGTCATCCTTGTTCCAGTGGGCCGGGTGGCGCGCTCCCTTTCCGGACCCTGCTCCCGACGCGCCGCTTTGCGTGATCGGGGATGTGCATGGCTGCTTTGCGCTGCTGGAACAGATGCTGGCAAAGGTTCCGCAGGATCATCGGACCATTCTGGCCGGGGACTATATCGACCGGGGCGGGCAGAGCGCCCAAGTCCTGCGCCATCTGAGCGAGCAACCGGGCCTGACCTGCCTGAAGGGCAATCACGAAGACATGCTGCTCCGCTTCCTGGCGGATCCCGCCCGCGAGGGCGGGCGCTGGATTATGCATGGCGGGCTGCAGACCTTGGCCTCCTTCGGCATCCGCGGCGCCCGGCCGCAGATGACCGGGGAGGAACTGCGCGATTGCCGTGACCGGCTGCGGCAGGCGATGGGAGAGACGCTGATTGCTTGGGTGGCTGGGCTGCAGGCCTCGGTGCTGTCGGGTAATGTGCTGACAACCCACGCCGGAGCTGACCCGTATGCAGCGCCGGCCGGGCAACCGGAAGACGTTCATGTCTGGGGGCATCCGGACTTCCTCCGCACCCCGCGGCGGGACGGGATCTGGGTGGTGCATGGCCACACTGTCGTCAGGGAGGCTGCAGCTCAGAAGGGTCGGATTGCAATCGATACAGGGGCTTACGCCACTGGCAGGCTGTCAGCGGTCTGCCTGGCAGGGGGGGCGCCGCGATTCATGACTGTCCACGCATGACCAAGCTGCAAAACCGCAACGCTTTGCAGCAGGAAATGGAGCCTTTCGATGCTTTCTGTTGCCCGAACCTGCAGGTTGTATCTGCATGGGTTTTGGGCGGTCTGCTTGAGTTTTCGATGCAATCGTGCATGTGGATGCTCACAACGGTTTTCAGCGTTTCAAAAATAAACTATCTGCTGGTCCCGGTATTTTAGATGATGTTTTAGACAAGGTTATTGCCGTGCAGATAGAAGAAACCGGACTGCCGGGGCTGAAAGTGCTGACGCCTGCCCGCTTTGGCGATGCCCGCGGCTTTTTCAGCGAAAGCTGGAACCGGCGGCGGATGCAGGACGCGGGCCTTGATCTGGATTTCGTGCAGGACAACCATTCGCTGTCGGTGCAGGCGGGCACCCTGCGCGGCCTGCATTTCCAGGCGCCTCCCGCTGCCCAGGACAAGCTGGTGCGCTGCGGCCGCGGCGCGCTGTTCGATGTGGCGGTGGATATCCGCAAGGGCTCGCCCGCCTATGGGAAATGGTTCGGGATTGAGCTGACGGCGGAGAACGGCAAGCAGCTGCTGGTGCCCAAGGGGTTCCTGCACGGCTTCCTCACCCGGGTGCCGGAGACCGAGGTGATCTACAAATGCACCGATTATTATGCGCTGGAGTGCGACGGCGCGGTGGCCTGGGACAGCTGCGGCATCGACTGGGGATTTGAGGGCAGCCCCATCCTGTCGGAGAAGGACGCCGCGGCGCCTGCCCTGGCGGATTTCGACAGCCCGTTCAGCTGGGAGGGATAAGCGATGAAGCTGCTGGTCACAGGCGGGGCGGGGTTCATCGGCTCTGCGGTGGTGCGGCTGGCGGTCGCCCGCGGCCATCAGGTGGTGAACCTGGATGCGCTGACCTATGCCGCCTGCCTGGACAATGTGGCCAGCGTGGCGGAAAGCCCGGCCTATGCCTTTGAGCAGGCCGATATCCGCGACCGGGCCGCATTAGACACTGTTTTTGCCCGCCACCGCCCGGATGCGGTGATGCATCTGGCCGCCGAAAGCCATGTCGACCGCTCGATCGACGGGCCGGGCGATTTCATCGAAACCAATATCACCGGCACCTATCAGATGCTGGAAGCGGCGCGGAAATACTGGGAACAGGCGGGCAGGCCGGAGGGGTTCCGTTTCCATCACATCTCAACGGACGAGGTCTATGGCAGCCTGCCTGCGGACCCGGCGGTGATGTTTACTGAGGAGACGGCATACGATCCGCGCTCGCCCTATTCGGCCTCCAAGGCCGCCAGCGACCATCTGGTCCGGGCCTGGCACGAGACCTACGGGCTGCCGGTGGTGCTGACCAACTGCTCCAACAACTACGGGCCCTATCACTTCCCGGAAAAGCTGATCCCGGTGGTGATCCTGAACGCGCTGGCGGGCAAGCCGCTGCCCCTCTACGGCGACGGCTCCAACGTGCGCGACTGGCTCTATGTGGAGGATCATGCGGATGCGCTGCTCTTGGTGGTGCAAAAGGGCGAACTGGGGCGGTCCTACAACATCGGGGGCGAAAACGAGCGCACCAATCTGGAGCTGGTGCAGACGCTCTGCGCCATTCTGGATGAAAGGCGGCCGCGCGCGGATGGGAAGCCTTACAAGGACCAGATCACCTTTGTGACCGACCGCCCGGGCCATGACGCGCGTTATGCGATCGACCCCTCCCGCATCCGGCAGGAGCTGGGCTGGCGGCCCTCGGTGACGGTGGAGGAGGGGCTGGAGAAGACGGTGCAATGGTATCTGGACAACGAGAGCTGGTGGCGCGCGCTGCAGAACCGAGACGGTGTCGGCCAGCGGCTGGG
>NZ_JCAIJS010000006.1:0-220583 GCF_059429235.1 Leisingera sp. CC-HEC096
GCGACTCTCCAGCCGCCAATTCCCTTGGCGTTCCAATAAGCACTCTGATGTCCTCCCTTTGCGCTGGCACCGCCTAAGAGACGGGCCGCGTCGATTGAGAGAAAGTATTCGAGTGTTTTACTTAGTAGTCAATATTTTTATCAGGCTATATTTTTAGCAGTTTAAAAACAGCCTTTTAGATAGGCGATTTCAGTCTATGCAGAATTTTTTTTGACTTACAGATAAAAAAATATTTGACAGCCGCGGCCCTCCTTCACAGTCTGAGGAGGACAGGGAGGAATCCATGAACACCCAATTGCTCAGCACAGGCACTGCCTGGGCGGAGGCCGGTGATCTGCGCGCTCTGATGCAGCGCGCCGCCGGGATCCGCGACGCCCACTGGGGCCGCACGGTCACCTATTCGCGCAAGGCCTTCGTGCCCTTGACCAACATGTGCCGCGACACCTGCGGCTACTGCACCTTCGTCAAGAATCCGGATTCGCCGGAAGCCAATATCATGACGCCGGAGCAGGTGCTGGCCACGGCGCAAAAAGGCGAGCGCGAGGGCTGCAAGGAACTCCTCTTCAGCCTCGGCGAGAAGCCGGAGCTGCGCTATGAGAAAGCCCGCAAAGGTCTGGAAAAGCTGGGCTATTCCCGCCTGACCGATTACCTGCGCGACATGTGCGAGCTGGTGCTGGCAGAGACCAGCCTGCTGCCGCATGTGAACGCGGGCACCCTTACCGATGACGAGATCGACGTGCTGCGCCCGGTCTCCGCTTCGATGGGGATGATGCTGGAAACCGTCAGCCGCCGCCTGACCCGCAAGGGCCAGCCGCATTATGCCTGCCCCGACAAGGTGCCGGTGCAGCGGCTGCGCACGCTGGAACGCGCGGGCCAGAAACAGGTGCCCTTTACCACCGGCCTGCTGATCGGGATCGGCGAGACATTTGCCGAGCGCATCGAAGCGCTGCACGCGATCAACGATGCCCACGCCCGCCACGGCCATATCCAGGAAGTGATCATCCAGAACTTCCAACGCAAACCGGACATCGAGATGGCAAACCACCCGGAACCGGCGCTGGAGGACATGCTGCGCACCATCGCGGCGGCGCGCATCATCCTGGCGCCGGAGATCAGCCTGCAGGCACCGCCGAACCTCAGCGCCCGCCATATCGCCTACCTGGAAGCGGGCATCAACGACTGGGGCGGCATCTCGCCGGTGACCATCGACTTCATCAACCCGCAGCACGAATGGCCGGAGATCCGGGCGCTGGCAAGTTCCTGCACCGGGGCCGGGTTCGAACTGCGCGAACGGCTCACCGTCTACCCCCGCTACCTGACCGGGGACAGCGGCTTCATCAACCCCGGCGTGCTGGCCCGTGCGGCCGGCATGGCCCAGGAAAACGGCCTCGCCCGCGACCAGCGCCACATCGGAGAAACAGCATGACCCTTCAGCACCCCGCCGAGAATTTCACCACGGTCCCGGCTGCCGTCGGCGCCGCCTCCGCTCCGGTCCGCGCCATCCTGGAGATGGCGCTGGAGGGCGGCGAGGTGTCTGAGGCTGAGGGCGTCGAGCTGTTCCGCGCCACCGGCGCTGACGCCGAAGCGGTCTATGCCGTGGCGGACACGCTGCGCCGCCGCGCCAATGGCGAGCGCGTTTCCTTTGTGGTGAACCGCAACATCAACTTCACCAACATCTGCTACATGGGCTGCCGGTTCTGCGGCTTTGCCAAGCGCAGCGAGGACAAGGACGCCGAGTGGCTGGAGCCTGAACAGATCGTCGAGCGCGCGCAGCAGGCCTGGGACCGCGGCGCCACCGAGGTCTGCATCCAGGGCGGGCTGCACCCCAAGATGGAAGGCACCTACTACCGGGACATCGTGCGCGCCATCAAGGCGGCGCTGCCGGACATGCATATCCACGCCCTCTCGCCCTTCGAGATCTGGTATGGCGCCTCCAAGACCAAGATGTCCTACCACGACTTCCTGGCGGATCTGAAGGAGGCGGGCCTCGGCTCGATGCCCGGCACCGCGGCGGAGATCCTGGATACCGAAGTGCGGATGCAGCTCACCAAGAACAAGCTGAGCGCCGAGAGATGGGTGGAGATCATCCGCGCCGCGCATGAGGTTGGCATCCCGACGACCGCTACCATCATGTACGGCCATATCGACGGGCCCGAGCATTGGGCCGCGCATATCCGGCTGCTGCGCGACATCCAAAAGGACACCGGCGGCTTTACCGAGCTGGTGCCGCTGTCCTTTGTGCACACGGAATCGCCCCTGTGGTCGCAGAACCCGGATAAGGTGCGCCCCGGCCCCACCGCGCTGGAGGTGGACCTGATGCACGCGGTGTCGCGCATCATGCTGCACGGCTGGATCGACAATATCCAGGTGAGCTGGACCAAGCTGGGCGCGGCGCGGGCGCAAGAGATGCTGTCGCGCGGGGTGAATGACCTCGGCGGCACGCTGATGAACGAAAGCATCTCGCGCGCGGCAGGCTCCGCCCACGGGCAGGAGATCACCGCCCGCGAACTGGCGCAGATCATCCGCGCCGCGGGCCGGGTGCCGGTGCGGCGCAACACCATCTACGAGATCCGCGAGGTCTATGACCGCCACGACCCGGAGGAACTGGCACCGCTGGTCGACCGCAAGGGCCGCGACCCGCTGGCGTTTCTGGAAATGTTCCCCGAACGCGGGCCCAAGCTGGAGGCGGCAGAATGAGCGCGCAAAAGCATAGGGTCACCCTGCTGGCGGGCGGCGTCGGCGGTGCCAAGATGGCCGAGGGCCTGGCGGCATTGCCGGACGTGGAACTGTCGATCATCGGCAACGTGGCGGATGACGATGACTTCCACGGGCTGTGGGTCTCCCCCGATATCGACACCCTGACTTACAGCCTCGCCGATGTGATCGACCGCAACCAAGGCTGGGGCGTGGCGGATGAGGGCTACCGGGCGCTCGCGACGCTGAACAAGCTGGGCGCGGACACCTGGATGTCGCTGGGCGACCGCGACTTTGGCCTGCACATCTACCGCACAATGCGCCGCCTGCGCGGCGACCGGCCCAGCGAGATCGCCCGCGATGTGGCGCGCGCCTTTGGCGTTCAGGCGGACATCCTGCTGCCGACGGATAATAAGGTGCAAACACGGGTGCGCACCGATGCGGGCTGGCTGAGCTTCCAGGAATATTTCGTGCGCGAACGCTGCGCGCCGGAGGTGCGGGCGCTTGAATTTGACGGGCTGGAACAGGCCCGCCCCGCGCCAGAGGCGCTGGCGGCGATCCGGCAGGCGGATCTGATCGTGATTGCCCCGTCCAACCCGCTGGTCAGCATCGCCCCGATACTCGGTGTGCCCGGCATCACCGCGGCGCTTCGGGCAGCGCGCGCACAGAAGATCGCTGTCAGCCCCTTCATCGCCGGCAAGGTGGTCAAGGGCCCGGCCGACCGGATGATGGCCGCGCTTGGCGAACGGGCCGATGCGGCCGGCGTGGCCGCGCGCTACCGAGGGCTGGCGGACACACTGGTGACCGACCACACCGATGCCGGACTGGCGGGCGAAATCCGCGCAATCGGGCTGGCGCCGGTCTGCAGTGATATTCTGATGAAGAACCAGGACGACAAGGCCCGCCTCGCGCGCGAGGTGGTGGACCTGGCCCTCGCCCCCGCTGGCCGGGAGAGCGCGGCATGAGCGCGGCAGCAAACTCCGGCAGGCGGCTGGCGGTGATCCCGATGAAGGACCCGTCCAGGGCAAAAACCCGGCTGGCCACCGCGCTTGCGCCGCAGGAACGCGAAGCGCTGGCCCGCGGCCTGTTCCGCTCCACCATTGCGCGGCTGCAAGAGGCTGTTGCCGTGCTGCCCGAAGGCGCCGCCGATATTGCCGTGGTGTCCAACAGCCCGGTGATTGCGCGCATCGCGCGGCAGGCCGGTCTGATCTGTATCGACGACAAGGACCCCGGCACGCTGTCACTGGCCGTGGAGGCGGCTGCGGATTGGGCCGCTGCCCAAGGGTATGAGGCGCTCTGCGTTCTGCCGGGTGATCTTGCCGACCCGTCCCCGGACGACCTGGCGCAGCTCCTGGCCTTTCCGCTGGACGGTAACAGCACGGTGCTGTGCCCGGCCACCGACCTCGGCACCAACGCGCTTCTGGTGCCGCTGCCCTGCCCGTTTGCCTTTGCTTACGGGCAGAAATCGCTGATCGCCCACCGGCAAGCGGCAGAGACCGCGGGCCTGTGCCCGGTGGTGCTGCCGCTGGACAGCCTGCGTGTCGATGTCGACACGGCCGAGGACCTCAGCTGCCTGCTGGCGCAGGACCCGCAGGCGCTGATGCGGGAGGGCGTGCGATGAGCTTGTCCGTCTCCCTCACCGCCGTGCCCGGCGTGCCGGATATCAGGAACGGCGACGATCTGGGGGCCATCCTGGGCGATTGCCTGGAGCAGGCCGGGCTCGGCCTGCAGGACGGCGATATCCTGTGCATTGCGCAAAAGGTGTTCTCCAAGGCCGAGGATTGCATCATCCCGCTGGCCTCGATCACGCCCTCGGCGGAAGCCATAAAATACGGCGAGGAACTGAACAAGGACCCCCGCAAGGTGGAGATCGTCCTGCGCGAAAGCACCCGCGTGGTGCGCGCCTTCCGCCGCCCGGACCAGAACACCGGCACGATGATCTGCGAGCACCGGCTGGGGTTCATCTCCGCCAACGCCGCGGTGGATGAATCGAATTTCGGCGAGGAAGACGCGGCAATGGTGCTGCCGCGCGATCCCGACGCCAGCTGCAACCGCCTGCGCGAAGCGCTGGCTGCACGGTTCGGGGCGCAGATCGGCGTGGTGATGACCGACACCTTCGGCCGCCCCTGGCGGCTGGGCCAGATCAACGTGGCCATCGGGCTGAGCAAGGTCCCGGCCACCATCCAGGAGCAGGGCAACCTCGACGCCTGGGGGCGGCCGCTGCAAGTGACCGAACCGGCGCTGGCCGATGAAATCTCTGCCGCCTCCGGGCTGGTGGTGCGCAAGAACGGAAAAACACCGGCGGTGCTGCTGCGCGGGCTCGACTGGCAGCCCGCCGACAGCCGCGGCGCCGACATACTCAGGAAAAAACAGGAGGATATGTTCAGATGAAGATCGCAATCATTGGCGGCACCGGACCGCAGGGCCAGGGGCTGGCGCTGCGCTTTGCCCGCGCAGGGATCGCCGTGGCACTGGGCTCGCGCGATGGCGAGCGCAGCGCCGGCATCGCGGCAGACCTGATGGCAAAGCTGCCGGAAGGCGCTGCGCCGATCGAAGGGCTGGACAACGCAGGCGCCACCGCGGCGGCGGACGAAATGGTCATCCTCGCGGTGCCGTTTTCGGCCCATAACGCCACGCTGGAGGCGCTGAAGCCGGGCCTGGCGGGCAAGATCCTGGTCGACATCGTGGTGCCGCTGAAGGAAGGCGACCCCAAGAAAGTAGAGATGCCGCCCGAAGGCTCCGCCACCGAAGCCGCCCAGGCGCTCTTGGGCGACGAAATCCCGGTGATCGGCGCGCTGCACAACGTCTCGGCCACCACGCTGAACAACCTGGATTGGCCGATCAACTGCGACATCCTGGTCTGCGGCAACAGCCTGCCCGCCCGCAAAAAGGTGATCGAGCTGGTCGGAGCGCTGGATGTCCAGGCCTACAACGCCGGCGACGCCGAGGCCGCCCGCTGCATCGAGGCGATCACCCCGATCCTGATCCGCCAGAACATTTCCAAGGCGGTGCCCTTCACCCATGCGGGCATCCGCATCTGGGCCCCCGAACACTAAGATTCCAACAGGGAGAAAACACATGGAATTCGGTATTTGCTTCAAGGGCTTCGTTGAGCCCGAACGCGCCCGCGCGCTGGTCCGCCAGGCGGAAAACGCAGGTTTCACCTACTGCTGGTTCTACGACAGCCACATCCTGTGGCGCGAAAGCTTCGTCGCCATGGCGATGTGCATGGAACACACCAAGAAGATGCGCTTCGGCCCGTTGGTGACCAACCCGAACTCGCGCGAGTGGTCGGTTGCGGCCTCGCTGTTCGGCTCGCTGGCAAAACAGTCCGGCGGCCGTTTCGACATCGGCCTGGGCCGCGGCGACAGCGCCGTGCGCGTGATGGGCAAGAAGCCCTCGACCATCAAGCGGATGGAAGAATTCACCCATGTGGTGAAGTCGCTGATCCGCGGCGAGGAAGTGCAGTACGGCGAATGCCCCGAGCCGGTGAAATTCCCCTGGGCCCAAGGGTATGAGCTGCCGGTCTGGATCGGCGCCTACGGTCCCAAGGCCCTGGCCTCGGCCGGCAAGGTCGGCGATGGTGTCGTCCTTCAGATTGCCGAACCCAAGATCATCAAATGGCTGGCGGATCAGGCCAAGGCCGGCGGCGAAGCCGAAGGCCGCGACATGTCGAACTACCGCGTGATGGCCGCTGCTCCGGCGCATACCGGCCCGATCGAGGAAGGTATCGAGAAGACCAAGTGGTTCCCCGCCATGGTCGGCAACCATGTCGCTGATATCGTTGAGAAATACGGCACCGACGGCGATCACGTCCCGACCAGCCTGACCGACTACATCAAGAACCGCAAGGGCTACGACTACTCCAAGCACGGCCAGAGCGATAACCCGTACCTGGACTTCATCACCGAAGACATCGTCAAGAGCTTCTGCGTGCTGGGCACCCCGGACGAGCATATCGCCAAGATCCGCGATCTCGAAGCGGCCGGCACCACCCAGTTCAACATCTACCTCGACAGCGGTGACGAAGAGAAAATCATCGCCGACTACGCCGAGAAGATCATCCCGGCGTTCCGCTGAACTGCGCCGGGCCCCGGCCCGGAAACGGCACCGTCCGGACAAATCTCCCCGCGGACGGTGCCTATTGGCGGGCGGCTCTTGCTGCCCGCTCCTTTGCCCACGGGGCGGTTCTCCCGCACCAGCACATTGATTTGAACCGGCCCTCTGCGCGCTATCGCTGGCAACAGGCTTTGACTTGTGCCAATAGGACGCCAGATAGACATTTTTATAAGTGGCGGAATTTACATGGCGCGCATGGCAGCTGAAAAGCCGAAGACCCGGATTCAGCGGAAGAAGACCGAACAGATCCTGGCATCCGCGCTCGAGGTTTTTGCCCAGCACGGATCCTCCGGCGCGTCGATCAACCTGATTGCCAAGAACGCCGGGCTGACCACGCCCAACCTGCTCTATTACTTCGAAAGCAAGGACGCGATCCGGCAGGAGCTGCTGGCCCGCACCCTGCAGCTGTGGATGGCGCCGCTGAACATGCTGAGCCCGCATGGCGACCCGATTGACGAAATCTGCCAGTACATCCGCCGCAAGCTGGAAATTTCGCGGAATTTCCCCAAGGAAAGCAAGTTCTTCGCCAATGAGATCCTGAGCGGCCTGCCGCAATCGCGCAGCGAGATCTTCGGCCCGCTGAAAGAGCTCTACAACACCAAGATCACGGTGCTGGAGGACTGGATGCGCGACGGCCGGATTGCGACCGTCGATCCGCATCATCTGCTGTATTCGATCTGGGCCACCACGCAGCACTACGCCGATTTCGACGTGCAGATCGAGGAAATCGCCCCCGCCAAGGCACAGGACCGCTATGCCGAAGCCGAGGTCTTTCTGCTGGAGATGTACCGCAAGCTGCTGACGGTAGAGGCCGGCTGAAGCCCCCTGCCGGCCCCGGCGGTCACGGAATCCGCGCCCGGTCGATGAATTTGCGCAGCGCAAAGCGGGACCGCACCACCCGGATGCCCGGAATGCGCAGCAGTTTGGTCTGCAGGAAGGCCTCGAACTCCTCCAGGCTTTCCACCACGATTTCCAGCAGGAAATCCTGCGCGCCGGTCATCAGCGTTCCGGTCACCACTTCCTCGAACCGTGCAATCTTCTTCTGAAAACTGGCAATTTCGTCCGCGTCCTGGCGTTCCAGTTCCACCGAAACAAAGGCAGTGATGCCAAACCCCGCGACCTTGCGGTCAATGCGGGCGTTGTAGCCGGAAATCAGGCCGCTTTCCTCCAGCCGCTGCAGGCGCCGTTTGCAGGGCGTCTGGGAAAGACCGACTCGGGCCGCCAGCTGCACCAAGGGAATCCGCCCCTCGTCACGCAGCGCGCGAAGTATCTCCCGATCAACCGAATCTGTAGCGAAAACCACCATAAATTTTGTTTTTCCGAGTGTTTTTTCTCTGATTTTCGCTTCACTACCCCCATATTCGTTATTTTTCAACCATGCGGTTTTGCTAAGCTGGGGAGACAGGCACAGCGCAGCGCGCCTGCATGCGCGCGCTGTCTGCAGGCGCTCAGAACAAAGAGGTACCGCATGAGTGATGATTTTCCGCCGCTATCGCTGAACGTGCCGGAACCGGGCTGCCGTCCGGGCGACACGCCTGATTTCTCGGACTTTGAAATCCCGCGCGCCGGTGAAGTCAAACGCCCGCCGGTTGACGTGGATCCCGACTCGATCCGCGACATGGCATTTTCCATCGTCCGGGTTTTGAACAAGGACGGCGAGGCGGTGGGCGACTGGGCCGGCGCAATGAGCGCGGATGAGCTGCGCGAAGGCCTGCGGCACATGCTGACCCTGCGCACGTTTGACGCGCGGATGATGAACGCGCAGCGCCAGGGCAAGACCAGTTTCTACATGCAGCACCTGGGTGAAGAGGCGGTGTCCTGCGCCTTTTCCCGGGCGCTGCGGCCGGGCGACATGAACTTTCCGACCTACCGCCAGGCCGGGCTGCTGATCGCGGGCGGCTATCCGATGCTGACCATGATGAACCAGATCTATTCCAACGCCGACGACCCGCTGCACGGGCGCCAGCTGCCAATTATGTACTCCTCCAAGGAGCACGGTTTCTTCTCAATCTCCGGCAACCTTGGCACCCAGTTCGTGCAATCGGTCGGCTGGGCGATGGCCTCGGCGATTTCCGGCGACACCAAAATCGCCACCGGCTGGATCGGCGACGGCTCCACGGCTGAAAGCGATTTCCACGCCGCCATGGTTTTTGCCTCCACCTACAAGGCGCCGGTGGTCTTGAACATCGTCAACAACCAATGGGCGATCTCGACCTTCCAGGGCATCGCCCGCGGCGGTGTTGGCACCTTTGCCGCCCGCGGCCACGGCTTTGGCATCGCGTCGATCCGGGTGGACGGCAACGACTACCTGGCCGTGCACGCCGTTGCGAAATGGGCCTGCGAGCGGGCGCGGCGCGGGCACGGGCCGACGCTGATCGAACATGTCACCTACCGCGCAGGCGGCCATTCCACCAGCGACGACCCCTCCGCCTACCGCTCCAAGCGCGAGGCCGCGGCCTGGCCGCTGGGCGACCCGATCGAGCGGCTGAAGAAGCACCTCATCACCATCGGCGAATGGAGCGACGAGCGGCACAAGCAGGCCGAAGCGCAAATCCTGGACGAGGTCATCGCCACCCAGAAGCAGGCCGAGGCGATCGGCACATTGGGCGGCGGCAAGACCCCCAGCCCGCGCGACATGTTCGAGGGCGTTTACGAAACCATGCCGCCGCATCTGATCCGGCAGCGCCAGGAGGCGGGGTACTGAGATGGCCAGCATGACCATGATCGAGGCCATCCGCGAGGCCCATGACGTCGCGATGGCGGCAGATGACCGCGTCGTCGTGTTTGGCGAGGATGTGGGGTTTTTCGGCGGCGTCTTCCGCTGTACCGCGGGGTTGCAGCAGAAATACGGGAAATCACGCTGCTTTGACGCGCCGATCAACGAATCCGGCATTGTCGGCACCGCTATCGGCATGGCCGCCTATGGGCTGAAGCCGGTGATCGAGATCCAGTTCGCCGACTACGTTTATCCCGCCTATGACCAGATCGTCTCGGAGGCGGCGCGTCTGCGCCACCGCTCCAACGCCGATTTCACCTGCCCGCTGGTGATCCGCATGCCCACCGGCGGCGGCATCTTCGGCGGCCAGACCCACAGCCAGAGCCCGGAGGCGCTGTTTACGCATGTGTCCGGGTTGAAGGTGGTGGTGCCCTCCAACCCGCGCGACGCCAAGGGGCTGCTGCTGGCCGCCATCGAGGACCCGGATCCGGTGATCTTTCTGGAGCCCAAGCGGCTTTATAACGGGCCGTTTGACGGCTACCACGACCGCCCGGTCACCAGCTGGAAAAACCACCCCAAGGGCGAGGTGCCGGAGGGCGCGGAGATCGTGCCTCTGGGCAAGGCCAGCATCACCCGCGAGGGCGCGGATGTCACCGTTCTGACCTATGGCACCATGGTCTATGTGGCCGAGGCCGCGGCTGAGGCGACCGGCGTCGACGCCGAGGTGATCGACCTGCGCACGCTGCTGCCGCTTGATCTCGAGACAATCCAGGCTTCGGTGGAAAAGACCGGCCGCTGCGTGATCGTGCATGAGGCGACGCGCACTTCCGGCTTCGGTGCCGAACTGATGAGCCTGGTGCAGGAGAACTGCTTCTACCACCTGGAGGCGCCGATCATCCGCGTCACCGGCTGGGACACGCCCTATCCGCATGCGCAGGAATGGGAGTATTTCCCCGGCCCCGCCCGTGTCGGCGAGGCATTGAAAAAAGTGATGGAGGGCTGACCGGATGGGTGTGTTTGCCATGCGTCTTCCCGATGTGGGGGAAGGCATTGCCGAGGCGGAGCTGACGGAGTGGCACGTCAAGCCCGGTGATATCGTGCGCGAGGACGATATTCTGGCGGCAGTGATGACCGACAAGGCCGCGGTTGAGGTGCCCTCGGCGGTCTCCGGCAAAGTGCTGGAACTGGGCGGCGAGATCGGCCAGATGATGGCGATCGGCTCCGTGCTGGTCCGGATCGAGATCGAAGGCGAGGGCAACGAGGCCCCGGGTTCGGCCCAGGAAGCGGCCAAACCCGCCGCCCCGTCGGCGCAGCCCGAGCCGGAAACCGAAACGGATGCGGACGCTGGGGCGAAGGAGCCTCCGGTACCTACTCCCGCACCCGCGCCGGCCGCCAAGAAACCCGGCCATCGCCTGCCGCGGCCCGAAGGCAGCAAACCGCTGGCCGCGCCCTCGGTGCGGGCCCGGGCGCGCTCCGAAGGCGTCGACCTGCGCCATGTCCCCGGCACCGGCCCCGGCGGGCGCATCAGCCACGAGGATCTGGACAGCTGGATCGAATCCGGCGGCATCCGTCAGGGCAGCGTCACCCGCGGCCGCAACACCGGCGTCGAAGAACAGCGCGTCATCGGCATGCGCCGCAAGATCGCCGAGAAGATGGCCCTGTCCAAACGCCACATCCCGCATATCACCATCGTCGAAGAGGTGGAGATGGGCGCGCTGGAGGACTTGCGTGCCGCGCTCAACAAGAAGCATGAGGGCAGCCGCCCCAAGCTGACCCTCCTGCCCTTCCTGATGCGCGCCATCGTCGAGGCGGTGCGCGAACAGCCCGGGCTGAACGCACGTTACGATGACGAGGAAGGCGTGATCTACCGCCACGGCGGCGTCCATATCGGGGTCGCCACGCAAACCCCGCAAGGGCTGAACGTGCCGGTGCTGCACCACGCCGAGGCCAACAGCCTGTGGGACAACGCAGGCGAGTTGGCCCGACTGGCCGACGCCGCCCGCGATGGCTCGATCAAGCGCGAGGAGCTGACCGGCGGCACCATCACCATCACCTCGCTGGGGCCGCTTGGCGCCATTGCCACCACGCCGATCATCAACCACCCGGAGGTGGCGATTGTAGGCGTCAATAAGATGCAGATCCGCCCGGTCTGGGACGGCCAGCAATTCCGGCCGCGCAAGATGATGAACATCTCCTGCTCCTTCGATCACCGGGTGATCGACGGCTGGGACGCGGCGGTCTTCGTGCAGAAACTGAAATCCCTGCTGGAAAATCCGGCCATGCTGTTTGTCGAGGGCTGAATGACTGATCTGAAGTGCAAATTACTGATCATCGGCGCGGGCCCCGGCGGCTATGTCTGCGCCATCCGCGCCGGCCAGCTGGGGGTCGACACCATCGTGGTGGACGAAGCCAACCCCGGCGGCACCTGCCTCAACGTGGGCTGCATCCCCTCCAAGGCGCTGATCCACGCCGCGGACGAGTTCCACAAGATGACCCACGCAGCCGAAGGGCCGCTTGGCATCACGGCGGGCAAGCCGGAAATCGACCTGAGCCAGACGGTCGCCTGGAAGGACGGTATCGTGAAGCGTCTGACCGGCGGTGTGAGCGGCCTGATGCGCAAGGCAGGCGTTCGCGTGGTCGAGGGCCGCGCGCGATTCCTGGATGGCAAGACCGTGGCGGTCAAACGCGGTGACGAGACCACCCAGATCCGCGCCGAACGCATCGTGATCGCCTCCGGCTCCGCCCCGGTCGAGCTGCCCTCGCTGCCCTTCGGCGGCGATATTCTGTCCTCGACCGAGGCGCTGGCGCTGCAACAGGTTCCGGAAACCCTTGCCGTGGTCGGCGCGGGCTATATCGGGCTGGAGCTGGGCACGGCCTTTGCCAAGCTCGGCAGCAAGGTCACCGTGGTGGAGGCCGAAGACCGCATCCTGCCGCTGTATGATCAGGCCCTCACCCGGCCGGTTGCCAAGCGGCTGGACACGCTGGGCATTGAAGTGATGACCGGCGCCAGGGCCGAGGCTTACGCAGATGGCGTTCTGACCACCAGCCAGGGCGAGATCCAGGCAGAGAAAGTCTTGGTCACCGTCGGCCGCCGCCCGCGCACCGAAGGCATCGGCGTTGACGAGCTGGCGCTGACCCTGAACGGCCCCTACATCCGCATCGACAAGACCTGCCAGACCTCGATGCGCGGCATCTACGCCATCGGCGACGTCACCGGTGAGCCGATGCTGGCGCACCGGGCCATGGCCCAGGGCGAGATGGTGGCGGAACACGTCGCGGGCCACGCGGTCGAATGGGACAAGCGCGCGATTCCGGCGGTCTGCTTCACCGACCCCGAGATTGTCACCTGCGGCGCCCTGCCCGGCGAGATCGAGGGCAGCAGCAGCGCCGAGTTCCCCTTTGCCGCCAATGGTCGCGCCATGACGACTGAGCGCGAGGATGGTTTCATCCGCGTTGTCTGGCGCGATGCGGATCAGGCGGTGCTGGGGCTGCAGGCGGTCGGGGCCGGTGTCTCCGAACTGTCGGCGGCGTTTTCGCTCGCCATCGAGATGGGCGCCTGCCTTGAGGACATCGCGGCGACCATTCACGCCCACCCGACCCAGTCGGAAGGCCTTCAGGAGGCCTGCCTGCGTGCGCTGGGTCACGCGCTGCACATCTGAGGCCAGCAGGCCGCCCGGTTCTAATGCGGCTCGGGCGGCCACATAACTTGACAAAAGAACTAAGGTTATTTAAGCGTCCGGGCGCACCCTGACGGGCGCCTTTCAGCGAGACGCTCCGCGCCATTTGCGCGGCACACAGTCCAGCCATCAACGGATCAACATCCCGGCGCAGTTCCTGCCCGCGCCGCAGGCTGGAGTGAATTGTGAAGCTGGCTCTGTTATTTCCAAAGGTACGCGCCCGGCTGGGTGCCTTACTGCTGCTGACCGCAACCGTGTTTGCCCCCGCGGCCAGTGCGGCAGAACCGTTCCCGGCGGTTATCGAACACCGCTATGGCACCACGGTTGTGCCGACCAAGCCGCAGCGCATCGTTTCGCTCAGCTACATCGGCCATGACTTCCTGCTGGCCTTGGGGGAAAAGCCCCACGCGCTGCGCAAGTGGTTCGGTAACCATCCGCATGGCGTTTGGCCCTGGGCGCAGGAGGCTCTGGGAGACGCAGAACCCATCGTCCTGCAAGGGCAAATCGACATCGAGCGGATCGCCGCCCTGGAGCCGGACCTGATCACCGGCCAATGGTCCGGCATGACCGAACGCGAATATGAGCTGCTGTCGCAGATCGCGCCCACCATCCCGCCGAAGGCCGCCTACGGCAGCTACGGCTCGCCCTGGCAGGTCATGCTGCGAACCCTGGGCACGGCAACCGGAAACGCTGCCAAGGCCGACCGGATCATCTCCCGGATCGAGGGCCGTTTTGCCGCCATCCGCGCGGCGCACCCAGAGTGGCAGGGCGCAAGCGCCGTCATGGTCTCGGCCACCCGGACCGGCGCCTATTCCGCAAATGACATCCGCGGCCAGTTCCTGGCCGCCCTGGGGTTCACCGTGCCGGAGGTGGCCAATCCGTTCGCCCCTGCGAACGGCTACTATGCCTTGCTCCCCGATGAGGATCTCTCTCCCATCGACACCGATGCCCTGATCTGGATCGACGCCGGAGGCTCCGCTGCGCGGCTCAAGCGCCTGCCGCTGCGCCATACCCTGCGCGCCTACCGCGAGGGGCGGGAGATCTATGCCGGACGCCTTCTGTCTTCGGCGCTGTCTCACTCGAGCCCCTTGAGCCTGGACGCGGCGCTCGACCAGCTGGTGCCGCTGCTGGAGGCTGCACTGGATGGCGACCCGTCCACACCCGTGTCCAGTATGGCCGAGGCCGGGCTGCTGCCGGAGGGCTTGTGACATGTCCGTTTCATCAATCGACGTTTCCCCGGTCCGCCCCGCCGCCAGCCTGCGCGGCCTGCGGTTTGCTGCCTCCCTGCTGGGGCTGGCGCTCCTGTCGGCGGCTGCGCTGCGCTTTGGCTTCCGGCCCGCCAGCTGGGACATAGTCTGGCGGGCACTGACAGCTTTTGATCCGAACGATGCCAGCCAAATCGTGATCCGCGAAATGCGCCTGCCGCGGCTGGCCGGAGCGCTGCTTGCAGGCGCGGCGCTTGGCTTGTCCGGCGCGCTGATCCAGGGCATGACCCGCAACCCCCTCGCCGATCCGGGCCTGCTGGGCATCAACGGCGGTGCCGCGCTCGGCGTGGTGATCTGCATCCTGGGCTTCGGCATCACCGATCCGGCAGCCTTTGTCTGGGTGGCGCTTGGTGGCGCGCTGGCGGCCTCGGTTGCGGTGTTCCTGCTGGGCGGCGGAAGCCGCGCCAACCCGCTGCGGCTGGTGCTGGCGGGCGCGGCTCTCAGCGCCCTGATCCTTGCTCTCACCCGGTCGCTGCTGCTGGTCAGCTCGCAAACCCTGGATGTTTACCGGTTCTGGGTTCTGGGCGGGTTTGACGGCATTCTGCCGTCCACCCTCTATACGCTGCTGCCCTTCCTGACCCTGGGCGCAGGGCTTGCCGCTGTGGCGGCCGCCGGGCTGAACGCGCTGCTGCTGGGCGAGGACACTGCCAGTGGTCTGGGTGTGCGCACCGGGCTCGCACGGGCCACGGCAGGGACTGCCATTGTGCTTCTGTGCGGTGCCACCGTGGCGATGGCCGGGCCGATCGCCTTTGCCGGGCTGATCGTGCCCCATCTGGCCCGCTGGGCCGCGGGGCCGGACATGCGCTGGACGCTGGCCTTCTCCGCGGTGTTTGGGCCGCTGCTGCTTATCGCGGCCGATCTGACCGGGCGTCTGCCGCTGTTCGGCGGCAACATGCAGGCAGGGGTGATGACCGCGCTGATCGGCGGGCCGGTGCTGATCTGGATGGTCCGCCGAAACGGAGTGCGCAGCCTATGACCTGGACTCTCCGCTTGGCTTCGTTGTCGGTACAGATATCACACCGGTCGCTGCTGGCTGGGCTCTGCCTTCTAGCGTTGCTGCTGGCCGCCGCCCTGCTGGCGGTGCAGACCGGCAACTACCCTATTAGCAGCAGCCAGATGGCCTCGGTGCTGCTCGGCCAGGGCACCAACATCGAGCAGATGATCCTGCTGGATCACAGGCTGCCCCGCATCGCCGCATCGCTTGGTGCCGGCGCAGCATTCGGCCTGGCCGGAGCCATGTTCCAGACGATGATGCGCAATCCGCTCGCCTCGCCGGATGTTATCGGCTTCAACGCCGGCGCAAGCTGCGGCGCGCTGGCGGCGGTGATCCTGACCGGCGGCATGATGCTGCCCGGCGCACTTGCCGGGGCAACACTGGCCGCGTTTGTGGTCATTCTGCTGGCCTGGAAGGACGGGCTGACGCCGGGCCGCCTCATCCTGACCGGCATCGGCGCCAGCCTGGCGCTGACTGCCGCCGCCGACCTGCTGATCAGCCGCATCGACCCGCAAACCGCCTCCGACCTGCTCAGCTGGCTTACCGGTTCGCTGCACAGCCGCAGCTGGGCGGACGCTGCGAGAGTCTGGGCCGGGCTGGCGCTGCTGGCGCCGGTGCTGTGGTGGCTGCATTTCCCGCTGGCCCGGCTGGCAATGGATGACGGCATCGCAACGGGTCTGGGGCTGCCGGTCTCCGGACTGCGGCTGGCGGTTACCGGTGCCGGCATTCTGCTAACCGCGTTTGCAGTGACCGCCGCAGGCCCGCTGCCCTTTGTCGCCTTTGCGGCCGGCCCGATTGCCCGCCGCCTGATCCCCGGCGGCAAGCCCGCGCTGCTGGCCGCCGCCGCGGCCGGCGCCCTGATGACCCTGGCCGCCGACACCGCCGCCCGCCTGGTGCCGGGGGTGCAGCTGCCCGCCGGTGTCTTCACCGCGCTCATCGGCGCCCCGGTGCTGCTGTGGCTGCTGCTGTCGCATTTCCGGAAAGGAACACTCTGATGTCTGACACCGCCCGCCTGCGGGCCGAGGATCTCTCGGCCGGCTATGCCGGCACGCCAGTGCTGGACAGGCTCACGGCCGCCATTCCCGATGGCGAGCTGACCGCAATTGTCGGCCCCAATGCCTGCGGCAAATCCACCCTGCTGCGAACCCTGGCCCGGCTGCAGCCGGCTGGCAGCGGCCAGGCAGTGCTGGACGGCAAGGCGATCCACCGGCAGGGCAGCCGCTCGGTTGCCCGGCGCCTGGCGATCCTGCCGCAAACCCCCTCCGCACCCGACGGGCTGACCGTGCGCGACCTGGTGGCACGCGGCCGCACCCCCTATCAGTCGGCGCTGCGGCAATGGTCGCGGCAGGACGCGGAGGCGGTCGCCCGGGCGCTGGACCTCACCAAAATGACCGGCAACGCGCACAGGCCGCTGGAGGCGCTCTCCGGCGGGCAGCGCCAGCGGGCCTGGATCGCCATGGCACTGGCGCAGGAAACCGGCATCCTGCTGCTGGACGAACCGACCACCTACCTGGACCTGCCGCACCAGATCGAACTTCTGAAGCTGGTGCAACGGCTCAACCGCGAGACCGGCCGCACCGTGGCCATGGTGCTGCACGACATCAACCTGGCCGCCCGTTTTGCCAGCCACATGATCGCGCTCAAGGACGGGCGGGTGTTCTGCCAGGGCGCACCGTCAGAGGTGGTCACGGAAGCCGTCCTGCAATCCGTCTTTGCGCTGCCCTGCCGGATCATCGCCGATCCGGTCCATGGCACCCCGCATGTCATCCCCGAATGAAAGAGGCTGCGATGACCATCAACCCCGTCTTCCCGCTGCAAGCAAACGCCGAACTGCCGGAGCTGCCATTTGCCGCCGTCCACCAGGCCGTCGTTGCGATGGCGCAGGAGCATGAGCTGCCAGTGATCGAAAACAGCGCCGCTGCTGTAACGGTGGAGATCGCAGGCTTCGGCCACTACCGCTTTGCCGCCCGGGACGGCGGCACGGCAATCGGCGTTTCGGCGGCCATGCCGGACCGGCTGCACATGCTGAAGGAAGGCATCGCCTTGCATCTGGACGAGATCCAGCCCGGCGCCTCCGGCGCCCTGCACTGGCCGGACACCGCCGGGGCTGGCACGCTGCCGCCGAACGTCCATTTCACGACGGTTCAATCGGTGACTCCCGTCGGCCGCGCCTTCCTGCGGGTGCAGGTCAAATCCCCGGATCTCGCCGGTTTCCAGGACGATGCCATCCACTTCCGCCTTCTGCTTCCGCCCGCAGGCTCTATCGCGCCGGAATGGCCCCGGCTCTCGGAGACCGGTGCGACCGTCTGGCCGAAAGGGGAGACAGCGCTGCACCGCCCGGTCTACACCACCCGCCGGATCTGCCATGAGGCCGGGCTGATGGAATTCGATATCTTCCTGCACGACGGGGGCCGCGCCACCGACTGGGCGCGCCAGGCGGCCCCGGGGGACCGGCTGGCCATCGCCGGGCCTGGCGGCGGCGGCATTCCGGCAACCTCGAAAATCCTGCTCTATGCCGACGAAACCGCTCTGCCCGCCGCAGCCCGCATCCTTGAGAACCTGCCGCGGGACACCAAGGGCGAAGCCGTTCTGCTCAGCACCGAAGGCAAGGACTGCGGCTATCCGGTGACAGCGCCCACGGGTGTTGCGCTGACCTGGCTGCGCCGCGATGGCGGGCATAGCCTGGCGGACCGCGCGCTGGCCGCGCGCAAACACGCACCCGGCCACTACCTGTGGTTTGCGTGCGAAAAGGCCGAAGTGCAGCGCCTGCGCGCGGCCCTTCAGCAGGACAAACCCGCCCCCGGAACAAGCTATATCGCCGCTTATTGGAGCCAATCATGACCAAACGCGCCCAGGCGGCCCTTGCCGCAGTGTTTCTGACCGCCCCGCTGCTTGCAGCCCCGGCTGCAGCACAGGACCCGACCGCCGCACCGGTACCGCAGATTGCCGCCGAGGCCCCGGCCCCAGCGCAGCCGGAAGCCCCTGCTGCACCCGAACTGGAAATTCCGGAGACCAAAGCGCCCGCTGAGCCGGAGCCCGCAGCTCCTGCGGCCCCGTCCGGTGCCGATGCAACCCTATCCGAACCCGCCGAAGCTGCGCTGGCGGCAGAGCCGCTGCCGCCCGCCGAACCGCTCACCAGGCAGCAGGAACTGGCGCAAACCGCCCGCGAAGCCTCTGCCAAGGCGTTGAAATTCCTGCGCGAAGGCGGTCCGTCAATCTGGGCGATTGCGGCGCTCTCGGTGATCACGCTGGCGCTGATCCTGTGGAAGATCTGGCGGCTGGCGCTGATCGGCGCCTGGTCGCGCGGCAAGGCAGGCCGCGCGGTGGAGGCCTTTGAACGCGGCGACACCGGCGCTGCACTGGCCATCGTCAAGGGCCGTATCGGCATCCGCTCCAGGGTGGTTGCCACCGCCCTGACCGCCCTCTCCGCCCTGCCAGAGGACCGCGCCCGCGAGGAAACCGCCCGGGTGGCCAAGCTGCACCTGGGCAGCGCCGCCACCGGCCTCGGCGCGCTGGAGCTGATTGCCACCATCGCGCCGCTCCTGGGCCTGCTGGGCACCGTTCTGGGCATGATCGCCGCCTTCCAGGCGCTGCAGGCGGCAGGCTCGCGCGCCGATCCGGCGCTGCTGGCGGGCGGCATTTGGGAGGCGCTGCTGACCACTGCCGCAGGCATGGCCGTGGCGATCCCGGCCTCCGCCGCGCTCACCTGGTTCGAGGCGGTGATCAGCCGCATCCGCCGCGACATCGAGGACAGCGCTACCCGGCTGTTCGTGGCGACGGCACCTGCTGAACTGAAACTGGCGGCTGAGTGACGCGATGCTGCTGGCTCCACCCTCGAAACCCCGGCGCAAGCCGAGCCTGACGCCGATGATCGACGTGGTGTTCCTGCTCTTGGTGTTCTTCATGCTGGCCTCGCGCTTTGGCATGGAAGCGGTGCTGGACCTGCCGCTGGCCGGCCAGGGCGGCACTTACACCGGCCCGCCGCGGCTGATCGGCATCGGCCCGAACAACCTTGATATCAACGGCGTGCCGGTGGCGGACAGCAACTTGGCCCAGGCGCTGGCGCCGCTGATGCAAACGCCCGGCGACATGCTGGTGCTGCGCGGACGCGGCAAGGCCGATCTGCAGCGCATCACCGATGTGACCGCGCTGCTGCGGCAGGCGGGCTTCACCAATTTCGTGCTGGTGGAATGAGGAGACGCGCATGGACCTGACCGATCCCCCCCGCCGCCCGCGGGCCGAATCCATCGTGCCGATGATAAACGTGGTGTTTCTGCTGCTGATCTTCTTCCTGATGACCTCCCGCCTGGCCCAGCCCGAGCCCTTCGAGGTCACCCCGCCCGAGGCCGCGTTTGACACCGAGGCCAAGGCGCAGGCCGTGCTGTACATCGATGCGGAAGGCCAAATGCACTTTGACGGCGCCGCGGGTGAGGCGGCAATCGCCCGGCTGGCCGCGGCCAGCGCGGACAGTGCCGCGGTGCAGCTGCGGGCCGATGCCGGGCTGGAGGCCGCAGCACTGGCGCGGATCCTCCGGCAGCTGGCGGCAGCCGGGCTCAGCCGGGCCGAACTTGTGGTGCGCCCGCAATGAAGCGCGCCGCTGAACTCACCGTATTTGCCGGGATCGCCACGCTGATCCATGTCGCGCTGTTTGCCACCGCGCCCCGCTACGGCGCCCAGTCGAGCGGTGCGGGCGGCGATGCGCTGGTCTCTGTCCAGGCCGCCGATGCCACCGTTGCCGAAATGGTGGAAGCCTGGCAGCGGCCGCCGCAGACCGTGCCGCAGCTGGAGCCACTCCCGACACAGCCACTGGCCGTCCCCGCGGCGCCCGCGGTGCCGCAATTCGAATTGGCCCAAGCGCCGCGCGTGGCCGCGAAGATTGCGCTGGCGCGGCCCGCCCCAGCTGAGGCGCTGGAGGTGGACACCGCGCCGCCCCCGCCGCCGCCTGAGCAAAAGCCTGGGCCAGAGGCAAAACCCGAGCCGCAGCCGCGCCCGAGGCCCAAACGCGCGCGCGAACCGCAGCAGGCGCGCAAGGCAGAGCAGACCACAGCCAGCCGGGCCGGGCAGCGCGCCGCCGGGTCTGGCGGCGGCGCACAGGCCGGGCAGGCGGGCAGCTCTGCCGCGGCCACCGCCCAGGCGGGGCAGCAGGCCAAGCTGAAAGCGGTCTGGGGCGCCAAAATCCGCAGCCGCATCGAACGCCGCAAACGCTACCCCTCCGGCGCCAGCGGCAGCGGCCGGGCGGTAGTGCGGATCACCGTCTCCCGCACCGGCCAGCTGCTTGAGTACCGGATTGCCAAATCCTCCGGCAGCGCCGTGTTTGACCAGGCGGCGCTGCAGGCGGTCGCCCGGGCCGGAAAGTTCCCCTCCGCCCCCAAGAAACTCAACCTCAGCCAGCTCACCTTCACCCTGCCAATGAGCTTCTCTAAATAGGCCCGGATGCGGGTCTGGCCCGCAAAAAGGCCCGCGCTGACTGCGCGGGCCTTTTCCTGTTCCTGATCCGCGGCGAGGCGGCTCAGAATTTCGAGGTCAGCGTCAGCGCCACATTGCGCCCGTCGCCAAAGTAGCAGGCGCCGCCCGAACAGGTGGTGACATACCGCTCGTCGCTCAGGTTGCGCACGTTCAGCGACACCAGCCAGTTGTCCTGGCCATAAGAGACCGCGGCGTCATACAGGGTGTAGGACGGCGTCAGGTAGGTGCTGGATCCGCCCCAGGCCTCGCCGTTGTAGCGGACCCCGGCGCCGAACGCCCAGCCCTGCAGCCTGCCCTCCTGCGGCTCGTAATTCAGCCACAGCGACGCCGCGTTCTTAGGCACCTGGGCAATGTAGTCGCCCTCGGCATCCTCGGTGTCGAGATAGGTATAGGCGGCATCGACTGTCAGGTCGCCGAACCGGTGGTACGCCTCCAGCTCCAAACCCTTGGCAGAAGCTTCCCCCGTTTGCACCTGAAAGCCGGGATTGCCCGGATCGGCCACCGTCAGATTGGACTTGGTCAGGTCGAACACCGCCGCCGTCAGCAGCGTATCGGTGCCAAGCGGCTGGTATTTCACACCGATTTCAACCTGCTCGCCCCGGGTCGGCTCAAACGGGGTCCCATTCACATCAGTGCCGATCGCATCCTGGCGGAAGCTTTCGGCATAGCTGATGTAGGGGGCCAGACCATTGCCGAACCGGTACATCACCGCGGCATTGCCGGTCCACTCGCTGTCCTTGGCGGCTATGCTCGTCGCACCAAAGCTGCCATTGCTCGCCCCGGTTTCGATGTCGCCATACCGCAGACCGAGGTCGATGAAGAGCCGGCCGTCATAGGTGGCGCGATGCTGCACATAGGCGCCCGCCTCAGTGATCGAAGTGCCGGGCGTGTCAGCGACAGTGATCGACGGGTAGCCCGCATAGACAGGGTTGAACGGGTCGATGGGGCCGACCTGGGCGCCGTAACCGGTATCGCTGTCATAATGCCCGCGGGTGTAGCTCACCCCGGCAAAGGTCCGCATGTCAAAGCCGCCAAACGCGTATTCGGCGGTGGCATAGGCATCGATCGCCCAGGTCTTCAGCTTGTTTTCCGCGCGGTAGAACGTGCGGTTGATGGTGCCGTCCGGATTGTAACGGCCCGTACCGGTGTTGTCGAAAGCCCACCAGGCGTGCTGGTACAGGGCCTCGGCTTCCAGATAGCGCGCGTTGGCGTTGAGGCTCCAGACCGGGTTGAAGCGGTGCTTGAACATCGCGGTGATGGCGCGCTGTTCGCTGTCGAACCGGTCAAACCCCGGCTCGCCGACAAAGACGCTGTTGGGGAGGAAATCGCCATTGCCGAACCCCGTCGCGGGCAGCAGCGTACCATAGATCGAGGCGAACTGGATCAGCGGGCTGCCCTCGTTTTCCTGGTAGTTGGCCAGCACCGTCAGCTCGGTATCCTCATTCGGCCGCCAGGTGATGGACGGTGCCAGCGCCAGCACATCGTCCTGCGAATGATCTACCTGGGTTTCGGAGTCCCGTAGCACGCCGACGAAGCGATAGCGCAGGGTGCCGCTTGCGTTCAAATCGCCGCTCACGTCCGCGGCAATCTGCTTGCGATCATGCGACCCCGCCTGCAGTTGCAGCAGGTTCTCGGAATCCTGCGCCGCAGTTTTCGAGGCGGTGTTCACCACCCCGCCAACCGAGCCGCTGCCGTAAAGGCCGGAGGCCGGCCCTTTCAGCACTTCGACGCTGTTCAGCAGGAAGGGCTCAGGTTTGGTGTCATTGTAGAAGCCATAGCGGGCGGGCAGCCCGTCATGCAGCGTGCTGGCCCGGAAGCCCCGCACCAGATACCAGTCGGCGCGGTTGTCCAGCCCCCACTGGCCGCCGACGATACCCGCAGAGTATTGCAGTGCTTCCTCCACATTACGGGCGCCGCGCGCGGCGATCTCCTGGGCGGTCACGACCGTCACCGACCGCGGCGTTTCCGCAATCGGGTCGCCGGTCTTGGCAATGGTGCCGGTCTCCAGCGAAACACTTTCGCCAAAAAAGCCCTCGCCGCTTTGCTGGTTTACGTTGATTTGTTCAAGCTCGACAACTTCGGCCAATGCCGGCATGGCTGCCAGCAGGGCGCAAGCTGACGCAGCAGTACGTCGCAGAATCATGTCCCATCTCCGCTATTTTGCGGTTGAAGTTTCTGCCTGACGTATTGCTGGGTGACTGCGGGCTAGTAAGGTTCCCGCGAAGGGTCAAGGGCCAATCAGCCCCCGCCGGGCGAAACGCCCGCGGGCTGCCGGAAACGGCAGCCCGTCGTTCTCAAAACTTGCAAAAATGCATCACCTTTTGCGCCCCTGCGGCGCGTTTGGCCGGGTATAGGGTCACACTCCCAGGTACCGGTCCGCCACCTCTGGCGGCAACTCACTGATGCCGCCGCCCCAGGCGTTGCTGCCCTTGTTGAGGATCACTGCGCGGTCTGCGACGGCCGACAGCTCCTTCAGCGACTTGTCCACCACCAGAATGGCCAGCCCCGCTTCCCGCTTGAGCCGCCCGATCGCGGCCCAGATCTCCTGCCGCACCACCGGCGCCAGGCCTTCGGTCGCCTCATCCAGGATCAACAGCCGCGGATTGGTCATCAGGGCGCGGCCTATGGTCAGCATCTGCTGCTCGCCGCCCGACAAAGACCCCGCAGTCTGGCTCCGCCGCTCCTCCAGCCGCGGGAACAGCTCTGCGACCTTCTTCATGTCCCAGGGCCCGGGCCGGGCGGCGGCAATCAGGTTCTCCTCCACCGTGAGCGGCGCAAAGCAGCGCCGCCCCTCGGGCACCAGCCCAACGCCCAGCCGCGCGATCTTGTAGGACGGCAGCTGGCGCAGGTCATGCCCGTCAAACCGCAGCTCCCCCTTGGAGGGTCCCAGCATCCCGCAAATGGTCTTGATGGTGGTGGATTTGCCCATGCCGTTGCGGCCCATCAGCGCCACCACCTCGCCCTCGCCGATCTCCAGATCGACCCCGAACAAGGCCTGCGCCGGGCCGTATGAGGCCTCGACGCCGTGTAAAGTCAGCAGGCTCATGCGGCGTCCTCCTCTCCCAGATAGGCGCGGCGCACCTCGGCATTGGCGCGGATGTCGCCGGCGGTGCCGGTGGCGATGATCTGACCATAGACAAGCACGCTGATCCGGTCCGCCAGGGCAAAAACCGCGTCCATGTCATGTTCCACCAAGAGGATCGGCGCCTCCTGCCGCAAGCCATCCAGGAAGCCAGTCAGCGCCTTGGACCCAGCAGCACCCAGGCCGGCCATCGGCTCATCCATCAGGAACAGCCTGGGTTTCAGCGTTAGCGCCACCGCCACCTCCAGCTGGCGGCGCTGGCCGTGCGACAGGTCGGCGGTGCGGCGGCTGGCGTCCTGTGTCAGCCCCACCCGTTCCAGCGCGTCGCGCGCCTGCTCCAGCAGCTCCGGGTCCTTCATCACGTTGCGGAAGAAATGAAACGGCCGGCCCCGGCCCCCCAGCGCCCCCAGCACCGCGTTCTGCAAAACCGTGTATTCCATCGCCAGCGCCGAGATCTGGAACGTCCGCCCCAGGCCCATCCGCGCCCGCGCCACGGTGTCAAGCGCGGTGACATCCCGGCCCAGCAGCTCCACTGAGCCGCTGTCTGGCGCGATATTGCCCGCGATCTGCTTGATCAGGGTGGATTTACCCGCGCCATTGGGACCGATCAGCGCGTGGATTTCCCCGGGCCGCAGGTCCAGCGAGACATCCTTGCTCGCCCGCAACGCGCCAAAGCTTTTGCAAAGGCCCTTGGTTTTCAGAACCGCATCAGCCATGCGCCTTCTCCCGTCCTGCCAGCGCCCCGATCAGCCCACCGCGGGCAAACAGCACGATCAAGAGCAGCAGCACGCCCAGGAAAATCTGCCAGTAATCGCTGATCCCGCCCAGAAGATGCTCCAGCAGGATATAAAGCGCGGCACCCGCAACCGGGCCATACAAACGCCCCACCCCGCCGAGGATCACGAAGATCATGATCTCGCCGCTGGTGTGCCAGCTGAGCATTGTGGGGCTGACGAACCGGTTCAGATCGGCAAACAGGGCCCCCGCCAGCCCGGTGATGGCGCCGGAAATCACGAATGCGGTTAGCCGCAGGGTAAACGGCGTCAGACCCACCGCCTGCACCCGGTCCTCATTCTGCCGCGCCGCCGCCAGCGCCAGCCCGAAGGGCGAGCGCGCCAGCCGCGCCGCAAAGACCAGCGCCAGGCACAGGATCACATAAGCGATGGCAAAGAACTGAATCGGGTCCAGCGTGTTCAGGCCGGGAAAGTCATTCCGTACCCAGATCGACAGCCCGTCCTCGCCGCCATAAGCGCTCCAGCTGATCGCGAAGTAATAGAGCATCTGGCCAAAGGCGAGGGTGATCATGATGAAGTAGACGCCGGAGGTGCGCAGGGACAGCGCCCCGATCACCAGCGCCGCAAGCGCGCTGAGCACAACCGCCACCAGCCAGATCAACGGCATCTGGTTGCTGCCCTCGAACAGGAAGGGCCATTCAAACAGCGGCTCATAATTCTGGGCATGGGCGGCCAGAATGCCCATGGCATAGCCGCCGATCCCGAAAAACGCCGCATGGCCCAGGCTGATCAGCCCGCCAAGGCCAAGGGCAATGTTCAGCCCCACCCCAGCCAGCGCCAGGATCGCCGCCTTGGTCGCCAAAGTGATGATAAAGGGCTCATCCAGCGACCACGCCGCCACCGGCACGATCAGCAGCGCCGCAATCATTGCCCAATTGAGCAGGCTTTCACGCGTCAGCATCATGCGCTCCCCCCGTACAGACCCGAGGGGCGCACCAGCAGGATCGCCGCCATCAGGATATAAATCAGCATCGAGGCCAGCGACGCCCCGGCAGAGGCCGCGCTGGCCGGGTCCAGGAACAGCGCAAACAGCTGCGGCAGGAACACGCCGCCCAGCGTATCGGTCATCCCCACCAGCAGCGCACCGGCCAGCGCACCCTTGATGGAGCCGATACCGCCGATGACGATCACCACAAAGGCGAGGATCAGCACCGGCTCACCCATGCCGACCTGCACCGACTGGATCGCGCCGACCAGCGCGCCTGCCAGCCCGGCCAGGGCCGCGCCAAGGGCAAAGACCAGAGTGTAAAGCTTGGAAATATCGACGCCCAATGCCGCAATCATCTCCCGGTCGGCCTCGCCTGCGCGGATCTGGATGCCGATGCGGGTGCGGGCAATCAGCAGGAACAGCCCGGCGGCAATGCCCAATCCGATCAGGATGATGGTCAGCCGGTAGAGCGGGTATTCAATCCCCCCCGGCAGGCTCACGGGCCCCGACAGATAGGCCGGCACATCCAGAAACAGCGGGAAGGAGCCGAACAGCCAGCGGGTGCCTTCAGAGAAAATCAGGATCAGCGCAAAGGTCGCCAGCACCTGGTCCAGATGGTCGCGCCGGTACAGGCGCCGGATCACCACCAGCTCCATCAGCGCCCCGGCGGCGGCCGCGGCGGCGAGGCTCGCGGTCAGCGCCAGCAGAAACGAGCCGGTCCAGCCCGCCACTGCGGCGGCGGCAAAGGCACCCACCATATATAGCGAGCCGTGGGCGAGGTTGATCAGCCCCATCACCCCGAACACCAGCGTCAGCCCGGCTGCCATCAGAAACAGCATCACCCCGAGCTGGAGCCCATTCAGGATCTGCTCCAGAACTAGAATATACGTCATTTGATTTTCCGAAGGGGAAGCTTGACCGCTTGCGGAGACGCCGCGAAAGGCGTCTCCGCTCAAGCGCTTATTTTACATCTTGCACTCGCCGCCATAAGCGTCGGCGTGGTCTTTCAGGCCGGTGGCGATGATCTTGTTGGTATAGACATCGCCTTCCTTGATCACTTCACGGACATAGATGTCCTGGATCGGGTGGTGGTTGTCGCCAAACTTGAAGTCGCCGCGGACCGATGCGAACTCCGCCGCTTTCAGCGCCGCGCGGAAAGCGTCCTGGTCAGACACTTCCGCCTTGTCCAGCGCACTCAGGATCAGGTTGGCGGTATCGAACCCCTGGCTGGCATAGAGCGACGGCAGGCGGCCGTACTTCTCCTGGAAGGACGCGACAAATTCAGCGTTGGCCTCATTGTCGATATCCTTGTTCCACTGCGAGGTGTTCTTCACCCCCAGCGCAGCATCACCCACCGCCTGCAGGATGCCCTGATCGAACGAGAACGCCGGGCCGACCACCGGCAGATCAACACCGCTGCCTGCGTACTGCTTGAGGAAGGAAATCCCCATGCCGCCGGGCAGGAAGAAATAGACCGAGTCGGCGCCGGAGGCACGGATCTGCGCGATCTCGGCGGCATAGTCGGTCTGCCCCAGCTTGGTGTAGATTTCACCGGCCAGCTCGCCCTCGTACATTCGCTTGTAGCCGGTCAGCGCGTCCTTTCCCGCCGGGTAGTTCGGCGCCAGGATAAAGCTGTTCTTCAAGCCCGCCTCATTGGCATAGGCGCCCGCAGCCTCGTGCAGGTTGTCGTTCTGCCAGGCAACGTTGAAGTAATTCGGGTGGCAGCGCTTGCCCGCCAGGGCCGAGGGGCCTGCGTTCGGCGACAGGTAGAACACGTTCTGCGCGGTTGCAGCAGGCACCACCGCCATCGCCAGGTTTGACCAGATGATACCGGTCATGATGTCCACCTTCTCGGACTGGATCATCCGGTCGGCAATCTGCACCGCCACGTCGGGCTTGCGCTGATCGTCCTCGATCACCACCTCGACGCCCTCGCGGCCGTCCTGTTCGATCGCCAGCATGAACCCGTCGCGCACATCCACGCCCAACCCGGCACCGCCGCCGGACAGGGTGGTGATCATGCCGATCTTTGTCTCCGCCTGCGCGGCCGTTGCCAGCGCCGGAATTGCAGCCGCCATCGCCAGCATTCGAATGGTCTTCATATCGTTCAATCCTCCCTGAATGTGCCCCGGCCCAAAACCAGGGTTCTTGATCAAATGCTTGCGACTTTACCGCGGCGGCAGCAGAAGCCAAGCCCGGCGAAAGCCCGCATCTCCCCGGCTGATCTTGCGCCAGCCCTAAAGGTGAGCCTACGCAGTCTTGGATTATTATTTCAAGCATAAAATATATGGGGCAATATTGTTGCCCTATATATTGGCAGACCGTTCAGATGCGGCAGCGGCAAATGCGAGGGGCCAGCCCCTCGCGCTCCCCGGAGTATTTTTAAAAAGATGAAACAAAGCTGCAAATGCGGTGCCGGACCCACCGGTCAGCCGGGTCCGAAACAGCCCGCCAGATGGTCGATCAAGGCGCGGATCCGCGCGGTCAGATGGCGGCTGGGCGGATACACGGCATAGAGCGTGACCGGATCGGTTTCCTGTTGTTCGAAAAGCACTTGCAGCCTGCCGTCCAGCAGGAACGGCAGCGCGGTGTAGTGGGGGCAGCGGGCAATGCCCAGGCCATTGACTGCCATATGCGCCACGGCCCGCGGCGAGTTGGCCCGAAAGCTGCCGCCGACGGTGATGGTTCTCGCCCCGCTGCCCCGCCCGAACGCCCAGGCCTCCAGCTGCGGCCCGGTCGTGAGCAGCAGGCAATTGTGGGTGGCCAGTGCCTCCGGCTCGGCGGGCTCTCCGTGGGCCTCCAAGTATTCCGGAGACGCCACCACCACCCGCCGCATGGTGCAAAGCTTGCGCGCCACCAGCCCCGAATCCTTCAGCGCGCCGAAACGGACCGCCAGATCCACCCCCTCCTCCAGCATCGGCAAGTGGCGGTCGGACAGCACCAGCTCCACCGCCACCTTGGGGTGCGCCTGCTGAAAGGGCTCCAGCGCCTCCACCAGCTCGCGGCTGCCAAAGCCGGTGGGCGCGGTGATGCGGATGGGGCCTGCCAGCTCCTGCTGGCGCAGCTGCACCACATCCTCCAGCTCGTCGAACTGGTCCAAGAGCGGCAGGCAGCGCTCCAGATAGGCCCGTCCGGTGTCTGTCAGCGTCACCTTGCGGGTGGTGCGATTGAGCAGCTGCGCCCCCAGCTGCTCCTCCAGCCGGGCCACGTATTTGCTGGCCAGCTTGGTGCTGATGCCAATTTGCCGGGCGCCGCCGGTAAAGGAGCTTTGCGCCGCCACCGCGGCAAAGGTCCGCATACAGTCCAGCTTGTCCATCGGGGGTGCTCCCATCGCCCTCTTTATGAATGCAACGTACATAATTATTCCACAACAAGGAATATTATCGCCAAACCTTAGGCGGCGTATCTTCCGGGTGTCTTCAAAAACCCACGGCAGATGCCAAGCAAAAGGACCCCAGACATGCCCCATTCTATCCGCATCCACGGCTTCCCCCTCTCCGGTCATTCCCACCGGGTGGAGCTGTTCGCCAGCCTCGCCGGGATCGCCCACGAGGCGGTTACCGTCGACCTTGCTGCGGGCGAGCACAAACAGCCGCCCTTCCTGGCGCTGAACCCGGCCGGCCAGGTGCCGGTGATCGAGGACGGCGAGACCGTGCTGTCCGATTCAAACGCCATCCTGGTCTATCTGGCCCGCAAATACGCCCCCGCCTGGCTGCCGGCCGATCCCGTGAAGGAAGCCGAAGTGCAGAAATTCCTGACCCTGGCCGCGGGTGAAATCGCCTTTGGCCCGGCAGCAGCGCGGCTGATCAACGTCTTCAACGCCCCGCTGGATGCAGAGTTCTGCGCCACCGTGGCGGCCCGCGTGCTGGGCAAGATCGACGCCCATATGGCGGGCCGCAGCTTCCTGGTCGGCGACACCCCCACAATCGCCGACGTGGCGGTCTATTCCTATGTTGCCCACGCGCCCGAAGGCGGCATCTCGCTGGAGCCCTACCCCAACGTGCGCGGCCTGCTGGCCAACATCGAAGGGCTGAAAGGTTTCAAGCCGATGCCCGTCACCAAGGTTGGCCTGGCGGCCTGATCCGCCCCGCCCAAGCGCGCGGCGGCCTGATCCCGGGCCGCCGCGCAACCCTCTCGGAAAACAGGAGGTTTCCATGACACCCCTCGATGCAAACACCCCCTCCCCCTTCCATGAAGGCGAACAGGAAATGCAGGCCCGCACCGGCAAGCGCGAGATGATGGAGACCTTCGGCCGCCGGGTGATCCGCAGCTTCATGCCGGACCAGCACCGTCTGTTCTATGCCCAGCTGCCGTTTCTGGCAGCGGGTGCCGCAGACAGTGAAGGCTGGCCCTGGGCAAGCCTGCTGAGCGGCCCGCCCGGCTTTGCCGCCTCGCCGGACCCGCAGCACCTGGATATCGCGCTGGCGCCGGATCCCCGCGATCCGGTGCAGGCCGCGATCCGCGAGGGCGCCGCGCTTGGCATGCTTGGAATCGAGCTACACAGCCGCCGCCGCAACCGGGTCAACGGGCGGGTGTCCGCGGCCGGCCCCGAAGGCTTTACCCTGCGCGTCGACCAATCCTTCGGCAATTGCCCGCAGTACATCCAGCTGCGCGGGCTGGAAGCCGCCGAACAGCACTCCCCCACACAGCCTCGGGACTTCACCGGCTTCGACAGCCGCCATACCGCGCTGATCGCCGGGGCCGACATGTTCTTTGTCGCCAGCCACATCCCCGCCGCCAGCCGCCCTGAACGCGAAGGCGTCGATGTCTCCCACCGCGGCGGGCGGCCCGGCTTTGTCCGGATCGACGGCAACCGCCTCACGATCCCCGACTTCCCGGGCAACAACCATTTCAACACGCTGGGGAATTTCCTGCTGAACCCGCGCGCGGGCCTGGTGTTCCCGGACTTCACCACCGGAAGCCTGCTGCTGCTGACCGGCACCGTAGAGCTGCTGGACGAAACGCATCCTGAGGTGACCGCCTTCCACGGTGCTGAGCGCGGCTGGCGGTTCACCCTGCACAAGGGCACCTGGCTGGCAGGCATCCTGCCCCTGCGCGCCGAACGCGGTGCCTTTTCGCCCAATACGCTGATGACCGACACCTGGGCAGAGGCAGAGGCCCGCGCCAAGCTGGAACAGCAGCGCAGCGCCTGGCGCCGCTACCGGGTTGCACGGACAGAGATGGAGAGCACCGTTATCCGCTCCTTCTACCTGGAGCCGGAGGACGGCGGCCCGCTGCTGCCCTTTGAGGCCGGGCAGTTCCTGACCATCCGTGTCACGCCGCCCGGCGCACAACAGCCGCTGGTGCGGACCTACACCGTGTCCTCCGCCCCCGGCGAGGGCAACTACCGCATCTCGGTCAAGCGCGAGGAGGCCGGCACCGTGTCCCGCCACTTGCACGCCCACCTGCAAACCGGCGCGGTGATCGAGGCCAAGGCGCCGCGCGGCGGGTTCTTCCTGGACACCACAGCGGACCGCCCGGCGGTTCTGATCGCCGGCGGTGTCGGCGTCACCCCGATGATCGCCATGGCGCGCCACGCGCTGCGCGAGGGGGTCCGCACCCGGCATCTGCGCCCGCTGACCATCCTGCACGCGGCCCGCACCACTCAGGAACGCGCCTTTGCCCGCGAGTTCCGTAACTTGGAGCAGGCCTCCGGCGGACAGATCCGCTATGTCTCGCTGATCAGCGCGCCAGCTGCAAGGGAAACAGCAGGCCGGGACTTCGATAATGCCGGACGGCTCAGCGCCGGGGTCCTGCAGCAAGCGCTGCCGCAGACCGGCGCCGATATCTATCTCTGCGGCCCGGGCGGTTTCATGCAGGCAGCCTACGACGGCCTACTGGATCTTGGGGTCCAGGATGCAGACATCCATGCCGAGGCTTTCGGACCTTCCATGCTGCAACGCGCCGCAGACGCAGCCAACCTCCAGGACGCTGTTCCCGAAGCAGACTCCGCCGTCGTCCGTTTCAGAAAATCCGGGTTTGAACAGCCCTGGACCCCGGCGGACGGCACCCTGCTGGAGCTGGCCGAAAGCCACGGGCTGACGCCGGAGTTCAGCTGCCGCAGTGGCAATTGCGGCAGCTGCGCCACCCGGCTTCTGGCAGGCAAGCTCGCCTACCGCATCCCGCCCGCTGCCGCGCCGGAGGACGGCGACGCCCTGATCTGCTGCGCGGTCCCGGCAACGGACACGATCGAGCTGGATCTCTGACCCTGCCCCGCGCCTGAAACCGCCGCGCAAGATTTCTCTGGACAAGACTGTCCAGGATCGCCGATGAATTGGACATAAATGTCCAAAGGGCGGATTCGGGGGCCTCCCCGCTGACCCGGCGGTGTCAGACAGGGAGCAAGGCCATGAAATCGCACTATCGTGCCGTTGTCATCGGGGGCGGCGTTGTCGGCGCCTCCGTCCTCTATCACCTGGCCAAGTTTGGCTGGACCGACGTCTGCCTGATCGAGCGTTCGGTGCTGACCGCCGGCTCCAGCTGGCATGCCGCGGGAGGCTTTCACGCGCTGAACGCGGACCCGAACATCGCCTCGCTTCAGGCCTATACCATCGACCTCCTGTCAGAGATCGAACAGGAATCCGGCCAGTCCGTCGGCATGCACATGACCGGCGGCATGACCCTGGCGGGCACCCCGGACCGCTGGGAATGGCTGCAATCGGCCTACCGAACCTTTCAATCCATCGGCATCGACGACTGCCGCCTGATCACCCCGCAGGAGGCCGGCGAGCTGTGTCCGATCATGTCCACCGAGGGCATCATCGGCGGCATGTGGGCCGACCGCGAGGGCTATGTCGACACCACCGGCACCGTGCACGCATACGCCGGGGCGGCCAAGAAACGCGGCGCGGAAGTCATCGAGCACAACCGCGTGCTGGAACTGCATCAGGTCGCGGACGGCTGGCAGGTGGTGACCGAAAAGGGCACCATCCACGCCGAACATGTGGTCAACGCCGCAGGCCTCTGGGCCAAGCAGGTGGGCCGTATGGCGGGCATCGACCTGCCGGTCTCGCCGCTCAACCACCATTACCTGATCTCCGACACCATCCCGGAACTGGAACAGCTCGACTTCGAGGTGCCGATGACCGTGGACCTGGAGGGCTTCACCTATATGCGCCAGGATCAAAAGGGCATCCTGCTGGGCATCTACGAGATCGACCATGAGCACTGGATGATGGACGGCGCGCCCTGGGAATACGGGTTCGAGCTGCAGCAGGAAGACCCCGACCGGATTGAACGCGAACTGACGCTGGGCTTCGAACGCTACCCGGCGCTGCAGCACACCGGCGTCAAGACCTGGGTCAACGGCGCCTTCACCTTTGCCCCCGACGGCAACCCGCTGGTCGGCCCGGTGCGCGGCAAGCCCGGCTACTGGTGCGCCTGCGGCGTGATGGCGGGCTTCCTGCAGGGCGGCGGTGTCGGCAAATCACTGGCCGAATGGATGATCCACGGCGAGCCGGAGGCGGATGTCTTTGGCATGGATGTGGCCCGTTTCGGCGACTACGCCCAGAACAAGCGCTTCATCAAGGAAACCACCGGCCAGTTCTACACCCGCCGCTTCGTGATGACCTACCCGAACGAGCAGCTGCCCGCAGGCCGCCCGCTGAAGAAGGCCCCCGCCTACTCGGACATGACCCGCGCAGGCTGCCGCTGGGGCGCCAGTTACGGGCTGGAAGTCCCGCTCTACTTCGCCCCGTCGGAAGACTTCACCGAAACCCCGACCCTGAAACGCTCCAACGCCTTTGAGATCATCGCAGACGAATGCAAGGCGGTGCGCGAGTCCGTGGGCCTCCTGGACATCTCCGCCTTCTCCCGGTTCGAGGTCTCAGGCGATGGCGCCGAAGCCTGGCTCAACCGCGTCATGGCCTCGAAACTCCCCGCCCCGGGCCGCGCCAAACTGGCGCCGATGCTGTCGTCCGAAGGTCGCCTCAAGGGCGACCTCACCGTCTTCAACTGGGGCGACGGCACTTGGTGGATCATGGGCAGTTACTACCTGCGCGAATGGCACATGCGCTGGTTCCAGGACCACATGGGCGAAAACGTAGAAGTACGGGACGTCTCCGATGCCATCACCGGCTTCAGCCTCTCCGGCCCGAACAGCCGCAAGGTACTGGAAAAGCTGACAGACGGCCCCATCACAGACCTCCCCTTCATGGGATGCGGCACCTTCGACATCGGTATGCTGCGCCTCAAGGTGGGCCGCCTCTCGGTCGCCGGTGAGCTGGGCTATGAGCTCCATTGCTCCGCCGCCGAGCACATCACCCTGCGCGAAACCCTGCTGGAGGCAGGCGCAGATCTCGGCATCCGCGAATACGGCTTCAACGCGCTGCTCAGCCTGCGGCTGGAGAAAAGCTTCGGCATCTGGAGCGCGGAATTCACCCAAGGCTACACCGCGGCGCAAACCGGCATGGACCGCTGGATCGACTGGGACAAGGACTTCATCGGCCGCGCCGCCGCGCTGAAGGAACGTGACGCAGGCGGCCCGGCGCAGGTTGTTGTGACCTTGGAAGTGGACGCCACGGATGCCGACGCCAGCGGCTTTGAGCCGGTCTGGCAGGGCGAAACCCGCGTCGGCTTTGTCACCTCCGGCGGCTATGGCCATACCGTGGGCAAATCGCTCGCCATGGCAATGGTGGACCGCGACGCCGCCGCAGAGGACACCGGACTGGCCGTCCATATCGTCGGCCAGGAACGCGCCGCCCGCGTGATTGCACCCTCCCCCTACGACCCCTCCGGCAAAGCGATGAGAGGCTGACACGATGACCATCGAAAACGACAGCGCCGCCCGCGGACGCCGCCGCCGGGGACGCGGGGCGGAGGCCGCCCCTGCCCCGCAGCGCAAGGTAAACTACCGCCAGCTCAAGAACCCCTTTCCGCTGATGGAGATCTTCCCGGCGCATCAGATCGCGGACATGCATGAAACCGCGCTGAAAATGCTGGAAGAACTGGGCATGAAGGTGCTGCTGCCGGAGGCGCGCAAGATCTACGCCAAGGGCGGCGCCCGCGTCGATGAAGACAGCGAAATGGTCTATATCGGCCGCGACATGGTGGAGGCAGCGCTGGCCACCGCCCCCCGCTCGATCACCTGCCGGGCAGGAAGCCGTGAGCGCGACATCACGCTGGAACTCGGCAGCCTGGTGTTCCAGGCCGGCGCCGGTGCCCCCAATGCCACCGATCTGGAACGCGGCCGCCGCCCCGGCTCAGCCCGGGACTATCTGGAATACCTCAAGCTCACCCATCACTTCGACGTCTTCCACATGATCTCGCCCCAGGTGGAGCCGCAGGACGTGCCCGTGCACCTGCGCCATTACTTCACCACCGAGGCGCAGATGACGCTGACGGACAAGTTCCCCTTCATCTTCTCGCGCGGGACGCCGCAGGTGATGGACTGTTTCGAGATGATCCTCGATTTCCGCGGGGTTTCCGACGCCGAGTTCCAGGCTGAGCCGCGCTGCTACACCATCATCAACACCAACAGCCCGCGCACGCTGGACATTCCGATGGCTCAAGGGCTGATCGACTTTGCCCGCCACGGCCAGGTCTCGATCATCACGCCGTTCACCCTGATGGGGGCAATGGCCCCGATCACCGTCGCGGGCGCCATCACCCTCAGCCACGCCGAGGTGCTGGCGGCGCTGACGCTCACCCAGCTCACGAACCCCGGCGCGCCGGTGTGTTACGGCACCTTCACCTCCAACGTCGACATGAAATCCGGCGCCCCGGCCTTTGGCACCCCTGCGCATTTCCAGGCGTCGCTGGCGGCGGGCCAGCTCGCGCGCTTCCTGGGCCTGCCCTGGCGGTCGGCGGCGGGGTCGGCCTCGAACTGCAACGACGTGCAGGCGGCCAATGAAAACCAGATGGGCCTGTGGGGCTGCCTGATGGCCGGCGCCACGGTGATCATCCACTCGGCCGGCTGGCTGGAAGGCGGGCTCACGGTGTCTTATGAGAAACTCATCACCGACGCCGAGGTCCTCAACATGATTGCCGAGCTCTGCGCGGGCGCCCAGGCGGGGGCGGAGGAAATCGGCTACGCCAGCGCCCTGACACAGGTGGAGCCGCAGGGGCATTTCTTTGCCGCCCCCCAGACCATGGACCGCTACAGCACCGAATTCTATGAGCCGGTGGTGCATGACTACGCCAACTTCGGCACCTGGACCGAACGCGGCAGCCTTGACGCCAGCCAGCGCGCCACCCGGATCTGGAAGGACATCCTGGCCCGTGATAACCGGCCTCAAACCGATGAAACCCGCGCTGAAGCGCTCAAAAGCTTCATCGCCAAACGCACCGCCGAGGGCGGCGCACCGCCGGAGAGCTGAGATGGCCAGACGCGCCGCCCCGGTGCTGCACCGGGACAACCCGGACAAGGAGCCGCTCAGCGGCCATGTGAAAGTCACGCCGGAGGACTGGCTGAACGTGGCCCGCGATCTGCTGGTCAGCGACGGTGTGGCCGGGGTCAAGGTGCTGGCCATCGGTGAGCGGCTGGGGGTCTCGCGCTCCAGCTTCTATTGGTACTTCAAGAGCCGCAAACACCTGCTGGAAGCGCTGCTGAACGACTGGGAGGCGCGCAACACCGCGCCGATCCTCACCCATTGCGACTTGCCAGCTGACAATATTTCCTGGGCGGTCTGCAATTTCTTCCGCTGTTTCGTCGACCCGGACCTGTTCGACGCGTCCCTGGATTTTGCGGTCCGCGAATGGTCGCGGCGCGACGGCAAGGTCCGCAACCGCATCGACGCCGCGGATGCGCTGCGGCTCAAGGCGGTAACCGCCATGTTCGAGCGACACGGCTACAGCCCTTATGAGGCCGACGCCCGCGCCCGGATCCTTTATTTCATGCAATGCGGCTACCACGCGCTGGAGGTTCGCGAGCCGATGCAGGCCCGCACCGCGCGGCTGGAAGGCTATCTGCTGGGGTTCACCGGGGTGGCGCCTGATCCCGAGGCCGTGGCGGCGGCACGGGCGTTTGCGAAAGGCAAGATGGACCGCTGATACGGCGGCGGCGGGAGCGAGGGGCAGGCCCCTCGCGCTCCCCGGAGTATTTTTGGAAAGATGAAACAAGGCACCGTGTCCAATAAGAACCTGGCACGCCAATGGGAGAGGGCGTACCAGGAGTTCCGTTGCACCTGCTGTCTAGGGGCGCGGCGGGAGGAGGCGCTTATCTCCTGTTGTGGAAGATGAAGCCGATGAAGTTCAGCAACAGCTGGGCGGCCAGGATCTGGGTGCTCTCGGAGGGGTCATAGGCCGGGGCAACCTCCACCAGGTCGATCCCCACCACATCGCCGCGCTTGCTGAGGCCCTGCAGGATCTCCAGCACGTCATAATACTGGAAGCCGCCGTGGCTGGGTGTGCCGGTGCCGGGCGCAATCGAGGGGCAGAAGGCGTCGATGTCGATGGTCACGTAATAGCGCGCGCCCTCGGGGATGCGCTCCAGCACGGCGTCCGTCCCCAGCTTGCGCACCTGCCGCACCGACAGGATATCCGAGCCGCGCTCGCGGGCGTCGATGTAGCCTTCCCTGGCGGTCGAGGACACGTTGCGGATGCCCAGCTGGGTCATGCCGGAAACGTAATCCTTCTCGATCGCCCGGCGCATCGGGTTGCCGTGGCCGTCGGTGACGCCCTTGCGCTCGTCGACGAAGTCCAGATGCGCGTCGATCTGGATCACGTGGATCGGGCCGTTCTTGGCGCAGTCCTCGGCATAGGCGTTGATGCAGGGGATGTTGATCGAATGGTCGCCGCCGATGGTGACGGGCAGCGCGCCCGCCTCCAGAATCTTCTTCACGCCGTATTCGATGCTGGCGTGGCTCTCTTCGGTCTTGGTGTGGATGATGTCGGCATCGCCCAGATCGACAATCCGCACGTCCGCGCCCAGATAGGTGGCGTCATCCTCGTGATCATAAGCGCCGGCATGGCCGAAGCTGAACAGCGTCGAGGCCTCGCGCACCGCCCGCGGACCGAACCGCGCGCCGGAGCGGAACTGGCAGCCGAAGTCAAACGGCGCGCCCAGGATCGCAACGTCGGCGTCGATGCTGTCCCAATCCTCCACGTAAGGCTTCTTGCCAAAAGTGGCGATGCCGACGAAGGGCAGGTTCAGGCGGCCAGAGTCGTACCCGTGTCCAGACATAAGCATTTTCCTTTATCTGTCTGGCGGCAGTTCAGCACAGTGTACAGCATAAAACTATTTCATATTGCTTATGTTCACATGAAAAAGTCTCATGTAATTGCTGCCGCACCGCAGGGAGGATCCGCACCATGAAGCTTCTGCGCAATACGCTGCTGGAGACCTTTGTCACCGTCGCCGACTGCGGCGGGTTTTCTGACGCGCAATATGCCTTGGGAGTTACCCAGTCGGCGATCAGCATCCGCATCCGCGATCTGGAAACCTCGCTCGGCTACCGGGTGTGCGAGCGCGGCCGCGGCGGCTTCCGCCTGACCGAACGCGGCGAAATCGCGTATGAAAAGGCCCGCGATATCCTGCGCAGCGCCCGCGATTTCGACGCCGAGCTGCTGGAGCTGCGCGATGCCGTCACCGGCGACCTGCGTATCGGCGTGGTGGACGCTGTCAGCACCCTGCCCGGCCTCAACCTGACCCGCGCCCTGCAAGATTTCCTCGCCCGCCCCAACGAGGTGCGGCTGGAAATCGTTGTCGCCTCCCCCGCCGATCTGACCCAGCAGCTGATCACCGGCGCCCTGCACGCGGCCATCGCGCCGTTCCGCAACCAGATCGCCGACCTGGCCTATGAGGAGCTGTGCAGCGAGGAACATCGCCTTTACTGCGGCCAGGACCACCCGCTGTTCACCCTGCCGCAGCAGCAGGTCACCCCGCAGGAGGTCGCCCGGCACGCGCTTTGCCAGCGTTCTTATGACATGCTGGTTTCCCCCGATCTCGGCAGCCCCGACCCCCAGGCGGTGGTCGCCAACATGGAGGCGATGGCGATGCTGATCGAAACCGGCCAGTACCTCGGCCCGCTGCCGGTGCATTATGCCGATGCCTGGGTGCGCGCAGGCCGGTTCCGCGAGCTCACCCACCCGCAGCTGCGCTGGCACTCCGCGTTTTCCCTCGCCACCCGGCGCAGCCAGGTCCACCGGCGCGCGGTGGAGCTGTTTGTCCAGGATGTCCGCGACGCCTGCCGGCACCACCCCGCAACCGCCGTACAAACCTGACAACCCTGCAGGCTGGAAAGCCATTGGTTTTGCGCAGCGATACGCTGGCTCAGGTCTGGGCATGGGTTGCCGATCGCGTTAACCCTGATCCGGCGCTTTTTTACCAAACACAGATCAAACTTCGGAGCTATTTCATGAATTCGATTGAAAAGAACCTGGCAAGCCTTAGCGTAATTCTGCCCCAAGCCCCCCGGCCCCTGGGCAATTTCGCCCCTTATCTGGTGGATGGGGAGTTTCTGTATATCTCGGGGCAGATATCCATAGCGCCAGATGGCCAGACGATCCAAGGTAAGCTCGGCCAGGACATCGATATTGAACAAGGGATCGAAGCCGCGCGCTGCTGCGGGATCGGCATCCTGGCCCGCGCCAAAGCCGCCATCGGCGATCTCAGCAGGATCGAACGGCTCATCAAGCTGGGCGGTTTCGTGAATGCCCACCCGGATTTCTCCGAACATCCCAAGGTCGTGAACGGTGCGTCGGACTTCATGGTGCAGGCGTTGGGGCCGGAGAAAGCAAACCATGTGCGTTTTGCCGTCGGCAGCGCAAGCCTGCCCGCATACGCGGCTGTTGAGATTGAGGCGGTATTCCGTATCAGGGCGGAAGCCTGACGCCAGACCCGGCCGCCTGTGTCAGGCAGCCGGCCCGTCCCTCGGTCTGGACAACTTTCGCCCCGCTGGCGCAGTATCGCGAACAGGAGCGGCGCCCGCGCCGCAGGGCGGAACCAAACCGGCCTGCACCCGTTATACCCAGGGCGCACCTGCCCTGCGGGCCTGCGGCTTTCATACCGCCTCCGGCGCGGCTCCTGAGGAAGTGATCGGCCCGTGAATGCATTACCTGCGGCCGATGCGCATTCTGTAACGGCATAAGCCGGGCGTGCGGAGCCAACCGCCGCCGAGCCCCTGAAGGAGCGATGGAGAACATGTCCCAGATATCCAGCACCGTCCTGGCGCTGCTCGAATTGCTGTCTTACCTCTTTGTATTTGCCATCGGAGCAGGCCTGTTGTGGCTGATCGTTCTGTATGTCCGCGACAAGACACAGACCGACAGCACCCTGCGCCGCAACTATCCGGTGATTGCCCGCTTCCGGTATCTGTTCGAGCACCTTGGAGAGTTTTTCCGGCAATACTTCTTTGCCCTCGACCGGGAGGAGATGCCGTTCAACCGCGCCGAACGCTCCTGGGTTTACCGCGCCGCCAAGAATGTCGACTCGACCATCGCCTTCGGCTCCACCCGCGACCTGCGGCGTCCCGCCACGGTCTATTTTGCCAATTGCCCGTTTCCCTCGCTGTCGCACGAGGCCTCGCCGCCTTCGACGCTCACCATCGGCCCCTATACGCGCCACCCCTACACCACCGATTCCATCTTCAACATCTCCGGCATGAGCTATGGCGCCATCTCCGTCCCCGCGGTGCGGGCGCTGTCGCATGGCGCCAAGAAGGCCGGCATCTGGCTCAACACCGGCGAGGGCGGCCTGTCGCCTTACCACCTGGAGGGCGGCTGCGACCTGGTGTTCCAGATCGGCACCGGCAAGTTCGGTGTGCGCAAGCCCGAGGGCGGCTTTGACGAGGATAAACTGCGCGCGGTGGCCGCGCATGAAACCGTCCGCATGTTCGAGCTGAAGCTAAGCCAGGGCGCCAAGCCCGGCAAGGGCGGCATCCTGCCCGGCGCCAAGGTGACACAGGAGATTGCCGAGATCCGCGGCCTCACACCGGGCGAAGATGCAATCAGCCCCAATCGTCATCCTGAAATCGACAGCGTTGGCGACCTGCTGGACATGATCGCCTATGTCCGCGAGGTAACCGGCAAGCCGGTGGGCTTCAAGGCGGTGCTCGGTGCCTATGGGTTTATTGAGGGGTTGTGCCAGGAAGTCCTCTCCCGCGGCATCGAAAGCGCCCCGGACTTCATCACCATCGACAGCGCCGACGGCGGCACCGGCGCCGCCCCGATGAGCCTGATCGACAACATGGGGATGCCGCTGCGCGAAAGCCTGCCGCTGGCCGTCGACACCCTGATCCGCTACGGCCTGCGCGACCGCATCAAGGTCTGCGCCAGCGGCAAGCTGATCAACCCGTCAGAGGTCGCCTGGGCGTTCTGCGCCGGTGCCGATTTCGTCAACTCCGCCCGCGGCTTCATGTTTGCGCTCGGCTGCATCCAGGCCCTGCAGTGCAACAAGAACACCTGCCCCACCGGCATCACCACACACGACCGCAAGCTGCAGTTCGGCCTCGACCCGGCCAGCAAATCCGAACGCGTCGCCTATTATGCCAAGAACATGAAAAAGGAAGTCGGTATTATAGCTCACAGCTGCGGCGTGGCACAGCCGCGGCTGCTGAAACGCTACCACGCGCGCATCGTGCTGGGTAACGGCCGTTCCGTCTCAATGGATGAGCTGTATCCGACGCCGGAACAGCAGCACGCCGCGCAATGAGCCGCCCCAAAGCCATTCAACCAACAGGAGCCCCTATGCCTGACACTCCCTCCGCGCCCCCCGCTCCGTCCAACGCCTCCGACCTGCTTGTTGCCGCGCTGGAAACCGAAGGCGTCGAATACGTCTTTGCCGTCCCGGGCGAGGAAAACCTCGACCTGCTGGAATCCCTGCGCACCTCCAAGATCGAGCTGGTGCTGACCCGCCACGAACAGGGCGCCGCCTTCATGGCCGCCACCTATGGCCGCCTGACCGGCAAGGCGGGCGTCTGCATGGCCACGCTCGGCCCCGGCGCCACCAATTTCGCCACCCCCGCCGCCTACGCCCATCTGGGCGCCATGCCGCTTATCATGATCACCGGCCAGAAGCCGATCAAGAAATCGAAACAGGGCCGCTTCCAGATCATCGACGTGGTCAACCTGTTCGACCCGATCTGCAAGATGTCCAAGCAGATCGTGCACGGCAACACCATCCCCGCGCTGATCCGCGAGGCCTTCCGCACCGCCGAGGAGGAACGCCCCGGCGCGGTGCTGCTGGAATTGCCGGAGGATATCGCGGCGGAGGAAACCGACACCTCTGTCCTGCAGCCGCACCCGCGCCATTACGCGGTGGCGGGCGATGAGGTGCTGAACGAGGCGGCGGAGATGATCCGCAACGCCAAAATGCCGCTGCTGCTGGTCGGGGCCGGCGCCAACCGGCGCAAGGCCCGCTCTGCGCTGTGCGACTTCACCGACCTGATCCAGATCCCCTTCTTCAACACCCAGATGGGCAAGGGCGTGGTCGATGAACGCTCGGACCTGTTCCTGGGCACCGCGGCGCTGTCGGATGGCGACTATCTGCACTGCGCGATCGAACGCGCCGACCTGATCATCAACGTCGGTCACGACGTGGTCGAAAAACCGCCCTTCTTCATGGAGGAAGGCGGCACCAAGGTGATCCATGTGAACTACAAGGCGGCGCAGGTCGATCAGGTCTATTTCCCGCAGCTGGAGGTGGTCGGCGACCTGGCCCAATCCATCACCCGGCTGGGCAAGATCCTGGGCGGCCCGCTGGATTTCGACCGCAGCTATTTCGAGCGCGTCAAGCAGGAGACCGACGGGCATATCTCCGAAGGCGCCGATGACGGGCGCTTCCCGGTGATCCCGCAGCGGCTGGTCGCCGACACCCGAAAGGCGATGAATGAATGCGATATCATCGCGCTGGATAATGGCATCTACAAGCTCTGGTATGCCCGCAACTACAAGGCCTATCAGCCCAACACCGTTCTCTTGGACAACGCGCTGGCAACTATGGGCGCGGGGCTGCCCTCGGCGATGATGGCGGCCAAGCTGAACCCGGACCGGCGGGTGATGGCGATCTGCGGCGACGGCGGCTTTATGATGAACAGCCAGGAGCTGGAAACCGCTGTCCGCCTGGGTCTCAACCTGGTGGTGACAGTGCTGAACGACAACGCCTATGGCATGATCCGCTGGAAACAGGCGCACGCCGGGTTCGGGGATTGGGGGCTGGAGTTCAACAACCCTGATTTTGTCCAGTACGCAAACAGCTACGGGGCCACCGGCCACCGGATCGAACGCACCGAAGACCTGTTGCCCACCTTTGAAAAAGCCTTTGACGCGGGCGGCGTGCACCTGATTGATGTGCCAGTTGACTACAGCGAAAACCAACGGGTTCTGATTGAGGAACTGGCGGACAAGGTGTGCCTGATATGACCGATACCTTAGACGTCGTGAACCCGTTCAGCCTGGAACGCATCGGCACGGTCGAAACCTCGGACTGGGACCGGATCGACGCAATGCTGGACACCGCGCACGGGCTGTTCCGCAACCGCGATGCCTGGCTGCCCGCCTATCAGCGCAGAGACATCCTCAAGAAAACCGCCCGGCTGATGGAGGACCGCTTTGACGAGCTGGCCCTGTTGATCGCCAGTGAGGGCGGCAAGCCCTTGGTCGACGCCAAGGTCGAGGTCAAGCGCGCCATCGACGGGGTCGAACTCTGCGTGCATGAGATCGGCCAAATGACCGGCAGGGAAATCCCGATGGACCTGACCGAGGCCGGATCGGGCCGCATCGCCTTCACCCAGCGCGAGCCGATCGGCGTGGTGGTGGCCGCCAGCGCCTTCAACCACCCGCTGAACCTGATCGTGCATCAGGTGGCACCCGCCGTCGCCACCGGCTGCCCGGTGATCGTGAAGCCCGCGCAGGACACGCCGCTGTCGTGCCAGGCCTTTGTCGCCATGCTGCACGAGGCCGGGCTGCCGCAGGACTGGTGCCGCGATGTGGTCTGCTCCAACGCGGTGGCAGAGAGGATGATCACCGACCCGCGCGTCGGCTTCTTCTCCTTCATCGGCTCCGCCCGCGTCGGCTGGATGCTGCGCTCCAAGCTCGCCCCCGGCACCCGCTGCGCCCTGGAACACGGCGGCGCCGCGCCGGTGATCGTGGCAGAGGATGCAGAGATCGACGCGATGATCCCTCTGCTGGCCAAGGGCGGTTTCTACCACTCCGGCCAGGTCTGCGTCTCGGTCCAGCGGGTCTTCGCCCCCGCCGCCAAGGCCCAAGAAATCGCGCAGAGGCTGGCTGAGGCGGCGCAGGCATTGAAAGTGGGCGACGCGACCGACCCAACCGTCGACTGCGGCCCGCTGATCCGCCCGGGCGAGGTCGACCGGGTCGAGGACTGGGTGAACGAGGCACTGGACGGCGGCGCCGGACTGCTGGCAGGCGGCAAGCGCCTGGGCGAGACCACCTATGCCCCCACCGTTCTGCTGGACCCGCCCGCGGATGCCCGCGTCTCGCAGCAGGAAATCTTTGGCCCGGTGATCTGCGTCTACAGCACCGACAGCATTCCGCAGGCGATTGAGGCCGCCAACAGCCTGCCCTATGCCTTCCAGGCCGCGGTTTTCACCCAAAGCCTTGACACCGCGATGCAGGCAGTACGCCAGCTCGATGCCACCGCGGTCATGGTCAACGACCACACCGCCTTCCGCGTTGACTGGATGCCATTCGCCGGCCGCCGCCAGTCCGGCTACAACACCGGCGGCATCGGCTACACGATGCATGACATGACCCAGGATAAGATGGCGGTGATCAAGCTCTGACGCGGTGGTGCACCGGGCAGGCCGTCGAAAAGCCTGCCTAGGACGCTACCGCCGGTACCGGCTTCTCGTCCCGCGGCGGGACACCGAACTTGCGGGCATATTCCCGGCTGAACTGGGTCGGGCTTTCATAACCCACGTCATACGCCGCCGAAGCCACCGACTTGCCGCCGCTCATGAGCAGGCGGCGCGCCTCCAGCAGGCGCAGCTCCTTCTGGTATTGCAGCGGCGTGGTGGAGGTGAGCGACTTGAAATGCTCGTGGAAGGTCGACTGGCTCATCCCCGCCGCGGCGGCCAGCTCTGCCACCGCAATCGGCGCCTTGTAGCCGGTGCGGATCAGCGCAATGGCCTTGGAAATCCGGCTTGCCGGGCTTTCGTGCAGCAGCAGCTGCCGCAGCATTCCGCCGTGCTGGGCCCGCAGGAGGCGGAAATGGATCTCCTTCAGCACCAGGGGCGCCAGCGCCTGCACCTCGACCGGGTCCCGCGACAGCCGGAACAGCCGCGCCATCGCATCGGTCAGCGCCGCGTCGCTGTCCGCGACGCTCATCGAATGTGTGCCCCGCTGCTGCCCCTCCGCCGCGCCGATTTCATCATACAGGCTGCGCGCGGTGGCCAAGTCCAGCCGCAGCGCCAGCGAGACATAGGGCTTGTCCGGCGCAGCGTCGATCACCCCGGCCGTGACCGGTAGCGCGTGGCTGACGATCAGCGACATGCCCGCGCCGTATCGGATCACCCGGTCCTCCAAGTGCGCTTCCTTGGCGCCCTGCAGCACCAGGCACATGACCGGCTCATAGACCATCGCCTGAAACGCGGTCGGGGTCTCGCGGCAAAAGGCAAACAGCCCATCGACCCCGGTCTCGCACCCGTCTTCCGGCGCGCCCTTGCTGCGGACAAATGCGGCAACGTCGTCGATCAGATCCTGCGGCACCATGGGCGGTCCTCCTCTTCGCCCTGAATATAGGCGGGCGGCGGCGGCGAAAGAACCGCAATTCCCGGCGCGCCGGAGGATCAGGCAGATCATCCGGAGGATCAGGCAAGGCAATCCGTCCCGCGCGCCCTACCTTTTGCTGCAACAAACACAGCCGGGGCGGCGGCAAGCCCTGGCGGCACAACGCTTCCGGGAGGACATCTCATGTACAAAGACGCGATTGCAGCAGGCGGCCTGGCGGTGGTGACCGGCGGCGCCAGCGGCGTTGGCTTTGCGGCAGCCGAACGGTTTGCCCAGGCTGGGCTGGGGGTGGTGCTGGCCGACCTGCCGGGCGAGGCGCTGGACCAGGCGGCGGATAAGCTGCGCAGCCAGGTGAAGGCCGGCGCACCGGTGCTGGCGGTTCCAACCGACGTCAGCAAACCCGAGGACCTCACGGCCCTGGCCGACACCGCCTTTGACGCGGGCGAAGTCGCGGTGCTGATGAACAACGCAGGCATCGCCCGCCCCTCCGGCAGCTGGGAACACCCGGACGCCTGGCGCGCCATGATCGAGGTAAACCTCTTTGGCGTGCTGAACGGTGTGCACGCCTTCCTGCCCCGGATGATCGGCGCCGCGCGCCCTGCGGTAGTGGTCAACACCGGCTCTAAACAGGGCATCACCACACCGCCGGGCAACCCGGGCTACAATGTCTCCAAGGCTGGCGTGAAGGTGCTGACGGAGATGCTGGCCCATGACCTGCGTCAGGCCGATGCGCCCATCACCGCGCATCTGTTCGTGCCCGGTTTTACCTATACCGGCATGATCGCCAGCTTCATGCCGGAAAAACCCGCCGCCGCCTGGACGTCCGAGCAGACCGTCGATCACCTGCTGACCCGCATGGCGGCGGGCGATTTCTATATCCTCTGCCCCGACAACGACGTGACACCGGGCCGCGACCGCCGCCGGGTCGCCTGGGCCCTGGGCGACATCCTGGAGAACCGCCCGGCCCTGTCGCGCTGGCATCCCGATTACGCCGACGCCTTTGCCGACTTCGAAAAATCCTGAACCTGACATTCCAGCCAAGGGGAGGCCCCATAGCCATGGCAATTTCATTGAAACTCAACGGCCAGACGCATCAGGTCGAGGCCGAGCCCGGAACCCCGCTGCTGTGGGTGATCCGGGATGAACTGAAGCTGACCGGCACCAAGTTCGGCTGCGGCGTGGCCGCCTGCGGTGCCTGCACCGTGCATCTGGACGGCGAACCCGTGCGCTCCTGCCAAACCTATGTCGAGGACGCCGAGGGCGCCGAGATCACCACTATCGAAGGGCTGGACTCCGAGGTGTCCAAGGCCGTGCAGGACGCCTGGGTGGAGCTGGACGTGGTGCAATGCGGCTACTGCCAGTCGGGCCAGATCATGTCCGCCGTCGGCTTGCTGAGCGAAAACCCCAAGCCAACGGTAGAAGAGATCGACAGCTACATGAACGGCAACGCCTGCCGCTGCGCCACCTACCAGCGCATCCGCGCCGCGATCCAGCGCGCGTCCGAAATGATGGAGGCCTGATATGACCCTCAACACCTCCCGCCGCGGCTTCATCAAATCCGCTGCCGCCGCCGCTGCCGTCCTGTATGTCGGCGTCCGCCCCAACGGCGCCTTGGCCGCAGGCGCCGCGCCGGCGCAGCTGAACCCCTTTGTGAAGATCAGCGCAGACGGCACCGTCACCGCAATCGTCAAGCACTTCGAGAAGGGTCAGGGCCCGGCCACCGGCCTCACCACCCTGATCGCCGAGGAGCTGGGTGTTTCGATGGAGGAAATCCAGTACGAATTCGCGCCCTCCGATGCCACGCGCTATGCCAACCTGGCGTTCGGCCAGATGCAGGGCACCGGCGGCTCCACCGCGATGGCCAATTCCTTTATGCAATACCGCCAGGCCGGAGCCGCCGCGCGTGAGATGCTGATCAAGGCTGCCGCCGAGGCCTGGGGCGCCGACGCCGCCGAGCTGACGCTGGAGGATGGCGTCATCAAGGGCGCAGGCCAAGAGGCGCCGCTGGCAGAGTTTGTCGCCGACGCCGCGCAGATGGAGGCCCCGGCAGAGCCGCGGCTGAAGGACCCCAGCGAATTCCGCCTGATCGGCAACCCGCAGGTCAAGCGCAAGGACTCCCTGCCCAAGACCAACGGCACCGCGATGTATGCGATGGACCTGCATCTTCCGGACCAGATGGTTGCCGTCATCATCCGCAGCCCGCGGATGGGCGGGCTGGCCAGCGGGTTCGACGATGCCGGCGCCAAGGAAGTCAAAGGCTACATCCGCGCCGCCGTGCTGCCCAACCAGGCGGGCGTCGCGGTCTATGCCGAGGACACTTGGGCCGCGTTCCAGGCCCGCGATGCGATCACGGTGGACTGGGATTTCTCAAACGCCGAAAGCCGCAGTTCGGACCAGATCCGCGAAGAGCTGCTCGCCGCAGTTAACACGGAGCCGGAGTATAACGTGACCGGCGCGGACCAGGCCGCCACCACAGAGCAGATCGAAGGGGCAGCGCAGGTGGTGGAGCAGACTTTCTACTTCCCGCTGCTGGCGCATGCGCCGATGGAACCGCTCACCTGCACCATCGAGGCGGACGCGGACGGCGGCGTCACCCTGCACGACGGCTGCCAGTTCCCCTCCGGCCCGCATATGGCGATGGCGCAGATCTTCCAGCTGCCGATGGAGAAGGTCCGCATCAACACGATGTTTGCCGGCGGCTCCTTCGGCCGCCGCGCCACACCCACGGCGGATTACCAGGTGGAGGCGGCGCTGGCCTTTGCCCTGACCGACCGCACCCGCCCGGTGAAACTGGTCTGGTCGCGCGAGGATGACATCACCGGCGGCTATTACCGCCCCGCCGTGGCGCACCGGGTGCGGGTGGGCCTGGACGCGGAAGGCAATATCACCGGCTGGGACCACCGCATCGCCGCGCAGTCGATCCTGAAAGGCACAGCGTTTGAGAGCATGATGGTGCACGGCGGCGTCGATCACAGCTCGGTCGAGGGCGTGGCGGACACCCCCTACAGGATCCCGGGGCAGTTCACCGGGCTCACCGACGTGGCCAAGGCGACCTCCGTCCTGTGGTGGCGCTCAGTCGGGCACACCCACACGGCCTATGTGATGGAGGTGATGATGGACGAAGCCGCCCGCGCTGCCGGCCGCGACCCGGTGGAGTTCCGCCTCGCCCTGCTGGAGGGCGGCGGCGCCGATCAGCAGCGGCTGGCGGGCGTCCTGAAACTGGCCGCCGACAAGGGCGGCTGGGGCAGCGCGCCGGAGGGCCGCAGCCAGGGCATCGCCGTCCACAAGAGCTTTGGCAGCTACGTGGCCGAGCTGGTGGAGATTTCCGGCAATGCCGATGACGGGGTGAAGATCGAAAAGGTCACCTGCGCGGTGGATTGCGGCATCGCCGTCAACCCGGATGTGATCAAGGCGCAGATGGAAGGCGGCATCGGCTACGGCCTGGGCCATGCCATGCGCAACGAGATCACCCTGACCGAGGGCGTTGTCGATCAGTTCAACTTCCCCGATTACGAGCCGTTGCGCATCGGCGATATCGGCGCCATCGAGGTGCATATCGTGCCCTCTGCCGAGATGCCAACCGGTGTGGGCGAGCCCGGCACCCCGCCCGCTGCCCCGGCGCTGGCCAATGCCATCGCGGCGGACGGCCCGCGGGTGACAGAGCTGCCGATGAACCTGAACGGCGTCAGCTTCGCCTGAGCCGCTCCCCGCACCGGGCAAGTGGCCTGGTGCGGGGAATTCCGGTTGAAGCAAAGGGATTTGACTGCCCGCCGCTCAGACCAGCCCCATGGCAATGGCGGAGTGCGGGGTGATCCCGAGATCGGTGAATCCCGCCATCGTCTCCCCCACGGTATTGTCCTGCTCCATAAGGGCGATCTGCGCCTGGGTCACCGGCGGCCGCGGCAGCAGCGACAGCGGCGCCGCGCCCGCGCGCCACAGCGCAAAGGGCACCGGAAGCAGCAGCCGCCTGCGGCCGGAGCGGGCGGCCAGCCGCCGCAGGATTTCCCGGTAGGTGAAGACATCCGGCCCGCCCAGCTCAAACACCTTGCGGGGCGCCCGCGCGCCATCCAGGATCCGGCAGATGGCTTCGGCCACGTCGCCCGCCCATACTGGCTGCAGCCGCGTGCGCCCGCTGCCGAACAGCGGGATGACCGGCAGGTGATCGACGATCTTCTGCAGATCGCCGAAAAAGGCGCCGCTGCGGCTGAACATCACGCTGGGCCGCAGGATGATGGCGCCCGGAAAGACGCTGCGCACGGCGGCCTCACCCTCAGCCCGGGCCCGCACATAGGCGGAGGGCGATTGCAGGCTGGCGCCGATCCCGGAAATGTGGACCAGCCGCTGAACACCGCTGTCACGCGCCAGCCGGGCGATCTGCCGGGCGGCATCGGTGTGCACATCCTGAAAGCTCTGCTGGCGGGTTTCGTCATAAAACCCGATGCAATTGACCACAGCCGAGGCCCCCTCCAGCGCCCGTGCCAGCGAGTCCGGGTCCGCGAGATCCATGCCCACCAGCCGGACCCCGGTGTCCCAGCTGCTGTGATAAGAAGCGGCTGCATCCGGCGACCGGGTTCCGGCGCTGACCGGGCAGCCGCGGTCCTGCAGCCGGCGCACCACCCGCTGGCCGAGAAACCCGGTGCCGCCAAGCACAATAACATTCCGGACGCTGGTCTTCATGGCGAATTGCCCCGCGTTAGCCCGTGCAACTGACGCGGACCGCTGCCGGCCCCGTCCCGCCACAGGCCAGCCCGGGCGGCACATACGCCCGGGCGGAACAACCCATAGCTGCGCCATCACATAGCGCGGCGGGCCGCCTAGGCCACCGCCGGCGTGAATTGCAACCCGGCTGGCCTCAGACGCGGTCTAAAGACACTCCTCCCTTCCTCTTGCCGGAAATATTCTCGGGGGAGCGCGAGGGGGCAGACAGCCCCCTCGCTTCGGCGGTCATTTTTTGAGGTTGGTCCAGATCTGGTCGTAAACCGCCTGGGTCTGCTGGTCGCAGACCTCGATGAACACGCCCTCTCCCGCTGCCGCGGGCGGGTTCCGCTCCGGCAGCGCAGCCAGGTCCGCGTTCAGATAGGCCTCGGTGCCGGCCACACCAGCGTTATACTGGGCATAGTTGGTGACTGCGGCGATGTTTTCGGGCTCCAGCAGAAAATCCATGAATTTCAGCGCGTTCTCCCGGTTCGGCGCGTCCTTCAGCAGCACCACATTGTCCATCCAGACCACATAGCCTTCCTTGGGGAAGGCATATTCCACATTGGCCCCTTCGGCGCGCGCCTTGGCGGCAAAGCCGTCATAGATCATCCCCGCGGCGGCATCGCCGGAAACCAGCACCTCCTTGGCGGTGTCGGAGTTGAACGAGGCCCAATGCTGCTTGGCCCCCTGCAGCATCGCATTCAGCGCCTTCAGCTGCTCCCGGTCGGTGGCGCACTGCGGGATGCCCAGATGCAACGATCCCAGCGCCATCATCTCGCCTTGGCTGTCCAGCACGTTGATCTTACCCGACAGCTCCGCCGGCGGCTCGAACAGGATGCCGGTGGTCAGGATATCGCCGCCATAGGCATCACGGTTCACCGCAAAGGCGGTCGAGCCCCACTGGTAGGGAATGGAATGCGCCCTTCCCGGATCAAAGCCGGGATCGGCCCACTCCGGCGCGATGTTGTCCTTATTGGCCAGCTCGCCCTCGCCGATGGTGTCCAGCAGGCCCTCTCCGGCCATGATCTTGACCATGTAATCGCCCGGCACTGCCAGGTCATAAGTGCCCATGCCGCCCGCCTTCAATGTGGCCAGCATGGATTCATTGGAATCGTAGGTATCCATCGTCACCTCGATTCCGGTCTCTGCGGTGAACTTCTCCAACAGCTCCTGCGGCATGTATTCGAACCAGTGGTACAAGACCAGCTTGCCCTCGGCGGCGGCGGCGTTGGCTGCAAGGCTCAGCGCTAGCGCGGCGGCGCTGGATTTAAGCAAATTTTTCATGAGGTTCCTCCCGTGTTGGATCAGTTTGTGCTGTCGGATTTGCTGACGAAGTAGCTGATGGTGACCATCACCACCGAGACGCTCAGCAGCATGGTCGAGATCGCCATGATGTTGGGTTTGATGCCCTGCTTGACCGAACCGAAGATCGCGGTGGGCAGGGTCTCGACGCCCGCGCCCTTGACGAAATTGGTGATGATGAAGTCGTCCAGCGAGACGATGAAGGCCAAGAGGAAGCCCGAGATGATGCCCGGTGCCATCAGCGGCATCAGGATCTTGGTGAAGGCCTGCCTGCGGGTCGCATAAAGGTCCATCGCCGCCTGCTCGAAACTGTCCTCGATCCCCTGCATCCGGGCCGAGATCGGCAGATAGGCAAAGGGGATGCAGAAGGCGATATGAGCCACCAGGATGGTCAGGTAGCCGCGGGTGAAGCCGATGGCGTTGAAGAAGATCAGGGTCGCCACCGCGGTCACGATCTCCGGCACCATCAGCGGCAGTGAGATCAGGCCAAAGGACACGGTGCGCATCTTGAACTGGCCGCCGCGCACCATGGCGGTGGCTGCCAATGTGGCAATCATCGTGCTGGCGGTGGCCGCCATTATGGCGATGGTGAAGCTGTTGAAGGCCGCACTCTTGAACTTGGCGCTTTCCGGTCCGGTGAACACGTCCGCGTACCATCGGAACGACAGCCCCTCCCAGTTGGTGATCGATTGGGAGGCGTTGAAGCTGTAGACGGTGACGATCACCAAGGGGGCATAGAGCACCACCAGGCACGACAGGGTGATCGCGCGGAAACCTTTGTAGGTTTTGATATTTTCATTCACATGCGCCATGGTTTAGCTCCCTGCCTGGTCTGCTTTGGCCTGCTGGCGGGCAGAGAACATCAGGATGATCAGAACCATGGTCAGCAGGATCATCGAAGCCGCGGCGCCGAACGGCCAGTTGCCGGCGTTGCCCTTGAACTGCTCCTCGATCAGCGAGCCGATCATGAAGTTCTTGGCCCCGCCCAGAAGATCCGGCGCCAGGAAGGAGCCCATTGAGGGCACGAACACCAGGATGCAGCCCGCCACCACGCCCGGTTTCACCGCGGGCAGCACGATGCGGCGCAGGGTGGTCCATTTGCTGGCATAAAGATCCGCCGCCGCCTCAGACAGCGAGAAGTTATAGCGCTCCACCGCCGCATAGACCGGCAGCACCATGAACGGCAGGTAGGAGTAGAACAGCCCCAGCTGCACCGCAAAGTTGGTGTTGACGATGTGGATCGGGCTGTCGATCAGCCCGGTGCCGATCAGGAAGTCATTGAGCGGCCCCTGATCGCGCAGCAGGAATTTCATGCTCACGGTGCGGATCAGCAGGTTCACCCAATAGGGGATGGTGATCAGGAACACCCAGACGGGCCGAACATTCTCGGGCCGCGTGGCGATGAAATAGGCGGTGGGGAAGCCGATCAGAAGGCTGAGCAGCGTCGCCGCGCCGGCCTGCCAGATCGAGCGCCAGAAGATGGTGATGTAGGTCCACTCGAGCTTCGGCGGCTCATCTCCGAACAGCCCGCGGTCAAAGAAGAACTGGTCATAAGCCGCGAGTGAAGGTTCCCAGATCACCCCTCCGCGGAATTCCTTGGTCAGGAAGGAATAGATCAGCATCATGCAGACGGGACCCAGCACAAAGATGCCGAGCACCGCCCAGGACGGCAGCAGCAGCCAGCCGCGGGCGTCCTTGTAGGTATCTGCGCGGGCCGAGCCGCCGCTTGCTGCGCCTGCTGCCATCAGTCCATCAGGAGGCGCCCGGCCCCCAGCTCCATGTTGACGAAAATCTCGCTGCCCGGCTCAAAGATCCGCTTGTTGCCGCGGTCGGAATTGGAGGTGCGCACGATGAACTGCGGCCCCTCGGCCAGATCGACCAGTGTGCTGATGTCGGTGCCCACAAAAATATTCTCGGCGACCCGGCCCTTGAGGCTCTCGGCCTCCACCGGCACGTCGGACATGAACAGGCGTTCAGGCCGCACCGACATATGCACCTTGGCGCCTGCGCCGATGCCGTCCACCGAGTTGCAGGTCAGCGCATGGCCGCCGCCCAGGTGGCAGACCGCGCGGCCATTCATCACCTGATCGACGGAGACCTCCAACAGGTTGGTTTCACCGATGAAATCCGCCACGAACATGTTGCGCGGCTGCTCATAGATCTCGGTCGGGGTGCCCAGCTGCTGCATCTCCCCCGCCGACATCACCGCGATGCGGTCGGACATGGTCAGCGCTTCCTCCTGGTCGTGGGTCACGAAGATGAAGGTGATCCCGGTCTCGCGCTGCAGGTGCTTCAGCTCAAGCTGCATGGCTTTACGCAGCTTCAGGTCCAGCGCCGACAGCGGCTCATCCAGAAGCAGGACTTTTGGTTGTGGCGCCAGCGCACGCGCCAGCGCCACACGCTGCTGCTGGCCGCCTGAGAGCTGGGACGGCTTGCGGGCAGCGAATTGCGACAGCTGGACCAGCTCCAGCATCTCGCCCGCGCGTTTGCGGGCGGCGGATTTGGACTTGCCGCGCATCTCCAGGCCAAAGGCCACGTTGTCCAGGATCGTCATATGCGGGAACAGCGCATAGTTCTGGAACACTGTGTTCACGGGCCGCTGATGCGGCGGCAGGCTTTCGATCTCGTCGCCGAACAGCAGGATCTCGCCCTCGGTCACATCCTCGAAACCCGCGATCATCCTGAGCAGCGTGGTCTTGCCGCAGCCCGAAGGCCCCAGCAGAGTGAAGAACTCATTGTCCTTGATGGTCAGCGAAATGCGCTTGAGGGCGGTGAAATCCCCATAGCGTTTGACCGCATTGCGCACATCAATCGCATCTGTCTTGTTGCCGGGCACTTGCGCCTCCCCGTCTGCCGCGTTTCGTTTGATCCAGCATAGGAAGGCCCGGGGGCTGCACTAAGAATTGACTCCCTCAGCAAATGTTAGTCTTTGCCTAATCTTTGATATGCGTTCAAAATCAATGCCTTACAGTATATCGCTCCGGGTTTGCCTGCCCCTAAGCCTTGCGGCGGAAACCGTGTCTTTGGCCTGCGCTCAGGTACCGCTAAGCTGGGGGCGGCATTCCCAACAGCGAAACGGTGAGACGATGCAAGGCACCCGCACGGAACGAGACACGATCGGGCAGGTGGACCTGCCCGCAGACAGCCTGCACGGCATCCAGACAGAGCGGGCGCGGCAGAACTTCCCGATCACCGGTGTTCCGCTGTCGCATTTCCCGGCGCTGGTGCGGGCCCTGGCGATGGTGAAATCCGCCGCCGCCAGCGCCAATGCCGAAACCGGCGGGCTGGCACAGGACAAGGCCGCAGCGATCACCGCGGCCTGTGCGGAAATCATCTCCGGGCAGCATCATGAGCATTTCAGCGTCGACATGATCCAGGGCGGGGCCGGCACATCCACCAACATGAACGCCAATGAGGTGATCGCCAATCTGGCCCTGATGCAGATGGGCCACCGCCCCGGCGACTACGCGCATCTGCACCCCAACGACGACGTGAACCACGGCCAGTCCACCAATGACGTCTACCCGACCGCCATCCGGCTGGCGGTTCTGGCCAGCACCGCGCCGCTGTGCGAGGCGCTGCACAGGGTGCAGCAGGCCTTTGACGAACGCGGCCGGGCTTTTGACGGCATCGCCAAGGTGGGCCGCACCCAGCTGCAGGACGCGGTGCCGATGTCGCTGGGGATGGAATTTGCCTCCTTTGCCGTCACCGTGGGCGAGGATATCGACCGGCTGCGCGATGTCAGCCGGCTGCTGACCGAAGTGAACCTGGGCGGCACCGCCATCGGCACCGGCGTCAATGCCGAGCCCGGCTATGCGCCGCTGGCGCTGCGCTGCCTGTCGGAGCTTTCGGGGTTTGATCTGACCCAGGCGGGCCACCTGGTCGAAGCGTCCTCCGACCTCGGCGCCTTTGTCACCTATTCCGGTATCCTGAAACGTGTGGCGGTGAAGCTCTCGAAGATCTGCAACGACCTGCGGCTGTTGTCCTCCGGCCCGCGCGCGGGAATTGGAGAGATCACCCTGCCGGCGGTGCAGGCGGGGTCCTCGATCATGCCGGGCAAGGTCAACCCCGTGATCCCGGAGGTGGTCAATCAGGTCTGTTACCAAGTGATCGGCAATGACCTGACCATCACCATGGCCGCCGAGGCCGGGCAGTTGCAGCTTAATGCGATGGAGCCGGTGGTGGCCTATAACTTGCTGGAATCCATCCGCATTCTGAAGAATGCCATCGAAGTCCTGACAGAGAAATGCGTGAAGGGGATCACCGCCAACGAGGACCGCTGCGCCGCGCTGCTCGACAACAGCCTGGTGCTGGCCACAGCCCTGGCCCCGTACCTGGGCTATGACGCCGCCGCAAAGATCGCCAAGGAAGCCCTGGCCAGCGGCCGCAGCCTCCGCGAGGTGCTGGCGGAATCCGGGAAATTGTCAGCTGACAAAACCGAGCAAATTTTAACGGCTGCGGCCATGCTGAAGGAGCCGGAGCGTTAAGCTCCGGCCTCAGCCGGTCAGGTCTTCCAGGATCCGGTCCATCATCGCATCGCAGGCGGCCAGCTGGTTCAGTTCCAGATACTCGTCCGGCTTGTGCCCCTGCCCCGCCATTGACCCCGGGCCGCAGACCACGGTGGGGATTCCCAGCTGGGCAAAGAACCCGGCTTCGGTGCCAAAAGCCACTTTGGTTGAATTGTTGCTGCGGGCGAGTTTCCGGGCGTAAGCCACGACGGGGCTGTCCGGCGGCACGTCGAGACCGGGGTATGCGTTGTACTGCTGCACCCCGATATGCGCCGCCGGCGCCGGATAACGGGCAATGACACGGTCCGCCGCCGCCTGAATGCGGGCCAGAATGTCTTCCGCCCGGTCGGCGGCCAGATGGCGGTATTCAAACGTCAGCTCGGCCCGGTCCGGCACGATGTTAAGCGCGGTGCCGCCGGACATTTTGCCTGCGTGCACAGTGGCATAGGGCACATCATAGGCCGCATCCCGCGCGCCGTTGGCGGCGAAATCCGCCTGCAGCGCGCGCAGTTCGGACAGGAAGTCCGCCGCCAGGTGCAATGCGTTGGTGAATTCCGGTGCGAGGGCGGAATGGCCGCTCTGGCCGTGGCAGATGGCGCGCAGGGCGGCCTTGCCCTTGTGGCCGGTGGCCACCTGCATCTCCGTCGGCTCCCCCACGAAACAGGCGCGCGGGCTGCCGGTCAGCGGCGCCAGACGCTCCAGCATCTCTTGAATGCCAACGCAGCCGATTTCCTCGTCATAAGAAAGGACAATCTTCAAAGGTTCTTTCAAATCCGCCGTTGCCGCCCGCCCCGCCAGCGCCAGAACACTGGCCACATAGCCCTTCATGTCGGTGGTGCCGCGGCCATAGACGCGCTCGCCTTCGCGGGTCAGGCGGAAGGGATCGCGGGTCCAATCCTGCCCGTCCACCGGCACCACATCGGTATGCGCCGACAACAGAACCCCCGGCCCCGCCGGGCCTTTTTCGGCATAAAGCCCCGTTTTCGAACCATCCGGCGACGGGATGCGCGTCACCGCAAAGCCATGCCCGGCCAGAACCCCCTCCGCATAGGCGGCCAGATCCAGGTTGGAGTTGCGGCTGACCGTGTCAAAACCGGTCAGCCGCTCCAGGATCTCCAGCGTTCTGGCAAGGTCAGTCAAGCCGGAACCCGATCTTGAGGCCGACCTGATAGTGGGCGACCTTGCCGTCTTCGACATGGCCGCGGATCTCGCCCACCTCAAACCAGCCAATGTGGTCGATGGTCTTGGACGCCCGGGCAATCGCCCCGCTCACCGCGTCCTCGATGCTGCTGGCGGAGCTGCCCACCACGTCAACCGTCTTGTAAACTGCGTCACTCATCACCTTTCTCCTCACTCTGCGGCCAGCTCGGTGATCTCGCGGCGGAACGGCAGCGCATCGCCGATGTCCGGCCCGTCCAGCTCCCGCGCATAGCGGTGGCCTGCGTAAGTTGCCCACGCAATCGGCCCCGGCGCGTTCGCATCACCAATCAGTTTGACCGATTTGATGCCTGCGTCCAGCCATTCCGCCTGGCGGGTGAGGAGGTTTTCGTAAAGGGCATCGTTGCCAAGGCGCGAGGCGACCATCACCACCGCGTCCGCCTCGATATTCCAGGTGCGGTCCGTGTAGGTGCAATTGCTGACAACGCGGCCGGCGTGGATTTCGGTAATGCCCTGATTGAGCACAATTTCCACCCCGGCCTCGACCAGGCGCGGGTGGATGGCCACCTGCTCCAGCGTGTTGTTGGTCCAGTCGCTGACATAGGCCGACGGCGTGACCAGCGTCACCTGCGCGCCCCTCGAGGCCAAAAGCTCGGCCAGAACCCCGCCCATGTAGTAGTGGTCATCGTCATAGACCACCACGCGGCCTTCGGGGATGGTGCCATCCATCAGGTCGTCAGGGGTATAGACCTTGGCGCCTTCAGAAACCGGCATCGGCACCACATGCTGGCGGGACACCCCGTCGCGGCGCCAGGTGGAGCCGGTGGCGATGCAGACGTTCTCAAACCCGAACTCCAGGATGCTGTCCGCATCCAGCGGGCTTTCGCGGTAGATCTCCACATTCGGCCGCTGGCTCAGCTGATAGTCGCGGTAGTCGACCACACGGCCCCAGGCGTTCAGCCCCGGCAGCTGGCGCTCGCGCGTGACACGGCCGCCGATCACGTCCTTGGCCTCGGCCACCGCCACGTCATAGCCGCGGCGGCACAGCGCCCAGGCGGCCTCCAGACCGGCGGGGCCGGAGCCCACAACCAGCACGTTGGAGCTGCCGCCCTTGGTGTTCATCTTCTCCGGATGCCAGCCCTTGCGCCATTCCTCCATGAAGGTCGGGTTTTGGGTGCAGCGGCTGATCGACATCGTCATGTCGCCGGTGATGCAGATGTTGCAGCCGATGCATTCGCGGATGTCCTCGATACGGCCTTCCTCGATCTTCTTGGGCAGGAAGGGGTCGGCAATCGAGGGCCGTGCGCAGCCGATGAAGTCCAGCGTGCCGGATTTCACCATCCTGGCCATCACGTCCGGGCTGGTGAAGCGGCCGACGCCCACAATGGGCTTCTCCGTCAGCTCATGTATGCCGCGCACCAGCTGTTCCTGCGCGGCTTCCTCCTTGAAGCGGCTCGGGCCGGAGCAATCCTCCCACGTCCCCTGCGCCAGGTCCCAGAGATCCGGCAGGTCCTTGTTCATCTCGATATAGTCGCGCACCTCGGCGTTGGAGAAACCCAGCTCGCCGATGGTTTCATCCAAGCTGACCCGCAAAGTGATCGCCATGGTGTCGCCCACGGCGTCGCGCATATCCGCGATAACTTCCTGGCTGAACCGCGCCCGGTTCTCCAGGCTGCCGCCGTATTCATCCGAGCGCTGGTTGGTGGCGCGGCTCAGGAAGTGCTGGAAAATGCCGAACCCATGCGCGCCATACAGGCAGATCAGGTCGAACCCCGCCGCCTTGGACCGTTTCGCCGCATTCACGAACCAGCGGCGCAGGTCCTTGATGTCCTGTTTGTCCAGCGCGCGGGCCTGCACCGGGTCATTGGTGAAGGTGCGGATGGGCAGGGCGGAGGGCGCCAGCGGCACCTCCTTGGAATAAAGGTTCGGGCCGTTGATCCCGGAATAGGCCAGCTGAATCCCGGCCAGCGCGCCGCGGGTCTTCATCTTTTCCGACATCCGGCGCAGCTGCGGGATATCCTTGTCCTCCCACAGGCGCAGTTCGATGAACGGGGTGATTTCCGAAGTGTGATGCATCTCGCACTGTTCGGTGAAGATCACCCCCCAGCCGCCTTCTGCCTTGATGCCCCGCATCGCCGCCGCAGCAGAGGGGTCGCGATAGCCGCCGCCGTTGCAGTGCGGCACCTGGTAAAACCGGTTCTTGGCTGTGAGCGGGCCGATCTTCATCGGCTCGAACAGAATGTCATAGCGGGGATCGCGCAATTTCCATCTCCTTCGTGCAAGAGTGCCCAAAGGGTACAGGACTGGCAGGGGCGCTAAAGTTCAGCTTGCGGAAGCATTGATTAGCCTGCCGCTAAGCCGGTGGCCTAGCCCTGGGGCGCGGCGTTCAGCCCCGGCAGCGCGCCGTCCTTCACCAGCTCTGCGCAGTGTTCAACGAAGGAGCGGATGGTGATCGAATTCTCCGAGTCCGGCGCCATCAGCAGCCCCATCCGCATCGGCCGCAAATCGCCCTTCAGCGGGATAAACTTCAGCGTCTTGCCATCGGGGGACTGGTCATTGACCGGGCGGATATTGGCAATCGAATAGCCGTAGCCATTGGCCACAAGGCTACGCATCACCGCCATGTCGCGGGTGCGCTCGGCCACATTGGGCTTGATCCCGGCCTCATGGAAGAACGACAGGAAATATTCCGCGCTGAACGGCAGGTCCAGCAGCACCATCGGATGCTCGCGCAGCTCCTTCACTGTGACCTCCGGCAGATCCGCCAGCGGATGATCCTCACCCACCAGCGCATAGGGCGGCAGCTCCGCCAGGGTGACAAAGCGCAGGTCCGCCGGAATATCCAGGTTGTAGGTCAGCGCAATGTCCAGCTCCGCGCGCCGGATGCCGCTGAAGATCGCCGCCTGGTCCAGCTCGATCTGGCGCACGTTCACATCCGGATACCTGTCCTCGAACCCGCGCCGCACGGCAGGCAGCACCACCTGGGCAAAGGTCACCAGGCAGCCGATTGCCAGCGGCCCCCGCACCTGGCCGGAGATATCGCCTGCGATGTCCATCAGCCGGTCAGCCTCGCGCAGCACGGTGCGGGCCTGCTCCAGCATCACCCGCCCCGCCTGGGTCAGCGCCAGCCCCTGGGCGTGCTGGCGCACAAACAGCGGCAGCCCGAATTCCTGCTCCAGCTGGGCAATCGCCGCCGAAATCGACGGCGACGACACGTTCACTTTCTCCGAGGCCAGCGCGATAGAGCCCGCCTCCCCCACGGCGACAAAATACTCCAGCTGGCGCAGCGTGTATCTGACTGGCAAGGGCAGGCTCTCCCGGGGTTAGGCTGATCAGGCTTTGTACTTGATCCAGGTGGTTTTCAGGGCAGTGTACTTCTCCAGCGAGTGCAAGGACAGGTCCCGCCCGAAACCGGACTGCTTCATGCCCCCGAACGGCGTCTGCGCCGACAGCGCGTCCACCGTGTTGACGGAGACTGTGCCCACATGCAGCTTGTCCGCCACCCGGCAGGCGCGGCTGAGGTTGTCGGTCCAGACAGAGGCCGCCAGCCCGTAAATCGAGTCATTGGCCATGGCGACGGCCTCCTCCTCGCTGTCAAACGGGATTACCGACAGGACGGGGCCGAAAATCTCATCCCGTGCCAGCGGGTTATCGTGGCTGACATCGTCGAAAATCGTCGGCTGCACAAAACAGCCCTTGCCATCCACAGTGACACGCGCACCGCCCGCGACCAGGTTGGCCGACGCCTTGCCCGCCTCAACGAAGCGCATGATGCCCTCGGTCTGCTTTTCATCCACGATGGCGCCCATTTTCGAGGCCGGGTCCAGCGGATCACCCGGCTGGGTTGCCTCGGCCCGGGCAATCAGCTTTTCGACAAAGGCGTCCTTGATCGAACGCTCCACATAAAGCCGCGAGTTGGCCGAACAGACCTCGCCCTGATTGAAGAAGATGCCAAAGGCAGCCATGTCCGCAGCCGCATCCAGATCCTCGCAATCCGCAAACACCAGGTTCGGGCTCTTGCCGCCGGTTTCCGGCCAGACCTGTTTCAGGTTCGACTGGCCGGAATACTGCATGAACATCTTGCCGATGGCGGTGGAGCCGGTGAAGGCGAGGCAGTCCACATCCATATGCAGCCCCAGCGCCTTGCCCGCGGTGGCGCCATAGCCCGGCACCACGTTGAAGACCCCATCCGGCACCCCGGCCTCTGCCGCCAGCTCCGCCAGCCGCAGCGCCGATAGCGGCGATTGCTCCGCCGGTTTCAGCACCACGGAATTGCCCGCCGCCAGCGCCGCCGCCGCTTTCCAGGTCGCCATGTCGAGCGGGAAGTTCCAGGGCGTCACCGCCCCCACAACGCCCAAAGGCACGCGGGACACCAGCGCCAGATCGCCCGGCCCGGTCGGCGCCACCTCGTCATATACCTTGTCGATCGCCTCAGCATACCACTGGAAGAAATGCGCAGACCCCGGCGCGTCAATGGTGGCGGCATCTGTCACCAGCTTGCCCATGTCCAGGGAATCCAGCAGCGCCATCTCCTCCAGATTGGCGCGGATCAGATCGGCCAGCCGCAGCATCACCGCCTTGCGGGCCCCCGGCGCCATCCGCGACCAGCGCCCGTCCTCAAAGGCCCGGCGCCCGGCGGCCACTGCGCGGTTCACGTCTTCCTCATCGCATTCGGCGACTTGCGCCAGCACCTCACCCGTCGCCGGGTTCACGCTGGCAAAGGTCCTGCCCGAGGCCGCATCCGTGAACGTGCCGTCAATAAAGGCCTGCCCACGGAAGGTCAGCGCCGCAGCGCGGGTTTTCCAGTCGTCGTAAGTGTAGTCCAGCATGTCTTTCTCCCTGATGCGCCGCGCCTATCCGCCGCTCATTCGTCCCCGGGCACGCCGTAGGACGGCGCCTCGCGCGGGTCGAGCGCGCGCTGGACATAGGCGTCGAGCTGCGGCTTGTAGACTTCCCAGGCGGCGGCGACGGCCTCAATCGGGCACTCCTCCGTCCAGTCGCAGCGCAGATCGGCGACCGGCCAGCTCACCTTGTCGACGATCTTCAAGCCGGCCGAATGCACCGGCCCGGCCTCGCCGCCCGCGGCCAGCCCGGCGCGCAATGCGGCGATCAGCCGGTCGCCGAGATGGCCCTCCGCCGCCTGAAACCCGTCCACGATCACCTGGCAGACCCCGTCATTGGCCAGCAGGTTGCCGCCCGAGGCGACATCCCGGCCTTCCGCCTGGGTCCAGATCCCCAGCGAATTCGGACCCGAATGAATGGCGGTGCCGCCAATACTATCCACCGCCAGCACCTGCCGGTATTCGATGAACCGCCCGATCTCGCGCACCTTGGCCACCGCGGCGGCGGCGGTCATGCCCTGCTCCATCAGGTCCAGCGCCAAGGGACCCAGGCTGGGGTCGGTCACATTCTGGCTCGCCACCGCGCCAACGCCCGCGCGGGCAAAGGAACAGCGCGCCGCCACGGCAGGCGATGACGACGAGATCGCCACCCCGAACATGCCCGTTTCCGCGCAGCGCGCCACAAGCGAAAATGTCATCGTCTCTCCTCCTCACCAGCCACTGGCGATGATCCGTTCTTCATCTGGCCGGAAATATCCTCGGGGGTGAATTGAGCCGCAGGCTCAAGAGGGGGCAGACAGCCCCCTCCGCGCTTCCGGATCAGTCCGGGATAACGGCGGTGCCGTCGATCTCCACCAGCCACTCGGGCCGCGCCAGCGCCTGCACCACCAGGCCGGTGGAGACGGGATGCACGCCTTTGATATACTCGCCCATGGTGCGGTAAACCGCCTCGCGGTGGCGCACGTCGGTGATATAGACCACCACCTTGACCAGATGCTCCATCGAGCCGCCGCACTCCTCGATCAGCTGCTGGATGTTCTGCATCACCTTATGGGTCTGCTCGACCGGATCGTGGCTCTCGATATTCTTCGCATCATCCAGGTTCTGCGGGCACTGGCCGCGCAGGTAAACGGTCTTGCCGCCTTGGGTCACCACCGCCTGGCACAGGTCGTTGTCCAGCTTCTGTTCCGGGTAGGTGTCCGAGGTGTTGAACTTGCGGATGCGGGTATGGGCCATGAAATCCTCCTGATGTGACGGGGCCGGCCGGATATTGCGTTTGCCGGAAAAACTCTCACGCGCCGCCGGACAGCCAAAGCACCTTCTGGCTATCCCTTGCTTCGGCTGCGGCTAAGCCCGCGCTCAAACCTGATCCGCGCGGCGTTCGGCGGGGCCGCGGTAGGCTTCATAGTCACGCTGAATGGCGATCTGGTCGGCCACATGCTTGGCGTCATGCCAGACCCCCCAGATGAAGGTCGAGCCGCGCCGCGACTGCCAGGGCAGGCCCAAGAAGTAGATGCCCGGCTCGTTCGACACCCCGCGCTGATGCTGCGGGCGGCCGTGCGCGTCAAAGGCATTCACCTTCATCCAGGTGAAGTCCTGGCGGAAGCCGGTGGCCCAGAGGATGGTGGTGATGCCTTCTTTCTCCAGATCCAGTTCCCGGATCGGATGGGTCAGGCTTTCCGGATCCGGGAAGGCCTTGCGCGCCTCCGGTTCCTCCGGCAGGTCTATACCGGTGCGGGCGACATAGGAGTCGGCCAGATCCAGCATCTTCAGGTAATCGGCGTCGCCATTGGCGATGTTCTGCTGCAGGTCGCCTGCAAATCTCATGGTGCCACCCTCATAGGCCTCGGTCAGCCCCAGCAGGGTCACGCCCTCGCCCGCCAACCGGCGGAAATCCATGGTCCGGCCACCATAGGCGCCGCTGACAGAGATCGTCACATGCTCCTTGCCCGGCTCCTGCGCTGCCTGGTCCCACAGGCCCAGAACGCCCAGCCACCAGACAAAGTCGCGGCCCCGGTACATCCGCGGCGGGCGGTCATGCGGGCCGACCGACAGGAAGACCTTGCGGCCCGCCCGGTTCAGCTCATCTGCAATCTGCGCACCGGAAGACCCCGCGCCCACCACCAGCACCGCGCCGTCAGCCAGCTGATCGGGGTTGCGGTAGTGGAAAGAGTGCAGCTGATCGACGCTGGCCCCTTGCGGCACCACCGGCGGGATCACCGGATGCTGGAAGGCGCCGGTGGCGGCGACGATGCGCTGCGCCTCGATCACCCCGTCCGAGGTTTCGACCCGGAACCCGCCGCTGCCATCGATGCGCTCGGCCTTCAGAACCTCGACCCCGGTGCGGATTGGCGCCTCGATGCGCTCGGCATATTCGGTAAAATAATCCGCCACCCGGTCCTTGCCGGCAAAGGCCTCCGGATCGGTGCCGGTGAACTCCAGGTTGGGAAAGCGGTCGTGCCAGGCCGGGCCGTTGGCCACCAGCGAGTCCCAGCGGCCGGTCCGCCAGGCCTCGGCGATGCGGTTCTTTTCCAGCACCAGATGCGGCACGCCGTTGCTGGTCAGATGCTCGCTCATGGCGACGCCCGCCTGGCCCGCACCAACAACCAGCGTGTCAATCTTCTCTATCGCCATCTCCAGACCCTCTCCTGACACTGCGGCACGGGCTGCACGCCTGCCGCGCTTCCTCAACAGGAATTCCACACCGCCGGGTCAGGAAAAAGAAATCTATGGCTTACCTCTGCTTCGCGTGGGGCTAAGCAGGGGAAAATGTCTGAGTTCAAGGGCTTGAACGAGGGGGCTGTCTGCCCCCTCGCGCTCCCCCGAGGATATTTTCAGCCAGATGAAGAACGGATCCGGTGCCTGCCGCGGGCAAAGAGACAAGACGCCAGGTCAGGAGGCGCTGCCGGAGATGTTAAGGTCCGGCCTGCCCTACCGCATCACGAAGGGGTCCGGGATCGGATCGTCGCTGGTGCGCAGCCAGACCGCCTTGACCTTGGTGTAATCCAGCGCCGCCTGCAGGCCGCCCTCGCGGCCATGGCCCGACAGGCCGTGGCCGCCAAAGGGCGCAATCGGGCTGACCGCGCGGTAGGTGTTGACCCAGACAATGCCCGCGCGGATACCCCTGATCATCCGGTGCGCCCGGGTGAGGTTCTGTGTGAAGACGCCCGAAGCCAGGCCAAAGGCGGTGTTGTTGGCAATTTCCATCGCTTCTGCCTCGGTCTCGAAATCCACCACCGACAAGACCGGCCCGAAGAATTCGGTGCTGAGGCAGGGCGCCTCCGGTGCGTCCGAGCAGTCCAGCACGGTGGGCGGGAAATAGAACCCCTCCCCTTCCGGAGCGGTGCCTCCGGTGACCAGCTTGGCCCCTGCCTGCACCGATGCCGCGATCAGGCGCACCGCATGGTCGCGCTGTTTCAGGGTGCACAGCGGCCCGACCTCTGTCACCATGTCATCCGGCGCGCCAATGACCACCGCTTCGGCTTTCTCTTTCAGCCGCGCAAGGAAGGCGTCCTTGATGCCCTTCTGGATCACCAGCCGCGATCCCGCGACACAGCTTTGCCCGGTCGCCGCGAAAATCCCCGACACCTGCGCATTCACAGCGCTTTCCAGGTCGGCGTCGTCAAACACGATAAAGGGCGACTTGCCGCCCAGCTCCAGCGAGGTGGAGGCGAGATTCTCAGCCGAATTGCGCACGATATGCCGCGCGGTTTCCGGCCCGCCGGTGAACGCCACATGGGCCACCGATGCGTGGCTGGTCAGCGCCGCGCCCGCCTCCGGCCCGCCGGTGATCACGTTCAGCACACCGGGCGGGAAACCCGCCTGGTCAAAGATGCGGGCGAATTCAAGCATTGGCGCCGGGCCGTCCTCGGAGGCCTTCAGCACCACCGTGCAGCCCGCCGCCAGCGCCGGGCCGATTTTGACAGCGGACAGGAACAGCTGCGAGTTCCACGGCACGATGGCGGCCACCACCCCCACCGGCTCGCGCCGCAGCCAGACTTCCATGTCGGGCTTGTCGATCGGCAGATGCGCGCCCTCGATCTTGTCCGCGAGGCCAGCGTAATAGCGGTAATACTCCGCCACATAGGCGATCTGGGCCGAGGTCTCGCGGATGATCTTGCCGGTGTCGCGGGTTTCCAGCTCTGCCAGTTTTGGTGCATGTTCCGCCACCAGATCCGCCAGCCGCATCAGGAGCTTGCCGCGCTGGGTGGCACTCATCCCGGCCCATTCAGGGGAGAAAAACGCGTCCTCTGCCGCATGGACCGCCCGATCCACGTCAGCCGCCGATGCGCTTGGCATCCGCGCCCAAGACTTGCCGGTTGCAGGATCAAGGCTTTCAAAGGTCCCGCCCGCGTCCTCAAACGCGCCGCCAATATACTGCTGGAAGGTCTGCATCTGCCGCTCCCTTACTGAAACGCCGGCATCACCTCGGTGATGAACCGCTCAAGCGAGGCTTTCTTGCGCTCGAAGCTCATGCTGGAGTCGATCCAGAACGAATACTCATCATACCCCAGCGCCTCATATTTTTTCAGCCGCTCGATCACCGCCGCGGGTTCACCGATCACCAGATCACGCTCCATTGCCTCGGGGCTGTAGAACGGGTGTGCGGCGATCTCCTCGTCACTCAGCGGATCAATCAAGCCCTGGCTGACGTCCCGCTTGTTCATGAACCAGGCCCCGAAATAGCAGTAGAAGCGGTTCAGCTCCTCCGCCCCGCGTTTCACATCCGCGGCGCTGTCTGCGACATAGGTGTGCTGCAGCAGCATGATCTTGGGCCGCTGCACATCGCTGTGCTTGGCGCAGGCATCGTTGAACTTGCCCATCAGGTCGGCAATTTCCTCATCGCCTTTCCACAGCGGCGTCACCTGCACATTGCAGCCATTGGCCACGGCAAATTCATGGCTGTTCGGATCGCGCGCCGCCACCCAGATCGGCGGGCCGTCCTGCTGCAACGGCTTCGGTGAAGACGTCGTCTTGGGGAAGGAATGGAACTCCCCCACCTGCGCATAGTCGCCCTGCCACAGGCCCTGCACCGCCGGGATCAGCTCCCGCATCCGCTGGCCGGCCTCCCAGGCGTCCATACCGGGCATCATGCGTTCGTATTCAAACGAATAGGCGCCGCGGGCGATGCCCAGATCCAGGCGGCCTTCGGTGATGATGTCGGTCATCGCCGCTTCGCCCGCCAGCCGGATCGGATGCCAGAACGGCGCGATCACCGTGCCGGTGCCCAGCCGCACGTTCTTGGTATGCCGCGCCACGTCAATGAGGTTCAGGAACGGGTTCGGCGAGATGGTGAAATTCATCCCGTGATGCTCACCCGTCCAGACCGCATGCATACCGCCGTCATCGGCAATTTTGCACAGCTGGATGAACTCGTCATAAAGCCGCTTCTGATCGTCTGCCGCGGAAATCCGCTCCATATGCGCAAAGAGGGAAAATTTCATGCGCCTTTGCTCCCTGTCGCCACGGGGCGGACCTGCCCGGTGGTCTGATTGCCATAATACACCCCGAAATTGCCCATCCGGGCCTCACTCGCGAACCGTTCCAGCATGGTGCACATCGCCGCGTCGGCAATGTCCATCAGCGTGGATTGGGTCAGCGGTGTAAAAACGCCCTTGGCCGGTGTGCCGCCGGCCGATTGGCACAGGAACGAGATGTGCTGATGTTCGCGCGCTTTGTCTTCGTAGACGGAATAGATAAAACCGGGTTCGGCCTCGACGCCGGTGTCCGCGATCAGTTTGGCCAGCGCGGCAGAGGCGCCCTCCTTGCCAACCCGGATCTCCGGCAGTGTCAGCTTGCCCTGATCGTTGCCCAGGAGCAGCACCTTGCCCTCATGCTCGATCAATGCCGAGACAATCAGCTTGGCGCCCTGGCTGAGGGCCTCGGCCTCGGCGGCGGCGGTCACATAGGCGCCGCGGGCATATCCCAGCCCCGGCGCTGGCGAGGTCTCAAACGCCTCCACCCGGCCGATCAGGATCAGGTGATCCCCGGCCTCGACCCGGTTGTGCATGGAACAGTCGAACCAGGCGGAAACGCCCGCGAACACCGGGCTGCCCTGCGGCCCCTGCTGCCATTTGACGGCGGCAAAGCGGTCCTCAACGGGCCGCGCAAAAGTGTTGGAGACGTCCTTCTGGTCCTCCGCCAGCACATTGACGGCAAAGCCGCTCGCCTGATCGAACGCCGAATAATTGCTGGAGGAATTGGCGATACACACCAGCACCAGCGGCGGGTCCAGAGATACCGAGGTGAAGGAATTGGCGGTGAAGCCAATGGGATTGCCGTCCGCATCGTGCGCCGTCACCACGGTGACGCCAGTCATGAAGGTGCCAAAGGCGTTGCGCAAGGCGCGCGGGTCGATATCGCTCATGACGTCGCTCCTTCGGTGTTCAGCCAGTCCCGCAGGGCGGTGTTGACCTCTGCGGGCGCAGTCAGGTTGACCATATGGCGGTGGCCCTCGATGACAACCGCCCGGCCCTGCGGCGCGGTGGCGGCCATCGCATGCGCCATGTCGGGCGTCGAATTCGGATCGCCGTCGCCGGTCAGCGCCAGCAGCGGGCAGCGGATGCCGCCAAAGCCGCCGGCATAGGTGCTGTCGCCGCGGGCAAAGGCGGAATAGGCGGCAGCGTAACCATCAAGGTTCACCCCCGACAGCCATTCGGCCACCTGCGCCCGCGCTTGCCGGTCGGCATCGCTGCTGCCGAACCAGCGGGTGAGCGGCGTTTCCAGATCAAAGCTGCCCGCGCGGATTTCGGCGGCGCGCGCCTCTACGGCCCGCCGCGCCTCATCCGAGCGGCGGAACACCCCGTTCAGCAGCGCCACCCGGGAGACGTTCTGCGGGTGGCTGACCGCATAGCCGCCGGCAATCAGCGCGCCCATGGAATGACCCGCCAGCGCAACCGGCCCCAGGTCCAGCGTCCGCAGCACCGCATGCAGCCAGGCCACGTAATCCGGCAGCTCTGCGCCTTCCGGCAGCGGCGCGCTGCCGCCGTGGCCGGGCATGTCCAGCGCGACAACCCGATGGGTCAGAGACAGCGCCTCGATCTGCGGGCCCCAGGCCGCCGACTGCATGCCGACCCCGTGGATCAGCACCACCGGATCGCCGCGCCCTGCCCGCTGGCAGGTCACCGGGCCATAGGGCTCAGACGGCGGCAGGGTTGTCGGCGTCATGGCCCAGTTCCTTGAGGTCCTGATAGCGGTCGCCGATGCGGTGATGCGGGCGGCCGCCGATGGAGGCACCAAGCGCGATCACGATCTCATCCGGACCCGGCGCATCCGCCACCGACAGCTGGATGGTCAGGTAATGGCTGCGCCGCCCGCCGTCGTTTTTATCCATCAGCGGGATTTGCAGCGAGGCGTTGGCCGGCCCGCGGGTGTTGGTGAACGCCAGATAGGATTTCGCCCCCACCGCCTCGCGGAAATGGTTGCCGAAGCGCAGCGTGTGGATCAGGGCGGAGGCATGTTCCACCTCGCCGTTCACGCCAACGATGGCGGACTTGCCGTAGCCCTCAACCTTGTCGCCGCCGCCTGCCGCCTCCAGGATCATCGCGGTCAGCTTCTCCCCGAGACCTGGCGCGCAGTCGTGGATTGCCGGGCGCAGATCCTCGACAAACCCCTGCCCTGCCCACGGGTTCTTGATCACCGCCACCGCGGCAATCATCTTGAGCGGCTGCTCCGCTGCCTTGCCGCCCTCGATCAGGGTCTCTTCGACATGCAGCAGCGTCTTGCGGATTTCGGCGGGCATGGGCGGGTCTTTCCTGTCTGATTCCAGTTGCCGTAATATGGTATACCATCATACAGTATGTCAATGCGGCCTTGTTCCACCCTGCCCCCGTTGATATCGGAGGAAACATGACCAGCCCCATCATGAGCAAAATCGAACAGCCGCCGCAGACCCTGCGGGACATCGTGCAGGAGCGGATGCGCGAGGCGATCATCTCCGGCCAGTTTGCGCCGGGCGAGCGGCTGGTGGAGCGGCCCCTGTGCGATCAGCTTGGCGTCAGCCGCACCGTGGTGCGCGAGACCATCCGCTATCTGGAGGCCGAGGGGCTGGTGGAGATCCTGCCCGGCAAGGGGCCGATCGTGGCGCAGCTGGGGTGGGAGGACGCGCGGCAGATCTATGACATCCGCCAGATGCTGGAGACCGCCGCCGCCACCGCCTGTGCGCAGAACATGACGCCAGAGCTGGCGGAGCAGCTGAAGGCCGCGCTGCACGAATTGCAAGAGGCCGTGGCGGCAGGCGTGCCCGGCCCGATGCTGAAGGCGACGACCGAGTTCTACCGCATCATCTTTGAAGGCGCCGGCCACACCGTCGCCTGGGAAATCGCCCAGCGTCTGAATGGCCGCATCAGCAGGCTGCGGGCTGTGACGCTATCAACCGCAGAGCGGCAAAAACCCGGCCCCGCCCATATGCAGGAGATCTGCCGGGCCGTCGTCTCGGGGAATGCCAAGGCCGCGCAGGCAGCCATTGAACAGCATCTGAGCGACGCCAAACACACTGCCGAGCGGCTGCTGAAAGAGGCGTAACCGATTTCCTGCGAGGAAATCGGCCATGAAAAATCGATTTTTCATGGTTGAAATCCGCGCCGGATTTCAGCCTGCGGGCCGCTTGCCCCGGCAGCCGGGTCTCAGATCCGCGGCGGCTGAGGCGGATCGGCGCGGAAGGGTTTCAGGCTGTCCACGAAGGCATCCAGGAAATCCAGCGCCAGCAGCGAGCGGCTGCCTGACACAGGCCGCAGGATCGACAGCCGGTGGTGCAGCTCCGGCGCAAACGGAACGATGGCGATGCCTTGGCCGCGGAACTGCTCAGCATCCAGGGCGCTGACCACCGAGGCCCCCTGCCCCTGGCTGATGATAATGCAGGCGGTGGAGAACTGCCGCACCTCGATCCAGCTGTTCAGCTCCACCCTGGCCTCGGAAAACGCCTTGTGAAGCCTGCGGTAAAACGGGCTGTCGCGCCGCGTGTGGATGATCTTGCGGTCCTGCAGGTCGCGGGGCGAGATAACATCCTGTTCTGCCAGCGGATCCCCTTCGGGCAGCACGCAGACGGTGCGGATCGGAATGTCGATGTTTTCGACCGCGGGATGGGCGGCAAAACCGTCGGTGATACCGCAGTCATACTGCTCGCCGATGATCCACTCCAGAATCCGCTCCGGCCGGTCCGGCTCAAGCGTCAGCCGCACCCCGGGGCGATGCTCCAGGAACCGGGCCAGCAGCTTGGGCAGCAGCGCCGTGGCGAACCCAGGCAGGCAGGCTATGCGCAGATGCCCCGCGGTGCGCTCGGTCAAGTCGCGGTTGAGCTCTTCCAGGTGGTTCAGACTGTCGAACACGCGGCCCACCTCGGAGAGCAGATAGCGCGCTTCGCTGGTGGGAATCAGCAGCCCGTCCTGGCGGGTGAACAGCTCCACCGCCACTGATTTGGAAAAATCCGAAAGCAGCCGGCTGGCGGCAGGCTGCGAGATTCCCAGCGTCTCCGCAGCCCGGGTGATGGACCCGGTGCGGGCAACGGCCTGAAAGGCCTCCAGCTGTCTGAGACTGAATTTCAAGGGGTTAGCGGCCTTCGGCTGGTGTTGAACACGCGGCCGCATAACATGATGTTATGATTTTTGTCAAAAAACTTTTGCTTGAATTATCCCCCTGCCCGGACAAAAGCTATCGCAGAACAAATTAGGGAGAGAAGCTCATGTCCGTTAAATCCTTGCTCTGCGCCTCGGCAATTCTGGCCGTTGCCGGCAGCACCGCATTTGCAGAAACCGAAATTCAGTGGTGGCACGCCATGGGCGGCACCAATGGCGAACGCGTCAACAAGATTGCCGAAGATTTCAACGCCACCCAGGACGACTACAAGGTCGTGCCCGTCTACAAGGGCAACTACACCGAAACCATGACCGCGGCGATTGCCGCCTTCCGCGCCAAGGAACACCCGCAGATTGTGCAGGTCTTCGAGGTCGGCACCGCCACCATGATGGCTGCCAAGGGCGCGATCTACCCGGTCGAGAAGCTGATGAACGACGCAGGCGAACCGTTTGACGGCGACGCCTTCCTGCCCGCGGTGGTGTCCTACTACGAAACCCCCGAGGGCGAACTGCTGTCGATGCCCTTCAACAGTTCCACTCCGGTGCTGTGGTACAACAAGGACGCGCTGGACGCGGCCGGCGCCGAAGTGCCCGAGACCTGGGACGAGGTGAAAACCGCCGCGCAGAAGCTGGTCGACAACGGCATGAAGTGCGGCATGTCCTTTGGCTGGCAGTCCTGGGTCATGATCGAGAACTTCTCGGCCTGGCACAACCTGCCGACCGGCACCCAGGAAAACGGCTTTGCGGGCTTTGACACCGAACTGACCTTCAACAACGACAAGCTGGCCGCGCGTCTGGATGACGTCGCCGCGATGGGCAAGGACAGCCTGTTTGTCTACGGCGGGCGCCGCGGCGACAGCCTGCCGATGTTCACTAACGGCGAGTGCGGCATGTGGATGAACTCCTCGGCCTACTACGGCTCGATCTCCTCGCAGGCGGAGTTCGAGTTCGGCCAGACCATGCTGCCGCTGGACACCAAGGTGGCGGATGCGCCGCAGAACTCGATCATCGGAGGCGCCACCCTGTGGGTGCTGGCAGGCCACGAGGAGGAGGAATACAAAGGCACCGCCAAATTCCTCAGCTACCTGTCCTCACCCGAGGTGCAGGCCTGGTGGCACCAGGAGACCGGCTATGTTCCGATCACCACAGCCGCATACGAGCTGTCCAAGGAACAGGGGTTCTATGACAGCAACCCGGGCACCGACACCGCGATCAAGCAGCTGAGCCTGAACACCCCCACCGCCAACAGCCGCGGTCTGCGCTATGGCAACTTCGTTCAGGTCCGCGACGTGATCAACGAGGAGCTGGAAGCGCTGTGGGGCGGTGAGAAAACCGCGCAGGAAGCGCTGGATGCGGCGGTTGAGCGCGGCAACGACCTGCTGCGTAAGTTCGAGCGCACCGCGAAGTAAACCACTCTGACACATCCGGCCCTGCCGCCCTCCCCCGGGCGGCAGGGTCAATTTCCTGATTGGGGTCCTTCATGCTCAAACGGGTGCATTTCCCTACCTCGGCGCTGCCCTACCTGCTGGTTGCGCCGCAAATCGCCATCACCCTGGTGTTCTTCCTCTGGCCGGCCAGCCAGGCGATGTATCAGTCGTTCCTGATCGAAGACGCCTTTGGCCTTGGCACCGAATTTGTCTGGTTCGAGAATTTCGAGATTCTCGCCACCGATCCCCACTATCTGGCCAGTTTTCAGCGCACCGCAGTTTTCTCACTGCTGGTGGCGGCGCTGTCGATGGGATTTGCCCTGATCCTCGCCGGCTTTGCCCAGCGGGTGGTGCGCGGCGCCATGTTCTACCGCACCATGCTGATCTGGCCCTATGCGGTGGCGCCGGTGCTGGCGGGTGCGCTGTGGGTGTTCATGTTCAACCCGACCCTGGGCATCTTCCCCTATTTCCTGGAATTCGCGGGCATCACTTGGAACCACTACCTCAATGGCACCCAGGCGATGGCGCTGGTGATCCTGGCCGCGGCTTGGAAGCAGGTGGCTTATAACTTCCTGTTCTACCTCGCCGCCATGCAGTCGATCCCCAATTCCGTGATCGAGGCCGCCGCCATCGACGGCGCGGGCCCGGCACGCCGGTTTTGGACCATCATCTTCCCGCTGATCTCCCCCACCACGTTTTTCCTGCTGGTGATCAACATGGTCTACGCCTTTTTCGAGACCTTCGGCATTATCCACGCCGTCACCCAGGGCGGCCCCGGCACCTCCACCACCATCCTGGTCTACAAGGTGTTCAACGACGGTTTTGTCGGCCTCGACCTCGGCGGCTCGGCCGCGCAGTCGGTGGTGCTGATGGTGCTGGTCATCGCCATGACCGTGGTCCAGTTCCGCTTTGTTGAAAGAAAGGTGGCATACTGATGGTCGAAAACCGCCCGCTCACCGCCTTCCTCACCCATCTGGTGCTGATCCTTGGCGTTCTGGCGATCGCGCTGCCGGTGTGGATCACCTTTGTCGCCGCCACCCACGACCAGTTCCGGATGAACCAGGCGCCCTTGCCGCTGTGGCCCGGCGATCACTTCCTGGAGAACATGAAGCAGACCCTGTTCGGCTCCGGCCTCAGCGGGACTGAGACCGCGCCGGTCTGGCTGATGCTGCTGAACTCATTGGCGATGGCGCTGATGATCTCCACCGGCAAGATCGCCATTTCGCTCTTGTCGGCCTTTGCCATCGTCTATTTCAAGTTCCCGTTCCGCATGACCTTCTTCTGGATGATCTTCATCACCCTGATGCTGCCGGTCGAGGTGCGGATCCTGCCGACGTTCGAGGTTGTCGCCAATCTGGGAATGCTGAACAGCTACTGGGGGTTGTCGATCCCGCTGATCGCCTCGGCCACCGCGACGTTCATGTTTCGCCAGGTGTTCCTGACGGTGCCGGATGAGCTCTTGGAAAGCGCCCGCATCGACGGCGCCGGGCCGCTGCGGTTCTTCTTCGACATCCTGCTGCCCCTGTCGCGGACCAATATCGCGGCGCTGTTCGTGATCCTCTTCATCTTCGGCTGGAACCAGTACCTCTGGCCGCTCTTGATCACCACCGACACCTCGATGACCACCATCGTGATGTCGATCAAGCAGATGCTGGAGGCGGCCGAGCAGAGCCCGCAATGGAACATCATCATGACCACGGCCCTCCTGGCGATGATCCCGCCGGTGTTTGTGGTGATCGCAATGCAAAAGCTCTTTGTGCAGGGCTTGACGGAAACCGATAAGTAAGGCGCCCCGAAATGGCTGATATTCAACTCAAAGACCTGGTGAAATCCTACGGGCCGACCGAGGTGCTCCACCATGTCGAAGGCGACATCAACGATGGCGAGTTCATCGTCATCGTCGGACCCTCCGGCTGCGGCAAGTCCACGCTGCTGCGAATGGTGGCGGGCCTGGAAAGCGTCACCTCCGGCGAGATCGCCATCGGCGGGCGCCGGGTGAACGAACTGGAACCCTCGGCGCGCGACATTGCCATGGTGTTCCAGAACTACGCGCTTTATCCGCACATGTCGGTGCGCCAGAACATGGCCTATGGCCTGAAGATCCGGAAGCTGCCGAAGGACGAGATCAACCGCCGTGTCGAGGAAGCCGCCGAAATCCTGGAGATCAAACAGTATCTCGACCGCAAACCGCGCCAGCTTTCGGGCGGCCAGCGCCAGCGGGTGGCCATGGGCCGCGCCATCGTGCGCGATCCGCAGGTGTTCCTGTTCGATGAGCCTTTGTCCAACCTCGACGCCAAGCTGCGGGTGCAGATGCGGCTGGAAATCCGCAAGCTGCAGCAGCGTCTGGGGGTGACCTCGATCTATGTGACCCACGACCAGGTGGAGGCGATGACGCTGGGCGACCGGCTGATGGTGCTGAACGGCGGCTATGTGGAGCAGTTCGGCACCCCGATTGAGCTTTATGACCGCCCGGCCTCGGTGTTTGTTGCGGGCTTCATCGGCAGCCCGGCGATGAACTTCTTCCCGGCGGAAATCAGCGGCGGCCAGGCCGCCCTGCCCGGCGGCGGCGTGCTGCCGGTGGCCTCCGCCCATTCCGGCACCGCCACCCTTGGCCTGCGTCCCGAACACCTGATGGAGGATTCCGCTGGCCCCATCGCCATTGAGGTGGAGCTGCTGGAGCAGCTGGGCGCCAACACCCTGATCCACGGCCGCCTGCCGGGCACGGAGCAGACCATAACCGCCAGCGTCCCGGGCCACGCCAATGACGGCACCGGCAGCATCCGCCGGTTCTCGGCGGCGCCGGAGCTGACCCATCTGTTTGATGCCGCCACCGGCAAACGGCTGGAGGGCTGATGCAGTACCCCCAGATCCCTGCCTTTGCCGCCGAACCCGGCGTGATCCGCCTGATCGGCCACCGCGGCGCCCGCGGCGTGCTGCCGGAAAACACCATGGAAGGCTTTGAGTTTACCCTGAAAGCCGGAGTGGAGCTGTTGGAGCTGGATGTCACCGCCACCCGCGACGGCGTGGCGGTGATCACCCACAACCACCGCCTGACACGCTCGATGGTGCGCGGCGCTGATGGCTGTTGGCTGCAGGGGGAAGAGCCCAAGGTGTCAGCGCTGACCTATACCCAGCTTCAGGCCTATGACGCGGGTGGGCTGGACGGCCGCAGCGCCTATGGCCAGCGGTTTCCGGATCAGGCATTTCTGACCGGCGTGCGCATTCCCCGGCTTGCCGACCTGCTGGCGCTGCTGCAACGGCCCGAACACCAAAACGTGCATCTGCTGCTGGAGATCAAATCCGACCCGGAGCTGCTGGAGGACACCGCCGCGCGCCAGACCCTGGTCGAGGCAGTAGTGTCAGAGGTCCGCCAGGCCGCAATGCAGCCGCGCACGGTGCTGCACAGTTTCGACTGGGACCTGCTGGCGGATTGCCAGCGGATCGCGCCGGAGATGCCCGCCTCCTTCCTGACCCAGCTGCCGGACAACGCCGACGACGTGGGCGAGGATTCCTCCAAGGCGGTGAACCCGGTGGCCGGTTGCAGCGCCTTGGACCTGCCGGACCGCGTGGCCGCCGCCAAGGGCCAGTTCTGGTGCCCCTATTTCGAGGACATCACCCCGGAATCGCTGGCCCGCGCCCGCGAACTGGGGCTGGTAACGGTGGTCTGGACGGTGAATGAGCCGGAGGACATCGAACGGATGATCGCCCTTGGCGTCGATGCGATCTGCACCGACTATCCGGGGCGGGTGCAGCGGCAGCTGCTGATGCACGGGCTGAACTGGCGCACCGCCTGAAACGGGGGAGCCGTTTTCCGGCACGGAAAACGGCCATGAAAAGTGCGATTTTTCATGGCTGAAATCCGCGCCGGATTTCAGCCTTCTCTCAATCAGCCCAAGATACCGGGCAGGTTCAGCCCATGCTCGCGCGCGCAGTCCTTGGCGATGTCATACCCCGCATCCGCGTGGCGCATCACGCCCGTCGCCGGGTCGTTCCACAGCACGCGGCCGATCCGGCGCTCTGCGTCCTCGCTGCCGTCGCAGCAGATCACCACGCCGGAATGCTGCGAGAAGCCCATGCCGACGCCGCCGCCGTGGTGCAGCGACACCCAGGTCGCGCCGGAGGCAGTGTTCAAGAGCGCGTTCAAGAGCGGCCAGTCGGACACCGCGTCAGAGCCGTCCATCATCGCCTCAGTCTCCCGGTTCGGCGAGGCCACGGAACCGGAGTCCAGATGGTCGCGGCCAATGACGACGGGTGCCTTCAACTCGCCACTGCGGACCATCTCGTTGAAGGCGAGGCCCGCCTTGTGGCGGTCGCCCAGCCCGATCCAGCAGATCCGCGCGGGCAGGCCCTGGAACGCGATGCGCTCCTCCGCCATGTCCAGCCAGCGGTGCAGGTGCTCGTTCTCCGGGAACAGCTCCTTCATCTTAGCGTCGGTCTTCTTGATGTCCTCCGGGTCGCCCGACAGCGCAGCCCAGCGGAACGGGCCGATGCCGCGGCAGAACAGCGGGCGGATGTAGGCGGGCACGAAGCCAGGGAAGTCAAAGGCGTTCTCCAGCCCCTCCTCCAGCGCCATCTGGCGGATGTTGTTGCCGTAATCCACCGTGGGCACGCCCATCGCGTGGAAATCGCACATCGCCTTCACTTGAACTTTCATCGAGGCGCGGGCGGCCGTTTCCACCGCTTTAGGCTCTGATACACGGCGTTCCTTCCACTCGCCCATGGTCCAGCCCAGCGGCAGGTAGCCGTTGACCGGGTCATGGGCCGAGGTCTGATCGGTCACGATATCGGGACGGATGCCGCCCGCCTTGGCGCGTTCCACCAGCTCCGGGAAGATCTCTGCCGCGTTGCCCAGCAGGCCCACGGATTTCGCCTCGCCGTTGGCGGTCCAGCGCTCGATCATCTCCAGCGCTTCGTCCAGGGTTTCGGCCTTCTCGTCCAGGTATTTGGTGCGCAGGCGGAAGTCGATCGAGTCCGGGTTGCACTCCACCGCCAGACAGCAGGCACCCGCGAACACGGCTGCCAGCGGCTGCGCGCCGCCCATGCCGCCAAGACCGCCGGTCAGGATCCACTTGCCCTTCAGATCGCCGCCGTAATGCTGGCGGCCTGCCTCGGCAAAGGTCTCATAGGTGCCCTGCACGATGCCTTGCGTGCCGATGTAGATCCAGGAGCCGGCCGTCATCTGGCCGTACATCATCAGACCCTTCTTATCGAGCTCGTTGAAGTGGTCCCAGTTGGCCCAATGCGGCACCAGGTTGGAGTTGGCAATCAGCACCCGCGGCGCGTCCTTGTGGGTCTGGAACACGCCGACCGGCTTGCCCGACTGCACCATAAGGGTCTGGTCTTCCTCCAGGTTTTTCAGGGTTTCGACGATCAGGTCGAAATCCTTCCAGGTGCGCGCGGCGCGGCCGATGCCGCCGTACACCACCAGCTCATGCGGGTTTTCCGCCACATCCGGATGCAGGTTGTTCATCATCATCCGCAGCGGCGCCTCGGTCATCCAGGATTTGGCGTTCAGTTCCGGGCCGGTCGGCGGGAAGATGTCGCGGGTGTTCTTGCGGGGATCGCTCATGCGGGCCTCCAGGTCTGAAGATCGGTGAGAATTTTGGTGAGATGGGCGCGCAAAGCCTCCGCACGCTCCGGCAGATAGGTCCAGGGCGGGCTTTCCTGGCAATAGGTGGCCTGCGCCAGCTCCATCTGGATAGCGTGGTAGCCGTCCGCGGGGCGGCCATAATGGCGGGTAGTCCAGCCGCCCTTGAAGCGCCCGTTGAGGGTCGACGTATAACGCTCCGCGGCCTCGCACTGGGCCACGGTGAGGGCTTCGATAGACGGATCGCAGGTTTCGCCCATGTTGGTGCCGACGTTGAAATCCGGCAGGCGGCCCTCGAACAGGAAGGGAATGTCGCCCCGGATTGAGTGGCAGTCATAAAGGATGGAGAAACCGTGGATGGCCTTCACCCGCTCCAGCTCCGCCGCCAGCGCGGCGTGGTAGGGCGCGTGATAGGCCGCGCGGCGGCGGGAGATTTCGGCCTCATCCGGTTCCTTGCCGTCCTGCCAGATCGGCAGCCCGTCGAAATCCGTGAGCGGCACCAGAGTGGTGGTGTTTTGCCCGGGATAGAGACTGATTCCGGCGGGATCGCGGTTCACGTCGATCACATAGCGGTGGATGGGGGTGCGGACGGTTGTGACGTCCTCCACCAGCCCCGCGTAGAGGTCATGGATATGCCAGTCGGTGTCCGCCAGCGCCCGGCCGGTCTCGTTCAGGCGCTCCCAGATTTCCGGCGGCACTTCGGTGCCGGTGTGGGGCAGCCCCAGCACCAGCGGCGAGTTGCCTTGGGTCACTTCGATCATGCGGCTACCTCCACGCCCGCGGCGTCCGCTACGCGGCCCGCGCGGACCATGGCACTGGCGGCTTCGATGTCGGGGGCCAGATAGCGGTCCTCTGCCAGCGAGGGGATCTCCTCGCGCAGCATCGCCAGCACGTCCTGCAAGCGCGCGGAGGTCTGCAGGGGCGCGCGCGCCTCGACGCCTTGAGCAGCGCACAGCATTTCGACGCCCAGGATGACGGAGAGATTGGCGTTCATCTTGCCGAGCCGCAGCGCGCCGTGGGCGGCCATCGACACGTGGTCCTCCTGGTTGGCTGACGTTGGAGTTGAGTCGGTCACGCAAGGATTCGCCAAATGCTTGTTCTCGCTCATCAGCGCGGCGGTGGTCACCTCCGCAATCATGAAGCCCGAGTTCAGCCCCGGATCGGGCGTCAGGAACGGCGGCAGGTCGTGGCTCAGCGTCGGGTCCACCATCAGCGCCACCCGGCGCTGCGCGATGGCGCCGATTTCGGCCACGGCCAGCGCGATCTGGTCGGCGGCAAAGCCCACGTATTCGGCATGGAAATTGCCGCCGGAGACGATCCGCCCCTCCCCCACCAGCACCAGCGGGTTGTCGGTGACAGCGTTGGCCTCGATCTCCAGCGTTTTGGCGGCCATCCGCAGCACGTCCAGCGCCGCGCCCACCACCTGCGGCTGGCAGCGGATGCAATAGGGGTCCTGCACGCGGGTGTCGCCCTCGCGGTGGCTTTCGCGGATCTCCGAGCCGTCCATGATCGCCCGCATCTGCTGTGCTACGTCGATCTGGCCGGCATGGCCGCGCAGGGTGTGGATGTCGGCGATCAGCGGTGCGGTGGAGCCCATGATGGCGTCGGTGCTCAGCGAGGCAATCGCCATCGAGGCTTCTGCCATACGCCAGGCGTCAAACAGCCCGGCAAGCGCGCAGGCGGTGGAGAACTGGGTGCCGTTGATCAGCCCCAACCCTTCCTTGGGACCCAGCACAATAGGCTCTAACCCGGCCTTTTTCAGCGCATCAAGGCTGGACATGCGGGTGCCTTCGAACGTGGCCTCCCCTGCCCCGATCATCGCCGCCGCCATATGCGCGAGCGGCGCAAGATCGCCCGATGCGCCGACCGAGCCCTGCGACGGGATCACCGGCACCACGCCGCGTTCCAGCATCTGCTCGATCTGCTCGATCACAAGCCAGCGCACGCCGGAGGCACCGCGGCCCATCGACAGGAGTTTCAGCGTCATCATCAACCGGGTCTTGTCCTCCGGCAGCGCCTCCCCTACCCCGCAGCAATGGCTGAGGATCAAGTTGCGCTGCAGGGTGGCGGTGTCGGCCGGTGCGATCTTGGTCGAGGCCAGCTTGCCGAAGCCGGTGTTGATGCCATAGACGGCTTCCTCACCCGCGGCGGCCTCCGCCACCATCCGGGCCGCGGCCTCCACTGGTTCGCGGGCAGAGGCATCCAGCTTGGCTGGAGTCAAGTTGCGGTAGATATCTTCCAGCGTGGCCAGCGTCACCGTGCCGGGGATCATCTCGATCATTGTTTGCCCTCATAGATACGGGTGTAAAGCGGGTTGAAGCCGATGCGGTAGGCGAGCTCTGCAGGGCTCTGCACGTCCCAGACCGCCAGATCGGCGCGCATGCCGGCAGCAATCTGGCCGCGGTCGCTCAGTCCCAGCGCACGGGCCGCGTTGCGGGTGACGCCTGCCAGCGCCTCCTCCGGCGTCATGCGGAACAGGGTGCAGCCCATGTTCATCGTCAGCAGCAAGGAGGTCAGCGGCGAAGAGCCGGGGTTGCAGTCGGTCGCGAGCGCCATCGGCACGCCGTGGGTGCGGAAATGTTCAATTGGCGGCGCCTGGGTTTCTCGGATGGTGTAGAACGCGCCCGGCAGGATAACCGCGACAGAGCCAGCGGCGGCCATCGCCTTGGCGTCATCCTCGGTGGCGTATTCCACGTGATCGACTGACAACGCGCCGTAGTCTGCCGCCAGCTTGGTGCCGCCCTGGTGGCTCAGCTGCTCCGCATGCAATTTTACCGGCAGGCCCAGTTCCTTGGCAACCTTGAACACACGCTCGATCTGGGCGGGCGCAAAGGCGATGTTTTCGCAGAATCCATCCACCGCATCCACCAGCCCCTCGGCATGGGCGGCGCGCAGGGCGGGGATGCAGACCTCGTCGATGTAGTCATCATCGCGGCCCTTGTATTCGCCGGGCGTCGCGTGGGCGCCGAGGAAGGTGGTTTTCACCGTGACCGGGCGCAGCTCCCCCAGGCGGCGGGCGGCGCGCAGCATGTTGAGTTCGGTTGCCAGGTCCAGCCCGTAGCCGGATTTCACTTCGACCACCGTGGCGCCCTCGGCGATCAGCGCATCGAGCCGCGGCAGCGCGTCCCGAACCAGATCCTCCGGCGACGCCTCGCGGGTGGCCGACACGGTGGAGACAATGCCGCCCCCTGCCCTTGCGACCTCCTCATACGACGCGCCGTTCAGGCGCATCTCAAACTCCATCGCGCGGTTGCCGCCAAAGACGATATGAGTGTGGCAGTCGATCAGACCCGGTGTCACCAGCCGTCCGCCGAGATCCACGTGCTTCCACGGAAAATTGTCAGCTGACAATTTTTCGCGCGGCCCGGCCCAGACGATCCTTCCGTCGGAGACCGCAACGGCCCCGTCCTCAATCAGCCCATAAGGCGTGTCTGCACTGGCCATCGTGGCCAGCCGGGCGCCTGTTAGAACAAAGTTCCCTGTCACGGAATCCCCCCGAGTCGCTTGATTGCCGGTTTGGCAATAAGCTACTCATTTATGATATTATGTCTAGTCATAAAATGAAAGCGACGCGACCTGCCCGGCAGCGGTATTCAGCCTCTTATTGCGGATACCGCGGGTGCAGATCGTCGATGATGATCGGATGCGCGTGCGGTGCGGCCCCCTGCAGATGCGGATGGTCCGCTGGCAAGTCCGGATGGCTGTGCGCTACGGGGGATGCGCTGTCCTTGGGCCACAGGCGCTGCGCGGCGATTAGCCCTGCCGCGGCCAGAAGCGCCAGCGCCAGCATCGCCGCGGCTCCTCCCCAGGCAGCCATCAGCCAGGCCGACAGCGGATAGAAGACCAGCCAGCAAGCATGCGACAGGGTGAACTGCGCAGCAAAGATGGCCGGCCGGTCCGCCGCATGGGCCGACCGCGCCAAGAGCCGCCCCGAGGGTGTCAGCACCGCAGACCAGCCCGCGCCGATCACCGCCCAGCCAATTGCCAGCCGTGCAAACGTCAGGGGTTCAGCAAACGCGGCCAACGACAGGCCGGCCATGGAAGCAATGCTCAGCCCTGCCCCGGCCAGCATGACGGTCCGGTCCGGCAACCGTTCCAGCAGCCGCGGCAGCAGCATGGCAGACAGCATCGACCCGCCGCCGAACGCCGCCAGCGCCAGCGCCACGGAGCTTTCCGGCAGCGCCATGCCTGCGCGCACCAGCACCACCGTGTTGACGATCACCATTGCGCCGATGGCGGAGACCACCCAGTTCAGCGCCAGCAGCCCACGCAGCCGCGGCGTCCTCAGATAGTTTCGGAGGCCGCGGGTGGTGCGCTCCCAGACCGGCCTCGGCGCCTTGGGTGCGGGCGACGGCAGCACGATTGTCAGCAGCAGCAAGGCGGACCCGGCGAACCCCGCCGCAGTGCCCCAGAACAGCGTGCCGGAACTGACCACCAGCAGCAGCGCCGCGGCCAGCATCGGGCTGGCCAGGCTTTCCAGCTCAAACGCCAGCCGCGACAGTGACAGAGCTTGGGTATAATCCTTCTCCTCCGTCAGCACGTCGGGGATCGAAGCCTGGAACGCAGGCGTGAACCCGGCAGAGGCCGATTGCAGCACGAAGATCAGCACATAGACCTGCCAGACCTCGGAAACAAACGGCAGACAAACCGCCACGGACATCCGCACCAGGTCCAACCCGATCAGCATCTTCCGCCGGTCGGCCTGTTCCGCCCAGGCGGCCGCGACCGGGGCCACGGTGACATAGGCCACCATCTTGATCGTCAGCGCGGTGCCCAGCACCAAACCTGCGCGCTCGCCCGCCAGGTCAAAAGCCAAGAGACCCAGCGCCACAGTGGCCAGCCCGGTGCCAGTGAGCGCCACGATCTGGGCCAGGAACAAATGCCGGTAGGTGCGGTTTCGCAGGATGGAGAGCATGGGCGGCGGGATCCTTGGGCTGGGAACGTTGGCGCCACTGTGGCCATTCAGAGGCGCCAAAGGCAATGCCCGGAATGACCTGGGCGAAGCGGCAGTAGCGAAAATTGTCAGCTGACAATTTCTGGTCTTCCGCAACACGCAAGCGATCCAAGGCGGCGCTTGCTTCAGCCGCTATTGCGTTCCGCAGACGGACGTTTGATCCGCAGAGAAACCGAACCGGGTGTAAGAATTGTCAGCTGACAATTCTGCTCCAGCGGCCTGACCAGGCAGGCTTCAACCAGTTTACGGGGCAGGGAATACGCAAACACCAGAGGGCAATTCCAGGCCTGCTACACAACCGCAAACCCGCCTTAGGCAAAAATTGTCAGCTGACAATTTGCCTAGCCCCGGCAGTCTGAAGCAGCGCATTCAGCATCGGCGCGGTGGAGAACTGACCGGCCCGTGCCTTTTGCGCCAGACGCCGCAGATAGGCGCCGGGGCTTCGGATGGTGCCCAGCTTCTCCAGAATGCACATCACCGCGGTTGCCGCATCTTTGCGTCCCATGGCGGCGCGTGCATCGCTGAGAACGGGCATCTCGATTCCCATCATCGGTGACAGCTTCTCAGCAATCCGGTCGGCATCCTGCCAGTTGCGCAATCCGCCGGGGTAGTAGCTTTGCACTTCGGGGCAGGCGCGCAGGACGGTGGCCAGGTCATTGGCCTTCTCAGCTGTTCCATCGTTTGCATCTGAATGCTGGGCCTGAGGGCAGGGCGCTTCGGCTTGCGCCGCTTCAGAGTCAGAATCTTTTTTTATTGAATACTGTATGTGCCGCTCATTCTGGCTGCCGCTGGCGCTCAAAACGCGTGCAGGAGTCTTGGAGACCTGGGGTACTTCCGCAGGTGTACGGCTGGCAATTTCACCACGCAGGGCTTCGGCCATATTGTTCAATTCGGTTTCACAGGGTTTGCGGCGCAGGAGTTTGCGGGCAGCTTCCAGCAACTCAGCAGCGCCGCCCGCCAGTTCCTGCAATTCCTGCCGCAGTACGGCCACCTTGTCGCGCAGGACCGCCAGATGCTCGGCGCGTGCCTTGGCCACCAGCGCGGCGTCAAAGATCTGGCCGGCGTGGCGGGCGAGGGGGGACAGATCGAACCCGAAGGCCAGCGCCGTGTCATCGCCGCTGCGGCGCGCGTAGCGCTTGCGGTTGGGGCTGTTTTTCCGGCTGACAATGCCGATCCGGGTGAGGGCGGCCAGATGGCGGCGCAGGGTGCTCTCGGGCATCCCGTTGAGCCGTTCCATCAGCTTGCGGTTCGACGGGAACACGATAGCGCTGTCCGGTTCCGCGGGCAGCGCCCGGTCTGGAAAGAAGGTGAGCAAGGCCTTCAGCACCCCAAGTGTGCGGTGGCTCAGCTCGAATTCCGCGGCGGCGTGCGTGAGCGCAGCCAGAAGGTCCCACTTGTCGTGGGTACCTGCCAGCCGGCCGCACGGATCCTGCCGCCCAAATGCGATTTGGGACGCCTGTTCCATGATTTTTTCACGAAAGACAAAAAATACCCGCCCCCATGCGGCGCATGGAGTTGACACTGACGAGTCTGAGAGGCTATTCCAAAGGTGCTAAATCTGAGAACGGCCTTCTGGGATGTAATGTCCTGGGGGGCTTTTCTTTTGCCTGCTACGTGCCTCCTGTCCTGTTTTCTCTGCTCTTGTTACTCTTCCGGCTGCTCAGGCTGGTCTTGCTGCCAGCGGCCGTGAAGCTCTGCCATGATCTCTTCCGCGTGGGCGTCGAACCAGGTGTCAAACCCGGGCGTGTCCTTGCCGGAGATCGTCAGGGTGATGCCCTTGGCGGTGGTCTTGATGCCTGCGACCTCAGCGCCGTTGCTGCCGGGCAGGGCGCGCGTCTTGGGCGGGGCAGGGGCTGGTTCCGGCGCCTGGGTCACTCCCTGGGCGTGTTTTAGAACCGCCTCGAACCGCCCGTCGGAGTCATAGGTCGTGAAATCGGGCCGGTTTGTCCGGGTGTGGGCCCGGGACCGTGCCGCGGGGTCGTCGAACAGCTTGACCAGCATCATCCAGCGGTCGCGGCCAATGCCGGGGGCAGAACCGATGGCCCGCAGGAAGGGCAGATCAAAGGCGGTGCCGACCTTCAGCATCCGCGACACCATCGGCAGGTCGATGGACAGCGCGGCGGCAATTGTCTGCCGTCCATAGCCATCGGCCTGCAGCTGCGCCGCAAAGGAAGCCTTTTCGATAAAGCTGAGGTCCTGGCGCGAGGTGTTTTCCTGGCCCTGGGCCATCACCAGTGCGTGGTCGTCCAGCTGCCGCACCATCGCCTTGACCGGCAGGCCCAGCTCGCGCAGCGCCTTGAGACGGCGGCGGCCATAGACGATTTCGAACCGCCCCTGCGTCTTGGGATGCGGGCGCAGCAGCACCGGCACCTGCTGGCCGTAGGTCTGCAAGCTGTCCTTCAACTGGTTGAAGGCAGCCCCATCCATGCCCAGGCGGTCCTCGTAGCCCGCGTCGTCAATCAGCGCGGTGTCGATTTCCTGCACCGCGCTTTCCTGCAGCTTGCTGAGCGAGGATTGCAGCGCCCCGACCGCGCCGCGCGGCATCATCTTGGGTTTCGGCCCGCCAGCGGATGCTGCCGGGCTGTTGAGTGCCGTGCTGAGAATGCCTTTGCGTGCCATCAACGCCTCCATGCTTGTTGAAGGAGCGACTCTATTTCATCGTTCACTTGATTGAGTGAATCCACCGCACGGTCATAGGTTGACCTGTGAAACTGGGATCTTTCGACCTCATAAACCGTCTGCTGGGTCAGGCCCGCGTCGGAAATCGCGGTGGATTTCAGCATCGGGGCGACCATGACCTCCTCGCCGAAAAGCTGCCGCATGAATGCAACCACCTGTTGCTGCGGTCCGTCGTTCGGCTCGTAACGGTTGATCAGGAACCGCAGGAAATCGAACTCCAGAGCTGCCCCGGCATTCGAGACGACATCCAGCAACTCGGCCGACATCTGCAGGAACTGCGACATCGAGGCGATGTCGAGCATGTTCGGCACCACGGTGATGATCACACCGGTGGAGGCGCAGAGCGCAGACATCGTCAGATAGCCCAGCTGCGGCGGGCAGTCGAAGATGATCACGTCGTAATCTTTCTCGACTTCCTCCAGCGCTGCAGCCATGCGCGCGAAAAACGCGGGCTGCACGTTGTTGATCAGCGCCTGCGGGGTCTCATGCTCGAATTCCTGCAGGATCAGCCCGCCCGGCGCCAGGTCCAGGCCGGTGAAATAGGTCTGCTGGATGATCTGGCGCAGGGGCAGGGGATCATCATAGCGGATTGCGTCATAAATCGTCCCTGTTTCGAGGAAATCGACCTCTGGCCTATAGCCGAAAAGCGTCGTCAAGGACGCCTGCGGGTCGATATCCACCGCCAGCACCCGGTAGCCCTTGAGCGCCAGCCGCTGCGCGGTGTGAATGGACGAGGTGGTTTTGCCCGATCCGCCCTTGAAGTTCAGGAAGGACAGCACCTGCACCTTGTCGCCCTCGCGGCGGCCGCGCAGGTAGGTGCCGGGCGTCTTGGCCGAGGCATCCAGGATCTTGCGCATTTCCAGCAGATCAGCGGCGGAATAATGGCGCCGGCCGCCCGGTGTGGTGTGCACCTCGGGGAATTTGCCTTCAAAATGCAGCTTGCGCAGGAAACTGGGGGAAATGCCCAGCATCTCCGCCGCTTCGCCGGCGCTGAACAGGCGCAATTCCTTCCTTGCATCCGGCGCAAAACTGGCCAGCATGTGGCTTTCGAGGGCCGCACTGAGGTTCTCCGCGTTTTCGCGGATTCGCTGATTGATGTGGAGTGCTACTGCCAACTGCTGCCCTCTCGATAGTAACGCTGTTTTGCGTCAGCGCTTTATTTATCGTTTCTATACGCAATGCGAACAGCGTTTTGCAATAGATTCCTTCATTTACAGGTTGCAGACCGGATATTAGGTTTTTTGCCGGCTTGGGGGAGTTGGGCAGAAAACGCTAATAAGCCACTGAAATGAATAAGTAAAATGACTTTCAGGCCGAACGGGGCAGGGGAGGCGCCAAAATCGCTTCCGCACTGTGCACGATCCGCAACCGGAGTCCGCGCGCGACTCGCCCCGGCCCGGAAACTCCCGCAGGGAAAGCAAAACAGGCTCTAATCAGGGTCTAAACATGCGGTGACAACCCCGTCGCCCTCGCACCGGCAGCGGCTTCCTCGCCCTCAAGGCGGATCCTTCAAATGGAATGTCGGTTTTTGCAACCGTATTTCGCAATCCTGCAGGTGAAACCCCAATCCTTTGGCGAAACTGCCGGTCAAAGGAGATCCCTGCCATGACTGAGCAAGCCACTGTCCCGCGCACCCGATCCGGCGGCCGCAACGCCCGCCGCGCCCTGCGCACCGCGCCGAAATTCGACATGCTGCCGGGCCTGACCCGCAACATCCCTCTGTGCGAGGTGATGGACGGCGCCCAGGTCGAGATGATCGACAATGCCTCGATGGACATTCTGGAGAATGTCGGCGTCCAGTTCCGCGACCCCATTGCGCTGGAGGACTGGAAGAAAGCCGGTGCCAAGGTCGAGGGCGAGCTGGTTTATCTGGACCGCGGCCTGGTGCGGGAGCTGATTGCAACCATCCCCAGCGATTTCACCTACCACGCGCGTGATCCGAAGAAGAACGTGCGCCTGGGCGGCAAGCACTCGATCTTTGTGCCGATGACCGGCGCGCCGTTCCTGCGCGACCTGGAGGATGTGCGCCGCAACCCGATGCTGGCAGACCTGGCGATGTTCCACAAGCTGGCGCATATGATGCCGGCCCTGCATTCCTCGGCCCACCACATCGTCGAGCCTTATGATCATCCGATCAGCCAGCGCCACCTGCGGATTACCTATTCGTCGATGAAATACTCCGACAAGACGTTCATGGGCATGACCACCAGCCCCAAGAACGCCGAAGACGTGATGGAGATGTGCGCGATCCTGTTCGGCGAGGATTTCCTGGAGGATCACCCGGTCACCACCGGCAACTGCAACGGCAACTCGCCGCTGGTCTGGGATGAAACCATGCTGGGCGCGATGCGCGCCTTCTGCAAACGCAAGCAGCCGGTGCTGTGCTCGCCCTTTGTCCTGGGCGGCGCCAACACCCCGGCCTCGGTCCCCGCGACCGTGGCGCAGCTGAACGCCGAGGCGCTGAGCGCACTGGCCTACACCCAGGTGATCCGCAAGGGCGCGCCGGCGATCTATGGCCACTACCTGTCGACCGTCTCGATGAAATCCGGCGCGCCGATGGCGGGCACGCCCGAGATTTCGCTGATGAACTTCATGATCGGCCAGATGGCGCGCTACTACGATGTGCCGTGGCGGACCTCCAACACCCTGGGCGGCGCCAAGACCTTTGACGCGCAGGCAGGTTACGAATCCGCAACCACCCTTCAGGCTGTCGTCCACGCCGGCGCCAACTACATCTGGCACTCGGCGGGCTGGAACGAGGCCGGGATGCATTGCTCGGTCGCCAAGTTCATCGTCGATGCGGAGCAATGCGCGATGGCTTACCGGATGGCGGAAGGCCCGAAATGGCACGACTTCGACCAGGCCATTGCGGCGGTTCCCGATGTCGGCCCTGGCGGCCACTACCTCGGCCACCCGCACACCCAGGCGAACTTCCAGGAAGCCTTCTTCATGCCGGAGCTGTTCGACAACAACTCGATCGAGCAATGGCAGGCCGAAGGCAGCGTCGAGATCACCGAACGCGCCCTGACCCGCGCCAAAAAGCTGCTGGCGGAGTACGAAGAGCCCAAGCTGGATGAGGCGAAGAACGAGGAACTGCTCGATTACATCGCCCGGCGCGAGCGCGAAATTCCCGCGGCGGATGAGCTGAATCAGAGCTACTGATCTTTCGTCCCCGACTGGCCCGCCCCTTAAACCGGGCGGGCTTTCTTTTTTCAGGGCAAGCACAGGAAGATTGCGGGAATCCACATCCACTTACGCGCTTTGCCTGCGAATAATGGCCCTGAACCACGGTCAATGGCGAAGCAAGGTCGCTGGACAATACGCTGGTGAAACTGACGGCCCGCAACGTCTGGACGGGCGGGGACGAAACCTGCCCGTTTTGGTCCATCTGCGCCGGATCCGGCGCCGCCGGCACCTGCTTCAAGACCTAAACCGGCCTTTCCGCTGCTGGAAACCGGTCGGCCCGCAGAATTCCTGGTGCTTACCTGGCCTGGCGCTCTGCAACCTGCGGGAAAGACCTGTTCTACAACTAAAAATGAGGGAAACCTTACACCTGCACTCGCATTGCGAGTGCAGCATTCCATTTTTGTAAGGAGAAAAACATGGAACGTAAGAGCATCCTCACACACATGCGGGCTATTGAAGACAGGTTCAACGCAGATGGCCTGACCCTCCATGTGTGTACCAACCCGGAAGTGCTGCCAGCCCTTCTTGAGGATGTGGGAAAGAAGCGCGTCCATCCGATGTCCGAGGTCAGTGCAGACGACCTGAATTCGGGCAGGGCATTCTGGCTCTTCCTGAAAAGGGAAGACCGTTGCATTACCTGCATCTCGGCCAAGAGTGTGGACCTTGGCAGCAAGGACTTCGGGAACTACTTCCGGGGCCTCGCATCCTCCCGCTATGGCGGCCGCGACGGGGTCGTGGCGAGCGTCTCGCAGCCGCTGGTCGATGAATTCCAGGGCAGGCTTATCTACTTCGGCGGTATCGAAGTTGCGCCGGACGAACGGGGCGGCATCCGCAGGCTTGGCGATTTCGCACAATATGTGAAGCTGCTGGCCGCCTCGCGGTGGGACTTTGATTGGATGTACACGATCATTGCCTACAAGCACCGCCGCCTGGCGGATGACTACGGTTTCAACGGCAAATACCGTAACGCGATTTCCTGGGCGGATCCGGTTCCGGAAGGCCTGGCAAACGATCAGATGATCCTAGGCCTCAACGCGGTCCACTTCTCGCACATTGTCAGCAGTGTCGAGCCAGGTCAGCTTTGAGAAAACAGCAGTCACCGGCTCCCCTTGGGGGCCGGTGACCCGCATTGTCACCTTGCGGTAGCCGCCGCGCACCCGCAACCCCTTGATGATCACATCCAATTCTTCATCAGTGACGATGTACGGAACCTCGCTGAGCATTCGATGCGAATGCATTGCGCGCTGAATAATCTTCTCTTCGAAGGATCCGACGATGCGGTAAAAGTCACGGTTCCCGGCAAGCATCAGCCGCTCTGCGGCGGCGCTGCGCTTGCCGATCTGGATCGGGTGCATGATCCGGTCCGTAGGCTCTAGAGGCTCGTAGATGTCAATCTGGTCCTCAAACCACTCCCAGTTGTTCAGCCGACCGCCTTCCTGGTGGTACCAATCCAGAATGTGGTCCGTTGTCACGTTGAACCCCGCCCTGGAGCACGCGGCATGTTCCGTATTGGCGGCCTCTGCCGCCCGCCAGCGGTTCAGTCGGGTTACAGACGACAGGTTTTCACCGGGCAGGTCAAAGAAGAACTGGATGGGAACGCGCAGGCCGGCGGAAAGAAGCGCCAGCGAGGACGCGGGGATTTCGCGGTTATTCCTCATCTGGCTTCGGAGCGTGCCGTAATTGACGCCCGAAATCGTGCAGGCTGTCTTCAATTTCACACCAGCGACCTTGCAGGCAGCATCAATGCGGTCAGCTATCATCCTCGCCTCAAAAGTTTACATATGTGAATTATTAAACCAATAGTTGACACCTATCAGTCTAAGCATCAACAATCAATGCGTGTGCGCAGTTTATGAATAGGCGAGTTTCTATTGGAGCAGACAGACAAAAAATTTTTTCACGCCGGGGGCGGCCGGGACTTGTCCCAAGGCGAACGCGAGCTCCTGAGAAAGGCCTGCGAGGCGTCTGGAAGAAGCCTTGGCTTTTGGTCTGATCTGACCGAAGGACTGGACCAGAGGTCGCTTGCGCTGCTGGTCTCACGGGCCCACATGGTTTCGCCGGACATGCCGGAGTCTTGCGGTACACTGACACGGGAGCAGAGCGAGGTAATTTCAATGCTATCGCAAGTTGGCCATCGCGACCGCGGGGTCTTTTTGCGGGCGCTGCGTGGTCTCATCGAGCTCCGGAAGGGGCGGTTAAACTAGCCCCGGCACCGGCAGACAGGTGGAAATCCTTCACCGGCCTCATAAGGTTAGCAGTTAATGTCGCCCCTACAGCGCCATCTGGACATTCCCTGTCACAGGCGTTGTCTGTTCTGCGCAGGTCTTCGGCCAGGTTATGATGAGTGTTGCGCAGCCGGTTATTGCGTGCTGTCTCACTGCTTCCGGGATCGTTCCGATGTCGCAGAACACTGTTCGCGCGCCCGGTTTGGCTGCATCAACGGCAATAACCACCGGCGTGCGCGGGGGGATGCCGAGGCGGAGCAGCGCGCCGCTTACGCGCGAGGCCTGCCGGACGGACATATAAAAGACAATCGTGGTTCCAGGCTTGGCATGGCGGGCACAATCGGGCAGCGGGTCGCCGGCCTTGCATTTCGCTGTGGTCAGCACCAGCGTGTCGGAAACGCCGCGTTCCGTCAGCGGGATGCCTGTTTGGGCGGCGGCGGCACAGGCGGCGGTGATGCCGGGCACAATTTCCGCGTCTATCCCTGCCGCACGCGCCGCTTCCAGTTCCTCCGCTGCACGCCCGAAAATGCCCGGATCTCCTGATTTGAGGCGGACAACGCGGCGGCCCTTCAGCACCTCCGCAACCATCACCCTGTTGATCTTCTCCTGCGGCCAGGAATGGGCTCCGACATGTTTGCCGACGAAAATCCGCCTGGCGGCGGGGGAGGTCAGTTCCAGGACTTCGGGGTCAACCAGGCGGTCGTAGAACACCGTGTCAGCCTGCTGCAGCCTGCGCACGGCCCGCAGCGTCAGGAGGTCGCTGGCGCCGGGGCCGGCCCCGACCAGTGCGAGTGTGCCGGAGGGGACCGGCGGTACGGAAAGATGTGTCATTTGCGAGCTCTCTATTCTGCGGCCTGTTTGAAGCGGGGGCGTGCCAGCAGCCGGGCAATGTCTGAGCGGCAGGAGCCGCAGCTGGTGCCCGCCTGCAGCGCCGCGCCGACATCGGCGACACTGACAAGGCTGCCCGTCTCGATGGCCCGCAGGATCGTGTTTGCCCCGACATTGAAGCAGGAGCAGACCACCGGGCCGGGATCCGGCAGGTCTTCCGCCGGCTGTCCGGTCAGTACCTCTGCCATGCCGGTGCCAGGCAATCCCGCAAGGTAGTCGCGGCGGACGGCAACCGGCTCCGGCGCTATGAACAGCGCCGCCATCAGCTTGCCGCCTTGGTGCAAGGCTAACCGGGCAATTCCCCTGCGGCTGTCCTCCATCATCTGGATCTCGGCATCGGGCAAGGCGAACATCCTGCGCGCCGCGGCCTCCGGACCGCAGAGGGGCGTCAGGCCGGCAAGTTCCGCGCGGTATCCGGTCTCCGTCCGCGCCATGGCCCAGTATTCTGCCTCGGGTTTCATCGGCCGGCAGGACACGGCAAAGCCATACCAGGCAGCTTGCAGGCGCTCCGCAGCCACCACCGAAGCCTTGCTTTCAGGCTGGCCGGACACCGGGTCGGTCGCAGCGGCAACCAAGGAGCAGACGCGCGCCGAAGGCGCAGTCTCCCCGGTCCAGTGCATCGGCACGAACAGGTCTCCGGGCTGGACATCCGCCGTGATCCGCGCCCGCAGGATCGCCTGCCCATGCGGGTTGCGCAGGCGCAGCAGGTCGGCGGGCTGGACCCCCAGCTTGCGGGCGTCCTCCGGGTGAATGTCGGCGAAAGGCTCGGCGAGATGCCCCGACAGGCGCGGGGACTGCGCGGTGCGGGTCATCGTATGCCATTGATCGCGGATGCGCCCTGTATTCAGGCGGAACGGAAAATCAGCGCTTGGGGCAGCCGCCGGCGGCTGGCAGCGGACCGGCAGCATCCGGGCCTTGCCATCCTGGTGATAGAACTTCCCGTCTGCAAAGAAGCGCCCGCCCTGACGGCTGCGGCTGACCGGCCAGCGGACCGGGTCCAGCGCGCCGTAGTCTGCATCGGACATACGGCTGAGGCCGGAGATATCGAAATCCAGCCCGAAACGGCCCGCGATCCCCGAAAGCTCTGCGTGCTCCCGGAAGATCTGCGCCGGGGTCTGATAGTCAAAGGCTTTGGCCCAGCCCATGCGCCTGGCCGTATCGGCCAGAATGTCCCAGTCCTGGCGGGCCTGGCCCGGCGCAGGAAGAACGGCGCGCTGGCGGCTGATGGTGCGGTCCGAATCGGTGACGGTGCCGTCCTTTTCCGCCCAAGCGGCGGCGGGCAGCAGCACATCCGCCAGCCGCGCCGTATCGGTCGCGGCGGTGATGTCGCTGACCACGGTAAAGTCGCAGGCTTTGATCGCGGCGCGCACGGCATCGCCCTCCGGCATGGTAACGGCGGGGTTGGTGTGGATGATCCACAGCGCCTTGAGCCGCCCGTCGCCCGCGGCGCGGAACAGGTCGACCGCTTTCAGGCCCGGGCGTTCGGGCATCGCGGGAGCACCCCAGAATTCCTGCACCGCAGCCCGGTGGCTGCTGTTCTCCAGATCCATATGGCAGGCCAGCATATTGGCCAGCCCGCCCACCTCGCGCCCGCCCATGGCGTTGGGCTGGCCGGTCACTGAAAACGGCCCGCAGCCGGGCTTGCCGATCCGGCCGGTTGCCAGATGGCAATTCAGGATGGCGTTCACCTTGTCCGTGCCGGAGGTGGACTGGTTCACCCCTTGGCTGAAGACGGTCACCACCTTTTCGGTGTGCATCCACAGATTGCAGAACGCTGCGATTTCAGCCTCCTCCAGCCCGGTCACCGCGGTATCGGAGGCAGAGGCGGCTTCCAGCGTCTCGCCCAGCCCCTCCACATGCCGCAGATACTCCGCATCCAGCGCGCCGCCCTCGTAAAGCGCCGCCAGAAGGCGGTTGAACAGCGCCACATCGCTGCCCGCGCGCAGTTTCAGATGCAGGTCCACCTGATCGCAACTTGCGGTGCGGCGGGGGTCGATCACCACCAGCCGGGTGCCGCGGGCTTCGCGTGCCGCCAGGATGCGCTGGTACAGTACCGGGTGGCACCAGGCGAGGTTAGAGCCCACGAGAACGATCAGATCGGCCTGTTCCAGATCCTCATAGGTGCCGGGCACCGTGTCGGTGCCGAAGGCGCGCTTGTGCCCCGCCACGGTGGAGGCCATGCACAGGCGCGAGTTGGTGTCGATATTGGCGGAGCCGAGAAAGCCCTTCATCAGCTTGTTAGCGACGTAATAGTCCTCGGTCAGCATCTGGCCCGACAGGTAGAAGCCGACACTGCCCGGGCCGTGCTCCTCCACCGCCTGCCGGAACTTGGCGGCGACCAGGTCCAGCGCGCTGTCCCAATCGGTTTCGCGGCCCTGTACCTGAGGCGCCAGCAGGCGGCCCTCCAGCCCGAGGGTTTCCCCCAGCGCCAGCCCCTTGGAACAGAGCCGTCCGTGGTTGGCCGGATGCTCCGGATCGCCGCGCACCTCCAGCCCGCCCGCGCCATCCGGGCGCAGAAGCACGCCGCAGCCGGTGCCGCAATAGGGGCAGGTGGAGCGCACCTCCGCCGGAGAGCCGCCCGCCATCACGCCGCGCTCCGCTTGCCGACGGCGGCGCCGTCGATCAGCAGGCGGCCAGCTTTGATCCGCAGCGGATAGGTCTCGATCCGGCCCGCGTCGGCGCCCTGCGCCTCGCCCGTATTGAGGTCGAACACCCAGTTGTGCAGCGGGCAGGTCACGCTTTGCCCGTGCACGATCCCTTCGGAGAGCGGGCCGCCCTTGTGCGGGCAGCGGTCGGAGGCGGCAAAGACCTCTTCCTCTCCGGTTCGGAACAGTCCGACGCAGCCGACGGGGGTCTTCACCACCCGCGCACCATGCAGCGGGATGTCGTCGATATGGCCAATGTCTATCCAGCTCATTCGGCAGCCTCCAGTGTGAGATTGGCAAGCGGCGTGTATTGCGCCCGCGTGGCGCTGTCCTGCGCGTGCTCCGCCCAGGGGTCCTTGCGGTAGACGGATTGCGACAGCTCGAACCGGGCGGCGAGCGCTTTGCGGTTCTCCACGTCGTCGACAATTTGTTCCTTGACCCAGTCGAGACCGACCTTGGCGAGCCATTTGTAAATCCGGTCCAGGTACTTGGCGTTCTCGCGGTAGATCTGGGTCATGGCCGAAATCACCTCGATCGCCTCCTCTTCGGTTGCCACCTTGCACAGCAGTTCAGTGCCCTTGATCTCCATCCCTGCAGCGCCGCCGACGTGGATCTCAAAGCCGCTGTCGACGCAGACCACGCCGATGTCCTTGCAGGTCGCCTCGGCGCAGTTGCGCGGGCAGCCGGAGACCGCGAGTTTCAGCTTGTGCGGCGTCCAGGAGCCCCAGAGGTGCTTCTCCAGCTTGATGCCAAGGCCGGTGCTGTCCTGCGTGCCGAAGCGGCAGTGGTCGGTGCCGACGCAGGTCTTCACGGTGCGCAGGCCTTTGGAATAGGCGTGGCCAGAGACGAGGCCTGCCTTGTTCAGATCGGACCAAATCGCAGGCAGGTCCTCGCCTCTGACGCCCAATAGGTCGATGCGCTGGCCGCCGGTGACCTTGACCGTCGGCACATCGTATTTGTCCGCGGCATCGGCGATGGCGCGCAACTCGTCGGGTGTGGTGATGCCGCCCCACATGCGCGGCACCACGGAAAAGGTGCCGTCCTTCTGGATGTTGGCGTGTTTGCGCTCATTCACGAAACGGCTTTGCGGGTCGTCGCGGTATTCCAGCGGCCAGTCCGCCAGCAGGTAGTAGTTCACCGCCGGGCGGCAGAGGTGGCAGCCGTTGGGGGTGGTCCAGCCGAGTTCCTGCCAGACCGCGGCCTGGCTTTTCAGCTCCTGCGACTTGATCAGGCGGCGGACGTCCTCGTGGGTGTGGGAGGTGCAGCCGCAAATGGGCTGGGCCTGCGGGGCGGCGTAGCCGTCGCCGAGCGTCACCGACAGGAGCTGCTCCACCAGACCGGTGCAGGTGCCGCAGGAGGCGCTGGCCTTGGTCGTGGCGCGGATCGCGCCGAGGTCGGTGGCGCCGCCTTCGATGGCGCTGGTGATCTGTCCCTTGCAGACGCCGTTGCAGCCGCAGATCTCCGCCTCAGGCGGCAAGGCTGCAACGGCTGACAGAGGGTCCGCGGAGGCGCCTCCCTGGAAGGCTGGTCCGAAGATCAGCGTCTCGCGCATCTCTTCGATGCCGGTGCCGTCCTTGATCAGGCCGAAGAACCAGCTGCCGTCGGCAGTGTCGCCGTACATGACGGCGCCAACCAGCCGGTCGTCTTCTATGACCAGCCGTTTGTAGATGCCGCGGGAGGGATCGCGGAAGACGATATCCTCGCGGGTTTCGCCCTCGGCGAAATCCCCGGCGCTGAACAGATCGCAGCCAGTGACCTTGAGCTTGGTGGCCAGCTCCTTGACAACAAAGGCATTGGGCAGGCCCAGAAGGCTGTCGGCCAGCACCTTGGCCTGATCGTACAGCGGCGCCACCAGGCCAAATAGATGGCCGTCAAACTCCACGCATTCGCCAACCGCATAGATATCCGGGTCAGAGGTCTGCATCTGCGCGTTCACCTCGATGCCGCGCGCGACATCCAGATGCGCGTCATTGGCAAGCCGGGTTTCCGGGCGGATGCCCACCGCAATCACCACCAGATCTGCGCCCAGCGTCTCGCCGCTTTCCAGAAGGACCGCCTGGGCGCGGTCCTCGCCCAGGATCGCCTTGGTCGAGGCCTGGGTTTTCACGGTGATGCCCCGCGCCTCCAGATCCTTGTGCAAGAGATACCCCGCGGCCTCATCCAGCTGGCGCTCCATCAGGTGGCCCATCAGGTGCAGCACGGTCACATCCATTCCGCGCTCTTTGAGCCCCGCGGCCGCCTCCAGCCCCAAGAGGCCGCCGCCGATCACCACTGCCTTGCCGCCCTTCGCAGCGGCCTCGATCATCGCATTGGTGTCATCCAGATCGCGGTAGGAAATCACGCCGGGCAGATCGTGGCCCGGCACCGGGATGATGAAGGGCGCGGAGCCGGTGGCGATCACCAGCTTGTCATACGGCACATGGCCGTTTTCGCCCTCGACCACTTTCATCTCGGGGTCGATCTTCACCACATGCTCGCCGAAGCGGCAGGTGACGCCGCGCTCCGCGTACCACGCGTCCGAGTGGGTGACGATCTCCTCATAGGTCTTTTCGCCCGACAGCACCGGGCTCAGCATGATGCGGTTGTAATTACCGCGCGGCTCGGCGTTGAACAGGGTGATCTCATAGGCGCCGGGGTCCGCGTCGAGCAGATGCTCGATCACCCGGCCAGAGGCCATGCCGGCCCCGATGATGACGAGTTTCTGGGTCATGGTCTCACTCCGCTGCAATCTGGTTTGCGGCTGCCTTGGGCTTGGGTGTCGCCCCGTGTTCGTATTCCTCGAGGAAATCGAGCACCTCCTGCCGGTAGGTGTAGTATTCCGGGTGCTCCAGCAGCGCCTTGCGGGTGCGGGGGCGGGGCAGGTCCACGTCGGTGATCTTGCCGATGGTGGCCTGGGGGCCGTTGGTCATCATCACCACCCGGTCGGCGAGCAGGATCGCCTCGTCCACGTCATGGGTGACGCAGATGGCGGTCACCTTGGTGCGGCTCCAGACCTCCATCAGCACCTCCTGCAGTTCCCAGCGGGTGAGGCTGTCGAGCATGCCGAAGGGTTCATCCAAGAGCAGCAGCTTGGGCGAGAGCGCAAAGGCCCGGGCGATGCCGACCCGCTGCTGCATGCCGTTCGACATGGCGTTTGCGGGCTTGTCCATCGCGTCCGCCAGGCCGACGCGCTCCAGGTAGTATTCCACCACGTCCTGCCGCTCCGCCTGGCTGGCCTTGGGATAGACCTTGTCCACCCCGATGGCGCAGTTCTCCCGCGCGCTGAGCCAGGGGAACAGGTTCGGCGACTGAAACACCACCGCGCGCTCTGGGTCGGCGCCCTCCACATGACGGCGGTCCAGCTTGATCGCGCCCTTGGAGATCGGGTTGAGCCCGGCGGCCATGGTCAGCACGGTGGATTTGCCGCAGCCCGAATGGCCGATCAGCGAGATGAATTCGCCCTTGTTGATCTTGAGGTTGAAATCCTCGACCACGGTCAGCGGCCCCTTGGGCGTCGGGTAGATCTTGTGGAGCTGGGAAAAGTCCAGGTAGCGTTCTTCGGCCATCGACTTGCCGGCCTCGGCAACCGCGGCTGGCAGCTTGTGGATCGGGGTCACATCCGGCAGCACCCTGTCGCCGCCGGTTTTGCCCTTGATGCCTGCGTCCATCAGGTAGCCGGTGACCGCCGCGCGCAGCGCCTTGAACTGTTCGTCGTGGTTCATCGCACTGCGGTCGCGCGGGCGGGGAAGGGTGACCTTGAACTCCTCTCCCAAGGTGCCGTCCGGGTTCAGCGCAATGATGCGGTCGGCCAGCAGGATCGCCTCGTCCACGTCGTTGGTGATCAGCACGCAGGTCTTCTTGTCCGCCTCCCAAATCGCCTCGATCTCATCGGCCAGATTGGCGCGCGTCAGCGCATCCAGCGCCGACAGCGGCTCATCCAGCAGCAGGACCTCCGGGTCCATCGCCAGCGCACGGGCCACATTGACCCGCTGGCGCATGCCCCCCGACAGCTCCGCGGGGCGCCGCGCGGCGGCGTGGGAAAGGCCGACCATCCGGATGTAATGCTCTGCCTTGGCCTGCTTTTCGCCAGCCGCCAGGCCGGGAAAGAGCGAGTCCACCGCCAGCCCCACGTTGCCCGCCACCGTCAGCCAGGGCATCAAAGAGTAATTCTGGAAGATCACGCCGCGCTCGGGGCCGGGGCCGGTGATCTGGCGGCCCTTGAAGGTGACGCTGCCGGACGTGGGCGTCTCCAGCCCGGCCATCAGGTTGATCAGCGTTGTCTTGCCGGTGCCGGAGAAGCCCAGCAGCACCAGGAACTCGCCCTCCTGAACGCTGAGGCTGATGTTTTTCAGCACGCCGGTGCGGTTTGCGCCTTCGCCGAAGCTTTTGCAGACATTGGTGAATTCAAGAATGCTCATGACGGGTCACCGGTTGTTTGAGAAGGTGAACAGCGATTGCAGCGCGTACATCACCCGGTCCAAGAGGAAGCCGATGATGCCGATGGTCAGAACCGCGACGATGATCCTGGCCAGCGACTGGCTGGAGCCGTTCTGGAACTCGTCCCAGACGAATTTGCCAAGGCCGGGGTTCTGCGCCAGCATTTCGGCGGCGATCAGCACCATCCAGCCGACCCCGAGCGACAGCCGCAGCCCGGTGAAGATCAGCGGCAGCGCCGAGGGCAGCACCAGCTTGGTGATCTTGGCGCGGGTGCTCATCTTCAGGACCTTGGAGACATTCACCAGATCCTTGTCGATAGAGGCCACCCCAAGCGCCGTGTTGATCAGCGTCGGCCACAGCGAGCACAGTGTCACTGTGATGGCCGACACCAGGAAGGATTTCGCGAACAGCCCGTCATTGCTGGCGTAAAGCGCCGAGACCACCATGGTCACGATCGGCAGCCAGGCCAGCGGCGAGACCGGCTTGAAAATCTGCACCAGCGGGTTGATCGCCGCATTGGCAAGCGGTGACAGCCCCCCGAGAATGCCTAGCGGGATCGCTACAACCGCGGCGATCAGGAAGCCGAAGAAGACGGTAAGGATCGAGGTCCAGATCTGGTCGTAATAGCTGGGCGCGCCGGTGTAGGGGATGTGCTTCACCTGATCCGCCTTGCCCTGGGCAATCAGCCGTTCGTTGCGCTGCTCCACCCGCTCGTAAAAGGCGGCTTCCTTGACCGCCTTCTGCTGCGCGTCCTGATGCAGGCTGACGGCTTCCGCCCAGACCTGGGCGGGGCCGGGGATGGCGCCGAGCGAGGTCTGCACCCGCGGGGCCAGCGTGCCCCAGAGCAGCAGAAACCCGAGAATGGCCAGCAGCGGCACCGCCAGCAGGCGCCAGATTTCCTTGACTTGGGCGCGCGGATTGTCGCCCGCCGCGGCCCTCAGGATGGGGGTGATCCAGGCGAGGCCCAGAACCTGGAACCAGGCGTCGGCCTTGCTGATGCGGTTGAAGAGCCGGGCGCGGCGGGCCTCGGTGCTGAGCGATGCGGGGTCAACGGTTGTCATGGGGACACTTTCAACTTGGCGTTTTGCTGGGTCGGCTGATGCGGGGGAGGGGGACGGCGCTCGCTCCTGCCGGAGCCTCGCCCCGCCCGCCCTCACGTCCGGGCTCAGCCCTGGACGGCGTTGCCGACGACGGTCTGGCTGCCCTTGAGGCCGATCGGCAGGCTGTCGAGGTAGGCATTGGGCGCGCGGCCGTCATAGGGGATGCCGTCAATCACATCCTCCGGCGGGGTAGGGGCCTTGTAGCCGTCGCTCTCCCAGGGGAAGTCCGCCTCATCGGCGAGGCCGTCCGCGACCAGCAGCCGGGCTGCTTCCAGATAGATCTCCGGCTTGTAGACAGAGCGGGCGACCTCATCGAACCAGCTGTCGGGCTTGGGGTCGGCGATCTGGCCCCAGCGGCGCATCTGGGTCAGGTACCAGACCGCGTCGGAATAGAACGGATAGGTCGCGTTGTAACGGAAGAACACGTTGAAGTCCGGCACCGCGCGGGTGTCGCCCTTTTCATATTCGAAGGTGCCGGTCATCGAATTGGCGATCACATCGTAATCGGCGCCGACGTATTCGGGGCGGCTGAGGATCTCCACCGCTTCCGGGCGGTTGGCGTTATCGTTTTCATCCAGCCACATCGCCGCGCGGATCAGCGCTTTGACAACCGCCAGCGTGGTGTTCGGGTTTTCCTGGGCAAATTCCGCGGTGATGCCAAAGACCTTTTCGGGGTTGTTCTTCCACAGCTCGTAATCTGTGATCACCGGCACGCCGATGCCCTTGAACACCGCCTGCTGGTTCCAGGGCTCGCCCACGCAGTAGCCGGAGATGGTGCCGGCCTCCAGCGTGGCGGGCATCTGCGGCGGCGGGGTCACCGACAGGAAGGCTTCGGCGGCGATCTGGCCGGTCACGTTCTCGGGGCTGTAGTAGCCGGGGTTGATGCCGCCGGCGGCCAGCCAGTAGCGCAGCTCGTAATTGTGGGTGGAGACCGGGAAGACCATGCCCATGTTGAACGGCTTGCCCCTGGCGTTGAAGTCCTCGATCACCGGTTTCAGATGGGAGGCGGAGATCGGGTGCGAGACCTTGCCGTCAGCGTCGGTAGGCAGGCTCGGCTTCATCATCTCCCAGACCTCGTTGGAGACGGTAATGCCGTTGCCGTTCAGGTCCATCGAAAAGGGGGTGATGATATGCGCCTCGGTGCCATAGCCGATAGTGGCGGCCAGCGGCTGGCCCGCCAGCATGTGGGCGCCGTCCAGGGTGCCGTCGATCACCCCGTCCAGCAGCACTTTCCAGTTGGCCTGCGCCTCCAGCGTGACAAACAGCCCTTCATCATCGAAGAACCCCTGCTCATAAGCGACCGCCAGCGGCGCCATGTCGGTCAGCTTGATGAAGCCGAAGGTCAGCACGTCCTTTTCCAGCTCCAGCATGTCAGCCAGTGCCGGGGCAGTCAGGGCGGTGGAGCCTGCGAGGGCAAGGATCAGGGTCTTCATCGGGTTGGTTTCCTTTGTTTGCTGCGTCCGGGGCAGACGCCCGGACAGAAAAAAAGCCGCTGACGCGCACCGCCGGGAGGAGTGGCGGTGGGTCGAGCGGCTTTGCTCAGTGAAACCCGGTCGTCGGGAAAAACTTTTTTGTCAGGCGCCATTGCCTGTCTGGGTTCAGTGTGCCGGAAGAGCGGCCCGGCGCCAAAGGGTTCTTTGCTGATGCAGCGAGAAATTCTGCATTGCAGCATTGGTGTTCAGCAGATTGCCTGATTTTTCATCACCCGGCGGCCAAGGGATCAAAAACGCGGCCATCGAAGAACCGGTTTTCCAGCAAGGCGGCCGGGTCCGATTCTCCGGCGGCCAGCGTTCCGGCGTCCAACGCGCCTTCCAGCTTGGACGATGCTGCCGGCAGCTCCGCACCGGTTCCGCTCAGGGCGGTGCGGTACAAATCGCTGCGGAACACAGGCGCCGCTTTTTCCAGCGCGGTCTGCGGATCCAGGCCGTTCCGTTTCGCCAGCCGCAGCGCAATCCATTGGGCCTGACTGCGCCAGGGAAAGCCGGCGGAACCGTCATGAAAGCCGACAAAGCCAGGCGCTTCGCGTTGCAGCCCCTGCGCGGTGACAGTAAACTTGCCCAGCAGGCCGCGCTCGATGATTTCGGCGGGCAGGTCGAGATACTGGCGGGCGGACAGAATTTCCGCGGCCAGACCGCGGCAGGAGGGGTCGGCCAGCCAGCGCCCTGCGCGCCACAGCGCCCGGATCAGCCGGCCGGACAGGCTGGGTTCCGTTTCGGCCCAATCGCTGCGGACGGCCAGCACCTTTTCCGGCGCGCAGGACCAGATGGCCCGGCCCGGCAGCAGCAGCGCGCCTTCGCCCTGTTCGACAGCGATGGACCCCCAGGGCTCGCCGACGCAGAAGGCGTCAATGCTGCCGCGCCGGAGTGCGTCAGCCATCAGTGGCGGCGGCACTGTGCGGATGCAGATGTTCTGCGATGCGTCCAGCCCTAGCCCTTCCAGCCAATAGGCCAGCAGCTCGGCGTGCATGGAAAAGGGAAAGGGCACACCGATCCGCAGCTCACCGCCGGTGGCGGCAGCCAGCGCCCGTCCGGCGGACACCGCATCGCCGAAGGAAAAGCCGTATCCCGCAGCGGCCATTTTACTGGCCAGCCTGCTGCTGACGCCGATAACGGTGCCATTGACGGACAGCACGGAGAGAACGGAAAACTGCGCGCTGGCACCGCCCAGGCCCATGGCCGCCGCCACCGGCACCGGGGCCAGCATCTGGGCGGCATCCACCTGGCCAAAGGCCAGCATGTCCCGCAGCGACGACCAGGACGGCGCGCGGTGCAGATCCAGTGTCAGCCGCTCTTCCGCGGCAAAACCCATCTCCTGTGCGGCAATCAGCGGCGCGGCATCCGTTAGCGGGACATAACCGGCAGGGATCCTCGTCAGGCTCATGCCAGCAGCCCCGCCGCCGTCACCAGCGCCTGCGCCACTTCTGCGACGCGCTTGTTCTGGTCCATCGCCGCCTTGCGCAACAGCGCATAGGCCGCATCCTCTTCGATGCCCCGGGCCTTCATGATCATGCCCTTGGCGCGGTCGATCACTTTGCGCTCTTCCAGTGCCCGCTTGGCCTCGGCCAGCTCGGTGCGCATCCGGTGGAACATCCGGAACCGCGCGATGGCGGCGTCCAGAACCGGCTTCAGCCGGGAAGGCTGCAGCCCGTCGACCACATAAGCGGAGACACCTGCCTCGACGGCGGCTGCAGACAGCCCCTCCGCGCTGCGGTCGACAAACATTGCCACGGGGCGTTCCTTGGGGCCGGAGGCCAATGTCAGCTCTTCCAGCACATCGCGCGAGGGGTCGGCGATGTCTATCAGCACGACGTCCGGGTCCCGGACCTGTATCTGGCGGGCAAGGCCGGATGGCTCTGAGATCACCTGAATATCGAATTCCCCGGCTTCCCGCAGGCCGTCCACGATCATGAACGCGCGTTCCCGGTCGCTTTCGACGACGATGATGGACAGGGCATCAGGCATGAGCCAGTACATCGGCTTGGGGCGTGTGATCTGTAAAGGCCTGCGAGGGCGCGCGGACGGCGTACCGCCCGGCTGTGCCCAATTATTAGGCAGGCTGCCGATACTTCCGGCGGCGGACGTAAAGCTGCTGAAAGGCTCCAAGCGCATTATTCGCACCCGGATTTCCACCAGCTGGCCCATACTGGCGGCAGCGCCCGATTCTGCGAGGAGACCTTTATGGCACAAGACTATCCCATCTATGGCCGGATCGACGGTCCCATCGTCATCATCGGCTTCGGGTCGATCGGCAAAGGCACGCTGCCCTTGATCGAGCGCCATTTCGATTTCGACGCCTCCAAGCTCACGGTCATCGAGCCAGATGCCGCCAAGGCAAATTTCCTGCGCCAGCACAAGATCAACCATCTGCAGGTCTCGCTGACGCCGGAAAATTACCGTGAGGTCCTGGGCGGGCTGTTCAGCGAGGGCAAAGGGTTCTGCGTCAACCTGTCGGTGGACACGTCCTCGCTCGAACTCATGACCTTCATGCGGGAGCTCGGCGTTTTGTACATCGATACGGTGGTGGAACCCTGGGCGGGATACTACTTCGGCACCACGGACAACGCTGCCCGCACCAATTACGCGCTGCGGCAGGCGGTCAGGGATGAAAAGGCGCGCAATCCCGGCGGAACGACGGCTGTCAGCTGCTGCGGTGCCAATCCCGGCATGGTCAGCTGGTTCGTCAAGGAAGCGCTGCTGACGCTCGCCCGCGATACCGGCCGCGACGTTGAAACACCTGCCAGCCGCGAGGAGTGGGCGCGGCTGATGCAGTCGCTTGGCGTCAAGGGCGTTCATATCGCCGAACGGGATACCCAGGCCCGCCGGGTGCCGCGCGCCCGCGGCACCTTCGTCAACACCTGGTCGGTCGAGGGCTTCATCGCCGAAGGCTTCCAGCCCGCCGAACTGGGGTGGGGCACGCATGAGACCTGGTTCCCCGAAAACGGCCACCGTCAGGACACCGGCTGCCAGGCCGCGATCTGGCTGGAGCGTCCCGGCGCAATCACCCGGGTGCACACCTGGTGCCCGACACCGGGGCCGCAGTTCGGCTTTCTGGTCACCCATAACGAGGCGATCTCGATCGCGGACTATTACACCGTCGGCGCGGGCGCCGATCCCGAATACCGCCCGACCTGCCACTATGCCTATCACCCTTGCGATGACGCGGTGCTGAGCCTGCATGAGCTGTTCGGCTCGGGCCAGCAGCAGGAGCGGCACCATATCCTGACTGAGGACGAGATCATCGAAGGTATCGATGAGCTGGGCGTGCTGCTCTATGGCCATGAAAAGAATGCTCTGTGGTTCGGCTCCCGGCTGTCGAATGAGGAAGCCCACGATCTTGCGCCCTATCAGAACGCGACCGGGCTGCAGGTCACCTCGGCGGTGCTGGCCGGCATGGTCTGGGCCCTGGAAAACCCGGAAGCCGGGATCGTCGAAACCGACGAGATGGACCATGCCCGCTGTCTTGAGGTGCAGCGGCCGTATCTTGGCCCGGTCGAGGCGCATTATACCGATTGGACGCCGCTGCAAGACCGCTGGGCGCAGTTCCCCGAGGACGTCGACGAAAGCGATCCCTGGCTGTTCCGGAACGTGCTAGCGAGCTGATCCTGCCGGGGCATCCGGGCGGATGCCCCGCTACTCCTTGCCCGAGCGCCATTCCTTCCACGCCAGGTAGGTATTGGCGCCAAGCGAGGCCAAGGGTTCCGGCGGCAGCTTCGGCGGCATCGGCTGGGCCAGGAAATGGCTGGCGATGTCTGAGCCGCCCTGCACCAGCAGCTCGGCGATGCCCATGCCCTGCAGGGTGCCGCGGGCAATGCCGAGGCCGTTCTGGCAGCAGGCGGAATAGACGCCCTGGTCCAGCTTGCCAAAGGCCGCCGATCCATTGCGGCTAAGGCACAGCATCCCGGCCCAGCGGTGCTCCATCCGCACGTCCCCCAGATGCGGGAACCGCTCCTTGAACTTGCGGTCGTGCACCCAGCCCGCGTTGCGCAGGCGCATGTCGCTGGTCTCGATGGTGGGGTGGAAACTGGAGCAGGTGCGGATCAGGATCCGGTCGCCGTAAGACCCGGAAATCCGCCGCACTGAGGTGCCCATCGGATCCGCAGGCGTGACCGACCAGCGGGATTCACCGCCCAGCCGCTCGATCTGTTCCGGCGTCAGCCGTTCCGTCATCGAGGCATAGAGGCATATGTGCATCAGGCGCCGCTGGTAGAAGCCGAAGCTTTCCAAGTGGCCGTTGTTGGCCAGGATGACCGCGCCGGTGGAGATACGCCCTTTTGGCGTTTTGACCAGCCAGCCGTTGCCCTGTTTCTCAAACCCGGTGGCAGGGGAGTTTTCGAACACGCTGACCTGCCCGGCCAGATGGCTGGACAATGCCCTGACATAGGCCGCGGGCTGGATCATCACCGTTCCGGGCGCATACAGGCCGGAGGTGTAATGCGGGCTGCCGGTCAGCGCCTGCATTTCCGCCTGGGAATAAAGCGTATGCGGCTCGCCCAGCCGCTCCAGATGGGCGGCGAAATCGCGATTGTGCTTGTCGCCGGCCTTGGTCGCGGCGGCGTTGATCTTGCCCGCTGGATCAAACATCTCCTGCGTCAGGGCGCAGTCTTCGGCCACGTCTTTGGCAAACGCGATGGCCTTGCGGTTGAAGGCAATGGCAGCCTTGTCCGCCTCCAGCCCCGCTCCCGCATAATTGTCAGATGACAAATCATGCGGCAGGTCGATCATGAAACCGGAATTGCGCCCGGCGGAGCTTTCGGCAAAGCGGCCGGCTTCCAGCACCGCCACCTTCAGCGAGGGGTCCAGCTGGTGCAGGCGGCGGGCAGCAGAAAGGCCCGCAAACCCGCCGCCGATGATGGTCACATCGGCGGTCAGATCGTGGTCCAGCACCGGCAAGGGGGCCTGGGGCGGCAGGATGGCATTCCATCCCGCAGCCCCTGTCTGCTTGGGCAGACGCTGGGCGGTGTACGCGGTCAATCCACGGCCTCGTCTGCGTCGTCGGCCAGGTCGATCCAGATGGTTTTCAGCTGGGTGTACTGGTCGTGGGCATGGACAGAGTTGTCGCGGCCGCCAAAGCCCGACTGCTTGTAGCCGCCGAAGGGGGTAGAGATATCGCCTTCGCCGAAGCTGTTCACAGTCACGGTGCCCGCCCGGATGGCGCGGGCGCCGCGGATGGCGCGTTTGACGTTGGCGGTGAAGATCGAGGCGCAGAGGCCGTATTGCGTGTCATTGGCGATGCGGATGGCCTCGTCAAAGCCGGAAACCTCGATCACCGACAGCACCGGGCCGAAAATTTCCTCGCGCGCCAGAACCGCATCATTGCCCGGCACCTCGACGACGGTCGCCTCGACAAAGGCGCCGTCATGCGCCTTGCCGCCCAGCACCACGTTTTCTGCCTGTTCCAAGTAGCTGCAGACCTTGTCGAAATGCGCGGCAGACACCAGCGCACCCATGCGGGTTTCCGGGTCCAGCGGGTCGCCCACATTCCAGGCCTTGGCGTGATGCGCGATGCGTTCCAGCAGCTCTGCCTTGACGTCCTTGTGCACGATCAGGCGGGAGGACGCAGAGCAGTTCTCGCCCATGTTCCAGAAGGCGCCGTTCACGATATGCGCGGCCACCCGGTCCAGGTTCTCGGCGTCGTCCATCACGATGGCGGGGTTCTTGCCGCCCATCTCCAGCACCACTTCCTTGGCGTTGCTTTCCGCCGAATAGCTGAGGAAGCGCTTGCCGGTCACGGTGGAACCGGTGAAGGAGACCATGTCGATATCCATGTGCCGGCCGATCGGCTCGCCCACCTCCGCACCGCCGCCGGGCACGATGTTCAGCACACCGCGGGGCAGGCCCGCTTCCATCGCCAGTTCCGCTACCCGCAGCGCGGTCAGGGTGGTTTCTGCGGCCGGCTTCACCACCACCGAGCAGCCCGCGGCCAGCGCCGGTCCGATTTTCCACGCCAGCATCAGCAGCGGGAAGTTCCACGGCAGCACCAGGCCGACCACGCCGATCGGCTCACGCACCACCATGGCGATGTGATCGTCGGAGGCGGGCGACACCTGGTCATAGATCTTGTCGATGGCTTCGGCGTGCCATTTCAGGCAGTGGATGGTCTCCGGCACGTCAACGGTTTCGCAGTCATAGATGGTCTTGCCGGAATCCAGGCTTTCCATCACCGCCAGCTCATGGGCGTTACGGGTCATCAGCTTGCACAGCCGGATCAGCACGTCCTTGCGCTCTGACGGGTGCAGTTTCGACCAGCGGCCGTCGTCGAAGGCCTCGCGCGCCTTTTCAACCGCGGCATCCACATCCGCCGCATCGCAGGCCGCGATGTCGGCCAGTTTCTCGCCGGTCGCCGGGTTCACGGTCTCGAACGTCTTGCCGGACGCGGCCGGGCAGAACTTGCCGTCGATGAACGCGCCTGTGGGCAGGTCCAGATTGGCGGCAATGGATTTATATTCGTCCTGAGTAAGCAAAGTCATGGCTTATCCCTCCGCCTCGATATCTGCGATTTTCTGTTTCAGCACCCGCACGACCTGTTCCAGCGCGCGTTTGTCGTCCTTGTTCAGCCCTTTCAGCGGCGCGCGCATGGCGCCGGCATCGATGCCGTTCATGGTGACACCATGCTTGATGGTCTGGATGAACTTGCCGCCCTGTTCGAGGACACGCATCAGCGGCATCATTGCCGACATGATGCGGCGGCCCTTGGCAAAGTTGCCCTCGATCACGCAGGCATTATAGAGCGCCACGTGTTCCTTCGGCAGGAAGTTCGAGCCGCCGCAAACCCAGAAGGGGGCGCCCCAGGCAAAGAACTCCAGTGCCTGATCATCCATGCCACAGCCCAACTGGATGTGCGGATAGTCCCGCGCCAGCAGATGCACCCGGTTGATGTCGCCGGAGCTTTCCTTGATGCCGCAGAAGTTTCGGGAGCGGCCGACGCAGTCGAGGAACTCCTCGCCCATCATGGTGCCGGTGCGGTGCGGGTAGTTATACAGCATCACCGGCAGGTCGGCGGCCTTGTCGATCGCCAGCGCATTCAATGCGTTTTCGCGGTCGGTCGGGACCGAGTAGGGGGGCGAGGCTAAGAGGATCGAATCCGCGCCGATCTCCTTGGCGCCTTCCGCCAGCGCGATGGAATCGCTGGTCAGCATCGCCCCGGTGCCCACCACCAGCGGCAGGCGGCCCTTCAGCCGTTCATGGGTGAAGCGGGCCAGGGCCACGCGCTCCTCCACGGTCTGGGCATAGTTCTCGCCGGTGGAGCCGCCGGAGATCAGCCCGTGCACACCGGCGTCGATCAGATATTCGATGACATCGGCCAGCGCGTCCCAATTGACGCTGCCGTCCTCAAAGTGGGGTGTCACCACAGGGGTGTAGATCCCCTCGAACTTGAAAATTGGGGTCATCTGCGTCCTCATGCAGGGGTTTTGCGCGCGATTGTGCCCAGCGGCACGTCCAGCCCTGCGGGCATGACGAACAGCTCGATCTGGTCGCGTGACAGGTTCCAATGCTCAATCGCCAGTTGGCCCGCCGCCGCCTCGTCGCCCGCTTCGATGGCGGCGATGATGGCGTCGTGCTGGCTGCTGGCCTCATCCAGGTTTTCCGCCATCCGGGCGTCCTGGGGGCGGTAGAAGGTCATCCCGATGCGGGCATGATCGATCAGCAGCCGCTGAAAGGACGGCAGCAGATAGATGTTGTCCGCCATTTCACCAGTGATCTCGTGAAAACGGTTGTTGGCCATCGCCCGGTCGGCGCTGGAGCCTGTTCGCAGGGCTGTCTTGAACGCCTCTTGCGCCGCCTTCAATGCGGAGACTTGAGCGGGCGTGGCGTGTTTGGCTGCCAGCTGCATCACCGCGCCATAGATCATCGGCGCGGCCAGGAAGAAATCGCGCAGAGTCATATGCGACATCTCGCTGACCCGCGCGCCGCGGTTTTCGCGCAGATCCACATAGCCCTCGCCCGCCAGCTGGCGCAGCACCTCCCGCAGCGGGGTGCGCGACAGGCCAGACTCCTCGGACAGCTTCGCCTCGTCCAGATCGGCGCCGGGGCGCAGCTCCAGCGTCATGATTGCGGTCTTCAGGCGGCTGTAGAGCGCAGCCTTCCGGTTCTTTGAGGCGTCTTTCATGGGGATCTCTCCTGCCGCTGCTGCGGAACGGATTCGTCGGTTCGCGGCCTCTATGACACAAAAATACATATTGTGTACACAGAAAAAATATGGTGTGTGCAAACTGCGGGTGCTCACCGCTTGCGGCCGGCAGGGCAGGAGGCTTAGCCTGTCCGGGCCGCAGGGCTGTGCAGCCAGGCCCGCCCAGCGTTACTTGTCAGGCGGTAGTCTCATGTCTAAAGCACAGCATTTTGCCTTTCTGCTGGTGGAGGAGTTCTCCCACCTTGCGTTTTCCTGCGCGGTGGAGCCCCTGCGCATTGCAAACCTGGTCAGCGGCGAGGATCTGTATGACTGGTCGTTCGGATCGGAGAACGGCGAGACAGCGACCTGTTCAAACGGCTCGGTAACGCTGGTGCATTACGGTTTTGACGCGATCCCGAAATGCGACCGGCTGTTTGCGCTGTCGGGCATCCGCATGCGCAACCATGTCACCAAACCCTTGCTGGCGGCGCTGCGCCGGGAGAGGGCGCGGGGAACACCAGTCGGCGCGCTGTGCTCCGGCGCTTGGGTGCTGGCCGAAGCGGGATTCCTGAACGGGATGCAGGCGGCAATCCACTGGGAATACCACGACAGCTTCATGGAGGCGTTTCCCGAGGTGAACCTGGTGCGTAGCGTGTTTGTAGCGGATGAAAAGCACGTGACGGCCTCGGGCGGCACTGCGACGGCGGATTTGATGCTGCATCTGATCGAGCGCGGCCACGGCTATGACCTGGCCGTGGCGGTGGCAGATCAGATGGTCTATAACGCGGTGCGCAATGCCACGGCGGAGCAGAAGGTCTCGCTGCAATCGCGCAACGGCATGCGCAACGCGCACCTGGCCCGCGCCATCCACATGATGCAGGATCACATCAGCGATCCCATCTCACCCGCCCGCATCGCCGAAGATATCGGTATCTCCACCCGCCAGCTGGAGCGGCTGTTCGGCAAATACCTGAACACCTCGCCCAAGAAGTACTCGATGGAAATGCGGCTGGAGCGCGCCCGCAACCTGCTGATCCAGACCGAGGCCTCGGTGACCGATGTGGCGCTGGCCTGCGGTTTTGACAGCCCCGGCCATTTCTCGCGGGTGTACAAGGCTGCCTTTAACGTAACCCCAATGCTGCAGCGCGGCCGGATCGGCTAGGAGCCGGAAACCGGCGCGGTTTCCGGCCATGAAAAATCGATTTTTCATGGCCGTTTTCATCGAATGAAAACGGCGGGCTTGGGGCGAAATCTTTGCTGGCCTTCAAAGCTGCATTTCCCATATTGGAATGAAGCCCTTTCATCCGAGCCACATGCCAGGAGCCGCAGATGTCCCGCCGCCACTACAACCTGCCGCCGCTCACCACTCTGGCCGCATTCGAGGCCGCCGCCCGGCACCTCAGCTTCAAGAACGCCGCGCAGGAATTGTCTGTCACCCCCGGCGCCGTCAGCCACCAGGTGAAGGCGCTGGAGGCAGAGCTGCAGGTGCCGCTGTTCCAGCGCAAGCACCGCGGCGTGGAACTGACGGAGGAAGGCGAGGCGCTGTTTGAAACCCTGGCATCCTCGTTCTCCAAGATCTCGCTCAGCCTGAAGACCATCCGCGACCGGCAGACCGGTGATACCGTGACCATCGGCTCCACCTCCGCTGTGGCCTCGCTGTGGCTTTCGCCCTCTGTGGTACGGTTCTGGCGCAAGCACCCGGACGTGAACGTCAACCAGATCGTCAACGACCGGCCCCTGCGCAGCGTACCGGACGTTGATTTCTATATCCGTTACGGGCGTGAACGGGATACCCGGGTGGAGCAGACCGAACTCTACCGCGACCATCTGGTGCCGGTCGGCAATGCGGATCTGGCGGACAAGCTCACCGGCTGCCCGCTGGAGGATCTGGCGCGGCAGCGGCTGCTGCATCTGGAGTCCGACGACAAGAGCTGGACCACCTGGGCGGACTGGTTCCAGCAGCTGGGCTATGACGGTCCCATCGCGCCGGGTGTGCGCGTCAACAACTACGCGGTGGCGCTGCAGGCGGCACAGGACGGGGTCGGGCTGGTGCTGGGCTGGCAGCGGCTGCTGCACCCCTTGCTGACCACCGGCCAGCTGGTGCCGATCGGCCCGCATGTTCTGGCCGCGCCGCATGGTTTCCATCTGGTGGGCCGCCCGGACGCCGAACTGTCGGAATCCGCCCGATTGCTTCGCAATTGGGTCATTGACGAGGTCAATCGAAGTTCAGGTGAATCCAGCTAATCCCAGCGCGAAAATTCCTGATATTGAGTGAATCCGCTCTCTCCCTTCAATGGCGCAAAACGCGCACATCTATTTCCTGCCTTGGAGAGACCCAGATGAACAAGCATGACACGCTTGCCCCGGTGATGGCTCCGGTCAACGTGGCCAACGGCCTGCCGAACGCCCATTACATCGACCCCGCCGTCTTTGCCGAAGAGAAACGCTCAGTCCTGTTCAAGAACTGGTCGGGCATCGGCTTTGGCAAGGACGTGCCGGAGCCGGGCTATGCCAAGCCGGTGGATTTCCTCGGCATGCCGCTGTTGATCGTGCGCGACAAGGACGGCGAAGTCGGCGTCTTTCAGAACACCTGCCGCCACCGCGGCATGATCCTGGTCGAGAAGGCCGGCAAGATCCGCGGCGCCATCCGCTGCGCCTATCACAGCTGGTGCTATGGCCTCGATGGCCGCTTGGTCTCCACCCCGCACGTCGGCGGCCCCGGCAACAACAAGCATGAAGACATCAAGCTCGATGAGCTGGGCCTGGTGCGCATCCGCTCCTACGTCTGGCGCGATGTGATCTTCGTGAACGTCGACGGCACCGCGCCGGAGTTCGAGGAGGCCCATGCCGACCTGCTGGAACGCTGGAAGGAATTCAAAACCCCGGTGCATCACGGCGGCGAAGGCTCCGGCTTCAAGCTGGAGGTGAAAACCAACTGGAAGCTGGCGGTCGAGAACTACTGCGAAAGCTACCACCTGCCGTGGGTGCATCCGGGCCTGAACAGCTATTCCCGTCTGGAAGACCATTACAACATCGAGGTGCCGGGCAAGTATTCCGGCCAGGGCACCCTGGTCTACCGCCAGCTGAAAGGCGAAAACGGCGAGCTGTTCCCGGATTTCGAGGGCCTCAGCAGCAAGTGGGACGAGGGCGGCGAATACACCGCGGTCTATCCGAACGTCCTCTTGGGTGTGCAGCGCGATCATGCCTTTGCAATCATCCTGGAGCCGGTCGACACCGAGAACACTGTCGAGCATATCGAGCTGTACTACGCCAAATCCCCGGAAGAGACCCCGGAGCTGGCAGACCTGCGCACCGAGAACGCCAAGCTGTGGAAGACCGTGTTCGAGGAAGACGTGTTTGTCGTCGAGGGCATGCAGAAGGGCCGCCACGGCGAGCTGTTCGACGGCGGGCGTTTCTCGCCGGCGATGGACGGGCCGACCCACAACTTCCACGCCTGGGTGGCCGATCAGGTGACCAAAGGCCGCGAGGCATGATTTCTTTCCTGAAAGACGGGCTGGCCAGGAATTTCCTGGCCGGCGAATGGGTCGAAGGCGACGGCGGTGCGCGCATGGCCGTCGAGGATCCGGGCAACGGGCAGCACGTGGGCGACTGCGCGCTGGCGGGTGAAGAAACCCTGGCGAAAGCGCTGGAGGCCGCGCGGGCAAGTTTCGAGCGCGGCGATCTGGCCGCGATGAAGCCTGCCAAACGCGGCCAGCTGATGCAGCGCATCGCGGCGGAAATCCGGGGCATCGCGGACGAAGGCGCGGAGCTGCTGTGCCGGGAAAGCGGCAAGAGCCTGAGCGCTGCCCACGACGAATTCGAAGAGGCCGCGCAGTATTTCGAATACTACGGCGGCATGGCCGACAAGATCGAAGGAAAGTCGATCCCGCTCGGTCCCGATTACGCTGATTTTACGGTCTACGAGCCTTATGGCGTCTCCGCCCAGATCGTGCCGTGGAACTTCCCGGTGTCGATTGCGGCGCGGTCGCTGGCGCCTGCGATGGCGGCGGGCAACTCGGTGATCATCAAATCACCCGAGCTGGACCCGATGGCGCTCGCCATGCTGGGTGTGGCACTGGAACGCGCTGAGGTCCCCGCGGGGGCGGTGTCTATCCTGAACGGCATCGGCTCTGAACTCGGCGCGCGGCTGGTCGAAAGCTCCGCCGTGGATCAGATCGTCTTCACCGGCTCGGTGCCGACCGGCCAGGCCATCCTGCGCGCCGCCGCCAACCCGGTGACGCCCGCGCTGATGGAGCTGGGCGGAAAATCCGCCGCGGTGGCCTTTGAAGACGCCAATCTGGACACGCTGATGTCCTCCTTGCAAAGCGGCATCTTCTACAATGCGGGCCAGGTCTGCTCCGCCATGTCGCGGGTGCTGGTGCACCGCTCGATCTATGACGAGGCGGTCGAGCGCGCCGCCGCGCTGGCAAACGGCCTGAGCGTCGGTCACGGGATGGAAAACCCCGGCCTCACCCCGGTGATCTCGGCCCGCCAGCTCGACGGTATCGAAACCCTGACCGCCACCGCCCGCCAAAGCGGCGCGCGCGCGGCCTCCGGCGGTGCCCGGCTGGAACGCGAGGGCTACTTCATGGCGCCTACCATTCTGGCGGATGTGGACCCGGGCGCGCGCGTGGCGCAGGAAGAGATCTTCGGCCCCGTCACCTGCTTCACGCCGTTTGATAACGAAGCCGAGGCGATTGCCATGGCCAATGGCACCGAGTTCGGGCTGGTGGCCGGCGTCTTCACCCGCGATCTGGCGCGCGCGCATCGCGTCGCGAACCGTCTGCGGGCGGGGCAGGTGTTCGTGAACGAATGGTTCGCGGGCGGCATCTCCACCCCCTTCGGCGGCGTCGGCAAATCCGGTTTCGGGCGCGAGAAGGGTTTGGAGGCGCTTTATAATTATGTGCGCACCAAGAACATCGCGATTTCGCTGAAGGGCTGAGCGATGGAGCGGGCAGACCTCGACCGGGCGCTTCTGCAGGCGCATGAAGACAAGGACAGCGAAGAGCTGGTCCGGCTTTACACGCTGGCCGGTGACATGGCGGAGGCGGCGGGCAATATCGACGCCGCCTGCTTCTACCTGACCCACGCCTTTGTCTTTGCGCTGGAGGCCGGGCTGCCGGAAGCGAAAGAGCTGAACCGCCGCCTGGCGGAGCGGGGCCGGGCGCATCCGCTGGAGCTGTGACACAAGTTTCAGGCCGTTGTCCCCGCGGGGACAGCAGCCTGTTTTGGCCGGCAGGGGAGGGCCGGCCAATCTAATTCTGAAAGGGGAGGGCAGGGGCATGATCCCGGAGAAAATGGCAGCGGTCCTGCTGACCGGCCACGGCGGCATCGAGAAGCTGGACTACCGCACCGACGTGCCAGTGCCGCAGCCCGGCCCGGGCGAGGTGCTGATCCGTGTGGCGGCGGCAGGCATCAACAACACCGACATCAACACCCGTATCGGCTGGTACTCCAAGGCGGTGGACGCCGACACCAACGCCGGCGGCGCCAGCGGTTTTGACAGTGTCAACGACGACGACGCCAGCTGGTCCGGCAAGCCGCTGGAATTTCCCCGCATTCAAGGTGCTGACGCTTGCGGTTATATCGCTGCGGTGGGCGAGACCGTTGACCCCGCCCGCATCGGCGAGCGGGTTCTGGTGCGCAACATGCTGCGAACTTACGTCGATTACCGCCCCTATGAATGCTGGACCTTCGGCAGCGAATGCGACGGCGGCTTTGCCCAGTTCGCGGTGGCGCCTGCGCGGGAAACCCACGCGGTGAACTGCGACTGGTCCGATGCGGAGCTGGCCTCGATCCCCTGCGCCTATTCCACGGCGGAGAACATGCTGCACCGGGTGGGCCTCGGCGCCGAAACCGTGCTGATCTCGGGCGCCTCGGGTGGCGTTGGTTCCGCTGCCGTGCAGCTGGCCAAGCGACGCGGCGCGACTGTGATTGCGCTGTCCTCCGCCGCCAAGGCGGATGAGGTTCTGGCACTTGGGGCGGACCGGGTTGTCGACCGCAACGCTGATCTGGTGAAGGAACTGGGCGAGGGGTCCATCGACGTGGTGGTCGATCTGGTGGCCGGTCCGCAGTGGCCGTCTTTTCTGGACGTTTTACGGCGCGGCGGACGTTACGCCACCGCCGGTGCCATCGCCGGGCCGATTTCTGAGATCGACGTGCGCACGCTCTACCTCAAGGATCTGACCCTGATGGGCTGCACCTTCCAGGAGGATGAGGTGTTCGCCAATCTGATCTCCTACATCGAAGCCGGGGAAATCCGCCCGCTGGTCGCCAGGACCTATCCGCTGAGCGAGATTGCAACGGCGCAGGAGGACTTCCTGAGCAAGAAGCACACCGGCAAGCTGGTGCTGATGATCGCGGAGGTGTCCGAATGAAGATCAAGAAAATCGAGCTTTATCAACTGGATCTGCCCTATTCCGGCGGCGTCTACATGCTGTCGGGCGGGCGGGAGTACCGCAGCTTTGATGCCTCCTTTGTGCGCATCACCACCGACACCGGGCTGGAGGGCTGGGGCGAAAGCACCCCGTTCGGCGCCACCTACATCGCCTCGCACGCCCTGGGTGCGCGGGCCGGGATCACTGAGATTGCGCCCTATCTCCTGGGCCGCGACCCGCGGCAGATGGACCGCATCAACGAGGCGATGGACGAGGCGTTGCTGGGCCACAACCATGCCAAATCCGCAATTGATCTGGCCTGCTGGGATCTGTTCGGCAAATCGGTGAACATGCCGGTTTGCGAGCTTCTGGGCGGCTCCACCGGCAAACGCTTGCCGGTGATCTCTTCGATCTATGCAGGCAGCCCCGAAGACATGCGCGCCCGCGTCGCTCAGCACCGCGCGATGGGCTATCTGGGCCATTCGGTGAAGATCGGCGCGCTTGATGCCGAGGGCGGCCCGGCGCTGGACGCCGAGCGCATCCGCGCGTCGCTGGCGGACCGGCAACCGGGCGAGTTCTTCCTGGTCGATGCCAATGGCGGGCTGACGCCGGAAACCGCACTGCGGATGCTGCGGATGCTGCCGGAGGGGCTGGATTTCGTGCTGGAGGCCCCCTGCAAGACCTGGCGCGAGACGATGTCGCTGCGCAAGCGCTGCACCGTGCCGATTATCCTGGATGAGCTGGTGCAGCAGGATGAGGACATTGCTCTGATGCTGGCGGGGGATGTGGCCGACGGCATCGGCCTCAAGATCTCCAAGGCGGGCGGGCTGACCCATGGGCGCCGGCACCGCGACATGTGCCTGGCCGCGGGCGCGACCGTGAGCGTGCAGGATACCGTCGGCTCGGTAGTGGCGTTTTCGGCCATCGCCCATCTGGGCGCAACGGTGCCGGAACGGTCGCTGCGCTGCATTCTGGACTGCCGCGATATGGTGACGCTGAAAACGGCAGAGTTCGACGCAGCCGTAAAGGACGGCGGCGTGCTGGTGCCGGATGCGCCGGGGCTGGGGATCACCGTCGACCGCGATTTGATGGGTGAACCGCAGGCCGTTTGGGACGCCTGAATACGCAGTATTTGGTAGAATCAGTTTCAACGCCCCTTTGAGACTGGCAGGCACACAGGCCCGCTTTGGCGGCGCCTGCCGGAACGGTGTTGCCGTTTCCGCCCGCCCGCTTTGACGGTTTCCCAAGGCCCGTGAGCGCCAACAGGCTGACAAATCCGCGCTATGCACAGGAATTTGAGATACAGGCAGGGCCACAGCCTTGCCAATCGGTGCCGAATTTGATTCGAGTGCGCCGGAAATCAGGACAGGCTGTGCGGATGTGCGGAAAACGGCGTTTTGTGCGTTTTCTTTGCCGCCGCTGCCGGAACGGGGTAAGAACCGCCACGGGATTCGGCCTTGGAGGGACGTAGCGCAAATATGAAGACATTTAACTTGAGAAAGGGGCTGGATCTGCCGGTGACAGGCGCACCGGAACAGACAATCCACCAAGGCCCCGCCATCACCTCGGTGGCCGTGCTGGGCCCCGACTATCTGGGTCTGAAACCCCGTATGCTGGTGCAGGAAGGCGAGGACGTGCAGCGCGGCACGCCGCTGTTCTGCCACAAGGACGCTGAAGACGCGGTGATGGTCGCGCCGATGACCGGCAAGGTCGTGGCGATCAACCGCGGTGCGCGCCGTGTTCTGCAAAGCGTGGTGATCGAGATTTCGGATGCCGAAGACAAGGGCATCGATTTCTCCGCCGTGGGCGATGCCGGCACGGCTGAAGGCCTGACCGCCAAGCTGTGCGCGGCCGGTCTGTGGACCGCGTTCCGCACCCGTCCCTATTCCAAGATGCCGCAGCCGGGCACCAAGCCCGAAGCGATTTTCGTGACCGCAATGGACAGCGAGCCGCTGGCCGCCGATGCCGCCGTGATCATCAATGACGCGGCCGAGGCGTTCGAGGCGGGCCTCAAGGCCATCACTCAGCTGACCGACGGCACCACCTTCCTGTGCCAGAAGGCAGGCGACAGCATCCCCGGTGCCAATCTTGCCGGTGTGGAAGCTGCTGCCTTTGACGGGCCGCACCCGTCGGGCCTGGCCGGCACGCACATCCACTTCCTGCATCCGGTCCGCGCCGACGATCAGGTCTGGACCGTGTCCTATCAGGACGTGATCGCCATCGGCCGCCTGCTGCTGACCGGCCACCTGGACCCCTCCACCGTGGTTGCCATCGCCGGTCCCGCTGCGCGCAGCCCCCGTTTGGTCCGCACCGTGACGGGCGCCTCCACCGAGGAGCTGACCCGGGGCGAGATCGCCGTTGACGGCCCGGTGCGGGTGATCTCCGGTTCGATCCTGTCCGGCCGCCAGGCGGCAGGGCCGCTGGCCTATCTGGGCCGTTTTGCCCGCCAGGTTGCGATCATCGAGGAAGACCGCGAGCAGATCCCGATGGGCTGGATCCGCCCGATGCCCGGCAAATACGCCGTGCAGCCGGTGCTGGGCTCTGCCCTCAGCCGAAAGCTGTTCAACCTGACCAGCAACCTCAACGGCGGCCGCCGGGCAATGGTGCCCACCGGCACCTTCGAGCGGCTGATGCCGCAGGACTACCTTCCGACGCAGCTGCTGCGCGCGCTGCTGGTGATGGACACCGACTCCGCACAGGAGCTGGGCGCGCTTGAGCTCGACGAAGAGGACATGGGCCTCGTCGGCTTTGCCTGCCCGGCCAAGTACGAATACGGGCTGGCGCTGCGCGACTGCCTGACCAAGATTGAAAAGGAGGGCTGAGCCGGATGGGATTGCGCAGCTTCTTTGACAGGATCGAGCCGCATTTCGAGAAGGGTGGCAAGTACGAGAAGTACTTCCCCGTCTACGAAATGGTGGAGTCCTTCCTTTATACCCCGAAAACCGTCACCACCGTGGCGCCGCATGCCCGCTCCTACATCGATATGAAGCGGATCATGACCTATGTGGTGATTGCCACCATCCCCTGCATCCTGTGGGGCATGTGGAACACCGGCTATCAGGCGAACTCGGCCATTGCAGCGCTGGGGGCCGACGCGGCGACCGGCTGGCGGATTGCCCTGCTGCAGATGTTCGGCATTTCGCTGGATGCGGCGAACCCGATGGCCAATATCGCGCACGGGTTTCTGTACTTTCTGCCGATCTACATCGTGACGCTGGTTGCGGGCGGCATCTTTGAGGTCGTCTTTGCCACCGTGCGCGGGCACGAGGTGAACGAGGGCTTCCTGGTCACCTCGATGCTGTACACGCTGATCCTGCCGGCCTCGACGCCGCTGTGGCAGGTGGCGCTTGGCATCATCTTCGGCGTGGTGATCGGCAAGGAAGTCTTCGGCGGCACCGGCAAGAACTTCCTGAACCCCGCTCTTACCGGCCGTGCGTTCCTGTATTTCGCCTATCCGGCCAACATGTCGGGCGACAGTGTCTGGACCCCGGTTGACGGCTTCTCCGGCGCAACCGCGCTGGGTGTGTCCGCTGCTGAGGGCGTGCAGGCGCTGGCCGCCAAGGGCATTGAATGGTCGGATGCGTTCTATGGCACCATCCAGGGCAGCTTTGGCGAGACCTCGACGCTGGCCTGCGCCATCGGTTTGCTGTTCCTGCTTGCGACCAAGATTGCCAACTGGCGCCTGATCGTGGGCTGCCTGGGCGGCATGATCGGCTTTTCAGCGCTGCTGAACGTTATCGGTTCCGACACCAACCCGATGTTCGCGATGCCGTGGTACTGGCACCTGGTGCTGGGCGGCTATGCCTTTGGCCTGGTGTTCATGGTGACCGAACCCGTGTCCGCATCCCACACCAACGCGGGCCGCTACATCTATGGTGCCCTCATCGGCGTGATGGTGGTGCTGATCCGGGTGCTGAACCCGGCCTTCCCCGAAGGCATGATGCTGGCGATCCTGTTCGGCAACGTCTTTGCACCGCTGATCGACTACTTCGTCGTGCAGGCAAACATCAAACGGAGGGCGCGCCGCCATGGCTGATACCCAAAGCAAGGGCCTGATTGGCCGCTTCCTCGCCGCATCGCCGGATTCGGTTGGCAAGACCGTGTTCATCGCCGTCGCCGTCTGCCTGGTGGCCTCGATGATCGTGTCCACCGCCGCCGTGTCCCTGCGCCCGGTGCAGGAAACCAACAAGAAGCGCGACAAGCAGCTGAACGTTCTGCAGGTGGCCGGCCTTTACGAGCCGGGCCAGAATGTGGCCGAAGCCTTTGCCGCGTTTGAGCCGCAGGTGCTGGATCTGGAAACCAACACCTTCACCGACCAGTTCGACGCCGCCACCTTTGACGGTCTGGCCGCCGCGCAGGACCCGGAGCTGAGCCGCGAGCTGGTGAATGACCCGGCGGGCATCGGCCGGCAGTCGCGCTACAAGACCGTGTATCTGCTGCGCGAGGAAAACGGCGATCTGGACAAGGTGATCCTGCCGATCCACGGCTACGGCCTGTGGTCCACCCTTTATGGCTTCATCGCGGTGGAGGAGAACGGCAACGACATCTTTGGCCTGCAGTTCTATCAGCACGGCGAAACCCCGGGTCTGGGCGCCGAGGTGGACAACCCGCGCTGGAAAGCGCTGTGGCATGGCAAGGAACTGCGGGACGAAGACGGCGATCTGGAGATCACCGTGTCCAAGACCGTGCCTGCCGCCGGCCCCGAACACCACATTGACGCCCTCGCCGGTGCGACGCTGACGTCTGTCGGCGTGGACAACCTGGTGCGGTTCTGGATGGGCGAAGAAGGCTACGGGCCGTTCCTCAAGTCACTGCAAGCGGGAGAGTTCTGATGTCCCAGAGCAAGAAAGACATGCTGATCGACCCGTTGGTCGACAACAACCCGATCACCCTGCAGGTGCTGGGCATCTGCTCGGCGCTGGCGGTGACCTCGTCGCTGCAGGTGGCATTCGTAATGACCCTGGCGGTGACCTTCGTGACCGCGTTCTCGTCGATGTTCATCTCGATCCTCAGGAACCAGATCCCCAGCTCGATCCGGATCATCGTGCAGATGGTGATCATCGCCTCGCTGGTGATCCTGGTGGACCAGGTGCTGAAAGCTTATGCCTTTGAGATTTCCAAGACCCTGTCGGTCTTCGTCGGCCTGATCATCACCAATTGTATCGTGATGGGCCGCGCCGAGGCGTTTGCCATGAGCAACCCGCCGGTGGCGTCCTTTATCGACGGTCTGGGCAATGGTCTGGGCTACGGCCTGATCCTGATGCTGGTGGGCGTGGTCCGCGAGCTGTTCGGCTCCGGCTCCCTGTTCGGCATCACCATCCTGGAAACCGTGAACAACGGCGGCTGGTATGTCCCGAACGGCATGCTGCTGCTGCCCCCCTCGGCGTTCTTCGTCATCGGCCTCTTGATCTGGGCGTTCCGCACCTGGAAACCGAACCAGGTGGAAGAGCGTGAATACAAAATCCAATCCGTGGAGGCGCACTGATGGAAGGGCTGATTTCACTCGCCGTTAAGGCCATCTTTGTCGAGAACCTCGCGCTCTCCTTCTTCCTGGGCATGTGCACCTTCATCGCGGTGTCCAAGAAGATCTCCACCGCGCTGGGTCTGGGGATTTCGGTGATGCTGGTGCAGGCGATCACCGTGCCCACCAACAACCTGCTGCTGACCTACCTGCTGAAGCCGGGCGCGCTGGCCTGGGCAGGGTTCCCGGATGTGGATCTGACCTTCCTCGGCCTGATCTCTTATATCGGGGTGATTGCGGCGATGGTGCAGATCCTGGAGATGATCCTCGATAAGTACTTCCCGCCGCTCTACAACGCGCTGGGGGTCTTCCTGCCGCTGATCACGGTGAACTGCGCCATCCTGGGCGGCTCGCTGTTCATGGTGGAGCGCGACTACAACTTTGCGGAAGCAACCACTTACGGCCTCTCCTCCGGCTTTGGCTGGGCGCTGGCGATCACTGCGATGGCGGGCGTGCGCGAGAAGCTGAAGTATTCCGACGTGCCGGACGGCCTGCAGGGCCTGGGCATCACCTTTATCACCGCGGGTCTGATGGCGATGGCCTTCATGTCCTTCAGCGGCGTCAAACTGTAAGGGAGCGTCTGAAGTTATGGAAACTTTCTCGCTCGGCGTTGTCCTGTTCACGGTGATCGTGCTGGCGCTGGTGGCCATCATTCTGGCTGCCCGCTCCCGCCTGGTCGCGACCGGTAACGTCAACATCACCATCAACGGTGAAAAAACCATCTCGGTGCCCGCGGGCGGCAAGCTGCTGCAAACGCTGGCGGCCGAGAAACTGTTCGTCCCCTCCGCCTGCGGCGGCGGCGGCACTTGTGCCCAGTGCCGGGTGCGGGTGCATTCCGGCGGCGGCTCCATCCTGCCGACCGAGGAAAGCCACATCACCAAGCGCGAAGCCGCCTGCGGCGACCGCCTGTCCTGCCAGGTTGCGGTCAAGCAGGACATGGAGGTCGAAGTTCCCGAAGAGGTCTTTGGCGTCAAGAAATGGCGCTGCAAGGTGCGCTCCAACGACAACGTGGCGACCTTTATCAAGGCGCTGGTTCTTGAACTGCCCGAAGGCGAGGACGTGAACTTCCGCGCCGGCGGCTACATCCAGATCGAAGCGCCGGAGCACCAGCTGTCCTACACCGACTTCGACATCCAGGAGGAGTACCGCGAGGATTGGGACCGCTTCAATCTGTGGCAGTACAAATCCGTCGTGGACGAGCCGATCGAGCGCGCCTATTCGATGGCGAACTACCCGGATGAGAAGGGCATCATCATGCTGAACGTCCGTGTGGCCTCGCCGCCGCCGGGCTCCACCGACATTCCGGCAGGCAAGATGTCGTCCTACATCTTCAACCTGAAGCCGGGTGATGAAGTCACCATTTCCGGTCCGTTCGGCGAGTTCTTCGCCCGTGACACCCAGAAGGAAATGGTCTTCATCGGCGGCGGTGCCGGCATGGCGCCGATGCGCTCCCATATCTTCGACCAGCTGAAACGGCTGGAGAACCGCGACCGCAAAATCAGCTTCTGGTACGGCGCGCGCTCGAAGAAGGAGATGTTCTTTGTCGAGGACTTCGACCAGCTGGCCGAGGAGTTCGACAACTTCGAATGGCACGTCGCCCTGTCCGACGCCCAGCCGGAGGATAACTGGAAAGGCTATACCGGCTTCATCCACAACGTCCTTTACGAGGAATACCTCAAGAACCACCCGGCGCCGGAAGACTGCGAATTCTACATGTGCGGCCCGCCGATCATGAACCAGTCGGTGATCAACATGCTGCTGGATCTGGGCGTGGACCGCGAGGACATCATGCTCGACGACTTCGGCGGCTAAGCCGGAAAGCAAGGCAGAAAATCAGAAGCCCCGGGTGGAAAAATCCGGGGCTTTTTCTGTTCTGAGAAACGGGCCGGGGAGGGGGGTGATATCCGTGCACCCCCTGTACACCCCCTTTGCACCGGCTTGTGCGCCGGCGGGGCAGAGATCACTCCGCCTTCAGCTCGCTGACGATTTGGATGGTGATCGGGCCGGTGGAGAAGCCGCCGACGCCAAAGGCCTGGTGATCAATGGTGGTGGTCGCCTCAAAGGCCGCCCAGTCGCCCTGGTAATACTCGAGCGCCCCGCCCAGAGGATGCGGGCCCAGGTGAGTCATGGTGGTATCCAGCACCACGGATTGAGTGGTGCCGTGAATGGTCAGATCGCCGGTTACCTTGGCCGTCTTGTCGCCGGTTTTTTCGATGCCGGTGCTGACAAAGGTGATTTCCGGATAGGTTGCGACCTCAAGGAAATCGGCACTGGAGAGGTGATCGTCCAGCGGCCCGAAACCAGTGGAGACACTGTCTGCCTGGATCGTGACAGTCAGCGAGGATGCCTCCGGGTTTTCCGCGTCCAGCTCCAGCGTGCCTTCTGCCTCGGTGAATTCACCGCTTTGCATCGAGACACCTGCGTGGCTCCAGCTGAACCGGACCTCGGTATGGCCCTGATCGGTCTTGTAGGCGGCCGCCAGGGCGGCGGGCGCAGCAAGCAGGGCTGCGGTTGCAAGCGGGGCAATCTTGATCAGCATGAGGTTCTTCCTGTCTGATATGTCTTGAGGCGATTGTGAAGTTCTAGGGTCCTTTTACGCATTGAATGCAATGTAGATGCTATGACATCTATTTCGGCGTATCCATAAGCAACTGGCCTGGCGGCCAGTTCGCTCACCAACTCGTGAAGGCAGATGACACCAAGCAAACGGGAAACTGAAATCTGGATTCTTTTGAACCGGGCACACCGTCAGGCGCACCGGGAGATGGAGGCGGAGCTGCGGGAGGCCGGGCTGCCGCCGCTGCGGTGGTATGACGTGCTGTGGGGGATCGAAATGGCGGGGGAGGGCGGCGTGCGCGCCTTCGAGCTGACCAGGAACCTGCTGTTCGAACAGTCCAACCTGTCACGCATTCTGGCGCAGATGATCAAACAAGGGCTGGTGCGCGAAACGGTTTTTGAGCAGGACCGGCGCGGTAAAATACTGCACATAACCGCCGAGGGCGCGGCGCTGCGCCTGGAGATGTGGGCGGTCTATGGCCCCGCGATCAAGCGCAAGATGGAGGCGCTGGCCAGGGCCGGGAACCTGCAGGGGTTTCTGGAACACCTGCAGGAGACGGGCGGCGGCCCATTTCCCTGATCCGCCGCTGCCGCAAGCCTTAAGTCAGCCGACGATCATCTGCTTCATGCGCAGGGCCTCATACTCCAGCTCCTGCAGGCGGAAATTCACCACGTCGCCAACAGTGATCATGCCGCACAGGCGGTCGTCCTTGACCACCGGCAGGTGGCGGAAGCGCCCCTCGTTCATCACCTTGGCGACGTCGATCAGCAGATCGTCCGGATCGCAGGTCTTGACCTCGCGGGTCATGATATCCTCGACCAGCTGCGGCAGGGTGTGGCCCGGCGTCTCTGCCAGACGGCGCACGATGTCGCGCTCCGACAGGATGCCCTGCAGCGCGCCGTTCTGGTCGGTCACCACTAGGGCGCCGATACGCTTGTCGCGCAGGGCCTCCACCGCATGGCCGACGGTGTCGTTCGGGCGGATCGCAAAAATCGCGTCGCCCTTGGCCTCCAGTAGTTTCGCAACGGTCGACTGGCCGTGCGACAAATTCGACTCGGGCGACTGGCTGTGGCTTTCCTGGCCGGCCTTGTCGCCCCGGGTCGGAGGCTGGTATGAGAACGGTGCCATGCGCGGGTCTCCTCCTATCCTGCATCAGGTCCTGCCCCCATCTTAACGGCGGATCACGATCCGGGAAGGGGCGAAATGACGCGAGCGCTAACAAAGGCCGGAAAACAATATGTTCGAATCCCTTTACCTGACCCCCGTGACCGGCGCGCTGACCGTGTTCCTGGTGGTGGTCTGCGGCCATCTGTACCGGCAGAACTGGAAGTCCGAGGCGCCTGATGCGCGGCTCAGGGCGTGGCTTTATGGCGTGCCGGCCGCGTTGGGCCTTCTGGCGCTGGCCTTTCTGCCGCTGAAGTTCTGAGGCGCCATTTGACTCTGGCGCGGGGCAGGGGCATAGCAGCGCCAGCTTTATCCCCGGAGGTTGACCGATGCCCAGACGGTTTCTGCTTGCCCTGATCCTGCCCGCGGTGCTGCTGGTGTCCGGCTGCTGGTTCGGCAGCGAGCCGGAAGAGGTGCGCCTGTCGGGACAGACCATGGGCACCACCTACAGCGTGATCGCCATTGGCGAGGATCTGGATCAGGAGGTTCTGGCGGCGGAGGTGGAGGCCACCCTGGCGGCGGTCAATGCCAAGATGTCGAACTGGGATCCGGCCTCGGAGGTTTCCACCTTTTCGGCCGCGCGCAGCACCGCGCCGGTGCGGGTTTCGCCGGAGTTTGCCCATGTGCTGGCCGCGGCCAACGACGTGCATGAGAAAACCGGCGGCAAGTTCGACGTGACCCTGGGCCCGCTGATCGAGCTGTGGGGATTCGGGCCGCGCAAGCCGGAGGACCCGGTGCCATCGGATGCGGCCATCACTGAGGCGCTGGAGGGCGTCGGGCAGGCACGGCTGCTGACGCTGGATGCCGGGGCCGGGACCCTGAAGAAATCGGCGCCGGAGACAGGCATCAACCTGTCGGCCATCGCCAAGGGCTATGGCGTCGATGCGGTGGCGCAGACGCTGCAGGGCTTTGGCGTCGAGCATTACATGGTGGAAATCGGCGGTGATCTGGTCACCAAGGGCGAGAACGCCAAGGGCGAGGCCTGGCGCATCGGCATCGAGAAGCCGGACGCGGCGGCACAGACGGTGCAGCTGATCGTGCCGGTCAGCAACCTGGGCCTGGCGACCTCCGGCGATTACCGGAATTATTTCGAGCACGAGGGCCAGCGCTATTCCCATATCCTTGATCCGGTCGCCGGGCGGCCGGTGACGCACCGCACCGCCTCGGTCACAGTGATTGCTCAGAACGCGATGCTGGCGGACGCCTGGGCCACCGCGATGCTGGTTCTGGGCAGCGAGGACGGGCTGAAGTTGGCGGAGCAGCATAAACTTGCCGTGTTTTTCATAGATCGGGACGTGCAAGCCGGCGAAGATGCCTATATGACAGCGCAGAGCAGCGCTTTCGAGGCGCTGACCGGAAACTGAGCCGCGTACTGAGCGATACTGCGAGGGACCCCAATGAGCACCTTTCTTCTGGCCTTCATCCTGCTGCTGATCGTGACCCTGGGCATGTCGCTGGGCGTCATGCTGATGGGCAAGAAGATCAAGGGAAGCTGCGGCGGCCTGAATGCGATTTCCGGTGCTGACAAATGTGTGGTTTGCTCCAAGGACATCGACCCCGACAGCCCGCTGCGCGACAAGCTGCAGTGCAAGCGCGCGCGGCAGATGGTCGAGCGGATGCAGGAAGAGCAGAAGGCCTGAGGCTGGCCGGGGGCTGAAATCCGGCGCGGATTTCAGCCATGAAAAATTGATCTTTCATGGCCGTTTCCCTCGCAGGGAAACGGCTTTTCACTCTGCCGCAGGGCCTTGCCTCGCCGCCGCGGCCGGGTTTTGGTCCGGGGCCCAGCCTTTACCCAAAGCAATCTGCAGGCGGGACCAGGCCAGCGCCAGGTCGCGCCGCGCGGCGATCAGGTTCAGTTCGTTGTCGCGCAGCGCCTCTTCGGTGTTCAGGAGGTCGAACAGGGTGATTTCATTGGCCCGGAAGGTTTCCCGCGCGAGACCGGCAACCTTGGTGCCCAGATTGACCGCGCGGGCCTGCGCGGCGGTGCGTTCGCGGGCGGACTTGAGCGCGCTTTGCTGCGCTTGCACCTCTTCCACCGCGCCGCGCACCGTTGAGCGGTAATCGTATTCGGTGGCCTTGGCCTCAGCGATGGCACTTTGGTGGAAGGCGCGCAGCACGGGGCGGTTGAACAGCGGCAGCGTCAGCGCCGGGCCGATCTGGTAGAGGTCGGGCAGGCCGCGGAACGCCTCGATGGAGCCGGTAACTTCGAGCGACGGATAGAGCTGTGCCTCGTTGATGCCGATATCGGCGGTGGCGCTGCGCAGCTGGGCCTCGGCCAGCAGCACGTCGGGCCGGTTGCGCAGCAGGGCAGCAGGCACCCCCAGCTCCGGCTGGGTCGCGGGGGAAGGCTGGCCAGAGCCGCTCTGCATCATTGCAAACACCTCTGCGGCGTCGCGGTCCAGGAGCGTGGCCAGCGCAAAAACGGAGGTTTCATAGTTGGAAATGAAGGCCGGCAGATCGGCCTTGGCGCTGGCGACCTGCAGCTTGGTGCGCTCCAGGTCCAGGGCCAGGACGGCGCGGGCGGCCTTAAGTTCCTCCACCGTGGCCAGGATCTGCTGGCGCAGCTGAATTGTCTTGCGGGTGACGGCGGCGCCGCGCTGGAAGAACCGCGCCTCGATATAAGTACGCGTTATCGCGTCGATGATCGCCAGCCGGGTGGTGGCCATCTGGTAGAACTGCGCGTCGCGGTCGGCAACGGCCCGTTCCGAGCGGCGCTGGAAACCGCCGAAGAGGTCGAAGACATAGGTGGCGCCGATTTCGGCGGAGTCGAGGCTGGTCGAACCGTCCTGCGATTCACGGCGCGAGAAGATTGAACTGCCCTCCAGATCGCCGCTTACCTGTTGCGGGCGGCCGCTGGCGCGGCGCACGGCCTCGGCGGCCTTGAGACGCTGGCGGGCAGACTTGATGTTCAGGTTCTGCGCCAGGCCTGCCGCCACCAGGCGGTTCAGGGTGGCATCGTCCAGCGCCTGCCACCAGGCCTCGGTTGCGCCTTGGACGGTGGCATAGGTGCGGGACTGGTAATAGCTGGCGGGCACCGCGAAACCGGGGCGCTGGTAATCCCGGCCTGCAACGGTGCAGCTGCACAGGAGAGTTCCGGCCAGCAGCACGGAACGGGCTGTCCAATTGGATCTGCTCATGGCTTGCCTCTGGGCGCCCGGTCTGATGCGGGCATTACAGCAATCTTAGGCAGCACCGGCTGTTGCGGCGAACAACTTCCTGCCGCAAGGGCAGACTTTGCGGGGTACTGATGCGCCTGGCCCACAGGCCGGCAACTGCGGAAAACCGGGTGGTTCTGCCGGATTTGGCCCCTCAGGCAAGGCGGTGGAAGGCCATCCTGCCGGGCCAACGCGCAGGGCTTTGGCAGCCAGGAGGAGCACAACCGCCTGCCTGTGCCCGAGCTTGACGCAAGCACACGGCCCGTCCACTGTTTGCCCGCGGGCGGACTGGATCACGGCTGTCAGCCCGCCGGCGGCCCTGCCTGGCAGCCGAACCGCAACCGCGACGTGAAAGTGAGAACAACCTGATGGACCTGCAAAAATTCTATGTCGGCGGCGCCTGGGTGACGCCGCATTCGACCCGGGAATTCCCGGTGCTGAACCCGGCCACGGAGGAGCAGATCGGGACGATCATCCTCGGTGACGAAATGGATGTGGACGCCGCTGTCGCTTCGGCCAAGGAAGCCTTCGGCAGTTACTCACGGACCTCGCGGGAGGAGCGGATTGCGCTGCTGGAGAAGCTGCTGGAGATCAGCAAAGAGCGGCGCGAAGTGCTGGCGCAGGCAATGCGGGCTGAAATGGGCGCGCCGATTTCGATGGCGCGCGATGCCCAGGCCGATTCCGGGATCGGCCACCTGGAGGGTATCCTGGACGCGCTGAAAACCCAGGAGCTGCGCGAGACGCTGCCAAACGGCGATATCCTGGTGCGTGAGCCGATTGGCGTCTGCGGGCTGATCACGCCCTGGAACTGGCCGGTGAACCAGATCGCGCTCAAGGTGCTGCCGGCGCTGGCCACCGGCTGCACCTGCGTGCTGAAACCGTCGGAGCACACGCCGATGTCCGCCGCCGTCTATGCGCAGATGATCCATGATGCGGGCTTCCCTGCCGGGGTGTTCAACCTGATCCACGGGGACGGGCCGACCGTTGGCGCCGGGCTGTCGCGGCATCCGGATATCGGCATGATGTCCTTTACCGGTTCGACGCGGGCGGGGATTGCAGTCTCCAAGGACGCCGCCGACACGGTAAAGCGGGTGACGCTGGAGCTGGGCGGCAAATCCCCGAACCTGGTGTTTGCCGATGCCGATCTGGAGGAGAAGGTCACCGCCTCGGTGCTGGAGTGCATGTACAATACCGGGCAGAGCTGTGACGCGCCGACCCGGATGCTGGTGGAGAAGAGCTGCTACGATCAGGTGCTGGACATCGCCCGGTCGGCGGCCGAGGGCCAGGCCGTGGGCGACCCGGAGGAGGAAGGGGACCACATCGGCCCGATGTTCGACCAAATCCAGTTCGACAGGGTTCAGAGCATGATACAGAAGGGCATCGACGAGGGCGCTACCGTGCTGGCTGGCGGTCTGGGCCGGCCGGAGGGGATGGACACGGGCTGGTACGTGCGCCCCACTGTCTTTGCCGATGTCACCAACGGCATGGAGATTGCGCAGCAGGAAATCTTTGGCCCGGTGCTGGTGATCATCCCGTTCGAGGACGAAGAAGACGCCATCCGCATCGCCAATGACACGCCTTACGGGCTGGCTGCCTATTTGCAGACGGGCGACGAGGAGCGGGCCGAGCGGGTCGCCGCCCGCTTGCGTGCAGGCGCTGTGCATATCAACGGTGGCGGCTTCAACTATGGTTCGCCCTTTGGCGGCTACAAGCAGTCCGGTAATGGCCGCGAAGGCGGGATGCTGGGGCTGGAGGATTATCAGGAAGTCAAAACCCTGCACTTCGGCTGAGCCCGCTTGCAGCGCGAAACGCCAGGGAGCTTCCCGGTCCCCTGGCGTTTTCACCTTTGCAAAAATACTCCGGGGAGCGCGAGGGGCCGGCCCCTCGCTTCCGCCCACTCAAGGCGCAGCGTAAATCAAGCGGCTCAGATCGGAGAATTTACTGTCGTCCCGGGTAAATCCCAGCACGGCATCGCGGATTGCAGCGGCGCGGGTCCCGCCCAGCACGGGGGCGGCGAATTCCATGAATTTGCGAACCACATCCGCCTGCGGAAACGGTGCCTCGGGGCCGCCGCGGGCGTGGACATCACCGGATTCGATCACCCGCCCGTCTGTCAGCGTCACCACCGCATCGGCGACCCGGCAGGCCGGGAAGCGGACCGAATGGCGCGCGGCTTCCGCAACCGAGATCCGTTCGTGGATCGAGGCGACCAGCGGATCCGCGAGGCCCGCGCCAGTGATATGCTCGACGCCGATCCGGCCATAGGCCGCCTGCACCGCCACCGCAAAGCCCAGCGAATACTGCGCCTGGCTGGTGGTCGCGGGGATGCCCGGGTAGAGGCAGGCGCTTTCGTGGAAGGTGTTGATGCGGATCCTGGCGAGCTGTTCGTGGGACAGGCCGTGCTCCAGCATCACCTGCCGCAACGCGTCGATCGGGGCATGGGCCCAGCGGCAGACCGGGTAGGGCTTCACGTACTGATGCTCCATCTGCCAGAAGCTGCCGAGGTCCTCCCAGTGCTCCGCCACCCGGTCTTCCTCAATGGTGATCGCAGGGGCGCCGGTAAAGCCCTTCTCCGCCAGAACCGCCGCTGACATACCCACCATCGCGCCCCAGCCCGAACCGTCATGCAGCATCGAAGGGTTGGCGATCTCGCGCATCATCTGGCTGCGCGGGCCGTGGAATTCGGCGATCCCCAGCGCCTCGCGCAGCTGGGCGCGGGAAAGGCCGCGCATCCGGGCCGCCATTGCCGCCACTCCCAGCGCGTTCCAGGCGCCGGAGGTGTGGTAGTCGCTGACGGTGGCGTGCAGCGACAGTGCAGCGCGGCCCGCCAGCTCATAGCCCAGGGTGGTAATGGCCAGCGCCTCGGGCCCCGAAAAATCCGGCACGGTTTCCGCAAGTGCGGCGATGGCCGGGATCACCACCACGCCGATATGGCCCTTGGTCGGGTAATAGCCGTCATGGCCGTCCAGATTGTCGGTGGCGGTGGCGGCGGCATAGGCGGCCCCGGCGACGCTCACCCTGCGGCCGTCGAACATCATGCGTGCGGCGAGGCCTTCCTCGCCGCAGCCGTAAAGCGCCACGGCGGTTTCGCGGGCGATGCGGCCGGCCTCCATCGGGGTGGCGCCGATGGTGATCCCCAGGGTGTCGAGGAACATCAGCGCCGCCGCCTGGCGGGTGGTTTCCGGCAAAGCGGCGGGCCTGAGGCCGAAGGTGAAGTCGGCCGCGCGGTCGAAGGCGGCAGTCATGGCGGATCTCTCGCAGGGGCGGTTTGGGCGTCAGGCTAGGATGTCTGTGGGCCGGTGACCCGCAAATAAACCGGGGTCATAGGCCTGTTTTATTTCGTGAAATGCGTGCTGGACGTCGTTTTCCGTCCATTCCGGGCCGCTAACCCTTGGGAATTGCGGCGCATTCCAAAGCATGTGAACATGGCCCCGAAACCGCCAGCGGACTGCCTGATGAAGAATCTCCCCCACCTGACATTCCTGCGCTCGTTCGAGGCCGCCGCGCGCTATCTCAGCTTTACCTCGGCGGCGGATGAGTTGAACTGCACCCAGTCCGCGGTGTCCAACCACGTGCGCAGCCTTGAGGAATTCATCGGCCGGCCGCTGTTCGTGCGCCACCCGCGGTCGCTGTCGCTGACCGATGTGGGGGAGGCCTATCTGCCCTCGGTCCGCCATGCGCTGCAGGAAATCGACAGCGCCACACAGCTTTTGATTTCGCAAAGCCACAAGCGGGAGGTGGTGATCTCCTGCCCGGTCAGCCTGGCGGAGAAATGGCTGATCAACGTGATCGAGGAATTCACCAAGGCGCATCCGGATATCGATCTGACCATTCACAGCACCATCTGGGTGGACGTGGAGACCAAGGTCTCTGACATCTCGATCACCATCAACCATGTGGATGACGTGATGGGGCCCGCGGTGAAGCTGTGGGACGAAAAACTGGCGCTGGTCTGCGCGCCGGACTACCGGGTTGGCGGTGAGCCTCTGACCCGGCCGGAACAGCTGGCGGAGGCCAAGCTGATCCACATCCTGGGCCGCCCGGTCTATTGGGAGAAGATCGCCAAACATTATGGCTTGACCGGGATTGAGCATAAGGGCGGCTTGCAGACCAATTCCTCCAACATGGGGCTGGAATTTGCCGTCAACGCGATGGGGTGCGTGGTGCTGCCGAAGTCGCTGGTGCGGAGCCATGTGGTCAGTGGGCGGCTGGTGGAGCCTTTCGAGTTTGACCTCGACTGCCCCTGGACCTATTTCGCCACATTCAAGGACAAGGCGGCAACACCTTCGGTCAAGCATTTCAAGACCTGGCTGCTGACGGCTGCGGCAGAGATGGAGTTGTAGGGCCTTAACGCTGTTTGCCGCGGACATTGAAATTCTGTGGCCCTTGCCGTATATACGGGTATATATACATGAGGCCTGCCAATGATTGAGACCAAGATCAGGAAAGTCGGAAATTCTGCCGTCATCACGCTGACGACAGAGATGCTGACGATGCTGGACGCCAAGGAAGGCGACACGCTGTTTGTGGTGCGCGGCGATGACGGCAGCCTTAGGGTGATGGCGCATGATCCTTCGGTGGCCGAGGCGCTGGCCGCGGCTGAGATCGTGATGGATGAGAACCGCGACCTGCTTCAGGCCCTGGCGTGAGCAGCTATAAATGGGTGCCGCTGGCAGCCGTTACTGTCATTCATGACCGGCAGATTGCCCGCCATGGCGGCGCGGCGGGGATGCGTGACAGGGCGCTGCTGGAGATGGGCTGCGCCCGGGCGATGAACCTTGCGGCCTATGCGGATGCGGGTGTGGCAGAGGTTGCCGCGGCGTATGCGTTCGGGATCGCCAAGGCGCACGCCTTTGTCGATGGCAACAAGCGCACGGCCTTCGTGACCGCCGTTACCTTTCTGCGGCTGAACGGATACCAGTTCCGCCCGGAGCCGGTGGAGGGTGTGCGGATGATGGAGGACCTCGCCACCGGGGATGTGGACGAGCAGGCATTTGCGGAGTGGCTGACGGCAGGGATGCAGCCGATTTAATACTTCGGTCCCCTTGCACAAAAGACCCGCCCGGCTGCAAGCCGGGCAGCGCCCGTCCGCCCCCATGGGCGGGCGCTTCGCTTCCGCACGCGGACAGACACTGCCCTTCTCGATTCCATTCGGGCCGCCAATTGAGGCGGCCCGCTGACTGGTTGGGTGGATCTTAGGCCCGCAGGCGCGCGCCGGAGGGGTCGAAAGCCGCCGCTTCCAGAATGCGCGCCTTGTGCGGTTTGCCCAAAATGAAGACCTCGACCTCATCTCCCGGCTTGGCAACCGCCGGGTTGGCATATCCCAGCGCCAGCGACTTGCCGACCGAGTAGCCATAGGCTCCGGATGTCACCCGGCCCACCGGCTTGCCGTCCGGGGTGAAGATGGGCTCGCCGCCCGAGGCATCGGCGTCGTTCACCGCGTCGATCTCAAAGGCCGAGAGCACTTCGCGTGGGGTGTTGTCCTTGACCTTCAGATAGGCATCCTTGTTGAGGAAATCCTTGTCCAGCTTGATAAGACCGGCCAGACCAACCTCCTGCGGCCAGTATTCCTGGCTGTATTCGCGGCCCCAGGAGCCATAACCCTTCTCGATCCGCAGGGAGCCGAGCGCGCGGCCGCCAACCGGGCCGCCGCCGAACTCTGCGGCTGCCGCCAGCAGGGCGGAGTACAGCTTGACCTGATCGCTTTCGGCGCAGTGCAGTTCCCAGCCCAGATCGCCGGTGAAGGACACGCGGATCGCCAGGCATTCCACGCCGGCCACCTCGATGGTGCGCGAGCGCATGAAGCGGAAGTTTTCGTTCGACAGGTCCGCATTGGTCATCCGCTGCAGCATCTCGCGCGATTTGGGACCGGCCACGTTGAAGCCCGCGATGCGGTTGGTGGCGACCTCAAACGTGGTGCCTTCCGGCAGCTCCACCATGTTGAAGAAGCGCTGGTGATAGCGTTCCGCCATGCCGGAGCCGACCATCATGTATTCGTCATCCGCCACCTTGGTGATGGTGAAGTCACCAGCCACGCCGCCGCGCACCGAGATCAGCGGGGTGAGGCAGGAGCGGCCGACCTCGGTGGGCACCTTATTGGCGACCAGCTTGTCCAGCCACTCAAACGCGCCGGGGCCCTTGATCACGTAGTTTGCGAAGTTCGAGATGTCGATCACGCCGACGTTTTCCCGCAGCATGTTGACCTCGCGGCCCACCGGCTCCCACCAGTTCTGGCGGGTGAAGCTGTTGGTGTCCTGGGTGCCGGGCGTGCCGGAGAACCACAGGGGATGCTCCCAGCCGCAGTTGAGGCCAAAGACGCAGCCCATTTCCTTTTGCAGCTCATATGCCGGGCGCACACGGGCCGGGCGGCCGGCGCTGCGTTCCTCGTTCGGGAAGTGGATGGCGAAGCGGTGCGCGTACTGGTCCTCGACGCGGGCCTTGGTGAATTTCTTGTCGGCCCAGTCGCCGAAACGCGCCAGGTCCCAGGCGAACATGTCGTATTGCGGCTCGCCCTCGATCATCCACTGGGCTGCCAGCAGGCCGAGGCCGCCGGACTGGGAGAAGCCGGGAATGATGCCGGTGCAGCAGAAGTAGTTTTTCAGCTCCGGCACCGGGCCCCAGATGGCGTTGGAGTCGGGCGACCAGATCATTGGGCCGTTGATGACCCGCTTGACGCCTGCGGTCTCGGCGCAAGGCACACGTTCAGTGGCGCGGATCACGTTCTCCATGATCCGGTCCAGATCGTCGGGGAACAGTTCGTGCGCAAAGTCCAAGGGCGTGCCGTTTTCGGCCCAGAAGCGCATGTCCTTTTCATAGGCGCCGATCAGGAAGCCGTTGCCCTCCTGGCGGAAATAGTATTCGCCGTCGCGGTCGGCGATCGAGGGCAGGCGGCGGCCCAGCTTGGCAACCTCGTCGATGGATTCAGTGACGAAATACTGGTGCTCGGTCGGCTGCAAGGGCAGGGTGAGACCCGCCATCGCCGCCACCTCGCGGCCCCAGAGGCCGCCCGCGTTCACCACCCACTGGGTATGGATGTCGCCCTTTTCGGTCTTCACGATCCAGCTGCCGTCGGGCTGCTGTTCGGTGCCGATCACCGGGCAGAAACGTTCGATCTGGGCGCCCATGGCGCGGGCGCCGGCGGCATAGGCCATGGTCACGCCCGACGGGTCGACGTTGCCGCCGTCGGGTTCGAACATGATGCAGCGGATGTCGTCGAACTGCGCCAGCGGGTGCAGCTCCTTGGCCTGCTCGCGGCTGACCTCATGGAAGTTCAGGCCGTAGTATTTCGCCTTGGCCTCCTGCAGGCGCAGCTGATGCTCGCGCTCCTCGGTCTTGGCCAGATACAGGGAGCCCGGCTGGAACACGCCGCAGCCCTGGCCGGTTTCCTTCTCCAGCTCTTTATACAGGTTCATGGTGTAGTGCTGGATGCGGGTGACGTTGTTGTTGTCGTGCAGCCCGTGGATGTTGGCCGCTGCGTGCCAGGTGGAGCCCGCGGTCAGCTCGTCGCGTTCCAAGAGCACCACGTCCTTCCAACCGAGTTTCGCCAGGTGGTAGAGGATCGAGCAGCCGACCAGCCCGCCGCCGATGACAACTGCCTGTGCATGGGTTTTCATGCGTCATGTTCCCTTGCCTGCGCTTCTGGCACGGCGCGCCCTGCAGGCCGGGGCGGGCCGCTCAAATCCTTCCCGGGGACCCTAGCGGCGGAGGCAGGGGATGACCCGTGAAGAATTCAGACCCAATGGCCCCGGATTTGTTGGGTCATCGAAGCGATCTCTTCAGATACGGACCGCCCTGCCGAGAGGCCGGGCAGCGCCTGACCTTCCCCCTGGGAAGGCGCTTTCGCGCCCGCCCAAGGTCAGGCGCCGCCCTCAGCTCTGTTATTTACCCGGTGATCTCTTTCATCACGCCGAGGAACTTCGCCACTTCACCGATGCTGTTGTAATGGCACATGGAGACGCGCACGCAGCTGTCCATGCCCAAGGGCGTCAGGATGTTTCCTGAATAATGGTCCGCCTTGCGCAGATGGGTGCGGATGCCTTGTTCGTTCAGGCGCTTTACCACATCCACTGAGGGCACGCCCGCGACGGTCAGCGAGACCAGCCCCTCGCGCGCTGGGTTGTCCGCACCGCCCAGGATGGTGACGCCCTCCATCTCTGCCAGGCCGGGCAGGTTGCCGGTGCCATGGATCATCGCGTCGGTCAGTGTCTTTTCATGGGCATGGATTGCCTCGCCCGCGGCCACGAACTTGGCGCGCCTGTCGGTGGCATCGCTGACCTCGCCGCCGAGCCATTCCAGGTATCCCGCCACGTCGGACAGCGTCGCATAGCTGCCGGTGTCGCGGGTGCCCATTTCCCAGTTGTCCGCAGGCCCGTCAATCAGCGCGTTATGCGGCAGGGCGGTCAGCCGGTCCGAGATCCAAGCGAGGCCATAGCCGTGGCGCGAGAACATCTTGTAGGGCGAGATTACATAACCATCGACGCCGTAGGCGGTCAGGTCGATGCGGCCGTGGGCCGCGTGCTGGATACCATCGACGATGATATAGCACTCCGGCGCAACTTTGCGGATGGCGGCGGCGCAGGCAGTCAGATCGACGCCCATGCCAGTGACCGGAGAGGTATGGACGATGGTTGCCACAACCGTGTCCGGCGTGACTGCCTTGGCGTAAGCCTCCGCGGTGATTGTGCCGCTGGCGTCGTCGTGCGGGATCAGCACGTGTTTCTGCCGCGCCACCCCGGCCCAGCGGGCGCAGGCGGAGCGTGTCGCCGGGTGCTCCAGCGTCGAGCCTAGAACGGTGCCGCCTTCCGGGGTGCCGAGGCAGGCGTTCATGATCAGGCGGAACAGAAGCTCGGTGCCGCTTTCGCCAACGAAAAACTGGCCGCCGGGCGCGTTCATCATGACGCGCATGTCGTCCTTGGCTTTGGTGATCACCCGCACCAGCTCATGGCTGCCGGGATTGTCGCGGCCCTGGTTGTCGGGGATCGCGGCGTAACGGGCAGAGGTCTCCACCACCGAATTCAGCGTCAGCGCGCCGCCGGCGTTCTCGAAGAACACGCGCGGCCCCTGCTGGGGGCATTCGTCCACCTGGGCGAAATGGGCGCGGATCTGGTCAAGGAGGGCGTCATTGATTGGGGTCATGGCAAGTCCAACAGGAAGGCGTTTGATTTGCCGCCACAGTAGGGTGGATGCCGGGCCGGGGCATCCAAAAACTTCCGGGGCTTAGGGGCGGAAATTTCTTTGCGGGAAGACTCTTCGGGGTAGGCAAATTCAAGCCCCTAGGATCAGGAGAGTAACCGAAGGGCGGCGTTGACCCGCGGGGTGGCGCAATCGCGCCGCCCCATGGGGGCGGGTCGGCGCGGCCCGGCCTGCGGCCGGGCGGTGCATGACCGTAGGAGTGCTTTAAGTGATAAACCCCGAAAACGGTACCCGCAGCGCGGCCCGGTGGACCATCTCCGAAAGCGTGATGATGTCGAATACCGGCCGGTTAAGCTCTGCCTGCAACGCATGGGCATAGGGCGGCAGGTCGGTGCATTCCAGAACGATCGGCCCGATCCCGGGGTTGCGGGCGATCATGCCTTTGGCGGCGGCCAGCAGCTCCGCCTCCACCTTGGCCAGATCCATCGCCGTGCGCTCATTGCGCAGGATCACGGTGGAGAACTCTTCGGCATCATCCAGCCCCTGCACCACGATGGGCGTGTTCTCCGCGCCAACACCTTGCAGATGCGCCTCGGTCAGACTGCCGGCGGAGGCGGTGATCACCCCCACGGTGCGCCCGGTCATCTGATGCGCCAGCGGCACCTGGATCAGCGAGGAGACGAACACCGGCACATTCACCGCGGCTGCGATCTCCTTCTGAAAGATGGCGAGGAAGCCGCAGGAGCCGGTAATGGCCCGCACCCCCTTGGCCTCCAGCCTTTTGGCGGCCTCGATCAGCCGGTCCTTCATCTCGCCGGTAGGGTTGGCCAGCAGTTTCGGCACAGTAATCCCGTCCAGCATTTCATAGAGCGTGGTGAACTGCAGGCTGGAAGGGTTCTTGATATGGCCGGGCGGCTTGGGGAAGTAGCTCTCCAGCGCCAGAACGCCGATGGAGACGCCGCAGATGTTCTGCCCGCCGGGGTGGATGGTCATGCCTTGATCCTTTCGTAACGCCGCGCGCGGAACGGCGAGAGGTCTTCATTCACGGGAGTTTTGCTCACGATATCCGCCACCAGCCGCCCGGTTTTCGGGGCCATCATCAGGCCGTAATGGCTGTGGCCGAAGGCGGCGATCAGATCCGGGAACCCCTCGACCTCGCCGATGCAGGGAAGGCTGTCGGGCAGGCTAGGGCGCTGGCCGGACCAGGTGTCCATATCGTCCGCCCGCAGGTCCGGCAGCAGCGCCTTGGCCAGTTGTACCAGCCCGTCGAGCCGCTTTTGGTTCAGCGGCTGGTCTAGCCCGGCAAACTCGGCGGTGCCCGCCACCCGCAGCCCTTCCTCCATCGAGGAGGCCACGAATTTCATGTCCATATCCATGATCGAATTGTTGAGCGCGACGCCAGGGGAGCGGAAAGACACGTGATAGCCGCGTTCGGATTCCATCGGGATCCTGATGCCCAAGGGCTTCAGCAGCTCGCCGGACCAGACGCCCATCGCCAGCACCAGCTTGGGCGTCCACTCCCGGCCGGCCTCGGTGGTGTAGGTCCAGCCGCCGGTCTCTGACGGCAGGATGCCCCGCACGGTCCGGGTCAGGATCTCACCGCCCATCGCCTGGAACTTCTCCGCCAGAACAGTGCCGATCCGGCCCGGGGAGGTCGCCCGGGCCTGGCCCTTGATCAGGATTGCGGCCTGGAACTCCGGCGTCAGCGCCGGTTCCAGATCGCGCAGCTCCGCCGCGCCTATGCGTTCCATGTCGGCGCCGCGGTCGCCGCGCATCCGGTAATCCACCGAGTTCAGATCAGCGGCGTCCGCGTTGCGGAAGGCATGGACGTAAAAGCTGTCCTGCACCAGATCCTCATGCCCGGTGCCCGCCAGATGCTGACGGTAAAGCTCGACGCAGTTGCGGTTCAGCGTGTCCATCGCATCGGAGATCTGCTGGATCCGCCCCTCGCGCCCTTCTGACAGGAACCGCAGGCCCCAGGGCGCGACCTTGGGCAGGTAGGCGGGTTTCACCGTCACCGGCCCCAGCGGGTCCAGAAGCCAGCCCGGCACCTTCTTCCACAGGCCGGGCATGGATTGCGGCACCACCGACCAGGGGGAGATGATGCCGGCATTGCCGTAAGACGTCGCCTGGCCCGGCGCGTCGCGGTCGATGAGGCGGACCCGAAGGCCCCGCCCGGCCAGGGAGAGGGCCGAGCAGATGCCAACGATGCCGGCCCCCAGGACCGTCACATCGGGGGAGGCGGGGCCGCTCATTGCGCGGCCTCTGCCTGGAGCTTGCGCTGCTGGCCCAGCTGCTGCACCAGCACCGGCGCCATCACCACCAGGGCTGCGATGTCAGAACCGCCGGAGGGCGCCACCAGCAGCAGGCCGCCGATGGCCATCAGCAGCCGCCAGATGCCGCTGAGCGGGGCCAGGAAATAGGCCGAAACAGCGGTGGCGATGGCAAACACGCCAGCCGCGCAGGTCAGGGTGACCTGAGTGAAGCTCAGCAGTGTGAAATGCTCCGGCAGCACGATCAGCATGGTCGGCGCGTAGACAAACACCATCGGCACCATCAGCTTGCCCAGACCCAGGGTGAACGCGTTCAGACCGGTGCGGAACGGGTTGGAGCCCGCAATTCCTGCCGCCGCATAGGCCGAGGCGCAGACCGGCGGGGTGATCTCGGAAATCACACCGTAGTAGAGCACGAACATATGGGTGGCGAGCGGCGGCACGCCCAGCTGGCTGAGGGCAGGCGTCGCAACAGCCACCAGCATGATATAGAGCGCGGTGGTGGGCAGGCCGGCCCCCATCAGGATACAGGCCATGGCGATCAGCACCAGCGACAGGAACTGCTGGATCGACGGCTGGCTGAACGCCTCGATCGAGGTCCAGTCCAGGAACGGCGCAATGGCCGCCGCCATATCCGCCGCGCCGCCGGTGACCATGAAGCCGAGGCGGAAGCCGACGCCGGTGGTGTTGATCACACCGACCACGATGCCCACTGCGGCTGAGGCCGCGCCCACTGCCAGCGCGTATTGCACGCCGACGTGAAAGCTGTCGAACAGGTCGCGGAAGTTCTGCCGCTCGTTGCGGTGCAGGCAGCCGATCAGCGTCAGCGCCGCCAGCATCCCGGCCATGACGGGCGTGTAGCCTTCGCCTGAGTAGGGTGAGGCCTTCCAGAAGATGAACCCGAGCAAGGCCAGCTGGATAGCCATGGTCGCAGGCTTGTTGAAGGCACAGAAGCCGACCACCACGCACAGGCTGAGGCCGATAAAGGCCGCCATGTTCGGCGAATAGCCCGAGAACAGAACCAACAGAAGCGCGATCAGCGGGATGATGGTGTACCAGCCGTCCTTCCAGACCTGCAGGAACTTGGGCAGCTGATCCTTGGGATAGGCGGTGAGGCCCAGTTTCTTGGCGGTGAAATGCACGATCGAGATCACCCCGATATAGTGCATCATCGCGGGCACAATCGCCGCAATCACGATGGTGGTGTAGGGCACCTCCAGATACTCGGCCATCAGGAAGGACGCAGCCCCCATGATCGGCGGGGTGATCTGGCCGCCTGCCGAGGCCGCCGCCTCAACCCCGCCTGCGAAATGGCCGGGATAGCCCAGTTTCTTCATGTTGGGGATGGTGAGCGAGCCGGTAGAGACCGTGTTGGCAATCGACGAGCCGGAAATGGTGCCGAAGAAGGCGGATGAGACCACCGACACCTTGGCCGGACCGCCGGTGTAGCGGCCCGCCAGCAGCATGGCGTTGTCGACAAAGAACTGCCCCAGCCCCATCCGCTGCGCCACCACGCCGAACAGCACAAAGTGGAACACCACGGTGGAGACCACCCACAGCGTCACGCCGAATATGCCTTCGGACGGGAAATACATGTTGTTGACGAACTGCTGCCAGTTCACACCCGGATGCTTGAGGATCTGCGCGGGCATGTAGGGGCCGAACAGCGCATAGACCATGAACACCAGGATGATCAGCGGCAGCACAAAGCCGATGGTGCGCCGCGCGATCTCCAGCACCGTCAGGATCAGCACCGAGCCGAAGAACACGTCGAGGCTGGACGGGTTGCCCTGCCGCAGCGCCTGTTCGGCAATGTCAAAGCCGAACATGTCAAAGCCGCGCCAGCTGACCCAGAGGAACAGCGCCGCCGCCATGCTGAGGCCGGTGAGCGCCCAGTCATAGAGCGGCACATTGCCGGGGCGCAGCGGATTGGGCCCGCGCCAGTCCAGGCTGTGCGCGGTCCGGATCATCGGGAAGCCCACAAAGATGAACAGGAACAGGCCCGCCAGGTGAATGCCCATATGCACATGGTCCACCGGCGTGCCGAAGCCGGCCGTCCAAAGGTGATAGAGGGCAAAGGCGATGCTGGCCCAATAGATGACGCCAGTCAGCCTGGGGCCGTTGTTACGCGTGTTGAGGGCGGAGTCGTACTGCTTCTCCAGCTCCTCAAGCGCCTTGTTGTCGAGATGGGTGTCCAGGGACATCGGGGTCTCCAGTTCCGGGGCTTCACCGGCACGGTGCCGGGAAAGGGAAAGTGGCAGCAAGGATCTCCTTGCAGCAGGTGTTTAGGCTTCCCGGTAATTCTTTGAAACAGAGGGCCAGGTCGCGTCTTGACACTGAGGGCTGCGCCTGACCCTGGGTGGGCGTGAAGCGCCCTCCCGTGGGGAGGGTCGGGCGCTGCCCGGCGGTGCCGCCGGGCGATACCTTTTGTATTGAAATGCCGCGGTTAAACGTTACTTCAGCATGCCGATTTCGCGGTAGAAGCGCTCAGCACCCGGGTGCAGCGGCACGCCGATGCCCTCGACGCCATCCAGCGCGGTCTCGAGCGTGATCGCCTTGCCCTTGGGGTGGCCGTTGTCCAAGAGCTTGCGGGCGGTGTCAGACCACATCGCCTTGGTGATCTCATAGATCAGGTCTTCATCCATGTTGGCGTTGGTGACCAGCATGCCGGAGACCGCCACGGTGTTCACGTCATAGTCCACACCCGGATAGGTGCCTGCCGGAATGGTCGAGGGGATGTAGTAAGGCACGGTGGTGTTGGCCATCTTGACCTCTTCCGCCGACCAGTTGTGCAGCTCCATGCCCTTGGTGTTGTCGAGCTGGATCATCGCCGCGACGGGCGTGCCCGCGGCATAGAAATAGGCGTCCAGCTGGCCGTCGGCGATGCGCTCGGCGGACTGGGCGTTGTTCAGCTCAGCCTCGTCGATGTTATCGCGGTTGACGCCGTGGTCGTTCAGGATCAGCTCCACCGCGATCTGGGTGCCGGAGCCCGCCTGCGCGATGCCCACGCGCTTGCCCTTCAGCTCCGCAAGGCTCTCCAGCTTGTGGCCCTCGGGCAGCACCAGGTGCAGGTCCTCCGGGAACAGGTTGGCAATCACCCGCAGGTCGGGCTTGGCGTTGCCTTCGAACTTGCCCTTGCCGTGATAGGCGAAATGCAGGGTTGCGGCGCCGGACAGGCCCGCTTCCATCTGGCCCGCCTGAATGGCGTTCACGTTATGGGCCGAGGCGTTGGTCGACTGCGCCATCGCCACCAGACCCGGCACGCCGCAGTTGCCCCCCTCGTCGCAGGAACGAGAGCCCGGCGGGTTGGAAATCGCATTGGCGATGATGCCGCCGATCGGGAAATAGGTGCCGCCCGCGCCGCCGGTGCCGATGCGGAAAAAGGTCATGTCCTGCGCCACCGCGGCGCCGGTCAGCATGGTGCAGGCCAGCGCGGCCCCGGTCAGTTTCTTGAAAATTCCCATTGTCTCTTCCCTTGGTTTTTGGCTGCGGCTTTGCCCGGCAGCTCTCTCCTCCGATTTTTGCATCATGATTAAGGAAACTCATAAGTACAAATTTAAAATTATACTGTATGCATAGATCAGATTTATGATTGCTTTGCGCTAAGGGGCCGGAACATGAACTCTCACCAGCTTGCGGTCTTTCACGAGGTGATGAAGACCGGATCGGTCAGCCAGGCGGCGCGCAACCTGCACCGCACCCAGCCAGCCATCAGCGCCGCCATCAAGACGCTGGAGGAGGAGCTGGGCCTGACCCTGTTCCTGCGCGAGGGCCGCCGCCTGGTGCCGGTGCCCGAGGCACAGTATCTGATGGAGGAGGCGACCGAGATCCTGTCGCGGATGGAAACCGCGCAGCAGAACCTGGCCAATATGCGCGACCGGGTGCAGGGCTCCATCCGCATCGTGGCGATGCCGGGGCCATCGACCTTTCTGCTGCCGGAGTTCATCAGCCGTTTCGTGGAAGGCAAGCCCGAGGTGCGGGTGACGCTGGCCACCCGGTCGTCGCCGCAGGTGCGCAGCCTGGTGGCGGCCAGCAGCTTTGACATCGGGTTCTGCGACATGACCCGGTTCCGCGGCGATCGCAAGCTGTACACGGCCGAGGAGCTGCCCAGCAACTGCCTGTGTGCGGTGCCGGCCAGCCACCCGCTGGCGGACCGCGCGGTGATCACGGCGGCCGATCTGAACGGCCTGCCGATGGGCGCGCTGCAGCCGGATCACAATACCTATCAGGCCACCTCGCAGGTGTTTCTGGCCGCAGGCGCCGAGTTCAACCTGCGCTATGACGCGCAGTATTTCCTGCCGCTGTTCCACTTCATCGCCGCGGGCCAGGCCTGTGCCGTGGTCGATGTGCTCAGCGCCGAAAGCTACCTCCGCAGCAACGCGGGGGCGCAGCGGATCCGTTTCCTGCCGTTTGAGCCGCAGATCCCCTTTGGCTACTCGATCCTGACCCCCAGCGAGCGGCCGCTGTCGCAGCTGGCCGCCAGTTTTGCCGGGGCCTGGCGGGAATATGTGACGGAAATCCTGGCGGACGCTGCTGAAGGCAGCACCTAAAAGCCCCAAAAGCTCAACCGGTTATATCAAGCCGCTAAGCGTCCGTCCGGGTGAGCGCGCGAACGCGCCCGCCATGGGGCGGGCGGACGCGTGCCTGCCGCTTGCGCGACAGGTGAAGCGGTTTTCGAAGTTTAGTCTTCACATCTATCTACAGAATTGTATACAGTTTGGAGCGCGAATCCCGGGCCTCTCCCCGGGGCAGGTTTCATGCAACCTTTGGGAGGACCCATGACAAATACAGTAAACGGCGCCGAGGCGATGGTGCGCTCCTTGGAGGCGCATGGTGTCACCCATATCTTTGGCCTGTGCGGCGACACCACGCTGCCGTTCTACGATGCGATGAACCGGCTGGAACATGGCATCACCCATGTGCTGACCCGAGACGAGCGCAGTGCGGCTTACATGGCCGACGGTTTTTCCCGCGTGACCGGGCGGGTGGGGGTGTGCGAAGGCCCGTCCGGGGGCGGCGCCACCTACATCCTGCCGGGGCTCATTGAGGCCAACGAAAGCTCCTATGCGGTGCTGGCGATCACCACCGACATTTCCGTCGGCTCTTATGGGAAATACCCGCTGACCGAGGTGAATCAGGAGGTCCTGATGGGACCGCTGACCAAATTCAACACGGTGATCAAACGCGCAGACCACATCCCGCGCATGGTGCGCCAGGCGTTCCGGGCGATGACCACCGGCCGTTCCGGCTCGGCGCATCTGGGGCTGCCCTATGACATCCAGTATGACGTCGTGCCGGCCGATGACATCTGGGGCGATCCCAAGCACCAGAGCTATCCGGCCTACCGCGCGGCGCCGGAACCTGGCGCCGCCGAGGCCGCGGTTGAGGCGATCCTCACCGCCAAGTCGCCGCTGATCGTCTGCGGCGGCGGCGTGGTGATTTCCGGCGCGATGGAGGAACTGGGGCGGCTTGCCTCCCGGCTCGATATCGCTGTGGGCACCTCGATCTCCGGCAAGGGGTCGCTGGCCGACACCCACCCGCAGTCGCTTGGGGTGGTCGGCTCCAACGGCGGCACCAATGAGACCTGGGAGATGATGGAGGGTGCCGATTTGGTGATCTTCATGGGCTGCCGCGCCGGGTCCACAACCACCTCGCGCTGGGAAGCGCCGAAGCCCGGCTGCCGCATTGTGCATATTGACAGCGACCCGATGGTGATCGGTGCCAATTATCCGGCCGAGGTGGGCGTGGTCGCCGACCTGAAACTGGCGCTGGCGGCAATGAATGCGTACCTGGACGGGCGCGGGGGCGAATTGCCGTCCTTCGGCGCTGCTGCCAAAATCGCCGATATCAAGCGGCGCAAGTTCGCCAAGTTCGAGGAACTGGCAAACAGCAAGACCGATCAGGTCCTGCCGGAGCAGATCATTCATGCGCTGAACCGGAACCTGCCCGGCGACGCCATCGTGGTCTCCGACCCCGGCACCAGCTGCCCCTATTACAACGCCTATTCGCAGCAGAAACACCCGGGCCGCCAGTATATCACCAACCGTGCGCACGGCGCGCTGGGGTATGCGCTGTCGGCCTCGCTGGGCGCCTGGTTCGGGCGCCCGTCCAGCAAGGTGGTGGGGATGATGGGCGACGGCTCCTTCAACTTCACCTGCGGCGAGCTTGAGACCGTGGTGCGCTGCAACGCGCCGATCACCTATGTGGTGTTCTCCAACGCGAATTTCGGCTGGATCAAGGCGAGCCAGCGGGACGACTGCGGCAAGCGCTACTATAATGTGGACTTCAACCGCACAAACCACGCGGCGGTGGCTGAGGCCTTTGGGGTCAAGACCTGGCGGGTTGAAAAGCCGGAGGAGCTGGAGCCAGCCATCCAGGAAGCTTTTGCCCATGACGGTCCGACCCTGATCGACGTGGTTTGTCAGGCCCTGGAAGAATCCGCCGCGCCGGTGCGCCGCTGGATGGGGTAAATACTCTCTATACTGTACTGCCCGGCGGCACCGCCGGGCAGCGCCCGTCCGCCCCCATGGGCGGGCGCTTCGCTTCCGCCCGCGGACGGGTGCTGCCCTCAGCATTTGTTCTCATGCGTCATTGATTTCCTTTCTTGTTTTTGCCGGTTATCAATCCTGAAACCCCAGTTTCAGGAGAGGCGCCCCATGGACAAACCAACCGCACCCAAGGCCGGAGCCATGCTGCATTTGCGCGGCAACACGCTGTCCGAGGGCGACCCGGTGGCGCTGCCGCTGACCCACAGCTCGATGTACCACCTGCCGGGCGACTGGAGCGGCGGCCCCAGCTATGGCCGCGCCGACAACGCCACCTGGGAGCATCTGGAGCACGTTCTGGGCTACTTGGAAGATGCCCCGGTGCTGGCCTACCCCTCCGGCATGGCGGCGATCTCGGCGTCGCTGTTTGCCACGGTCGAGGCAGGCTCCCGCATCCTGATCCCGTCGGATGGCTACTACGTGACCCGCCGCCTCAGCGAACGCTTTCTGCAGAACCTCGGCGTTGAAGTCGAGCAGCGCCCCACTGCCAGCTTTGCCGCGGGCGGCTTTGAGGGTTTTGACGTTGTTTTTGCGGAAACCCCGTCCAACCCCGGTCTCGACCTCTGCGATCTGCGCGCGATTGCGGACGCGGTTCATGCGGCAGGCGGGCTGCTGATTGTCGATAATACCACCATGACCCCGCTGGGCCAGCGCCCGCTGGAGCTGGGCGCGGATGTGGTGGTGGCCTCCGACACCAAGGCGCCGGGCGGGCATTCGGACGTGCTGATGGGGCATCTGGCCACCCGCAGCGCGGATGTGCTGCAGGCGGCGCGGGAATGGCGCCAGTTCGGCGGCGGCATCCCCGGCCCGCAGGAGGCATGGCTGGCGCACCGGGGGCTGGAAACCCTGGAGGTGCGCTTTGACCGGATGTGCAGCACCGCTGAGGTGCTGGCCGAACGGCTGGCCGCGCATCCACTGGTGCAGGCGATCCGCTTTCCGGGGTTGAAGTCCGACCCCTCGCATGATCTCGCCAAGCAGCAGATGGCGCGGTTCGGCTTCCTGATCTCGATCACGCTGGACAGCGCGGAGCAGGCTGATGCCTTCATCAACGGCTGCCCGCTGATCCGCTCGGCCACTTCCTTTGGCGGGGTGCATACCTCGGCGGAGCGCCGCGCCCGCTGGGGCGATGCTGTGGCACCGGGTTTCGTGCGGATTTCGGTTGGCACCGAACCGGCGGAGGAGCTGTGGAGCGCGATGGCGGCCTCGCTTGAGGCGCTGCAAGACTAGGGCGCCCGCGTTTTCCGCCGCTGTCCCCGTGGGGACAAGCAGGGAAAACAGACTCAGGTCAGCGTCTGATAGAGCGAGGTGAGCCAGGCGGCGACGGCCTTTACCTCCTCCCGCTGGCCCGCGCGGTCGTTGATCACCATGTAGTGCGAGCGGCGTTTCGGGAGCTTGTATGCGGTGGGGGCGATAACCAGCCCGCGCTCCAGATATTGCCCGGCAAAGCTTTCCAGCACCATCGTCACCCCGTGGCCTGCAGCGACCGTCTGCAGCGCCAGCAGCGAGGAGTCGGCCTTGAGCCAGTCGGTGGTCACCTGCAGGGTCAGCCCATGCAGATCGGCCAGGCGGCCCCAGTCGGTTTCCGAGCCGATGATCTGCACCACGTCGGCGCGTGCCAGATCTTCGATGGATGGGCTGCCGCCGAGCGCCCCGGCATAGGCGGGGCTGCACACCGGAATGGCGTTTTCGTGGCCCAGATGCAGGATCTGCGCCTCCTGCCAGTCGCCGGATCCGTAGCGGATGTCGATGTCCAGCGCCTCCTCGTCGAAGCGGCTGGCCCAGACAGTGGTGGAGAGCTGCACGAAGATGTCCGGGTGTTCGGCCTGCAACCGGGCCAGCTGCGGTGCGATCACCAGGGCGGCGCAGGAGATCGTCGCGCGCAGCCGCACCACGCGCTTGCGCTTGCTGCTGAACAGGCCGGTGGTGGCGCGCTGCATATCATCAAATGATTTGCGGATCGGCTGGGCATAGGCCTGGCCGGTGTCGGTCAGCGCCACGCCGCGGGGCAGGCGTTTGAACAGCTGGGTGTTCAGGTGTTTCTCCAGCAGCCGGATCTGCTGGCTGATGGCGGCGGGGGTCAGGCCCAACTCCTCTGCCGCGGCAGAGAAACTGTTGAGCCGCGCGGCGGCCTCGAAGGCCTTGAGCCAGGTGACATGGGGCAGATCGGTCATGGTTACCTTTAAGCATAGTTAGGCCTAAGGGGCAAAACGCATTGTTTGATTTATGTCTGGGGCGCTGTGCAAGGTCGCGGGAAATCAACGGGCTTGGCACGTCATGGCGCAAACATTTGACTTCATTATCGTGGGCGCCGGGTCGGCGGGCTGTGTGCTGGCAGATAAGCTGACGGCCAGCGGCCGGTATAAGGTGCTGCTGATCGAGGCCGGGGGCACCGACCGGCGGTTCTGGATCAAAATCCCGGTGGGCTATGGCTTTACCTTCTCGGACCCCAAGGTGAACTGGCGCTATTCGGCGGCGGCGGATCCGGGGCTGAACGGACGCGAGGCCTATTGGCCGCGGGGCAAGGTTCTGGGCGGGTCGAGCTCGATCAACGCGATGGCCTATGTGCGTGGGCTGCCGCATGATTTCGACGATTGGGAGGCCGCAGGCGCTACAGGCTGGGGCTGGGACACTGTCCGCCGCAGCTATGAGGCGCTGGAGAGCCACGACGAATGGCACGAAGGCCGCCGCCGGCTGCGCGGCAACGGGCCGGTGCGGGTCACGGACCTGAGCGAGCGGATGCATCCCTTTGCCAGGAACTTCCTGGCTGCGGGGCAGGAGATGGGCTGGCCGTTCCTGCCGGATATGAATGCGGCTGCTGATGCCGGTGCCAATACGCTGCCAAGCGAAGGGATGGGCTATGTCCGCAGCACGGTGAAGGACGGGCGGCGCTGGTCCTCGGCGGATGCGTTCCTGCGGCCTGCGATGCGGCGCGGCAATCTGACTGTGGTGAGCGGCGCGCTGGTGGAGAAGGTGATGACCGCGGGCAGGCGCGCCACCGGGGTGGCCTACCGGGTGAAGGGCCTGCCGGAGATGGCGCTGGCAGCGCGGGAGGTGATCCTGAGCGCGGGTGCCGTGAACTCGCCGCAGCTCTTGCAGCTATCGGGGATCGGCCCAAAAGCTCTGCTGAAGCGGCATGGGATCGCTGTGAAACATGACCTGCCGCAGGTGGGGCGGGGGCTGCAGGATCATCTGGCGGTGTCGCATTTCTTCGGGGCCAATACCGCCACCCTGAACGACCGGCTGGGCAGCCTTGCCGGTCAGATGAAGGCCGGGCTGCAATATGTGCTGACCCGCAACGGACCGCTGAGCGTTCCGGTCAACCAGTGCAGCGGTTTTGTCCGCACCGAAGGTGCGGCGCTGCCGGATGTGCAGGTCTATTGCAACCCGGCGTCTTATTCGACGTGTCCCTCGGGCAAACCGCAGATTGACCGGGACAACGGGTTCCTGTTGTGCGTGCAGCCAGGCCGGCCCACCAGCCGGGGGCAGATCAGCATCCAGTCCGCCGACCCGGCGCAGCCGCCGCGGATCGAGCCGAATTCTCTGTCGACCGAAGAAGATAAAGCGACAGCAGTCCGCGCGAGCCGGCTGCTGCAGGCGCTGGCGGCGGCACCGGCCATCAAGCGCGTCACGCGGGAGCGGCGGGCGCCGGACATTCTGGACATGGACGATAAGGCGCTGCTGGAGAACTTCCGCGAACGCGCGGGCTCGGTGTTTCATGCCTCCTGCACCTGCCGGATGGGCAATGATGCGGCCGGCTCCGTTCTGGATGCGCGGCTGCGGGTGCATGGGGTGGCGGGCCTGCGGGTGATTGACGCCTCGGCCTTTCCGAACGTCACCTCCGGCAACACCAATGCGCCCACCATGATGCTGGCCGCGCGTGGCGCGGAGCTGGTGCTGGAAGACAGTGAAAACACGCCCTTGGCGGCGGAATGAGAGGGAAACGCGCATGAAACTCGACACCATCGAAACCTTTGTGTTCGGCAACCCGCCGCCGCGCCATGGCGGGCGCTATTTCATCTTTGTGCGCCTTACCACCGCTTGCGGCATCACCGGGGTGGGGGAGATCTATAACGCGACCTTCGGGCCGGATCTTTGCTGCGCGATGGCCGAGGAGATGTTTGCCCGCCAGTTCGCGGGCTGCGATCCGCATCATATCGAAAAGCTGTGGCGCAAGTCCTATGGCGCGGGCTACACGATGCGGCCCGACGTGACGGTGATGGGGGTGCTGAGCGGGCTGGAGATGGCCTGCTGGGATATCATCGGCAAGGCGGCGGGCAAGCCGGTGTATGAGCTGATGGGCGGCCAGGTGCATGACCGGCTGCGCAGCTATACCTATCTATACCCGCCGGAGGGGGATGTGTATCCGGACCCGGACACGCCGAATGTCTATAACGACCCTGATATCGCCGCCGAGGTTGCCTTGCAGCGGGTGAACGAGGGATTCACGGCGGTGAAATTTGACCCGGCCGGGCCTTATACGATCTACGACGGCCACCAGCCGCGGATGGAGGACCTGGAGCGCAGCGAGCTGTTCGTCAAACGCATCCGCGAGGCGGTTGGCACCCGCGCGGACCTGCTGTTCGGCACCCACGGGCAGTTTACCGTTTCGGGCGCCAAGCGGATGGCGCGGCGGCTGGAACCTTATGAACCGCTGTGGTTCGAAGAACCGGTGCCGCCGGAGAACCCTGTCGATATGGCCGAAGTGGCACGCTTCACCTCGGTGCCGGTTTCTACCGGCGAGCGGCTCTGCACCAAGCATGAGTTCGCCCGGGTGCTGGAGGCCGGCGCGGCCTCGATCCTGCAGATGGATCTGGGCCGGGTCGGGGGGCTGCTGGAAGCCAAGAAGATCGCCAGCATGGCGGAAACCCGGCAAGCGCAGATCGCGCCGCATCTTTACTGCGGGCCGGTGGTGGCGGCGGCGAATATCCAGATCTCCGTCTGCAGCCCGAATTTCCTGATCCTGGAGTCGATTGGCCGGTTTGAAGGGCCGTATATCTCCTGCCTCAAGTCCTCGATCACCTGGGAGGAGGGCTATGTGATCCCATCCTGCGAGCCGGGCCTGGGGGTGGAGCTGGATGACGAGGCGATTGCCGCCAGCCCGTACACCGGCAGCGCGCTGCATCTGGAGCTGGCGCAGGCGCCGGTGGTCCCGTAGCGTCAGGCGCTACTTAGGCGGTGCCGTGGATTTGCGCAGGACCAGTGTAGACTCCAGCATGGCGGGGTCCGGTCTGGTCTGGGTCTCCACCCACTGAGCGATGGCATCCGCCGCCGCCGTCCCCATGCGGGCGACGGGCAGGTGGACGGTGGTCAGCTCCGGGTGGATGTGGGCAGAGCCGGGCAGGTCGTCGAGGCCCATGACCGAGATATCCGCCGGCACGGACACCCCTTGCCGGTGCAGCTCTGCCAGGACGCCGGAGGCCAGCACGTCGGACAGGCACAGAATGGCGGTCGGCTGCTGCGTCTGTTGCAGGATATCGCGGGCGGCGGTGCAGCCGCCGGCGATGGAAATCTCCGTCTCGAACAGCTGCAGCGCAGCGCCGGAGCCATTCAGCCCGTTCAACCGCGCCTGGGTTCGGTCGTTGTTGGCGCGGGGGCCATGCACCACGGCAATCCGGCGGTGGCCCAGGCCGGTCAGATGCTCCAGCGCCAGCGCCGCGGCGGCGGCGTTGTCATAGCCGATGGTGGGCAGGGTATAATCCGGATCGTAAAAGGAGGTGGCGATCGCCGGGCGCTGGCTGCGCTCCAGCAGGTCATAGAGCGCGGGGTCATGAGTGATGCCTGAAACAATCAGCCCCTCGGCGCCGATGTCGATCAGGGTCTTGGCCTTTTCCGCCTCTGTCTGAGGGTTGCTGTCGGTGGTGGCCACCACCAGCGACAGCCGGTGAGTGCCGAGCTGGTGTTCCAGCTTGGACAGGAAGCGGGCAAAGATCGCGTTGTCGAGCGTCGGCACCAGCGCGCCAACGAACTGAGTGCGCCCGGTATTGATCGCCCGCGCCGCAGCGCTTGGCACCCAGCGCAGGCTGGTCATCGCCTCCTCGACCCGTTTGCGGGTCTTTTCGGCCACCGTTTCAGGCGCGTTCATCACCCTTGAGACCGTCGCCACCGATACCCCGGCCGCACTGGCAACGTCCCGTAAATTTGCGCGCTTCTGGCCTGGTGTCTTGCTCATCCCGTCTCTGCCTTTGCTGCCGCCTCAGCCCGGCGGATAGGAAAGTCTTGACACATGTAACCAGTTTCATCAACGATGTAACCAGTTACATTTTGCAGAATCGGCAGAAGAGATGACCCGCTACACAGTCCTGCGCGGCCTTGACAACATCGGTTTCGACAGCCCTGCCCGGGCCTTTCCCGGCTTTGCAAAACCCGCCCGGGGCAGCACCCGCGTCCTGGCGCTGCGCGACGGGATCCGGCAGGAGATGCAGGCGGGGGATCTGCTGTCGGTAGAGATTGCCCAAGCCGAGGATGGTGTGCAGATCGCAGCTTTTGATGCCGGCGGGCGCCCGGCGCTGGCAGCGTTGGGGTTGCAGGCGGATGCACGTCTGAGGGTTGCGGAGTGCGACAGCGCGGAGCTGCTGGGCTGGGTCGCGGCAAATGGCGGCGCCACCGCTGATATTCCCGCCGCAAATCTGGCGGTTAACGGCGTGCCGCTGATTCTGAAGGCGTCCAGCGCGGCGACGGTCTGGGTGTTTCATACGGCCAGCCCTGAGGCGCTGGTGCATGGCGCGGCCCCGGCCAATACCAAGGTCACCTGGCAGCCTGCGGAGCGCAGCACGCCGCTGCTGCCGCCGCTCTTGGGCGATACGCGGGAGGAATTCACCGTCAGCCGTGGCACCGGCTTTGCCTATGAGGTGAAGCAGGGCGAGATCATCCAGATCATTGATGTGGAGGGGCAGCAGTGCTCCGACTTCACCGCCTTCCGCGCCGATGGGCTGGAGCGGGGCGAGGAGCTGATGATCGACAGCACCGCCACCCGGTCGATGGTGCGGCGTGCCTATCCGGGGCCGGGATTGCTGGACAAATTCTTTGACCGCGATATGCGGCCGATGCTGAACGTGATCCAGGACACCTGCGGGCGGCATGACACCTTTGGCCTTGCCTGCACTGCGCGCGGCTACGAGGAGCGCGGATTTCCCGGCCACGTGAACTGTTCCGACAACATGTCCCATGCGCTGGCGCCCTATGGCGTGGCGCGGCGGGCGGCCTGGCCTGCGGTCAACTTCTTCTGGAACACCTGGGTCGATCCCCATTCGCACCACATCCTGACCGAGGAGTCGCATTCACGCCCCGGCGACTATGTGGCGATGCGGGCGCTGGAGGATCTGGTCTGCGTCTCCACCGCCTGCCCGGACGACATCGACCCGATCAACGGCTGGAACCCGACCGATGTGCATGTGCGCATCTACCGCCCCGAAACACCCCTGCGCCGCGCTATTGCCTACCGCGAAAAGGAAGACGCTCCGATGTCGATCAGCCAGAACTCCGCTTTTCATGACCGGCTTGAACCGCTGACCCAGCATTTTGCCCCGGCCCGCGACCTGTGGGCGCCGGTGAGCTTCCCGTCGCATGGCACCACCGGCGAATACTGGGCCTGCCGCAATGCTGTGACGGTGCAGGACATGAGCGGGCTGCGGAAATACGACATCGCCGGCCCCGATGCCGAGGTGCTGCTGCAGCAGGCGACCACCCGCAACGTAGCCAAGCTGGCGGTCTGGCGCGGCTCCTACACGCTGATGTGCGACGAGGCCGGCACGGTGATCGACGACGGCACGCTGTTCCGGCTGGCGCCCGACCTGTTCCGCTGGTGCTGCGGCTCGGAGGAGAGCGGCCGGGTGCTGGAGACGCTGGCGCAGGAGATGGGGCTGCAAGTCCGCATTCACGATATGCGCGGGGCGATGCCAAATCTGGCGATCCAGGGCCCCAGGTCACGCGACCTGTTGCGCAAGATCGCCTTTACCCAGCCGCACGTGCCACAGCTGGACCAGCTGAAATGGTTCGGCGTCACCGTGGCGCGGCTCAATGACCGGGAGGGGGCACCCTTTATGCTGTCCCGCTCCGGCTACACCGGCGAACTGGGCTATGAGATATTCTGTTCCAAGGCGCACGCGCTGGAAATCTGGGACGCGGTGATGGAAGCGGGCGAGGAGTTCGGGATCACCCCAATGGGGTCTGCCGCGCTGGAGATCATCCGGATCGAAGCCGGGCTGGCCGCCGCCAATGCGGAATTCGCAGCGGGCGTGGACGCGTTTGAGGCTGGGCTGGGCTTTGCCGTTGATCTGACGAAACCGGAGTTCACCGGCAAGGCGGCGCTGGAGCGCAACGCGCGGGAGCCGCGCCGGGTGCTGAAGGGGCTGCTGCTTGGCTGCAACGATGTGCCGTTGCACGGCAGCCCGGTCTATGAAGGCGAGCGGCAGGTCGGAATGGTGACGTCCGCCACCCGCTCGCCTTCGCTTGAGCATGCCATCGCCATCGCCCGGCTGGGTGTCGAGCACGCCGAAGACGGTGCCCGGCTGGAAGTTGGCCAGCTTGACGGGCGGATGAAACGCCTGGGCGCCACCGTCACGGACATTCCTTTCATTGACCCGCAGCGCAAGCGGGCCCGCGCCTGAGCGCGAAACCTCACAGCAACAGGAGAGAGAAACCGATGAAACATCTCGCGTTTGCAACTGCAATTGCCGCCTTGGGCACCGGTGCGATGGCGCAGGAAAAGGTCATGGTGGGCGAGCCAAGCTGGCCGGGTGCCAAGATCATGAGCCGGATCATCGGCCAGGTGATTGAAACCCGCTTGGGCGGCGAGGCGGGCTATGCCCCAGGCGCCAATGCGGTGATCTTTGCCGCGATGGACGGCGGCCGCGGCGATATCGACGTGCACCCCGACGTCTGGCTGCCGAACCAAGCGTCCTTTACCGACGAATACGTGGACCAGAAAGGCACCGTGGCGCTGTCCTCCGGCAGCTACGAGGGGCGGTCCGGTTTCTGCACCCCGACCTATATGGCCGAGGAGCACGGGATGAAGTCGATCTTCGACCTCGCCACCCCGGCGGCGCAGGATCTTTATGACACCAATGGCGACGGCAAGGGCGAGATCTGGGTGGGTGCCTCCGGCTGGGCCTCGACCAATGTGCACAAGGTGAAGGTGCGGGATTACGGGATCGAGACATTTCTGGAGCCGTCCTCCGAGGATGAAACCGTGTTTTACTCGCGGCTGAAGGATGCGGTGGAGCAGAAAGAGGGCGTCGTCTTTTACTGCTACAAGCCGCATTACGTGCATGCGCTGTATGACGTGACGATGATCGAAGAGCCAGAGCACGATCCGGATGCCTATACCATCATCCAGCCGGATCAGGACGCGGACTGGTACGGCAAGTCCTCGATCACCTCGGGCGACCAGGTGAAGACGGTAACGGTGGCCTATTCCAAATCGCTGGAGCAGCGGAACCCGGCGGCGGCGGCCTTCCTCAGCCAGATCGACATGGACGCAGGGGAACTCTCCAAGCTCACCTATCAGGTGGTGATCCAAGGCCAGGAGATCGACTCGGCAGTGTCAGACTGGCTGGCCGCCAATGGCGGGATCGTGGACGGCTGGCTGGGCCTGAACTGATCCCATCCTTTGGCCCCGCCGCCCGGCTGGCGGTGGGGACGGCACAAGACTTTTGAAGACAGGGGGAGGCCATGGCGGGTGATATCGCAATTGACGCACGCGGCGTCTGGAAGATTTTCGGGGCACGCTCAGCCGAGGCGCTGAAGGCCATTCACGCGGAAGGGCTGACCAAGCCCCAGGTGCTGGAACGGTTCAACTGCGTGGTCGGGGTGGCGGATGCCAGCTTCCAGATCGAGCGGGGCGAGCTGTTCTGCGTGATGGGCCTGTCGGGGTCCGGCAAGTCGACGCTGGTGCGCCACGTGAACCGGCTGCTGGAGCCGACAGACGGGCATATCTTCATCAATGGCGAGGACGTGATGGGGCTGAACGCCGAGGGCCTGCGCGACCTGCGCAACCGCCGCGTTGCCATGGTGTTCCAGAACTTCGGCCTGATGCCGCACCGCACGGTGCGCGACAATGTGGCGATGCCGCTGGAAATCCGCGGCACCGGCAAGGCCCGCCGCTGGGAGGAAGCCGACCGGGTGCTGGAGCTGGTGGAGCTGTCGGGCTGGGAGGACAAATACGCCCATGAGCTGTCCGGCGGGATGCAGCAGCGGGTGGGGCTTGCCCGCGCCATCGCCTCCGACCCGGAGATCCTGCTGATGGACGAGCCGTTTTCGGCGCTGGATCCGCTGATCCGCAAGCAGCTGCAGGACCAGTTCATGGAGCTGAGCCGCAAGCTGGGCAAGACCACGATGTTCATCACCCATGACCTGGATGAGGCGATCCGCATCGGCCACCGCATCGCCATCATGAAGGACGGCCGCATCGTGCAGATCGGCACCCCGGAGGAGATCATCCTGAACCCGGCAGATGACTATGTGGCGGATTTCGTGGCCGGGATCTCCAAGCTCAACATGATCTTTGCCCATTCGGTGATGAAGCCGGTAGCGGAGTTCGAGGCCACCCACGGCGCGCTGCCCGCGGATGCCAAGGTGGCGCGGCCCGACATGGACCTGAGCGACCTGATGGATCTGGCGGTGGACGGGCACGGCATCGTCAAGGTTGCGGATGCGGGCGCCACCGTCGGGGTGATCAACCGCGCGGGGCTGATCCGCGCCATTCAGGACAGCCAGGCGTAAGGAGAGGGTGATGAAGCACATCGACCAATCACAGATCAAACCGGAAACCGCCGGGCGGCTGAATGCGCTGGTGGGTGAGTTCACCGGCCAGTCGCAAAGCTACTATCAGCAGGTCTTCAGCTACATGATGGAGGCGCCGGGCTACCGGTTCACCTTGAACTGGGCGGCTGGCCTTTTGGGCCCGGTCTGGTTCGGGGCGAGGGGGCTTTGGTCCTGGTTCCTGGGCTTTCTGGTGCTGGAAACCCTGGCCTACATCCAGATCGCGATGGGCCTGTTTGGTGATCTGGGCCGCGACTTCCGCATCCGGGCGGAGCAGATCGCGCAGACGCTGGAGCTGCGGCGGCAGCAGATTGAGGCGGCGGAGGCCTCTGGCGCGTCCTCGTTGGACTCGCTGAAACGTGCCGCGGAGTCGCTGGAGGGCGCGCTGGCCGGGGCGCAGGAGGCCGCGGCGGCGGCCAATGCAAGCGGTGTTGTCTACCTGGCTGCGGGCATCGCCCTGCTGCTGGCAGTGAAGTTTCTGGCGGCATCCTTGGCGAACTGGACGCTGGAGGGGCAGTTTGCCCGCTGGCGCTCCGACCGCAGCGTGGCGAGCGGCTGGTCCGTGCCGCGGCTGGCAGTTTCCACTGTACTGGCAGCGGCGGTCGTGGTGCTGTCGGCGCTGAAGTTTGCGATGCCGGATGCGTTTTCCCTGCTGAATGCCTTTCCCACCAACCGCGACTGGCGGCTGAATGTGGGGGACGGGGTGCAGGCGGCGTTCGACTGGACCAAGACGTCCGGCCGCGGCTTCTTTGACGGGCTGACCGCGGGGATGCGGACGCTCCTCGACTGGATCGAGGTGGTGCTGGTCGATACCCCCTGGCCGGTGGTGGCGCTGGTGATCGTGATGCTGGCCTTTCTGTCAGCGGGGGCGCGGGTGGCGATCTTCACCGGTGCGGCGCTGGCCTATCTGGGGCTGCTGGACTTCTGGGAAAAGGCGATGACCACCATCGCGCTGCTGGGCGCGGCGGCGCTGATCTCGATCACCCTGGGCATTCCGCTGGGCATCTACTGTGCGCGGCGCCCGCGGGTGTTTGCGGTGGTGCGCCCGGTGCTGGATTTCATGCAGTCTATGCCGTCCTTTGTCTATCTGATCCCCGTGGTCGCCTTCATTGGCTCCGGCAAGCCGGCAGGGGTGGTGGCAACCATGATCTTTGGCAGCCCGCCGGTGATCCGTTTTACGGTGCTGGGGCTGCAACAGGTGCCGGACACGGTGCGCGAGGCCGCGCTCGCCTTTGGTGCCACGCCGCGCTACCTGCTGTGGCGGGTGGATCTGCCGCTGGCGCGCAAGACGATCATGGCCGGTGTCAACCAGACCATCCTGCTGTCGCTGGCGATGGTCGTGGTGGCCTCGCTGATCGGCGCCAAGGGGCTGGGTGAGGACGTTCTGGAAGCGTTGCAGTATGCGGCGGCGGGGCAGGGTATTCTGGCGGGTCTGGCGATCCTGTTCTGCGCGCTGATCCTCGACCGGATTGTTGCCGGCAGGCGGTGACCTGCCAGCCATCGGGACATGATGCTGCCCCGGCCTCAGCTGCCGGGGCGCATTGCGCTTGGCGGCAGCTTAACGGGAAACTTGGCACGCATTTCCGCGTCCAGCTTGCTGCCGAAATAGTTCGGGTAATGCTCCGCCAGGATCCGCTCCGAGACCTCATGGGCGCGGTCGAACAGTGTCTGCTTGCCCGCCTTTTCCCAGGTGTCCGTCAGCTCGCGGTCCATTAGTTCGGGGTAGACGTACTCCGTCTCCATGTATTCAAGCGTCTGGTTATTGCCGAGGAAATGGCCCGGGCTGATGGCGCAGTCGTGGATCACATCGACCGACAGGGTGTCGTCGCTGACCTCGATCCCGCGCAAGGTGCGGGAGATCATGCCGGCGGCTTCGTTGTCGATCACCATCGACTCGAAGGAGCAGCCCATCAGCGAGCCGACCATGCCGCCGAATTCGCACAAACGGTTCGCGCCGGCGTGGGCGGCGAGGCTGAAGGTCAGTGCCTTTTCAAGGCCGTATTGAGCGTCGGGGATCTTGGAGTCGGTCATGCCGCAGCCGACCGAGGTGGGCAGGTTGTAGAAGTTGCCCATCTGGATGGCGGCAGCGGAGATCAGAGCCTGCTCGCCCGAGCCGCCGGTGAAGGAGCCGGTGCGCAGGTCGGTGATGAAGGGCCAGGCGGCGAACACCACCGGCGTGCCGGGGTTGATCAGGTTGACGATGGCAACGCAAGAGAGGGTTTCGGCCACCGCCTGCGCCAGCGTGCCCGCCAGCGGGGCAGGGGAGGTCGCGCCCGCCTGCGGCGGCACCGCCAGATCACAGGTGAGGCCCAGCTTGGCGGTGTCGATCATGATCTCCAGGTTCTCGCGCCCCAGCCGCAGCGGAGAGACAATCGGGCAGCCGCCGAAGATCACGGAGGGTTTCTGGAGGAACTTGCCTTCGCCGCCGGAGGCCATGTCGAACAGTTCGATTGCCGGTTTGATATGGGCGCGGTCGCGGAAGGTGAGGCAGGAAGGTTTCTCGCTGCCGGCCAAGATCGCATAGAGCATCGACATGTCATGCTCGAAATCCTGCGGTACGTCGGTTGCCAGCACCGTGTCGCCGGTCATGTGGAGGTTGTCGAGCCGGTCCACCAGCCGGGTGAAGTCATAGATGTCCTTGAGCACCGAGGGCCGGTAGCTGCGGGTGGCGGCGTCAAAGGTCGTGACCGCGGTGCCGGAGTTGGCGTAATAGACCTTTTCCTTGGTGCAGTGCATGTCATCCTTGCCCGCGCGGCTGCCGCGGGCGTGGACGTAGAATTCGCTGGCCGCTTTGGTCAGCAGGTCCTCCATCAGCGCGCGGGGGAAGCACAGGCGGCCGTGGGCGTTGAGCTCGGCGCCCTTGGGCAGGACCAGATCGAGCAGCTCCTCGGTCGGGTCGCCGATGCCCGTTTGGGCCAGGATGGTCAGCGCCGCCTGGTGGATCTTCTGCATGTCCGCATCGGACAGCGGTCTGTAGCGGCCGCCGGGGATGCCTGCGTGGATGGCTTGCGAGGGCGCGGCCTGGGTGCGGGCGGCGGCGCGCGCTTCGCGTCCGCCGCTGCGGCGACGGGTTCGGGTCTTGGTGACGTCAACCATATAGCGGTCTCCGGAAAGGTCAGCACAGGCCGCAAAGGCGCGGCCTGCTTTCATTTTTGGGGTCTGAAGCGTTCAGATCATGCTGAAATAGCTGCGATAGAAGCCGGGCAGGCTCCATTCCATCTCCGACAGCGGGCCGGGGACGAAACGGTGCGAATTCACCCCTTCCTGATTGTGGCGGATGATGCGTTCGTCATCGAGCGAGGTGACGTGCCACAGCCAGGTCAGCGCCTCTTTGCTGTAATCGCGGCCTTCCTCGGCGTCGCCGCGCACATACCAGGCGATCTGGATGTCGGTTTCCTGCAGGGAGCGGGGGATGAAACGGTATCCCACCAGGTGGTCGGCATAGATCAGGAAATAGTTCAGCGTGCCGATCGCGAGATCGGTGGCGCCGCCGTCATGCCCCGTCAGCTGCCCCAGCGGCGGGGCCAGCGGCTCACCGTCCTTGCTGCCGGTCTGGTAACCGGGAAACAAAGGGTAGCGCCGCCAGTAGACATCCGCGCCCAGAGCCAGCGCATTCGGGCCGGTCAGATCGAGCTCCTCTGTCGGCAGGCCGGCGGAGGCGGAGCGGTCGCGCAAGTCTTCGCCGTATTTCTCCACATCCGCGGGATCCTTGAGCGAGTGGCTGCGGGAATAGTCCTGATGCGACGGCGCGCAATGGTAGCACTCCAGGTAATTCTCCAGCGCCAGTTTCCAGTTGGCGGGCACCGGATAGGAGGCCTCATGCGCGAGTTTCAGGTTCTCCAGCTGCATCGGCGCCGACAGCGGCGCAAGCCGTGCGAGGCTTTCCTCCAGCGGCGGCGGGTTTTCATCGGCGCAGATGAAGATCAGGCCCTGGAATATCTGCACCTGAACCGGGAAAAGCCCGTATTCGGAGGGGTCGAAATCCGGCCCCATGGCGCGGCCGCCGCGCAGACGCCCGTCCAGCCCGAAGGTCCAGGCGTGATAAGGGCAGGAGAACACCCGCGCGGTGCCCTGCTTTTCCAGGCAGACGCGGGAGCCGCGGTGGCGGCAGACGTTCACGTGGGCGCGCACTTCGCCTTCGCGGTCGCGCACCACGATCACCGATTCCGGGCCGTAGTCGAACAGGAAGTAGTTGCCGGGCTCGGCGATCTGGCTGACGTGGCCAACCCAAATCCAGTTGCGGTTCCAGACCCGTTGGATGTCATGTTCATAGACCGCCTGGGAGGTGTAGAAATGGCGTTCGAGCGCAAAGCCTTCTTGGTGGCTTTCCATCAGCTCGCGCATCACTTGCAGGTCATCTTTGGGCATCAGCTGCCTCCCATATCGTTCAGAGAGATCAATTCGCGGCGGAACCAGTCCGCGTCCGCCGCCGCCGGGTCGCGTTCGAAATTGCGGGCGGCCATGTGGCCGGCATAGACCGCATCGGCAATCAGCCCCGGGGATGCGGCATCGCCGATCAGCTCCAGCGTGGTGAAGCGGTGCGCGTGGTTTGCCTTCAGCTCCTCATAAAGGGCCGCGTCGCGCTGGCGGGCGGTCACCATCAGCAGGCTGGCGCAGGGCACGGTCCGCGGGCGGCCCGTATAGGCGCAGCCCAGGGTGGCGCCACCCGCATCGGCCGATTGCAGCAGATGCAGCGGGATGATCTCCACCCCGGCCTCGATCAGGCTGGTCTGCACCCGTGCCTGCTCCAGCGTCAGTTCGGTAAAGGCTGAGACCACGGCCCCGGGCGTGGCCAGGATCACCTTGCGGCCGGCCGCGGCCAGGTGGTGCGCCACCACACCGCCGAGGTAGGCCTGGTCGTCATCATAGATCAGAACCGGGCCGTCCGCAGGGGGCAGTTCGCCCGCCATGATGTCGTCGGGAGTGAAAACCGGCTGGCCCTCAACCGGCAGGGGCGCGTGGCTGGAGCGGCCGCTGCCGTCGCGCAGCCAGCGGCTGCCGGTGGCGACGAAGACATTGGGAATTTCCAGATCGGTCACTTCGGTGGCGCTCATCGGGCTGTCGGTGAACATCTGCACATTGGCGCGCTGCTGCAGCTGCCACAGCCGGTTGTCGGCCACCCGTTTCCAGGCCGACAGTCCCGACAGGCGGGATTCGCGCAGGACGCGGCCGCCGAACTCGGGCGCGGCTTCGGCCAGGGTCACGTCATAGCCGCGGTTCGACAATTGCAGTGCGCATTCCAGGCCCGCCGGGCCGGAGCCAATCACCAAGGCACTGGTTTCATTGCGTTTGGGCGCGATCTTCTCAGGGTGCCAGCCGCGGCGCCATTCCTCGCCCATGGTGGGGTTCTGGGTGCAGCGGATCGGCACGCCCAGATTGTCAGCTGACACACAGATGTTGCAGCCGATGCATTCGCGGATCTCCTCAACGCGGCCGTCCCTGATCTTGTTCGGCAGAAACGGGTCGGCGATGGAGGGGCGGGCGGCGCCGATCAGGTCCAGCACCCCCTTGCTGACCAGCGAGGTCATCAGGTCCGGCGAGGTGAAGCGGCCGACCCCGACCACAGGTTTCGACGTCACCTGCTTGACGAAGTCGATATAAGGAACCTGGAAACCGTCCTGCGGCTGGAAGCGGGTGGTCTGGCTGTCATTGCTCCAGTCGGAGACGTTCACGTCCCACAGGTCCGGCAGCTCAGCCAGCATTTCGACCACAGCGCGGCCTTCCTCCTGCGCCTGCATCCCGTCCGCGCCCATCATCTGGTCGACCGCAAAGCGCAAGGCGACGGCGCAGTGCCCGTCCAGCTCCTCGCGGGTTTCCTCCAGAAGCTCCCGGGTCAGGCGGACGCGGTTTTCCAAAGAGCCGCCGTATTCGTCGCTGCGGCTGTTGAATTGCGGCAGCAGGAAGTGCTGGGGCAGGGTCATCTGGTGGCCGGCATAGACATAGACGATGTCGAACCCGGCCTCCTTGGCACGGCGGGCGGCAGCGCGGTGCCAGCGGCGCAGGTTGCGGATGTCCTCCTTGTCCATGGCGCGGGCCTGTTTCGGGAAAACCGTGTCGATCGGTCCGTCAGAGGGCGCCAGCACCGGGGCGCGGGTCAGATGGTTGGTGGCGTGGTGGCCGTTGTGGGCCAGCTGGATTGCCGCTAGCGCGCCGTGCTGATGCACTTTCTCGGTCATCAGCCGCAGGGCGGGAACGTCGTGTTCGTCCCACAGACGGTTTTCCGCATACGGGCCCAGGTCGGACGTGGGATGGATTTCGGTTTCTTGAGTGGAGACCACGGCCCAGCCGCCTTCGGCCTTCATACCGCGCATGGCGGCTTCGGCCTGCGGACGCACATGCCCCATGCCGTTGCAATGGGGCACCTGGTAAAACCGGTTTCGCGCGGTGACGGGACCGATCTTCACCGGTTCAAACAGAATGGAATACCCATTTGCGCCTGACATATTGGCACATCCTTTTATTCACAGATTGTCGTTAACGGCGGGACGGCGGGCCCCATGGCCCGCCGCTTGCGGGGATCAGAAGCCTGCTTTGATGCGTTCGAATTCCTTCAGCATCCGGCCTTCCAGTTCGGGGTTGACCGCGTCAAAGAACAGGCTGCCGTCAAAGAAGCTGTCCACATCGGCAAAGCCATAGGTCTTGATCAGCTCCTGGTCGGCGGATTTGAAGGCCTCGGCGTTGGAATGGGCATAGCCCCAGTTCTCGATGATGTATTTGCCGCTGTCCTCGGCGCTCAGCGCGTTCAGCATGTCATAGACCTGCTCGTCGCTCTGGGTCGAGGAGGTCAGATGCACATAGCCGCAGACCCAGGTGGCGATGCCCTTGTCCACGTCACGCATCATCCTGGCCGGGGTTTCGTTCCAGATCAGGTTCAGTTCCGACTGGTTCCAGCCCCAGCCCAGCAGCACCTCGCCGCTGGCGATGGCCTGGTCCAGCTGGCCCGCGTCGGACCAGTAGAACCGCACGTTCGGGTGGATCCGGCGCAGGAAATCGGAGGCCTTCTGGAACTCCTCCTCGCTCATATCGGTGTAGCTGGAGGCGCCGGTCGCCAGCGCCGCCATCGCATAGGCCGAGGACGCTGCGTCGGGAATGGCGATCTTGCCCTGATAGGCGGGGTCCGCCAGCAACTGCAGCGAGACGTCTGCTTCGTCGATCTGGTCGGTGCGGTAGATCAGCCCGGTGTTGCCCCACTCGAACGGCACCATATAGGTCTGGCCGTCGATGGTGACGCCGTCCACATCCTTGATCTGCGGCAGCAGCTTGTCCCAGTTGTCGATCCTGGAGGTGTCGATCGGCTTGATCAGATCCGCAGCCACCCATTTGCGCAGCGCGTCGGTGCAGGGGTGGGCGATGTCGGCGGCAAAGCCTGACTGCAGCTTGGTGAAGGCCTCCTCGACGCTGCCGAAGTAGGTGTAGCTGGGCGCGCCGCCGTATTTCTCGACGTAATCGCCGTAAAACCCCTGGTCCTCATAGCCGGACCAGTCGAAGACCGACAGGCTGTCGGCCCCGGCCTGCGCGGTGCCGGCCGGGACGGTCAAGGCGGTGGCGGCGGCCAGTGCCCCCGTCAGCCCCAAAGCAAGATGTTTCATTTCCTTCCTCCCTGTTATTCTCATGCTTCCCGCGCGCCGAGGTCGATGACCGAGGCGTTCTGCACCCCCAGCCAGACGCGGTCGCCGCGCTTGTGATCCACTGTGTGGAAGTAGTTCGGGACGGCCACGGAGATCGGCTCCTCCACCCCGTCGGCGCGCACGTAGTAGTGGACGCTCTCGCCGTAGAAGGCGATGTCGCTGACGCTGCCCTGGAGGCAGGCGTCATAACCGGGCGGCTGGGTGGCGCTGATTTCCAGCTGTTCGGGGCGGATGCCCGCCAGCAGGTCGGGGCTGCGGGCCAGCACATTCGGGTTCACGTCGATGGTGAGCGGGCCAAAGCCCTGCAGGTCGACATTCACTGATTTGCCATTGTCCGCGGTCACCCGCGCATCCAGAAAGTTCATGCCGCCGATGAAGGCCGCGACCCGGCGGTTGCAGGGCCGGGCATAAAGCACCTCGGGGCGGTCGACCTGCTCCAGCTTGCCGGCGAACATCACGCCGATGCGGTCGGACATGGTCATCGCCTCATACTGGTCGTGCGTGACCATCACGAAGGTGATCCCCAGCTTCTGCTGCAGGCGGCGCATTTCCAGCTGCATCGCCTCGCGCAGGTTCTTGTCGAGCGCCGACAAAGGCTCATCCAGCAAGAGCACCTTGGGCCGCATCACCAGGGCGCGGGCCAAGGCCACCCGCTGGCGCTGGCCGCCCGACAGTTCATCCGCCTTGCGCGCCTGCAGGCCGCCCAGCTCGACCATTTCCAGCGCCTCGGCGACGCGGTCCTTAACCTCTGCTTTGCCGAGGTTCAGCTTGCGCAGGCCAAAGGCAACGTTGTCGCCGACGTTCAGATGCGGGAAGATCGCATAGGACTGGAACACCATGTTGGTCGGGCGCTTGTTTGCCGGGATATGCGCCATTTCCTGCCCCGCGATGCGGATGGTGCCGGCATCATGGTCCTGAAAGCCTGCAATCATCCGCAGCGCCGTGGTCTTGCCGCAGCCGGAGGGGCCGAGCAGCGAGAAGAACTCGCCCTCCTTCAGCTCCAGGTTCAGGTCGCGCACCGCCACAAAGGTGCCAAAGCGCTTTTCCACCCCGGAGATTTCGATGATGTTCTGACTGGTCATCTGCGTATCCTTCATCAGGCGGACTTGGTGGAGCGGCGGCGGAAGTATTCTGCGGTCAGCAGCAGGAGCACCGAGGCGAGCAGCAGCAAGGAGCCAAGCGCCAGCGTGTTCGGCAGCTTGGCCGGGAAGCGGATCTGGCTCCAGATGTAGACCGGCAGGGTGGGCTGGTTGCCCGACAGGAAGAAGGCCAGCACAAACTCGTCAAACGATACGGTGAAGGTGACCAAGAGGCTGGCGACAATCCCCGGCGCCACGATCGGCAGGGTCACCCGGCGGAAGGTGCCGATGACGCTTTCGCCAAGGTCGAAGGCGGCTTCCTCCAGCGACTGGTCGAAGTCGTCGAAGGCCGATTTCATGATCGAGACTGCAAAGGGCAGCGCCACAAAAACGTGGCCCAGGATCACCGTGGTCAGCGACGGCTTCAGCCCCAGCGAGATGAACAGCACCAGCATCGACGACGCCACGATGATGCCGGGAATGACCAGCGGCAGCATCACCAGCCCTTCCGACAGCTCACGCCCCTTGAAGCGGTAGCGGACATAGGCGCGGGCGGCGAACAGCCCCAGAGAGGTGGCGACAATTGCGGTCACCGCACCAACGATCAGCGAGTTGGCCATCGCTTGCAAGAGCGTGTCCTGCGCGCCCAGCTGGGCGTACCACTTCAGCGTGAAGCCCTTCATCGGAAAGGCCACGATGGTGCCGTCATTGAAGGAGAACAGCGGCAGCAGCAGCACCGGGAGGTACAGGAAAATCAGGTAGCCGATGGCATAGACCAAGAGCCAGGGGAAGCGGAAGGGTTTGCGCCGGGACTTGCTGACATCAGGGTTCAGCGGTTTGTTCAGGGGTTCGCTCATCGGTGTGCTCAACGGATCCTCCTCCCCAGGGCGGTGGCCAGGATGACGAACAGGATGGCGACAAAGCCGACCGAGGCCATGGCCACCAGTGAGAGGGTGGCGCCCAAGGGCCAGTTGTTGGCCGGGCCGAACTGCACCTGGATGAGGTTGGCGACCATCTTGCCCTGCGAGCCGCCGACCAGCGACGGGGTCACGTAGTCGCCGACGGTGGGGATGAAGATGATCAGGCTGGCAGCGATGATGCCGGGCACGGTCAGGGGAAGGGTGACGCGGACAAAGCGTTCCAGCTTGGAGCAGCCGAGGTCGGTGGCGGCCTCCAGCAGCGAGCGGTCGATCTTCTGCAGCGAGACATAGATCGGCAGGATCGCAAAGGGTGCCCAGGCGTGGGCCAGGGTCAGCACCACCGCGAATTCATTGTACAGCAGGAAGGTCAGCGGCTCCTCGATCAGCCCCAAGGAGATCAGCGCCGAGTTCATCACCCCGTTGAAGCCGAGGATCAGTTTCCAGCTGAACACCCGCAGCAGGTAGCTTGACCAGAACGGGATGGTGATCAGCAAGAGCCACAGGGTTTTCTTGCGGGTGCGGAAGGCGATGAAATAGGCAATCGGATAGGCCAGCGCCACTGTCGCCATGGTCACGGCACCGGCAATGGCAATGGAGCGCAGCATCAGATGGCGCACCAGCGGGTCGGTGGCGGCCTCCAGATAGTTGGCCCAGGTCAGCGTCTTGTCGATCTCGACATAGGTCTGGGTCCAGAAGCTGTAGGCCACCAGGATCCCCAGCGGCGCAGCCACCAGCAGCCCCACATAAAGCGAAGCCGGGGCGCTGAGTGCCAGGCCTTTGCCAGCCTCGGTTCTGAGAAATCCGGCCATGTGACTCCGTTGCTTGCTTGATCTGCGGGCGTGGCGCTGCCATCTTAAATGGACAATCGTCCATCAAAATCTGCGGCCCGGGGGACCGTTCTGTCAACAGGTTTTTCCAAAAAATGTACAAATGTCCATTTTGCTTGGAGAAATCTGCGCGATATGGCTAGATGGGCAAATCATCACAGCTTGCCGCAGCAGGCGGACCCGCATAACAGCGGGGAAAACCTGCGCAAGTGTTTGGAAAATCGGGACCGGATGACGGGAAAAAGGGAACAAAACCGTGAACAGAACCGCCTGGCACTGATTGAGGCAGTGCTGGATTCGGTGGCGGAAAAAGGGATCTCGGAAACCTCCGTCAGCGAGATCATTCAGCGCGCGGGCCTGTCGCGCGGCATGATCCATCTGCATTTCGGCGGTAAAGACAACCTGGTGCAGGCCGCAGCGCATTACTCCTCGGAGGAGTATTACGACGGGCTGGATGCGCTGCTGCAGACAGCCGGCAACAGCCCCCAAGAGCGGATCGAGATGATCGTGCGCGGCGACCTCAGCGAACGGGTTCTGAACCGGCGCAATGTCAGCATCTGGTACGCTTTCCGTGGTGAATCCCGCAATCGCAAGGCCATCGCCGAACACTCAGACACGCGAGACGGACGGTTGCGGGGCATGGTTCACAACGCCTTTTCCAGGATCGTGCGGGAGGCCGGGACACCGGATGCCTCAGGCGCAGCGCGTGACGCCACCCACGGCACGCTGGCGCTGTTGGAAGGGATGTGGACAGACTTTCTGCTGCATCCCGACCGTTTCGACCGGCAAGAGGCGGCGCGGATCATCTTCCGGTTTCTGGCGGCGATGTTCCCTGCGCATTTTTCGCTGCAAGGTGCCATTCTCCCCCGCTAGCCTTGCTGGAATCGACACAGGGGCCGGCTGGCGGCCCCTGCGTTTCAGATCCCTGATTTCACCTTGGTCCAGGCACGGGTGCGTTGGCGCAGCGCCTTGGCGCCCAGGCTTTTGTCCGGGAACAAACGCGCCAGGGTGGGCGCGTCCGGGTAGATGCCCGGATCGGACAGGATCTCCGGCAGCACATGCGCGTCGGCCGCCGCATTTGCATTGGCGAAGAACACGGTGTTGGAGACCTCGGCGATCACCTCGGGCCGCAGCATGTAGTCGATGAAGGCATAGGCCGCATCCACATTGGCAGCATCTTCCGGGATCGCCATCAGGTCGATCCACATCAGCGTTCCCTCCTTGGGGATCGCGTAGAGGATTTCGACTCCGTTATCTGCCTCCATCGCGCGGGCCTGAGCGATGCCCGCGTCGCCGGAATACATCACCGCCAGGCAGACATTGCCTGCCGGCAGGTCGGTGGAGGGCTTCTGGTTGTTGAAATAGCGGATATTCTGCGCCGCCCCGGCCAGCAGGTCCTGCGCCTGCGTGATCTCTGCCTTGTCTTCGGAATAGGGATCAGCGCCGAGGTAGTTCAGAGCGACCGACAGCATCTCGACCGGCGAATCCAGCACCCCGATGCCGCAGTCCTTGAGCTTGGAGGCGTAGTCCGGGTTGAACAGCAACTCCCAGCTGTCAACGGGCAGATCCCCCAGCCGTTCGGAGACCAGCGCGGGATTATAGGCGATGCCGATGGTGCCCCAGGTGTACGGCACGCCCAGCTCGCGCCCGCCCGGAACCTTGTCGAGCGAGGCCAGGATTTCCGGGCGCAGGTTGCCGTAGTTTTCCAGACGCGATGTATCTATCGGGTGCAGCGCCCCGGCCTGCAGCTGGCGTTCGGCGTTGGAGGCGGCAGGGAAGACCACGTCATAGCCCGAGCCGCCTGCCAGCATCTTGGTCTCCAGCACCTCGTTGCTGTCGAAGTAGTCCAGCGTTACCTTGGCGCCGGTAGCGGCCTCATAGCCGGAGATGGTTTTTTCGCCGAAGTAGTCCGCCCAGTTGTAGATAGCGAGCTCCCCGGCGGCTGCCGGCGCCGCAAGGGCGGCCGCCAGAGTGGTTGCGAGAATGGTCGTTGGATTGGCCATGTTGTCCTCCCTGTTGCGCACTGCCTCAGCGCTGGCCGGAAGTTCCGGCGGCGTAGAGGCAGAGCAAATCGTTGGCGATCGTGGCTGCCGCGATGGCGGTGATCTCGGAGATGTCGTAGGCCGGGGCGACCTCGACCACGTCCATGCCGACCACGTCGGTGCCCGCCAGCCCGCGGATGATCTCCTGCGCCTGATAGGGGCTGAGGCCGCCGATCACCGGGGTGCCGGTGCCGGGGGCGGAGGCGGGCTCCAGAGCGTCGATGTCGAAGGTGACATAGGTCTTATGGCTGCCGACGATGCCACGGATTTTCTCCGCCACCGCCTCGGGGCCGGTTTTCTGCACCTCGATGGCGTCAATGATGTTCATGCCCATCGGATCGGGGTTGTGGGTGCGGATACCGACCTGGACCGAGCGGGTGGGATCCACAAGCCCTTCGCGGATGGCGTGCCACAGCATGGTGCCGTGGTCGATGCGGCCTTCCTCGTCGGCCCAGGTGTCGGAATGGGCGTCGAACTGGATCAGGCTCAGCGGCCCGTGCTTTTCCACGTGCGCCTTCAGCAGCGGATAGGTGATGAAGTGGTCGCCACCGATCGACAAGAGCGCGGTATCCGTTGCCAGCACGTCCCGCGCCGCCTGGGCGATCTGCCCCGGCACCTGGTGCGGGTAGCCATAGTCGAATTCGCAATCGCCGTAATCGACGACCCGCAGCGCCTCATAAGGGTCGGCCTCCCAGGGCCAGGGTTTCGACCAGGCTATGTGGCTGGAGCCGGAGCGCACCGCGCGCGGGCCCAGCCGGGTGCCAGAGCGGCTGGAGACCGACAGATCGAAGGGCACGCCCATCACCGCAACATCCGCGCCGCTCAGGTCGCGGGTGTAGCGGCGGCGCATGAAGCTGAGCGCGCCGGCATAGCTGGCCTCAGCAATCACCCCGCGGTCGGTTTCGCGGGTAAATGCCAGGTCGCCCTGCACGGGGTTCACGCTGGAGGTATCGGTCATCTGGGGCTCCGTTTGATTGGAATTTGCTTGAGCCCAGTTTGAAATCCGCGCTTATGCCGGTAAACTCAACAACAGATATATATCTAAAGGTATAGATGACGTCAGATTCCGCCTTCCCCGTGCTGCCTGCCCCGTGGGTGGGCCCAATGGCTGCCCTGGCCGAAACCGCCGGCACCGAGCGTTTTCCCGGCGCGCTGCGGCAGATTCTTGGCCAATGCTGCAGTTTCGATTCGATGATCATCTCGCGCTATGAGGGCGCGTCGCCGCCGGTGTCGCTGTATCAGGACCTGGATGAACTGCAGGCGGCAATCACGGTGGAGTTCTATGCGAGCGGCCCCTACCTGCTGGACCCGCTTTACCAGGCCTGCCGCAACGGCTGCAAACCTGGCGCCTACCGGTTGATGGACCTGGCGCCGGAGGCGTTCTACCGCTCGGAATACTACCGCGCCTTCTACCGCAAGATAAACATAAGCGATGAGATCGGCGTGCTGGTGCAGGACGGGGCAGAGCGCTGGCTGATCGTTTCACTCGCCCGCTTTGCCCGCCAGCAGCGGTTTGAGGCAGCGGATACCGGCAGGCTGAACGCGGTGTTCGAGGTGATTTCCGCCGCCCTCCGGCGGCAGTGGGGGCAGGCGGAAACCGCGGCGCAAGGGTTCCAGCAGGAGGGCTGGGAAGACCGCATGCAGACTTTTGGCACCGGCGTTCTCAGCCCGCGCGAGCGGGAGGTGGTGCAGCTGATCCTGCAAGGCCACTCGACACCTTCGGCCGCCGCCTATCTGGGCATTGCCGAGGGCACGGTGAAAGTGCACCGGCACCATGCCTATTCCAAGCTGGGGATTTCCTCGCAGGCTGAACTGTTTTCCATGGCCACCCGCCATCTGGCGGCGGGATAGAGCCGCGTTCAATCACGCAGTAAGCGGTTGATCTCAGAACAGGAAACTGCCGTGAGCGTCCGGCAGATCCTCCTTGGCCGGAGTTTCGAGATACTTCCGCACCGTCGGATCAATGCGCGTGCTGCGTACCGGGTGGACGCCGCAGGCGGCAATTGCCTCGCGTGCAGACACCCGTTCATCCAGCCGCTTCCAGATCGTCCGCGCCGCATAGGGGCGGGGAAACGGCCGCCAGGCCAGCCCCATAGTCATGCCGCGCAGGTACTTGAGCTGCTGGCGGTGGGCGGAGAACAGGATGGTCTGCGCAACGCTGCCTTCATGAGCGCGCTCATGCTCAGTGATAAACAGTCGGTTGCCGCGCATCGTGACCAACCCCTGATACCGCGAGATCTGCCGGATGCTTTGTTCCGGGTCATGGGCGATTTCCAGGTTGCGAGACAGGATCAGCCCGTCCTTTTCGATAAACCGGGTCAGCGCGCAAAAGATCCCATCGCCCCAGGAGGGGGTGTGGAAATAGGCGTGGTAGAAGCCGAGGTAGCGTTTCAAATTGCGCTGCTGGCCGCGGAACGGGGCCAGAAACTGCTCACCCGGGCCATGCTGCCCTGGGCCGGCCGCGGCGTCCAGGCGGGCTTCGAAATCGGAACGCGCGGTAAACAGCTGCGCTTCTGCAATCCCGAAGTAGCGGGCGATCCTGCGCAGGTTGTGCGCAGATGGCAGGCTGCTGCCATTGAGGTAGCGGTTGAACTGCTGCCGGTTGAGACCGATCTCGCGGCAGATATGCGCAATGCTGCCATGCTCGGCGCAAAGCGAACGCAGGTTTTCTGAAAAATTGACGGACAAGTGCCAAAATCCTTCGCGTTTTGACGCTAGGACCAGCCATCTAGCGTCACTCCGCGCATGTTTGCACAGTTTTGAATCCGGCGAAACCGGCGTTTCTGGAAACAAGCCGTGTGATTTTGGCGGACCGCAGACCAGGAGGACATAGGGGTGCGGGCGGCTTGAGGAACGGCGCAATGGGAGGCCCGCGTTTTGCGGGCTTCCTGATCTGATCCAAGGGAGGATACAATGCGGATCGAATGGACCAAGGCGCCGGTGGGGCGGCGCAAATTCCTGAAGGGCGCCACTGCGCTGGGTGCGGCAGCCGTTCTGCCGATGGGCTTGGGCAGCCGCGCCATGGCGGCTGGGGACGGGACATTGCGGGTGCGCTCCTATGGCGATCTGCAAAGCATTGACCCCGCGTACTCCAAAGGTGTGATCGACGAGGAGATCCACGCCGCGATCTACAACAAGCTGATCCAGTACAAGCCGGGCCGCGAATGGGACTGGCAGATGGATGCCGCCGCGATGATCGAGCAGGGTGACGAGACGCACATCAAATTCGCACTGCGCGATGACATCGGGTTTACGAACGGCTTTGGCGCGATGACTGCCGAAGACGTGAAATACAGCTTTGAACGGATTGTGGCGGAGGAGACCGAGAGCCCGAACAAACCCGACATGGGGCCGCTGAGCCACGTCGAGGTGACCGGCGAGCGCGAGGGAACCATCGTTCTGAAAGAACCCTTTGCACCGCTGTGGAGCATCGCGCTGCCCTATATCACCGGCAATATCGTGTCGAAAGAGGCCTGGGAGGCCGCGGGCGGCAAGGCGACGACGGATCCGCTGGCGGAGTCCGGACCCTACCTGCGCGACAGCTGGTCGCCCAAGGAAAAGACCGTGCTCAAGCGGAACCCGGACTGGAAGGGCGAAGCCCCCGCCTGGGATACCATCGAGATCCTGCCGATCGACGACGAAAACACTGCCGAGATCGCATTCGAGGCGGGCGAATTGGATTTCACCCGCGTCTCGCTGGGTTCGGTGGAGCGCTACCGCGCCGGGGTGCCGAATGGCGGCACACTGCTGGAATACCCGTCCTTGTACTATGCTTGGCTGGGCATGAACCTGGATCACCCAAAGCTGCAGAACAAGAAACTGCGCCAGGCCATCCAGCACGCCATCGACGTGCCGTCGGTCTTGGAGGCCGCATATTTCGGCGCTGTCGAACCCTCCACCGGCATCATTGCCCCGGGCCTTGCAGGCAACCGCCCCCAGTCGCTGGTGCCGCCGCAGGCGGATTTCGAGAAAGCTGCTGCGCTGCTGGCGGAATCCGGTGAGACCAATGTCACGCTGAAACTCGACACGCTGAACAAGACCACCTTCACCACCGCGGCGCAGGTGATCCAGGCGACGCTGGCGCAGATCGGCATCACGGTTGAGGTGAATGTGCTGGAATCCGGGGCCTTTTGGGCCAGCGCGGATAACGAGGACCTGCAGCTGGTGCTGAACCGCTACTCGATGACCCCCGACCCGTACTATGCGACCTCCTGGTTCACCACCGAGCAGGTCGGCCATTGGAACTGGGAACGCTTCAGCAACGAAGAGTTCGACCAGATCCACGCCTCTGCCTATCAGCTGACCGATCAGGCAAAGCGGGCCGAGATGTATCAGCGCGCGCAGGATCTGATGGAGGAAAGCGGTGCCTACCGGTTCCTGACCCATGAGGCGACGCCGGTGATCCATTCGGCGGGTGTGGTGCCTGCGCTGCGGCCCGACGGGCTGGCGCTGCTGCGCTACTTCGGCAAGGCCTGACACTCCCCTCAGGCCCGGTCCTCCCCCCGGGCCTGACCTGGCACGGCTGCAGCTTGCGGCGCGGCCGTGCCGTTTTCATCCGCACAGCGAAGATAAGGGAGCCATGCGGCCATGTTACTTTATGCAACCCGGCGGTTCGGGCTGGCATTGCTGATCCTGATCGTGGCGGTCACCGTCATGTTCCTGATGATCCGCGCCGTGCCCGGCGATCCGGTCCAGATCATGCTGGGCCCGCGCGCCACGCCTGAGCTGCAGGCGCGGCTGACGGCTGAGCTGGCGCTGGATCAGCCGATCTGGAAACAGCTTCTCATTTTCTACGGAAACCTGTTGCAGGGGGACCTGGGGATAGACGTGTTCTCGGGCCGCCCGGTGACCGAGATCGTGTTTCAGCAATTGCCGCACACCCTGTGGCTTATCCTGGGCTCTATTACCTGGTCCGCCACGCTGGGCATCGCGCTTGGCGCCTATGCGGCCGCGCATCCGAACACACTGATTGACCGCATCACCGCTGCAATTTCGGTAAGCTTCGTGGCCGCGCCCGCCTTTGTGGTCGCGCTGCTGTCGCTGCTGATCTTTGCGGTGAACCTGCAATGGTTCCCGGCCATCGGCGCGGGAGAGGGCTTCTGGGGCCGTCTCAACCACTTGGTTTTGCCCGCCTTTGCCATCGGCCTCAGCTGGGTGGGCTACATCGCCCGGCTGGTGCGCGCCTCGATGCTGGAGGTGATGGGCGAGAGTCATATCCGCACCGCCCGCGCCTTTGGCATCAGCGAGCGCCGGGTGGTGATGGTCTATGCGCTGCGTATCGCCATTTTGCCGGTGGTCACAGTGATCGGCGTCGGCATGGGGTTCCTGCTGTCCTCTGCCGTTTTTGCCGAGATCGTCTTTGCCCGCCCCGGCCTGGGCAAGCTGGTGATCGACAGCATCACCACCCGTAATTACCCGATCGTGATGGGGTCGGTGCTGATCTCGACAGGCCTGTTCGTGGTGTCCACCGCGCTGGCCGACCTGATCAACGCCTGGCTCGATCCCCGCGCCCGCACGGCGATTTGAGGAGGCTGCAATGTCTGACGTTCAATCCGGAACACAGCCGGCCTCCCCGCCTGGGGCCTCGCCCAAATCCCGGTCCGAGCTGGGCCAGATCCTTCACGGCGTCGCCCGCGACCCGCTGGGGCTGATGGGGCTGATCATTGTCGGCACCATCGTGTTCTGCGCGATCTTTGCCGCCTGGATCGTGCCTTATGATCCCGTGGCGATGAATATCAAGGACCGCCTGCAAGGGCCCTCCGCGGCGCATCTTCTTGGCACTGACCAGCTGGGGCGCGATACGTTCTCCCGCGTGATCATGGGCGGCCAGGTGGCGCTGAAAGTGGCACTGCCCGCGGTCTTCGGTGCCATGGCCATCGGCCTGACTCTGGGCATGATCGCGGGTTACGGGCCGAAATGGCTCGACAACCTGCTGATGCTGTTCTTCGACACCATCCGTTCCTTCCCGACGGTGATGTTTGCGCTGGCGGTGGTTGCGCTGGTGGGGCCAAGCCTGCAGACCGTGGTGTTTGTGGTCATGGCGACCTCGATCCCGACCTACGGCCGGGTGGCACGGACCCAGACGCTGACCTTGCGCAACTCGGAATTCATTCTGGCCGAACGATCCATGGGCGCCAGCATGAAGCGTATTCTGGGCGTGCACATGCTGCCCAATATCGTCGGCGTTCTGGCGGTGCTGGCGGCGATGGACATCCCAACCGTGATCGCGCTGGAGGCGGGGCTGTCCTTCCTCGGCCTTGGGGTGAAACCGCCGACACCCAGCTGGGGTGCGCTGCTGAAGGACGGCTATTCCCTGATCCGCCAGACCCCCTGGCTGGTGGTGGGCGGCGGGCTGCCGATCATCCTGGCAACGCTTGGCTTCACCTTCTTGGGCGAAAGCCTTCGCGATGTGGTTGACCCGAAACTGAGGAAACAGCGATGACCGATACGCTTCTGGAAATTGACCGCCTCAGCGTCGACTATGAGACCGCCCGCGGCGACCTGAAAGCCTTGCGCGAAATCTCTTTTGACGTCCGCAAGGGGGAGATCGTCGGCATCGTTGGTGAATCGGGCTGCGGCAAGTCGACCCTGATCTCCTCGATCCTTCGGCTGACCGCGCCGAACACCCGGTTTCGTCAGGGCGAGGTGCGGTTCAAGGGTGAAGACCTGCTGCAAAAACCCGAGCGCCAGATGCGTGATCTGCGCGGCGCCGATATCTCCATCGTGTTCCAGGATCCAATGCAGACCCACAACCCGGTGCTGTCTATCGGTCAGCAGATGCTCGATATCCAGCACCGTTCCAAGGCATCAAAGGCCGAGAAACGGGCGAGGGCGGCCAAGATGCTGGGGGCCGTCGGCATCCCCGACCCGGAGGCACGGCTGGACCAGTTCCCGCATGAGTTCTCCGGCGGGATGCGGCAGCGGATTGCCATAGCCATGGCGCTGATGTCCGAACCCGACCTGCTGATCGCAGATGAGCCGACAACGGCGCTGGATGCCACGCTGGAGGTGCAGATCATCGAGCGCCTGCAGGAACTGCAGCAGGAGTTCGACTGCGCCATCCTGTTCATCTCGCACCATCTGGGCGTGATTGCAGAGCTTTGCGATCGCGTAGTGGTGATGTACGCGGGCGCCGTGGTCGAAAGCGGCGAGGTGCGCGAGATCTTCCACGATCCCAAGCACCCCTACACCCGCCGCCTGATCGACTGCGACCCGGGCCACATCAAGGAACGCGCCCGCGTGCTGCCAACGATCCCCGGCGAGGTGCCTGATCTGGCAAACCTGCCCGGCGGCTGCATCTTCCGCGACCGCTGCGACCAGGCGATGCCGCGCTGCGCGTCGCATGTTCCGCCGCTAACACAGCTGAAGGACGGCCACCACGCCGCCTGCTGGCTGAACCACAAGGAGGCCGCGGAATGAGCCTGCTGGAAGTCAAAGACCTCAAGACCAGCTATGGCCCTGTCAACGTGCTGGCCGGTGTCAGCTTCACCGTTGAGCCAGGCGAAACCTATGCGCTGGTGGGCGAGAGCGGCTCTGGCAAGACCACGGTGATACGAGCAATTGCCGGTCTGGCCCCGGCGCAGGAAGGCTCGGTCAAGTTCGAAGGCCGGGAAATCCGCGGCGCTTCGGAACGCGAATTGCGCCCCTTGCGCAAGGACATCTCGATGATGTTCCAGGACCCGGTCGGCTCTCTGTCGCCGCGTCTGACGATCCGCAGCCTGATCACTGAACCCTACCGCATCCAAGGCATGAAGGACCGCGATCTGGACGCCGAGGCCAAGCGTCTTCTGGAAATGGTGAACCTGCCTGCGCATTTTGCAGACCGCTATCCCTATCAGCTGTCAGGCGGGCAAGCGCGGCGGGTCGGTGTCGCCCGCGCGCTGGCGCTGGAGCCGAAGCTGATCCTGGCGGACGAACCCACCGCGGGGCTGGACGTGTCGGTGCAGGGGGAGCTTCTGAACCTGATGAACGACCTGCGCGAACGGCTGGGGCTGGCGATGGTGATCATCACCCACAACCTGAATGTCGTGCGCCATGTGGCGGACCGGATGGGCATCATGTACCTGGGCAGGCTGGTTGAGGAGGGCACGACGGAGGCCATCTTCAAGGACCCGCGCCATCCCTATACCCGCTGCCTGCTGTCTGCAAACCCGGAGCCCGATCCCGACGCCCGGCTGGAGCGCATCGCGCTAAAGGGCGAACCGCCCAGCCTGCTGCGCCGTCCCAAGGGTTGCGAGTTCCGCGAGCGCTGTCCCTTCGCGCAGGAGATCTGCATTCAAACCCCGCAATGGGAGGTCGAAAACGGCCACGGGTTGCGCTGCCTTGCTCCCTTGAGCTGACGGCCTTCCGCCCGAAACCCCTCAACATCTGAAAGACCATGACCAGCACATTGTATTTCAACGGCGCTGTCCTGACGATGGACGCGGCCAATTCCTGCGCCCAGTCGGTGCTGACCGAAGGCGAGACCATCCGCGCCGTTGGCGCGGAGGCGGACCTGCGCGCGCAGATGCCTGCGGGCACTGTTGAGGTGGACTTGCAGGGCCAGACCCTGATCCCCGCCTTCATCGACCCGCACGGGCATTTCCCCGATCCCGGCTTCATCCGGCTGTTCCGGGTGAACCTCGCCTCTGCCCCCAGCGGCGACTGCCCGGATATCCCCACCGCGCTGGACCGGCTGCGGGCCAAGGCGGCGGAGACGCCCGCCGGGGAATGGGTGATGGGGGTGCTGTTCGATAATACTGCCATTGCAGAGGGGAGGATGCCCACACGCACCGAGCTGGACAGTGTCTCGACCGAACACCCCGTCTGGGTGATCCACGCTTCCGGCCACAACGGATCTGCAAACTCGCTGGCGCTGGAACGCAACGGTGTGAACCGCGATACGCCCGATCCCCTGGGCGGCCGCTTCGGCCGCGACCCTCAGACCGGCGCGCTGACCGGGCTGATCGAGGGCCTGTCAGCGATGGGTGAAATGGGAGACACCGATTTCCTGATCGACCGCGACCGCTTCTGGGCCGGGTTCAACAGCTGCCGGGACGAATACCTGGAGCATGGTGTCACCTATGCCCAAAACGCCTGGGCCACGCGGAAAATGCTGGAGCATTTCGCCTCTCTGCCCGCAGATCAGGACCCGGGTTACGACCTGATGCTGCTGCCCATTGGAGAGCTGGAGCCAGCGCTGAGCCGCGGGCCCGAAGCGCTCCACTGGCCCGGCAACCCGCATTTCACTCTTGGGCCCCGCAAACTGTTCACCGACGGGGCGTTCCAGTTGCAGACAGCCTTCCTCAGTGCGCCATATCACAAGCCAGTGGACCCGGCGCACCCTTGCGGGATGCCTTATGCTGACACTGCCGAACACCATGCAGAAGTGAAGAAGCTGCATGATTCGGGCTTCCAGATCCACTGCCACTGCAACGGCGATGCCGGGGCGCAGATGTTTATCGACGCGGTTGCCGCGGCGCTGGAGGCCAACCCGCGCGCCGACCACCGCCACACCATCATCCACGGGCAAGCCCTGCGCGATGACCAGCTGCAGCAGATGGCAGCGCTGGGTATGACCGTCAGCTTCTTCCCGGCGCATGTGCATTTTTGGGGCGACCGCCACTACGACATATTCCTGGGGCCGGAACGGGCCAAGCGGGTTTCGCCCTGCGCCTCCGCTGAGCGCTATGGCGTACGCTACACCATCCACAACGACGCCTCGGTCACGCCGACCCGGCCTATCCACCTGGCCCATTGCGCAGTGAACCGGCTGACCGCAAGCGGGAGGCTGCTGGGAGAGGACCAGCGGATCAGCGCTCTGTCAGCCCTCAGGGCGCAGACTATCGACGCCGCCTGGCAGGTGTTTCAGGAGGGCACCCGCGGCTCCATCGAACCCGGCAAGCTTGCGGACTTCGCGGTGCTGAACCGCAACCCGCTGGAAGACCCGGATGCCATCGAAACCACCAAAGTCACTCAAACAATCCGCCGCGGACGGACCGTCTGGGCGCAGGAGCACACATGAGGCAGGCCAAACCGCGGATCGCCATTGCGGGCTTTCAGCATGAAACCAATTGCTTTGGCATCAAAAAGGCCGGGCTGGCGGAGTTTGAGATGGCCGATTCCTGGCCCGCCATGCTGCACGGAGAGGATGTGGTCCGCGAAACCCGCGGCATGAACCTGCCCATCGCAGGCTTTGCCCGGGCAGCGGAGGAGGCCGGGATGGAAGTGCTACCGATCCTGTGGTGCGCGGCAGAACCCTCGGCGCATGTGACGGACGAGGCGTTTGACACCATCTGCGGCATGATCCTGAACGGGCTGCAGGCGGCTGGGCCGCTGGATGGAATCTACCTTGATCTGCATGGTGCCATGGTGACCGAAACCTTTGCCGATGGTGAGGGCGAGATTCTGCGCCGGGTGCGGGAGCAAGCCGGAGGCAGCCTGCCCATCGTGGTCAGCCTGGACCTGCACGCCAATATCTCGGCAGCGTTGGTGGAACTGGCGGATTACATCGCCGTTTTCCGGACCTATCCGCATCTGGACATGGGCGGCACCGGCGCGCGCTGCCTGCCGGTTATGCAGAGGCTGCTGGCGGGAGAAAAGCTGAACAAGGCGTTCCGGCAGATGGACTATCTGATCCCGCTGCACGCCCAGTACACAGGTGCAGCCCCCGGCGCCGAGCTCTATGCCGCGCTGCCGCCGCTGGAGGAAGCCGGAGTTCTGGCTGACATTGCGCTCGGCTTCACCGCAGCGGATTTCCCGGACACCCGGCCCTCTTGCGTGGCGTACGGCACCACGGCTGAGGCCGCGGGGCGGGCGGTGGACCAGATCGAGACCCTGTTCGCCGCGCTGGAGGCGCAGTCGTACCACCCGATGCTGTCGCCGCAGCAAGCGGCGGCCATTGCCTGCCAGCCCCGCGCAGGCAAGCCTGTGGTGCTGGCAGACGTTCAGGACAATCCGGGTGCCGGCGGCACCTCCGACACCACCGGGTTGCTGGCGGCACTGGCCGCGGCCCGGGCGCAAGGTGTCTTGATGGGGCTGTTCCATGACCCCCAGGCCGCAGCCGCCGCGCATGAGGCGGGGGAGGGCGGTATCTTCCGCGCAGCGCTTGGCGGACGCTCAGGTGTGGCAGGGGACCAGCCGTTTGACGCTGAGTTTCAGGTGGTTGCGCTTGGTGACGGCAGCTGCCGCTATACCGGCGGGATGTATGGCGGCGGGGTGGCGACGCTGGGCCCCACGGCAGCGCTGCGGCTGCACGGGTCGGAGGCGGATATCACCCTTGTCGTGACCAGCATTCGGAACCAATGCCTGGACCTGGCGCATTTCACCCATATCGGCCTGGATCCCAAGGCGTACGCAACCATCTGCGTGAAAAGCACCGCCCATTTCCGCGCCGATTTCGAGCCCATTGCCAGCGCCGTTTATCCAGTGGCCGCCCCCGGTGTGTTTCCCTGCGACCTGAAACAGGTGCCTTACAAGAACCTGCATCCCGCTGTCAGGACCGTTCCGGCCAAGGGCTAGGACACATACCGCAAGCGGCCAAGGGGTGGCCGCTTGCGGACAGGGTCAGACGTCCTCGCCATTCTGGTAGGGCACCACCAGCGTCGGGATCTGCGACCGGCGCAGGACGCGCTTGGCCACGGTGCCAAGGAAGGTGTGGGAAAACCCGTGGTCATGAGCGCCGAGCACAATCAGATCGCAGCCAAGCTCGACCGAGCGGCGGAGAATAACCTCCGCCGGGTGGCCGTCGGTCACCTCGACCGAGGTCACCTGGTCGCGGATTTTCGCGTCATCGCCTTCGAAAGCTGCCCAGAACCGGGCCTGGCGTTCGGCCAGTACCTGCTTGACCATCTCGTGCCGCCGCTTGGCCGCAGTTTTGCGGGTTTCGTCGTTCAGCACGAACATCTCAAAGGTAATGCGCGCATCCTCCGAGATCGGCTCATTCACGTGCAGCACATGAATTTCCGCCCCCGTCGCGTGCGCCAGACTTGCCGCATGGCGCAGTGCTAAGGTGGAGTTGTGCGACAGGTCGGTGGCAAACAGGATGCTGGTGATCATCGGTGTCATGTCTGTTCCTTTCCCATCAATAGCCAAACAGCCGCGGCAGCCACAGCGAGATTTCCGGGAGGAACGCTATGATGAAGATCGCAATCGTGTTCACTGCGGCAAAGGGCAGGGCGCGCAGCGAGATCGTCTCGATCGATATGTTCGAGATGCCCGAAGCGATGAAAAGGTTCTCCCCCAAGGGCGGAGTCTGGAAGCCGATGCCGAGGGTGCAGACCATCACCACCCCGAAATGAATCGGGTCGATTCCGACCGAATAGGCCACCGGCAGCATCACCGGCACCAGGATCAGGATCGTCGCCAGCGTCTCCATGAACATGCCGACAAACAGCAGGAAGAAGATGATCAGCGCCCAGATGACATAAAGGTTCTGGGTGAAGCTCAGCATCGACTCCGCAATCAGCACCGGGATCTGGTTTTCGACCAGCAGGCGGCCGAAGACGGTGGCGGTGAACAGGATCAGCAGCACACGGCCTGTCAGCCAGGTCGTGGCCTCCAGCGATTGGAACAACGACGACCAGGTCAGCTCGCGGTAAATGAAGACGCCAATAACCAGAGTGTAGAAGATCGCGACGATCGCGGCCTCAGTCGGGGTAAAAAAGCCGGTGTAGATGCCGCCCAGGATCACCAGCGGCGCCATCAGGGACCAGAATCCACGGTACATTTCGCACATCACGTTGCGCACCGACCAGCCGTCAGCAGAGCCCTTGTAGCCGCGTTTCTTGGACATCAGGAAATTCATGATCAGCAGGCTGGTGGCGATCAGGAAGGCCGGGACAAAGCCTGCGATGAACAGTTTCGAGATCGAGACCGACTGGAAGGTGCCGAATTTCTCCACCGCCTCGGGCGGCGGTGCCATGCCAAGCGCTGCGATCCCGAAGATCACCATCGGGATCGATGGCGGGATGATGATGCCGAGGCCGCCCGACGACGCGGTCACGGCAGAGGCATAGCCGCGCTCGTACCCGCGGTTGATCATGGCCGGGATCATCAGCATGCCCACAGCCGCGGTGGTAGCCGGGCCGGAGCCGGAGATCGCGCCGAAGAACAGGCAGGCCATCACAGTGGCGGCGGAAATACCGCCTGTGAACGGACCGGCCAGGCTTTCGGCCACATTGATCAGGCGTTTGGAGATCCCCGCCGCCTCCATCAGCGCACCGGCCAGGATAAACGCGGGCAGCGCCATCAGCGGGAAGGACCCGACTGAAGTAAAGGCGATCTGCACGAATTTTATTGGATTTTCGTCCAAGTATAGGAACGACAGCAGCGAGGACACCCCCAGCGCAACGGTGATCGGGGCGCCGAGCAACAGAAGCAGCAGAAATGATCCAAACAGGATCGTGACGATTTCGGTTTCCATTTTTCTATCCCTCCCTTGATCACACGCGGCCATCCGCGCCAGCGGCGGCCTTGATTTCATCAAGGTCGATCTGGTCGGGATCGTGGATTTCTTCGCCACGGATCAGTTTCCGGTAGTTCACCTGCAGGATGCGGATAGTCATCAGCGTGAACGCGATGGGGAGCACCATGTAGATATATTTCATCTCGATGCCCAAGGTCTGCGATTTCCAGAACTTGTTCATCTTGTTGAAGACGAAATCGGTGGCCAGCCACAGAAAATAGCAGTTGAAAAACAGCCAGAACAGGTCGGCAAAGGCCTCAATGTATTTGATCCAGCCCGCGGGCAGGAACTTGAACTGGAAGGTGACCCGGTTATGCGCGCCCTTCAGTGCCGCGTAGGAGGCGCCAAAGTAGACAAACCAGACAAACATGTAGACCGAGAGTTCCTCGATCCAGGAAAACGAGTGCCCGAACATCTCGCGCGAGATAATCTGCACAAACAGCAGAATGACAAAGCCGGACAGCAGTAAGCGGCAGATATAGCTTTCTATATTGTCCAGGAACTTCCAGAACATGATGGTCTCCTCCCCTGTGCGGAGCAGCGCATGGACGCTGCCCCGTTGTTCGATTGGATATGCCGGAGGCTTATTGGACCGGGTCGCGGCCGATGGCGGTCAGCACCGCGTTCAGCTTTTCGACACCGCCGATGGAGTCGTAGAACTGCGGCCAAACGGCGCCGGTGGCCAGTTCGATGAACTCGGCTTCATCGTTTTCGGGGTCGACGATTTCCATACCCTTGGAGATCAGCTCTTCCTTGATCGCGGCCTCGGAGTCGCGCAGGAACTGGGCCGATTTCAGGGTGGCTTCCTTGCCTGCTTCCAGGATGGTCTGCTGATCTTCCTCGCTCAGCCCCTGGAACACGGCCTCGGACACGATCAGCGGCTCGATCGAGAAAATGTAGCGCAGGTTGGTGACGTGATCCTGCACTTCATAGAACTTCATCGCGTTGATGGTCATGTAGGGGTTGTCCTGACCGTCAACCACTTTGGTTTGCAGGCCGGTAAAGGTCTCGGACCAGGCCATCGGGGTCGGGTTGATGCCCCAGGACTTGTAGGTTTCGATCATGATCTCGTTCTTGGGAACACGGATCACCAGGTCCTGCAGGTCGGCGACAGAGGTCACCGGCTTCTTGGAGTTGGTCAGGCGGCGGAAGCCGGTGTAGGTCCAGGCGATGATGCGCACGCCGGCATCGCGCAATGTGTTTTCCGTCAGTTCCTGACCGATAGGGCCTTGGGTCAGGGTTTCAGCATCTTCCAGCGACAAGATCACATAGGGCAGGGTGAACACGCCCACGGTCGGGGAGAACGGGGTGACGTTATTGATCGCCAGAAGCGACATGTCCAAGGTGCCGATCGCCGCCTCATTCACGGTGTCCTGTTCTGAGCCCAGCTGGCCGTTCAGAAACAGGGTCGCGCTGTGCTCACCGCCGGATTTTGCTTCCAGCGCCTCGATAAAGAACTTCCCGGTGGCTTCCTGCGGGCTGCCGGCGCTGTCGCCGACAGCGATCTTGAAGTTCTTCGCGGATACCGCACCGGCGGTCAGCAACGCGGCGGCAGAAACGGCTGCGGTCAGCGTGCAGACCTTCTTGAGAAATGACATAACTTCCTCCCGTATTGTCATCCTGGGGCCCAAGGTGCGCGCTGGCCCGCCCTCCACAGCGTGATTGCCAGTCCGATCCGTCCTTGGTCTGCGGGAAGCTACATTGCGTTTTATGTTTCTAGAATGTAAACTTTTGAAAGCAAAGTTTCACATATATCGAACTTAGGCATGAACCGGAAATCACACGTCAAACATGTTGCTGATGCCGACTTGAAACTGCTGCGGGTGTTCAAGGCAGTGGCAGAAAGCGGCGGGCTGGCTGCCGCGGAAACCGAGCTGAATATCGGCAAATCAACGATCTCCAAATACATCGCCGACCTGGAGCTGCGGCTGGACCTGAAACTGTGCAACCGCGGTCCGGCGGGGTTTTCGCTGACGGATGATGGCATCAAGGTCCTGAAATCCGCCGAAGGCCTGCTGACCTCAGTGGCGGATTTCCGCGCCGAGGTGAATGAAATCAAGCAGCAGCTGGCCGGCACCATCCGGATTGCACTGTTCGACCAATGCGCCTCCAATCCGGAAGCCTTTGTTCCAGGTGGTATCCGCGACTTCAACAAGGCCGCCCCCTCGGTCGAGATCGAACTGTCTCTGGAACCGCCCAACCTGATCGAGACCAGGGTGATCGGCGGTCAGCTCGACATCGGCATTCTGGCCCTGCACCGGCCATCGCCCAGCCTGGACTACATGCCGCTCTATGGAGAAAACATGTTTCTCTACTGCGGCAAGGGGCATCCGTTTTTTGATTGCGACCACACCAGCCTGGGGCTGCGGGACGTGCAAGCGATGAACTATGCAGGCATAAGGGTGAACTCGCCGAACCTGCACGTCGGGCAAAAGCTGGGTTTCCGCCGCGCTGCCAAGGTGCAGAACGAACAGGCGCTGGCGATCCTGATTATGTCGGGCAGCTATCTAGGGTTCCTGCCAGACCACCTGGCGGCAGGATTTGTCCGCAACGGGCTGATGAGGAAGGTGCTGCCGGACGAGGCCTTTTACCGCAGCCAGTTCGCCGCAGTCACCCGCAAGCGCCCTGCGGTGAACCGCATCACCAAACTGTTCCTCGACACATTGGTTGCTGCACATTCCCGGCCGGCGTCAGATCCCTGAGGCGAATTTGACCCGGTACGGCGCCACCCAGGCTAAATGATATCCAGGGACACCTTGACCCGGTCCATCACCACCGAGGAGGTGAAGCGGCTGACGTTGGACTCATCAAAGAAATACTCTTGGGTAAAGGCTTCGTATTCCTTGATGTCCTTGACGATGACCACCAGGATGAAATCGGCTTCGCCGGTGGTGTAGTAGCACTGTTGAACCTGCTTCGCCTTGCGCATCTTGCGCTTGAAGGCATCAAGATGCATCCGGCTTTCCCGCTCCAGCACCACCTGCACGATCACCGTCATCTCCCGCCCCAGCCGGGCCGGGGAGAGGATGGCGATTTCCCTCTCGATCACACCGGTGTCGCGCAGCTTCTTCAGCCGTTTCTGAACTGCGGGCGCTGACAGCCCGACCTCGTGGCTGATGGCCTCGGCGGTCAGTTGAGCGTTGGACTGGATCAGCCGCAAAATGTCGTGGTCTTTATCATCCATGGCCGAGTTTTCATCCGGCAAGGCGTATTTGACAACTTGTTTCGTCGATTTCTCCTGCAATTTTGAGGGCTTCCGGCGCGGCCAACCGTTAAGTTTTTCAATTGCAGGCGGCTTGGACCGGCCTCACCAGCATTTCCGAGTACAAATTGCATCGGGGCAAGGAACTGCCAGAAGGTTACTCCAGCACCGGTTCAATCGCTAGTCTCCGGTCAAACCACACCGGCTTGTTTCTGCAAGATCATGGAATATGAATATGTTCGGCACAGCTGATTTGCGTCATCAGAATTTCGGTACTTTCAATACATGCAGACAGAATACCTATAAAAATAAAGAGAAGCATCTTCCTGCCTTCAGAACGTTCCAGACTTCAATTTTGCGGCATAATGGAAACGTCAATTCCGGAAAACTTCATTTGCGGTGGCATCGCGGTACACACTTTCTCAGGAATTTCCTGATTAACACTCCTGTATGCGCCCCCGCAGCCGGGGCGTGCCGCCGATTGCAGGAGACTTTCGCCAATGCCCCGGACCACGAAACTGCCGCTGAAACTAAAACTGCCGATGATCATGGTGGCGCTGACGGGCGCGTTCCTCGTCACTGTGTCTCTGCTTGTCTATTCAATGGCGGAGCGCAGCATCCGGGAAAACGCCTTTGCCGCGCAGGAGATTGAGGCCAAGTCCGGCGCCCAGGCGCTGGAGTTTTTGATCAAGGCCGCACGCTCCGATGTGTCGAGCCTGGCGGGCCAGCCTGCGGTTTTCCGGGCGATCGGCAATTTCGAGCGGGTGATCGGCATGGTCGAGGAAGACGACCCTATCGCCTATCTGAAACAGACCTATGCTGAGGCAAACCCGCACCCCGCGGACCAGCGGGAGGAACTGACAGACGCGGGCGACGGCAGCTATTACAACCAATCGCATGTCACCTATCACCCGACCTTCCTGCGAAGCCTGCGCCTCAACGGCTATCAGGATCTCTACCTGATCAGCGCCAAGGGGCAGGTGGTCTATTCGGTAAAGAAGCAGGGTGACTTCCTGACGGACATTCAGCCCGGCGGCAGCAGCGGGCTGGCCCAGGTGTTTCAGGCCGCACTGCAGGCAGAGGCCGGCACCGTGGAAGCCGCAGATTTTTCCGCCTACAGCCACAGCGCGGACGGCGTCGCTGCCTTCATGGCCGCCCCGGTGTTTTCCAAACGCAAGGAGGTGGTCGGGGTGATCGCGGTGCAGCTGGGCACGGCGGGCGTTGTCAACGCCCTGACCAGCAACCTGTCGGGCGGCACCCACCAGAATATCTTTGTCGTCAGCAGCGATGGCCTCGCCCGCAGCCCGTCTTCGGTCGAAGGGCTGTTTCCGGTCCTGCAGTCAATGCCCGACACACCGCAGATCCAGGCCGCGAAGGCCCGGGAAGCTGGCCAGTTCGAGGCAGTGGCTTCCTCGCTGGGTGAGCGTGCGATTGCGCTGGTGATGCCGCTGGGCTTGCCGGGGTTTGACTGGTCGCTGGTGCTGGAAACCGATGAGCATACCGCGTTCGCCGTGGTCGAACGGATCCGCCTGACGGCAGCCGGCCTGATCGGCGTGGCGCTGCTGGCGGCCATCGGCGTGTCCTGGCTTGCGGCGCGCAGCGTCACGCGGCCGATCCATGTCCTGCGCGAAGCCACTAATGCGCTGGCGGACAGCAATTACGATACCGCAATCGACGGCCGCGACCGCGGAGACGAGCTGGGCGACCTGGCGCGAAGCCTCGACAGCTTCCGCGGCAAGCTGAAAGACGCGGATGAAGCCGCAGCACGTGAAGTAGAGGCTGCGCGGCATACCGCGGCGGTGGTCGACAGCATGAGCGCAGCGCTGTCCGAACTGCAGCGCGGCAACCTGGCCTGCGACATCCAGGCCCCGTTTGCGGGCCAGTACGAAGCGCTGCGAGAGAACTTCAACCGCAGCCTCGAGAAACTCCGCAGTTCGATGGCCCAGGTTGTCGGCGCCGCCGAAAATGTCGGGCGCTTCTCCGAGGAGCAGCGCGGCGCCGCCACGGAAATGGCGCATCGCACCGAAAGCCAGGCAGCCACCCTGGAGGAAACCGCAGGCGCCATCCGCGATCTGACGGAGGGCATTCGCTCCACCGCGGAGCGGGCGGGCAAAATGGACGAAACCATGCGCGGCGCCCGCAGCGAAGCGGAGCAAAGCACTGAGGTTGTGACGTCAGCCGTGGAAGCAATGGATCAGATCCAGGAAGCGTCTTCGGAAATTTCCAAGATCATCAATATGATCGACGACATTGCTTTCCAGACCAACCTGCTGGCGCTGAACGCGGGTGTCGAAGCTGCAAGGGCGGGACCGGCAGGCGCCGGGTTTGCGGTGGTCGCCTCCGAAGTTCGGGCGCTGGCGCAGCGCGCCTCCAACGCGGCGGGGCAGATCAAGGGGCTGACCAGCGCCAGCGAAGAGCACGTGGCCAACGGAGTGTCGATGGTCGGCCGCGCCGGCGACGCTTTGACCAGCATCATCGAGCAGGTGTCGGCGGTGTCTGGCCTGGTCACGGATATTGCTGACGGCGTGCGCGCCCAGTCCCGCGGGCTGGAGAAGATTGATGGCGCCATGCATCAGCTCGACAGCATGACCCAGCAGAATGCGGCCATGGCGGAAGAAGCCGCCGCCGCCAGCCAGCTGCTGCAGAATGAATCGCACAGCCTGACCGGAATTGTCGGCAGCTTCGACCTCGGCGGCGCCAATCCGGCAGCTGCTCGTCACGCGGCCCCGCAACGGCTGAGCGCCTGATCAGCACGAGCGCCAGCAGCCGGCAGCCGGTGCGCCTTTCTTCCAGGTGCATAGTGCCAAGGGAAGCTGCTGGCGCCTTAGGGGGCTTGCCGCCCGCTTCTCTGCCTATCTTCTGCGTCGAAGCACGGCCTGTTCAATGGTTGGGAGACTGTCAGCGCCAGCTGCCTGGCTCACGGACCTCACCAATGCGGTGATTGAAAGTTTCTGGCCGAGCATTCTTCGGCAGGGGCCCGGCCGTTCTCGTGAAGAAAGTGCCTAGCGAGGGGCTTCTGCCTGAGCTGGAACGCCCTGCGACGTGGTGCTGCTGGAGAGTACCGGCGGCCTGGCAGCGCAGCTGGACTGCAGCTGCAAATCGGCCAGCCGCTTGTAGTTGCGGAATACTTCCTTTGCCCCCTCTGCCAGCAGCGGCAGATCGGCCGCAGGCATTTCATCAAGCAATTGGCACAAAAACCGCCAGGCCTGTGTGTTGCGGGGAACAACGAAGGAAAGTGGGGCGGAGGGGACAGCGCGCCAGATCGAATTGGCGAACGAGGCCGCGCCGAATGCGGATCCATGAATGACATAGAGCGCTCCGAGCAAGCCGGCATCGGTGTTCAAATACGATTGCCCGGAGTACGGCACCAGGCAGGCGGCATCGCCGAGGTCTCTCTCCAGTGCCTGGAGATGGTCGGATAGAGAAATCTCCGGCCAGATCCGGCGGCGGGCCCGGATAGCCTCAGCCTCCGCCGCCGCTGAATACGTTACTGCCGCGGTTGCCCTCAATTCCTGGTAGGTGAGGTCCGGCGCGGGCAAGCGGAGGTAGAGCGGATGTGCGTGCAGGTCCAGGTGCAAGCGGTGCGTTTCATCGCGAAGCCACAAGCGCGCGGGCACGCGGGATGCGTCCTCTGAGAGAGTCACTGCTGCGGCGCTTTCGGCAGTTCCATGACAAACCGCGCACCGGAATCAAATGTCTTGTCGGCATAGATGCGCCCGCTGTGCAACTTGGCGATTTCAGCGCAGATCGACAGGCCAAAGCCGCATCCTTCGGCCTTCTCATCTGTTACCAGCCGCTGGGACGGTTCAAAGATCCGCTCTGCAAACTGGGGCGGGATTCCGGGGCCGTTGTCCTCGATCACAATGCGGTGCCAGCTGGGGTCCTGCTGCGCTGAAATCGTAATCTGGAGCACTCGTTCCGGAGAACGGCCGTACTTAAGAGCGTTCCCGATCAGGTTCAGGAAAATCCGGATCAGCAAATCCGGCGCCGCAATACAGGAAGGCAGGTCACCAACCCGGACGTCGGCCCCCGCCAATGCGATGTCGTGGCTCAAAAGTTCAGTGGCCTGCTTCGCAAGCAGACCAAGGTCAGCAGGCATCATCTGCGGCTTTTGCTCCTGCAAGACGGCCAGTTCCAACAGGCTTTCGGTCAGGCGCTGCAGCTTCAGCGCCTGCTGCGCGGCCAGGTGGCGGTGCTCTTCGACGCTTTCGGGGTCAGCCTCGTCCTCCTCCATCCATTGCAGCGCCGTGCTTATGCCCCGTAGCGGCGCCTTAAGGTCGTGCGCTGCCATATGCGCAAAGCGGCGCAGCGAGGAATTTTCCTCCTTCAGCAGAAGCTGGGAGGAAATAATGTCCAGAAATTCCTGGAAGATTTCGCGGGCGGCCTGCAGCTCAGCCTCCTCCCATGGAAGGCTCTGGTCGGAATGCTCATTTACCCATTTGTCGAAAGATGTCCGCGGTCCCAGGGTGACACCTGTTTTCTCGTCTGAAACCATCTTGGCATCCGGACGTCCGGCCCAGGTCACCTTTTGCGTGATCGGCCCGCGGAACCAAATCAGCTGGCACACCCGGTGCACGACAATCGGCTGCACCAGCACCCCGCAGGCGACGTCCTTGTAGGGCACCGAGTCCGGGTAGATGGACTGCAGCGAGATCGTCTGGAACTGGTCTTCCCCGGTCAGGTTATCTTTGGTCCACCGGATCAGATCGCGGATGAACTCCGGCGGCGGTGTCTCACCGGAGGTGTGAAGGTTGAGCCCGTATTGAAAGGCGAACCCGTCGGCGCGCAGGAATTTCTGCAGCACCGGGACAAGCGTTTTGATCACATCCTCGACGTCGCCGGTCTGGCGCAGTTCAGCCGCGAAGTTGCTTTCGATCCGCCGCAACTGCGAGATCATGTCTGCGGTTTCGGTGCGTTGCGCCTGATCATAGCGCAGCATCAGCGCGGTGCCGATTTCCTGCGCCAGTGCCCAGCTGTCCGAGGGCACAATCGATTCCTCAACGTGGTGGCAGGCAATAAGGCCCCACAGTTTGCCCTTGTCCATCAGGCTGCAGGAGAATGACGAGGACGCCCCGATGTTGCGCAGATAGGCGGTGTGCATCACGGATACCGCGCGCCCCATCGACCAGGTCATGTCCAGCTCGCCAGCCTCACCGGCCAGCGCGCGGATCGGCACGTTTTCGTCCTGAACCGACCCCACGAACCTGTAAGGCACAATCGTCATCAGCTCCCGGACCTGCTTTGGGATATCTGTATCAGGGAAGTGCATTCCCAGCATCGACACCATCCGGTCGTCCCGCGATTCGGCAATTGTCGCGCCTGACCAGTCCGGCAGGAACCGGTAGATCTTGACCCGGGACATACCCGTCAGATCGCGCACGGCATTTGCGGCGACTTGCATCGCCTCCTCGAAGGTCGCTGCGCCCATGATCTGCGAACAAGCCGACCCGCAGCGCCGCATCCGTTTTCGCACCAATGCCGCTGAGGGCGCTTCGTTGCGGATGAACTCGACAAAACGGCGGCCCGCGTGCGTGTGCGTGACGACATCATAGACAGCGTCATCCGCCTCAAACTGCGCGTCCAGGATTTCGTGGGAAATGTGCGGGCTGTCCGTCAGTTCGGCCAGCTGCTCGGCGATGTCCTCCGAAAGGATTCCGATATCCGCGCCAAGCAATGCGTCAGCGGGTTCGCCCAGGATTTCATGGAGGTTCTCTGACACGCCGACAATGCGGCCATCGGTTTGGTCCAGAACCAGCAGGCCAGTGCCCTTCTGGATCATTCCCGTCAGATGAACCGGCTCACGGTCGCAATTGTCGAGATTGGTCGCCGGGGTGTGTTCAAAGAATCTGGAGAGAGAAAGGTTCATGAGCTGTACCTCGTTGGACCTTTCACATCCTATAAGAAGAGTGTGAAAAAGCAATTACCGTTTAACGTGTATTTCTTTCACGTGTTATAGCGGAAGATCCTGCTGGCAGGATCCAACGCCCCAGAGCAAAATAAAGTGATATATTTCCGTTGCTTATGCGCGCACTCCCCGCGCCGGCCGGGCCGGCCGGCGCGGCCCGGAGACAAACGGCCAGGGCCAGAACCCAGACTGTAAACGCTTTAGAGGGCATGTTGCGGCAATGCGGGAAGCGGCCGCCGGGAGGCCGGGCGCGTACCGTTATCCGGCACAGTCGCGCCTCCCGTGCTTCAATAGACAGGCAACATAATCAGGATTACCAGCTCAGAAGGGCGCACCGTACGGAGGTAAATCCGCCCGGCTCCAAGTGAGGCTGACCGCCGGGCTAGGTTTTGCGCCCGCCCGGCGGTCCAGAGGTTTGAGCTGGCGTCAGAAGTGGACCGAGCGCGCGCCTGCAGGTTTTTCCAGCGGCGGCGCAAATTTGGTCAGGTCGATCCCCTCCACGGCGGACTTGTATTCGTCCATGCTGGGGGTTCGGCCCAGGATCGCCGACAGGACGACGACCGGCGTCGAGGCCAGCAGGGACTCGCCCTTCTTGTCTGCGCTGTCCTCCACGACGCGGCCCTGGAACAGGCGCGTCGACGTGGCCAGAACCGTATCGCCCTTGGCAGCCTTCTCCTGGTTGCCCATGCAGAGGTTGCAGCCCGGACGCTCCAGATACAGGATGTTCTCGTATTCGGTGCGCGCCTTGCTTTTCGGCATCAGGTCATCGAACTCAAAGCCCGAGTAGCGCTGCAGGATTTCCCAGTCGCCCTCTTCTTTCAGCTCGTCGATGATGTTGTAGGTCGGCGCCGCCACAACCAGGGGTGCGTTGAACGCGACCTTGCCGGATTTCTTCTCCAGGTTCTTCAGCATCTGCGCGACGATTTTCATGTCGCCCTTGTGCACCATGCAGGAGCCGACAAAGCCCAGGTCGACCTTCTTGTCCCCGCCGTAATAGGACACGGGGCGGATGGTGTCGTGGGTGTAGCGCTTGGACACATCGGCGTTGTTGACGTCCGGGTCCGCGATCATCGGTTCGTCGATTGCGTCGAGATCAACAACAACTTCGGCGTAGTACTTGGCACTGTCATCCGGCGTCAGGGCGGGTTTTTCGCCGGACGTGATCTCGGCGATGCGCTTGTCCGCCTTGTCGATCAGCCCCTGCAGGGTGCCAGCCTCATTGTCCATGCCCTTGTCGATCATCACCTGGATGCGCGACTTTGCCAGTTCCAGCGAGCCCACCAAGGTTTCGTCGTTGGAAATACAGATCGAGGCCTTCGCCTTCATCTCCGCAGTCCAGTCGGTGAAGGTGAACGCCTGGTCGGCCAGCAGGGTACCGATGTGCACTTCGATCACGCGGCCCTGGAACACGTTGTCGCCGTGTTGTTGCAGCATCTGCGCCTGGGTGGCATGCACCACGTCGCGGAAGTCCATGTGGTCTTTCATGCGGCCCTTGAATGTCACCTTGACGGACTCGGGGATCGGCATGGTCGCCTCACCGGTTGCCAGCGCCAGCGCCACGGTGCCGGAGTCGGCGCCGAAGGCCACGCCCTTGGACATGCGGGTGTGGCTGTCGCCGCCGATGGTGATGTCCCAGTCATCCACAGTGATGTCGTTCAGCACCTTGTGGATCACGTCGGTCATGGAATGGTAGACGCCTTTCGGGTCCCGCGCAGTGATCAGGCCGAACTTGTTCATGAATTTCATGAGCTTGGGGATGTTGGCCTGCGCTTTCAGATCCCATACGGACGCGGTGTGGCAGCCGGATTGATAGGCGCCATCCACGGTCGGCGAGATGACGGTCGCGGCCATCGACTCCAGTTCCTGCGCGGTCATCAGGCCGGTGGTGTCCTGCGAGCCGACGATGTTGACCTTAACGCGGGCGTCAGACCCTGCGTGCAAGACAGTGTCCCCAGCCACGCCCACGGCGTTCCTGTTAAAGATCTTCTCTACCGCAGTCAGACCCTGGCCTTCATGCGAAACCACTTTGGACGGCGCAAAGACCGGTGCCGGCTCGACGCCCAGGGTCTCGGCAGCAAAGCTCTGCAGCTTCTTGCCGAACACGATGGCATAGGAGCCGCCGGCCTTCATGAATTCGACCTTCTGCGGGGTGAAGGCAGAGGAAACGTCCGCCAGCTCTTCGCCGGTCTCAGCGCTGCACAGCTTCTTGGTCTTGGTGTTGATCGAAAGCACGGTGCCCGTTTCGACAGAGTATTTCTGCTCCAGGATCGGGTTGCCGTCGTTGTTCAGGATCGGATTGCCGTCGGAATCCGTTTTCTTGACCCAGTTCTTCAGGTCGAGCCCGATGCCGCCGGTCACGCCAACGGTGGTCAGGAAAATTGGGGAGATGCCGTTGGTGCCTGCCACAACCGGCGCGATGTTCACGAACGGCACATAGGGGCTGGCCTGCTTGCCGGTCCACAGCGCGACGTTGTTGACGCCGGACATGCGGGAGGATCCCACGCCCATGGTGCCCTTTTCAGCAACCAGCATCACGCGCTTGCCCGGGTGCTGCAGCTTCAGCGCTTCGATTTCCTGCTGGGCCTTCTCGGAAATCAGGCACTTGCCGTGCAGTTCCCGGTCCGAGCGGCTGTGCGCCTGGTTGCCCGGCGACAGCAGGTCGGTGGAGATATCGCCCTCAGCAGCGACATAGGTGACGACTTCAATGTTTTCGTCGATGTCCGGCAGCTTGGTGAAAAACTCTGCCTTCGCATAGCTTTCCAGAATGTCCTTAGCGATGCCGTTCCCGGCTGCATACGCCTGCTTCAGACGGTCGGTATCCGCCTCGTACAGGAAGACCTGCGTCTTCAGCACGTCGGCCGCTTGCCCGGCCACCGCGGCGTCCTCGCCAAGCGCCAGGTCCAGCAGCACCTCAACCGACGGGCCGCCTTTCATGTGGGACAGCAGCTCAAATGCGAAAGCGGTGGAGATTTCCGGAACCTCGGCCTGACCCAGGATGATCTCTTTCAGAAACTTCGCCTTGACCCCTGCGGCGCTCGTGGTGCCGGGCAGGGTGTTGTAAATCAGATAGTTCAGGGAATCGTCGCGGTGCGCATTCCCGGTGTCCCTGATTTGCGCGATCAGCTCTTCAACCAGCGCGCCATCGTCGATGGGCTTGGGGTTCAAACCCTGCTCTTTGCGGGTTTCGATCTCATTCAGGTAGTCTGTGTAAAGGCTCATGGCTGTCCCGGCGAGTAAGCGTTAAAAGGAGCTAGCACCCTGGTTCCGGCAACCGCCGCCGCCACCCCGGATGCTATTTGTATGCCGCGGTATACGAAAAGATCCAGGTTTGCAATATGGCGGTGAGTGTCAAGTTGCCCCAGGTGCCCTGCCCCGGCGCAGCGCAGCGGGCCCGCGGCCTCGTATCCGGCAGCGGATTGCCAGAGTGAAGCATTTTTTCAAACGTGACGAATCCCCGCAGCGGCCCTGACCGGTCAGAGGCTCAGGGCAGCGGTGCCGGATCAAAGCTGCTCGCCAGCAGCTCCTGCACAACCGGGTTGGGAAACCGGCGGCGCAGGGTGATGGCGTAAAATGTTTCTCTGATCTTCGGATGCTCCTTGGCTTCCACCAGCCGGCCGGACGTCAATTCATCCTGCACCACAATCGGCGCCACCAGGGCCAAGCCGATGTTTTCCCGCGCCAGCAGACGCATCATCGCCATATCATCCACCTCTGCCGCAACCTGCGGACGCACCGACAGCCGGCTGGCCATGGCGTCGAAAGCCGTGCGCAGGGCATTGTCAGTAGTGGGCAGAATGAACGGGTGCGCAGCAAGCAGCTCGCGGATCGGGCATTCCGGATCGAACCGCTCCGGAGAGCCGACAATGCTGACGGCCTGTTCAGCAATCTGATGGGTTTCATAGGGCGCCAGACTGTCGTCCGGAGGCTCCCGGTTCATCAGCACCAGATCCAGATTGAGCGTCCCGAGCCCCTCCAGCAGTTCGGTAGGGCTTCCGGACCGCAGGATCACCTCAACGTCCGTGCGCGCAAGAATCGGGCGCAGAAAACCGATCTGGAAATTGCGTGACAAAGTGGCAAGCGCGCCAACGCGCAAGGCCTGACGGGTGCGGCCTGCCTCTTGCAATGTGGCGACAAGCTCCTGCCCGGCAGCAAAAATCGCGTCTGCGTGGTCCAAGGCGATCCGGCCTGCTTCGGTGAGGTGCAACTGCCGGCCACGGCGTTCGAACAGCGCATGGCCAAGATGCTCTTCCAGCTGCTTGATCTGAACGGACAGGGCAGATTGCGACAGGTTCAGCTGCTGCGCGGTCCGGGTCAGATTCCCGTCGTGTGCAACGGCCCAGAAATAGCGCAAATGATGATAGTTCAGCGGCATACCGTTCTAATTATTAGAACTATACCTATCAAACAATGAATTTTTTTAAACATGAAGCCTGCCCTATCTCGGTTTGCAGAGCGATTCCACCTGCTGAGACCGAGGAATTTGAACCATGAGCTACCTGTTACTGCCTTTTCTAAGCCCGCTCATCCTGCTGGCGACAGCAGTCTATGCGCGCCAGCACCCGGGCCGCCGCCCGGGCCTGCTGCCCGAGCTGGCGGAATGGGCAACGCTTGCCGCCTTTGCCATCTCAGCAGCTGCAGCGGGACTGCTTATTCTTGAAGGCCCAGGGACCTCCGCGCCAATTGGCCTGTGGGGGGCCGGGCTTTCGGTACGGCTGGACGCGGTCAGCGCCACGATGCTGGTGCTGGTAAGCTTCATCGGCTGGATCGTCATGCGCTACGCGGCCACCTACATGGACGGCGAAGCGCGCCAGGGGGCGTTTACCGGCTGGATGTCCGCCACCCTGGCCGCGGTCCTGCTGCTGGTGATGTCGGGCAACCTCATCCAGCTGCTGGCAGCCTGGGTGGCAACCAGCCTGCTGCTGAACCGCCTGCTCCTGTTCTACCCGGAGCGCACAACCGCCCGCCGCGCCGCGCGCAAAAAAGCTTATGTTGCCCGGGCAAGCGAAATTGCGCTGGCAGGCGCAGTGCTGCTGCTGGTGCTGACCTACGGCACATCTGACATCTCCACGATCCTGGCCGCCGCGCAGCCCGGTCCGGCAACCGCCGCCGCAGTACTGCTGATCGCCCTGGCGGCAGTGCTGGCCTCAGCGCAGTTTCCGGTCCACGGCTGGCTGACCGAAGTCATGGAGGCCCCGACCCCGGTTTCGGCCCTGCTGCATGCGGGTGTCATCAATGCCGGCGGCTTCCTGCTGATCCGCTTCGCCGATGTAATGCTGGCCGCGCCGGGCGTGATGGCGCTGCTGGTGATGCTGGGCGGGTTCACGGCTCTGTTTGGCGGGCTGGTGATGCTGACCCAGGCCGCGGTCAAGACCTCTCTGGCCTGGTCCACCATTGCGCAGATGGGCTTCATGGTCATGCAATGCGGCCTGGCGCTGTTCCCGCTGGCCCTGCTGCATATCGTGGCGCATTCGCTGTACAAGGCGCACGCCTTTCTCAGCGCGGGCGAGGCGGTCCGCAATGTCGCGGCCATCCGCCGCCCCGGCCCCGTCGCGGTGCCAAGCGCCCGCAACGTGCTGCAGGCCTTTGCTATCGGCATTGTGATGTACGGACTGATCGGCGCTGTCTTCGGCTTTGACGGCAAGTCGGTTCAGGCCATCGCCCTGGGCGTGATCCTGATCTTCGGCGTCGCCTACATTCTGGCTCAGGGCTTTGCCGATGCGGCCCCCGGGGCGCTGACCCGCAGGACCGTGATCTATGCCTCCGCAACCTCGGTGAGCTACTTCCTGCTGCAATCGGTGGCTCAGTACATGACCGCCGGCACGCTGCCGCCGGCCCCCGCCCCGGGCCCGCTGGAATGGGCGCTGATCGTGCTGGCGCTGATCAGCTTTGGCGCGGTTGCCGTGGCTCAGGCCACCTTCCCGCTCTGGGCCACGCACCCGGCCGCCGCAGGCATGCGCGTGCATCTGTCCAGCGGGCTTTACGCAAATGCGATCTTCGACAGGCTGCTGGACGGCTGGTCGAACCGCAAAACCGCCTGAAACGGAGCGAGACATGTTTACCAAGCACGAAACCTACCCTGCTGCTCTGCTGGAATTTGTTGCCGAGGCAAACAAGGCGGTGAAAGCGATCCCGCCGCTGTTCCCGCTCTCCTCCAGCGTTGCGGTCAATCCCTTCCTCGGCCAGACCGGTGAACCCCTGGCAGTGGCGGCGGCGCGCATGGCGCGGGTCGCCGGCACCCGGATCACACCGGAGCGCGCGCATTGGGCGGCCAAATTCGACGCCGAGGAGATCGGCGTGGAGGACCTGCGCGATGCGCTTGCCAGTGCCGAAACCCGCTTTGGCCAGCCCGATCTGGAAGAGGTCAAGGCAGCTCTCCGGACCGCAAGCGCTCCGCTGAGCGCCCTGCCGACAGTGGCAGAGCTGGCGGCAGATGTGTCTGGCATCGACTGGCCCGGGCTGATCGAGGAGCGGATCGGCGCCTGGGCGTCCAGCCATTTCGATCAGGGACAGGCCCTGTGGCAGCCCAACCGCACCGGCGGCGCGTTCAGCGCCTGGCGCGAATTCGCCTCCCGCGATCTGACCCCGGAAATCCACGGCCTCAAGGGCTTTGGCGCCTTTGTTGCCGCCACCAACCGGTCCCACTGGCGGGCAATCGGGCGCGCCTCCGAAACTCTCGGCGTGTCGGCCGAGGCCGCTGAGACCGCCTACCACAGGTGGCTGATCACACTGGGCGGCTGGGCGCAGTATGCCCGCTATCTGCTGTGGCAGGCGGAACTGGACGGCCAGGCGGACAACACCGCGGCTGAGCTGCTGGCCATCCGGATGGTCTTCGACGAGGCGCTGTTCCATCTCTACAAGGACGAAATTGCCAGCCGGTGGTCGGAGGTTGCCGCACAACACGAAATGCCTGTCACCCCCAGCCAGGATCTGGTCATCGATGCGGTGCTTCAGGACGCCGCCGAGCGGGCGCAGCAACGCAAGCTTTCCGGCGTCCTGACCTCCCGCCAGCCGCGTCTGACAACGGGGCGCCCTGCCGTGCAGGCCGCCTTCTGCATCGACGTGCGGTCCGAAGTGTTCCGCCGGATGCTGGAAGCGCAGGATGCCGGTATCGAGACCATCGGTTTCGCGGGCTTCTTCGGCCTCGCCAGCGCACACCAGACCGCCGGTTCGGACGTGATCGAGACCCGCGGCCCGGTCCTGCTGCAGGCCGGAGTGGCCTCCAAGGCCGCCGAACCGGACACCGCCGATCAGACCCGGCGCTACGCGGCGCGGGCCAAACGCGCCTGGGGGCGCTTCAAGCTGGCGGCGGTCTCATCCTTTGCCTTTGTCGAGGCGACCGGCCCGCTTTACGTCAGCAAGCTGCTGCGGGACTCGCTTGGCCGCCCGGCTGGCGCCAAGCCGGACCCCGCGCCGCAGCTTGACCCGGAAATCGGCCTGAAGACCCGTATCGGCATGGCGAAATCCGTGCTGTCCGCGATGTCGCTAACGCAGAATTTCGCCCGGATCGTGATGCTGACGGGGCACGGCGCCGACGTCACCAACAACCCGCATGAAAGCGCCCTGCAGTGCGGTGCCTGCGGCGGCCATGCCGGCGATGTGAATGCGCGCCTGCTGGCCGGGCTGCTGAATGACGCCCAGGTGCGCAAGGGGCTGCAGGACGAAGGCATCAGCATTCCCGCCGATACGCTGTTCCTTCCGGCCCTGCACCATACCACCACCGATGCGGTCACGCTGTATGATCAGGATCTGCCCGGCCAGGACTGGAAGGCGGATGTGGCCCGGCTGAAGCGCTGGCTGGACGGCGCCGGGCGGCTGGCCCGCTCCGAACGCGCCGCCAGGCTGCCCCGCGCCAAGGGGGAGGAGGACATTGCCCGCCGGGCCAGCGACTGGGCCGAGCTGCGCCCCGAATGGGGCCTGGCCGGATGCCAGGCGCTTATCGCCGCCCCGCGCCAGCGGACAGAGGGCGCGGACCTGTCCGGCAACACCTTCCTGCACAACTACGACTGTCGGGCCGACGAGGGCTTTGGCGTGCTGGAGCTGATCATGACCGCCCCGGTGCAGGTCGCCAGCTGGATCAGCCTGCAGTACTACGGCTCCACCGTGGCACCGGAGCTGTTCGGCGGCGGCAACAAGCTGCTCCACAATGTTGCGGGCGGCATCGGTGTGCTGGAAGGCAACGGCGGATCGCTGCGCCCCGGTCTGCCCTGGCAGTCCGTGCATGACGGTGAGGGTTTCCAGCATGATCCGCTGCGCCTGTCCGTCATCATCGAAGCCCCGCGGGAGGCGATGACCGATATACTGAAGCGCCATTCCGGTGTCCGGGAGCTGTTCGACAACCGCTGGCTGTCCCTGATTGCGATGGACAGCGAAGGCAAGCTGGCCTGGCGGTACGACGGCGGCCTTGAATGGTCGCCGTTCGAGCCTGAAGAACAAGGCGGCCGCGCAATCGCTGCGGAGTGACCACAGCGGGCGACACGCCACTGGCATGCAACAAAACCCGGCAGGCACGCTTGCCGGGTTTCACACGTGATGGGACAGCCCCTGCTGCGCGCAGTTATGGCGTTAAAAGGCTGATGCAGGGCTTATGACGCGTCAGGCGGCGCAGCCAGAGACTGCCGTGTCACGACGTGCGTGCTGATGCAGACCGGCTGCCCTGCCGATGTGCCTTCGACCATCGCCACCAGCTCCCGCGCGGCCTTGCGGCCCATCTCGCGGTGCGGAACATGTACCGTGGTCAGCGCCGGGCTGACAATTCCGGCCAGCTCAATGTCGTCGAAGCCGGTGACGGAGACTTGCTCAGGCACCGCGATGCCCATCCCTTTAGCCTCGCGCAAGGCGCCCGCTGCGAGCACGTCATTGCCGCACATCACCACGGTCGGGCGCGGATCCAGCGCCATCAGCTGGCGGAACGCCTCTGCCCCTTTGTCGATTTCATACGGGGTTTCGATCAGAGTAAGCGCACTCTCCCCCAAGCCGGCCGACTGCAACGCCTGCCTGACACCCAGCACCCGGCTCAGCGCCCGGTCGTTACCCTCCGTCACGCCTGAAATCATTGCAATCCGGCGGTGGCCCGCCGCGAGGACGCTGTCCGCCAGCGCGCGCATGGCGCTGGCATTGCTGAACCCGACGGAGGGCCGCATCGCCTCCGGCGTATAGGACCAGGCGACCAGAGACGGGACCTGATGGCGGTCAAGATACTCATAAATCTGCGGGTCGCGTTCATGCCCGATCAGCAGCAGCCCGTCGGCGCCGCGCGCCACCAGGGTGCGGATCTGCTCGCGTTCGGCCTCCGGATCATAGGCCGAGCTGGACACCAGCAGCGTATAGCCGCGCTCCCGCAGCTCATCCTGAAAGGCCTGCAGCCCGCGGGCAAAGATCGCATTGTCCATGGTTGGAATGATCGCCCCGATGGTGAAGCTGCGCTTGGCCGCCATCACCCGGGCCGCGAAATTCGGGGTATAGCCCAGTGATTCGACCGCCTGCATGACCCGCTGGCGGGTCGCCTCGATCACCCGTTCCGGTGAATTCAGGCAGCGCGAAACCGTCGCGGTCGAAACCCCGGCCTCCCGTGCAACATCGTTAAGTGTCGGAGCTGAGCGGGTTTTTCCCATGTCACGCCTGTCGTTCCATCGCCCCTGTCTTAGCACAAAATCCAGCAGTTGCCATCCATCAATGTAAGCGCTTGCATTATTGATGTAAGCGCTTACAAATGGTGTTGGGATCAAAAAACGGGATCTAACGATGTTTCTCTTCGCTGCCGTTGCCGTCTTTGCCGTGTTCTTTGCCAATGTTGCCCTGGGCGCATTCGGCGGCGGCGGCTTTCTGAGCGATGTGGGAGAGATGCTGGTTCTGTTTGCGGCGTCGGTCCTGTTCGTGGCCGCGATCCTCAAGCGGGAGGCTGACCACAAGAAAAAGAGCGGCAGCTGAAAGATTTCCAAGGGAGGAAGACGATGACGACTGATAAGGATGGCCTCAAATCTGCTGAGCGCCGCAATTTTCTGAAACTGGCCTCGACCGGCTCCTTCACCGCGGCGCTGGTGGCGGGTGCAGGCGGTGTCCTGTGGTCGTCGGAGGCCGCCGCGCAGACCGCCAAGGAGGAGAAAGAGCGCGAGCGTGCGGCGGAGCATATCATGACCGTTGCCACCGCCTACGTGCTGGGCGCGTCGCGCAGCTATCCGATCATGCAGCTGGACTTGAAGGAAAACATCCAGAACGCCACCAACGGCAAGATCTACGTCAAGCTGGCCCCCGGCGGCCAGCTGGGTGCGGGTGGCGCGCTGGTGCAGAAAGTTCAAGGCGGGACCATTCAGGCGGCGCAGCATTCGCTATCGAATTTTGCGCCCTTCGCCTCCACCGTTGATCTGATCAACATGCCCTACCTCTGCGGCTCCAACCAGCGTTTCACCAATCTGGTGACCTCTGACTTCTGGAAGGCCGAGGTCCACCCCAAGGTCGAGGCTGCCGGTTTCAAGGCGCTGTTTTATGTGAACATCGACCCCCGTGTTGTGGCCGTGCGCAAGGGCGGCAACGCGGTAATGGCGCCGGGCGATATGGCGGGTGTGAAATTCCGGGTACCGGGATCGAAAATGCTGCAGCAGTATTACCGCATGGTCGGCGCCAACCCGACGCCGGTCGCCTGGGGCGAGACTCCCTCGGCGATCAAGCAGGGTGTGGCAGATGCGCTCGACCCGTCGGTCGGGGCGCTGTATGTCTTTGGTTTCAAAGACATCCTCAGCCATGTGACCTTTACCCAGGCGGTGCCGGACAGCCAGGTCTATTCCTGCAACCTGGAGTGGTTCAACGCGCTGCCCGCCGATGTGCAGGACGGCGTGATGTGGGGCTCGGAAATGACCGCCCATCAGAACCTGTCCAAGGTGCCCTCCGCCCGCGCCTATGCAATGGCGGAACTGACCAAGGCAGGCGTCGAATTCCACTCGCTGAGCGATGACCAGCTGGCAGAGTGGAAAGACGCCGGCGGCTACCAGCGCAGCGAATGGGATTCCTTCAAGACTGAGCTGGCCGGGTCGATGGACAATTTCGCCAAGCTGGAGGAGGCCGCAGGCACCCAAGGCAAATACTTCGTCCACGACGCCTGACCGCCGCAGGGGCGCGCGCCGGGCACCGGCCGCCGCCCGCTACCGAAACCGCCGCTTCTGCAGCAGCCCGCCGGGCTGGCTGCGGGGGTGTGCCTGAACACCGGGAACAGCGATGGAAATCCTGCGAACGATAGACAAGAACGCGGAGCGCTGGCTGCTGTTGACCTTCTACGTGATGCTGGTCATCACCATGGCGATCGAGGTGATCCGGCGGGAGCTGTTTGCTTTCTCCTCGATCTGGGGCGAGGAGATCGTCCGCTATTCCTTCATCTACCTGGCCTGGATCGGCGCCGCAGCTGCGGTCAAGGAACGCGCGCATATCCGCATTGATGTGCTGATGCACTACCTCGGCCCCCGGCCCAAGGCGCTGCTCTACATCTTCGGCGACCTGGTGATGTTCATCGTCGCGCTGGTGGCGCTTTACTGGTCGTTCGAGACGGTGCTGGTCTCCGCCAAGTTCGGATCGGTCAGCCACGGGCTGCGGATTTCGATGGTCTGGTTCCTGATGGCGGTGCCTGCGGGCTTTGCCCTGATGATCTGGCGCCTGCTGCAATCCTTCCTGCGCGATTACCGCAGCCTTCGCGACGGCACGCCCGTCTTTGAAGGCGACAAGCTGTTTGATTGAGGGGCCCTAAGCGATGCTGTGGAATTCACTCAACCAAACAGTCGAGCTGGGCTGGGACTTCTACCTGCCAGTGATCATGTTCGTGGCGCTGATCGCGCTGGCGGTTCCGGTCTGGGCCGCCATCGGCGCAGCAGCCATCACCATGCTGGTGATGTCGGGCGATCTGCCGCTCAGCGCCATCGGCGAGAGCCTGTTCACCGGTATCGACGCCTTTGCGCTGACCGCGGTGCCGCTTTTCATCCTGACCGGCGACGTGCTGGTGCGCACCGGGCTCAGCAAGAAATTCCTGGATGTGGCCGAAGCACTGACGTGCTGGACGCGCGGCGGCTTCGGGTCTGCCACGGTGCTGGTCTGCGGCATGTTCGCGGCAATCTCCGGCTCTGACGCCGCCGGTGCCGCCGCTGTGGGCCGGATGACCATCAACCGGCTGGTCGAAAGCGGCTATCCGCGCCCCTATGCCTGCGCCCTGGTGGCCGCGGGTGCCTGCACCGGCATCCTGATCCCGCCCTCCATCGCCTATATCATCATCGGTCTGGTGCTGGGCATCTCCGCCTCCACCCTCTTTCTGGCGGCGCTGATCCCGGGCCTTGCGATCCTGGTGTCGATCCTGATCACCAATATCATCATGAACCGCCTTTATACCTATGAGACCGGCGGCAACATGGGTCTGGGCGAATGGCTGGGCAACCTGGGCCACGCGTTGAAATCCGGCTGGTATGCCTTCATCGTGCCGGGCATCATCTTCTACGGTATTTTCTCCGGCCGCCTGACCCCGACCGAAGCCGGCGCCACTGCCGTGGTCGTCACCATCCTGATGGGCTTCTTGCTCGGCACGCTGAAACTGTCGGATTTCCCGGCGATGCTTGTCAGTTCTGCCAAGGTGAACGGGGTGATCCTGCCGATCATCGCCTTCTCCGCCCCGCTGGCAGAGGCGCTGGCCATCATGGGTGTGCCGCAGGGGTTTGTGACCGCGGTGACCGGGCTGACCGATGATCCGGCGATGCTGATCCTGTTGATGATCTGCATCCTGATCGCCGCGGGCTGCGTGATGGAAACGACGCCCAACATCGTGATCCTGGCGCCGATCCTGAAGCCGCTCGCCGACAACATCGGCATGAACGAAATCCAGTTCTGCATCATGATGATCACCGCTTTGGGCGTGGGCTTCATCACCCCGCCGCTGGGCCTGAACCTGTTCGTCGTCTCCGGCATCACCGGTGAATCCATTCTCAAGATCGCCGCCCGCGCCGTGCCCTTCGTGCTGACCATGCTGATCGTGGTGCTGCTGATCGCCTATTTCCCGCCGATCTCGACCACGCTGCTTCCTGATATCTACAAGTAGGACCCCCTGAAAATGACCCGAGAATACCTGAAAAAGGCTGCGCTGACCCCCAAGTCGGATGCCTCTGAGACCCACAAGATCGTGCAGGGCATCCTGGACGACATCGAGGCCGGCGGCGATGCCAAGGCACTGGAATATGCCTCCAAGTTCGACCGTTACGAAGGCAACGTGCTGCTGACGGCGGAGGAGATCGAAGCCGCCTGCGCCCTGGTGCCGGAGAAGCTCAAGGCCGATATCCGGTTTTCCCATGACAACGTGCGCCGCTTTGCCGAGTTGCAAAAGAGCACGATGCAGAACGTGGAAACCGAAATCTCCCCCGGCTTCATCACCGGGCAGAAGGTAATCCCCGTGGATGCGGCGGGCTGCTACGTGCCCGGCGGGCGCTACAGCCATATCGCCAGCGCCATCATGACCGTGACCACCGCCAAGGTGGCAGGCTGCAAACACATCACCGCCTGCTCACCGCCGCGCCCGGATACCGGCGTGGCCCCTGCCATCGTCTATGCCGCCCATATCTGCGGCGCTGACAAGATCATGGCGATGGGCGGCGTGCAGGGGGTTGCGGCGATGACCTTTGGCCTGTTTGGCCTGCCCAAGGCGAATATCCTGGTCGGCCCCGGCAACCAGTTCGTGGCCGAGGCCAAGCGGATCCTGTTCGGCCGCGTCGGCATCGACATGATCGCAGGCCCCACCGACAGCCTGATCCTGGCCGACAGCACCGCGGATGCCCATATCGTCGCCACCGATCTGGTGAGCCAGGCAGAACATGGCTACAACTCGCCGGTCTGGCTGGTGACCGACAACCGCACCCTGGCCGAGGACGTGATGCGGCGGGTGCCGGACTACATCAACGACCTGCCCGAGGTGAACCGCGAGAACGCCACCGCCGCCTGGCGCGACTATGCCGAGGTGATCCTCTGCGCGGACCGCGAGGACATGGCGGCCTGTTCCGACGAATACGCGCCCGAGCATCTGACCGTGCAGGCAGGGGATCTGGACTGGTGGCTGGAGCGGCTCACCTGCTACGGCTCGCTGTTCCTGGGCGAGGAGACCACGGTCTCCTATGGCGACAAGGCGGCTGGCACCAACCACGTGCTGCCGACCTCGCGCGCGGCCAGCTATACCGGCGGGCTCAGTGTCCACAAGTACATGAAAATCGTCACTTGGCAGCGCGCCACCCGTGAAGGCTCGAAACCGGTGGCGGAGGCCACGGCCCGCATTGCCCGGCTGGAGGGGATGGAGGGCCACGCCCGCGCTGCCGACGTGCGGCTGGCCAAGTACTTCCCGGACGAAACCTTTGACCTGACCGCCAATGGCTGACCCGCGCAACCTGTTCGATCTGACAGGCCGGACCGCCTGCATTACCGGCGCCAGTTCTGGCCTGGGGCGGCGGGCGGCCATCGCGCTGGCCGCTGCCGGGGCGCAGGTGGTGGCGGTGGCCCGCCGGGCGGAGGCCTTGGAAAGCCTCTGTGCAGAGATCGGGCCAAGCGCGGCTTACGTGGTCGCGGATGTGGCGGACCGCAGCGCGCTGGATGCGCTGCGGGACACTGTTACGGCTCCCTTCGGGGCGCCGGACATCCTGATCCACGCGGCCGGCGTCAACACCCGGCAACCCGCCGATGAGGTCACCGCCGAGGGCTGGGACCAGACCCTGGCGCTGAACCTCTCGGCGCCCTTCTTCCTCAGCCAGGCACTGGCGTCGGCGATGAGGGAGCGGGGCTGGGGGCGGATTGTCAATTTCGCCTCCCTCCAGACAACCCGCGCTTTTCCCGGCGGCATTGCCTATGGCGCCAGCAAGGGCGGCATAGGCCAGCTGACCCGCGCCATGGCAGAGGCCTGGTCGCCCTTTGGCATCACCGCCAATGCCATCGGACCGGGCTTCTTCCCGACCGAGCTGACCCAGGCGGTGTTCGGGGATGAGGCCCGCGCCGCCCGCAATGCCGCGCAGACCTGCATCGGCCGCAACGGCCGGCTGGAGGATATCGACGGGCCGCTTCTTTTCCTGTGCTCCGAGGCTTCGGCCTATGTCACCGGGCAAATCCTGATGGTTGATGGAGGGTTCACGGCGAAATGAAAGCCTTGGTTTATGAAGGGGTTGAGACGCTGGCGTTCCGCGACGTGCCGATGGCGGCGGGCCGCGACGGCGAGCATCTGATCCGTATCCAGGCCTCCGGTATCTGCGGCTCGGACATGCACGCCTACCTGGGCCACGACAGCCGCCGGCCCGCGCCGCTGATCCTGGGGCACGAGGCCGCGGGGGTGATTGAGGACGGACCGCAGGCGGGCCGCCGGGTCACCATCAACCCGCTGGTCACCTGCGGCAGCTGCGCGGCCTGCGCATCGGGGCGCGAAAACCTCTGCGCCAGCCGCCAGATCATCTCCATGCCCCCGCGCGAGGGCGCCTTTGCCCAGTTCGTGGCAATGCCGGAGCGCAACCTTGTGACCGTGCCGGATGATGTGCCGCTGGCAAAGGCCGCGCTGGCCGAGCCGCTGGCGGTGAGCTGGCACGCCGCCCGTCTGGCACTGGAGGCGCTGCATCCGGACACCGAACGCCGCGCGCTGGTGATCGGCGGCGGCGCCATCGGCCTGGCGGCCGCGCTGGCGCTGCGCGCGATGGGGGTGGAGGACGTCACGATCCAGGAACCCAACACCGCGCGCCGGGCCTTTCTGGCAGACCACTGCGGCCAGAAAGCCGTTCCCGAGTTCCAGGGCATGGTACCGCTGGTGGTCGATGCCGTGGGCTATGCCGCCACCCGTGCAGCCGCCTCCGCGGCCGCTGCGCCCGGCGGTGTGATTTCCCATGTCGGCCTCGGCGAAGACACCGGCGGTTTGGATATCCGCCGCATGACCCTGCAGGAGATCACCTTCATCGGCACCTACACCTATACCGCGCAGGACTTCCGCGACACCGCGCAGGCCATTTTTGACGGCCGCCTCGGCCCGCTGGACTGGCCCGAAACACGGCCGCTGTCGGACGGCGCCGCCGCCTTCCGCGACCTGCGCAGCGGCGCGGTGGCGGCGCCCAAGATCATCCTCGACCCCTGGGCCTGAGCCCGCGCCCCAAACAAACGGAGAGCAACCATGTATGACAATATCCTGGTTCCCATGGCCCTGGATCACGGGGTGTCCGGAACAACGCTGAAGGCCGCCGCCACCCTGTGCAACCCTGGCGGACACATCACCGCGCTGCATGTCTACGAGCCGCCGCACAGCTCTGTCACCGCCTACCTTGACGAAGACACCGTGCGCGAAGGCTACGACAAAGCCCGCGAGGCGCTGGCTGAAAAAACCGCAGGCCACGGCAATGTCACGGCAGAGATCGTCAAGGGCCGGTCCTACCGCGCCATTGTCGAATACGCCGAACAGCACGGCATGGACTGCATCGTCGTCGGCTCCCACAAACCGGGGCTCAGCGACTTTTTCCTCGGTTCGACAGCCGCCCGCGTGGTCCGCCACGCGCCTTGCGCGGTGCATGTCTGCCGCACCTCCTGACTCCGAAACAAGACCCCCGAAGCAAAGGCAACCGACCATGAATATCGACAAGAGGATCGCTGACGATCTGGCGGCCAACGGCGTCTCCTTCGTCACGACCGTGCCCTGCAAGCAGCTGGCCGGCGTGATCGAGGAAATCGACCAGCGCGACGACATCTTCCACATCCCCTCCAACAAGGAGGACGAGGGCATGGGCCTGTGCGCCGGCGCCTGGATGGGCGGCAAGCGCCCGGCCATCATCATGCAGAACACCGCCATCGGCGTCACCATCAACACGCTGGCGACGCTGATCCAGTACTACCGGATGCCGCTTCCGATGCTGATCTCCTACCGCGGCGAGCTGCGGGAGCCGGTGGCCTGCCAGGTCGAAATGGCGGTGCATACCAAGGCGCTTTTGGCCCAGCTCAACATCCCGACCTACCACTTCCATTGGCAGAAGGACGTCGAGGAGCTGGACAACATCCTGAAATACACCTTCATGTGCAACAAACCCGTTGCCATCCTGACCGACGCCAACTTCTGGGGAGGCTATGGCGACCAATGATCCGTTCCGAAATCCTGAAAGAGATCGCGCCCATCCTGCGGAACCAGCTGGTGGTCTGCAACATCGGCATCCCGTCGCAAGAGCTGCACGCCATCGACGACCAGCCCAGCAATTTCTACATGCTGGGCACCATGGGGCTGGCTTCGTCCATCGGGCTGGGGTTGGCGCTGGCGCAGCCGAAACCGGTGATCGTGATTGACGGTGACGGCTCGATCCTCACCAACCTCGGCACCTTGCCCACCATCGGCAACAACGCGCCTTCCAACTACATCCTGATGATCGTCGACAACGGCTCCTATGGCTCCACCGGCGACCAGCCGACCTACACCAGCCAGCGCACCGATCTCGCCGCCATGGCCCGCGCCGCCGGCTGCGCCCGGGTGGTGGAGGTGCAGGACAAGGACACCGGCCCGGCTCTGGAGGAGGCGCTGGCCAGCGGCGAGGCCACTGTTCTGGTGGTCAAATGCGACAGCGGCAACGCCAAGATGCCGGTGATCACGATGGACCCTGTGGTGATCCGCGACCGCTTCATGAAGGCCGTGGCCAGCTGATGGGCGCAGGCGCCATCCATTCGGCCGAGGACGCCCGCCGCCTGGCCCGGCGGCGGCTGCCCTGGATGGTGTTTGACTACATCGACGGGGCCGCCGGGCAGGAAACGGGGGCGGCGCGCAACCGCGCCGCCCTGGATGCCATCGCCCTGCGGCCCCGTATCCTGCGCGATGTCAGCCGCCGCTCGCTGGCGGTCCGGGTTTTTGGTGCCGAGGCGGACCGGCCCTTCGGCATTGCCCCTATGGGCATGTGCAACCTGTCGGCCCCCGGAGCCGATCTGATGCTGGCCCGGTTGGCGGCTCGCTACCGGGTGCCGCATGGGGTTTCCACCGTTGCGTCGACCCCTTTGGAGACCATCTTGGAGGCGGCAGAGGGCTATGCCTGGTTCCAGCTCTATTTCAGCGGTGACGGCAGCGGCACCTTCAAGCTGGCCGAGCGCGCCCGCGCGGCCGGCTATCAGACGCTGGTGCTGACGGTTGATGTGCCGGAGGTAGGCCGCCGCCCGCGCGAATTGCGTCATGGCTTCAAAATGCCGTTCCGCATTGGCCCGTGGCAGTTCCTCGATTTTGCCATGCACCCGCGCTGGTCGCTGACAACGCTGTTCAAGGGCAAGCCGGTGATGGCGAATTTCGAGATGGAGGGCTATGACTTCGACCGCACCGAAAGCCGGGCGCGGGCGACTTGGGACACGCTGGCCCGGCTGCGTGATCTCTGGCCCGGCAAGCTGGTGGTCAAGGGCGTGCTGGACGTCGTGGATGCGCAGACGCTGGTTGCTGCTGGCGTGGACGCGATCCAGGTCTCCAGCCACGGCGCCCGGCAGCTGGAAGCAGCGCCTGCCCCGATTGAGATGCTCAGCAAAATCCGTTCGGCGGTAGGGCCGGACGTGCCGGTTTTCTACGACAGCGGCATCCGCTCTGGCGAGGACGTGTTGAAGGCGCTGTCAGCCGGGGCGGACTTCACCTTCCTTGGGCGGATCCTGCAATTTGCCATTGCCGCAGGCGGTGAAGCAGGGCTGGAACAGCTGTGGGAGGCGCTGAGCGAAGAGCTGAGCATCGCCATGGCGCAAACCGGGCTGACGTCATTGTCAGCTGACAATTTTAAGGCACGAGCATAGCCGCATACAGTCGGCTGCAGGATTTTAAAAAAACAAAGACTTGGCCGCCGACTTGCCGCCTAGCATCACACAGGGCGGCAAGCAACCGGTGCAAATGCAGGCCCGCTCAGCCGGGCGCGCCTTCGACAATGACGATATTGGCGATGCCGGCGCCCTCACGGTGCGCTTTGGCTGCCTGGTATTCCGGCGAGTTGTAGCAGCTGAGCGCGGCTTCCATCGAGTCGAACTCGATCACCACGTTGCGCGGATGGCCGTCGCCTTCCATCTGCTCGCAAGCGCCGCCGCGGGCCAGCACGCGGGCGCCGAATTTCTTGAACGCCTCCGTCGCGCCTTCGGCGTAGTTCTTGTAGGGGTCGGGGTTGGTCACGGTGACGTGGGCAATCCAATAGGCTTTGGGCATGCGGGCTCCGTTTGTCTGAGGGGGAAACCGGGGCGGCGGGCACCGCCCCGGCCAAAGGTTACTTGTTCAGGATCTTCGACAGTACCAGATAGGCGGCGCCGGCCACGAACAGGCCCACGAACCAGGCGTAGGTGTAGATCGTGGCAAAGAAGTCCGAGGTGCCCGCAGTGATGCCGACACCGGCCAGGAAGCCCGGCAGGTTCGGCAGGATGCCGATCACCAGCGCCCAGACACCGGCCCAGTTGGTGCCGTTGCTGCCGGAATAGATGCCGTTCATCTTGAACAGATCCGCTACTTCCAGCTTGGTTTTACGCAGCAGGTAGTAGTCCGCCAGCATCACGCCCGCGATCGGGCCCAGCAGCGCCGAATAGGCGATCAGCCAGCCGATGATGTGGTTCACCAGGACCCAGGGGAACATGGCAATGCCGATGCCCGCGGTGATATAGCCGCCGCGCTTGAGGTTGATCTTGCTCGGTGCCAAGTTCGAGAACCCGTGCGCCGGCGCCACCACGTTGGCCGCCAGGTTGGTGGTCAGCGTCGCCACGATCAGCGCAAACAGCGCGATGATCACCGAGAACCCGCCCATTTTCTCAGACAGCTGGATCGGATCCCAGATCGCCTCGCCATAGATCACCACGGTGGCCGAAGTCACGGCGGAGGCGATGAAGGCAAACAGCGCCATCGGGATCGGCAGGCCGACCATCTGGCCCAGCAGCTGGTCCTTCTGGCTTTTGGCGTGGCGGGTGAAGTCGGGGATGTTCAGCGCCAGCGTCGCCCAGAAACCGATCATGCCGGTCAGGCTCGGCCAGAAGACAACCCAGAACTGGCCCTCCTGCGGCTGGCCCGGATCAAAGGCGCTGGGGGTCGACAGCATCTCGCCAAAGCCGCCTGCGTTCACATAGGCCCAGGCCAGCAGCGCGAGGCCCATCGCCAGCAGGAACGGGGCTGCGTAGGTCTCCAGCCAGCGGATCGACTCGGTGCCGTTGGCGATGAAGTAGAGATGCAGCGCCCAGAAGGCGAGGAAGCAGATGAACTCGCCCGCGCTGATGCCCAGCACCGGCAGCGCCTCGCCCGCAAGCGCACCGCCGGTCAGGGTGTTGAGGATCACAAAGATCGCCGAGCCGCCGACCCAGGTCTGGATGCCGAACCAGCCGCAGGCAACAATGCCGCGGGCCACGGCCGGGATCTTGGCGCCGGTTGGGCCGAAGGAGGAGCGCAGCAGCACCGGGAACGGGATGCCGTATTTGGTGCCGGCATGGCCCACCAGCACCATAGGGATCAGCACGATGGCGTTGGCCGCGAGGATGGTCAGCACCGCCTGATCCCAGCTCATGCCGGAGCCGATCAGGTAGGACGCAAGCAGATAGGTCGGGATACAGACCACCATGCCGACCCAAAGCGCGGCAATTGCCAGCCAGTCCCAGGTGCGTTCCGCTGCCGTCGTCGGCAGCTGGTCCTCGTTATAAAGTTCAGGGTCGATCCCGGTGAGATCCACCCGCGGCGGCGCCTCGGCGCCGGGCGCGGAATACCCGCTTGTTATTTCAGCCATTTTGAGTTTTCTCCCTGTTATGTGGCTTCTTTCGCTGCCTGCTTCTGCGGCAGGCAGCACATGCAAAAGTCCCCGGCCTGCGCCGGGGACCATGATCAGACGCAGGCCGGCATGTTTTCAGCCGAGCGCACAACCTGGCGCGGCGCGGTGACCTCTTTCCACTTGGACAGCGCCTTGTTGACCTCAGGGAAGGCGGGCCGTTCGACAAACCGCCCGTGCCCCGGGGTGGCGCAGACAGTGCCGTCGTCCACCGCCACCTCGCCGCGGCTGAGGGTATAGCGCGGCAGGCCGGTCACCTCACGGCCCGCGAAGACGTTGTATTCCACCACCGACTGCTGGGTCTCGGGCGAAATCGTCTTGGTCTTCTTCGGATCCCACACCACCAGATCGGCGTCGGAGCCTTCCACGATCGCGCCCTTGCGCGGGTAGATGTTGAGGATCTTGGCGATGTTGGTGGAGGTCACGGCGACAAATTCGTTCGGCGTCAGCCGCCCGGTGTTGACACCCTCGCTCCACAGCACCGGCATCCGGTCTTCCAGACCGCCGGTGCCGTTCGGGATCTTGGTGAAATCGTCGATGCCGGTGCGTTTCTGATCCACGGTGAAGGCGCAGTGGTCGGTGGCGACCACCTGCAGCGAACCCGCCTGAAGGCCGGCCCAGAGGCTGTCCTGATGAGCCTTGTCACGGAACGGCGGCGACATCACCCGCTGCGCGGCGTGGTCCCAATTGGGGTTGCGGTATTCGCTCTCGTCCAGCACCAGATGCTGGATCAGCGGCTCGCCAAAGACGCGCATGCCCTTCTGGCGCGCCCGGCGGATCGCCTCATGCGCCTGCTCGCAGGAGGTATGCACGACGTAGAGCGGCACGCCCGCCATGTCGGCGATCATGATGGCGCGGTTGGTGGCCTCGCCCTCAACCTCGGGCGGGCGCGACAGGCCGTGGCCCTCGGGGCCGCGAATGCCGTCTGCCAGCAGCTTCTGCTGCATGGTGGCCACCACATCGCCGTTTTCCGCATGAACCATCGGCAGCGCACCAAGCGCGGCGCAGCGGCGGAAGCTGTCGAAAAGCTCGTCATCATCCACCATCAGCGCGCCCTTGTAGGCCATGAAGTGCTTGAAGGAGTTGATGCCCAGATCAACGACCTGCTGCATTTCATTGAAGACCTGCTCGCTCCACCAGGTCACCGCCATGTGGAAGGAGTAGTCTGCGCAGGCGCGTTTCGACTTGGCGTGCCAGGCCTCCAGCGCCTCCAGCATCGACTGGCCGGGTCTGGGCAGGCAGAAGTCCACCACCATGGTGGTGCCGCCCGCCAGACCCGCACGGGTGCCGGATTCAAAGTCATCCGCCGAATGGGTGCCCATAAAGGGCATCTCCAGATGCACATGCGGGTCGATGCCGCCGGGCATGACATAGCAGCCCTCGGCGTCCAGCACCTTGTCGCCGTTCAGGCCGGTGCCGATCTGCACGATCTTGCCATCCTCGATGGCGACATCGGCGGCATAGCTGCGGTCGGCGGCCACAATGGTGCCGCCTTTGATCACGGTTCTTGCAGTCATAGTCTTCACTCCACGACTTCTGCGGTTTCCAGCACGGCGTGCAAGAGCACATCCGTTCCCGCCGCAGCCCATTCGCGGCTGATTTCCTCATCCTCGTTATGGCTTAGGCCATCGACACAGGGGCACATCACCATGGCGGTAGGCGCAACCTTGTTGATCCAGCAGGCATCGTGACCGGCGCCGGAGATGATGTTGCGGTGCGAATAGCCCAGCTTTTCGGCTGCGCTGCGCACGGCGGAGACGCAGTTTTCGTCAAAGGTAACGGGATCGAAATGGCCGACCTGCTCGATCTCCAGGCCCAGTTCCAGCTCCTCGGCGATCCTGGCGGCACCCTCGCGGAGGCGCTTCTCCATGTCCGCCTGCGTTTCGAAGCTGGGCGAGCGGAAGTCGATGGTGAACACCACCTTGCCCGGCACGATGTTGCGGCTGTTGGGGTAATAGTCGCAGTGGCCCACGGCGCCGACGGCGTCGGGCTGGTGGCTCATCGCGATCTCATGCACCAGGTCGGTGATCCGCGCAGCGCCAAGGCCCGCATTACGGCGCATCGGCATCGGGGTGGAGCCGGTATGCGCCTCCTGGCCGGTCAGCGTCACCTGCAGCCAATTGAGACCCTGGCCGTGGGTGACGACGCCGATGTCCTTGCCTTCGGCCTCCAGAATGGGGCCCTGCTCGATATGCAGCTCGAACATCGCGTGCATCTTGCGGCTGCCCACCGGCTCGTCGCCGACATAGCCGATGCGGGCCAGTTCCTCGCCGAATGTCTTGCCCTCCGCGTCTTCGCGCGCATAGGCCCAGTCCTGCGTATGAACGCCCGCAAAAACACCCGAGGACAGCATCGCGGGGGCAAACCGCGTGCCCTCCTCGTTGGTCCAGTTCACCACCACGATGGGGCGGCGCGGCTGGATGCCCTGATCGCGGATTGAACGCACCACCTCAAGCCCCGCCAGCACGCCCAGCACGCCGTCATATTTGCCGCCGGTCGGCTGGGTGTCCAGGTGGCTGCCCATCATCACCGGATCCAGATCCGGCTCCGCGCCTTCAAGCCGGGCAAACATGTTGCCCATGCTGTCAACGCCAACCGTCATGCCCGACTCTTCGCACCAGCGCTTGAACAGGTCGCGGCCTTCCTTGTCGGCTTCTGTCAGCGTCTGGCGGTTGTTGCCACCGCGCAGGCCGGGGCCTTTCTGCGCCATCTCCATCAGCGTGTCCCACAGGCGGCTGCCGTTGATGCGGGCGTTGCTTTGCACGTCTTTCATGTCTTTCTCCCTGTTCCGCCCCTGCCCCGCGCCATTCGGGCGCAAGCCAGGGGCAGGTCCTTACGCGATGAGCGACTCGGCCAGAATGCCGATCAGCTCGTCAATTTCCTTCTTTTCGATGATCAGCGGCGGCGACATGGCGATGATGTCGCCAGTGGTGCGCAGATGCGCCCCCTTGTCCCAGGCGCGAAGGTAGGTGTCGAAGGCGCGCTTCGTGGGCACCCCCGCCACCGGCTCCAGCTCCACCGCGCCCACGAGGCCGGAGCAGCGGATGTCCTTCACATGCGGCAGCCCCTTGAGGCTGAACAGCGCGTCGGCCCAATAGCCTTCCAGAGACGCCGCACGCTCGAACAGCTCCTCCTCGCGGTAGGTGTCGAGTGCCGCCAGCGCCGCGGCACAGGCCACCGGGTTGCCCGAGTAGGTATAGCCGTGGAACAGCTCGATCATGTGCTCCGGGCCGGTCATGAAGGCATCGTGGATCTCGCTGCTGATCATCACCGCGCCCATCGGGATGACGCCGTTGGTGAGCCCCTTGGCGGTGGTGATCATGTCCGGCTCCACACCGTAGTAATCGGCGCCGAAGGCACGGCCAAGGCGGCCGTAGGCGGTGATCACCTCGTCGAAGATCAAGAGGATGCCGTGTTCACGGGTAATCTCGCGCAGCCGCTTGAGGTAGCCCTTCGGCGGCAGGATCACCCCGGCGGACCCCGCCATCGGCTCTACGATCACCGCGGCGATGGTTTCACTCCCGTGCAGTTCTATCAGCCGCACCAGATCCTCCGCCAGCTCCGCGCCATGCTCCGGCTGGCCCTTGGTAAAGGCGTTGCGCTCCGGATCATGGGTATGGCGCAGGTGGTCGACCCCGGTCAGCAGGCTGCCGAAATGCCGGCGGTTGTTGACGATGCCGCCGACCGAGATGCCGCCGAAGTTTACCCCGTGATAGCCCTTCTCGCGCCCGATCAGCCGGGTGCGGCCCTGCTCGCCCTTGGCCTTGTGATAGGCCAGCGCGATCTTCAGCGCGGTCTCCACCGATTCCGAGCCGGAGTTGGTGAAAAACACGTGGTTCAAATCGCCCGGCGCCAGTTCCGCCAGCCGGTTTGCCAGCTCAAACGCCTTGGGGTGGCCCATCTGGAACGCGGGCGCATAATCCAGTTCCGTCACTTGCTTCTGCACCGCCTCGGTGATACGCGGCGCGGCGTGGCCCGCGTTGACGCACCACAGGCCCGCGGTGCCGTCCATCACCTTCAGGCCGTCGGTGGTGGTGTAATACATGCCCTCAGCGGCAGCGACCATGCGCGGGGATTGCTTGAATTGCCGGTTGGCCGTGAAGGGCATCCAATAGGCGTCCATGGCGTTTGCGCGTTTTGGATCAGTGGTCATATCCAAATCCTTTTCTTGAGAGTGTTCAGGCCGCAATTTGGTTCAGCAGCGTGTCGAGCGATTGCTTTGCGTCGCCGTAGAACATGCGGGTGTTTTCCTTGAAGAACAGGGGGTTCTCGATGCCGGAGTATCCCGTGCCCTGGCCGCGTTTGGAGACGAAGACCTGTTTTGCCTTCCAGCACTCCAGAACCGGCATGCCGGCGATCGGCGAGTTGGGGTCCTCCTGCGCCGCAGGGTTCACGATGTCGTTGGAGCCGATCACGATCGCCACGTCGGTCTGCGGGAAATCGTCGTTGATCTCATCCATTTCCAGCACGATGTCGTAGGGCACTTTCGCTTCCGCCAGGAGCACGTTCATGTGGCCCGGCAGGCGGCCTGCGACCGGGTGGATGGCGAAGCGCACCTCCTTGCCCTTGGCCCGCAGGCGGCGGGTCAGTTCGGCCACATTCTGCTGCGCCTGCGCCACCGCCATGCCGTAGCCGGGGATGATCACCACGCTGTCGGCCTCTTCCAGCGCCGCCGCCACGCCGTCGGCGTCGATGGCGATCTGCTCGCCGTCGATCTCCATCGCAGGCCCCGCGGTGCCGCCGAAGCCGCCCAGGATCACCGAGATGAAGGAGCGGTTCATCGCCTTGCACATGATGTAGCTGAGGATCGCACCGGAAGAACCCACCAGCGCGCCGACCACGATCAGCAGGTCATTGCCAAGCGAGAAGCCGATCGCCGCCGCGGCCCAGCCGGAGTAGCTGTTCAGCATCGACACCACCACCGGCATGTCGGCGCCGCCGATGCCCATGATCAGGTGGTAGCCGATGAAGAGTGCGGCCAGGGTCATCAGCAGCAGAGGCAGGAAGCCGCCGGAGTTGAAGTACCAGATCAGGCAGAGGAAGGAGAGGCCCGCGGCGCTGGCGTTCAGCATGTGGCCGCCCGGCAGCTTGGTCGCGGCCGAGGTGACCTTGCCCGCCAGCTTGCCGAAGGCAATGACCGAGCCGGTGAAGGTGATCGCGCCGATGAAGATGCCGAGGAAGAGTTCCACGCGCAGGAAAGCGATCTCTGCCGGGGTTTTCTTGGCGATCAGCTTGGCGAAGGTGCCGAGATCCTCGGTGCTGGCAGCGGATGCCACATTTCCGATCTCGAAATGGGCGATGAAGCCGACAAACACCGCGGCCAGGCCGACCAGCGAGTGCATCGCCGCCACCAGCTGCGGCATCTCGGTCATCTGCACCCGCTTGGCGACATAGGTGCCGATGATGCCGCCGCCCGCGATCAGCAGCAGCGACAAGAGCCACAGGCCCGAACCGGGGCCGATCAGGGTGGCAAAAACCGCCAGCCCCATGCCGGCGATGCCGTACCAGACCGCGCGCTTGGCGCTTTCCTGGTTGGAAAGCCCGCCCAGCGACAGGATGAAAAGAACAGCCGCAACGACATAGGCGGCGGTGGTGAAACCGTAATCCATGTGCCCGGCCTCCTTAAGATTTCTGGAACATGGCGAGCATGCGCCGGGTGACGAGGAAGCCGCCGAAAATGTTGATCCCGGCCATGAAAACGCTGAGCGCGGCGAGCAGGATCACCAGGAAGCTGCCCGAGCCGATCTGCATCAGGGCACCCAGGATGATGATCGAGGAGATCGCGTTGGTGACCGCCATCAGCGGCGTGTGCAGGCTGTGCGCCACGCCCCAGATCACCTGGAAGCCCACGAAACAGGCCAGCGCAAAGACGATGAAATGCTGCATGAAGCTGACCGGCGCGAACAGCCCGACCAGCAGCAGCAGCGCGCCGCCGCCTGCCAGCATCGTGACCTGGCTCTTGGTCTGTGCCTTGAAGGCTTCAACCTCCTTGGCGCGTTTTTCCTCCGGTGTCAGCTCCGGCACGGTTTCCTTGGGCTTGGCCGCAATCGCCTGCACCTTGGGCGGCGGCGGCGGGAAGGTGATCTCGCCCTCAAACGCCACGGTGGCGCCGCGGATCACGTCGTCCTCCATATTGTGGTTGACCTGGCCATCCTTTTCCGGCGTCAGGTCGGCCATCATGTGGCGGATGTTGGTGGCGTAGAGGCTGGACGACTGCGCCGCCATCCGGCTGGGGAAATCGGTGTAGCCGATGATGGTGACGCCGTTGTCCGTGACGACTTTCTCGTCCTTCACGGTGCCTTCCACGTTGCCGCCGCGCTCCGCCGCCAGGTCGACGATCACCGAGCCCGGCTTCATCGCCGCCACCATATCGGCGAGCCACAGCTTGGGCGCCTCGCGGTTGGGGATCAGCGCGGTGGTGATGACGATGTCCACCTCCGGCGCCAGCTCGCGGAACTTGGCGAGCTGCGCTTCGCGGAATTCCGGCGAAGAAACAGCCGCATAGCCGCCGGTGGCGGCACCGTCCTGCTGCTCCTCCTCGAAGTCGAGATAGACGAACTCGGCGCCCATCGATTCCACCTGCTCGGCCACTTCCGGGCGCACGTCAAAGGCATAGGTAACGGCACCCAGCGAGGTCGAGGTGCCGATGGCGGCCAGGCCCGCGACGCCTGCGCCGACCACCAGAACCTTTGCGGGCGGCACCTTGCCCGCGGCGGTGATCTGGCCGGTGAAGAAGCGGCCGAAGTTGTTGCCCGCCTCGATCACCGCGCGGTAGCCCGCGATATTGGCCATGGAGCTGAGCGCATCCATCTTCTGGGCGCGGGAGATCCGCGGCACCATTTCCATGGCGATCACATTGGCGCCCTTAGCCTTGGCGAGCTCCATGCCTTCTTCGTTTCCGGCCGGATTGAAGAAGGAAATCAGCGTCTTGCCCTTGGTCAGCCGCTTCAGCTCGGTGGCATCCGGCTGGCGCACCTTGGCGACGATATCGGCCGCCTTCCACAGCGCCGCCGGTGTCTTGATGATCTCGACGCCGGCCGCTTCATAGGCGGCATCGGAGAAGCCCGCAGCGGCCCCCGCCCCGGTCTCGATCGCGCAGTCATACCCCAGCTTCTGCAGCTGACGCGCAGAGTCCGGCGTCATCGCTACGC
>NZ_JCAIJS010000007.1:0-110650 GCF_059429235.1 Leisingera sp. CC-HEC096
CATGGCCTTGGGGCAGGGAGGGGTCAGCGGCCAGGCGTCCCCGCAGGGTCGACTGGTTGACGCGGAAGATCAGCTCCGCCACTTCCCAGGAGGAGAACCGGCGCAGGGTCTTTTCCATTTCGGGGGAGAAGGTCTGCTGACGGATCCAGCTTTGCATCTTGAGAGATTGGGCCTGCATTTTGGACAGGTCTTCGTGCGTAAACATCACTGCTCCTTAGTCTCACACGTTGTTCTTATTTGGCGGCGCCCATTTCCTGCGGACGCTAATTCAGCCTCAATATTCATTTACGCCGAATTTGCAAAAAACGCAAAAGCTAATATGTTGAGGATCAGCGTCCTGTCCCCGCGGGGACACATCTGCGGAACGCCCAGGAAAACAAGGGCCGGAGCGATTCGGGGCAGTCCCGCCAAACGATTCGTTTCATTGGGTTTTTCCAGTGTCTGAGGGCCAGATTTAGGGGGACATCCCAGGCCCGGCCACAGCAGATTGGGGGACATTTCTGCCGGAATAGGGGACACACTGCATGTCCCCCCATACCATAGATACCAATTTTTCTTTCGAAAAAGGGATTGGGGTTGAATTCAATTCCCCTCAGCGCTTGACAGAATCGGAATTCCGGACGCAAATCGGATACAACAAACGAATAGCGTTGAGTTCGGAGCAAATCGGGTCAGCGCAATTCCCGGAAACCAGCCGGGAAGATATGAGGCAGCATATCCCGGCCCAGGAGGGCAGGGGAGGGAGAAACGGGGGCAGCAATGCTTGCCATACGGCCTGCGGGGCGCAACGCCTCAGCGCTGAAATACGATATCCTCACGGCGATGGGGGCTTATGCGCTTGGCCAGGACAAGGGGGCGCAGAAGCTGGTTCTGCGCTTCATGACATTGATGACCGCGCGCTACAATTGGCAGCGCGATGAACTGGCGGTGGGCCAGCGCGAGATTGCCCGGCTGTGGGATGTGGACGAGCGCACGGTGAAGCGCGAGATGGCCAAGCTGCGCGGCATGGGCTGGCTGGTGGTGAAGCGCCAAGGCGCACGCGGCCGGGTCACGGAATACGGCATAGACCTGGAGCGGCTGCTGGCGGACACGCAGGAGCGGTGGGCGGCTGTCGGCCCGGACTTTGAGCACCGGATGCAGGGGGCGGATGAGCCCGCGCCGAATGTGGTGCCCTTGCGGCCCGGTGCGGCGCCGCCCGCGCCGGACGTGACAGACGGCAGCGAGTGGAGCCTGGCCAAGGCTGTTCTGCACGCGGAGGACCCGGCGAATTATGCGTCGTGGATCCAGGGGTTGGAGCGGGCCAGCCGCGCAGGCGGCCGTCTGGTACTGAAGGCGCCGAGCCGGTTCCATGCGAACTATGTCATGTCGCATCTGATGCCGCGGCTGCTGGCCGCGTGCCGCGATGTGGATGGCGCGGTCTCTGCGATTGTTGTGGAGGCGTGAGGCCGAAACTTCGCGCCTGCGGTTGAACCCCTTGGGGGCAGGGGCTTATGTGGGCGGGCAGGGGACTCGTCTGGAAAAGCCCCGCGGAAACAAGGAGCAGCCCGGAATGAGCAGCGTGCAGGACAAGATCTGTATCATTGGCCTTGGCTATGTGGGTCTGCCGCTGGCGGCGGCGTTCGGGCAGCGCCGGGAGGTGATCGGGTTCGACATAGATCCGGGCCGTATTGCAGAGCTTCGGCTGGGTGAGGACCGGACCCGCGAGCTGGAGCCTGAGGAGCTGGCCGTTGCCGAGCACCTGAGCTTTACCTCGGACCCGGCGGCGATTGCAGACTGTTCCATCTACATCGTCACCGTGCCAACGCCGGTGGATGCCAGCCACCGCCCGGACCTGAGCCCGCTGCTGGCGGCCTCGGCCATCGTGGGCGGGGTGCTGAAACCAGGCGATCTGGTGATCTATGAATCCACCGTCTATCCCGGCGCCACTGAGGAAGACTGCGTGCCGGTGCTGGAGGCGCGGTCCGGTCTGACGTTCAACCGGGATTTCTTTGCCGGTTACAGCCCGGAGCGGATCAACCCCGGTGACAAGCAGCGGCGGCTGAAGGATGTGGTGAAGGTGACTTCTGGCTCTACGCCCGAGGTGGCGGAGCGGGTGGATGCGCTGTACCGCGAGGTGGTGACGGCGGGCACCCACAAGGCCGCGAGCATCCGGGTGGCAGAGGCCGCCAAGGTGATCGAGAACAGCCAGCGGGACATCAACATTGCGCTGGTGAATGAGCTGGCGAAGATCTTCAACAAGATGGGGATCGACACCCAGGCGGTGCTGGAAGCGGCGGGTACCAAGTGGAATTTCCTGCCGTTCCGCCCCGGTCTGGTGGGCGGGCACTGCATCGGGGTGGACCCCTATTACCTGACCCACAAGGCGGAGCAGCTCGGCTATCATCCCGAGATCCTGCTGGCGGGCCGCCGTCTGAATGACGGCATGGGCGCCTATGTAGCGGGCGAGATGGTCAAGGCGATGCTGAAACGCGGCTTGTCGGTGGCGGGCGCGCGGGTGCTGGTGATGGGGCTGACGTTCAAGGAGAACTGCCCGGACCTGCGCAACACGCGGGTGATCGACGTGGTGCGCGAGCTGCAGCAATACGGGGCATCGGTGGATGTCTATGACCCGCACGCGGACCCTGCGGAGGCGCAGGAGGAATACGGCATTCCGCTGGTGGCGGAGCCGGGGCAGGGGGCCTATGCCGGGGTGGTCCTGGCGGTCGCGCATTCCGAGTTCCGGGAGATGGGGGCGGAAGCAATCCGCGCCTTGGGGGCCGAGGGCGCGCTGGTCTATGACCTCAAGTACGTGCTGGCGCCGGAAGAGGCGGATTTGCGGCTCTAACCCGGGCGATACCTCCCGTTGAGACCTGATATGCTGTAACCTTGCCGTATCGGCGAGGAGGTCTGTGATGAGTGATGTTCTGCAAGGCCGCTGCCTGTGCGGCGCGGTTAAAATCCGTGTTGAAGGGGCGCATGATCCGCGTCCAGGCGCCTGCCATTGCCGCATGTGCCAGCGCTGGAGCGGCGGGCTGTTCCTGTGTTTCGAGGCGGCTGCGGAGGCGGTAGCGGTCGAGGGGCCGGTCTCGCGCTACCAATCCTCGGCGTTTGCCGAGAGGGCGTTTTGCAGCACCTGCGGCTCGCATCTGTGGATGCGGGATGTGGATGAGGACGGCGGCCCCTATGACCTGATGCCGGGGCTGTTTGATGCCGCTCTGAACTGGCCGCTGAGGTCAGAGATCTATGCCGACCGGGCGATGGCGGCGGTGCGGCTGAGAGGCGATCACAAGCGGGCAACCCGGGACGAGTGGGAAGCCCAGAATCCGTTCATTGACGGGGATGTTTGAGGGGAAGAGTCAGCCCCCGACGCGCGGCAGTTTCGGGCCGCTCCAATAGGCGCCGCTGTCCTGGCGCAGGGCGTCATAGGCCTCGATCCGGCGCCGGGCGTCTTCACCGCCGGCCTCGATCAGATGGGTGAGCAGGCATTCCAGCACGGCCATCGCGCCGCCGATGGCGCCGAACGGGTGCAGCGAATTGGCGGCTACCGCCAGCACGTGGTCGGTGCGGATGCCGGGGGCGATCACCTCGCTGTCGGAGATCAGGATCACCTTGGCCCCGCGTTCGCCCGCCAGCCGCAGCGCTTGGATGGTGCCGGCGGAGTAGGGTGCGAAGGTGAGCGCGATCAGGCAGTCCTCGGGGCCGATGTCCAGCAAATCGTCCAGCGCGGCGCCCATGTGGCGGGGGACGAGGTCCAATGAGGGCAGGGCCATGCGGCCGACGTAGTGGAAGTAATAGGCCAGCGCGTAGGAGGAGCGGGTGGCGGTGACATAGCTGCGGCGAGCGGTGAGCAGCGCGTCCACGATGGCCTGAGTCCGCTCTGCCGTCATCAGCCGCAAGGAGCGGGAGGTGATGTTCAATTGGTTGCGGGCGGCGGCGGCCTGCAGTTTTCCTGCCGGGCCTTCGTCCTGCATCCGGTCCAGCCAGTCCTGACCGAGGTCTGCCTCGTGCGTTGTGGTGAGCGCGGCGCGGAAGGGGGCGCGGAAGGCCTCGAACGTGTCATAGCCCAGGTGCTGGGCAAGGCGGACAAAGCCATTGGCGCTGATGCCGGTCCGCGCGGCCGAGGTGCGCACGGTGTCGAGGCCGAAGTCGCCGGGGTTGTCGATCACGTATTTGGCCGCCGCCTTAAGCTTGGGCGGCAGGGTGTCCATCCGGTCCTTGAGGTGCTGGAGCAGCCGGACGGTTTTTCGGGGGTCGAGATGCGGGTCCATGCACCGCATCAGAGCAGATGTGCGGAAAATAACAAGAGTGAAACGGATGTTATTCCGACAGGAAGGCCATCAGGTCCTGGCGGGCGTGCAGGATGCGGATGATTTCGGGGCGGCCCTGTTCCAGCCGGTAGATCACCAGATACGCGCCGGTGGGGTGAATGCGGACGGGCGGTGTGAATTCCGGGCGTTCGCGGGCCAGTTCCGGGAAATCCGCCAGCAGATCAAACAGGGCAAACAGGCTGTCGGCATAGGCATCGGCCTGAGCCTCTCCCCAGGTTTCCAGGCCATACCGCCAGATGGCGGCGAGATCGGCGCGGGCGGCGGGGCGGATCCGCCAGCGCGGCTCAGCCATTGCGGCGCATGGCGGCCTTGAAGTCCTGCGCCGTCATCGCCTCTGCCGGGCCGCTGGCGAGGCCTGCGTCGATGGCGGCTTGCAGGTCAGCAATGGCAGTGGCGCGGGCCTGGTCGCGGCGGATCAGGTCGCGGACGTAGTCGCTGGAGTTGGCATAGGTGCCGGTGCGGGCCTGTTCCTCGACCCAGTCCTTCATCCGGTCCGGCAGGGATACGTTCATGGTGGCCATGGGCGGGTTCCTTTCGCTGGGACAGGATATGGCAATCTTTGTCATGTTTGCAAGAGGAGGGGAATGGTGGGCGGAATCGCCCACCCTACGAAAAAAGCCCGCAACCAGTTGGCGCGGGCTTTTCTTTGTTCCAGTCTGGCCTTGGTCAGGCGGAAACCGCCTTGAGGCCCTTTTCCTCCAGCGGCTGGATGCTGCCGTCTTCGCTGACGGTCACCTGTTCGCCGTGGCTCAGGCTGTCGAGACCCTTGCAGGCGACCAGCATCAGCACGTCCTTTTCACGGGCGACGATGGCCATGTGGCTGAGCCAGCCGCCGACCTCGGACAGCACCGCGCCGGAGCGCTGGACGTAGGGAAGCCAGGCCGGGTTGACCATGCGGCAGACCAGAATGTCGCCGTCCTGGAAGTCTGCGAAGGCCGCAGGGTCGATACAGCTGTCGTCTTCCATCCAGAACACCCGGGCGGTGGCGTTGCCGCTGCCCGCGACGCAGGTGCCGCCCATGGTGCCATCACCCGTTTGGGCCTGCGCGCCAAGCGACAAGAGCTCGCAGTCGCGCAGGGTGAGGGTGACGTCAGTGGGCGCGGATTTCTTGCGCAGCTCTTCTTTGGCTGCGCGGGCCTCTGCCAGCGCGCGCAGCTGTGCGGGTGCAGACCAGTCGCCGGAAAGCACCTCGTCGAAGGTCAGGCTGAACACCAGATCCTCCAGCCCGCTGATCTGCCCCAGAGCCAGCAGGGCGCGGCGCAGTTCGGCGACGACGCGCAGGGCTTCGTGCTTGGCCTGTTCCTTGAGGTCCTGATAGGCGATGGCGATGCCGATGGTATCGTCCAGCTCATCCGGCAGGTTGGCCGGGACCGGAACGGACCCGATCGGCTCCACTGTGTTGCTGAGCAGCGATTGGAGCAGCGCCGGCGCCTCGCTGTAGCGGGGCGAGGACAGCTCGTAGTCGAAGATAGAGCGGTGGCCCATCAGCTGCATAGCGCGGGCCTGGGCATCCTTGCCGGTGCAGGAGGCCAGCAGGCTGGAGGGCGCATTGGGCAGTTCCGCGTGCATGAGGTGCGCGCGCAGGGCAGGATCGCCAGCCGCTGCCGTGCCTGCCTCGCCCATGGTGAAGCCTGCCAGGATGTTGATCTTTTCGGCCTCCAGGTAGACCTCGCGGATGAACATGTCCTTGAGTGTGGAGATCGCTTCCAGCAGCTTGTCCTGGGGCAGGGCGGTGTAGTCCACGGCCTGCCAGATCGCCAGCTTGTTTCGCAGCTCCGGCATGACTTCGCTGCGGAAGCGGGTGATCATCGGATGCGCCTGTTTGCGCAGCTGCTTGGCCTTGGCGGCGGTGAGTTTCAGGGTCATGCCCTGTTTCAGCGCCACATCGACGTAGGTCTTGCCGAACAGGTTGACCAGATGGCCGTCGCGGCCCTCGGGCAGGCCATAGGGCACGCCGAGGGCGCGGCAGGCCAGGTCAACGCTGCCGCCCGGCGCCCACAGCTCGCTCATCAGCGAGAAGGAGAGCGGGGTGGGGCGGGGCAGGACCTCTGACATTTCATCCTGTTCCAGGATGGTCTGGTCCGGGTCTGCATCGGCGTAGCGGTCCAAGAGATCGCGCCATTCGGCCAGACGGGTCTGTTCCTGCTCGGTGCCAAGCGACAGAGTGGTGATGTCGCGGCTTTGCACGATCTGGAACTGGCCGTTGGCATAGGCCCATTCGACGTCCTGCGGGCAGCCGAAGGTGTCCTCGATTTGTTTGCCGAGGGCCAGCAGCGGCGCCATGTCCAGCGTCTGGTCCTGGTCCTCGGACGCAGGCAGGGTGGTGTAGCGGCCAAAGCGCAAGCTGGTCGGGGTGACGCGGCCGGACACCAGATCCTCGCCGCAGCCTTCGACCCATTCGATCATCGCCATGCCGGGGGCCATCGGGTCCTGGGTGAAGAGGACGCCGGCGTATTCCGCCTGCACCATCTCCTGCACCACGATGTTGCCTTGGTCGGTGCTGTCGCCCTCGCATGAGTAGCTGGCGGCGCGTTCGGAGGAGAAGCTGGTCACAACTTCGTCCAGCGCGGCGCGCATGGTCTCTGCGGTCACATCCAACACCGATTCAAAGACGCCGGCAAAGCTCTGGTCGTGGCCGTCCTCGTTGCTGGCGGAGGAGCGCACTGCGACCGGTTTGCCGCCTGCAAGGGCAAAGACCTGTGCCGCGAAGGCGTCTTTCTTTGCATCGGACATTTCGCGGTAGTCGTGGATCGCGTCGGAACGCACGATCACGCCGCCGGGCACCGGCAGGCCCGCGTTGCGCAGGATCGACAGGCGCAGGGCCTTGTTGCCGGCGTGCTCCAGCTCTTCGGTGTAGCCCATCGGGATCACGCCGCGCGGCAGCCTGGCAAGGCGGCGCTTGTGGGTGCGCAAGGCCAGCGCCTCACCCAGCTTGCGGTGCATGCCGGTCACGTAGGCGCGTTGCACCAGCAGCAGGGTCAGGCTGAAGCAGAGGTAGGCGTTGGCCGCCGCTGTCAGGGTGAACACCATCGCAAAGAGCGCAGGCATGCCGAGCACCATCCACAGGGTTTTCTGGCGCGGGGTCTTGGCCACGGCCCACAGCAGGTAGACGGCGGCGAGCGCACAGAACAGCACTGGCAGGATGAACAGCGGATCGGGCGCGCCGAGGTCGGCCATCCACAGGAACGGGGTTTGCAGGCTGGCGCTGGCCTCTTGTGCGGCAGAGACGCCCAGCATCATCACCGGCAGGAACAAGAGCGCGGTGAGGTTCTTCATCGGGGTCAGGCCCTTGTCGGCGTAAAACGCCTGCACTGCGCGCGCCTTGCGCACCGGGTCATGGGCCAGTTTCGCCTTCAGCGCCTTCATCTCATCCGCGGTCTCATTGGTGATGATCTGATCGCGTTCGGATTTCAGCGCCACCGGCAGCACCAGGATGCGGGTCACGATCGACAGCGCCAGGAGGCCCAGCAGGATATGGCTGCGCTCATGCACCCACAAGAGGGCGGCGGCCAGGGCCGAGATCGCCTTGTCCCACAGGCCGGACTGCTGGTCTGCCAGCCAGGCCTGCACATGCGGTTTCGGCTTGGGCGCGACGAAGTATTCCCACGGCAGGGTGTAACGGCCGCGGAAGTCTATGCCTTTCTGCGACAGCTCCAGCCCCAGCACCTGGCTCATGAAGCAGCTGCGGCGGTCATAGCAGGCGGCGATGGTGGGCTTGTCCGGGTCCAGTTCCGCGATGCGGTCCATCAGGTCGGCGGTGGTCATCTTGCGAATCGGGATGTTGACGGCGCCGGGCAGGTGGCCGGAGGCGAAATCGCCCGGGTAGCGGGTGTCGACGATCTGCAGATCCTCGGTGGTCAGCAGATTTTTGAAATCATCGGTGCTGAGCAGCACGTCCCGGCCCGGATATTCCGGGATCGCGCGCAGGTCGGAGAGGGTCTTCACGTCCTTGTCGGAAAAGTCGCGTCCCTCGACGATCCACTTTTCGATACCGCCGGCGATGAAGCTGCAGTCGATGCCCATCGCCGCCAGCTTGGCGCAGGTTTCAGAGCTGCGGTTGCCGTTGTGGCAGAACAGAACGACCTTCTGGCCCGGCTGCACCGGGCGGGTTTCCAGGAAGTCCGGGAAGCGGATATGGGTGGCGCCGGGCAGGGTGCCCATGGCGTTCTCGCCGGTCTCGCGGATGTCGTAGAAGAGGGTGGAGCCGTCCTCCAGCGCCGCAGCGGCGTCCGTCGTGCTCATCGCCAGGGGATGGTTTTCCTGCTTGGAGAAGCTGGTCTCCTTGAGGGTCGCATCCTTGATTGTGGTGCCGTCAAACTGCGCCGGCCGGGTCAATGTCGCTTGCAGTCTTGCCAGCTCGGCCTGCGCATGCGAGGAATACTGCCAGTAGTTGCCAGCGGCCAGCGCCATTGCTGCCAGAACCAGCACAGAAATCAGCTTGACCGGGTACCGACGCGGCGAACCGCCCGGTTTGGGGGTAAAACCAAGTTTTGCCGCAATAACAGCGCCGAGGCCGGATACCATGGCAATTCCAACCGCCAGCACCTGCGACAGCGAAGATACCGAGCCAATCACCAGCTCCGGCGAGGGTATGGCCAGGGCAGCGACGGGGAGCGCTGAAAAAAGTGTCGTTAACACAATGATTTGCGCTGAGCGGCGGTGGGACCCGGCGGGGGCGGGTGTCAAAGTGGTATTCTTCACGGCGTTTCCTGTTGAGCCAGTTCGTGCGGGCATTCTGAATTATGGCGAATTTGCCTAAAAGATTACGAAAATCTTACTGAACCGTTAATATAGCGGACGGAGAATAAAAGAACCGCAAAATTTTATAGAGAATTGGAGGTGCGTTAACATTGTATTCTTAACCATGGGGCATGTAACGAAGGGTAAAGGCCCGTCCGCTGTGCCAGCCAATGTCAGTCAGGAGGCTAATAACGTGAACGTTTTTGAGTGGACCATTGGTATCATTGAGCTTTTCTTAGCACGGCTGCGGACGGCAGCACCGGCGGCTGTTGTGTCAGCTTGCCTTGCAGCTTGGTTCCCAGGGGCGGGCTATGCCGGAATCGAACTGGTTTTCGGCACCTATGCGGCGGATAAACCTACTTCCACGGTCAAAAAGTACCAGCCTTTCCTGTCCTTCCTGTCCGGTCGGATGAGCGAGGAGCTGGGCGAACCGGTGTCGATCCGGTTGAAGATCGCCAAAGAATACGGTGAAGGGATCCGCCAGCTTGCAAGCGGCGAGGTGGATTTTGCCCGGTTCGGCCCCGCGTCCTATGTGCATGTGATGAAGGAAGACCCGGGTGTCCGGATTGTCGCGATGGAGTCCAAGAACGGTGCAAAGCGGTTCAAAGGTGTGATCGTCGTGCACAAGGACAGCAGCGTGCAGGCGGTGGAGGATCTGGCCGGTCTCAGCTTTGCCTTTGGCGATGAACTGTCGACCATCGGCCGTTATTTGGCGCAGGAATACCTGCTGGACGCCGGCATCAGCAGCGCCGACCTGCATGAGTTCGCCTATCTCGGCCGCCATGACCTGGTTGGCGAAGCGGTGGGCGCGGGAAAATACAGCGCAGGCGCCCTGAAGGAGAGCACCTATAAGAAGCTGGTCGCCAAGGGGGTGCCGATCCGGGTTCTGGCCTCTTTTGACAATGTGACCAAGCCGTGGCTGGCGTCGTCGCAAATGCCGGAGAACGTCCTGGAGGCGATGCGCAAGGTGATGCTGGCCTCGGAAAACGAGGAAATAGTGCGCCGGATCTCAAAGAACGGGTTTCTGCTGGGAGCCGATCAGGATTATGACATTATCCGCCGGGCGATGGAGCGCAGCCTGGCCTTTTAAGAGCGCTGCATTGAAAAAATGAAACGAACAGGCATCCTTTTTCAGATCGTGCTGTCGCTGCTGCTGGCCGCCTCGGCGGTTGGCTTTGCGGTTGGCCATCTGGCGCAGCGCCAGGAGGTGCAGCGGCTGGAGCAGCAGCTGACCGAGCAGGCGGACCTGACGGTGTCGCTGCTGAGCGGGCTGATGCTGGAAGCGATCATCGTTGAGGATGTGCCGGTGCTGGAAACCGGCCTTTATGAGGCGGTGGCCCGCAAGCCGCAGATCGTGTCGATCCAGATCCGCAACCCATCGGGCAAGCTGCTGGCCTCGGCCCAGGCTCCTGATGCGGCGGAGGATGACAGCCAGGTGATCTATGAAAGGCCGATCGAGCTGGAAGGGGCTTCGTTCGGCACCATGCTGGTGAAATGGTCGACCCGTGACGGCCAGGCGATGGTTGCGGAAAAGGTGCGCCAGATCATCATCTGGACAGTGGTGCCGGTGCTGGCGCTGTCACTGCTGGTGCTGCTGCTGGTGCATGTGCTGGCGCTCCGCCCTTTGCAGATGATCCACAAGCGGATGTCGGATGCGATTTCCGGCCTGCGCAGCCCGCTGCAGCCGCTGCCCTGGTTTGCCTCGCGGGAGTTCCGGGCGCTGGATTTCTCAGTCGGGGTGCTGGAGGAAACCTTTGCCGAGCGTGATGAGCGCGAGTTTGCGATGGAGCAGGCCCGCGAGGCCGCGGATATCGCCAACCGCGCCAAATCGGAATTCCTTGCCAACATGAGCCACGAGATCCGCACCCCGATGAACGGGGTGATCGGCATGGCCGAGCTGCTGCAGGAAACCGAGCTGGACGATGATCAGCGGATGTATGCGGAGACGATCGGCAAATCCGGATCGGCCTTGCTGACGATCATCAACGACATCCTCAATTTCTCCAAGATCGAGGCCGGCAAGCTGGAGCTCAGCTGTGCCCCCTTTAACCTTCAGACCGCGGTCGAGGACGTGGTCACCCTCCTGTCGCCCAAGGCGGCGGAAAAGGGCGTTGAGGTCACCATGCGCTATGACCCCGCTCTGCCGGAGGTGTTTGAAGGCGATGCCGGGCGGATCCGGCAGGTCATCACCAATGTTGCGGGCAATGCCGTCAAGTTCACCCGCGAGGGCTATGTCTATATCGAAGTGACCGGCAGCCAGGCCCCGGACGGCGGCCATATGGTGACACTGCAGGTCACCGATACCGGGATCGGCATTGAGCAGGAGAGGATCGGACGGATCTTTCGCGCCTTTGAGCAGGCCGATAATGCGGCCACCCGCAATTTCGAAGGCACTGGCCTCGGCCTCGCGATTTCGGCGCGGCTGCTGGAGCTGATGGGCGGCTCGGTCGAAGTGCAGTCGGATCCGGGCAAAGGGTCGGTGTTCACCATCCGGATCCCGCTGGAGGCCTGTGCCAAGGCGGCGCCGCGGCGGGACAGCGGCGCGCGCAGCTTTGCCGGGCTCAGTGTGCTGCTGGTCGATGATCTGGAGCTGAACCGGGTGATCCTGTCGGAGCGGCTGAGCACCTGGGGCGTGGCCAGCACACAGGCGGCGTCCGCGCATGAGGGGCTGGAAATCCTGTCGGATGCGCAGCTCGACGGGCGGCGGTTCGATGTGATTCTGCTGGACTACCAGATGCCGACAATGGACGGGCATGAGCTGGCGGCCCGGATCCGGGCCATGCCGGGTTTTGAAACCGTGCCGCTGGTCATCCTGTCGTCGGTTGACAACGCATTGTGCCGGGCAGACTGCGAGGCGATCGGCGCTTGCGAGTTCGCACTTAAGCCGGTGCGGGCAGTGCAGCTTCGCCAGGTGATGAGCCGGCTGCTGAGCAGGCCGCCGCAGGAAACGGCGGATGCGGCAGAGCCGGCCGCGGAGCTGCCTGCAGAGGGGCGGCGGCTGAAGGTGCTGCTGGCAGAGGACAACCGCACCAATCAGATGGTGGTGACCAAGATGCTGAAGGACGCGCCGCTGGCGATCAGCATTGCCGGCAACGGCGTGGAGGCGGTGGCCCGCTTCCGGGCCGAGCGGCCGGACATTGTGCTGATGGACATGATGATGCCGGAAATGGACGGGATCGAAGCCACCGCGGAAATGCGCCGGATCGAGGCGGAGACCGGCAGCGGCAAATGCCCGATCGTGGCGCTGACGGCCAATGCGCTGCAGACCCACCGCGAAAAATGCCTGCAGGCCGGGATGGACGACTTCCTGAGCAAGCCGATCAACAAGAAAGCGCTGACCGAAGCCATCAGCAAATGGGTGGGCAGCCCGGACCTGCTGCGGACCGGCAGCTGATCCGGGCTGCCTGCCCGGCAGGCCAGCGGGTTTCTACCTCAAGACAGCAACTGCGGGTGCCGGTGGCATCAGCCCCCGCGGCGCTGCAGCAGCAGCCCGGTCAGGCTGGATGCGGCAAACAGCGCGGCGGCCAGGCAGACAATGCTGGGCCCTGCCGGGGTGTCCAGCACAAACGCCAGCTGCAGACCGCCGGTGGCGGCCAGCATCCCCAGCAGCGCGGCGATGGCGGCCATCCGCTCCGGGGTGGCGGCAAAGGGGCGGGCGGCTGCGGCCGGGATCAGCAGCATTGCCGCAATCAGCAGCACCCCTACCACCTTGATTGCGACCGCCACCACCAGCGCCAGCGCGATGGTCAGCACCATCTGCTCGCGCCGGGGATCAATGCCGGCGGCATGGGCCAGGTCCGGGTTCAGCGTCGCAGTCAGCAAGGCGGACCAGCGCCACCACAGGAGAGCCAGCACCAGTGCCGCGCCGCCCCAGATCACCGCCAGGTCGGCGCGGCCCACAGCCAGGATATCGCCGAACAGATAGGCCATCAGGTCGATCCGCACCCCTTGCAGAAAGGAGACCGCAACCAGGCCGAAGGCGAGGGAGGAATGCGCTAGAACGCCCAGCAGCGTGTCCATCGCATAGCCGCGCCCGGCCAGCGCCGAGACGGTGGTGGCCATCGCCAGCGCCGTCGCAAGCACCCCGGCAAACACCGAAACATCAAAGCTGAGCGCAAGTGCCACGCCGAGGATGGAGGCATGGGCGGTGGCGTCGCCGAAATAGGCCATCCGGCGCCAGACCACGAAACAGCCCAAGGGCGCCGCGGCCAGCGCCACGCCGATACCCGCCAGCGCGGCGCGGATCAGGAAGTCGTCAAGCAGGGTCATTCCGCCGCCTCGTGAGTGTGGTTGTGGGCGCAGTCATGATCGTGGCTGTGATTATGCTCATGCCGGTAGAGCGCCAAGGCGCCCTGGGTGCCTGTGCCGAACAGGGCCCGGTATTCCGGAGCGGTGGCGACATGCTCCGGCGCGCCCTCGCAGCAGACGTGGCCGTTGAGGCAGATCACCCGGTCCGAGGCCGCCATCACCACATGCAATTCGTGGCTGACCATCAGCACCGCGCAGCCGAGCTCCTGGCGGACCTTTTCGATCCGCTGGTAAAAGGCGGCGGAGCCGGGCTGGTCCAGCCCTTGAGTGGCCTCATCGAGGATCAGCAGCTGGGGATTGCTGAGCAGGGCGCGGGCCAGCAGCACCCGCTGGAACTGGCCGCCGGACAGGCCTGACATCTGCCGCGCCGCCAGATCACCGGCGCCGGCCTGCTCCAGCGCCTCCGCGGCGCGGGTGTCGGACACCCGTTCCGGCAGGCTGAGGAAGCGGCGCACGGTCAGCGGCAGAGTCGGGTCGATATGCAGCTTTTGCGGCACGTAGCCGATCCGCAGCCCGGTTGCGCGCCGGATGGTTCCGCGCGACGGTTTCTGCGCGCCGATGACGCTGCGCAGCAGGGTGGACTTGCCGGACCCGTTGGGGCCGACCACAGTGACGATTTCACCCGGTTCGATCACCAGGCTGACGCCGGACAGGACTGTATTGCCGCCGTGCCGGACCGTCAGGTTATCGAGAGCAATCAAGCTCATGCGGCGGCGTCCTCCTGGCATTTGGGGCAGAGGCCCTCGGCCTCGATCACCGCGCGTTCGATCACAAAACCGGCGTCGCGGGCAGCCTGGCCCAGCTGGCCCTGAGTGGGTTCGCGCTGCGCCTCGGCCACCGCATCGCAGGCGCGGCAGATCAGGAAGACAGGCGCGTGGGTCTCGCCGGGGTGGGAGCAGGCAATGAAAGCATTGAGCCGCTCGATCTTATGCGCGAACCCGTTTTTCACCAGGAAGTCCAGGGCTCTGTAGGCCACTGGCGGCTGCGAGCCCAGGCCCTCCTCGCGCAGGCGGTCGAGAATTTCGTAAGCTCCCAGCGCGCGGTGCTCCTGCAGTAGGATCTCCAGCACCCGGCGGCGCACCGGGGTGAATTGCAGGCCGTTGGCGCGGCAATAGGCATCCACGGCGGCGATGCCGTCTTGAATGCAGCTGGCGTGATCGTGCGGTTCAAAACCAATGGAATCCATGGGGCGGGGTCTCCGGGCGCGGGCAGGATTGGCTCTTGATATGTAATGTTATGACGTTTATCAACCCGGGCAAATGTTATAAAGTTACATCGGAGGACGAAATGCGGAACGCGGTAGCAGTGGCTGCATTGATGGCAGGAACAGGGGCTGCCTGGGCGGAGGTGCCCAAGGTCGCGGCGGACATTCCACCGGTTCATGGTCTTGTGGCCCGGGTGATGCAGGGGCTGGGCGAGCCTGCGCTAGTGGTGCCGCCCGGCGCTTCGCCGCATGGCTACTCGATGCGCCCTTCTGAGGCACGGGCGCTGGATCAGGCGGATGTGGTGTTCTGGCTGGGTGAGGCGCTGACCCCTTGGCTGGAAGGGCCGCTGGAAGAGCTGGCTGGCGGCGCGCACCGGGTAGAGCTGCTGGAAGCCGAGGGCACAACAGTGCTGCCGTTCCGCGAAGGCGCCCGGTTCGAGGCGCATGCGCATGAGGAGCATGCGGGCCACGGCGAGCACGAAGATCATGACGGCCACGCGGATCATGAGGGCCACGATGACCATGGTCACGAGGAGCATGCCAGCCATGATGATCACGACGGCCACGGTCATCAAGAGCACGCCGAAGGTCATGACGGCCATGCGGACCATGATGATCATGAGGACCACGTGGATGCGGATGGGCACCGCCACGAGGGCGCCGATCCGCATGCCTGGCTGCTGCCGGCCAATGCCCAGGCCTGGCTGGATGTGATCGCCGAAGAACTGGCAGAGCATGACCCGGACAATGCTGCCGCCTACAAGGCCAATGCCGAAGCCGGCAAGCAGGAGATTGCAGAGGCCGTGGCCAGCATCTCGGCCCAGCTGGAACCGTTCCGGGCCAAGCAGTTCATCGTGTTCCACGATGCCTACCAGTATTTCGAGCGCGGATTTGGCCTGAACGCGGCGGGTGCGATTTCGATCAGCGATGCCGCCAAGCCGAGCCCGGCGCGGATTGCCGAGGTGCGTGACGTGGTGGCTGATCTGAAAGTGTCCTGCGTGTTCTCTGAGCCGCAGTTCAATCCAGGCGTGGTTGCCACGGTGCTGGACGGCACCGGTGCGGGCACCGCCGTGCTGGATCCGCTGGGCGCCAAGCTGGAGCCGGGGCCGCAGTTCTACCCGGCGCTGCTGCAGGAGATCGGGACGGCGATTGCCGGCTGCGAGTGAGAGTACGGCGGGCCATTCGGCCCGCCTTTTTCATCGGTCGCTGATCAGGTGGGTGAGCGTGGCGCCGGTCTCGTAATATGCGCTGCGCAGGCCCGCAAAGGGGATCGCGTGATCGCGCACCGGCGGCACCGGCAGGCGGGATCGGTCGCCGGTCAACAGCGCCTCTGCCATGGCGGTGCCGAACAGGGTGCCGGGGCCGATACCGCGGCCGGAATAGCCAAAACAGGCAAAACCGCCCTGCAGATCCAGGATCTTCGGCAGGTGTTCGGTGGTCATGGCGATACGGCCGTGCCAGTGACTGTGGAGCCGCGTGTCATTCAGGTCCGGGTACAGCGCCGCCAGTTTGCGGGGCAGCCAGCTGCGGTGCAGGGCGCTGCCGAAGTGGTTGAGCGCACCCATGCCGCCGATCACCAGCCGCCCGGCCTGATCCAGCCGCCACGACGACATCACCAGCGCGGTGTCCCAGCAGCCTTCCTTGTTTGGCAGGATCTTCTCCAGAAGGGGTGCGGGCAATGGATCGGTGGCGGCCTGGAAATAATGCACCGGGATCACCTGCGGCGCGTCATAGCCGGTGATTTCGCGGGCATAGGCGTTGGTCGCCATGATCAGGTGTTTCGCGCGCAGGCTGCCCTTGGGGGTGGTGACCTGCCAGCCGCTGCCATTGCGGGCAATGCTGTTGGCAGGCGTGCCGCTGTGCAGCTGCGCACCGGCTGCCGCGGCAGCGCGGGCGAGGCCGCGGACATAGGCCAGCGGCTGGATGGTCCCGGCGCGCGGATCGAACAGGGCGCCGTGCACGGCTTCGGAGCCGGTGCGCTGAATGGCTTCCTCGCGGGAGAGCAGCTCCACCGGCGCGCCGATGGCGGTGAGCTGGGCGTGGCGGCGCTGCAGGTCTTTCAGGCCGCCGGGCGCATGGGCGCAATGCAGGGTGCCGCTGCGCTCCGGCTCGCAGTGGATGGCGTGTTTTTCGATCAGCGAGAACACCATCCCGGGGGCGCCCGCCAGCAGGGAGGATAGGCGGCTGCCGGTCTCCGGCCCCAGCGCGGCGTTGATGTCTTCGGGCGGCAGCCAAAGGCCCGCGTTGGCCAGCCCCACGTTGCGGCCGGAGCCGCCGCAGCCGATCACCTCCGCCTCGATCAGGCGGACCGAGGCGCCGAGTTCTGCGGCTTTCAAAGCTGCCGCGCAGCCGGTGTAGCCGCCGCCGATCACAACCAGATCGGCCGCTGCCTCCCCGGAAAATTCCGGGAAGGCGGGGTTTTCCTGGCAAGTTTGGTGCCAGAGGCTGGACGCCAGATCAGATGTCAAACTTGATCCCCTGAGCAAGCGGCAGCTCGCGTGAGTAGTTCACGGTGTTGGTCTGCCGGCGCATGTACCCTTTCCAGGCGTCGGAGCCGCTCTCGCGGCCGCCGCCCGTCTCCTTCTCGCCCCCGAAAGCGCCGCCGATTTCCGCGCCGGAGGGGCCGATGTTCACGTTGGCAATACCGCAGTCGGAGCCCGCTGCCGAGAGGAAATATTCGGTTTCGCGCACGTCGGTGGAGAAGATGCAGGAAGACAAGCCTTGCGGCACTTCGTTCTGCATTTCAATGGCTTGATCCAGGTCAGCGTATTTCACCACATAGAGGATCGGGGCGAAGGTTTCGGTGTGCATGATCTTCGTTTGGGCGGGCATCTCAACGATGGCGGGATGCACATAGGCCGCGTTGGCAAAGCTGTCCGTCAGGGCGCGGCCGCCGCCATGCACGGTGCCGCCTTCACCCTGGGCGCGCTCCAACGCCCGCAGCATCGCGTCCATGGCGTGGCGGTCGATCAGCGGGCCGACCAGGGTGCCGTCTGCCAGCGGGTCGCCGATGGGCAGGCCCTCATAAGCTTTGATCAGGCGCGGGATCAGCTGGTCATAGATGTCTTCATGCACAATCAGCCGGCGCAGGGAGGTGCAGCGCTGGCCGGCGGTGCCGACAGCGGAGAACACGATGGCGCGCAGGGCCATTTCCAGATCGGCCGACGGCGCGACGATCATCGCGTTGTTGCCGCCAAGCTCCAGAATAGTGCGGCCCAGGCGTTTTGACATATCGGCCGCAACCGCCTTGCCCATCGGCACCGAGCCGGTGGCGGAGATGATGGCAACGTCCTTGGAGGCGGTCAGCACCTCGCCTAGATCACGCTCTCCGATCAGCACCTGGATCAGGCCCTCCGGGGCGTCCTCGCCAAAGGCCGCCATGGCGCGGTCGCAGATCTTCTGCACCGCCAGCGTGGTCAGCGGGGTCTTCTCCGAGGGTTTCCAGATCACCGGGTCGCCGCAGACCAGCGCCAGCGCCGCGTTCCAGCACCAGGGCGCAACCGGGAAGTTGAAGGCGGTGATGATGCCGCAGGTGCCCATCGGGTGCCAGGTTTCGCGCATCGCATGGCCGGGGCGTTCCGAGGCGATGGTGAGGCCATAGAGCTGGCGCGAGAGACCGACCGCGAAGTCGCAAATGTCGATCATCTCCTGCACTTCGCCCAAGCCTTCCTGATAGATCTTGCCGCATTCCAGGGTGACGAGGCGGCCCAGGTTTTCCTTCTCCTTGCGCAGCTCGTCGCCCAAGAGCCGCACCAGCTCGCCGCGGCGCGGGGCGGGGACCAGGCGCCAGGATTTGAAGGCATCCTTGGCGGCGGCGATCTGCGCTTCGGCCTCGGCCGTGCTGTGGGTTTTCAGGCGGGCGATTTCGCTGCCGTCCACCGGCGTGGTGACGGTCAGGCTGCCGCCGTTCAGCTCGGCTTGGGTCAGGCCGGCAGCGGCGAGGATGTCGGAATGGGGCATATCAGCGTCCTTTCGGTGCGAGGGCGGGGCATGAGGAAAACTTTAGGGTGATCTCCCGGAATGTCCCGCCGGGCATAGGTCTGATATAGAAATTGCACCTTGCGGGCCGGATTGCTAATGAAAGTAAATCCTGCACCCATGAGTTATCATCATATGATTGCACCGCGCCGTTTCCTGCCCTCAATCCCCTCTCTGCTGGCGCTGGAGGCGGTGGACCGGCTCGGCAGCGCCTCTGCCGCGGCGGAGGACCTGTCGCTGACGCAGAGCGCCATCAGCCGCCAGCTGAAGCAGCTGGAGGAGCAGATGGGGGTGGACCTGATCGCCCGCGACCAGATGCGGATGCAGCTTACGCCGGCGGGCACCGGCTTTGCCAAGGAGGCGCGGGCGATCCTGACCCGGCTGGCGCAGGCCTCGGTCAAGCTTAGGGCCAATCCGGACGGCGGCAGTTTCACCCTGTCGATCCTGCCGTCCTTTGGCCTGCATTGGCTGGCGCCGCGGCTGAGGGAGTTTGCCGCGGCGCATCCCGGCATCACGGTGAACCTGCATACGCATAACCTGCCGTTCAGCTTTGACGCGGGGACGGCACAGGCGGCGATCCACTACGGCACCCGCGACTGGCCAGGGGTGGAGTATCTGCCCCTGATGCCGAAACATGTGCTGCCGGTCTGCGCGCCGGGGCTGATGGAGGGGCCGGTCTCCCGCCCGGCGGAGCTGCTGGAGTATCCGCTGCTGCATCTGGAAACCCATCCCGATTGCTGGGAGCAGTGGTTTCATTTGCATGATGTGCCGGCGGCCAAGCTTCGGGGGATGCTTTTTGACCAGTCTTCCGCCATGACACAGGGCGCGGTGCATGGGCTGGGGGTAGCCTTGCTGCCGGATTTCCTGGCGGAGAATGAGATTGCGCAAGGGCGGCTGGCGCTGGCGATGGAGGGCGCGGCGGTGAGCCTGGGCGAGTATTTCCTGGTCTGGCCTGCGGAACATGCAGAGGAGTATCCGCTGATCAAGTTCCGCGAATGGCTGCTGTCGCAGCTGGAGGAGAATTGAGATGCGCCTGCCGAGCCTGACACATCTGCGCTGCTTCGAGAGCGCTGCAAGGCATCAGAGTTTCACTGCTGCCGGTGAGGAGCTGGGCCTCACGCAAAGCGCGGTCAGCAAGAAGGTGAAGGAGCTGGAGGCGGACCTTGGCTTCGACCTGTTCCAGCGGGCCGGGCGCGGCGTGGTGCTGACGCCTGCGGGGCAGGGGCTGGCGGCGGATCTGGAGCTGGATCTGGCGGGGCTGCGCGCAACCTTGCAAAAGGCCGCCGCCGCCGGGGCCGGGCGCTCGGCCTTGCGGATTGCGGTGCTGCCGGCGTTTGCCAACCTGTGGCTGATCCCGCGGCTGCCGGATTTCTTTCAGCGCCATACGGAGGTGGAGCTGAGCTTCTCCACCCGGCTGGAGCCGTTTGATTTTGCCCGGGAAAACTTCGACCTGGCGGTGCATTACGGGCTCGACAACTGGCCGGGCACCCATATGGCGCCGCTGTTCGGCGAGGAGATGGTGCCGGTCTGTGCACCCGGCTTCTATGCCGCCCATCAGCTGGAGCTGGCCGCAAATCTGGCACAGGCTCCGCTGTTGCATCTGGAGAGCCGGGCGGGGTCCTGGGCGGAGTGGTTCGAGCGGGCCGGGCTGGCCGGCGCGCCGCGGCAGGACGGGCGCTATTTCGACCAGCACTCAATGGTGATTGCGGCGGCGGCGGCGGGGCTGGGGGCGGCAATCGTTCCCTATGACATGGTGGCGCGGGAGATTGCGGCAGGGGTTCTGCTGCGCATACCGGGGCCCGCGCTGGTGTCGCGCAAGCGCTATTACCTGGTGCGCCCGCACGGGCCGGTGCCGGAGGCGGTGCAGAAGCTGGAAGCCTGGATGCGCAAGCAATTGCGGACTAGGCCGGATTGAGTTGTTTCGCCTGGCCGATAGGCCAGGCAGTTATGACAAACAGGAATGGATGCGGTCGAAGCCGACTGGTTTTCCTTCCTGCAGCTGTCGTTTCAATCTGGCTGTGCCAAAACCAGCAGGGAGCCTTTGCCATGGCCGAATTCCGCCGCGCTGCCCGTCTTGACCCGCTTGAGGTGTCCGAAATCCTCACCATCGGCACCAAGGCGGCTGAGTTAAAGCGTCAGGGCGCGCCGGTGATCATCCTCGGTGCAGGAGAGCCGGATTTCGACACGCCGGACCACATCAAGGAGGCCGCCGCCGCGGCGATGCGGGCGGGGGAGACCAAATACACCCCGCTTGGCGGCACGCTGGCGCTGCGGCAGGCAATCCAGGCGAAGTTCCAGCGCGACAATGGGCTGGACTATGCGCTGGATGAGATCATCGCGGGCACCGGCGCCAAGGAGATCCTGTTTGATGCCTTCATGGCCAGCCTCAACCCCGGCGATGAGGTGATTGTGCCCACGCCCTACTGGACGTCCTACTCCGACATCATCCGCATTGCCGGCGGCGAGCCGGTGCTGGTGCCCTGCGGGGACGGCACCGGCTTCCGGCTGACCGCGGAGAAGCTGGAGGCGGCGATCACCCCGCGCACCCGCTGGCTGCTGCTGAACTCGCCCTCTAACCCGGCAGGCGCTGCCTATAGTGCCGAGGACTACCGCTCGCTGCTGGAGGTGCTGCTGCGGCACCCGGATGTCTGGCTGATGGCCGATGACATGTACGAGCACATCACCTATGGCGGCTTTGAATTTGCCACCCCCGCGCAGGTGGAGCCGCGGCTGAAGGACCGGGTGCTGACGGTCAACGGCGTCTCCAAGGCCTATGCGATGACCGGCTGGCGGCTGGGCTATGCGGGCGGGCCGAAGGCGCTGATCGATGCGATGAAGGTGGTGCAGTCGCAATCGACCTCGCACCCCTCCTCGATTTCGCAGGCTGCTGCGGCGGCGGCGCTGAATGGCCCGCAGGGGGTGCTGGCAGAGCGGCAGGCCAGTTTTCAGGCGCGGCGCGATCTGGTGGTGGAGGCGCTCAATTGCATGGAAGGCATCAGCTGCCCGGTGCCGGAGGGCGCGTTCTACACATTCGCCAATTGCGCGGGTGTTCTGGGCAAGCGCACGCCGGAGGGAACGGTTCTGGAGACGGACGCGGATTTCTGTGCCCATTTGCTGGGTCAGCATCATGTGGCGGTGGTGCCGGGCCGCGCCTTTGGCATTTCGCCCTATTTCCGGATTTCCTACGCGACCTCCGAAGCGGAGCTGCGCGAGGCGCTGGCCCGGATCGGCCGGGCGGTGGCGGCGCTGGCCTAGGCCTGCGCCATTGCCATTTGACGGCGCGAGCGGGCGCTGGACCAGGCCTGCACCAGCTGGCGCTGCAGGGCAGCTGCAGCGAGGCCCAGGGCGATGCCGCCAAAGATCGCCAGCGCGTCGTTCAGCGGGCTGCGGCCCTCCAGCCCGATCATCGGCATCAGCAGCTCCGGCACAAACCGGTGCAGCAGGTAGATCGGGAAGGCCGCCTGCGCCAGCCGCATCAGCGGGCGGGCGGCAAGCCGCGGCACCGGCAGGCGGGTGATGAACAGCAGCCCGGCGATCAGCGCCAGGAGCCACATGTATTTGATCCAGCCGCCATACCAGTTGCCGCCCAGATAGGCGGCTGCGGGCATGATCACGCAAGCCGCAGCCAGCACCAGCAGCCGCTGCCCCAGCGTGCTGGCGGCAGTGATGCACCAGCCGAGGGCAAAGAGGTAGAACACCCAAGGCACGGTGAACTGCCCCCGCCCGCCGATCTGCCAGACCTCCGGTGCAATCAGGCGGATGGCAACGGCAAACGATAGGAAGCACAGGCCCGCGCGGAAGGCGCCTTGGCGCACCAGCCAGCGCCGCACTGGCGGCAGCGCAAAGGGCAGCGCCACCAGCAGGGTCATCTGCAGATAGGCCTCGATGAACCAGTAAAGATACGGCAGCATCAGATGAGTTTCGGGCGTGGTCAGGGCAAAGTTGCCTGCCAGGAAGACCGAGGCCCAGGGCACCTGCTCCCAGGCCACGGCATAGCCCGCCAGGATCAGGTAATAGGGGATCAGAACCGCCGCCACTGGTTTGAAGAAACTGCGCATGTCGCCGGATTTCAATGCCTGCCAGCGGAAGCCGGCAACGCTCATCCCCATCAGGATCACCATCGCCGCGGCACCGCCGTAGACCGGCCAGAAGGTCTGGTGCGCCACCACCACCGCGAGGATGGCAACCACCCGGGCCACCAGATCAAAGGGCAGGCTGGCGGCGGGTGCCGGGGCGGCCTGTTCCAGATCCTTGATCTGCATCTCTTCCCAGCCGGCGGGGGCGCCGCCCAGGGCCTCGTCCAGCGCCAGCGACAGCTCCACATGGCGCAAGGAGTCGCCGCCGAGCGAGGCAAAGCTGTCATTACGGCCCACGGTCTGCGGCGCAAAGGCGGCCTGGAAGGCGGCCAGCACACCCTTGGCCGGTTTCGGCTTGGCGGATTGCGCCTTGAGCGCCGGATAGTCGATCTTGCCATTGGCGCGCCGGGGCAGGGAGGTGCGCGGGATCACCGTGAAATGCTGCTGGCCGACGCCGGTCAGCTTGGCGGCCAGCGCGGCGATGCCGTCGTCTGCCCCGCAGATGGCGATGGAGATGCGGGCATCGTCGCCCCAGACCGCGGCCTCATGCCCCTGGGCGGCCAAGGCGCGCTCGATGGCGTCGTGGCCGATGCGCAGGCCGGCAATCTTGGACATGCGCGAAAGCCGCCCGGTGATGTGATAGAGACCGTTTGCATCGCGGCGGGCCAGGTCGCCGGTGGCTAGTTCGCTATGCTCCGGGCCCTTGGCCAGATCGGCGCTGACTTCGGCATAGCCCATCATCACGTTCGGGCCCTGGTAGATCAGCTCGCCTTCGCCCTCGGGCGCGGTGATTTCCGTGCCGCCGGCATCGCGCAGCAGCAGGCGTCCGCCGGGAATGGCGCGGCCTGCGGCGCCCGGATTATCCAGAGCCAGCTCCGGTGGCAGATAGCTGATCCGGGCGGTGGCCTCGGTCTGGCCGTACATGACAAAGAACCGCCCGGCACGCGCCTGCATCCGGCTGGCCCAAGTGCGGACCTGATCCGGCTCCATGGCGCCGCCTGCGACGGTGAGGGTCTTGATGCTTTCCGGCAGCGCATGGGACAGGCCCGCGCTGTCCAGCAGGCGGAAGTGGTGCGGCACGCCCGCCAGGCTGGTGGCGCCCGAGGCCTGTAGCGCATCGGAAAAACCGGCGTCCAGCACCGAGCCGGGCGCGAGCCAGAGACTGGCGCCGGCCGCCAGATGCGAGTGCAGCACTGAGAGACCGTAGGAATAATGCAGCGGCAGGATCAGCGCGGCACGGTCTTTGGGCTGGATCTGGAGATATTCCGCGATGGCGCGGGCATTGGCATCCACGGCGGTGCCGGACAGCCGCACGCCGCGGCCATGGCCGGTGCTGCCGGAGGTTTGCAGGAGCAGCGCCAGCTCCGGATGAATGGCGGCTGGTTCATGCGCATGGCCCAGCAGCTGCCAGCTGCCGCCAATGCGGCGGAAACTGGCGGCGGGGCGGAAGCGTTCCTCCAGCCGGACAGCCGTCGCCTCGTCGCCCTCGGGCAGCGGCATCACCGCATGGCCCGCAGCGAGGGCGCCAAGATAGGCGTTGATGGCCTCGGGATCTGGTGCAGCCTCGACCGCGATCAGCCGCCGGTCCTGCGGCAGCAGGGCGGCAAACTGTGCAGCGGCATCGGCCAAGGCGGCATAGGACAGGCGGGTTCCGTCCGCCGCCGAAAGGCAAACCCGAGGGCCAAAAGCGCGCAAATTTTCGAGGTCAAAAAACATCCGGAACTCCTTCGAGCGGGCCGGGTAAGATAATTTACAAATTTTGTCAATTATTGATGGAGGCGGGGTGCACCGCGTATTCGCACGCTGCCCCGCGGGCGTGGCTGATCTGTGTAATCAACATTATGGTAAATATGGGATCGTGCCGGAACGGCAGTGCCAGGCGGCCGCCCCGTGCATCAAATGCGGTCACTCCCGCCGGTTTCCCGGCAGGAGTGAAGGGCGTGCGACGGTAAGCGTTCAGATCAGGCGTCCTGGCCGGAGCGGTCGCCCAGGGTCACGTCCAGCGTGAGCTCCTTGCCTTGGCGCAGCACCTCGATCTGCGCGGCCTCACCCGGGGCGTTCATCGCAACCGCAGCGGTCAGGTCGCGCAGCTCATCAACCGCGGCACCGCCAAAGCGAAGTACCACATCCCCGGGCTTCAGCCCCGCCTTGGCCGCCGGACTGTCCGCCTCCACGCCTTCAATCACCACGCCCTTGCCGGCCTCGCGGCCCAGCACATTGGCGGCGTCCTCCGACAGCGGCTTGATCTGCACACCCAGCCAGCCGCGGGTGATCTCGCCGTCATCTTCCAGGTCGGCAACGATCTTCTGCACCATGTCCGAGGGCACCGCAAAACCGATCCCGACCGAGCCGCCGCCGGGCGAATAGATCGCGGTGTTGACCCCGACGACCTCGCCTTCGGCATTGAACAGCGGCCCGCCGGAGTTGCCCCGGTTGATCGCCGCATCGGTCTGGATGAAGTCGTCAAACGGCCCGGAGTTGATGTTGCGCGAGGTGGCTGAGACGATGCCCGAGGTCACCGTGCCCGACAGGCCGAACGGGCTGCCCATGGCAAGCACCTCATCACCGACCCGCAGCTCTTCGGAGGAGCCGAATTCCACCACCGGCAGCGGCGCGTCCGCCTCCACCTTGAGCAGGGCGATATCGGTCAGCGGGTCGCTGCCGACAACGGTGGCGTCATGCACGCTGCCGTCGGCCAGGGTCACAGTCACCGTCTGGGCGTTGTCGATCACGTGGTTGTTGGTGACGATCAGCCCCTCTTCGGCAATGACAAAGCCCGAGCCTGCGCCCTTCATCGGACGGCTTTCCGGCTGCTGCGGCAGGCGGCCGCCGAAGCGGCGCATGAAGTCTTCCATGAACTGGTCATTCGGGAAGGCCTGCCGGTCCGATACGGGCTGCGCCTTGCCGGTGACCTCGACATAGACAACGGCGGGCGCGACGGTCTCGACCAGATCGGCGTAGCCGCCGGCAGGCACCGCCAGCGCGGGTGCCGGGGCCATCGCGAGCATGGCAGCGGCCGAGGCGGCTGCGGTCAGGCCAAAGGCAAATCTCTTGGGGGCGGTGGCAGGATTGGACATCTTCGTCTCCTTGCGTTGAAGTGATGCAAGCCAGATGGAAGGCTTGGATTTCAACCGCCTGACGCCTTCTATACAGATCTGTAATGTGCGCAGAGCCGCGTTCGGGAGTATTAGCGGCACGGTTAAAACACGGGAGAAGGCTTTGAAAATCCTGGTGATCGAAGATGACGCTACCACCGGCCCCTATGTGCAGGCCGGGCTGCGCGAGGAAGGGCATACCGCCGATCTCGTCACCGACGGGCGCGAGGGCCTGCTGCAGGCCACGGCGGCGGAGTATGACGTGCTGATCATCGACCGGATGCTGCCGGGTCTGGACGGGCTGAGCCTGATCAAGACCCTGCGCGGTGCAGGCGTGCGCACGCCCGCCATTATGCTGACGGCGCTGAGCGGCGTGAATGACCGGATCGAGGGGCTGGAGGCCGGGGCGGATGACTACCTGGTCAAGCCCTTTGCCTTTGGCGAGCTGGCCGCCCGCGTCGCCGCTCTGGCCCGCCGCCCGGGCCTGCAGGAGCAGGAGACGGTGCTGCGGGCGGGCGATCTGGAGATGGATCTGATCCGCCGCAAGGTGACCCGCGCGAGCCAGGAGATCGAGCTGCTGCCGCGCGAATTCCGCCTGCTGGAGCATCTGTTGCGCCGCAAAGGCCGGGTGCAGACCCGCACCATGCTGCTGGAGGCGGTCTGGGACATCAGCTTTGACCCGCAGACCAATGTGGTGGAGACCCATATCTCCCGCCTGCGCGCCAAGGTCGACAAGCCCTTTGACAGCGAACTCATTGAGACCGTGCGCGGCGCGGGGTACCGGATTGCCGGCTGACCTCCTCCGCCGGGCGCGGGTGCTGCTGCGCTCCTCGCCGATGCGGCAGTCGCTGTGGCTGTCGCTGCTGTTTGTTGCCGCCAGCTCGCTCAGCCTCGGGATCACCTATTACGTGGCCCACGGCGCCCAGCGGCAGGCGATCGAGGAGAGCCTGACTCAGGACATGGCAGGCTATCGCGCCACGCCCTCCGCCGCTGCGCTGGCGGCGCTGGTCAATGCCGAAACCCGCGAGACCGATCCGCAGCGCCGCCTGCTCAGCTACCGCCGCCCCGGCGGCCGGGTGGTGGCCGGCAATGCGGCGATCATGCAGCAGCAGGAGGGGTTCCGGGTGGTGGCGCTGGGGCCGGAGCCGGTGGAGATTTCCGGCCGCTTCATCTCGCTCAGCGAATACATCCACGGCGGCCTGCTGACCGTGGCGCAAAGCGCCAAACCGCTGGACGACCTGCGCCAGACGTTCCTGTGGGTGTTCCTGTTCAGCCTGCTGCCGGCAACCGCCCTGGCGATGCTGGGCGGGGTGCTGCTGGCGCGCCGGTCGGCCCGTTCCTTGCGGGGGATTGAGCGCACGCTGTCGGCGCTCACTTCCGGCGACCTTGGCGCGCGGGTGCCGGAGAGCGGGCAGACGCACGGCGATATCAGCCGCATCGGCCGCAGCGTGAACCGCATGGCGCAGGCGCAGCAGCAGGCGACCGAGGCGCTGCGGCAGGTCTCGGCGGATATCGCGCATGACTTGAAGACCCCGATCCAGCGGGTGGCGGTGCAGCTGTCGCGCCTGCAGGAGGTGCCGGATCTGCCGCAAGAGGCGCAGGCGCTGGCGGACAAGGCGCTGGAGGAGACCCGCGGCATCACCAGCACTTTCCAGGCGCTGCTGCAGATCGCCCAGCTGGAGGACGGCGCGCCGCGGTCGCGGTTCGAGGCGGTGGATCTGTGCGAAGTCGCCGCCACCTTTGCCGAGATCTATGAGCCCGCGGCAGAGGAGCAGAACCGCAGCCTCAGCCTCAGCCTGCCGGATGCGCCGGTCACCGTCACCGGCGACCGCGCCCTGCTCGGCCAGCTGCTGGCCAACCTCATTGAAAACGCGCTGCGCCATACCCCCGAAGGCACAGCCATCAGCCTGTCGCTGCGCCGGGACGGGGCGGCGGCGGTGCTGTCGGTTCGCGACCACGGCCCCGGTATCCCCGAGGCGGAGCACCAGAAGGTGCTGCGCCGCCTTTACCGGCTGGAGCGGAGCCGGACCACGCCGGGCAGCGGCCTGGGGCTGAGCCTGGTGGCGGCGATTGCCAGCCTGCACGGGGCCGGGCTGCGCCTGTCCGGCGCAAAACCCGGCCTGCGGGCGGAGGTGATTTTCGCAGCGTAGCCCGCCGCGGCACCGGAATTCTGCAAGAATTCCGGCCAGGAAAAACCGATTTTTCCTGGCCGTTTTCCGCCGCCGGAAACCGGCACCGGGATCCGCCGCAGCCAGGAAACCTAGCCCGGCGCGGCGGTTTTTGAGGGCGCCGTCTTTATGGCGCCGTCTTCATCGGCTTGCCAGCCGCATAGGTCTGCGCGATGGAGCGGTCGTCGCCCAGCGTCTGCAGGATAAACAGTTCTTCCGATAGGGTCTCGGCCCGCTGCATCCGCAGGTCCATCGCCGGCGTGGCGCGGGAATCGAGCACCACGATATCGGCCTCGGTGCCGGCCTCCAGCGTGCCCACCTTATCCTCCAGCCCCAGCGCCACCGCGTTGCCGCGGGTGATCCAATGGAAGGCGCGCAGCGGGTGCAGCTTCTGGTTCTGCAATTGCAGCACCTTGTAGCCCTCGTTCAGGGTCTGCAGCATGGAATAGCTGGTGCCGGCCCCGATGTCGGTGGCAATCGCATTGGTGATGCCGCGGCTGCGCAGGCCTGCATCGTCAAACAACCCGCTGCCAAGGAACAGGTTGGAGGTCGGGCAGAACACCGGCTTGGCCTGGGTCTCGGCCAGCGCGTCGATCTCGCGCGGCTGCAGGTGGATCGAGTGGCCGAGCAGCATCTTTTCGGTCAGCAGCCCATAGGACTGGTAGACATCCAGATAGTCGCGCGCCTGCGGGTAGAGCTCGGCGGTAAAGGCGATCTCGTCATGGTTTTCCGACAGGTGGGTCTGCACGTAGCAGTCCGGGTGCTCTTTCACCAGCGCGCCGGCCATTTCCATCTGACCGGGGGTGGAGGTGATGGCAAAGCGGGGGGTGATTGCATACATGCCGCGGCCCTTGCCGTGGTATTTCGCAATCAGCTCCTTGGTGTCGTCGTAACCGCTGACCGGCGTGTCCAGCAGGCCTTCAGGCGCGTTGCGGTCCATCAGCACCTTGCCGCCGATCATCCGCATGTTGCGGCGGGCGGCCTCGGTGAAATAGGCCTCGGCGGAGGTTTTGTGGACCGAGCAATAGGCGACGGCGGTGGTGGTGCCATGCGCGGTCAGCAGGTCGAAGAAATGCCCGGCCATCTCGGCACTGTGGCCTGCAGCGGCAAAGCGGACCTCCTCCGGGAAGGTGTAGTTGTTCAGCCATTCCAAGAGCTGCGAGCCCCAGGAGGCAATCACCTGCACCTGCGGGAAATGCAGGTGGGTGTCGATGAAGCCGGCCATCAGGATGTGCGGGCGGTGGTCGATCACCTCGGCGCCTGCCGCCTGCTGTGCGAGGTCTCCATAGCTGCCTTTGGCCAGGATCATGCCGTCTGCGACCAGCAGCGCGCCGTCCTCGATGAACTCATAGGCGCTGGTGTCCTCGGGGCCTTGCGGCTCGGCGGTGAAGGAAAGCACCCGCCCGCGCAGCAGCGTCTGTTTCGATGTCATGTCTTTGATGTCCTTGGTTCGCAGGCAGGGAACGCGCGGCCCCCTGCCCCTCTTCACTTGGGATTATTCGCCCGCCGGCAGATGCGGCACATGGGGTTTCACACCGTCCTCCGGCTCTTCCTCATGCTCATCCGCCTTGTGGAAGATCGGGTAGATGAACAGGAAGCCGGCCGCGATCAGGTAGCCCAGGGCGATGCCGTTGAACTCCGGCCAATGCAGGCTGGCAGAGTGGATCACGCCGACCAGCGACATCCCCGCCGCCGCCAGGGCAAAGCCGCCCGCGTTGCGGAAGTCGCCGTCGATCACGCTGGCCACGATGGCGCCCCAGATCAGGCCGGTCAGGATGGCACCCTGGCTGAGCGCCAGATGGCCTTCGTAATGCGCGCCCTGCTGCAGCAGCGCTGCGGTCAGCTCCGGATCGCCCAGCTGCGCCATGCCAGTGGCACCCAGTGCGCCCAAGGCTCCGGCCAGCGCGCCCCATTTGATCACTAGGAAGGCAGAGACATGCGGCATCATCGCGATGGTCACGGCGGCGATGTGGTCGGTCTTCACTGAATGGGCGGTATTGGTCACCAGGCTCAGCGCCACAAACACCAGCACCGGCGCGGCAGCGGCCACGGGGATCAGGTTGTTGAGGAACGCCAGCAGGCCAAAGAAGGCGGCAAAGGGGATCACCAGGCCAACACCGATGATGTAGCCCGAGCGCGCGCCCATCCGCTTATAGGCCGGGTGGCCGATATAGGCGGTGGTCGGGAACGGCGAGCCGAAGACCGCACCGATCATGGTGCCGACACCATCGGTAACCTGGCACAGGCCCACCGGATAGTGGTCGCCAGCCGCTTCGGCGCTTTCGACGTTGTTCATGGTTTCAATGAAGTTGTAGATCTGCACCGGCACCAGAACCAGGAACAGCTCCGGGTTGGCGAACAGATGCTGGATACCTGCAATCAGGTCACCGAAGTAGGGGACCGGCAGGTAGACGCCGACGCCATCCAGAGACACCGAAGCCTCGCCCATGCCAAGCGCCACAACGGTACCGACGATCAGCGCCAGCAGACCGGCGGGAATGTTGAACGGCAGCCGGTGGCGGCCGACCAGGCCCCACAGGATGATGATCATCGAGGCAAAGCCGATGAAGGGGTTTTCAAAGATCGTTGCCAGCGGCACGGTGCCGATGAACACCAGCGCGATGCCGCACAAGGTGCCCAGCATACCGGCGCGCGGGGTCACCCGCTTGAGCCAGGGGCCGACGATGGCGCCCATCGCGGCCACGATGCCGCCCATAAAGCCCGCGCCAATGCCCACCTGCCAGGCCAGCATGGCGTCATTGGTGGACCAGTAGATCGGCCCGATCACCCCGAACAGATAGACGAACATCACCGGGGTCGATATGCCATAGGGCAGCGCGGTCACGTCGCGCCCTTCTTTCTCGGCGGTGTGCTTGGCCAGCCAGGTGTAAACCGCGATACCGGCCAGGATCGCCACTGCGGCGCCGGGCACGATGCGGCCGAACACGATGTCGGCGGGCATGTTGAACACAAACTGACAGATGCCCGAAAGCACGATCAGGTTGATCAGGTTGTCGGTGAACAGCGCCCAGAATGCACTGAAGTCATTCCGCGCGAACAGTTTGTACGTATAGCTCCGCCCTGTGGTCATGGCGGCCTCCTCCTATCAGAGGACGCAGTCCTTACCGGCTGATTGCTCCAGCCGTGTCTCCCTCTGCGTCCGGTTGCTTGCCCGTTTCAGGCAGGTCTGTGCTCCGTGATGGAGCGGACGCGGCAGTTTCAGAGGTCAAATCAGCGATCACTTCCGCCGCCACGAAGGCCGCGATGACGCTGGGCCGCTTGTCGCGGCTGCCGCCTGCCCCGATGGGGCAGATGAGACGGTCGGTTCCCAGACCGTCGCAATGGTCCCGGCACCAGCGGCGGAACTTCTCCCGCTTGGTGGCCGATCCGATCAGGCCCACGTATCCCGCATCGCCGCGCTGCAGGGCAGCGGAGGCAAGCAGGAAGTCGAGCGCATGATCATGGGTGAGAACGATAAACGCGCTGCCCGCAAGGGCCTGCGCGATGTCGATCTCGGGAATGGCGCTCTGGCGGATTTCCACATCCGCCTGGCACAGGGCGAGTTCTTCGGCGCGCTGGTCGATCAGGATGCAGCGCACCGGCAGGTGCTGGAACAGATCCGCGAGCGCCCGGCCGACGTGGCCCGCGCCCATCACATAGACATGCGGCAGCGCCTGCTCCTCGGCCTGCTGGCGGGCAATGGCATCGTCGCGGTCGGCCTGGCGCATCTGCACCAGCGACATCTCCACCCGGCCGCCGCAGCACTGGCCGATCTCCGGCCCCAGCGGCACATCCAGCGTGTCGCTGATCACGTCCTGCTTCAGCATCCGCCGCGCGTGGTCAATGGCGATATATTCCAGCTGGCCGCCGCCAATGGTCCCCCAGAGGCCCTCTGCCGCCACAAACATGCAGGTGCCGGTTTCGCGCGGGGAGGAACCGCGAACGCGGGTCAGCGCGACCTGCACCACACGGCTGTGGCTGGCCAGAAAGTCCTGGAGGGAAAGGCGGCGGGCCATGGCTCAGCCCTGCCCTTTGAGGGTTTCGATCGCCATCAGCACGCGCTCCGGCGTGGTCGGCGCATCCAGGCGCGGGCAGACCTTGTAGTCCGCGGTGCTGGCAACAGCCATCGACAGCGCCTCGAACACCGAGATGCCCAGCATGAACGGCGGCTCGCCCACGGCCTTGGACCGCTTGATGGTGCGCTTCTTGTTCACCGACCATTCGGCCAGCCGGGTGTTGAAGATGCGCGGCCGGTCAGAGGCCAGCGGGATCTTGTAGGTCGAGGGCGCATGGGTGCGCAGGCGGCCTTCGCAGTCCCACCACAGTTCCTCGGTGGTGAGCCAGCCCATGCCCTGGATGAAGGCGCCCTCCACCTGGCCCTTGTCCAGGATCGGGTTCAAGGAGCGGCCCACGTCATGCAGGATGTCGGTGCGCTCCACCCGGTATTCGCCGGTCAGCGTGTCGACTGACACCTCGGAGCAGGACGCGCCATAGGCGTAGTAGAAGAAGGGCTGGCCCTTGCCGGCCGCGCGGTCCCAATGGATTTCCGGCGTCTTGTAGAACCCCGCCGCCGACAGGTGGACGCGGGCCATATAGGCCTCCTTCACCAGCGTGTCGAAGGCGATCACCTCGCTGCCGACGCGCACCCGGTTGGGCAGGAATTCGACCTCCGCCTCGGACACGCCGTACTTCTCTGCTGCGAACTTGGTCAGCCGGGCAATGATCTGCTCCGCCGCATCCAGCGCCGCCATGCCGTTGAGGTCCGACCCGGACGAGGCCGCGGTGGCGGAGGTGTTCGGCACCTTCTCGGTGGTGGTCTTGGTGATCTTGATGCGCTCGAAATCCACCTGGAAGGCATCGGCCACAACCTGCGCCACCTTGGTGTTGAGGCCCTGCCCCATCTCGGTGCCGCCATGGTTCAGGTGGATCGAGCCGTCATTGTAGACATGGATCAGCGAACCCGCCTGATTGTACCATGTCGCGGTGAAGGAGATGCCGAATTTCACCGGCGTGAGCGCAATGCCCTTCTTGATGATCTTCGACTCCTTGTTGAAGGCGATGATCTCCTCGCGGCGCTTGCGGTATTCGGCGTTTTCCTCCAGCTCCCCGATCAGCCGGTCGAGGATGTTGTCCTCCACCTTCTGATGGTAAGGTGTCAGGTCGCGGCCTTCCTCGCCATAGAAGTTGGCCTTGCGCACATCCAACGGGTCCTTGCCCAGGGCATAGGCGATCTCTTCGATCATCCGCTCGGCGGCGACCACACCCTGCGGGCCGCCAAAGCCGCGGAAGGCGGTGTTGGAGACGGTGTTGGTCTTCATCGGGCGGCTTTTCAGCAGCACGTTCGGGTAGAAATAGGCGTTATCCGCATGGAACAGCGCGCGGTCGGTGACCGGACCGGACAGGTCCGAGGAATAGCCGCAGCGCGCAGCAAAGCCGCCCTCGACCGCCTGGATGCGGCCCGCGTCGTCAAAGGCCACGTCATAGTCGATCACGAAGTCATGGCGCTTGCCGGTGGCGGTCATGTCCTGATCGCGGTCCGGGCGGATCTTCACCGGGCGGTTATGCTTCTTCGCGGCAATCGCAGCCACCGCGCAGAACAGGTTCATCTGGCTTTCCTTGCCGCCAAAGCCGCCGCCCATCCGGCGCACGTTGACGGTGACCGCGTTGTTCGCCACGCCCAGAACATGCGCCACCATATGCTGCGCCTCGCTCGGGTGCTGGGTGGAGCAATGCACGGTCACATCCTCGTCCTCGCCCGGAATGGCGAATGCGATGTGGCCCTCCAGATACATGTGGTCCTGGCCGCCGACTGCCATCTGCGCCTGAATGCGGTGGGCAGCGCCCTTGCGGCCTGCCTCCACATCGCCGCGCTCCAGCTTCAGCGGGTCGGTGATCATCGGATAGCCGGCTTCCTGCGCCTGGACCGGGTCCAGCGCGTGCGGCAGCACCTCGTAATCCACCTGCGCCAGTTCGGCGGCGCGGCGGGCGGCATCGCGGGTTTCGGCGATCACCGCAAACATCGGCTGGCCGTGGAATTCGACCTTCTCGGTCGGGAACACCGGTTCGTCATGCTTGCCGGTGGGGCTGATGTCGTTGACGCCGGGGATGTCATCGGCGGTCAGCACGTCCACCACGCCGGGTGCGGCGCGCACGGCACTGAGGTCGATGCCCTTGATATTGGCGTGGGCGACGGTGGAGACACCCAGGTAAGCGTGCAGCGTGCCATAGGGTTCGGCGATATCGTCGGTGTATTCGGCGCGGCCCGTCACATGCTTGATGGCACTGTCGTGCTGGCGGTCATGGTGCACGGCGCCGCTGATGGTCTGATGGTCTTTCATCTCAAATCCTCCTCAGGCGACGGCCAGCCGGACGGCACCGGCGGTTCCCGCGTCATGTTCCAGGTAAAAGCGGCGCAGCAGGTTGCTGGCCGTCAGCGCGCGGTACTCCGCGGAGGCGCGCCAGTCGCTGAGCGGGGTGAAGTCCTGCTTCACCGCCTCGGCTGCGGCGTCAAACGCGGCCTCGCCCCAGGGCTGGCCCACAAGCGCGGCCTCGGCACCGGCAGCGCGCTTGGGCGTGGCTGCCATGCCGCCAAAAGCGATGCGCGCAGAGGCGATCACGCCGTCCTTCACGGTGACGCTGACGCCTGCCGCAACCGAGGAAATATCCTCATCCCGGCGCTTGGAGATCTTGTAGGCAGCATCAATCTGCCCGTCGCGGCGCAGCGGGATACGGATCGAGGCCACAAAGTCACCCGGCTCGCGGTCCTGCTTGCCGTAGTCGATAAAGAAATCCTCCAGCGGCAGCGTGCGCGAACCGCCCTTCTTCTGCAGCGTCACCTCAGCCCCCAGCGAGATCAGCACCGGCGGGGTATCCCCGATAGGGGAGCCGTTGGCGATATTGCCGCCGATGGTGCCCATGTTGCGCACCTGCCAGCCGGCGATGCGGTCCCAGTAGGCGCTCAGATGCGGGAAGGCATCGCGGATCGCTGCCTCGCTTTCGGTATAGGTGACGCCGGCACCGATGGTCAGCGCCTCATCCGTCAGCTCGATGGCCTTCAGCTCCTCCAGGTGGGCGACAAACACCACCGGAGAGATCGGTTTCATGAACTTGGTGACCCACAGGCCCACATCGGTGGAGCCGGCAACAATGGTCGCCTTAGGGTTCTCTGCCAGCACCTCTGCCAGATCCGCCGCATCCAGCGGCAGGATGGCGCGGTCATCCTCGGGGCCGGTCACAACGCGGGCCTGCGGCTGGATCGCCTTCAGCTTGGCGGTCAGGCTCTCACGCTCGGTGTTCAGGTAGTCATTGGCCGGGGTGCCGTACTGGTTCACCGCCAGCGCGGCCTTCACAATCGGCTCATAGCCGGTGCAGCGGCAGAGGTTGCCCTGCACCGCGGTTTCCACCTGCGCCTCGGTCGGCTGCGGGTTTTCCATCCACAGCGCATAGAGTGACATCACGAAACCGGGGGTGCAGAAGCCGCACTGGCTGCCGTGATATTCGACCATTGCCTGCTGCACCGGGTGCAGACGGCCCTTGGGGCCGGACAGATGCTCAACCGTCACCACGTGGCAGCCGTTGAGCGATGCCAGGAAACGGATGCAGGCATTCACCGCCTCATAGCGCAGCGCGCCATTGTGCAGACGGCCCACCAGCACGGTGCAGGCGCCGCAGTCGCCCTCGGCGCAGCCTTCCTTGGTGCCGGTCAGGCGCTGCTCCAGCCGCAGGAAATCCAGCAGGGTGGTGGTGGCCTTGACGTCCTTGACCGAAAGCTCCCGCCCGTTCAGCAGAAAGCGAATGTCGTTTTGATGTTCCATCTGGCCTCCAAGTAGTCGCTGGACAGCTTCTAATTCTGTTGGGTCATTTTTACCTTGTCCGACTGCCACGGTTAACGGCCGCAATCGCGAAAGGCTTTCAACACCCTGTTGAAAATGGTTAGGTTAGTAGGTGCCGGAACCGGCGTGTCTGCCGCCTGCCGTGGTAAAGGGCAAGCGGCAGATGCGCCCCGTAAAGGTCTGTGAACCATGTCTTATCTGGAATCCCTGCGGGTGTTTACCCGAGTCGTCGAACTGGGCAGCATCACCTCTGGCGGGCGGGATCTGCGGCTGACTCCGGCGGTGGCCAGCAAGCGGATCAAGGAGCTTGAAAAGCATCTTGGCGTGCGCCTGTTCAACCGCACCACGAGATCGCTGACCCCGACCGAGGTCGGGCAGCTGTTTTATACCGAGGCCAAGAAGGTGCTCGAATCGATTGAGGACGCCGAGGCGGTGGTCTCGCAGTTCTCCGAGGCGCCGCGCGGGGTGATCCGGGTGACCGCGCCGCTGGGTGTCGGCCGCCGCATCATCGCGCCGCTGGTGCCGGGATTTGTCGAGGACTACCCCGCCACCGAAATCCGGATGCGGATGTCCGACCGCAAGGTCGACATTCTGGCCGATGGGCTGGATGTGGCGTTTTTCATCGGGGTGCCGCATGACTCGACCCTGAAAATGCGCAAGATCGCTGAATGCGCGCGGGTTCTTTGCGCCGCTCCGGAGTATCTGGAGCGCCACGGCACGCCGCAAGTGCCGGAGGATCTGCTCACTGGCCACAATTGCCTGCTGCTGCGCTACCCGCGCTCGCCCGAATATTTCTGGACACTGGAGACGCCGGAGGGGCCGCGCAAGCTGGAGGTTTCGGGGAAATACGACGCCGATGACAGCGACGTGCTGACGGCTTGGGCGCTGGACGGGCGCGGCATCGTCAACAAGCCGCGGTTTGACGTCGCCGCGCATCTGCGCTCCGGCGCGCTGGTGGAGGTGCTGCCGGACACCCCGCCGGAGCCGACCATTTTCGGCTGCCTGTACCCGCACCGCAAGCTGCAGGATCCCAAGATCCGCCTGTTTGTCGACTATGCGGTGAAACGCGGGCTGGCGGCCTTCCGGCACAGTGAGACCGGCAAGTAACGGCTGCCAAGCAGCCCCGGCAAGTAACGGCTGCCAAGCAGCCACTGCGCCAAAGGAAAGGCGGGCACAGCTGGCCCGCCTGATATGAAATGACTCCCGCCTTAGCAGCGGTGGGGGTTTTCCTCGCAGTAAAGCAGGTTCGCCGCAGCTCCGACAGCGGCCCCCGCGGCCACGTTGCCGTCCAGAACCGCCGCGCCGGCGGCACCAGCGCCCGCGCCATAGACCAGCCGCTCGCCGGTTGTGTCACCGCAGGCGGCCAGGGTGGTGCAGAGTGCAAATCCAATAGCGAAAGTCTTCTTGAACATCACATTACCTCCTTCAGCGCCCAAACCCCGCAGTGTTGCCGCGGTCCCAAACGGCCAGCGCCCGGCTTATTCGCCGGTGAAAGGGTGCCCGAAAGGGATCGGCGCTGTGGCTGAACAGGCCGGAAGACACCGGGTCTCCGGCACAATTGGGCAAACCCCATATCAATATAACATACGGCGGGGCTGTTTGGTTCCATGCTCTTGCTGCATCGGGCTGTACAGGCGGTGCACGCCCGGTGCTGGACGGAAAATGGCCCCGCCAGGGGGCGGGGCCATTGGAATTTGCAGGTGATGGTGCCTTAGTTTGCAGCCAGCGAGAAGGGCTGATCCTTTGACGCGCTGCCGTACCAGCGGCGGATCAGGGCGCGCTCCTCCTCCTCCATATAGGTCACGTTGGCGGGCGGCATCGCGTGTGTGGCACCGGCCTGGAGATAGATCTCCTTGGCGTATTTCGCCACATCTGCCGGGGTTTCCAGCAGCACGTTCTTGGGCGCGCGGCGGATGCCTTCATAGTAGGGCTCCCGCGCGTGGCACATGGCGCAGCGGCCCGGCACCACATTCATCACGTCCTCGAAATGCTGGTTGCTGGCAAAGACTTGCTCGGATTTGGTCAGCTCCCGCGCCTCGGACTCTTCGTAGGTGTCCTGCTGCAGCGGCGCCTGGCTCAGGATCATGATGCCGATGAACAGGATGGCGGTCACGGGCCAAGTCCAGGTGGGATTGCTGGTGCCCGCGTGGTTGCTGTTGAAGTAATGGCGGATGGTCACACCCATCAGGAACACCAGCGCCGCGATCAGCCAGTTGTACTCGGTGGCAAAGGCCAGCGGGTAGTGGTTCGACAGCATCAAGAAGACAACCGGCAGCGTCAGATAGTTGTTATGGGTCGAGCGCAGCTTGGCGATCTTGCCGTATTTGGCATCCGGCGTGCGGCCTTCCTGCAGGTCCTTCACCACGATGCGCTGGTTCGGCATGATGATGAAAAAGACGTTTGCTGTCATGATGGTAGCGGTGAAGGCGCCCAGGTGCAGCATCACGGCGCGGCCGGTGAAGATCTGGTTGTAGCCCCAGCCCATGGCGACCAGCAGCACGAACAGCAGCACCATCAGGAAGGTCGGCTTTTCCCCCAGCGGCGATTTGCACAGGAAGTCATAGACCAGCCAGCCGATGCTGAGCGAGGCGCCGGAAATCAGGATGCCCTGCCACAGGGCCAGATCGGCCTTGGTCGAGTCGATCAGGTACAGCTCGCCGCCCGCCCAGTAGACGATCATCAGCAGCCCCGCGCCTGACAGCCAGGTGGCGTAGCTTTCCCATTTGAACCAGATCAGATGGTCCGGCATGTTCTCCGGCGCCACCAGGTACTTCTGGATGTGATAAAAACCGCCGCCGTGGACCTGCCATTCCTCGCCGTGCGCGCCGACCGGCAGATGCGGAACTTTCCGCAGGCCAAGGTCCAGCGCGACGAAGTAGAAGGACGACCCGATCCAGGCAATGGCGGTGATAACATGAAGCCAGCGGACCGCAAAGCCCAGCCAGTCCCACATGATCACAAGCTCTTCCATTGTTCTCTCCTCATAAGCTTTGACCTAAGACTAGAGCATGCCGCTATTTTCATGTATTAGGTAAAAAATCCAAGCTGTTTCAAAATAACACAAAGAATACGTGAATGGCCTATCTCGACAATATCCGCACCTTTGTCCGTGTCTATGAACTTGGCAATATGTCCGCCGCGGCGCGCGACATGCGGATCTCGGCTGCCGTGGCGTCGTCGCGGATTTCCCAGCTGGAAGAACACCTTAACGTGCGTCTGTTCCAGCGCACAACGCGGCTGTTGAACCCGACCGAGCAGGGCAACCTGTTCTACCGCGGTGCGGTGAAGATCCTGGAGGCGGTGGATGAGGCAGAGGCTGATATCAGCAGCGTCACCCAAACCCCGCGCGGCACGCTGTATGTGGCGGCGCCCCTGGGGCTGGGGCAGCGGCTGATTGCGCCGGCGGTGCCGAAGTTCAAAGAAGCCTATCCGCTGATCTCCATCCGGCTGCGGCTGTCGGACCGCAAGCTGGACCTGGCGGCCGAGGGGCTGGACGCGGCGTTTTTCCTCGGCGTGCCGGAGGATTCAAACCTGCGCATCCGCAAGATCGCTGACTGCCCCCGGGTGCTGTGCGCGGCGCCGGAGTATATCAAGCGGCGCGGGCAGCCGAAAAACAGCGAGGAGCTGAAGACGGAGGCCCACGACTGCCTGAACCTGCGCTATCCCGGCGCACCGGAGTTCCAATGGCCGCTCCGCAGCCATGACGGCGTCAAGCGTGTGACTGTCACCGGGCCGTTTGAGTCCGACCACGGCGATGTGCTGACCAGCTGGGCGCTGGACGGGCACGGGATCATCCTGAAACCGGTGTTCGAGATTTCGGAGCATCTTGCCTCCGGCCGGCTGGTGCCGGTGCTGGCGGAGGAGCCGCCGATCCCGATCCAGATGGCTTGCCTCTATGTCCACCGCCGCCACCAGGATCCCAAGGTGCGGCTGTTCATGGATTTCATGGTGGATCACATCCAGGCGTCGCTGCCCCCGGAATGAAAAAGCCCGCCTCAGTTTCCTGAGGCGGGAACCGCCGGCAGATGCCAAGCGGGAGGAGAGGTATCTTGGGGCGTGCGGCTCAGCTGCCGCGGTAGGTCGAATAGCCGTAGGGCGACAGCAGCAGCGGCACGTGATAGTGGCTGTCCGCCTCGCTCATGCCGAAACGCAGCGGCACCTCGTCCAGGAACAGCGGATCGGCACCCGCCTGGCCGGTGGCGCGCAGATAGCCGCCTGCGTGGAACACCAGCTCATAAGTGCCGGTGGCAAACTCGCCCGCGGGCAGGATCTGCTCATCGGTGCGCCCGTCGTCATTGGTGGTCAGGCTGCGCAAGTGGATGCGCTCGCCGTTCTCGATCCGGTACAGGTCGATCTTCAGCCCTTCCGCCGGGCAGCCGCGGGCGGTGTCCAGCACATGGGTGGTCAGAAATCCGGCCATGCCAGCCTCCTTTCAATTCCGTTTCCCTAGGTATGCGCGCATCAGCCCATTGCATACAGAAGGAAGAGTCAAAAAGTTCTTTCAAAAATATACTGAAAGCCGAACGGGATTATTTTGTTCTATAAACAATGAAACAGACAGGAGACCAGTCGTGACGCGCTATCCTCGTGACTTGCGCGGGTACGGTGCTGAGGCACCTGACCCGCAGTGGCCCAATGGGGCCAAAGCTGCCGTGCAATTTGTCCTTAACTATGAAGAAGGCGGCGAGAACTGCATCCTGCACGGGGATGCAGCCTCGGAGGCCTTTCTGTCCGACATTCCCGGTGCCGCGCAATGGCCTGGCCAGCGCCACTGGAACATGGAGTCGATCTATGAATACGGCAGCCGCGCCGGGTTCTGGCGGCTGCACCGGCTGTTCACCGGCGCGGGCATTCCGCTGACCATCTATGGCGTCGCCACCGCGCTGGCCCGCAGCCCTGAGCAGGTGCAGGCGATGAAGGACGCGGACTGGGAAATCGCCAGCCACGGCCTGAAATGGGTCGAGCACAAGGACATGGCCGAAGACGAAGAGCGCGCCGCAATTGCCGAAGCCGTGCGTCTGCACACCGAGGTGACCGGCGAGCGCCCGCGCGGCTGGTACACCGGGCGCTGCAGCGCCAACACGGTGCGGCTGGTGGCCGAGGAAGGCGGGTTCGACTACATTTCCGACACCTACGACGACGACCTGCCCTATTGGCTGGAAACCGGCGGGCGCGATCAGCTGATCATCCCCTACACGCTGGAAGCCAACGACATGCGGTTCTCCAATTCGCCGGGCTGGATCACGGGTGAGCATTTCTTCCAGTATCTGAAGGATGCCTTTGACGTGATCTATGCCGAGGGCGAAGCTGGCGCGCCGAAGATGATGACCATCGGGCTGCACTGCCGTCTGGTCGGACGCCCGGGCAAGATCGCGGGCCTCAAGCGCTTCATCGACTACATCCAGGGCTTCGATGGCGTCTGGTGCCCGCGCCGCGTCGACATTGCCGGGCATTGGGCGGAAACCCATCCGCCGGTCAAGCGCGAGCGCCCCAGCCGGATGGAGCGTGAGGAGTTCGTTGCCAAGTTCGGTTCGATCTTCGAGCATTCGCCCTGGATTGCCGACCGCGCATTTGATCTGGAGCTGGGTCCGGCGCATGACTGCGCTGCAGGGGTTCACAACGCGCTGTGCCGGATCTTCCGCACCGCCAGCGAGGAAGAGCGCATTGGTGTGCTGACCGCGCACCCGGATCTGGCTGGCAAACTGGCCGCCGCGGGCCGTTTGACCGCCGAGAGCACCTCGGAACAATCCAGTGCCGGCCTTGATATGCTGACCGATGACGAACGCGAGACCTTTACCCGGCTCAACACCGAATACGTGGAGAAGCACGGCTTCCCCTTCATCATCGCGGTGCGCGACCACAACAAGGCGTCGATCATGGAGGCGTTCCACCGCCGCATTCACAACGACCGGGCAACCGAGTTCGATGAGGCCTGCCGTCAGGTGGAGCGTATCGCCCAGTTCCGGTTGCAGGATTTGCTGCCATGAGCCGCCTGCTGACCGCCGTGCCGCTGACCGCAGAGGCTTTTGCGCCCTATGGCGACGTGATCGAGGTCGCCGGCGCGCCGGACAAGATGATCAATCAGGGCATGTGCGGGCGTCATCACGACCGCGCAGCCCTGGATTTCGGAGAGGGCGGCCGGGCAGGCATCAGCCTGTTCGACGCCAAGGCCCGCCATCTGCCGCACAAGGTGGACATGGTGGAGCGCCACCCCGACGGCAGCCAGGCCTTTGTGCCTGTGAGCGGCGTTCCGATGCTGGTTGTGGTGGCGGATGACGCCGGCGGCGTGCCGGCCAACCTGCAGGCCTTCATCAGCCAGCCGGGCCAGTCCATCAACCTGCACCGCGGCACCTGGCACGGGGTGCTCGCCCCGCTGGGCGCACCCGGCCAGTACATCGTGGTCGACCGCATCGGACAAACCCCGAACCTGGAAGAACACTGGTTCCAGGACCCCTACACGGTAATTTCAGAGTAGCCCCCAGAAAAACCCGAAGCCGCTCACACAACAACAAGAAGCGGCGAGATCCCCATGACCGACAGGAGAATATTCATGGCTGACACTTCCCTTGGGACGCCAGCGCAGCTGCGCGATCCCAACTACACCCCGCCGCTGATGCAGGCCGTGCCCCTGGGCATCCAGCATGTGCTGGCGATGTTCGTCTCGAACATCACGCCCGCGATAATCATTTCAGGTGCGGCGGGTTTTGGCTTTGGCTCTGATGCGGGGGCGCAGGGCTTCCCGGACATGAGCTACCTGATCCAGATGTCGATGCTGTTTGCCGGCATCGCGACGCTGTTCCAGTCGATCGGAATGGGCCCGGTTGGTGCGCGCTTGCCGATCGTGCAGGGCACCAGCTTTGCCTTTATTCCGATCATGATCCCGCTGGTTGCCGGCAAGGGGGTTGAGGCGCTCCCCGCGATATTCGGCGGGGTGCTGATTGGCGGCTTGTTCCACGCGGCCCTCGGGACAATCATCGGGCGCATCCGCTTTGCCCTGCCGCCGCTGGTGACCGGTCTGGTGGTGCTGATGATCGGCCTCTATCTGGTGCGGGTCGGCATCGAATATGCGGCTGGCGGTGTGCCGGCCAAGGCCTTCGGCAAGGAAGAATACGGCAGCCTGCTGAACTGGTCGGTGGCGATGGTGGTGATCTTCTCCACCCTGGGGCTCAAGTTCTTCACCCGCGGCATGCTGTCGGTTTCGGCGGTGCTGATCGGCATCCTGATCGGCTATGTCTATTCGATGTTCTTTGGCCTGGTCACCTTTGAAAGCATTGGCCAAAGCTGGGACCGGGCAGCCGCCTTTGGGCTGCCGAACCCGTTCAGATACGGCATTGAGATCACGACGGCTGCGGTCATCGGCTTCTGCCTGATGTCCTTTGTCAGCGCGGTTGAGACCGTCGGCGATGTCAGCGGCATCACCAAGGGCGGCGCGGGCCGCGAGGCCACCGACAAGGAGATCCAGGGCGCAACCTATGCCGACGGTGTCGGCACCGCGATTGCCGGGCTGTTCGGCGGGCTGCCCAACACCTCCTTCAGCCAGAACGTCGGCCTGATTGCCATGACCGGTGTGATGAGCCGCCATGTGGTGACCATCGGCGCGATCTTCCTGATCATCTGCGGGCTGGTGCCCAAAGTCGGCGCGCTGATCCGAACCATCCCGATCGAAGTTCTGGGCGGCGGTGTGATCGTGATGTTCGGCATGGTGGTGTCCGCCGGCGTCTCGATGCTGTCGGACGTGGTCTGGAACCGCCGCAACATGGTGATCTTCGCCATCGCGCTGTCGATCGGCTTTGGCCTGCAGCTGGAGGTGATGAACCTCAAGCCCGGCTCGCCGAATGCGTTGCAGTACCTGCCCGATACCCTGCGCATCCTGGCCGCTTCGGGGATCCTGCCGGCCGCGCTGATTGCCATCGTGCTGAACCTGATCCTGCCGGAAGAGCTGGCGGATGAGGCCACTGAGGAAGTCTCAGGCGGCATGAGCGGCCATGGCAAAGGGTCGCTGCCGCAGGAGGACCACGCCTGACGCGCCCAGCGTCCAGTGAAAATGAGAAAGCCGGCCCATTTTGGGCCGGCTTTTTTGTGCGGGTTCACCCGCCCAAGCCGTGCAGCACCGCCAGCCCCGGCAGCCAGCCCGTGAAGATCCCGCACAGCAGCGTTGCAATGGCGGTAAGCTGGGGGTTGCCGCGCCTGAGAGCGAGGTTCAGGAAATACAAGAACCATAGCCCGGACCAGGCGGCCCAGCATCCGGCCAGCCACACATCGAACAGCCCGTCTGCCTGCGCCAGGACCCGCAGCACCATGGGGGCCGCGGTCAGCGCCACAAAGCCGCTGAACCAGCCCAGCCCCTCGCCGCTGGACGCAAAGGTGCGGTTGTAGGCAACCCACAGATAGGTGGTCCCGAACAGCAGTGTCATGCCTGCATCCAGCAGGTCCGCTGGCTGCTGCGCCGCCAGCGCGATCAGTAGGACGGTGGCAAAGAACACCAGCGCCGCAACCGCGTTGATCAGGATGATCTCGCGGTCCTGAATGCGGCCCATCTGCCAGAGACCGTTCAGGCACAGCACTACGCCGACCACCAGCAGGCTCAATCCCAGAAACATTTTTGCAGTACCCCAATGAAAAACAGGAGAGAGGTACACCTCTCTCCTGCTGCTCCGCTACGCGGATATTTGCAGAATGTGTTTCTGGCTGGGGCTTAGAAATCGACCTCGATGGCGATGCCCTTCTCGACCGCAACTTCAACGACCGAGGCCGCGACGGCCAAGTCCTGCAAGCCGACGCCGGTGCCGTCGAACAGGGTGATCTGATCGTCGGAGGTGCGGCCCGGGTTGGTGCCGTTGATCACCGCGCCGATCTGGGCCACGTCAGACTCCTGGATCAGGCCCTGGGCCACCGCGTGCTGCGCCTCGCCGATGGAAATCGACTGCGCGACCTCGTCGGTGAACACGTCTGCCGCCACCAGCAGCTGGGGATCGACCTCCTGCTTGCCCTTGGTGTCGGTGCCCATGCAGGCGATGTGGGTGCCAGGGCTGACCTGACCGGCCTTCAGGATCGCATCGAACGACGAGGTGATGGAGATGATCACATCCGCCTCGCGCATGCCGTCCAGCTCCACGGCTTCAAAGGGCAGCCCTGCCTCTTCCGCCACCTCTTGCAGGTTCGGCAGCATCTCTGGATGCAGGTTCCAGCCGATCACTTTCTCGAAGCTGCGCTGCTCCAGCGCCGCGCGCAGCTGGAATTTGGCCTGGTGGCCTGCGCCGATCATGCCGATCACCTTGGCGTCCTGGCGGGCCAGATGCTTGATCGACACTGAAGAGGCCGCAGCGGTGCGCAGCGCGGTCAAGAGGTTGCCGCCCACCATCGCCTTCACCTTGCCGGTGTCGGGATCGAACAGGAAAACGGTGGACTGGTGGTTGATCAGCCCGCGCTTTTCCAGGTTGTTCGGCCAGTAGCCGCCGGCCTTGAGGCCCAGGGTCAGGCCCGCGCGGTCAAAACCGCCCTTAAAGCCGTAAAGCGCGTCTTCGTGGCCGATTGCCTCGCGTACCACCGGGAAGTTGTAGGCATCTCCCGAAGCCATGGCGGCAAAGACCTTCTCGACCGCATCGAACGAGGCTTCACGGGTCACCAGGTCCGCAATCGCCTTTTCCGGAACGATATACATGTCTGTTTCTCCTCAACAAAAAAGCCGGCGGAGGGCGGCGTGCGCACCTCCGCCAGTTCGGGGATGGTTCGGTTAGTAGGCCTTGCCGCGGGCCGAGACGGGCCAGACGGTTTCGACCTTGCCGTTGCGGACGCCGACGTACCAGTCATGCACGTTGGCGGTCGGGTCGCAGTGGCCCGGCACCAGCCGCAGCTTGTCGCCCACCTTCAGCGCACCGGAGGGGTCGGAGACCACACCGTGCTCGTCCGAGCATTTGATGTATTCCACGTCGTCGCGGCCAAAGATGAAGGGCAGGCCGCTGTCGACCGACTGCGCCTTGAGGCCCGCGTCCACGATGGCCTTGTCAACTTTGGCGTGGCTCATTACCTGGGTCAGCAGGAAGAAGGCGTTTTCCCACTCGCCCTGATCGATCCGGTTGCCGTCCTTGTCCAGAATGCGGCCGTAGTCCGCGTCCATGAAGGCGTAGGAGCCGCACTGCAACTCGTTGTACACGCCCGAGTTCGATTCAAAGTAGTAGGAGCCTGTGCCGCCGCCGGAAACCAGCTCGCACGCGATGCCTTCGGCCTTCAGGCCCTCAACCGCGTCGGCGACCTGAGCGATGGCGATGTCCAGCTTGGCCTTGCGGTCCTCGTAGCTGTCCATGTGCTGCATCGCGCCCTGATAGGCCTGGATGCCGGTGAACTTGAGGTTTTCTGCCGCGTTCACCGCCTTGGCGATCTCGACAACCGCCTCAGTGGTGGTCACACCGCAGCGGCCAGCGCCGCAGTCGATCTCGACGAAGACTTCCAGCTCGGTGCCGTGCTTCTGCGCGGCTGCCGACAAGTCGGCCACGTTGTCGATGTCATCAACGCAGACGATGGTGCGGGCGCCCAGCTTGGGCAGGCGGGCCAGCCGGTCGATCTTCTGCCGGTCGCGCACCTGGTTGGAGACCAGGATGTCCTTGATGCCGCCGCGGGCAAACACCTCAGCCTCGGACACCTTCTGGCAGCAGACGCCAACCGCGCCGCCCAGTTCTTCCTGCAGCTTGGCCACATCCACCGACTTGTGCATCTTGCCGTGCACCCGGTGGCGCATACCGTGCACCTTGGCATAGTCGCCCATCTTCTTGATGTTGCGCTCCAGCGCGTCCAGGTCGAGAACCAGCGCCGGGGTCTGGATGTTAGCCTCGTCCATGCCCGGGACCGCCGGGACATCATAGCCGACTTCGAGCTGATCAAAATTTGTCTGTGCGTTCATTTCAGTATTCCCCAGTTTAGCTGTTCATCCAGGGCAGCTTGTCGAGGTCGACATTGCCGCCGGTGACGATCAGGCCCACGCGTTTGCCCGCGAAGGCGTCTTTGTTTTTCAGAATGGTGGCGAGCGGCACCGCGGAGGACGGCTCCATCACGATGCGCAGGTGCTTCCAGATCAGTTTCATCGCGTCGATGATCTCCGCATCGGACGCGGTGTAGATCTCGCTGACGTAGTTGCTGACGAAGTGCCAGGTCAGATCCTTGAGCGGCACCAACAGCCCGTCGGCGATGGTCTTGGGCGCATCGTCGGCGATGATGTAGCCCGCCTTGAAGCTGCGGTAGGCGTCATCGGCCTGCTCCGGCTCTGCCGCGATTACCCTGGTTTCCGGTGCCAGCGTCGACAGCGTCAGGCAAGTGCCGGAGATCATGCCGCCGCCGCCGATGGGCGCGACAACCATGTCGAGGCCGTCGGTCTGCTCGACAAACTCCTTGGCGCAGGTGCCCTGCCCCGCGATGACCCGGTGGTCGTTGTAGGGATGCACGAAATCGCCGCCAGTCTCGGCCTGCACCTTGGCAAAGGTCTCCTCGCGCGAGCTGGTCGAGGGTTCGCATTCGGTGATCCGTCCGCCGTAGCGGCGCACGGTGTCCTTTTTGGCCTGCGGCGCGGTGCGCGGCATGACCACGTTGCAGGGAATGCCGCGCAGCATCGCCGCATAAGACAGGCAGGAGGCATGGTTGCCCGAGGAATGCGTTGCTACGCCTTTCCTCGCCTGCTCTTCGTCCAGCCCGAACACCGCGTTGCTGGCGCCGCGCACCTTGAAGGCGCCCGGCTCCTGGAAGTTCTCGCACTTGAAGAACAGCTCAGCGCCGGTCAGCTCATTCAGGTAATCGGAGGTGCGCACCGGCGTGCGGCGGATATGGGGCTGGATGCGCTCATGCGCAGCCAGCATGTCCTCATAGGTCGGGATATACATCGCGGTATCCTTCATCAGGCGGCAGCCTTGGTGCTGTTGGCGGTGTTGCCGCGGTAGTAGTCCTGTGCCGCCGCCACGCCGGAGCCCAGCGGGATGTTCAGGCCCAGATCGGCCATGACCATTTCGGCAGTGGCAATGCCCGAGAGCGCCATCACGTCGGTCAAGCTGCCCAGGTGGCCGATGCGGAACACCTTACCCGCGACCTCACCCAGGCCGGTGCCGAAAGCGACGCCGTATTTCTCGGCCGCCAGGCTGACGAACTTGTTGGCGTCAAAGCCGTCCGGCGTGCGGATCGCGCTGACGCTGTCAGAGTAGACGTCCGGCGACACGGCACACAGCTCCAGCCCCCAGGCGCGGACCGCGGCGCGGACGCCCTCGGCAATCCGGTGGTGGCGGGCAAAGACGTTCTCCAGCCCTTCGTCCAGCAGCATACCACAGGCCATGTTCAGACCGTTCAGCAGGCCGACTGAGGGCGTGTAGGGATAGGCGCTGTTGGCATATCCGTTCGCCATGTCCTTGATGTCAAAGAAGGTGCGCGGCAGGGTCGCGGTCTCGGCAGCCTTCATCGCCTTGGGCGAGAAACCGACGATGGCCAGGCCCGGCGGCAGCATGAAACCCTTTTGCGAGCCGGTGACGGCAATATCGACGCCCCATTCGTCCATGCGGAAATCCATCGACGCGATCGAGGACACGCCGTCAACAAACAAAAGCGCCGGGTGGCCGGCCGCATCCAGCGCGCGGCGGACGGCTGCGATGTCGGATTTGACGCCGGTTGCGGTCTCGTTGTGGGTCGCCAGAACCACCTTGATCTCGTGCGATGTGTCGGCGGTCAGGATTTCCTCGTAACGGTCGGCCGGGATGCCCTGCCCCCAGGGGGTTTCGACGACCTGAACATCCAGCCCGTGGCGCTGGCACATGTCGATCCAGCGGTGGCTGAACATGCCGTTGCGCGCGGCCAGGATCTTGTCGCCTGCGTTCAGCGTGTTGGTGATCGCGGTTTCCCAGCCGCCGGTGCCAGTCGACGGAAAGACAAAGATCTCGGCGGTTTCGCTTTTCAGAACCTTCTTCACGCCGGCCAGTGCCGGGTGCAGGATCTGGCCGAACAGTGGCGAGCGGTGGTCCAGCGTCGGCATGTCCACTGCCTTGCGCAGTGCTTCGGGCATATTGGTCGGACCGGGAATGAAAACCGGATTTTGAAAGCTCATGTCGTGCCCTCCTGTGGCGATTTCCTTCACTCTAAAGGCAAGACGCGCGCAGGGAAATTTTTTTGAAAAAAGCTTTCAGAAACGCAATAAATGGCGATTTTGTGCATAATAACAAAGGCTTTAGTTTTTTCACTGTACAGAAGCTATTTTCAGTTTTATCCATAAGCTGCTTATTGAATTGCCTCGGGAGGCTTGAAAATGCCGCAAGCACCGCGCCGCAAGGGCCGCCCCAAAAGCTTTGATTCCGCCAGTCAGCCGCCCACGATTCAATCGCTTGACCGGGCGCTGGACGTGCTGGATGCGCTGGCGGGCGCCAGCGGCATGACGCTGACGGAACTGTCCACGGCGCTGGATCAGTCGGCGGCCACCATGTACAGGGTGCTGGCCACCCTGGAGGCGCGCCAGATCGTCGAGATGGAGCCGCAGTCGCAGACCTGGCACATCGGCGCAATGGCTTTCCGCCTCGGCTCTGCTTTCCTGCGCCGCTCCAGCGTGATCGAACGGGCGCGGCCGGTGATGCGGGAATTGATGGAGGCGACGGGCGAGACCTCCAACCTCGGGATTGAGCGCGGCGGCGATGTGATGTTCGTGAGCCAAGTGGAGACCCATGAATCGATCCGCGCCTTCTTCCCGCCTGGCACGACGTCTCCAATGCACGCCTCGGGTATCGGCAAGGCGCTGCTCAGCTGTTTCGGCGAGAACCAACTGAGCCGTTTCCTGCGCGTGCGGACGCTGCAGAAGTTCACGGAGAAAACCCTGACCTCGGCCGACACCTTGCGCGAAGATCTGGCGCAGATCCGCAGCCGCGGCTGGTCCTTCGACGACGAGGAAAAGGCGCCGGGCATGCGTTGTGTGGCAGCGCCGGTGTTCGGAATGCAGGGCGAAGTGCTGGCCGGGATCTCCGTCTCTGGCCCCACGTCCAGGATGCCCGACGCGCGCATCAACGAAATCGGCGCCCTGGTCAGGGGCGCCGCAGAGAAACTGTCTTATGGGCTGGGCGCGCCGCCGGCGGAGCAATCCCCGCCCGGTTGACAAGGCGGGCAGCGCCCGGGCACATTTTCAGGCCGGGCGCTCCCCCGCCGTCAGCGCAGCGGTGCCAACGGCATGTGCCGGTTCACGTCCTTGTACAGCAGATAACGGAACTTGCCCGGACCGCCGGCATAACAGGCCTGCGGGCAGAAGGCGCGCAGCCACATGTAATCGCCGGCCTCGACCTCGACCCAGTCCTGGTTCAGCCGGTAAACCGCCTTGCCTTCCAGCACATACAGGCCGTGTTCCATCACATGGGTCTCGGCGAAGGGGATCACCGCGCCGGGTTCAAAGGTGACGATGGTCACATGCATGTCGTGGCGCAGGTCATTGGGGTCGACGAACCGGGTGGTTGCCCATTTACCCTCGGTTTCCGGCATCGGGGTTGGGTCGACGTGGTTTTCGTTGGTGACGAATGCCTCCGGCGCGTCCAGCCCGGCAACCGGCTGATAGGCCTTGCGGATCCAGTGGAACCGCACCGGCGCGCCGCCGTTGTTGCGCAAGCTCCAGGCGGCATCGGGCGGCAGATAGGCATAGCCGCCCTCGTCCATCTCATGCGCCGTGCCGTCGATGGTCAGCGTCATGGAGCCTTGGACGACAAACAGGACCGCTTCGGTGCCCGGCTCGGTTTCCGGCCGGTCGCTGCCGCCGCCGGGCTGCACTTCGGCGATGTACTGGGAAAACGTCTCGGCGAAGCCGGACAGGGGCCGCGACAGCACCCAGAAGCGGGCCTTGTCCCAGAACGGCAGGAGGCTTGCCACGATATCGCTCATCGTGCCCTTGGGGATCACCGCATAGGCCTCGGTGAACATCGCCCGGTCGGTGAGCAGTTGGGTCTGCGGCGGCAGCCCGCCTTCCGGTGCGTAATAGGATCGTTTGGTCATGGGCTGCCTTTCCTGCTGAACTGCTGCCCTTATTGATACCCGCGCTGCGCGCGCAACCGAACTTATTTCCGTATCAAGATTACCTGAAGGATTGTTCCGGAAATTTTGAAAGCAGGGGACTCCGCCCTATCCGGCCCCGCCGATATCTTCTGGCGCGATGGAGACGGTTTTGACCACGGCAAAGCAGTCCGCCCCCGGCTCCAGCTCCAATGCATGCGCCGACCGCCGGGTGACCCGGGCCAGCACCCGGCCTGCGGGTGTCTGCAGTGAGACCATGGCGCCGGGACCGCTGCCGGTGCGGACATGCTCAACCGTGCCCGGCAGGATGTTGAGTGCCGACAACCCTTCGGGACGCTGGCGCGACAGGATCACCTCATGCGCCGAGATCCGTATCCGCACCGGGCTGCCCGGTGCCCGGGCGATTTGCGGCAGGAACAGCGGCACGCCGCCCGCCTCCAGCTCTGTCAGCCCATCGGAGTGGTGGCGGGCGACCCGAGCCTCCAGCAGGGCGCCAGCGGCGCGCACACCTGCGGGCATGACTGCCGGATCCCCCAGCACCTCTGCCGCGCTGCCCTGGCGCTGCACCTTGCCGTCCTGCAGCACCACAACCGTTGTCGCCAGACGGGCCACTTCGGCGGCGGAATGGCTGACATAGAGCATCGGGATGCCGATCTCGTCCCTGAGCCGCTCGAAATAGGGCAGGATCTCAGCCTTGCGGGCCTCGTCCAGCGCCGAGAGCGGCTCATCCGCCAGGATCATCCGCGGCGCCGACAGCAGGGCCCGGCCAATCGCCACCCGCTGTTTCTCGCCACCCGACAGCAGCCCCGGACGCCGTTGCAGCAGCGGGCCGATGCCGAGCAGATCCACCACCTTGCCCAGGCTCTCCCGCTTGGCGCTGCGCGGGGCAAACCATTGCCCGAACAGCAGGTTTTGCCGGACGGTCAGATGAGGAAACAGCCGCCCCTCCTGAAACACGTAGCCCATCCGGCGCTTGTGCGGCGGCAGCCAATGCCGCTGGGCGGTGTCAAACAGCACCTCGCCATTCAGCGTCACCCGCCCCTGATCGGGCCGCAGCAGGCCGGCAACCGCCTGGATCACTGTGGTCTTGCCGGTGCCGGACCGCCCGAACAGCACGGTCACACCCGGCGGCGCCTCGAACTGCACGTCCAGTCCGAACCCCGGCAGCGCATGTTGCAGCGACACGGTCAGCATCAGCGCCCCCCGGCCCGGTCAGCGGCCCGGCGCGCGAGCAGTTCCGACAGCAGAAGAGCGGTCAGGGCGATTGCGATCGACACCAGCGTCAGCCGCAGCGCTGCGGTCTCACCGCCGGGAACCTGCAGGAACGTGTAAATCGCTGAAGGCAAGGTCTGGGTCTGCCCGGGAATGCTGGAAACAAATGTGATGGTGGCCCCGAACTCCCCCATCGCCTTGGCAAAGCCCAGCACCGCGCCGGCAATCAGCCCGGGCAGGATCATCGGCAGGGTGATCGTGACAAAACACAACAGGCGCGACGCGCCGAGGGTGGCGGCGGCCTGCTCAAGCTTGGGGTCCACCGCCTCCACCGACAGGCGGATGGCCCGCACCATCAGCGGAAAGGCCATGATCCCGGCCGCCAGCGCCGCCCCGGTCCAGCGGAAGGCAAAGACGATGCCAATTTGCTGCAACGCTCCGCCGACCGGTCCTTTGGTGCCGAACACCATCAGCAGGAGGTAGCCAGTCACCACCGGCGGCAGGATCAGCGGCAGATGCACCAGGCTGTTGACGATGTGCTTGCCGGGAAACTGCCAGCGCGCCAGCGCATAGGCCACGAAAACGGCCAGCGGCAGCGCCGCCAGCGTCGCCCAGAGCGAGACCCGCAGCGACAGCATCACGGCCTGCCATTCCTGCGGCCCCAGCCATGCCGCCTCAACGCTCACTCCGCCAGCACCCCAAAGCCGTGGCGCAGAAAAATCTCCCGTGCCGCGGGGCTGCGTAGATAGTCAAGAAAAGCTATTGCTTCTGCGGTGTTGCCGCCTGCGACGGCAGCGGCTGGATAGACGATGGGCGGGTGGCTTCCCTCCGGAAAGACTGCGATCACCGATACCCTGTTGTCTGCGCTGGCATCGGTCGCGTAGACAACTCCCAACGGCGCCTCGCCAGAGGACACCAGCGCCAATGCCGCACGCACATTGGCGGTCTGCGCCACTTTGGGCGCAACCGCCGTCCAGTGGCCCGCTGCCGTGAGGGCGGCCTTGCCGTAGATGCCCGCGGGCACAGCATCAACCAGTGCCATGGCCAGCCGGCCCTCGTCCAGCCGCGCGCCCAGATCCGCGGCTGATAGTTCCAGCGGCGCGGCGTCTTTCCCGTGAGCAATGAGCACTAGGCGATTTGCGAGCAGATCCAGGCGCGAGGCGGGATCTACCAGCCCCTCCTGCTGCAGAACATCCATCCAGCCGGGGTTGGCGGAGAGGAACACATCCGCCGGCGCACCCAGCTGGATCTGCCGGGCCAGCGCCGGAGAGCCGGCATAGGAAATCGTGACGGTCCGCGCGGTCGCGGACTGGTAGGCTGCGGCGGCCTCATCCAGTGCTGTCTTGGTGCTGGCGGCGGCAAAAACCGTGATCTGGGCCTGCGCCATCGCCGCCATGCCGCATATCAGCAGAACAGCCGCTGCCAAGCCCCGCCGGAGGCCCGGCAGAATCTGAGGAGGCGATGATGAAGCCTGGTTTGTTCTCATAGCCTCTAATGGACTACCCGCGCCGGGCAGCGCGGGCAAACGGTATTTAACTCCGCCCGGTTTGCACCGGGCGGCCCGGCCTGCCGGGCTTGCCGTTCTGACCGGTCAGAACAGGGTGACAGCGCCCGCGCCGCCTGCCGCCGGTGCGGGTGCCGGAGCCGGGCGCGTTGCGGCGCGCTGCTCCATTTCACCGAGCTTGCGGTCGTCCTGCACATGGGTCTGCTGGGCCGCGCCGGAACAGGCATGGAACCGCACCCTGCGGGCAGACGTGCCGCCGACGCTGGAGGAAACGCAGGGGATACCTTCGTCGCGCAGGAACCGCTGCACGAAATCGGCATTGGAGGCGCCGATATCCGACAGGTTCGCAGACATCTTGGCGCCGCCGAAGACCTTGGCTTTCAGATTGGACCGCACGGCGCCCTTCTTCATGATGCCGTTGATCAGCAGCTCCATCGCGTGAATGCCGTAACGGGCGTTGGCCGCCCCGCCCTGGCGGGCATTTGCCAGCAGGAAATGATTCATCCCGCCGACACCATTTTCCGGATCGTAAATACACGCCGCGATGCACGAGCCAAGCACCGTGGAGAACACGGTTTTCGGATCGGTGGTCACCCGGTATTCCCCCTGAAGAACCGTTACGGATTTCGAGTTGGCGAAAACAGTGGTCAAGGCTTTAGTCCCTTCCTGCGGTGTGTTCAGGCCTTGCTGGCCTGTAGTAGTGTGCTGGCCATCCGGGCCAGAGGCACCTGCTGCTGCGCGGCGCCGATATCCCACGCGACTCTGGGCATCCCGTAAACGACCGAGGACTTCTCGTCCTGGGCAAAGGTCTTGGCGCCGGCTTTGCGAAGGTCCAGCAATCCCCGGGCTCCATCCTGGCCCATGCCGGTCAGGATGGTGGCAACAACGTCCTTTCCATATGGCACGGCAGAGGTGAACAGAGCGTCAACAGACGGCGTGTGGCCGGAAATATCCGGCCCTTCCTTCATCCGCAGCCGCAGCGGCTTGCGGTTGCTCAGCCCCATATGGCGGCGCTGGCCGGCAGCGATGTAGACATGGCCCGGCTCCAGCGCGATGCCGTCCTCGGCCGGGCGCACCCGCGCCGGGCAGATCCGGTCCAGAAGCGAGACCAGGCCAGAGCCGAAATTCTTACCGGTATGCTGGACAATCAAGGTCGGCGGGCAGTCGAATGGGAAACCGACCAGAATGCTGCGCAGGGCTTCTACCCCGCCGGTTGAGGATCCGATCAGGATCAGTTTGCGGCTGCCGCCCACGGCTGACGCCGGGCGGCTGGCCGATGTCCGGGACGCCGCCCGCGGGCTGCGGCGCGGCGCCTTGACCATCATGTCGAAATACTGGGCGAACTGGCTGGGGTGGTCCGCCTTTGTCAGCTCGAAGATGCCCGCACCGACGTCGAGCAACGGCGAGGATTTCCGGGCCGGGGTCGCGCCGTGGGTGTCCATGACCGAGACCCAGCGCGTGTCCATCGCCGAGAACAGAGCCATCATCATCTCGAATTCCGGCAGCTTGGTGAACCCGTCCTCCACAAAGGCGAAAACCGGCTGCGCCGCTTCAGCCTGGTTGTAGGCCATCATCAGGTTGTTCGCCAAATACACCCGCATGCCCGGGTAGGCGGACTCCATATAGCTTTGCAGGTTTCTGGCAAAGCTGCGGTCAGTGGTAATGATCAATAAGTTATTCGAAGACAATGGGTTCCCCAGTCAATTTGCGGTACCGTCAGAATTGCGGCACAGGTTGCCATGGCCTGGAGGCGCCGCTGCCCGGGCAGCGGCGCCTCCGGTGAGTTTCGTTTAGAAGTCCTGCCAGAGATCGCGGGCAGCATTGCCGCTTCCGGCTGCTGCCGCGGCGGCAGGCGCTGCGCTTGCCTCGATCTCCCAGTTGTCCTCGCCATGCGCCGAAGGTGCAGGCTTTGCCGCCGGAGCTGCCGGTGCCGCTGCCGGAGCAGAACGGGCTGCCGCGCTGCCGCCGGCCACCCGGAAATGGGCGACCAGTTCCGCCAGCTTGGTGGCATCCGTGTTCAGCATGTGGCCGGCCGCGGTCGCCTCTTCCACCATTGCCGCGTTCTGCTGGGTTACTTGGTCCAGCTGGGTGACGCCGGTGTTGATCTCATTGAGGCCGGTCGACTGTTCTGCGGCGCCCTCGGCAATGCCGGAGACCAGCTGCGAGATATGGGTGACCCGTTCGACGATGCTTTGCAGCGCCTCGCCGGCCTTGCCGACCAGATCCACCCCGCGCTCCACCTGTTTGGAGCTGTCGCTGATCAGGGTCTTGATCTCCATTGCCGCATCCGAGGAGCGCTGCGCCAGCGCCCGCACTTCGCTCGCGACGACGGCAAAGCCCTTGCCGGCCTCGCCTGCCCGTGCGGCTTCTACCCCGGCGTTCAGCGCCAGCAGGTTGGTCTGGAAGGCGATGTCGTCGATCACCGAGATGATCTGGCTGATGTGGTTCGAGCTTTGCTCAATTTCGGTCATGGCCGACACCGCGCTCTGCACCACCTCGCGGTTGTTCTCCGCCTCGGTGCGCGCCTCAGCCATGGTGGCCTCAACACTGCGGGCGCCTTCAGCCGCGGATTTCACCGATGCGGTCAGCTCATCCAGCGCCGCGGCGGTCTCCTCCAGCGTGGCAGCCTGGCTTTCGGTGCGGTGCGAGAGGTCGTCGGAGGCCTGGCTGATTTCGGCGGCACCGTTGCGGATACTGCCGGAGGCCTCAACCACCTGCTGGACGGTGCCGCTCAGATTGGTGACAGTGCTGTTGAAATTCTTCCGCAGCTGTTCGTATTCCTGCGGGAAGGAGTCTCTGATCTGCTGCGAGAAATCGCCATCGGCCAGCCGCACGAGGCCCGCGCTGAGGCTTTCGACAACCTGCTGCTGCTGCTGCTGCATTTCAGCACGTTCCTCTTCCGCAGCGCGGGCCTGCTTCAGGTCCTGCTGCATTGACACCAGCGTCTTGCCGATTTTGCCGATCTCATCGCTGCGGCTTGCCTCGGCAACGGTAATGTCGAGATCACCGGAGGACACCGCCTCCATGTTGTCGCAGATCCGGTCGATCGGCTTGGTGATGGAGCGGGCGAACAGCCAGCCGAGGAACGACATGGCGGCTGCGCAGGCGACCGAGGCCAGAAGCAGCATGTTACGCTTCTTTTCCGCCGGAGCCATCAGCTCGGCCAAGTCCTGCTCGGCGATGATCGCCCAATCTGCAAAGGCCAGCGGAAGCGGTTCCGAATAGGCCAGCACAGGATGCCCGTCGAGGCCGGGGACATTTTTCTGCACGTGCGACTTTCCATCAAAGGCTTCCACCACCTGCTTGGTCGGTGGGAGTTGCGAGAGCACTTTGAAACCCTCTTCGAATCGCGAATTCGTGCGGGCCTGCATATCGGAGCCAACCAAGTAGACTTGGGTGGTTTCGCCCATCCCTTGCTCATTGTTGATGATCGACCCGATCAAGCTGACCGGAATCTGCACTGCCAGCACACCCACGGTGAGATTGGCGTCGTTCACAACCGGCGTCGCGGCAAAGCCTGCTGCCTTGCCCCCGCTTGCTGCGTAAGGCTCCAAATCGGCAAAGAACACCTCGCCGCGGCTGCCTTCGAGCGCTTCACGATAGACGGTTGCAAGGCCGGTGTCCTTGAACGGTCCCGTCATCATATTGGTGCCGAAATCGTTTTCCTTGAACACCGAATAGACGACGTCGCCGGCCAGGTTGATCAGGAAGGCGTCATAATACCCCTTGCTTTCGATCAGCGTTTTGTAGGCCGGATGAAAGCTCTCGTGATGCATGTGATAGGGGGAGTCGCCCTTGCCGCGCGCCAGCAGATGTTTCTGCCCCTCCGGATGCGGGTTGTCGTCGATATAGGCCTGGCGCAGAATCTCGCCCGGATTTCCCTCCAGGTCGTTCCACGTCATCGTCAGCCATTCTATGGCGGTTGCCGTCGACGGCACGGAGGCCAGCGTCTGGACATCCGCATGAATCCCGTCCAGCAAGGTCTGCACCGACAGCTTGCGGTCCGCCACCATGGAGCTCAGCTGGTCCTCGGCATTTGTTTCTGCGCTGCGCTGGAAGCTGAGCGTGCTGATGGTGACGAGAATCGCCGTCACAACCACAACCAATCCAACAACAAACAACGGCAGCTTATGTGCCAGTTTAAGCGATTTCAGGGCTTTCATTCCGTCCTCCTAAGAGTATTGCGGTCTGGGCCACCGCAATTGATGATGCCTCTCAGGATGTCGTGCAGATGTTAATTTGCAGCTTACGGAAGGGCAGCCTGATCCTGTTCGACAGCAAAAAAGGGCGGGAATCCGAAGCGCAACAGCGTCACTCCGTAAAGGTCAGGTAAAGATGCATCTTCTGGCTGAGCGCCGTGTCCTGGGCACGCCCGCAAGCACCCCAGCATGGCGTTCAGGTGATTCTCTGGAGCGTTGAGCCACCGTTAAAAATTGACAGGAATTTCCACGCGGAATTGCCCGCCCTCTCCTTATGAATCCCCCTTGGCGGGCGCGCTGCGGCAATCAAATGTTAAGGCCCCGCACCTATCAATTGCTTCATCGAACTCGAATTGATCGCCGACAACGGGGGTGCGAATCGCCGAACATGACCACGGAAACGCAAAAGCATATTCTTGATCTGCCGAATGCCTTCGCGGAGCTGGATCCGCTGATCGCCTTCCTTCAAGGGGCACGTGCCAAGGCGGTCGAAATCGACTGCAGCGGCGTTGCTCTGATGCCTTCGCGCTGCCTGCAGATTCTGCTCGGAGCAGAGCAGCAGTGGCGGTCCGAGGGGGTAGGCTTCTCAGTCACCAATATCACCGAATCCTGCCGCAAGTCCCTGACGCTTCTGGGGCTGGAGCCCAACCGTTTTGAAGACGAGGAAACAGCATGAAGACCAAAGTTCTGGCAATCGACGATTCCCGCACGATCCGGAATCTTCTGGCCGCAACCCTGGAAGAGGCCGGGTTTGAATACCACTGTGCGGTCGATGGCCGCGAAGGGGTGGACATGTACTCCGACGTCGACCCCGACGTCGTGATCACTGACATCAACATGCCCAACCTCGACGGCTTCGGCGTGATCGAAGAGCTGCGCGGCCACGGCATCAACTCCAAGGTGCCGATCCTGGTGCTGACCACCGAAAGCGCACCGGAGCTGAAGGCCCGCGCCCGCGGTGCAGGCGCCACCGGCTGGATCACCAAGCCGTTTGACGATGCTTCGCTGATCTTTGCGCTCAAGCGTGTAACCGGAGCTGCGGCCTGAGATGTCCGGCTCGATTCAGGATACCTTCTTTGAGGAGTGCGAAGAGCTCCTCGAAGCAACGGATGAGGGTCTGACCGCCATCGAAGGAGGCGATCACGACTCTGAGGTTGTCAATGCGATCTTCCGCGCCGTGCACTCGATCAAGGGCGGCGCCGGGGCTTTTGGCCTCGATGATCTGGTGGCCTTTGCCCACCGGTTCGAGACCGTGTTTGACGAAGTGCGCTCCAACCGGCTGGATCTGGACGAGAAGCTGATTCAGCTGCTGCTGCGTTCCAGCGACCACCTGTCGGCGCTTGTCGAGGCGGCCCGCGATGGCGGCCAGATCGACGAGGCACACCATGATACCCTGCTGGCGGCCCTGGATGAGTACATCCCGGAGGAAGAGGAAGACCTCACCTTCGAGCCGATGGGACTTGGCGGCCCGGCACCGATGATGGACCTTGGTGATATCGGCGGTGCCCCGGCGGAACCGCAGGAGGAGACATACCGGATCCGGTTCCAGCCGCTGAAGGAAATGTACGGCACCGGTAATGAGCCGTTTTTCCTGTTCCAGGCGCTGAGGGACATGGGTGATCTGACCGTGAAGCTCGATGAGAACGAGCTGCCCGGTTTTGACACCATGGACATGGACGAAAGCTACCTGGCTTGGGATCTGGTCCTGGTGACCAAGGAGACCCGGTCAGTGGTCGAGGCGGTGTTTGAGTTTGTCGAAGGGCTTTGCGAGCTGTCGATTGCCGGGGATGGTGACGCGGAAGCAGAGGCAAATGCCTTGGCCGCACTGGATGCGATGTTCAGCACCCCGCCCGCTCCTGCCGCTGCAGACAGCGCAGACGGGGAGGCCGCAGCCGCCCCTTTTGAACCGCCGGTCCCCGCACCTGAACCCGAAGCCAAGCCGGCAGCTGCCGAAGAAAAGGCATCGGCCCCGAAAGCCGAGAGCGGCAAGCAGGAGCAGCGCGGCGGTCCAAAGCCGACGCTCCGCGTCGAGCTCGAGCGGGTGGACCGGCTGATCAACGCTGTCGGGGAGCTTATCATCAACCATTCGATGCTGGCGCAGCAGATTGCCAATCTCAACGTCGCCGACCTGCGCGACGTTGAGACGGAGCTCGAAGGTTTCAAAAACCTGGCGCGCGACATCCAGGAAGGTGTCATGGCCATCCGTGCCCAGCCGGTGAAACCGCTGTTCCAGCGCATGGCCCGGATCGTGCGTGAGGCTTCCGCAGCCACCGGCAAGACCTGCAAGCTGGTCACCGAAGGCGAAAACACGGAAGTCGACAAGACGGTGATCGAACGGCTGTCCGATCCGCTCACGCATATTCTGCGCAATGCGGTCGACCATGGCGTCGAAAAGCCCGAAGACCGGGAAGCCGCAGGCAAACAGACCACTGGTGAAATCCGCCTGTCTGCCTCGCACCGTTCCGGCAGCGTCTGCATCGAGATCAAGGACGACGGTGCCGGCGTGAACCGGCCGCGGGTCAAGCAGATCGCCATCGAAAAAGGCCTGATCCCGGAAAATGCCGAGCTCACCGACAGCGAGATCGACAATCTGCTGTTCGCACCGGGCTTTTCCACCGCAAAAGAGGTCTCCAACCTCTCGGGACGCGGTGTCGGTATGGATGTGGTGAAGAACGCGGTTACCGGCCTTGGCGGCCGCATCAACATCTCCTCGACCCCGGGCAAAGGCTCGACCTTTACCATCATCCTGCCGCTGACGCTGGCGGTTATGGACGGCATGGTGGTGTCGGTGGCCGATCAGACCATGGTGGTGCCGATCACCTCGATCGTCGAAACCATGCGCGGCAGCGACGACATGATCAACAACCTCGGCGCCGACGGCACCCTGCTGTCGATCCGCGGCAACTTTGTGCCGATCTGCGATGTGGCAGGCGGCCTGGGCCTGTACCGCGAGAGCGACCAGCAGGCCGGCGTCTACCTGCTGGTGGAGACCGAGACCGGCCAGCGCTGCGCCTTGGCGGTGGATGATATCCACGACCAGCGCCAGGTGGTGATCAAGAGCCTGGATGGCGTCTGCGGGGAAATTCCCGGCGTCGCCGCTGCAACCATTCTGGGCGATGGCAAGATCGCCATGATCCTGGACCCAGAAAGCATCATTGCGGCCTCGCCCACGGCGGCCGCCTTTGACACCGAGCGGAGAATGAGCAATGCAAGCTGAAGTGAAGCAAACCGATCAGGAAGTGAAGCACGCTGAACACAGCGAGTTCGTCAGCTTCACCGTGGCAGGCCAGGCCTTTTGCCTGAAGATCACCCAGATCCGCGAGATCCGGCGCTGGTCGCCGGTGACCATCCTGCCGCATGCTCCGGCCGATGTGCTGGGCGTGATGAACCTGCGCGGCGCGGTGATCCCGATCTATGACCTGTCGGCACGCTTCGGCCTGCATCAGACCGAAGCCAGCGAGCGCAATGTGGTCATTGTGGTCTCGGTGCATGGCAAGCCTGTCGGGCTTCTGGCGGAGTCGGTTTCGGAGATCATCTCGATCAACCCGGACGACATCCAGGACACCCCGCCGGTCGACAGCCGCAACACGATGGAATACATCCAAGGTATCATCTCGCATGATGACACCATGGTGCGCATCATCAATCTGGATGCGGTTATCTCGGCTCCGGAGCAGGTGATGCCGTGAGCGCAGAAGGTTCCATCTCTCCCGCAGCTGAAAGCTTGTCGCTGACAGACCAGGAATTCGAGTCCATTGCGCAGTTTGCGCATAAACACTTCGGCCTGGCCTTGGCGGCAAGTAAGAAACCGCTGGTGTCTTCGCGGCTGGCGCGCAAGCTGCGCCAGCGAAACTTCTCCAGCTTCAAGGAATATCTGGCGTGTCTGGATGGTCCCAATTCCGAGCAGGAGCGCAGCGGCCTGCTGTCGCTGCTGACCACAAATGTGACCCACTTCTTCCGGGAGCCGCATCACTTTGAGACGCTGCGCAACGACGTCCTGCCGCCTCTGATCGAGCAGGCGCGGCGCGGCGGGCGGGTGCGGCTTTGGTCGGCGGGCTGTTCCAACGGACAGGAACCCTATTCGATCGCCATGACTGTTCTGGACCTGTGCCCGGACGCGGCCAAGCTGGACTTTAAGATCCTCGGCACCGATATCGACCCGGTTGTGGTGCGCCACGCCCAAGGAGCGAAGTATCCTGAGGACGAGCTGGCCCAGATCGACGCGAAATACCGCAAGCTGGTGCCCGCCCGGGACGCCGAGGGGCGGCTGCCGGACAACCTGCGCAAGCTGATCACCTTCGGGGTGCTGAACCTGATCGAGCCGTTCCCGTTCCGGGGCAAGTTCGACGCCATATTTTGCCGCAATGTGGCGATCTATTTCGACAACCCGACCCAGCAGAAGGTGTGGCAGGCCTTCCAGAATGCCCTGAACCCGGGCGGTTATCTCTTCATCGGGCACTCCGAGCGCATGTCCGGCCCGGCAGCGCAGCACCTGAAGACGGCCGGGATCACAACTTATGTCAACTCACCCGCTGGCAGGACCTCCTGACCACGGCTGCAAGCAGAGCAGAAGGAAAGAAAAATGAGCTTGAAAGACTCTCTCCGCGTTATGGTCGTTGACGATATGTCAACCAGCCGGGGGATCATCACACAGAGCCTGGATGAGATCGGCATTAAGAACTACATGGTCGAAAACTCCGGCGAGGGCGCCTACAAGAAACTGGTTCAGACACCGGTGCACATGGTGCTGTCCGACTACAACATGCCTGGCATGGACGGTCTGGGCCTGCTGAAGGCCCTGCGCAGCCACCAGGTCACCCAGCGGGTTGGCTTCATCCTGGTCACCGGCAAGCCGACGCCGGAGATGATCCAGGTCGGCAAGCAGATCGGCCTGAACAACATTGTCCGCAAGCCGTTCACGGTTGCCACGATGAAGCAGGCCATCGAACAGGTCGTCGGGCGGCTGTAACGATGGAGCGTCCCGGCACAGCCCTGAGCGAACTTTGCGCCGCCTCGGCGTGGGAAATGGAGCAGTTGCGCAGTCAGATGCAGGCGCTGGAAGACGTCGTGCTCGACGTGCTGGAGCGGGGCACGCCCCCGACCAGCCAGGAACTGCGCTCCCTGCAGGACTTCGATCTGGTGATCCAGACCCTGGCCGGGCTCTCAGGTTTTTACAAGCGCGTGCAGGCGCAGGTTGACGAGTCAGGCCCCGCCGACCTGCCGGCCGCGGCAGCGGGGGTCACCCTGGAAAAGCTGCGCGACCGGCTGCGCTCTGCCAGCAGCCTGGCAAGCACTTGAACTCCGCTGCCCCGCCCTGACCAGGGCGGGGCTGTCCTGCCAGCAGCGGCGAATTTTCTTTTTAATTGCTGCCGCAGCGGACTACATTGGGCATAGCTGAAACCGCCAGCCCGGGTATCCGTATGTCTTTCCTTTTCAAACCGTTGATTTTCACCGCCTGCCTGATGATTGCGGCAGGGGCGCAGGCTGCTAGCGACCGCATCGCCCTGGTCATCGGCGTGGCGGAATACCAGTACCTGCCTCCGCTCGAAAATACCCGCAACGATGCCGTTGCAATGGCGGACACGCTGGAGGGGATCGGCTTTGACGTCAGCCTGGCGCTGGATCCGGGGACGGCGGAAATGGAGCAGATGCTGGATGATTTCGCCTTCCGCTCCGAAGTCGCCGATCTGGCGCTGGTCTATTTTGCCGGCCACGGGATCGAGGTGCAGGGCGAGAATTTCCTCATCCCGGCAGACGCCAAGGTCGCCAGCAACCGGGATGTGCAGCGCCAGTCGCTATCGCTGAAGCAATTGCTGGCGGCAGTCGACCGCGCCCGCAAAATGCGCATCGTGATCCTCGACAGCTGCCGCGACAACCCGCTGGGCGACTCCATTGCGCTGGAGCAGAGCAGCGTGCAAACGGCGGCCTCCAGCGAAACCACCCGCGGCGGCGGCGGCATGGCGCCGGCCGATCCGGACCGCGGCACCCTGGTGGCCTTTGCCGCCAAGGACGGCCAGGTGGCGCTGGACGGCAGCGGCAGCAACTCCCCGTATGCAACTGCGCTGATGGAGAAAATGGTGCAGCCCGGGCTGGAGATCAGCCTGATGTTCCGCCAGGTGCGCGACCGGGTTCTGGAAAACACTGCCAACCTGCAGGAACCCCACACTTACGGCTCGCTCACCGGAGTACCCTTTTATCTGGCCGGCCCCGGCGAAAACGACACTCCGGTCTCGGTGGCCGATGCCTCCGCCGCCTGGGCCGCGCTGAAGCCGGACCAGGAAGAACAGCTGCTGGCGCTGGCCGACCTCGGCGACACCCGGTCGATGCTGGGACTGGCCTATATCCGCCTCAACCCGAATGAGGGCCGGTTCGACCCCAAGGCAGCCGTGGAATTTCTCCAGCGCGCCTCGGACGCCGGCTCCCCGGAGGCGCAGTTCGAACTGGCCAAGCTGTATGAGCGCGGCACCGGTGTCGAAGCAGACCCGGCCAAGGCGCTGGAGCTTTATCAGGCCGCGGCAGACCAGGATTTCGCCGACGCTATCAATGATCTCGGGTTTCTTCACTACCAGGGCGGGCTGGGGCTTCGCGCCGATCCGAAAAAAGCGCTGACATTCTTTGAACGCGCCGCGGACCTGCGTCATCCGCAGGCCCAATTCAACTTCGCCGCGCTGATTGACGACGGGCTGATCCCCTCAAAAGGTCCAGAGGATTCAGCACATTACCTCTATGCAGCGCTGCGCAGCGGCAGTTCTGATGTGCTCAATTTGCTTAGCGAACGGCCCAATATGTTCACCGCCGAAACCCGGCGCGCGCTGCAACGGAAGCTGAAGGACAACAACTTCTATGCGGGCGCGATTGACGGCGACTTCGGACCGGGAACGCAGCGGGGTATCCGCCAGGCCTATGGACTGGAAGGATAAGCGCCCTACTTCAAGCGGATGTCGTTACATCGTGCTTTGTTCCTTCTTCTGCTCACCTGTTTCCTGAACAGTCCCCTGGATAGCCAAGCCGGCGGCTATGGCGGCGCTGGCGGAGTCGGTAGCGGCGGTGGCAGCGGCGATGGCGGCAGCGGTGACGGCGGCAGCGGCGATGGCGGCAGCGGCGACGGCGGCAGCGGTGACGGCGGCAGCGGCGACGGCGGCAGCGGTGACGGCGGCAGCGGCGACGGCGGCAGCGGTGACGGCGGCAGCGGCGATGGCGGCAGCGGTGACGGCGGCAGCGGCGATGGCGGCAGCGGCGACGGCGGCAGCGGTGACGGCGGCAGCGGCGATGGCGGCAGCGGCGATGGCGGCAGCGGCGATGGCGGCAGCGGTGACGGCGGCAGCGGCGATGGCGGCAGCGGCGACGGCGGCAGCGGCGATGGCGGCAGCGGCGACGGCGGCAGCGGTGACGGCGGCAGCGGCGATGGCGGCAGCGGTGACGGCGGCAGCGGCGATGGCGGCAGTGGTGATGGCGGCAGCGGTGACGGCGGCAGCGGCGATGGCGGCAGCGGCGATGGCGGCAGCGGCGATGGCGGCAGCGGTGACGGCGGCAGCGGTGACGGCGGCAGCGGTGACGGCGGCAGCGGCGACGGCGGCAGCGGTGACGGCGGCAGCGGTGACGGCGGCAGCGGTGACGGCGGCAGCGGCGATGGCGGTGCTGGTGGCGTTAGCTCTCGTGGTGGCGGCGACGGCGAAGGCAGTACCTACGGAGGCCCATCCGGAAACGGACGGTTCTTTGGCAACCGCATACGGTCTGCTGACGAAGTGGTGGACCGTGTTGCAGGCTTCCGGAACCTGTGCGGCATTGTAGGACCCTACCTTATCGACTGCCTGGCCGAACGTTTCGAAGCTTTGGAAAAGGATTTGGCTGGCCTGCCTGGCCATGAGCCGCTGCGGGAAATCCTGCAGGATACGGCCCGGGATCTGCGGCAGATTGCGCGGGAAAACCGTGACCCCTCAAAACCAAGGGGGAAGGCGCGGTCGCTGAACAGCACCGAGCGGTCGCACCGCCCGATTGTCGCTGTCGCACCGGAACGGCAAACCGCTGCCAAGGCGCAGGCGCTGGCCGTGCTGGAGGAAGCCCAGACCAAACTGCTCAGGTCCGCGGAAAACTCGCCCACACGGTCTATTGTGCGTTATCAGAGGATTGCAGCGGCGATCGACTCCAGCAAGGTACTTTTAAGATCTGCCTGAGGCGGGTTTCTACAACAGCCCCTCAGCCAGCCACTGGTCCAGCTGGCGGCGGCTGATTTCGAAATGCATGCTGTCCTCGCGGCGGAAGCCTGCGCCCCAGACCCAGCCCTGATCGTAGAAAAAATCAGCCATGATGGTCAGCCCAAGCTGGGTCTTGCCGTCGGTGAAATTGTCCAGCTTGCCGTCGATGTTAAGGTCGACCGCCAGCCCATAGCTGTGGGTGGACAGCGAGCTCAAGGTGCCGCGGATTCGGCGCACACACAGCGCCCCGGCGGTGTTGATGCGGGCATACAGATCGGGATCCGCCTGGCGGATGTTCTCGAAAACCACCTTCAGGCTTTCAATTGCCGGGCGCAACATGCTGACCCGGATAGGGCCAACCTGCTCTGTCACCAGCTTTTTCTTGAGGTCCGGGTTGGTCATCGGCTGGCAATTGTCGTTCAGATCCTCCCGCGGACGGCCCAGCTTCTCTGTCAGATACCGTCCGCCGGTGACCTTCAGCCCGCGGTTCACGTTCAGACGGTCGGCGATCAGCACCACCTGGGCATAGTCCAGATCCGCGCCCTCGGTCTGGTTCCAGATCGCGGCCTCACCTGCCGCGTCATCGGTGAAAGGGGTTCCTGTGCCTGCCCCTCCCGCGGGCAGGCTGGCAACTTCATTCTGCAAATCGCTGACCCGGGCCTGCAGATCCTCGACCTGCTGGCGCAGCATCTCAATCTCGATCCGCGCGGTGGAATCCACACCGCCAGCCCCTTGGTAATCTTCCTCGCTCAGCAGCCAGCTCAGCCCGAACCAGACCGCCGGGGCCAGCACCAGGCCAATAGCTATTATGACTGCTGGCAGAACCCGCATGTTTCCTCCCGGTTAATCTGCGCCCATTTCAATCGTTCGCCGCGCGTCAGTAAACCCCCTGATTACAACTTGCCGGAAACACCATGTTTTTTTCCGCGGAGGGCCTGTGCCTGCCATTGGCAGGCCGCGGGTGCTGGTATAAGCTGCAGTCCATGTTGCAACGGTAGGGGAGGGCGCTGAGCATGATCCGCCTGAAAGGAATTTTCGCAAGTATTCTGGGGGCCGGCCTGATTTTTGCACCGCTGGCGCAGGCGCAATCAAACGGCGGTGAACTGTCGGTTGAGGAAATCACCAACGCCTTCAAGAAACAGAAAACACGCGGCCTGGTGATTGTGCCCAGCAGCACGGAGCAAACCCAGGACACCGCGCAGGAAACCGCGACCGTAGCCGCCGCGGCTGAGGAATACAATCCGGTCGACCGGCAGACCCAGATCAATGTCCAGATCTCCTTTGACTTCGACAGCGCTGCGCTGCGCGCGGACCAGGCGCCGAAGCTGGCCAATATGTGCGAGTCAATGAAGCTGATGGACGGTACCGTGTTCCAGATCATCGGTCATACCGACAGTTCCGGCTCTGCCGCCTATAATGAGCGGCTGTCGCTGCTGCGCGCGCAGGAAGTGCGCCGCCATCTGATCAGCTCCTGCGGCGTGCCTGAGGACATGCTCAAGGCGATCGGCATGGGCGAGACTGCCCCCTTTAACCAGAACAACCCGCGTGCGGACGAAAACCGCCGCGTCGAATTCCAGGCTCTGGGCTAAGCCCGGTTTGGACTCGCGGCGGACTGCAGGCCAGGGAGAACTACATGCTTGAATCGCGCCCTGGCGACCTGTTTCAGCCGGGTGATCTGCTGAACAACACCTACAGGATTGAAGGCCTGCTGGGGCGTGGCGGCACATCTGATGTCTACAAGGCGCGGTCGGAAATCTCCGGCAACCTGGTGGCGCTGAAGGTGCTGAAGCAAGAGCTTGCCGCCAATGAGGACTTTACCGTCCTGATGGCGCGCGAGGAGAATATCCGTGAAATCCGCCATGCCGCGGTGGTCCGCTATTCGGAAAACCACCGCACGCCGGACGGCCATATCTACCTGCTGATGGATTACGTCGAAGGCCCCGGCCTCGATAAGCGCCTGAAGCAGGGGCCGATGGCGGCCGAGGATCTGCTGGTGATCTGCCGCCGCGTCGCCGAAGGGCTGCAGGCCGCACATGCCCGCAACATCGTCCACCGCGACCTCAGCCCCGATAACATCATCCTGCGCGGCGGTGATCCGGCCGAGGCGGTGATCATCGACTTCGGCATAGCCAAGGATACCAATCCCGGCGCCCAGACCATCGTCGGCAATGAATTTGCCGGCAAGTACTCCTATGCCGCACCGGAACAGATGAGCGGCGAAACCGACGCGCGCTCCGACATCTATTCGCTGGGGGCGCTGCTGCTGGCCAACTTCCGCGGCGAAGCGCCCAGGCTGGGCGCCAATCCGATGGAAGTGGTCGAAAACAAGCAGAAGCCTCTGGACACCAGCGGCGTGCCGGAACCGCTCAAGACATTGATCGACAGGATGTGCGCACCGGACCCGGATGACCGCTTCCAAAGCGCAGGCGAGGTGCTGGCGTTCCTCGACGATCCCGACGGCGGCAGCCTGGCGGATGTGCTGGACGGGCCCGCAGCCGAAGATGCCACGATCATCGTGCCGCAAACGCACCAGCCGGCACCGCCTCCCCCGCCCAAACCGGCGCCGGAGAAAGCTCAGGAGAAGAAAACCCGCGGCGGCCTGTGGGCGGCCCTTGCAGTTCTGCTGCTTCTCGGCGGCGGCGGTGCGGGAGCCTATTTCAGCGGGATGCTCGACAGCTTTATGGGACCGTCGTACCCGATTGTGCGCCCCTATTCCCTGATTGCCGAAAAACCGGCAGATGGCCCGGTGCAGATCGTTGGCAACGTGCCATCGGAGGCCACCCGGGACGCCCTGCTGGCCTTGGCGCAGGACGCGGACCTGACCCTTGCCTCCGGTGAAATCGCTGAGACCTGGGGCGCCGATGTGCTGGACACGGTGCAGCCGCTTGAGGGGCTGCGCGAATGGCGGCTGGTGGTCAGCAACAACAAGGCCCGCCTGACCGGCACAACCGATGACACCAATACTGCGGAAATGCTGAACGAACGTTTCCGCAACGGCCTTCCCGGCGCGCTGGAGGGCAAGGCGGAAATCCGGTTTGAACTGCCGATGCTGCCGGTGGCTGAGGTCAAGGCGGTGATGGAGGCCTTTGCCGATTGCGGCCCGCTTGTGCGCGACGGCAACGGCCACTACGACGGCTATGCGCCCACCGATCCGATCCTGATCAGCGGGCGGGTTGCCAGCACCGGAACCCGGCTGGAACTGTTCGACGCCCTGCGTGCGCTGGCCCATGAACGGCAGGTGGTGCTGGATGTCGAAGTGCTGAACGACTCTCTCTGCGTAGTAGAGCAGCACCTGCCCAAGGCGCCCCCCGGCGGTGCGGAGGTTCAATTTGCGGTGGGCGGCTCGTCTGTCGAGCCCAACCCCTCGGGCCGCTTCTTTGTCGGGGAAAACCCGGTGATCGACGTGGTGCTGCCGGCGGATGTAACCGATGGCTACCTGACCGTCTCGGTGCTGGATGTATCCGGCAACGTGTTCCACCTGCTGCCCAATATCGCGCGGCCCGACAATGCGGTGGCCAGTTTGCGCGACGGTGCTGCGGGCGATGTGCCGGTGCGGGTTGCCTACAGCCTTGAGGAATCCTCCTCCGGCGGCGGCATCGCCTTCAAGGTGGACGACAGCACCCTGGGTAAAAGCAAGGTTCTGGTGCTGCACTCCTCGGAGCCGCTGTTTGACGGCATGCGCCCGACCTCGGAAAGCGCCGTGGGTTTTGCAGAAGCGCTGCAGGCCAGCTACGAGGCGGATTCCAGCCGCATCCGCTCTCTCGACAGCCGTATTCTGGTTACTGCCAAACCCTAATCGCAGAACCGTGAGACGAGTTTTCCGGGCGTCCTCCCGTACAGGAGAACAGCCGGCTTACATCACATCAACCACGACGGCGGTGATATTATCTGCGCCGCCGCCGTCCAGCGCAATCTGGATCAGCCGGTCACCGACAGTTTCCAAAGGTGTGCCGCCCAGCACATCCTCAAGGATCGCGAAGGTGGCGTATTTAGTCAGCCCGTCGGAGCAGACCAGGAAGCGGTCGCCCGGCTCTGTATCCCCGCGGACCTTATCGATCTCGAGGTCCTCCCCCACTCCGACGGCGCGGGTGATGGCATTGGATTGCGGGTGCTGGTCGGCCTCATCCCAGGTCATCTTGCCCGCCAAAACATATTCCGCCACCGCCGAGTGATCCTCGGTCAGCATCTCGATCCGGCCGTCGCGCAGCCGGTAGATGCGGCTGTCCCCCGCCCAGAGGCCGACAAAGTGCTGGTTCGCCATGATCAGCGCCGCCACGGTTGAGCCGATGGTGCCTCCGCCGCGGGAGGCGGCCTCCGCCCGGATCGCCTTATGCGCGGTCTGGATCGCATCCCGCAGCGCGCGCATCCGCGCCGCCGGATCCAGCCCCAGCGGGATCGTCGCGGCAGCATCGGCAATCAGCCGGCTGGCGTAATCACCCGCTGCATGGCCGCCCATGCCATCGGCCACAAGCCAGATGTCATGCTCCGGCAGTGCCAGCACGGCATCCTCGTTGACCTTGCGCTTCAGCCCCACATGGGTTTTCGCGGTGTAACGGTATTTGCGCATCGGGTTCATCATGAAACCTTGGCCCCCGCCCAGACCGGCGCGCCAAGGTCAAACAGCCCCAGCGCCGCAAGGCCCTGCGGCAGCCCGTTGCACGCCAGCGTCCGCGGCTCCCCGTTCAGAACTGCCGTCCACAGGCTGCATCCCGCCAGCCGGGCGCCCAGCACATCGCCAGGCAAACCGGCAGGCAGCCTCTCCAGGCCATGCCTCCCTGCCAGAACCACCGCCACACCCGGATCCGGCCAGGGGCCTTCAACCCGTGCTTCCGGAGCCTGTATGTCTGCGAGTGTTTCTGCCAGGCGGTCCTTGGTCATCGTGTCCTCCAATGCATCCAGCGCCACATCCTCCAGCCGTTCAAATAATGCGGCCTCGCCGAAATGGTACAACGCCACCGCGCCCTGCCCCGGCAATCCCGCCATCAGCGTCAGCGGAAACCGGCGCCCGACGCGGTCGACCGAGGGCATCATGACGCCCATGACCTTACCCGAACCGGCCAGACCGGCAGGCAGGGTGAACCGCCAGATCGGCGCGGTCATGTAGTGCGCGTCAAAGCCTGAGCCATAGGCCGCCCTGCCGTCCAGCAGAACCTGCTGCAGCCAGGCATCCCACACCCGCACAAACCCGCCCGGCGTGTTCAGCCGGAAAAAATCCCCGGCTGACGGCATCTTACCGAAGGCGCCAAAACCCGCCATCACATCGACTTCGGGCAGCTGAATTTTGCCATCGCCGGCAGGGCGAAGGGGTTGATCACCGAACCGGACTGAAGCTCAAACAGCGCCAGCCGGCCGCCCACGCGGAAATTCACCCGGCGCCGGTCCGAGACATTGGTGCGGCGCACCTCTGCCGCGTCCAGCAGCCGGAACCAGGCCCAGGGCCCGTCGCGCGACAGCACATTCTCGCTGTCGCGCTTCTGCGGCAGCAGGGTCAGCCGCGCCAGCCCGACCGAGCCGGGCCAGGTAACCGCCACCGGGGTTGGCGCGCCGGAGCGGTGGTTATAGGCGACCTTGGTGCCGTCGATCTCCAGCAGAACCTCCTTGGCCTTGGGGTCCAGCGCGTTGACGGTAATCTGGAACTGCACCGCGGGCTGCGCGCCGCCGGCAAAGAACGCCTCCTTGATTTCAGAGGCATATTGCATCTGCTGCAGCACCGCCTGGCTGATGCCCAGATCCACGTCATTCACACGCTTCCACGTCCAGGGGCGGCTGCGGGTGTCGACATATTTCAGCAGCTGGTCATTGAAGAAGCCGTCGATCAGCCCGCCCGGCGCAAACAGCTTGGCAAAATCCGCCATTGCCACATCTGCCCGGGCCGAGCGGTTGAACGGATACCGGTTGGCCAGCGCCTGTTCGCAGAACGGCAGCACGGCGGACTGCCAGCGCGCGTTGATCGACGCCCGCGTGCCCTCAGAGGTGATCCCGGAGGAGCCCGCCGAAATCTGCGTTGCCCAGCGGGGCAGCGGGCCGCCCATGCGGCTGGCGGTCTGCTGGAACTGCAACAGTGCCTGCCCGCTCTGGCCGCCGGTGGCAACACCGGAGAAAGACATCTTGTTCAGCTCCTGATAGACCATCTGAAGCTGCCCCATCAGATCATCCAGCTGCGAGGGCTGCCCCTCGGGCCGGTTGACGAGGTCATAGAGCCACTGGAACCGCTCCTGCACATAGGCTCCCGGCGGCTTAGCCGCCTGACCAGGCGCATTTTCGGCAGAGCCGACCAGCGCCTCCAGCAGGATCTGCCCTTGGATCGACAGGTTGGAACGCGCCTCAATCGCGGCCACGTTCTGGGCGCCCGCGGCAAGAGTGCCCGCGTCCAGAAGCGATTTGTCTTCGTTCAGCCGGGTTTCATTGCTGACGTCGGTCAGGATATTGACGATCGGAGAGGTCGGCCCTGACAGCACATTGGTCACCTCCACCGCATGGGAGAGCGACTCGAGCGGGATGATATCGATATCGCCAAGGATCTGGTCATAACGGCTGATGTAGTCGTTGTAATAGAGGTCCAGCACATCGCGACTAAGCTTCAGCAAAACCGCCTCGTTCTGGGCGGCCCCGCTCTGTTCGCCCAGAACCCAGGCCTCGCGGTGGACACGCTCGGCGACGCTTACCGCTTCCGGCAGGAACACGTTGTGGAAGCCATCATAGGTAAAGATGCCCTCGATCCCGTCATTCAGCGGCTTGCCGGAGCTGCGCACCAGCACCCGCTTGACCGACGGGCCGCCGACATCGGTGATCCGCCATTTCGGCAGGCTGGTGGCCTTTTGCGAATTGAGGATGCCGTTGTAGACCCGCTGCGCCAGCGGCATTTCCGACAGGATGTTCTGCGCCTGGGCTACCAACGGTCCGTTCAGCGCAATCTCCTCCATCGGCTGCGACAGCAGCGCCGTGAGGTGGTCCATCAGGTCCGCACGCAGCTGGGTGCGGGCAATGCCGGGATAAGCAATGTTTTCCCAATCCAGCCGCATCCATTCCTTGACCAGATCCTGGTTCATCGGACCCTGCAGGCCCAACATCAGGTAGATCTTCAGCGCCTCGTAGAGAGTATCGGGGTTGTTGATATTGCCCTCGATCTGCTGCTCCAGCCGCACCAGCAGCCGCGGCAGCAGGCGCTGGTTCAGAGCCGCGCGGTAGGTCTGGGCGGCCTGGGTGCCAATCACCTCGCCCTGATAGAGGCCATAGGTCATCGCCCGCTCAGGCTCCGGGTCGGACAGCACCGGATTGCCTGGCAAATCACGCAGATTGTTCAGCGCCGCGGCCACCGGCACCAGATCGGTGTCGCCGACCGGGCTTGGCGGCAGCTGGGCCGCGGCAGCCTGATAGGCCGAGACCTGGCCCTCCGCCTGAGCAATCAGATCGGTGTTCTTGAGATAGGACCGAACCCACAGCGTGCCCATCGCAATGGCAACCAGCACGGTTGCGGCGATGGCAATCCGCCGCGTCCAGCGGTAGCGGCGCTCGACCTTGTCATCGGCAGAAACCAGCCCCGCCTCCGGGAACATCACGCCTTCGAACAGCCGGGTCAGGAAGAAGGAACGCCCGGTCCCCTGCCCTGAGCCAATCGCCTGACGCCCAATACCGAACGTCTGGGCCATACCCAGCATCAGCCGGTCAATCGGAGTGCCTTCCTGCGTGCCGGAGGTGAAATAGACCCCGCGCAGCATCTGACGCTGCGCATAGCGGTTGTCCTGGAACACCTCCATCAGGAAGTCGCGGGCAACCCCGCGCATCGAGGCCACCTGCGCCGGGAAGCCGGCGATCAGCGCCCGGCGCTGATGTTCGGTCTCGGTTTGCATCTTCTCCAGCAGCTGCGCATTGATCTGCCCCAGCAGCAGCCCGAATTCCGCGTCAAACGCGGCAATCGGCGGCTCTTCCTTCTTGCCCTTGGGCAACGGCAGGGTGAACCCCCAGACTTGTTCGCGGTCCTCCTTGCCTAAGTTGTCGTGGAACTCTTGGAAACCAGCGATCAGATCCGCCTTGGTGAACAGCACATAGACCGGGAAACGCACCCCCAGCTTCTCGCGCAGCTCCGTCAGGCGATGGCGCACCGCGGCGGCGTGGCTTTTCTGGGTGATCTCATCCTGCAAGCTGAGGTCCGACAGCGAAATCGCGACAATGGCGCCGTTGATCGGCTGCCGCTTGCGGTATTTCTTGAGCAGCCCCAGGAAGCCGAGCCAGGCGGCGTTGTCCGCATCCGCATCGCTCTCCTGCGTGGTATAGCGCCCGGCGGTGTCGATCAGCACCGCGTCATTGGTGAACCACCAGTCGCAGTTGCGGGTGCCGCCAACGCCGCCAATCGCCGCCTTGCCCATTTTCTCGGCCAATGGGAACTGCAAGCCGGAATTCACAATCGCAGTAGTCTTGCCCGCACCCGGCGGGCCGATCATGATGTACCACGGCAGGTCGTTCAGGTGCCGGCGGCCGCCCTTGGACTTGCGCAACTCCTTCATCGCGTCCTTGAACTTGCCGCGCAGCTCGCCGATTTCCTCCGACAAAACATCATCTTCCGAGGTGCCCGCCACCTCGGCCATCTCCTCGGTCATCTCCTTGTCCTTGCGGCGCCGCCGCCAGAAGATGATCCCGATGATGATAAAGTACAGCAGGAAGATCACCCCGATGGTGATCAGCCGCGCCATCACGCCGTCAAAGGGTCGCCACTCGGAACTACCAATGAAGGGCGCAAAGAACCAAACACAGGCCGCCAGCACCAACGCCAGGATCAGCAGGATGGTGTAGATCGACCGGAACAGGGGAAAGATATAACGGCGGATCATCCCTCAACCTCCTGAACCAGCAGGATTTCGATCCTGCGGTTCTTGGCCCGCCCTGCGCGGGTGCTGTTGTCTGCAATCGGCTCCTTGTCCGCGCGGCCTTCAGCCGACAGCCGGTCCGGATTGGTCATCACTTTGGCCATGCCCGCCATCACCGATTTCGCGCGCGCCAGCGACAGCGCCATGTTGGACGGGAAGCGCGACGACCGGATCGGCACATTGTCGGAATGCCCTGCCACGATAATCCTGCCTTTTTCATCATTCAGTGCCTCGGCCACCCGGTTCACCGGGTTTCGGAACGCCTTGCTGAGCTGATCCGAGCCGGAGCCGAACATGCCAGAGCCGGTCAGCCGGATGATCAGCGTGTTGCCCTTCTGGAACACCTGCACGATGCCTTCCTTGATCTCCGGCTCCAGGAATCCGGCCACCTTGGCTACCTGTTCCTCGGTGGTCGGTGCCAGTCGCGGCGGCGGCGGCGGCGCGCGCCGTTCCAGTTCCACCTTGGGACCGGAGTCGACGATGGACAGCTGCCCCACCACATTCTCCGTCTTGTTCGACAGCATCCAGCTGAGGCCGATGAACTGCAGCGCCAGCACCGCAGCAGTGGCCGCCAGCGTGATCCACACCAGCCGCCAGACCGATAGCGCCTTGAACGGTTTCACCAAACCTTCCCAATGCGGCGACAGATCGCGCTCCACCGGCCCGCGCTGGTTGCGGATGATCCGCGCCAGCGCTCCGCGGATCTGCAGGTGCTTCTCGGAGCCGCCCTGCTCCACCCGCAAGCGGCCCTCGAACCCCAGCGACAGGCACATGTACAGGAATTCCAGCATGTCGATATTCGCGCCGGGCTCCTTCTCCAGCCGGGCCAGCAGATCATAGAACCGGTCGCCGCCGACCACCTCGCGGTGGAAGGTCGCCACCATCGACTGCAGACCCCAGGAGGACTGCCCGCCCCAGGGCGTGTTCAGCACTACATCGTCCAGCGTCGCGCACAGGGCGTAACGGGCGATCTTCACGGTCTGCGCGGCAATGCCCGCCTGCAGGGCGCGGTTTTCAAACGCGCGCACCTCCGCCACCACGCTCTTGCGCAGCGCGTCCGGGTCCATGTGCTGGGCCCGGTTGCGGATCCGGGAAATCAGCGCAAACAGGGTCGAGGCGCAGGCGGTCAGCTGGTTCATCCCCGTCAGCGCCATCTTCGGCGCTTTCTGACCGCCCGCAGCAGCCTGCGGTTTCGGTGCCGCCGCCTGCGGCACGCCATAGGCATCCAGACCGGCCTCGGCAGGCGCGGCCGGCTGTTCCGGCGCCGGCTGGGCCTGCGGTGTCTCCGGCTGCTGCATCGGCGCGGCAGAGCGCCGCCCGCCCGGGTTCGGCTTGATCACCGTTTTGTCGGTATCCCCCGGTTCGGCAAAGGGATCGTCATAATCAGCCATCTCAGCGCCTTCCCTTATGCATTACGGATTGCCCAAAGCTCCATTTTGAGCCCCGGATACTGTCCCGACACATGCACTGCGATTCCGCCCGAAGTGGTCATCTTGCGCCAATAGGGGCTGTCCGCGTCCATCTCGAAATAGACAACACCCGAATGATAGGGGATCTGCCGCGGCGCCACCGGCAAGGGGCGCAGGGTGATCCCCGGCAGCGCCGAGTTCACCAGCTGGCGGATTTCCTCCACCGGGCCGATCTTGGCCTGGCCGGAGAAATGCTTGCGCACGTCCTCTGCCGGGATATCGGCGCTGACCGCCAGCACAAAGCCCGCGTTGCCCAAGAGCTTGCGGTCGGCAATGACGCCCACCGAGATACCGTATTTGCGCGCCTCCAGCTTGATCGGGATCGCGGTCTGTTCCAGAACCGAGCTCAGATACTGGCGCAGCACCCGGATCACCGGTGCAAAGCATTCCATCAGGTTGTCATGGGTATAAGGTGGAAACTCCGGCGCCTGCTTTTCCGCCGACATGAACACCGACAGCTCCCCCGCCAGCCCGGCGCTCAGGGTGAACAGGCGCTCAGGGTGCAGATTCTCGATATTGCGCAGGTGGCGCACCTGCGGCAGCAGCCGGTTCACCACCGTCAGCAGCATGAAGTCCGACACATCCGCCACGCCGCGGGCGCCGCCCGCCTCTGACAGGCGGCCCGCCAGCGCCTCCATCCGGTGCGCCAGCAGCCCCTCCAGCTCCCGCAGGAAACCGCTCAGCGCAGGTGCTGCGCGCACATCCAGGCAGGACGGGATAAACGCCTGGTCCAGCACGATCTCCTTGTCCGGGCGCACCTCGATGATCCGCGCCACCGGCACCGCCAGAAGGTCGGCCAGATCATCCACTTCCAGCGCGAATTGCAGGCGCATCTTGCCGACGTCCAGCTCCACCGGCTTGCGCTCGGTCGAGGTGACGTCGGTCACTTCCTGCTTGTCCGGGCGCAGACGGCTGGCCGAGCGTTCGGCGCCGCTCAGGTCGACCTCCACCGCCCCCTGCCGCCGCTGCGGCACGGTCAGGTAGACGATGCAGTCCTTGACGGTGGACGGAACCTCCATTGCCGGCGGATGCGGGTCTGCCATCGGCACCCGGAACACCGTGCCGTCATGGGTCAGCCCTTCGCAGGACTTCACCGCAAACTGGCCGATCTTCAGCGCCTCGTGGTCAATCTCCAGCCCGTTCACGCCCCAGGCATAGGGGCTGAGCCGCCGCGCCAGCCCGGCAACCAGCGCCTCGTTGTAACGGTCGGACTGCTGGAAGTGATGCGGCTGCAGAAACAGCCCCTCCGTCCAAAGTACCTTGCTGTCCCAGGACACCGGGATCTCCTCTTACCTTGCAGGCACGCGCCAGAGCGCGCCGCCAATCATTCCTTCAGCCTGTCCAGCTGCTGCTTGTAAGCCCGCGCAAATTCGCGGCTGAACAGGTCGTGAAAATCATTCTCAGCCTGGTCGGAAATCTCCGCATAAAGCTGTTCGTAAACGTCCCAGTACCGCGCCTTCTTGCCGCGCAAGAGGCCGGTAAAGCCGCCCTTGTCCTCGATCTGCGCTTCCAGCGCCTTGGGGTCGAGGCGTTTCAGCACGCCCTTCAGCGCTGCTTCCATACCGGTGACCATCGCCACCTCATGCGCCTTGATGTCCTTCAGCGCCTCCTCGGCGGCGGTTTCGGGGCTGAGATAGCCCTTGGTCGCCGGGCGCACCATCGCCTCGATCGCCTGCTCCGGCGTGATCGAGAATTTCAGCGGGTTGTTTCCGCCGGCCGAGATCATCGTCTGCTCAATGCGGAATTCCGACTTGATCGAGGTTCGCGTCATCAGGATTTCGCGCAAGCCGGTGACCAGCGTCCGCATCACCCGCCCCATACGCGCCATGGTGCTGGCCTGATCCGCCGGGTCGATGCTGATCTCGGCGCCGGCGCCATTCAAAAAAGCTTCAAGCGCGTCCTGCGTCCCGGCAGGCGGCGCTGCTTGCGCACCCGATTTCTGGTAAGGCGGAATCTCGGGCGGTGCAGAGGGCGGGGCCTCCTGCGGCGACGGCGGCGTTTCCTGAGGCGGTGCGGGAGGGGCTTCCTGCGGCGGACCCGACGGCGGCACTTCCTGCGGCGGCGCCGGAACCTCGCGCGGCGGTTCGGGCTTGGGCTCCGGTTCCTCCGGCCCGCCGATGCCGGACAGGAACTCGTCATCCCAATCGTCCGGTATCATGCCGGACTGCGCCGCGGGCGCGGCAAACCCGTCCGAGGCGGTCGGGTTGTGGTTGGCCAGGCTGGCCCCTTCGCCTTCGCGCCCGTCGCTGGCTTTCTGAAAGAACGGATCCTCCTCCTCGCCCAGCGGCGGCAACAGCTCGTCAATCGGGTCGACCGGGTTCAGCTGCGCGGGCCCCTTCGGCCCCTCGCCCAAAAGATCGTCCAGGAAATCTCCGCCCGTGCCGCTGTCCTCCAGCAGCTGCAGCGGATCGGGCGCATTCGCTGCGTTGCCGTGCGATATGGGCGCCTGCGCCGCAGGTGCCGCAATCATATCCCCAAGGTCCATCAGATCGTCGCGGATCTCCACCACCAGCTCATAGTTGCCGATGCACAGCACATCGCCATTGTTGAGCGGCGTCGGCGTCCGGCCCAGCGGGATCTTGGAATAGTTCAGAAAGGTGCCGTTGGAGCTCAGGTCCACCACCACCACATTGCCGTTGTGATCCTCAATCACGCAGTGATTGCGCGACAGCATCTGGTCCGGATCCGGCAGCACCAGGTCGCAGCTGGCCCCGCGCCCCACCGTGAGGCTCGGCCCCCGCATTGGAACAGGGGCCGCATCGCCGGGCATCGCGCCCGAGCTTTGAAACTTCAGCGTCACTCCCATGACTGGGCCTAACCTCCCACCAGCACGGTGAATTCACCCTTGACGACCATGCCGCCGCAGGCGGTGTTGTCCAGGATACGCGCGGCCGGCATGCTGTTGATCAGCACCGTTGCGGACCCCTTGATGATCGGGTGCGGCGCGGGCGCCGCCGTGCACATGTCGCCCAACCGCGCAGCCGGCAGCTTCCCCACCAGTACAGTGACCGCACAGGGCGGCAGGATCGGCGTCGGCACCGGCAGAACCGGCGGCGGCGGGGTGGAGGGCAGCATGCAGGCATGCAGATCCGTCACCCGGGCCTGTGGCATTCCCATCTGTTACATCCTCCCCGTTATTCCTGCGCCGCGTGCTGCGGGACTTCGATCACCTGACCTTTGCCGCCGCGCGCGATATCCAGCGCGCGCTCGACCAGCACGCCGCCGTGTTCTTCAAACTTATCAGACAATTGACCCAAGGCCACCATATTCATGGCAAAGGCCGCCGCCTCAGAGGCACCTGCAGGGGCAGGATATTGATTCAATTCTCCGGGTCCCAGTGTTCCCGCGGCATAGAGCACCGCAAGCGCACAGTTCACCGTGTCATCATCCACATAGGCATGATCCAGTGTTATCCGCGCCTTGTCGCGGTTCTCCTCTGTAGGCTCGAACACCCAGGCCTCCGATGCGGTCAGCGAGGCCGGATCCTTGTCCGACCGCGGCCCGATATAGTCGCGCGCAGCCAAACAGGCCCACCACACCCGTTCCCTCGGGGGCAGCAGAACTGCCAGCACCCGCAAGAGATCAACCAGCGCGCCCTTGCGGTCCAGCTCCTCCAGCACCACCCCGGCCTGCGCCGTCGGCGGCGCCTCCAGCGGCGTCTTCAGGATCACATTTGCCCGCGACAGCAGTTTGGCCACCGGGTCGGCGGGCATCTTGATCAGCTTTTCAAATCTTGCCGACATCTGCACCACCTAGTTGATCATCGTGAGGCCGCCCTTCAGGGTCAGCATGGCCTCGCCTTTGACGGTGGTCATCGGTGCTTTGGCTTCGACCATGCCGGAGCCTTCGATCTTGATCATCGGCCCCTTGATGGTCACGCCGGAATTGTCGATCTTGACCTCCGAGGCCCCCACGGTCAGCTTGATCTCCTGGCCTGCGCTCATCGCGATCTTGCCCGCTGTCACATCGACGGTCAGATTGCCCAGCGAGACAGTCTCTGTGTGGTTCCCTTGGGCAATGGTCTCGGTCAGGTTGCCGGTATCCACATCCAGGGACATGTTGCCGGTCTGGATGTTCTCCGATTTGTCGCCGGTCTCCACCACTTCGGTGCGGTCGCCCTGGTGCACGGTTTCCGTCATGTGCTGCTGGACCGTGAACACATAGCTCTTTTCGTCCGCCGAAGTGACCTCCGGGTCGGGCGCATCCATGCCGACCGTCACCGTCGAGCGGTCCTTGACCAGCATCTGGTGATCCTTCTCGGCCTGCACCCGCATCAGTTCGCTGTCCTTTTTGTCGTCGAACATCAGCTCGTTATAGCCGCCGCCTCCCTTGGAGGAGTTGGTCTTGATCCCCAGCTGGGTCTGATCGTCGGGGTAGGTATAGGGCGGCATCGTTTCGGCATTGTAAAGCATGCCGGTGCAGATCGGCCGGTCCGGATTGCCGTCCTCGAACTGGATCACCACCTCCTGGCCCATCCGCGGGATCGCCACCATGCCCCAGTTCTTGCCAGACCAGGGCGTCATCACCCGCACAAAGCACGACGAAGTCTCGTTCTCCTGCCCTTCGCGGTCCCAGTGGAACTGGATCTTGATCCGGCCGTGCTCGTCGGTCCAGATCTCCTCGCCGCTCTTGCCGACCACCGTGGCGGTCTGCAGCCCCTGCACTTCCGGCCAGGGAGTCACCAGCGGCGCCCGGAACTGATCGGACTTGGGGATCACCCCGAAAGTGGCCGCATAGGTGTCGTGCTCCATCTCTTTGGGGTAGTCCATGTTGCGCGGCTTCACGTCATGGCGCATCTCGCCCGAGGTTGCGACCTCGGTCGTGCGGCTTTCCCGCTCGCCGTAGTCCCAGGCCAGCTTGATATGGTGTTCTGCATCGGTGACCAGATACTCCTGGTTATTCTCCGCAACCGGATGCTTCTTCATTGTGAAGGTATAGCCGGTGCCCAGGGTCGCCACACTGGACGCGCCGCGCCAGCGCTTGTGCTTGATCGCCTGTGCCTCCATCTGCACCCGTGTCCGTTTGGTGCCCAGGCCGGAATTCTTTCGGTAATGGCCCTGGTAATCGTAAACCTCGTAATCCTTGTGGGAATGCTTGCCCTTGGCAATGGCCGTGGCCGCTTTCAGATCCGCCGACGGGGTCAGGAAGTCGAAATCGTTCAGGGTAACCTTGCCGCGGGTCAGGATTTCCTCCTTGGCCCATTCCGAAATATGCTCCTCCCGCCGCCTGTCGCGGTCGTCGCGGGCGTGAAATTCGATCTCCGCACCGCCCTTGATTGGAGAATGGCCGCTGACGCCATCACACAGCACCAGTTTCTCGGGGCTGCTGGGGCTGGTGGTGCTGTCGAAGTAGAAATAGATCCCCTCCTCCTCCATCAGCCGGCACAGGAAGGCATAGTCGCTCTCGCGGTACTGCAGGCAGTACTCGCGCTGCTCATAGCTGTCGCTCAGCTTGTCGGTGTAGTCGCTGAACCCGTACTCGCTGAACAGCTGCTTGATGATCTCGACCGTGGTCTTTTCCTGGAACACCCGCAAATCGCTGGTCCGCGTCAGCAGCCAGAACCAGGGGCGCACCTCCGCCACATACATCTCATAGCCGTTGCGGAACCCAAGGTATTCGACCGAGATGCACAGGCCTGAGAATTGCTGCTCCGTGTCCGGGTTGCGCATCACATGCACGTTCATCGTCTTGCCGACCAGATCCTCCAGCTTGGGCTGGGCCTTGGTGGCGGCAAATTCGATGGTGGTCTCGGTCAGCTTGCTCAAGCCCTCGCGCACAATTGCGCGGCTCAGCATCAGCCCATCGGTGCTGTAGCTCCCCGACATCCAGGCGAGGTCGTTTTCATGGCCCTTGCTTACAACCATGGTTCCTCCTTTCCGCGAAGGGAACCGGGCCGGAAATCACCGGCAGTGTTCTCAAACATTCGCATCACAAATCATCCAAAAGCGCGGCGAGTTCTGCATCCATTTCCTCATCGCCGCTGCCGTCGTCGTCATCCTCGTCGTCGTCATCCCCAAACGACGCCAGCAGATCATCGAGCCCCCCGTCATCGGCATCGAAGTCCAGTTCGCCCAGATCCAGGTCGTCTTCCTCATCACCCCCGAGGTCCAGGTCATCCAGGCCGAGATCGTCCCCGTCATCTCCGCCCAAATCCAGGTCATCTTCATCCCCGCCGCCCGCAGGAGCCGCCGGTTTCGGCAGGCCGCGCGGATCCGGCGGCGAGGGCTCAGGTGCCGGCAATCCAGTCCAGGGCCCCAGAATTTCGCTGCCCTTCAAGGAATTGAAGGAGGTCAGCCGCACCTCGTCCCGCCCCTTGACCGCGCTCACCGCCATAAAGCCACGCTCCTGAGCCAGCGCGATCTTGTCCAGGTCGATATTGCGCTCGGTGCAGGGCAGCGCCACTTGGTCGCCGAACCTGTCGTTCACGTAATGATAGGGCACCCCCCCCAAAGACATGGTCTTGCCCAGCTGCAGCGACGGGCCGTATTCCTTGAAGGACCGCCCCAATAGGATCGCCACCAGCACAACCGGATTGGCCCAGAGCATACCCTTCAGGCCTTCCGCTTCGGTGAATTCCTCGAAATCAAACTCGTAACAGGGCTCGGTTTTCTCCCCATATGGCCGCCGCAGCAAAAACCGCGGGCTGGCCAGCCCCAGATGCCCGGCCTCCGCCATGCCCCGCAGCGTATCCCAGGCCTCCGCAACCAGCTTGGGCCGCTCCGCCTTGGGCGTTTTCAGGAACTCCGGCGAGATCGACGCAAAGAACGGCGCATCCACATGCGCCGCCACCCGCGCGATCCGGCCCAGCAGCTCCGCATGCGGCGGCGTCTCCTCGAACTGATACATGCCGATCAGCGCCGAATAGCCGCCGCGGCCGTTCTCCTCGTCCAGCGGCTCCTCTGTCAGCAGCCGCACAAACCCGGTCTTTGACAGGTCCTCTTCCGCGGCCAGGTCCGCCGCCAGCTCCTCCGCCGAGATGTCATAGAGCATCACATCCAGCGTATCGTCCGCCTCGATCGAGCGCGCCATCAGATCCAGCGAGCGCCACTGCGCTTCGACCGACTGGAACTCCGGATGATGCAGCACCAGCCGCATCGCATCCGACAGCGCCTCATCCACCGCCTTCTGCATCGCGGCCACGTCCGGATCCGGCAGCGCCCGGATATGCGGGCCGACAACCCGTGCCAGCAGCTCCTCCACCGGCGTCGCCGGGCGCGGGGTAATGCCGGTGTCCTTGATCAGCTGCTGAAAGGCGCTCAACCGCTTGTCAGCAGGCACCGCATTGCCCGCCGAGGTCCGCTTGGGCGCCCGCGCCTTGGTGCCGTGTTTCTCCGCCCAGGCCTTCAGCGTATTGGCCGCATGATCCGCCGTCGCGCCGCTCTGCAGCTGCTTGCGCAGGCCCACCAGCTCCGAGAACAGCTCCACATTCTCAAAAAGCTCATCCGGATGCAGCCCGTCCAGATCCTCCAGCTTGACCGCAATCCCGGCACCCTCCTTGCCGATCGGCAGGACCAGCTCGGTGGCAAAGCGCTCGATCACATCCTCAACCGTATCCGGGTCCAGCAGGATCGCCTTGCGCGCCGCCAGCGCGTCGCCGGTTTCTAGCTGCCCCTTGGCCGCACGGCCCGAAAAATCCCCCAGCACGGCCATCCGGAACCGCTTGCGCGCCAGCTTCTGCGGTTCGGGCCGGTCCGCGCTCATAGTGCCATAGGCGAATTCCGGTTCCTCCGAAGCCTCCACCGCAGCCACGGCCTCCGGTTCGCTGCCGCCTTCTTCCAGATCCCCCAGCAGCGCATCCAGATCATCCCCGCCGGCATCCTCCGCCGCCTCATCATCGCCGCCAAGATCGCCCAGCAGATCGTCGAGGTCCATATCCCCGTCCCCGCCCATCAGGCTGTCCAGATCGGGGTCCGCATCCCCCAGACCGCCCAGCAGCGCATCGAGGTCATCCTCGGCGCTCTCCGCATCTGCGGTTTCCTCGGCTTCCGCCTCTTCCCCAAGACCAGCCAGCAGATCGTCGAGATCACCGTCGTCTTCCTCACCGCTGCCCAGATCGCCGAGAAGATCATCCAGGCTGGCGTCATCAGCCTCCCCGGCATCCTCCGTGTCCAGATCCCCAAGCAGCGAGTCCAGGTCATCATCTCCGGCCTCTTCGGCGCCGGCGCTTACGTCATCGTCCAGCCCGCCAAGCAGATCATCCAGGCTGCTGTCTTCGGGCTCCTCCGAAGCCTCATCTCCGGGCTCATCCAGATCGCCCAGCAAATCATCGAAATCATCCCCGCCGGCTTCTTCTGAGCCCCCATCGTCCGGCAGCAGCGCGCCGGGACTGTCCTCCTCAGCCGCGTCGGCCTCCACATCATCCAAACCGCCAAGCAAATCATCCAGACCGCTGTCCTCGGCGCCCGCTTCCTCATCGGCACCGCTCAAAAGCGCATCCAGATCATCATCATCCGAGCCTGCTGTTTCCTCGGTCAGGTCCCCTAGCAAGCTGTCAAGGTCATCATCCCCGGCTGTGTCCTCAGCCTCGTCTCCGCTGTCCAGCAAAGCGTCCAGATCCAGGTCCGGCTCGCCGCTGTCTGCGTCTTCTGGGCTGTCCTCTTCCGCGGTCAGAGCATCCAGCACCCCGGCGGCATCCTCCTCCGCATCTTCGACGCCGTCACCGCCAAGATCGCCAAGCAGATCGTCCAGCCCGCTATCGTCCGCATCTTCCTCCGCAGGCGCGTCCAGGGTGTCCAGCGCGGCGCTCAGATCATCGCTTTCCTCCGCTTCCTCCGGCGCATCCAGACCGCCGAGGATCGACTCCAGGCCGCTGTCCTCTTCCGCAGTTTCCTCCGGCAGGTCATCGGAAAGCCCGGCCAGCACATCGTCAGAAGTCTCCTCGGCGTCTGCCTCCTCCGGCGCTTCAAGGCCATCCAGAACCGCGCTCAGATCCTCGCCCGTGTCCTCCGCCTCATTCAGGCCGCCCTCCAGCAGCCCTTCCAGAACGTCATCGGACCCGTCATCGTCCTCTTCCTCAACCTCAACGGACGCAAGGCTCTCCAGCGCGCCCTCCGCCTCGCTGCCGGCGTCTTCTTCTGCAGGCGCATCCTCCAGAAGGCCGCCAAGAACATCGTCCAGGCCGTCGTCTTCCTCGGCAGCCGAAACCTCTGCATCCGCCAGACTTTCCAGTGCTGCGTCAGCGGCCTCGCCTTCCTCCTCTGCCTCTGGCTCGGCATCCGCGAGGTCACTCAGAACACCGGAAACATCTTCTTCTTCTTCGCCCCCGTCGGCCTCCACAGGTTCAAGACTGCCCAAAGCCGCCTCCGCAGCATCATCCGCTTCGGCCTCGTCAGGCTCCAGATCTGCCAGCCCTTCCAGAATGTCCGAGTGATCTTCCGCCTCGGGTGCCTCAACCTCCGCCGCGGCCAGGCTCTCCAAAGCAGCACCTGCAGCATCCTCTTCCGCCGGTTCTTCAACCTCAAGAGCCGCCAGGCTTTCCAGCGCGTCCTCCGCGGCGGTATTTTCAGGCTCGTCCACCGCGGTTTCGGCAAGCGCATCCAAAACGCCGGAATGATCCTCCGTTTCCGCCTCGGCCACTTTAACTTCCGAAAGGCTCTCCAGCGCGGCTGAGGCCGTGTCTTCCGGCGTGTCCTCATCCACCTCCTGCGCGGCCAGCCCGGCGAGCACCTCACCGGACGTGTCTTCCGCCTCCTCCGGAATTTCCGCCTGCGCCAGACCTTCCAGAACAGACCCCGTCTGATCGTCTTCCCCGACGTCCGGAATCTCCGCCCCCGCAAGCGACGCAAGCGCATCTCCGGCTTCGTCGCCCAGGTCTTCCTCCAGCGGCGCGGATGCACTCAGGTCTGCCAGCACATCTGCCGAGCCGTCCCCGGTGTCCGCCTCAACAGGCTCCGCCGCCCGCAGCTCTTCAAGAACGCTGCCAGAGGCATCCTCCGCTTCGGTCTCTTCCGGCGCTTCAGCCGCCGCCAGGGACGCCAAGGCATCCGCTGATTGATCCGGTTCACCAGCGTCTTCAGGCTCCGCAGCGCTCAATCCTGCCAGCACATCCGCCGAGGTGTCTTCCGGTTCAGCCTCCTCCGGAACGGCAGAGCGCAACCCCTCCAAAACCCCGGCCGAAGCATCCTCAGGCGCCGCATCCTCCGGTGCCTGCGCGGCAAGGCCTGCCAGAACGTCGCCGCTGGTGTCCACCTTTTCCTCCGGCAGCTCCAGATTGCGCAGGCTGTCCAATGCAGCAGCACTGTCAGTATCCGCCGCCGGCGCCGACACCGCCTGCAGCAGCGACGGGTCGTTCAGGATCGTCTCGATCAGCGTCTCGGCGCCGGTCTTGCCGTCCATATAGGCCATCAGGTTCTGCAGCTGGGTGCGCGCCTCCAGCAGGGGCCGCAAGGCGTCCACCTTGGCGGCAATCGCCCCGGGCGAGAAATCCGCCATGCTCTCAAACGTCAGATCCACCGCCAGGTTGCCCTCACCAGTAAGCGTGTTGGGCACGGTGAAAGCGGCGCGCGGCGCCAGCCCCTTCATCCGCTCATCGAAGTTGTCGACGTCGATTTCCAGGAACTTGCGGTCGGCGACGGCGGGCTGCTCCACCGTGGATTTCCCCGCCAGATCGCTCATCACCCCCATGACAAAGGGCAACTGCACCTTCTTCTCGGCGCCGTACAGCTCCACATCATACTCGATCTGAACCCTTGGCGCCCGGTTGCGGGCGATGAACTTCTGCGAGCTGTCAGCCATTGCCCTGCCCTTTCAGCTCTGCGACTTCAGCCCTGAGCGCCTTGATCTCCTGAAGCAGCTCAAGAACACGCTCGTCGATCACATCCGTCTCCGACTTCACCAGATCCCGCAGCTTCTCAAACTCTGCCTCGGCTTCCGCCTCCACCGCCGACTGCATGGTGTTGACCAGTAGACCGATGAACAGGTTCAGCACCGAAAAGGCGGTGATCACGATGAAGGGCACAAAGAAAGACCAGGCGAAGGGGAACTCCTCCATTACCGGGCGCACAATGCCCATCGACCAGCTTTCGAGCGTCATGATCTGGAACAGCGAGTAAAGCGATCGGCCCAGGGTGCCGAACCACTCGTCAAAAGCCTGCCCGTACATCATCGTCGCCATCACGCCGAACACGTAGAACACGATGGAAATCATCACGATCACCGCGCCCATGCCCGGCAAGGCGTCCAGCAGTGCCTGCACCACCGCGCGCATTTGCGGGATGACGGACAGCAGGCGCAAGGCGCGCACCACCCGCAGGCCGCGCAAGGCCGACAGGCCCTGGCTGTCCGGCAGCAGCCCGAAGGAGACCACAACAAGATCGAAAATGTTCCAGGCAGAGGAGAAGAACCGCAGACCGTAGGCAAACAGCTTCAGCGCCAGTTCCAGCACAAAGATGGTCAGAACCGCTGTGTCGATCACGTCCAGCAGCCCGCCAGCATGCGCCCGCACCGCGGCAGAGGTGCCAAGGCCCAGCGTGATGGCGTTGAAGATGATGATGCCCAGAATGGTATTGGTCACCCAAGGGCGTTCGACGAATTCACGGGCGCGGTCCCGAAGCGTCATGCCGGTGCTGGCCTGGGTTTCCACTGGTCTTCTCCCTTTTTCGCGGCCCGGCCAGCTTTGGGCCGGGCCAATCGTCTGCCGGTCTGGATCAGGCGACCGCCTTGCTGACGTTGTCTACCAGGGTCTTCACGGTCTTGATCGCCCCCATCAGCGTGGCCGCTTCCGAGGCGATCGACTTCTTGTCCAGCTCCTTGAGCTTTTGGATCGTGGTCTGGTCGTCGATCTTCATGCCGTTGCCCTCCATCAGGGCCTGCATTTCCTCCAGATAAGCCTCGCGGTCCTTCAGCTTGGCGGCCAGCTCGCTGGCGGCGCGTTTCAGCGTCATGCATTCGGCACCCAGCTTCACCCCTTCTTTCAGGGTTTTCGACGCGCGCACCTTCTTCATCAGCTTGTCCGCCGAAACGCCCAGGCTGTCGGTCTTGTTGCGGGTCTTGGTGGTGTGCTCGCGGTAAGCTTTGCGCGCCTTCTCGGCGTCATTCACCTTGGCTGAGATCCCCTTGACCGTGGCGTCCAGCAGGTTCTTGGCGATCGACTTGGCATCCTTGCCCTTGGTCACCTCATCGCCCATCGCCAGCGCCTTGGCGGTCAGCTTCTTGATCGCTTCAATCGGCTTTTTCACCGAAATGCCGGAGGTGTCGGTGATCCCCTGCCGCTCCGCCGCCTGCATCAGAACGGTGCCGCGCAGGGTGATATAGGCCTGGATCCCGGTATACAGATCCTTGCGCAGCTTGGCCTCGTTCTTGAGCTGCTGATTGATCTCCATCCCCAGCTTCACAACCTCAACAACGATGGTCTTGTAAGAGGTCACATCCGCGCCGGAGGTCGCCACCAGCTTGGCCACAGAGCCTGCGATCTTGATCGTGCCCAGCCCCACCTTGAGCGTGGTCTTGACCCGCGCCTCCTTCAGCAGCTTGTCGCCCTGGGCCTCTTTCTTGAGCCGGGCCTCGATGGCTTTCTGTGCGGCCCCTTCCGCCGAATCCATCGCGTTCTTGATCGAGGCGTTGGTCGCCTGGATCATCTTTTCCGCTTCTTTCTGCGCCGCCGCTCCCGGCGTCTCCATCAGCTTGCCGACCTTGGCGTCCAGCTTCACCGCCTCTTCGGTGATCACCTTCTCATAGCGCTCCAGCTCCGCCATGCCGGCCTCTTCCAGGCGCTTCAGCTTGGTCGAGGGTGCCGGATCCGGCTTTTTCACCGTGCCCTTGGTGGTGACTTCAAACTCTACATCGACCCGGTATTTCGGCAGTTCGATGTAGTTCAGCTTGGGTTTGGAACGCACAAGATCGACAACATAGAACTTGTGCTTAACGGTTGTTGTCTTGGCCATCTTATTTCTCCCTTGTACTCATCACCCTGCGGCGCAGGCTGTGCGGCGCCGCATCAGTCAAATGCGTATGAAAACTCTCCGTCCGTAACGCCGATCTCGACCTTCTCCACTTCCTTGCCTTCCATCAGACGGCGCAGGAATTCGTTGGAGATGTCCGGCAGCATCGAATTGGTGACGATGGCGTCGATCATCCGGCCGCCGGATTCCAGCTCCTGGCAGCGCTCGACGATCTTGTCGACGACTTCGCCGCTGTAAGAGAACGGCACCCCGTGCGCTTCCTCGACCCGCTTCTGGATGCGGCCCAGCTGCAGCTTGGTGATCTCGGCAATCATGTCCGGCGACAGCGGGTAATAGGGGATCGTCACCAGACGCCCCAGCAGGGCGGGCGGGAACACTTTCAGCAGCGGGTCGCGCAAGGCTTTCGCCATGCCCTCCGGCTCCGGCATCAGATCGGGGTCAGAGCACAGATCCATGATCGTCTCGGTACCCACATTAGAGGTCAGCAGGATCAGCGTGTTCTTGAAGTCGATCACGCGGCCCTCGCCGTCTTCCATGACGCCCTTGTCGAACACCTGAAAGAAGATCTCATGCACATCCGGGTGCGCCTTTTCGACCTCATCCAGCAGCACAACGGAGTAGGGCTTGCGCCGCACCGCCTCGGTCAGCACCCCGCCCTCGCCATAGCCGACATAACCCGGAGGCGCCCCTTTCAAGGAGCTGACGGTATGGGCCTCCTGGTATTCCGACATGTTGATGGTGATGACATTCTGTTCACCGCCATACAGCACCTCAGCCAGCGCCAGCGCGGTTTCGGTCTTACCCACGCCAGAGGTGCCCGCCAGCATGAACACACCGATCGGCTTGTTCGGGTTGTCGAGGCCTGCGCGGCTGGTCTGAATGCGCTTGGCGATCATCTTCATCGCGTGGTCCTGGCCGATCACCCGCTGGGCCAGCCGCTCTTCCAGGTTCAGGATGGTCTCGATCTCGTCCTTGACCATGCGGCCCACCGGAATGCCGGTCCAGTCGCCCACCACCGAAGCCACGGCCTGGTGGTCCACAATCGGCAGGATCAGCGCCGAGTCGCCTTGCAAGGCTTCCAGCTCCGCGTTCTTGTCCTTCAGCTGCTGCATCAGTTCGGCGCGCTCATCATCCGACAGCGGGCTATCGGCAGCGCCCTCCGCAGCGTCGTCCCCAGCATCCCCGGCATCATCCACGGGCGCGGCCCCCTCCCGCAGCTTGGCGCGCAGGTCCAGAATGCCCTCAACAACCGCCTTTTCCTTGTCCCAGCGCTCGGTCAGGCCTGCCAGCCGTTCCTCCTCGGCAGCCTTGGCCGCCTCCACCGCCTCGCGCCGGTCGGCGACCTCATAGCCTGCGGTCTCGTCGCGGCCGATGATCTCCAGCTCGGTGGTCAGCGCCTCGATCCGGCGCTGGCTGTCATCGACCTCAGCGGGCACCGCGTGCTGGCTCACCGCCACGCGGGCGCAGGCGGTATCCAGCAGGCTCACCGACTTGTCCGGCAGCTGCCGCGCCGGAATATATCGAGCCGACAGGCTGACGGCCGCCTCAATCCCCTCGTCCAGAACCTGCACCCGGTGGTGCTGTTCCAGCATCGAGGCAATGCCCCGCATCATCAGGACCGCCTTCGGGATATCCGGCTCATCGACCTTGACCACCTGGAAACGGCGGGTCAGCGCCGGGTCCTTTTCGATGTATTTCTTGTATTCAGCCCAGGTCGTGGCGCCGATGGTACGCAGAGTACCGCGCGCCAGCGCCGGTTTCAGCAGGTTGGCCGCGTCGCCGGTTCCGGCCGCGCCCCCTGCGCCCACCAGCGTGTGGGTTTCATCCACGAACATCACGATCGGCACCGGGCTCGCCTGCACCTCGTCAATCACCTGGCGCAGGCGGTTCTCAAACTCGCCCTTCATGCTGGCACCGGCCTGGAGCAGCCCCACATCCAGCGCCAGCAGCCGCACATCGTGCAAGCTGGGCGGCACGTCGCCGCGTGCGATCCTGAGGGCAAAGCCCTCGACCACCGCGGTCTTGCCCACCCCGGCCTCGCCGGTCAGGATCGGGTTGTTCTGCCGCCGCCGCATCAGGATATCGACGATCTGGCGGATTTCCTCGTCCCGGCCCACGATCGGGTCGATCTCGCCGTTGCGGGCCTGTTCGGTCAGGTCAGTGCAGAACTGCTCCAGCGCCTCGCCCTTGCCCATCGCGCCCGGCGCCATCGCCGAAGAAGCCTCGCCCGGCTCGGCCCCGCCGCCAGTGACGTTGGAACCGTCCTGCGCCCCCAGCGTTTCCTCGGGCGAGCCATCAGTGGCCTCGTTGAAATTGTCGGCCAGATCATCCGCGCCGATCTTTGCCAGCTCCGGCGACATGGTCGACAGGATGTTGCGCAAGGCCGGCGTCTTCAGCATCCCCAGCAGCAGATGGCCGCTGCGCACATGCCCCGAGGAGTAGAGCAGCGAGCCCCAGACCCAGCCGCGTTCCATCGCATCCATCAAGTGATCGGAGAGGTCCGAGATCGTCGAGGCGCCGCGCGGCAGCATGTCCAGGGCGCGGGTAAGCTCGGTGGCAATCTTGCCCGCATCCAGGTCGTAATGCTGGATGATCCGGTGCAGGTCGCTGTCCTGCTGCGCCAAGAGCTGATGCATCCAATGCACCAGCTCGACATAGGGGTTTCCGCGCATCTTGCAGAACACGGTTGCACTTTCAACGGCCTGGTATCCCAGCTTGTTCAGCTTGCCAAACAGCGCCACGCGGCTGATCTCGGTCATCTCAAATCCCTCCCTCTACTCGCTCTTCAGCCCCGGCGCCAAATCCCGGGTACAGGTACAAATCATTCACGTCCGGCTGATCCGCATCCGGATCCGGGCGCGAACGGATCCAGCTGGTATGCCCCAGCCGGGTGGTTCCGCCCAGGGACGCGCGCGGCACCTCATCGCCCGCCAGCACCAGGTTCACGTCCCAGTCCAGCACATCGCCGGCATAAGAGCGCACAATGGCGCGCAGCCGTTTCAGCGCCTCCCCGCCCGGCAGCAGCCGCTCGTAATCCTTCAGCGTCAGCGGCCCGATGCGGATGCGGAACTTGGCGGTGCGGCTCCACACCTTGTTGCCGATGCTGGTGCTTTGCCCCAGCCCGCCATAGCCCAGGCCCCAGCGGTCGTCCGGCTCCAGCTCCAGCCAGCTGCCGACAAATTCCTCCAAGGAGACCGGCACCTCGAAAAACGCCGCCAGGATCGACACCAGCCCTTCCGGGTTCTTCGCGCCGCGGGCCAGGTGGCCTGCAAAATGCAGCTTGGCCAGGTCGGGCATGTCGTCCCGCCGGGCGAACTTGAAGCCATTATAGCCGATCAGCGACGCCACCTTGCGCGCCATCGGATCATCCGCCCGGTCAAAGCTGACGGCGGGCGAGCCTTGCGTCCAAGCGCGATAGAGCAGGCTCATCAGCCGGTGCGTCAGCATATCGGCAAAGGCCACCATCGTCGGGTCGCGGTGGTTGCGTTTGCGGTCGCGGGCGTATTCGGTCAGGTGCAGCGGCAACGGCCCTTGCGGCCCGAACAGGCCGAAAAAGCGGTTGGTCAGCACCGCGGGCTTGTCCCCTTCAGCCGGCTTGAACGCGGCAATGGTCGAGGGCGGAAAGGCCAGCTCCGCCTCCTGTCCCAACCGCAGCTTGTCCTCGCGCGGGCGGCGGCTTTCGCCAAGCCGGGGGGCCTCCTCGAAATGCGCCTCCAATACCCTCAGGGCCTGAAAAACGTGGTGTTTCTCAGGCTCCATGGCCAGCCGGCCATAGAGGCTCAGATCATCCGGCCAAGGCCCTTTTCCGGTCGCCATCTGGCAATTTCCCCGCGTTTTTCAGTTTTCAGGACGGTCTCCGTGAATGAGTTGATGCTGGCATAACCGCGGAAGAACCGCTCCAGCACGGCCCCCAGCGCGTAGATGTTGCTGCCTTCGAAAAAACTCTCGTCAAAGCCCAGGGTGATCTCCAGCCCGCGCACCGCGGTGGACAGGATTTCATCGCTCATCCGCCGCACGATGGGCCGCGCGCCGACCGACAGGATCCCCTCCAGCTGCTTCTCGGTCACCCGGTCGCCCAGGGGCGCATACAGCCCGACCAGCTCGCGCAGCGCCTCCGCCGACTGGCCCTTGCCGGTTTCGGCAATCGACACGTAGTTGAGGCTCAGGTGCGAGATCAGCCGCCAGGCTGTATCCCCCTGCGCCAGCGTCGGATGCGGACGGGTGGGCGACACCGGCAGCGTCACCTTCTTGACCGGGCCGCCTTCGGGCAGATGGAAGACGTCGTCACTGCCGGTGGCCAGCAGCATCGGCAGGTCGCGGTTGGTGCACAGCGCGGTCACCGCCAGCTGCTCCAGCCCCGGCGAATAGGGCACCTGCGACCGGTCGACCAGCGTCAGGAACACCTCCGACCCCAGGTAAGAGCTGCGCACCCCGCGCAAACGCTCCTTCTCCGACCGCTGCCGCATCCGCCGTTTGACGGTGTAATAGGCCGGGTGGCTTTCGCCTGCCGCAGTGAAGTCATTGGCGGAATAGAACGGGCGGAACACCACATCGTCCTCGCCCTCGCCGCTGATCCCGACCACGCTTTGCAGCGCGTAGACCTCGAAATCCAGCCCGGCGGTGCGGTTCGGGATCACGTGATGCTCGGTATCAATCGGCGCAATCCGCACCCGGTCGCAGCGTTTCTCGAACAGGTTCACCGCAGGCACCGCGTTCAACTGGAATACCTCCGGCACCACGATCGGCGCCACCTCGGACATGCCTTCGCGCAGCAGGATATACAGATCCACCTCATTGCCGGCGGATTTCTCCAGCCCCGCCCGCAGCCCCTGCAGCTCGACAAAGCGGAACCGCTCCGGCATGGCGAAATATTCCTGCAGCAGCCGGTAGCCGTCATAGACCCGGCGCGGCAGCGGCAGCAGCGCCTCCTCCGGGCTGAACCCCTTTTGAACAACCTTGGCGCCGCGCAGCGGCAGCTGCCAATCGGCCCGCCGGTCGGTGGAGCGCGCCACGATCCCCTGCACCTGGGTGCACAGCAGTTCCAGCAACGGCCAGCTGTTGCCCGCCGCACCGGACAGGTACAGCGACAGCCTGTCCATCTGCAATTTGCTGATCGGGTCGCCGTCGATCCGCTTGATGCGCAGCCGGATGCCCGCCCGGGCGTCATACCCGGTGGCCACGCCCGCCGCGACCAGCTCGCCGCGCCCGTCGATATACTGCGCCTCGGTGATCTCGATCGGCCACATGGTCAGGTCGGCGGCGGTGCGGAACTCGCAGGGCGTCTGCTCGCCTTCGGTCAGCCGCGACCTGAGGGTGGAGCCGCGCGGCAGCACATAGCCGCTTTTCACCGCCGAATTCGCCGCATCCGGCTCAAACGCCGCGATCATCATCGACGGCGTCGGCGCCAGGTAATGCGGATAAATAATCTCCAGCAGGTTGGAGGTGAAATTCGGATACTGCAGCTCCAGCTCCAGCTGCACCCGCGCGGTCAGAAAGGCGGCGCCCTCCAGCAGCCGCTCCACATAAGGGTCAAGAACCTCGACCCCTTCCATGCCCAGGCGAGCCGCGATCTTGGGATAGGCGGCGGCAAACTCCGCGCCCATGTCGCGCAGGTAGTTCAGCTCGTTCTCGTAATGGGTCAGCAGCCGTGTATCCATCTCACAGCGCCCTTTCCATTTCCACTTCGCCGGTGGTCAGATCGACCTTGCTGCGCAGATACAGCTCCAGCGGCATCGGCTGCGCCCACATGTCGGCGCGGATCTCCAGGCCGACGGTCATCTCGGTGGCGTCAGTCCCGTCCTGCAGCCGCACATCGACCGATCCGTCGATGATCCGCGGCTCATAGGTGGCAATCGCCTGCTTGATCGACCGGCGGATCGCCTCCGCCTTCTCAGTGGTCGAGGCTTCACCCGCCACTTCCACCAGCCCGTAATTCAGCACCGAGGCCGACACCGACGGGTATTTCTCCGCATCGAAATGGCTTTCGACATTCTGGGTATTCAAAAGCCAGGACAGATCGCGCTGGATGATCTCCCGCAGCCGCACAAGGTCGATCACCCGGCTCTCGCGGGTTTCCTTCAGATCGCCAGGTGCATTGTCGGTCAGCCGGTCCAGCAGCGAGGGCTGCAGGCGCTCGGCCAGTGTTTTGTCAGCCATTTTCTACGTCATGCCCATCCATCCGGAGTGTGCGCACATCCATGATGGCAATGTCCTCTTCCCCGATCGTCAGCAGCCGCTGGCCCAGACCGGTATAGGTTTCCTCGCCGGCGTCCTCCCACACGGTGGCGCGCGCCAGCATCGACAGCCCGTCAGCTTTTTCGCTGCCCGGGTAGCGGGTCGGGATCATCGCCGCCACCGCGCCGCCGCCCGCCAGCGTCAGCGTGCCGGCGGTCCAGACCGCATCGCGCAAATCGCTCGGCTCCTCCGCCTCGAACGAGACGATCTGCGAAAACGGCAGCCAGTAGTATTTGCCGTTGACGATGGTCTCCAGCACCGGTCCCAGCCGCATGTCGGCATCGGCGATCCATTCGAACCGCTTGCCATTCACTTCGCCCGGACTGGCAGGTGCGGCCTCAAACGCCTTGGCGCGCAGCTCCGCGGCTTCCTTGGGATTGCCCTGCGCCAGCAGTTTCTGCGCTTCGATCAGATGCGCCAGCCATTCCTCCGGCTCGCCCAGGATCAGCGGGGATTTCTCACCGGCAAAGACCTTCTCGCGGTAAACCTCGCAGATAATCGCCTCGCGATAGGCCTGCGCCATCACCGTGGCGCCTTCATCCAGACCCGCCGCCGCCTTCAGCTGGGCAATCGCCCGGTTCCAGTCGCCCAGCACGCACAGCAGCTGAAACAGGAAAACCCGCAGCTTGGCATTGCTCGCGTCCGCCCGGATCTTGTCTTGCAGCGCCTCCAGCGCCGCCCTGGGATCACCGGCCTTCAGATGCTCTTCGGGTGTCATGGGGCTCTACTCCGCAACTAGGACTGGATGCTGCAAATGCTTCAGAAAAAACGGACCCCGGGCGCAAACACGCCCGGGGCCAGCCGAAAGTTTTACTCGACCTTGCCGGTCTGCACGTTCCACTTGAAGGTGCCTTCAGTGGTGAGTTTACCGGTTTTCTGGTTGGTCGACTTGTACTCATGCTCGATCGAGGCATAGGCCAGCGACCAGGTCTCTTCCGGAATGCCGTCTTCACTGGCAGAGATGGAATAGCTGTCCACCACCACGTCCTTGAACTTCCAGATCGAATAGACCAGCAGGCCCTGGCTGGCGCTGTCACCCGACCGGCACCAGTGCATGGTGATTTCCGGGCGCACGGTGCCGTTGGCAACCGACAGCGCCAGATCGTTGGACGCCTTGCCCATCTGCGACGTCAGTTCGACCTTGCCGAAGTTGGAGTTCGCATGCATCCGCTGGGTCGACCCCAGGTCGGTCATTTCCACGGCACGTTCAACATTCCAGCTCGCGGACTGGACAACGATCCATTTCTTGTGCTGTTCCTCGGTCGCGTCGCCGTCGATATCCGAGATATGCACGAACATATTTGCAGCCATTTTTCTATCCTTTCAAAAACTAAGAACTCTACTGCACTATGATGGGTTTGAGGCTGGGGAGTGGGAAATCAGCCTCCTTTTTCCGAGGGCAGTTTCGATACCAGCCGCAGCGAGACGGAAAGCCCCTCAAGCTGGTAATGCGGGCGCAGGAAGAATTTCGAGGTGTAATACCCCGGGTTGCCCTCGACCTCTTCCACAACCACTTCGGCTGCGGCCAGAGGCTTGCGCGCCTTCTCGTTCTCCGAGGAGATATCCGCGTTGAAGTCAACATAGTTGTTGATCCAGTCCTGCAGCCAGGATTCCATGTCCTGGCGGCTTTTGAACGAGCCGACTTTGTCCCGCACCATGCACTTGAGATAGTGCGCGAACCGGCATGTGGCGAACAGATACGGCAGCCGCGCGCCCAGGTTGGCGTTGGCGGTCGCGTCCGGATCGTCATATTCGGCCGGCTTGTGCAGCGACTGTGCGCCCATGAAGGTCGCCACATCGGTGTTCTTGCGGTGGATCAGCGGCATCATGCCGTTCTTCGCCAGTTCCGCCTCGCGCCGGTCGTCGATGGCAATCTCAGTCGGGCATTTCTGATCGACGCCGCCATCGGTGGTCGGGAAGGTGTGGCTGGGCAGGTTCTCCAGCGTGCCGCCGCTTTCGACGCCGCGGATGCGCGAGCACCAGCCATACATCTTGAACGACCGGGTGATGTTCACCGCCATGCCATAGGCCGCATTGACCCAGCCGTATTTGTCGCTGGTCGCGCCTGCGGTGTCTTCCTCAAACGCAAACTCCTCCACCGGGTCGGTCTTGGAGCCATAGGGCAGACGGCCCAGGAACCGCGGCATCGCCAGGCCGACATACTTGGCATCTTCGCTGTCGCGCAGAGACCGCCAGGCGGCATATTCCGGGGTCTGAAAGATCTTGGTCAGATCGCGCGGGTTCGACAGTTCCGCCCAGCTGTCCATCTGGAACAGCGTCGGCTTGGCGCCGGTGATCAGCGGCGCATGCGCGGCCGCGGCGATCTTGGACAATTCGCCCAGCAGCTCGATGTCCGGCGGCGAATGGTCGAAATGGTAGTCCACCACCAAAGAGCCATAGGGCTCGCCGCCCAGCTGGCTGAATTCCTCGGTATAGATCTTCTTGAACAGCGGCGACTGATCCCAGGCCGTCCCCTTGAACTTCTTCAGGGTCTTGGACATTTCCTTCTTGGTGATCGGCATCACCCGGATCTTCAGCTGCTCATCCGTTTCGGTGTTGTTGACCAGATAATGCAGCCCGCGCCAGGCGCTTTCCAGCTGCTGGAATTCCTCGTTGTGCAGGATCAGGTTGACCTGCTCGGTCAGTTTCTTGTCGATCTCCGCCACGATGCTCTCGATCGAGCGCAGCGCGTCATCCGAAATCAGCGCGGAATTTGCCAGCGCCTGTTCGGCCAGGGTCTTGACCGCGCTTTCGACAGCGGTCTTGGCCTGGTCCGACTTGGGGCGGAATTCCTTCTGCAGCAGGTTGGCGAATTCGGCAGAGCCAAAGGCGGCTTCACCGGCAGCGGCTTCCGCCTGGAGTTCTTCTTCAGCCATCTTTGTCCTCCCCTATTATTCTTCGCTGTCGGCGTCGCCGCCGGGCTTCGGCTGCGCGGCCAGGGTTTTCAGCAGGCTCGGATCCTGAATGATCTTGGAGATCAGATCCTCGGCGCCGGTCTTGCCGTCCATGTAGGTCATCAGGTTCGACAGCTGGGTGCGCGCTTCCAAGAGCTCGCGCAGCGGCTCCACCTTGGCGGCGATCGCGGCGGGCTTGAAATCGTCCATGCTCTCAAACGTGATGTCGACCGCCAGGTTGCCCTCGCCGGTCAGCGTGTTGGGCACGGTGAAGGCGGCGCGCGGCGCCATCGACTTCATCCGGTCATCGAAGTTGTCCACGTCGATTTCCAGGAACTTGCGGTCTGCGACCGCGGGCTGCTCCACTTCGGATTTGCCCACCAGGTCGCTCATCACGCCCATCACAAACGGCAGCTGCACCTTCTTCTCGGCGCCATACAGCTCCACGTCATATTCGATCTGGACCCGCGGGGCCCGGTTGCGTGCAATGAATTTCTGTGAACTTCCGGCCATCTAGGTCTCCTTACTCGTCTTGCTGTCACGGGCCCCGCCGCCGGTCCGGCCGCAGCGTGTTCCCGTGTCTGTCAGTCGTCGTCGTCTTCGATGCCGCCAATGAGGTTGACGTTGTCCACCCCCTGCGGCGCCATGTCGTTCATGATGGTGAGGAAGTCGGCCCCCACCAGCCGCTTGGCCCGCTCCAGCAGGATCGGCAGCGGGCTCGACGGTTCCGCCCGCCGGTAATAGCCGATGATCCGGTCCAGCGCGTTGGACACATCCGCGGGCGAGTTGATCGCCCCCGGCGCTGCCGGCGCTGCGCGCCCGCCTGCCGCCGCCGGAGCGGCTGCCGCTCCGGCCTCGTCCGCAGCGCCATCATCCGCAGCACCGTCTTCGGCGGCCCCGTCCCCGGCACTCACATTGCCATAGTCGCGGATGCGCTTGGCGGTCTGCTGCAGCAGTTTGATCAGCGCGCTCAGGTCCGGCCCCTGCCCCGGCGTCTGCTCATCAAACACCGCCGAAATCGCCCGGACGTTCTCCTCTGACGTTTCGATCGCCGCCAGCCGCTCGGCGATAATCTCCTCATCGCTGTCCTGAAAGGCAGCGCCGATGGTGGCGGTGTCGGGGATATGCTCCATGTCCGCAGGCGCGGTCATCACCCCTTCGGCGATCTCGATATCGCGCAGGGAGAACCGGCCAAAGCCGCGGCTCTCACTCAGCGGCGCCCGCCGCAGCGACCGGTAAAGCGGCGACGCCCCCGCCATCCCGTCCGGCTGGCCGCAAAGATCCTGCACCGCGTTGATCCGCATCGTCGGGTCGCCGTCATCCTCATCCAGCTCCGGATGGCAGGTCTCCCAGAAGTCCTCCAGGCAGCCGCGCATGTAGGTTGTCACATCGGCAAACCCGGTCAGCCCCTCGGAATGCAGCAGCGCGTCGCCCAGGAACACCGCCGCGCGCAGGTCGTGGCTGCGCTCCAAAACCTCCAGCGCCTTCTTCTGAACTTCTCGGTAATCCGGATCCGTGGCCTCGATGGTCTCGTTGCCCACAACGGATTCTTCCCCGGGCTGCGCAGCCAGCTCCATCTCGGTGAAGGCTGGATCGTATTCGAGGTTCTCGCCGCTGGGCGCATCGTCCCCTTTGGGCTGCAGTAATACTGCCGGATCCATCTATTGCCCCCCCGCTTTTTCTTCCGATTTTGCGGACGCGTTAACGTAACGTCAAGCGACCCCCCGTCCTTTTTTGATCCGGTGGTTAAGGCCGCCTTAATCTCAAACTAAAACTTGACCCCAAGTGAGCCTTATCGGCATCTTAAAGTCAAATGTTTTCACAGCTTTTTGCAGCAGGTGAATAATGAGTATTGAGCGCATTTCCGGTAAGGAAGTCAAAGCGATGGTCCGCGAGGGCGCAAAGAAGCGGATGAGCTTTGCCTTCTGCCTGGACCAGAGCAAAGACCCGCTTCTGATGATCCAGCCGGGCAAGAAACCGGAAACCCTGAAAAACCCGATGAAGAAGGAAGGCGGCGGTCCGCCGATGGCCTGGGGCACCTATGTGGTGCGCTCCGGCGCAATGGAAATGATCTGCGAAACCGCGCCGCAGCGGATGGTCACTGAACTCAAGAAGTTCCTCAAGCGCAACAAGCCCAAGGTCAACGTGCTGTTCTACGACGACGGCGGCAACCTGCTGGACAGCCTCAAGCCGGAAAAGCCCGAGGGCCAGGTGACCGAGGAGAAGGCCGCCGACATTTCCGCCACCGGCATCGACAAGAAGGCCATCGCGCCGCTGAAACGCCGCCTCAAGCGCATCCAGCCGCGCATCGGCCTGGCCCCCGGCCCGCTGGAGCTGAAACTCAAGCGCGCCTTGGCGAAATCCGTCAGCCTGATCAACAAGGGCCGCTTGCAGGAGGCCGAGACGATGATCGTGGTGATCGAACGCGCCGTTGCCCGCATCGGCAAGGACCGCGAGGATGAGGCCAGAACGCTGAAACGCGGCCAGCGCGAAATGGACCAGCGCAGCCTGGGCGCACAGGTCAAGCGCGCCCAGGCGCTGCAGGCCAACGTCGCCCGCGCCCCCGGCAAGGTCCGCACCCGGCTGGGCCGCGCGTTGCATGTCGCCGCCCGCCACCTGAAACGCCGCGACCTCGACTCCGCCCGCGATGCCATGGACCGTATCGAAAAGGCGCTGACAGCCCTGGTCTGACCCCAAACAACAGCCCGGCCCGCAGCGGTTGCGGGCTGGGCATCCCACCGGAACCCCGGAGACAGTGATGCCCCTGACCCGCCTGCTGACTGCCCTCGCCCTGATCTGCCTGCCGCTCGCCGCCGCGGCGGAAACCGGCCCGCTGCGGGTCGAGCTGAACAAGACAGAGGAGATCGAGGGCGGCGGCTGCCGCGCCTTCTTCCTGTTCCGAAACCAGACCGGCAAGAGCTTCGAAGGCTTTGAAATGTCGCTCGCCATTCTTGACGGCCAGGGGGTGATCGACCGCCTCCTGTCGATCGACGCCGCCCCGCTGCCAGTCCAGCGCACCACCCTGAAACTGTTCGAAATCCCGGAAATCTCCTGCGGCAACATCTCCGAGATCCTGTTGCACGACATCACCTCCTGCCAGCCCCAGAACGAGGAGCAGATGGACTGCTTCCCGATCCTCGAGCTCGGCTCCCGCGCCGCCGCGCCGCTGGTGAAATAAGCCATGAGCGGCACCTGGGATATGCTCGGCACCGGCGGCCCGGTGATTGCGCTTCTGGCGCTGATGTCGCTGCTGTCGATCACCGTGATCGCGGTCAAGCTGATCCAGCTCTGGCCAGTTCGCTCCGGCGGGGATGCCCGCGAACAGGCCCTGGACCTGTGGAAGGACGGCGACCGCACACGCGCTCAGCAAAGCATCGAGACCGACAAATCCCCGGCCGGCCGGGTGATGGCCTATGCCATGCAGGCGCTGCAGGAGGGCCTGCGCGGCCCGCTGCTGCAAGACGAGCTGCAACGCCGCGGCAATGAGGAGGTCAGCCGGATGAACTCGCTGATCCGCCTCCTGGAGCTGATCGCCATGGTCGCCCCGCTTCTGGGCCTGCTCGGCACCGTCCTGGGCATGATCCAGTCCTTTCAGGAGCTGGAACTGGCACAGGGTGCTGCCAATGCCTCGGTGCTTGCCGGCGGCATCTGGCAAGCGCTGCTGACCACCGCCGCGGGCCTTCTGGTGGCGATCCCCGCCGCCGTCGCAGCAGGCCTGTTCGCCGCCCGCATCGACGCCGCCGCCCAAGCGATCGAAAGCGCCGCCGGCCGCCTGCTGCTGATAGACGGGTCGCGCTGACACGGAGGGGATCTGCCATGATGATCAACCGGCCCTCCCGGCCCCGCGCCCTGATCTCACTGGTGCCGATGATCGACGTGATGCTGATCCTGCTGGTGTTCTTCATGGTGACCTCCACCTATCTGAACCTCGACATGATCCCGGCGGTGAAACCGTCTGAGGGCACCGCCGCCAGCACCCAATCCCCAGCCGGCACGCTGATGATACGCCTCGGCGCCGATGGCGTGCCGGTGCTGCGCGGCACCGGACTGGATCAGGACACACTCCGCGCCACCCTCGCCTCTGCCGTCGCCGACGAACCGCTCACCCAAGTGGTGATCCTCCCCTCCGGCGCCGCCCAGACCCAGGCGCTGATCACCGTGATGGACAGCGCCGCGCTGGCTGGCGTTACCCGCCTGCGCGTCCTGCGGCTGGAGGCGTCCCCATGAAGCTCAACCGCCCGGCCCGCAATCCGCATTCCGAAACCATCATCGCCTTGATCGACGTGGTGTTTTTCCTGCTGGTGTTCTTCATGCTGATCGGACGGATGGACGCAACCGCTCCGTTTGACGTCCGCCCCGCCACCGCCGTCACCGGCCGCGACATGCCCTCGGGCGGCATCACCCTGGCCATCTCCGCCCAGGGCGCCTTGGCACTCGACGGCGAGGAACTCACCCGCGAGGCCCTCTCCCCTGCCCTCTCCGCCCGGCTGGCAGAGGACCCGGAACTGCGCCTGCGCATCAACGCCCACCGCACGGCGGAGCTGCGCAACGTGCTGCCGCTGGTGGCCGAGGGCGAGGCGCTGGGGTTCCGGGACGTGGTGCTGGTGGTCACCCCGGAAACAGACGGGTGATGCGCGCCCCGGCCACATGGGCGCTGGGGCTCGCGGCCTCCGCCCTGGTCCACGCCGGCGGCGCCGCCGCGCTGCTGATCTCGCTCACCCCCGATCCGCTGCCGCAGCAGCCCACCCCGGAAAGCAGCCTCAACCTGCAGGCCCACCGCATCCCGCGGTCCGAGGCCGTTCCGCAAACACCAGAAGGCGAGCAAGCTCCTGAATCCCAGGCACAAAGCCAAGGCCTCTCCGCTGGCAGCATCCCGCTGTCCAAGGCCCAGGCAAAGCCCCCAGCAGCAGCCAGCCTCGCCCCCGCTGCCGCCCAGGCCCCTGCGGCCGCTCCTGCCCATGCCCCCTCCAGCAAACTCGCCAGCGCCCCTGCATCCGCCGCCCATCTGCCTGACGTCCGCCCGGCTGCCTTTCCGGCACAGACGGCAAAACTGCAATCTACCCAGGCTGCCCCGGTCCAAGCCGCCTTGCAGCAGGCGGCCCCGGCAGCAGCCGCGGTGCAACCGGCCACCGCCGCCACCGCTGCCCCCGTCCTGCTGACCGCCACGCAGGAACCCTCTATGGTGCTGGCAAACACACCCGCTCCGCTAACCGCCGCCGCAACAGCCCGGCCCAACCCGGCGGCCCTGCCGCAGGCCGCGGCAGCCAGCCAGCCCAGTCCCGAGGCGCAGCCTGTTTCCGCACCGCTGGCGGACACCATTCCGCCCGCCCGGCAAACGCCTGCCGCCACCCCCGACGCCCCCCGCATCAAGGCCGCGCTGGCCTTCCAGGGCGGCAGCGGCGACATCGACCCGGTCTCGCTCGCCGCCTTCCAGAGCTTCATGCAGCCGGGCGATGCAGTGGCCGAGGGCGACCCTTTGCGCGACGGCGTTTCCGGCATCCTCGCCGCCGTCCCCTGCTCCCGCCTGCAGGTCGCCTTTGTCCCCGAAACCGCCACGCTGGAGGTCCGCGGCCACCTGCCCGAGGACGGGTTGCGCAGCCCGGTCCTGGCGGCGCTGCAAGCGGAGATGGGCGCCGATATCACCGTCTCCGACCAGATGCGCCTGCTGCCCCGCCCGCAATGCGGCGCGCTGGCCGGGATTTCCAGCGTCGGCCTGCCGCAAAGCACCGACCAGATCACCAATCCGCTGCTGGTCGGGGCAGATGCCCATGCCCGGGTGCTCGACTATTCCGGCGGTGACCGGCTGTTCTTCGACCTCACCGCCCCGGACTACCCGGCTTATGTCTATGTCGACTATTTCGACGCCGGCGGCGCGGTGCTGCACCTCAGCCCGAACGAGCTGGTGCCGCTGACAGAGGCCGCCCCCAAAAGCGCCCTGCGCGTCGGCGCCAAGGAGGCCGGAGACCCCGGCCTGCAAATCTCCGTCGGCCCGCCCTACGGCCAGGAAATCGCCGTCGCCTTCGCCGCCTCGCACCCGCTGTATGACGGCACCCGCCCGCTCAGCGAGCCCGCAGCGCCCTACCTCGACTTCCTGCGCACCCAAGTGGCCAAGGCCCGCGCCGAACACCCTGATTTCAAAGGAGAATGGGTCTATTTCCTGATCACCACCCACGCGCCGTAGCACTGCCCGGCAGGCGGAAGCTCCCGCGCCCGCAGGCCCGCGGCTGACGCCGCCAGGCCTTGGCGGCCTTGGGCCCGGCGCTGCGCTGACGCGCAGCGCCCTCGCCCGCCCAATACCAGGTCAAGGGCTGCGCCAGCAGCCGCGCGGCACGCGCGGTTCACCCTTGACGCGGAAATGGGCGGATCACTCTCGAAGCGGCGTCTTAAGGGCAAATCTGCCCTTAAGCGCCTCTAAGCAAACGGAAAAAATGTACCGGGCTGGCAGTCCGTCAGTTCCTGGAATGCCCCGCGCTGTGCGCAGCACAGCGCCACGCCCAACTGGGACCGGGCATTTCCTGAAATGCACCGGAGCAGGCGGGAGCCCTCCCCTGCCCTTTTGCAGCCGGCCCGCAGACCTCTACTGGCAGCCGCCCGCCGCCCAGCTCTTGAGCGCCTGTTTCAGCGCGCCGCCAAAGGGGTGCTGCTTGCCCAAAGAGCGCTGCATATTCAGGCTCAGGTAGGTATTGCCTTGCGTGCACAGCCGCTCCCGCGTCCATTGGTGGCAGCTGCTGCAGGACTGGTCCTTCCAGTAGCTGTCCGGCAGCCCCTCCACCGGCGGGAAGGCCGGTGTGCGGGTGACCGCTTCGGCCAACGTCAGCCCGGAAATCGCCGCCACCTCTGTCTGCAATGGGCTGGCATACGTGACCGGCCCGGCTTCCGTCAGCTTCACAGCTTCCGGCGCGGGCTCAGCCGCCGCCGGGGGTGCTTCTGCCTCCGCCTGCGGATCCTGAGCCGCTCCAGCCGACAGAGCCGCAACCTCAGCCGCTGCCATCTCCGCAAACCGGCCCTCAGGATAGGCCATCAGATAGGCCTCATAGGCCGCCTTGCTGCCGTCGCCCTGCGCGGCCTGGAACATCGCAGTCTCGGCATCCGGCGCCGGAGCGGCAGCAGGCGCAGGCTCCGCCGGAGCAGCCGCAACCGCCGCCCCAGTGCCGCCGTGCAGCTCCTCCTCCATCAGGGTGGCCAGCAGCGCACGCGCCTCACCGGCATATTTGCCGCTGCCGTAACCGCGCAAGAACAGCATGATCTGCATCGCATCGCGCGATGCCTCGACCGAGCGCCAGATCTGCGCCTCCTCGATTTCTGCGGCGCTCATCACAACCTCCGGTTCTGCCGCGGCAAAGGTGAAGTCACTGACCAGCGAGGACGTGTCCCAAGGCGTCTGGCTGCCGCCGCTCTGCTCCAGCACCGCCCGGCGCACCTGCTTGAACACCTGCTCCACCGGCGCGCCCGGCACCACGATTTCGCGCGCCAGCGCCTCGGTGAAGGGGCTGTTCTCCCCCTCCCCGTCCAGCGCCACATCGCCCGGCGCGGTGGCATAAGCCAGGAAGGTTCCGGTCGGCGCCTTCATCTCCGCCAGGCCGCTTTCGTTCAGATCGGCAACCGCCTCGAACGGGTTGTTGCGGCAGGCGTCCAGGATCACGATATTGGTGCGGTTGCGGGCCGAGGCCATCTGCCGCAGAACCGACTGCGCCTCCACCGCCATCAGGTCGAGGTCAGCGGCATCCGCCAGCGCCACATCGACCGGCAGCAGGTAGTTGCTGCCAAAGCTCTGCACCCCGTGGCCGGCATAGTAGAACAGGCCCGTCGCGTCCTCCCCTGCCCCGCGCAGTTTGCGCCCGAACCGGCCGATGGCGCGTTTCATCTCGATCTGGCGCGCATCCACCGCCAGCGTAACGTCAAAGCCCAGCCGCTCCAGCGTCTCGGCCATCAGCCGGGCATCGCGCCCCGGGTTGTCCAGCGGCTGCACCGACCCGTAGGCCGAATTGCCGATCACCAGCGCCAGCCGTTCCTCCGCCCAGGCGGCCTTAGCAAGGCCCAGCACCGCGGCGGCCAGCACAGCCAGCCGGATCCACATCCCGAAAATTCGCACGCACCTGCTCCACTTCTTAGCCCCCGGTAACCGTGCCCGGGGCAGCTTCCCAATTATTAAGGGTATTTGGTTACCAAACTATCGCGTCCCTTGCACCATGCAGCAACCCTGCTGTTAGACTGGAGGGATACCTTCCATCCCTGCCTGCCGGCGGGGATTTCACGTCCGCCAACCCGAATGGATCGCGCATGCTCCGATTAACCCTTTCAATATTAACAGTTTTCCTGCTAATGCTCCGCCCGGCCCTGGCCTCCGGCCCGTTTGAGCACGGCTGGCAGCTCGACGCCGAATCCTCCGCCATCCGGTTCATATCGATTAAAAAAGGCAGCATTGCGGAATCGAGCCGCTTCGCCGCCTTCTCCGGCAGCATCTCCGAACAGGGCGACGCCAAGATCAACATCGCGCTGGATTCCGTCGATACCTCCATCGACCTGCGCAACGTGCGGATGCGGTTTCTGTTCTTTGAGACCTTCACCTACCCCGAGGCCACCATCACCGCCCGCATCGATCCCGATCAGATTGCCGATCTTGCTGCGGTGCAGCGTAAGCAGATCGAGCTGCCGGTCACCCTGTCGCTGCATGGAGTCGAGGCCCAGCTAACCGCGCCGGTAGCGGTAACACTGCTGGACAAGGACCGCGTCGCCGTGGCCACCGTGCAGCCGATCATCCTCAAGCTGGAGGACTTCGCGCTGAATCCTGGCCGCGAAAAGCTCGAGGAAGCGGCGGGCGTCACCATCACCCCCGTGGGGCTGGTAAGCCTGGACCTGATGTTTGACCGCACCGCCCCCGGCACCGCTTCTGTCCCCGCGGGGACAGTGACCGCAGGCGCCTCTGCGGCGCTGGAGGCCAGCGGCGATTTCAGCCGGGAGGCCTGCACCGGCCGGTTTGAGATCCTGTCGCGCAGCCGCAGCGTCAACTTCGCCCCCTCCACCGCCCGGCTGGATGCCAGCTCCCGTGGTTTCCTCGACAGCCTTTCGGACATCATCCGCCGCTGCCCCGGCATGGTGGTTGAGGTCGGCGGCCACACCGACAGCCAGGGCAAAGCGGCCTGGAACATGGCATTGAGCGAAAAACGCGCGGCAGCGGTGAACGGCTACCTGCAGCAAATGGGTATCCCCGCCGAGCGGCTGGTGGCCGTCGGATATGGCGAGACCACGCCGCTGGTGCCGAACAACACGGTGCAGAACCGGGCCAAGAACCGGCGGATCGAGTTCAAGGTTCTGAACTGACCAGACGGCAATCCGGCAAAATCGCCCGCTGTCCCCGCGGGGACAGCAGCAGAAAACAAACCAAGACCCGGCCCCGCGCCGGGTCTTTTGCTGCAGGCTGCACCGTTCTGAAGGAGCGTTTCGCATTCTGTCCCCGCGGGGACAGGCAGGTGTTTTGAACATCCGCCGCCGGTTTCAGGCGGTTGTCCCCGCGGGGACACATTGGCTTGCGGGCGCTCCTTGGCGGGCAAATCGCCCGGCTGCCAGATCGCCGGCCAAGCACAGTGTGAGGCTGAGATCCCGCCTGTCGCAACCGGAAGCCGCTCTTTGTCCCCGTAGGAACAGGGAAAGTTTTCGCCTCTGCCCTGCTCGGTTTTGTCCGCCTGTCCCCGCGGGGACACGCAAGGTTGCAGGCGTTGTGCGGTCGGCAGATTGCCCACCCTACAGGTATCGATTGCATATTCCGTACGGCAGACTGCGCCAGCCGCCGCCAAGACCGCAGTTCTGTCCCCGCGGGGACAGACCGGAATTCTGCCCGCACGCCCTGCCCGTTTCACCCGATTGTCCCCGCGGGGACACTGATGGTTTTGACCGGATTTAGCATCCGCATGTGCTGCCCCGGGCCAAGCGATGCGGCCGTTTTCAGAGCTTGTCCCCGCGGGGACACCTCTGCTGCCAACGCCAAAACTGCGGCCTATCAGCAGCAACCTCGCATTTGTCCCCGCGGGGACAAGACGATGAAACTGCAACCGGCGCGTCCTGGCCTGACCGTCCGAAGCTATGCCTGCCGCGCGGCGGGCGCTTGCCGATGGGGCATCGCACTCAGCATCAATTCTGTTTGTCCTGAGCCGCTGTCCCCGCGGGGACACTGGCGCGAAACAGACGCAAACGCGCCTGTTAGGCATGAAAAAGGCCCGGCATCTCTGCCGGGCCCTTGCCGTTTTTCTGAGCTGTCCCCGCGGGGACAGCGGATCACCCGTCCTGTTCCAACGCCGCAAAGAAGGCCGCAATGGCGTCCTCCAGCTTGTGCCGGTCGATCTCGGAAAAGTCGCGTTCCATCGCCATTTCAATCTTGCCGTCGCGCGCCTGGCAGCGGACTGTCCCCGCGGGGACAGTGCAGCGCAGAGTGGTCTTGGCAACACCGGGGCGCGGCGCGGCGGGGGTGCGGGGGGCGTTCTTGCGCTTGCCTTCGGCAAAGCTGCGCAGCACCTCCAGTTCCGCTTCCTCGCTCTGCGGCTGCACCCGCACCAGCGCATCGCGCAGCACCTGGGCGTTCATCGCATCTGCTTCCAGCCGTTTCTTCAGGTCCAGCCCCAGCGCCCGCGGGATCGCCTCCGGGAATTTCAGCGAGTCGCCCACGGCCATCAGCACCTGGGCGAAATGGCGGATGTAAATCCGCTTCTGGCGGCCCGCAGAGGCGTAAAGGTCGTTGACCGCATCCTCGATGGTCTCAGCCCCGGTCTGAGTGTCCTCCGCGTAACGCAGCGCCAGCTGCGCCATCTCGGCGAATGAGATGTCGCGGCGCACCAGGTTTTCATCGACCATCCGGCGGTACAGGCTTTGCAGGCTGTCGCCCTTGGCCACCAAACCCGCGGGGATCGCTGCATAGCTTTCATCGCCGGTCTCGTTCAGCAGGGAATAATAGGCCTTCATCCGGCGGTAGCCCTGGATCAGTTCATACCGGCCGTCGCCGCGCTCTTCGACACGGATCGGGTTCGACAGGCCGACGGACTTGATCGATTCCTTCAGCTCGTCCAGTTCCGGATCGCGCTCCTCCTTGCGGTCGCGGATCAGCTTGTCCATGCGGATCATGCCGAGCGGGATGCGGTCGACCACCAGACCCAGTTTCTTCAGCCGCACAAATTCATGCGCCAGCCGGTCGTTCTCTTCACGGATTTTCTGCTCTGCCTCAGCCCGGGTGCGCAACGCATCGGCGTTTTCGGAAATCGCGGTGGCCATCGGCCCGCGGCGGGCCTCAGTTGGCTTTTCCGCCGGATTTTCCGGTGCTGTCCCCGCGGGGACAGCGGCGGTGTCAGGGGTGAAGTCGATGTCGAAAACTCTGCGCTTGCTCATGCCTCATCCTCCAGTTTCTCCCAGGCTTCCAGCGCGTAGGCTTTGAATTCATCATAAGCCTGGTCGAACGACGCCCGCGCGCGCCGCCAGGTTTCGCGTGTCATATCCCGGTAGTCGATTTCGTAGATGGAACTCAGGAACCGCCCCGACTGTTCGACCGCGCGGGTCATCTCGATCGGGTGTTCGGTCATCCTACCCTCAAACACCTTCATAAATGCCGAACGCATCGCACGGTGCAAATCGTTACCGGACTCATAACGGGTCAGCAGGAAGCGGACGTCCTGAAACACCTTGGGCAGGGCAAATGTCCCCGCGGGGACAACGCCGTTAAATGCGGAGAGATCCTCCAGCGCCTCAGAGAGCTGACCGATGAAGGAGGTAGTGGAGTCGTACTCCCAGTAGCCCGGGCCGGAGGGGATATAGAGCATGTCGGCAGCAAACACCGCGTTCATCGACTGGTAGCCGATCGCGGGCGGGCAGTCGAAGATCATCAGGTCGTAATCCTCAGACGGCAGCTGGTCGAGGTAGCGGGAGACCGCGGCGAAGAACGACCATTCCGGGTTCAGATGCCGGTACTGGGCGGAGGCGAATTCCACAAACGCCGCGTTGGCGCAGGAGGGGATGATGTCGATGGTGGGCCAGCTGGTGGGCTTGACGAAATCGCTGGTCCGGAGATCCTGCAGCCCCATGCCGGTGATGGCGTCGGGAAGCTGGCGCTGGGGCAGGGCGGTGCCGGACTCGGCCCCCTGAAGGGTGGCATTCATCCGCTCGGTCTCGCGCACCAGGTCGCGGGCCATGATGCCCCAGACGGTATAATCCTCGGTAACGTCGCTGAGGCCCATGGAGTGCGACAGGGTGGCCTGCGGGTCGAAGTCGACGCAGAGCACCCGGTAGCCGTCCAGCGCCGCGGCATGGGCGAAATGCAGGGCAACGGTGGACTTGCCGGCCCCGCCCTTGAAGTTGGAGATCGCCACCCGCAAGGCGCGTTTCCCCGCGGGGCGCTTGGGCAGGAGGGACTTGCGGTTGATCTTGATGCGGCGGCGCAGCTCGTTGATCTCCTCCAGCGAATACCAGCGCTGGCGGCCTTCCTCCTCGA
>NZ_JCAIJS010000008.1:0-93813 GCF_059429235.1 Leisingera sp. CC-HEC096
GAAGAACGGCTGGCCCCGGCCATGGAACGGATTGCCGCCCGGACCCGCAACCTGCTGGCAAACGGGCCGATCTTTCTGGTGGCGCTGGCCGCCTTTGCGGCGGTGGCGGCGGGCGGCTGGCTGCTGACCACGCGGATCGGCATCTGGACCCGGCTGGCGCCCAATGCCTTTATCGCCGATGTCTACCGGGCGGTGGCGCGGATCCTGTTCATTCTGACCGGGCTGGTGCTGGCACTGGACATTTTGAACGCCACCGCCCTGATCGGCGCGGTGCTGGGGGCGGCGGGGGTGGTCGGGCTGGCGCTCGGCTTTGCGGTGCGGGACACTGTGGAGAATTTCATTGCCTCCATCCTGCTCAGCCTGCGGCAGCCGTTCCGGCCCAATGATTTTGTCGATATCCAGGGCGACCAGGGCACCGTGGCGCGGCTGACCTCGCGCGCGACCATCCTGATCTCGCCCGAGGGCAACCACATCCGTATTCCCAACGCCACGGTGTTCAAGGGCCGTATCGTGAATTTCACCCGCGACCCGCGGCGGCGCTTCGGCTTTGATCTTGGCGTCGATGCCGATGCGGATCTGGCGGCGGCCCTGTCCACCGCCGTTGCCGCGCTGGAGGCACAGCCCTTTGTGCTGGAGGATCCGGAGGTCGGTGCCTGGATCAGCGAAGTCGGGGATTCCAACGTGATCCTGACCTTCACAGGCTGGGTGGACCAGACCCGGGTGGACTTCGCCAAGGCGCGCGGCGAAGCGATCCGGGCCGCCAAGATGGCGTTGGAAGGGGCGGGCTTTGGCCTGCCGGAGCCGATCTACAGGGTCCGGCTGGACAGCGCGCCCGTGGCAGCGGACGCCCGGGCCAAGGAAGCCCCGGCCGAACCGGGAACGCGGGAAACAGCCAGCGCCGAATTGCCGGAAGCGGCCGACCCGGAGCGGGCGGAGCTGGCGGTTGCCGGAGCGGCGGAGCGGGAGCGCGAAGGGCTGGATGGCGGCGAAAACCTGCTGGACGCCGAGCAAAAGGCGGAGTGAGGCGGCCGCAATGGGCTTGCCTGCGCAAGAAGCCGGCCCGGCTTTACAGAGCCGGGCCGGGACAATTCAATGACGGCAGTGTTAAATTTTTGCCGCGGAGGACCGCGGGCCTGCGATCAGCCAGGCAATGAAGCCCAGCACCGGCAGGATCAGGATAACGAGCACCCATACGATCTTGGCCGCGGTTGAGGCCCCGGATCCCAGGACCTGAATGATTGCGTAAATGTCGGCAGCCAGAACGAGAAGGCCAATCAGTCCATATTCCATCGTGTTTCCCCTTGGGCTTGATGATCTGAATACTCAACGCGCACAGCCGGAGATTGTTCCGAATTTAATCCAAACGGCTCGACCGCTGGGGCCGCTGCTCCAGACTCAGGGCTGTATGCCTCAGGCGATGCCAGAACATAAAAAAAAGCGCAGCGGGCTGCGCTGCGCTTTTTATATCTGCCGAAAGTCAGGATCAGCTATCGTCCTTGGCATCTTCTTCCGGGCTTTGAATGTCGACGGTCGGGACAGTCACAGTCACGTCCTTGGAACCGGTTTCGATATCGCCGACATCAGCGTCGAATTCAGGCATCTGGCCGCCTTCAACGCTGACGTCGACGTCGGGTAGGCGGGCTTCTTCGGTCTGATCAATGTCGATCATGTAAACAGCAAAAAGCAGCACAACAATGCCGGCCACAGCGGCGAAGATATAGGAGGGTTTCATAGTACTGTCCTTTCGGGTTGCTTCAGCCGGTCAACGCGCCTGTGTCCGAATTTGTTCCCGTGCTGTTTGCGGCCGCTGTTGGCATTTCCTAAGGTGTTTCGCTTCAAGGCGTTGATTATAAAGGAAACAATTTTTGACCCGACCGACGATATGCCGCGGTATTTTACAGGGTTCTCAAGCCGGCGCCGCGGTCCCAAGGCGGAAGTTCGCCGCCCGACTGGTTTAGTATGACGGCTATGAACACCTTCACCTTCGCGCGAAGATGGCTGTATTCGGGGTAGATCGGGTACAGGGCATGCGAAAACCTTCTGGCCGGGTTCACGGCCTCGGAACCGAGCATTGGGACCTATCCCAAGACTTACGGCAAAATCAAAACGGGTGCGGAGGCCCGGGGCTGGGTGCAAAGGAAATTCAGTCCTCGGCACATCTCCCACGCAAGAGACGGCACCGGTATCAATGAAGTGGCAAGCCGGTGCTGCTGATGACGCCGCTGAACGGCGACTAATAGCTGGACGCTGCCGGCGGCCTCCTCCGGAAGCTTTCTACTTTTATGGTTGCCGATTGAGGCAGTTTTCCATTTCGGTCTGCATGTTCTCGATGGCACTGCAGAGCCGTGCCGTGAAGGCCTCGGAGGTTAGAGACTGGGTGGCATATCCAGGTGTGAGAATTGAAACGCTGGAGCCGATTCGCGGCGTGAACCGGCGAATCGCCAGCCCCTCGGTTGTCTGGCGCTGCTGCAGACACCCATAGGCTGTGATCATGTCGCAAATCATGTAGCACATGCCAGCTGCAACGAACTGCAGCCCGGGCGCCCAGGTGCGCAGCTCCAACCGCTTGCGGAACCGGCAGCCGCTGCGCTGAAACGCCGCCTCTGTCCGGGCCGTCATGGGGTGCTTTTCAAACAGCACCGCCATCGGCGCCCCGTCCAGGTCCTGCGGTGTGATCTCTTCCGCCGCAGCGAGCGGATCGCTTTCCGGAACGATGCAGACGCTTTCGAGGTCGAAATCCATCTGCTTGATGGATGGGCGCGGCACGGGAGTTTCGGCAAATCCGATATCGTATTGCTGCGAGGCGATCAGATCCTCGATCACATCCGACGACCGCATGATCAGCGAGACTTCAAGCTCATCCTTGCCTTGCAGAAAATCCGTTAGAATCCGCGGCATGAACAGCCCGGCCGCCGCCGGGTGGCAGGCAACGCGAAGCTTGCCGGCCTCGTGGCCGCGGATCTTGCTCACCGTACGCTCGATCCGCTCGATGCGTTCCAGGACGGTCTCGCATTCCTCCAGAAAGAACCGCGCTTCCGGTGTCGGAATCAATTTGCCCTGCTCGCGGACAAACAGGCTGAAGCCCAGTTCGCCCTCCAGCGTTGAGATCATCGTGCTGACGGCGGGCTGGGTGCGCCCGACGGTGCGCGCGGCCTGCGAGATGGAGCCGCTGCGCATGACCTCGCGGAAGGTGAAGATCTGGCGGATCGAGAAGTTCATTGTGTGGGTATCAAGGCAATTTATGGAGTCACAGATATTTTGAAATTGATCTTATGCCCTTTGTCCAGCCAAATCCGCCAAACCGGTGAGGGGACACCGGAAGGAGGACCGATGGACACATTCTCAAAATACTTGCTGACGGGGCTGATCTGTCTGGTGGCCCTGGGCCAGTTTGTCCAGGTGGTCACCCGCTATCTGCTGCAGATCCCGGTGATGGGGCTGGAGGAGACCATGCTCTACCCGACTATCTGGCTCTACATCCTGGGCGCTGTGAACGCCTCGCGCGAGGACACCCACATCCGCGCCAACGTGCTGGAGATCGCCATCAAGACAGAGCGCGGCCATACCGTGCTGGCGATCATCGGTGAAATCATCAGCCTGACCGTCGGCCTGTGGCTGCTGAGCTGGGCCTGGGAATACACCCAGTACGCCTGGCGCGTCTGGAAGGAGAGCCCGACGCTCTACCTGCCGACATTCTATTCCGAAGTGGCGCTCGTGGCCGGTTTGGCCCTGATGATGCTCTACACCGCGGTGCACCTGTTCCGCCATATCAACGCCCTGCGCGCCGGAGCCGCAAAATGATTGAAATCGCACTCCTTGCCATCGCCGTTCTGGTTCTGACGCTGACCCTGGGCGTGCCGCTGCCCTACTGTTTTGGCGCCGCCTTGATGATCATGTATTTCCTGGGCGATGTGACCATGAAGGGCATGATGCTCTGGGGCTCCCAGCAGCTGGGCAACCCGGTTCTGCTGGCCATTCCGCTGTTCGTGCTGGCAGGCACCATCATGTCAGCCAGCGGCATCGCGGCCTCGCTTTTGAACTTCGTCAATGCCTTCATCGGCCATATCCGTGGCGGCCTGGGCGTTGTGGCTGCGGTCAGCTGCGCCATCATCGGTGCGATCTCCGGTTCCGGCCTGACTGGCATCGCCGCCATCGGCCCGCTGCTGATCCCCGAGATGGAGAAGCGCGGTTACCCGCGGGAATACGCCACCGCGCTGATTGCCAACTCCTCGATCCTGGGGCTGCTGATCCCGCCGTCTGTCACCATGATCGTCTATGGCTGGGTGACCGATACCTCGATCCTCGCCTGTTTCCTGGCGACCCTGGGGCCGGGCCTGCTGATCATGTTCAACTTCTCGGCCATGAACCTGTGGATGAGCCGCAAGTTCAACCTGGTGCTGGATGACGCGCCCAGCTTCTCTGAGCTGGCGGGCGATGTGGCCAAGAAGGGTTTTAACGCAACCCCGGCACTGCTGATGCCGGTGATCATCCTGGGCGGCATCTATGGCGGCATCATGACCCCGACCGAAGCCGCGGCCCTGTCGGTGATCTATGCGCTGCCGGTCGGCTTCTTCATCTACAAGGGCCTGAAGTGGAACAGCTTCCTGGAGGCCGGCAAGGAAGCCGCCACGGCGGTGGGCGCGATCATGGTGATGATCCTGTTCTCGATGATCCTGAGCCAGATGTTCGTTTATGAGGCAATCCCGCAAAAGATGGTCAGCGCGATCTTCGAGATCACCGAGAACAAGGTGCTGCTGCTGATCTTCATCAACATCCTGCTGTTCCTGGTCGGCATGGTCGTGAACGACGTCACCGCCATCATCCTGATCGCGCCGCTGCTGCTGCCGCTGATGCAGGCGATCGGCGTCACCCCGGTACAGTTCGCCGCGATCATGGGTGTGAACACCGCGATGGGCGGCGTCACCCCGCCCTATGCCTCGATCCTCTACCTTGGCGCGCGGATCGGCAACGTGAAGGTCACCAAGGTGATCCCGCCCGCGATGATCCTGATCCTGACAGGCTATGTGCCGGTGGTCTTCCTGACCTCGCTGTGGCCCGACCTGTCGCTCTTTCTGCCGCGTTTCTTCGGCTACTGAACACACCTGACACCTTAAGGAGGAGACTACCCATGAAACATTTTCTGACCGGCACCGCTGCTGCTGCCCTGATGTCGCTGGCGGGCCTCGCCCAAGCTGCCGACCTCAAGATGAGCCACGTGCGCCCGCAGGACACCACCATCGACAAGGAGCTGCGCGCCTTTGCGGCCCAGGTGGATGAGGCCACCGGCGGCGACGTTTCGATCAACATCTTCCCGGCCTCCGCGCTCGGCGACTACACCACCGTGCAGGAGCGCATCAGCGTCGGCGCCATCGACATGGCGACCCAGCCGGCCGCAGCCGCGGCAGACCGCCGGATGCAGATCAGCTCCTTTCCCTACCTGGCCAACACCTGGGCCGAGGCGCGCGAGATCTATGGTCCCGGCGGTGCGGTGCGCGACGTGATGGCAGAGCTTTATGCCAAGCAGGACATCACCATGCTGGCGGCCTACCCGGTCTACTTCGGCGGCATCGCGCTGAACACCGATGCGGTCAACCCGGGCGACCCGTCCCAGTCCAACGGCATCAAGGTGCGGGTGCCCGGCATCAAAAGCTTCCAGCTGACCGGCGAAGCGCTTGGCTACATCCCCTCGCCGATCCCCTTCTCCGAAGCGTTCACCGCGATCCAGACCGGCGTTGTTGACGGCGTCATCGGCTCCGGCGCCGAGGGCTACTATGCCTCGTTCCGTGATGTGACCAAGACCTATGTGCCCGCCAACACCCACTTTGAAGTCTGGTACATGATCATCTCTAACGGCTCGCTGGCTGAGCTGGACGCAGAAGATCAGGAGGCGCTGAAAGCCGCCGCGGCGGAGTTTGAAGCGCAGCGCTGGACCGTCGCCGAAAAGGACCAGGGCCAGTGGGAGCAGCGCCTGTCCGATGAGCTGGGCGCCAAGGTGGTCGATCTGAGCGACGACGAACTGTCTGCGATGGCTGCCAAGGTGCGCGAAGACGTCTGGCCGGTGGTTCTGGAGGACGTTGGCGCCGACTGGGGCCAGGGCATTCTTGACCAGATCGGCAAGTAATCCCGCATGACAGACCGGGGCGGCCGCGCGCCGCCCCGCAACCGCAGCCAACCTTTGGGAAAAGGCAGGATGGAAGCAGATTATGCAGTGATCGGCGGCGGCGTTGTCGGCCTGTCCGTGGCCTGGGGGCTGTTGCGCCGCGGCAAGCGCGTGACGGTTCTGGACGGCGATGACGGCTCGTTCCGCGCAAGCCGCGGCAATTTCGGCCTGGTCTGGGTCCAGTCCAAGGGCATGAAGCAGCCGCGTTATGCCAGCTGGAGCCAGCAATCCGCGGAGGCGTGGGCCGGATTTGCGGCAGAGCTGGAGGACGGCACCGGCCGCTCCGTCGGGCTGCAGCAGAACGGCGGCTATGATCTGCATTTCTCTGAAGAGACGCTTTACGCCACTGTCGCGCAATATGACGCGCTGAAGGACAAGCTGGGCGGTAACTACCCTTACGAGGTTCTGGGCCGCAATGCGCTCAGCCGCGAAGAGCCGCATATCGGCCCCAAGGTGGCGGGCGCGATCCTGCACCACCAGGACGGCCATGCAAACCCGCTGCGCCTGCTGGTCTCGCTGGCCGACGACGTGCGGCGGCTGGGCGGCACGGTCCTGAACGGCAAGACCGTCACCGAGGTTTCCAAACCGCATGCGTTCAAGGTCCAGTGCAGCGACGGCACCACGGTCACGGCGGGCAAGGTTGTGCTCTCTGCGGGCTTAGGCGCGATGGAGCTGGGCCCCAAGCTGGGCTTCAAGGCGCCGGTGCGGCCGCAGCGCGGCCAGGTGCTGATCACCGAGAAGCTGCCGAAGCTGATCAACCGCCCCTCGCTGATTGCCCGCCAGGTGGACGAGGGCGGCATCCAGATCGGCGCCACCAACGAGGAAGTCGGGCTGGACGACAGCGTGACGCAGCCGGGCCTGTCCGGACTGGCTGCCGAGGCCATCGCAGCCTACCCGGCGCTGGCCCGCGCGCAGCTGGTGCGCAGCTGGGGCGCGCTGCGCATCCTGTCGCCCGACGGCCTGCCGATCTACCAGGAAAGCCCCGAGATGCCGGGCGCTTACCTTGTCACCTGCCACAGCGGCATCACCTTGGCCGCGGCCCATGCGCTGTTCCTGCCGGATTGGCTGGAAGGCACCGCGGCCGCCCCTGATCTGGAGGTGTTCAGTGAAGACCGATTCCCCGTTTCTTGAGCTGGCAGGCGATGCCCCCCGCGTGCGGGTCTGGTTCGACGGCGAGCCGCTGGACCTGCCAGCAGGCGCCAACCTGGCCGCCGCGCTGCTGGCCGCCGGCGTGCAGGTGTTCCGCCATACGCCGGTCTCCGGCGCACCGCGGGCGCCGTTCTGCATGATGGGCGCCTGTTTCGAATGCCTGGTAGAGACCGGCGGCCGGGTGCAGCAGGCCTGTATGCTGGAAGTGGAAGAGGGCATGAAGATCGCCCGCCCGCATGAAGCGGAGGCAAATGATGCAGCGCTGTGATCTGGCCATCATCGGCGCGGGCCCTGCCGGCATGGCCGCCGCTGCCGAGGCAGCCCAACAGGGCCTGAGCGTCACCCTGCTGGACGAGCAAAACCGCCCCGGCGGGCAGATCTACCGCGAGGTGGACCGCGCCGCGGGGCCGCGCGGCGGCATTCTGGGGCAAGAGTATCTGCACGGGGCAAGCTTGACGGCTGGCCTTGGCGCTTCGGGGATCACTCACCTGTCAGGTGCCGTTGTCTGGGCCATCGAGGATGGCTTCCGCATCTCCTTTGTCCGAGATGGCCGCGGTGAGCAGTTGGAAGCCGCGCGGCTGATCCTGGCGACCGGCGCGCTGGAGCGTCCGATGCCCACCCCCGGCTGGACCCTGCCCGGCGTGATGACCGCAGGCGCGGCGCAGATCCTGCTCAAGCAGTCCGGCGTGCTGCCGCGCCGGGCCGTTCTCGCCGGCAGCGGGCCGCTGCTTTATCTGATCGCGGCGCAGATGGTGCGCGCCGGAACGCCGCCGCTGGCCCTGGTCGAGACCCAGACCGCGGCCAGCCCGCTGGCAGCAGCCCGCCACCTGCCCGGCGCGCTGCGCGGCTGGCGTTATCTGGCCAAGGGCCTGAAGATGCTGGCGGAGATCAAGCGCGCCGGCGTGCCGCGCTATACCGGCGCAACGGATATCGCGGTGGCGGGCAGCACCCGGGCCGAAGGTGTGAGCTTCCGCAGCAAGGGGCAGGAGCACAGCATCGCTTGCGACACCGTGCTGCTGCATCACGGGGTGGTGCCGAACACCCAGACCGCGCGCTCGATCAATGTGCCGCATGTCTGGTCCGAAGCGCAGCAATGCTTTGTGCCTGAAACCGGCCCCTGGTGTGAAACCGCCAAGGAAGGTGTTCTGATCGCCGGGGACGGCGCCGGCATCGGGGGCGCCATGGCTGCCGAATTTGCCGGGCGGATCGCCGCGCTGAAGGCGGCGGAGGAGCTGGGCCGGATCACCGCGCCGGAGCGCGACCGCCTGGCCGCGCCGCTGTTCAGCCGCCGCAGCCGGGAAACAGCCGTGCGCCCGTTCCTCGATGCGGCCTATCCGCCCTATGCGGGCGCTGTGCGGCCCGCCGACAGCACCATCGTCTGCCGCTGCGAGGAAGTCACCGCAGGCGACATCCGCAGCTATGCCAAGCTCGGCTGCCTTGGCCCGAACCAGGCCAAAGCCTTCGGGCGCGCGGGTATGGGGCCGTGCCAGGGCCGTTATTGCGGGCTTACCGTGACCGCGCTGCTGGCCGAGGCCAACGGGCAGACTCCGGATGAGACCGGTTACTACCGCATCCGGCCGCCGATAAAACCCGTGACACTGGGCGAACTGGCAGCGATGGAAGACCCATCTGCCACTGCCGCCGAATAGGAGAACAAGATGATCGAACGGATCGAAACCGGCCCCCGAATGAGCAAGATCGTTAAGCACAACGGTGTGGCCTATCTCTGCGGCCAGGTCGGAGATGGCGCCGATGTGGCTGAACAGACCCGTGATTGCCTGTCCCGGGTCGAGGCGCTGCTGGAGAAGGCCGGCTCGTCGCCGCAGCAGATGCTGCAGGCGATTGTCTGGCTGGCCGACATGAAGGACTTTGCGGAGATGAACGCGGTCTGGGATGCTTGGGTGCCCAAGGGCCACGCCCCGGCCCGGGCCTGCGGCGAAGCCAAGCTCGCACGGCCGGATCTGAAGGTGGAAATCATCGTGACCGCCGCCTGCTGATACGGCACCCTAGCACAGACCCTGAACCCGGCCCCGGCACCAGACCGGAGCCGGGCACTTTTTCGGGACCTCATGCGTTGTATACATAAAGCAGCAACGAGGTCTCACATGCTCAAGCAAGTCCTGCACCGCACCGCCCTGCACGCCGAGCGCCTGCTTGACAGGCTTTTGCCCCGCAGGCCGCGCCGCGGTGCTGATCTGGTGATCGATCCCTACATCGGATACGCCACACCGGAGCATTTGATCGTGCGCGGCCGTGTCCTGACACAACTGCGCGGCAGCACCCCGCGCGATGGCCAGAGCGTGCTGCAAAATGTGCGGCAGATGATCTCGCTCTTTCTGACGGATGAAGCCGCCGGCGTTACCGTGACCCACGATGGCACCACCGCGGTCAGCGATGAAGAGGGATATTTTCAGCTGCCGCTGCCGCCGGGCAGGGACCCGGGCTGGCACGAAGTTCAGGTTGCCATCGCCGATAGCGGGGCACAGACCGCGTGCCCGGTGCTTGTTCCCCGCCCGGATGCCCGGTTCCTGGTGGTTTCCGATATTGATGACACCGTGATGCAGACCTCCGCCTATTCGCTGGCCCGGAACTTGTGGACCACGTTCAGCGGCAACGCTCTGACGCGGCGCATCTTTCCGGATTCGGCGGATCTGCTCCGCCAGCTGTCAGAAGAGGGCCGCAATCCTGTGTATTACGTCAGCTCCTCTCCTTGGAACATGCACGCCTTTCTGGCACAGGTGTTCCGGCAGGCAGGTCTGATCCGCGGCCCGGTGTTCCTGCGTGACCTGGGGCTCAGCGAAACCCAGTTCATTTCCGCAGGCCACGGCAGCCACAAAGGGCAAAGTATCGACCTGCTGCTGAACGCGCATCCGTCCCTGCCTGCGGTGCTGATTGGCGATACGGGACAGAAAGATGCGTCCATCTACGCCGACGCGGTGCGCCGCCATCCGGGCCGTATTTCGGCGGTGCTGCTGAGGGTGCCCGCGGACGGGCTGAGTGCGGAAGACAAACGCGATCTGGATGCTTTGAGGGAAACAGGCATCGCGGTGTTCGCCGCATCCAGCTTTGCAGGGGCGGCGCAGCAACCGGGGCTGAAACTGGCAGGCGGACCGCCCATTCAGCAAGTCCCCCGGCAGGGTTGAAAGGGCTCTGAGCCTGTGTCACCCGCCGCTGCACCCGGGTTCCGGGACAACCGCCGAAACACCTGCGGGGGCTTCGCGGCTCTTAAAGGATGGTGAGTGACCGCAGACGCCACGCGGCCTCCTCGTGGAAGGTCCGGCGTGCGGCGGCCCAGTCCTTTGTCGCCGGATCATTGTGATTGGCAGCCAGCTCAGTCAGCCTGTGGAGGTGACCGGCCAATTGTTCATGCCCGCCCGCCAAGTCCGCGATCGTCCAGCCTGCGCCTGACTTTTGCTCCTCTGCGACGGCGCGGGACTCCTTGATAACGTGTTCCAGCTGCGAGGGCGGCAAGTGTCCCATCACCCGCAGTTGTTCCGCCAGCTTGCCCGCTGCCGAGAACATGCTGGTGTAATGCTGTTCGGTTACTTCTTTGAAAGAGGGCGGCATCGCGCTGCCCGCGTCCCGGTGCAATGCGTGCGTCTGGAATACCAAGCGGCAAATACCGGAAAGAACAGCAGACAGCGCCTGTGCCAGAGCCGAAGTCTCGCGGGCACAGGTTGAAAGGCTGGATTCGGACGGGGCAAATTGCTGTGCGTCTGCCATGCGGCTCTCCTGCTCCTTGTTCAGAAAACAAACGCGGTCGCCGCCCCGAAGGTTCCGGGATCTTCAGTATGCCGGCCCCGGGTCAGGCGGGACTCTGGGCTGCACGGATCTCGGGGCGCTGGCGTTCTTCAGCGGGCGGATTCCCGTTTCTCCGCTTCCATCACTTCCGGCCGGATCTGGGCCCATGTCAGGAGCGTGAAAACGACCGTGCCGCCGATAATATTGCCTGCCAGCACGGGCAGGAAGAAGCGGAACAGTGCCGGAACCACGGACAATTCTCCCTGTACCATCAGAAAGGCCATCTCAACGGAGCCCGCGATGATGTGGGTGAAGTCCCCCAAGGCAATCAGCCAGGTAATTATGATAATCAGCGGCAGCTCCGAACCATTGGCCTGCGGCAGCATCCAGACCAGCGCCGCAATCAGCACGCCCGCAGGGATGCCGCGCACCAGACCCTCGACCCACGGCATACCGGTCGCGTGGTGGCTCAGCGCCAGCATCGCCTCTGCCATCTTTTCCGACATGACCGGGGCGAAGGCCAGGAAAGCGGCGGCAAGAAAGGCGCCCACAACGTTTGCCGCCAGCACCACCGCCCAAAGCCGGGCAGTGCGCCCTAACGACTGCCATGTCGGGCAGAGGGTCACCGGCACCACGGTCGTTATCGTGTTTTCAGTAAACAGCTGCATCCGGCCCAGAATGACCAGCACGAAGCCCAGCGTGTAACCCAGGTTCTCAATAATGAACCGCCAGCTGCTCTCGGGCAGGCTGGAGCGGAGTATCGCCTCGCCCCAAACCGAGAAGCACATCAGCAGCCCCGCCGCCAGGCCCGACCACCACAAGGCCCGCACCGGGCGCCGCAGTTCTTCTTCCCCAGTCAGCCGGATAGCCTCGAAGATGAGCTTGGCGGACAGGCCGGTGGCCTCCTCCACCGCTTCGCGCTCCTTTTCTTCTGCGGCAAGCACATGCTTGTCAGTGGGGGTCATCATCGGTCTCCTGCTTGTCCGGAAAGCCTGCGCGGGTGCCGGGAGGGTTCCCATGTCACCGCAGGGGCCGCCGCGGCTGGTTTTGGACCTGCCATCCGCACCGCTGTTTTTCCTGTAAGCGGCGGCGGCCGGGGGGGATCATCCTATTTGATACAGCTGCCCGTCGTGGCGCGCGCAGCCTGCTGCCACTTTAACGCCTTCCAAGCGGAAAAGTTCCCGGCACCACCAGGTTTGCAAGGCAGCTTCTGGGCATTTTGCCTCCGGAAGGGTTCGCAGGGGCACGGTCACAGCCTCTTAATTGCGGCGCTCAAGCCCGCGCAGCCGCCACTACGCGGCAATGTGCCGGGTGATCCGGGCGCTTTCCGGCCACAGTCCGGTGCTCCGGGCTGCCCACACCGCTCCGGCGACAGCGGAGAGGTTAGCGGCAACGGCTGCCGCCAGGATCCCGCCATAGCCAAAAACCCACACCCCAAGCCAGGCCAGCGGCACATAGATCAGCGTGATCCGCCCCAGACTCAGCCCCATCGAGTGCAGCGCCTTGGACCGCGCGTTCATCGCCGCGTTTGCAGTCACGAGGATACCATAGCCGAACAGGCTCCAGCCGACGATCTGAAGATACCGGCGCGTGTAGTCCGCCGCCTCCGCGTCCTCGGCAATGGCAGAGGCGATCCAGCCGCCGCCAAGGCTCAGCGCAGCTCCCAGGGCCAGGCCGTAGACCAGGCAGAAGGCCCAGGCCTGCACCACGGCGGATTGCGCCCGCGCCTCCTTGCCTGCGCCCCAGTTCTGGCCGACCACCGGGCCGATCCCGGCGGACAGCGCCAGCAGCACCACAATCGCCAGCGACTGCACCCGCGTCGCCGCGCCGAACCCCGCCACCGCGGCATCGCCCAGCGTGGCCACCGCAGCGGTGACCAGCGCCATCCCCGCCGGGTTGATCGCATTGGAAAAGGCGGCCGGCGCGCCAACCTGGGTGATTTCGCGCAGGCTGCGCCACAAGTCCTGCCAGATCCGGCCGCACAGCCGCAAATACCCCGCATGAACGGCAAACGCGATGGCGCCGGCAGCAGCTGCCATCCGCCCGGCCAGCGTCGCCAGCGCGGCGCCGCCGGTCTCCATCGCCGGCACCGGGCCCCAGCCGAAGATGAACAGCGGGTTGAGCGCGATGTTCACCGCCGCTGCCAGTATCATGAACATTGACGCATGAACCGCATTGCCATGCGCCCGGAACAACGCGTTGACCAGCATCATCAGCACCAGAAACGGGAACGACAGCGCCCAAAGCGGGACATAGGCGGAAATCTCCTCCATCACCTTGCCGCGCGCGCCCATCGAGCCGAAGATCTGTCCGTGCAGGACGTAAAAGCCAAGCGCCACCAGCACCGACAACAGCAGGCCGAGCCCCGCCGCATGCAGCGACATCCGAGCCACCGCGCTGTCCTCATCCTCGCGGCCCAGGGCCTGGGACACGGCAGCATTTGCGCCTGCCGACAACCCGATTGCCAGGGACGCCAGCGCCGTTGTGACCGGATAGATGAACCCCACCGCCGCCAGCGGCGCGCCGCCCAGCTGACCCAGGAAATACGCATCGGCCAATCCGATCGACAAAACTGCCAGAATGCCCAGCGACATCGGCGCCGAAACCCGCGCCAGCGCGCGCCAGACCGGCCCTTCGGTCAGATCAGACCGTGCCATACATGTACCTCCCGCTGCGGATGGGTGTTGCAGACCAACGCCGCAACCGGGCGCGGCGTTCCCGGCAACCGGTAAAAGAGGTGAAAGCGTCAGCCGTCCCGCCCTGCGGATCTCTTATTTACCATAACCCGGATTATCATCCGCAGCGGCCGCCCGCCCGCGCGTGTCTCGCGGATCAGCTGTTGATCGTAACGGCGGCGCAGCCCTTCAGCGCCGCGGCGTCGTCGAGGATGACATACACCGGCGCCTCTATTCCGGTATTCAGTGCGAAGGGCTGGCGGAAGGCCTCCGCAAACACCTGCCGCGCCGGGGAGGTCAGCAGGCTGCGCGCCACCGCACCGGCGAAATAGATCCCCTGCGCGGGCAGAAACGCCAGCACCAGATTGCGCGCCAGCAGCGCCAGCAGCTCTGCATAGAACGCCTGAAACGCCTGCGCGCCTTGGTCATCGTCCGCAAACTGTCCCCGCACCGCCGCATGGCCGCGGCCGGAGAACAGATGTTCCACCGTGCGGAAGGCCCCGGTATCGCCTATCCGGGCGCGCAAATGCTCCGCCACGTCCAGCGGCAGGCTGACATGGCCGTATTCCACGTTCAGGCACTGCACTTGCCCGCCTGCATGCAGCACCGGCGACAGGTTGAAGCCGGTGCCGATTCCTATCACCAGCCGCTGGCCGTCTCCGCCGGCATCGCCTGCCGGGCCAATCACCGTATCGAGGCACTCCGCGCCCAGATGCGGGGAGGCTTGCCCCAGCGCCGCCAAGTCGTTCAGCAGATGCACCTGCGCGCCGCTCAGATGCTGCGACAGAGCCGCGGCGTCGAAATGCCAGTCCCGGTTGGTGAGCCGCGCGGTGGTGCCGGTGACCGGCCCGGCAATGGCAATCGCCACCTCCGCCACACCGCCGGGCGCGGCGCCTTGCAGGTACTGGTTCATCACTTCCGCAAAGCCGGAAAACCCGTCATTGCGGAAGCTTTGCACCGAGTCCGCCAGCAGCACACCACCCTCGGCCAGTCCCAGCCGGGTGTTGGTGCCGCCAACGTCTGCGGCGAGCCGCAGCGGGGTCAATTCAGCCGCTCGCCGGTCGCGGGTGAGAAATAGGAGACCTTGGACAGGTCAAAGGCCAGATCCAGCATCTGCCCCGGCTGCGCCCGCGTCTCGGCATGAAGCCGCGCCGTGACCTGCTTGCCGCCGAGATTGGAGACCACATAGGTATCGGCGCCCGCAGGCTCCACCATGTCGATCAGGCAGGCAGCCTCCTGCACGCCTTCGCCGGCGCGAAAGCCCGCCTCGGCGATGTCTTCGGGGCGCACGCCCAGGATTACGTCCTGCGGCAGGCCGGTGGCGCGGGTGTCCTTCAGCACGATGGGCGCGCTGCCGCCGCAGTCCATTTCGATCCTTGTGCCCTGCCCATTCGGCTGAGCGCGCGCCGGGATCAAGTTCATCGCCGGGCTGCCCATGAAGTCGGCGACAAACAGGTTGGCGGGCTTGTTGTAGATCTCAGCGGGCGTGCCGATCTGCTGCACCACACCGCCTTTCATCACCACGATCTTGGTGGCCAGCGTCATCGCTTCGATCTGGTCGTGGGTCACATAGACCATGGTGGCGCCGAGGTTCTGGTGCAGCTTCTTGATTTCGGTCCGCATCTCGACCCGCAGCTTGGCGTCGAGGTTCGAAAGCGGCTCATCGAACAGGAACAGCTTGGGATCGCGCACCAGCGCCCGGCCCATCGCCACCCGCTGGCGCTGGCCGCCGGAAAGCTGGCCGGGGCGGCGGTCTAGCAGCGCCTCGATCTGCAACTGTGCTGCGACCTCCTTCAGCTTGCGCTCCTGAGTGGCGGCATCGGCGCCGCGCACCTTCATGCCAAAGGTGATGTTCTTGGCAACCGTCATCGTCGGGTAAAGCGCATAGGATTGGAACACCATTGCGATGTCGCGGTCCTTGGGGCTGACATGAGTCATGTCGCGCCCGCCGATTTCGATCCGCCCGCCGGAGATCGGCTCCAGCCCGGCGATGCAATTGAGAAGCGTGGACTTGCCGCAGCCGGAGGGGCCGACCAGCACCAGGAAGTCGCCCGGCTCGATGCTGACGTTGATATCCTTCAGGATCTCGGTTGCGCCGTAGTTCTTGCGCAGGTTGGTGATGTCCAGAATAGGTGCCATGGATTTACCCCTTTACGGATCCGGCCGTGAGACCGCGGATGAAGTATTTGCCGGCAACGGCATAGACCAGCAGCGTCGGCAGCGCGGCGATGATCGCGGCGGCCATGTCGACGTTGTACTCCTTCACGCCGGTGGTCGAGTTGACGATGTTGTTGAGCGCCACCGTGACCGGCTGGGTGCCCGCCTGGCTGAAGGAGACACCGAACAGGAAGTCGTTCCAGATCTGGGTGAACTGCCAGATCACGGTGACGACGATGATCGGCAGGCTAAGCGGCAGGAAGATCGACCAGAAGATCCGGAAGAACCCCGCGCCGTCCACCTTGGCCGCCTTCACCAGGTCCTGCGGGATGGTGACATAGAAGTTGCGGAAGAACAGCGTGGTGAAGCCGATACCATAGATCACATGGACAAAGATCAGCCCCGGAATGCTGCCTGCCAGCCCCATCAGGCCCAGCATCCGCGCCATCGGCAGCAGCACCACCTGGAACGGGATGAAGCAGCCGAACAGCATCAGCGAAAAGATCAGGTTGGCGCCCTTGAACCGCCACTGCGCGATCACATAGCCATTGACCGCCCCCAGCATGGTCGAGATCGCCACGGCCGGCACCGCGATCACGACGGAGTTCCAGAAGAACGGGCGCAGGCCCTCGCATTGGATGCCGGTGCAGGCCTCTGACCAGGCGGTGCGCCAGGCGTCAAAGGTGACCTCCCGCGGGAAGGCGATCAGGCTGCCGGTGCGGATTTCCTCCAGGCTTTTCAGCGAGGTGGTGATCATCACAAAGAGCGGCATCAGGTAGAACAGGGCAAACAGGCCCAGCAAGGTAAACAGCAGCCAGCGCAAGGCGATGCGGCTCCAGTTCTTTGCCGCGGGGCGGGCGGGGTCCAGGGTCAGATCAGTCATGCTTGGCCCTCAGCTCGGAGTAGAGGTAGGGAACGATGATCGCGAACACCACGGCCATCATCACCATGGCAGAGCTTGCCGCCTGGCCGATGTCGCCGCGGGAAAAGGCCATCGTGTACATATATGTGGCAGGCAGATCGGTGGCATAGCCAGGACCGCCGCCAGTGAGCGCAATCACCAGGTCGAAGCTCTTGATCGCCAGATGCGCCAGCACGATGAAGGCAGACAGGAAGATCGGCGCCATCGAGGGGATGATGATCGCGGTATAGATGCGCCACGCCGGGATGCCATCGACCTGCGCGGCCTTGATGATCTCTCCATCGACGCCGCGCAATCCGGCCAGGAACAGCGCCATCACAAAGCCGGACGCCTGCCAGACCCCGGCGATAACCACGGCATAGATCGCTTTGTCCGGGTTGATCACCCAGTCAAAGGTGAAGCTTTCAAACCCCCAGCCGCGCACCATCGCCTCAATGCCCAGCCCTGGATTCATAATCCACTTCCAGGCGGTGCCGGTCACGATCAGCGACAGCGCCATGGGGTAGAGGTAGATGGTGCGCAGGACGCCCTCGGTGCGGATCTTCTGGTCCAGCAGGATGGCCAGCATCAGCCCCAGAACCATCGAGATCAGGATGAACAGGGTGCCGAACACGAACAGGTTCGACATCGCAGTGTCCCAGCGCGGCGCGCTGAACAGGCGCTCGTACTGGATGAACCCTTCGATTTCGTATTTCGGCAGCAGGCGGGATCGGGTCAGCGACACCCAGGCGGTCCAGATTATGAAGCCGTAGACAAACACCAGCACAGCGGCGAAGGACGGTGCCAGCACCATCTTCGGAATATGACGTTCAAGCCATTGGGACATTGTAACGGCCCTTGAATAGGTGGCCCCGCATCCCGAAGGACGCGAGGCCCGGGGGAGGTTCACATGGAGTTGGCGACGGCGTCGGCCAGCATCTGCACCGCCTCATCCGAGGACATGTCCGAGTTGAAATGCGCGGTCACCACATCGGTGATGGCACCCGACTGCGCGCCGCGCAGCGCCATGCCGTGGGCATAGCTGGGCAGCAGCGAGCCGTTTTCGGCGCTTACGCCCATGTCCTTGGCCGACAGGTGCGCACAGGTGTCAAACGCGTCCAGTTTCACATCAACCCGCGCCGGGATCGAGCCCTTGTTGAGGTTGAACACCTCCTGGAATTTCGGCCCGACGATCAGCTTGGCCAGCAGGTCCTGCCCGGCCTGTTTGTCTTCGCCGTCCACCTCGAACATGGCGAAGCTGTCGACGTTATAGAGGAACCCGTCGCCCGGCACCGAGGCACACAGGAAATCCTTGCCCGGCTCCTTGCCCGCGGCCAGGAACTCGCCCTTGGCCCAGTCGCCCATGATCTGGAACGCCGCCTCGCCGTTCATCACCATCGAGGTGGCCAGGTTCCAGTCTCGGCCGGGGAAGTTGGCATCCACATAACCGCGCATCTTGCGCATCTGGTCGAACACCGCGGCCATCTTGTCCGACTTCAGCGTGTCCATGTCCAATTCGACAAAGGCCTTGCGGAAGTCTTCCGGACCGAGAATACCCAGCGCAACTGCCTCAAAAACAGTGGCGTCCTGCCAGGCCTGACCGCCATGCGCCAGCGGGGTGATGCCCGCTTCCATCAGCTTGTCAGCGGCGGCGTTGAACTCTTCCCAGGTCTGGGGCATTTCGATGCCGTTGGCCTCCAAGAGCGCGGCATTGGCCCAGATCCAGTCGACCCGGTGGACATTCACCGGTGCGGCGCACCATTTGCCCTCGCATTTCATATGCTCGGCGATCGAGCCGGGCAGCACATCCGCCCAGCCCTCGGCCTCCGCGACGGAGGAGATATCGGCCAGCACGCCTTCCTCGTACCATTCCTGGATGGCGGGGCCTTTCAGCTGCACCGCGGTCGGCGCGTTGCCGGACAGGACGCGGGCGCGCAGTGCGGTCATCGCCGCATCGCCGCCGCCGCCCGCCACCGGCATGTCAGTCCAGGTGCCGCCGTTGTCGGCAAATTCCTGTTGCAGCACGGCAGCCGACTTGGCCTCGCCGCCGGATGTCCACCAGTGCAGAACTTCGGCCTGCGGTTCGGCAACTGCCGGGGCCGCACAGGCCAGCGCCACGACCGATGCGGCCGCAAAAGCGGTGAATTTCATCGCTCATTCCTCCCTATAAGATGGCCGCTCCCCGCAGCCTTCCTGCCAAGTTTGCAAAAACATCCGGTCCGTTTTCAATCACCCTGCCGCCCGGCCCGGACCCGGCGCAGCAGATTTTCCGGCCAGCTGTTACCTGTTGTTACGCAGCAATGGATTTTGTTGCATGGTGTTACAAACACAGGGCCGTCAAGGCCGTCTTGGGGAGGACACAGACGAATGGCGATTCCGCGGCTGCTGGTGGTGGATGACGACGTTGAGACGCGCATGATGCTGACCCAGTACCTGCGCCAGAACGGCTTTATCGCGCTGCCCTGCGGGAGCGAGGCAGAGATCCGCGACCAGATCGCGGCGGGGCGGATCGACCTGATCCTGCTGGACGTAATGCTGGGCGACGAAAACGGGGTGGAGATCTGCACCCGGCTGCGCAGCGAACAGGATGTGCCGATCATCCTGGTTTCTGCCCTGTCCGCCGATCACCAGCGGATGGCGGGATATGAATCCGGCGCCGACGATTACATCGCCAAACCCTTCAACCCCGATCTGCTGCTGGCCCGCGTCCGCGCGGTGCTGCAGCGGGCGCGCCGCTCCTCCTCGCTGACCTACCGGCGCAGCGTCGCCACTTTCCGCTTTGCCGGCTGGACCTACGACGCCAAGCGGGACGAGGTGATCTCCCCCGCCGGGGTGCAGGTGGCGCTGTCGCGGCGCGAGACCGGCTTGCTCAAGGTGTTTCTGGCAAATCCGCATATTCCGCTCACGCGAGAGGAGATCGCCGCGGCGCTGGATGTGACCGGCGAGGGCGGAACGGACGAGGGCTCCGGCCGCGCCATCGACGTGCTGGTCGGGCGCCTGCGCTCCAAGATCGAACAGACCCCCAAGGATCCCCGGATGCTGCGCACCGAACGCGGCACCGGCTATGTCTTTGCGGTGGATGTCGAGACCGGCGAAGGCTGACACGCATGGCGCTGCGCCTCAGAACCCTGGGCCTGATCCTGCTGCCGCTCGCCTTTGCCGCAGGACTGGCCGCGGCTTGGCTGTGGTTCCAGTCCGGCGCCAACTGGCAGGCGCATCTAACGCGCTCCACCATCGCAGGCATCACCCTGGACGGCACCCTGCGCCGCGGCGCCTCACCGCCCGACGGCGTGGCGGTCACCCCGGTGGACCCGGCGCAGGCGGCGTTTCTGGCCAGCGGCGATTACCTGCGGCTGGATGGCATCCCGAAACCGGCGTTCTTCACCAATGTCTCGATCCTCGACAGCGGTCCCGATCCCTTGTCGGGCGAGGTGCTGGCGCTGGTCATCGCCTCCGGCAGCCTGCGCTATCCGGTGGCGGAGCTGCCGCCCGCGGGCGGCCAGTCCGCGGCAGAGAAACTGGGCGCAGTCACGCGGCTGCTGGCCACCTATTGCAGCGAACCGGTGATCTTTGCCCGCGCTGGCTATGGCCCGTGGCAGCGGGTGGACGGCACCGCGGTCTGGGGCTGCACCGCCGCGCCCCGCGACCTGCGCCTGCCTGCGGTGCTGCTGTCGCTGCTGGTACTGGCGGTGCTGGCAACTCTGGTGCTCGACACCTCCGCCCACTTCGGCCGCTTTGCCCGCGCCCTGCATGGCCGCCGCCGCCTCGGCGGTCCCGATGCCTATGCCGTGCAAGGCCCGGCCGAGCTGCAGGAAATCGTCGAAGCGGTGAACAGCCACCTGGAGGCCGAACGCGCGCAACTCGCCAGCCGCGCCGCGGTGCTGTCCGGCGTCAGCCACGACCTCGGCACGCCCGCGACCCGCCTGCGGCTGCGCGCGGCGCTGATCCAAAACGCGGAGCTGCGGCAGAAGTTCGAAACCGATCTGGACGCCATGACCGGCATGATCGAAAGCGTGCTGACCTACACGCGGGCAGAGATGAGCGCCGAGACCCCGCGCCGCCTCTCCCTCACCTCGCTGATCGAGGCGGTCGCAGCCGATTATCAGGACTTCGGCAAACCGGTTGAGCTGCTTTGCCCCGAGCCGCAGGTAGCCGCTGGCGGACGCTCGGTCTTTACCTCCGCCCCCGGACACAGCGCGATGCCGCCGGATCAGCCGATGCTGGTGGTGGCCCGCCCCGTGTCTTTGCAGCGGGCGGTCTCCAACCTGATCGACAACGCGCTGAAGTACGGCCGCCGCGCCGCAATCGGCCTCAGCGCCACTGCCGACCACGCCATCATCACGGTCGAAGACGAAGGCTCCGGCATGACGGCGGCGGAGATCACCGAAGTGATCGCCCCGTTCCGGCGCGGCGACAATACGCGCGCCATTGACGGCTTCGGGCTGGGTCTGACGATCGTCGCCACCGTGGCCGAGCAGCACGGCGGGCAGCTGTATTTCGAAGATGGCCGCCGCGGCCTGCGCGCCTGCCTTGAGATCTGCCGCAACTGACCGCGCCCTGAAGCATTGATCAGGATCATGGCATCAGCCGCAGGCGCTGGTTTAATGGCTGAAGCGGCACACTGGCATCTGCCGCGCCGACCGGGGAGGAGGCCCGCCATGCACCGCAGAACATTGCTCTTTGCGATCAGCAGCAGCACCAGCGACACCGCCATCACCGCCGCCGCAGAGGCCGCCCGCGAACAGCAGGCGCACTTGGCCTGCCTGCTGCTCAAGACCCTGCCCGGCATGCCCTATTTCGCCTATGGCGCCTCTGCTTATGGCGCAATGGCGGTGCCGGACGAATGGCTGGAAACCCTGCAAAGCTGCCGCACTGCACAGGCCGCCCGCGCAGCGGAGGTGGAGGCGCTGCTGGCCCGCAGCAACACCCCTGGCGACGTGCAGTATGTCACTGCCAGCGACGCGGACATCCGTCTGATGGCCGCCCGCCGGGCGCTGACCTGCGACATCGCCGAAGCGGCAGAAGGCCTGCGCGAGGATCCGGAGGTGTTCCGCGATGCGGTGCACGGCATCCTGTTCGGCTCACCCGTGCCGCTGATGGTGAACGGCAGCCCCTTCGAGGCCCGCAAGCGGGTGTTCCTGGCCTGGAACAGCAGCCTGTCCGCCTCCCGCGCCGCCCATGCCGCCCTGCCCTATTTCAAGGCGGCGGAAGAGGTGGTGATCGGCTGCTTCGACCCGGACATGAGCGACGCGCGCGACGGCGAGGACCCGGGCGCGGACATGGCCGCCTGGCTCAGCCATCACGGCTGCACCGTCACCCTGTCGCAGTTCCCCACCGGCGGCCATGATACCGGCAGCGCCATCCAGGACCGCGCCCGCGAGGCCGGGGCGGATCTGGTGGTGATGGGCGCCTACGGCCATTCCCGCCTGCGCGAGGCGGTGTTCGGCGGCACCACCCGCAGCCTGCTGGAGCAAACCGCCTTGCCGGTCCTGTTCGCCCATTGACCAGCCCCGCCGCCCAGAGCCGCAAGGGAGCAGCCGATGACAGACCCCGCCGCATTCAATGCCTATAAACCCGCAGAAATCGCCGCGCTCGTGGAAACCGCGGGAGTCGCTAAGGCCCGTCTGCCGCTGCCGCAGATGTTTGTGCTGGCGATGCTGGCGGGCGCCTTCATCGGCTTCGGCGCCGCCGCCTATACCACCGCGATGACCGGAGCGGACGCCGCGTCAGGCCCGGTGCGGGTGCTGGGCGGCGCGGTGTTTTCGATGGGTCTCATTCTGGTGGTGGTCGGCGGGGCCGAACTGTTCACCGGCAACGTGCTGATGGTGATCGCCGCGGTGGACCGCAAGATCCGCCTCAGGCGGCTGTGGCGCAGCTGGGCCATCGTCTATGCCGGCAACCTCGCAGGCGCCGCCGGTCTGGCCGCCGCCTTTGCCTTCACCGGCCTGCTGGAGGGTCCCGTGGGCACCACCGCCGCCCGCATCGCCGAGGCGAAATCCACCCTTTCCCCGATGGAGGCCTTCATGCGCGGCGCCCTGTGCAACGGGCTGGTCTGCCTGGCGGTCTGGCTCTCCTTCGCCGCCCGCACGGCGGCGGGCAAGATCCTCGCGGTGCTCTGGCCGATCACTGCCTTTGTGCTATTGGGACTGGAACATTCGGTGGCCAACATGTTCTTCTTCCCGCAGGGCTGGGCCGCCGGTGCCGATGTTTCCCTGCACGCCGCCGCCGCCAACCTGTTCTGGGTCACGCTGGGCAATATCGCGGGCGGCGCCGGCGGGGTCGCCTTTGCCTATTGGTTCGCCTACCTGGGCCGCACCGCCCCCGCCGCCGGAAAACCGCAGCGCAAGCCTTAACGCCCCCTCAGCGGGCCGCGGCCCCGTCGCTGGAGGCCTCCGCCAGATAGGCCAGCCGCCGCTCCGACCGCTTGTCCTCGACCATGCCGCAGACCATCCAGCGTACCGGCCTGACACCGCAGAACTTCAGGATGTTGCGCTCGAAACTGCGCAGCGAATGGGCGAAGTAGAACCAGCGGTAGAAGAACGCAGGCATCCCCATGGTCACGATGATCCGCGCGCTCTTCCCCTTCAGCTTGGGGTGCCAGCCTTTCTCGCCGACGGTAAAGGCAAACTGCTCGCGGAAAACCTGTTCCAGCCAGGCCTTCAGCAGCGCGGGCATGGTGCCCAGCCACAGCGGATAGACAAACACCAGGTGGTCCGCCGACGCCACAGCCTGCTGGCCGCGGGCAACATAGTCCGGAATCTCTTCCGCTTCCCATTCCGCCCGGCTGCGCAGGCAAGTGACACCGCTATCGGCCACGCCGATGACCTCCACTTCATGGCCCGCCTCCTTGGCCCCCTTGGCATAGCTTTGCGCCAGCGCGTGGCAGAAATGCGCCTGGCTGTTGTCCGGGTGACCCTGAATGATCAGTATCCGCGTCATATGCTCTCCCCCTTGCCGCCCAGCTGACGCACCTCCTGCAGCAGGGCAATGTATCCGGTCAGGTCCGTCAGGGTGATCACCCCCAGCAGGCGGCCCTTGTCCGTGACCAGAAACTTGCGCCGCCCGGTTTCCGAGATCTTCCGCATCAGCGCACCGGCCTGCATGTCCGGCGCTACCGAGTTGCTGCCGTCCGGCGGCTGATAGACGTCATCCACCGGGGTCTGCGCCCACCGCTCCTGCGGCACCCGCGCCAGGTCCTTCGTGTCGGTGCAGCCCAGCAGCACCCCCTGCTGCACCACCGGCACAAAGCTCTTGCGCTCGGGCAGCAGCACCTGATGCGCCAGCGCCTCCAAGCTGATCTCCGGACCGGCGGTCACCGGATCACGGGTCATCAGGTCGGACACCGTCTTGCCCTTGAAGGCGGCGTTTTGCAGCTGATGGGCATAGGTGCCCTTGGCCGCCGACAGCACGAACACCCCGATCAGCACCTGCCAAAGCGCCGCCACCGGATTGCCGGAGAACAGCCCGATCAGTCCGTAAAAGATCAGCGCATAGGCGAAATAGCTGCTGATCCGGGTGGCGATCCGGGTCGCCGCCAGCAGGTCGCGGCTGCGGCTCCACAGCCAGGCCCGCAGGATACGGCCGCCGTCCAGCGGAAAGGCCGGCACCAGGTTAAACACCGCCAGCACCAGGTTGATCAGCGCCAGATAGCCCAGCACCGGGTTCAGCGCTCCGCCCGGCGCCAGCGCCCAGCCGATCTGCGCCAGCAGCCAAAAGCCAAAGGCCAGCGCAAAGCTCATCAGCGGCCCGGCAATGGCAATCCAGAACTCGCTGACGGCGGTCTTGGGTTCAGAGCCCAGCTCCGCCACGCCGCCGAAGATGAACAGGGTGATGCCCTTGATCTCCACCCCGAACCGCCGCGCCACCACGGAATGCGACATCTCATGCAGGATCAGCGAGGCAAAGAACCCCAGCATCGCCAGAACCGCCAGCATCAGGTAAACCGCCTGCCCGGCCCCGGGATAGGACATAGGAAAGAACTGGGTGGCCAGGCTCCAGGTGATCAGCGCCGCGATCAGCAGCCAGCTGGGATCGACCTTTATGTCAAACCCCTGCAGCCGCGCGATCCTGACTGCGTTTTGAAACATGAAACTCCCCCCTCCTGCCGCAGTATATAGCGCCGCCGCGCCGATCCCCCTTTGATCCGGCTCAACCCCGGAACAGGCTGCCCGCGCCATAGGCCAGCGCCGCCGCGCAGGAGCCGATCAGCAGAGTTTCCAGCCCCGAAATCCACCACGGCGACAGCGACCAGATGCTCTTGCTGGCGCCGATGAAAAAGAACACCAGCCCGGTCGCCACGGATGCCATCAGGAACGGATCCGGCAGCCCCAGGATAAAGGGCAGCAACGGCACGATCCCGGCCAGCATAAAGGCAAAGAAAGTGGTCAGCGCCGCCGCAACCGGATTGGGTTCCGCAGGCCCCAGCCCGTATTCGCTGGCCAGCATCAGCGAAATCCACTTCTCGGGCTTGGCCGCCACCGCCTTGACCGCGCCCTCCAGCACCTCGCCGCTCAGGCCCAGCTGCTCCAGGATCTGGCGCAGCTCCTCGCGCTCGCCCTCGGGAAACTGGCGGATATGGCGCTGTTCCACCCGGTACAGCCGCCGCCGGTCATCCAGATCCGCCTTGGTTCCCAGGTAATTGGCCGCGGCCATCGAGAACCCGTCGGCCAGCACATTTGCAATCCCCAGCGCGATGATCACCGAGGAGGAGAATCCCGCCCCCTCGACCCCCGCCGCAATGGCAAAGGTCGTGACCGCGCCGTCAATGCCGCCATAGACCGCATCGCGCAGCCGCCCCTCCTCCCTGCTGCCTTGCAGGCGGCGCGCGATCTCTTCCCTGCTGTGCCCGTGTTCCGCTTTCATGGCCCCATGATCCGCCAAGCGGCCCCGCGCCGCCTTGAGCGAAGTCAAGCCGCCGCTGTGCTCAGCGCTCGGTGATCAGCACCCCGTCCGCCACCGCCTCGCCGGGATGCAGGATCACCCGCTCCCCCGGCTCCAGCCCTTCCAGGACCTGCGCAACCTGGCCATTGCGCCGCCCCAGCGTCAGCGGGCGCACCGCAGCCCGCCCGTCCGCCGCCACAAAGGCCGCCCAGCCGCCGCCCTCGCGGAACAGCGCGCTGACCGGGATCCGCAGCACGTCCTCCGCCTCCCATTCGATGATGCGGGCAAAGACCGAAAACCCCTCGCCCAGGCTGGTGCGCTGCTCCTTCGGCGTGACCAGGTCAAAGAACACATCCACCCGCTGTTCCTCGATCCCCAGGGCTGAGACCTTGGTGCGCGCCACCGGCTCGATCCGGTCCAGCACCGCCTCCAGCGGCTTGGCGCCGCCCCAGCGCTCAATGCTGGCGCGGGCGCCCGGCGCCAGCCGCACCGCGTCCGAGGACAACAGATCGGCCACCAGCTCCAGATCCTGCGGATCGCCAATGGTGACCAGCAGATCGCCGGGCAGCACCGGGCGCTCGCTGATGGTGACCACCGACAGCACCACCCCGTCCGAGGGCGCCCGGATGCGGATACAGCAGCTGTCCGGCACCTCCGTGCCGGCTTCCGGCAGGATCAGCGCCGCCTCCGCCCGTGCCAGGGTGCTTTGCGACATGTCCACCCGGGCGCCTGCCGCTTCCTCCCCGGCGATAGCCACCGCGAGCCGCTGGGTCGCATCCTCGAGCCGCGTCAGCGAGGCAACATTGCGCTCCGCCAGTGCCTTCACCCTCTCGTACTGGCTTTGCGCCAGGATCCGGTCCTCGATGGCCTTCTGCAGATCGGCACGCGCCACATGCAGCGCCGCCTGCGCCTCCTGCAAAGTCGCCTGCGCCTGCGCCCGGGTGCGGGCATCCAGCAGATGCGGCCGGGCAGGCTCGACAATGGCAACCAGGGTTTCGCCCGCCGTTACCCGGTCCCCCGCCCGCACCGGCGAGCGGCGCGCGGTGCCCGCTATCGGCGCCGCCACCTCAAACAGGTCGCGGACCCGGGTTTCGCCATCGGCATCAATGGTGATCTCCATCCGGCCGCGCGTGACCTCATGCAGATCAACCGCCACCGGCTCCTCCCGCAGCGCCACATAGAGCAGCGCCGCCAGCACACCGCCGCCGGTCAGGTACAGAAGCAAGCTGCGCAGGTTCGGAAACATCTCTCACTCCCTGGTTTTCATCACCGCCACAAGGTCCATCCGGTCCAGCCGCCGCCGCACGATCAGCACCGAGCATAGCGCCGCCGCCAGCACGATCAGGCTGGCGGAGGCAAAGGCCGCAGGCTCCAGCACCAGCGGGATGGTGTAGACATCGCTGGAAAAGTTCTCCACCGCCAGCCGCGCGATCGCCGCACCGATCAGCCAGCCCGGCGGCTGCGCCAGCAGCGCCAGAAGCATCATCTCCCCCGCCAGAATGAAGGACACCTCGCGGCGCGAAAATCCCAGGATGCGCAGGCTGGCCAGCTCGCGGGCGCGCTCCGACAGCTGGATGCGGGCGCCGTTGTAGGCGACGCCTATGGTGATCAGAACCGCAATGGTGATGTAGACCGTGTTCATCACAATCACCTGCTGCGCGATGACCTCCCGGAACGACTGGCGCATGTCGGTCATCACTGGCACCCCGGCCACCGCCGGCAGCGCCTTGAGGCGGGTGAACAGCGCGTCTTGCCGCATGGGGTCGATGGCAATGCTGGCGGCGGAATACTGCGGCGCCTGCCGGAACAGCGCATTCAGGCTGGCATGATCCATGTAGGCGCCCAGCCCGAAATACTGCTTGACCGTGCCGGTCACCGGCAGCTGCCGGGTCTCGCGCCGCCCGCTGGTGAACTGCACTTCCACCAGCGTTCCCGGCACCGCGCCCAGTTGCTCTGCCAGCCGCTCGCTCAGCAGTATACCGCCGCGGCCCGCATTGGCGACGCTGCCGTCGCTTGCCACCACCCGGCTCAGATCCGGGTCCGGCACCCGCGCCTCGATGGTGACCCGTTTCATCCGCGGCCCGTGCCGCAGGATGGCCGCCGCGTACTGCTGCCCCTCCACCTGCAGGACACCGGGCAAGGCACGGATCTCCTCCAGCACGCTTTCCGGCTGGTCCTCGGTGAACATCACCACCGCATCCTGCCGGTTGCTCTGGTAAAACGCCGTGTCCATGATCTCGTCCAGCGCATCGGCAAAGAAGGACGACGCCACCACCGAGGCCACCGCCAGCGCCAGTCCCAGCCCGGTCATCGCGCTGCGCACGGGCCAGCGCAGCAGGCTGCGCAGGATCATGACGGCAGGCTGCGACAGCCGCAGCTGCCGCATCACACGGTCCGCCGCCGAATGGCTGAACCGCGGCGGCGCGGGCGGCTGCATCGCCACCGCGGGCGCCAGCCGCGCCGCCCGCAGCGCCGCGCGCGCCGCCCCCGCGGTGGTGGTCAGCAGCGCCGCCAGCGCCGACAGCGCATAGGCCCAATAGGACACCCGGTAGATCAGGAAGGGGAAGTCGAAGAACCGGGCATACTGGCGCGCCAGCAGCTGCGCCAGCCAGGTGCCCGCCGCCCAGCCGATCGCAATCCCCGCCAGCGCCACCATCGCCGCCAGCATCAGGTAATGCAGGCAGACCTCTGCATCGGAATAGCCCACCGCCTTCAGCAGGCCGATCTCGCTGCGCTCCAGCGCCACGATCCGGCCCATCACCATGCTGACCAGAAACGCCGAGATGCCAAAGAAGATCGGCGGCAGCACCATCGCTGTGCCTTTCATCTGGCTGATCTCCGCATCGACAATCGCGTGCGAGCCATGCTGCGCCCGCCCCACGGCCCCCTGCCCTCCATAAGGCTCCAGCAGCTCATCCAGCCGCGCGATCACCTCCTCCTCCTGCACCCCGCGCGCAGTCTTCAGCGTCAGGTCATTGAAGGCACCGGCCATGTCATAGGCGGCCTCCGCCTCCTCCCGCCGCATCCAGATGATGCCAAAGGACAGGTTGTCGGGCATCAGCGCGCCGGGACCCAGCGTATAGATGAACTCCGGCGACAGCGCGGTGCCGGTCACCGTCAGCCGCCGCTGCTGGCCGTTCAGATTGGCCAGGAAGCTATCTCCCGGCACCAGCCGGTTCGCCAGCGCAAAGGGCTCGTTCACCGCAACCTCCCCCGGCAGTTGCGGCCAGTGCCCGCTGCGCAGCACCGGCAGGTTCAGCTGCGGCGAGCCGCTCTCCGGCAGCGACAGGATGCGCCCCACCGCCGCCTTGGCCCGTCCCGGCATGTCGAGATTGGCATAACCGCTGACCCGCGCCTCCAGCGCCAGCACCCCCTCCACCGCGGCAATTTCATGCAGCAGGCTGACCGGCGCCCGCCGGGCGGTGGCAAAGACATCGGCAAACCGGTTGCGCCCGTAATAGGCCTCCTGCGTGCCCTGCAGCGCCTGGTACATGCCTACCGCCGTCAGCAGGATCGAAACCCCGCAAGCCAGTACCATCGCAATCGCCAGCGCCTGCACCCAGAGCCGTTTGAAATCCCGCAGCAGTTTCCGGTCAAGCGCTTGCATGGCTCACCAGCTGATGTCCGCGGGCGCCAGCCGCTCGGTGTTTTCGTGAATGCGGCTGATCCGCCCGTCCTGAAAGAAGATCACCCGGTGCGCGATCTTCTGGATGTCGGCGTTATGGGTGATCACCACCGTCGCGGTGCCGAAATCGCGGTTGATCTGATGCAGCGCCTCCAGCACCTGGATGCCGGTCTTGCTGTCCAGCGCGCCGGTCGGCTCGTCGCACAGCAGCACGCCGGGCCGCTTGGCAATGGCGCGGGCAATCGCCACCCGCTGCTGCTCGCCGCCCGACATCTCCGCCGGGAAGTGGTCCATCCGGTGGCCCAGCCCCACCAGCTCCAGCGCCTCGGCGGCAGGCATCGGGTCACGCGCCACATCGGTCACCAGCTGCACGTTCTCACGCGCGGTCAGGCTCGGCACCAGGTTGTAGAACTGGAAGATAAAGCCGACATGGTCGCGCCGGTAGCGGGTCAGCTCCCGGTCCCGCATCGCGGTCAGCTCCAGATCGCGGAACCAGACCCGCCCGTCCGTCACATGGTCCAGCCCGCCCAGGATGTTCAGCAGCGTCGACTTGCCGCTGCCGGAGGGACCCAGCAGCACCGCCAGCTCGCCGCCTGGCAGCTCCAGATCGACGCCCGCCAGCGCATGAACCTTGGCACCGCCGGTGTCATAGACCTTGGTCACGCCTCTCATGGTAAAGACGGGATCAGCCACAGCCGTCCTCCTCTCCCGGCGCAGTCTGCCACACGGGGCAGCGGCGCGGAAATGATCTGCCTCAACCTTTCCGGCAGGCGCCGCCGGGCCGCTTCTGCGCCGGATGGCTTGCGCAATTCATTTCGACTCGCTATCTATTGCGGATGGATCACACCGCCCGCATTCCCGAGCTGATCAGCCGTCTCGCCCGCCTCGACGCCGGCGAAAGCTGGGCGGCAGAGCTGAACCCGGCGCAGCGGGCCGCATTGGATTACCTCGCCCGCGCCAACCGGTTCTCCCGCAGCCCCTCGCATGTGGCTGCCTACCTCGGCAGTACCCGCGGCACCGTCTCGCAAACGCTCAAGGCACTGGCGCAAAAGGGGTATGTGGAGGAGGAGCGCTCCGAAACCGACAAGCGGGTGATCCGCTTTGCCCTGACTGCCAAAGGCGCGCAGGCCACCGCCCTGCCCCGCGCCCTGGCCGATGCCGCCGCGGCCCTGCCCCCAGCGGACCGGACCGCGCTGCAAGCCGCGCTGGAGCAGATCCTGGGCCGTATGATCTCGATTAACGGCGGCCAGCCGTTCGGTCTCTGCCGCGCCTGCAAGCATTTCTCGGCGGACGGGCCGGGCGGCTTCTGCCGTCTGCTGGCGGAGCCGCTGTCGCCCGAAGACACAAACAAAATTTGCCACGAGCAGGTTCCCGCATGACCCCAGCACCCCCCGCGTCCCGCATCACCGGGCTGTTCCTCGGCTCTGTTGCCGCGCGCTGGCCCGGCCGCCCGCCCTCGGCCATCGCCAAGATCCGCGCGGATGGCCCGCAGCAGATCACGGAGCTGGGCTTTACCGGCGACGCCCAGGCCGACCCCCAAAATCACGGCGGCCCGGACAAGGCGATCCACCATTACCCCTCGGACCACTACCCGCAGTGGATTGCCGAGGGCCAGATCCCGGCAGGCACCGTTCCGGCGGCCTTTGGCGAAAACATCGCGGCGCTGGGGATGACCGAAACCAATCTCTGCATCGGCGACATCCTGCGGCTGGGCACAGCGGTGGTGCAGATCAGCCAGGGCCGCCAGCCCTGCTGGAAGGTCAGCCAGCACACCGGCAACCCCAAGATGGCCTATTTGTTTCAGAAGATCGGCCGCACCGGCTGGTACTACCGGGTGCTGGAGCCAGGCCAGGCGGAGGCCGGCAGCGCCATCACCCCGATTGAGCGCCTGCACCCGGACTGGAGCGTCGAACGCGTCACCCGCCTCCGCCTCAGCCGCAAGGCCAGCCCGCAAGAGGCCGCGGCGCTGGCGCAATTGCCCGAACTGGCCGAGGGCTGGCGCCAGGCCTTTGCCCGCATGGCCGGGGGCGACACGGCAGAGGACACCAGCGCCCGCCTGATCGGCAGCTGATCCGCGCCCCGGCGCAGGCCGGGGCGCAGCACTGATGCGGCAGGGTCAGCCCAGCACGGCCTCGACCGCGCGCACGGTGGCCGCAACCACCTGATCGGCCTCGGCCCGCGTCAGGCAGAACGGCGGCGCAAAGCCGAGGATATCGCCCTGCGGCATCGCCCGCGCGATCACCTTGTCCTGCTCCAAGAGCTTGGCCGATATCTGCGGCCCGATCTTGTCCGCGGCGTCAAAGAATGTGCGGCTGTCCTTGTCCTTCACGAACTCCACCGCGCACAGCATCCCCTCGCCGCGCACATCGCCCACATGCGCATGGCCGGACAGCGCCTCCGCCATGGTGGCGTTCAGATAGGCGCCCACCTCACCTGCATTGCTGACATGGTTCAGCTCGTCGATCAGCTTGAGGTTCGCTACCCCCGCCGCCGCCCCGATCGGATGCGCCGAATAGGTCCAGCCGTGGCCGATCGGGCCGTTCTCGTCGGTGCCCTGCTCCAGCACCTTCCACACCTTGTCCGAGACGATAGAGCCACTCAGCGGCGCATAGGCGGAGGTGAGACCCTTGGCGATGGTGATGATATCGGCCTCGATGCCGTAGTGGTCCGACCCGAACATGGAGCCGAGACGGCCAAAGCCGGTAACAACCTCATCCGCAACAAGCAGGATATCGTGCTTCTTCAGCACGGCCTGAATCGCCGCCCAGTACCCCGCAGGCGGCGGCACGATGCCGCCGGTGCCCAGCACCGGCTCGCCGATGAAGGCGGCAATGGTGTCCGCGCCCTCGCGCTCGATCAGCGCTTCCAGCTCAGCCGCGCAATGGGCCACGAACTGTTCCTCGCTCTGGTCCAGATCCGCGCGGCGGTAAAAATACGGCGCCTCGGTGTGAATGACCTGTTCCACCGGCAGATCGAACTTCTTGTGAAACAGCTCCAGCCCGGTCAGCGAGCCGGTCACCAGCCCTGACCCGTGATAGCCGCGCCAGCGGGAGATGATCTTCTTCTTCTGAGGCCGCCCAAGGATGTTGTTGTAATACCAGATCAGCTTGACGTTGGTCTCATTCGCGTCCGAGCCGCCGAGGCCGAAATAGACCTTGGACATGTTCGCAGGCGCCCGGTCCAGGATCATCTTCGCCAGCGTGATCGAGGCCTCGGTGCCATGGCCGACATAGGAATGGTAATAGGCCAGCTCCCGCGCCTGATCGGCGATGGCTTCGGCAATCTCCTGGCGGCCATAGCCCGCGTTCACACAATAGAGCCCGGCAAAGGCATCCAGCAGCTTGTTGCCGTCGCGGTCCTCGATGAACACGCCGGAGGCGGTCTTAATGACCCGGTTCGGGCTTTCGCCGCGGGCGTGCTGGGCCAGATGGGTCGAGGGGTGAAAGAAGTTCTCGCGGTCCCACTGGTCAAGCTGGTCGTTCTTCAGCATTGGTGTTTTCCTTCTCAAGTTCTGCGGCAAACCGGAATTCTGCGAGAATTCCGGCCCGGATTCCGGCGCGGAATCCGGGATGTCCCGTCTGTGTCTGACACCCGGATTTGCCGTGCAAATCCGGGCCGGACTCCGCGCCGGAGTCCGGTATCCTCACGCCCAGTCGCGGCAGACGTATTTGACCTCGGTGAACTCCTCCATGCCCAGCCTTGCGCCCTCGCGGCCCAGGCCGGACTGCTTGGTGCCGCCGAACGGGATCGGCGCGCCGGTCACCTTGGTGCGGTTCACCGCCACCATACCGTATTGCAGCGCCCGGCTCAGGCGGTAGATGCGCCGCGGATCGTTGCTGTGGACATAGGCCACCAGCCCGAATTCGCTGTCATTGGCGCGGGCCAGGGCCTCCTCCTCGCTGTCAAACGGTGCGATGGCGGCGACGGGGCCGAATGTCTCCTCCGTCATGATCAGCGCCTCCGCAGGCACATCGGTCAGCACGGTGGGTTCAAAGAAAAGCGGCCCCAGCGGATGCCGCCTGCCGCCGCAGGCCAGCGTTGCGCCCTTGGCAAGCGCGTCGGCGACATGCTCCTCCTGCTTCTGCACCGCCTTTTCGTTCATCAGGGGACCTAGGTCGCAGTCCTCCATGCCCCTGCCGATGGTCAGTGCCTGGGCGGCCTTGGTGAACCGGGTGCAGAATTCGGCATACACCGCCCGCTCCACCAGGATCCGGTTGGCGCCCAGACAATCCTGGCCGGAGGTGGCGAATTTCGCCTTGATGGTTTCGCTGACGGCCTTGTCCAGATCGCAGCCCTTGAAGACGAGCACCGGCGCGTGGCCGCCCAGCTCCATCACCAGCCGCTTCACAGTGCCGGCGGACTGGCGGTACAAAAGCTTGCCCACTTCGGTGGAGCCGGTGAAGGACAGCGCCCGCACCCGCGGGTCGCCGGTCCAGGGCTCCACCACGGTGGAGGCCTTGCCCGTCACCACATTGAACACCCCCTCCGGGAACCCCGCACGTTCCGCCAGCTCCGCCAAGGCCAGCGCGCTGAACGGCGTCTCGCCGGACGGGTGCGCCACCACGGTGCAGCCCGCCGCCAGCGCCGCTGCCGCCTTGCGGGTCAGCATCGCCGAGGGGAAATTCCACGGCGTGATAAGCGCCGCCACCCCCACCGGCTCGCGCCACAGCTCCACCTCGGCGTCCGGCAGGTGGCTGGTGACGCCCTCGATATTGGGGCGCTTGGCCTCTTCGGCATAGAACTCCACAAAGGCCGCGCCATAGTCGATCTCCCCGCGCGCCTCCGACAGCGGCTTGCCCTGTTCCAGCACCATGATGCGGGCGAGGTCTTCCTTGTGTTCCAGCTGCAGCTCATACCAGCGCCGCAGGATCGCGGCGCGCTCTTGCGGCAGCATCCCCGCCCAACCAGCAAACGCCGCCTGCGCCGCATCCACCGCGGCAGAGGATTCCTCTGCCGACAGGCTCGCCACATGGCCCAGCTCGGCCCCGTCGGCAGGGTCGCTGACCGGAAAGGTCTCGCCATTGGCCGCGGCACGCCACTTGCCGCCGATATAGGAAAAAGAGCGCACCAGCGCCTTGTCGGCAATGTCCGCACGGGCAGAGAGAGCAGTCTCTGTCATGATTGTCCTCCTCACGTCTTGCAGAGGAATGTGCCGGACTGGAACAGAGGATGTGACTGAAGTTCGAAGGCTCTGCAGAAGAAACAACTGCTGTCCGGTGCCCCAGCAGGCGAGGTCAGCCCTGACCCAGCAGAATATCCAGCGGCGGCGCGCCTGCGCCCTTCACCGGCTTGGTCACCACATAGGTGAAATAGCGCGACAGGCCGATGCGGGCGTCCAGCATCTCGTCGATCAGCCGCTGATAGGCGTCGATGTCGCGGGTGACGATCTGCAACAGGTAATCAAACCCGCCCCCCAGCGCCCAGCAGGCGGTGACCTCGTCATAACGCTGCATCGCCGCCTCGAAGGCACGGAAGCTGGCGGCGGTGTGATCGGCAATCTCTGCCGCGACAAACACCGTCACATGCGGCGCCAGTTTGCGCAGGTTGATGCGGGCGCCGTAGCCCTCGATCAGCCCGGCCTGCTCCAGCTTCTTCAGCCGGTCCCAGCAGGGTGTCGGCGACAGGCCGATCCTGTCGGCCAGCGCGGCCTTGGTGATGCGCCCCTCGGTCGAGAGCACGCGCAGAATGTCGAGGTCGCGCTGGTCCAGTTGCATGTCTTCCGCCCTATCAGCCGCCAGTGACGCCGACAACCGCGACGCAGTCGCCGGATTTGATCAGGCCGGGGAAGTGGCGGCTGATCACCAGCCCCGCGCGCCGCGCGCGGTATTCCACCGGCGGCTGGCCGGTGCGGTCCAGCGGCCAGACCCGGGCGACCAGATCGCCCTTCGCCACCGGCGCACCCAGATCGGTCATGATCTCGAACAGCCCGTCGCTTTCGCTGAACAGGAAACAGTCATCGTCCGGCATCGAGAGGCGGACGGTTTCGTCCAGCTGCATCTGCCCTTGCAGGATGCCCGCATGGATCAGCACATTGCGCAGCCCCTTCTTGGCAATCGCATTGCCCCGCGCGGTGGACGATCCGCCGCCGCCAAGTTCCGTGGTGACCAGAACCTTGCCCATCTGCTCCACCGCAGTGTCATACATGCCCGCGCTGTCGATCTCCAAGAGTTCCACCGAATAAGGCGCGTTGAACGCCTTCATCGCGGCAAAACACGCCTCCTGCGTGGCCTTGTCCTCCAGGATATGCGCGGCGGCGAAGGGCACGAAATCCAGCGTCTTTCCGCCGGAGTGGAAGTCCACCGCCAGGTCCGCCATAGGCAGCAGCGTGCGCTGGAAGTAGTCGGCGATCTTCTCGGTCACGGTGCCGTCCGGGCGGCCCGGAAACGAGCGGTTCAGATTGCCCTTGTCGATGGGTGAGGTGCGGGTGCCCGCGCGGAACGCCGGGTAGTTGAAGGCCGGCACGATGATCAGCCGGCCCGTCACATCCTCGGCGCTTGTGGTCGCCGCCAGCTCATGCAGCGCAATCGGGCCTTCGTATTCATCGCCGTGGTTGGCGCCGGTCAGCAGCGCGGTCGGGCCGTCGCCGTTCTTGATCACCGTCAGCGGGATCATCACCGAACCCCAGGCCGAGTCATCGCGGCTGTAAGGCAGTTTGAGATAGCCGTGGTGCACCCCGTCCCGGTCCAGCGGGATGGTGGGGGAAATCGGATTTGGCTTCATGACTCAGTCCTTCACGAACATCTTGCGCGGCACACCGGACAGGCACTCCGGACCGTCTGCGCCGATGCGGATGCTTTCGGTGATCTCGAACCCCCAGTCCTCCATCCACAGACCGGTCATGAAGTGGAAGGTCATATTTTCCTGCAGAACGGTGGTGTCGCCCGCCCGCAGCGACATGGTGCGCTCGCCCCAGTCCGGCGGGTAGGAAACGCCGATGGGATAGCCGGTGCGGTTGTCCTTCTCGATGCCGTAGGTCTTCAGCACCTTGAAAAACGCCTTGGCGATGTCCTCGCAGGTGTTGCCGGCCTTGGCGACTTCCAGCCCGGCCTCCATCCCTTCCAGCACCGCCTTTTCCGCATCCAGGAAGGTCTGCGTCGGCTTGCCAAGAAACACGGTGCGCGACAGCGGGCAGTGGTAGCGGTGCACCACGCCCGCGATCTCAAAAAACGTGCCCTCGCCGGATTTCATCGGCAGGTCGTCCCAGGTCAGATGCGGCGCGGCGGCGTCAGAACCGGACGGCAGCAGCGGCACAATCGCCGGGTAATCGCCGCCAAAGCCAAGCTCCGCATCATAGCGCAGCCCCGCGTCATAGATTTCGGCCACCAGATCGCATTTGCGCATCCCCGGCTCGACACGCTCAAAGATCCTCTGGTGCATCCGCTCCACGATCTTGCCCGCCTGCCGCATATAGGTCAGCTCTGCCTCGGATTTGACCGCCCGCAGCCAGTTGACCAGCGCGTTTGCATCACCAAAGCGCGCATTCGGCAGATGCGCCTGCAAGGAGGCATAGGCCGCGGCGGTGAAATAGTAATTGTCCATCTCAACGCCGATCACGCCGCCGTCCAGCCCGCGGTCCTTGAGCTGCGCCGACAGGTAATCCATCGGATGCCGCTCGGTCGACTGCACGTAATGATCCGGATAGCCGATGATGTTTGCAGGCTCCATCCAGCAGGTGCGCAGCGCTCCGTTGGCATCCTGGCCGCGGCCGTACCAGACCGGCTCGCCGTCCATCCCGACAACAACGCATTGATGCACATAGAAGGACCAGCCGTCATAGCCGGTCAGCCAGTTCATGTTCGAGGGATCGGTGACGATCAGAAGATCGAGCCCGCGGCGGGACATTTCGGCCCGGGTCTTGTCCAGACGCGCCTGGTATTCAGCGCGGGAGAAATACAGCTTGGGGTCTGCCATATGCGTGGTTCCTGGTTGATCAGCTGGTGAAAGTGGCGCCTGCCCCCGCCGCATCAGCGCGGGAGCCTGCAAGGGTTGCGATGGCGGTGTCCTGCACACCGGTGCCGGTCAGGTCGGCAATGATCAGGTCACTGTCCGACTGGCGTCCGGGGGCCTTGCCCGCGGTGATCCCGCCCAGTTCAGTGAAACTCTGGTCCCCGGCGATCAGCCCCGCGGCAATGGCGCTGCGCAGCTCGCCTTTGACGGCGCACTGCGCCTGGCTGTCGGGCACATAGAGGTCCGCCCTGGCCAGACAGGCAGGCTCCAGCTCGCATTTGTGCTCCTGGTCCGAGCCCATGGCGATCACCAGCTGGCCGGGCTGCAGCCAGTCCGCCTTAATCACGGGGTCGGCGGCAGGAGTCGTGGTGACCACTATATCGGCCCCGGCAATTGCCGCCGCGGCGTCCGTGGCCGCGGTGACGTCAATCCCCAGTTCGATGTGCAGGCTGGCGGCAACGGCCTCTGCCTTCGAGCTGTCCCGTGCCCAGATGACGGCGCTTTGAATGCCGCGCACCAGGGTCATCGCCTTCAACTGCATCTTCGCCTGCACTCCTGCGCCGATGATGCAGACGCGCTTGGCATCCTCCCGCGCCAGATGGCGCGCCGCGACAGCGCCCGCCGCAGCGGTGCGCACATCGGTCAGGTAGCCATTGTCCAGAAGCAGCGCCTCCAGCAGGCCGGTCCGGCTGGAAAAAACCACCATCAGCCCCGTGGTGCTGGGCAGTCCAAGCTTTGGGTTGCCGAAGAACCCCGGACTCATCTTCACGGCAAAACTCTCGATCCCCGGCACATAGGCGGTTTTCACACAAACCTCGCCGTTATGGTCGGGCACCGGCAGCGTCATGATCGGCGGCATCTCCACCCCGCCGCCCGCCAGTGTGGTAAAGCCCTGCTCCACGCAGTCCACCGCACCCGCATCCAGCGGCACCAGTTCTCGCAGCTCCGCTTCGGTCAGGATCTTGATGTCAGGCATCTGCGCCTCCCCCGGTCTCCGCCGCCACATCCACATCTTCACCATCAATGATGCGCTTGTGCAGGTCCATTCCGATGTTCTGGCCGCTCACCAGCACCGCGCAGCGCCCCGGATTGGCGATCCTGCCCCCCAGCAGCGCCGCAATGCCGACACTGCCGGAGCCTTCGATCACCAGCCGCTCCTCATAATAGGAGTGCCGGATGGCCGCCGCGATCTCCGCCTCGGACACCAGCACCACCTCATCGACGAATGCCTGCGTCATTGCGAAGGTATAAGCGTTGTCCAGCCCGATGCCGCCGCCCAGGGAATCCGCCAGCGTTGGCAGCTCCTCGACCTGCACCGGCCTGCCCGCGCGCAGGCATTCATACATCGCAGCGCCGCGCTCCATGCTGACGCCGATCACCCGGATCGCCGGATTCACCGCCTTCATCACCATCGCCACGCCGGATATCAGCCCGCCGCCCGACAGGGGCACCAGCACGGTTTCCAGATCCGGCGCCTGCTCCAGCATTTCCAGTGCCACAGTGCTTTGCCCGGCAATGATATCGCGGTGGTCGAACGGCGGCAGCATGGTCATGCCCTCACCCACCAGCTTGTCGACTTCGACCTGCGCATCATCCTGCGAGCGGCCTATGATGCGCACCTCGGCGCCGTGGGACTTGATGCCCTCGACCTTGTTCTGCGGCACCAGTTCCGACATGCAGATGATGCAGCGCACGCCGGCCTGCGCCGCCGCATAGGCCAGCCCGCGCCCGTGGTTGCCGGTGGAGACCCCCACCACCCCCGCCGCACGCTGCTCCTCGCTCAGCGCCAGCACCGCATTGGTGGCGCCGCGCAGCTTGAAACTGCCGGTGATCTGGCTGTTTTCCAGCTTCAGCGAGACCGCGCCGCCGCAAAGCTTGCTCAGGGCGGGAGACTCCACAAGGGCGGTCCGCCGGATCCGCCCGGCGATCCGCGCCCGGGCCTGATAGCTGTCCTGAAGGGTGATTTTCTCAGTCATTGGACCTGTCTTGCCTGGTTAAAGTTCAAACAGCCGGCCGTAGCCCGGCACCGCATCCGTGATCCCCGCCAGCCGCAGGCAGCGCCAGACCATCGCCTGGTTCGAGCTGACAACCGGCTTGCCCAGCCGGTCCTCGATCCGCTGCACGCAAACAGCGGCCCGCAGCGCGGTGCAGGACAGGAACAGCGCATCCGCACCCGCATCGCAGGCGGCAATGCCGGCCTCGATGATGCTGTCCTCGGATATCCGCGCCATCCGGCGGTCGTCAGTCAGCCCGAAACAGGCGGCACTGACCACCTCCGGCCCGTGCGCGGCGAAATACTGCGCCATCTCATCGGTGACAGCGGGGCTGTAGGGGGTCAGCAGCGACACCCGCCCGGCCCCCAGCGCGGCAAACGCATCAAACGCGGCAGAGCTGGGGGTGACGCAAGGCGCGCCGGGCTTGGCCGCGTTCAGATACCCGGCGACCGCATCATTGCCCAAAACGATGGAGGCCGCAGTGCAGCCATAGGCCACCACGTCCACCGCTTCCTCCGGCAGGATCTGCGCCGCCGCCTCAGTCAGCCGCGGCCCGGTCTGCAGCAGTGTTTCTCTGGTAGTCGGGTTCTCGAATGCGATCCGGTTCACATAGACGCCCACCCGGTCCGGGTCGCAAATCCGGGCAAAGTCGCGCTCCGACGTGTGGTCGGTCGCCAGCGCCACCAGCGCGATCCGCTTTGGCACCGGGCGCCCGTCCAGCCGGGCCGCAACGCGCGAGGGCGTGGAGTGGATATCAAGGGCCATTTTCGCTTTCCTAAACAACAAGAACCGGGGTTTCCGCCAGGCTCGTCACCTTGTGGGAGACACTGCCCAGCAGGACGCCTTCCAAGGAGCCAAGGCCACGGCTGCCGATCACGATCAGATCATGCCCGTGCTCCCTGGCAAAGCTTGTGATGGTGCGCGCCACCGGACCGCCTTTGACGAAGGCACGGGGGCTTTGAACGCCGCCCTCCGCCGCCAGCACCTTGCCGCGTTCGGCCACGGCGCGGGCGTGGCTGCGCATGATCTCGTCCAGATCCTCGGGCTGATCCGGGCGCACCAAATGCATCGAGGCTTCCAGCAGCGAATGGTGGCGGTAGACCGTCAGCAGCGTCAGTTCCGCCCCGCACAGCTGCGCCAGCTCCGCCGCCTTGGCCAGCGCGGCCTCGGCACCTTGGGAGCCGTCAAAGGGCACCAGAATGGATGTGAACATCGCGGCGCCTCCTTATTTGGCAAAGGCCAGGTCGCGCAGGAACAGCGCAATCTGCGGGAAGAAGATCAGCGCCACCGACACGCCCAGCAGCATCAGGATGAACGGCGGCGTGCCGCGCACCACCTCGGCGTAGGGGCGTTTGAACACGGCAATCGCGGTGAAGATATCGCAGCCGAACGGCGGCGTGGCCGATCCGATGGCGACCTGCAGCGTGATGATGGTGCCGACCAGCACCGGATCCAGCCCCACCGATTTCACCACCGGCGCAAACACCGGCACCAGCACCAGGATCACCACGATAGGATCGACGAACATGCAGCCGATGAAAAACGCGATGGAGATCACGAACAGCACCCCGATGGCGCCCATTTCAGCGATGCCGATGGCCCCCAGGATCTGCTGCGGCACCTGCGCAAAGGAGATCACCCAGGAAAACGCCGCCCCTGCCCCCACCAGGATGAACACGATGGCGGTGATCAGGCCGGTGGACTTGGCGGTCTCATAGACATCCGCCAGCGCCATCGAGCGGAACACCAGGACCTCAAGGATCAGCGCATAAAGCACACAGGCCGCCGCCGCCTCGGTCGGGCTGAACACGCCGCCGTAGATGCCACCAATGATGATCACCGGAAACCCCATCGGCCACAGCGCCTGCCGCATGGTCCTCAGACGCTCGCCCCAGGTGGCCTTGGGCTCTGCCGGCACGTTGTTGCGCACCGCATAGATATAGGCATAGGCGGAAAACAGCAGCAGGATCAGCAAGCCGGGGCCGATGCCCGCAATGAACAGCTCGGCAATCGAGGTGCTGGAGACCACCCCGTAGATGATCATCCCGATCGACGGCGGGATGAGGAAGGCGATATCGCTGGCATTGACGATCAGCGCCAGCACAAAGCTGTCCTTGTACCCCGCCTGCAGCATCCGCGGCCTGAGCGGCGAGCCGATAGCGACAACAGTCGCCTGGGTCGAGCCGGAGACCGCGCCGAACATGGTGCAGGCCGCCGCGGTGGAAATCGCCAGCCCGCCGCGGATATGGCCGACATAGGCCATCACCACATTGATCAGCCGCCCCGCCGACTGGCCGCGGGTCATGATGTCGGCGGCAAAGATGAACATCGGCACCGCAATCAGCGACGCGGGCCGGATGCCCGCCAGCATCTGCTGCACCATGGTCTCGGTCCGGGCCAGATCGCCGAACAGCATCAGAAAGCCGATGAACGCGCCGGCAATCAGCGGGATCATCATCGGAAAGCCCAGCAAGAGCAGGACAATCATGGTCAGGAAAATGGTTGCAGCCATGGGTCCGTCCTCAGATTTCGATTTCTTCCGCGTCCTCGTACCCCTCCCGCACATGGGTGGAGAGGTAGATGCCGCTGGAGGTCAGATTGCGCACCGCGGTCAGCAGGTACTGGGCGCCGGTCATGAAGAACCCCGCAGGCACCCAGACCAGGATCACCCAGACCGGGATCTGCAGTGCCGGCAGCACCCGCCCGCGCGACGCCTGCGAACCGATGTATTTCACCGCGTAAAAGCACAGCAGGAACATGAACCCGGCGGTGATCACGGAAATCACCACCACCATCACCTTGCGCAGATACGGCGGCAGCAGGTCATAGACCGCGGACATCCGGATGTGGCGGGCATTGCGCGCGGCATAGCTGATGCCGGCAAAGGTGATCAGGATGATCAGGATCCGGTTCAGCTCTTCGGTAAAGAAGATGGAATTGCCCAGCACGAACCGCCCCACCACATTGGCCACGGTATTGGCCGCCATCAGCAGCACACCGGCGGCCAGCAGGAACGACTCAATGCGGCTGATGGCGCTGTCGATCACACCCAGGAAACCGGGCAGCGCGGAGTCATGTGTCTGGTGCATTCCTTCCTCCCAAGGTCTGCGAACCGCTGAGCGGGCGGCACCCGCTCAGCAGCGATTACCATGCAGGCGTCAGTTGGCGGTGGCCGCCAGGTCCGCCTTCATCTGCTCCAGGATCGCGGCGCCGCTGTCGCCGGTCATCTCGATGAACTTGGCCTCGACCTCGGCCGCCGCCTCCTTGAAGCAGCTGCGCTGCTCGTCGCTCAGCACCGTCACCTTCATGTCCGGCTTGGCCTCCATGATCTTGGCCAGCTCGGTCTCCGCCGCCTCCTGCTGGTACACCACCGTGTGGTCATAGGCCGCTTGCGCCGCGTTCTGCACCAGCTGCTGATCCTCCGGACTCAGGCCGTCATAGAAATCCTTGTTGGCCATCACCGCGGTGGTGAAATTGTTGTGGCCGGCATAGGTGATGTAATCGGTGACCTCATAGATCTTGGTCGAATAGAGGAAGAACGTCGGGTTCTCCTGCCCCTGGATCACATTGGTCTGCAAACCGCCGTACACCTCGCCCCAGGGCAGCGGCGTCGGGGTGGCGCCAAAGGCCTTGTAGCTTTCCACCAGCAGCGGGTTGGTCATCACCCGGAACTTCACCTCGTCCAGATCCGCGCAGGTGGACACCGGCGTCTTGGTGGTCATCGCCACCTCGCCCTCGGGGAACATGTTCAGCAGCTCCAGCCCCTGATCGGCATAGAGCGGCTTGAACATGTCGTTGATCGCCTTGCTCTCCTTGTAGAAGCGCGCCAGGTGATCCTGATCGGTCGGCAGCAGATACGGCACAAAGAACACCTGCGCCTCGGGGATCAGCGACCCGGTAAAGCCCGGCGACTGGTCAACGAACTGCAGGATGCCATCCTGGGTCTGCTCCATGATGTCAGCGGACTCGCCCAGTGTGCCATAAGGGAACAGCTGGATCTCGTGATCCGAGTTCGCCTCGATCTCTTCCTTGAACTTCTGCGCATAGACACCCTGCACATCGGTCATCGCCTCCTCAAAGGCATACCGCCAGGTGTCCGCCTGCGCCGCGCTGCCCGCCAGGGCAATCCCCGCCGCGGCCAGGGCGGCGAAGCTGAATGTGACTGTCTGAGCCATGATTTCCTCCCAAGTCTCACCGGTGCCTGCGCACCGCTGCGACAGACTTGAGAGGAATTGTACTGCATGTCAATTTTTTTATTGTTGCAGGACAATCAGTATGTGAAGGGCGCGACTCCCTCCGGCGGGCGGCCCAGCATCCCCGCAATCAGCTCCAGCGCCTGGCGGAACCGGTCCTGATCCTGGACGCTGCCCAGCGACACCCGCACCGCGTTCTGCGGCGGGGTTTTGGGGGTCAGAAACGGCGCATCCGGGGCCACGGCCACCTTCAGCTCCCGCGCGTAGGAGACAAAGCTGGCGGTGGTCCAGCCCTCGGTCAGCGGAAGCCACAGGTGCAGCGCCGACGGATGGCCCTGCCAGTCCCAGCCCTGCAGCACGTCCTCGGCAATCGCATACCGCTCCGCCAGCGCGCGGCGCTGCCACTGGGCCAGCTCCAGCGCGGTGCCGTCCTGCACCCAGCGGGTGGCCAGCTCGCACATCAGGGGCGTCGCCATCCAACCGAATACCACAATCCGCCCGGTCAGCGCCGGCAGCAAATGCTCCGGCGCCGCCAAGTAACCGGCGCGCAGCCCCGACACCGTGCATTTGGTAAAGGTCGTCAGGTAAATCGACCGCTCCGGCGCCAGCGCCGAGACCGGCACCGGGCGGTCCTCCGCCACCGGGCCGAAGGCATCGTTTTCGATGATGTGCAGATCATACTTTCGGGCAATCTCCACCAGCGCCCTGCGGCGGTCCTCCGGCATCATCCCGGCGGTGGAGTTGGCCAGGGAGGGCAGCAAAAACAGCACTTTGGGAGACTGCTCCCGGCAATAGCGCTCCAGCGCGTCCGGCAGGATGCCGTCGCCATCCGTCTCCAGCCCGGCCAGGTTCAGCCCCAGATAGGAACAGCCCGACACCAGCAGGTGATGGGTAATCTTGTCCGACACCACCGTGTCGCCCGGCCGGGTCAGCGCCGACAGCGCCGCGGACATGCCGTGGCTTACGCCGTTGGTCATGATGATCCGCTCCGCAGGCACCTCCAGCCCGCAGATCTTCAGCCACTCCGCCCCGGCAGCCCGGTGCGCGTCATGGCCCACGTTCGGGCGGCAGGACAGGTAACAGCTCGGATCCAGCCCCTCCGGCAGCGCCTTCAGCGCCGTCTCGAACCGCTCCGCGTGATGCTGCGAAATCAGCGGCCGCGAGATCGACAAATCAAAGCCGCCGCCCTTCTCAGAACTCAGCTGGAACGGCTGGTCATTGGAGGTGTCCGGGTCCAGCACATAGCTGCCGCGCCCCACCTGTCCGTCAATCAGCCGCTGCCGCCGCAGGGCCTCATAGGCCTTGCTGACCGTGTGCACGCTCAGCCCCAGCTCCTCCGCCATCCTGCGATGGGTCGGCAGCTGCGTGCCTTTGGGCAGCCGGCCGTCTGAAATGGCCTTGGCGATGGCGGCGGCCAGGCTGGTGTGCAGGGGCGATGTCAGGGCGGCGGGATCGGGATACCAGATTGTCATGGTGCAATTGTATAGCGCCCCGCGCCGGAAATCCCAAGACAATTGCCGCACAGCACAGAATCATCTGATGCAGGTCCTGCCGCCATACCCCACAAAAAATATTTTGTAGGGTAGGAAAACCGGCTATACATACCCCACAAAGAATTTTCTGTGGGGTAGCCTCGTGATCCAGCACCACTCCGCCGCCGGCACCGCCGCCTGGACCGATCTTCTGCGCTCGCTCAAGGACAGCGCCGTCTCCGGCCTGCGCGGCGCGCCCAAGCTCAAGACCATCGGCAGCAAACGCTACTGGTACGACCACTACCGGATCGGCACCGAGACCGTGGACCGTTACATCGGCGAGGACACGGAGGAGTTGCGCAGCCGGCTGGAGCGCCAAAGACCCATCGCCGAGGCCGAGAAACAGGCCAGCCGCGAGCGTGCCCGGCTGATGCGCACCCTGCGCGCCGAGGGCTACCTGATGGCGGATGCCGGCAGCGGCCAGGTGATCTCCGCCATGGCCCGCGCCGGGGTTTTCCGGCTGGGCGGCACCCTGGTCGGCACCCAGGCTTTCCGCTGCTACGAGGGCGAACTGGGCGTGCGTATCACCTTCGACCAGGCGGCGATGACCGACGACATCGACATCGCCAGTTTCGAGCGGCTATCGCTGGTGCTGCAGGACAGTGTCGACGCCCCCCTGGCGGATGTCTTCTCGGAACTGAAGTTCGACCCCCTGCCCTCCACGGAAAAAGGCCAGGTCTGGCGCTGGCGGCAGACAGACCGCCGCACCCTGGTCGAGTTCCTCACCCCTTCCTTCAGCGATCAGGAGGGCCTGCGCGAGCTGCCCGCCCTCGGCGTCAGCGCCCAAAGCCTGCATTTCCTCAACTATCTGATTGCCGAACCGTTGCAGGCGCCCCTGCTCTACCGCTCCGGCGTGCTGATCCAGATCCCCCGGCCCGAACGCTTTGCCATTCACAAGCTGATCGTCGCCGACCGCCGCCGCGGCGGTGCCGACGCGCTGAAATCGCGCAAGGACCGGGCCCAGGCGGCGTTCCTGATCGAGGTTCTGCACGCCGAGCGCCCCGACGACCTGGCCGAGGCCTATGAGACCGCGATGGAGCGCGGCCCCGCCTGGCGCGCCCGCATCGCCGCCAGCCTGCAGCAGATGCCGGAGACCCGCGCCCTGCTGGACTCGCTGCCGTCCTGAGCCCGCCTCATCCGGCCAGTTGCCGCACCATCTCGTCCCGCATCCGGAATTTCTGCGGCTTGCCGGTGACGGTCATCGGCAGCTCCGCCACGATCCGCACATGCTGCGGGATCTTGAAATGCGCGATCTGGCCGCGGCAATGGCTGCGCACGGCTTCTTCCTCCAGGCTGGCGCCCGGCGCGGGCACCACCCAGGCGCAAACCTGCTCGCCGAATTTCTCATCCGGCACCCCGAACACCTGCGCATCCGCGATATCCGGATGGCGGATCAGAAACTCCTCGATCTCGCGCGGATAGATGTTTTCGCCGCCGCGGATGATCATGTCCTTCACCCGCCCGGTGATGCTGCAGAACCCCTCCACGTCAAAGGTACCCAGATCGCCAGTGCGCATCCAGCCGTCCCGGATCGCCTCCCCGGTTGCCTCAGCGTCATCCCAATACCCCTGCATCACCGAATAGCCGCGCACCAGCAGCTCGCCGCGTTCGCCCGCAGGCACGGTGCGCCCCTCGCCATCCACCGCCTTCACCTCCAGATGCGGATGCACCCGGCCCACGGTGGTGCAGCGCTTCTCGGCCGGATCAGAGGTGAAGCTTTGAAAGGACACCGGCGCGGTTTCGGTCATGCCATAGCAGATCGTCACCTCCTGCATATGCATGTCCCGGTTGACCCGCCGCATGATCTCAATCGGGCACGGCGCGCCCGCCATGATGCCGGTGCGCAGGGAGGACACATCGCGGGGTGACTGGTCCAGCTCCTGCAGCATGGCGACAAACATCGTCGGCACGCCATACAGCGCGGTGGCCCGTTCCGCGGCGGCGGCGTCCAGCACCGCAGCCGGCTCAAACGCCTCGCCGGGGAAGATCATCGCAGCCCCCTTGGAGACCGCCCCCAGCACCCCCATCACCATGCCAAAGCAATGGTACAGCGGCACCGGGATCAGCAGCCGGTCCGCCGCGGTCAGCTGAATGCGGCTGGTGACGAAACGGGCGTTGTTGACGATGTTGAAATGCGTCAGCGTCGCCCCCTTCGGCAGCCCGGTGGTGCCGGAGGTGAACTGGATGTTGATCGCCTCCTCCGGCGTCAGATCCGCGCTGAGTGCGTCCAGCGCGGTGGCGTCCGCATCCGCACCCATCTCCTGCAAAGTTTCAAAGGACAGAACCCCGGGGCCAGGATCCGCCGCCATCACCACCGCATGGCGCAAGTCAGGCAGCCGCGCCGCCGCCAGCCGGCCGGGGGCGGCTGCGGCCAGCTCCGGCGCCAGCTCGCGGATCATGCCCAGGTAGTTGGAACTCTTGAAGCTTTCCGCCGCGATCAGCACTTTGCAGCCGGTCTTGTTCAGCGCATATTCCAGCTCCGCCAGCCGGTAAGCCGGGTTGATCGTCACCAGAATGGCGCCGATCCGGGCGGTGGCGAACTGCGTCAGCACCCATTCGCAGCGGTTCGGCGACCAGATCCCGACCCGGTCGCCCTTGGTTACGCCCAGCTCCAGCAGCCCCGCCGCCAGCTCATCCGCCTTCCGGGCCAGTTCCGCATAGGTCATCCGGATGCCGGCATCCGTGAACACCAGCGCCTCGCGGCTGCCATGCTGCGCCACCGCCTGCCGCAGCAGCGCCGGGATGGTGATATGCTGCAGCGGCGGCTCATCTGGCCCCTGCACATGCGACAGGCCGTCAATCGGGGCGGTGAGGTCAGTTTGCGGGTCAGTCATAGGTGTTCTCAGCTAATTGAGCGGACCGGGCCGCCGCAGCGGCAGCCCGGCCGGATTTCAAGAGGGATCAGCCGCGGGCGACGTTGATCACCTGCATCTGGGTGTATTCCGCCAGCCCCTCGACCGACTGTTCCACCCCCAGGCCGGAACCCTTGAAGCCCGCCATCGGGATATGCGGACCGATGTTCAGCTGCTGGTTCACCCAGATCGTACCGGATTCGATGCGCCCGGCGATCTCGGTGGCCTTGTCCGTATCAGCAGAATGCACCGACCCGCCCAGCCCGTAGTCAGAGGCATTGGCCCGCGCGATCACATCGTCAACGTCGTCAAAGCGGATCACCGGCAGGACCGGACCGAACTGCTCCTCGTCGACGATCCTCTGTCCGTCGGTCACATCCCGCACGATGGTCGGCGGCACGAAATACCCCGGCCCGTCCTTGGCGCTGCCCCCGGCAATGATCTGCCCGCAGGCGCGGGCATCCTCCAGGAACCCCTTGATCTTGTCGAACTGCGCCTTGTTCTGGATCGGTCCGATGGTGGTCCCCTGCTTCATCCCGTCATCGACCACCGCCTGCCCGGCCAGCGCCGCCAGCTCGGCGCAGAACTCCTCATAGATATCGCTGTGCACATAGGCGCGTTTCACCGCCAGGCACACCTGACCCGCATTCAGGAACGCCCCGCCATAGACCTTTTCCGCGACCGCCTTCACATCCACATCCGGCAGCACGATGGCCGGGTCATTGCCGCCCATCTCCAGCGTCACCCGCTTCATGGTGTCGGCAGCACTCGCCATGATCCGCTTGCCGGTCTCGGACGAGCCGGTAAAGCCGATCTTGGCCACATCCGGATGCGCCGTCAGCTTGGGGCCAAGGTCATTGGCATCGGTGATGATGTTCACCAGCCCCGCCGGGAAGATCCGCGCGCAGATCTCGCCCAGCTTCAGCGCCGCCACCGGGGTCGTCGGCGCGGGTTTCAAAACAATCGCATTGCCCGCCATCAGCGCAGGCCCGATCTTCCAGCAGCACAAAAGCAGCGGAAAGTTCCAGGCGATGATGCCCGCCACCACGCCCAGCGGTTTGTGCCGGGTCTCAATCCGGAACTCGGCGTCATCCTGGATCACCCGGTCCGGCAGCTCCAGCGTCGCGGTATGCGCCAGATACCCTTGCGACCAGGCCACTTCGCCCTGCGCCTCGGGCAGCGGCTTGCCCTGCTCCATCGTGATCAGCCGCGCCAGCTCATCCGCCTCCTCGCCGATGGCGGCGGCCAGCGCCTCCACCTTGGTGCGCCGTTCCGCCATGGGTGTCTCCGCCCAGCCCTTCTGCGCCGCCTTGGCAGCGGCCACCGCCTGCTCCAGATGCGCCTCAGAGGCATGCGGCACACGGGCAAACACCTCCTCCGTCGCCGGGTTGATCACCTCGATCACGCGCTCCGCCGAGACCTGTTCGCCGTTGATCAGCATACCATAGTCCATTGCCGTTCTCCCTGTTTATCCGTCAGCCGGGTTTGATTGATAAAGACAACCACGCCCCGCCTGCGCGGTCTTGGGCGCCGGTGCCAAAGAGTTTGCGTCCTGCGCCAAAAATCCGCTGAAAGTGCAGGTGCTGAGGAACCCGCGCGGCGAGCAGCCGAACTGCTGGCGGAAGGTGCGGTTGAAATGGGAGATATCGCCAAACCCGGCGCCATAGGCGATCTGGGCAATCGGCACGCGGGCGCCCTGCCGTGCCGCATGGCGCAGCTTGCCCGCCACCGCGGCCAGCCGGGCGCGGGTCAGGCACTCGGTGAAGGTGGTGCCGTTCTCCTGAAACTCCCGCTGCAACTGGCGCCGCGACAGCCCGGTGCGGGCGGCCAGCGCGTCCACCGTCAGCCCCGGGTCGCCGCTCAGCAGCTCCAGCGTCTCGCGCACCAGCCGGAACCGGTGCTTGCGGCTGCCCAAACTGCCCGCCCCCGGACGCGCCCCGGCGGCAAAGGCCAGCGGCACCAGGTCAAAGATATAGCCCGCGCTGTCCCCTGCGCCGTCCCGATCCAGCAGCCCGCACAGGCTGGCGTGCAGCGGATGCGCCGGGGTGATCTTGCAGCCCGCCGCGGGCATTTGCCGGCACCGCTCCAGCACCAGCGCCCGCGGCAGACGCGCCGACAGAAACGCGGCAGGCCGACCGCTTACGCTCAGCTCCGCCGCGCGGGTGGAATCGAGCAGCAGAAACTCCCCCGGCCGCAGCAGCGTCTCGCAGCCCGCGTGGAGGATGCCGGTTTCCCCCGCCAGCTGGCGCAGCAGAAAAAAATGCTCCTGATCGTCGCGCAGGATGCCCTTGCGGGTGCGCTCGATGCGGGCGGGCGGACAGCGGACTTCGGCCACATCGACGCCGCCCCGCTGGCGCAGGTCAAAGCTTCCCGCCCAATCCCGCACCGCCCGGTCCGGGGCCGCATAATAGTGGCCGCAGCTGGCCCGCAAGGTGCTGTTCCAATGATCAAAGCAATTCATGCCGCCTGCGGCCCCCCTGCCCCGATACGCTCCCGGCCCGTAAAGGATGGGGTTTCCAGCATATCCTCGACCCCGCCGTCCATGCAGGCCCGGGCCAGCAGCCCGGTGAAATGCGCCGCCGCCAGGCTGGCTCCGCGCACCGGCGCGCCGGAAGCGCCCGGGCAGGCCCCGAACCGCGCCCCCGGCAGATCCAGCAGCGACCACTGGCCGCGCGCGCAGCGGGCATCGCCTTGAACGGACAGAACCCCGTCGCACCCCGCCGGATAGACCGGCGCGCCGCGCGCCGGGGCGGAGGCAACCAGCAGCTTGCCCGCCGCCAGCACCTCAGCCACGGCCTCAACCAGCAGCGGGCTGGCCTCACCGTGCCCAAAGGAGCAGTGAACGATCTCCGCCTCCGACTCTGCGGTGCGGCGCAGTGCCTCCGCCACGGTGGCGACCGAGGTGGACAAACGCCCCGGAAAAATGCTGAGCCCAAGGAGCCGCACCTCCGGCGCATTGGCGCGGATGGCAGCCGCCATGTGGCTGGCGTGCAGCGCCGCCGGGCTTTCGGCAGCCCGCGGATGCAGCGCGCACAGGTCTATGCGGGCGGCAAGGCCGGGGGTCTCCACCGCCAGCGGCCCGTCAATCAGCGCGATCAGTGGCGCGCGAGTCATGCCGTCCCCTCCGTCAGGTCGATTTCCATGTCGAACGCCCCGCCCGCCGCTGCCCCGCCGTGGGCCGTCAGGATGCGGGTGGCATGGGGAAAACTCTTGTCGATATGGGCCAGGATCCGGGCCGCAGTGGCGGGATCCACCTCCGACAGCGCTTCATCCAGGATCAGGATATCAAAGGGCTGCAGCAGCGCCCGCAGCAGGCACAGCCGCTGCCGCTCGCCGCCCGACAGGGTCAGCCCGCTTTCGCCCAGCATGGTGTCCAGCCCCCCTGCCCCGCGGAACCTGTCTGCCAAGCCAAACAGCTCCAGCAGCACCCAGACTTGCGTTTCATTCTCAGGATCAGCCCAGAAGGCGCGGCTTTGGAACAGGTTGTCCCGCAGGCTGGCGCGCAGGGTAAACGGCCGCTGCCCGGCATAGGCCACCCGCTCCGGCAAGGCTGCCCCGCCCAGCAGGCTCAGATCCGCACCGCCCAAGGTGACACGCCCGGCCAGGGGCTGCGCCCGCCCGCACAGCACCGCCAGCAAGGAGGTCTTGCCCGCCCCGCTTGCCCCTCTCAGCGCCACCTTGGCACCCTCGGGAATGGTCAGGGTCAGCGGCCCAACCGGCGCCGCCGCCCCGCGGGAAACGGTCACGCCCGCCAGCCGCAGATCATACCCGGCAGGCGCAAAACCGGCCGCCCGGGCGGGGCCATCCGCCTGCATCACCGCATCCAGCCGCGCCGCCGCAACCTTGACCCGCGCCTGCGCGTGCCACAGGCCCAGCAGCGACTGCATCGGCCCGGTCATGAAGCCCATGTAGGCCACAAAGGCGATCAGTGAGCCCAGCGGCCACTCGCCCCGTATCACCATCAACCCGCCCGCCAGAAAGATCGCCGAGCGGGTCAAGGCCGACAGCAGCACCGGCACCGCACGGGTGAACTCTCCCCAGAGGTTCTGCGCAATCAGCCGCCGGCTCAGCCCGGCATGGTCGCGCAGGCTGCGCCGCTCAGCCCATCCCGTTCCACGGGCGGCCTGCAGCGCGGGCAGGCCGAACAGCGTCTCCGACAGCCCAGCCGCATACTGCCCCTGCCTCTCGCGCACCGCTGCCGCGTGGCGCTCGGTCCGGGGCCGCGCCCAGATCAGAAAGGCCAGCTCGGCCGGGGCCAGCAGCGCCGTCAGCAGCCCCAGCCGCCAGTCCAGCACCATCAGAATCGCCGAGCCGCCAATCAGCCGGATCAGCGCCGAGGAGCCGCCCAGAACCGCGTTGAACGCGAACTTCTGCACCTCCGCCGCATCGCCATCCACCCGCGCCAGCAGCTCACCCGCGCGCTGGCTGGCAAACCACCCGGCAGGCTTGGCGGCCAGCCGCGACAGCAGCCGCTGCCGCATCCGCGCCAGCATCCGGACCGAGGCGCGCATATGCAGGATGTTGCTCAGCGCGCCGGTGCCGGTGGCTAGCAGACCGATCCCGAACAAAGCCAGCGACCAGATCACCAGCTGCGCCGCATCCCCCGCCATCAGCCCCCGGTCGATCACCAGCTTGCTGATATAGGGCGGCAGCAATCCAATCGCAGCCGCAGCAAAGCTGATCAGCAACAGCACCGCCAGCCGCCGCCGGTGCGGACGCAGCATAGGCAGCAGCCAAGCCGCCGTGGCAGGCGTGAAAAGCGCCGCGCCCGCACGCGATGGCAGGCGCGGCCAGGCCCGGGCGGCAGCAGTGCCGCCCGGCTGGGGGGAGAGTTTGGCAGCAGGCCCGGTCATCCCTGCGGCACGACATGCAGCGTCGAGACCGACATATCCCCGCCCGACGGCATCCGGATCTCGCCCACCCGCTCTAGCGTCTCGCTGTCATAGATACCAATGTCGTCATTGGTGCCCGCGACGTAGATTTCTTTCCCATCGCTGGAGACATTGATGACATAGTATGTGTGCGGCAGGTCCACCCGCTTCACCAGCTCCTGGGTTTCCAAGTTGTGCTTGGACAGCTGGGTATAGACGCCATAGAGGTGCTTGGGATCGGTCGCACTGCGCACGGCCGAGAACATCAGCACCTCGAAGGAGGCAAAATCGGCGATCTCCGTCTCCCCGGTGGTGAGGTCAACTGACTGATACCCCCAGACAAAGTCAGCCAATTCCTGCTGGGTTTCATCAGTGAACACCGCCGCGGTATACATCAGCAGCATCTCGTCGTTCTGGCTGCCGGTCGGCCAGAACGCCAGCACATCCGGCGGGCTGTAAGTAGGGCGGTCCCAGCTGGCATTGGCAATCGCCACCTCTGTTTCACCGTTGGAGGGATCCACCCGGTAGATCTCATGCCCGGCCACATAGACCTGCCCGTTGCGGTCGCTCGCCATCAGGGTGGAGCGGCGCGGCGCCTCGAAGGTGGCGGACGGTTTTGCCTCCAGCCCGGCGCTCGCGTCATAGACGGCAAACTCCGGCTGCATTACTTCATAGCGGTCGGTTTTCTTACGCACCGGATTGCGCACCGTGTAGATCTGGCTGCCGTCCTTGGACACCGCCAGCGACGCCAGCGAGCGGCGGGTCACATCGCCCTCGGACTGGGCGGCATGGAACACCTTTTCGCAGGTCTCGATATCGACCCCGACCACATCTTGCCAGTGGTTCAGCAGCACATAGGCGATGCGGTTGTCCGGCGACATGGCAATGACACCGGGCGTCACATTCGCCCCCAGGTCGCAGTCGGCCTTGACCGAGCGGTCTTCGGCGTCAAAGACATAGAGGTTGGAAGGCCGGGCCACCGTCACCAGAAGGTCGCCAGCGGCCAGCGGCAGGGCTGACGCGCAAAACGCAGCAGCAGCAAAAAGCGCGGATTTCATGATGCGGGTCTCCTCAGGTTTCGGCATCGGTGGGATAGGTGGCGCCAAGCGCGCGCCAGTCCTTGGCGGCATTGGGGGCGCCCTCGTCCCAGTTCGGGTGGTTGACCATGATGTCGGGCACCTGCGCGGGCCACCAGCAGGGGTCGGAGCAGCCGTAAAGGTCCGCCTCCATCGGCTGGCACAGGGCGGCCAGCCCGCCAAAGGGATCTACCTCCCAGCCCGGGTCGAATGTGGTGGCGCATCCGGCAGTCACGGTCTGCATCGCGCGGACCTCTTCCATCTGGCCTTGGGCCGCAGCCTGCTGAACGCGTTCGGCTTTCTGATTGAGCGGTTTCATTTTCCAAACGCCCTCCTCGGCGCAACATGTTGGTGAAAATACTGCGGCGCCTGGGCGATCAGCCGGGCATAGGCGGCCACGCCAAAGTCGATCCAGTCGCGCATCAGGTCGCAGTAGTGATAGGTCGGCATCATCGGATCGCTGAAATGGGCATAGCTCTCGTGATAGCAGCCGCCCGCGCACAGGTTGCGGATCCGGCAGGTGGCACAGCCCTTCTCGGTGCGGTCGGAGCGTGCCTTGATGAACCCCGACAGCTCCTTGCGCTTGATGCCCTCATCGACGGTGCCGAACTGGTCCATCTCCGATCCGGTGAACCGGTGGCACAGGTTCAGCGCGCCGTCGTGATTGACCGCCAGCATCCCCACCCCGGCCCCGCAGGGCAGCGCCTTGGAACGCCCCTCGTAAAGGTCGTTCATCATCTGATGCATGTTGGAAAAGCCGATGTTGCGGCCCTGCAGCGCCGCCTCGACATAGAGCCTGCCAAGGGATTTCATCCCCTCGAACACCTCCAGTAGCTCGGCCCCGTTGAGGTTGAAGGCATCCATGTCTCCCGAGGTGACTGGCGAAAACCCCACCTCGGCAAAGCCGATGTCGTTGATCAGATGATCCCAGATCTCCACGATATTGGTGACCCCCGCCGTCAGGGTCACGCGGGCGCCCACCGGCTTGGATTTATAGCGCGACAGCAGCAGCCGCGCCTTGGCGGCCACGGTGTCATAGGTGCCCTTGCCGCCCACCGTCTTGCGGTTCAGGTCGTGCTGCGCCTTGGGCCCGTCGATGGAGACCGTCAGGCCGAAACGGTGTTCATCCAGCCAGTCGATCAGCGGCTCGGTCAGCAGCGTCGCGTTGGTGGTGAGGCTAAATTTCACCTCCTTGCCAAGCCCCGCAAAATGCGGCTCAGCCCAGTCCACCACCTGCCGGATCAACGGCAGGTTCGACAGCGGCTCGCCGCCGAAGAACACGATGTTGTAGCTGTCCCGGTCCGGGTTCTCCGCCAGCAGCATCTCCGCCGACTTCCGCGCCGTCTCAAAGGCCATCTTCTGGCCCTTGGACGGCACCGCCAGATCCTCCTTGTAGCAATAGGAGCAGGCCAGGTTGCAGCCGGTGTTGACGTTCAGAACGATGGTGGTCAGCGGGAAGGTCTCGATCTCGATCGGCGGCCGTTCCGGCTGCAGCGGACGGCCGTCATTGACGATATCCAGCCGCACCAGCCCATCAAGCCGCGCCGCCGCATCCTCCGCCGCAAACCGAGCCTCGAACTCGTCCATCGAGAACGCCTGCTCCTGCGCGGCATAGTCCAGAATATCCCGGTCCACTCCGTCCATCTCAAAGATCGAGGTGGTCGGCACATGGAACAGAACCTCCCGCCCTTCGACCTCAACACGGTGCGCATTGGCCGGCTGATAGTGAAAGTCTTTCATGGTCTCTCTCCCCTGTCTCAGCGGATCGGCGGGTCGATGAAGCGCTGCACGGTGACGATCAGCATCGCCTCTGCCTGCTGGCCCATCGCCTCCGCCCGCACGGTCAGCTCGCCCGCATTGTTAGCGCTAAATGGCCGATCCGGATTGGGGCCGGCAACCGCGGGCGCAAAGATGCCACTTGGCTGCATTTCCCCTGCAAATTCAGTATCTTTCATGTGCGCTGCGTGCTCATGCGCGTTGGCCACGGTCCATTGCGCCTCAACCCGTCCGATGCGCACATCATCATCGGTCCCGGCCTCGCCGTCAGGCCCGTTCCACATGCCAACCGCGTTGAAATAGGCAGGCACCGCTGCCGGACCTTCCTCGCTGCCGCCGCCAACCCGGGCGATGGTGAACTCCGGCTCCACCCGCAAGCTGTCGACCGAGGTGTAATGGGCGACCTGCCCCTCTGCCCCGCCCGCGCTGAAGGTGACAACACCATTGCCCTCAGCCGCCAGCGACAGCGCCGCGCCAAAGCCATTTGCAGCCGCCTCGCCGGCAGAGGCGTCCAGCCCGTCCAGCCCGGTGCCAACCACCTGCACCTGCGCCTCTCCCGCCGGAACGGCAGAGGGAACAGTGCCCAGGATAACGCTGCCAGCCCCGTCCCGCGCGCCCGTCAGCGGCGCGCCCAGGGCGTCGTTGCTGCGATCAAACTGGCGGCCCTGCAGGCTGTTGCCATCCTCCGACAGCGCCAGCACCTGGCGGTAGGCGGTACCGCCAACATCCAGATTGGCGCGCCATTCATACCCGGTATAGAGGTTCATCTGCCCCGACACCGGATGCGCGGTGCCATCCGCCGTCATGAACTCACCGCTGACCTGATAGGGCGAGGCATCGCCCGTCACCTTCAGCTTGCCATAGGCCTCACCGATGCCGGGCAGATCGGTCATCACCACCCAATCGCCAGCCACCGGCTGCTTCTCCGCAACCTGCCAGTCCGCCCAGGCAGCCGTCTCCAGCGGGTTCTGCTCCGCCAGATAGCCGGCGATCTCGGTGCGGGCGATCTTGTACCACTCCCGGTCGCGGCCAAGCGCCTGGTATTCGATGGTGGGGAAATGGCCGACATGGAAGTCCATGTGCAGTTCCCACTCCTCCGCCGTGCGGTTCTGCAGCAGCCCCCGCGCGCCGGTATGGCAGCGCGCGCACATCGAGGCGAACGGCTCGTCAAAGCTCTCCTGCGCGTTCGGGTCCTTCTCCAGCGCATAGCGGAACGGCGCGGCCTCGGACGGTGCCAAACCCTGCATGTCCGCCAGATGCTGCACGATGGCCCGGCGGTCCTCGGCGCTGATCTCCAACCCGTGCGCCTGCTGCATCCGGACGATGGTCATCATCCAGCCCTCGGGCGTCTTGCGCTGGCCGCTGATCCGGCTCAGCCCGCCCTCCTCTGCCGTGTGACAGCTTGAGCAGGTGTTTTTCAGCAGGTCCTCGCTGGCCATTGCCGGCACCGCGCCCGCCGCGGATATCAGAAGTGCAGCCGTCAGGCCGCGGGGTCGTAGTTGCATGGATCAGTCTCCCTGTTTGCAGTTTCCCAGGGGATCTGCGCCCCCTCGGTAAAGCCTTGTGACAAAAGCCATTGATGGATCGCCCGCGCCGCCTGCGGCGGGGCCTCGGGCAGAACTGCGCTGTGAAAACGGGCCGCGTCCGGCAGCGGATGCCCGTTCAGGCGGCGCAGCAGCGGCACGATCTCCTGCCCGGCAGCAAAAGCCGCACCGCCGGGGGCATCGCGGGTGATCAGCACCTCGCGCCGGGCCAGATACCCGTCCTGCACCACCACCCGCATCGCGGTGTGCGGGCGGATGTCCGTGTCATGGGCCGCCACATCATCCGGCCAGGCCGAACGCTGTTGCCAGAACGGTGTCTGAAACCCCGCCTCGCGGTAGAAATCCCGGCCTACCCGCGCCTGCCGCCAGAAGGTCTCTGCAACCCGGTTACGGTAGAAATCGCGCGCCAAGTCCGCCTCTCCGGCCAGCAGCGCCCGCGCGATGGGCACCGCCATCAGCGCCGAGGACACCGCCCAGAACATCCCGTGCCCCGACAGGGGATCAAGCGCCACCGCCGCATCACCCAGCCGCGGGCAGCGCGGGTCCAGATCCGGCGCCGCCAGACGCGGCGCAATCGCATGAACAACGGGGCGGCGGGGCAGCGGGGTCTCTCCCGCCACAGCGGTCCACAGCGCCGCCACGGCGGATTTGCCACCTGACTGCCCCAGCGAGGACGCAGCGCCCACCGCCTGCAGCCACAGCCGGTCCCGTTCCACAGGCACCGACCAGACCCAGCCATCAGGCCGGGCCTCAATCCGCGGCGTTTCCATATCTCCCGCCTGCGGCGGCACGAATCCGGCAACGGAGATCGTGTCCGGCCCGGCCAGCTCAGCGCGGTTCAATTCAGTGGATTGGCGCGGCGCCCGGCGGCCGCGGGCCTCAAACAGCAGCCGGGCAGACAGGCATGTGCCATCGGCCAGGCGGATTTCACCTGCATCAGGCCGCACGCTGGACACAGATGCGAAAACAACACTGACACCCTCGGCCCGCGCCGCCTTCAGCAGCCCGGCATCAAACGCGCTGCGGTCGGCCAGATGCTCGCTGTTCTGCCCGCCCTGGAACGCGCCCCAGCTGACATGGCGCTGCGCCGCCGGGCCGATGCCGGCCAGCGGCAGGTGGTGCCGCGCCAGGATCGCCGCGACGCGGGCGGACATGCCCTCATACCGGGGGCCGCGCGGCGGCAGCGTAGCCAGCGCCACGCGGAACCCGGCCCGCGCCAGCAGAACCGCCGCCACCGACCCGGCCGGTCCGCCGCCTGCAATCGCAATATCAAAGGTGCCAATTTGAGGTGCCATTTGCACAAGGTGCCCCGGCGGGCCGCGCCTTGTGGCGGACACATCCGGACAACAACCCGACATTTCCGGACAGAATCGGCCGCTTGAGACCTGCCTGCGGCAATTTTTCTGGAATAGCGGATTTTTACGGTATTCTGGCGCAATCCTGAGGAACTGCGCGATGCCACACACCTATCAGCCCCGGATTTCCGCCTCCACTTTGAACGACCCGCTGCGGGCCGTCGAGTTCATGAACGGCGATGCCGCCGCGATCTCCCGCAACGCCGGGATCAGCCCCCAGGACCTGGACGGCGAGATCGGGCTGAAGAAATTCGTGGACTTCTGCGAACATGCCTCCGGCCAGCTCGGCCTGCCCGATTTCGGCTGGCGGGTCGGCTCGGTCTTCAACCTGCAAAACCTTGGCACGCTTGGGGAATACATCCTGCAGGCGCCAACGCTGGGGGCGGCGCTGGCGCTGTTCCGCAATGCCTTTCCGATGGTGCAAAGCGACTCGGAACTGCGGCTGACGGTCGACGGGGACAAGGCGCGGCTGACCTACCGGATCCTCGACACCCGCATCTGGCCGCGGCAGCAGGACGCGGAGCTGACACTGTCGGTGTTCCACAGCCTGATCCGCTCTGCCACCGGCCCGGACTGGCGGCCCGAGCTGCTGTCCCTGGAGCACGAATCAAGCGCCCTGCACAGCCGCAGCGCCGCCGGCCCGCGCTGCCCGGTGCAGTATGCGGCGCCCTCGAACACACTGGTGTTTTCCGCGGGCCTGCTGGATCTACCGCTGGCGGGCGGCGAAAACCCGGCGTTCAAGACCGCCTCGCAGTCGATTGTCCGCACCGCCCGTCAGAGCGAACGCGATGCACCAGTCACCGTGCGGGTGCGCCGCGAGCTGCTGATGCGGATCGGCCGCGAAGGATTTGAGCAGACCGCCATCGCAGCCGCCCTGGGCATGTCGCGCCGCACCTTGCGGCGGCGGCTGGAGGATGAGGGGCAGAAGTTTTCCCGCCTGCTTGCAGGCTGCCGGATGGAGATCGCCAAGCGCATGCTGCTGGCCCCGGGCGCGCAGCTGCACGATATCTCGGAGCGGCTGGGCTATTCCGAAGTCTCCGCTTTCGAGCGCGCTTTCCGCCAGCACGAGGGCGCGACCCCCAGCCAGTTCCGCAAGCAGTCCTGTTCGGACAGCTCCGGGACTACGGTCCGGAAACCGGTCTCAGCCGCCAACTGACCGGCTGCGCCGTTGAAAGGGTCGCAGTCCCCCCGGCCCGAGCCCGCACGGAGAGGTTTCGCAGCGAAACCTGCCGGTGCGGTCACAACCCTTAGAAAGAATTTCATGCGCTCCAAGAGTGCAGGTTGTTGGGCGAGCGGCATTGGGTTTCGCAGCGAAACCCCGCGAAACACCCTGGCTGCACCTCCCCCAGCAAAAGAAAAACCCCCGGCCAAAGCCCGGGGGTTTCGCTGCGAAACCAGGGGCAAGCGCCCTGCCCGCTCAGCCGTGCTCCAGCAGATGGCGCACGTTGTCCATCACTGCATCGACCAGTTCCGCGGTCACTTCGCTGCCGGAAAAGCGGATGGCATAACCGCTGGGGCCGAGCTCACGCTCGATGGTGATGCCCCGGGCCACCCGGGTTTTGCGCGCGCGTTCGATCTTTTGCGCGGCCTTCGGGCGGCCGCCGCGGCTGGGATCCTGCGGCGCACCTTCAGCTTGTTCGATCAGCGGCAGCATGGCATCCCATTCCTCCGCGGCTGAGCGCCCGCCGGCTTCTTCCAAGGCGGTGCGGATAGGTTCCGCCAGACCGGCCCGTAATGCGCCCGCAAGCCGCAGGCACTGGCGTTCGTTGAGGCCGGTGGCAAAGGCCAGCATGTCGCCCAGCTCCTCGTGGATCAGGGCGAATGAGCGGATCTTGGAGCGCTTGGCCTTGGAGGCGGTCTGGAACAGCACCGCCACCGCCTCGTCAACGGTGGGGAACACGCCGTCATGCACCGCGGAGGCAGCAGCGCGGCCCCGCTCGTACTGGCTGAGGCCGGAGCGGACCTCGTTTTCCTCGATCATCGCGACCAGCGCATCGGCGATGCTGCCGGGGGCGCGGATGAAGGCGGGGATGGTCTGGAACCGGTCTCCACCGCTGAGCGCATTCAGACGGCGCAGCGCGGTCAGGCGGCGGTAGCCGGATACCAGCGCGTATTTCCCCGCGTCCTCGTGGTTCTGCGGTTCGAACACCTCAATGGGCAGGCGCAGGCCGTTGACGGAGATCGAGCTCATCAGTTCCTGCATCTCGTCTTCGTCCATGACGATGCGGTCGCGGTTCAGCGCCTCGGCGGTGATGTCGGTGATGGGCAGCTCCACCGCCACCAGCCCCTTTTCTTCCGCCGCGCGCAGCCGTTCGGCATCGGCGCGGTCTCGGGCCGCGACCTCACGGCCTGCCTGGGGCAGGGGGTCGGCATGGCGGGCGGCGTCGGCCACCACATCGGCAATCGGCGGCCGCAGGCCCGGGCTGCGCGCCAGGTCGCGGTCGATGCCGGCTTCGATTTCTTTCAGCGCCTCGGGCGAGGGGGTCTCAAGCTGTCTGCGGCGTGCCATCTGCTCTGTCCTCTTGTTTGCCTTGCTCTGCCTGCTCCATCTGCTGATCGCGCCACCAGCTGCCGATCAGAAGCTCCTTGAATTCCGCATAGGTGCGGTCGAACACCTCGCGGCCGCGGGTGTAGGTCTCGCGGTTGAAATTGCGGTAATCCGCCTCGTAGATGCCGGAAACACTTTCGCCGGCCTGGCCGACCAGGGCGGTGTAATCCTGCCGGTAGGCGTTCATCATGTCGCCGAAATAGGCCTGGATCACGTTCGCCAGATCGGTCTGCTGGCTGGCGTCGAAGCGGGTGATCAGGGCGCGCACCACGTCCCATTCGAATTTCATCTCCGGCAGGCCGGCGCGGCGGCGGGCGGCGTTCTCGCCATCCTCGATGGAGGCGAAGGTGGAATAAAGCATGTCGAAGAAACGCCCCGTCGAGTCGAACTCCAGGAAGGAGGCGCCCAGGGGCACCATCAGAATGTCGGCGGCGGCCAGCGCGTTGATGGTGAGGTAGCCAAGGGCAGGGGGGGTATCCAGCAGGATGATGTCATAGTCATCCAGCGCGCCGCCCTGGTCCAGCGCGTTGGTCAGCGCGTCCCACAGCGCCCAGTTGCGCAGGCCCATGCGCCAGACCGGGATCTGGAATTCCGCCCAGTAGAGGTTCAGCTGGGCGCCGATCAGGTCGATATTGGGCCAGTGGGTTTTCTGCACCACGTTTCGCAGCGAAACCTGCTGCGCCTCGGTCAGGGTCTCGTCCAGCGGGATCGGGTCTGAACCGGCGGCGGCGCGGACCTTGTTCTCGGCCTCCACCGCCTCGGCATAATCGCGGGCGAGCAGGGGGAAGACGGTTTGCCATTCGTCGGCCACCTGGCCGCCGAGGATCGAGGTCATGGAGCCCTGGCTGTCGAGGTCCACCACCAGCACCTTGTAGCCGTCGAGCGCTGCCGACATCGCCAGATGCGCGGCGGTTGAGGTCTTGCCGACACCGCCCTTGAAGTTGGCGACGGCGACCACCTTGGCAGGCAGGCCCTCGGGACGGTAGGGGCGGTATTCCTTGGTGGAGATGCCTTCCTCCGCGAAATGGTCGCGCAGTTTCAGCACCTCCTCCAGCGTGAACCATTTGGAGCCGCTGGCGCCCTCGCCCTGAGGCAGGTCGGGGTTCTTGTTCAGCACCCGGCGCAGGTGCGCGGGGGCGACGGGGATCAGGTAGCGGGTGATCTCCCAGGTAGAGAATTTGCGCAAGCGCTTGCGGCCGTCGGGGGCGTAGCCGCGCTTGGCCAGGTCATCGCGCCCCCGGCCTGCAAATGCGGCGGCCTTGGCGAATCTGGCGGTGTCGACCAGCTCGCCCAGCTTGGCCGCTGCCGCCTCCGGATCCAGGTTGAAATAGGGGGGCAGGGGAGTGTCCGGTTTCTTTGCCATGTCTCGTGTGCCTCGGTAAAATCGCCTGTTTGGCGTGTTATCACCGGTTTTGTCGCACATCTGTGGGAGAGAGTGAATCATTATCTGGCAGCGCATCTGTTTTCCGCTGCCGTCCGTAATCCGCGGAATATATGTCTCTTTTCCCCGCAAAATACTATCGCACAAACAGGTTGAAATGTTGTGAATCTTTGATTCAGTTTAGAGTCTTTATCTCTGGTAATCCGTTTTATTTCAAAAGCTTGATACTGTTTGGGGACCCGCATCCGGGAGCAAAGGAACCCGTTTGCAGGATCATGGGTACCTGTCTGCGGGAGCAAGGGTCCCGATTCGCGGGAGGACGGGTACCCGTGCCCCTAGGGCCGGAAATCAGGCCGTTTGAGCGCCCGGAACGGCCGGAAACCGGGGGAATTGGGCGGTATCCGGGGCCTGCGGGGGCCGGTCCGGTCTTAAGGTACCCGTTTCCGGGATGGCCTTCTCCTGTAAACGGGTCCCCAAGCCGGGATTGAGCGCGGGTTCCTTTTGCGCCATAGTCTGTCCAGAGCAGAATCCCCGCAAGAGCGTCAAGCCGCCAGGGGAAAGAGGGCAGGGCGATGGATCCAGACGATATCCCGCACAGCAAGCTGACCGGGCCGTTGCGCCGGGGGTCGGTCAAGAAGAACGTGGCCGCGATCCATGTCTCGGGCAAGCTGACGCTGCTGCAGCGCAAGCTGTCCAATGTGCTGTTGCTCAACGCCTATGACGCCCTGATCTCCAAGCCCAAGCACCAGATCGATGCGCAGACGCTGTGCATGATGGTGGGCTACAACTCCAACGACATGGAGACGCTGAAGCAATCGCTGCGCAGCCTGGCGGAGACGGTGGCGGAATGGGACATGCTGGATGAAAACGGCAAGCAGGAGTGGGGGGTCAGTTCGCTGTTGTCTTATGCCAAGCTGCAGGGCGGGGTGTGCGAATACGCCTACAGCCCGGCGCTGGCGGAGAAGCTGCATGACCCCAAGGTGTTTGCCCTGATCAACCTGAACATCCAGCGGCGGTTCACCAGCGGCCATGCGCTGGCGCTGTATGAGAATTGCTACCGGTTTGTGCGGACGGGCTCGACCGGCTGGTGGGACATTGCGCTGTTCCGCCGTCTGATGGGGGTGGACGGCAGTGCCTATTACGAGAGCTTTAAGCATCTGAACGCCAAGATCATCAAGCCGGCGGTGGCGGAGGTGAACAAGACGTCGAACATCCTGCTGACGCCGGAGTTCAAGAAGATGGGGCGGCAGGTGGCCGAGGTGCGGTTCCTGATCAAGGAGAACCCGCAGCTGGCGATGCTGGATATCGACGACGGCGCCGGGGTGCGGCAGGGTGCGGTTTACGGCCAGCTGATGGAGCTGGGCGTCAGCGACCGGCTGGCGCGGCAGTGGATTGCCGAGCACGGCGAGGATTATGTGGCCGAGAAGGTCGGCTATCTGAAGGGGCGCAAGGGGGTGGACAGCCCGGTGCGCTATCTGAGTGCGGCGCTGCGGGACGATTACAAGGATGCGCCTGCCGAGGCGGTGAAAGAGGTTTCGCCGGAGGTGCTGGCGGCAGCTGAGGCGCGCAAGGCGGCGGAGGCTGAAGCGGCGCGCAAGGCGGCGGCAGAGGATGCGGCCAAGGCGCAGGAACGCGCGCTGAGGGCGCAGCGGCTGGAGCGGATCCGCGATCTGGCGGCGGGGCGCTCGCCAACGCAGCGGGATGCCGACAAGCGGTTGTTCCTGAGCCGCCTGGAGGATGAGATCGACCGCGAGGAATTCCGCAACCGCGGCTGGGCCGCGGCCTTGCTGGCCAGCCAGATGGCGGAGTTCTGGGAGGAACTGATCCCGGGCGCATTCGAGGAGCTGGCCGGGTAGGGCAGGAGCCCGCCGCGGAACGTCAATCTGTTAGAGCGAGGCGGCCGCGCGGCTGGCCTGGTCGTAGTGGCCGGACAGCGCCCGCAGGCTGCGGGCCAGCTCGCGCAGGTCCTTGCCCGGCAGGTCGGCGGCGGAGAGACCGTCGAGCAGGCACTGGCGGCGGACGTCGCGGTAGGCCGAGCACAGCTCCGCGCCCTCGGCGGAGGTGCGGTAGAACACTTCCTTGCCGCGCTTTTCCGAAGCCAGCAGCCCGGCCTTAAGCAGCTTGCGCAGCCCGTAATTCACCGTGTGACTGTCCTCGATGTTGAGCAGGAAGCAGATGTCGGACAGGCGCTTGTCCTTGCCGCGGTGGTTGACGTTGTGAAGGATCAGGATTTCCAGCGGGTTCAGATCCGGCTGGCCGGCCGCCGCCATGCAGCGTGTCATCCAGCGGGAAAAGGCGTTGGAGGCGATGATCAGGCCGAATTCCAGCTCCGACAGCTCCCAGCCTTCGCCCTCTGCCAGGTGGCGGGAGGAGACGATTCGGCGGGAATCCGGTTTCTTTTCGGCCATGTTTTACCCCTTCTTTGTCGATAAAACCCCGGCGTTTTATCTGCATGTGGTCATAAAAGGGTAAAGTATCAAGGAGATCAAGCAGGCTGTCCGGCCGGTGGCCGCTGCCGGACGGGGCAGGGCGGCGGCTGCATCTTGGCAAAACGTTGACAAATTATCAGCGTTATGGATACATTATTGCAATGTTTCGCATTGGGAGGAAAAAATGCAATTTTCGCGTATGCTGGGCGGCGCGGCCGTTCTGATCGCCGGGCTGTCCGTCCCGGCTCTTGCCGCAACCTGGGACATGCCGACGCCCTATCCGGACGCCACGTTCCACACCAAGAACATCGCAGAGTTCGCCAGCGACGTTGCCGAGGCGACCGAGGGCGGGCTGGAGATCAAGGTCCATTCGGCCGGATCGCTGTTCAAGCACCCCGAAATCAGCAAGGCGGTGCGCAGCGGCCAGGTGCCCGCGGGCGAGTTCTTCCTGTCGCTGCTGGCCAATGACAACCCGGCGTTCGGCGCCGACTCGCTGCCGTTCCTGGCGACCAGCTATGAAGAGGCCGAGCGGCTGTGGGCAGCGCAAAAGGACGTGATCGACGGGCTGCTGGACGAGCAGGGGCTGATGGCGCTGTACGCCGTGCCGTGGCCGCCGCAGGGGCTGTACACCACCAAGGAAATCAACAGTGTCGAGGATCTGGCGGGGCTGAAGTTCCGCACTTACAACGCGACGCTGGAGCAGTTTGCCAACCTGGCAGGCGCCGCGCCGACCCAGGTTGAGGTGCCGGACATTCCGCAGGCCTTCAGCACCGGCCGGGTCGAGGCGATGATCACCTCTCCCTCCACCGGCGTGAACTCCAAGGCGTGGGACTTCCTGACCCATTACACCGACATCCAGGCCTGGATCCCGAAGAACATCGTGGTGGTGAACAAGCGCGCGTTCCGCCGTCTGGACGAGGCGACCCAGACCGCCATTCTGGAAGCCGCGGCTGAGGCCGAGGCGCGCGGCTGGGAGATGAGCCGGGCCGAGACCAGCAGCCAGATCGAGGTGCTGAAGGAAAACGGCATCACCGTGTCCGAGCCGTCGGAGGAGCTGATGGAGGGCCTGCGCGCCATTGGCGCCGAGATGCTGGAAAACTGGAAAGGCGAGGCCGGGGAGGCCGGTGCCACCCTGCTGAACGCCTACCAGCAGTAACATGACCTTGACCGGACGCCGCGGGCGGCGTCCGGTCTCCTGGGGAGGAGGAGCAGCCATGCGGGTTGTGCTTGATTTCATCTACCGTGCGGCCGGCGGGCTGGCAGCACTGTTTATCGTGGCCATTGTGGCGCTGGTCTTTGCACAGGTGTGCCTGAACCTCGCTGACAAGATCGCGGTGGCGCTGACCGGAACCGGCGTTGGCCTGACGATCCCGTCCTATGCGGATTTCACCGGCTTTTTCCTGGCGGCTTCGACCTTCCTGGCGCTGGCCTATGCGCTGCGCGCAGGCGGCCATATCCGGGTGACGCTGGTGACCAACCGCTTGCCTGCTGCCGCCCACCGCGCAACGGAACTGGGAGTGATCCTGCTGGCGCTGGCGATGAGCGGCTATGCGACCTGGTACATGGGGCTGCTCTTGCTGGAATCGCTGGAGTTCGGCGACCGCAGCGCGGGCATGGTGTCGGTGCCGCTGTGGCTGCCGCAGGCGCCGGTGGCGCTTGGCCTTGCGATCCTCACCCTGGCGCTGGCGGACGAGCTGGTCTGCATGCTGCGCGGCGCGCTGCCCTCCTGGGAGGGCAAGGGCGAAAATCTTCTGAGCGAATAGGGGATCATAATGTCGGTTGCCGCGCTTTCCATCATTCTTCTGGTCCTTCTTTTCCTGTTCCTGGGCGCCGGCCTGTGGGTGGCCTTTGCCCTCTTGGGCGTGGGTATCGCCGCGATGGCGCTGTTCACCGAGGCGCCGCTGGGGCTGGTGATGGCCACCACCATGTGGGGCCACAGCAACTCCTGGGCCTTGGCGGCGCTGCCGCTGTTCATCTGGATGGGCGAGATCCTGTTCCGCTCGCGCCTGTCGGAGGACATGTTCACCGGGCTGTCGCCCTGGATGAACCGGCTGCCGGGGCAGCTGCTGCATGTGAACGTCTTTGCCTGCGGCATCTTTGCTGCGGTGTCGGGGTCGTCCGCCGCCACTGCCGCCACCATCGGCAAGCTGTCGATCCCGGAGCTGGCGCGCCGCGGCTACCCCGAAAAGCTGGTGATCGGCACGCTGGCCGGTTCCGCAACGCTGGGGCTGCTGATCCCGCCGTCGATCATCCTGATCGTCTATGGCGTGGCGACCGAGCAATCCATCGCCCGGCTGTTTGTCGCAGGCGTGCTGCCCGGCGTGCTGCTGGTCGGGCTGTTCGTGGGCTATGTGGTGGTCTGGGCGCTGCTGAACCGCAGCAAGCTGCCCACTGAGGACATTGCGGCCACCTTCCGCGAGAAGCTGAAGCGCGCCCGCAGGCTGCTGCCGGTGGTGCTGCTGATCGGCGGGGTGATCGGCTCGATCTATGCGGGGATTGCCTCGCCCACCGATGCCGCCGCCGTTGGCGTGGTGCTGGCGCTGCTGCTGTCGTGGCAGTCCGGCTCGCTGACCCGGCAGAGCTTTACCGAGGGGCTGATGGGGGCGACCGTCACCTCCTGCATGATCGCCTTTATCCTGGCGGGGGCGTCGTTCCTGACCGTGGCGATGGGGTTCACCGGCATTCCGCGCATTCTGGCGGAGTGGATCGGATCGCTGAACCTGTCGACCTTCACCCTGCTGGCGGCGCTGACCATCTTCTTTGTGATCATGGGCTGCTTCCTCGACGGGATTTCGGTGGTGGTTCTGACCGCGTCGGTGATCATGCCGATGGTGCTGGAGGCGGGCATTGATCCGTTGTGGTTCGGCATCTTCCTGGTGATCGTGGTGGAGATGTCGCAGATCACGCCGCCGGTCGGCTTCAACCTGTTTGTGCTGCAGTCGCTGACCGGGCGGGACATTCTGACCGTGGCCAAGGCGGCGCTGCCGTTCTTCTTCCTGATGGTGGTGGCGCTGGTGCTGATCGTGCTGTTCCCGTCCATCGTGACCTTCCTGCCGGAGCAGATGTGATGGCCGAGGTGAGCGCAGCAACACCTGTTCCCGAAATCCGCACGGTGGGGGTGGACGGGATGCTGGTAAGCTTTGGCAGCCGCCTGAGCGAGCCGGCCAACCGCGCCGCCCTGGCGTTCCGCGCCGCGCTGGCCGAGGAAAGCTGGGACGGGGTCGAGGAGGTCTCTACTTCGCTGGTGTCGGCCTATGTGCGGTTTGACCTGCGGTATCTGGACCATGCGGCGCTGCGGGCGCGGCTGGGGGCGCTGCTGGCGCAGCGCGACTGGTACGCGGCGGAGCTGCCCGGCCAGCGCCGGCTGTGGCGCATTCCGGCGGTGTTCGGCACCGAGCTGGCGCCGCAGCTGCCGCAGGCGGCCGAGGCCGCGGGCATGACCGAAGCGGAGGCGGTGGCCTCCCTTTCGGCGGCGCGGGTGCGGGTGCAGACCATCGGCTTTGCGCCCGGCCAGCCCTATCTGGGCGAGCTGCCGGAGGCCTGGGATATCCCGCGCCAGACCCAGCTGACCACCCGCATTCCCGAAGGTGCGCTGGCGGTGGCGATCCGGCAGCTGGTGTTGTTCTCGGTGGCCACGCCCACCGGCTGGATGCACGCAGGCCAGACCGCGGTGCGGCTGTTCCGCCCGGATGCGGAGGAGCCGTTCCTGCTGCGCCCCGGCGATGAGGTGCAATTCACCCCGGTGACGCCGGAAGAGCTGCAAGGCTTGCGGCGCGATCCGCTGGGCGGCGCCAAGGCGGAGGATCTGTCATGACCGGCACGTTGACCGTACTGCGCGCAGGACCGGGGGTGACGGTTCAGGACGGCGGCCGCCCGGGCTGGCTGGAATACGGGGTGTCGCGCGGCGGCGCTGCCGACCGGCTGGCGCTGGCGGAGGGTGCGGCGCTGTTGGGGCAGGGCGCGGATCTGGCGGCGGTCGAGATGGCCGGCATGGGCGGCGAGTTCCAGGCGGACAGCGAATTGCGCATCGCGCTGACCGGCGCGCCGATGCGGGCGAGCATCGACGGCACCGCCGTGGCCTGGAACGCCAGCCACCTGCTGCCTGCGGGGGCGCGGCTGGTGATCGGCGCGGCGCAGAGCGGCAGCTATGGCTATCTGCACGTCGGCGGCGGCATTCAGACGCCGGAGCATCTGGGCGCACGCTCGGCGCATTTGGCGGCGGGTATCGGCGCGCCGCTGAAAGAAGGCGACGTGCTGGACACCGGCGCTGACAGCGGCCGCACCATCGGGTTGGGGCTGGCGCCGGACGACCGGTTCGAGGGCGGCACCGTGCGGGTTGTGGCGAGCCTGCAGACTTCGCTGTTCCCGCAAGCTGAACTGACGCGGTTCGAGCAGACGGCCTTCCGCCGCGGCGCCCGCGGCAACCGGATGGGCGTTCCGATGGAAAGCGATGGCGAGGGCTTCCGGCCCGACGGCGCGCGCACGGTGGTGTCGGAGGTGATTACGCCCGGCGACATCCAGGTGACCGGCGACGGCACGCCCTATGTGCTGCTGGCGGAGAGCCAGACCACCGGCGGCTATCCCCGGATCGGCACGGTGATTCCCTGCGATCTGCCGCTGCTGGCGCAGGCGGCGGCGGGGGCGGAGCTGCACTTCCGTTTCATTCCGCTGGAGGAGGCGGTAGAGCTGGAGCGGGCCGAGGCGGAGCGGCGCGAGGGGCTGCGCAGCCAGTGCTATCCTTTGATCCGGGATCCGCGCACCATGGCGAACCTGCTGTCCTATCAGCTGATCAGCGGCGCGATTGCCGGTGAAGAAGATGTCTTGTGAGGAGATGACATGACCCGAACTGTCGATCTGAATGCCGATATGGGCGAAAGCTTTGGCGCCTGGTCGCTGGGCGATGATGCCGGGCTGCTGGATATCGTGACCTCGGCCAATATCGCCTGCGGTTATCATGCGGGCGATCCGGATGTGATGGCCGCGACGATGAAACACGCGGTGGCCAGGGATGTCGGCATCGGCGCGCATCCGGGTTTTCCCGACCTTCAGGGCTTTGGCCGCCGCCGGATGTCGGTGCCGCATGAGACGCTGGGCAATATGGTGCGCTACCAGCTGGGCGCGGCGCAGGCGATGGCGCGCGCGGCGGGCGGCGCGGTGCGGCATCTGAAGCTGCACGGGGCGCTGGCCAATATGGCCTCGGAAGATATCGCGATGGCGCGGGCCTGCTATCAGGCGGCCTTGTCGGTGGATCCGGAGATCATCGTGATGGTGCTGGCGGGCACCGCGCAGCAGCAGGCGGCGCAGGAGCTGGGCTGCAAGACGGCGTGTGAGATCTTTGCCGACCGGGCCTATAACGACGATGCGACGCTGGTGGACCGCAGCCTGCCCGGTGCGGTGATCCATGATCCGGCAGAGGCCGGGCGGCGGATGGTCGAGATGGTGCGCGAGGGCGCCATCATCACCGCCAGCGGCAAGCGCATCCCGGCGCGGATCGACACCATCTGCCTGCATGGCGACACGCCTGCGGCGGTGGCGATTGCCGCCGATGTGCGCCGCGCGCTGCAGGAGAGCGGCGTCGAGCTGGCCCAGTTCAGCGGCGCGGTGCTGTAAAAGGGTGAAGCGGGGGCAGATAGCCCCCGCTTTTTTCAGGTCTCAGCTGCGCGCCATTGCGGCAAAGGCGCCGCGGGCGGCTTGTTTGCCGGCGGTGAGGCCGTTCACCTTTTCGACGATGGCGGCGGCGTCGATGCCGTGGTGGCGGTAGAGGTCGCCGATGGTGCCGGTCTGGCCGAAATGTTCTACCCCCATCGGGATGGTCTGATGGCCCGCGACCGAGCCCAGCCAGGACAGGGTGGCGGGGTGGCCGTCGATCACAGTGATCAGCTTGCAGTGCGGCGGCAGGGCACCCATCAGGGTTTCGGCATGGGACTGCGCCGCGGCGTTGCCGCGCGAGCGCGCCCGCTGGGCGGCGGTCCAGCCGGAGTTCAGCCGGTCGGCTGAGGTCACCGCCAGCACGCCGACGTCGCGGCGCGCCTCGCCAATCATGCCTGCGGCCTTGATCGCCTCGGGCGCGACGGCGCCCTGGTAGGCAATCACTACCTCGCAGTTCGGCCCCGGCGGGCGCAGCCAGTAGGCGCCGTCGATGGTGCCCTGGCGGAAGGCGTCATCGGCGCGCTTGCCGGGCTGTTCCAGCGGGTTGGTGGTGAGGCGCAGATAGACCGAGCCGCCGGTCTCGTCGCGCAGCCAGGTGCGCTCGTCCGGGTCGCCCTCTCCGTCGCGCTGCACATAGTCGAAGGCCCATTGCATGATCACCGCCAGCTCATCCGCGAAGGCGGGCTCAAAGGCGGCCAGCCCGTCCTGGGACATGCCGATCAGCGGGGTGCCGATGGACTGGTGCGCGCCGCCTTCGGGAGCCAGGGTGACGCCCGACGGCGTGCCCGCCAGGATGAAACGCGCGTCCTGATAGCAGGCGTAGTTCAGCGCATCGAGGCCGCGGCTGACGAAGGGGTCATAGACGGTGCCAATGGGGATCAGCCGCTTGCCGAACAGCGAATGCGACAGGCCGGCGGCGCCCAAGAGCAGCATCAGATTCATCTCGGCAATGCCCAGTTCGATATGCTGGCCCTCCGGTGTGAATTCCCATTTCGCGGTGGAGGGGATGCGGTGTTCGATGAAGGCATCGGCCTGGGCGGTGCGGGAGAACAGCTTGCGCCGGTTCACCCAGGGGCCGAGATTGGTGGTGCCGGTCACATCCGGCGAGGTTGTGACGATGCGGTCGGCCAGCTGGCTGCTGCCCTTGGAGAGATCGTCGAGGATCTTGCCAAAGGCCATCTGGGTCGAAATCTCGCGGCCGGTTGGGGCGGCGATTTCGGGCACCGGCAGATGGGCGTCGGCATAGCGGCGGGTGCCTTGGGCAAAGAACGGCACTTCGGACAGGAATTTGCGCAGGCCCTCCGGGTCCTGAACGGTGGCGAGGGGATCCCACTCCTGGCCCTCAGGCACGCCCATATGCGCCTGCCACTGGGCGAACTGGGTGGAATTCATCAGGCCGCCGTGGTTGTCCTTGTGTCCCGCAATCGGCGTGCCCCAGCCCTTGACCGTATAGGCCAGGAAGCAGACCGGGCGGTCGTGGTCGATGGCGTCGAAGGTTTCGGCCATCGTCTCGACGCAGTTGCCGCCGAGGTTTTCCATCAGTGCCGCAAGTTCGGCGTCGCTGCGGCGTTCGATCAGGGCGGTGACGTCGCCCTGGTCGCCAAGGTCGTCGAGCAGCCGCTGGCGCCAGACCGCGCCGCCCATGAAGGTGAGGGCGGAGTATTCCTGGTTCGGGCAGGCGTCGATCCAGCCGCGCAGTTTCTCGCCGCCGGGCTCGGCAAAGGCGGCGCGCTGCAGCACGCCGTATTTTACCCGCACCACGTCCCAGCCGAAGGCGTCGAAGATCTTCTCGATCCGTTCGAACAGGCCCTCGCGGACGATGCCGTCGAGCGACTGGCGGTTGTAGTCGATGATCCACCAGCAATTGCGAAGATCGTTCTTCCAGCCTTCCTGCAGGGCTTCGTAGATGTTGCCCTCGTCCAGTTCGGCGTCGCCAACCAGGGCCACCATGCGGCCCATCGGGGCGTCTGCGCCCCAGCTTTTGGCGGTGATGTAGTCCTGGATCAGCGAGGCGAAGGAGGTGATCGCCACGCCCAGCCCGACCGAGCCAGTGGAGAAATCCACGTCGTCCACGTCCTTGGTGCGGCTGGGGTAGCTTTGCACGCCGCCGAAGCCGCGGAAGTTCTCCATCTTCTCCCGGGTCTGGTTGCCCATCAGGTATTGCAGGGCATGAAAGACCGGCGCGGCGTGGGGTTTCACCGCCACCCGGTCCTCGGGCCGCAGGGCGGAGAAATAGAGCGCCGTCATGATCGAGACCATCGAGGCGGAGGACGCCTGATGCCCGCCCACCTTGATGCCGTCCGCCTTGGGGCGGATGTGGTTGGCGTGGTGAACCATCCAGTGCGACAGCCACAGCAGCCGCTGTTCGATGGTCTTGAGGTGGGCAGGATCGGGGCGCATGGCGGTCTCCTTGAGGGGCGGTTTACTCGGCGGCCTGAAGCGCTGCGGGGGGCAGGGCCTGTTCCAGGTCGGCGATGATGTCGTCGGCGTCTTCCAGCCCGACGGACAGGCGGATCAGGCCGTCGCTGATGCCGTGTTCGGCGCGCTCCTCGGGCGTGTAGGTCGAGTGGGTCATCGACGCCGGGTGCTGGATCAGGGTTTCGGCGTCGCCCAGCGACACCGCGCGCTGGATCATCTGCAGGCGGTTCATAAGGGCGATGCCGCCGGCCAGGCCGCCCTCGGCCTCAAAGGCGATCATGGCGCCGGGCTGGTCCATCTGGCGTTCCGCGATGGCGCGCTGTTCAAAGCTGTCGAGGCCCGGGAAGTACACTGCGCCGACGGCGGGATGCGCCTCAAGATAGGCGGCGACGGTGCGGGCGGTGGCGCAGTGGCGGTCCATCCGCAGGTTCAGGGTCTTGATGCCGCGCAGGATCAGCATCGCGTTGAAGGGCGCCATCACCGCGCCGGTCATGTCCTTCATGCCAACCAGGCGGATCTCGGCGATCTGCTCGGCGGTGCCCACAACCAGACCGGCCACCACATCGCCGTGGCCGCCCAGGTATTTGGTGGCGGAGTGCAGCACGATGTCGGCGCCGTGTTCGATCGGGCGGGTCAGGTAGGGGGTAGCATAGGTGTTGTCGACCACCACGGTGGCGCCGGCCGCATGGGCGATCCCGGCGGTGGCGGCAATGTCGACCAGCCGCATGTTGGGGTTGGCCGGGGTCTCGAAATAAACCACGCGGGTCTTGTCCGACACCGCTGCGCGCAAGTTTTCCGGGTCGGTCATATCGACGTGGGTGATGGTGACGCCCCATTTCGCCAGCCCGTGGCGCATGAAGGCGAAGGTGCAGCCGTAAAGGGTCTTGTCGACGATCACCTCGTCGCCCGGCGAGAGCAGCGTCCATAGAACCGCGGTGATCGCGCCCATGCCGCTGGAGAGGGCGAGGCCCGCCTCGGCGCCCTCAAGCACTGCGATGCGCTGTTCCAGCAGGTCGCAGGTGGGGTTGGAGATGCGGCTGTAGATATGGCCCTGACGCTCGCCCGCGAACATCTCGCCGCCGGCTTCGGCGGTTTCAAAGGTGAAGGTCGATGTCAGGTGCAGCGGCGGGGTCAGCGCCCCGTCGTGGTCCTGAGGGTCATAGGCGTGGTGAATTGCGCGGGTGGCAAATCCTGCGGAACGTTTCATGTCGGGCTCCTGATCTCTGTTATTGCCATATTGCGCCTGTCCGGAGGGTGATGGATTGCCAATTATGCCAGTATGACGATAGCTTTTGGCAGAATCTGCCAAGCGGGGACCTTATGGACAGCAAAGACAGACAGATCATCCGCGCCTTGCAGCGGGACGGGCGGATGACCAACCAGGATCTGGCCGAGGCGGTGAACCTGTCGCCCTCGCCCTGCCTGCGCCGGGTGCGGAACCTGGAGGCGAGCGGTGTGATCCGCGGCTACAGCGCCGATGTGGACGCCGCCGCCTATGGCATGGCGATCACCGTCTTTGTGCGGATCCGGCTGGAGCGGCACAATGAAACCGACGTGCAGAGCTTTGAAGGCAAGGTGCGGCGGATGGATGAGGTGCTGGAGTGCCATGTGCTGACCGGGGCGATGGATTACCAGTTGCGGGTGCTGGTGCCGGATCTGGAGGCTTATGAGAGCTTTATCCGCAACCGCATTCACCCGATTGGCGGCATTGCCTCGATCGACACCAGTTTCGTGTACGGCACGGTCAAGAAGACGGCAGTGTTCCCGCCGGCCTCCTGACCGGTTGGCAGGGGGGCGTCAGAAGCCCTCCAGGACGATCTTGCCGCGGGCCTTGCCGCTTTCCAGCAGCGCGTGGGCGCGGGTGACGTTGGCGGCAGTTATGGTCCCGAAGGCCTCGGTTGCGGTGGTCTTGATGCGGCCTGCATCGACCAGTTCTGAGACCTCGTCGAGGATGGCGCCCTGGCGGGCGATGTCCGCGGTTGTGAACAGCGAGCGGGTGAACATCAGCTCCCAGTGGATCGACACGGATTTGCCCTTGAAGGGCATGATGTCAAAGCTTTCGGGGTCGTCGATCAGCCCGAAGCGGCCCTGCGGCGCGATCAGCTCTGCGATCTGCGGCACGTAGCTGCCGGAGTGCTGGGTGGCAAAGACAAAGGCCGGGGCGCCGATGCCAAGGGCAGCGATCTGGTCCGGCAGGGGTTTGGTGTGGTCGATCACGTGATCGGCGCCAAGCTCCCGCACCCAGTCCTGCGTTTCGGTTCGCGAGGCGGTGGCGATGATGGTGGCATCCGTCAGCTGTTTCAGCAGCTGAATGGCGATGGAGCCGACGCCGCCTGCGCCGCCGATGATCAGAACCGCATTGGCCGCGCCGGGCACCGGGCGGGCCACCTCCAGCCGGTCGAACAGCATCTCATACGCGGTCAGCGTGGTGAGCGGCAGCGCCGCGGCCGCGGCATTGGCGGCGCTCGCCGGGGCGCGGCCCGCGATGCATTCATCCACCAGGTGGTATTCGGCATTGGTGCCGGGGCGGTCGATGGCGCCGGCGTACCAGATGCGGTCGCCGGGTTTGAAGCGGGTGGCGGCCCCGCCGGTTGCGACGACCTCACCCACCGCGTCCCAGCCGAGTATGGCGGGGGTATCGCCGTCGGGCGCGCGGTTCTGGCGGATCTTGTAGTCCACCGGGTTGACCGAGACCGCCTGAACCCGGACCAGAAGGTCGTGGCCTGCGGGTTCGGGCTTGTCCGTCTCGAAATCAATCAGCGCGCCGGGGCGGTCGATGGGGCCGGTGCTGGTGTAGCCTACAGCTTTCATCATTTTGGTCCTTCCTTGCGTGGTCTCAGCCGATCAGGGTCATTTCGTGCAGGGTGAATTCGGCCACTGCGCCCTCGGTGGCGTCCATGTAGGCGGCCAGATGCGGGGCCTGCATGTGGGTCTGCCACAGCTCGCGGCTCTCCCAGGTTTCATAGAACATGAAGTGGGCGGGGTTTTCATTGTCCTGGTGCAGATCGTAGGTGATGCAGCCCTCTTCGGCGCGGGTGATGGCGATCAGCTTTTCCAGCTCGGCCTTCACCAGATCGGTCTTGCCGGGGTTTGCGGTGATGTTGGCGACAATGGTCAGGTTGGGCATTGGCTTGGTCCTTTGGGTGTGTCGATTTGCTGAGGGGAAGATACGCGCTGGTGATTTCCGGATAAACGGGCCAAGTTCGGAATGATAATCCGGAGAACCCGTATAATGCTGATCGACAACATCCGCCTGTTCCTGAAGATTGCCGAGAAGGGCAGCCTGGTAGCGGCCGGGCGCGAGCTGGGGCTGTCGGCCACCACCGTGTCAGAGCGGCTGGCGGCGCTGGAGGCGCATTACGGTGTGGTCCTGTTCAACCGCACCACCCGCTCGATCAGCCTGACGGAGGCGGGGCGGACGCTGGTGGAGGGTGCGCGGGTGGTGCTGGGAGAGGTCGACGATCTGGATGCCCGCATCCGCCACGGGGCGCAGACGCTGTCGGGGCCGGTGCGGGTCAGCGCGCCGGTGGATCTGGGCCGCAGCATCGTGTCGGATGTGGTGGCGGAGTTCGCTGCCGCGCATCCGGCGATCTCCATCGAACTGTCGCTGTCCGACGGCTATGTCGATATTGTCGGCGAGGCGTTCGACATTGCGCTGCGGTTCGGCGCGGTGACCGACAGCACCCTGCGCATCCGCAGCCTGGGAGAGTTTCAGCGGATTGTCTGCGCCGCGCCCTCCTACATCGAGGCGCATGGCGCGCCGGCGAAGCCGGGCGATCTGGCGGGGCACAACTGTCTGGTGATGCGGTTCGGGCGGACCCTGGACAACGTCTGGCGCTTTGGCAGCGGCAAGGCGCAGCAGGCGGTGACGGTGCGCGGCAACAAGACCGTGAATGACGGCTGGCTGGTGCGGCAATGGGCGCTGGCGGGGCAGGGGATCATCCTGAAATCGGAGCTGGATGTGGCGGGCGACCTGAAGGCCGGGCGGCTGGTGGCGTTGCTGGAAGACTATCTGCCGCCGCCCAATCCGCTGCAGATGATGTTCCCGCCGGGGCGCGCGCAGCCGCGGCGGGTCCGGGCCCTGGCGGAGGCGATTAGCGCGGCGCTGGCGGTCAGGACTTAGCGCGGGCGCTGGCCCCGGCCCGGTTTCAAATGCCAAATGGCCCGGTCTGTGCTACTATCCGGCCCCGGGGGCATGCGGGCCGGACTGTCCGGCATCGTGCCCAGGAGCGGCTCGCCTTACCACCCCCAGGGAGAGTCAGAATGCCAAGATTTATCGTGACCGGTTGCTATACGTCCTCTGCCATGAAGGCGATGGTCGAAAGTCCCAGTGACCGCGAGGCTGCGTCCCGCGCTGTTGTCGAAGCGGCGGGCGGCACCCTGGAGAGCTTCTATCTGACCACGGGGGAAAGCGATTTTGCCATCCAGGTGAACATTGACGATGTGTCTGCATTGCTGGCGGGGCTGATCGCGGCCGGTGCCAGCGGCGCGGTCAGCAACCTCAAGACCGTGCGCGCCTTCACCTCGGGTGAATTCACCGAAATGCAGAAAAAAGCCGGCAGCATTGCAAGCGCATACAAGGCGCCAGGCCAGTAAGCGAAACCTGAGCCGGGTTTTGTAATCTGACAGATCTATTGTGCGGAAGCCGCCTGCGATCAGTGCGCGGAGGCTAGAGGGGCGCGCTTCCGGGGGGCCTTCCCCGAAATTTCCGCTGGAGGGGCGGCGGGCTGGCGCGCGCTGCCCCTAAAGTGCGGGTGTCTTCGGTGCGGGTCAGATAGGTTCCAGTTCGCGCCAAATGGTAGCGAGTCGAAATAATACTTGCATAATGTAGCGAGTCGAAACTAAAAGGAGTCATCACAAACTGAACCGGAGACTCTGGCAATGCGGATTTCAATCATTTCGGGCGCGGCGCTGATGCTGGCCGCAGGCGCGGCCCTGGCGGATGACGGCCACGCCCATGCGGTAAATCAGGAGGGCGCTGTCCTGTCGGCAGCAGCGGAGGGAACGCGGGCGGCCTTTGACATTCTGGCGGCCCATGCCCACCGCAACGGCAACCTGGTGACCTTTCACATGACCACCAACGGCGGCGCAGGCGCCGAGGTGCCGGAGGCGGCTGGCGCCGTGGGCGGGGCAGAGGTGCTGTCCTATGTCTGGCCGACCTCGCTGGACCCGTCGGCAGTCGGTTTTGAGGGCGGCACCGGTATTCTTGCGCTGGCCGCGACCAGCCATCCGGATTTCGACGACACGCCGCTTTATGACGAGAACGGGGATGGTGACCCGGCCAATGACGGGGTGGTCTGGCACAGCCATTGGGTGGTGCTGACCCCAACAGAGGCCTGCGGCCCCGGCGCGCTGGCGGTGCGGGACATTCCGGAAGGCGAAACGCCCAAACTGCCCGCGACCTGGCCCGGATTCCCGATCTTCCTTGACAGCCCCGGATTTTCGCCGGTGTTCGACGGGCCGGAAATTGCGGTGACGGCAGCCTTTGGCCGGGACGTGGCGCTGGAGGGCGCGGCCTATGACGGGGTGACGGCGGCCTTGCGGGTGAACGCGAATATCCACGCGCCGCTTTTGTGCGTGACCGATGTGTTCGATGTGGCCTCTGGCGACCTGAGCCTGCCGGGCAAGCTGTGACATCTGCTGCCCCGGCGGCCCCTTTGGCGGGCGGGCCGGGGCAGCGTTTCTGACTGAGCGGAGATAAGGAGAAAGACATGCCCGCCCCCGAACTCGATACCGTGCAATGGTTCAACAGCCCCGGTCCCGTCACCCTGCAGTCGCTGCGGGGCCGGGTGGTGGTGATCGAAGCGTTCCAGATGCTGTGCCCTGGGTGTGTCAGCCACGGGTTGCCGCTGGCGCAGAGGGTACGAGCCGCCTTTCCGCAGGACCGGGTGGCAGTGCTGGGCCTGCACACGGTGTTCGAGCACCATGCGGCGATGACGCCGGTGTCGCTGGAGGCGTTTTTGAAGGAATACCGGATTACCTTTCCGGTGGGCGTTGACCGCCCCGGCGACGGGCCGCTGCCGCGCACGATGGAGGCCTACGGAATGCGCGGAACGCCGAGCCTGCTGCTGATCGGCAGAGACGGGGAGCTGCGCGCGCATCACTTCGGCGAGGTCCCGGAGCTGCGGCTGGGGGCGGAAATTGCCACGCTGATGGCGGAAGGCGCACCAGCGGCGGCGGGCACGGCGCCGGACGGGGCCGTGGACGGCTGCGGCCCGTCGGGCTGCACGGTCTGACCCGCGCCGGGCCGGGAGACATCAGGAGAACAGGGCGTTCCAGGTTTCGATCAGGCCGGGAACAGCTTCGGGCGGCAGGGCCAGAAGCAGGAGCTCCTCTTCGTGCGCCGCCGCCAGAATGCGGATTTCAGGCGAGACCCGCAGCAGCGTGCAGTCCGGCTTGCGGGCAGGCATTCTGGCCGAACCCGGGCGGGTGGCGCTGGCAGCATAGGCGCTGCGGACCGCTTGCAGCTGATTGAGCAGGGGCGCGGGACCGCCGGTGTCCGGTGCTTGCCCGCTAGGCCCGCAGTGGATCCATGCCAGCGCGTGTTTTGCGGCAGCGGCGCGGATGCTGCTGAGCGGGCTTCGGGCAGGGGCGGCGAGTGCTTCCTTCAGCATTTCCGGGGTGCAGCTCCCTGCGCCCTCCGGAGCCTTGCAGGGGCGGCGGCGGAGAGAGAACCCGGCGCCTGCGGCCTCCGCCTCCAGCCTGCTCAGCCGGGCGGCAAACAGCCGGGCGGCGGCGGCGGGATCCTCCGGCGCGGCGCCCGCCTCCGCCGTGCCCATCAGGGTGAGGCCTGCGAGCCTGCGGTGGGCTGCGATGAGAATGGCGGCGGGGATCTGGCCGATGCAAAGGGTGATCTCGCGCGGCAGCATTGTCTCCCCGATCTCGCGCAGCACAGCGGGCAGCAGCGGTTCCCGCCCCGCGGCGGCGTGCTGTGTGCGGGCGGTCAGCGCCTGCACCGGCTGCGCCAGCTGCCGCAGCGCCTGGTGCAGCGCGTCCGGGGCGGGCTCAGCGCCTTGGATCTGGCGGGCGGGGCTTGTCATCCTGCCCCTCCGTTCAGGCTGGCCAGCAGTGTGCGGGCCGGGGCGGCGAGGCGGGCGGCGGTGTCTGCGTCGCTGCAGACGCACAGCAGCGCGTCGCCGGATCCGTCGGCCGCGCGGATGCAAAGGCGGGCTTCGCCCGGGGCAAGCATCAGGATGTCATCGGCGGGCGGGCGGGCGGCCTCCGGCCCGGCCTGCACCGCGGCGTCAAGCAGCAGGAAGCTGCGGCGGGCCTGCTGGCAGAGCGCGTCGAGGTATTCCTGCGGGTGGCTGGCGGCGCTGCTGCTGCGCAGGACGATGCTGGCGCCCAGATCGCCGAAGGCCGCCAGGCGGCAGCCCTCCGCGCTTTGGCGCAGGGTGTCGAGCTGGCGGGCAAGCGTCAACTTGGGTCTCCTTTTCGGCGCAGGCAATCCGGGGCGGCAGCGGCTGGCATGGCGGTATCAGTCTCCGGCAGGCTGGGTTTCAGGGCGGTCGCGGCCCGGACGCTGGCTGCGCTTGGCCGGAGGAGCCACGCGGCGCGGCATCACCCGGCTGACGGGATCGGCGCTGCCGGCCCCCGCCTGGGCCTGCACCTGTGTCTGCGGCTGTACCTGGGCGGCGGCTTCGCGCTTGCTGCCGAAATCCAGCACTTCTGCGCGCGGGCCTCCGCCCGCTTGCGGTGCGGCTTGCGCGGCAGGCAGGGGCAGAGCAGGGGCTGCGGCCTGGACCGGGCGGCGGCCGGGCTCTTCCCAGTTCAGCAGCAGGTCCACCAGATATTCGACAAAGCGGTCAGCGCCGCTGGTCTTCCAGGCCTCCATATCCTCGCCCGCGGTCAGCGCCTGGCTGAGCGACAGCGGGAAGATGGCGTTGAAGGCATCGCCGGTTTCCTTTTGCACGCGGCGCAGCACGCGGTCCCGGTCGCGGGGATTGCGGAGCTTGTCGAAGTGGGTGATCAGCAGGGTGCTGGGGCCGCTGATACGGCTGGAAATCTCCTCCCACGCCGCGGCCTCGGACTGGCGCCAGGCCTGGGTGGCGTGGGTGCACCAGATTACGCTGTCGGCTTCGGGCAGCAGGTTTTGCCAGACACTGGCGGGCATGTTGGGGTCGGAAATGCCCGGCATGTCGATCAGGTCGCACAGCTCCAGCGCCTCGGCGGGCAGGGTCAGGCGGATCAAAGCGGTGCTCTCCAGCGGCGCATCAGCGATGTCTTCGAGCGGCACCGGAGTATCGCTGCCATCGGTGCCGATGATGCGGGCACCTTCGGCCCCGTGCGAAAGCCAGACCGGGGGCAAGCGGGTGGCGGTGACGCGGGTGGGCAGCGGGGCGCGGCCGGCCAGCAGGTTGGTGAGCGTGCTTTTGCCGGCGCTGAATTCACCCATCAAGGCCAGGCGCGGCTTGCGCGCCGGGGCCGCTTCCGGGGCGAGGGGGGCGGTGATGGCGGTTTGATAGGTCATGCGGTGAAGCTCCTGAGGGTTTCCAAGGCATTGGCGGTCCGGGACTGGCGCTGGCGGGCCTCCTCGCCGGCGAACAGCGCCTGCATGTCGCCGCCGCCGCGGCTGCAGTCAGCGATTTCCAGCAGGATGTCGCGCTGTTCGTCCAGAAAGGCCTGCAGCCGGGCGAGGATTGCGGCGCTGGCCTCTGCCGTCTGCACGGTCTTGAGCTGGGTCATGAAATCTTCGGTCTCGCCCTCGATCAGGCTGCGGAACTGCTTTGCAAAGGCCTTGTAGCCGCGGGTGCGGCGCCACCAGGAGGCCCACCAGCTGTCGTTGAAATCCATTGCAATGGACTGCGCCAGGGCGACGGGGGAGGCGGGCTGGGGCACCTCGGGCACCGCCAGCTGGATGCCCTCGACCGCCGGGCCGAAGCCGTCAAAGAGCAGCTCGGCCACATCCTGCACGGCGGCCTCATAGCGGGTCTGCGCGGCGGATTGCAGGCGGCTGGCCATGACGGAATAGGCGGAGCGCAGCAGCATCCGCAGCCCGGCCGGGTCGTACTCCCAATGGCAGTCCTCGCCCCATTTCTCCAGATGGTCGATCAGCGCGTGGGTGGCGCGGTCTGTAAAGGTGGCGTGCGCCCGGTCAGCGCGGTCGCGGAAGGCGCCGAGGACGACTTCTATCTCCGCCTCCAGCGCTTGCAGATGGGATTGGCACAGATCCTCAAAGGCGGTGCGGACGTCGTGCATGCTGGCGCCGCCGCTGCTGCCCTCGCCTTGCACAAGGACCGCGTTGGCGGCCTGCTGGCCGGTGGCGGCGGTGGTCGCGGAGGCGGCAATGCGCGCCAGCAGCGGTGTGCCGAGGTCGGCGGCGATGCGTTCGGAGACAGCGCGGTTCAGTGCCGGGATGCCCGACAGCTCCCACACCATGTTCTGGGCAGTGGCCTTGGCGTGGGAGGCGTTGACCGAAGCCTCGGCCCAATTCAGGAGCGCGGCGGAGCTGGTTTTGTCCATGTCCTCCAGCCCGCCGGTCAGCACCTTATTGGCCCAATAGGCGCTGCCGAACAGGATCGCGGCCTCCTGCGGGCCATGGTGGTCGGCAAGGGTCTGGCGGATGCTGGCCTCAATCTCAGCGATCTGATTTGCGGGGTCGGCCAGCTCGTCGATGCGGTTGACGAAAATCACCACCTCGCGCGATTTGAGATTGGAAATCATCCGGATCAGCCCCATGTCGACCGAGGTCAGCGCCTGGCCTGCCGACAGCACAACTACGCAGATGCGGCTGTCGCGGATCGCCTGGATGGTGATTTGCTCGCGCATCATGAAGGTGTCGTTGACACCCGGCGTGTCGCGCAGGCAGAGGCGGTGCGGCACAGCCCGGCAATTGAGGTAGAGGTCGGCGGCGCGGGTTATATCGGCAAAGCGGCCCTGTTCGTCCAGCGCGCCCGGCTGCTCGTCGCCGAAGTCGTCGCCGAGGCAGATGTAGCGTTCGATGAGGTTCTTGTCGAAATAGCCGTATTCGTGCTTCTGCCCCATCAGGAGCTCGAACTTGCGGCCCAGCCGCTGGCGGGAGCGTTCACGCATCTCCTCGATCTGGGTCCGGATCTTCTGCAGCTCGCTGTCCGCGCCTGCGCGGCCCGCCATCTCGCCGATGCGGCCGCCCTTGTTGAGCAGCCGGTCCCATTCCTCCTCGGTCATGAACTGGAAGCAGGCCTTGTTCTCGGTACGGGTCTCGCCAGGTTCCAGGTGCAGCGAGGTGACAACCGAGGTCCAGGGGTTCACATCAGACGGCAGCAGGTCGGCCCAGCCCGCCATCGCGTTGACCAGAGAAGTCTTGCCGGATTTCACCTGCCCCAGCAGCGTGACGCTGGGTTCAAAGGTGCCGAGCTCCGCCTGCAGGCGGGTCAGGCTGCGCCGGACCCGCTCGCCCGACACACCGGCAAGGGCGGCCAGCGCGGTGTCCAGCCGCTGCGCCCTGCGGGCAAAGGCCGCCAGCGGCTCCAGCCCGGCGTTCAGGTTGGTCGGCCGCGCAGAGGCACGGATGTCGGTTGCACTCTCGATCTGGGCTTCCATGTTCATGGCTTGGTCTTCTGTTCCTGCATCGGCTTGTTTCTTGGGCGCGTTTCCGGGCGGCTTTATCCGGGCGGGTCTTCGGCAAGCTCCTTTTTCAGCTGGAAAAGCAGCGTCACCGCGTCGATGGCCGCGTCTTCGTCCTGTTCCAGCTGACACAGCATCAGGAGCTCCTCGCCGTCCTGGGCGGCCTCTTTTGCAGCCGTCAACGCGGCGCTGCCGGGCAGGGCCTCCAGCGAGGCAGACAGGCCGCGGATCAGATCCATGCATTGTGCCAGAACGGGTCCCGCCTGCGGGCCGCCGACGGCTTCGGCCTGGGCCAGCATGTCCTCGGCGCCGGTTTGCAGCTGGTCCAGCGCGGCCGCCAGGCTGGCGGCTGGAGCTTGCTGGGTTTCAGCGGTTGCGGCCGCGGGAGCGGCTGTGTCTGCCAAGGGCTCTCCGCCGAACTGGCGGATCAGCAGCTCAGCCTGATCCGCGTCCGAGGCGCGGCCCAGGTCGATCTGGCGCTTTACATCATCCGCAAGCTGCTTGCCGCCGCTGGAGCGCCAGAGGTCTTCCGCCGGGGCGTCGGCTGCCTGCGCCGTCAGCCCCTGGATCGCGGCCACAGGGTAGACGCCAAGGAACTCCTCTGCGGCCACTGGCTCCAGCGCCTCGATCAGGCCGGAGAGGGCACCGCGCATGATCTGGCGGTCGGCCATGGTGAGGACCAGGAAGCTGTGGTCCTTGGTGCGGTCGGGCATGGCCGCCCACAGGGACTGATCGGCCTCCGGGAAGGTTTCGCTGCACCACAGGACGATGTCTGCCATGGCAGCGGCCTGCTGCAGTGTCTCCTGCTGGCGGGCGGGAGGGCCGGACAACGGGATTTCGGTGTAGCTGTGGGTGCGCAGCCGCGGGTCGGGCAGATACTGGCGCGCCCGCACCGCGCCGGGCGGCACCGCAGCGTTTGCCAGGCAGCCCGCCTGCTGCAGGCGTTCGCCCGTGGCGGTTTCAAACTCCACCTGTTCCTGCGGCCCATGGCAGATCCGGGTCAGCAGGCCGGCGGCGTTCCTGCCGGTCACCACCCTGCCCAGAAGCATGTCGATCAGCGCCGATTTTCCGCTGCCCGGTGCGCCGGTGACGGCCACCTGCACCGGCTGGCGCAGGCGCTGCAGCAGCTGGCTGCCCCAGCCGCTGACGTCCGAAGGCAGCAGGCCGGAGCTGAGGGTGTGCTCCAGCTGGCCTGCAAGCGGGGTTATGTCTCTCTGGGGCAGGCTCACACCGGTGCATCCGTCTTGTTGCGGCTGGCGGCGGGCGCGGCGGACCACGTCGCAGAGGCCAGCAGGGTGATCACGCGGCGGCCGGCGCGGGGGCGGGGCGCCGCGGGCTGCTGCTGCGGTGCCGGAACGGGCTGTACCGGATCCGGGTCCGTGGCGTGCGGGTCGAAAGGCTTGATGACGCAAAGCGCGGCGTTGTCCTGCTCCGGCGCGTCCAGCGCCTCCAGCCGCTGCATCAGCACCGCTCCGATGCGGGCGCTGGGGCTGCGGTATTCGGCGGCCAGCACGGCAGCGATTTCGTCTTCCGGCAGGAATTGCAGCCCGTCGCTGGCGGCCAGCACGATATCGCCAGCCTGCAGGCGCACCGGAGCGCTGCGGCAGTCGATGCGGGGGATGCCGGCGCCGGTGAGCACCGAGGTGACGCAGTGGCGGTCCGGGTGGCTGGCGGCCTCTGCCGGGTCCATGCGGCCTTCGGCCACCAGGCCGTCGAACTCCGCCGCCATCGAGTGATCGGCGTTCAGACGGATCAGGCGGCCATCGCGGAACAGGTAAAGGGGCGAGTCGCCGGCCGAGATCCAGTAGAGCCGGTCGCAAAACAGCACCGGCGCCAGCAGGGTGGCACCCATGCCGCGGGCCTGGGGCTGGTGGCTGGCGTATTCGCCGAGACAGGCGTCGGCGCCGCTGGCGGCCTGGTGCAGCACCGCGCCGATGGCCTGCTCCAGCGCCGCAGGGTCCCCGGCCTGCAGCTTCAGCTCGCTGAACACCTCGGTCACCACGATCCGGCTGGCGATGTCGCCGGCCGCATGGCCGCCCATGCCGTCGGCCAGCACCGCAAAGCCGGTGCCGGTGCCGGCCGGGAAATCGGCTGCCACCGCGTCCTCCTGACGCTCGCGGCGGCCCTGGCTGATGGCCGTCGCGGCGTCGTATTCGACCTCAGCGGAGCGCAGCATCTGCGGCATCGCTCTGTTGCGGCTGGTCCCAGCCGAAGTCCGCGCCGCACAGGGGCACGAAGCGCAGGGTGGTTTCGCCGATCCGGATCACGTCGCCCGCCGCCAGCTCCTCGGTGCTGAGCACGGGGCGGCCGTTGCGGCGCACCAGATTGGCCTTGCCGCCGTGGCCGATGAAGAAGGCTTTCTGCTCCGGGTCAAAGGCGATCGCGGCGTGGTTGTCGCGGGAGATGCTGTTGTCGCCGAAGTCCAGCCGCACGGTCTGGTCCTCGCCGCGGCCAATGACCGTCACGCCGCTGAACAGGGTGAAGGCCGCGCCGCGGCCCGGGCCCTGCACGATGGCGAGCCAGCCGACCGGGAACTGGGTGTAGCCGGGTGCCGTGCTTTCCGAGCTGCGGGCGAAGGGGTCGCTCCCGGCCGCCTGGGCAGGGCTGAACCCCAGAAGGCGGGTCTTGACGCGGCCCGCGCGGCTGGCGCCGCGGCCCATCGAGGGCGCGGGCACGTCGATGGGTGCGGCGGCGGGGGCCTGCGGCGCGGCTGCTGGCGGGGCTTCCGGTGCAGGCTGAGGCTCAAGAGCGGGCGCAGCCCGACGGGCATGGGGTTCAGGCTGGAGAACACTGGCCTGCTGAGTGTCCTGTGTGCGGGCAAGTTCCGGTTCAGGCTGCAGTGCCGGGGCAGGGGCCGCGGGCGCGGGTTCGCCGTCGTCGGCCGCGGTGTCCAGTTCCCGCCCGGCGGCGTTGCTGCGCGTGAAGATCCGGTAGGGCTTGGCGGTGTCCTCTGCCGGCTCTGGCGGTTGCAGGCGGCTGAAATCCGGATCCGCGCCAAAAGGATCCGCCGTATCTTCCTCCACTTCTACTTCATCCTCCTCCGCTTCTGCTTCCTGCAGGGCATAGAAGTCCTCTTCCGGCGCTTTCACAGGCTCCAAGTGCGCGCGGTCATCGTCCGGGGTGTCGAAGAAGGCGGCAGTGTCCGGGTACTCTTGTGCTGCGGGCTCGGCGGCCTGCGGCTGTTCGCGTGCGAAAAAGGCGGCAATGGCGTCCTCGTCCGGCGCAGCCGCAGTCAAACCATCGAGGCCATCCTCCGGGTCCACTTGCGGAAGAGGCGTCGGCGCCGGCTGCAAACCGCCAAAATCCTCCGGCAGGCCTGCAGCCGCGGCAGGCGTTGGGTCTGCAGCCGGGTCCGGGTCCAGCCGGAAGCCGTGGCCGAGGCTGAGGGGGGCGCTGCTGCAGGTATCCTCCGCGGGCGGCTGCACGGGTTCCGCGATGGCCGTGGTTGGGCCGTCCAGGCGGACCCGTTCCCGCTTTTCACCGATGATATCCTTGATGAACTTCATACCCATTCCCTTCAATTCTTAACCGTTTGCGGGCTGCTGCCCTGCCGCCCGAAGAGCCTGCGCAGGCGGCTGGCGAAGGCTGGCTTGTCCTGGCGCAGTCCTAATGCCGGGTCCGCCGGATCGCTGAGCGGCACAGGGGCTGCGGCAGGCGGCTGCTGCGCAACCGGGGCGATTTTCTTGCGCCAGGCGATTGCGTCCTCTTCCTCCAGCCAGGCCTCCAGGTCGGTGACCGGCTCGCCGAAGATGTTGACCAGCGGGCGGCGGGGCTCTGACGGCGGGGCGGCAGGCGGCGTCTGCGTCTGGCGGGCAGAGCGGGGCAGGCGCGGCGTGAGGCTGCCGTTGGTCTTGGCAACCAGCTCGGCAATGGCCGTGACGAGACTGCCGCCGTCTCCGGCGGATACGGCCGCGGCAGTATCGGCTTGCGGGATTGCGCTGTCCTGCGGCGCGTCTTCCTCTGCCAGCGCATCCGCCCAGTCGCACGCGCTCTGGAACCGTTCCGCCGGAAGCACCGACATCGCCATGTCCACGGTCGCCAGCAGCGCCGGATCAGCGGTCCACGGTCCGCCCAAAAGCGGCCGGCAGGGGTCAGGGGTGCCTCCCATCAGCGCCGCCAGACGCTGCTGGCTGGAGGCGGGAGGGGCGCCGGTGATCAAGTAGTAGAGCGTCGCGCCAAGGGCGTAGAGATCACAGGCGGGGCGCTGTGGCAAATCGGGGCTGTAGAGCTCATGGGCGGAATAACCGTCCTTGACCGCCAGCAGCATAGGCAGTGCGGTGCCGTCATCGGGTGTGCTGCCGCAGGCAGCGCCGAAATCGATCAGCGTCACGGTGCCGTCCTTGCCCAGCAGGATGTTGTCCGGCGAGATATCGCGGTGCAGCACGCCCAGCCGGTGCAGACAGTCCAGCGCCTCCAGCGATTGATCCAGAATTTGGCGCAAGACCGGCCCGGTCAGCCGCTCCGGCTGTTCCTCGCGCACAGTGAGCAGATCCAGCCCGTCAATGAACTCCATCGCGATATAGGCGGTCTGGTTCTCCTTGAAGACCTGGTGCACTCCGACGATGGCCGGGTGGCGCGCACGCGCCAGCAGATGCGCCTCGCGCAGGAAGGCGCGCAGCACGTTGCGGCAGGATTTGGCGTGTTCGGGAGCGCTGGGTTCCACCTCGGTGCCGGCGCGGCGGCAGAGACCCGCCGGGAAGCACTCCTTGAGCACGACGCGCCGCTCCAGGCTGTCGCGGGCCAGGTAGGTGATCCCGAAGCCGCCGCTGATCAGCGGCCGCTCGATCTGGTACTGGCCCTGCAGCAGTTTGAAGCCGCTGGGCAGTTCGCAGGCCGGCGCCGGATCGGCGGAATGAGTGTCGTGCGGCACAGCGTCAGTCCCTCGTGGCAGTGCAGGATCCGGCCGGATGGCGCGGAGTTGCCTTCACGCTGAAAGCCAAATGCGGAATGTTCGCGGCGCTTTCCGGGCAATTGCGGCAGAGCTGCCCGATTTTGGCCGCATTTGCCGGGAAAGGGCTGTAAACATTGGGTTAAGGGGCGGCCGGCGACTTGCGTTGAAGTTAGTTAAACTGGCACCCAATACGGTGGAAAACACGGCTGGCAGGCAGCACGGTTTGACAAGGCCGGGCAAGCGGCGCGGCGGAGATGCCGGATTGGGCGAGTGCTGATGATCTGTGCGGTCAACGGTTCATAAAGCGTTGCAAAAATTTGCTTTTCCACTTCTGGTGTTGCGGTGGAAGCCCATTGATTCGGCTAAGGCGAGCGCTATAGTGCTGCTGATAAGGGGAACGGTTCCGTGGCAGACGTCCAATATCAGAACTTGCGTGTCAGGCTGCGCGGGGACACGCGGCAATGCCATGTGGCCTTGGATGATCATGTGACCCGGCTGGACCGGCAGGGCGCTGAGGGCTATGCGCGCTTTCTGCTGCTGCAGTGGCGGCTGTTTGCGGCGCTGGAGCCCGTGAGCCGTGACGCGGCCTGCGCGCCGGTCATCCGCGATTTGAAACAGCGGTCAGGAGCGGACCTGGAGCGGCTGCACCGCGCCGCACCGGTGCCTGCGCTGCCGCTGATGCCGCATCCGCTGGCAGTGGATTACCTGGTCTCGGGCTCACGCCTGGGTGCGCAGGTGCTGCGCAAGCGCTGGCTGGACCGCGGTTTGCCGGAGGTATCGCGGGCCTGCGCCTATCTGTCGGCCCCGTCCTATGCAGAATACTGGCGCGGGTTCGTGGCCCGGGCGGAAAAGCTGCCGGGCGAGGGCGCCGCGGCTGACCGGATTGTCAAAGATTGTACCCGGCTGTTCGAATTTTGCTTAGAATGTATTGCTGCTGAGTCGGCTATTGGGAGGGCGGTTCATGCCTGACAACACATCCGGCGCTGCCAAGGCGCAGGTGGATCTGACCACATGCGATCAGGAGCCGATCCACATCATCGGCCATGTGCAGAGTTTCGGCTGCCTGATTGCAGTTTCCGCCGACTGGATCATCGCCCATGCTTCTGCCAACTGCGGCGAAGTCCTGGGGCTTGACGATTCCGGGCTGGCGGGGCGGCCGGTGACCGATATTCTTAGCCCGCAGGCCTTGCACGACCTGCGCACGCGGATGCAGATGCTGCGGATGCAGCAAGGCGCTGTGCGGGTTTTCGGCTATGACCTGCGCGGCGACGGACAGCTGTTTGACGTGTCCATCCACATGTCCGGGCGGTTGTTTGTGCTGGAGTTCGAACGCCGGGGAGCGGATGCCGGGGATGTGCATGATCCGGGCCTCGTGCAGGCGCTGATTGGCCGGATGCAGCGTTTCAATAAGCTGGAAGGCATGGCCCAGGAAGCTGCGCGGGGCCTTAAGGCGCTGAGCGGCTTCAGCCGGGTCATGGTATACAAGTTCGAAGAAGACGGCAGCGGCACGGTTATAGCGGAGGCCCGCGATTCCGGAATGGAGCCGTTTCTGGGCCTGCGCTATCCGGCCAGCGACGTCCCCAAGCAGGCGCGGGCGCTGTACGTGCGCAGCCTGCTGCGGATTATTCCCGACGCCGCGGCGCCGGTCTATCCTGTGCTGCCGGAAACAGATCCCAACGGCACCCCGCTGGACCTTTCGCTGGCGGTGACCCGGGCGGTCTCTCCGATCCATCTGGAGTACCTGAAAAACATGGGGGTTGCGGCCTCGATGTCGGTCTCCATCCTGCGCAACGGCCAATTGTGGGGGCTGTTTGCCTGCCATAATGACAGCCCGTGTTACCTCAGTTATGAAAAGCGCACTTCGGTTGAGCTGTTCGCGCAGCTGTTCAATTATGAGCTTGCGCAGATGGAAATGACCGAGGAGCTGGGCGATATTGACCGCTCCCGGGCGCTGCACGACCATCTGATGCCGCAGCTTTCAAGCGGTTGCAGCCTGTTTGAAGCCTTTGACGAACTCTGCACCGGAATCGGGGAAGTCATCCCGTTTGATGGTGCTGCGATTTACTCGGACGGCGAGTACAAATCCGTCGGCTCCGCCCCGGTAGAGGAAGAGTTCCTGGGGCTGGTGCGGTTTCTGAACACAACGCCGCCCGGGCAGGTCTACTCCAACAGCAACCTGATTGCGCGCTATCCCGGCACCGACGGGTTTTCGGACCGAGTGGCAGGACTGCTGGCGATCCCTGTCTCGCGGACACCGCGGGATTATTTCGTTCTGTTCCGGCGCGAAGTGGTCAAGTCAGTGACCTGGGCCGGAAATCCCGAGAAACCCGCCGAACCCGGCCCCAATGGTCTGCGGCTGACGCCGCGCAAAAGCTTTGAGGCCTGGCAGGAGGTGGCGCGCGGCCATTGCCAGCCCTGGAAACAGCGCGAGCAGCGCACCGCCGAAGCGCTGCGCACAACCCTGATCGAAGTGGTGCTGAAGCTGGCGGATGAAAACAATGCCGCCCGCAAGCGCGCCCAGGACCAGCAGGAACTGCTGATCGCGGAACTGAACCACCGGGTGCGCAACATCCTGAACCTGATCCGCGGGCTGGTGTCGCAAGGCAAGGAGTCGGTGAAATCCGCCGACGCCTTTGGTGAAGTGCTGGACGCGCGCATTCACGCGCTGGCACGGGCGCATGACCAGCTGACCGGGTCGGAGTGGGACTGGAATACGCTGCACGGGCTGATCGGGACGGAAACCGAGGCTTTTCTGGCCGGCAAAAGCAGCCGCGTGTCAATTGATGGCGACGCGCTGGAATTGTCGCCGGCGGCCTTCACCTGCATGGCGCTGGTCATACATGAGCTGGTGACAAATTCGGTCAAATACGGCGCGCTCAGCGATTCCTCCGGACGGGTGGAGATCCGCACCGCCCTGAACGCCGATGGCACCGCTGCTCTCAACTGGTGCGAGCACGACGGCCCGCCGGTGAAAGCGCCGGAGCGCAGGGGCTTTGGCACCACGCTCATTGAGCAATCCGTGCCGTTTGAGCTGAAGGGGCGGGCGGACGTGAAATACCGCGTCACCGGGCTGGAGGCAGGCTTTGTGCTGCCGGCCCGCCATGTGCGGAAAGCGGAAAAGCCTGAGGCTGCAATGCCGGCAGCGGCGGCGCAGCAGTCAGGGGTGGTGCGGCACCTGTCCGGCGGCGCGCTGGTGCTGGAGGACAACATGATCATCGCGATGGATGCCGCGGACATGCTGACCCAGCTGGGCGCCGAAAAGGTGGAGACGTGCAGCGGGGTGACCACCGCATTGAACCTGCTGGCGCAAGGCGGCACTCAGTTTGTGCTGGCGGACATGAACCTGGGGTCCGAAACCTCGCTGCCGGTGGTGGAGAAGTGCCGGGAGCTGGGCATCCCGGTCGTGCTGGCCACGGGATATGGCGAAACCGAAGATGTCATCACGCGCTTCCCGGGTCTGAAAATCTTGAAAAAGCCCTATACGGTTGAACAGCTTAGCGGGGTTCTGGAGGCGATGGCCCCAGCAGGCGGCGGCGGCTGACCGCCGGGCGCGGGCTGCTACTCCTTCTAAATCGAACAGGCCCGCCGGGGAGTACCGGCGGGCCTGTTCGTTCGCGGCTTGCGACGCTTTCCCGGGTCAGGCCACGTCGCGGAAGTTTATCACGCGGTGGATGCCGACGTCCGGTTCGCTCACGTCGTCGCGCATCGCGGCGTTAAGCATTTTCAGCCCGACCAGGATCGGGTTGGAATCCGAGGCCCAGATCGCTGCCTCGCGCGGGGTCAGTTGCAGCAGGGTGACCTTGGGATCCTCGCGGCCCTTCTCGAACCACGCGGCCACCGGCGGGCTCCACAGGCTGTCGAGCTTCTCGTCGCTTTCGTAGACCACGATCGGCCCCTTGACCGAGGCGTGGTAGTCGCCCTTTTGGGACTGATAGGCAAAAGTGGCCTCTGCGCCCAGGCCCACTGCGGCCACCAGATCGGTGTCAGCGGAGGTGATGAACCATATCTCGCCGCTGTCGGGGTCGGCAAAGTGGCTCATCGGCTGCGGGTGCTGGCTGCTGCCGTCCACCGACAGCATGCCGGTGCGGGTGTCCTCCAGGCGTTTCCAAAGCTGGGCGGCGGCGTCTGCGTCACTGTCAGGTCTGCGGGCCATGTCAAATGCTCTCCAGCATCCGGTCCACGGTCTGGCGGACATCGTCCTTGGTTTTGCCAAGCCGCTGTTCCAGCAGCCCTTCGAGCTTCTGGCGTTCGCCCTTGGTTTCTTCCAGCTCGTCGTCGGTCAGCTCGCCGTAGGTTTCCCGCAGGCGGCCCTTGAGCTCGGTCCATTTACCGGTGATGCGGTCGTCGTCCATGTCGTGTCCTCCTTGGGAAATTGCGGTGGGCCGCCGCGTCGCGGCGGCGGCAAAGGGAGAACGCGGCGGAGGCCGCGAAGTTCCGTTTTTTCCTAGTATCTTTGCAACCCGGCCGGGAGGAGCCGCGGAATGGCTGATTACCAGACCAATTCCGGCAGCACGGCGCACTGCCGCCCGGGAAGGGGCAGTTATTCGCCCAAAAGCTGCATTACCGTGTCCAGATGCGGGGTTGCAAATGGGCGGCTAAGCATCGGCAGGGCCTTCAGTTCCGGCTCTGTGGTGTCGCCATTGATCAGAATGATGCGCCACTCCGTGGCCATGGCCGACTGCAGCCAGTCGCGTGCCTCCGGATCGCTGAGCGGGAAGCCAAAGAACACCATGTGAGGCACGCGCGCGGTGAATTCCAGCGGGTTGGCCAGGCCATCCAGGCGGGTCTCGCTGCTGACCGCCGGATACCCCCGCCGCAGCAGGTAGTCGCTGATGTCCGCGGCTTCCAGCGCGTGTGGGGTCAGGATCAGAACGGGGGCGTTTACGCCGGCGGCTTTAGTGCTCATTGGTCTTCCTCAAAATTTTTTGAACGCGAGGAATGGCACCTTTGCGCGTTGGTGCGCATTAAACTGTGACATATCAGAGGGATGAAAATTCAGCGTGCGGCGACGGTGCGTCCCGGGCCCGTGCGGTTACGCTCTTGCACCGGCAGTTTGCTGCGGCAAAGACTGGTCACGTCCCGGTTTCCATGTGCGGGGCATGTATTTCATCGGGAGGATGCGGAATTGAACCGCGACATGACATGTTTGGCCCCGCGAGGGGGGGGCCGGTCAGGGGCGCGCCGGGCGCTGCTGGCGGGTTTGCATTTATTAATCCTGCTGGCGGCGCTGTGCCTTGGCGGCACCGGCGCTCAGGCACAGACTTCGGCGGATCCGGTGCAGACCGATGGCCGGATCGAAGTGGGAGAGGCGGCTGTTCGCGACAGTGAGATCCTGAGCCGGATCGAGAAGCTGCTGGCGGAAATCGAGGGATACGGGTCGGTGACCGTGTCTGTCTCCGAAGGCGTGGTCCGCATCACCGGCGAGGTGATCGACAACGCTGCCCAGGACCGGCTGACGCAGATCATCAACCGGGTGGCCGGGGTGGTGGCGATCGAAAACGAGACCCAGATCAGCGGCACCCTG